>NZ_JAVCWH010000030.1 GCF_030846195.1 Paracoccus yibinensis
GTCATTACCTGAGATATGTGCCATGGTTGAGCATATCACCCGCATGGATGTCAGGGAATCCCACAGGCGTTTTCACACAGTCTGGATTGCTTAAAGGACAGCAGAGCTGCTTCCAGAAAGGTACAGACAAACCGCAAGGTCCGCTCTAAAGCAGTTGATGCGATAAATTTTTCCAGAAGCTATGGAAGAAGATCCCCACCGGCTTCGTCTACCTATACAAGATGACCCGCTGTGACCCGCTCCTGACCCCGACGCCTGTGCAGTACTCTCTCCATGCCATGACCGGCAACCTGCATCGAGCGCATGGCCAATCTGCTTTTCCGATGCCACACATTATCGCGACGCCAACGCTTCGCGTGATGTCTGCGACACACTGTCATGGGCCAAGCCGACCGGCCTCGGTCGTAAACGGGTATCGGTCCTGTTACCGATCGGGGCGGCGCTGCTGGGCCTCTCCGCTGGCGGTAGGATCCGGGGGAAGAACCGGGCCGGGGTCGACCGTAAGTTCACGGTTCTGCAGGTAGCGCCGGAGGCTGAGGCACCTGCAGCCCGGGTCTGCAAGACACCGCACAGGTGTAGCCATTTCCTTTGGAGGACAAGATAATGCGCCGGCCCCTTCCGGATTACTGCGCAAACTGTGGTGCCGCCATTCCTCGCGCGGCTGCCGGGCGCTGTCCGTTCTGCCGGGTCGAGTTCAGTCTGAGCAATAACCGTTTGCTGTTTGAGCGTTATCTAAGCGCATCGACTGACGGTGGTGGAAATGACAAGAGCCCGCGCAATGCCGGGCGAAAGGGTCGCAAGGCGCCATGAGGCAGGCTCAGCGGCGTCATCCTCGATTGTCCGTGGAACGCTTGGCAATCCGTGCAAGCTGCTCTTTTTAATCCTGTTGGATACCGAGCCTCTGTTTATTTTTTTGCGCGCATGGAAGGAAACCGCCCTCGGCTTCGTCTAACTCTATAAGATGACCCGCCGCGACCCGATCCTTGCCCTTCTGACGCCCTTGAGGCGCTATGCCTTTGCCCTGACCCGTGACCGGGCCGAGGCGGACGACCTTGTCCAGGATGCCCTGCTGCGCGGTCATGAACAGCGCCAACAGCTTGCGGCGGGCAAGGCGCCGGGGCCGTGGCTGCGCGCGATCCTGCGCAACCGCTTCCTGGACCGCCGCCGCCAGGCGCAAAGCGAAGGCCGGCGCGAGGCGGATTATGCCAAGCTGTCCCCGCAGGTGGTCGATGCTCCTCAGGACAGCGCCCTGCGCCTGTCGCAGCTGCGCCGGGCATTCCTGGAGCTGCCCGAGGATCAGCGCGAGGCCCTGGAACTGGTTGCGGTCGAAGGCCTCTCCTATGCCGAGGCGGGAGCCGTGATCGGGGTGCCGCCCGGCACGGTGATGTCGCGCGTCTCGCGGGCCCGCGCCTGGCTGCGCGCCTTCGAGGATGGCGAGGCCCCGCGCAAGCCGTCGCTCAAACTGGTGGGAGGTCACGATGCTGAACACTGACGCGCAGATCACCGATCTGGACCTGGACGCCTATGTGGACGGCCAGTTGACAGACGCCCAGAGGTCCGAGGTCGAGGCGCACCTGTCCCGCCATCCCGAGGCCGCGGCCCGCGTGATGCGCGACCTGGCGCTGAACCGCGACCTGCGGCGTGCCCTGGCGCCGCCGCCCATGCCCCGACCGCTGCTGGGCGCGGCGCGGCGCTTGGTGCTGGCGCGGCGGCGCGACGCCACGCTGCGCCGGATCCTGCGCGTTGTGCCGGCAGCCATGCTGGTGGGCCTGGGCTGGCTGGCCCATGCCGGTCTTGGGCCGCTGTCGATCAGCGAAGGACAGGCCTCGGGCCCGACCCCGCCCTTTGTCACGGCCGCGCTTTCCGCCCATGAGGTCAGCCTTCTGCGCGCGGCCCTGGCCTCGCAACCCGAGATCACGGATCTGGACGCCGAGGAACTGCGGGCCGCGACCGGGATCCGCCTGCCGGGCTTCGATCCAGGCTGGACGGTGCGCGACGCCCAGGTCTTTCCCTCGCCCCAGGGGCCCGGGGTCGAGATCCTGTTCGAGGCGCCGGATCTGGGCCAGGTCAGCCACTTTGCGGTGCGCGCCGGCAGTTTCGACGTGACCTTGCCGCGTCTTATCGAGACCCCCGACGAGGGCGTCGCTTGGTTCCAGATCGGCGAGACCGCCCATGTCCTCATCGGCGATGCCGACCGCGCGGATGCGCTTCTGGACGCCTCGCAGGTGCTGTCGGACACGCTCTACTGAACCACCACCTCATTGGAGAAAGATGATGCAACCCATCCATCAGGCTGGCCGCAACGCCGGGTTCGCCCCCGCCGCCGCCTATGACCAAGGTCTGCGCGCGCATATGCTGCGCATCTACAACTACATGGGCCTGGGCCTTGTCGTGACCGGGCTTGTCGCGGTGCTGGTCGCCTCGGTTCCGGCGATCTATGTGCCGATCTTCAGCACGCCGCTGAAATGGGTGGTGATGCTGGCGCCGCTGGCCTTCGTGATGTTCCTGTCCTTCCGCATCGAGACCGTTTCGGGCGCGACTGCGCAAGCCCTGTTCTGGGCCTTCTGCGCCGTCATGGGCCTGTCGCTGGCCTCGATCTTCCTGGTCTTCACCGGGGCGTCCATCGCGCGGGCCTTCTTCGGCGCCGCTGCCATGTTCGCGGGCATGAGCCTTTACGGCTATACCACGAAGCGCGACCTGTCGAAGTTCGGCAGCTTCCTGATCATGGGCCTGATCGGCGTCATCATCGCCAGCATCATCAACATCTTCCTGGGCTCGTCCGCGCTGCAGTTCGCCGTCTCGGTCATCGGCATCCTGGTCTTCGTGGGCCTGACCGCCTGGGACACGCAGTCGATCAAGGGCGCCTACAGCGAACACCACGACGCCGAGACGCAGCAGAAGCTGGCGGTGATGGGCGCGTTGTCGCTGTATCTCAACTTCATCAACATCTTCCAACTGCTGCTGAGCCTGACCGGCCAGCAGGACGAATGACGCAAGAAAAAAAGGAGACGACGTCATGGACCACAACGACAGGCAAGCCATCGAAGGGCTGTTTCACAAGCTGGGCCAGGCCGCCCAGTCCCAGCCCCATCGCGACCCCGAGGCCGAGGCGCTGATCCGCGACCTGATCGCCCGCAATCCCGGCGCGGCCTATTACCTGGCCCAGACCGTGATCGTGCAGGAACAGGCGCTGAACGCCGCGCAGGATCATATCCAGCAGCTTCAGTACCAACCGCAGTCCCAGCCCCAGCAGGGCGGCCTGCTTGGGCGGCTGTTCGGTGGCGGCCAGCCCCAAGCGCCGCGCCCGATGGCCCCGCGTCCGCAGCCCGCAGCCTATGGGCAGCAGCCAGGCTATGGCCAGCAGGGCTCGGGTCCCTGGAACAGCGGCCGTCCCTCGGGTGGCGGCGGCTTCATGGCAGGCGCGGCGCAGACCGCCATGGGCGTGGCCGGCGGCGTGCTGCTGGGCAACGCGATTGGCGGCATGTTCGCCGGCGACGCTGCCGCGTCCGAGGCGCCCGTCGAGGAGCCGATGGACGACGAGATGGGCTATGACGACGGCGGTTTCGACGACAGCGGCGACGAGTAAAAGCCGACGGCAGCACGCGCATCCCTGCGGGTGCTGCCATTTTCAAATCCGGCATGGGGTCCCTGCGACCCAAGGATCTCGATGAGACGCCCCGACACTTTGATCCACGGACCGCGCCCGACCCTCAGTCGGGCGTTGACCCGTCTGGCCGAGGAATGGACCGAACCGCGGATCTCGGTTGCGCAGATACTGATTGCCTTGGGTGATCGCGGCCTGATCGGGCTGCTGCTGATCCTGGCCCTGTTCAACGTCATCCCCAATCCGCCGGGCACCTCGGCCGTTCTGGGCCTGCCGATGCTGTATCTGTCCTGGCAGATGATGCGCGGCCAGCTGCCCTGGCTGCCGCAGTTTCTGGCCGGGCGATCCTTCGACATCGCCCAGTTTCGCACATTGGTGACCCGCGCCGTGCCTCATCTGAACAGGGTCGAGCGATTGCTGCGCCCGCGCCTGGCAAGCTTAAGCTCTCCTGTGGCGATGAAGGTCCTGGGGGGCGTCTGCCTGATCCTGTCGGCCGTCCTGATCCTGCCGATCCCCCTGGGCAATCTCTTGCCCGCCGCGGCCATCGCCATCATCGCCCTTGGCGCTTTGGAGCGGGACGGGGTCTGGATCCTGGGCGGAGTGCTGTTCGGCATCGCCACGATCCTGTTTCTAGGGGGAACGATCGTGATCCTGATGGCCGCGCTTCTGCGGCTGCTGGGCCTGTGACGCCAGCCCCGTAAACGACCCTGCAACATTCACGAAGCTCTCCAAGGACGACGATGGAACGACTGATTGAACGCGGGCTGTTTGCCAGCCGCTGGATGATGGCCCCGATGTATCTCGGACTAGCCGTGGCCCTGGTGATCCTGGTCTGGATCTTCCTGATGGAACTGGGGCGCTTCGTGCTGATCGTTCCGGTGATGACCGTCAATGACGCGATCCTCGGCGTGCTGGCGCTGATCGATCTCAGCCTGGCTGCCAACCTGCTCCTGATCGTGATCTTCTCGGGCTACGAGAACTTCGTCAGCCGCATGGACCTGATGGATCACAAGGATCGACCCGAATGGCAGGGGGATGTCGATTTCTCGGCCCTCAAGCTGAAGCTGGTCGCCTCGATCGTAGCTATCTCGGGCATCCACCTGCTGAAGGTCTTCATGGATGTCGGGAAGTATCCCGCCGACCAGATCCGCTGGATGGTGGTCATTCACCTGGTCTTCGTCATCTCGGGCGTGCTGCTGGCGGCCATGGACTGGATCGCCAACCATGCCAAGTCGCTCAAGTACCGCAAGGCGGCTCCCTCGTGATCCGCCTGTCATGGATTTCAGAAATCCAGACGCGCTAAACCCCGTTCCGGAACGTCATCCTTCCTGAACACCCGCAAAGGTAATAAAATACGATGCATCCCAGCCCAGAGCCTATCCTTCCGCGAAGTCGCCGGAGAACCAGCCGATGATCGAGGCGCTTCTTCTGTTTCTGTTCGGAACCCTCGTGATCTTGGCGATCATCGCCGCCAACGGGTATTTCGTGGCCCAGGAATTCGCCTACATGTCCGTGGATCGCGCGCGGCTGGCAGCGCAGGCGGCACAAGGTGATGCCGCGGCCAAGCGGGCGCTTGCGGTGACGCGGCGCACCAGCTTCATGCTGTCGGGGGCGCAACTGGGTATCACGGTCACCGGCCTTCTGGTGGGCTTCGTGGCCGAGCCGCTGGTCGGCCAGTCCCTGGGCGTGCTTTTGGGCGGGGTGGGCATCCCGACCGAGGTGGGTGTTGCCACCGGCACCATCTTGGCCCTGGTCGCTGCCACGATCATCCAGATGATCTTTGGCGAGCTTTACCCCAAGAACCTGGCCATCGCTGACCCCGAGCCGCTGGCCCGCAAGCTTGCGCGCTCGACGCTGATCTACCTGACCGTCTTCGGCTGGCTGATCGGGCTGTTCGACAAGGCGGCCAACCTGCTGCTGCGCGCCCTGCGGATCGAGCCTGTGCATGATCTCGATGTCACTGCCTCTGCGGACGATCTTCATCACATTATTGAGGACTCCCGCGACAGCGGCGACCTGCCGGTCGAGCTGTCCTTGATGATGGACCGGATCCTCGACTTCCCGCAGCAGGATGTCGAACATGCCATGGTGCCGCGGTCTCAGGTCGATTGGGTCAGCCCCGATACGACGCTGGAAGAACTGCGCGGCATGATGGCGCGTGCCCATACCCGCTATCCAGTCATTGACGACGAGGATACGCCGGTCGGGGTCGTTCACCTGGCGGATGTGCTGGCCCATCAGGCGTCAGGGGGCACGGGCGGAACTGAGAACGGCAGTGAGAAACTAGGCCACGGAAGCGGCGGCATGGAGCTGCTGCGGGCGGCGTAAAAGTCGTCCACCCTTTCCCTTTCTGCGACAGCAGGGAGGGCGCGAGGATTTTCAGCGTGGAACTATATCTCAGGGTTCGCCAGGCCTGCGCGGCGGGCATGAGCCAGCGTCAGGCGGCGAAGGCCTTCAACATCTCCCGTGATACGGTTGCGAAGATGATGACGTTCTCGGTGCCGCCGGGCTACCGGCGGACGGCCGAGGTCAGGCGGCCGAAGCTTGATCCCTTTATCCCGATCATTGAGGGCTGGCTTGAGGCGGATCGCTCCATGCCGCGGAAGCAGCGACATACGGCGAAGCGGGTGTTCGACCGGCTGCGTGACGAATGCGGGTTCACCGGCGGCTACACGATCATCAAGGACTACATCCGGGAGCGGGAACGGCGGGGCCAGGAAGTGTTCGTGCCGCTGGCGCATCCACCGGGCCATGCGCAGGCCGACTTTGGCGAAGCAATGGTCAGGATTGGCGGTGTCGAGCAAAAGGCGCATTTCTTCGTGCTGGACCTGCCCCATAGCGACGCGTGCTATGTGCGGGCTTATCCGGCGGCGGTCGCCGAGGCCTGGGTGGACGGCCACATCCACGCCTTCGCCTTCTTTGGGGCAGTGCCGCAGTCGATCGTCTATGACAATGACCGGTGCCTAGTGGCGAAGATCCTGCCCGATGGCACCCGCAAGCGAGCCGTCCTGTTCAGCGGCTTCCTGTCGCATTACCTGATCCAGGATCGCTACGGCCGCCCTGGCAAAGGCAACGACAAAGGGAATGTCGAAGGCCTGGTGGGTTATTGCCGCCGCAACTTCATGGTGCCGCTCCCCGAGTTCGCGACTTGGGAGGCGTTCAACCTCTGGCTGGAAGAGCAATGCCGCAAGCGCCAGCACGATGTCCTGCGCGGCGAAAGCGAAACGATCGGCGAGCGGCTGCAACGCGATCTGGCTGCCATGCGCCCTCTCCCGATCGCACCCTTCGATGCCTGCGACCAGGACACTGGCCGCGTCTCGTCCCAGTGTCTGGTGCGCTACAAGACCAACGACTATTCGGTGCCGGTCGCCTATGGTCATCAGGATGTCTGGATCCGGGCTTATGTCCACGACGTGGTGATCGGCTGTCGGGGCGAGGTCATTGCCCACCATCCCCGATGCTGGGACCGCGACGAATTCATCTTCGATCCGATCCACTACCTGCCGCTGCTGGAGCAAAAGATCAACGCACTCGACCAGGCCGCGCCGTTGCACGGCTGGGAGCTTCCCGAGGAATTCGCCACGCTGCGGCGGTTGATGGAAGCCCGTATGAACCGGCATGGCCGACGCGAATACGTCCAGGTCCTGCGGTTGCTGGAAACTTTCGACCTGGCTGATCTGCATGCCGCGGTGAAGCAGGCGCTCCAGATGGGCGCGATTGGCTTTGACGCCGTAAAGCACCTGCTGCTTTGTCGTGTAGAACGCCGTCCGCCCCGACTGGACCTCGACTGCTATCCCTATCTGCCCAAGGCCACGGTCGAGAAGACCAAGGCCGGTTCCTACATGCGGCTGTTGTCGGGCAATGCGGAGGACGCGGCATGAACGATGTCCCGGAAATCCTGCTCGCCCATCACCTCAAGGCGCTGAAGCTGCCGACGTTCCTGCGGGAACATCAGAAGCTGGCTCGGCAATGCGCGGCCGAAGGCATGGACCATGTCCAATACCTCGCCCGGCTTGTTGAGCTGGAGTTGATCGACCGGGAGCGGAGGATGGTCGAACGCCGCATCAAGGCCGCCAAATTCCCCACGGTCAAAAGCCTCGACAGCTTCGACTTCAGCGCCATACCGAAGCTCAACAAGATGCAGGTGCTGGAACTGGCGCGGTGTGAATGGATCGACCGTCGCGAGAACGTCATTGCCCTCGGCCCAAGTGGCACGGGCAAGACGCACATTGCCCTTGGCCTCGGACTGGCAGCTTGCCAGAAGGGGCTCTCCGTTGGCTTCACCACCGCCGCGAGCCTGGTCAGTGAGATGATGGAGGCCCGCGACGAGCGCCGCCTGCTTCGCGTTCAGAAGCAGATGGCCGGTTACAAGCTGCTCATCATCGATGAGCTGGGCTTCGTGCCGCTGTCCAAGACCGGTGCCGAATTGCTGTTCGAACTGATCTCGCACCGCTACGAGCGCGGCGCGACCCTGATCACCAGCAATCTGCCCTTCGATGAATGGACCGAGACCTTCGGCTCCGAGCGCCTCACCGGCGCACTGCTCGACCGGCTGACCCACCACGTCAGCATCCTCGAGATGAACGGCGAGAGCTATCGCCTCGCCAACAGCACTGCCCGAAAGCGGCAACAAAAGTCCTGAGATCAGATCGCTCGTTTTGGCCCAAAGAGGCCAATGCGCCATGGCACGCGCCAGCTATTGGTAAGCGCGCGCGCCATGGCGCCGGCCACCGCCACCTGACCTGGTTTTACCCCGCCGCGTGGCCGGATTTTACGCCGCCGTTGACAGCATCCAAGGCCACGCGCAAAGTGCTGGTCAAGCGGGGACCAGCTAATGCGCCTGTATGGATGCGAATGCTGCACTGTGGGTGATAGCAAATGGCTGCGATGGGCCATGCAACTCAGAAACCGCCTAGTTAGATCAAGGCCACATACCCGGCATAGGTCGCCATGAGGACAAAACCTGCGATGCGCGGTAGGCCCCCAAGGACGAATGCCAGCACGGAGAGCCCCACAGCGGCAATCGTCACCCAGATCATGTCGATGGAGGCAAAGCGCGGATCTGCAACGATCGGATGGATCAGCGCCGTGGTGCCGAGGATGCCAAAGATGTTGAAGATGTTCGAGCCGACGATGTTGCCCACGGCGATCTCGGTCTGCTTGCGGATCGCTGCAATGAGGGACGTTGCCACTTCCGGAAGCGAGGTTCCCACGGCCACGATCGTCAGGCCGATCACCGCCTCGGAAATGCCGAACGCGCGTGCCAGTTCCGTCGCGCTATCCACTAGTAACCGGGCGCCGATGACGAGGACAACCAAGCCCCCCAAGGTCATTGCCCACGCCTTCCACTGCGGAGAATCCCCAAGCTCGACATCCGGGGTTTCGACCTTGCTGGTCATAAAGGCGGTGACGAGGAAGACGACAAGGCCTGCAATCAGCAGCAAGCCGTCCAGTCGGGTGACATTGCCGTCCAGGAGCATGATCCAGATGGTCGCCGTCGCCAACAGCATGAAGCCGAGATCACGCCACAGCTTTTTCACAGGGATGATGAGGGGGGCAACGACCGCTGAAATGCCGAGGATCAGCAGGATGTTGGCGATGTTCGAGCCTAGGACGTTCCCGATCGCAATGGCGGGCTGACCGGCAAGCGCTGCTTGCACGGAAACCAGCATCTCTGGTGCGGATGTTCCAAAGCCCACGATGGTCAGGCCGATCACCATCGGCGACAGGCGGAAGTGACGGGCAATGGCCGTCGCGCCCCTGACGAGGGCTTCACCCCCGAAGAAAAGTCCCACAAGCCCGATAACGAAAAGCAGATAGGTCATGATCGATCCAAAGTTGGCCCGGAGGCACGGTTCATTTCATATGAGATTTCTCTTCTAAAACAACAAGTCCACCCCCTTCCTTTATCGGTGCCATCGGTTAGCCCTTGCTCAAAACGGTTGCGAACCCGCACGCTATCGAAATTCAACCTGACCAAGCGGCGTCATTGCAGAGCACGGCCCACCCTGCCTTGAAAGTTCATTGCGCCGGGTGGTGAGCTGTCAGTCGCAGCATGGATGCGGCGAAACTCGGCGAGCATCGACTGGCGCAAGTGTGCGTCAAGATTTGCCAGCGGCTCGTCCAGCAACAGAATACGCGGTCGTGCAGCAAGACTACGGGCCAAGGCGACCCTCTGCCGCTGGCCGCCCGAAAGTTCATGCGGCTTGCGCCCTGCCATCTCGGCCAAGCCCACTATGGCCAAAGCCTCCCGGATCCGCGCCTCACGTTCGACGCGCGTCAGCCGGTTCAGGCCAAAACCGATGTTGCCCGCGACGCTCATGTGCGGCCACAAGGCATAAGACTGAAATACCATTCCCAGGGAGCGCGCCTCGGGCTCTACGAAACGCCGCGGTCCTGCAACCAGCGTGTCACCGAGCCAGAGCTGACCGCTGTGCGGGCGCTCCAGCCCGGCGATCAACCGCAACAACGTTGATTTCCCGCAGCCAGAAGGACCAAGCAGAGCCGTGAAGCTGCCCTCAGGCAGTGTCGCAGAAAGCGCGTCAACGGCGCGAATGTCCCCGAAATGACGCGAAAGTTCTTCTATCCTGAGTTCAGCCATGAGCACCTGATAGCGAGGGGATGTAACTGTTTCCTGTCAGTTTCTTGAAATGCTGGGCAGAGGCGAGGACGAACTGGTCCGGCTTGGTGCATTGTTCTCAAGGACCGACGATTGGGGCGTCTACCCCTTGACGGACGGACAACTGATCACAGGCTAGAACCCTGCATCTTCTGCAGCAATCGCTGAGCGGCTACTGGCAGCCCTTCGGGCAGACCCGGCACGCTGAAGCAGAAACGGGCAGGGGTAATCCTCTCGTTCCGGCAGGGTGCGGCCATAGAGCTCAGGTGAGCATCTTCAGCTTTTAGGTAGGGGTTGACCCCCGCCGGGAAGGCAGGGGCATGGTGCCCCTGCCAAGGCTCAGCGCGCTGACAACAGTTCAGGCACGGACAGCAGGATGAATTCGTTGTCCGCCGCCTTTCCGATTTCGCGCCCGCCCGAGAAGGGCAGGTTGTTGTCATTGGCGACCAGGATATGCGTGTCGTCGACACGGGCCACGTCCTCGATGGTGAAGAACGGGAAGCTGAAGTTGCCCTCAGCAGGCTTCAGCCCTTCCAGGGCCTTGCCGTCAGGATCGGCGATGTCCAGCAGGTTGACATGGCCGATGCGGCGGATGAAGCCATCGGCATCACGACTGGCGGTATCGATCAGCACCACATTCTTGACGCGGGCGGGCTGCGGATAGCAGGCGGACTGATCCGACGTGCCTTCGGCGCAGGCACGCGACGCGTCTCCCTCACCATTGTCCCGCTCGATTACCAGGGCACGGTTGTTGTCGATGAAGTTGAAATCGCCGATGGCGGTCGCGCCTTCGGACAGACGGAAGCGGAAGCTGTCGCCCGTCCAGTCCTGTGCCGCCGTGTCAAAGGTGATCACGCGCAGGAAATCGCCCTCGGGCTGGCCATCCCTGCTCAGCAGCGGCTTCTCCAGCATGGCCCACAGAAGGCCGGTGCCGGGTTGCAGCGCCATGCCTTCGTAGCCGCCGGAACGCTGGACGCGGAAGTCCGTGCCCGGCTGGGCTGGCACGACAACGCCGGGCGTGTCAGGGCCTGCCAATGCCTCACCATCCAGCATGGTTTTGTGGACCGACAAGACACGCCCGTCCCGCGCAACGCGCAGGATGAAGGGGCCGAATTCATCCCCGATCCACACCTCGTCGTTCAGATACTGGATGCTTTCGGGATCGAAGTCGGCACCGGTCAGATAGCGGCTGTCCGTCCCTTCGTTGGCGATGCGGAATGGCACTTTGCGGTCAGGATCGCGCAGGAACACGGTTTCTTGGCGTTCGACCCGTCCGGTGGTGAAATCGGGCCACATCCGGTGGAAGAACAGCATCGCGTCCGGGCTGTTGATCTTGCTGCCAAATCCGTTGTCCGTCAGCGCAAACCAGCTGCCATCCTCGTCCCGGCTCATGGCAAGTCCCGACATTCCCTGCACCGGCTGGCCGATAAAGGGCAGCGATATGCCCGTCTTGTGCCCGCCATAGGCCTTGCCCACGTCGCCCTCGACCGTCATCGGGTCTTCGTTCCGCTGCTTGCCGGTGAACTTGCCCGAAACCCAAAGATCGTGCGGCGCGTCTCTTGGGGGCGTCGCCTTCGGGCGAATGTCCGAGCCACCATTGAGGCCATGTTCGAAGAGGAACTTGCCGACTTTCTTGGTCGGCTTCGTTACGGCCGCGGCAACGAGCGGGCCAGGGGCTACCGTCACGGGCACCGTGATCGGCAGCTGACCGGCACTTTCGGCACCGAGACGGTGCGGGTTCCTCGTGCTCGGATCGAGAACGAAGCCGGCAAGATCACCGAATGGCGCTCGAAGGCACTGCCCCGCTACAGGCGGCTGACCAAGAAGGCCGAGGCCCTGATCGCAGCGGTCTATCTGGCCGGAACCAATACCCGGCGCGTCAAGCGGGCGCTCTTCGGGCTGTTCGAAGGAGCCGTGAGCAAGGATGTGGTCAGCCGCGCCTGGCGCATGGTGAAGGTCGACTGGGACGCGTGGTCCACCCGCGACCTGGCCGAGGAGGATATCGTGCGGCTCATCCTCGACGGCACCGTCATAAAGACCCGGCTGGACCGCAAGGCCACCAACATCTCGGTGCTGGCGGCGATCGGTGTTCGGCGCGACGGACAAAAGGTGCTCCTCTCAATCAGGAACATGGGCGGCGAAAGCACGGCTGCCTGGAGCCAATTCCTCGCCGATCTGGACGCGCGGGGCCTGAGGCGGCCCGAGTTCGTAATCGTTGACGGCGCCCCCGGCCTTGAAGCCGCGCTTGTGGCACTCTGGGGCGAGGATCTGGCCATTCAACGCTGCACGGTTCACAAGCACCGCAACCTGCTCGGCCACGCCCCAAAGCGCCTGCATGACGAGCTGAGCGAAGACTACCGCGACATGATCTACGCCGACAGCGCCGCCGAGATCGAGACGCGCCGCAAGGCCTTCCTCCGCAAGTGGAAGCTCAAGTGCCGGGCCGTGGCCGATAGCCTCGAGGAGGCCGGCGATCGCCTCTTCAGCTTCACCCGCCTCGATCCGTCGCAATGGAAGTCAGCACGGACAACAAACGCCATCGAGCCTCTGAACGAAGAGTTCCGCTGCCGCATCAAGACCCAGACCGTGCTGCCCTGTGCGGAAACCGTGCCGATGCTGCTCTGGGCGCTCTCGGCGTCAGGGCAGATCCAGATGCGAAAGGTCGACGGCTGGGAAAGGCTTTCTCAGCCTCTCGAGCCGATGTCCCTTGACCTCGCGGCCTGACTGGAGCCAACGTCACATGCCCGGAGCCCGCTGCTCGGCAATTTCCACCACATTCGCGACACGACCCCTATCTCTCGTTGGGGGTTCTGGTTGCACGAGCTCTGCCGCAGAGACGGCTCAAGGTGTATGTGCTGACGCTCGCCGTAGTCGCAACCATTCTCGTTGGGTTGGCTGACCCCTGAAGGCAAGACGATCATCGCGCCCTTGCCGGAGGGACTGCTCGGCGGCTTTGGCGCCAACCTTCGCCGGCTCTGTCTCTCGCTGCATGCCCAGGGACAGGTGACGACGGAGCGGCTGACCGCGATCGGGAACGGGATCGGCATGGACATCTCCAAGCGCCAGGTGTTGCGCATCCTCACCTCCGATCTGGACGGGTTTGTGGCGGAGGATCAGGCGATCCTGCGGAGCGGCCTGGCCAACGCGTCTTATATCAGCGTGGATGACACCGGCGCCCGTCATGCTCGCCGCGACGAAGTCACGACGCAGATCGGCGGCAGCCGGTTCAGCGTGTTCCGCACGGGCCGCTCGAAGTCACGGCTGAACTTCCTGTCTCTGCTGCGGGCCGGGTGTGAAGACCATGTGATCAACGTCGCGGCGCTCGATTACATGCGCCTTCGCAAGGTTGCGCCGGATGTCATCGGCAAGCTTGCTGCCCACCCCGAGACCTCATTTGCCTCGCAGATGGCCTGGTATGATCACTTGGTCAGGATGCGCCTTGACGTCTTCGACCGCACCCTGGTGCGCGAGATCATCGAGGCCGCCCTGTGGGGCGCGGTGCGCCACCATGGATTGATGGGCAACACGGTGGTCGTGTCCGACGATGCCGGACAGTTCCGCATCCCCAATCATGCCCTGTGCTGGGTTCATGCCGAGCGCCTGCTGCAAAAGCTGATGCCGAAAACACCCGAACAGACGCGCAAGCTGGACAAGGTCCGAGACCAGGTCTGGGCGCTCTACCGCGACCTGAAGCTTTGGAAGCAAAAGCCGTCCGCGAAGGAGGCACCTGTCCTCGCTCAACGCTTTGACGACATCTTCGGGCAACGCACCCACTACAAGGAGCTGGGTCAGTTGCTGGCGCGCCTGCACAGGCGAAAGCACGAGCTGCTGAAGGTGCTGGAGCGCCCCGAGATCCCGCTCCACACCAATGCCTCGGAAAACGACCTGCGGACCTGCGTGACCAAGCGCCGGATCTCGGGCGGCACGATGAGCGCAGATGGCCGCCAGGCACGCGATGTCATGCTCGGGCTCATGAAGACCTGCCGCAAGCTCGGCATCTCCTTCTTCGCCTATCTCGGCGATCGGCTCGGAATCAACGGGACCGCCGAGCGCATCCTCCCATTACCTGATCTGGTGGGCGCGCAACCGGCGTAAACTCACCCCGCCCCGCAATCTGCTCCGGTTACCATCCCGCCCTGCCCTCCCCCTAGTTATGGATTCTGGTTCCTTTATCTTTATATCCGCCCCTGATGACTATAATGCGGTTTACTCCTGTAGCCTCTGAAGACGTATTTTATGGCGAGAAAGAAGCCCTGATCTGGTGCGAGCACCGTACGGGAGCATCTAGAGGCTGGGACGCACGCACACAGCAGCAACACAAGGAAACGCTGCATCCTTCCCGTCAGCCGACCTGGGCGAGACCTGCTGTAAAACGGTCCTCAAACGACCGTTTTGTCCTGCCTTTCAAATGTGTATAAACGCGCGCAAACAGCCCCAACCCGGAACCCTCCATGCCGCTCATCGGCTATGCCCGCGTCTCGACCCTCGAGCAGACGCTCGATCCGCAGTTGGTGGAACTGCGCCAGGCCGGCTGCGCCTTCATCCATGAGGAGCACGCCTCGGGCGCCGACCGCACCCGCCCTGCCCTCGCGCGGCTT
>NZ_JAVCWH010000031.1 GCF_030846195.1 Paracoccus yibinensis
CTGACGGCAGAGCAACGTCGTGACGGTTGGGGAAAACCGAACAAAACGAGTCCGGCGCTCCATCTCGGTGCCGCATGACCTTTGTTCACCCCGAGCTTTACACCACGCCGACATACCTCACGACACCTGAGGTTTTGCGCTTGGTGGCGCGCCTCATCTTCAGCCGCGCTCCACCAACCGCATTCATCCTGGCATGGTTATTCTGGCGCCGATGGCATCAGGCTCAAGCGGCAAAGGCTCATCGAAGAAAACCCGCATGAAATGCAACTGTAGTACTAATTGCAAAATTAAGCCCTTACGGCGAAAAGGCCGATGACTTACCGGACCAGATCAGGCGCTCCCCTCGGCATCTACCCGCCCGTCGCCATAGCGATATGCGTTCAGAACCACGCCCAGCACGTTGGTGTATTCACCCACCTCGCGTTCGCAACTGTCGAAATCGCCGTACCGAGTCTGGTCAGCGCGGGCTAGGATCAGAGCACAATCCACATGCTGCAGAAAGGCACGGGCATCGTCACCGATCAGGATCGAGGGCAGGTCGAAGATCATGATGTCGGGCGCATAATCCGTCTGGATCTGGGCCAAGGTGTCGCGAGTGGTGTCGGCCATCAACAATCGGGTCGGGTCGGTCTGCGCTTCTCCCGACAGGGCAAGGGCTAGGTTGAGTCCGATTCGCCGGCCGTGATCAGCAAAAGAACGCTCCCCGCGCAACAGGGGTGCGATCGAGGGAGGCTGCGGCAATCCCAGCTTGTCTGCGACCGCAGGCGCACGAAGGTCGAAGTCGAACAGCATCGACCGCAGTTCCGGCTGACGGCCAAGCGCTAGGGCTAGGTTTACCGCCGCTGTGGTCTTGCCGCTTTTTGGCAGGGGCGAGGTGATGGCTAGCCGCCGCCAGCCGTTCTGGCGCATCTGGTACAGGATCTTGGTGCGCAGCACGTCGAAGGGCGTCGATTCCCTAGATGCGCTTTGAGACAGGATACGTGCGCGGACCAGAGCCGCGTGGTCCAGATGCGCCTCGGCCAAGCCGTACCACAGGTCCATTTTGCCGGAATCGGAGGCAGCGGTAGAGGGTGCGTCGGCCGTGACCGGCAACGCAGGGGGATCGCCACGCTCGGCCTCGCGCTTTTTGCGGGCAATCTCAATGGCGGCTTGAAGCTTTTCCATGAACCGATTTTTCCTTCACGCTTTAGCCCAGGCCCAAGCGGGTGACGATCTTCTGCGCCAGGATGTCCAGCGGCATGTATTGCGTATGGATCCCCCACAGACCCAACGGGATGATAATCGCCACTGCCAGAATCGCGGCCATCAGAACGGCTTGACGCCTGCGGCGTTCAGCCCGCCCCTCGATATAGGGGATGACAGCCAGAGGCGTGATCTGGAAGCGTGACCGAAGTTCGGCCGGGCGACGGATCGCGTTGTTCAAAAGCTCCATCAGCGCGAAGAACCCGCCCGCCAAGCCCAAGCCTAGGCTGATCCCGGCTAGGGCGATCTTCTTGCGGTTGGGCCCTGACGGCTGGCCGGGTACGCTTGCCGCCTCGATCACGGTAATGCGCTGCCCTTGGGCCGAGGTTTCGACTCGTTCAACCTGGCGGGCCTGATCCAAGCTGGCCACGGCGGCGTTGTAGCGGTCCTGAATATTCTGATGGTCACGTTCCAGCGATCCAAGCGCGATAGTATTGGCTGCCGTTGCGCTGATGGAAGCGCGCAGGTTCTCCAGTTCCTGGTTGGCCTGCGCCATCTCGTTCTGCAGCGCACTCACGCGGCTGTCGATCTGGGACAGGTTCACGTCCAGAAGCGAGTTTCCGCTGTTGGCAGTATCGGCCGGGTTGCCCTGTGCCTGAACTGCGCGTTCGGCGCTGGCAATGCGATTGCGAAGCGTCCGAACACGGGGGCTGTCTTCGGCATAAATGCCCAGAACGCTGTTCAATTCAGCCCGCAAGGCAACCAGTTGCTGCTGTTCCGGGGTCTGGGGCGCAGCATTTGACGGAACATTGCCGGTTTGCTCGAACAGCCGCACCATCTCCGCCCGCTGCGCCTGCAGCACGGCCAGGTCACTTTCCAGCCGGGCCATGCGTTCCTGCAGCAGAGACTGGCGGTCTTGGCGGTATTGTAGGTTTTCCGGCAAGGCATCGGCATTCGCGCGCTTGAATTCTAGAATGCGGGCGTTCTGCCCATCCAGATCCTGGGCAAGCCTTTCGACCTCTTGCTGGAAGAAGGCCAGCCGGTTTTCGGCCACACCCACGCGGTTGCGGGTGTTCGATCCCAAGATCAGGGTGGTGAATTCGTTGACAACGGCGGCGGCGATACGCGGATCGGGCGAGGTGAAGCTGACAGTCATCATTGTCGCCTCATCTCGTCCGCCCGTCCGGCGGATGGTGGTGTTGGCGCGCATTTCGTCAAGCTTCTCGTCCACGCTCAGCGTGTTGTTCTGACCAAAAACGTTCAGCTTGTTGGCGACGTCGATCAGGTTGGCGCGGGTCATGAGTTGCTGTTCGATTACCTGCAGCATCTCGTTGGCAGAATCTGCACTGCTGTCGCGGCTCTCCAAGATGCGGGGGTTTTCGACCAGCAGCCGGGCCGATGTCGAATAAGTGGCCGGCGCGCGGATCGCCCAGGCTGCGCCAAAAGCCGAACAGATGATGAAAAGCGCCAGCATCACAGGAAGCCGCCGCATCAGAAGGGACCAGTAAAACCGCAAGTCGATCATGTCGCGTCCCGCTTAATCTCTTGTTCATGGGCCAGAACCAGCCGGGTGGGGCGTTCGGGCAGAGTAGGTTCGAGGGCCGCCGTTAGGATCAGCCCGTCGCGGATCAGTTCATCAACGATGTCGGCACCGATGATTTGGCAATCGGCCGCTGCGCCATAAACCAAGGCTAGGTCAGCGATCTTGTTAATCATCCGCGGCACGCCGCGCGATTCTGCATGGATGCGGGCGATCGCGGCACCGTCGATTTCGTCGCCCGTGCCACCCGCTTTTTGCAGCCGGTGGCGGATATAGGCAACCGAGGTGTCTGGATCGAAGCTGCTTAGGTGGAAGGTCGCGCTGACCCGTTGGGCAAACTGGCGCAATTCCGGCCGCGTGATAATCTCGCGCAGCTCGGGCTGGCCCAGCAGGATCAGTTGCAGTAACTCGTCCGTGCCCGAGTTGATGTTGGTCAGCATCCGCAGTTCTTCAAGCGTTTCGGCACCTAGGTTCTGCGCCTCGTCGAAGATCAGGACCACCAGCCGGCCCGATGCGTATTCGGACAGCACGAAGTCTTGGAAGGCCTGGAACATGTCCACGTAATCGGTTCCCGCCGGGACAGCGATTTCGAAAGCGTTGAGGATCCAGCGCAACAAATCCCCCCGGTCGCCCCGCGCGTTCGAGATCAGCCCGACCCGCATGTCGGGATCGACGCGGCGCAGCAGCGCCTGGATCAGCGTGGTCTTGCCGGCCCCAACCTCTCCAGTGACGACGGTCAGGGGCGCGCGGGTCATCAGCCCGTATTCCAGCACAGCAAAGGCCTTCCGGTGCCGGTCGGACCAGAACAGCATGTCAGGATCCGGCAGGATCGAGAACGGGCGGACTGAAAAGCCATAATAGTCTAGATAGAACTGGCTCAACCGCGCACGCACTCCAAAATCGACAAGGCCGATATACCTGTCGGGGCAGACATTTGCTAGCCTGCTGCCTCGCCGTTCTGAGCCACCTGCCCAAAAGAGAGGACAAAAGCACTGAGTCGGAAGGACCTACAGGCCGTCACTGCCCTGATTTCTACCCTAGATTGAAGAGCCAGTCCAAGCCTGCCATTCTGGATAGCGTGAAAAAAGGCACGAGCGCTGACAAACATGAACTTCGATCAAAATTTAAGTAATTTTTAATCTAATCGTTCAGGTCTCTGAAATGTCGTGCTAGGCTTGCCTTGTTCACGGGAATGGCATTTCCGCGGCGGGGTCTGATTTGCTGGCCGTGTCGGTTTCCGGAAGTTTTCGCTGGTCACCCTCCCGGGGACAGTTTTCATGGTTTTTCCTCAATGGAGGGAATTTTGACGATCAACACGCGCATGACCGATTTCAAAGCCGATCTTGCTTTGCCGGATGCCGACTTTTCCGACGTTACCGAGGATCGGGGCCTCTACCGCATCGGTGCCAAGCGGGTGTTCGAAACTTTACTGGTCCTGCTCTCCGCACCCGTCACCTTGCCACTAATCCTGTTGATGGCGCTTCTGGTGGCCTGCGACGGGGGCAATCCCTTTTTCGTGCAAAAGCGCCTTGGCCGGAACGGCCGGGTGTTCTGCATTTGGAAATTGCGTTCCATGGTGGTGGATGCCGAAGACCGCCTGAAGGTCCATCTGGACTGCGACCCAGTAGCCCGGCATCAATGGGACAGCACGCAGAAGCTGAAACAGGATCCGCGCGTCACCCGGATCGGTCGGCTTTTGCGCAAGACCTCGATGGACGAACTGCCTCAGCTTTTGAACGTGCTGAACGGCACCATGTCGCTGGTCGGTCCCCGTCCGATGATGGTCAGCCAGCGGCACCTGTATTACGGACGGGCCTATTACCGGCTGCGCCCAGGGATCACAGGCTTGTGGCAAATCTCAGCGCGAAATGAATCGGAATTTGTTGCAAGGGTTCGCTATGATGACGAATATCACCGCAACCTCTCCTGCTGGTTGGACCTGAAGATCCTGATCAGGACGGTAGTGGTGGTTCTGCGCGGCACGGGTTACTGAGACCGCGTCATCCCCGCTGCGGGCCGTCAGAACGTCGGTCCCTGCGCCCAACGCGACGAGACCTGTCCGATCATGATTGCAGACGCTTTCTTCTGTTCCCTTCCCGCCTGGCGAGGTAGCCGCCTTCTTTTATCCACCACCCTGGCGCTTGGCTTGGGCCTGTCACTTGCGGGCTGCAAGACATCCGCCGAAAGAGCCGACGAATATTACCAGTCCGGCCTGGAGCTGCTCGAGCAGGGCGACGCGGACCGGGCCATCGTGCAGTTCCGCAACGTCTTCGACATCGACGGCGCCCATTACGAGGCCCGCAAAACCCTGGCCGAAACCTATCGCGAGCGCGGCGACACGGCCCAAGCCTACAGTCAGTACTTGCGCCTAGCCGAACAGTATCCCGACGATCTTTCCACGCGCATCGCTCTAGCGCGGCTGGCCTTTGACGGACAGCAGGTCGATGAATTTGACCGCCACACCACTCGCGCGGTCGAGATTGCGCCCCAGGATCCGGACGTGCAGGTGCTAGATCTGGTCCGCCGGTTCCGCGACGCCACCCGAGCCGAGGACAAGAGCGCGCGCGAGACCCTGGCCCAAGAGGTAGTCCGCATGGCTGCCGACCACCCCGATGATATCCTGCTTCTGGGCATATTGTTGGATATGGCGGCGGCGGAACGCGATCTGAACGAAGCCGACCGGCTGACCGTGCGGCTTTTGGAATTGCAGCCCGACAGTCCGCAGCGCTACAGGCAGCGGCTGGCGCTTCTGGCTGAACGCGGCGACAATGCGGCCATCGAGGCGCATCTTCGTGCCACCATTGCCAAGTTCCCCGAGGACGGACAGACCAAGGGCGACCTGGTCCGCTTCTACCTGTCGCAGAAGCAGCCTGACAAGGCTGAGGCTTTCCTGCGCGAAGAAGCCGATGCCGCCCCCGCCGACGATCCTGGCCCACGTGCGACGCTTGTCGGCTTCGTCGAGATGCAGCGCGGCGTGGAGGCCGCGCGGGCCGAACTGGACCGCATCATCGCCGAAGGAGGTGATCCCCTGCTGTTCCGCACGCTGCGCGCAGGCTTCGACTTCCGGGACGGCAAGCAGGCCGAGGCCATTGCCGAGATCCGTGCGGTTCTGGACGGCCAGACCGAACCAACAGACGTTTCGCGCGATGTGCGCATCCAGCTGGCGCGGATGCTGGGAGAAACCGGCGACTTGGCTGGCGCGCGCCAGGAAGTCGATACGGTCTTGGCCCAGAATGCCGGTCATCCCGGCGCCCTGAAGCTGAAGGCCGCCTGGGATATCCAGGAAGACAGGGTGGACGATGCCATCCTGTCGCTGCGTACGGCCCTGGACCAAGTCCCCCAGGACGCCGAGGCAATGAGCCTGATGGCCGATGCCTATGAGCGGGCGGGCGAACCGGATCTGGCGCGCGACTACCTGTCGCAGGCCGCCGCCGCATCGGGCAATGCTCCGACCGAAACCTTGCGCCTAGCAACTCGGCTGATGTCCGAGGAACGCTGGCGCCCGGCCGAGGACGCGATCCTTCCCGCCCTGCGTTTGGAGCCCGGCAATTTGAATCTGCTGACGGCACTTGGCCAAGTCTACCTGTCCATGCCCGACCTGCCGCGCGCCCAGGGCGTGATCGCCCGCCTGCGCGAGATCGGCACCGAGCAGGCTAATACCGCCGCCGACCGGCTAGAACTGAACAAGCTTGCCAATGAGGAAGGCAATGCCGCCGCCATGGCTTATCTGGAGCAACAGGCCATGGCGGCGGATGCCAATATGGGCGCCAAATTAAGCCTGATTCGTGCTCAGCTGGCATCCGGCCGGATACAGCCCGCCCTGACACTGGCCCAGGAGCTGGTGGTGGCCAATCCTGAAAGCCGCCCTGCACGCATGGCCTTGGCGCTGTCGCAGGCGGCCGATGGTGACCTGCACATGGCGCGTGAAACCCTTCAGGTATTGATAGAGGAAGAGCCGGGGGACCTGCAGCCCCATCTGACCCTGATTCGCCTGGCCACACTGGAAGGCGACCTGGACAAAGCACTTGCCTTAACCGAGAAGGGCTTGGCTGCTATTCCCGATAGCTCTGACCTGCTGTGGTCCAAGGCTGGGCTAATCGAACGCAAGGGCGACATCAACGGCGCCATTGCCATCTATAACCAGCTTTACGCACGCGATTCCTCCTCGGTCATCGTCGCCAACAACCTTGCAAGCCTGCTGGCGACCTGGAAATCCGACGATCCGGCGGCGGTGGCCCGCGCTTCGGCCGTGGCACGGCGGCTAAAGGACACCACCGTGCCCGCCTTCATGGACACCTATGGCTGGATCCAGCACCTGAACGGCGAAAGCGCTGCGGCCCTACCCTATTTGGAAGGGGCTGCCGAGGCCCTGACCACCGATCCCATTGTGCAATTGCATCTGGGTATCGTGCAGGCCGCTGTCGGCGAGACCGAGGCCGCAAAGGCCCAGCTGCAAAAGGGCCTGGACATGCTGCCCGAGGGCCAGGAAGGCCAGTCGATCACGGCCGCGCGCGAAACGCTGGCCCGGTTGAACGCGCCCGCTCCGGTAGAGGGCGCCTCGGCGGCGGTTCCGGCGGCAGTTCCAACAGAGGGGCAGGCCACGAATTGACCTTTCCATCATCTTGAATGCGGGGGGCGGGCCTGTGATCCTAGAGTGACAGGGGCTTATTTTTTCCGCCCCTTAAACCCTATGCCCATGGCATTGTGATAATTAGTAATCCCGGATGGAAAAACGCCAAGCGCGTGCCAAACGGGAAACAGTTTGAAGGGACTGATCCATGACGATCCTGCTGCGTTTCATTCTGGCCGCACTGCTGGCGCTGCCGCTGGCCTTTACCAATGGCGCCATGGCGCAGGAATACCGCATCCAGTCCGGGGACCGGCTGTCGGTCGAGGTGCTGGAGGATCCGTCGTTGAACCGGACCCTGGTGGTTCTGCCCAGCGGAACCATCGACTTCCCCTATGCGGGCAGCATCCGGGTCGCGGGCCAGACGCCCACGACGGTGGGCAGCCAGATCAGCCAGTCGCTGGCCGGTGTCCTGGCAGCGCCGCCCACGGTCTTTGTGACCGCTACCCCCTTGATCGAACCTGTCCTGCCGACAGAGGTCGAGGAGGACGTGGTCAATATCTATATCATGGGCGAGGCTGGCGCCCCCGGACCCAAGGCCGTGCTGCCCGGCACTACCTTCCTGCAGGCCCTGTCTCAGGCGGGCGGGCTGACGCCCTTTGCCGCGACCAAGCGTATCCAACTGCGCCGCGCGGGAACGCCGGGGCAGGTGATCACAGTGAACTATGCCGCAATCATGCGCGGGGCGGGCATGAACCTTGATCCCGTCCTGGTCGAAGGCGACGTCATCATCATTCCCGAACGCGGCCTGTTCGAGTGACGAAGATGCGGCGTTTGGGTGCGGCGGCAGGCATCGCAGGGCTTCTGGCCCTCCATCCCCTTATGGGCAAGACCCAGGAAACTGATCCCTCCGCCCCCGAGGCGCGGCTGACCCTAGGCCAGCAGATCGCGCTTGAGGACGGCAACCTGATCGGCATTACGCCTCTGGACGTGATCCTGCGCACCGGCACCCGGGTCCAGACACTGCAATTTAACTTGTCCGCGCCCTTCCGCCTGAACGACCCCGAGGAGGAGAGCAACTTCGCCTTGGGCGATCCGCAGGCTCGGTTGCTGTTTCGGCGCGGCGCCCGCAACTCTGCCATCGAGGCCCAGCTTGGCTATCGCGAGAACGACCTAGACGAAGAAATCCTGTTCGACGACATCAGCAACGAGTTTGTTACCGTGGATGGCGGGCGCGTAGCGCAGACGGATGCCCGCCTAACCTATGTCTTTGGACGGGAAGCAAAGTTCGGGGGCGAATTCGGCTTGTCCTGGCTGAGACGCGATTACACCGACACCACCGATCCCGATCTGGACGACAGCGAAACCCGCAACGGCAACATCATCTTCTATCTGGAACCGACGTCTTCGATCCGCGCCCGGATTCTGGCCGCGGCCAGCCGCACGGACGGCGAAATCGACGACAGCCGAACCAACCGCTATGGCGCGGGTGCATCCCTGCAGGTGGACAAGCTGACCAACCTGGATGTCGAACTGGCCCGCACCAGCATCCGCCGCAATGACAACGGCATCCTCGAGGAAACCGAAGGCCCGTCGCTGCGCCTGGACCTAACCCGGTCGCGGCCCTTGGGGGACTGGTCGCTGGCCTTGTCATCGGAACCCGGCACGTCCGGGCGGCGTGACAATTTCAGCATCGGCCGGACACTGGATCTGCGGTACTACAACCTGTCGGGCCAGATCGGCGTGACACGGTTTCAGGGCAGTTACGATTCGATCTTCCAGATCGCCTATGACCAGCAAATTGACCAGCTATCGCAGTTCCAAGCCTCGCTGCGCCGGGCGGGCGTCACGGACAACGACGGGGACGAGGCGCTAAATACCGACATCGCCGCCAGCTACAGCCGTCAGCTCTCGAACGTGTCCAGCATCGGTACCAATATCCGTTACCGCGAAAGCGAAGTGCAATCTGGTGACAGAGAGGATGCGCGGTCGGTATCGTTCGGGATCAACTACAATCATGCGCTGCCGAACGACTTCTCTCTGGTCGCCGGGGCCAGCGTCATCCGTAGCAAGGACAGCGACGGAGAACGCGACGACGAGGAACAGGTGTATCTTGGCGTGAACCGCAGCTTTAGTTTCCTTCGCTGATCTGTCAGGTGAAAGGAGCCGCGATCCGGCAGCCAGTGAAGCGTAAATGGGTGGCATCGCCGGTTACGACCGTCGCCTTATAGGCAACGGCAGCACCGTAATCTGCAAGTCTGCACCACCATACCCCCCTGGGGGCGGACAATACCCAGCGAATAAGGCAGCAGGACATGGGAAAGCGCCGTTCCGCTCGGAACAGTCATAGTAAAGGGTGACAAGATTCTCACCAGGCATCCTAAATCCCAAGTAGACTGGCCCCACCGAGATCACGAAATCGTCCGAACCTATGCTTGCGGATCGGATTTGGTGATCACGTCTTTGGTCAGAGCGCCTACCAACCAGCAGAACTCGGAAAGATCGTGCCCGCAATGCTAACCAGTAGCCATAAGAGCTAACAGGATTGCGAGATTGGGTTAAAATTCAGATCAAGCACATCCAATGGTTTAATTAATTTTTAATAAACTCTACTTTATGGTGAACTACGTATTTGACCATAAAATTCTACAAGGCGTCCTTGAGTATGGCTTTCCCTGCGGCAAGTGCCGGCTCCACCCTTTGCCCAATTGTCCTATGGTCGTCCTAGTCCTGATCCTGATCCTAGCCGGCTCCTTCGCGGGGGCAGTGGCCGCATGGCTGCAAGACGCGTCTTTTTGGGGGATCGTCCTAGGCTATGTCGCCGGCGGCTGGGCGGGGCTATTGGGGACTGCGGTTCTCTGCGCCCTAGCAAGCCTTTGCCGCAGGCTACGAAGAAGAAAGCTTGGCCAATGTGAAAGCATAAAACGCCAGCACTCCCAGAACGACCATCACGCCGTAATGCCACCGGAGGAAGTTGTACCGCTTCGCGAGCCTGAAACAAGCAGTGTCAGCACGTCGCTGTCTAGACTCCAGCCTCATTGATCTTCAAAGCCAGAACAGGACGGTTGCGGCAGGGGCGATGGATGAGAAATGGGTCTGGACAGCGGTCGTATCGAGGGGCGACGTGGCGCCAGTCCTGGGGCTTCCCGAACATGATCTCAATACGGTTGCGCCGCTTGTAACGCCACTTGTCGTATTTCGCAGTCTCCTTGCGGGATGACCTGCCGGGAATACAAGGCTTATCCTCTTTTCCCCCTGGCCTCTCTCAGACAGTCTGCATCATAGCCCTGGTCCGCGAGCAGCCACTCGGCTTTGGGCAGGCTGCCCGGCAGCGCTGCCGCACCGGTGTAGTCGCTCACCGGACCGGCTGACATGAAGAGGTGGATGGGTCTGCCTTTCGCATTGGTGACAGCATGCGACTGGTGTTCATGTCACCTATGCTCAGGCAAACGATCCACGGAACGTTTCCTGATCTTCGCACTGCGCCCGATCTGGCGTCCACGCTCCCCTTTTCTGGCACGCAGGTTGGAAGCCCTGCGATGCGCTTTGAGATAGGTTGCATCGATCATGATCGTCTTGCTCTCGGCACTCTCGGCAGCCAGACCCATCATGATCCGGGCGAAGACCCCATTGTCGCTCCACCGCTTCCAACGGTTATAAAGCGTCTTCGCCGGACCATACTCTCTGGGCGCATCGCACCATCCCAACCCGTGGCGGTTGACGAAGATTACGCCGCTGAGCACACGCCGATCGTCGGCGCGAGGCTTGCCATGGCTCTTGGGAAGTAAGGCGGATCAGAAGACAGTCTACAAAATTGTCTTCCAGCAAACGGCCGCAAGCGTGCCATCTGCGCGTCGGACAGCCAGAAAAGATTGCTCCTTGATCAGGTCTCCTTGCGGAGCTTGAATCATCGCGAGGGCTGAAAAACAAGAGGTCTGAAGCCGCACCGGATAAGTGCCCGCGGCCAGCCGATTTCCTGGCCCACCTTGCGCCCCGCGCTCGATTGGGGCAACCCCGGTCCAGGGCGAGCAGACCGGCAAGGACGAAGCGGATGACCGGCAATACCGCTGCGGATGCGGCAATTAGTTTCGAAAAGGTCGGCAAGGCCTTTGCAGGGCCGGGCGGCGCCCGAATCATGGCGCTGGAGGACGTGACACTGCATGTCGAACCGGGCGCAATCTGCGGCATCATTGGCAGGTCGGGCGCGGGGAAGTCCACGCTGCTACGTATGGTTAACGGGTTAGAGCGTCCGACCAGCGGCACCGTCACGGTGACGGGCTACGACGTGGGCCGCGCCAACAGCACTGCGCTGCGGGCCATCCGCCGCGAAGTCGGGATGATCTTTCAGCATTTCAACCTGCTGGCATCGCGCACCGTGACCGGCAACATTGCCCTGCCGCTGGAAATCGCGGGAGAGCCTGCCGACAGGATACGCGCCCGCGTCGCCGATCTGATTGCCCGCGTGGGCCTGGACGGCCTAGCCGGGCGTTATCCGGCGGAACTGTCGGGCGGGCAGAAGCAGCGCGTGGGCATCGCGCGCGCCTTGGCTACGCAGCCCAAGGTGCTCTTGTCGGACGAGGCGACAAGCGCGCTTGACCCCGAGACCACGCAGACTGTGCTGCGGCTTCTGGCCGACATCAACCGCGACCTGGGCCTGACGATCCTGCTGATCACGCATGAAATGGCCGTGGTCCGCGACATCGCCAGCCACATGGCGGTGATCGAAGGGGGCCGGATTGTGGAAAGCGGCCCCACCTACGACATCTTCACCCGGCCCACGCATCCGACCACGCGGTCCTTCCTTGGAGGCGTGACCGGGCTGGCTTTGCCGGCCTTCATCGCCGGGCGGCTGCTGGACCACCGCCCTGATGGTCCGTCCGAAGAAGTGATCCGCGTGACTTTCGCCGGCAACCATGCGACCGACCCGATGCTGTCCAAGCTGGCCGTCGAAAAGGGCATTGCCAGCAACATTCTGGCCGGCGCGATCGAGGAGGTGGGGCCCCACCCTTTCGGCAACTTGCTGATTTCCGTCGATGCCGCACGGGGCGCCGAGGCGCGGGCCTATCTGGAACAACACGGGCTTCTGACCGAGGTGCTGGGCCATGTCCGCTAACCTGATCTGGCTTCTTTGGGAAGCGACGCTGCAGACCTTGTACATGGTCGCGGCATCGACCGTGCTGGGCACCGTCTTCGGCCTGCCGCTGGGGGTGTTCCTGGCGACATCGCAGCGGGGCGAACTGCTGTCGTCCCCTTGGGCGAACAAGGTGCTGGGGCTGATGGTCAACGCCACGCGGTCCGTGCCCTTCATCATCCTGGTGGTCGCAATCATCCCCCTGACCCGCGCCATCGTCGGCACGTCCATCGGCACCAATGCTGCCATCGTGCCGCTGACCCTGGCCGCGATCCCCTTCATCGCACGCCTTGTCGAAAACGCCATCCGCGAGGTCGATGTCGGCCTGATCGAGGCCGCCCGCGCCATGGGCGCCACGCCAATGCAGATCATCACCAAGGTCCTGGTCCGCGAGGCCCGGCCCGGCATCGCCCTGGGCCTGACGCTGGCCGTGGTCAGCCTGATCGGCTATTCCGCCATGGTCGGCGCCGTGGGCGGCGAGGGCCTGGGCGACCTGGGGATCCGATACGGATACCAACGCTTCATGCCCGACGTGATGCTGGCCGTGGTGGTGATCCTGATCGTGCTGGTGCAACTGGTGCAAAGCATCGGCGAATGGATCGCCGCCCGCTTCGACAAGCGCGCGCCCCGCAACCGGGGCCGCTAAGGTTTTCTTCGCAGACAAGAAAGGAATCGTCCGATGCTGCGTCTTGTTACCCTGACCTCCGCCCTAGCGCTCTCCGCCGCCGCTGCCATGGCCGAAGACATCAAGGTCGGCGTCTCGCCCGGCGAACATGCCGAAATCATGGAGGAAGTGGCCAAGGTAGCCGAGCCCATGGGCCTCAATATCGAGGTAGTCGAGTTTTCCGACTATGTGATCCCGAACACGGCCCTGGCCGATGGCGACATCCAGGCCAACAGCTTCCAGCACCGCCCCTATCTGGAAAACCAGATCAAGGACCGGGGATTTGAGCTGGTGGAAATCGGCACCACCATCACCACGCCCATGGGCATCTATTCCGACAAGCTGGAAAGCCTCGACGCCCTGCCCGAGGGCGCCAAGATCGGCATCCCCAACGATCCGACCAATGGCGGCCGCGCGCTGCTGATCCTGCAAGACCTGGGCCTGCTGACACTGGCCGAGGGCACGGGCCTGGTGCCCACGCCTCTGGACGTCACCGAAAACCCCAAGAACCTGCAGTTCCTGGAACTGGACGCTGCGCAATTGCCCCGGTCGCTGGCCGACACGGATGCGTCGATCATCAACACCAACTATGCCCTGGCGGCCGGCCTGAATCCCAACGAAGACACAGTTGGCATGGAAAAGGCCGACAGCCCCTATGTGAACATCATCGTGGTGCGCCAGGGTGACCAGGATCAGGACTGGGCCAAGAAGCTTGTCCAGGCCTATCACAGCGCCGAGGTGAAGGCCTTCATCGACGAGAAATACGAAGGCTCGGTGCTGACCAGCTGGTAAAGGCCGAGGGGTGGGGCCAAGGGTAGGCAGCCACCCTTCGGGCGACCGAAGCAGACACCGGGACAGCATTGATGATGTGACCGCCCCCTGACGGTATCCGTATGCCAAGGGGGACTGCAACTAGGTGCATGGAGCGGGCGGCGCAGGTCGCGCCGTTCTGCGCAAGAAGATACGGCGGGCGCAGGTGCTGGAGCTTCAGCCAACTGTCCTCTCGCGTCGTGCCGATGAAAGCTTGTGGCGGTGCCCACCTCTTGGGCCGTGAAGTCGGCGATGTGGGTCATGACGTGCGGCTGATCCCGCCCGCCTATGTAAAGGCGTGAAGATAATAAGTTTGAGCTGGAGGCACTGGCATGACACCCCCGGCTCGGTGTTTCAAAGTTTATGGCCTCGGTTAACCCTTTTACAAAATGAAGTCGTTGGCTGTTAGGGTGTAAAGGCCTGTCAGCTCGATCTCGAACTCGGCATCTATATCATCGTCAGTGCTGCCTTGGATGATGGTGTTGCCGTTCTGCTGGAAGTAGCGCAAGCCGCCGTTAACGTTCGCCTGATTGAAGGCGGCGGTCCCGAGGAAGGTGAAGGCGTCGTTGCCCCCCCCGGCGATGGCGTCAATTCCAGACAGGTTGATCAGTTCGCCCGCCACGTTCACCTCGAAATCGCGGATCACGTCGCGTGCTGCGGTACCCACCTCTGTATCTGTTGCAAAGGTAAACACGAACCGGTCGGCGCCGGTGCCCCCCGACAGGATATCCTGTCCGCCGCCGCCGTTCAGCACATCCGCACCGGCACCGCCGTTCAGCACATCCGTACCGGCACCGCCGGAAAGCAGATCGTTGCCGGCGCCGCCCAGGAGGGTGTTGGCAGCAGCGTTTCCGATGAGGTTGTTGTTCAGCGCATTGCCG
>NZ_JAVCWH010000032.1 GCF_030846195.1 Paracoccus yibinensis
CCTTTCCTCCACGGGCGCGCTGCGCTTCCACCCCCGGTGCTACTACCGGCCGGACGGGCAGGCGCGCCCCGAAGCCCGCCCGGCGATGATTGCCGCCGTTACCGATCTTGCCGGCCGCCAGACCGGCGCGCATCGCACCTGGCTTGCCGCCGATGGCTCCGGCAAGGCCCCGATCGCCACGCCGCGCCGGGCCATGGGGGAACTTCTCGGCCACGGCGTCCGCTTCGGAGTAGCCGATGACGTGCTGGCGGTGGGCGAGGGCATCGAGACAGTGCTGTCGCCGCGTCAGGTGCTGCCTGGCATGCCGATGCTGGCAGCCCTCTCGGCCGCCCATCTTGCCGCCGTGCTCTTCCCTCCCACGTTGCGCCGCCTTTATGTCCTGTACGACCGTGACCCCGCGGGCGACAGAGCGCGCGACAGCCTTCTGGCCCGAGCGGCCAGCCTCGGCATCGAGGCGATTGCCCTTGTGCCCGTGGAGGGCGACTTCAATGACGACCTACGGCATCGTGGCGCTGCTGCCCTGAGCGCGGCGCTGAAGGACGCGCTGCATCCTGACGACCGGCGCCGCTTCCTGCAGGGGTGAGGCAGGGTCCGTGCTGGTGGCCGGGCTTCTGCCCATGGCTGGGGCCCTCCCTGTCCCGGTCACCTCTCCTTCACGCGCGGAGATCCGCGTTCCGGGCCTTCGAGGAGGGCAATCGGCGCACAGCCGGGTCGGCCGGGCAATGGCGGCGGCCGACTATTTTCCGCCGCGTCCTGCGGACGCTTTGCATCGCGAGGCAAAATAGCCGGCCTTGGCCATCAAGGCCCTCGCGAGGCGCGAGGGCTGCCCGTCCGTCCCGCCCGTGCGCTGCGATGCCCGCGAAGGCCGCGAGAAACGCGGGTCTCGCCCCCATCGAAGGAGAACGCGATGACACAGGATCCCGACGACCAGGCCCCCGAGCCGGTCCACACCTCCTCCCAGACCGACCACGTCCTGACCGAACTCCAGCTTTACGGCTGGCGTCCCTTCCAGGACGAGCCCGATCCCCGGCCGCTTCCGGAGGCGGACACCGTCTCCACTGCCGTGTCCGACATCTTCGACGCCCTGGTGGCGAGCCTCAGTGACACCCGGCTCGAGCCCGATCTCGAGGAACTGCTCTGGGGCACCGTCAATCTCTTCCACCGTGCCGCGGCCCGTGTGGAGCGCGAACTCGACAGCAACGAACAGACGCAGCGCCGCCTGCAGCGCGAGCAGGACGGCAGCGAGGTGAAGTCGGTTGAGCTCGAGCGCCTCGTTGCGGAAGGGCAGACCCTGATCGAACGGCGCGCCGGCATGGAGCTCTTCCGCGACCTCGCCACCGAGGCCTTCGAGCACCACACCGGCAGTGCCTGGCGGCCACGCACCGGCTCGATGGTCAGCCATCGCCATCTCACGGCGGCAATGATCGACAGCCGCGACTTCCTGGCCGCCAAGCGCCGGGCCGAGACGGAGGTGATGCTGCCTGCCGGGCCAAAGGTGGCCCTGACCGGCGGGGCAGACTTCAACGATCACCGGCTGATCTGGGCCAGGCTCGATCAGGTCCATGCCAAGCACCCCGACATGGTGCTCCTGCATGGCGGCTCACCCAAGGGCGCGGAACTCATTGCCTCCCGCTGGGCCGATCACCGCAAGGTGCCCCAGATCGCCTTTCGTCCCGACTGGACGAAGCACGGCAAGGCCGCGCCCTTCAAGCGCAATGACGCGCTGCTCGATGTCCTGCCGGTCGGTGTCCTGGTCTTCCCCGGCACCGGCATCCAGGAGAACCTGGCTGACAAGGCCCGCAAGCTGGGCATCCCGGTCATGAAGTTCGAGGGCGGCGCGTAAGCGCCGTTCTCTACAGCCCTCTGCCTGCCACGGCTTCGTTGTCGGACGCAGCCTGCTCCACCGCCCTGCGGCGTGTGGTCCGGCAAAAGGTGCGGGTGGCGCGTGGAGCGCCGTGCAGGGGGGATTCGGACGAGCCGAACGCCCCCTGCAGGACAGCATAGCGCCTGGCCCGCACCGGTGTCGGAAGGGAAGGAAGAGGGGAACCGCCGGTTCCCCCGTCAACCGCAAAATGCGGCACCCCAAGGGGGCACCCCCATCTTCCGCGCCGCCGGGCGGCGGCTTGTGCAGACGGGGCCCCCGACCCTTGGGGCTTGATTTTCCAGTTGCCGGGCCCCCCTCCCGCCCTCGCCGGGAGGCAGCCCAGGAAGGTGAGACGCGCCGGGGGCGCGGCTCGCCTTCCCGGTCCGCTCCCATTCTTGAAGAAGGGCAGGGCTGTGAGGGGATCGCCAGATCAGAAGGAGGGTTTTCTCATGACGCGCTATCAATGCATCTCCTGCGAGGCCATCCAGATCACGGCAGGCATTCGTCCAGACGCTTGCCGTCATTGCGCGGGGCCGGTCTTCGATCTCGACCGCTACGAGGCTGCCATGGCCGAGGCGCGGATCATCGGGGCACAGAACGACGCCTTCCGGGCAGCCCTTGGGCAGACCGAGTGGCAGGGCGAGACTCTGCGCGGCCGGGTGGTCGTGACGCGCGGGATCGTCGCCCGTGGCCCTGACTTCGTGGACGCGGCCCTCGACCGGGTGCGCACCAATGCGGCCGTCATGGACGATCATGGCACGGATGGCGTCCGCAGCTTCGGCATGCCGGATGTGCCGCACGGAGACGAAACCGTGCGCATCTACTGGAAGATCGACCTTTACGACACCGACGGGTTGATGGGTCCGGAGGTGGAAACGGATCCCGCACAGACGATCCGCATCCTCACCCTCTGCCTGCCTGACGAATACTGATCCGGCATGGGCGGCTTCGAAACCGGAGCCGCCCGAAGATCGGACAGGACGTGCTGTTTCCCGTTCACTCCGGTCAGGCCGTCTCGTCCGGCTGTTGTCCTTCGTATCCGGGCACGATCGCCAGGTCCATGATGGCCTTGCCCGCTCTGAGCCGCATGGCCTCCTTATATTCGGGTGAGGCATAGCAGGCCACGGCTGCATCAAAGCTCGGAAACTCGATCACCACCACGCGGGACCGGGGGTTGCCTTCCGAGACCTCGCCCTGGGAGCCACGCGTTAGGAAGCGCCCGCCATACTTGCGAAAGGCGTTGGCGTTCTCCGCGATGTAACCCTTGTAGCCCTCCGGGTCGGTCACATCGGCAAATGCGACCCAATAGCCCTTCGTCATGATCATGGTCCTTCCTTGCGTTGCGCCCAGCATAGGGAAGCGGCGACCACAACGCGACCGGCGAGATGCTCAGTCGCACACTGCCCCATGACCCGTTCCCGCAGTGTGACGACGAGGGCGTGGAGATAGGGTCCTCGCAGGATTGCGACAGGCACATTAGGCCTGTGTGATGCGTGCCGTTCCACCAGGGCCCAGCTGAGCCGTCGCCCCGGACGTGGCCGCAGTAGGTTTGCTCTGCCGGCCTCGATCAGAAATCTCTTGCTGCACGGCTGAGCGCTATGCCAAGCAAGGTCTTGTTGCGCAGCGGAGAGGGACGATGGCACGCGGGACAGTCAAGTGGTTCAACACCGACAAGGGTTATGGCTTCATTGCGCCAGAGACCCGGGGCGGGGATGTGTTTGTCCATATCACGGCCGTTCAGCGCGCCGGACTGGACACGCTGCGGGACGGGCAGAAAGTCTCCTTTGAACTGGAGACCGGCCGCAACGGCAAGACAAGCGCGGTCGATCTGCAGGCCATCTGAGACGAGAAAGGTGGTCGCCGCCCTGCCGCAAACGTGCTGCGGGTGCGGGCCTCTTCACAAGATCGGTCGGCACCGCCGGGTCCTGTTAACGGCTCCTTAACCGAAGGTATCTAATGCAAATAGCGCATAAGAGGATCGGGCATGAGCTACCGGATCACCACCCACAGCGCCTTGCAGGCCAACCTGTCGGCGGCCAACACGGCTGTAAGGCTGTGCCGGGCCAACATTGGCCGGCTGCCTTTGTCCAGCCAAGAACGTGATGCAACGATCGACCGGATCAGAAAGCAGATCGGCGAGTTGGAGACGCTCATCCTGGAACTCGAGGGACCCGGCGGCAAGCAGGCTGCGCCCTTCATCCGGACGCGCGTCAGAAAGGCACCTCCGCCCCGTCGGGCCAGCACCCTGTCGGACAACAGGACGTGACAGGGGATCCCTGTAGCAAGGACCCAGGCGAACGCGCGCCCGCGCTTCACGAAAGAGTTCCGGAGGTCTTCTCCGCCCCCGACACCGATAGCAACGCGCCTCGCGCGGTGGGGATCTCTCAGCCGGGCGGGAACACTCTGAAACCAACCACACACCCGCTCGGCTGATAACCCCTTTATGTCTGTGCCGGGCGTTGGGGGATAGTTGTTCTTTGGGGCAGGGGGCAGTGCCCTTAGGCATCGGTTCCTGGTGGCTGCGACTTACCCGCTGTGACCTGTCGCCTGAGCCCTCTGTTCAGCAGGGACCTGCCGGGGTAGAGCAGTGCGGTTACGCGAAGACGGCGAAGCCGAGAAGCGCAGCTTAGGTGGGCCTGCGGTGACCCAGCCATCGGGCTGACCACCTCCTGAGAAGCTGTCAGACGCTTGCGGGCGGTGTGGGGGTGATCTCCTTTCTGTGCGGGACAAAAGCCGTGACAGATCCCCAAAAATATGGCATGCTGAAAAGGTGTAGGGATGGCAGGAAATGCCCAATGTCTACACCCGTGAAATGGAGCGCCCGATGGCCCTTCGAGACACGACCCAGACCCCCGCAGATCCCACGCGCCCTGGCGATGATAGGCGATTGGCCGCAAAGCCGCGCCTCCGCTCCAAACCTGCTGCAACGGCGAACACGAGCCGGCCCCGGCGCAGTCGGGAGAGTGCCACCACGGAGGGCAAGCCCGTCTCCGCGCGGCTGTCGCCCGCCGAGAGGGAGGCGCTCGAGACCTTGAAGAGCCGGCATGGCTTTGGCTCGAACTCGGATGCCCTGCGGGCTCTGGTGCGCTCTGCCTCGGGCCTGCTGGAGGCGGAGCCGGCGACCGCGATCGGGCTGGAGGCAATCCGGGGCGAGCTCCACGAGATCGGCGTTTCCGTCAACGCGATCGCCATGGCAGCGGGCCAGGGCCGGATCGATCCGAGCCACGAGCAATGGGCGGCACTCAGTGCCCTGCGCCAGACCCTGCCGGAGATGCGCTCCTATCTGCGGGCGGTAGTGGACGAGCAGCGCCGACGCGGCATCCGGCTCTTCGCCGAGTTCAGGGAGGCGGAGGATGGCCAGCCTCGCGGATGATCTGCTTGGCGAGATCCGGCTGCGCCGTGCCGGTGGCCGCGTGGCCCGGTACAGCGGTTATGGCAAGGCCAGGGGCCGCCGCTCGGGGGCAGGGGGCTCCTCCTTCTCGGCACGGACGCGCAATCTGTGGCGGGTGGGCCAGGGCTCGAACGCCGCAGTGCTGAAGAAGATCGCGCGGGGCGGCACGCAGACGCCGGTCCGGCTCCAGGCGCAACTGCGGTATCTCTTCACCAAGTCCCACGCGCTCTTCGGCAATACGGTCGGGCTTGATCCAGAGGCACAGGTGCTGTCAGCCGAGCAGCGCCGCGCGATTGTGCTCGACTGGTCGGACGGCTGGCGGGGCGATCCGAAGAACGGCCATACCACGCATCTGCTCCTCTCGTTTCCGTATGACCTTGCCCCCAAAAAGGCCCTGCGGATCGCAGAGGCCTGGGCCTTCGAGATGTTCCAGTCAGGCACCCATGTGCAGGATGAATGGGCCTATGTGGCGGCGCTGCACACGGACCGGTCGCATCCCCATGTCCATATCGTGGTGAACAACCGCGGGCTCGAGCAGGACACCTGGTTCTTCATGGCAAAGGACCATGCCTTCAACCTTTCCACCATGAAGGAGCGGTTGGTGGAGATCGCGGGCGGGATGGGGGTGGAACTTGATGCTTCCTCACGCCTCGAGCGGGGCATCCTGACCTATGGGCCGAGCCGCGCCGAGATCGAGGGGGCGGCGCGCGAGAGGCGCCCGGTGCGCGAGCGGGCGTTGCAGGGCCCGGCGCTCGAGGAGGGGCTGGCGGTGGTCAGTCGCAGCGCGACCACGCTCCGAACGCTGGCGGGCATTGCAAGCCTAGCTCGTCTCCAGGACGTGAAGCTGCGCATGGAGCGGGCGGCCGCGATCCTGGAGACCGGCGGCATCGTGAGTGCGAAAACCCTGGAGGGTGAGATGATGGATGTGCAGAACACGGACGTCCCGCACACCCGGCGAAGCCTGGACCGGGTCTTTGCCAGTTGGCTCGACCGGGTCGAGGGCGAGATCGCCACCCTTGGACCGAAGGATCGGCGTGCCCTGCGCGAGGAACTGGCCGAGGTCACCACGGCGATCCTGCGCGATCTGGGCGATGCACGCGGGGCTGACCTGGTGATGCGACGGCCCCGGTCCGAGCTTTACCGGACAGAACTGGACGAGGATGCCATCAGGCAGGGCACCGTGACAAAGGCACTGAGCAGGAGCGCTGTCCAGGAGGTCAGGTCCGCGGTGTTCGAGGCCGCCGAGGCGATCGGCATCGAGCGGTCCGCAATGGAGCGGCGGCTCGAGCACCCGGCGGCGAATGCCTGGCAGGAGCGAGAATGGGTCAAAGCGGACCTCAAGGCCGTCTCGGCTGCCCGAGGGCTGAACCTCGACGTGAAAGCCGAGCGCGACCAGGTGGTCGACATTGTGGACCGCTTCTATGCCACCGCCGCCACGGTGCTGAACCGAGCCCTGGAAATGGAGCATGCCCGCGAGGCCGTGCACGAGCGCGAGGGTGATCGCCTGGTCCGCACTCTGGAGACGCTAGCCCGAGTGCATCGCCAGCATCAACGGGTGGAATTCGAGCGCGAGGACCATGCCGAGCGCTTTGCCCAGGATCTGAAGGAGCGCTACGGCGAAAACGTCATGGAGCAGATCGCGGGGGGCGATGACCGGGTCTTGGCTTCAGACTTCCCCGAGCCGTGGCAGCGGCGCGAGATCGCCAGGGCGCTTGTCACGGCGGCCGAGAGCCACGAGAGCTTTGGCCTGAGCATACGGCAAGCCGAGCTGGCCAGGGAGCGGCTTCTCACGCGTGAGCACAGCCGCGAGAGACCGCAGCATGAGTTGCGCCGAAAGGATCACGATCTGGATCTCTGAACGAGGGTAGATCCGATGAACCGCATGAGCGTTGCCATCCCTGCCAGACTGAGTACGAGAACGAGTGCCGAAATGTGCGATCAAGCCCCGCGTTGCCAGACGACGCGTCAATAGCAGCGAAAGACTGGGCCGACACCGCTGGGTTGTCGAGCGGACACTGGTATGGCTCAACCGCTTTAGCCGCCTCGCCATCCGATACCAGCGGCTCGCCGACATCCACGAGGCTTTCGTGAGCTTCGGCTGCGCTCTCATCTGCCTCAACCAGATCAGAAGGTTCTGTTAGGTCATGTTGACAAATGGCGGAGCCAGAGGCGGAGTATGCGCCGTTTCTGACCCATTGATTTTGCGCATTCCTGGCTTGGGTGGTCTCTGCCAGATGTCCGTCGACACAGACGGAGAGGCGACATGGCAGAGATTGGGGAAGGTTCTGTCGGTCGATGCGAGATTGCTGAGCCTCGGCGCGGCAACCGGCGGTGGCCAGACGAGGTGAAGGCGCGGATCGTAGCCGAGAGCCTTCAGCCCGGTGTGCGCGTTGTGGATGTCGCACGGCGGCACGACCTCATTCCCCATCAGCTTTCGGACTGGCGCCGGCAAGCCCGCCAAGGCCTTCTGATCCTTGCAGAGGATCTGCTGAAGGGACTTTCTCCGCCCTGCATTGGATTTGTCGAACCGACCTTTGTGCCCCTGGCGGTTGGAGCCGGTTTTGAGCCCCCGGAACCTGCGGAAGCACCCCAGATCACGGGTGGCGTCATGACGGTGGACTTCGGCGCTGATGTCGTGCTGCGGATTCCGGGCGATGCTCCCGTCGAGCGGGCAGCAGCCCTGATCCGTGCCTTGTGCGGTGCAGCATGATCGTCGCGGGCCAACGGCTGCCGATCCTGATCGCGACGAAGCCGGTGGACTTCCGGTGCGGGCATCAGGCCTTGGCGTTGATGGTGCAGACGGAGCTGAAGCTCGACCCGCATTCGGGTGTGACGGTGGTGTTCCGCTCGAAGCGCGGTGACAGGCTGAAGATCCTGGTATGCCCTAGAGCGCATTGAACAGGCGAATTGCGAAGGCAGCGCAGGGCGTCATTCTTTTGCTGCGCTCATCGCGCCTAAGTGTTTATCAACCATGACTGAGAAAGCATTGCGCCTGGGCCGAATAATCTTCAAGCGCATGGCGTTCAACTCGGCAATCTGACGTTCGATCCGCCAGAGCGTATCTCCCCTTTCTTGCGCAGAAAGATCCATGCGGTCCAGGTTCGCGTGGCAGAGCATCAGCGTCGTCGCTGTATCAGAAAGGTGACCCTTCAGGGCGTGATAGGTCGAAGTTGCCGGCAGATCTTCATAGCGCGTAATTCGATCGCTCATCGGTGTCCTCTCTCAGCCGTCCTCCCCTGTTACGACAGCAAATTTAAGAGACGGTTAACGGGGGTGCTCCGGCGCAGAGAAAGCCGCACGCGGAATTCCTCCATCATCCTGCTGCCATTGGGAACGATCTTGCGCCGCCGGAGATCCTTCCGCGCTTGGTCCTCGAAGGTGAGACAGTAGGGCGTCCTCCTACCTTTAGACTAGCGCACGCCTTTCAATCTCCAGTTTGATCTGCGCGCTAACTCATGTCAGTGAAGGATCAACAAGGCAAAAAACGAAAAGGGCCCGCCATGGGAGGCGGGCTGAAGTTGGCAGGCAGACAGTCATCAGTGAGCTGAGCGCTCGTAGTCATCAGAGCAGTGCAGCGCTCAAGGCGATTGGGATCAAGCAGTGCGCTGACGTTTGGCGCGCATACCACCCAGCACGCCCATGCCGCCAAGCAGCAAAAGAGCGGAGGCCGGCAGGGGAACCGGGGCTGGGGCTGGGGCTTCTTCGAGCGTGAACGTGGCGCCAGTCGTGGTCCCCGTCCCAAAGCCGAGCTTCAGCGCGTCTTTCAAGGTGTAGCTCAGCCGATAGCCATCGGCGAAATCGACGATGCCCGATCCCGACGTCCAAGCCAGTACTCCGCCAGATACCGACCCGAGAAGAGTAATGAAGCCGGCATAACCCGAGCCACTGGTCGAGGCAGGCGAGGGGGATGAAAAGTTCAAGGTCGCGTTCACGAGGTATTTGCCAGCGCCTGAAGCCCAGGGACTGCTAGTAACCACTTGCCAGTCAAACAGGTCCGAGAGCGTTGCTGTGTCGCCCGCGTTGTTGAGATCAAAGCTGCCGCCCTTGATCGAGCCGTCGAGCTTGCAGTTGCCGGGGAAGCAGAAGTCGCCGCCGGAAACCGTCACATCGCCCGGATCAATGGTGAAGGTCGCGGCAGATGCGATGCTGACACTGAGCGCGGTCGCGAAAGACGCAACAGAAAGGAATTTGCAGAAACTCATGACATACCTTCATGCACAAGGAAATGGAAACAGGGTCGACAGCTAATCAGCACAGTTGCTGTAAGGTCCCCTCTACAAGCCCTGTTGCGTTTCGCGCATCAGGTTTTTTTGACTATTTTGGTTAATTTGACTAAAAGAACAGGCTGTTAATCAAAATGACATCGTGCTGAATCGATTTTGACGGGCTCGCCGTGCTGGCGCCCTCAGAGCGCCGCGATCTGCTGGAGATCCTCGAGGACCGCCACGGACGGGGTTCCACCATCGTCATGAGCCAACTCCCCGTCGACCATTGGCATGAGGCCATCGGCGATCCCACTCTGGCAGATGCCATCCTCGACCGTCTCGTCCACAATGCGCACCGTCTTCAGCAGCGCCTTTCGGCAGGCTCGGGCACAAAGGGCGAGCGCCTCCACGACTGGGCTTACCTTGATCTGGCCGATCTCGACGCTGATGACTTCAATGCCCATTTCCACGGGGTCTGGACACGTGGCCTGCTGATCCGCCGCAATATCCCAGATGGCGAGTTGGCTTACTTCACCACCTGGTGTCCGGAGGGCACAGGCATGGAAACACTGGTGCGCGTCGAAGGACATCGATGGGCGATCGAGGACAGTTTCGAGGCCGCAAAGAACGAACTTTGCCTTGATCACAACGAGACCCGCTCCTGGCACGGGTGGCACCGCCATGTCTCGCTGGTCATGCTGGCCTTTGCCATGATGGCGACCATTCGCCATCACGCCAATGCCGAACCGCTCAAAAAACAATGCGCAGGCCGCCAAGGAACCCAGACTGATCCGCTGGTCAATCCAGGAGATCCGACGCATCGCCAATCGGCTGGCCCCAACGTCAGATTGAACCGGCTCATATCATCGCTTGGTCGATGTGGCGAAGAGCCCATCAAGCCGCAGCAAAGCAGGCCCATCTTCAGATGAAAAGACAACTGTAATGCTAAGAAGCTGCCGGATGCATTACTAGCGGCAATTTTAGTATCGTAGCATTATTCTGGAGACGCGTTTCACTCCATTGAATAAGATTGGCGAAATTGTCAGCTTTGCCTGAAATTGAGGCTCTTACGTTTAAATCTGGAGATGAATGTGGCCCGCATGCAATATCGAAGGCACCAGGTATTCCATAAAGGTATCCTTGGAATGCATCTGCGCCAGAGTTTTTTGCCATTTGAGCCTGCTCCGGTGTCTCTATGCCCTCAACCACCACATCTCTGCAGACCGCACGGCTCAAAGAAACTACTGAGTAAAAGAAATCTTCTCTATTCTGACTATCGCCAGCAGATCGAAGCAGGCTTCCATCGATCTTTATAGAGTCAAATTCCGTTGCAGTGAGGTAGCTGATCGCTGAGAACCCTGTCCCAAAATCATCAAGAGCAACTTTGACTCCGGCTGATCGGATTTCCCTGATGCGGTCAAGAATCGCTTGCTGATTTCGGATCATCACATTTTCTGTAAGCTCGATCTGAATTCTCGCAGTTTCTATACCTGCGCGTTTCAAGCGTAGGAGAAGGTCTGACACAAAGTCTGGCTTCATGAGCTGCAGCGGTGAGATGTTTATGCTCGCACAGACTGTCTGAGTGGTTGCGAGATCCGCCAGAACCTTATCGATAATGATCCATCCCAGCTCCGAGATCAGCCCTGTCCGTTCTGCAACCCGGATAAACTGATCCGGACCGACAGCACCAAGGATTGGGTTGGTCCAGCGTGCAAGAGCCTCTACTCGCAATACCCCATTGTGGTTGGCAGGTATGATTGGCTGGTAAACGACACGGAACTCGTCCGGATTGCGTAGAGCTGCCCGCAACCCTTGCTCAAGAAGAAGGGTCGATTTGTCCGCAAGATCCATGTCGACGTCATAGATGCCGATGCGCTCTTCCAGAGCGGATTTTCCGCGCCTAAGCGCCAGATCAGCCTTTCGAAGCGTTTCGTCGACGTGTTCGCTAAGAACATGTGCGGCGATGCCTGCCGAGAAGCTGAGATGAACGCTTTCGCCACGAACTTTCACCGGCTTGGAGCAGCGCACTTCAAGAACTGCGAGGAACGCCTGTGCTCGTTCCGCAGCTCCGGAGCCCCGAACAATGGCACAGAACTCATCACCCCCAAGGCGTGCAACGAAGGTCTCGGCATCTGCGCACAGCTGAAGCCTTTCCGAGAAATCACGAAGGACGCAGTCGCCGACAGCATGACCCAATACGTCATTGGTCTGCTTGAGCCGGTCGAGGTCCATCATGACAAGCGCAAACTCACTCGCAACAGTGGTTGGTTCGACTTGGACCGCTTCATTGAACGCCAACCGGTTCGGCAACCCCGTAAGAGCATCCGTCCGGGCGAGCTCTCTTGCTTCCACCTCACGCAGGATAAGTTGTCTTGCGTTCTTGAGGACCAGCCAGGTTGCCAAAGTAGCCAGTGCCACAAAGGCCGCAGCCACAATTGCTATGACAGGAGCCAATTGCTCTACCAAAGCCATGCCAGGCCGAGCGGCTTTCCATATGAGGTGCAGAGTGTCTCTGCCAGTAACATCTGTCAGCGGCATTGAAAGGTATCCCGGCTTCGGGCCGGTAGTAATCTGGAGGTTACTGATGCCGGCATCCTGCTCTATTACAGCCAAGTCCCGGCTAGATAGATGGCGGCCGATCATTGTCACTGCAGACGCCTTGACAGTGTCGCGGGTAACAATTTGGTCTGGGTCCGGAAGCAAATAAGAAGCGGTCATTATTACCGCTCTCCCGCCTTCTACAGCGAAGAAATCTACTGATGGCCGAGTTTCATCTTGGTCCTCTAAGGCCATTAGCGCAGAAGAAACTGTTTCGACGGAGAAAATCAGACCTCCCGGGCTGCGGCTGCCATTCTCAATCCATGATATAGGACGTCTGAAAGGTCCACCAAACATCATGGCAAGCTCAAAGATTTCACCTTGGTTAGCCGTTATACCATAGTTGTTTGCAATAAATTCAATATCACCTCGCCATGCGGCAGTGTAGACATCGGTCCAATTGTTGTAGTCTTTAGAGAAAAGGCGCACATGGGTCTGGAGAGACGCTAAGCCCTCTTTGACTCTGTCACGACTGTTAGAGGCAGCCCCAGCATCAAGACGAGAAGCAATTTGCTGGAAAGTATAAAAGCCACTTCCAGCAAAAATGATGACACCGATCAGCATAAAGAATAGAATCTGTCTCGGTAAGTGGTAGGATTTTGGCTGCGAAGTCACGACATGCACTCCTCTAATACCAATCCATGCTCTCGGCTGGGTTGAAATCCGAGCACGTGAACTACACGATAATCACAGGTGAGTTCAGTCCCTTTTTTCAAGTTGCGGGCAGCCATCATTGTGTCGCCATGATCGCTTAGCGTTGGATCGTCGGCGTGATTCATGAAGTAATCGCCGTCACTCCCGAGCACGAAATGTTTTTTGTTCGGGTACCACTGAGCGTGATTGATCACGTCCTTTCTTCTTTGTGAGGTCAGGCTCCTGAATTCATCAAGGGTGATAATAAGATCCCGCTTGGGGTCATAACGCCACACCAGATCGCCGATACTGAGATCTACTGCAGAAAAAACTCCCATCCCATGGATGTCGCTTCGGGCGATGTAGTATGGGATAAGAATCATCAGTCTTTTAGTCCTTATAAGCAAGAATAGCGCACAGGGCGAAAAGACCTGCAATGAAGTCGCGTGCAGTGAGAGTCTCGCGGAAGACGAGCAGGCTCATCAGAAAAAGCGCCAGAATAGTGCCTGTGCTATAGACAATGCCGATTTGCGCAAGCGATTGGGTTTTCATCAGATGCATCCAACCAAATGCTGGAAGAGCATAAAGGATCAATCCGACAAGCAAGTGAGGAGAGAAGAAATTCTCCTTATCGGAAGCGAGCTTCAGGACGTAGTCTCCGGCGATTGTTGCTGCAATGACCGCTGCAATGACAAAGGGCTGACTCATATGGTGTCGCCTGATTCGATACCTGGATTGATGCGTGTTTCTCGTCTTAATTTCCGCATATCAAAGTTAAGATGAGGTTAAAAAAATGTTGCTCTGCAGAGGTGTGAGTAGAGTTGGGCATTGTTGCAGAACTCGGGGTCAGGGAGTGTCTGAAACTTAGCAATACAGCGATCGCAAGCTTCGCTCGCGCAGCTGAGCCGAGAGCTGGGCATCAACCCCAAGTCCGGATAGTGCCCCAGGGCATGGTGTATGAGCGCCGACCCTCGGAAAGGTCAGAGTTCGATCAGGATGCCACGGCGGGCAGTCTGACATTGGAATTGTCGGTGACGCGGGCGAGCGTTTCAAGGCTCATGTAGCGCCGTGCGACGGTCCACTCGTCGTTGGTTTCAAGCATCAACGCGCCGACGAGGCAGATGATCGCGTCGTCGTTCGGGAAGATGCCGATCACGTCAGCGCGTCGCTTCACCTCGCGGTTCACTCGCTCCAGTGGATTTGTGCTGGCGATCTGAGCCCAATGCTCGCGAGGGAAGGACATGTAGGCCAGCACATCGTCACGGGAGGCGTCCATCAGGGCGCCCAGCTTCGGCTGCTTCTCACGCAACGCCTCCGCGACGATATCCCACTGCTTTTCCGCCTCGGCCTTGGTTTCCTGGGCGAAGATCGTCTTCAGCATCGCCGCCATGGCGGTGCGGCTCTTGGCTGGAGCATGGGCCAAGGCGTTGCGCATCCAATGAACCCGGCATCTCTGGTGGGTTGCATTGAAGACCCGGCGCGCGGCGGCCCGCAGACCCTTGTGGTCGTCGGCGATTACCAGCTTCACGCCGCGCAAACCGCGGTCGGCAAGGGATCGCAGGAACTCTATCCAGAATGCCTCGGCCTCAGAGAGGCCAGTCGCGACCCCCAGCACCTCGCGCTTGCCGTCCTCGTTGACCCCGACGGCGATTATCACGGCGTGGCTGACAATCCGCCCGCCTTCGCGCACCTTCAGATAGGTCGCGTCGAGCCACAGATAGGGCCACGCGCCCTCCAACGGACGGCTCAGGAACGCGTTCACCCGCTCATCGATCTCGGCGCAGAGGCGGCTGACCTGGCTCTTGGACATCCCGCCCGCGCCCATGGCCTTGACCAGGTCGTCGACCGAGCGGGTTGAGACACCGTGAACATAAGCCTCTTGGATCACCGCCACCAAGGCCTTCTCGGCTGTGCGGCGCGGTTCCAGAAAGCTGGGAAAGTAGCTGCCCTTCCGGTGAACCGCCCCGGGTTTACCGGAGAGTAAAACACTCAAAGGATGAGCCCTATGTCAAAGCCGAGATTCACCCCCGCCTATCCGGCCG
>NZ_JAVCWH010000033.1 GCF_030846195.1 Paracoccus yibinensis
CAAAACAAGAACGAGTCTGTTTGTTCCCAACTGCCTTGGATCTCTTCTGATCATGCCCGCACAGTCCTTCAACCCTGCCATTGCCGCCTTGCGCGCGCAGATCGCGCGGATGGAGGGGGATGGCGGACCTGCGCGGGGCGTGTTGCCCTTTGGCGTACCCGAGCTTGACCGCCGTCTGCCCGGAGGCGGCCTGGCGCTCGGCTGCCTGCACGAGGTGGCGGGCGGCGGCGATGGCGCAGTGGATGGCGCGGCAGCCTCCTGCTTTGCGGCCGGCATCGCCGCGCGTCTGCCAGGTCAGGTGCTGTGGTGCGTCACACAGGCGGACCTGTTTGCGCCGGGGCTGGAGCAGGCGGGCCTTGGCCCGGACCGGGTGATCTATGTGGAAGCGGGCGATGAGGTCTCGGTGCTGGCCTGCATGGAGGAAGGCTTGCGCCATGGCGGACTGGGAGCGGTCGTGGCTGATGTCGCGCGGCTCTCGATGACTGCTTCTCGCCGCCTGCACCTAGCGGCCAAGGGCTCGGGCACGACCGGCATTGTGCTCAGACGCTGGCGCCGCCAGCAGGAGGCCTATGACTTCGGGCAGCCGACGGCGGCGATGACCCGTTGGCGTGTTTCGGTCCTGCCCTCGACGCCTCTGCCTGTCCCTGGAGTCGGCCGGTCCCGCTGGCTTGTGGAACTGATCCGGGCGCGGGCGGGAGAAAGTTTCGATATCGAACTGGAGGCGTGCGATGGCACGGGTCATCTCGGTCTATCTGCCACTCTGGCCGATCGATCGGCTCAGGCGGTCAGCGCCTGAAGCGGCACCTGTGTCGGACGAGAGGCCGCTGGTGCTCGCCGGCCGGGTCGGCAGCCGCAGGCTGGTGACGGCCGCTTGTGCCGTAGCCCAAGTCCTGGGTCTCTTCGTCGGAATGCCGGTGAGCAAAGCCCAAGCGATGGTCCCGGGCCTGCAGGTGCTGCCCCATGATCCCGCTGCCGATGCCGCCTCGCTGGAGCGGCTGGCGCTCTGGGTCCTGCAGCGGGTTTCGCCGATCGTCGCGGTCGATCCACCGGACGGGCTGGTGATCGACTCCACCGGCACCGATCATCTCCATGGCGGCGAGGAGGCCATGCTCGAGACGCTGATCGGTCGGCTGGTCATTTCGGGCGTCACAGCACGAGCCGCCATTGCCGACACTTGGGGCGCCGCTCATGCCTTGGCCCGCCATGTCGCAGCGCCGATGCAGGTGGCCGCGCCGGGCACAGTCGAGGCGCTGCTGAGCCCCCTGCCCCTCTCGGCCCTGCGGCTGCCGCCCGCGACGCTCGCGAGTCTTCGCACCTTAGGCTTTGTCTGCATCGGCGATCTGCTGCATCAGCCCCGCGCGCCCCTGACCCGGCGCTTCGGCCCGGACCTCTGCCGCAGGCTGGATCAAGCCTTGGGCCACGCCTCCGAGCCGATCGAGCCCTTGCGGCCTGCGGACCTCGTCGAGGTGCGCCGCTCGTTTGCCGAACCCATTGCCGCCGCCGAAACCATCGCCCGCTATATCGGCAAACTGGTAGCCCAGCTCTGCACGGTCCTGGAGGAACGCGGCCTCGGCGCACGGCGGCTCGATCTGCTCTGCTGGCGGGTCGATGCCCATGTGCAGACCGTTCGCGTGGGTCTTGCCCGCCCGCAGCGTGATCCGCAGCGGCTGACCCGGCTTCTATGCGACAAGATCGAGACCATCTCGCCGGGCTTCGGCATCGAGATCCTGTCGCTGACGGCCGTGATGGTCGAGCCCTTGGAGGCCCGGCAGGTTGCCGGCTCGCTCTTGGAGACCCCTGCCCCCGATCTGTCCGGTCTGGTTGATGTGCTGGCCAACCGCGTCGGCGCCCGCGGCGTCTATCGCATGGCGCCTGTGGCGAGCGACGTGCCGGAACGCTCCGTCACCCGCATCGCGGCCCTGTCCGAGCCGGTCGGCGCCGGCTGGCCCGATCACTGGCCGCGGCCCACCCGCCTGCTACCCCGGCCAGAGCCGATCGAGACGCTGGCGCTGCTGCCCGATCACCCGCCTGTCTGGATTGCCTGGCGGGGCATCCGCCGCAAAGTGGCCCGGGCCGACGGGCCCGAGCGGGTCTTCGGCGAATGGTGGAAGCGCGACGCCGAGATGATTGCGGTGCGCGACTACTTCCGCATCGAGGACGAGTCCGGGGAACGCTACTGGGTGTTCCGGGCGGGCGACGGCGAGAACATCGAAACCGGCTCGCACCGCTGGTTCCTCCATGGGGTGTTCGGATGAACGGTGTCATCGGATGACCGGGCCGCACTATGCCGAGTTGCAGGTGACCTCGCCCTTCTCCTTCCTGCGCGGCGCTTCTTCGGCCGAGGAGCTGTTCGCCACGGCGGCGGTGATGGGGATCGAGGCCCTGGCGATCACCGACCGCAACACGCTTTCGGGCATCGTCCGGGCCTGGGAGGCGGCCAAGGCCACCGGCGTGCGGCTGGTGGTGGGTTGCAGGTTGGACCTCGCCTGCGGCATGGCGCTGCTGGTCTATCCGATAGACCGGGCGGGCTATGGCCGTCTCTGCCGTCTCCTGACGCTCGGCAAGTCCCGCGCCGGCAAGGGCAAGTGCCATCTCGACTGGACGGATGTCGCCGAGCACGCCGAGGGCCTGATCGCAGTGCTGGTTCCGGATCTGGCCGATGACACCTGCGCGCTCCACCTGCGCCGGCTGCGCGATGTCTTCGGCGATCGTGCCTACCTGGCCCTCACCCTGCGCCGCCGTCCCAATGACCAGCTGCGGCTGCATGAGCTGTCGACCATGGCCGCACAGCTGCGGGTGCCGACTGTCATCACCAATGACGTGCTTTATCACGAGCCGCCCCGCCGCATCCTGCAGGATGTTGTCACGGCCATCCGCCACAACGTGACCGTCGAGGTCCTGGGCTTCCGCCGCGAGCGCCACGCTGACCGGTATCTGAAGCCGCCCGCCGAGATGTATCGGCTGTTCTCGCGCTACCCGGAGGCTCTGGCGCGGACGGCGGAGATCGTGTCCCGCTGCCGCTTCTCGCTGGACGAACTTCGCTACCAGTATCCCGAGGAACGGGACGATCCCACATTGACCCCGCAGGAGACCTTGGAACGGCTGACGTGGGAAGGGGCGGCATCCCGCTATCCCGAAGGTGTGCCCGACGAGGTGAAGGCTTCGCTCAGCCACGAGCTGCGCCTGATCGCAAAGCTGTCCTACGCCCCCTACTTCCTGACCGTCCATTCCATCGTCCGCTTCGCCCGCTCCCGCGGCATTCTCTGCCAGGGACGCGGCTCAGCGGCGAACTCCGCCGTCTGCTATGTGCTGGGCATCACCGCCATTGATCCGGGCCGCAATGATCTTCTCTTCGAGCGCTTCGTGTCGGAGGAACGCCATGAGCCTCCCGACATCGACGTCGACTTCGAGCATGAGCGCCGCGAGGAGGTGATCCAGTGGGTCTACGGGACCTACGGCCGCGACCGCGCCGCGCTCTGCGCCACGGTGATCCGCTACCGCGCCAAGGGCGCCCTGCGCGATGTCGGCAAGGCCATGGGCCTGCCCGAGGACCTGATCCAGACCATCTCCGGCCAGATTTGGGCCTGGTCCGAGGAAGGGGTGAGTGAAGCGCAGATCCGCGAGCTGAACCTCGATCCGTCTGACAGGCGTCTGCGGCTGACGCTGGAGCTGGCACGTGAGCTGCAGGGCTTTCCCCGGCACCTGTCGCAGCATCCGGGCGGGTTTGTCCTCACCCAGGATCGTCTGGATGATCTGGTGCCGATCGAGCCTGCCGCCATGGAGGACCGGCAGATCATCGAATGGGACAAAGACGACATCGATGCGCTGCGCTTTATGAAGGTCGATGTGCTGGCGCTCGGCATGCTCACCTGCATGGCCAAGGGGCTGGCGCTCATCGAGGCGCACAAGGGCGTCTCCTATGACCTCGCCACCATTCCACCCGAGGACCCGCGCACCTATGCGATGATCAGGAAGGCCGACACGCTCGGCACCTTCCAGATCGAGAGCCGGGCGCAGATGGCCATGCTGCCGCGGATGAAGCCCCGCACCTACTATGACCTGGTGGTGCAGGTGGCGATCGTGCGGCCCGGTCCCATCCAGGGCGATATGGTTCATCCTTACCTGAGACGCCGCGAGGGGCTGGAGCCGGTTGAGTATCCCACACCCGAACTCGAGAAGGTGCTGGGAAAGACCCTGGGCGTGCCGCTCTTTCAGGAACAGGCCATGCGGGTCGCGATCGAATGCGCGGGCTTCACGCCCGGCGAGGCGGACATGCTCCGGAAAAGCATGGCCACCTTCAAGTTCACCGGCGGTGTGTCTGCCTTTAAGGACAAGCTCGTCTCCGGCATGGTGGCTCGCGGCTATGATCCGGACTTTGCCGAGCGCACCTTCCGCCAGCTCGAAGGCTTCGGCTCCTACGGTTTTCCCGAAAGCCATGCCGCCTCCTTCGCGCTCGTGGCCTATGCCTCGGCCTGGATGAAGTGCTGGCACCCCGATGCGTTCTGCGCGGCCCTCCTGAACAGCCAACCCATGGGCTTCTATGCCCCGGCACAGATCGTTAGGGACGCCCAAGAGCACGGCGTCGCCATCCGACCCATCTGCGTCAACGCCTCCCGATGGGACTGCACGCTGGAACCCACGGGACAGCCGGGCGATGAGGGCAGCCGCTTTGCCGTACGCCTCGGGCTCAGGATGATCAAGGGGCTGGCGAACAGCCATGCCGCTGCCATCGTGGCGGCGCGGGCGGATCAGCCCTTTGCCTCCGTAGAGGATCTCTGGCGCCGGGTGCGGGTGCCGATCGCCAGCCTGACCCGCATCGCCGAGGCTGATGGGTTCAGGCCCAGCCTCGGGCTCAGCCGCCGCGACGCGCTCTGGGCGCTGAAGGGACACGGGCCAGAAGAGCTGCCGCTTTTCGCGGGTGCGCGGAAGGCATCACAGCGGCAGGAGGAGGACGCTGGGGCAGGGGAACAGCGGAACAACGAGACCAGAACCGAAGACGAAGAACCTGCCGTTGCGCTCCGAACAATGACGCTCGGGCGGGAGGTGGTGGAGGACTACAGTCATACCGGCCTCAGTTTGCGCCGACATCCCGTCTCGTTCCTGCGCGAGACGCTGAAGGCACGGCGCGTTATTCCTTGCGCCGAGGTCATGGCCAGCCGGGATCGCCGCTGGTGTGCGACGGCGGGCCTGGTCCTGGTGCGGCAGCGGCCGGGATCGGCCAAGGGGGTGATGTTCATTACCATCGAGGACGAGACAGGTGTCGCCAACCTGGTGGTCTGGCCGAAGGTCTTCGAGGCGCACAGGCGGGTCGTGCTGGGCGCCGGGCTGATCGCCGTGCAGGGTCGCATTCAGCGGGAAGGCGAGGTCGTGCATTTCGTGGTTCATCGGATCAGCGATCTGTCAAAGGATCTTGCCAAAATCGGCTGTCAGGAAGCGCCCTTTCCGCTCACCCAAGGGCGTGGAGATGAAGGGCGGTATGGGGCGGCGGGGACCCCGCACGAGGAGGCGCCGACTGGACCGCCCGCGCGGGAGATCTACATCCGTGACCTGCATCTTGATGCGATCTGGGTAAAAGGACGGGATTTCCGGTGAGAAATACTGCGCGGCGGGCAAAATGACCTAAAGTCGCGAAGGGCGGAATGCGGACCTTCGCTCCAGCTACTATACGAGCATTTCCCAGGATTGAGAGTGGTGCCGAAGCTTTTAGCAGACGAGTTTTCAGGGGCAGACCATCGCCACTGCAAGAAATGACCCAGCGCGCCAGCTGAATCCTGACTCGCCTTGGAAGCATGGCCTCTGACGGAGCGTAGGAGAGCCGGTTATTATTGAGGCGGCGATGGCGATCAAATCCGGATGCTGGTTAGGCTCGACAACCATCTTAAAGTCAGTTGACCTTAGTATTTTCGCGTAATCTACCTTGCAAATCTGCCATGCCATGGATTATTTGCAAGGTTATGTACAACCGTCATGTTTTCGAAGCCGTCATTTCTGCCCTTGATGAGCAAGCGGCTGTGGTCTTGCTGGGACCCCGGCAGATCGGAAAAACGACCTTGGCACTGGATGTTGCCGGACAGCGTCGCTCTGTCTATCTGGATTTGGAGCGGGAGGCAGATCGGCGGATCCTTGTCGAGCCTGACCTTTATCTGGACGAACTGGCTGGAAATCTGGTGATCCTTGATGAAGTCCAGCAGATGCCGGACCTGTTCAGGAACCTGCGCGGTCAGATCGACATGCGGCGTCGCAAGGGGTATCGCACGGGGCAGTTCCTGTTGCTGGGATCGGCATCGAACGTGCTGTTGAACCAGTCGGCAGAGTCCCTGGCAGGTAGGGTCCGCTATATCGAGATGCCGCCTCTTCTGTTAGACGAGGTGGGCGAAAACCGCCTGAATGACCTTTGGCTGCGAGGGGGATTTCCAGACAGCTTCCAGGCCGCCCATAACCGTGCCAGCCTGTCCTGGCGCGAGGACTTTATTCGCACCTATCTTGAGAGGGATATCCCCGCCCTTGGGCCGCGCATTCCTGCGACGACGCTGCGACGGTTCTGGACGATGCTTGCGCATACCCAGGGTGGGCTTCTGAACGCCTCGGCCTTGGCCGAAGGACTGGGCATATCGGGCCAGACGGTTGGACGCTATCTTGATCTTCTGGTTGATCTGATGCTGGTTCGCCGCCTGACGCCCTGGCACGAGAATTTCGGCAAGCGCCTGGTCAAGTCTCCCAAGGTCTATGTCCGGGATAGCGGCCTGGTCCACGCGCTTCTCGGCCTTGGCTCTCTCGAGGCACTCCTGGGCCATCCCGTCGTTGGTGGCAGCTGGGAAGGGTTCTGCATCGAAACGCTGATCGCCGCTGCGCCTTCCGGGACGGAGGCCTTCTTTTATCGAACCTCGGCCGGGGCAGAACTCGACCTGGTCCTTCGACTGCCGGATGGCAGCACCTGGGCGATTGAGATCAAGCGCACCACTTCACCCAAGGTATCCCGCGGGTTTCATCTTGCGATCGAGGATATCGGCGCCGATCGAAAGCTGTTGGTTTATGCGGGAGATCGCGAGGTGCCAGGCGAAAACGGACTTCGGGCAATGCCGCTCGGTCGCACTCTTGCGGCCTTGCGAGAAGCCTGATCGCGAGCAGCGCGGAAATTGCCAATTGGCAATTTTCATTTTCCAGCCCTGCCGGAAAGGTAATCATCCAGGGCCGATCGCAGTTCGGCTTCGCCGATGCTGGCCGGAAATTCGAAACGGATCCTGTTTCCGCGCTTCTGGACGGTGATGCCGGACGGCTTACCAGCCTTGGGCGCCGAACCATAAACAGCCGCTTTCAGGCGCGACAGAACCTTTGGAACGGCAACATAGCCCCCCTGCCCTGCCCTGGCCTTTCCCTGTTCGGCCGCAATCCTTTCGGCCTCGGCCAGAACCTTGTCCTCACCGTCCTGAAGCATCACGCGTATCTGCCGGGCGTGCAGTTCCCTGATTTCAGTGATGCGGGGCCAGGCGTCGATGATGGCCTTTGGCAGCCGCGCAAGATGCAGATAGCGCGACAACCATGCCTCGGACACCTCAAGGCGTGCGGCCATGGTCTTCTGCTTTCCCCCATAATAGGCGCCAAGCGCCTGAAGGTAGTCGCAGGCCCGCTCATAGTCACTGAGATCGGCGCGGTCCCGGTTTTCTATATCGGCAAGGCGAAATGCTTCTTCGTCGGTCAGGTCACGGACTTCGATCAGATAACGGAACTGGGGATAGTTGTTGGCCCGCAACCAAGTGACGGCGAAATGCCGACGGGCTCCGCAGATGACCTCGTACTCTCCGTCCTGCCCCACCGGCAGCTTGCGAACAATGGCCGGAAATTCCTGTTGGCCTTGTGCCTTGAGGCTGTCGATCAGGTCGCGGCAATTTTCCTCGGTCAGCAGATCATAAGCGCGGTTATGCCGGGACCACATCACGCAACGTGCGGGATCGACCCATCTCAGCACCTTTTCCTCGCGCTCGCCGCTTTCCGAAAGCGCGTTGGTCCGCTTCAGGAATCTGGCACCTCCCCGATCCGGGGTTGCTGGCGCAGGCAGATCCTTCAGGACATCGTCGAAGATCGCATTGTGTCGCTTGCTCACAACAAGCCCTCCTTGCGCAACTGACGGTGATGGCTTGGCCAAGTCTTTCGGATCAGGAGCTCGACCTCGCGCCCGACAGCATCAAGATAGGCCCGGCAGCGCTTGTGTGTCTCGGTCCGGGTCGCGGGGCCAGTCAGTTCATAGACCGTCATCAGATTAGCCGTCGCATTGTCGATCTCAGCGGAATCCCTCAGCGAAACGCTCAGCATGTCCTGCGGAAACACCGCATCCATCATGCGCTTGATGGCCTGATGCGCTGACTTCTGGTCGTTCATCTTGGAAGTTAGGATCTTCACGAAGCTGTACTCCCGCGCCCCGCCATGCCGCGCCAATTCTGCCAAGGTCGATTCCATCATCTTCAGAAAATGTGCCGTGGAAGCAAAGTCGATATTGTTGGGCGGCGCGGGAATCAGCAATGCGTTGGCCGCGCGCAGCACCGACAGCGACAGCATCCCAAGCGCGGGTGGCGGATCCATGAGGATGATGTCGAACTGGTCTGCGATCGAGGCGACACCCTCGCGAAGACGGTCAAGGATGAAGGCCGGGTCGCGTGCCATCCGCGCGGCAAATTCGTATTCCGCGTCGTAAAGCCCCAGGTTCGCGGGAATCAGGGCTATACCGGGCCAATGGGTCGCTCTCAGGGCGTAATGCAGCGACTTTGGTCCGCCATGCTGCAGGAAGGGATAAAGCGTGTCTTCTTCCTCATCCACATCGACATCGGGGTTCAGGCCAAAGACGGCAGTGGTCGAAGCCTGCGAATCGCAATCCATAACGCAGATACGGTAACCGCGCAGCGCGAAATACTGGGCCAGATGAACTACCAATGTCGTCTTGCCGACCCCACCTTTGAAATTTTGCACCGCCATGATCAGGGGCGGATCGTCAGGGTCGCGATGCGGAAGCGTGCCGAACACCTCACGCATCCGGTTTATGTCTGCCAAGCTGTATCCGTGGCGGCGATTGGTGGTCTCGTCCTTGGACGGTTCAGGAAGCCGGCCATCAGATTCCGCATCCCGGATTGCCTTTTCTGACCGCCCTACCATCTCGGCAGCGGTGCGAACGTTGAAAAGCAGATCGAGTTGCTTTTGCGTTCCGGGAGAAAAAACTCTTTCCCTCAGCCGTTCGATCACGGTTGAGGCACGCTGGCTGAGAATTGCGAGCTCGTCCAGGGTGACGGGGGGCAGAACATGGTTCATCGTTGCAACTTTGCTGCTCGTTCCCCGGCAGTATGTCGGAAAGCAGCCAAGAGTTAAAGTTCGGTTTTTCGAGCCAAGACTCTGGAAAACCGATAGTCGGCAATCCAAGCAACGATTACCGATTTTTCCGCTTTCTGCTTTGGTGAGAAAGAGGCGCAAGTCCCAATTTGTAAGGAATGACAGTCTTAGCGGACGGATCCTGTGGATAAAACCAAACGACCTATTTGTTCGGATTCATCTGATTCAGATTCGTGATGAGTAACTTCTTGATCGTACTATGATTTCTTTGGAAAGTCTTACGGTTTGGGACTGCACTGCATACTTTCCGGGATGGCTATCCTTACGATTCGGGCGGCATGGACTTACAGATCGGGTGCTGCGGAAAGCTTACGTTTTGGATGCCTTATCCAGGCCCGAATCACGCCAAAAATTGTCCAGCAAAAGCAGGCGCTTGCGAATCACCTGGAGGAACCAGCCGACGGTTAGGCTTACTTTTTGGGTGATGCTAATCAGACACAAGCCAGCCTGCTTGAAAAATTACCATGGCAAAGCTACAAAAGTAAGGCTGAAGATGTAGGTGAAATGTGGCGGACGCATCGATTCGAACGGTTGAAGCTCGGCCCAATGCCGACAGTCTGGTCAAGCCGGGCGAGCTTGTCGACCTTGTGGAAGTGACGCCGCTGACCTTGAGCGACCGTCGGATCTATAACCAGCTTCTGGAAAACGCATGGGATGCCATCGACAAGCCGGTGACGCATGTCATTGCCAAATCCGTGCTGCGAGGAAGTCACAACTCCAACGACCGCGTCGGTGAAAGCCTTGAAAGATTGATGTCAGCAATCGTCAAGGTCGCTGTGACCTGGGAAGGTGAACCGGCCATAGAACGGGTCCAGCTTCTTGGCGGAAACCTGGAAAGCGGCCGGAACGACGGTTTGCTGGAATACGAAATTCCTGCGCGCTTGCGAAAGATCATCCGCAATAGCCAGGTCTTTGCGCGTTTGCAGCGCGAGGTCATGTTTGCCTTGTCCTCGAAATACGCGCTGACCTTGTATGAGATGGTGCAGAAGCGCGGAAATCTTCGCTGGAAAGCGTCGGAAAGATTCATGCTCGATTCCCTGCGCGGCATAATGGGCGTGCCGAAGGGCAAGCTTTCGTCCTGGTCCAATCTGAAGCTGCGTGCCATTGATCCGGCGGTGGCCGAGGTCAACGCGCTGTCGGATTTCATGGTCGAGATTTCGCCGATCAAGACGGGGCGGGCCGTTACCCATGTCGAGATGCGATGGTGGCGCAAGGATGGCGATGCCAGCGGAGCCGCAGATCGCGCGCTGCAATTTTCCAGGGTAGGACGCCGGATAAAGGTCGAAGGCAGGGCCGAACAGGTGATTGCAGGGCAGGGGGCTGGACCCCGTCCTGCATGGCTCGACAGTCGAGGTCCAGCCCTCCAAACCGCAACCTATGAAACAGCACGCCTGCGCCATCCCGGCTATGACATCTACTTTGTAGAAGGCGAATGGCGACGGTGGAGCGAAGCAAAAGAGCCTCCACATAACCCTGATCGCGCCTTCTTGGCGTTCTTTCGTAGCTATGCCGAGAAGCATCCCATTTAAAAATTGCCAATTGGCAATTTTTCGGAGAAGTGGCTAGTTGTTGTACGCTACCTTCGGGACGAGGCGGGGCCGATCAGGAGCTTATGGATCGCGCCGCTTAGGTCACCATACGCCGCGCCATGGCTAAGGTATGGGTGACAAGGATTGCCTTGGACACCAATGTACCTGTTCGCTTCCATGTCCCGGGAGATTTCCAGCAAACGGCACAAGCCAATGTCGTTTTCAGGAACCTGACGGACGAATACCCGGCCTGGCGGTGCCGGGAGGTTCTATTGGATCTGGTGTGGGTTCTGGAACAGGCCTACCGGCTGCCGCGCACCGACATCGCCCGCGCCCTCGACGGCCGGCTTTCTGCGCAGGAGATGGTGGTCAAACATGCCGACCGCGTCGGGCTGGCCGTCGAGCGTTACCGTCAGGGCGGGGTAGAGTTCTCGGAACATCTGATCGCTCTGGCACCCGCGATGCGGGCTGCCGGGCAACGTTCAGCTTCGACCGGCAGGCTGCGAACAAGGCCGGGCAGGACGATGGTGCCTGAACTTACCTGATTGTTCGATGCCGCCTCACCCCACCCCCTTTTTCGCGGCTCTTCGCAGCAGAGCGCGCACGCTTGACGGGTACCACTTCGTGCTGCCGCGCGGGGTGCGTTCGCGCATCTGTTCCAGCCGTTCGGCCATGCCGGCTAGCGTTAGGCCGGGATCAGCCAGGCGCATGCCGACGACAATGGCCAGCAGCCGGTCATCGGCATCCCGTCGCGGCGCTCGCTCCAGCACCGTGTCCGGCAGCAGCCCGTCCCGGACATAGGGCTTGGCCGCACGCTTCAGCTTTTCCACCGACCATACCTGGCCGCTGCGCGCCTGGACTAACCTTGCCAGATCCTCCCAGGGCATGGCGGGCCGGTGCCGCCGCACCAGCGGCAGCCAGTCATCGGCCGAGGCCTCCAGCTTGCGGAAATAGGTCTCGTCGCGCGCCATGCGCAGCTTGCGGATTGCCTCGCGGTCGCCCGCCCGCAGGGCCGGATTGCCGCCCACTCGCCCCTGCGCCTGGGCCGAGCGCAGCCCCGCCTTGGTCCGCTCGCGGATCAGCGCGCGTTCCAGTTCCGCCACCGCTCCCATCACCTGCAGCGAAAAGCGGCCCTGCCGCGTGGCCGTGTCGATGGGATCGCCGAGCGAGCGGAAATGCGCACCCCGCGCCTCCAGCGCCTCGATCACCTGCAGCAGATGCGCCAGCGAACGGGCCAGCCGGTCGAGCCGCACCACCACCAGCGTATCCCCGGACCGGATCTGGGCCAGAAGCCGCGCGAGGGCAGGGCGGGTGCGGTCGGCGCCCGAGGCGTGCTCCTCATGGATGAAGGCGCAGCCGGCCTGGCGCAGTTCTACCAACTGCGGATCGAGCGTCTGCTCGAGGGTCGAGACGCGGGCATAGCCGATGAGCGGCATGGAGGGTTCCGGGTTGGGGCTGTTTGCGCGCGTTTATACACATTCGCAAGGCAGGAGAAAACGGTCGTTTGTGAACGCTTATGACACAAGATGCCCGCAATCGCTGCTCCCGATGAAAAGGATAGGGGGACTGAACACAATTGCTGCGCTGCCTATTAGAGCAGTGAATCCTCGTTCCGAAAGGCACCACGGCTTCATTTGAGGCATCGCCGGGCCGCTTAGCTGCCCTTCGCCGTTACAGCTGAAAAGTCCTCTTCGTCGTCGCTGAGATGACCCCCTTCTTGTTGTTTGGGTAATCCGCAAATATAAAAAGAACAGCGGCTATGGTCGTTACGAGGCTGCAAGATTGAAAGCGCTACTGCGGCTCAGCCCTCAGTCCTCTCACAAGTGCGAAGCACGCACCCAGCAACACGATTGTAAAGGGAAACCCGGTTGAGACGGCCATGGCCTGCAGCGCCGCAAGCCCGCCGCCCAGCATCAGCGCGATGGCGACAAGGCCCTCGAAGGTCGCCCAGAAGACGCGCTGCGGGACGGGGGCGTTGATCTTGCCGCCGGCGCTGATCGTGTCGATCACCAGAGAGCCGGAGTCCGACGAGGTGACGAAGAACACGATCACCAGCACGATGCCGATCAGCGAGGTGATCGCCATCAGCGGCAAATGCGCCAGCATCTCGAACAGACGAAGCTCCAGCGCCGCGTCCTGGACCGAGGTCAGCCCCTGGTTCACTACCTGACTGATCGCCGTTCCGCCAAGCGCCGTCATCCACAAGGTCGAGACAAGCGACGGGATCAGCAGCACCGCGACCAGGAACTCGCGCACCGTACGGCCACGGCTGACACGGGCGATGAACATGCCCACGAAGGGCGACCAGCTGATCCACCAGGCCCAGTAGAAGGCGGTCCAGCCCTGCCGGAAGTTGTCATCATCGCGGCCGATGGGATTGGAGAGTGCCGGCAGATATTCGCCGTAGGCCAGCAAGTTCTTGAAGAAGCCCGTGGTAATCTGCAGCGTCGGACCCACCGCGATAATGAAGACCAGCAGCAGGAAGGCCAAGACCATGTTGATCTCGGACAAAAGCTTGACGCCCTTCTCCATCCCGGCCACGACCGAAGCTATTGCGATCCCGGTGATGATGATGATCAGGAAGATCATCGCGCCCGTGGTCGCGGGCAGCCCGAACAGGAAGTTCAGCCCCGCGCTTGCCTGTTGCGCGCCGAAGCCGAGAGAGGTCGAAAGCCCGAAAAGCGTGGCGAACACGGCCAGGATGTCGATCAGATGGCCCGGCCAACCCCAGACGCGCTCACCGAAGATCGGATAGAAGATCGACCGCAGGGTCATGGGCAGGCCCTTGTTGAAGGAGAAGAGCGCCAGCGACAGCGCGACAATGGCATAGATGGCCCATGGATGAAGCGCCCAGTGGAAGATGGTTGCGGCCATGGCAAGCCGACGCGCGCCTTCCGCATCGCCCGGCGCCCCGTCCAGGGGCGCCCAGTCGGTGCGCAGCCCGTCCTGCCCGACGACGGGGCCGTCGAACGCGGCGGTGAAATTGCCCAAGGGTTCGGCCACGCCATAGAACATCAGTCCGATGCCCATGCCTGCCGCAAACAGCATCGAGAACCAGGATCTGTAGCTGTAATCGGGCGTCGCGTCGGGTCCGCCAAGCCTGATGCGGCCCAGCGGCAGCACGATCAGCGCGATGCAAAGCAGCACGAAGACATTCGCGGCGCTGATGAAGAACCAGTCGAGGCGGGATGTCAGGAAATCCCTAGTCCCGACGAACAGCGGGTCAAGCGTGTTCTGGAACATCAGCGTCAGCAGCGTAAAGGCGACCACCCCGATGGCCGAAACGCTGAAGACGACGTTGTGGATGTCCAGTTCGAACACGAACCGTCGGCGGTAGTTGATGTTGTCTTGCCCGATCTCGTAATCAGTTTCGATAACCTGGGTCGCACCTTCGGGCGCGGGGATCGCATCGGGCGTTTCAGGATCAAGGGGAACATCGGGATCTTGGGTCAAGACGGAGAGTGTCCGATCTTTTGTGTATGAGTGATCCGGTCCATGCTTCACCGAAAGGAAGCATGCATGACGATCTCCAAGGAACTTCTGGATGAACT
>NZ_JAVCWH010000034.1 GCF_030846195.1 Paracoccus yibinensis
CTGCTTGCACCGGATCGCCGCCGACAAACCCGACGGACCCGCCCCCACGATCACAACGTCATACTCCATCGACTCGCGTGCAGGCTGAATGGTGTCGGTCATGGGTGGTCCTCCTGGATGTCCAGTGCGTGCCGGAACGTCTCGATCAACTGTTGCTTGAGGATCTTCCCATTAGGCGATGTCGGCAGAGCGGTCGTCACAATGATGCGCGCGGGGCGCTTGTAGGCCGACAGCCTTGCAGCCACGTGCAGACGCAGGTCAGCTTCGGTCACGGAGGCGGGGTCGTCGGTTTGGCAAAATGCCAAGACTTCCTCATTGCCACCTTCGACCTTGCGGCCGATCACTGCGGTCTGGATCACGCGGGGATGGTCGTTCAGCGCGGCCTCGACTTCGGGCGGATAGACGTTGAAGCCGCCGCGAATGATCAGTTCGCGCGCACGCCCCGCGACATGCAGGTTCCCTGCTTCGTCAAACCGTCCCAGATCACCGGTGCACAGGAACCCTTCATCGTCAAAGGCCGCAGCCGTAGCTGCAGGGTTGCGGAAATAGCCAGGCATGACATGCGGGCCACGGGTCTGGATTTCACCGACCCCGTCTGAGCCGATGTTGCGCAGGCGCAGGTCCACTCCCGGCAGGGCGGGACCGACGCTCACATCCGGCACGCCCGGCGGGTTGGTGGTCAGGGTCACGCCTGCCGTTGTTTCCGTCAGGCCATAACCGTTCTGCAGCGCCACGCCATAAAAGGCCTCGGCCCTCCGCTTCCAGTCAGGGTCCAGCGGCGCCGCGCCCGAGGAAACATAGCGCAGGCGCCCCGTTGAAAGGCGGTCGATGCCGCGGGCGGCCGCCTCCTCCATGATCAGCGCGTGCATCTGCGGCACGGCCGGCAACACGCTGGCCCCCGCCTCCAGCGTGTCCAGCACCGCCACAGCCGAAAAGCGCGGAAACAGCCACAGCGACGCCCCGGCGACAAGGCTCGCGATAGTCATGGAGGTCAGGCCGAAGACATGGGTGATGGGCAGGACGCCCACGATCAGATCTTCATGGGTCATGCCACGCATCTGCGCGGATGTCTGCCCACCAAACAGCAGGTTGCCATGGCTGAGCATGACACCCTTGGGTGTACCGGTGGACCCGGTGGTATAAAGAATGACAGCCGGCTGGTCCGGTCCAGGTGCCACCGGTTCCGGGGTTGCGCGGCCGTGTGGCCCGGCAATCGCGACCGTTCCCAAGGGTGTCGGCCAGGGCGCCGCATCCGCAGCGGCGGCATGGCTGGCCGCCTGGGGCGAGGCGTTGGACAGGAAAACCGTCAGCCGGGCATCGGTATGGCCCGCAATGCGGCGCAGTTCATGATCGGTCATGCGCGCATTGACCGGCACACCGACCGCGTCCAACCGCGACGCCGCCAAGATCAAGCCCGCGATTGCCGCGCAGTTTTCCGCCACGATCAGCAGGCGGTCGCCTGCAACCAGACCCCGCGCGGCAAGATCGGCGGACATCCAATCGACGGCTTCGGCAAACTGTCCATAGCTGTGGCGGCTGCCGTCGTGGTCGATCAGGGCGATCGCATCCGGCCGGACCGCGCGCTGCGTGTCAAGCAGGTGATGGATACGCGTCATCGTCATCGGTCGGTTTCCTCCTTCTTCGTCCCGGCATGAGACGCGGGCTTGCCACGTCCGAAGTCGGGCGCCACGCGGGCAAGCCGCGCCTTCAATCCGGCCGCTGCCTCGGGCGAGGCCAAGGCATCGGCCATGGCATCCCGTTCGCGATCAAGCTGGTCGGCGAAGCCGGAATGGCCTGCTTCGGCCAGCAGGCGCTTGATTGCGGCCTGCGCCTCTGCGGGCCCACCGGCCAGCCGGGCGGCCAGTTCGGCGGCGCGGGCGACGGCCTGCCCCGGCGCGCAGAGATCCGTGACGACCCCCATCGCGGCCAGTGCGATTGCGCTGACCGGATCGCCCGTCATGCACATCCGCGCCGCAAATGGTGCGGGCACGCGCCGCGCAAGCAAGGCCGTCAGCCCGCCATCCGGCACCAGCCCGACGCGGACATAGGCGGCGGAAAAGGTCGCGTCCTCAGCCGCGACCAGCAGGTCGCAGGCAAGAGCGATGGACAGCCCGGCCCCTGCCGCGCCGCCTTCGACGGCGGCGATCACGGGACGGGGACAGGCGCGGATTGCGCGGATCGTGGCGTGCAGGTCGTCGATCCGGGCGCGGCGTTCGTCGCGCCCCATGGCGGCCCGCTGCGACAAGGCGTTTAGGTCGCCGCCTGCGCAGAAATAGCCGCCTGCGCCGGTCAGCACCACCGCCCCGAACCGATCCTGGGTCGCGGCCCGGCTCAGAGCGTCGCGCAGGACAGGGTGCATCGCGGGGGCAAGCGCGTTGCGGCTGCCGGGATTATCCAGCGTGACCAGAAGGTGGTCACCCTGGTCGGCAACGGTGATCGGATCTGTCATCAACCTTCCCCCGCCCCGCCGGGAACCCGCTTGAAGACGCCGGATGCGGTGGCGATCAGGGTGCCGTCCTCGTGAACCAGCTCTCCAGCCACGAATAGAAGGCTGCGGCCCCCGCCGACCACCCGGCCGGTTGCCGTCACGCGGCCCTGGCGGCCCGCGCCAATGAAGTCGATGTTCAGCGAGACGGTCAGGAACGGCCGCCGCCCGCTGTCATCCACCGTCAGGCTGGCCGTGGCCCCGCAGGCGTTGTCCAGCAGCATTGCGGCGATGCCGCCGTGAAGCACGCCATGGCGGTTCGTATGCCGGTCGTCCACGACCAGATGGCAGCGGGCGCGGCGGTCGGGCTGGCCCACGTCCAGCGTGTAACCGACCAGCCGCTGCGCGCCCGTTTCATCCGCGATCAGATGGGCGGGGTTGGTCATGCCGCGCTGACCGCGATGAAGCGTTCCAGGTGATGGTCGCTGTCCCCAAACCGGGCATCGGCGGCCAGCAGGCGGCGGGCCATCGGGGCCAGTTCGTATTCCTCGGTCATGCCGATGCCGCCATGAAGCTGAATTGTTTCCTCGGCGACAAGGCGCGCGATGCGACCGACCAGCGACTTTGTCGCAGCGACATGGCGGTCCCGGTCGGGGCCATCCAGGTTTCCGGCCAGGTTCCAGACGGCGGAACGGGCCTGCTCGACTTCGGTCAGCAGGTCGGCCATGCGGTGCTGGATCGCCTGAAAGGACCCGATGAGGCGGCCGAACTGCTTGCGGGTCTTGAGGTAATCGGTGGTCAGATCGACCGCTCGTTCCATCACCCCCAAGGCGTCGGCGCACAGCGCCAGGATCGCGGCGGCCAGCGGGCGGTCCAGCAGGTCGGCGGCGCCGATGCGGCGGGCGGGAACGTCCTTCAGCGACACCTCGGCCGCGCGGCCGCCATCCATCAGCGCGTAGCTGCGCAGGCTCAGCCCCTCGGCACCAGCCTCGACCAGGTAGAGGCCGTCGGTTGCCCGGACGATCAGGTGCGTCGCGTCGCCGGCGCCGGGAACCACCGACTTCTCACCGGTCAGCCGGCCATCGCTGGCGGTCGTGGCGATGGTTCCGTCATACCGTTGTCCGGGTTCGTCAAGCGCGACCGCGATGCGAGCCTCGCCACTGGCGGCAGCCTCGGTCAGGTCACCCTCGCCCGCGGCGGCCAGGATGCCCGCGCCCAGGACAACGCTGTCCAGCAGCGGCGTGACGGCACCGGCGCGGCCCAGGGTGCGGAACACCATCAGGATGTCCGGCCCGGTGCCGCCGAAGCCGCCCGCGTCTTCCGTCATCAGCGCGGCACCTGCGCCCAGTTCGAACAGGGCGGCGGCGTCAGTGCTGCGTTCCAGCGTCCGGGCCAGGCTGTCGCCCAGCATGGTCTGTTCCTCGGTAAAGCCAAAGTCCATCAGCCGATCCCCCCTTAGAGGCCCAGGAGGGATTTTGCGATGATCCCCCGCTGGATTTCGTTCGAGCCGCCATAGATCGACAGCTTGCGGTTGTTCAGATAGGCGCGGGTGGCGCCCGCGGCCTCGGGCGGGCCGGGCGGCAGGTCGTCGTTCGCGCCCTCCAGCCCTTCGGACGGGAAGGCAAGCGCCCAGGGGCCGACCGCGCGACGCGTCAGGTCGTTGATGGCCTGGCGGATCTGCGTGCCCTTCAGCTTCAGCATCGAGCTTTCGGCGCCGGGCACCTGGCCTGCCGCAGCTTGGGCCAGCAGGCGCAGGTTGGTCGTGGCCATCGCCATCAGGTCGATTTCAACCCGCGCGACCTGGGCCGCGAACAGCGGGTTCTGCGACAGCGGCTTGCCGCCCGACACCTGGCCGCGCGCGATGCGCTTCAGCGCGGCAAGCCCCGCCGTCGCAAAGCCCACGCCCGCGATATTGGTGCGTTCATGCGTCAGCAGATACTTGGCATAGGTCCAGCCCTTGTTCTCCTCGCCCACCAGATTCCGGGCCGGGACGCGCACGTCGTCGAAGAAGACCTCGTTCACCTCGGGGTTGCCGTCCAGCAGCACGATGGGCCGCACGGTGATGCCGGGCGAGGTCAGGTCCACCAGCAGGAAGCTGATGCCTTCCTGCGCCTTGGCGGCCGGATCGGTCCTGACCAGGCAGAAGATCCAGTTGGCGTGCTGGCCCAGCGTGGTCCAGGTCTTCTGCCCGTTGACCACGTAATGATCACCGTCCCGCACCGCGGTGGTCTTGACCGAGGCCAGGTCCGACCCCGAACCCGGTTCGGAATAGCCCTGGCACCACCAGTCCTGGCCGTTCAGGATACGCGGCAGGAAGCGGTCCTGCTGTTCCTTGCTGCCGAACTTCTGCAACACCGGCCCCAGCATCGCGATGCCGAAGGGCAGGATGCGCGGCGCGTGGGCAAGCGCGCTTTCCTCCTCGAAGATGTGGCGCTGAATGGCGGTCCAGCCCGCGCCGCCGAATTCGCGGGGCCAGTTGCCGGCCAGCCAGCCCTTCTCGTTCAGGATGGCGTGCCATTCCTCGATCTCGGCCTTGGTCAGTTCCTGGAACAGGCGGACCTTTTCGGACAGCCGTTCGGGAAGGCGGTCCTGCAGGAACTGGCGGACCTCGGCGCGGAAGGCCTGGTCCTGGGGGGAAAAGCTCATGTCCATGTCGGAAGTCCTTCAGAAAATCTCGATCAGGCCGGCGGCACCCTGGCCGCCGCCGATGCACATGGTGACGACGCCCCATTTCGCGCCGCGCCGACGACCTTCCAGCAGCAGATGCCCCGCCGTCCGCGCCCCGGTCATGCCGAAGGGATGACCGATCGCGATCGAGCCGCCGTTGACGTTGTATTTCTCGGGGTCGATGCCCAGCCGGTCGCGGCAATACAGCGCCTGGCTGGCAAAGGCTTCGTTCAGTTCCCACAGGTCGATGTCATCGACCGCCAAGCCCGCACGCTCCAGCAGGCGCGGCACGGCGAAGACCGGACCGATGCCCATCTCGTCCGGTTCGCAGCCCGCGACGGCGAAGCCGCGGAAGGCGCCCAGCGGCGTCAGACCCTCGCGCGCGGCCAGGTCGCCGTCCATCACCATCAGCGCCGCCGCCCCGTCCGAGAGCTGCGAGGCATTGCCTGCGGTGACGAACTTGTCCTCGCCCTTCACGGGTTTCAGCGCCGCCAGCCCGTCCAGCGTGGTCGAGGGGCGGTTGCATTCGTCCGCATCCAGCGTGAAGTCCTCGTGCCGGGTCTCGCCGGTGGCCTTGTCCGTCACGGCGCGCGTCACCTGCATGGGCACGATCTCGTCCGCGAACAGCCCGGCCGCCTGTGCGGCCGCGATGCGCTGCTGGGACCGCAGGGCGTATTCGTCCTGCGCCGCGCGGCTGACGCCATAGCGGGCGGCGACGTTGTCGGCCGTGTCGATCATCGGCAGATACAGGTCGGGCTTGTGCGCCTCGATCCAGGCCTCGCGCGCATGGCGGGGGGGCGGCTGGACCAGGCTGATGGATTCCACCCCACCTGCCAGCACGGCCCGCGCGCCTTCCTGCCGGACCATATGCGCGGCCATCGCCAAAGCTTGCAGCCCGGATGCGCAGAAGCGGTTGACGGTGGTGCCCGCCACGCTGACCGGCAGGCCGGCGCGGATCACGATCTGGCGGGCAATGTTGCCGCCGGTGACATATTCTGGATAGCCGCAGCCCCAGATACTGTCTTCGATCAGGGCGGGGTCGATGCCCGCGCGCTCGATCGCGGCGGCCGCGACATGGCCCCCCATCGTGGCCCCGTGCGTCAGGTTGAGGCTGCCGCGCGCGGCCTTGCCAATGCCCGTGCGGGCGGTCGAGACGATGACCGCGTCTGTCATGCTGCATCCTTTCCGGTTTTCGGTTCGGCCAGCGTCCCGCCTTGGGCGGCAAGCCGGGCCAACAGGGGGGATAGCTGCCAGAAATAGGGGTCTTCCGCAGCGAACCGCCTGATATCGGCGGCGATGCTGTCCAGCCCGGTCGCGTCGGCCCAATGCATCGGTCCGCCCTTCCATCGCGGGAAGCCATAGCCGTGCAGCAGCACCACGTCGATGTCGGACGCCCGCGCCGCGATGCCTTCGTCCAGGATCTTCGCGCCTTCGTTCACCATGGCCGCCATGTAGCGGGCCTGGATCTCCTCGGTCGAAAAATCGCGCGGGGTGATGCCCAGGTCGGTGCGGAGGCCAGCCAGCATCCCGTCCATCTCGGGGTCGGGGCGGCCCTGCGGGCTGGCGTCGTCATAAAGGTAATAGCCGCGCCCGGTCTTGCGCCCCAGCCGCCCGGATTCGACCAGCCGGTCGGCAAAGACCGGCACCCGTTCGCGCGGATCGCGCGTCGGCGCCTTGCGCTGCCGGGTCGCATAGCCGATGTCCAGCCCCGCCAGATCGCCCACCTGATAGGGGCCCATCGGAAAGCCCAGGGCCACCACCGCCTGGTCGACCTGATAGGGCGAGGCGCCGTCCAGCACCAGGTGATCGGCGGCCGTGCGATAGGCCAGCATCATCCGATTGCCGATGAAGCCGTCGCAGACGCCGGACCGCACACCGATCTTGCCCATTTTCTTTGCCAGGGCGAAGGCCGTCGCCGTCACATCGGGTGCGGTCTTGCCCGCCACCACGATTTCCAGCAGCCGCATGACGTTGGCGGGCGAGAAGAAGTGCAGCCCGATCACGTCCTGCGGACGGGTCGTGGCGCCCGCGATCAGATCCACGTCCAGATACGACGTGTTGGTGGCCAGCACCGCGCCGGGCCGGCAGACCCGGTCCAGCGTGCGGAATACCTCCTGCTTGACCTCGAGGCTTTCGAAGACGGCCTCGATCACCAGATCGACCTGGGCCAAGGGATCATAGGACGTTACGGCGCGGAAGACCTGCGACTGCATCCGGCTGGCGGTGTCCGCATCCAGCTTGCCCCGCTTGACCGCGCCGTCCAGCATCTTGCCGATACCTGCGGCAGCCTTGGCGGCGGATGCCTCGTCGCGTTCGACCAGCGTCACGTCCATCCCGGCAGTCAGGGCCGATGCGGCGATCCCCTGTCCCATCGTGCCGCCGCCGACGATGCCCAGGCGCCTGATCGGCCGCGCATCGACACCCGCCAGGTCATCCTGCTGCGCCGCACGCCGTTCCGCGAAGAAGGCATGGATCAGCGCGGCGCGTTCGGGGGTCTGCATCAAATCCGTGAAGGCCTGGCGTTCCTGTGCCATTCCATCGGCGAAGGGCAGGCCCAGTCCCGCGACGATGGTATCCAGGGCGCGCAGGGGCGCGATCTGGCCGCGCGCGGATTTCGCGACCTTGGCGCGCCAGGCGTGAACCGCGTCGGCATCGACGGCGGGCGCGGGAACCCCGGACAGGCGGCGGGGTGCGCGTCCTTCGGCCAGCAGGCGGCGCGCCTCGGCCTCGCCCGCCGCGCGGGGATCGGTTTCTTCGGCAAGCGCATCGACCAGGCCCAGGTCAAGCGCCTTGCGGGCGTCGATCTGGCGGCCCGAGGTGATCAGGTCGATCGCGGCCTCGACCCCCACGGCGCGCGGCAGCCGCTGCGTGCCGCCGGCGCCAGGCAGAAGGCCAAGCGTGACTTCGGGCAGGCCCATCCGCGTGCCGGGGACCGCAACGCGGCAATGGGCGCCCAGGGCGATTTCAAGGCCGCCGCCCAAGACGGTGCCGTGCAGGGCGGCGACGATGGGCTTGACCGACGCCTCCAGCGTGGCGACCACGTCCGGCAGGATCGGCGGCACCGGCGGCTTGCCGAATTCCGAAATGTCCGCGCCCGCGATGAAGGTGCGGCCGGCGCAGAACAGCACGGCGATCCGCGCATCCGCGTCACCTGCCAGCCGGGCCACCGCGTCCGACAGCCCCTGGCGGACCGCTGCCGACAGGGCGTTGACGGGCGGGTTGTCGATCTCGATGAAGGCGATGCCGCCTTCGGAGTGATAGCGCACGGGGGAAGGTTCGGTCATGGTCATGCCTCGGTCGGGATCAGGCCGGGGGCCTGCCCGGTCAGTCGTTCCAGGGTGCGGACGGCGGCCGCCAGCTTGGGCCCGACCTCGGTTTCCATGCGTTCGACCGATGCCTCGGCCGGCAGGGCGCCGCAGGTGAAGATCACGGGTTCGGCCAGGTTTCCGCTGCGAAAGGGCACCGATACCGCGTTATAGGCAGCGGGACCGCTGCCCGCCGGGGTAGAGACAAATCCCGTCCGGGCCAGTTCGGTGCGCACCTGCGGGCGACAGGCCAGCAGATCCTCGATGGCCTGGCGATCCTGGACCGCCTCGGTGACGATGCGGTCGATCTCGTCCGGGGTCGCGGCGGCCAGGAATGCGCGGGGCGAGGAAAAGGTTTGAAACGGAACGCGCTGCCCCACCTCGAGCCAAATCGAGGCGACGTGGCGGGGCCGCCAGGTTCGGATCAGCACCATCTTGTCGCCGTCGCGCACCGCCAGGACAACCAAAGTGCCCGTTTCATCGGCCAGGCGCTGCATCAGGTCGTGCGCGGGGACCAGGAAGGACAGCGAGGTTGCAGCGACATGGCCGACCGCGACAAGCGTCGGCCCTGGCCGGAACCGGTCGTCACGGGGCGACTGCACCAGATAGCCCAGCTGCCCCAGGGTGAAGGTCAGCCGCGACACGGTTGACTTGGGCAAGCCCGTGCGTTGCGCGATTTCCGCGTTGCTCAGGCCGTCGTCGGTGACGCGAAAGGCGCGCAGCACCGACAGACCCCGGGCCAGGGTCGTCGCGAAGCGGGGATCATGCAGGTCGGTCATCGGTGTCTCACAAGCCATTCGGGATGATGGTCGATATTGCCGGGACCAGCACCAGGATTGCCAGCACGACGATGTCCATGGCCAGGAAGCGCGACACGCCCGCGAAGATGGTGTCCACCTTGATGCTGCGGTCGGTCACATTGCCGATGACGAAGACGTTCAGCCCCACGGGCGGGGTGATCAACCCGATCTCGAGCAGCTTGACCACGATGACGCCGAACCAGATCAGGTCCATGCCCATGTTGTCCACCAGCGGGATGACGAAGGGCAGCGTCAGGACGATGATGCCCACCGGGTCCAGGAACATCCCCAGGAACAGATACAGCACGCAGATCGCCACCATCAGGATCAGCGGCGACAGCCCGGCATCGGCGACCCACTGCGACACCATCCCGGCGGCCCCGGTCAGCGCGACGAAGGACACGAAGATCTTGGCGCAGGCCGCGATCAGGAAGATGGCCGAGGTCTGGACCAGGCTTTCGCGGATGGCCGTCCACATCGACCGCAGCGTCAGCGAGCCTTCGAAGAAGCCGATCAGGATGGTCAGCACGACGCTGATCGCCGCCGCCTCGGTCGCGGTGAAGATGCCGCCATAGATGCCGCCGATGATGACGGTGAACAGCAGCACCGCAGGCCAGGCCGAGATGGCGGCCTTCAGGCGCGCGCCCCGGGGCAGCGGCGTCGGATCGACAGGCGCGGCGCTTGGGTCGCGCGAGGTCCACCACATCACCACCAGGACATAGCCCAGCAGCGTCAGCAGCCCCGGCAGGATGCCCGCCAGGAACAGCTTGCTGATCGAGGTTTCGGTGAAGATGCCATACAGGATGAACAGCACAGACGGCGGGATCAGCGACCCCAGCGTGCCGCCCGCGGCGACCGAGGCCGTGGCGAGCTTGGGGTTGTAGCCCAGGCGCAGCATCTCGGGGACGCAGATGCGGCCCATGGTCGAGGCGCAGGCGATGGAGGACCCGGAAATGGCCGAGAAGCCCGCGCAGCCCATGAGCGACGCGACACTGACGCCGCCCGGCACGCTGCGCAGCCAAACGTTGGCCGCGTCATAGATGCGCGTGGTGATCCCTGTGTAATAGGCGATGTTGCCCAGGGCCACGAACAGCGGGATCATCGACAGGTCATAGGAATGGATCAGTTCGAAGAAGCTGTTCACGACCATGGACGAGGTCGGGTTGATCGCGCGTTCCGGCATGAAGGAACCGCTGCGGAAGGCATAGATCAGGAAGGTGCCGACCGTCGCCACGCCCGCCAGCACGAAGGCAATGGGCACGCGCAGGGCCAGCAGGACGATGACCAGCCCGAAGGCGACAAGCCCGATGGTGGATGCATCCATCTCAGACAGACTCCTCTGTGGGGTGGCCGCCATCGGTGACGGTCCCGGTCCGGCGCAGTTCGGCCATGTCGCTCAGCGCGATCAGGACAAGGCGGATCATCATCACGATCAGGCCCAGCAGGAAGACCAGCTTCATCGGCCAGCGGGGAATGCCCAGCAATCCGTCGTAGAATTCCCCGGAACTCCAGGACCCTGACAGGTTGCGCCAGCTGGCATAGATCAGCGGAAGCAGCGCCAGCAGCGCCACGAACCAGCCCATGATGATCAGGACGCCCCGCGCCCGCGGCGACATGCGGTCGGTCACGAAGGTGACGGCGATATGGGCGCGGCTGGCCGTGGCGGCGGCAAGAGGAAAGACGATGGTCGGGATCATCAGTTCGCGCACGATGATGACGATGTCGGGCACGGCCATGCCAAGGAACTGCCGGCCGACCACGTTGGCGGTGATCACAAGGGCCAGGGCCAGGGCCGAAACGACGGCGAATTCAAGCATGATGCGTTCAAGGGCCTTCATGGCCGCACCTCCTGGGTTGGGGCACGTGACAAGGCGGTCTGGACCGGGAATAGTTCAAACCAGACAGGGCGCTAGGGACGCGAGCGCGATGCGATGCGGCGTCCCCGAATTGGTCAGAACCTGGTGGTCAGTCGGGCTTTGCTGCCCAGGGATAGCCCTGTTCATCGCGCTGCCTGGTGTATTCGGCGATCAGCGCGGTGTATTCGTCGACCAAGGCCCGGCCGTCCAGGCCCGCGGCATCGGCACGCGCGATCCATTCATCGACATATTTCGTGCCCATCTCTCTAAGACGCGCGCGATCCTCTTCCGAGATTTTCAGGACCGGGATCTGCTTGTCCTCCAGGATCTTGATCGACCGCTGGTTGGCGTCGGTCAGGATGCGCCCGAACTCGTCGGCCAGGCCTTCGCCGGCGGTCAGCAGGGCCTGCTGCTGTTCGGGCGGCAGCATGTCGAAGCTGTCCTTGTTCATCATGATGCCCAAGGCACCGATCTGGCCGAAGTCGATCTCGGTATAGCTGTCGAACACCTCGTCGAACTTCAGCGCCTCAACCAGATAGGGATAGGTCTGAGTGCAGTCGATCAGGCCCGTTTCCAGTCCCTGATAGGCCTCATAAACGGACATGTCGACGGGCGTCGCACCCAGGTCGTGGAACACTTTTCCATAGGCGCCGACGCCGCGGATCTTCATCCCCTGCACGTCATCCAGGGTTTCGATGGTCTTGCCCTTGCAGCCGACCTGCACGGCCGAGGTGGTATAGGTGCCGATATAGACCAGGTTCTGCTGGGCCAGGTTTTCGCGGATCTGCTCGTTTTCGCGCATCAGCTTGTCGGTGGCCTTCATCCCGACCCAGGGATCGGGGTTCGGGATCGGCAGATCAGCCAGGCCATAGGCAATCATGTCCTGGGGGAAATAGACGCCGATGACTGAACCCATATCGGCGACTCCGTCGCGGATCGACTGAACGGCGACCTTTTCCGAAAACAAGGCACCGCCCCAGTTCACGTCGATGGTCAGCTCGCCATCGGTCTGCGCCGCAACTTGATCCACGAACCACTGGGTCGCTTCGGCACGCACGCCGCGGTTGGGACCGGCCTCGCCATAGATCAACGTCATGGCACTGGCAGGCATCGCGACCGCCAAAGCAAATCCCATCGTCAAACAACCTGCTGTCAGAAAACGCATGATGATTCTCCTCTCCTGTTCCATTTATTGACATACAATTCCGAATAATGGAACACCATTGCGTCTGCCGCTTGTTTCCCCAAGATGTCGGCGCTTGTGAGACAGGAAGAACGCCATGATGCCCTGCCCCGACCGGCCCGGCAGGCGGCGCGCCGATCCCGGCAACGGGGCGGCGGATCCCGTGGCGCTGCCTTGCGGGCGGGGGTGCATTGCATGACCGGCGGCCAGCCACGAACCACGATCGCGCACGCCTGCATCGTCATCGTGATCGCGGTCTCGATGGCCGGGATCGTCGTCAGCATGCCCGCCACCGGAAGTGCCGCGGGTATCGCCTTGGCTGTCCATCTGGCCTGTCTGGCACCGGATGGCCTTCCTGCCGACGCCTCCCGGCCCTGCCGGGCTAGTTGCGCGTGGTCGCCAGCGAGGCGCCCGAGGTTCTTCGCGCCGGTCGCTATCTGACCACGCGGCTGCCGGGGCGGCGCTATCTGGCAATGAACCTCGGCGGCCATGTCTTCGGCGTCCTGATCAACTTGGACGGCATCGCGAGCCTGCTGGCAATGACCCGCCGGTCGCTCGAAGAAACCAGCGCCCATCTGCCCGCCGACCTGCGCGAATGGCACCTGCGCCGCATGACGACGGCGGCTCTGCGCGGCTTTTCGCCGGTGGCGCTGTGGTCGCCGATCGGACCCGAACTGAACGGGCCGCTTCTGGCGATACCCGATCCGCATTACGGCGACGTGACGCCGTCAGGCCAGTCACGGCCGCGCTGTTCCTGGCCTGGGCTTGTTTCTGGACTGGGCAGGCGCGCCGACCATTCCTGCCGGCCTAAAGCCAGCGCAGGGCGCCCGCACTGCCGACCGGGGCGGGGTTTGCAATCCTGGTGTCGTATCGTGACCTCGAGGAGATCATGCAAAGCAAGGCATCAGGGTCGCGACCATGCCACCTCGAACCGATGGGCGGCGCGCTTTGCAGGGCTTGTCGCAGAGGACGCGCGACGACGCAAGCAGCCGACCGACGGATCCTGGCGAATGAATGGGGCTTACATCAAGGTGAGAGGACAGTGGGTTATCTCTACCGCGCCATCGACAAGTTCGCGGAAACCCTGGACTTCACGCTGTCGAGGCGCCGGAACAAGCCGGCAGCCATCTAGTTCTTGGCCCGGGCAATGGAGGTCAACGGCCTTCCACGCAAGATCGTCATCGACCAGAGTGCTGCCAATACCCACGCCAACAGGGACGTCAACCGAATGCCGAAACGGTTTGGTTGCCCGATCCCGATCGACAGGGTGCGGATCAAATACCTCAACAATTTGGTTGAACGGATGATCGATTCATCAAGCGCCGGATGAAGCGATGCTGGGCCTTCAAGAGCTTCACATGGGAGTGTCCTGAACTTTGTGTATCTGGCCCGGTCCATGCGGTTTCAGATACTCAAGCGTCGAAGCGCTCGCCGAACATTATGGCGAACTGATTGCGGGCCGCAAACCATTCCCGGACGTTTCGGCCGTCTTTCTCGAAGCTGCGGATGGCGAGATAGATCAGCTTTGTCGCCGCCTCGTCTGTGGGGAATGACCCTCGGGTCTTGATCGACTTGCGGATGACCCGGTTCAAACTTTCTATGGCATTGGTGGTGTAGATGATCTTGCGGATCGCCGGATCGAAG
>NZ_JAVCWH010000035.1 GCF_030846195.1 Paracoccus yibinensis
GGGCGTAGGAAAAGGCGGAACGAGGTGATGTCGGCGAGCTGCCGTGGAACTGAAACGCAGGTTCTTGGCGCACCGTAGATCTGTAACGCTCGCCAAACAGCCCGCTCGGCCAACCAGAACAGGGCCAATTCCCGCATTTGGCAGTGTAACGATGCCAAATTGCATTTCCTGCTACAGTCCGTCCCCTCAGTGGCAGTCTGGCAGATTGGCAGGCTGACCGAGAAGGGCTAGTGCCCGTCGTCCCAGGCATCGTCCTTCGGCTTGATCCGGTGCTCGACCACAGGTTCGTCCCTGACCTGCTCCTGGACGACAGGTTTCGGCTTCGGTGCATGCTCGATCGCGGGCTTGAGCTGTATTCTGGTCCTGGTGGGAGCCTTTGCCTTGACGGCGGGCTGTGCCACCGGGGCATCGAGCGCTTCCAGGGCTTCCTTGGCCGCCGTCTGCAGGCGGGTCATGAAGGCTTTCTCATCCAGGCCGTTTTCCCGGGCAAAGGCGCGACCGCCTGCCACCATGCCGTCCTGGATCGCGCCCAGGCGGCGGTTCTGCTGGGCAATCAGCTCGGCCCGGGTCTCGGTGGCTTTCAGCTCGCGCTGCAGCCTGCGGTTCTCGTGCTGAAGCTTGCTCAGCTCCGTCTGCATCTTCGGCGTGCCGGTGATCTGCTGCTTGAGGGCAAAGACCTCGGCCGCATGATCGCGGTTCTCCCGATGCCGAGCCGCTTGAACCCCTCTGAGAGCGTCTGAGACGGCCTCTGAGGCCCGTTGACGCCATTCCGCGTCCGTCTCTGCCCCCAGGCCCAGAAAGGCCCCCTTGCGGCGCTCTGGGAGGCTCACAGCGGCATCCGGGTCGCTGAGATGGGCGTAGGCCCTCTGGACCCGCTCGTGGCGCGCCGGAGAGCCTTGCAGGCCACGTTCCAGCCCATGCACCTTGCCGACCCGCTCCGCGAAGTCGGTCTGCATGGCCGAGAGCCTTTCCCGGCTGCCGACGATGGCACGGGCGTTCAGCTTGCCGCGCTCGTCGAGGGGAATGGTCATCACCGTCATATGGGGCGTGGTCTCGTCCCGATGGATCACCGCGGAAAGGACGTTCTCGGCCCCGTGGCGGGCCTTAAGCCAGTCTAGGGCATCGGAAAAGTAGGCATCCTGCTCCTGCCGGCTCATGGCCTTCAGGGCTTCGGGAGAGCCGCCGACGAAGTATTCCAGCCCATGGACGGCATTGCTGCGGATCTTCTCGGGGGCACGCTCCTTCCAGGCATTTAGGACGGCCTGGCTGTTGTCGCCGCCGACCAGGATGGTGTTGTCGGGGGTACGCCGGGTATCGGCATTGGGCGTGTCGCGTTCCCGGAAGGTATGCTGGAGAGAGGCGCCCATGTTGCCCAGGGTCTTGATCTTGGCGCAGCGGAGGATCGCGAAGCTACGGGCCGCGCCGAGATGGGGCATCCTGCCCCCGATGCGGCGATCGAAGCGCAACTGTTCCTGATCGTCTCGCGCGCCCATGAACCGCCCCTCTGCAGGAAGGTTTATGTGTACTCACTAGACAATTTGGCACAAGGCCAAATTATCCGCTCGCCCTGCAACACGGGGAGGAACACATAAACCTTCCTCCAGAGGGTCTCGCGTCGTGCCGAAGAAGAGGAAAGAGAAGCCGTCTCCGGCGGCTGATCCCGGTCCTTGCCAGCCTGGTAGGGGGCTGCGGACGGAGGATCGAACAGCCGCGACGGTGCAAAAATTACAAATTCATTTCTTGCCATAGATCCGCCTTACTCATCAGATGAGGACGGTCATGGCAGACCAAGAGGATGATCAGGAGGATCCAGAAATCGGTTTGCCAGAAAGTTTGCGAAGAAGGTGGCAGGGATCCAAAAGCAAGCCGGGAGGGTACTGCCTTAGAGAGATCAGATGATAGCCGATGATGGACAAGGTTTTATAAATAGAGGATTCATTTTCAAATACGATAAATCAAATTCCAGCCTATGAAAAAAGCTTAATCAAGAAAGAATAAAGATAATGGCAAAGATGAAGATAAAAGAACTTCCCAACTACGATTTAATTAGACGCCTCCACATGTCAAGAATAAAACAAATAAATGACTTCTTCATTGAAGTTGAATTAACAATAGATGCTCTTAAATCGTTTCAAAAAGATATGCTGTCGAGGGATAGCAAAGCGGACTATTCCGTACCAAAAATGAATGGCGGCGTAAGAACTGTTAAAAGAAATACGTCAGAAGTATTAAATTACATTGACCATCGCATTGCATACTCGCAATATGCGCAATCTCTTGTATTTATTGTCGCTAGAGTGGAAGATTATATAACTGACGTACTTCTGACAATGTTATTAGCTTTTCCAAGAAAAATCTTGATTTCAATAAAAGGAAACGAATCTTCAAAAAATGTTGATCTAAAAACAATTATAGAAAAAAATGACATAGATACATTGATATTTGATCAAGCAAAGATGCGAATCAATGAAGCTTTATATGCGTCTCCCAAGCAATACGCCGATTATTTCACAAAGGTTTGCGGATTTGACCTTGGTCCCCACTTGCAAAACTACATCGAGATGAAAGCTACCAGAGACCTGTTGGTTCACAGCGAGGGCGTTGTAAATGCAATATATCTTGAAAAGGCTGGAGAGTTAGCCCGCGGTAAAAATGGGGAGATCGTCCCAATAGATGCAGAGTATTTTGAAAGCTCTGTGCGGGATATGAAAAATATGTCTAGTACTATCTATCGTGGGCTACTGAACAAATACGGAGATAGCACAGAATTTTCTCAATCAGTAGCTAAGCAGAAGAGCACAAGCTAAGTTACAACCCTGGGCCAATCCCTGCCCCTTCCTTCTCTGGCCGCATAACACCCATTACGGGATCTTCAACTATTGGAGATTGAGCGAGAGGGCGCGCTGCAGGGGCTTAGGTGCAACGCGGCTTCCTCATGTAGTCTATTGTTACCGAATTTCAGGAAATTCGTCTGCAAAACGTTTCGCGATTACTTCATTGCAAATTGGGATATCCGCTAGTGTTGTATGGGGGGTATTTCCATTTTCTTTTTCAATTGCAGATCGATCTCGGACGAGCTTACAAGCATTTCTCGCCCAATCAATTTTACCAGCTTCCAAAGTGCTTTCGTCACTTTCAGAAGAGTACAATCTCATTAACTCATAAATAGTTTCATCATAGTATTCTTCTGAAACAACTCCAGCCTCAGAAACTCTTTCGGCGTGGAGGGGGGAAATAGATAAGGGTAAAAGAAGCATAGAGGAAATTAAATACGTAACCTTAATCATGTTCTTTCCTTATCTTGCTATACTTACAGGGTGTAGTTTGCATTGTCTTCGCTTTGAGTAAAGGGTTGCGCTAGCTTTTTCTCCAACGCCACCAGCGGCGGCGGATTGGAGCTGGGGGTTCAGGGCGCTGATCAGTTAAAAGGCTCGCTGCTTGCTGCCGCCACTTGTCCCTGTCCTCGCGTAAGTCAGCGATGGTTTCCTGTAGAAGGGCGCGCTCTCGCTCCCGTTCTTTTTCTTGCATTTCCAACTGAATGCGGAGTGCTGCTAAGGTGTTACTTAGCCGTTCCTCATCGTCTCTAAGTAACGGTTCTAGTGGTGTTACTGCCGTTACGGGTGGGAACACGCGGTGCAGTTCTGATGGTTCAATAGAGTAAGAGCCATCTTCAGCTTTTATAGCCGAAATGCGACCAGATTTTATGGCACGATGAAGCGTGGTTTTGCTCTTTCCAGTGGCTTTCGCCGCATCACCAAGGGTGTAACTCATGATGTTCCAGAGTTCCCCAAAGTTCCTGTTGCGCTATGTTCCACAGTGGTCCTGTTCTTGATGCGATACTCGCGAGCGAAGGTGACACGATCACCTTTGAAGAACAGCGCCGGATTCACCCAGAACTGGTTCGGAGCTTTGGGAGCAAGAAATCCTTTAGCGAGCAACTCCTTCAGGCCTCGTTGGAAACTTTTCTCGCTCATGTCGATGGCGCGTCCATTTAGCCCGTCATCGAAGAAAAAGAGGGTCAGGCTATCAGCGTAGCCGCCAGTCATCTTGGCAGCTTGGTATTCTGCCAAAACCGTGTTGAAGACCCTCGCGCCGGTTTTAGTCAAGTCAAATGCTGCTCTAACACCTTCAGCAAAAACCTTGACGAAGTGTTCCTCGTCCCGCTCCTCGATGGTGTGAATCACAGTGGCCCCAACAACTTCGCCGGTCTCAGGATCGAGGAGATCGCGAGGGGTGCTTCGAGTACGCACAGTCTTGGTTGAGGTGCGTATCTCTGCCCCTGCCATGAAGGGATTTTCCCTAGGGCTGTAGTCAAGCCTACGAAGGTTCACATCTTTGGCTTCCAGGATAGTCGGGCCGGTAAACCTCCGAGATTCATCAGACACAACATACCCCTAGTTTTGTCTTTGGATCACCAACTCATCCTCGGTTGAAAGACAAAAATCAACCATAAAATTGTCTCGAGACAGTAATTTTCTGTCTCTCGAGTTCCAAATTCTGTCTTTCGCCCCCCTGAAAATAAAAACGAAAACCTAGGTTCTCTTCTCACTCTTACTTAGGCAGGCAAAAAATCCACAGTCCGGGCGCGCTTGCGCGCCGGGGGGGCGCGCCCGCCAGGAAGCTGGCGACCCCCCGCCCGGGGGACGGGCTGTGGGGTTTTTGAATGCCAATCGGGCGCGAGGCCCCTTGTGGGCCGAGCGGTCGATCCCGCGTGCGAATGCGCGCGCGGTGGGTGGGGGTCCGGGGGAGGGAAAGCTTCGGGCGTCACACCTGTGGCGCGGACAGGATCTGCTGAGAAGGGACGCTGTGCAGAGGCCGCGCTTCAACCCCAAGCTGTTCTGCACCTGATATCAGGTTTTATGACACGGCGGGGAGGGGGGCGAGGGATCAGCCAGGGGTTGTGGGAGTCAGGGGGTGCAGGCGGGTCAGACAGCGCCTTGAGCCTTGGCAAAATTGCAACTACATTTGTGCCCATGACACTGCGCTTCGCCTGGGACGAGACCAAGAACCGCTCCAACCAGCGAAAGCATGACGGGATCGCCTTCGAGATGGCCGTGCAGGTGTTCCGCGACCCTTTCCGCCTCACCCGGCAAGACCGGATTGAGGACGGCGAAGAACGCTGGCAAACCCTGGGCGTGGTGCATGGCGTCACCGTGCTGCTGGTCGCCCACACGATCACCGAGGATGACGCCGAGGGCGAAGCTGTCGAGGTCATCCGCATCATCTCGGCCCGGCGCGCCACGCCGAGGGAAAGGAAGCGCTATGAGCAGGAAACCCGTTAGCCACACCTTCGACACGCTGCCGCCCTTGACCGAAAAGCAGCGCCGGCACCTGGAGGCCCTGGCCGCCCAGCCGGACGACACCATCGACCTCAGCGACATTCCCGAGCTGACCAAGGCGCAACTGGCCGAGATGCGGCCTGCTGCCCACTACCGTCCGGTCAAGAAGCAGATCACCGCCCGCGTGGACGCGGACGTGCTGGCCTGGCTGAAGTCGCAGGGCAAGGGCTACCAGAGCCGGATCAACGCCATCCTGCGGCGCGAGATGCTGGAACAGCGCCAGGCTCAGGCCAAGGCCTCACATCGCTGACCACCGGGTCAGTTTCCCAGCAGCACCGCCAGCCCGTTGAACAGGGTCCTGCCGCCGATCGGCGCGACCAGCAGCAGCACGACATTGGCCGCGATCACCTAAAGCAGGATGCGATCCTGCCAAGGGCGTCAGAACGGCCACCAGCGACGGCGGGTTTGGGTAAGTTCGGGCGCAGGTGGCAGGGTTTGGGATGTAAGAGCCAGCACCCTGTCCTCTGCTCTATCCAAGCGTTTCCGCAGATCGGCTATCGTGTCCCGCTCACGCTCTAGCTGATGCTCCAGCATCTCGACCTTGACGACCAGCACGGCTTCCCTCTCGCTTGTCCCTTCCCTGCCCTGTCCCGAATTGTCCCGTTGGACAGGCTCACTTATGTCCCATGGGAACACGCGGGCCAACTCCGATGGGTCTATGTCCCAGGCTCCATCATCAAGTCTGTTGCCTGATAGCTTACCGCTTTTCAGTGCTCTGTGGATGGTAGACCGGCTTGCGCCACATAGATCTGCAGCTTGCCTAAGCGTCAGTCCCATCGCTGTCCCTCTGTGTCCCTATGGGCCGTTCTATAGCGTCTCAATGGGACATCTGTTCGTCAAGGATAACATGGGCCTCTGCTGCTTTGTTGAGGCGTTCCTTCCGGCCTACACGGGGCCGCTGTATCTCCGCATAGGCGTCTCGCATACCTGTCTCATCCTTCACACCCCATCCCATGATGAAGCCCACAACCTTCCGACCATCCATGCGTGGCTCTAGCGCGACCTGGTAGGGGGTAAGTGCGTTGACCTCGACCACAGCCGGTTCAATGGCCTTAGTCTTGAGGTTTTTGTAGGGAACCAGCTTCCCGGCCTCGACGCCAAGCAAGTCCCTGATGCCTTCAATGGTGAAGTTCTCCCGGAACACGTGGCGCAGCCGTGCGCGCCTAGCTACGGCCTCGTACAAAGCAAAGGCATACTTCGATGAGAACGACCGCATCACTGCATGATCCAGCTTAGCGAAGATGCTGCTGTCTCTGACCAGCGCGGCCAGCTGCGGCCAGAAGCTATAGGTCAGTGTCCCGGCGTTAGTTGTGGTTCGGATCGTGTTGGCCCCGAGAAGCTGGAACCGCATCTCTGCCCCATCTAATGCCCTTGCCACTACTATTGTCTGCATCAGGCGCTCGATGCTCTCGGCCAGCCGGGACATGGGTTCGTCGGCGTGCTTGAGGGACGCTGTTGGGACAGTAAACTCACGTCCTGGTACTGCCATGTCTGGCCCCCAGGCGGCTTCAATCAGGCTGTTGAACACACGCCTGTCGTGAAGCGTCAGCGGTCCCACGCCCCGGAGTTCGATCAACTCGGCGGGCTTGAGCATCTCCCCGTCATTTGGCCGGATGGTCAGACTTGTTCCCATCACTGTCCCTTTCTGGCTACCTAATCAAGTTAGCGGGTAGCCAAACGCTTTGGAATAGGGGACATCGCTGCGCCGAATTGGTCGGCTCACCCGTACAAAAGGTAGCCGTCAGCCATACAAGAAGTAGCCGGTACCCCTACAGAAAGTAGCCGTCAGCCATACAAGAAGTAGCCGATAGCCTATATAATTATTTTATTTCAAATACTTATTGCCGCTAGAAGTAAGAAGATAAGAAGAAAAAGAAGAAGCGTCGTTGATCTCTACACCGAAGCCGCAGGGCATCAGCTCCGTGCCGGATTCGTCTATGTCCCCTTTTTGGCGAGGCAGCTGAGACACAGGAAGCTGCGGAGAGGGCCTTCTTCAATCTCCGGCTGACCGCTCCAGCCAGAACACGCAGGCTTTGTCGCCAGCTTCGTTGGACAAGTTTTCCCCGCCTGCCCATTTGCAGAAGGTGCTTGGGCTCTGCCCGAACTTGGACGCATCAGCGCGGCCCTGCAGCAGGAACATGGCCAGGAGGCCCAGAGCGAAGCCTGTGAGGACGGCAGAGGCCAACCACACCCAGAACCCGCCAAACCACCTCCACGCTTCTCTACGGGCCTCTCCGGCGGCCTTACGGAGGTCCCCTGCCGCCTTGATGCTTTCGAGCTGGGCCTCGCGGATGGCCTCCTTGGCGCCTTCCGTGGCCGCATAGGCGGTGTGCTGGCGCAGATCGAGGGCGGCGGTGGCCAGACTTTGTTCGATCCGCTGTTGAAGCGCCGGGCCAACCTTGGCCATGCGGTCGAGGCCTTGGTCGACCACGGCATTGAGCTTTTCTGCTTCCTTCCGGTCCAGGCTGGTGCGCTGCAGCTGATCGATCTGGCGACGGATCAGGGTGATCTCGTCGGCCAAGATCTCGAAGGGATCCTTGACGCTCACGGCTCACCCGCCCCGGCGCTTTGCGCCTTGGCATCGAGTTCGGCCAGCAGTCCCACCAGCTCCTTCTGATCGACCTCGCGGGTGACGGTCTTGCGCAGGGTGGCGGCCATCCAACGGGCGATCTTCGGATCCTTGAGGGCTTCGGTGGTGACAACCGCTCCGACGATGATCTTGCGGCGGGTTTCCGACGCCTTGGCCCTGGTCCTGAGCCGGTTCAGCCGGGCTTGAGCTTCGGCAATCTGCTGATCAATGGTGCGCGCCATTTTGTAATCCCTCGTTCGTCTAATAGTTGCCAGAGTGATCCTAGAGAGGTTACGATGCAAGTCACGAAGTGCCCACTTATACAAACGCTGCGCGTTTGTGTGGGCAAAGGGGATGCTGCACTCCCCTTTGAACCCCTTGCTTGAGCACGACACGGAATGGCGATCTATCACCTGCGGGCTACGATGATTTCCCGCTCGGCCGGGCGCAGCGCTACGGCGGCGGCAGCCTATCGTAGTGCCGAGCGTATCCACGATCAGCGTACCGGGCTTAGCTTCGACTACCGAGCGCGCAGCGGCGTCGAGCATGTCGAGATCCTTGCCCCCGAGCGATCGCCCGAGTGGGTCCAGGATCGCGCCGCGCTGTGGAACGCGGTCGAGCGGACGGAGACGCGTAAGAACAGCCAGGTGGCGCGGGAGATCCGCGTGGCACTGCCGGCCGAGCTAGACCGCGATCAGCGCATCGAACTTGTCCGCCACTTCTGCCAGCGGTCCTTTGTGGACCGCGGCATGGTCGCGGACATTGCCCTGCACGCGCCGGGCCGTGAGGGCGACGAGCGCAACCATCATGCGCATATCTTACTGACCACCCGCGAGATCGGCCCGGAGGGCTTTTCCACCAAGAACCGCAACTGGAATGCCAAGGAGCTCTTGGAGGACTGGCGCGAGGCATGGGCGCGCGACAGCAACCACGCCTTGGAGCGCTGCGGTCATGAGGCGCGGATCGATCACAGAACCTTAGAAGCGCAGCGCGAGGAAGCCCTGGAACGCTCTGTGCAGGCGCGGGAGCGGGGCGACGAGGCCCTAGCCCTGCGCGAGACGGTACGGGCGGTGGAATTGGACCGGAAGCCTCTACCGCAGCTGTCCCCCGGCGCCTGGCAGTTGAAGGAGCGCGGCATTGAGGTCGCGGCCGTGCAGCTGTGGCGCGAGGTTAAGGCACAGGCCCTTGAGGTGGCGCGGGTGGCGGAGCGGTTGTCAGGCCAGGTGTGGGAGTGGCTTGGGCGGACGATGGAGCGCCTGGCACCGGGGCACGAACTGGCGCATTCCGGTGACGGGCGGCACCGGGAGCTGCCGGAGTTCGCCACGCGGCTGCAAGAGATCCTCGGCCGGGATGCAGAACGGGGCGCGGACCAGGATCTGGGGGCGCGGCTGCGGGCAGCCTTGGAGGTGCAGCGGGATCGCGGCGAGGCAGGGTCTGGTCAGGCACGGGAGCCTGACACCAGGAGCCTGGCCGAGCGGTTGCGGGAGGCAGCGCGGGGGATCGACCGGGATGGGCTGGCCGAGCGCGCCGCCGGCTTGCAGCAGGAGCGGCAGGCCGAGGAGCGGCAGCTAGAGGCTGAACGTGTCAGAGAGCAGGAGCGGGTCCGCGAACGGGAGCAGCGCGGGCACGACCACGGCCTAGGGGATGACTATGGGCTGTAAGTGCACCAAAGACGGAAGGGGTGTCGATGAAGTCGAGGAAAAACAGAACGCTTGTTTCTATTGTTCCACGCGGATGCAGGGATCGTCAAGGCTGCAGCGCGGGCAGCGGCGTCGTCGGTTGATCCGTTATCAGGCGGGATAATCTCGGCCAGATGAGCCTGCTCTCACAGCGAAATTGAGCACCTCAACCACGGCGGCGTTTCGTGCTGGCATAACGGCCGGACATCAGCTCTGAGACCGCACCACTTAAGGGCGGCGCAGCGCCCCGGCCAACAACACGTTCCAGGCCGCCTTCGACAGCGGCGCTTGGCGCAGCGCCTTAAGCCCATAATGACGCCAACTGCCCGGTAGCTATGCGACCAGGCCTGCCAGACATAGTCGATGGTGAAGGCAAGACGGGACTGAGCATCCTCACCCATCCGCCACTCTTGATATTCGAAACGCCCATGAGTGATGTCACGGCGCTGCCAGGTGTCCTCGCAGGCGCGCAGGCACAACTGGCGCTGCAGATCGTGCGTCCGATCGCCCGCGGACGATCCCGTCTCTCGGGAAAACGATTCACTGAATCGTTTCCTGATCCTCGGACTTTCGAAGACTGGTCGCGGTTCGGTGCGCCTTCAGGAATCCATCATCAGGGTATCTCCTTGAGCGCCTGGCCGCGCCAGTTTCTGAAATATCTTGGCGAAGACGCCCATCTAGGACCAGCAGCGAAGCGGTTATACAGGGTTTTGTAGGGACCATAGACTGCGGGAGCATCTTGCCAGGGAAGACCGTAGCGCTTGACGTAGATGATGCCGCTCAGCACCTTGCGGTCGTCGGATCGGGCGCGCCCTCGCACCTTGGGAAAGAAGGGCTGAATGCGCCGCATCTGCTCCGCGCTCAGCAGAAGTCTCTTGTGTTTCTGCATCATTCCAGCATGAGTCACTCAACATGCTGGCTTATAGGTAGATTTTATGGGAAATAACTCAAATGACGCATAATTTTATTAAGAAAAAGCAGGTGATTTATTTTTTAATTTCAGCATCGAAATCAAAACTAATATACACTGACATATTCTTCATTGTGTTAGCTTTATTTCTAGGATTTATTTCATGGAAAAATATCATCAATCATATCCCAATTCATCTTGGTTTGGAGTATGACCACAGCATTCCTAATATTTATAATTTCCTGAAGTGGATGGCGGTGTCTTATGCATTTTTTGCGTTGTGGACCCACAGTCTCCAGATTATTCACGCCGTTTTATCAGTAATATTCATATTTATATTTTTTGATGACTCTTTTGAACTTCATGAAAAAATAAATGCCATTCTTTCGCAGTTATCAGGGGTTCCTGCTCATTATGCTGGAGCGTTCCTCTTGATGGCTCTTGCATTTACTGCAGGATTATTAACTTGGTTTGCAGTAAAAAAATCTAGTAATGAATCAAGGGCGCAAGCAAAAATAGTAATAATTCTTCTTGGATTCCTTGTCATTGTCGGCGGCGGTCTTGACACATTTCAAAGCGAAATCAGAGATATTTTTCCAAGAAAATATTCTTGGCATCTAGCATATGCGGTTGGGGTTTTGGAGGACGGACTCGAGTTAATAATTGCTTCCCTCGTCCTTTTGGCTTCACGGACATTTCTAAAAGAATACATCAAGAAAAACAGTAATAGTATTCATAATGATCCGAGATGCACTACAACGATTGCACGCTTCGCTCGCGATGCTGAGCCGAGAGCTGGGCATCAATCCGAAGACGGGTAGCGAAGTAGCACAAGCGGGCTGCGGCCGAAAACCTGCAAACCGGGCCAAAGGACCCACGCACCACAATAATGAGCGCGGAGGAGAAAGTGGTGGTTGTGGCGTTCAACCGTGCACATCTTCGACCTCTTGGCCAATCTTCCGTTCTCATGTGCACCCTTTTTCAACCCCTGGCTGCTGTCTCAGCCGTAGAGGTTTTATGACACAGAGTTGGGGAAGGGCGCGTAGTCGCGCTAAGGTTGTGATAAGGTCATTTAGTCTAATATTCAAAATAAACTTATAGGAATTGAACCTAAGACCATAACTACCTAAGGCGGAACATACGGCAAATTACTTCGTTAACCTTTAAGCCACAAGGCTGCTTTCTCTCCGCAGTTGTGTTTCGCTTCACAGCTAAAGTTATGGTAGAGTTATGTCCAAAAACGAAGCACAGAATTCACCTAGATTGTCAGTAGTGATGACGGTCTACAATGGAGAGAATTACATAGAAGCCGCTGTGCAAAGTATTCTGTCTCAGGACATATCGGATATCCCTATCCTCATCGTAAATGATGGATCAACCGACACGTCCGGTAGAATCCTTGCTCAAATCGCGAAGCAAAATCCACATATCCGTGTTTTCAATCAGGAAAACAGGGGTATACCTGAGTCAGTAAATGAGCTTTTCGGCATGGTAAGTACCGAGTACGTCACGCGGATGGATGCGGACGACATAAGCTTGCCGGGCCGCTTTTCTCGTCAAATTGCGTATCTCGATGCCCATCCCGAAATCGACGTACTTGGCGCACACGCCCTCTACATAGATTCAGACGGAAGGCCGATTTATGTTCCGAAGCTGCCGCTCGAGCACGATGAAATCGATACTGCAAACCTGCGTGGAGCCTGCTCGTTCATCCAGTCAAGTGTGATGATGCGCTCTGCAATTGTTCGGAGAGTCGGAGGTTATGATCCGCACTATCGGGCAGCGCAGGATTTAGACTTCTGGCTAAGAGCCGCCGAACATGGACGTTTGGCCAATTTGCCAGATGTTCTTCTTAAATACCGCATAACCCAATCTGGCGTTAGTGGTAGAAATGTTTCGCGACAGGCCGAATTAGCCGCACACGCCTGCCGCAGCGCTTGGAGGCGACGAGGGCTTCCCGATCAACCTCTTCCTACTACCCACTGGCGTCCTTTGGCCACAAAATCGTCCTTGTACAAATTCGCACTACAATGGGGATGGCAGGCTTGGAATGCGGGCAACCAAGCGACCGCGCGCCATTTCTTTCGCCGTGCTATCCGACTCGCCCCTTTCTCTCGTGAAGCTTGGACCGCTCTTGCTGTTGCGATGATCCGAAGATCCCCAAGGGTCATGTCCACAGAGGGCGTAGGAAAAGGCGGAACGAGGTGATGTCGGCGAGCTGCCGTGGAACTGAAACGCAGGTTCTTGGCGCACCGTAGATCTGTAACGCTCGCCAAAC
>NZ_JAVCWH010000036.1 GCF_030846195.1 Paracoccus yibinensis
ATGGAACAAAACAAGAACGAGTCTGTTTGTTCCCAACTGCCTTGGATCTCTTCTGATCATGCCCGCACAGTCCTTCAACCCTGCCATTGCCGCCTTGCAAGCGCAGATCGCGCGGATGGAAGGGGATAGCGGACCAGAGCGGGGCGTGCTGCCTTTCGGAGTGCCGGACTTGGATCGTCGGCTGCCCGGTGGCGGCCTGGCGCTCGGTTGCCTGCACGAGGTGGCGGGCGGCGGCGATGGCGCAGTGGATGGCGCGGCAGCTTCCTGCTTCGCGGCCGGCATTGCCGCGCGTCTGCCGGGTCCGGTGCTCTGGTGCGTGACGCAGGCGGACCTCTTCGCGCCGGGGCTGGAGCAGGCGGGCCTTGGCCCGGACCGGGTGATCTATGTCGAGGCGGGCGATGAGGTCTCGGTGCTGGCCTGCATGGAGGAAGGCCTGCGCCATGGAGGAATTGGCGCGGTGGTGGCCGATGTCGCGCGGCTCTCGATGACCGCCTCGCGCCGGTTGCACCTGGCGGCCAAGGGTTCTGGCACCACCGGCATCGCGCTCCGGCGCTGGCGGCGCCAGCAGGAGGCCCATGACTTCGGGCAGCCCACAGCGGCGATGACCCGTTGGCGGATCTCGGTCCTGCCCTCGACCGCCCTGCCCGTCCCCGGTGTCGGCCGGGCCCGCTGGCTCATCGAGTTGATCCGGGCACGCGCAGGCGAGTAACTCGATCTCGAACTGGAGGCATGCGATGGCACGGGTCATCTCGGTCTACCTGCCGCTCTGGCCGATCGATCGGCTCAAGCGGCAGGCGCCTGACGCGGCACCCTCGCCCAAGGCGCCGCTCGTCCTGGCGGGCCGGGTCGGCAACCGGCGGCTGGTGACGACAGCTTGTGCGCGGGCGCAGGACTTGGGCATCTCCGCTGGCATGCCGGTGAGCAAAGCCCAAGCGATGGTCCCGGGCCTGCAGGTGCTGCCCCATGATCCCGCTGCCGATGCGGCCTCGCTCGAGCGGCTGGCGCTCTGGGTGCTGCAGCGGGTCTCGCCCGTCGTGGCGGTCGATCCGCCAGATGGACTGGTGATCGACTCCACCGGCGCCGATCACCTGCATGGCGGCGAGGACGCCCTCCTGGAGACCCTGATCGGTCGGCTGGTCATGTCGGGCGTTACCGCCCGCGCCGCTGTTGCCGACACCTGGGGTGCCGCCCATGCGCTGGCCCGGTATGTGGCTGACCCAATGCATTTGGCAGAGGTGGGCACCGCCGAGGCGCTGCTGTCACCCCTGCCCCTTGCAGCCCTGCGGTTGCCGCCTGCCACGCTCGCCAGCCTGCGCACGTTGGGTTTCGCCTGCATCGGTGATCTGCTCCATCAGCCTCGCGCGCCGTTGACCCGAAGGTTCGGGCCGGAGCTTTGCCGCCGGCTGGATCAGGCGCTTGGCCATGCCTCCGAGCCGATCGAGCCGCTGCGCCCGCCGGAGCTTGTGGAAGTGCGTCGCAGCTTTGCCGAGCCGATTGCCGCGGCCGAGACCATCGCCCACTATATCGGCAAACTGGTGGTCCAGCTCTGTGCGACCCTGGAGCAGCGCAGCCTCGGCGCCCGCAGGCTCGATCTCCTCTGCTGGCGGGTCGATGCCCATGTCCAGACCGTGCGCGTGGGTCTGGCCAAACCACAACGTGATCCCCAGCGGCTGACCCGCCTCCTCTGCGACAGGATCGAGACCATCGCGCCGAGCTTCGGCATCGAGATCCTGTCACTCACGGCGGTGATGGTCGAGCCGCTGGAGGCCAGGCAAGTAGCCAGCTCCCTGCTGGAGGCCCCTGCCCCGGATCTCTCCGGCCTGTTTGATGTGCTGGCCAACCGCGTCGGTGCCCGCAGCGTCTACCGCATGGCACCTGTGCCGAGCGACGTTCCGGAACGCTCCGTCACCCGCGTCGCAGCCCTGTCCGATCCTGTCGGCGTCGGCTGGCCCGATCACTGGCCGCGGCCCACCCGCCTGCTGCCCCGTCCTGAGCCGATCGAGACGCTGGCACTCCTGCCCGATCATCCGCCGGTCTCCATTACCTGGCGGGGCATCCGCCGCAAGGTGGCCCGCGCCGATGGACCCGAGCGGGTCTTCGGCGAATGGTGGAAGCGAGACGCCGAGATGATTGCCGTCCGGGACTACTTCCGCATCGAAGATGAGGCTGGCGAGCGCTACTGGGTGTTCCGGGCAGGCGACGGCGAGAACAGCGAGACCGGCTCGCACCGCTGGTTCCTGCATGGGGTGTTCGGATGAACGGTGTCATCGGATGACCGGGCCGCGCTATGCCGAGCTGCAGGTGACCTCGCCCTTCTCCTTCCTGCGCGGGGCCTCCTCGGCCGAGGAGCTGTTTGCAACCGCAGCCGTGATGGGCATCGACGCGCTCGCGGTGACCGACCGCAACACGCTTGCGGGTGTCGTCCGGGCTTGGGAGGCGGCCAAGGCCACCGGTGTCCGGCTGGTGGTCGGCTGCAGGCTCGATCTCGCCTGCGGCATGGCGCTTTTGGTCTATCCCACCGACCGGGCCGCTTATGCCCGGCTTTGTCGGCTGCTCACCCTGGGCAAGTCCCGCGCCGGCAAGAGCAGATGCCATCTAGACTGGGCGGATGTCGCGGAGCATGCCGAGGGCCTCATCGCCGTCTTGATCCCGGACATGGCGGACGACACAGGCGCCTTGCACCTGCGCCGGCTGCGCGATGCCTTTGGCGATCGAGCCTACCTGGCCCTGACCCTGCGCCGCCGTCCCAATGACCAACTGCGGCTGCACCAACTCTCGACCATGGCCGCTCAGCTGCGCATGCCGACGGTGGTGACCAACGATGTCCTCTACCATGAGCCTGCCCGCCGCATCCTCCAGGATGTGGTCACCGCCATCCGTCACAACGTGACCGTCGAGGCCCTGGGCGCTCACCGCGAACGTCTTGCCGATCGTTTCCTCAAGCCGCCGGAGGAGATGCACCGGCTGTTTGCCCGCTATCCGGAAGCGTTGGCCCGGACGCTGGAGATCACCGAGCGCTGCCGCTTCTCGCTGGATGAATTGCGCTACCAGTATCCCGAGGAGCGGGATGATCCAGCCCTCAGCCCGCAGGAGACGCTCGAGCGGCTGACCTGGGAGGGGGCAGCTTTCCGCTATCCTGAAGGCGTGCCGGAGGAGGTCACAGCGTCGCTCACGCACGAGTTGCGCCTGATCGGCAAGCTAGCCTATGCGCCCTACTTCCTGACGGTTCACTCGATCGTCCGCTTTACCCGCTCCCGCGGCATCCTTTGCCAGGGCCGCGGCTCGGCTGCGAACTCGGCCGTATGCTATGTGCTGGGCATCACCGCCATCGATCCTGGCCGCAATGATCTGCTCTTCGAGCGCTTCGTCTCCGAGGAACGCCACGAGCCGCCCGACATCGATATCGATTTCGAGCACGAGCGTCGCGAGGAGGTGATCCAGTGGGTCTACGGGACCTACGGCCGCGACCGGGCCGCGCTCTGCGCCACGGTGATCCGCTACCGCGCCAAGGGCGCGCTGCGCGACGTGGGCAAGGCCATGGGCCTGCCCAAGGATCTGATCCAGACCCTCTCCGGCCAGATGTGGACGTGGTCCGAGGAGGGCGTCAGCGAGGCGCAGATCAGAGAGCTGAACCTCGACCCGTCCGATCGCCGGCTGCGGCTGACGCTGGGGCTGGCCCGGCAGCTCATGGGCTTTCCCCGGCACCTGTCGCAGCATCCGGGCGGGTTCGTGCTGACCCAGGACCGGCTCGATGACCTGGTGCCCATCGAGCCCGCCGCCATGGAGGACCGGCAGATTATCGAATGGGACAAGGACGACATCGACGCGCTTCGCTTCATGAAGGTGGACGTCTTGGCCCTCGGCATGCTCACCTGCATGGCCAAGGGACTGACATTGATCGCGGAGCACAAGGGTATTTGCCATGACCTCGCCACCATCCCACCCGAGGACCCGCGCACCTATGCGATGATCCGGCGTGCCGACACGCTCGGCACCTTCCAGATCGAGAGCCGGGCGCAGATGGCCATGCTGCCCCGCATGAAGCCCAGGACCTACTATGACCTGGTGGTGCAGGTGGCGATTGTCCGGCCCGGTCCCATCCAGGGCGACATGGTCCATCCTTATCTGCGCCGCAGCGAAGGGCTGGAGCCGGTGGAGTATCCCACCCCTGAACTGGAGAAGGTGCTGGGCAAGACCTTGGGCGTGTCCTTATTCCAGGAACAGGCCATGCGGGTCGCGATCGAGTGCGCGGGCTTTACCCCCGGCGAGGCCGACCTGCTCAGGAAGTCCATGGCGACCTTCAAGTTCACCGGTGGGGTCAGCGCCTTCAAGGACAAGCTGGTCTCGGGCATGGTGGCCCGCGGCTACGATCCCGACTTCGCCGAGCGCACCTTCCGCCAGCTCGAAGGGTTTGGCTCCTACGGCTTTCCGGAGAGCCATGCGGCAAGCTTCGCGCTTGTGGCCTATGCGAGTGCCTGGCTCAAATGTCATCATCCGGACGCCTTCTGTACGGCATTGTTGAACTCCCAGCCGATGGGCTTCTATGCCCCGGCGCAGATCGTGCGCGACGCGCAGGAGCATGGCGTCGCAATCCGGCCCGTCTGCGTCAATGCCTCCCGGTGGGACTGCACCCTGGAGCCGACGGGACGGCCCGAGGACGAGGGCAGCCGCTTCGCCGTCCGCCTCGGGCTGCGGATGGTCAAGGGCCTGGCAAACAGCCACGCAGCAAGCATCGTCACCGCCCGCGCCGACCGGCCCTTCGCTTCCCTCGAGGATCTCTGGCGCAGGGTGCGGGTGCCAATCGCCAGCCTGAGCCGCATCGCCGAAGCCGACGGGTTCAGACCTTCCCTCGGGCTTAGCCGCCGCGAGGCGCTTTGGGCGCTGAAGGGACACGGGCCAGAAGAGTTGCCGCTTTTCGCGGGCGCGCGGAAGGCATCACAGCGGCAGGAAGAGGACGCTGGAGCGGATGCTGGGGCAGGGGAACAGCGGAACAACGAGACCAGAACCGAAGACGAAGAACCTGCCGTTGCGCTCCGAACAATGACGCTCGGGCGGGAGGTGGTGGAGGACTACAGTCATACCGGCCTCAGCCTGCGCCGACATCCCGTCTCGTTCCTGCGCGAGACGCTGAAGGAACGGCGTATCATTCCTTGCGCCGAGGCCATGACCAGTCGGGATCGCCGCTGGTGTGCGGCCGCGGGCCTGGTTCTGGTGCGGCAGCGGCCGGGATCGGCCAAGGGGGTGATGTTCATCACCATCGAGGACGAGACAGGTGTCGCCAATCTTGTGGTCTGGCCGAAGGTCTTCGAGGCGCACAGGCGCATCGTTCTTGGTGCAGTAATGATCGATGTGCAGGGACGCATCCAGCGTGAGGGCGAGGTCGTGCATTTGGTTGTTAATCGTCTCACCGACCTGTCGCGTGACCTGGCCAGTGTCGGCAGATGCGACGGCGCTTTTCCTCTGCTCTCTGGCTGTGGTGACGAAGTCGAGCCCAATAGTCCGATTCCAGAGCCGCGTGACATGTATGTCAAGCCATGCTGCATCTAACTAACAGTTCACAGCTGTGAACTTTGGCCCATTCTGACGAGTGATCGCCTCTATCATTCGGGTAATTGAAAACTGGCCTGCCTCGGCCTTGGCGGCGAGTGTCTGCAAATAAGCTCCTGGCGAACGTATTTGCGAGAACCGCTGGAGAATAGCCGCAAGGGTTGCTGCTGCACAAATGGCTCCCATTCTCTGCTTTGCCCGAGACCATACCGATGGTTCAATCCCCATCATCGAGCTAACCTGATCGGCGGCATGGATCAGACCAGACCAGTCTTTAATGTCATGGGTGCTCAGCTGAACGATGTCGAAGCAAGCTGATAAAATCACGCTCAAGCTCAAGTTTTGGGCTTGGTCGGAACGCGGCAAGCACAAGCCTTTTTCTTCATGGCATTCAGATTCAGATTCTTCTTTATTTGATCTCTGATGGTGCTGCTCATTTTGGCTGCCCCTGATGCTCAGATCATCTGTCTGGCAGTTCGTGATCTGGGTCTGGATATCACGGAGTACGGTGGCGAGTTCAGTGCGCAAGGCAGCAAGTTCTGCCACAGTAAGCCTGCGGCGAAGAATGCGGGCTGTCAGGGCTACAAGGTTCCGGTGCTGGTCGCTGTAGGGCAGGGGGGTTCCCTGGTTTTCGATCAGATCGAGAAGCCCGATCACGTCGCGGCGCATGAGGCTGATGTCGCTGCGCAGAGCTGCGATCGTCGCCATGGTGTTGCGCGCCTGCTCGGCAGCCGCCTGGATTTCGCTGGCACGCTGCAGCAAGGGGAGCAGGTCAAAGCCGAAGCGCTGTTCGCCAAAGGAGCTGCGACGGACATATCGCTTCCCATTCGGACTGTCATGACGAAGGATCAGACCAACCTCTACCAAACGGGCGATGTGCCTGCGCATGGTCGAACAGGGCATCCCGTTGAGCCGCTCGCAAATCGTCGCATTCGAGGGGTAAACGATCAACCTTGCAGGATCATCCAGGTCATTGCCGGGATGGAAGCTGACCAGCGCCTGCAGGACCGTCAGGTCACGATCCGAGACCCCAAAGGCCTTGCGTCCGGCTACCAGGTCGCGCAATATGGCCCATTTGTTGACGCTTTCCCCGGCCGTGGACTGTATCAGCGTCGCGTGACGTTGAACGCGAACAGCATCCACCGGTCGCCGGAACGGCGTTATGGCATGGTAAGTCATTCTCCGTTCACGAAGACAAAGAAATTCCGCGCCGCAAATCACGAAGGGACTTGCAGAGGCTTCCGAGGGCGACTACCTTTAATGTGCTACGATCAAAGGGTCTCGTAAGGTTTCGTGCTTTGCGGGACCTTTTCTTTGGCTGGTTCGTGCCTCCTTGCTGTTATACCTATCTTCCCCTCAGCCACGCTTCTTCCAACGGGCGTGAAGTTCCTCGATCGCACCGGCTGCCTCGGATTGCAGCCAGTCGGCGAATTTCGCGTCCTCGATCCTGATGTCCAGCCGAACTCCGTTCTTTGTCCTGACAATCTTACCAGCAAGCTTGCCGCCGATCGTCAAGGCACTCGAGGCTTCTAATGCCGGGCGGGGCAGGGTGGCCATCTTTCGTAAACGACGGGCTACCGCTTCGAACGCTGCAACCGAAGGATCGGCGACATCTGGATCGGTCTGCGCCCTGACCCGTGTTGCTAGATCGGCCAGTTCAACGCGGTCCGCCTCCGTCTCGTTCAACGCAGTGGCCAAGGCCTCCCATCGGGGGCGGCCCGTGCCATGGGCAGGGCCGATCGCCAGAGCAAGGTCAGCACCCACGCTTCGCACGACGGCCAGGAACATCGAAATTGCCGATTTGGTCACATTCAGGATTTCTGCGCTCTGAGCCTGCGTGCCAAAGTTATTCTCGACCAATTGCTGGGCAAACATCGCGCGCTCGATAAAGCTCAGGTCTCTGCGGCCGGTATTCTCGGATGCTTGGGCGCGGATGGCAGCACCATCATCCATCGACGCAATCATCGCGCGAATCTTGGTGACCTTGTCGGATCCACGCACGGCTTCCAGCCGCCTGCGCCCATAGACCAGCAGATAGCGGTCCGGGTCTGCCGGATCGCGGCGGACCAGGATCGGCACGGTCTGACCAACAGACTCGATCGAGGCGCGGAGATCCCCCACATCCTGAGGGTCCATGCGGTCGGTGGCCCGGCTATCGATGATCTGCTCGGGATCCAGTTCCCAGATCCGGTGGCTGTCCACGGCATCGCGTGCTGAACGCAGCGCGCGGTTGTTCGACATCATCGACGGCGGCGCGGCTGCCGCTCCCTGGGCCAGGGTATCCAGCATCGACATGCGCCGCTTCTTGCTGTCACTCATTTGCGCCCCCATGTTTGCTGGATCAATTGCGCGATCTCGTCATTAACGGCATTCAGGCTTTCGATCGCCCGATCATAGGTGGATCTCGTGAAGGCCGCTCGATCAACCTCGTAAAGCGTCTGCTTCGTCAGCCCCGCATCCGAGATGGCGGTCGATTTCAGCATCGGCGCATTCAGCACCTTGTCGCCGTACATCGTGCGGAGAAAAGCCACGATCCGGTTCTGTGGCGCATCCGTCGGCTCATAACGGGTTAGCAGATAGCGCATCCAGTCATGCGACATGTCCGCACCGCTTTCGGCGATCACATCCATCAAGTCGGCCGTCATACGAAGGAACTGGCTCATAGACATGACATCCAGCATTTCCGGGTGGATCGTGACCAGAACCCCGGTTGCCGCCGACAAGGCCGACATCGTCAGAAAGCCCAGTTGCGGCGGGCAGTCGATGACCACGACATCGTAATCGGAATCGACCTGCGCCAACGCCTCCTTCACACGGAAAAAAAACAGCCCGGCATTGCCCTGCGCCAAGGCTCGGGGCGTTTCATGCTCGAATTCCATCAGCTCCAGGTTGCCGGGGATCAGGTCGAGATTCGGCAGGTAGGTCTTGCGGATCACGTCCCGGATCGGCGCAGGGTCCTCATAGCGGATCGCGTCGTAAAGCGTCCCGCCGTCCTGGAGGTCATATTCCGGCTGCACCCCGTGCAAGGCCGTCATCGATGCCTGCGGGTCCAGATCAATGGCCAGCACGCGATAGCCCTTTAAGGCCAGCCGTTGCGCCAGATGGGCCGAGGTCGTCGTCTTGCCGGACCCTCCCTTGAAGTTCATTACGCCGATGATCTGCAGCTTGTCGCCAAGCTGGCGACCCGGCAGGTAATCCCCGGGGTTCCGGGCTGTCCTCTCCAGAAGTTCCCGCAGTTCTTGGATGTCCTGCACGGAATACATGCGGCGATTGCCGGCCGTCATCTCGGGCGAGGGGCCCTTGCCGTCGAGATGCAGCTTGCGCAGATAGCTGTCGTTTACATCCAGAAGCGCGGCAGCCTCGCCCGAGGTGAACTTGCGCATCGCCTTGTGCGCGTCGGGGGGAAAGAGGTTCTCACGCTGGGCATGCAACTGGCTGGCCAGCCATTCGGAATGTTGTCGGATGACCGCGTTCAGGTTTTCCTGACCCGGATCCTCTCCTGCTCTTTTCTGTCGCATCGCCGTGTTCACGAAATTTGCCGTTTTGCCGCGCATTTTCGTGACTATGTCGGAGAATCGTTATCCTTGGCAAGCAGATTCCTGTGGCCTTCGCATGACCGGCAGAATGCCTGCTAATCCTGTCCCAGCAGGCGGATCAACATCCGCCGATGCTGATCCTGCGCCCCGAAGAAGACAGCCAGAACACGCACCGAGTCGCTCGGATCGTCAACCGTGAACCAGAAGGTCGCACTGCCCAGCGTCAGCTGCCGCAAGCCTGGGATCAGATCATCATGCCGGCTTCCGCGCCGCGGAGCCGTCGCAATGCGGGTCGCATCTTCAAGAATGCCGGCCAGTCTGACTTCCGCGCGTTCCAGCGCCTCGGTTCGGCTTTCGCCGAACGCCATGTAGCTGTCGACAAGATGGTCGAAGATCAGAAGAAAATCGCGCTCGGCCTCGGCTGCGAACTCAATCCGCATTACGATCCGTGCGGCGGCGTGCTCTTGTCATGTCCTTAAGGCGACTGCGCATCGTTGCCACATCGACGAAAGCGCCCCTGGCCCGTTCCTCCAGCAAGGCCTTCAATGCCGCCCGGTCCGCCATTTCGCCTTCAGACTTCTCGCGCAGCAATTCCAGGCCGTGCTGCACAACGGCGCTGACAGAGGGAAACCTGCCTTGCCTGACCTGCGCACGTGCAAAGGCATGCTGCTCGGCGCTGAGGGAAATCGAGGATTTGACAGTCATGGCAATCTCCTTGTGAAAGGAGAGTATGACCAGGTGCTACCTGCGTCAAGGTGGCAGGGCAGGGGCTGTTCTTCTATCTCTCTCCTGCGCCCATGATCATCCCCTTCTTTTCGGCTCGCTGCAGCAGCAGCCGGACGGTCGACGGGAACCACTTCGCATTCCCCCTGGGTGTTCTTTCGCGCATCTGCTCCAGCCTCGTGGCGATACCCGCCAGCGTAAGGTCCGGATCGGCATGGCGCATGCCGGCCACGATCGCCAGCAGCCGGTCGTCGGGCGTGCTGCACGGCGCCCGCTCCAGCACCGAAGGGGGCAAGAGCCCGTCGCTGACATAGCGTTTGGTGGCGCGCTTCAGCCGCTCCACCGACCAACCTTGGCCAGTGCGGGCTGTGACGAGGCGCGCCAGATCCTCCCAGGGCATGGCGGGCCGGTGCCGCCGCACCAGCGGCAGCCAGCCATCGGCCGAGGCCTCCAGCTTGCGGAAATAGGTCTCGTCGCGCGCCATGCGCAGCTTGCGGATCGCCTCGCGGTCGCCCGCCCGCAGGGCCGGATTGCCGCCCACTCGCCCCTGCGCCCGGGCCGAGCGCAGCCCCGCCTTGGTCCGCTCGCGGATCAGCGCGCGTTCCAGTTCCGCCACCGCTCCCATCACCTGCAGCGAAAAGCGGCCCTGCGGCGTGGCCGTGTCGATGGGATCGCCGAGCGAGCGGAAATGCGCACCCCGCGCCTCCAGCGCCTCGATCACCTGCAGCA
>NZ_JAVCWH010000037.1 GCF_030846195.1 Paracoccus yibinensis
TCTAACAGTTGCCAGACTGATCTCAGAGTGGTTACGGTGCAAGTCACGAAGTGCCCACTTATACAAACGCTGCGCGTTTGTGTGGGCAAAGGGGATGCTGCACTCCCCTTTGAACCCCTTGCTTGAGCACGACACGGAATGGCGATCTATCACCTGCGGGCCACAATGATTTCCCGCTCGGCCGGGCGCAGCGCCACGGCGGCGGCGGCCTATCGCAGTGCCGAGCGCATCCACGATCATCGTACCGGGCTGTCGTTCGACTACCGTGCGCGCGGCGGCGTCGAGCATGTCGAGATCCTCGCTCCGGAGCGATCGCCAGACTGGGTCCAGGATCGCGCTGCGCTGTGGAACGCGGTCGAGGCGGCCGAGACGCGCAAGAACAGCCAGGTGGCGCGCGAGATCCGGGTGGCGCTGCCGGCCGAGCTGGACCGCGAGCAGCGCATCGAGTTGGTCCGCGACTTCTGCCAGCGGTCCTTTGTGGACCGCGGCATGGTCGCGGACATTGCCCTGCATGCGCCTGGCCGTGAAGGCGACGAGCGCAACCACCATGCCCATATCCTGCTGACCACCCGCGAGATCGGCCCCGAGGGCTTTTCCACCAAGAACCGCGACTGGAACGCCAAAGAGCTGCTGGAGGACTGGCGGGAGGCCTGGGCGCGGGACAGCAACCATGCCCTGGAACGTTGCGGCCACGAGGCGCGGATCGATCACCGGACGCTGGAGGCGCAACGTGAGGAAGCCTTGGAACGCTCAGTCTTGGCGCGGGAGCGGGGCGATGAGGTTGAGGCCTTGCGTGAGACGGTGCGGGCGGTGCAGCTGGACCGGGCGCCCTTGCCGCAGCTGTCCCCCGGCGCCTGGCAACTGAAGGAGCGCGGCATCGAGGTCGCGGCGGTGCAGCTGTGGCGCGAGGTCAAGGCGCAGGCTCTTGAGGTGGCGCGGGTGGCGGAACGGTTGTCGGGCCAAGTGCGGGAGTGGCTGGGGCGGACGGTGGAGCGCCTGGCACCCGGGCACGAACTGGCGCATGCCGGAGGAGGGCAGCGCCGAGAGCAGCAGCGGGAGCTTTCCAGCCGAGATTCAGACCAGAACGCCGCCCAGGACCTGGCGGCGCGACTGCGGGCCGCCCGTGAGGCCCGGCAGGAGCGCAGCGAACCGGAACTTGGCCACCAAAGCCGGGCACCAGAGAGTGCCAGGAGCCTGGCCGAGCGGTTGCGGGAGGCGGCGCGGAGCATCGACTCGGTTGCGGCGGCCGAGCGCGCAGCCAGCTTGCAGCAGGAGCGCCTAGCCGAGGAGAGGCAGCGGGTGCAGGAGGCCGAGCGCGTCAGAGAGCAGGAGCGGGTCCGCGAACGGGAGCGGAGAGAGCACGACTGGGGATGGGATCATGAGCTGTGATTACAGAGCAACATGTGCAGTCTGGGGGCTCTGTTGATGGCGTGGATGCCCCCTCCTGACGGCATCAACAAAGCCAAGCCAAACCATACAAGGATAGGTGGCCCTGCAGCCGACTTGCCTTCGTGATCGCATCTATGAGGTATTACGTATTTTCCGTACTTTACGGAAACGCGGTCTTTTCGGTGACAATATGTCGGTTTATCCGCTGCCACAGACTATAGGCCGCAAGGGACCGCGTCATGACCAAGATCACCCCCGTTTTGATGGCAGGCGGATCGGGAACCCGGCTGTGGCCCGTGTCCCGCAAGAGCTTTCCCAAGCAGTTCGCGCCGCTGGTGGGCGACCAGACGCTGTTCCAGGCATCCGCCCGCAGGCTGGCGGGGCCGGATTTCGCCGATCCGGTGGTGATGACCAATGCCGATTTCCGCTTCATCGTGGCCGAGCAGCTGGAGCAGGTGGGCATCGCCCCCGGTGCCATCGTGATCGAGCCCTCGGGCCGCAACACCGCCCCCGCGATCCTGGTCGCTGCGCTGATGGTTGCTGCCAAGGACCCCGAGGGGCTGCTGCTGGTCGCTCCTTCGGACCATGTCATTCCCGACGAGGCGGCCTTCGCCCGCGCCGTGCGGCAGGGAACGGGACCGGCAATGGAAGGCCAGATCGTCACCTTCGGCATCACCCCCGACCGCCCCGAGACCGGCTATGGCTATCTGGAACTGGCGGGGCAGGGCGGCGGCCCGCAGCCCCTTGCGCGCTTTGTCGAAAAGCCCGACGCGGCCACGGCGGCGCAGATGCTGGCGGGGGGCAACTTCCTGTGGAACGCGGGCATCTTCCTGTTCAAGGCCGCGATGATGATCGACGCCTTCCGCGCCCATGCCCCCGAATACCTGTCGCCCGTTCTGGCGGCCCTGGACGAGGCCAAGAACGACATCGGCTTCCTGCGCCTGGCCAAGGGTCCGTGGGACAGCCTGCCCGACCAGTCCATCGATTATGCCGTGATGGAAAAGGCCGGCAACCTGACCGTTGTGCGCTTTTCCGAACGCTGGTCGGACCTGGGCGGCTGGGATGCCGTCTGGCGCGAGGCCCTGTTGGAAGCGCCTTCGGACAACGGCGTGGTCGCGGACGGCAACTCGACCGCCATCGACTGCCATGACGTGCTGCTGCGGTCGGACAGCGACGACCTGCAGGTGGTGGGGATCGGGCTGACCGACGTGATGGTGGTGGCGACGGCGGACGCGGTGCTGGTGGCGGATAAGAGCCGCGCCCAGGACGTGCGCCATGCGGTTACCGCGCTGAAAACCAGGGGCTGCAAGCAGGCCACGGCTTTTCCGCGCGACCACCGTCCCTGGGGCTGGTTCGAGACGCTCGCGCTCGCCGACCGCTTCCAGGTCAAGCGCATCGTGGTGAAGCCTGGCGCGGCCCTGTCGCTGCAAAGCCATGTCCACCGATCCGAACACTGGATCGTGGTCAGCGGCACCGCGCGCGTCACCGTGGACGACAAGGTGACGCTGGTGACGGAAAACCAGTCGATCTATGTGCCTCTGGGCGCCGTCCACCGAATGGAGAATCCCGGCAAGGTGCCCATGGTCCTGATCGAGGTGCAGACCGGCAGCTATCTGGGCGAGGACGACATCATCCGCTACGAGGATGTCTATGCGCGGAGCAGCGCGGACTGAACACCTTCTGTATTTCGTCTTTACTATTCTGACCCCCTCACGGACTTAGCCAAGGTTTCATCATTGCCAATAGGTTATGTGAGTCGCGCCAACCATGATTATTAGTTCGGCTGAAAGATACAGTTGCTAATGAGGTACCATAAATTTCCTAACCAAATCATCATCTACATCTGCAAACGATAAGCCCTGCGCAGCCAAGTGCACGCAGCAGATCGTGCCGCTCGCAAGGTGCCTACGGGAACAGTAGGAAATACATCCCTTGGCTCCCTCCGAATTGCTTCAGAAGCTTCGTGCGAAGGCATGAGCGTAGCCAGAAAAAGGACAAGGATGATTATGCTAAAGGCATACTGGAATTGGCGGATGCAAAGAAAAATATAATGCAGCAGAAGCTGTTCTAATAGCCACTTTCCCAAAGATCAATCTCTCACAACAGAGACTCTATCTAGTACCAATCGTTGAGGCTTAGCCAATATGCCGAGATATTTTTTCGTTTTGCCCGATGTAACGAAACCTGTGGGTGGCGTTAACGTAGCTTTACGCTTCGTGGATACCCTATGTGAAGCAGGCTATGAGGCTGCAGCACTCTATAGCCAACCAGGTTTCCGGTATCATTTCTTCGATACATCCTGCCAAGCATATTTCTACCCGCCTCTTGCTGAGGTTCCTCGCCAGTTTATGGGAAGGAAAAAAAGAATACTGGAAAGCTTGGCGCGCCTAACCCGCCCTCGCAAAGGGAGCGCCAACCATCTTTTGAACCTGCGACCTGACGATGTTTTTGTTATTCCTGAATTCTTATATCCAGAATATAGCGCAATTTTCCCTAATAATCCCCGCATATTGCTGGCTCAGGATGTGTTTGGTTTTTGTAGAGCTTATAAACGCGACCTTGGGAATGCTGAGCCTTGTATCGATAAGTTCGAAATAATCATCACTACCTCTGAAGCATCACGCGCCGCAGTGGAGCAGTTCTCAAATTCCGATAGTTATGTAGTGCCACAAGCCGTTAGTCGCCCAAGCCTAGCCTATACGTCACAGAAAAAACTGCAGATCGCCTATATGCCACGTAAGCGGGCTGACGAAGTCAGTATTGTCGTGGATTGCCTTAAAAAATCACCAGCCCTCAACAGCTGGAATTTTGTAAAGATAGATGGCGCCAGTCCTGAGAAATTAGATTCCATACTGCGCGAGAGCCTGATCTTCTTGTCTTTCTCCTATCGTGAAGGTTTTGGACTGCCGCCAGCAGAAGCAATGGCATCTGGCTGTATTGTGGTAGGCTACTCAGGAGTTGGAGGGGAAGAGTTCTTCCAGCCAGAATTTGGGTTGCCAATACCGGATAGCGATGTAGTTCGTTTTGTTGCCACTGTGGAAGCTGCTGCCGACGAATATAGCCAAAACCCTACGCGCCTAGATTATATGCGTAAGAGTGCCTCTCAATATATCCATGCTCAATACTCACTGGATAGCATGCGTGAGAAACTTCTCACGCTATGGAAGGATATAGATGAAAAAATCTTACTTGGATAGGTCATTGAAAACGATGAAAGCGCAATCTTGCGTTCTTTGAGTTATAAAACCAGTACAAGAGTTCAAATACATATTCCCTCCGCCGCTGAGGAACAGAAACGGGTGCAGGGGCCGAACGCATCAAGGAGCAGGAACGGGTCCGAGAACGCGAGGAGTGGCATTGTGACAAGGAGCCAATTACGCTGTGACCCGCTGCGGCGATCATGCTAGGGCGGGATGCAGTGCAGCCAGATGACGCCCTCGCATGGGGATGCCGCAGCTTTGCCGTGCCTTCACCCCGACAACCTGCCTGTCCCCTTCCCTTCCCGATCCTGGCCCATAAGACCCATACCGGGCCGAAGCCGCGCCTGAAGGTTGAGCAGCAGGGTCGGTCAGCTGCCACTCACCCCCGCTGCACATATCAGTTTTTGCCCGGCCCCTTCCCTTCCCCCTGTACCCCCTTCAACCCCTGGCTGCTGTCTCAGCCGTAACAGGTTTTATGGGCCAGCAGGGAGGGGTGGAGGAAGTCAGCCGGGGGTTGTGGGAGTCAGGGGGCGTGGGCGGGTTCGGCAGACGGGCGCCGATGTTTGCGGGCATTCCGCATGGTCTACCCTTGAGAACATCCCCCTTTCCCCAAACCCCTCTCTAATGCTTGCGTTTTCTGCTAGCTGATCTTATTTTTTCCCGATGAACAGCAAGCACCGTAAGACCCTGGCTACCGTTTTCGCCGATCCGGTGTCCGGCACCATCGAATGGGCGGCAATCGAAGGCCTGCTGCTGGCCGCAGGTGCGCGGCTGATCGAAGGGCGGGGATCGCGGGTGCGGTTCGAGAAGGAGGGCGAGGTGGCGACGTTTCATCGTCCGCACCCCGCCAAGGAAGCCAAGCGATACCAGGTGCGCGATGCCCGCGACTTCCTGGACCGGATCGGGGTAAAACCATGACCAATGCTATGACCTACAAGGGCTATGCGGCTCGGATCGAATACAACGATGAAGACGGGATCTTCGTGGGCCGGATCGCCGGTATCCGCGACGGGGTGGGTTTTCATGCCGACACCGTGGATGGGCTGCGTGAAGCCTTCCATGAAGCGGTCGAGGACTACATCGACACCTGCGCCAGGATCGGCAAGGAACCCCAGAAGACCTATTCGGGGCAAGTGATGTTCCGGGTCAGTCCCGAGGTTCACCGCAAGGCCGCCCTGGCCGCCGAACTGTCGGGCAAAAGCCTGAACCAATGGGCCGAGGAGGTGCTGGGCCGGGCGGCTGGGTAGCCGCGTGAAAGGTCATCAAGCGCACTCTTGGTAAGATCCTTAAAGCCAAAGGTGGAAATGGCTTGCCACCCATGACAAGCTTGCGGACAGTGGCTTTACAGGGAGTATTGCCATGCCGTTAATAAGCATTTCCAGGGCTGCCAAGCTTTATGATGTGTCACGTCCTACCCTGCAAAAGGCTCTTAAGGATGGTGTGATATCTGGGCAAAAAGTGAAGGCAGGAGGGTCGGAAAGCTGGCAAATTGATACCGCAGAGCTTGCCCGTCTTTACCAGCTTAGGGGTGGAAACCCTGGCAACGAGATTGACAGGATCGGACAGTCGCTTGACGTGGAAAAACAAAGCTATTCTGGCGATTTGTCAGGAGAACTTGTCAAAGAGGTGGAAACCCTGAAAGCGGCTCTTGCCCAGATAAAAGAGGACCTGGATCAGGAACGAGAGGGCAGGGTGCGTGCAGAAGCTGTCCGAGATGAACGAGGACGGATCATTGACGAGATGATGAAGGCCCTGCCACGCCCTACAGAGCAGGTGGCAGAGCCTGGAAAACGGGGCTTCTGGGCGCGTTTTCTGGGGCGTTAGTCTTCGCGGCGAGTGGCCGGGAGGTCCGGCTCCATACCATGAAAGAAAGGCTGTGACACAGGTGGCAGACCGTCACCAGATGGAAGCTGATGCTCTCCAGGATACAATTCTGGTAGGCGATGTAGTGGGGCCTGATCCTCAATCGTGCCAGGCTCCTGCTCTTTTTCCGTTGCATAGACCATGGCGTCAAAAACGCTGTATCGGATCCCATCCCTTGAACCCTGCCAAGCAACGCGGGAGTTGACGATATAACCTTGAACACCACTCTTTGCCCCACCGAGGCTTACTGTCTGGATCCAGTTGTGATCCCGTAGCATGGCGATGGCGCGGCGCACGGTGCGAGGATCAACCTGCAATTCATCTGCAAGGGCTCCTTGGGAGATCACTACAGCATTCCGCTCACCCATGCGGGCAATAAGAATATGCAGCACGCGAGAGGCAGCAGTTGCCCCTTTTAATCCAAGGAACTGTGCCCAAGCTTCATGTGCCGACCTGTCCGTTTGCACCCATGTTCCATGAGTTCGAGGGAGGGCAGGCGCGATTGAAGGTAAAGACATAGCACTTCCTTGGGGGCGGCATGTCCGAACTTCAGCAATCTATGTCCGATGTAAAGCATTTTGTGCCCTAAGGCAGGTCAAAGCGTGACCATTTTCGAATCAGATAGGACACAGCGTGTCCTATGGTAGGACAAATCTAGGCTTATCCACAGGGTTATCATATTGAAATCATTGAGTCTGATTTTCTGTCCTTCTTATGATCTATACGCGGAGGTTCCGGCGCGGCGGTGGTCGCCGTGAGTGGCCGCCCCACGAGCAGGCGAACGGCGGGCAGCGCCGCGCCGGAACCGACACAAAGGTATGTCCGGAGGACGCATTTTTGCGCCTGTTCCGCTTTGCTGTGCTGTCAGCAGCTGAGAACAATCAATTCCTGAGTTGCTGTCTGTCGCCTTGCTGGCGAAATCCAGGAGATGCGCAGCCTGTCGGCAACCGAGTATCGGAACTCCGGATCAACTATGGACCAGGCTATCGAGCACCCCAATTCGGGCGTGGGGCTGTCTCCAAGGGCGCTCTGGAACTCGCAGTCTGATAAGACAAAGACGCCCTTGCAAAGCTGCAGGGGCGTCTCATTTCATTCATCCGAAAAAGTGCTTGATCCTTTGCCGCTTGAGTTCCGGCTCAAGCGCCGGATCAAACCCGCCGTCCCTTCGCTCGATGATGTCGCGCCAAGGATAGGTGGCCGTCCGCTGCTCCATCAGTGCAACATGATCGTCCAGGCTACGGATGAACCGTAAGGGATTTCCAGCCACAACTGAGTTGGGTTCCACGCTTTTGCTAATCACTGAACCAGCTCCAACCAGCACGCGAGGCCCAATCGTCACTCCGGGCAGAATAGTGCAGCCGCGCCCGATGAAGACATCGTCCTTGATGATGACGGGACCGACTGAGTCCAGTTTCTTGCCATAGGCGCGGTTGAGCATATTGATGCTGCCATCATGGCCCGAGATCCAAGCCCCTGCAATACGGACATTGTTGCCAATGGACGTGTAGCCGGGATCCGTGAAGACCGTCTCGGGGGCGATGAAGCAATTTTCACCGAAGCTGTAAAAGCCACCATGACGCTTCAGAAATTCCGTCCAGTCCGAGGTCGTGGGTCTCCCCAGCTTCTTCCATAGACGAACATATCGCCCCTTCTGCAAGGCATAGTGCTTTAGAAATGATTTAATTTTCATACTGTTTACCAAATCTTGCTTTTCAAAGCGTTCCTACTAACCGCATACCCCAGCCCAGCAGGCTGCAAGGAAAAGGGCAGTGAACAGAAGGTGCATCTAGGAGGAGTTTTGGGAGTAAGTTGATAAGTTTATTGGATCGCGATCACCGCCAGCTTGCGGCTGCCACGTTAAAATACTTCTAACGCCCGATGATTTTGATCCTCTAGCAGATGCTCTCGCAGGGAATACCATCGTTGTCGCGATCAAGGCGGCCGCCCCAGGAGCAGTTTTCCAGATACCAGAGCGCTTCCTGGCAGCTCCCGATCGCCGAACAGGTCCGTCGAGGACTGCAAGAATAGGATCGCTGAACAAGGTTGCGCAGGATCTCCGGAGTTTCGGTGAAGGCTTCCGAACTGCGTGAGCCTTTCCGCCAATCCCAAGGCATGTCGAACTTCGTCCGCCACATGCCCTTTCGCGCTTCGCGTGCCTGGACTTCATCATCAACGTAGTCGGCGGAATACTGACGATAGGCGACCGCCAAGCCTTCACTGACCATCCATTTGTTGAGGTCTTCACGGTTGCTGAAGCATCTTGCAACGACGCGCCCATAGCGGTCCATGTCGAGTTGCTCACAAAGAACCGGGGTCCGGCCGATCTTGTCGGCAAGAGCCAAAGCCGCCGCCTGCCCGCACCGCCAAGCCGACCCGTCGCGTTCCATGCAGACCTGTCCGCTTTCTGCGGCATCAATGCCGTGCAAGCGAATGCGTGACCCGTGAACCTCAATGGTATCGCCATCAATGACGGATGCCACGCCTTGGATGACATTGCCTTCAGCTTCAACGGCGGCAGTCGGCATGTGAGTGGCCAGCAGCAAAGCAACGGCAACAGCAAAGGACTTCATAAAACCTCTCATGGCTGTAATGTTTTCAAACATATATCCGGAATATTCGGGAGAAAACACTTCTTGGCCAATCGTGCTTAAGAATAGCACTTGCGCAATGCTGCTGGGCTTCGGCCAGGAGAAAGGGATTTTCGAGCCGAGCGGTCCGAACTCGCAAACCACAACACAAAGGCCGCTCGGCTGATGGGGTGGTTATGCTGGACGCTGACGTTTCCGGCAACTTGTCCAAGTAGACAACCGCAAGTTGATCACTTCGGTTCAGGCAGCTTGTCGATCCAGACCCCGCAGAACCTGTAGCCTTCGGTGTTGGTCGCGATCCTGCCGCCCGCTTGCTCGCAAAAGATGCGTGGGTACTTCCCGAACTCGCGGGCATCCCCACGCCCGGTGATCCAGAAGGCTGCCAGAACGCCCAGGAGCGCCCCTGTGAGGACGGCAGAGGCCAACCACACCCAGAACCCGCCAAACCACCTCCAGGCCTCTCTACGCGCCTCTCCGGCGGCCTTGCGGAGGTCTCCTGCAGCCTTGATGCTTTCGAGATGCGCCTCGCGGATGGCCTCCTTGGCGCCCTCCGAGGCCGCATAGACGGTGTGCTGGCGCAGATCGAGGGCGGCGGTGGCCAGGCTCTGCTCAATGCGGCTCTGGACGGCCGGGCCGACCTTGGCCATGCGGTCGAGGCCTTGGGCCACCACGGCATTGAGCTTTTCGGCTTCCTTCCGGTCCAGGCTGGTGCGCTGCAGCTGGTCGATCTGGCGACGGATCAGGGTAATCTCGTCGGCCAGGATCTCGAAGGGATCCTTGACGCTCACGGCTCACCCGCCCCGGCGCTTTGCGCCTTGGCATCAAGCTCGGCCAGCAATCCCACGAGCTCCTTCTGATCGACCTCGCGGGTGACGGTCTTGCGCAGGGTGGCCGCCATCCAGCGGGCGATCTTCGGATCCCTCAAGGCTTCCGTCGTGACCACCGCCCCAACGATGATCTTGCGGCGGGTCTCGGAGGCCTTGGCCCTGGTCCTGAGGCGGGCCAGCCGGGCCTGGGCTTCGGCAATCTGCTGATCAATGGTTCGCGCCATTCTGCAATCCCTCGTTCATCTAACAGTTGCCAGACTGATCTCAGAGTGGTTACGGTGCAAGTCACGAAGTGCCCACTTATACAAACGCTGCGCGTTTGTGTGGGCAAAGGGGATGCTGCACGCCCCTTTGAACCCCTTGCTTGAGCACGACACGGAATGGCGATCTATCACCTGCGGGCCACAATG
>NZ_JAVCWH010000038.1 GCF_030846195.1 Paracoccus yibinensis
ATTGCCGAAGCGGCAGACCAAACAACACCTTCACCATCAGGCAGAACTGGATTGCCGCATCGGAGAACACAGGCGGCCAAGCCGCCGCGCCGTGTTTGCCAGCCACGCCATGTCCTTGTCCAGCCAGATCAGCAGCGATCCGCGCCGCCCCCAGGACATCATTGCAGGATTTCCAGTTCGTTGTGCGGTATCGGACAGCTTCAGGCTTCGTCATGCGAGGACGCTTAATCGACTGCAGACCACGCGTGAAGCCTCGCTCGGGCGAGTTCCGCCACAACGCCGGTCCAAGGTGTGCCAATTGGCTGCCGGAAACCTGCATGTTCAGCCGCCTTCCGGCATCTGTCACAGTTTGACACAGCTTAAGGTTTCTGCTCGTGCCGAACCGAGAGGATATTGCGATCACAAGAATTTAATGATGAAATGGTTCGCCTACTAACTGGTAGCTTAAATGTACTTCACGGCGTCTTCTCTTTACGTTTCAGACAGTCAAATTGGCCAAAAGGGGGGCTGTTCTTTGGTTCATTTGAAAGACGCGAAATATTCAAATTGCGCAATAAACCAACCCTCCGACGACTTTGGATTTCCTACAGGGTTGGCATCCCAAAAAATAACTTATATCGAGTATGACTCTTATTTGGCAGCTGCCAAGATAGCTTCGTGTTTTGGAGATTATTCAAGAAAAAATATTGGTTATTTTTTTGACTGCGCTTCCTGATGTGTGGCATTACTGGATATCTTTGGCAGCCCGGCGCATGCCCCAATCCTATCCCCACAATCGAGGCGATGATGTTGGCAATTGCTCATCGGGGGCCAGATAGCCGGGGCCATTGGGTTGATGCAAAGGCGGGCGTTGCACTTGGGCATTTGCGCTTGGCGATTGTGGACCTGACGGCGGCTGGGCATCAACCCATGGCCTCTCCTAATGGGCGCTATATTCTCGTTTTTAATGGAGAGATTTACAATCATTCCGATCTGCGCGCCGAAATAGATTTAAGTGGCCGCGGGCCGGCATGGCGTGGCACATCCGACACCGAAATCTTGCTAGCGGGTATCGCCCTGTGGGGAATTGAGCAAACCTTGACACGGGTGACCGGCATGTTTGCATTAGCGATCTGGGACCGAGAAACCCGATCTTTAACAATGGCCCGAGACCGCCTCGGCGAGAAGCCACTCTACTTTGGCTGGCAGGGTACGGGTTCAGAGGCGGTATTTCTGTTCGGATCCGAACTCAAGGCGTTGCGGGCTCATCCGCGCTTCGAGGGGCGTCTCAGGCGCAGCAGCCTGCTGGAGGTTCTGCGTTACGGCAACGTGGGAGAAGACCGTTCAATTTATGAAGACATTAGCAAGGTTAGTCCCGGCGAGATTGTTCGGATCGATCCTGCTAGCCGAAAGATTCAGCGGCATTACTACTGGGACGGAGCCTCTATTGCTGCCTTGCCCAAGCCACAGCGCCGCTCTGACGAACAGGTCGTTGACGAACTTGAGATCCTGCTGACGCAAGCGGTCGAAGAACAGAAGATGGCGGACGTGCCGTTGGGCGCGTTCCTGTCCGGTGGTATCGACAGTTCGACCATTGTCGCCTTGATGCAACGTCAATCCGCCCGCCCTGTACATACCTTCTCGATCGGCTTTCCCGAGGCGCGCTACGACGAAGCCCAACATGCACAAGCCGTAGCCGCGCATTTGGGCACGCATCACACCGATCTTTATGTTTCCGACCAGGAACTGATGGACGTAGTGCCACAACTGGCGCAGATTTACGATGAACCTTTCGCAGACAGCTCGCAGATCCCTACCTACCTAGTCGCGCGTCTGGCCCGGCAGCATGTAGCCGTGGCGCTGTCAGGCGATGGAGGAGACGAGTTATTTGGTGGCTATGGGCGCTATCGCCATGCAGTGACTCTGCGCCGCAGGTTGCGCGCCTTGCCCATGCCTTTGAGGCGCCTAGGCGCGCAGGCACTGTGCGGCATGCCGGCCGGAGCAATAACAACGGCACTGGCGCCGTTGATCCCGACGCTGTTAGGTAAGGAGCCTATCGGACAACGCTTGCATAGGCTAGCCAGTTACGCTGCCCAGTCTCAATTGGAAGACCTACACCGGATGATGGTCTCGGTCTGGAGATTTCCAGAAGCCGCGGTTCCTGATGCCACATCTCCTTCTAGCCTTTTGTCAGGTAACATGCCTCTGCGTGGAGCACTGTCTGATATAGAACGGATGATGCAGCTCGACATGCTAACATACCTTCCTAACGATATTTTGACCAAGGTGGATCGCGCTACTATGGCCGTGGCACTAGAAACTCGAGCACCGTTTCTCGATCACCGTGTGGTTCAGTTTGCTTGGGGACTACCGGAGGATCAGAAGGTGCGTGGTAGCCAGACCAAATGGGCTCTACGTCAGGTACTTTATCGATACGTTCCGAAAGCACTCATTGAGCGCCCGAAGATGGGCTTCGAAGTTCCCATAGGCCTATGGTTGCGAGCCGGTTTGAGAGACTGGGCCGGTGACTTGCTAGATTCAACACGGATCGCACGAGAGGGCAACTTTGATTCGCACCTGATTAGCAATATGTGGCGCGAACATCTTTCAGAACAGTTTAACTGGGGTGCGCAGCTCTGGTGCGTTCTAATGATACAAGCTTGGCTTGAGAAGGTAAAAACGTAATATGGCCATCGAAAATCAACATAGCCGAGCGTCACAAGTGGAGAAAAACTTTGAAATTCAATAATGAAGCGCCAGTTATAGTTTACGGACCTCTGAGATCCGGGACTACAATGATCCGCCTTATGCTAAATGGGCATCCATTGTTGAGCGTTATAGGAGAATCAGATTTCATTTTTGATCATGTTCATTCACAAGAAAATTCCTGGAAATATGACTTTCGATCTCTCAACGCTGACCGCATATACCAAGACAGCCCTATACGCATAAACAACAATTTAGATGGAAGTGCCGCAGCTATGGATATGGTTGATCAAATCGGCCGACATAGCGGAGGAGTGCCTGTTCTTATGCTGCATCGGCATTTGTCGATTTGTGCGCATCTTTTGCCTGATCTAAGAGTAATACGATTACTGCGTGACCCGAGAGATGTAGCTCGATCATCCATTGGCATGGGATGGGCAGGTAACCTGTATCACGGACTTGATCCTTGGTTGGAAACTGAACAGTCTTGGCGAACCTTTGCCAACAACCATCCAAACGTTCCGAAGCATGTTTTGCGCTATGAGGATCTAGTTACCGAGCCAGAACGGGAACTGGAAAAAATTTGTACTTTCTTAGGAATTACATATGACAGCAACATGCTGTCTTACCCATCACATACAACCTATAGCGCTCCTGATCCCAAACTGGCTTTTCAATGGAAAAAGAAACTAAATAAATATGACATTCAGTTAGTAGAAACACGCGCTGGCAATTTCTGGGACGGGTGTGGTTATGAGCGTAGTGGAATTCCGCTACTGCACCTTGGCCCCGTTAGCAGAAAGCGTTTATGGCTACAAAGTAAGGCTGCTGTATGGAGACATCTTTTCCAACGGCATGGCGTAATAGCACCTGTCACACGCGGTATAGGACGAAGACTTGGATGGGGTAAGCTAGAATACGCTGCCGCTAACCGCATTTCTAAAAATGACCGTCGCCATTTAAAATAATCGACATCCGTAATAATGGTGGGGTTTAATTAGTGGTGTATTGACTCAGCGGGCTCTGCTCAGGTTATGCTGCTGATCTGAAGTCTTGGCTGGCGTACGCTGGGCAAGCGCCTAATGCGCTCGGCGAATGTTGGAGAGTTGGGACTGCCTAGTTGTTCCATCCCGGATGATCACATAGACCCTCGCCGATCTGCCCTGTTCATGGCAAGGTCGATCTTGCGCGATGTTCGGGAGGGAGTGGGAGCATGCTGATCTCTCTGCACAAGCAGGCGACGACGACGCCGAAGATCCGTGCCGCGATCCAGGCCAGCAGCGAACCGGCTTGGCGGGTGGCCGAGCGCTACGGGATCTCCGAGCAGACGGTCTGGAAATGGCGGGGTCGCGACGACGTCCACGACCGGAGCCACACGCCGCACCGCTTGCAGACGACGCTGACGCCTGCGCGAAGCAGGCCGTCGCGGTTGCACTCTGCAAAGCCTTGCTCTTGCCGCTCGACGACCTGCTCGCGGTGGTGCGCGAGTTCCTCAACCCGCATGTCTCGCGCTCGGGAACTCGACCGCTGCCTGCGTCGCCACGGGGCCGGCAACCTGCGGGCGCTGAAGATCGCCATGTCTGATAGAAGTATCTTAAGTCTTCCTGGGGAGTAGCGACTTGGCTAGCATAACTGCCAATCCCTTCCAGTTGCTGGCCGTGCGAGGATCCTGAGCTACAGCTCGCAGCATTAGTTTTAACCCCGCGCGCCGATGACCAACTGCATGGTCTCGCCATGCCTGCGAGACCAGATGCCCTGCTATTTGCCGGGCAGAAGCATTCATCTTGCTACTGTCTTGTAGGAAATCCGGCACCACGGGCGGACACCCCCTGTCCAGCGCATCGGATCCAGTCTTGGCGCGGTCTTCGGCAAAGCTGCGGGCAGCGGCGTCATAAAAAGCCAGTTGCGCCGTGCGTCGACTATGCGTGATTGAACCGTCATGCAGCCGGTATCCGTAAACCGGCTCGGGCAGGTGCCAGATCGGCCCCAAAAACGCCAAACGGAACTGTAAGTCGACATCCTCGGCAGTTTCGAACCATGATCGAGCGCCCCCGGTTTGCAGCAGCGCCTCGCGGCGGATCAGCCAAGTGCATAGATGAGTCAGAACCCGGCCTAACCGCAGATCTCCGGTTACTTCACGCGCGGAACCATCGGCTGCCAGCCGGGCTAACGCTCTGCCCTGTCCATCTAGGCTGAGAAACCCACCCGAAATAGCAACATGGTCTGGATAGCGCGTAAGCCAATCGACTTGGGTTCTCAAGCGACCGGGCAGGTACAGGTCGTCCGCATCGCAACGTGCGACAAGCGGATGGTGGGCGGCGAGAAAACCCATGTTAAGTGCCGCCGATATGCCGCTTTGGGGACCAGGCAGGATGCGGATCCGGGCATCCCCCAAGGCTGCAGCGCGCGCTGCGGTGTCATCGGTAGATCCATCATCGACCAGGATGATCTCGGCCAGATGTGCCTGCTCGCGCAGCGAGTTCAGCGCCTCCACTACTGTAGCGGCAGCATTGCGCGCGGGCATCACGACCGAGACCTTAGCCACGAGACCGCTCCATCGGAGGGCGGCGCAGCGCACCGGCCACCACCACGTTCCAGGCCGCCTTCGACAACGGCGCCTGGCGCAGCGCTTTCAGCGCATAATGACGCCAGGTGCCTCGATAGCCGTGTGACCACGCCTGCCAAGCATAGCTGATAGTGAAGGCAAGGCGGGACGGGGCGTCCTCGCCCATCCGCCAATTCTGATATTCGAAACGTCCGTCCGTGATACCGCGGCGTTGCCAGGCAGCCTCGCAGGCGCGCAGGCACAACTTGCGCTGCAAGTCGCGCTTGGTGCTGCTGATACTGTCATCATGGATACGATATTTGATCAGCACGTCCGGCAGGTTTTCGAGCCGCCCAATTTCGCCCATGCGCAGCCAAAGATCGTGATCTTCGGCGCCATGAAAATCTGGATGATATCCACCGACAGCTAACACTGCGTCCCGGCGCATCATGACAGAGGGATGCTGGAAGGAGGTTTGGCCTTCCAAGTTATACCCATCAATTTCTTCATGAGTTAGCGGCAACGACTTGACCGAGATGGGTCGCCCGTCCGCGTCGATAATCTGCGCTGCCCCGCCTGAAACGATCAGATCGGGGTCGCGTTTGAATTGAGCAAGTTGCTTTTCAAAGCGGTCCGGCAAGCAGAGATCATCGGCATCGAAGCGTACGATAAATTCGCCTGAAGAGCGCTCAATCATCTGATTCAGTGTGCGAGGCAAGCCCTGGTTCGGTCCTCGACTGATGCGGAGCCGAGAGTCTCGGGACGCATAGTCAGTCAGAATGGCCCAACTGTTATCCTGACTGCCATCATCATGGGCCAAAAGTTCGAAGTCTTGGAAGCTTTGAGCCAGAACACTGTCCAGCGCGGCCGGAAGATATCGCGCCGCATTATAAACCGGCATGGCCACAGACAGCCGCACCGCGTCACAGGAAATGTCCAACATCATATCTCAGTTCCGCCATTTCTCCCAGGGAGCCACATTTGGTAATCGATGCATTTTCCTAGAAAATTAACAATGAAAAGCATGAGAAGAAGACCCTTGGCTTATTATGGAGAGGCCTTTTGAATTTCTTCAATTTTGGCCAAGAGAGACGCCTTCGAGTCCACTAACTCTGTTATGCCGAAATTGCCCCACTTCCGAATGTACTCCCGAACCTTTCCGTTTGCATTATCTATGGAGATATGGCGTTTCCCCATCAGGCAGCAGATTATATGAGCATGAAGACGGTCAGATATGACCAATTTTCCCTTTGATAGAAGTCTTGTTCCGTTCGCAACGGCTTCTTCGGCCTTGCGGTTATAAATTCTGGACCTGTAGCGCATCATGAGTTTTGAAGAAGAAAATTTGTATTGGATGCGGCGACGAAAGAAGCCATCCAACATGTTTTCATCCTTGTAAAAATACTCATCAATATTTTTCCAATCTGATATCGGCCCATATGAGGAAAGTAAGTCATAAAGATCGGGAATCAGGCTTTCCTTGTCTGTCCTGACCAAAGAAAAAATTTTGTGCTTGGAAGTTTCCGAGATGTAGGTGCGAATGCAATGTGCCGCATCAGGCGCTAGATAAACTGGGCAGTCCAACTCTTTAGTTGCGAAGTCGAAAGAAGCTTGATCTCGCACATAGAGATGAAAATCCTTATGCTCCCCAATCACTGACTTCGTTTTCTCAATATGCTCCGGCCCAGAGAAATGGATTGATTGTGGAAGCTGAACAATCCTCCTATAAGGGTAATTCTTGATGATCCGAAGGCGAAACTCATGATGGTTGAGCCAAAGGTCACCGAAATTTCCTCCTCCATGAATAAAAACAACTCCATCCTTGCAAAATTTCTCTATGTCATCTCTGTAATCTTGATGAGAAGCGACATAATCGGGGCCTTTTCCAAAAATTTCTGTTAAAGCCTCTTTCTCACCCACCCATATTGCTGAATCCCCAATATTGTTGTGTGCAGGGTAGTCCACTAATGAATATCTTTGTGCGTTTCCTCGGATTTTTTCGATAGAGGATCTATAAACATCCGCCATCTCTTTGTTGATTGGAGAAACCACTTTTTTGTTTGTCATGGAATATCCTCATGAAGCTTCCAATCCGTTCAGGGAAGCAGGGGCTCGGCAGTTGGTTGCGATAGGACATCAATCTGAATTGGCAACTAAGATGTCACGGGCGCCACCGTCATCAGTGCATAGGTATAGACCGGCAAGATAGTGGCAAGGGAAATCAGGTCGTATGCCAAGTTGCCAATCCCTGTCCTGCGCGCCAACAGGATGGATACCGCCCAAGCTACAAGACCGCCCAAACCCAGTCCGACCTGCATGCCGTAAATGCCAAAGGAATACCCGCCGACAAGCATCAACAGGATGCGTGACGCCGCAGTCACTCCCATGACGATCGAATGGCCACGGCTGTTGCCTGCTGCTAGCATCGCATTCTGATAGGGCATTGGCAGAATGCCGATGGCTCCGTTCAGCGCCGCAATGGATAGGAAGCTTCCTGCCAATGCATAGCGCGGGTCGTAAAGCAGATCGATCAGCGGCTGGCTGACAAGGCTGAGGACCAGAAAGCTAGGCAGGATTGCGAAGAAGCTGATTTTCTTGATCTTGTTAACTGGAGGGTTCAACGGCTTCCCCTCACGGTACAACCGTGACAGGGTTGGAAAAACCACTTGGTCCAGAACACGTCCCACCAGATCGCCTAAGGCCCAAGCAAGGGTCGAGGAAACAGTAATTAGGCCCAAGATCTCGACCGAAACCTCGAAACCCATGATTGCGGTCACCCCCTTGCCACTCATATAGGTGAACAGCGTTCCCAGAAGGATCCAGCGCCCGAAAGTCACGATTTCAGCCATGACGCTGCGGTCGAACATCACCTTGGGGCGATAGCGCGGTAGCCAGATATAGCTAAGAAGAAAGCTGAACAGAGTGCCAGCTATAGAACCCAAGACCAGCGCCCAGACCGATTGCAACCACCAAGCAAAGACCACGTTTGCGAGCGTGGTAAAAATCTGGCTGAACATGCTGAGCAGCGTCAGGTGTTTAAGTTGCATGTGGCGGCGACAAGTCGCCATTGCGATCGAATTCATTCCGCTAATCACTGGCATGACGGCTACGGCGCAGAGGATCGCAAACAACTGCGGCTCGTCGTAAAGCATCGACACAGGCCAAGCGATCAGCAGCGTCAATCCTCCAATCCACAGCCCCCGTACGGCTTGGATGGTCCAAGCCGTGTCCAAGAACACCTTTTCGTCGCCGCGGGGACTGCGGATGATCGAGGGGGTGGTCCCAATATCGCTCAGCATAGAGATAGCACCGATGAAAACCCAAGCCAGGCTCATCAGGCCGAAGACGTCAGGGGTCAGAAGACGCGTCAGGATCAGGGTAGACAGGAGCCGGATGCTATAGCTGGCTGCAAAGCCAAAGGTGGCCCAGCTTGCTCCTCGACCGCTCGTCGATTTGAGAAATTTTACCATTGAAAAGCAGAGTAATTCCGAAAAGTGCTATGATGACGTTGTCAAGGCAGGTTATGTGCTCTCTATGCGCCGTTGCCAGCTTGTGCCAAATTCACGCGACGGTGACCAGCGGTTCATATCTATCTCCTGCGGGTTCTATGTGTTTGATCCCACGGTTTGATGGTGCGATCCTTTCTTGGGAATGGAAGGAGGCATTATGGGCCAAGTTCGTCACGGGAGCGCCACGACCACGCACGCCATCCGAGCAGCAATACAGCGATCGCAAGCTTCGACCGCGTCACTGAGCCGGGAGTTGGGCATCAACCCCAAGACCCTGTCAAAATGGCGTAAGCGGGCCACAGTGGAGGATCTGAAGACCGGGCCCAAGGAGCCTCGTTCAACGGTACTGAATGAGGAGGAAGAAGCAATGGTCGTGGCGTTCAGGCGCCACACGCTGCTGCCGCTGGACGACTGCCTCTATGCCCTGCAACCATCCATTCCCCATCTGACGCGTTCGGCCTTGCATCGCTGTCTTCAACGGCATGAAATATCGCGCCTGCCGGATGTGGATGGCGACAAGCCAAAACGTCAGAAGTTCAAGCGTTACCCTATCGGGTTCTTTCACATCGATATCGCCGAAGTGCAGACCGCCAAGGCAAGCTGTATTTCTTTGTGGCGATTGACAGAACCAGCAAGTTCGCCTTCGTCCGCCTTGTCCAGAAGGCCGGCAAGATGGCTGCAGCCCAGTTCCTGCGCGACCTGATTGCCGCAGTTCCCTACCGGCTCCATAAGGTGCTGACTGACAATGGCATACAGTTCGCAAACCGGAGCTGCGACACGACCGCCTTCGAGCACATCTTTGGCCGCGTGGGCCGTGAGCATGGGATCGAGCACAGGCAGACAAAGGTAAGGCATCCCTGGACCAACGGCCAAGTCGAGCGGATGAACCGCACGATCAAGGAAGCAACCGTCAAACGCTTCCATTACGACAATCATGATCAGCTGCGAACGCATCTCGACGACTTCATCGCAGCCTATAACTTCGCTCGTCGGCTCAAGACTCTCAATGGCCTCACGCCCTACGAATACATCATCTGGACTTCAGAGGCAGACAGATTCATCGTCAATCCGATCCACCAAATGCCGGGACTGAACACCTAGCTGTCTGGTTGCGGGCGCCCTCCCAAAGCCATCAACCCTGCCTGTCAAAGGACAAGGGCGCTTCCTGGACTATGATCTCGGCTATGTCCATATCGACGTCAAACCCCTGCCGAAGCTGCGGACTGCCGACGGTGACGTGCGCAAGCGCTACCTCTATGTGGCCATCGATCGCTCTCCCGCTTCGTGCATCTCGCCGTCTACGACGCCGAGACCGCCGCCAATGCGGTCGCCTTTCTCGCTGAGGCACAAAAAGCCTTCCCCTTCCGGATCACGCATGTGCTGACGGATCGCGGCTCCTGCTTTACCGCCGAGGCGTTCGAACGCGCCTGCGCGACACTCAAGGTCATTCGCCGCACCACCAGACCCTATACCCCCCAAACCACGGATGAGA
>NZ_JAVCWH010000039.1 GCF_030846195.1 Paracoccus yibinensis
CATTCAGCCGCCCTTCTTCAAGGCGCTTTTGGATTATGCCGAGGACGGTTCCTATTCGTGGCACTGTCCGGGCCATTCAGGCGGTGTGGCCTTCCTAAAATCTCCCATCGGACAAATGTATCACCAGTTCTATGGTGAGAACATGCTGCGGGCCGACGTCTGCAACGCGGTTGAGGAACTGGGCCAGCTTCTGGACCACAACGGCGCCATTGGCGCATCCGAACGCAACGCCGCGCGGATCTTCAATGCGGACCACTGCTTCTTCGTGACCAACGGCACCTCGACTTCGAACAAGATGGTCTGGCATCATACGGTCGCACCCGGCGATGTTGTCGTGGTGGACCGCAACTGCCACAAGTCCATCTTGCACGCGATCATCATGACCGGGGCGATCCCTGTCTTTCTGCGGCCTACCCGCAACCATTGGGGCATCATCGGCCCCATCGCCCATGCCGAATTCGAACCCGACTCCATCCGCGCCAAGATCCGTGCGAACCCCTTGCTTGAGGGTGTCGATGCCGATGCCGTCATGCCTCGCATGATGACGCTCACGCAATCGACCTACGATGGCGTCCTCTACAATACCGAGGAGATCAAGCGGATGCTTGATGGCTATGTCGAGAACCTGCATTTCGATGAAGCTTGGATCCCGCATGCGGCATTCCATCCTTTCTACGGCACCTATCATGCCATGGGTCGTAAGCGCGACCGCACCAAGCACGCCGTGACCTATGCGACGCAGTCGATCCACAAGCTCCTGGCAGGGATAAGCCAGGCCAGCCACGTCCTGGTTCAGGATTCTGAAGAAACGAAACTGGATCGGCACCTCTTCAATGAATCCTACCTGATGCACACGTCGACCAGTCCGCAGTATTCGATCATCGCGAGCTGCGACGTGGCCGCCGCAATGATGGAACCGCCGGGCGGCACCGCGCTTGTCGAGGAGTCGATCCTGGAAGCCCTGGATTTCCGCCGGGCCATGCGCAAGGTCGATACCGAATTTGGCGAGGACGACTGGTGGTTCGAGGTCTGGGGACCGGAAGCGCTCGAGGAAGAAGGCATTGGCCGTACCAAAGATTGGGTGCTGCGTCGCACCGACAGCGAAGGCGTGCAACGCGACGGTGAAGAGAGCTGGCACGGATTTGGCGACATGGCGCCGGGCTTCAACATGCTGGACCCGATCAAGGCGACCATCATTACCCCCGGCCTGGACATCGAAGGGCGCTTCGATACCACCGGCATTCCGGCCTCGATCGTATCGAAATACCTAGCCGAGCATGGCGTCGTGGTTGAGAAGACAGGTCTCTACAGCTTCTTCATCCTGTTCACCATCGGCATCACGAAGGGGCGTTGGAACACGCTGGTCGCGGCCCTTCAGCAGTTCAAGGATGATTACGACCGCAACCAGCCCTTGTGGCGCGTGATGCCGGAATTCTGCGCCAAGCATCCGCGCTACGATGGCATGGGTCTGCGCGATCTCAGCCAGCACGTTCACGCGCTCTATGCGAAATACGATGTGGCGCGTTTGTCGACGGAAATCTATCTGTCGGACCATCATCCGGCAATGACGCCGTCCGAGGCGTTCTCGCACATTGCGCGGCACAAGACGCAGCGAGTGGCAATCGACGACCTGCAAGGACGGATCACGACCAGCCTCGTGACCCCTTATCCGCCCGGGATCCCGCTCTTGATCCCCGGCGAGACGTTCAATGCCAAGATCGTGGACTACTTGCGCTTCAACCGTGAATTCGCGCGCGAATGCCCCGGCTTCGAAACCGACATCCATGGTCTGGTTATGGAAACCAATTCGGAAGGGACGGTCTGTTATTATGCAGATTGTGTTGCCTCATGATAGCAAAAGCTATGCACCCTGACCCTTTCCGCCCTTCTAAACGACGCCAGGTGGGGGCGCGCCGATAGTTGGTCTGCAGTTGGCCAATGGGCATCATGCCGAGTAGGCCCGATCAGCCCTTCCCAGAGCAGGACCTAGCAGGGTCGCCGTCCTTGGGCATTTCTGCGGTCACTGCTGGGTCATTGACATCCTCGATGAGGCGGCGATGGCGGCGGGCTTCCGCGAGAACATCCTCGAGGCGTTCCAAACCTTTGGCTTTCAGAGCCGCAATTAGCCGCAGGTAGGCTTCTGCCGTTGCGCGGGCATCCCCTATGGCGGTGTGGCGTTCCTCGAGCGGAATGACAATGCCCAGTCGCATTGCAAGCATGTCAAGAGAATGCGGGGCCGACTGACCCCAGACTAGGGCCGACAGCAGGATCGTGTCCACCACCCTGTTGTCAAAATGCACCCTGGTCTCAAGCGATGCGCGCCGCAGCATCCCCATATCGAAGGGCGCATTATGGGCGACCAAGACAGCGTCCTCGACAAAGTGGTGAAAGGCAGCAAGCGCGGTCGTCATGTCTGGGGCATCAGCGACCATTTCATCCGTGATGCCATGGATCTTGGTCGAGCCAGAAGGGATGGGTCGGCCAGGATTGACAAGTGTCTCGAACCGCTCACCCGTGAGCCGGCCACGTGCAAGGCGCAGCCCGGCGATCTGCACAATACGGTCGGATGCGATGTCCAGCCCGGTCGTTTCGGTGTCAAAGACCACACATGTCAGATCGGACAACCGCGTCGAGACCTTGCTACCCTCCGACAGAGAAAAATCATAGGTCAGTCCCGCCACCTCTTCGCCTTCGGCGGCAAGAGGCAGCGGCAGCATCAGCCTGGCCTCTCCATTCCGCGCCTCGGACCAGATGCCGGTGACATGCGCCGCCAGGATTTGATGGCCTGTCAGTTCGGGCTGCATCGGATCGGGTGGCTCGGACAGCCAAGCTTCCAACCTGTCCATGGGTATCGGTGAACCGGGCCAGACAAGCGACAACCAAGCCTCGCCATTCTCTGCTTCGGCAGTCATGCAAGGCGTGATACCCGCTGCCCGCAAATTGCGGTCCAGATGGCGCAGCAACCCATTCATCCCCGGTGTATCGGCAAGCACAGCGAAGCGGGGCTGGTCAGGCAACAGTTCCAGTCCTGCTGCGAGCTCACTTAGGCTTGTCCGACCCTGCGGGGCATCGCCGGTCATCTTGTTGCTCAGTTCACGCACCGAATTGGCCAATCCCTGTCCTTCGGATCGGATCGACAGGGCAAGCGCGGGGGGGATCGGGCCGCCGAGCGCATCTAGCATTGGAACCAGCGTCGCGGCGTGGCGGCGCAACTGCTCCAATGCCTCGTAGGGCGCGGGGCGCTGTGCGGGGCGGTCGCGAAGCATCAACAACGTGCCTTCATCGATTGCCCGCATCCGGCCCCACAGCCGCTGCCCGCCCGATGTCAGGCAGGTCAGATCGGTCGAGGCCGCCCCCGCTGCCAGCCGCGCCGATGCAGATTCCAGTGCACCGCCGGCGATATAGCGCTCAAAGGGACGATCCAACCCGATGCCAGGGAATAGCCGCGAGGCCGAGGCGTTGTAGAAGACAATCCGTCCGGCCTTGTTGGTCATCACCGCGCCGGCCCCAATGTCGGCAAGGATGGACTCCAGCGTTTCTTTCTCGCGCTGCACGACAGCGTTATGTTCCGCCATGGCTTTGGACAGCGCATCAGTTGACCGCGCCCGCGCCTCGGCCGCATCTTTTGCAGCAGGGCCGAGATCGGCCAGATAGGGGGCTTCGGGGACCTCATGTATCTGGCCGGTGCGCAGGCCACCCGCCAGAAGTTCAATCGGGCGTACCACATTGCGGTCGAACAGGAACCAGACACCAGCGATAATCGCAACGGCCCCCATCCCCACGATCAAGGCCACCGATGCCAGGCCGTCCAAAATCGCCTCAGTATCAACTTCTCTGGTCGACAAGCTTTGCCCAGAAACCCATAGGCCCACGGTCAGCAAGCCCAGCACACCGCCCGCAAGCCCGGCGAAAATGAGGAAGACGCGCAGCCGCAGGGACAGTTTGGTCAGCATGGCCCTGCCAGGAGGCGCGCCAGTTCCTCGCGCAATTCCGAAAGTTCGAACGGCTTGGCGATGAAGCCGTCCGCGCCAAGCGCAAGCCCCTTGCGCCGTTCAGCCGCCGAACCGCGCGCGGTCATCATCAGCACCCGCACATCCTTGAGCGCCGGATCGGCACGCACGTCCTGTACGATCTGATAGCCCGAGACATCGGGCAGCATTACGTCCAGAAGAACCACATCGGGACGGCTGGCACGGATCTCGTTGACCGCGCCCGAGCCGGTGGCAATGCGCCTGTGGCTGTGGCCGTCGCGGGATAGCAGAAAATCCAGCGCGATTGCGATATTGTCTTCGTCCTCGACCACAAGAATGTCTGCCATCAGCCTTCTCTTTCACAGAGGATGAACCAAGCCGGGTTTGAAGCGCCGGACAGCGCGCTACCGAGCGGAGAGCAGATGTCGACCGGGGCCAGACTGAATCGAGGTCGCCAAGGCTGATTGTGTTGGCCGATCGACAGGACCTGCGCGTCATCAAACATCCGTCGGACCGCACGACCATCAATGGCGGGGATCATGATGACCTCATCCCAATATGCCTTTTTCGCGGCCAAGCTCCGATTGCATCCCTCGCACCACCACGAAGGCATTGCGCAGATGGCTGCGCTCAAACTTCGGCAAGGCAGCGGGAGCCAAGTGATTGTCGGGCCTTCCGCCGGCGCGGATCTGCGAAGCCTGGTTTTCCAGCCGCGCGTTCTGGATCACGTCGTATGCCGCAATCAGATCTCCTGCACCCGGTCCCGAGATGATTCCCGCTGCCTGTGCCTCGATGAGACGGGCACGGGTATTGACGGGGGTCAGACGCCCCTGCAGTGCATGGACGCGCGCGAGGTCGATCACCGGCACAACGCCATTATGCTTCATGTCGATCTTGTTGCGATGCTCTCCCGAGCGATGAGTGGCGATGCCGCCCATCAGGCTCAGCGGGGGGCGGTGCTTCAGCGCGTTGCCGATCATGTTGTAAAGAAAGATCGGCTTGTCTGCCGCCATTTCCAGCGTGTTGTGCTGCAATCCTGCCAGAAGCGCGGCATCCCCACCGATCGCCCGCAGGTCGAACATGACCGAGGCGAGCATCTGCGCCTCGGGATTTGGATGGTCTATCCAGTCGCGGAAATAGCCGCGCCAGACCGGACGCGGCTGCCGCCATCGCGGATTGGTGGCCATCATGTCGCCCGGGCAGAAGGCATAGCCGCATTGGTTCAGCCCGTCGCTGACGAAGCGCGCCAGCCTGGCGAACCACGGATCGTCCGGATCGCAGCCGTCGCCAAGGATCATGCAGTTGTCCTGGTCCGACAGGCCGGTCTGCTCCTGCCGCCCCTGGCTGCCGCAAGCCGCCCATAGCCAGGGGCCGGGCGCAGCGCCCAGTCTGTCCCCTGCCATGTCCAGCAGGCGCCGGGTCACGGCGTCAGCGATGTCGGAAATCATTCGCGTGATAATCGTGTGGCGATAGTTGCCATTGACCATCTGCACCAGCAATTCGGGAATCCGGTTGGCCGTCCGGGCCATGTCGTCGATATCGGAAGCCCGCGCGATGTCGCGGATAAGGGCCGAGGCCGACAGCGCCTGCACGCGCGTCAGATCGGTCTGGCTGACCATGCCGACAAAGCGGCCGTTTTCGACCACAGGCAGATGACCGACACGGCGTTCCAGCATGACGTTCAGCACGTCGTAGCCCAGGTCCGAAGCCGACAAGGTAATCGGATCGGGTGTCATCACCTGCGCGATCGGGGTGTCGATATCGCGCCTTTCGGCGAGGACGCGGTTCGACATGTCGCGGATCGTGACAAGGCCGACAACCCTTTCCCCATCAAGCACGGCGATGCTGCCGACACCGGCGTCGCGCATGGCGCGTGCGGCCTCGGCCACCGGCGTCTCGGGGGCACAGCTCAGGGGGGCGCGCCCTGCCATCAGATCCCCGACCTTCAAGACAGCCAGATCGTTCCAGGCAAGGCCTCCTTGGGCTGACCGGTCAAAGAAACGCGCCACCGAAGGATAGCTGCCGATCAGTCGCCTCAGTTCGGCCTGCGGCAGCATCAGGATTCTGGCATCTTCGGTTGCCGTCGCGGTGGTGACTGCCCGGCCGTCGCGCAGCAGCCCGCGTTCGCCAAAGGAATTGCCGCGGCCCAGTTCCGACACGCTGTCGCCGGTGGCGTCGGAAATGCAGACAGCTCCGCTTTCGATCAGAAACAGCCCGTGAATCGCGTCCCCGTGGCGATAGATCACGCTGCCTGCAGGCCAGATCCTGCAGCCGAAGGAACGGGCGACACGCGCCAGTTCGTCCTGCGGCAGGCTGTCATAAGGGTGGACCGTTGCGAGGAAGTCTTCGATCCGTGACATCAGGCAATACCATCCAGGATGGGGAAGGCCGCGCCCCCGGTGCGGGGACGCGGCAGTCTCATCAATGGGCCGAGGCTTCCGCCGCGCCGATCCCGGTTTCCGAACGCACCTGCTGCGCCAGGAAGCCGGCCCGGTCGATTCGGGCACGCCGGCTGTTTTCCAGCTTGGAAACGACCCAGATCGTAAGGAAGGACGCCGTCATCGAGAACAGCGCCGGCGAGGTATAGGGGAAGGGTGCGGAACCCACCGGATTGCCCAGGGTCGTCTCCCAGACCGACGGCGAAACCACCGTCAGACCCACCGACAGCGCCAGCCCGACGAAGCCGCCGATCACCGCGCCCCAGGTCGTGCAATCCTTCCAAAGCACCGACATGAACAGCACCGGGAAGTTGGCCGATGCGGCCACCGCGAAGGCCAGCGACACCATGAATGCGATGTTCTGGTTCTGGAAGGCGATGCCCAGGATGACGGCCAGGGCACCCAGGCACAGCGTCGTGATGCGCGACACGCGCAGTTCCGAGGCGCTGTCGGCCTGGCCTTTCTTGAACACCGTGGAATACAGGTCATGGCTGACCGCCGAGGCGCCCGACAGCGTCAGGCCCGCGACGACCGCCAGGATGGTCGCGAAGGCCACGGCCGAGATGAAGCCCAGGAAGATGTTGCCACCCACGGCCTGCGCCAGATGCACGGCGGCCATGTTGTTGCCGCCCACCAGCTTGCCCTCGGCATCCAGGAAATCGGGATTGGTCAGCACGAAGGTGATGGCCCCGAAGCCGATGACGAAGGTCAACAGGTAGAAGTATCCGATCCAGCCGGTCGCCCACATCACCGACTTGCGCGCTTCCTTGGCACTGGGCACGGTGAAGAAGCGCATCAGGATATGCGGCAGACCCGCAGTGCCGAACATCAGCGCCATGCCAAAGCTGATGGCCGAGATCGGATCCTTGATGAAAGTGCCGGGTCCCATGATGGATTGGCCTGCAGCCGCAGCGGCTTCGGGTGTGGTGTCGGGCACGGCGGCGGCCAAGTCGGTCTTGACGCGCACCGCATCGGCAAACATCGCCTCGGGCGAGAAGCCGTATCTCCACAACACCATGAAGGACATGAACGACGCGCCGCCCAGCAACAGGCAAGCCTTGATGATCTGCACCCAGGTCGTCGCGGTCATGCCGCCGAACAACACATAGACCATCATCAGCACGCCCACGATGACCACGGCGATCCAGTAGTCCAGACCGAACAGAAGCTGGATGAGCGACCCCGCGCCTACCATCTGCGCGATCAGGTAGAAGGCAACCACGACAAGCGTACCCGAGGCGGCGAAGACGCGCACCGGCGTTTGGGCAAAGCGGAAGGCTGCCACGTCGGCAAAGGTGAACTTGCCAAGGTTGCGCAGTCGCTCGGCCATCAGGAAGGTCAGGATCGGCCAGCCGACAAGAAAGCCGATCGAATAGATCAGCCCGTCGTAGCCCGAGGTCATCACCGCCGCCGAAATCCCCAGGAACGAGGCCGCCGACATGTAATCGCCTGCGATGGCCAGGCCGTTCTGGAAGCCCGTGATGCCACCGCCCGCCGTGTAGAAGTCAGATGCCGACTTGGTCTTGGACGCCGCCCATTTGGTGATATACAGCGTGCCCGCCACGAAGACCGCAAACATCAGGATCGCTGTCCAGTTCGTGGGCTGCTTCTGCGCCCCCTGGATCACGTCGGCGGCCATCGCCGCGCCGGGCGGCATCAGCAGCGCCAAGGCGCAGAAGGCTGAAAGTTTCCGCATCATGTCAGCGCCCTCTCTTGATTTGCTCTGTCAGCGTGTCGAATTCGCTGTTCGCGCGCCGGACATAGACAGCCGTGATGATGATGGTGAAAATGATCACACCGAAACCGATGGGGATCCCCCAGGTCATCACGCCATCGCCGATCCTGGCGGACAGCAGTTCCTTGTTGAAGGCAATCAGCAGGATATAGCCGTAATAGACCACCAGCATGGCGATGGTCAGGATCCAGCCGAAACGCGATCTCCTTGCCTTCAAGGTCTGATAGCTCGGACTCTCGGCAATCCGATCAGCCACTGTCTGTTCCATGGGTCTGGCACCTCCATTGCCATTTCAAGTGGTCCGTCCGTGTGCGCAAAAAGGCCAGCGAACGGCGCGCGCGTAGGAAGCGGTCCCCGGCGGACCTGTGACAGGATAAGCCGAGACCGGTCTGCGGACGGGGCGCCCGCAGAGATGATCTTGGGAAATGAGGGGCGCTTGCCCCCCTTATCTCACCCTTTGTTCATCCGGTTGGCGATCAGGTCGTCCACCACCTCGGGTTCGGCCAGGGTCGATATGTCGCCCAGGCTGCCATAGTCGTTCTCGGCGATCTTGCGCAGGATGCGGCGCATGATCTTGCCGGACCGGGTCTTGGGCATGCCGGGCGCCCATTGGATCACGTCGGGCTTGGCGATGGGGCCGATCTCGGTGCGGACCCATTTCTCAAGCTCGCCGCGCAATTCGTCAGAAGGCTGCACGCCGTTCATCAGCGTGACATAGGCATAGATGCCCTGCCCCTTCAGCGGATGCGGGTAACCGACCACGGCGGCCTCCGCGACCTTCTCATGCGCGACAAGGGCCGATTCGACCTCGGCCGTGCCCATGCGGTGGCCGCTGACGTTGATGACGTCATCGACGCGGCCGGTGATCCAGTAATAGCCGTCCTCGTCCCGGCGGCAGCCGTCGCCGGTGAAGTAGTAGCCGGGATATTGCTGGAAATAGGCCTCCTGGAAGCGCTGGTGATCGCCCCACAGGGTGCGCATCTGGCCGGGCCAGCTGTCAGCGATGCACAAGACGCCTTCGGCCGGGTTGCCCTCGACCACCTTGGCGGATTCGGCTTCCAGGATCACGGGCTTGATGCCGAAGAAGGGCAGCGTGGCCGAACCCGGCTTGGTTTCCGTGGCGCCGGGCAAGGGCGTGATCAGGTGCCCGCCGGTTTCCGTCTGCCACCAGGTATCGACGATGGGGCAGCGGCCCTTGCCGATGTTGTCGTTGTACCAGTTCCAGGCCTCGGGGTTGATCGGCTCGCCCACGCTGCCCAGGATGCGCAAGGACGACAGGTCGTGACCCTGGATCGGATCGGTTCCCTTGGCCATCAGCGACCGGATCGCGGTCGGCGCGGTATAGAATTGCGTGACCTTGTGCTTGGCGCAGACCTCCCAGAAACGGCCCGCGTCGGGATAGGTCGGCACGCCTTCGAACATCACCGTGGTCGCGCCATTGGCCAGCGGGCCATAAACGATATAGCTGTGACCCGTCACCCAGCCGACATCCGCCGTGCACCAGAAGACATCGCCGTCCTTGTAGTCGAAGGTGTACTGGTGCGTCATCGCGGCATAGACCAGATAGCCGCCGGTCGTATGCACGACCCCCTTGGGCTTGCCGGTGGACCCCGAGGTGTAAAGGATGAACAACGGATCCTCGGCCCCCATGGGACGCGGCGGGCAGTCGGGACTTGCGGTCTCCATCAGCGCCTTGACGTCCACGTCGCGGCCGTCGATCCAAGTGGTCTGGTCGCCGGTATGCTTGACCACCAGGCAGCGCACCCGGTCGGAACAATGCAGCAGGGCGGCGTCGGTGTTCGATTTCAGGTT
>NZ_JAVCWH010000003.1:0-395000 GCF_030846195.1 Paracoccus yibinensis
TCCGTGTTCCTCTCCGCCCCCGCCTCCGACTACATCAACGGCGCCGTCCTCAACGTCGATGGAGGCTGGCTTGCAAGGTAGGCTGTATCGGGAGTTCTTGATTTATCACTTGCGCCAGACCGATTGAATCAGGTGTTCAGTCCCGGCATCTGGTGGATCGGGTCCATGGGAAATTGATCTGGCTCTGATCTTGCAGATGTCTTCGTGAAGCGCAGGGCTCGAACCGATGGAGCCACGACGGCTCGCTCGATACCAACGAAAAGGCAGAGCTTGCCTTCAGCGGTCTGAAGTTCGGCAATGTCGATGTGACCCGCAGGTCCACGAAGCGGAAGAAGCCGATGAGGGAGCGATGACGTTCTGAGGTTTCGGCTGGTCCCCCTCGGGGTCCGGCAGTCGCGAAATGGCATGGCTACGGACACCGGTGCAATGCTGAGCGTTTTCAGATGGGCGACGGACGGCTGAAGGGCGTAGCCCCCCACAGTCAGCTTCGGTCGGGGTCGTTGAACGAGGTTCCCTGGGCCGGTCATAAAGTTCTCGACTTTCGCCCCTTGCACCCTGCGCCACCATTTTCTGATTGATGCCCAGCTCTCTGCCCAGCGTCGCGAGGGAGGCGCGCAATCGTTGTCTCGCAGGTGGGATGGCGTGCGTGGTCGTGACGAACCTGTCCCATACGCCCGTCCTTTCCTGCCGCCATTGAAGCTGCTTCCCGGAAGGCATGCCGGCAATGTCTGGAGCGGATCGGAAATCCAGGGTCAGGCGATCATCGTCACGGAACTCGCTTCCTGGAGTGTGCGAGAAAGCCGTGCATATACCATTTTACATCGGATCCAGACTATCAAGGCCGATACAAGTGCCGGTTTGGACAGGGCGGACGCCGGCCGCGCCTGCCCCAAGGCCTTATTCCGACAGGTTCGCACCCACCACCCGCGCGCACAGCGCCAGCGACACCGCGCCCGCGTCGGGATGGCCCAGGCTGCGCTCCGCCAGGGGGCGCGCGCGGCCCAGGCGGGGGACCAGTTGCGCGGTGGCGTCGGCGGCCTCGGTTGATCGCGCGGCGGCGGCGGCCCAGGCCACGCCCAGGGTTTCGCCCGCAGCGACCTGGTCGTTCAGCACCCGGACGAAGGGCACAAGCGCATCCACCAGCGTCTTGTCGCCGACCTGGGCACCGCCCAGCCGGACGATGGCCTCATGCGCCGCCTGCGCGCCTTGCGCGATGGTCTGGGCCGAGGGCTTCTCGGCATCGCCAAGCACCTGCCCCCATGCCCGCAGCGCCACGCCCCACAGCGCGCCCGAGGTGCCGCCCGCGCGGTCCGCCCAGGCATCGCCCGCCAGGGACAAGATGGTCCCCGCCCCGGCCCCCGCGATCACCGCCTGCTCGGCGGCAACGGCGGCGGCGGCCGAGCCGCGCGCCATGCCCTGCCCGTGGTCGCCATCGCCCGCCTGCGCATCGATACGGCCCAGTTCCTCTTCGGCATCGGCCAGGGCAGCCGCGACATGGCCGATCAGGGCTGCCACGCGGCGCCCGGCTTCCTGCGATGCCGGGCTGCCGGGGACGATCTCGGCCAGGGCCTCGGTGCCCGCCTCCACCGCTTCCGTATCCAGCGGGCGCGTCACGCTGCCCTTGCGGAAGGCAGGCGCGTCGGCGGGCGCGCGCCAATAGCCCTCAAGCTCGTCGTCCAGCCAGGTGAGGGTCAGCGAACAGCCCGCCATGTCGAGGCTGGTGACGAACTCGCCCACCTCGGGCTCGACCACGGTCAGGCCCGCATCCGCCAGCATCCCCGTCAGGTGGTGCCAGAGGACGAACAGTTCCTCGTATTTCGTGCGGCCCAGGCCGTTCAGGATCACGGCCACGCGGCCGTCATGGCCCGCCGGGCGTTCGGCCAGCAGCGGCTCCAGCAGCGTGCGCGCCAGATCCATGGCGGGCATCATCGCCTGCGTGCTGATGCCCGGCTCGCCATGGATGCCCAGGCCCATGCCGACCTGGCCCGTGTCCACCGTGAACAGCGGCCGGCCCTGCCCCGGCAGCGTGCAGCCGTCGAAGGCCACCCCGAAGGACACAGTGGCCTCGTTGACCTTGGCCGCGACCGCCATCACGGCATCCATGTCCAGCCCGGCTTCGGCGGCAGCACCGACGATCTTGAAGACCGGCACGTCGCCCGCGACGCCCCGCCGCTTGCTGCGCTCATCGGCCCCCGCACTTGCCACGTCGTCGGTCACGGCCAGGATGCGCGCGTCGATGCCCTCGGCCCGCAGCCGTTCGGCAGCCGCGCCGAAGTTCAGCACGTCGCCCGCATAGTTGCCAAAGCCCAGGATCACCCCGCCGCCCCGATGCGCCGCCTTGGCCACGCCATGGATCCAGGCGGTCGAGGGAGAGGCGAAGACATCCCCCGCCACAGCGGCGTCGGCGAACCCTGTGCCGACATAGCCCAGGAAGGCCGGGTAATGCCCGGACCCGCCGCCCACCAGCAGCGCCACCTTGCCGCGCGCGCCCGGCGCGGCCCGCACGGCGCCGTGCGGGACCATGGTGACCCGGTCGGCATTGGCTGCGCAAAAGCCCTTCAGGGCGGTTTCGGCAAATTGCTCGGGCCGGTCAAAAACCTTCGTCATGTGCAGACGGTCCTCCCCCTCAGGATCTCTCGGATATGATCGTGGTTCCGGGCGCAGACCCCCAACGCCCGTCACCGCCATGATGTTCGCCCAGAAAGGGGCCGAAGCCTATCGCCCCGCCACCAGCGTTTTCGCCGCGGCGACCGTGCGGCCAAGCCATTCGTGCTCCAGTGCTCGCGTAGCCTCCATGTCGTCGGAATGGGGCAGCCAGTGTTCCAGGATCACGCTCATGTCGGGATCGCGGTCCGACAGGGCGTCCAGAACCTGCGTCAGTTCGGCGCGGCCCTCGCCCAGGGGCGTTCCGTGGATGCGGAAGCCCACGCCATAGGGGTCGGGCGTGATCTGGTAATCCTTGAAGTGCAGGTTGATGGCATAGGGCGCCAGCATCCGCACCGTTTCCATGGGCCATTCGCCCGCGCAGATGGAATTCGCCACGTCCAGGCAGACGCCAAGCGCATCGTCGGCCACCGTATCCAGCAACTGCACCATGCGGGGCGAGGGATAGTTGAAGTGGTTCTCGATGGCGAAGCGCAGGCCCGCCGCCTTGCCGTCGGGCAAAAGCTCGCGCAGTTGCGCGGCCAGATCGGGGACCGGGATCAGCGCGTCCTCGGCGTCTAGGGCGACGCGCAGGATGTTCGACCCGATGCGTTGGCCGATGGGGATATAGCGGGCCAACTCCTCGGAGTTGAAGGACTGGGTGCCGACTTCCAGCGTCATGCCGTATGCGTTGGCGCGCGCCTTCAGCGCCAGATGGTCCTCGGCAGACAGGCGGTCCAGCGGCAGGTTGTCGGCATACTGGACGACCGACAGGCCGTGGCCATGGGCGATCTCCAGCACCTCCATGGCCGTCATGGGCGTAGGCGGCTGCCTGTCCTTGATGCCGATGGACCAGCGAAAGGCATAGCTGCCGAGGCCGAGTTTCATGTCTTTCCCCCCGTTGAAAGGGCGCCGGTTTCCCGGCGCCGCAAAAGCCTCAGTGGATCAGCGATCCGCCGTTCACATCGACCTCGGAGCCGGTGACATAGGACGAGATGTCGGATGCCAGGAACAGCGCGCAGCCCGCGACCTCGTCCGCGGTGCCGGGGCGGCCCATGGGGATGCCTGCGTTGATGGTCACGCGCATCTCGTCGGTCAGTTTCCCGGCGGTGATGTCGGTGGCGATGAAGCCGGGGCAAATCGCGTTGACGCGGACGTTGTCGGGCGCCAGTTCGCGCGCCATGGCCTTGGTCAGGCCCAGGACGCCCGCCTTGGCCGCCGAATAATGCGGCCCGCCGAAGATGCCGCCGCCGCGCTGCGCGGACACCGACGACATGTTGACGATCTTGCCCGACTTGTTTTCGCGCATGTGCGGGATCACCGCCTGGCTGCAATAGAGCGTGCCGCGCAGGTTCACGTCCAGCACGTCGTCGTAGTTCTTCGGGCCGATGTCCATGATCTTCAGCGGCTGGGTTATCCCTGCGTTGTTGACCAGGATGTCGATGCGGCCCCACCGCTGGATCAGCGCCTCCATCACCTGCCTCACGCCCTCCTGGTCGGTGACGTTGCAGGCCATGCCGACGTGGTTTTCGCCCAGGCTTGCGGCGGCTTCCTTGGCAGCACCCTCATCCAGATCCAGGATCGCGACGGTGGCGCCGTGCTGCGCGAACAGCCGCGCGGTGGCCAGGCCCAGGCCGCGTTTCGACGCGGCGCCGGTGATGACGGCGTATTTGCCGTCCAGCAGTGCTGTGGTCATGGGTTTCCTCCCTTCAAGAATTCAAAGCCAGCCGCGAACCTGGCGGATGATCGCCTCGGTCGAGATGCCGTAGCGGTCGTGCAGCGACGGCAGCGCGCCCGCGTCCAGAAACTGGTCCGGCAGGCCGATCATGCGGAACTGCGGCGTCACGCCATGGGTCAGCAGCGTCGATGCCACCGCCTCGCCCAGGCCGCCGACGACGGTGTGGTTTTCCGCCGTTACGACCAGGCGGCCGGACTTGCCGGCCTCGGCCAGGATGGTCTGCACGTCCAGCGGCTTGATCGTCGGGCAATGCAGCACGGCCACCGATGTGCCGTCCTTTTCCATCGCCACGGCGGCGTCCAAGGCGCGCATGGTCATGAAGCCGGACGAGATGATCAGCACGTCTGTCCCGTCGCGCAAAAGCTTGGCCTTGCCCAGTTCGAACCTGTAGTCGGGGCAATGCTTGCGGATCACGGACGGGACGTTGCCGCGCAGCAGGCGCATGTAGACCGGGCCGGGATGGGCGGTGATCGCGGGCACGGCCTCGGCCACGTCGATGGCATCGCAGGGGTCCACGATGGTCAGGTTGGGCAGACCCCGGAAGATCGCCAGATCCTCGGTCGCCTGGTGGCTGGGGCCATAGCCGGTGGTCAGGCCCGGCAGGGCGCAGACGATCTTGACCGGCAGGTATTCCTCGGCGATCGCCATGGCGATGAAGTCATAGGCGCGGCGGGACGCAAAGACCGCATAGGTGGTGGCGAAGGGGATGAAGCCCTCGCGCGCCATGCCGGCGGCGGCGGAGACCATCACCTGTTCGGCCATGCCCATCTGGTAGAAGCGGTCGGGGAAGGCTTTCGCGAAGACATGCAGGTCGGTGTATTTGGCAAGGTCAGCCGTCAGCCCGACGATGCGGTCGTTCTTCTTCGCTTCCTCAACCAAAGCGTGCCCAAAGGGCGCGGGAACGGCGTCATAGCCTTCCGCCGCCAGCGAGGCGATCATGGCCGAGGTCTTGCCCCCGCCGCCCCCAGACTGGCGCGGTTCCCATTTGCGATGCGGGTCATAACGGTGCTGGATGGTCATGGGCGTCACTCCGGCCGGGTTTCGTCAAGAACGGTCAGGGCCTTTTGCCATTCGTCGGCTTCCACGCGGACGAAATGCGTGATCTCGCGGCTTTCCAGGAAGGGCACGCCCTTGCACATCACCGTGTCGCAGACGATGGCGCGGGGACGGTCGTCCTGAAGGGTGCGGGCGGCGTCGAAGGCCGCGACCAGGGCGTCGATGTCGTTGCCGTCCACGCGCTGCACATGCCAGCCGAAGGCCGCCCATTTGTCGGCCAAGGGTTCGGCGGACAGGGTTTCGGTGGATTTGCCGTCGGCCTGCTGGTCGTTGAAATCGACGATGCAGATCAGGTTCGACAGCTTGTGGTGCGCGGCGGCCATCGCGGCTTCCCAGGTGGACCCTTCCCCCAGCTCGCCGTCCGACATCAGGTTATAGACGAAGGCGAGGTTGCCCTTGGCCTTCAGGCCCATTGCCATGCCGACGCCGATGCCAAGGCCCTGGCCCAGCGAGCCGCCGGTGATCTCCATCCCCGGGGTATAGGCGGCCATGCCGGACATGGGCAGGCGGCTGTCGTCGGCGCCATAGGTTTCCAGTTCCGCCTCGGGCAGGACGCCCGCCTCGATCAGCGCGGCATACAGCGCGATGGCATAGTGGCCGATGGACAACAGGAACCGGTCGCGGCCTTCCCATTCGGGATCGGCGGGGCGATAGTTCAGCGCGTGGAAATAGGACACCGCCAGAACGTCCGCGACGCCCAGGGCCTGTCCGACATAGCCTTGTCCCTGAACCTCGCCCATGCGGACCGCCTTGCGGCGGATTTCCCAGGCACGGCGCGCAAGACTGGTGTTCGACAGCATCGCTGCCGAGCGTTCATGTTGCATGATTCCTCCTCCGGCGGCAGGTCGCGTCGGGACCCACGGCGCCTTTTAGGAAGCGCCAAAGCCCCGCCGTTTCAATTAAGATTTCCTGCAGACCTGCTAAGCACAGCTTAGGTGACGCAGCGGCGGGAATCAGACAGGGTTCCTTCCAGCCGGGCGAGGAGGACGCTTTGGCCCCCAACCTTGTGCAGCCGATCCTGAACGCCGCAAGCCTGTTCACGCCTTGACGCCAGGACCGTTGCACATGACCGGGGTCTGCCTTCCTCTGGCCTGGACAGCAACAGCTCTGGGAGGGGCCACATGAAACTTCGTCACATCCTTGCCGCCACGGCGATCGCGCTTTGCGCGGGTCCGGTCGCGGCCCAGAACTTCCAGTTGTCGCACAATGCGGCGGCGGGCAATCCCAAGGACGTCGCGTCCGAGAAATTCGCCGAACTCGTCAAGGAAAAGTCCGGCGGCCGGCTGAACATCGACGTGGGCGGTTCCGCGCAGTTCGGCGATGACGCCGAGACGATCACCAACATGCGCCTTGGCACCATCGCCTTTTCCGCGAACTCGCAGGGCGCGACATCCGCCGTGGTGCCGGAAATGGCGCTGCTGGGCCTGCCCTTCCTGTTCCAGACCCTGGACCAGGCCGAGGCGGTGATGGATGGCCCCGTGGGCGACAAGATCGAGGCCGCGGCCGAGGCGCAGGGCCTGGTCGTGCTGGGCTGGTGGAACAACGGCATCCGCCAGGTGTCGAATTCGAAACAGCCGGTCACCACGCCCGCCGACCTGGCCGGCATGAAGATCCGCACGCCGCCCGATCCGATGACCATCGACATCTTCACCGCGCTTGGCGCCTCGCCCACGCCGATGGCGTTCTCGGAACTGTATATCGCCTTGCAGCAGGGCGTGGTGGACGGCCAGGAGAATCCGCTGATCAACATCCACTCGTCCAAGCTGCACGAGGTCCAGCCCTATATCTCGCTGACCAACCACAAATACGAGGCGACGCCGCTTCTGGCCTCGAAGATGGTCATGGACACACTGTCGCCCGAGGACCAGCAGATCATCCGCGACGCCGCCCAGGAAGCGGGCGAGTTGAACCGCCAGATGGTCAAGGACCAGACGGAATCCCTGAAGGGCGAACTGGAAGCCTTCGGAATCAAGTTCAACGAGGTCGATCCCGCGCCCTTCGTCGAGGCGACGCAGCCGGTTTACGAGAAATGGCGCGGCCAGTTCCCCGACCTGGTGGACGAGATCGTCGCCGCCGCCAAGGCCGCGGGCCAGTAAGATGCAGGCGGCGGGAATCCCCTTGGGCAACGGCAGGGCGGATCCCGCCGTCTTGCGCGTGGCCAATGCGGTCGGCCTGGTGCTTGACCGCATCGCCGTCCTGATCGCCACCACGGCGGTCGTGATCATCTTCCTGGCGCTGATGGCCGAGGTCGTCGTGCGCTACATGACATCGGCCGGTCTTGGCTGGCCGAACGAGGTGCCGAACGTGCTGTTCCCCTGGCTGATCATGGGCGGCATCGTGATCGGCGCGCATCGCGGCGCCCATATCGCGGCAGAATTCATCCGCGGGCACCTGTCCCGGTCGCAACTGCGGGTGCTGATGATCTTCATCCACCTTCTGGTCGGGGCGGTCTTCGCCGCGCTGGCCTGGCTGTCGCTGGGCGTGATCCAGATCACCAGGACGCAGGTCTTCCCGATCACCGGCATCGGCCAGGCCTGGGCCTATGGCTCGATGCTGTTCGGCTTTGGCGGCATCGCCATCGCCTCGCTGGTGAACGCGGTTCGCGTGGCCCATGCCGCCGATCCCGGCGCCCTTGACCACACCGATACGGAGCACATGACATGACCTTCGTCATGACAGGCCTTTTCGCCGTCTTCCTGGTGCTGTCGGTCCCGGTCGGCTATGCGCTGATCGTCGCCGCGGGCACCGCGATCCTGTGGCAGGGCGGCACGCCCACGGTGCTGGCCGTGGTCAAGCTGTTCCAGCCGACGCAAAGCTTTCCGCTGCTGGCGATCCCCTTCTTCATCCTGTCCGGCTCGCTGATGATGTCGGGCACGCTGGGCCAGAAGCTGGTGGCCTTCGCAGCCGCCATGGTCGGCCGCTTCCACGGCGGCATGGGTCAGGTGACGGTCGTGGGATCGACGATCTTCGGCGGCGTCTCGGGGTCCGCCGTGGCCGAGGCCTCGGCCCTGGGATCCATGCTGATCCCCTGGCAGAAGCGCGAGGGTTATCCCGGCGGCTTCGCGGCGGCCGTGACCGCCTCCTCCTCGACCATCGCCGGGCTGATCCCGCCGTCGATCCCGCTGATCCTGTATTCGACGGTCTCGAACGCCTCGATCGCCTCGCTGTTCTCGGCGGCGATCCTGCCGGGGCTGATGCTGGCTGCGGGCTTCATGGGGGTCTGCTACTTCTCGGGGCGGCTGCGGAACTTCCCGCGCCTGACCGACCGGTCGCAGTTCAAGGGCTTCGGCGCATCGGTCCTGGCCGCGCTGCCGGCCCTGGCGATGCCCTTCTTCATCATCGTGCTGCTGCGCGCGGGCATCGCCACCCCCACCGAGGTCAGCGTCATTGCCGTCTTCTATGCCCTGGTGGTCAGCGCGCTTCTGTATCGCGACCTGACGCTGGCGCGGATCAAGGATGCGCTTGTCGGCACGGTCATCACCACGGGTGTCGTGATGCTGGTCATCACCGCGTCAAGCCTGGTGGGCCATGTCCTGATCACGGAGCGGATCCCTGCCATCGTCGCCACCTGGTCGCAGCAGACGCTGGGCACGGCGGTGCTGATCATCCTGATGATGAACATAATCATGCTGATCGTCGGCATGTTCCTGGACCTGCCGGCCGCGATCCTGCTGCTGGGTCCGACCTTCGTGGCCATCGGCGCGGCCATCGGCATGGACCCGATCCAGCTGGGCGTGATGATCTGCATCAACCTGTCCATCGGCCTGTTCACGCCCCCCATCGGCACCACGCTGTTCATCGGCGCGGCCATCGCCCGCGTGCCGATCGGCGCCGTGGTGAAAGAGTTGTGGCCCTTCTACCTGGTGGCTTTTGTCGTGCTGATCCTGATGTCCTATGTCCCTGCCTTCACCATCTACTGAGGCCGCGATGACCGACGCAAAGACAATCGCCTTCGTGGGCCTCGGCTCGATGGGCCTGCCCATGGCGGGGAACCTCGCGAAGGCGGGGCACCAGGTGCGCGGCTTCGACAGGCGCAAGGCCGCCATGGACAGCCTGGCCGCGCAGGGCGGGATCCGCGTGGCCGACCTGGCCGGGGCCTGCGAGGGCGCGGATCTTCTGGTGCTGATGGTGGTCAATGCCGATCAGGCGCGCTCCGTGCTGCTCGACGAAGGCGCCTTGGCGGCCTTGCCGCAGGGCGCGCGGGTCTGCCTGATGGCGACCTGCCCGCCCGACGAGGTGACGCGGCTTGCGGCCGATGTCGCCGCCCAAGGGCGAGAGTTGATCGACTGCCCCGTCTCGGGCGGGGTGGTGGGCGCACAGGGCGGCACGCTGACCATCATGGCGGCTGCCCCCAGGGCCAGCTTCGAGGCCGTGGCCCCGGTCCTGCGGGCCATGGGCGACAAGCTGTATCATGTGGGCGAAACCCCCGGGCAGGGCGCGACCGTGAAGGCGATCAACCAGCTTCTCTGCGGCGTCCACCTGGCCGCCGCTGGCGAGGCGCTGGCGCTTGGCCGCAAGGCGGGCGTCGATGGCGCGACCCTGCTGGAGATCGTGGGGGGATCGGCCGCGTCCAGCTGGATGCTGAAGGATCGCGGCCCGCGCATGTTGCAGGACGATCCCCCCGTCACAAGTGCGGTGGACATCTTCGTCAAGGATCTGGGCATCGCCCTGGCCGCAGGGCGCGGGGCGGGAATGGCGCTGCCGCTGGCGGCTGCCGCGCACCAGATGTTTCTGGCCGAAAGCGGATCCGGCAACGGCCTTGCCGACGACAGCCAGGTCATCGCCGCCTATCGCCGGCTGAACGGCATGTCCTGAATCAGGCGGGGGCGTCTTGACGGTTGCCCCCGCGCACGGTCCTGTGGTGTCGGAGGATCCGATGCCGCTGAACCCCAACCTGAACTCCCTGGCCTATTTCGAGGCCGTGGCCCGCACCGGCCGCGTGACCGACGCGGCAGCGGAATTGGGCGTCTCCACCGCCGCCGTCAGCCAGCAGTTGAAGCAGCTCGAAGAGCAATGGGGCGTCAAGCTGTTTCGCCGCCAGGACCGCCGCCTGTCCCTGACGCTGGACGGCGAGATGCTGTTCCAGACGACCACCGCGGCCTTCCGCATGATCCGCGGGGCGCGGTCGGCGGTGCTGCGCCAGAACGACAACCAGCAACTGTCCATGCGCTGCAGCCCCAGCTTCGCCGTGCGCTGGCTGACGCCGCGTCTCAAGGATTTCCTGGATCTGAACCCGGACTGGGGGGTGCGCATCGACGCCTCGCCCGATTTCTCGGACTTTGAAACCGAGACGACGGATCTGGACCTGCGATACGGTTCGGGCCATTGGCCGGGACTGCATGCGGAATGCATCATCAGCGACTATGTCGTGCCCTTGTGCAGCCCCGATTACCGCGACCGGCTGCGCAGCCTGTCGGACGATCCTGCCCGCCAGCTTGCCGGGGCGCGGCTGATCCATTCGGTCAAGGCGCGGTATCAGTGGGATCTGTGGCTGGCGGTCCATGGCGTGGATTTCCCGGTCAAGCAGGCGCCGCTGCGCTTCGACAGATCCTCGATGGCGATCCAGCTTGCCCGGGACGGGGCGGGCGTGGTGCTGGATTCGGTCACATTGGCCTTCGACGAGATGGAACGGGGAACCCTGGTCCCGCTTTCGACAGGTTTCCCCGCGGTCGAGTTTCCCGCCTACTGGATCGTCTGCCCGGCGCGGCACATGAACCGGCGTATCGTGCGGCTGTTCATCACCTGGGTGCAGGCGAACGGCGCCCGATTCCAGATGGCGTCGCGACAGCTTCTGGAAAGGACGGGCTGTTCGATCCGGATGGCGGAGGCCGGCGAACCGGGCCTGCTATAGGCAACCACCCCGCCTTGCTGTCCCAGAAGCCGCAGCCCAACTCCACCGGCAACATGCGCCAAGGACAGCCGCTCTGCAGGACAAACATGATCCTGTCAGGGCAACGCGATCCCGGATCCGGGGCCGCCACTTTCGCGGCGCGGGAATGCCGCGTCAGTCGCGGGTCAAACGCCGCCCGAAAGGCGCGAAAGACGCGCGTGATTGGCATGAAACAGCCGGTCATTGCCAGGGATCAAGCCGCAAGGGTCTGGAAGCAGGCTCTCAAGATTACCATGGCTAATGGTTGTGACCGCCGCTTCCTGTGCTAACCTGCGAGTGAATTGGCAATAAACCAGGTCGAGGTCATGAAAATCAAAGCACTTCTTGCAGCATTCGCAATCGCAGTCTCGCTGGGTCAGGGAGCCTCTGCGCAGGAAATGTCGTTCTTCCGCATCGGCACCGGCGGCACGGCAGGCACCTATTACCCGATCGGGGGACTGATCGCGAACGCGATTTCGAACCCCCCGGGATCGCGGGCCTGCGAGGACGGCGGCTCTTGCGGCGTGCCGGGACTGGTGGCGACCGCCGTGGCCTCGAACGGGTCGGTGGGCAATGTCAATGCGATCAACGGCGGCGCGATGGAGGCGGGCTTCACCCAGTCCGACGTCGCCTATTGGGCGCAGACCGGCACCGGCTTGTGGGAAGGCCAGCCCGCGGTCGAAAAGCTGCGGCTGATCGCGAACCTTTATCCCGAAAGCATCCATCTGGTCACGCGCGCAGATGCGGGGATCGAGTCCGTGGCGGATCTGAAGGGCAAGCGCGTTTCGCTGGACGAACCCGGATCGGGCACGCTGGTGGATGCCAAGATCATCCTCGAAGCCTATGGCCTGTCGGAAGCCGACGTGACGGCGGAATACCTCAAGCCCGACCAGGCGGCGGATCGGATGCGCGACGGCGCGATGGACGCCTTCTTCTTCGTGGGCGGCTATCCGGCCGGCGCGATCGCCGAACTGGCCAGCCAGCATGACGTGAAGCTGGTTCCGATCGCCGGCCCCGAGGTCGAGAAGCTTCTGGAAACCTATGACTTCTTCGCCACCGACAACTTCCCGGCGGGCACCTATGAGGGCCAGGAGGCCGACGTTCCCACCATCTCGGTCGGTGCGCAGCTTGTCACCTCGGCCGACCAGCCCGAGGAATTGATCTACGGCATCACCAAGGCCCTCTATAACGAGAACACGCAGAAGCTGTTCGCGGCGGGCCATGCCAAGGGCAAGCAGATCACGCTGGACAGCGCGACGCAGGGCGCGGGCATTCCGTTCCACCCGGGCGCCGAGCGGTTCTACAAGGAAGCCGGCAAGCTTCAGTAAGCGCGGGTCCGAACCGGTTCGAAGGACGCGGGCCAAGGCCCTGCGTCCTTTTTCCGTTTCCTGCAACAAGGAATGATCCATGAGTGAAACGTCCCGCCCCATGTCCGAAGCGGAACTGCGCGCCCTCGAAGAGGAATACGACCCCGAGGCCCGCTTCCGCACCGTCCTGCGCCCCGTCGCGATCCTGACTGCGGTGATCCTGTTCCTGCTGTCGGTTTATCACTTCTACACGGCGGGCTTCGGCATCCCGCGCGCCACGACCCATCGTGGTCTGCACATGGGCGTGTCGCTGTTCGTGATCTTCCTCAGCTTCGCGGCCTTCAACAGCGGCCGCCACAAGACCACGGGCTTCGTCATCCTGGGCATCCCGGTCTATGACTGGCTGTTCGCCATCGCCGGGGCGGTCAGCGCCTTCTATGTGCCCTGGATCTATGACCAGTTGGCCTTTCGCGTGGGCAACCCGCTGACGCTGGATATCGTCATGGGCACCCTGCTGCTGCTGACGCTGATGGAGGCCGTGCGCCGGTCGATGGGCTGGCCCCTTCCGGTGATCGCCCTTCTGTTCATCGCCTATGCCTATTGGGGCCAGTCGATGCCGGGGATCCTGGTCCATCCCGGCGCGGACTGGAACACGATCATCAACCACCTGTATCTGACCTCGCAGGGGATCTATGGCACTGCGCTTGGGGTGATCGCGACCTATGTGTTCCACTTCGTGCTGTTCGGGGTGATGGCGCAGAAGATCGGCCTGGGGCAGCTTTTCATCGACCTGGCGACCGCGTTGACCGGCCGCTTCTCGGGCGGGCCTGCCAAGGTGTCGGTCGTGTCCTCGGCCATGCTGGGCACGATTTCGGGGTCGTCCATTGCCAACACGGTGACGACGGGCGCGCTGACCATCCCGGCGATGATCAAGATCGGCTTCCGCCGCCATTTCGCCGCCGCGGTCGAGGCCGCGTCCTCGACCGGCGGGCAGATCACGCCCCCGGTGATGGGGGCGGTGGCCTTCCTGATGGTGGAATACCTGGGCATTCCGCTGCGCACGATCCTGATCGCGGCCATCGTGCCTGCCTTCATGCATTTCTTCGGCGTGCTGGTCCAGGTCCACCTGGAAGCCAAGCGCCTGGGCATCCGCGGCCTGACCAAGGAGGAACTGCCCAAGGCCGGCAAGGTCCTGCGCGAAGGCTGGCTGTCGGTCGCGCCGCTGATCCTGCTGGTCTGGATGCTGATGTCCGGCCGCACGCCCTTCCTGTCGGCCTTCTGGGCGATCACGGCCTGCATGGCCGTCTATCTGATCCAGCGGGTCATGGCGTCTGGCCCCGTGGAAGGCATCAAGGAAACAGCCGCCGGCATCTTCGACGGCTTCGTGTCCGGCGCGCGCCAGTCGCTGTCGGTGACCGCCGCCGCCGCCCTTGTGGGCGTCGTCATCGGCATCGTCACGCTGACGGGGGTGGGCTTCAAGATCGCCTTCATGGTGACCTCGGTCGCGGCCAGCGGGGCGGCGGATTTCCACGCCTTCCTGGGCTTTCTGCCGTTCGAACTGTTCAGCGTCCAGACCCTGACCCTGCTGTTCACGCTGGTGATGACGGCCGTGGTCTGCATCCTGATGGGCTGCGGGGTGCCCACGACCGCCAACTATATCATCATGGTGGCCGTCGCCGCGCCCGTGCTGGGGATGTTGAACGTGGAACCGCTGGTGGCGCATTTCTTCGTCTTCTACTTCGGGGTGCTGGCGGATGTGACGCCGCCCGTGGCGCTTGCCGCCTATGCGGGGGCGGGGATCGCGGGGGCCAACGGCTTCAAGGCGGGCAACACGGCCTTCCGGCTGTCGATGGGCAAGGCCCTTGTGCCCTTTGTCTTCGTCTTCTCGCCGTCCTTGCTGATCGTGACGCAGGCCTTCACGCTGCCCGACTTCCTGCTGGCCTTCACCGGCGCGGTCCTGGGCATCGTGGCGCTGTCGGTCGCGATCACCAACTGGCTGTTCGCCCCGCTCTGGGTGATCGAGCGGATCGCCCTGGTCCTGGCCGCGATGCTGCTGATCGCGCCCGAGCCGGTTTCGACCGCCCTGGGCTTTGCGATCCTGGCTGCCGTGACGGCGCGGCATTATCTGGGACGGCGCGACACTTCCGCAACCTTGGCACCCTGACAAGACACACCTGCCGGAGGAGCAGCATTCCCTGCCCTCCGGCGCCTGGACGCTTGCGCGATCATCGTCATCAGGACGTATTTCCGCCGGATCAGCCTTGCCTCTGACAAAGGGTGGCAAGTTCTGATAATGTCTTTCGCACCTGGAGAAGCCCGAAAGCCAAGGCACTGCGGTTCTGGTGCTGGTCGGAACGCGGATTATCCTCCTCCAGCACCGCCCTGAGGCTTTTCAGCGCCTCGTCGATCTCATGGGTTCGCTGCTTCCATCCTTTCTCTCCTTCTGCCAAGGCTCTCAGCAGGGCGCAGGTCTGACGGCGGAGGGTGCTGACCTCCTCCTCCATGTCGGAGGTGTGTGTGGCAGATGCCGCATCGGGTTCGGCGGCACGGTCGAGGATGATGATCGAATTGTAAAGCCGGCGAAGCGCCTCGAGACGGCGCTGCCGTTCCGCGCAATCGGCAAGCTTCACGGCGCCCAGGGCTTCCTGTGCCTGCTGGATCGCCTTGTGGTAATCCGAGACGTGATCCGGCGGCGCAGCGTCCGCTCCCTCCTGCGTCACGGCCTCCAACGCATCCTCCAGGCGCGTTGCCGTTGCCAGCAAGGCCGTGCGGAAATGGCGATCAAAGCGCGATTCGGCGCGATCCGGCCAGACCAGCAACGAGACGAACACCCCCAATGCCGCCCCCAGGCCGATGGCCAAGGCCCTTGCGCCCGCCGTCCCCAGGGCCTCTGCTTCCGGGGCCAGGGCAATCGAGACCGCTGCAACGGCGCCATAGGACCAGTCAGGACGCAACCCGGCAATGCCACCGACGACCAGCAATGACAGGAAAAGCGCCGCGGATGCGCCCCAGACATCGGGAAGCAGGGTGACGCAGGCAAGACTGATCAGGCTGCCTGTCACCGTCGCCTGCAGGCGCGTCCAGGCTGCACCCATCGTTCCCCCCACCGAAGGCTGGATGATCAGCACCGCGCTGAGGATGGCCAGGAAAGCCTCTGCAGGGTTCAGCCGGGTCATGATGAGATAGGTCGCCAAACCGGCAAGGGCCGATTGCAGCGCCCGCCGCAGCATGTCGCGCGCGTCGACGCGGGACGGATGGATGAACCGTTCTAACAACGTTGCCTCGTCAGTTGCCTGTCATGTGCCAACAAAAGAGAGAAGCGCCTCGAAGCACAAGTCTGGCGTCATCCACGGGGTCATTGGCCCTGACTCTCCGAGAAACGGCAGCAGGGCCTGCAATTGACCAGGCCAGAACAGTCACCAGTTGCACATGCTCACTGTCTGCTGGCGCTCTTGCCAAGACGGAACCAGCCTTTTCCGGGTTAGATAACGGAATAGCCGTCAATCGGGATGAGTCACCTGCTGGTCCAGTTCTTCAAGGTCGCCAAGATTGCTCAGCATCAGCGCAAGGGGCCGCAGGTGTTCGACATGCAGGCAGACGACCATCACCGTGATGGTCAGCGGCACCGCCAGGATTGCACCTGCAATTCCCCATATCCAACCCCACAGCAGCAGCGAAATCAGCACGACAAGAGAGGACAGCGAGACCTGCCTGCCCTGCACCCGCGGATCGACATAGTTGCCCATCACCTGCTCGATGACCAGAATCCCGGCTGCGACGACGACCGCCGTGCCGGGATCCTTCTGCACCACGGCGTAGAGGATCGGCGGGACCCCGGCGATGATCGAACCAAGCGTAGGCACATAGTTGAGGGCGAACGCCAGAAGACCCCAGACCACAAGCAGGTCCACCCCCAGAAACCACAGCCAACCGACGTAAAGGGCTGCCGTGATGACCCCGAGGATCGTGCGCGCGATGAGATAGCGCCGCAGCAGGGCAGAGATGACCGCGATCGCATCCACGGCCGCGTTGCGGGTGGAGGCGTGCAGGACGCTGTCGATCTTTCGGCGCCACTCCGGCGCCTCGACGAGCATGATGAGCGTCAGAAAGATCACGAGCAAGGTGGCAACCAACGTTGCACTGGCCGCGCCCAGGATCTTCGTGGCGATCCCGGATGCCCAGGACCCCAGTTCCTCGACAGCGGCGCCTTTTGAAAGGATCTGGACAATCCGGTCGTAAAGGTCCTGAAGATCTTGGGGGTGCGAGCCAGCGGAAGAGCGTCCGGGCTCCTGCGCGGCGGAGGCGGACATGGCTGTCGCCGAGGCATCCGCGGGGGAATTTCCCAGAATGCTTCGAAACTCCTGTCCGAACTGGGGCAGCAGGCTGCCACCAGCGCCTGGTGAAGGAAAGCGTTCGACAAGCTGTTGTGCCGCCATCCAGATCATGCCGACAAGCACCAGCAGGAAAACAAGGATCGCGCCCATTGCGGCGACATGGCCGACCCAGGTGAACCTGGGGGGCATCCGTTCCGCGACGCGCCGGTCCAGGGGCGCCACCAGCAGGGCGAGGAGAAAGGAAAACGCGACGGGAACCATGAAGGCAGCCGTTACATGCAGTGCCCAGCCCACCAGGATCACCGCAATGACGACCAAGGGCGGCCGGAAAGACGCGCGGGAAGCCTGCCGGGATGTCCTGGGGGTCTTCATCTTGCGTCTTTCCTGAGGGTCATTGCCGACAAGGTTGTCAGCCGCGGGCGCATCCGGCACAGGAGTCCTTCTTGTCCTGCCTTTCCTCCGCCGGAACCGACCGCCCCGGCAGAAGGATGGGCCAAGCGCGGATCAGTTTTCGGCCACTTCTCCGGCGGCGGCACGCGTGCCAAGTTCAAGCTGCCGTATCGCGCTTTCGACTGCCACGGGATCCCACATGTTCGGCGTGGCCGGCTGTGCCTGCGTTGCCATGAAGCCTTCCTCGGCAGGCTCTCCCGCCTTGGAGGCAGCGCCGGTGCTTTCGTTGCCCGAGGGCGCGGCCTGGGCCGCCAAACCTTCTGCAGATCCCGATGGCGCGGGCAGAGGCGCGGCAAGTGCGAGCAGGTTCCCCGCAGGTCCGACGATCATGTAAAGGACAGAGTCGGTCGCGGATGTCCCCTTCAGGACGCTGGACCCCGTCACCTCCTCGACGTCGCGCATTCCGACCTTTTCGGCCTCGTTCTTGGCGGCCTCGCTGCCGGTTTCCTGCGGCTGCTGCGCCCACAAGGGCGTGGCTGCCAGGGCCAGACCAAGCGCCGCGGCAATGCCCGTGCTGCTTCTTTTCAAATTCTCCGTCATCATGAGGGTTCTCCTGCAATCGGATTACTGGATCCACCGGCCACCTGCCTTGGGTGGTTTGCCCGGCATCAAGCCGGACGGGCGGTCGAGGCAGGGCGGGCCTCGAGGCCTGCCCTGCGCAGCGGACGGTCAAACGTCCCAGAAGCCTTCGTCGCCCAGATCGTCGCCGATGGCTCCGAACTCCGGCTCCTCGATCACGCCGCTGTTGTCCCGGTCGTAGGAATCGAACACGCCGGCATTGTATTCGTCCTCGCTCAGCGCGCCGTCATCGTCTTCGTCCCAGGCGTCGAAGGCAGTTTCGTTCTCGCCGAAGGCGGAACTCCAGCCGTTGCCGAATTCGTCCTGGTTCAACGCGCCGTCGCCGTCGCTGTCCCATTCGGTCATGTCCTGGGCCAATGCCGGGGTTGCGGTCAGGGCTGCAAGGATGGCGCCAATTCCGGCGATCTTTTTCAGTTCCAAGGTCATGTTGTCCTCCAAATCATCGTTCAGGCGGTGTCTGCCGCCGCTTGCTTGACCGACTGCGCCGCATGATCTTCCGATCCCGGCGCAGCCCGGGCCGTCGTTCAGACGTCCCAGAGGCCTTCGTCGCCCATGTCATCGCCGATATCGGCAAGCTCGGGTTCTTCGATCAGGCCGTCGTCGTCGTCGTCATACCGGGCGAAGATCCCTTCGCTCAGCTCCTCCTTGGTGACGCCGCCATCGGCCGTCGTGTCGAATTCGCCAAAGGTGCCCCAGGTCTGGAAGCCGGTCTGGAATTCGTTGCTGAGGATGATCCCGTCGCCGTCGATGTCCCAGGCCTCGAAGCCGATCACGTCCTCGGCCGGCTCTGCCTCGGCATCGGCCTCCGCGGTCACGTCCGGGTGGTGGAAGTGCCAGAAACCGCCATCGCCGAAGTCACGTTCGAAGGCCCCGTATTCGGCTTCTTCGATCGCATCGGTCGAATCCGCGTCATAGCGGCTGTAGATCCCGCCACCAAATTCGGTTTCCGAAAGGACGCCGTCGCCATCTTCGTCCCAGCCGGCAAAGTCCACCCGCTCAAGGAAGCCTTCGCTGAATTCCTCGACGCTCAGGGTGCCGTCCGTATCCGCGTCCCAGGCGTCGTATTCCCAGGCAGCCTGGGCAAAGGCTGGCGCGGTGAACAGAAACAAGGCCAGAAGGCCGGTTCCGGGCAGTTTGATGCGATTCATCATGATCTTTTCTCCAATTTGCTTGAATGCAGTGTGTCAGGGGTTTCCCGACGCGGTTCAGTTCCCGGTCTGGGCACCGCTGGTCCCGTCTTCCGGGGTGGCCGGATCGGCCGGGGCGTCTGCGTCCTGGCTGGCGCCGCCAGCCTGATCCGCATTCGCCTGGTCCGCAGCCGCGCCCTCGGGCGGCTGGCCCGTGGCAGAGGCAGCGCCGCCCGTGTCCTGCTGTCCTGAACGCGGCTTTCCGTCGGGGCCATAGAACGTGATGTCCGCCCCGGTCAGCAGGGACGCCTCGATGTCCTTCACGGCCAGGCGGCGCAGGCTTTCCTCGATCTGCGACCGCACCTGGTCCAGCGGCGGCACATCGTCGGACGTGACCGCCTGCAAGGCCGCATGGGCCTGTTCGACGGCAGCCGGTGTCACGCGATCCTGCAATTCGCGCCGCAGCCAGACCTGCACAAGGGCGCTCTTCTCGGCGGCTTGCGTGGCCTGCGACACCAGCGACTGGACCTCGGGATCCTGTGCCAGGTTTTCGGACCGTGCCTTCTGCACGATGGCTTCGCGCAGCAGCAACTGCTGAAGCGCAAGCGAGGCCACGATCTCGGGCGGCTGGGCGCTGAGGGGCGGCGGAAGCGCGCCGATCGCCGTCAGCAGATCGGAATTGCGTATCTCTGCCCCGCCGATGGTTGCCAGCAGCGCGTTGTCGATGGCGGCCGGGGAAGACTGCCCTTCGGCATCCTGAGCCGGTTCCTCCATGGGCTGCGCCTGCCCGGCGCCTGCCGTGTCTGCCTCTGCAGCAGGGGTTTCCTGGGCCAGGGCGGCGCCCGCCCACAAGGGAATGCCCAGCATTGCTGCAGCGGCGGAATTGATCAGTCTGGTTCTGGCACAAGCGGTGAAAGCCATGTCCATCTCCTTTCGGCTTTGGTCTGCAAGACGTGCGGCCCCGCCCTGGGGAAAGCCGAAGCCGCACCGGCACGATGGCCGCACCCCCAACCTTAAGCGATGGGGGCAAGCCGGATTCGGGTCATGTTTGTCGAGGCTGTGACAGCATGTGACAGGCAGAGCCGCCGACACATCTTGACGCCATCTGCCGCCGAAAAACCGATGGCAGAGCAACTTGGGTCACAGTTGACCAGCAGGGAACGAATCAACGGGAACGCCGCGCCGCGCCTGGGCGGCGGGGAATGTTCGCGCCCGCCGACTGCGGACCGGAGCCGGGCCGGTCACAGGGGAAGGACAAGCTGGGCGCAAAGCCCCCCCTGGCTGCGATTGCTCAACCGCACCTCGCCGCCGTGATCCTCGGCGATGGCTTGCGCGATGCTCAACCCAAGCCCGATCCCCCCCGAACCGGCGGATCGGGCCTTGTCGCCGCGATTGAAGGGCAGGAACACCCCTTCAAGCTCGGACGCGGGAATGCCGGGTCCGCGATCCTCGACCGAAATGATGACGGCATGGGGGGTGGCTTGGATGCTCACGCGGGCCTTCTGACCGTATTTGAGGGCATTCTCGATCAGGTTCGTCACCGCCCGCTTGATGCCCACGCGCTTGCAGGACAGGATGACCCCGGACGCGCAGTCGCAATCGATCATGGCGCCGCTGTCCGACAGATCGTCGCAGATGCTGGCGACCAGGGCGCCAAGGTCGATGCGGCTCTTGACCTCGGCATCGTCCGTTGTCCGGGCGTAATGGAGGAAGGTGCCGATGATGGCGTCGATGTCGTCAAGCGCCCGCAGGTTCTTGTCGCGCTCGGGAGAGGCAGGCATCATCTCGGTCCGCAGCCTGATCTGGGTGACGGGCGTTCGCAGATCATGGGAAATGGCCGCCAGGAATTCCGTCCTGCCGCGGATGAGGCGTATCAGGCGGCGCTGCATCTTGTTGAAGGCCGTTGCCGCCAGGACCACCTCGCTTGGGCCGGAAACAGGAAGCGGCGCCGAGAACAGGTTGCGTCCCAGCCGCTCGGACGCCTCGGACAGACGGGCAAGCGGCTGTGTGACCCGCCTGACCAGCCAGAACGCGACCAGGGCGATGGCGATCGCGCTCGAGATGATGTTGGCAAGGAAAAGACTGGGAAGGGACACCCGTTGCGGGCCAAGAAGGCCGATGAAGTTGATCCATTGCCGGTCGTCGTGCCGCATCGAGATGGTCAGCGCGGACCCCTTGTCGGGATCGTTGCGGGCATAGGCGGGCGATCCCGCGCGCCCCGACGGATCGAATGGCGGGGGCGTGATCGGGTATTCCTCGGCTTCGATGAAGCGGACGCGCAGGTCGCCTTCGGCGATGCGGGGCACCTGGGTCCGCAGATAGGCCGCGATGTCGCGTTCCGTCCTGGTCGGTTCCGGCACGACCACGGCGGGTTTGTCCGACAGCCAGACGCGCAGGTTCCGGCTGTCCGAGAAGGATATGATGCTGTCGTGCCAGTCCGCAGGCACTTCATGCAGAAGGCGGCTGATGTCGGCGGCCCGTTCGGCCCGGTCCACGGCCTCGGTCACTGCAAGCGTATCGCGCCGGTCGAGGGCATAGAAAAGCAGGCCGGCTGCATGGGACAGGATGAAGCTGGCGACGATGATCGCAGCCGTGCGGAACCGCATGCTGGCGTAGAAGGCCATCAGGTCACGTCCGGCGTGAACAGATAGCCGTCGCCCCAGATCGTCTTGATGATGCGCGGCTCTCGCGGGTCGTCGCCCAGCTTGCGGCGCAGCCGGCTGACCTGGATGTCGATGCTGCGGTCCGAAATGATCGCCGAACGGCCATGGGTGGCGTCCAGAAGCTTCTCTCGCGACAGCACGACCTGCGGCCAGGTGAGAAAGGCGATCAGCAGTTCGTATTCCGCGCTGCTGAGCAGGACGACGATCTCGTCGGTGGAGATCAGTTCCCGCTTGCCGGTATCAAGGCGCCATCCGTCGAAGGAAACGAACCTGGAGGCCGGTTCCGTGGAAGCGGGCCTTTGGCTGTTGCTCCGGCGCAGCACGGCCTTGATGCGGGCCAGCAGTTCGCGCCCGTGAAAGGGCTTGGGCAGATAATCGTCGGCCCCCATCTCGAGGCCAAGGACGCGATCGAAGTCATCCCCTTTCGCGGTCAGCATGATGATCGGGGTCATGACGCCGGTCGCCCGCAGCTCTCGGCAGAAGGTCAGGCCGTCCTTGCCGGGCAGCATCAGATCCAGGACCATGAGGTCCACCGCGTTCCGTTCAAGCATCCGTTGAGCGGACCGGACATCCGAGGCCTGACTGGCCTGATAGCCGTCGGCCGCGATGACCTGTGACACCAGATCGCGGATTTCGGGATCATCATCGACAATCAGAATATGATGATCAGACATTTCCCTGCGCCTTTGTTGGTGGACGTCGCTTGCTATCGCCCAAGTATGCCCCGGGCGCCTGCGGAACGCAGGGAAAAGTGGTGACAGAATGTGTCCGCAAGCGCGGCCTGTCACAAACTGGCACAGCTTGGAAAAAATCGCCGCGCATCTTTGCGGGATTATGCCTTAGACAGGTCTGGTGATTTCAGAGCGGCCCTTATGGGAAATGCAGGCGTCCGGTGGCCAGAGGCGGTTGCCGGGGGTATCAGATGAAGGGAACGATGATGCAGTCTACCTTGCAAGGGCGGCTTGTCGCCTGGATCTGCGCGGCGATCCTGATTGTCGCCAATGTGGCAGGCTATGCCTTCGACCTTTATGCCATGGCCTGGTGGTTCGACCGCGTCCTCCATGCCGCCACGATCTTTGCTTTGACCCTGTGGCTGGCGCTGATCATCTGCGCGCCGGCATTCCGGCCGGGCCAGCCTCTGCTTGCCGCAGTCCTGATCGCCGGCCTGGGCGTGGCGATCGGCGCCTGGTGGGAGGTGGCCGAGTGGTTCTATGACATGCTGGCGCCCCAGAATGTCATCAAGGGCAAGGACGACACCGTGATCGACATCATCATGGATACGTTCGGCGCCGGTCTTGCCGCGGCACTGGCCCTGCGGTTCATGCGGCCGGACGGGACCACCCGGCCGGTATCGGCGGGCTGACCCGCAACTGCCCCTGGCGTGCCTCATTCGGGGTCGTTTCGGTCCGGCACGCCCCTTTCGGCGAAATAGGCCGCAAGCGCCCGGATCTGCACATCGGTCAGGGCATCAGCCGCCTCGTGCATCAGCACCGCACGGGCGCCGCCCCCGCGGCGGCCGTCCCGCCACAGGAACAGCTGCTGTTCAAGATAGGCCCGCACCTGACCGTCAAGCGAGGGAATGAGCGGATTGCGGTTGCCGGGACCGTGGCAGGACAGGCAGGCGGGAATGTCGATGGACCCGGTGCGGGCGATGGCCTCTGCATCGGCGGCGGGGGCCTGACCGTTTTCGTCCCGGGGTGCCGGAGGCAGGTCGGACAGGTCGGCCGCCAAGCGGGCATCCGCCGCCGGGTCCACCTGGCTGATGGCATGGGCCATGATGCCGCTGGGCCGGGCGCCCGTGCGATAGGCCCGCAGGGCGGTGGCGATGTATTCGGGCGACAGGATGTCCAGCCGGGGTGCCCGGACCGTGCCCTGGCGCCCATGGCAGCCCGCGCAATAACCCTGCGGCGACGGTTCGGTCAGGGTGGCATAATCGGCGGGGCCGAGGCCGCGCTTGACTGCCGAGAGGAAGGCAACGACGGCCCAGACCTCGTCCCCCCGCCCTTCGGCGGGCCAGGCGGGCATCCCGGACATCTTGACGCCCTGTTCGACGATCCAGTGCATCTCGGCCGGCTGCCAGTTCGCCGTGGCCCGTTCGATCTGCGGCGGCGGTGGCACCATGGCCCTGACGGTGGCGCCGGCCACCTGGCCGGGGCTGGCATGGCACATCCGGCAGGCGCTGTCGAAATGCCGGGCGCCGAGTTCGATCAACGCCGGGTCCTCCAGATCATCCGGGACCGCCTTTGGCGGAGGGGCACGCAGTTCGACTGCGTTTTCAAAGGTCGTGTGCAAGACCCAGCCGGTGATGGCCCAGTGCCCCGACTTGGCCGACGTGTTGTAAAGGCCCAGGAACACCACCGCCGCCCCGGCCAAGGCGGCGATCCCTGCTGCGGCAGCCAGGGTGACGGCGATGACGCGCAGACGGCTCATGACGCCGCCTCGCGCAGGGACAAGGCCCGCGCCGCAAGCGCGACCCCCGCCGCCAGATAGACGGGCGTGCCGATGGCCAGCATCAGCATTCCCCCGACCGCCTGCGCGTCCAATGCGGGGACCGTGCCGCAGAAGTCGGCATAAAGATCGCGTGGCGCCAGCGTCAGCAGGGCCCCCAGCAGGGTCATGTGCATCGAGGTCAGCAGCAGGCCCCCTGCCCCCGCAAGCGCCAGTCCAGGATCGTCCTCCATGGCGCCGCGCAGGCAACTGCCCCAGACGCACAGCCCGGCCAGCAGGAAGCTGGCCTGTTCCGCTGCAAAACCCGCGGGCAGCCGATAGGCCAGGCCATGCGCGACAGGCAGGTGCCAAGCCCAGACAAGCGCGAATTCCAGCGCAGCCGCCATGAGCGGCGGGATCGCAAGCCACCGGCCAAGCGCCGGGAAGCCCAGGACCAGCAGCGGGGCGGCCAAGGCCACCAGCACCATATGCCGGATCATGTGCAGGGGAAAGCGCGGGCCGTCAGGCAGCGGCAGCAGCCAGATTGCCGACAAAAGCAGAATGCCGCCAAGCGCATATGGCCACCGTGTCGTCATAGGCAGCTTCCGATGAACAGCGCCGGCATGGCGACATAGACGACGCCCACGAACGAGATGACCGACAGCAACAGCGCGGCATGTCCCAGAAAGCGATGGGAACCCTCGACATGATCGTCATGGTCGTGGGGCGCCCATTGCCGATAGGATCGCCAGCCCTGCCAGGCGATGGCCAGAAGCGCCAGCACCGTCAGCCCCGCGATGGACAGGCGCAGGAAGGCGATGCCCCCCGGCGTGCCGAATTTCGCGCACCACACGGCCGCGCCGGCGTAGCAAAACAGGAAATGGAAGGCCCAGATCGTCGGCGCCAGGGCGATGCGGAACAGGCTTCCGGTGGCGCCGCGGAACTCGTCCTGGTCCTGGCGGTGGCTGATCCCGGTCACGCGGTCCCCCTTCATAGCAGCCTCGGCGCAAGGCCGATGACGGCGGCGGTGACAAGCACCGTCAGCACATGAAAGTGCCAGAACAGCGAGACGTTCCACAGATCGGCGTCGTGGTCGGGGTCGATCTTGCCGAAGACCAGCCCGGCCAGGCAATAGCCCTGCATGAGCACCCCCACCAGCACATGCGCGCCCGTCCAGATCACCAGGGCGCAGATCACCGCCGGATAGACATGGCTGGTGGGAGACAGGTCCAGGACCGACAGGACCAGAAGCCCGCCGCCCGCCAAGGCGGCCAAGGGCGCCGCGACCAGGGCGGCCCGCGCGCCCGTGACGCTGCCCCGGCGGTTCAGGCGCCGTGCCGCCATCGTCATCGCCCATGAGACGGTCAGCAGCAGCGTGGACAGCAGCACCAGCATTCCATCGGCATGGTCCGCCCCCGCTGGGGGGAAATCGGTGCCGGCCGTCCAGTAGAAGAAAAAGCCGAAGACGATCGAGGCAAAGGCCGTCGCGTCCCCCAGCATGGTGATCCACATGGCCCACCACCCGACCGACTGCGGCCCGGCCGCATAGGTGGGCAGCCGCAGCCCCAGCCCCGCGTCCTTCATTTCCTTGTCGGGGATCCGCGCGGTCGAGGTCCACAGCCAGTAGATGATGCAGGCCACACCCAGCAGACCCGAGATTGCCCCCGCGACATACAGATGGAATGTCGGAAGGATGAAGCAGCCGCCGATGAAGACGGCAGCGGCCAGGGTGATCCAGGCATCGCCGGTGACGCGTTGGACCTGCACGGGCTGGCCGTCGATGACGCTGGTCACCAGCGTCTCGCGGTGTCCTTCGGGCGCGTCGGGCAGGTAGTATCGCCCCTCGGCCATGCGCTCGACCAGCCTGGGCTGATCCCACAGCGGATAGCGCGAGGTGATGAACGGGATCGAACGCACGCCCCAGTCCTCGTCCGACAGGGTCGCGCTCCATTCCAGGGTGCCGGCCTTCCAGGGGTTCGGATCTTGCAGGCGGGGTTTTCCAGGGCGCAGCAGGTCCCAGGCAAAGACCAGAAAGCCCGCCGCGATGATGAAGGCCCCCACGGACGACACCAGGTTCAGCATGTTCCATCCCAGGTCCGGCTGATAGGTGAAGACCCGGCGCGGCATTCCCAGAAGCCCGGTCAGGTGCATCGGCAGGAAGGTCAGGTTGAAGCCGCCGAAGATCAGCCAGAAGGCCCAGCGGCCCAGCCGCACCGACAACTGGCGCCTGGTGAAGAAGGGAAAGAAGTAATAGACCCCCGCCATCACCGGCAGGACCATCCCCCCGAACAGCGTGTAATGCAGATGCGCCACGATGAAATAGGTGTCGTGCACCTGCCAGTCGAAGGGCGCGATGGCCAGCATGATCCCGGTCAGCCCGCCCGCGGTGAAGATCGCAAGGCCCCCCGCGATCCACAGCAGCGGCAGGCTTTTCTGCACGCGTCCGACCATCAGCGTGACAAGGAACACGAACAGCTGGATGCCGGTGGGGATCACCACCGCCTCGGACGCGGCGGAAAAGAAGGCCAGCGAGATCATCGGCAGGCCGGTGGTGAACATGTGGTGGACCCACAAACCGAAGGACAGGAACCCCGTCCCCACCGCCGACAGCACGATCCAGGAATAGCCCACGATCGGACGCTGGGCCATGGTCGGCACGATCATGGCCGCAATCGCAACCGAGGGCAGGAACACGATATAGACCTCGGGGTGGCCGAAGATCCAGAACAGGTGCTGCCAGAAGATAGGATCGCCCCCGCGCGCCGGATCGAAGAAGGGCCAGTCAAGCGCGCGCTCAAGCTCGAACAGCAGGTCGCCGGCGATCAGCGGGGGAAAGGCGAACAGGATCATCCCGCCCACGACCAGCACATACCAGGCGTAAAGCGGCATGGTGTTGATCCGCATCCCCGGCGGACGGCATTTCAGCACGCCCACGATCAGCTCGACCGCCGCGGCGATGGATGCGATCTCGATGAAGGACAGGCCCAGCAGCCAGATGTCCGATCCGACGCCCGGATCCTCGGTCGCAAGGGGCGGATACATGAACCAGCCGGACTTGGGCGCCGCGTCGAACAGCACCGATCCAAGAACGAACACGCCGCCGATCAGAAAGGACCAGTAGCCGAAGGCCGACAGGCGCGGAAAGGGCATGTCGCGCGCGCCCAGGAAGGCCGGAAGGATCAGGATCGCCATCGCCTCGAACAGGGGCACGGCGAACAGGAACATCATCGCCGAGCCGTGCATGGTGAAGAACTGGTTGAAGCGGTCGGCGTCCAGGAACTGCATTCCCGGAAAGGCCAGCTGCACGCGCATCAGCAGCGCCAGGACCCCGGCCGACAGCATGAAGGCAAAGCAGGTCAGCGAATACCACTTGCCGACCTCGGAATTGTTGACCGTCATTAGATAGCGGATGCCGGTCTTGGTCTTCCACACCCGCCGCAGCCGGTCTTCCTGGGCGTCCCGGACATCCTGGGGCACCGGCTCGGCCAGCATCGCCTCGGTCGGGGGATAGATGCCCTGGGGGGTGCGGTCGATCATTCGAGGCTCTCCAGATACGCGGCCAGGGCGGCAAGTTCCTCGGCGTCCAGCCAGTCATAGGGGGGCATGGCGACCTGGGGCTTGATGTCGCGGGTATGGGCGATCCAGCGCATCAGGTCGTCGCGCTCGACCTCCATGATGCCTGCCGCCAGCGAATGGCGCGATGCCAGATGGGTCAGGTCGGGACCGACGCTGCCCGTGAACTCGGTGCCCCGGATGGCATGGCAGGCGCCGCAGCCCTCGTCGCGGAAGATGTCCTGCCCCCGCACCTGCATCGGCGTCTGCGGCCGGGATGCGGGCGCGGCTTCGTGCGCAAGCCATGCGTCGAAGTCGTCCGGGGCCATCACCACCGACTCGAATGCCATCATGGCATGGGACGCGCCGCAGAACTCGGCGCATTGGCCGCGATAGAAGCCTTCCAGGTCTGGATGCAGCGTCAGCACAGTCTCGCGGCCGGGGATCATGTCCATCTTGCCACCCAGCGAGGGGATCCAGAGAGAGTGGATATAGGTGCGTGCCGTCAGGCGCAGCTCGGTGCGGCTGCCGGCGGGAAACCGGATCTCGTTGGCCGAGACGATCGGGGCATCTGCCCCCGGCGGCCAGTATTCGACGCGCCACCACCATTCCTCTCCGGTGACGCGGATGACCAGCCCGTCGCCCGGCGCGCGCTGCGAGGGCATGATCGACAGGCCCCAAGCCAACAGGCTGCCGACGACGACCGTGGGCAGGATCACGCCCGCCCCGATGATGATCCTGTTGCCGTGCCGCAGCGAGAACTGCTGCTGGTTGACCCGCGTGAAATAGAAGAACAGCCCGTTCAAGGCGAGCCAAAGCACAACTGCGCCCACAAGCATCACGACAAAAAGCAGGTAAAGCTGCGCGGCATCCTGCCCGCCGGGCCGAAGCGCGGATTGCGGCCCATCGCAGCCGCCCAGCAACAAGGGCAGGGCGACAGGGTGCAACGCCCGGATCCTGCGACAGATGCTCATGCAGCGGTGGTCCTTCGATGACTTCGGCCCATGCGGGTTAAAGCAATCGCAAAGTTGTGAGGTTCCGTGATGTCGCAGGATCTTTGCCGCCGGTTGATGTAATCCGCCTGTTCAAACTGTTGTGGCGCCAGGCCAGACGGACAGGCGTCCCCTCGTTCTGTCCGGCCCAGGCTGATCCTGCGGGCGGCCGCTCACTTGGGCCGGGCAAGGCGACCAGTTGATCGGCCCCTGGGGCTTGATGATGGAATTCCGCCTGCCGGGAAGACCACATACTGGCGGCCTTTGCAGCCATGGACCGCCGGGTCTGACACCGCAGGCCGCATCGACCTGGCCCTCCGGGCTTTGCCGGAACAACGATCCATGCTGTGGCGCTTACCGGCACTGTCTGCAGAACCCTGTCGAGAAGCTGGGTCTGCATTTGCCGATCCTGACCTGACCTTGCCCGGCATTACCTCCCGGCGGGAGGCCAGGTGCGAGCGCCCGCCGCGGCAAGAGCAAGTGGTATTCCTCGACCGTCAGGATGCTGCTGCACAGGGCGGAAAAGAGGGGGATGACATCCTGACCGTTGCGTGGCTTGAAGACCGGAACACAGGCGTTACAGGGTCGGCAGACTTTCTATCACGGTCCTGCCCCGCCAGTCCGCTTGGCGCAGGTAGCACCCAGTCACACTATCTCTTCAAAGGAGATTGCCATGACTGTTAAATCTTCGATTCCGTGCAGGACCTTCAGAAACTCCAGGAGCTTCTTGAAAAAACGGCTTTACCTGCCTGGGCGCCAGCCAGACGACAAGCTGCAGATGATGAACATCAAGGGTGGCGGCCCGTCATCATCCTTCATCACGATGTCAGCGGTTGATGCCGTCTGGCAAGAGCTTCGTCAGGAGCGCAGCCAGTGGCTGACAGAGGATGCCTAACTCCATCGGCCACCTCGTGGCTGAACGGGATTATGGAACAGACACAAGATTGCAGGAAGTTCTTTCCGCAGCGGAAAGGACTTCCCTCTGCCGTTCTTATGCGCCTGAGTTTCCCCGTGAAAAAGTGATCATCTCGGGTGAACTATCGCCCAACAGGCAGGTCCGCCCTTCTCATCACATATTCGGGTAATTCGGCCCGTCGCCGCCCTGGGGGGTTGTCCAGACGATGTTCTGGGAGGGGTCCTTGATGTCGCAGGTCTTGCAGTGGACGCAGTTCTGGAAGTTGATCACGAAGCGCGGGCCTGACGCGTCCTCGACCACCTCATAGACGCCGGCCGGGCAATAGCGCTGCGCGGGCTCGGCATATTCGGGCAGGTTCACGCGGATCGGGACCGTGGGGTCCTTCAGCCTCAGGTGGCAGGGCTGGCTTTCCTCGTGGTTGGTGAAGGAAAACGCCACGTTGGTCAGCCGGTCGAAGGACAGCTTGCCGTCGGGTTTCGGATAGTCGATCGGCTTGAACTGCGCAGCCTTGCCGGTGGCCTCGGCATCCGTCTTGCCGTGCTTCCACCCGCCCAGGAGGTTGCGGCCCGTCAGCCCCGCGCCCCACATGTCCATGCCGCCCAGCACCAAGGACGGCCACAGGCCGTAGCGCGACCAGGCGGGCTTGACGTTGCGCACCTTCCTCAGGTCCTGGCCGATGGCGCCCGTCCGCACCGCGGTGTCATAGTCGGTCAGCCGGTCGCCCGCGCGCCCCGCCGCGATGGCCGCCGCAGCCGCTTCCGCCGCCTCGATCCCCGAGATCATCGCGTTGTGGTTGCCCTTGATGCGCGGCACATTGACCATGCCCGCCGAGCAGCCCAGAAGCACCCCGCCGTTGAAGGACAGTTCCGGCAGCGACTGCCAGCCCCCTTCGCTGATCGCGCGCGCGCCGTAGCTGATGCGCTTGCCGCCTTCCAGCAGTTCGGCCACCATCGGGTGGTGCTTGAAGCGCTGGAACTCCATGTAGGGATAGAGATACGGGTTCTCGTAGTTCAGGTGCACCACGAAGCCCACCATCACCAGGTTGTCCTCGTAGTGATAGATGAAGCTGCCGCCGCCGGCGTTCTTGCCCAGGGGCCAGCCCATCGTGTGCACCACGCGGCCCTTCTGGAACTTCTCGGGGGCGACCTCCCAGATCTCCTTCATGCCGAGGCCGTATTTCTGCGGCTCGTGGCCTTCGGACAGGCCCAGGCGGTTGATGATCTGCTTGGCCAGAGACCCGCGCACGCCCTCGCCGATGAAGACATACTTGCCGTGCAGTTCCATGCCGGGTTCATAGTTCGGGCCGGGGGTGCCGTCGGACTGCAGCCCCATCTCGCCCGCGACCACGCCCTTCACGCGGTCGGAACCATCTTCGTTCCTGGCCCAGACGACCTGGCTGGCGGCCATGCCGGGAAAGATCTCGACGCCCAGTGCCTCGGCCTGTTCGGCCAGCCAGCGGCAGACGCTGCCCATCGAAACGATGTAGTTGCCGTGATTGTTCATCAGCCGCGGCATCGGCCAGTTGGGCACGCGGACTTGGCCCGCCTCGCCCAGGACATAGAAGTTGTCGTCCACGACCTCGGTGCGCACGGGGGCGCCGCGGTCCTTCCAGTCGGGGATCAGCCGGTTCAGCCCGATGGGATCCAGAACCGCCCCCGACAGGATATGCGCGCCGACCTCGGACCCCTTTTCCAGAACCACCACCGACAGGTCCGGGTCGATCTGCTTGCACCGGATCGCCGCCGACAAACCCGACGGACCCGCCCCCACGATCACAACGTCATACTCCATCGACTCGCGTGCAGGCTGCGTGATGTCGGTCATGGCGCGCTCCTCCCAAGGCTGGCTTGCTGTTCATGTAGCGTTTCCGCCGCATCGCGGCAATGCTGACGCGACGGCCGAAATCTGCCACTTTCGGCGCGGGCGGGCTTGCAAAGGCGCGGCGATTCAGGTCACGGTGCCGACAACTGGGACGCGCCCCTGCCATCCGAATGGCGGGGGCGTTGCCTTAGGATTTGGACGAAACCGCATCCCGCAAAGGACAGGGCAGCGATGGACAAGATTCCGATGACCCGCAGCGGCTATGCCGCGCTGGAACGCGAACTGGGCGAGCTGAAGTCGAAGGAGCGCCCCGCGATCATCCGTCAGATCGCCGAGGCCCGCGAACATGGCGACCTGTCGGAAAACGCCGAATACCACGCCGCCCGCGAAAAGCAGGGCTTCATCGAAGGCCGCATCAAGGAACTGGAATCCATCCTGTCGCGGGCCGAACAGATCGACCCGGCAAAGCTGTCGGGATCCATCAAGTTCGGCGCCATCGTCCATCTGGTCGATGAAGACACCGACGAGGAGCGCACCTATCAGATCGTCGGCGAGGCCGAGGCGAACATCGAAAGCGGGCTTCTGAACATCCGATCCCCCCTGGCCCGTGCCCTGATCGGCAAGGATGTCGGCGACAGCGTCGAGGTCGCGACCCCCGGCGGTCAGCGCAGCTATGAAATCCTGGCGATCCGGTTCGAATAAGCCGATGTCGCTGGTTGCACGCATCGCCACCCTGACCCGGCGGGACGCCCTGACAGCCACCGGCATCGCCCTGAGCGCCGCCTGGCTGTTCCTGGTCGCGCTGTTCTGGCTGCTGGCGCCCGAGAGCGAGGCGGCCGAGGGCGGCATCGCCCGCCTGGCCACCGTCATGGGCACGATCCTGCCGCTGGCGCTGATCTGGCTGGCAATCGGCATGGCCCGCGCCCTGGCCGTCCTGCGCGCCGAAGCCGAGGATCTGCGCCTGCGCCTGACGCAGTTGCGCGACATGGCCGCGACCAGGGGCGCCCCGCCGCCCCGTCCCACCCCCGAGGCGATGATCGCCGAAGATGCGGACCCGCAGCCCCGCGCGCCCGTGGCCCCTCGCCCCGCGCCTCGTCCGGTCGTCGAGCAGCGCCAGCAGGCGACGCGGCTGGACAGCACCCCTCCGGTCGATGTCGATGGGGAAACCCTGATCCGTGCGCTGAACTTTCCCGACGGCGCCGATGATGCACCCGCCATCGCCGCGCTGCGGCTGGCCCTACAGGATCCCGAACACGCCCGCGTGCTGCGGGCCGCGCAGGATGTGGTCACGCTGCTGGCAGGGCAGGATCTGTATATGGACGACCTGCCGCCCGATCCGGCCCCCGTTGCCGTCTGGCGGCGCTTTGCCCAAGGCGAACGCGGCAGCGCCGTCGCCCCCCTGGGCGGCATCCATGATCCCGTCGCGCTGGACATCACGTCCAGCCTGCTGGATCGGGACGAAATCTTCCGCGACACGGCCCATCACTTCCTGCGCCATTTCGACGCCATGCTGACGCGCCATCTGCCGCAGATGGACGATGCACAGGTCGCCGTCTTGGCGGAAACACGGTCAGCCCGCGCCTTCATGCTGCTGGGCCGCATTGCCGGGACGTTCGGCTGATCAGACTGGCCGGTGCAGGATCGCCACCGGCCCCGACCAGGGCCAGCCAAAGAAGCCACGGCCGATTTCCACAAAGCCGGTCGCTGCGTAGAAGGCCATGGCGACGGTGTTCCGCACCTCGACCTCGGCCCGCAGGCCGGGACGGCCCGCATGGCGGGCAACTTGGGCAGCCCGGTCCAAAAGTGCGCGACCAATGCCCAGCCGGCGGTCATCGACCACGATCCCGTCGATCACCAGATCGGCAGTGGGCGGGGCCATGCGGTACAGAACCCGCGCCAGCCAGGGCTGATCCGCCAGAAACCCGCCCCTGTGGTCGCGAATCCCCGCAACCCCGCCCAGGCGTCCATTCGCCCCGATCGCCGCTATGCCGTGACAAGGGCGCAGCCTGGGCTGCCTTGCCCCCAGCGGAGGCGCGAAGGCCCTGGCCCACAGAAGCGCCGCATCGGCAAGATGCCGGTCGGGAATGGGACTTGCGATCTGCACCCGGCCTTGCCTTATCCTTGCGCGTCGTGCAACGAAGGTGCCGCGCTCCGGTCCCATGCGAAAGCCCCATGTCAGCCACATCTGATCCCCGCCCCGATAGTCGGCGGCCCCTTGCCGAAGACGGCGCCATGCGCACCGCGCGGGAAAGCTTCTGGCGGGGCGCGGTCCAGTCGCTGCCCTTCCTTATCGTGATGATCCCCTTTTCGGCCCTGTTCGGCATTGTCGCGACCGAGGCGGGGCTGGACGTGGCGCAGGTCCTGGGCTTTTCCGTGCTGGTCCTTGCCGGCGCGTCGCAGTTCACGGCCGTGCAGCTTTTGTCCGACAACGCTTCCGTTGTTATCGTGATCCTGTCCTGCCTGGCGGTGAACCTGCGCATGGCGATGTATTCGGCATCACTCGTGCCTTGGCTGCGAGGGGCGACGGGCGGGCAAAGGGCCTGGCTGGCCTATGCCCTGGTGGATCAAAGCTATGCCCTGTCGATCCAGGAATACGAAAGGCATCCCCGCCTGGGAATGCCGCAGCGGCTGGCCTTCTTCCTGGGCGTGGCCGTCGTGGTCTGCATTCCCTGGATGATCGGATCCTGGCTGGGCGCGACCCTGGGGCGTGCGATCCCGGACGACATCGCCCTGGATTTCGCCATGCCGATCACGTTCCTTGCGATGATCGCGCCGATGCTGCGCACGCCTGCGCATCTGGCGGCCTGCTTTGTCGCCGTGGCGGGGTCGCTGCTGCTGGCAGGGCTGCCGTCCGGCCTTGGCCTGCTGATCGCCGCGCCTGTGGGAATGGCCGTCGGGGCGATCGTGGAAACCAGGACAGCACGAAGGGCGCAGGCATGAACAGCGGCGTATCCGACCTGACCGTCTGGCTGGTGATCGTGGTGCTGGGCATCGGCACCTTCCTGATCCGCTGGTCCTTCCTGGGGGCGCTTGGCGACCGGGACATGCCGTCCTGGGTGCTGCGGATGCTGCGCTATACTCCGGTGGCGGTGCTGCCCGCGCTGGTCGCGCCGCTGGTCGTCTGGCCCGCCGCGACGGGGGGCCAGCTTGATCCGGCGCGAATGGCCGCAGCCGCGGTGACCGTGGCGGTCGGCCTTTGGACAAAGAACATGATCAGCGCCATCCTGGCGGGCGCGATCACGCTCTTTGGCCTGCTTTACATGTTGTAGCCGACGATCCGGCCGTCCTTCTGGCGCAGCAGCACGTCGTGGTTGTTGGCCGGATCGCCGTCCATGTGGCGCTTGGACTGGACGTTCGGCAGGGTCAGGAACCAGTTCCGCAACCTGATCGGGCTGAATCCCGTCGGCGCGTTCTCGAACCCCGGCACGCGGCGCAGGGCCTGCCCGCTGTTCACCGCGCAATAGCTTTTGGGCGACGCGCCCTGCTGCTCGACCGCACGGATGGCGGCATCGGCCACCTCGCGGCTGACGAAGACCGTATCCTCGGCCACCCAATAGGTGCTGCGGGCATGGTAATCGAGATAGAAGTTCTTGAAGTTGTCGGTGATCCCGTAAAGCACGTCGTTGCGTTCCGGGATGCGGGGATGTTCCCAGCTTCCCGCCGGGTCATAGATCACCCGCTGACTGCCGTTGATCATCAGCCCGGAATGCCCCCCTTCGCCGCGCGGGATGCCGATGACCGTCAGCAGCGTGATCGAGGGTGGCTCGTCGGACACGAAGCGTGCGGCCCGCAGTTCCTCGTCGGTGGCCCAGATGCTTTGGGCGCCGCAGGCGGCAAGGGCGGCGGGCAAGGCCGCAGCCAGGAAAACGCGTCTTTTCATGGGAAATCCGGTCCGGCGATCAGGCGTTGACCAGGGCCATGAAGATCAGCACCAGAATCGACAGGATCGCGGTCCAGGTGGCGAACTTGATGAAGCCCGCAAAGGTGCGCTGCTGTTCGGTGATGTCCATGGTGCCGACCTTGTGTTCGGTGACCTCGTGGTTGTGATGCTGGGCCATGCGCCGTTCCTTCTGTTCCCGTTGCCAAGGCGATAGCCGAAACCACCCGCCCTGTCACGCCCCCCACAGCAGGGCGCCGTCACTCTCGCCCGCCTGTGTCACGATGCCTTGCTTGCGCAGGTGGTTCACATGGGCCACCGCCTCGATCAGGGCCAGACCGAATTCGCCCGCGCCGATCCGGCGCCTGAACAGGATGTCGAAGCAGCCGACCGCCGTGCGCGGTCCTTCCCGCAGCGCCGCCGTCATCCGGTCAAGCGCGCCGTGGTGATTGTCGATCAACTGCCGCAGCCGGGTGGGCAGGCCGGTGAAGGGCAGCTTGTGGCCGGGCAGGACAAGGTGCCGGGCCTCGGCCAGGTCCATCATGCGGTGGCAGCTTTCCAGCCATTCGCCGACCGGATCGGCCTCGGGTTCCGTGGGATAGACCCCCAGGTTGGGCGAGATCGAGGGCAGCAGCTGGTCGCCCCCGATCACCAGGTCGTCGTCCAGCGACCAGAAGGTCGCGTGGCAGGGCGCGTGGCCGTGTCCCATGGCGACCCGCCAGCGCCTGCCCCCGAAGCTGACCTGCTGGCCGTCGCTCAGGCGGGTGAAGCCCAAGGGAATCGGATGCACCACATCGGCGAAATTGAACGGCCGTTCCGCCGAACGTTTCTCCAGAAGGTCGGCAGGCATTCCGGCCCGGCGCCAGAAGGCCAGCGATTCGGCCGTGGCGCGGTCCTGCCGGTCCAGAACCAGCATCCGCGCCGTCAGCCAGGCGGTGCGGCTGATCAGGAATTCCGCGCCCTGCCCGATGAACCAGCCCGCAAGCCCGATATGGTCGGGATGGTGATGCGTGCCGATCACCCGCCTGATGGGCCTTCCTTCCAGCGGTCCGGTCCGCAGCGCCTCCCAGTCTTGGCGGCTGGCAGGGGTGTCGAAGCCGGTATCCACCACGGTCCAGCCGTCCCCGTCATCCAGGGCATAGACATTGACGTGATCCAGCGCCATCGGCAGAGCAAGACGCATCCACAGCACGCCCGGCGCGACCGTCACCGCCTGATCCGCCTGGGGCGGGGTTTCGAAAGGATAGGCGATCACGCGGCGATTTCGCCCGCAAGCGCCGCGTCGCTGATACTCGCCAGGTCGTCAAGCCCTGCCAGGGCCTCGGCCAGATCGGACGCATGGCGTGGCAGCACGCGGGCCATGAAGACGCGGGCCAGCGCCAGATGCGAATCGCCCCCGGCCTGGGCCGCGCGCAGATGGTAAAGCCCCCCCAGGACCCGCGCAAAGGCCGACAGATAGGGAACGGCCCCGGCGAAACGCTGCGGCAGGTCACGCTCCAGCAGGGTCTGGGTCGCCTCCCGCAGGGTTTCCGCCGCCTGCCACAACTGGTTGGCCATCTGCGGATGATCGGCCTGCGCGGCCTTGGCGCCGTCCGCGACCTCGTCCAGCAGGCGCAGGGCGGCGTCGCCGCCATCCGACAGCTTGCGGCCCACCAGATCCATCGCCTGGATACCGTTGGTGCCTTCGTAGATAGGCGTGATTCGCACATCGCGCAGATACTGCGCGGCGCCGGTTTCCTCGACATAGCCCATGCCGCCATGGACCTGCACGCCGATGTCGGCCACCCGGCAGCCGACATCGGTGCCATAGGCCTTGGCGATCGGCGTCAGGAAGGCCGCACGGGCGGCGTGGACGGCGTCGCCCGTGGCGCGCTCAAGGTCGATGGCGGTCGCGCAGGCAAGGCCGATGGCGCGGGCGGCAAAGACCTCGGCCCGGGCGGTGGCCAGCATCCGGCGCACGTCGGGATGCTGGATGATCGGTCCCATCTGGTTGCGGTCCTGGGCATAGGCCACGGCCTGCTGCAACGCAGCCTCGGCCACGCCGACGCCCTGCATGCCCACGCCCAGTCGCGCCACGTTCATCATCGTGAACATCGCGGCCATGCCCTTGTGCTCGCCCCCGACCAGCCAGCCGGTCGCGCCCTCGAAGCTCATCACGCAGGTGGGGCTGCCGTGGATGCCCAGCTTTTCTTCCAGGCTCACGACCTTGAGGCTGTTGGCGACGCCAGGGCGGCCCTGGTCGTCGGGGATCAGCTTCGGCACCATGAACAAGCTGATGCCCTTGGTCCCCTTGGGCGCACCCGGCAGACGGGCCAGCACCAGATGGCAGACGTTTTCCGTCACGTCGCTGTCGCCCCAGGTGATATAGATCTTCTGGCCCGTCACCCGGTATGTGCCGTCGCCCTGCGGCTCGGCCTTGGTCACAAGCGCGCCGACATCGCTGCCAGCGCCGGGTTCGGTCAGGTTCATCGTGCCGGACCATTCGCCGGAAATCAGCTTGGGCAGATACAGCGCCTTCAGATCGTCGCTGGCGTGATGCTCAAGCGCCTCGATCTGGCCCTGGGTCAGCAGCGGGTTCAGTTGCAGCGCAAGGCAGGCGCCCGACATCATCTCGGCCACGGCCATGTTCAGCGCCTGGGGCAGGCCCATGCCGCCATGTTCGGGATCGGCCGAAAGCCCGATCCAGCCGCCCTCGGCAATGGCGCGGAACCCTTCGGCATAGCCGGGCGAGGACCTCACGCGGCCATTCTCCAGCACTGCCGGGGTTTCGTCACCCGCGCGGTTCAAGGGGGCCAGCACATTGGTCGCAAGCTTCCCGGCTTCGCTCAGGATCGCCGATGCGGTCTCGGTCGTCGCCTCGGCAAAGCGGTCGGTTCGGGCAAGGTCGGGGAACGGCACGACATGGTTCAGGATGAAGTCGATCTGCGCAACCGGCGCCTTGTAGCTCATCTGGATCCCTCTCCCTGGCGCCTTGGCATTCGGTCCCGGCGCGACTATCAGACTGTCACAAGCCATCTTATGGGGCTTGGGACAAGGCTCAACCGAAACCCGGCGTCACGGATGCAGACCGAACACCTGTTGCCAGACCAGATGGGCATGGCCCGCGCGGCGATCCTGCTGGCGGCGGGCCAAGTCATGGCGATCCCGACCGAGACGGTCTATGGCCTGGCGGGCGACGCGCGCAACGGCCAGGCGGTCGCCCGGATCTACCAGGCCAAGGGACGCCCGTCGTTCAACCCGCTGATCGTGCATGTGCCCGATATGGATGCGGCGCGCAGCATCGCCCAGATGTCGCCCGAGGCCGAGACGCTCGCCGCAGCCTTCTGGCCCGGCGCGCTGACCCTTGTGCTGCCGCTGCGCCCGGATGCCGCCATCGCATCGCTGGTGACGGCGGGCCTTGATACGATCGCGATCCGCGTCCCCGCCCATCCGGTCGCGCAGGCCCTGCTGCGCCTGACCGGCCCGCTGGCCGCGCCGTCCGCCAATGCCTCGGGCCGGATCAGCCCCACAAGCGCGGCTCATGTGCTGGACCCCGATGGCGGCCTGGACGGCCGCATCGCCGCCGTCCTTGATGCTGGTCCCTGCCCGGTGGGCCTCGAATCCACCATCATCGGCTGGCCCCAGGGCTGCGCCACCCTGCTCCGCCCCGGCGGCATCCCGGCCGAGGCGATTGCCGCAACCCTGGCCCACCCGCTTGCGGACCATCACGCCGACCCCGCCGCCCCGAACGCGCCGGGGCAACTGACCAGCCACTATGCCCCGCAGGCCCCGCTGCGCCTGAACGCGCCCGATCCCACGCCCGACGAAACCCATATCGCCTTCGGCCAGCCCGGCCCCTTCACCCTGTCGGAAACCGGCGACCTGACGCAAGCCGCCGCCCGCCTGTTCGACACCCTGCGCCGCGCCGACCGCGAGGGCCGCCCGATCTCGGTCGCCCCTATCCCCGACCATGGCCTCGGCGCCGCGATCAACGACCGCCTGCGCCGCGCCGCCGCTCCGCGCGGCTGATCATCTTCTGTGAGAAAATATCCCGGGGGGAGTCCGCAGGACGGGGGGCAGCGCCCCCCTGCCCCGGTCACAACCCCAGCGAACCATACACATTCGCAATCCGCCGGATCGCCACGACATAGCCCGCGGTGCGCATGTCATCCACCTTCGGGTTCGACATCCACACCTCCTTCATCTTCTTGAAGGCCTCGCGCATGGTGTCGTCCAGGCCCGACCGGACCAGGTCCAGTTCGTCCGCGCCATGCAGGAAGGCGTCCTTGAAGCCCCGCGCCAGTTCGAAATTCGTGCCGGTGTCGGCCGAGATGCGTTCCAGTTCCTCGATCAGCATCCGCGCGCGGGCTTCCTCGTGGCGGCGCTCCAGACGGCCCAGGCTGATCTGCGACAGGTTCTTGACCCATTCGAAATAGGAAACGGTCACGCCGCCCGCGTTGGCATACATGTCGGGGATGATCACGATCCCCTTGCGCTTCAGGATCTCGTCGGCGTCGGCGGTGACGGGACCGTTCGCGGCCTCGATGATCAGCTTGCAGCGGATGCGGTCGGCGTTTTCGGCGTGGATCACGCTTTCGATCGCGGCCGGGATCAGGATGTCGCAGTCGTCCTCCAGCGCGGCCAAGCCGTTTTCTCGATAATCGCCACCCACGAAGCCCTTGATGCCCCCGGTCGCGCGGATATGGCCGCGCAACGCGTCGATGTTGATGCCCTGCGGATTGCTGATCGCGCCGTCGCGCTCGATGACGCAGGTGATCAGGGCCTTGTCCTCGACCGACAGGAACTGCGCCGCATGATAGCCCACGTTGCCCAGGCCCTGCACGATCACCCGCTTGCCCGCAAGCCCGCCTTCCAGGCCCGCCTTCTTCATCACGTCGGCGTGGCGGAAGAACTCGCGCAGCGCGTATTGCACGCCCCGGCCCGTGGCCTCGACCCGGCCCTCGATCCCGCCCGCATGGCGCGGCTTGCCGGTGACGCAGGCCTTGGCGTTGATGTCGTCGGGATGCAGCCGCTTGTAGGCGTCGGCCATCCAGGCCATCTCTCGCTCGCCCGTGCCCATGTCGGGGGCCGGCACGTTCTGGCTGGGCGAGATCAGGTTCCTGCGCGACAGCTCATAGGTGAAGCGGCGGGTGATGCGTTCCAGCTCATCCTCGTTCCAGGCGCGGGGATCGATGCACAGCCCGCCCTTCGATCCGCCGAAGGGCACCTCGACCAGGGCGCATTTATACGTCATCAGCGCGGCCAGCGCCTCGACCTCGTCCTGGGTCACGTCCAGCGAATAGCGGATGCCGCCCTTGACCGGCTCCATATGTTCCGAATGGACGGACCGATAGCCGGTGAAGGTGTGGATCTGCCCGCGCAGGCGAACCCCGAAGCGCACCGTATAGGTCGAGTTGCAGACCCGGATCTTTTCTTCCAGGCCCGGCTGAAGATCCATCAGGCTCGCGGCATGGGTGAACATCCGCTCGACCGAGTCGCGGAAAGAAGTATGGGGGATCGTCATCGGCTGCTCCTGACAGTTAGGCCGGTTGGTGACGTTTGGGACGCTATGCCAGCCCGGCCACGGGTGCCAAGGCCGATTTGAACAAAAACAAGGCATTTCCGAAAGACCTGTGCCCCGATGACCTCAGCCGGCCGCAGAACTGCCGGCCCCCCCTTGCAACCAGAAGGCATGTTCAGGGATTGAACCTGTCGGCACTGGTAAGAAGCAGTGCTGAGTTGGGAATTGAGAGATGGCGAAGAATCAACCTGTTAGCCAAGGTCGCAAGTTCAGTCAGGTCATACAGGGGGCCAGCGCGATCTTCCTGCGCGACGGCTATGCCGGGGCCAGCGTCGATGACATCGCGCAGGCCGCGCATGTCTCGAAGGCAACGCTCTACAGCTATTTCCCTGACAAGTCACGAATGTTCCACGAAGCCATGCAGGCCGAGACCGCCCGCCTGGACGGCAGCTTCTCGCTGGACATCCCTGATGACCTGCACCCCGGGCAGGCGATACCGCTGATGACCGCCCGCATCGCGGAATGGCTGGCCGATCCAGACCGGGTGCGTCTTTATCGCGTTCACGTGGCCGAGGCGCGGCGCTTTGCCGCCCTGTCGGGCAGCTTCCACGATCGGGTCCTGCACATCGTGCACGACGCGATCCGCCCGTATCTGGTGCGCTGGGTCCAGTCGGGCCATCTTTGCATCGAGGATACCAGAATCGCTGCCGAACAGCTGATTGCCCTGGCAAGCGCAGGGCTGATGGATTCGCTGCTGCGGGACCGGGAAAGCTTTCCCTCGGACAGCGACGTCCAGACGATATCGCAATCCGCAGCCCACCTGTTCCTGCGAGCAGCGCTGCCTGCGCAGACCGACCTTCTCATGGCTGCGGGCAGCCGCTGATGCAATCGTGACGGCCAGGGCGCCTTCTCAAGCCCCGGCCGTCTCTGTATCATCGCCCCACAACCCCGCAACAGACGGGCACCCCGAGGGAATACAGACGATCATGAAGACCACCACCTTTCTGCTGCCGCTGATTGCCGCCGCCACGCTGGTGTCGGCCTGCATGGCCCCGGCGCCTGCACCCGCGCCGATGCCGGCGCCTGCCCCCGTGGCCTATGTCCCGCCTGCGCCGGAACCGGTTGTGGGCGTGGCAGGCCTGACGGAACGCAAGCCCGACCTGTGCGGGGCGACCAAGAATTATGCCTCGACCGTGGGCCAGCCCGGCAGCGTGATCCCGACGCTGGGCATCACCAAGGACTACCGGGTCGTCGAATACCGCGGGATCGAGCCGCAGGAATACGACCCGAACCGGATCGTCTTCCGCCTGGATGCGGCGGGCATCATCACCAACGTCGATTGCGGATGACATCATGAATCCCAGAACCCTGATCCTCGGACTGTCCGCCGCCGCCCTGCTGGCCGCCTGCGAACCGATGCCTGTCGAACCCCTGCCCGAGGCTGCGCCGCCCGATGACTGCCGCGCCTCGGCCTATCAGGGGCTGGTAGGGCAGCCGGTCTCGGTCCTGGCCGCGATGACCTTCCCGATCGGCACCCGCCAGATCGGACCGAACGATGCCGTGACCTCGGACTTCCGGCCCGAGCGTCTGAACATCGAATACGGCAGCACGGGCCGGATCGAAAAGGTCAGTTGCTATTGATCGCCGGATGGCGCCCTTTTCGGCATTGCCAGCCGGATGGCGGGCTGTCACCATCCTGTCATGATGGATGCAGGCCCGCCGTTTCCTCCCGCCCCTGATCGCGTCGTCTTTGACCGGGCGGAACTGTCGCTGATCCTGTCGGTCTATGGCCGCTTCGTCGCTGCGGGGGAATGGCGCGACTATGCCATGTCCTTCCTGCGCGACGCCGCCGTCTTCAGCGTCTTCCGCCGGGCGACGGAACATCCCCTGTATCGGATCGAAAAGCGTCCCCGCCTGCGCAACGCCCAGGGCGCCTATTCCGTGATCGCCATGGACGGGCGCATCCTGAAGCGCGGGCACGACCTGGCGCAGGTGCTGCGCGTCCTCGACAAGGCGCTGATCCGCGCGGTGGACTAGACCCTGGCGACTAGGTGCCGCGTGGCTTGGCGCGGGTGGTGGGATCGGCTTTGCGCGGATCGTCGGGCCAGGGATGGCGGGGATAACGGCCGCGCATGTCCTTTCGCACCTCGGCATAGGACGACGCCCAGAACCCCGGCAGGTCCGTCGTCACCTGCACGGGCTTGCCGCCCGGCGACAGCAGGCTGATCCGCAGGGGCCGCCCACCCACGACGGGGTGCCGCGTCACCCCGAACAGCTCCTGCAGGCGCAGTTCGATGGACGGCTGCTCGTGGTCATAGTCGATGGGCACCTTGCGGCCCAGGGGCGTCACGAAATGCGCCGGAACCTCTCGGTCCAGTCGCTGCTGGCCGTCCCAGCCGATCCGCGTCTTCAGCGGCTCGACCAAATCCAGCCCGCGCAGATCGGCCAGCGTCCGCGCGCGCCCCAGCCAGGGCAGCAGCCAATCCCCGTCCTCCAGCAGGCTCGCGTCATCGACTGGGCCCAGGTCCGGCAGCAGCGCGACCCGCGCCCGCAGCCGCGCGGCAGCCGGAGTCCAGGACAGGCCATCCAGCCGCAACCCCTCCAGGGCGGCCCGCGCGACGGCTTCGGACAGCACGTCAGGCCAAGCGCGGTCCGACAGCACCAAGGCCCCCAGCCGTTCCTGCACCCGCGCCATGACCCTCCCATCGCGCCGCGACCATTCGCAGATCTCGACCTTCTCGATCCGATCGCCATGCAGCGCGCGCAGATCGGCCTCGTCCAGCCGGGCAGCCATGCGGATCCGCGCCTCGCGCTGATCGCCGTCCAGATCGGCCGCGACAACCAGCCGCTGCCCGGCCATGGGATCGCCCGCCTCCATGACGGCGCCCTTGCCCCCCGACAACACGTATCGCGGATCATCCCCCTTGCGCCGCAGCCCGATCCGGTCGGGATAGGCCAACGAGACCATCCCGCCCACTTCTTCTTCACTCAAATATCCTCGGGGGGTGCGGGGGGCAGAAGGCCCCCCGCCATCGCGGGACGCAACCAGCCGCCGCAGCCGGGCAGCCTCATCGCGGATTTGCTGGATCACCGCCCGGTTCGCCTCAAAGGGATGCCGCGCCGCAAATCCTTTCGGATCGCGCACCGCCGCCAGCCGCAGCGCCAGATCCACCGGAGCGCCGCGCAAGGGATCGCGGCTGGACAGCAGCGCCGCGACATCGGCCGCCTCCGGCCCTGCGCGCAACAGCATATGGGCCAGCCGCGGATGCAGCGGCAACCGCGCCAGGGCGCGCCCGTGGCCGGTGATCCGCCCTCCGGCGTCCAATGCCTCAAGTTCCCGCAGCAGGGATCGCGCCTCGGCCAAGGCACCATCAGGGGGGGGCGTCAGGAAGGCCAGCTCGCCCGCCTCGGCCCCCCAGGCGGCCAGTTCCAGGGCAAGCCCCGCCAGATCCGCCACGACAATCTCGGGCGGGGCAAAGGCCGGCAACGCGCCTTCTTCGGCCCGTGCCCACATGCGATAGCAGATGCCCGGGGCCACACGGCCCGCGCGGCCGCGGCGCTGATCGGCCTCGGCCCGGCTGACGCGTTCGGTCACCAGCCGCGACATGCCCGACCCCGGATCAACCCGTGCCCGCCGCGCCCGGCCCGCATCCACCACCACCCGCACTGCCGGAATGGTCAGCGATGTCTCGGCAATCGCCGTTGCCAGCACGATCCGCCGCCGCGCGCCCGGAGGCGCCAGCGCCGCCCGCTGCTCGGCGGGCTTCAGCGCACCATACAGCGGCAGCACCTCGCAGCCGTCGCCAAGCTGGGCCATGACCCGCCGGATCTCGCCCTCGCCCGGCAGGAAGGCCAGCACCGTGCCGCCGGTCTGGCGCGTCTCGGCTTCTGCCAGCGCGATCAGCCATGCGGCTTCGTTGACCAGCCGGGCGCCCGCAGGCAGCGGGCGAGGCAGCCAGCGCGTCTCGACCGGATAGCTGCGGCCTTCGGAGCGGATTACGGGCGCGCCGTCCAGCAGCGCCGCCACGGGTTCGGCATCCAGCGTGGCCGACATGACCAGCACCGCCAGATCCTCGCGCAGGGCACCCCGTGCCTCCCACACCAGGGCCAGGCCCAGGTCGGCGTTCAGGCTGCGTTCGTGGAATTCGTCGAAGATCACGCAGCCAACGCCGTCAAGCGAGGGGTCGGACTGGATCATCCGCGTCAGGATGCCCTCGGTCACGACCTCGATCCGGCTGCCAGCGATGCTCTCGCCGCGCATCCGGTATCCGACGCGCGCGCCCACCGCTTCGCCCAGTTGCTCGGCCAGCCGTTCCGCCGCCGCCCGTGCGGCCAGCCGCCGCGGCTCCAGCATCACGATCTTGCCCGCAACCTGGTCCAGCAACGCCAACGGCACGCGCGTCGTCTTGCCCGCCCCCGGCGGGGCGACCAGCACCGCGCGGCCATGCGCGGCCAGGGCCTCGCTCAGGGCGGGAAGAACATCGTCGATGGGCAACCGATCCAGCATCACCGCGTTATGTCGCAACGGCGGGCCAAGCGGAACCCCGGCCCGCCGCCCTATTCAAACCCCCTGCCGGTGTCTATCTTACGGCAAAGACGAAACAAACAGGCAGGCGGCATGGGCATCGGCAGCACATTGATGGCAGGCATCGGCCTGGGCGATCCGGTGATCCGGCTGGGCGTCACAGGCCTGTCCCGCGCGGGCAAGACGGTGTTCATCACCTCGCTGGTGGCAAACCTGATGGACCGGGGCCGGATGCACGCCCTGCGCGCAGCCGCCGACGGCACCCTGAAGGCCGCCTGGCTGCAACCCCAGCCCGACGATACCGTGCCGCGCTTCGACTTCGAGCGTCACCTGTCCGCTCTGACCGGTCCCCAACCGCACTGGCCGGAAGGCACGCGTCATGTCAGCCAGTTGCGCCTGTCCCTGCGCCTTGACGGCAAGGGTCTGTTTGGGGGCCTGACCGGGCCGCGCACCCTGCACCTGGACATCGTCGATTACCCGGGCGAATGGCTGCTGGATCTGCGGCTGATGGAAAAGGATTTTTCCGAATGGTCGGCCGAGGTGCTGGACCGCATGGAAGGCCGCCCCGGCGCCGACGAATACCAGTCCGCGCTGTCGAATGTGGACGGCGACCGCTTCGACGAACCGACGGCCCAGCGGCTGGCCCAGACCTATACCGCCCACCTGCATGCTGCGCGGGACGCGGGCTGGTCCGACTGCACCCCAGGCCGCTTCCTGATCCCCGGAGAGATGGAGGGCTCGCCCGCGCTGACCTTCGCCCCCCTGCCGGCATCCTTTGCCGAAGGACGGCTGCACAAGGAATTCCGCCGCCGGTTCGATGCCTACAAGTCACGTGTGGTGAAGCCCTTCTTCCGCGAACATTTCGCCCGCATCGACCGTCAGGTGGTGCTGGTCGACGTGCTGGGCGCAATCCACCAGGGCCCCCGCGCGGTCGAGGACATGCGCCGCGCCATGGCCGACGTGCTGACCGCCTTTCGCCCCGGCCGCGCGGGCTGGCTGGCGCAGCTTCTGGGCACGCGGCGGGTCGAACGCATCCTGTTCGCTGCGACCAAGGCCGACCACCTGCACCATGTCCAGCACAACCGCCTGACCGCGATCCTGTCTGCCATGCTGCGAGAGGCGCGCGACCGCGCCGATTTCAGCGGCGCCCGGACCGAGGCCATGTCCATCGCCGCCCTGCGCGCCACGACCGAGGACACGATCCGCCAGAACGGCGAGGAGCTGCCCGCCGTGCGCGGCCGTCTTCTGGACGGGCGGCAGGCGGCCTTCTATCCCGGCGAACTGCCCACGGATCCGGCGGCGCTGCTGCATCCCGCGCGGGACGGCGCGCCGCAATGGCTGGATGGCGACTATGCCATCATGAACTTCGCCCCCGCCCCCATGACCGCGCGCCCTGGCGACGGACCGCCCCACATCCGGCTGGACCGCGCCGCCGAGTTCCTGATCGGAGACAGGCTATGAGCGACACACCCCGCCGTGGCCCGGTCCTGATCGAACTGGAAGTGCCCACCGGCGACACCCGCCCGGGTCCTGCGACCGAGGCGCGGGACGACACGCCGAACCCCGCCGACGCGCCCCCCATCGACGCGGCGGATCCCGCTCTGCCCCGTCCCCGCACGATGGAGATGGTGACGCGCCTTGTCGGCCGCCCTCCGTCGAAACTGACGCGCTTCTTCATTAACTCGGGCGTGGCGCTGTTCACCTTCCTTTTGTCCATCGCCGCGCTGAACTTCATCAACGACCTGTTGAACCGCTATCCGGTGCTGGGCTGGATCGGGGTGGCGCTGTTCGCGTTGTTCACGCTGGCGGCGCTTGGCATGGCTTGGCGCGAATACCGGGCCTGGGCGCGGTTCGCGCGCATCGACGCCATCCAGCGGCAGGCGGGCGCGGCCCTGGCCGATGACAGCATGGACAAGGCCCGCGCGGTGACGAACGGCCTGCTGGCGCTTTACCGCGACCGGCCTGAACTGGAGTGGAACCGCAAGCGCCTGGCCGACAATCGCGGCGATGCCTTCGACGCCCGCACTTTGCTGACGATGGCGGAAACCGAACTGCTGGCCAGCCTCGACCAGGACGCCCGGCGCGAGATCGAGGCCGCCGCCCGCACTGTCGCCACTGCCACCGCGCTGATCCCGCTGGCACTTGCCGATGTCGCCGCCGCCCTTGCCGCGAACCTGCGGATGATCCGGCGGATGGCCGAAATCTATGGCGGTCGCGCCGGGGCCGTGGGCGGCTGGCGGCTGGCGCGCACGGTGATGACGCATCTGGTGGCTACCGGGGCGGTCGCGGCGGGCGACGACCTGGTCGAAACCATCGCCGGGGGCGGGATCCTGTCCAAGGTATCCCGCCGCTTTGGCGAGGGCGTGGTGAACGGGGCGCTGACCGCCCGCGTCGGCATCGCCGCGATGGAGGTCTGCCGCCCCCTGCCCTTCATCGCCCAGCCCCGACCCAAGGTCGGCAACCTCGTGACGCGCGGGCTTCGTGGGCTGTTCGGGTCCGACGAACGCGGCTAGAACATCCCCGAAGGGGGACAGCGGATGACGTTCTTTCTGGGAATCGACGGCGGCGGCACGGGATGCCGCGCTGCGGTGGCGGATGCGGATGGGCGCATCATGGGCCAGGGACAGGGCGGGCCTGCCAACATCAACACCGATGTCGATGCTGCGGCGGTCAACATCCTGGCCGCGACGGCCCAGGCGCTTGAAGGCACGGGCGCCGATCCCCGCGACCTGATCGCGACGCTGGGCCTTGCGGGCGGCACGATGGCGGCAGCTACGGAACGGCTGGCGGGGTTGCTGCCCTTTGCCCGGATTCAGATCGTCAACGACGGGGTGACGGCGGCACGTGGCGCCCTGGGCACGCAGGACGGCATTCTGGCCGCGATCGGCACGGGCTCGGTCTTTGCCGTGCAGCGTGGGGGCGATCTGCGCCAAGTCGGCGGGCGCGGCTTCCTGATGGGGGACGAGGGATCGGGCGCTGTCCTGGGCCGCGCGCTGCTGTCGCTTGCCATGCGGGCCGAGGACGGATTCACGGACATGACCCCCCTGCTGCAACAGGTGCTGGAAGAGTTCGGCGGGATCGAGGGCATCATCCGTTTCGGCAACGGGGCGCGTCCCGTGGACTTTGCCGAATTGGCCCCTCGCATCGTCAGGTCCGACGATCCGGCGGCGCGGCAGGTCTTTGACGGTGCCGTGGCCGAGGTGCGCCACAACCTGACCGTGCTGCAGCGAGATGCGCCGCTGCCGGTGGTCTTCGTCGGCGGGCTTGGTCCAGCCTATGCCGCGCGGCTGACGGACTGGCCGCAGCGCCCGGCGCTCGGGTCCGGCGTCGATGGCGCGCTGCTGATGGCGCGGCAGATGGCCGGGGCGGCATGACCGTTCTTGCCGCAACCCGCATCTTCGACGGCCAACGCTTTCTGGAAGACCATGCCGTGGTGATCGAGGGGGACCGCATCACGGCGGTGGTCCCGCTGGCCGAGGCTGGCCCGACCACGCGGCTGGACGGCACGCTCGCCCCCGCTTTCCTGGACTTGCAGGTGAATGGCGGCGGCGGGCTGATGGTCGGCGGCGACACCGACCCCGCCGCGCTGCGCCATATCTGCGCCACGCATCAGCGCCTTGGCTGCGCGGGGGTGCTGCCGACGCTGATCACTGATACGCCCGACGCTACCGCTGCCGTCATCGCGGCGGGCATCCGCGCCATCGGCACGCCGGGCTTCCTGGGCCTGCACCTGGAAGGCCCGCACCTGGACCCCCGCCGCCATGGCGCGCATGACCCGGCCCTGATCCGGCCCATGGAGGCGGACGACTTGGCGCGCCTGTGCGATGCCGCCCGCGCCTTGCCGGTCCTGATGGTGACGCTGGCACCCGAAGCGGTGACCCCGGACCAGATCGCGGCCCTGTCGCAAGCGGGCGCCGTGGTCAGCCTGGGCCATACCGACTGCGACTACGACACCGCCCGCGCAGCCTTCGCGGCGGGCGCGCGTTGCGCCACGCATCTGTTCAACGCCATGAGCCAGATGGGTCATCGTGCACCTGGCCTTGTCGGCGCGGTGCTGGCGGGCGATGCCCAGGCCGGGTTGATCGCGGATGGGGTTCATGTCCATCCCGCCGCCATGCGCGCCGCCCTTGCGGCGCGGCCCGAAGGCATCTTCCTGGTCACGGACTGCATGGCATTCGCCGGGACCGACCTGACCGAGATGCCGTTGCAGGGCCGCACCATCCTGCGTCGTGACGGGCGGCTGACGCTGGCGGACGGGACGCTGGCGGGGGCGGACCTGCGCATGGATCAGGCGATCAGAGTGTTGGTGGATCAGGTCGGCATCTCACCGGAACGCGCGCTTGCTATGGCGACGGCGGAACCGGCGCGCGCCGCCGGGTTGTCGAACGAATACGGCGCGCTGCGGGAACGCAGGCGCGCCGATCTGGTTCTGCTGGACGATGCCTGGACGCTGCAATCCGTATGGATCGCGGGCCAGCCAGTCACTCCGGGATGACGCGCACCGCGCCGCGGGCGGCACTGGTGGTCATCGCGGCATAGGCGCGCAGCGCAGTGGAAACCTGACGCTGGCGCGGCCTGGCGGGCTTCCAGCCCTCGGCGTCGCGCTGCGCGCGCCGGGCGGCCAAGGTCGCGTCGTCCACATCCAGGTGGATCACCCGGTTCGGGATGTCGATCACGATCCGGTCGCCCTGTTCGACCAGGCCAATGGTGCCGCCCTCGGCCGCCTCGGGCGAGACATGGCCGATCGACAGGCCCGACGAGCCGCCCGAGAAGCGGCCGTCCGTCACCAGGGCGCAGGCTTTCCCCAGGCCCTTGGATTTCAGATAGCTGGTCGGATACAGCATTTCCTGCATCCCCGGCCCGCCGCGCGGGCCTTCGTAGCGGATCAGGACAACCTCTCCGGGTTTCACCTTGCCGGTCAGGATGGCGCTGACGCTGTCATCCTGGCTTTCGAAGATATGGGCCGGGCCTTCGAACTTCAGGATCGATTCGTCCACGCCCGCCGTCTTCACGATGCAGCCATCCTCGGCCAGGTTGCCATAGAGGACTGCCAGCCCGCCGTCCTGGCTGAACGCGTGTTCCGCCGTGCGGATCACGCCCGTCTTGCGGTCGGTATCGACCGAATCATAGCGGCGTTCCTGCGAGAAGGCGACCTGCGTGGGCACCCCACCCGGTGCCGCGCGATAGAAGTCGTGGACCGTGGCCGCGTCGGTGCGCATCACGTCCCAGCGGTCCAGCGCCTCGGCCAGCGATCCTGCATGGACGCTGCCCACATTGGTATGCAGCAGCCCCGCGCGGTCCAGTTCGCCCAGGATGCCCATGATGCCGCCGGCGCGGTGGACATCCTCCATGTGGACGTCGTCCTTGGCGGGCGCGACCTTGCACAGCACCGGCACGCGGCGCGACAGGCGGTCGATGTCGGACATGGTGAAGTCGATGTCGCCTTCATGGGCGGCGGCCAGCAGGTGCAGCACCGTGTTGGTGGACCCGCCCATCGCAATGTCCAGCGTCATCGCGTTCTCGAAAGCCTCGAAGCTGGCGATGGAGCGTGGCAGGACGGATGCGTCGTCGCCTTCGTAGTAACGCCGCGCAAGGTCCACGATCAGGTGGCCCGCCTCGACGAACAGGCGCTTGCGGTCGGCATGGGTTGCCAGCGTGGATCCGTTGCCCGGCAGGGCCAGGCCAAGCGCCTCGGTCAGGCAGTTCATCGAATTGGCGGTGAACATGCCCGAGCAGGACCCGCAGGTCGGGCATGCAGACCGCTCGATGACCTCCACCTCGGCGTCCGAGATGCGGTCGTCGGCGGCGGCGACCATGGCATCGACCAGGTCCAGCGCCTTGACCTTGCCGTCTTCCAGCACGACCTTGCCGGCCTCCATCGGCCCGCCGGACACGAAGACGACCGGGATGTTCAGCCGCAGCGCAGCCATCAGCATGCCCGGCGTGATCTTGTCGCAATTGCTGATGCAGACCATGGCGTCGGCGCAATGGGCGTTGACCATGTATTCCACGCTGTCGGCGATGACCTCTCGCGAGGGCAGCGAATACAGCATCCCGTCATGGCCCATGGCGATGCCGTCATCGACCGCGATGGTGTTGAATTCCTTGGCGATGCCGCCTGCGGCCTCGACCTCTCGGGCGACAAGCTGGCCCAGGTCCTTCAGGTGGACATGGCCGGGCACGAACTGGGTGAAGCTGTTGACGATGGCAATGATCGGCTTGCCGAAGTCGCTGTCCTTCACCCCGGTCGCCCGCCACAGGCCGCGCGCGCCCGCCATGTTGCGGCCGTGGGTGGTGGTGCGGGAACGATAGGCGGGCATGGCTGTGACTCCTTTGGCTGGCGCGTTGATTTAGCACCAACAGGCGCGGAAGGAAATTGCCGAATTCGTGCGTTTTCGGTTCGTTTCGGCCGTCAGGACGCCAGTTTCATGGTGATGATGCCTGCGACGATCAGTCCGGCGGCCAGCAGGCGGGCGGGTGTCACCGGCTCTCCGAACAGGGTGACACCGATCAGGAAGGCGCCGACCGCGCCGATCCCGACCCATACGGTATAGGACGTGCCCAGCGGCAGCGTGCGCATCGCCACGGCCAGCAGCCAGAAGGACGCGATCATGCCCGCGACCATGATGCCCGTGGGCAGGATACGCGTGAAACCGGCGGACTGCTTCATCGCCGTCGCCCAGACGATTTCCAGAAGACCGGCAAGCAGAAGATAGAACCAGGCCATGACGACCCCCAATGATGCCGGGTCGTCCCGGCGCATCCGCCCATGATGGGGAGGTCGTCCTCTGCCGCCCTAGATACGGACGGCGGCCGCGTCATTCAAGGCGATCGACCTTGGCGTTCTCGACCAGTTGGGTCTTGGCGCCGGCCAGGCGTTCCGCCAGGATCTTGGCGCCGCTGATCAGAAGATTGCTGCCGTCCCACAATTCGGCCGAATCCGGGCGCACGGCGATGACGCGCAGATCGGGATTGTCGGGGGACTTGAAGAAGGTCTCGTCGGAAAAGCGCCAAACGTCGCGCGCCTTGTCGGGATCGTGGCGGATTTCGGCGGTGCCGTTGATCACCACATAGTCATTCGCGCGCTCATCCGAAAACGCCAATGAGACGTTGGGATTGGCCTCGATCTGGTCCAGCTTGCAGCCCTTGGTGTCGGACAGGATATAGATCGCCCCTTCGTCGCGCCTGACGCGGGCATAGACGGGGCGAACGCGCATGCCGTCGCCGGCGCGGGTGACGAACATGCAGGGATCCAGCTTGTCGGCCATGGTCCAGATGCGGTCGGTCACGTCGGGGTCGGTCATGGCATCCTCCGGTCGGTCTGGTCACGACGAGAACGCCCGGGGCAGTTTGATGTTCCTTTCCCCGGCGGCTGGCCTGTGGGCCAGGGGCGCGGAACGCTTCACATTCCCCCCGCTTCCCCCTATGACGCCACCAATCCCAGTTTCCCGAGGTATCCGATGGCAAGCGCCAACCTGAACGTCATGATCAAGGCTGCCCGCAAGGCGGGGCGCAGCCTCGTCAAGGATTTCCGCGAGGTCGAGAACCTTCAGGTCAGCGTCAAGGGCGCGGGCGACTTCGTCAGCCGCGCCGACCAGGAGGCCGAGCGGATCATCAAGGAAGAACTGCGCGGCGCGCGCCCGAATTACGGCTGGCTGGGCGAGGAAACGGGCGAGGACGCTGGCGAGGATCCGACCCGCCGCTGGATCGTCGATCCGCTGGACGGGACCACGAACTTCCTGCACGGCCTGCCCCACTGGGCCGTCAGCATCGCGCTGGAACACAAGGGCGAGATCGTCGCCGCCGTGATCTTCGACGCCGCCAAGGACGAATTGTTCGTGGCCGAAAAGGGCGGCGGCGCCTTCATGAACGACCAGCGGCTGCGGGTGTCGGGGCGCCGCCGCCTGGACGAAGCGCTGTTTGCCACGGGGATTCCCTTCGCGGGCCGGGGTCCGCTGCCTGCCGCCTTGCAGGATCTGGCGCGGCTGATGCCGCTGACGGCCGGCGTTCGCAGGCTGGGTTCGGCGTCGCTGGATCTCGCCTATGTCGCGGCGGGGCGGTATGACGGATACTGGGAACGCGGCAACAAGCCCTGGGACGTGGCGGCGGGCATCCTGATGGTGCGCGAGGCCGGCGGCTTTGTCGAAGGCATCCGCGACGGCGACGATCCCCTTGAATCCGGTCGCCTGATCGCCGCGAACCCGCAGATTTTCGAACCGCTGGCAAAGATCATCCGCACCCGCGACTGATTTGCACGTCCTGCAAGGCAGACTTGCCTTGACCCTGCGTCAGGACGGGCGCATGGCGGAACCGACCGGGGAACGCGCCATGCCAGACGACCAGAACAGACTGCCTTATGCCGCATCGGCAGCCGCCGCCGCGGCAGTGCCGCCATTTGCGCCTGCAACGCCGGGGCCGAAGGACCGAACCGGCCTGGGCATTGCGCTGATGTGCGCGACCAGCCTGATCTTCGCGTTCCAGGATGCGTTTTCGCGCCTGCTCGGGTCGGAATATCCGCCGGTCCTGGTGGTGATGATCCGCTACTGGGTCTTTGCGTTGTTCGTGATCGCCATGGTATCGCGCCAGCCTGGCGGGCTGCGCCGCGCCATCCGCACCAGGCGGCCCAAGACGCAAATCCTGCGCGGCGCGATCCTGGTGGTCGAAACCACCCTGATGGTCGAAGCCTTCGTGCGCCTGGGTCTGGTCGGCACGCATGCGATCTTCACCGCCTATCCCCTGCTGGTCGCGGCGCTGTCTGGGCCTATCCTGGGCGAAAAGGTCGGCTGGCGTCGCTGGTTGGCCATCGGAGCGGGCTTTGTCGGCATCCTGATCATCCTGAACCCTGGCGGCACGGAACTGAACCTGGGCGCGGGGATGGCCTTCTTCTGCGCGCTGCTGTTCGCGATCTATGGGCTGCTGACCCGGCATGTCTCGCGCGACGATCCGGCCCAGGTCAGCTTTTTCTGGACCGGAATCGCCGGGGCCGTCACGGTGACGGTGCTGGGCATCCGCCAGTGGGAATGGTTGGCGCCTATGGACTGGATCTGGATGGCGATCCTGTGCGGGCTTGGGATCGCGTCGCACTGGCTGCTGATCCGCGCCTATGAACTGGCCGAGGCATCGGCCCTGCAACCCTTCGCCTATACGCAGCTTGTCTGGGTCAGCTTCATCGGCGTGCTGGTCTTTGGAGAGGTGCTGCACATGAACGTGGTGATGGGGGCCGCGATCGTAGTCGCGGCGGGGCTTTTTACGCTGTGGCGGGCGCGGGTCACGGCAAGCAAGCTCCGTTCCGGCAAATAGCCGCCTAGTCCGAAAGCCGTGATGCTGCCTTCTGCGAAACAAGGCGTTAGAGCGTTCAGGTCTGATAGAGGAGCGGTCATGAAAACCCTGTTCGCATCAATTCTGGTTGGCGCGCTTTGCACAGCCCCTGCCCAGGCCGATCCGGGGCGCGGTCATGGCCAGGGTCATGGCCATCATGGGCACCAGGGCGCGCATTGTCCGCCGGGGCTTGCGAAGAAGAACCCGTCCTGCACGCCGCCAGGTCATGCGCGCAAGAAGGCGCATCATCGCCACCGCGTTGGCGACACGCTGCGCGGCGGCGACTATGTCCTGGTTCAGGACCCACGACGCTATGCCTTGGATACACGGCCGGACTGGCGCTATTACCGCGACAACGACCGGCTTTACCGCGTGGACAGCAATACCCGGAAGATCCTGGCCGTCCTGAACCTGATCGACGCCTTCACGAACTAGGCCTCAGTTCGTGGCGGGCGTTTCCTCCCGCCGCGCCTCGATGGCGACCGGTTGCCATCCTTCGGGCAGGCTGGGTCCAATGAAGGGCTTTGCCACGGGTCGCGCCGACAGGGCCAGCGTCAGCCGCGCCACAGGGGGCGGCATCAGCCCGCCACCGGTCAGGTCCCAGGTCGGCACGATGGGCGCGGGACGGCCCAGGATGCGGGCGCGATAGACGGGCATCGCCTCGGTCACGCGCATGACGTAGTTGCGGGTTTCGTCGAAGGGGATCAGCTCGACCCATTCGACTGGGTCCATGTCCCGGCGCAGGTCGCCGAAATCGCGCAGCCATCGCGCCGGACGCCCCGGCCCCGCGTTATAGCCCGATGCCGTCAGCGCCGTCGATGCGCCGAACCGGTCGCGCAGACCCGCCAGATAGGCGGCCCCCAGGCGGGCATTATAGGCGCCATCGCCGGTCAGCCGCCCGACGTCAAAGGGTTCGCGGATCTGGCGGGCCATCTGACGGGCGGTGTCGGGCATCACCTGCATCAGCCCGCGCGCGCCGACATGGCTTTGCGCCGCCGGATTGAATTCGGATTCCTGGCGGGCGATCGACAGGACCAGTTCGGGCGGGATGCCGAAGTCCGTCTCGTGCAGCCCGGTCAACGGGAAATGGGCGGCGGGATGGATGACGCCCTTGTCGGCGGCGCGCTTGGACAGGCGCAGCCCGTGCCAGGGCATCCCGGCTTCATACATCAGCCGGGCCATGCGCAGGCTGTCCTGGGGATCGGCGGTTTCCGACAGGTGCAGGAAGAATCGCTGCGCCTCGTCCGGGCGGCCGGTCGCCAGCAGCCACAGCCCGGCCCGGAACACGCTGCTGTCGCCAAGCGGCGCCCCCCGCCAGTCCGGCAAGGGTCCGGGCGCGGCATATTCGGCGGGCATCGTTGCCCCGATCCGTTCGGCGGCAAGCTGTCCGTAATAGGTGCCGGGCATGGCCGCCGCCTGCGCATAGGCGGCATCCGCCGCCCCCTGGTCCCCAAGCGCCCCATGCGCGCGCCCTTGCCAATAAAGCGCACGGGACCGGCTGATCTGGCTGCCGACCACGGTTTCCAGGTGCCGGAAATGCGCCAGCGCCCGATCCGCCGCGCCCTGCTTCAGCGCGGCAAAGCCTGCAAGCCATTCCAGATCGGCGTAATGGCGGTTGTCCTGCGGCAGGAAATGCGGGCGGGCAAGCGCCTCGGCCCGTGCCCAGTCGCCGTTGCGCATGGCAAGGCGGGCGTAATCCACCCGCATGGATGCCCAGGCCGCCGGATCGCGCAAGGCTTCGGCACTGGTGGATGCCTCCAGCATCAGCGCCTGTGCGCCTTCATGCTGCTTGGCGCGCACCCGCCACAGATAGCGGTCCATCGTCAGCCCCGGATCCGCTCTCGCCGCATCCGGCAAGGCCAGGATCAGGTCGTCCACGCCCGCCCGGCCCGCCTGCAACGCAATCCGCGCGGCAAGCAGCGGTCGGTCTGCTTCAGGCAGACGTGTCAGCAGGCGTTCGGCCTGCGCCCACTCCTGCCGGTCAAGCATCGCGACGGCCCGCGCCGTCATCAGGGAGGTCAGTTCGGCTTCGTGCGCGGCCAGGAAAGCCGCCTCCTCGGGCGCGGTCAGGGGCACGCTGGTCCAGAACCGCGCCCGTTCCGCCTTGGCGGCCGCAGGATCAAGCATGGCGAGAAAGGCGTTTTCCGCCGCCAGCGTGTCCGGCAGCCGATCCCCGAACCAGTCCCGGATATCCTGCGCAGGCAGGTCGGGCCGCATCTTCGCATCGCCCCGTTCACGCAGCAGCGCCAGCCCCGGCCAGTCGCCATGGGCGCGCACGAAGTCGATGTAATCGCCCGGGGCGCCGTGGCCCGCGCGCAGCGCCTGCCAGCCCACCAGGGCCTCTGCCATCGGTCCCGAGCGGCGCGCCGCATCGCGGGCCGTGATCCAGTCGCGCGCCTCCGCCGCCGACAGCGCCAGGGCCATCGCGCCGGCATCCTCGGCCCCGGCGGGGGCAAGGGGGGCCAGCATCAGCAGCCCGGCGGCAATCATGTCGCGCAGAAGTCGCATCACCCGCCTTGTGTCGCCGCCCCATGCGCCCGACGCAATACACAACCTTGGCAAGTTCCGCCCGCCCCGCTAATCAGGCGCGCAAACCAAACCTGCAAGGAAGCGTGTCATGTTCAAGGGATCCCTGCCCGCACTGGTCACGCCGTTCACCCCGGACGGCGAACTGGATCTGGACACGCTGAAAAAGCTGGTCGAATGGCATATCGACCAGGGCAGCCATGGCCTGGTCCCCGTCGGCACCACCGGCGAAAGCCCGACGCTGACCCATGACGAACACCGCCTGGTGATCGAGGAGGTCGTGCGGGCCGTGGATGGCCGTATCCCGGTGATCGCGGGCGCCGGGTCGAACAGCACCCGCGAAGGCATCGGCCTGATCCGCCACGCGGCCGAGGTTGGCGCCGATGCCGCGCTTGTCGTCACCCCCTATTACAACAAGCCCACCCAGGCTGGGCTGATCGCCCATTACACCGCCCTGGCCGAGGCCTCGGACCTGCCCATCATCATCTACAACATCCCCGGGCGGTCGGTCGTGGACATGACGCCGGAAACCATGGGCGAACTTGCCAAGCTGCCCACGATCATCGGCGTCAAGGACGCCACCGGCAAGCTGGAGCGGGTCAGCCAGCAGCGCATCACCTGCGGCCGCGATTTCGTGCAATTGTCGGGCGAGGACGGCACGGCCCTTGGCTTCAACGCCCATGGCGGCGTGGGCTGCATCAGCGTCACGGCCAATGTCGCGCCAAAGCTTTGCGCGGAATTCCAGGAAGCGACGCTTGCGGGCGACTATGCCAAGGCCCTGGAATACCAGGACCGGCTGATGCCGCTGCATGTCGCGATCTTCATCGAACCCGGCCTGGTCGGCGCGAAATACGCGATGTCGCGGCTGGGCCTGTGCGACGAACAGGTGCGGCTGCCATTGGTGCCCTTGACCGATCCGACCCGCCGCCTGATCGACGCGGCGCTGGAACATGCCGGCCTGATCTGACAGGCAAATGCGCGCCAATTTGACGCGCATTTTCCGCATCGTCTTTTCAAAGCGGAATCTTCATCCCATATTGAGGATGAGGAGACGACCCGCCATGCCCTTGCCGCACTTCCTGGTCCTGATCGTTGCTGTCATCCTTGTCGCCGCCTTGACCCTATGGGCGGCCTTTTCGGCTGGTGCGCCCGTGGTGGTCCTGGCCATGGTCACGCTGTCGGCCGCAGCCGCCCTGCACCTGTCCCAGGGCGACCGGCACGACCACGACACCTGACGGCTGACCCTTCAGCTTTCCAGTTCGGCGTCCCAGTAAAGGTAATCCATCCAGCTGTCATGCAGGTGATTCGGCGGGAATCGCCGGCCCGCCGCGTGCATTTCCTCGGGCGAGGGCTGACGCGGCTTGCGCCGCAGGCTCATTCCAGAATGGCGCAGGCTGCGGTTGGCCTTGCGCAGGTTGCAGGGCGAACAGGCGGCAACCACGTTGTCCCAGCTGGTGACGCCCCCGCGCGAGCGGGGCACCACATGATCGAAGGTCAGGTCGCCCTTGGCCCCGCAATACTGGCAGCAGAATTCGTCCCGCAGAAAAAGATTGAAGCGCGTAAAGGCTACGCGCTTCTGGGGTTTCACATAATCTTTCAACACGACGACCGAGGGCAGCTTGAACACCTGGCGCTGACTTCGCACCACCTCCTCGTATTCGGCGATGATGTCCACGCGATCCAGGAAAGCGGCCTTGATCGCCTCTTGCCAGGGCCACAGGGACAGCGGGTAATAGGACAAGGGCCGGTAATCCGCGTTCAGCACCAGGGCGGGATGATGGCGCAGGCTTGCAGGCTCGCGCACGAACTGGGTTCGGAAATCCGTCTGATGTCGCTGATCCAGCATGTCGCCTTCCCGCCTGCCCCCCTGGGTGGCCGGGGGCGCCCCGTCAGATCCGTTCCCCTGACTATATATCGCGTCCGGCATCTGGCAAGCCCCCGGATCTATTTGGCCTGAGGCAGGGATAATCCGCGCCGGTGACAGGGGCATGACGGTTGCCCCCTGCCCCCGGGAATGGCAGGCTGCGCTTCATGACGCAGACGACGCCCCCCGTGCTTGGAACCCTGGAATCCGCGCTTTATGCCGACGATCTTGACGCGGCCACCGCCTTCTGGCGCGACGTGATGGGATTAAGGCCGTTCCAGACCGTGCCTGGCCGGCATGTGTTCTTTCGCGTGGCGCCTGCGCAGGTCCTGCTGGTCTTCAACCCCGCAGCCACCGAACAGCCACCAAAACCCGATGCCCGGCTGCCCGTTCCCCCGCATGGCGCGCGCGGGCCGGGCCATTTCTGCCTGGCCGTGGCCCCAGATCGGCTGGACGCCTGGCGCGACCACCTGGAAGCCCAGGGCATTGCCATCGAGGCGGATTTTCACTGGCCAAACGGCGCGCGGTCGATCTATCTGCGCGACCCGGCGGGCAATTCCATCGAACTGGCTGATCCGGCGATCTGGTCCTGATCTTCTGTGCCCAAATATCCCACGGGGGTCCGGGGGTGTGAAACCCCCGGCTTCACTTCCCCAGGCGGTCCTTCAGAAAGCTCAGCGCCACTGACAGCCCGTCGGGCGAAATGCCGTGCCCGGTGCCCTTCATCACATGGCCATAGACGTCGAAGCCCGCCTTCTCCAGCGCCTCGCCGGCAAGCTGCATGTCCTGGAACGGCACCATCGGATCCTGGTCGCCATGCAGCAGCAGGACCGGCGGCTTGACCTTCGCCTCGGTCGCCAGCAGTTCGGGGACCAGCAGGCGGCCCGAAAAGCCGATGATCCCGGCCACGGGCCGGTCGCGGCGCGGCAGGACATGCAGCGCCATCATCGTGCCCTGCGAAAATCCCACCACGACCATGCGGTCCGCCGTCAGCCCTTCATCGGCCAGCACCTTGTCCAGCCAGGCGTTCAGCAACCCGATGGACCGACCCATCGACTCCTTGGCCTGCGCCTCGGTCGATCCGTCCAGCCAGGGGATCGGAAACCACTGGTATCCGAACGGATTGTTGATGCTGCGCTCGGGCGCGTCGGGGGCATGGAAGGCCACGCCCGGCAGATGCGGCGACAGGGGATCGGCCAGGCCCAGCAGGTCGGCGCCATCCGCGCCGTATCCATGCAGAAAGACAACGACCGCATCGGCCTTGGACGGACCCTTGCGGGCGGATTTCAGAACGGTCATCGGATTCCCTCGCGGCCTTTAGCCCGAAGGTAATAGGCCCAGAGTCCACGAGCCGCAACCGCGCGCCAAGGCCGCCAGGGTTCCGCCATCCGCCGCAGGCCGGCCGCAGTGGGGCGGGCATCCAGACCATACATCATCCGCACGGCTTCTTGCAGGGCAAGATCGCCCGCCGCGAAGACGTCGGGCCGGCCAAGTGCCATCTTCAGATAGATCTCGGCAGTCCAGGCCCCGATGCCGGGCAGCGCGGTCAGGGTGGCGATGGCCTCGTCATCAGACATCGCCCGCAAGCCGTCCCAGTCCAGGCCGGCAGCCGCGATCCCCTTCAGGTAACGGACCTTGGGACGTGACAGACCCGCCGCGCGCAAGGTTTCGTCGGGCGCGGCAAGGATCGCCTCGGGCGTCATCAGCCCCGCAGCCGCCAGCCGGGCCGAGATAGCGGCCGCGGCCGAGGTCGAGATCAGTTGCCCCACCACGGCATCGGCCAGGGCTTCGAAACCATCCGCGCGCCGCAACAGCGGCAGCGGGCCCAGATCCGGTGCGACCCGCGTCCAGACGGGGCAGACCGCGACCAGATGGGCCACGCCCTCGGCAAGGTCGTCTTCGGTCTGGATCAGTCGCGGCCCGCCCTGGGGCGCGTCAGTCACGGTCCACCGCCGCCTCCAGCTTCAGCCGCGTTTCCCAGGCCATCGAGATATGCTGCCGCAGCGCCTTGTCCGCCGCCGCCCCGTCGCCCACTGCTATGGCATCGACGATGCGCTTGTGTTCGGCAAGCGCGGTCTCGCCTCGCCCTTCGGCGGCAAGCGAGGTCTTGGCCATCAGCGCCATGGTCCGATGCACCAGGTCAAGCTGCTGGACCAGATAGCGGTTGTGGGATGCCAGATGGATCTGATGGTGGAAGCGCTTGTTGGCGCGGGCTAGGGCCTCGGGGTCGCGGACGGCCCGCTGGTCCTCGGCGACCATCTGGGCCAGGACGCGCACCTCCTCGGGGGTGGCATGGCGGGCAGCAAGGCGGGCGGCCAGGGCCTCAAGTTCGGCCCGGACGGTGTAAAGCTCGGCCAACTGATTGTGGTCCAGGGATGCCACGATCAGGCTGCGCCCGTCGCGCACCAGCATGGCCTGGGTTTCCAGCCGCTGCAAAGCCTCGCGCACGGGGGTGCGGCTGACGCCGAAGCGTTCGGCCAGTTCCGATTCGACCAGCCGGTCGCCGGGGCGATAGGTGCCGGCTTCGATCGCGGCCAGGATCAGGGAATATGCGTCCTTCATGGGCCGCACGATTGGCCGGGCTTTGGCCGATTGCAAGGGCGCTGTTGCCGGGCTAGGCCATGGCCATGGATTTCGCGCATGTCGATACCTGGATCTTCGATCTGGACAACACGCTCTACCCGCCGGACATGGCGCTGTTCCCGCAGATCGAATCGCGGATGACCGATTATGTCATGCGCACGCTGGCGGTCGAACGCGACGCCGCCGATCAGATGCGGCGCGACTGGTGGACGCGGCACGGGACGACGCTGGCGGGGCTGATGGCCGAACATGCCATCGACCCGCTGGCCTATCTTGCGGATGTCCACGACATCGATTTCGCACCCCTGCTGCCCGCCCCAGACCTGGCAGCCGCCATCGCTGCCCTGCCGGGGCGCAAGCTGGTCCATACCAACGGCGATTCCGCCTATGCGCAAAAGGTGCTGCGCGCACGCGGCCTGGGCCTGGTGGGCAGCGACGCGCCCGCCCCCATCTTCGAGGCGATCTACGGCATCGCCGAGACGCATTTCCATCCGAAGCCGCGCGAGGAGGCCTTTCGCATCGTGATCGACGCCGCGCGCATCGACCCCGCCCGCGCCGCCTTCTTCGAGGACGACCCCCGCAACCTGGCCTATCCCCACCGGGTCGGGATGCGCACGATCCTGGTCGGGCCGGGCCGCCACGGGCCGGATCTTCTGGCCGCGCCGGTGCCCGCCCATGTCGATCACCACATCCACGACCTGACTGCGTTCTTGCGTCGCATTGCGGCCAAGGGGTGATTGCGCCACAATGGCCCCCGACGCGCGCCCATCCCGAGGCTTCCCATGACCCATACTGCCGACCAAGGCGGAAATCGCCTGACGCTCCGTATCATCGCCCTGCTGCTGGCCGTTCTTGCGATTGCCGTTCTGGCCGTCATCCAGTTCGGCCTTCCCGTGCTTGGCCTGCTTGGCCTGATGCTGACCGTGGCCGTTTTCGCGGTCATGCTGATGTTCACCGCCGGGAACTGAACGGCACATGGTGGCAGGCGACATCGATGCCGTCGATATCCTGGTGTCCGGCGGCGGCATCGCCGGGCTGATCGCCGCGGCGGCTTTCGGCGCGCAGGGATTTTCCACGATCTGCGTCGATCCGGCCCCCCCGGTCACGGATGAAGCGGCCGAAGGCGCCGACCTGCGCACCACGGCTTTCCTCACGCCCTCGGTCGCGCTGTTGCGGCGGATCGGGCTGTGGGACCGCCTGGCTCCTCATGCCACCCCGTTGCAGGTCATGCGCATCGTCGATGCGGGCGGCGCCACGCCCGTCCCGCGCCTGACGCGGGATTTCGACGCGACGGAAATCGGCGACCAGCCTTTTGGCTGGAACCTGCCCAACTGGCTGCTGCGGCGCGAGATCACCGCCCGGCTGGCAGAGATGGACAATGTCCGCTTCCAACCCGGCACCGGCACGGCCGGCGTTCTGGTGCGCGATACGGGCGCCATCGTCACGCTGACGGATGGGCGGCGCATCCAGGCGCGGCTGCTGGTCGGCGCGGACGGGCGCGATTCGCCGGTGCGGCAGGCGCTTGGCATCGGGGTGCGGACCTTCCGCTATGGCCAGAAGGCGCTTGCCTTCGCCGTCACGCATGAAGTGCCGCATGGAAACATCTCGACCGAAATCCACCGATCGGGCGGGCCGTTCACGCTGGTGCCCCTGCCTGATCGCGATGGAAAGCCCTGCTCCGCCGTGGTCTGGATGGAAAACGGCCGAGAGGTCGCACGCCTTGCCGCCCTGCCCCCCGATGCCTTCGAGGCTGAACTGAACGCCCGGTCCGCCGGGGTTTTGGGGCCGCTGAGGCTGGTGACGCGCCTGACGCAATGGCCGATCATCAGCCAGATCGCCGACCGCTTCACCGGTCCCCGCACTGCCCTGATTGCCGAGGCCGCGCATGTCGTGCCGCCCATCGGCGCCCAAGGCCTGAACATGAGCCTGGCCGACCTGTCGTCGCTGCTGGACCTGTCGGGCGACGATCCGGGCAACCCCGACGGCCTGACAGCGTTCGACCGCGCCCGCCGTCCCGAAGCCTTCGCCCGGTTGCTGGGCATCGACGCGCTGAACCGCGCCAGCCAGGCATCCCTGCGCCCCTTGCGCGATCTGCGCGCGGCGGCGCTTGGCGGTCTTTACGGCATCGCCCCGGTGCGCCGCCTGATGATGCGCGCCGGACTGGGAATGCGCTAAGCCCTTTCGCCGCCAGCCTACGCCGCCGCGCCGCGCAGCATCCGCAGCGGCTCCGTCCGCGACAGGCGCAACACATGGGCCATATAGGGCTGGGACAGGTCCTCGGCCCGCACCGCCGCATAAAGCCGCCGGATGATTCCGCCCCGCGTCAGCGGCAGCATGGCGATTTCCGCATTGGCGGATTCGCGGCGCAGCACCCAGTCGGGCATAACCGCCACGCCGCGCCCCGAGGCGACCAGCATCAGCGACACGGCGGTCAGTTCCACCGTGCGCTGCCGGGCGGGTTCCACGCCGGCGGGCGTCAGGAACTGGCTGAACACGTCCAGCCGCGCCCGGTCCATCGGATAGGTAATCAGGGTTTCCCCCGCCAAGTCATGCGGTTCGGCGAAGCCCTTGGCGACCAGCGGGTGATCGGCGGACACCACCAGCGTGGGCGAATAGTCGAACAGCGGCTGAAAGACGATGCCCGGCAGATCCTCGGGGTCGGACGAGATCACCAGATCGACCTCTTGCCGGGACAGCGCGGGCAGTGCGCCAAAGGCAAGCCGCTGGCGGATGTCCAGGTCCACCTCGGGCCAGGTGCGGCGGAAGATGTCCAGAACCGGCAGCAGCCAGTCGAAGCAGGCATGGCATTCCATCGCGATGTGCAGCCGCCCGATGCGGCCCGCCTCGACACCCTTGAATTCGTCCTCGGTTGCCTGGACCAGCGGCAGCACCTGTTCCGCCAGCCGCAGCAGGCGCATCCCGGCGGGCGACAGGCGCATGGGCTTGGCGCGGCGCACGAACAGATCGACGCCCGCCTGTTCCTCCAAAGCCTTGACCTGATGGGACAGGGCCGATTGCGTGATGTTCAGAACCTCGGCCGCGCGGGCAAGGCCGCCCTGTTCGTGGATCGCGCGGACGGTCCGCAGATGGCGCAGTTCCAGATGCATGGTGAGGCAGTCTCATGTTGATCTTGAGGATTATGAATTTGTCTCACGCCACTGCGCGTGGCACAAGCGGCGAAAGCCAAAGGAATCGCCATGTCCCGCCCCAAGATCAGCTTCGAGTTCTTTCCGCCGAAGACGCTGGATGCGTCCTTCCGGCTGTGGGAAACCGCGCGGACGCTGGCGCCGCTGGCCCCGGACTTCGTATCCGTCACCTATGGCGCGGGCGGCACCACCCGCAAGCTGACGCATGAGGCGGTGACAACCATCCACCGCCACTACGGCATCCCCGTCGCCGCCCACCTGACCTGCGTGGAGGCCACCCGGTCCGAGACGATGGAGATCGTGCAAGCCTATGCCGAGGCCGGGATCCAGGAGATCGTGGCCCTGCGCGGCGATGCGCCCAAGGGACAGAACCGGTTCACCCCGCATCCTGAGGGCTTTGCCAACACGGTCGAGTTGATCGAGGCGATCGCCGCGCGCGGCGACATGACGATCCGCGTCGGCGCCTATCCCGAGCCGCACCCGGACAGCAGCGGCACCGATGCCGACGTGTTTTGGCTGAAGCGCAAGATCGAGGCGGGCGCGACCAGCGCGATCACGCAGTTCTTCTTCGATGCCGACACCTTCTTCCGCTTTCGGGACAAATGCGCGGCGGCGGGCATCGACGCGCCGATCATCCCCGGCATCCTGCCGATCCAGGGCTGGGCCGGAGCCAAGCGGTTCGCCGCGACCTGCGGCACCAGTGTGCCGGCCTGGGCCGAGGAGGCGTTTTCGAAAGCCGCCGCCGAAGGTCCGGCGGCGGAACGCGCCCTGTCGGAACGGGTCTGTGCGGATCTGTGCCGCGCCCTGCTGGACGGCGGCGTGGACCGGCTGCATTTCTATACACTGAACCGGCCCGAGATGACGCTGGCGGTCTGTTCGGAACTTGGGGTCGAGCCGCTGAACCTGGGCGCGGTGGCCTGAACCGCATCGTGGCGACGAGGGGTTTTCCACCCCCCGACCCCCGGAGGATATTTGCACACAGAAGATGTGGCTTATTCGAAGCCCATCACCGTGGCGCGGGTCATGGCGCCGAAGCCGTTGAAACGGGTGTTGGTCACGACCGAATAGGCGCCCGCGCCGTGGAAGATGACGTAATCATCTTCGGCGATGTCGTCTGGCAGGCCAAGTTCGCCTGGCAGACGGTCCACCGAATCGCAGGTCGGCCCGAAGATCACGCGGCCGTTGCGGTCGCCAGTTCGGGGCTTGCCCTGGGGGGTCAGAACTTCGATCCGGTCGATGTTGCCGATGATCGGCAGTTCCGCCAACCCGCCATAGACACCGTCGTTCAGGAACACGCTGGTCCCGTCGCGCACGCCCTTGACGCGGGCGATGAGCGCATAGGCATCGGCGCAGAGGCCGCGGCCCGGTTCGCAGACGAGGGCCGGCGCATCGTCGCCGAAGCATTCGGACACCGTGTCGCCGATCTCGGTGAAGATCGACTGCAGGTCGGGTTCAACGCCCACCACACGATGCGACGGAAAGCCGCCGCCGACGTTCAGACGACGCGCCCGGACGCCCGCCATATCGCAGATCTCGCGCGCGACGCGGATATAGCTTTCCCAGGCGATCGGATCGGTGCATTGCGTGCCCGGATGGAAGGTCAGCGACGCGACATAGCCGCGTTCCGCCACCAGCCGCAGCAATTCCGCCGCCAGTTCCGGCGTCGCCCCGAATTTCGAGCCGAAGTCATAGGCCGCGCCCAGCACCGGCAGCTTGAAGCGGGGCGAGATCTCGACCCCCTGCCCGTCCACCTGGGTCGGCACCTGTTCGAACAGCTTGTCCAGTTCGCTGCGGCTGTCCACCGACCAGGCGAGGATCCCCTCGCGCACGCCATGGGCGATCTCACGACGCGAGCGGACAGGGTTGTGGTAATGGCGCGCGGCGCGGGGGGCCAGGCGGCCGATCAGGTCGATCTCGAACGGGGATGCCACGTCGAAGCCCTGGATGCCGGCCGTCACGAGGTTCTGGATCACGGCCTCATCGGGGTTGGATTTCACGGCATAGGTGACAAGACCCGGAAAGCCGGTCAGGAACTGCCGCGCCCGGTCCTGCAACACCGTGGGCGCGAAGGCCATCACCGGATGGTCGGGCTGAAGATGGCGGATGATCTCGGCCGGATTGTCCCAGACGGTCTTCTGTGTCCCCATTGCACGGGATCCTTTCGCGCGTTCGATGTGATCGGGTCGCGGGCATGAAGCCCCATAACCCAAGGTGGCGCTTTTCGGTTCCAGTTTCACCGATGAAAAGGGTAGATTCGCGCTCTTTCCCGGCTATTATGACGAACTTTATGTTATTTTGACGACGACACTGGATTACAGCGATGGATGACCTGGATCGCAACATCGTGGCGCTGCTGTCGCAGGATGCCCGCATCTCGATCGCGGTACTGGCAAGGCGGCTGAAGGTCGCGCGATCGACGCTGCAGGCGCGGCTGGAACGGCTGGAATCCTCGGGCGCGATCGCCGGCTATACCCTGCGGCTTGGCGATGCGGCCAGGCTGGGGCGTATCCGCGCGACCGTGCTTCTGGCCATCGAGCCGCGCAGCCAGCCTGCCATCCTGTCGCGGTTGAAGGCGATGTCCCAGGTGGAACGCATCCACACCACCAGCGGGCGCATCGACCTGCTGGTCCAGATCGTCAGCGGATCGACCGCCGAACTGGACGAGGCGCTGGACCGCATCGGCGCCTTGGACGGGGTGCGGTCGTCAGAAAGCCTGATTCACCTGACGACCAAGATGGACCGGGCGGTATAGGCGTCTAGCGCAGCCGGAACAGGTCCACGAAATCCTGGGCGGCCTGCGCATCGCCCGCCAGCCCGATCACCCCCTCCTGCGCCAGCCGGGCCAGCGGCACCGGGCCATAGACCGCCCGTGCCAGGCTGTTGCCGTTGCCCGACAGCGTGAAATCCGAAGCCCCGGCCCCGGTCTGGGGGTGCAGGACGCCATTCGCCAAGCGCAGGGTAAAGGCTTCGTGCCCCATTTCCATGCCCGCCGTCGCCTGCGCGTCATTGGGCAGCATCATCGCCGTCATCGAGATCACCAGGGCCGCCGGGCTGATGAAGCGGCGCGGATCGTGCCCCGGATGCAGCGCGGCCCAGCGGCACATCGCCTGCAGGACCGGCATCAGCCCGCGCCCGGATTCGGTCAGCCCATACAGCCCGCCGTCATGCGTGACCACGCCCGCGTCGATCAATTGCGCCAGCCGCTGCGTCAGCACCGCCGCCGTGACACCCGGCAATCCGTGGCGGATCGCCTGGAACCGCTTGGGCGCCAGCATCAGTTCCCGCACGACAAGCAGCGCCCAGCGGTCGCCGACGACGTTCAGCGCGTGGGCTGCAAGGCATCCTTCGTCATAGCGGATGCGCGGGGTCTGGCCGGCCTTTTCCATGACAGCAGAGTATCAGTTGCTTTTTCATACTGCAACTGACAGGCTGCGACTCATCTGCCCCAAGGGGCTGAATGGGAGGGAATGTCATGACCTATATTTCGGGTTTCGTCGCTGCGGTCCCCCAGTCGAACAGGGACGCCTTCATCGCCCATGCCAAGGCAGGCTGGCCCTGGTTCGAGAAACGCGGCGCGTTGCGCATGGTGGAATGCCTGGGCACGGACGTGAAGCACGGCAAGCAGACCGATTTCTATCGCGCGACCCAGGCCAAGGACGATGAGGTGCCGCTGTTTTCCTGGATCGAATGGCCCGACAAGGAAACCTGCGATGCCGCCTGGGCCAGCATGGAAGGGGGCGATGACCTGCCCGAGATGCCCGAGATGCCCTTCGACGGCGCCCGCATGTTCTGGGGCGGCTTCGCGCCCATCGTCCAGGTGGGCGAAAGCAGGCCCGGCAGCTATGTCCAGGGCTTCGTTCTGGCCGCGCCCGAGGACCGGAAACAGGCCTATATCGATATGGCCAACAGCGCGACCGAGATGTTTGCCCGCATGGGCGCCACCTGCCAGATGGAGTGCTGGGGCGTGGACGTGCCCCATGGCAAGCAGACCGATTTCTATCGCGCGACCCAGGCCGAGGACGGCGAAGTGCCCCTGTTTTCCTGGATAGAATGGCCCGATCGCGAAACCTGCGACGAAGCCAGCCGCAAGATGGAGGCCGAAATGGCGGGAATGGACATGCCGGACATGCCTTTCGACGGAATGCGGATGTTCTGGGGCGGCTTCACGCCCGTATTCGACAGCAAGGCCGGAGGTCGCTGATGCCGCGTCTGCATGGCCACCCCATCTGGTTCGAACTGGCCACCGCGAAGGGCCAGCTTGCGCAGGCGGGCGATTTCTACGCGCGCGTCCTTGGCTGGCAGATCGGCGACAGCGGGATGGAGGGCATCGCCTATCACCTTGCCCGCGCCGACGGCCAATTGGTGGCAGGCCTGATGGAGATCCCTGACGGGATGGATGGGATGCCGCCGAACTGGACCTTGTATCTGGGAACCGAGGACGCCGATGCCACCGCCCGCGACATTCGCGCGGCAGGCGGCCGGATCCATGTCGAACCGACCGACATTCCCGGCACCGGCCGCTTCGCCGTGGCCTCGGATCCGCAGGGCGCGGCTTTCGGTATTCTGGCCCCCCTACCGATGGAAGGGGGCGGCGAGACGCGCGCCTTCGACCAGCAGAAGGCAGGCCACGGCAACTGGACCGAACTGATGTCCACCGATCCCGCCGCGGGGTTCGACTTCTATGCCCGTGTCTTCGGCTGGCAGAAATCGCAGGCGATGGACATGGGACCGATGGGCACATACCAGCTGTTCAGCCACGATGGCGCGGATATCGGCGGCATGATGGGGCTGGGCAATGCGCCGCGGCCCGTCTGGCTGGTCTATTTCGGCGTGAACAGCGTAGAGGCCGCCACCCGGCGCATCCGCGATGCGGGCGGCAACGTGCTGCACGGCCCGACCCCGGTTCCGGGCGGCGCCCATATCGCCGTCGCCACCGATCCGCAGGGGGCGTGGTTCGCCGTGGTCGGCCCGCTGGAGGAAACGCCATGACCCTGGTTCTGACCACCTATGACTGGGTGCCGGAGTTCCCGCGCGGCTTCGTGCGCGACATCCGCGTGCGCTGGCTGCTGGAGGAACTGGGGCGTCCCTACGTCGTCGAAACCGTGCCGCTGAAGGACCGGACGGCCGATCACCTGGCCCGCCAGCCGTTCCATCAGGTGCCCTTCATCCGCGACGGCGACCTGACGCTGTTCGAATCCGGCGCGATCCTGCTGCACCTGGCGGAAGGCACGGCCCTGATGCCTGCCGCGCAGCGTCCCCATGTGCAGCAATGGCTGATCGCCGCGCTGAACAGCGTCGAGCCGTTCGTCATGGCCTGGATCCTGGCCAAGTTCTTCGACAAGGACGACGCCCATGCCGCCCGGCGCGAACCCCTGGTCCGGCAGCGGCTTGCGCAGTTGCAGGCGGCCCTTGGCGACCGGCCCTGGCTGACGGGCGACGATTTCACCGTGGCCGACCTGCTGATGGCCGACATCCTGCGCATCCCGGCGCAGAACGGGCTGCTGGACGATTTGCACCCGCTTGCGGCCTATGCCGAACGCGCCACCGACCGCCCCGCCTTCCGCAAGGCGCTTGCGGACCAGATGGCGCATTGGCGGGCGGCGGACGAGGCGAGGGCTGCGGGATAGGCTGCACCGCGTCTCTTGGCCTTTGTCCCCTCTTTCGCTAATCCATCCCCAAGCGAAGGGGATCTGCCGACATGAGCATGGACAAAAGCTTTGACGCCAAGGCCGCCGAGGCCAGGATCAGCGCGGAATGGGAACGGGCGAACGCCTTCGCCGCCGGGGCCAATGCCCGACGGTCCGAGACATTCACCGTGATGATCCCGCCCCCGAACGTCACCGGCAGCCTGCACATCGGCCATGCCTTCAACAACACGCTGCAGGACATCCTGGTCCGCTGGCACCGGATGCGCGGGTTTGATACGCTGTGGCAGCCCGGCCAGGACCATGCGGGGATCGCGACCCAGATGGTCGTGGAACGCAAGCTGGCGTCCGAGGGCAAGCCCCCGCGCCGCGACTGGGACCGCAAGGACTTCACCGACGAGATCTGGCGGTGGAAGGGCGAATCCGGCGACACGATCATCAACCAGCTCAAGCGGCTTGGCGCGTCCTGCGACTGGTCGCGCAACGCCTTCACCATGTCGGGCGCACCCGGCGCCCCTGCGGGCGAGGAAGGCAATTTCCATGACGCGGTGATCCGGGTCTTCCTGGACCTTTACGACAAGGGCATCATCTATCGCGGCAAGCGGCTGGTGAACTGGGACCCGCATTTCGAGACCGCGATCAGCGACCTCGAGGTCGAGAACCGCGAAACCCCCGGCCATATGTGGCATTTCAAATACCCGCTGGCGGGCGGCGAAACCTATGAATATGTCGAACGCGACGCGGACGGGAACGTCACGTTGCGCGAGATGCGCGACTATATCAGCATCGCCACCACTCGTCCCGAAACCATGCTGGGCGACGGCGCCGTGGCGGTCCACCCGGACGACCCGCGCTATGCCCCCATTGTCGGCAAGCTGTGCGAAATTCCCGTGGGTCCCAAGGCCCACCGCCGCCTGATCCCGATCATCACCGACGAATACCCCGACCCGGATTTCGGATCGGGCGCGGTCAAGATCACCGGGGCGCATGACTTCAATGACTATGGCGTGGCCATCCGCAACAACATCCCGCTTTACGCGCTGATGGACAGCAAGGGGGCGATGCGCGCCGACGGGCTGCCCTATGCCGACAGCGCCGCCATCGCGTCGCGCGCCGCGCGGGGCGAGGATGTGGGCGACGTGTCGGACGTGAACCTTGTCCCCGAGGATCTGCGCGGTCTGGACCGTTACGAGGCCCGGCGCCTGGTCGTTTCCCAGATCAACGCCGAGGGCCTTGCCGTTACCTATCTGCACAAGGAAATCGACGAGGATACCGGGGCCGAGCATCTGGAACGCCGCCCCGTGGTCGAGGCCAAGCCCATCATGCAGCCCTTCGGCGACCGGTCCGGCGTGGTGATCGAGCCGATGCTGACCGATCAGTGGTTCGTCGATACCGCCCGGATCGTCGGCCCCGCGCTTGACGCGGTGCGTGACGGCCGGACCCGCATCCTGCCCGAGCAGCACCGGAAGGTCTATTTCAACTGGCTTGAGAATATCGAACCCTGGACCATCAGCCGCCAGCTTTGGTGGGGGCACCAGATCCCGGTGTGGTATGGCCTTGACCTGTCGCCCGAAGGCCAGGTCGATGACGACCGCGACGGCGAACTGGACGACGTGGAGATCTTCGCGCTGCTGGAAGAAGGCCTGGTCCATCGCGGAGAAATCCAGCAGGCGGCCGCGAATTTCACCGATGTCGCCGAACGGTTCCGCGACGCCATCGCCGGTCTGCCGCAACCCCTGGAAATCGCCCGCATCGTCGAATGCACGGACCGAGAGGCCGCCATCGACGCCTTCGCGCGCGGTCTGGCGGATTACAACCTGACGCAGGATCCGACCCGGCTGGTCTATCCGGTCTGGCGCGACCCGGACGTGCTGGACACCTGGTTTTCCTCGGGCCTGTGGCCGCTGGGCACGCTGGGCTGGCCCGAGGACACGCCCGAACTGCGCCGGTATTTCCCGACCGACGTTCTTGTCACCGGCTTCGACATCATCTTCTTCTGGGTCGCCCGGATGATGATGATGCAGCTTGAGGTCGCGGGCGACGTGCCCTTCCGCACGGTCTATGTCCATGGCCTCGTGCGCGACGAAAAGGGCGCCAAGATGTCGAAGTCGAAAGGCAACGTCATCGACCCGCTGTCGCTGATCGACGAATACGGCGCCGACGCCCTGCGCATGACGCTGACCGGCATGGCCGCGATGGGCCGCGACCCCAAGCTGGGGCCGAAGCATGTCGAGGGCGCGCGGAACTTCGTCACGAAGGTCTGGAACGCCACCCGCTTTGCTGAAATGAACGGCGTGCGCGGCGGCGGCGCCCTGCCGCAGCCCAGCCATACCGTGAACCGCTGGATCATCGGCGAGGTCGCACGGATCCGCCTGGCCACGGACGATGCCTTGGCAAGCTATCGCTTCAACGACGCGGCGAACGGGCTTTACGCCTTTGTCTGGGGGAAGGTCTGCGACTGGTATGTCGAATTCGCCAAGCCCCTGTTCGACGGCGAATACGCAGGCGAGACACGCGCCACGATGGGTTGGGTGCTGGACCAGTGCTATCTGATGCTGCACCCGATCATGCCCTTCGTGACCGAGGAGCTGTGGTCCCTGACCGGCGACCGATCGAAGATGCTGGTCCATGGCGACTGGCCGACCTATGGCGCCGAACTGATCGACCCCGAGGCGGATCGCCAGATGAACTGGGTCATCGCCCTGATCGAGGCGGTGCGGTCCGCCCGCGCCCAGATGGGCGTGCCTGCCGGAGCGAAGCTGGACCTGATCGTGGCCGAGGCGGACGATGCGGCCCGCGCAGCACTGACCGCCAACGGCCCGCTGATCGAGCGGCTGGCGCGCGTCAATGCGCCCGTGGACGGCGTGGCAGGACGCGGCATGATCGCGGTCGCGGCGCAGGGGGCCAGCTTCGCGCTGCCCATCGGCGACGTGATCGACGTGGCGGCGGAAACGGCTCGGTTGCAGAAATCCGTGGCGAAGTCCGAGAAGGACGCGGACGGGCTGCGCAAGCGGCTTGGCAACCCGAAGTTCGTCGAGAACGCCGAGCCCGAGGTGATTGAGGAAACCCGCGAGAAGCTGGCGGCGCTGGACGACGACATCGCCCGGCTGAAGGCGGCGCTGGCGCAGCTGGCGGCGATGTAAGCCTTTGCCGGCGGAGGCGCTTGCGGTGGGTGCAGGTGCCTCCGGCGGGGATATTTGAATGAAGAAGAAGCGTCAGAGCGTGGACAGCGCGCGCGGCAGCACCTTGGCCAGGATGTCCAGTTCCGCATCGGGCGCGCAGCTGATGCGGATGCAGCGGTTCAGGGGCGTCACGCCGGGCATCCTGATGAACACGCCTTGGGCCGCAAGCGCGTCCACCAGGCTGCGGGCAAAGGCGCCGTCGCGGCCAGTATCGACGGCGACGAAATTGGTGGCCGAGGCCAGCGCAGCCATGCCGTTGTCGGCCGCGATGGCGCCGATCCGGGCGCGGGCGGTCGCCACCTGAGCCACGGTCTGCGCTAGCCAGTCACGATCCTGCAACGCCGCAAGGGCACCCGCCTGGCCAATGCGGTTGACTCCGAAATGGTTGCGCACCCGGTCGAAGGCTGCGATCAGGTCGGGGTGGCCGATAGCATAGCCCACGCGTGCGCCCGCCATGCCGTAGGCCTTGGAAAAGGTCCGCATTCGGATCACGCGCGGATCGTCGGCGGCAATGTCCGGGATGGCGTCGGCCGGGGCGAATTCGGCATAGGCCTCGTCCAGGATCAGCAGGGTGCCTTCGGGCAGATCGTCCAGCATCGCCCGGATCACGGTGCCATCGTGCCAGCTTCCCATCGGGTTGTCGGGATTGGCCAGATAGACCAGCCGCGCGCCCACCTGTCGGGCGCGGTCCAGCAAGGCCTGCGGATCCTCGGCGTCGTTGCGATAGGGCACCTTGTCCAGGCTGCCGGCGAAGCCCGCGACGTGGAAGTTGAAGGTCGGGTATGCCCCGTCCGAGGTCACGACCGCATCGCCCGGCGCGACGGTCAGGCGAACCAGCAGGCCCAGAAGCCCGTCGATGCCCTCGCCCACCACGATATTGTCAGGGCGGACGCCGTGCTGGGCGGCAAGGGCCTGGATCAGGTCGTGATTGGTCGGGTCGCCGTACTTCCAGACCTCGCCCGCCGCCGCCTGCATCACGGCAATGGCGCGGGGGCTGGGGCCGAAGCCGTTTTCATTGGCGCCAAGGCGGGCGGCGAAGGGCTGGCCTGCCTGGCGTTCCAGCGTCTCGGGACCGACAAAGGGAACCGTGGCGGGCAGGCCCGCCGGGATCGGGGCAAGGCGGATCATCGTCAGAAGGCGCGGAAGGTCATGGTGGTCAGCGTGCGGCTGATATGGGGGATGTCGAACAGCCGTTCCGACAGGAAGCGGCCCACATCCTCGTCTTCCGGGATATAGACCTTGGCGATCAGGTCGTAGTCACCCGAGGTGGAATACAATTCGCTGACGACTTCGCGGTCATAGATGGCCTCGGCGACCTGATAGGTCTTGCCGGGATCGCAGCGGAACTGGACGAAGACGGGTCGCATGGTAGCCTCCTTTGCAATCGGGCGCAGGTTAGACCGCCAGTGCCGGACGGGTCCAGACCCCGCGCGCGTGTCCACCCCAGAACCGCGCCATCAGCAGCACGGCCGCAACCGTCAGGCCCACACACAGCCCCAGCCACAGCCCGGCGGGACCGTAGCCAAGCGGGAAGGCCAGCCCCCAGGCGACCGGCATTCCCACCACCCAATAGCTGAAGCCCGCGATCCACATGGGCACGCGTGTGTCGTGGACGCCGCGCAGGAACCCCAGGGCCAGCACCTGCATCGCGTCGGCAAGCTGGAACAGGGCCGCGAAGAACAGAAGCCCTGCGCCGATCCGAACGATGGCCTCGGCCTGCGGATCTGCCGGGTCGAGATAAAGCCGCACCAGCGGCACCGCAGCGCCTAGAAACAGCAGGATCGTCAGGCAGGCGAAGGCCAGCGACATCCAGGTGACGGTCATCGCCGCATCGCGCATGAAAGCGGAATCATAGCGTCCCTTGGCCTGTCCCACACGGATCGTCGCGGCATTGGACAGCCCCAGATGCGCCATGAAGGCGATCGAGGTGATCTGCAGCGCGATCCCATGCGCGGCCAGCTGCTGCGTGCCGATCCAGCCCATCATGATGTTCGATCCTACGAACAGACCGCCTTCGGCCACCATGGTCAGGCCGATGGGCAGCCCGATCGAGGCCACCCGGCGCAGCGCCGACCAGTCGGGCCGCCATAGCCGCTGGAACAGGTTGTACTTGCGCGCCATCGGCAGCCAGGACGCATAGGCCACCAGCAGGAACAGTTGCAGCCACTGCACCGTCAGGCTGGCAATGGCCGCGCCCCGAACGCCCAGTTCGGGCGCGCCCAGGTTGCCGAAGATCAGCACCCAGTTCAGCGCGACATTCACGGGCAGGCCGGCAAGTGTCACCCACATCACCACCTGCGTCCGCTCCATCGCGGCAAGATAGGAATTCAGCGTCAGCTGGCACAGGACGACCGCCAGGCCCCAGCCGGCGATGCGCAGGTAATTCTGCGCATGGGCCGCGACGACCGGGGATTGTCCAAGCGCGGACAGGATCGGTTCGGAAAACCACATCAAGGGCATGACCGCCAAGCCGAAGCCGCTGGACAGCCACAGGGCCATGCGGGTTTCGCGGCGCACCTCGGTTTCGTCGCCGCGGGCGATGGCCGTGGCGATCAGGCCAAGGACGCCGGTTCCGAATCCCATGCCCAGAAAGAACAGGATGTGGAAAAAGGACGTGGCGATGACCAGGCCCGCCAGGGCCTCGACCCCGTACCAGCCGACCATCACGGTGTCGCCCACGCCGATGGCCATGCGTGCCAGATGGCTGCCGATCAGGGGCAGTCCCAGCGACAGGGTCGCGGCGATATGGGGCAGATAGCGGGACATGAGATTGCCTTAGCGCGGCAGAGTGTCATGCACAATCTGCAACATCGGCGGGCAGTTTATCGGGGGCGTTGAAAGACCTCAGCCCTTGCCCGTCACCCTGACGCTGCGGACATAGGTCATGATGCGGCCACGCACCTCGTCGGGTTCGGTCGCGACGGCCTGGATCAGCGCGCGCATGTCGCCGCGTGCGGTGTTCAACTGGTCGATCAGCGACATCACCATGGTCAGCGCATCGTCGGGCAGGTCATAAACCTCGCTCAGGTCGCAGAGCAGTTGCAGCCGCGCCAGATCAGGCTCGCTGAAGGCATTGCCCTGGGGGGTCTGCACGGGTGTCACGACGCGGGCGGCCACGAAGGATCGCAGCCGGGCCGGGTTCAGGTCGTCCAGGATCGCGACCACCTCGGTTTCCGAGAAATGACGGGTCATGTCACTTGCCCCCCATCTTCATGCCGGCGCGCGGATCATAAGGATGGTTCTTGCGCCATTCCTGGAAAAAGCGCGCCAGATCGTCGTCCACCTTGGGCGGCATCACGATCTTCAGTTCCACCTGCTGGTCGCCCCCATTGATGCCGCGCCCGCGCAGCCGCAGCTTTTGCCCGGTGGTGGCGCCCTTGGGAATGGTCAGGTTGACCGGCCCGTCGATGGTCAGGGCCGCGACCTTGCCGCCCAGCACCGCCTCGTCCAGGCTGATCGGCAGGGTCAGAAGAATGTCGTCGCCTTCGCGCCGGAAATCGGGATGCGGGGCCACACTGATCGTCAGATAGGCGTCGCCCGGCCCGCCCTGGCCCAGACCCTGCCCGCCCTTGCCTTTCAGCCGGATGGTCTGGCCGTCGCGGGTGCCCTTGGGGATCGCCACCTCGAGATCGCCCCCCTCGGGCAGAGAGATCCGGGTCTTGCCGCCCTTGGCGGCGGTCAGGAAATCGACCTCCAGCGAAAAGCGGTAATCCTGTCCGCGCACATGGAAGTTGCGCGGATCCTCGGCTCCGCCCCGGCCAAAGCCGCCAAAGCCGCGCCGCCCGAACAGGTCCGAGAAGACGTCGGACAGGTCGGGGTCGGATTCGAAGCCATAGCTGCGGGCATAGGGATTGCCCGCGGCCTCGGCATGGTCGCGCCAGGCGCGGCGCTGCGGGCGTTCCTGACCCTGCGCGTCGATTTCCCCGGCGTCGAAACGGCGCCGCTGTTCGGGATCCTTCAGCAGGTCATAGGCGGCGGATGCGGCCTTGAAGCGCGCGGTGGCCGCCGGATCGGGGTTCAGGTCGGGATGGTCCGACTTGGCGATCCGGCGATAGGCCTTCTTGATCTCGGCATCTGTTGCCGACTTCGTCAGCCCCAGGGCCTCATACGGATCGCCCGCCATCACCTGTCCCCCGTTTCATCGCCTGTGTTCAACAAGATAGGCGATGGCCGCGTTTCATCAATAGGGCAGCGGATACTGCTTGTGCAGCCGGTCGATGGCCTTGCGCAGGTCGTCCGGCAAGGGTTTTCCCAGGCCCGCGATCAGACGGTCAAGCTGGTCCATCCGCGTGGCCCCGATGATCGGGACGGTCTTGAAGGGCCGGGTCAACTGCCAGGCGATAGCCATGTGGATCGCGTCCCAGCCATGATCCGCAGCCAGCTTGTGATAGGCTTGCGTGGCGGCGATGGCCTGCGGGGTCTTGCGCCCGCCCAGGTTGCCCTGCCCGCCCGTGGCCTTGTCCACCGCCGCGCGGCTGCCGTCCGGCATTGCGCCGCCGGAATACTTGCCCGTCAGCAGGCCAGCGGCCAGGGGCGAATAGGACAGAAGCGTCACATCCTCGTTCACCGCGACCTCGGCCAGATCGGTGTCATAGAGGCGATAAAGCAGCGAATATTCGTTCTGGATCGACGCCATGCGCGGCGCGCCGATCCGGTCGGCCATGTCGCACCAGCGGGCAAGACCCCAGGCGGATTCGTTCGACAGGCCGACGGCGCGGATCTTGCCGGCCTTGCGCGCATCCGACAGCGCCCCCAGTACATCGGCCATGTGGTCAAGCGTCTGCTGCTTCGACTGCTTCGAGGGATCATAGCTCCAGTTCTGGCGGAAGGCATAGCTGCCCCTGACCGGCCAGTGCATCTGGTAGAGGTCGATCCGATCCGTCTGCAGCCGCTTCAGCGAGGCGTCAATGGCCGCAGCGACAATGGCACCGTCATAGGGCGCGCCGTCCCGGACCATCTGGCTGGGGCCGGTGATCTTGGTGGCGACCTCGGCCCGGTCGCGATTGCCGCTGCGGGCCAGCCAGTTGCCGACGATGGTTTCGGTCAGCCCGATGGTTTCGCGCCGGACGGGGTTCACGGGATACATCTCGGCCGTGTCCAGAAAGGTGATGCCCACCTCCAGGGCGCGGTCGATCTGGGCATGGCCCTCGGCCTCGGACGTCTGGTTGCCGAAGGTCATGGTCCCCAGGCAGATTCCGCTGACCTCGACATCGCTGCCGCCCAGTGTCACGCGCTTCATGATGGTCCCTTTCCTTGTGTCGCGCGCACGTTAGCGATAGCGCGCTGGGACGCAAGCGGGTCAGGCGCGGGCATAGCCTTCGGAGGCGGCGATCAACTGGCGGGTATAGTCCTGCTGCGGGGTGCCCTGGCGCAGGACGTCGACCGCCATCACCTCGACGATGCGGCCGCCCTGCATGACTGCCAGCCGGTCGCACATGTGGCCCACCACGGCCAGGTCATGGCTGACCATCACATAGGTCAGCCCGTGTTCGGCGCGCAGGTCCGACAGCAGGTTCAGGATTTCCGCCTGCACGCTGACATCCAGCGCGCTGGTCGGCTCGTCCAGCAGCAGCAGGCGCGGTTCGGCCGCAAGCGCGCGCGCGATGGCCACGCGCTGGCGCTGCCCGCCCGACAGCTGGTGGGGATAGCGGAAGCGGAAGCCCCGGCCCAGGCCCACATCGTCCAGAAGCCGCGCGATGCGGCGGTCGATGTCGTCCATGCCTTGCAGGCGCAGGGTTTCGGACAGAACCGCATCGACGGAATGGCGGGGATGCAGGCTGGCATAGGGGTCCTGGAAGACCATCTGAACGGTCTTGTAGAAGGCCCGGTCGCGGCGTCGTGCAGTCAGGAACTTGCCCGCGACGTCGATGGTGCCGGACCATGTGTCGATCAGGCCGGCGATGGCGCGCAGGATGGTGGATTTTCCCGATCCTGATTCGCCCACCAAGCCGAAGCTTTCGCCCTGGGCCACGGTGAAGCTGGCGTCCTTGACTGCGTCCACGCGGTCGGGAGGATGGCCGAACCAGACGTTCAGGTGATCGACCGTCAGCATGGGCGGCACCGTTGCAACGGGGGTTTTGCACCCCCGCACCCCCGCAGGATATTTAGGTGAAGAAGAAGCATTAGAGGCCCCCCGGAAATTCGGTTTCCAGGCTTTCGGTGATCGTGGCGCCGTTTCGCCAACTGTCCTGGCGCTGCAGGACCGGAAGGCGGTCCACCGGCGCATCGAGGCGCGGCAGGCTGTTCAGCAGGCCTTGCGTATAGGGATGGCGGGCCTGGTGCAGGTCCTTGGCCGGCAGCGTTTCCACAATGCGCCCTGCATACATGATCAGAACCCGGTCGCAGAATTGCGCGACCAGGTTCAGGTCGTGGCTGATGAAGATCACGCCCATGCCCCGGTCGCGGACGAGCCGGTCCATGATGTTCAGCACCTCGGTCCGCACCGAGACGTCAAGCGCGCTTGTCGGTTCGTCGGCGATCAGGATCTCGGGGTCGGGGGCCAGCATCATCGCGATCATGATCCGCTGGCCCATGCCGCCCGACACCTCGTGCGGGTAGGCGCCCATGACCCGTTCAGGATCGCGGATCTGGACGGCGGCCAGCATGTCGAGCGCCTTTTGCCGGGCGGCGGCGCGGTTGCCGCCGGCATGGAGTCGATAGGCCTCGACGATCTGGTCGCCGATGGTCATCACCGGGTTCAGGCTGAATTTCGGGTCCTGCATGACCATGCTGATCCGCCTGCCCCGGATCTTGCGCATCCGGCGTTCCGGCAGGTTCAGGATCGATTGGCCCTCAAGGTCGAGGCGGTCGGCGGTCACGCGGCCGGGCGGACGGACAAGGCCCAGGATCGCGCGGCCGGTCATGGACTTGCCCGACCCGGATTCGCCCACGACCCCCAGCCGTTCCCGGCCCAGATCGAAGCTGATGCCGCGCACGGCCTCGAACGTGCCGTGGCGCGTGGGAAAGCTGACACGCAGGTTCTGGACGGACAGCAGGGTCATTCCTTGGCCCCCTTCGGGTCCAGCACGTCGCGCAAGCCGTCGCCCAAGAGGTTGAAGGCCATCGAGACGATGAAGATCGCGATCCCCGGCATGGCGGCGACCCACCAGAAATCCAGGATATAGGTCCGCCCGTCGGAAATCATCGCGCCCCATTCCGGCATCGGCGGTTGCGCGCCAAGGCCCAGGAAGCCCAGGCCCGCCGCCGACAGGATGATCCCCGCCATGTCGAGCGCCACCCGCACGATCAGGGAACTGATGCACAGCGGCCAGATATGCTTGACAAGCAGCCGCAGCGGCCCCGCCCCTTGCAAGCGCGCGGCGGCGATGAAGTCGGCGTTGCGGATGGTCAGAGTCTCGGCCCGCGCCAGCCGCGCATAGGGGGGCCAGGCGGTCAGGGCCAGGGCAAGGACCGCGTTGGTGATGCTGGCGCCCAGGGCCGCGACGAAGGCCAGGGCCAGGATCAGCTTGGGGAAGGCCAGGAAGATGTCGGTGATCCGCATCAAGACCTGGTCCACCCAGCCACCGGCAAAGCCCGCGACCGTGCCGATGAACAGCCCGATCACCGGCGCGATCAGCGCCACGGTGCCCACGATGAACAGCGTGATGCGCGATCCATGGATCAGCCGCGACAGGATGTCCCGGCCCAAATGGTCGGTGCCCAGCCAATGCGCGGCCGAGGGCGGTTGCAGCCGGTTCGCCAGATCCTGCGCAAAGGGGCTTTGCGGCGCGATCCATGGCGCCAGGATCGCCATGGCGATCAGCAGGACCAGCACGACCAGCCCCAGCATCGCCAGCTTGTTGCCCCGGAAGGTCAGCCAGCCCTGATACAGCGCGCCCATGCGCGCCTGCCTGCGGGTCTGGGGCGCATCCGACAAAAGCCATTCGCGTCTGGTCTGGTTCATTTCGACCTCGGGTCCAGGACGCGATACAGGATGTCGCTGAGCAGGTTCAGCAGCACGAAACAGGTGCCGACCACCACCGTGCCGCCCAGGACCGCGTTCATGTCGCCCGACAGCAGCGCCTTGGTGATGTATTGGCCAAGGCCGGGCCAGCTGAAGATGATCTCGGTCAGGACGGATCCTTCCAGCAGCGATCCGAAGGACAGCGCGATCACCGTCACCAGCGGGATCGAGATGTTGCGGAAGGCGTGGCGCCAGATCACCGCGCGTTCCGACAGGCCCTTCACGCGGGCGGTGGTGATGTATTCAGCCGAAAGCTGTTCCAGCATGAAGCTGCGCGTCATCCGGCTGATATAGGCGAGGCTGAAATAGCCCAGCAGGCTGGCGGGCAGGATGATGTGGGAAAACGCATCCTTGAACGCCCCCCAGTCGCCCGCGATCAGCGAATCGACCAGGATCAGCCCGGTCACAGTGGGCACCATCCCGTCATAGATGATCCCCTGCCGCCCAGGACCCCCGACCCAGCCCAGGATGCCGTAGAAGACCAGAAGGCCCATCAATCCCAGCCAGAAGATCGGCATGGAATAACCCACAAGCGCCACCACGCGCGCGATCTGGTCGATGATGCCGCCCCGGCGCGCGGCGGCGATCACGCCCAGCGGCACACCGATCAGGACGCCAATCAGCGTGCCCAGCGTCGCCAGTTCAAAGGTGGCTGGAAAGACCCGCAGGATGTCGTCCACGACCAGTTGCCCGGTAGAGATCGAGCGCCCGAAATCGCCGGTCAGCACATCGCCCAGGTATCGCGCGAACTGCACATACAGCGGCCGGTCCAGGCCCATGGCCTGATAGGCGGCGTCGTATTGGGCCTGGCTGGCGCGGTCGCCCACGACCTTCAATACCGGGTCGATCGGCATCACCCGCCCGATGATGAAGGTCACCAGCAGCAGGCCCAGCATGGTCAGGATCAGCGACAACAGCGTGCCCGCGATGCTGCGGGCGCGGCGGCGGCGGGCGGCGGCACGGCCGTCGCCCTGCCCCCTGTCGGTGTCGGTCGCGGCCAAGCCTTATTCGCCCTTCGTCACCTGACGATACATGACCGAGGTCACCGACCCGCCCGAGTTCCAGTTCTGCACATTCTCGCGCAGCCCGGTATTCTCGACCCGCTGGAACAGCGGCACGATGGGCGCCTCGGCCTGATACTGGCGCTGGATGTCCTGATACATCTGCGCGCGCTTGTCGGCGTCCTGTTCCAGGGTGGCGGCCACCGTGGCCTCATTCATCTCCTCGGGCACGGCATAGGCGTTGCGCCAGGCCAGAAGGCCGGTCGCCTGCGCCTCATCGCTGTTGTCGGGGTTATAGGCGAAGGTCGCGGCGTTGGTGTTCGGGTCCGAATAATCCGGTCCCCATTCGCCCAAAAAGATCGGCACGTCACGGGCGCGATAGGCGTCCAGCACCTGCGCGCCGGTCATCTGCTGGATTTCCAGCGTCAGGCCCGCTTCGGCCATGGATGCCTGCAGGGCCTGGGCCACGTCCACATATTCGCGCAGGTCGCGGACCTTGGTGGTGATGGTCTTGCCGGACATCCCCGCCTCGTCGATCAGCGCCTTGGCCTTGGCGACGTCATAGGTCCAGGGCATGTCTTCCAGCGCGCCCAGATAGCCCTTGGGCAGGAAGGACTGGTGCGGCACGAAGGTGCCCTTGAGGAAGCTGTTCGCGATGCCGTCGTAATCGACCAGATACTTCATCGCCTCGATCACGGCGGGGTTCGACAGCACGGGATCCTTCTGGTTCAGACCCATATAGAGGATCCGGCCGCGCGGTTCGTCCTGGATCTTCACGCCCTCCACCGCGCTGATGGACTCCACGTCGGTGGGCGACAGGTTGCGGGCCGCATCGATGTCGCCCTGTTCCAGCAGCAGCCGCTGTGCGCTGGATTCGGCCACGTTGCGCACCACCACGCGCTTCATTTCGGGCGCGCCCTGGAAATAGTCCTCATAGGCGGTCAGCTGCACAGCCTCGTTCGGACGCCAGCCGGCCAGGACATAGGGGCCGGAACCCGCCTCGTTCGTGTTCAGCCAGGTGTTGCCCAGATCCTCGCCCTCGGCATTGGCCATCACGGTTTCCTTGTCCACCACGCTGGCGATGTTGGCGGTCAGGCAGTTCAGCACGAAGGTCGGCGCATAGGGCTTGTCCAGGTGCAGCGTCAGGGTCTTGTCGTCGAAGGTGATCTTTTCCTCGACATTTTCGGGGGTGAAGCCGAACTGGGTCAAGATGAAGGCCGGGGTCTTGTCCAGCTTCACCGCGCGCTGCAGCGACCAGGCGGCGTCCTCGGCCCGGACCGGGTTGCCGGAATGGAAGGTCACGCCGTCGCGCATGGTGAAGGTGATGGACATGCCGTCTTCGCTGACCTCCCAGCTTTCGGCCAGGGACGGCTTGAAGCCTGCCTCCATGTCCAGCGGGTCGAAATCGACCAGCCGGTCATAGGTGTTCTGGTTCACGTCGTTGCCCGAGAACTCGAAGCTTTGCGCCGGGTCCAGGCTGATGATGTCGTCGATGGCCGCGGCCACGACCAGCGTGTCGGCGGGGGTTTCCGCGTAAGCCGCGGGCGCGATGGCCAGGGCCGATGCCAGCAGGATCGCGCGCGGAGTCAGAAGATGTTTCATGGTGTTCCCTGTTTCCCTGGTCCCCGCGTCGGGGCGGGGTTGCATGACATGCAGGGTGGCCCAAGGCGGAACGGCTGGCAAGTCCTAGGTGGTCAAGCCTGCCGCAACGTCCGCCTGAACGCCGCCAGCCAGCGGCGGGCGTCGAAGCCGGGCGGGGGATCGGGCGCGTAAAGCTGACGGTCCAGGTCGGCCAGGATCGGCGGTGCAGGTTGGCCGCGCCAACGCAGGTGCCGGTCGGCGGCACCCCGCAGGGCGGCCAGATCCCCGGCAGCGGCGGCCCGGCGCATCGCCTGGGTATGCGGGCCGGGCAGCAGGCGGCGGACACGCGTCCTGACAGCCGCCAGGGGCAGCAATCCCTGCCCGTGCAGCATCAGGGTCAGCGATGCCGCCATGCCCCCGCCCAGGGCCAGCGCGGCTAGCGGCCAGTTGCGCCAGACCACCTGGTCGGACGCGCCGAAGTTCGACCCGAAGCCCGCAAAGCCGAAGGGGATGGGCTTCAGCGGCGCGACCTCGACCTGCCGGCTGTCGGTGTCGAACCAGGGGAAGGCCTCGGCATGAAGGATGGCCGGTTCGCCGGTGCGGGGGCGCAACTGCCATTCCCAGACCACGCGCGCGACCGGTCCCGCCTCGGTCAGCACGGTTTCGCGGTGTTCGGGCTGACTGAACAGGATCAGCCAGGGTTCGGACAGGTCGGGACGCGCGGGCAGGTGATGGGCCAGGGCGCCGACCGCCTCGATGGTGACGCGGCGGGTCAGGATCTCGTCCTTCTTCAGGCGGCCCGGTTCGGCGGACAGTTCGTCGGTCAGCACCAGCCGGCTGGCCGACAGGGGCGGCGCGTCAGTGGGAAAGGGCTTGACCCCCAGGGTGACGGGCGCGGCGGTGACGGTGGTTTCCGCCCGCTGGCCGTTGTTCTGGACATAGGTCAGCCTGTGGCTGATCGGGCCGACCTTTATCGCCCCGTCGCGGCGGGGGAACAGGGCGATCTTGCGTTCGAAGATCTGCAGCAGCCGCCCGTTCACGCGTTCCTTGTGCCAATCGTCCCGCGCGATCTGGATCCAGTCGTAATCGGGCGAATTCGGGAACTGCATGTCCTCGAGCGAGACGGTCAGGTCGTATTCGCCCCGGATCGTCAGTTCGATCATTTCCGACACGACCGGGTTGCCATGGTCATGCAGCACCATCAGCCGCGTGTCGCCCTGGGCCAGCACTGCGCCTGCCATGACCAGCCAGGCCAGGATGATGCGGATCACCATGGATCGCCCTCCTCGGGGCGGATCAGGCCCATCTGGGCGCGTCGGTCGAATTCGGTGCGGATTCGCAGCTTCAGGAACTCGCCCGGGTCGTCGGTGATGGCGTCCAGCCATTGATCCGTCGCGGCCAGGCCCTTGGCGTCCAGCCGCCGTTCCCATTCCGGCCCCGATGCATTGGCCAGAAGATCCGAGATCGGGATATCCCCCGCGTCCAGCCCCCCCGCCCCCTTGATGCGGCCCGGCACCGTGGAATCGCCGCGTTCCGGCGGATACATCGTGGCCACAAGGTCGCGGTTGCGCCGCGCCTGTTCGTCGGCGGGATTGGCAAACAGCATCGCGTCGAAATAGGCGACCGACAGCGGGTAATCCCCCACCGCCGCCAGCGACAGCCCCCGGTTATAGGTCTGCGTCCGTCCCGCCTGGGCAAAGGCCGCATCGGCACCCGCATGATCGCCCAGCCGATACAGCGCCACGCCCCGCGCCGCCGGGTCGGACAGCAGCCAGGCAGCAGGGCGGTCCAGCCCGGCATGCAGGGCCAGCCGTCCAAGCGCGCCAGGCCCCGCGACCGCAAGGGCGGCAAGACCGGCCAGGGCGACCAGCAGTGGCCTCATTCCAACCTCCGCAACATGACCAGCAGGGGCGGAAGCGCCAGCAGCGCCAGCCAGGGCCCGAGGTCGCGGTATTGCAGGGCTTGCAGGACCGGATCGCGGACGGACCCGCCGCTGCGGATCAGCCGCGCCGCCAGCCGGTCCGACTGGTCCCAGGCGGCGGCCTCTCCGTCACGCAGCAGGCGGTCGAGCGCATCGGGGGCGGGCGCCGGGGCATCTGCCGCGCGTCCCTCCAGCCGCAGGGCCGAGATGCGCACCCCCTGCCCCGCCAGCCGGTCCGCCTCGGCCACGGCCTGGTTGTCCACCCCGCCGCCGTCGGAAATCAGCACCAGATCGGCCCGCGGCAGCCCGGCCAGCATCTGTGTGGCCATGCCGATGGCCGCCGCCGGGCGGCTGCCCTTGCCGGGCATGGTTTCCGCGTCCAGGACGCCGATCTGCGTCTGCAATGTCGCGACATCCAGCGTGGGCGCGGATGCGGTGAACGCCTCGCCGCCATAAAGGATCAGCCCGACCGGCCGGCCGGACAACCCCTGCGCCAGTCCGGCAGCGGCGATCTTGGCCTGATCCAGCCCCGCCCCCTGCGCGACCGAGGGCGACAGATCCACCGCCAGCACCACTGCATCCGCCTGCGCCAGCACCGGCGCGTCGGTGCGCGGCAGGGCCGGACCCGAAAGCCCGCAGATCAGCACCGCTAGTGCCAGGGGCGCCAGCAGCCGCATCCACAACGGCTGCCGGCCGCCCAGATGCCCCAGCGCCTGCATCGCCCGCAACATGTCGTGCGGCATCACGCCTTCCCATCCCCCGGCATCGGGCGACCGCGCCAGCCGCAGCAGGACCAGCCCCGCCAGCGGCAGCAACGCCAGCAGCCACCAGGGGCGCAGCAGGATCAGCCCGTCCATCCGCGCCGCCTCCCCGCGATCAGGAACAGACACAAGGCGGCGACGGTGGCGGGCCAGACCCACAGGGGCTGCCACAGCCGCATTGGCGGGCGGGCCGAAGGGTTCGGCTCCAGACGGTCCAGGCTTTGCGCCACAGCCTGCAGGTCGGCGGTGCCGCGCACGCGGAAGCTTTCGCCATCGGCCACCTGGGCCACCGCGCGCAGGGTTGCCACATCCACCGCATCGCGCGATTGCGGCTGGTTCTCCAGATCCTCGGGGCCAAGGGCGATGGAATGGACGCGGATGCCGTGGTCATGGGCAAGCCGCGCGGCCTCGACCGCAGGCACGGTGCCGGAGGTGTCCACACCGTCCGACATCAGCACGATCACCCGCGTGGGCGCATCGCTGCGCGACAGGCGCTTGGCGGCAAGGCCCAACCCGTCGGAAATCGCGGTCCCGCGCCCCGAGATGCCGATCTGCGCTTCGTCGATGGCGCGGGCGACGGCATCCACGTCGAAGGTCAGGGGGGCCGCGAAATAGGCGCGCTCGCCAAAGATCACCAAGCCGATCCGGTCCCCCCGCCGCGCGGCGACAAAGGCCGAGGCCGTGCGCTTCACCGCCTCCAGCCGGGTGACGGGCTGATTGTCGAGGTAGAAGTCCTCTTTCAACATGCTGCCCGACAGATCCATGACCAGCACGATGTCGCGCCCCGATGCCGGGATCACGTCACTGGCGACCTCGATCCGGGGACCGGCCAAGGCCAGGACAAGGGCAACCCAGGCCAATCCCGCCAACCAGGGGCCGCGCCTGCGCGCCGAAGAGGCCGGGCGGGCCGCTTGCAGCAGATGCGGCGGCAGCGTCAGGGCCGGTCGGGGCACGTCCAGGGGCGGCAGCAGGTGGCGGAACGCCAGGGGCAGCGGCAGCAGGATCAGCAGCCAAGGCCACGCAAGGCTCATCCGCGGTGGGTCCGTCGCAGGGCGATGCGCTCGATGGCGTCATCATCGGGGGCGGGGGCCGCGCCATAGGCTGCGGCACGCAGCGGACCTGGCAGCCCTCCCAGGATGCGGGCGACGGCCAGGATCCGCGCCTGGGGTGCCATGCCGCGCGTGGCACGGATCAGGGCGCGGCGTGACGGCTTGCGGGTCATCAGCGGCCGGAGGGCCAGGGCCATCAGCAGCCCGGTGAGCAGACCGAGACCCAGCAGCGCAAGCCCCTCGCGCCAGCCAAGCACGGCCATGTCCAGCGGCAGGCGCGGCGGCGAAAGCTGGGCCAGCAATTCCTCGCGGCTCATGGCAGGACCTCGGTCACGGTGGCGCCAAGGGCGCGCAGCCGGGACAGGTCCGCGGCCAAGTCGGGAACCGCCAGCCGGGCCAGGCGGCTGCGATGCCCGTCGCTGACGGCCAGGGACCGGCCGGGGGGCTGCAACTCGGCCTCGTCCATGATCAGCGCCAGGGTCAGGGAACGGCGACGGGCCAGCGACGCCAGCATCGGCTCGGCCCCCTGCCAGCCATCGGGACCGGTGGCCACCAGCACCTGCCCGCCCGACGGCGACAGCCGCAGGACACGCGCCAGGCCCTCGGCCAGCGGCGGGTCCGCAGGGGCCGCCAGCGCCTGATCATGCTGATGGGCCAGGGCCTTGCAGATCGCGGACATGTGCCCGTCCCCGCCCGCGCCGGTGATTTCGGCCGCCCGCCCGCCCGCCAGCGTCAGCGCCGCGACCGCCCCCCCCCGCGCTGTCACGCGCCAGCCCGCCTGGGTCAGGTGCCGCGCAGCACGGACAGACCGAAGCGCGGCGCCCGTGCCCCACAGCATCGGCGCGCGGAAATCGGCCACCAGCAGGATCGTGTCGTCGCGGTCCTCGTGCAGGCTGCGGATATGGGGATGGCCGGTGCGCGCGGTGGCAGCGGGGTCCAGCCGCCGGGGATCGTCGCCCGCGACATAGGCGCGGATTTCGCGCAGATCCATACCCGCACCCGCCATCCGCGCGGGAACCGCCCCCGCCCGACGGGTCAGGGGACGATGGCGCTGCCTGCCCGGCGCCTGATCGCGCAGGGCCAACAATTCGGCCGCCGTCAGGCGGATGCCGGGCGCGTCGGGCAATCCGGGGGGCAGGCTTGCAGAAAGGGCTACCACGGCCGCACCTGGGCCAGGATCTCGGCCACGAGGCTGCGGCCGGTGCGCCCTTCACCGCTGGCCGACCAGGCGGGCACAAGGCGATGCGACAGGGCGTCGGCGGCCAGCGCCTCGGCATCCTCGGGCAAGCCGTGGTCGCGGCCGTGCAGCCAGGCACGCGCCCGCACGCCCGCCGCCAGCGCAAGCGTGCCGCGCGGCGACACGGGATGTTCCACCCATTCCGCCACCGCGCCGCCGGACCGCGTGGCCATCACCAGCCGGACGATGAAATCCTTGAGCGCGGGGGCTAGATGGACCCGCGCGACCTCGGCCCGAGCACGCGACAGGTCGGCGGCCGATACCGTCGTGCCGCGCGGCGGTGCGGGCGCGACCGCCTCGGCCTCGACCAGGTCCAGGATCGCGCGTTCCGCGTCGGCCCCCGGCAGGTCAAGCCGCAGGTGCAGAAGAAAGCGGTCAAGCTGCGCCTCGGGCAAGGGGAAGGTGCCCTCATGCTCGATCGGGTTCTGGGTCGCCACGACCATGAAGGGATCCGGCAGCGGGCGGGTGGTGCCGCCTGTCGTCACCTGCCCCTCGGCCATCGCCTCCAGCAGCGCCGACTGCACCTTGGGCGGCGCGCGGTTGATTTCATCGACCAGCACCAGGCTGTGAAAGATCGGGCCGGGAATGAAATCGAAGCCGCCGGTTTCCGGCCGGAACACCTGCGTGCCGGTCAGATCCGAGGGCAGAAGGTCGGGCGTGCACTGGATGCGCGCGTGGCTGCCCGGCAGGTGGGCTGCCAGCGCCTTAACCGCACGGGTCTTGGCGATGCCCGGCGGGCCTTCGATCAGCACATGGCCGCCCGCAAGCAGGGCGATCAGCAACCGTTCGACCAGAACATCATGGCCGATCAGCGTCGCGCCGATCTCGGCCCCCAGGCGGCGGACGGCATGGGCCGGTTCGCTGTGATTGTCCATCGCTTTCTCCCCTCGCGCTGAACATGCCTAGTGTGCAACTCCGAGGGAGGCTGTGCCAGCGTTAAAGGGGAATTTCGCCTGCCACTTTGGTCGGAAAGTGCATGGGACGAACGGGCGGAAGCAGAAAACGCACGGCGTTTTCCCGCCCGCGTGAGTGGGTCCCATCAGAAACCGTGCCATCCAAGCCCACGAGAGGCCAGCGCCCGACCCGGTGGGCGTGAAGCGCCCGCCGGTGGCGGGGGGGGCGCTGGCCGGGCCTTTGAGGCCCGGCGGCTTGGATGGATAGGACAGCGCGTGGCAAAGGCGATGGCCTTTGCCATGTCGGGTCATCGCCGCAGGGCATAGATCGTCAGCACCACCAGACCGCCCGCCATGACGAACCAGGTCAGCGCATAGGACAGGTGGTGGTTTCGAAAGGCGATCACGGTCAGCCCGCCGATGGGCTGGCCTTCGCCCGCCCGGTCGGCATCGATGAAATAGGGCGCGACCTCGGGCAGGTCCAGGCTGGCCGCAATGGCCCGGGTGTCGCGGGAATACCAGCGGCCCGCCTGCGGATCGTTGGCGCGCAGGAAGGCACCGTCGGGCTGGGTCAGGCGCAGCAGCCCCGTTACGCTCTGCGGGCCTTGCGGCAGCGGGCGGTCGTCGCGCCGGTCGGCGGCGACGAAGCCGCGATTGACCAGCACGGTCCAGCCCTCATCGGTGACAAGCGGCGTCATGACCCAGAAGCCCGCCCCGCGTTCCGTCACGGCCTGCACCAGCACGTCGCTGTCCGGGCGGTATTCGCCCCCCACGATGACGCGGCGGTATTCGGCATTCTCGGCCGTCAGCCCCGCCCAGTCCGAGGGCGGCGGCGCGGGGACCGGGTCCGCCGCCACCCGCGCGTCCACGCGGGCGATCAGGTCGGTCTTCCAGGCCAGCCGCTGCACCTGCCAGCCGCCCAGGCCCATCAGGACCAGGAAGACGATCCCTGCCGCGACCAGCAGGGTGATGGGGCGGCGGCGGGCGGTCACGATCCCAGGCCCAGGGCCTCGTGGTTCATCTGGGGCATCATGTTGGTGTTCATGTTGTACATGACCCACAGAGACCCGGACAGCACGATGACCAGGATCACGACGGTGAAGATCAGCGCCATCATGGTCCAGCCTTCGTCGCTGCGCGTGTTCATGTGCAGGAAATAGACCATGTGGACCAGGATCTGCACGATCGCCATGCCCACGACCACGGCGGCGGTCAGGAAGCGGCTTTCGAAGCCGCCCGCCATCACGATGGCAAAGGGGATTGCGGTCAGGATCACCGACAGGACGAAGCCGGTCAGATAGGACCGGACGCTGCCATGGTCGTGGCCGTCGTCGTGTTGGTCGCCATGCGCCTCGGCCTGGCGTTCCGCGCGATGCTTGTCGCCCTGGGCTTCAATCGAGGTCATCAGATCATCCCCAGCAGATAAACGAAGGTGAAGACGCCAATCCAGATCACGTCCAGGAAGTGCCAGAACATCGACAGGCAGGCCAGGCGGCGGCGGTTGGCGGGGATCAGCCCGCGCTGACGGATCTGGATCATCAGCGTGACCAGCCACAGGCAGCCAAAGGCCACGTGCAGCCCGTGGGTTCCCACAAGCGCGAAGAAGGCCGACAGGAAGGCCGACCGCTGCGGCCCGGCGCCCAGGTGGATCAGGTGGTTGAACTCATAGATCTCGACGGCCAGGAACAGCAGACCGAAGACCAGCGTGATCCCCAGCCACATCAGCGTGCCGCGCGTGTTTTCCTTGACCATCGCCAGCATGGCAAAGCCATAGGTGATGGACGACAGCAGCAGGAAGGCCGTGTTCAGCGCCACCAGTTCCAGGTCGAACAGGTCCTTCGGCCCCGGACCGGCGGCATAGCTGCCGCCCAGGACGCCGAAGACCGCGAAGAGGACCGCGAACATCAGGCAGTCGCTCATCAGGTAGATCCAGAAGCCGATGCTTGTGGACGCGCCCTCGTGATGGTGATGCGGCTCGACTTCCCAGAAATCGCCGGGGGCCGCTTGGGTGACGGTGCTCATGGATCAGACCCCTGCGCTTGCCAGCTGGCGGTCGCGCGCGTCTTCCGTGGCGCGGACCTCCTCGGCCGGGATGTGGTAGTCGCGGGCATAGTTGAAGGTATGCAGGATCGAGGCGATCACGATGCCCGCGAAGGACAGCGCCGCCAGCCACCAGATATACCAGACCAGGGCAAAGCCGCAGATCGTGGACAGGCCCGCGACGATGACGCCCGTCCCGGTGTTCTTGGGCATGTGGATGGGGACATAGGCGGCGCGCGGCCGGGTCTGGCCGTAACGCTTCATGTCCCACCAGGTGTCCAGCCCGTGGCTGACCGGGGTGAAGGCGAAGTTGTAGGCGGGCGGGGGCGAGGATGTCGCCCACTCCAGCGTGCGCCCGTCCCAGGGATCGCCCGTCTCGTCGCGCAACTGGTCGCGGCGTGCGATGGAAACCCCGAACTGGATGAACATCGCGGCGATGCCGATGGCAATCAGGACCGCGCCAAAGGCCGCGATGACGAACCAGATCTGCAGGCTGGGGTCGTCGAAGACCCGCACCCGGCGCGTCACGCCCATCAGCCCCAGGATGTAAAGCGGCGCGAAGGCGACCCAGAAGCCCACCACCCAGAACCAGAAGCTGACCTTGCCCCACCACGGATCCAGCCGGAAGCCGAAGGCCTTGGGCCACCAGTAATAGACCGCCGCGAACAGGCCGAACAGCACGCCGCCGATGATGACATTGTGGAAATGCGCCACCAGGAACAGCGAGTTGTGCAGCACGAAGTCTGCGGGCGGCACGGCCAGCAGCACGCCCGTCATGCCGCCGATCACGAAGGTCAGCATGAAGGCGATGGTCCACATCATCGGCAGTTCGAACCGGATGCGGCTGCGATACATGGTGAACAGCCAGTTGAAGATCTTGGCGCCCGTGGGCACCGAGATGATCATCGTGGTGATCCCGAAGAACGAGTTGACGGACGCCCCCGACCCCATCGTGAAGAAGTGGTGCAGCCAGACCAGATAGGACAGGATGGTGATGCAGACCGTCGCATAGACCATCGAGGTGTATCCGAACAGCCGCTTGCCGGTGAAGGTCGCCACCACCTCGGAATAGACACCGAACAGCGGCAGGATCAGGATATAGACCTCGGGGTGGCCCCAGATCCAGATCAGGTTCACATACATCATGGCGTTGCCGCCAAGATCGTTGGTGAAGAAGTTGGTGCCGACATAGCGGTCCAGCGTCAGCAGGACCAGCGTCGCGGTCAGCACCGGGAAGGACGCCACGATCAGGATGTTCGTGCAAAGCGAGGTCCAGGTGAAGATCGGCATCCGCATCATGGTCATGCCGGGCGCGCGCATCTTGATGATCGTCACCAGCAGGTTGATGCCGGACAGCGTCGTCCCGACCCCCGCGACCTGAAGGCCCCAGATGTAGTAATCAACGCCGACATAGGGGCTGTAGCCGATCCCCGACAGCGGCGGGAAGGCCAGCCAGCCGGTCTGCGCGAATTCGCCCACGAACAGCGACATCATCACAAGGACGGCGCCGCCGACGGTCATCCAGAAGGACAGGTTGTTCAGGAACGGGAAGGACACGTCCCGCGCGCCGATCTGCAGCGGCACGACATAGTTCATCAGCCCCGTGACGAAGGGCATCGCCACGAAGAAGATCATGATGACCCCGTGGGCCGAAAAGATCTGGTCGTAGTGATGCGCGTTCAGATAGCCCTCGGACCCGCCAAAGGCGATCGCCTGCTGAAGCCGCATCATGATCGCGTCGGCGAAACCGCGCACGAACATGATCAGCGCCAGCACGACATACATGATGCCGATCTTCTTGTGATCGACCGTCGTGAACCATTCGTGCCACAGGTATGACCACAGGCGATACTTGTGCAGCATCCACAACAGCCCGGCGCCGCCGATGGCGACGACCACGCCGGTGGCCCAGACGATCGGATCCTGCGGAATCGCGTTCCAGTCCAGGCGGCCCAGAAGAAAGGTGGTTTGGATGTCGGAAGGGACTGCCATCTTCGGCCTCTACAGGTTCTGGTCGGCGCCGGCCGGCGGCGTCGCTTGGGTCAGGCGGTTCGGGATCAGGTTGCGGCCCAGGATGCCCTGCGGCGCCTCAAGCGCGCGCCCGCGCAGGGGCGACATGTCACGCGGCGTGCTGTCGGCCGGGGTGGCGCTTGCCAGCATCTGGTCCAGTTCCTCGACCGTGCAGATGCCCGTGACCTGGAAGGGCGGCAGGCCCAGGACGGGGCGCGGCGTCCCGCGGCCGGGTTCCGCCAGGGCCGCCACGTTGGCGATGCCCGGCAGGCCCAACCCGCCTTGCGCGTCATAGGCCATCATCTCGGCCATGCACATGCGGCCTTCCTCGACGCACATGTTCACGACGCGGCTGAAAAGCTGGGGATCGACGGGGGCGAAGACCATGGGCGGCACGTTCTCGCTGGGTTCTTCCAGTTCCAGATAGCGGGCGCGGTCCAGAGTCTCGCCGCTGTCGGCCGCCTCGGCGACCCAGGCGTCGAAGCCCGCGCCGTCAAGCGCATGGGCCTTGAAGCGCATCCCCGAAAACCCGGCGCCTGAATAATGCGAAGCAAGGCCCTGGTATTCGCCCGCCTCGTTGAAGACGCCATGCAGCGTGGTCTGCATTCCGGGCATGGCATAGATCATTCCCGCCATCGCCGGGATATAGAAGGCGTTCATCACCGAGGTCGAGGTCAGCGTGAACTGGACCGGCCGGTCCACCGGCACCGCCAGTTCGTTGACGGACGCCACCCCCTGTTCGGGATAGATGAACAGCCATTTCCAGTCCATCGCCACGACCTGCACCTGCAGGGGCTGCTGGTTGCTGACCGGGGTTTCCGCGTCGATTCTGTCCAGCGGACGATAGGGGTCCAGCAGATGCGTGCCGACCCAGGTCAGCGCGCCAAGGCAGACGATGATCAGCAGCGGAATGGCCCAGATCACCAGCTCCAGCTTGGTCGAATGATCCCAGTCGGGGTTGTAGGTCGCCTGCCGGTTCGACGCCCGGTAACGCCAGGCGAACCAGACCGTCAGCGCCATCACCGGCACGATGATGATCAGCATCAGCAGCGTCGATTGCACCAGCAGTTCCGCCTGCCGCGCCGCGATGTCGCCCGACGGGGACAGCACGACCGCCTCGCAACCCGCCAGCAGCGGCAGCGGCGCCAACCAGGAAAGACGTTTGAAGAGATGTGTCATGTGGTGATGACCCCTTGACCGCGCGAATCGCGCCGTTCGGACGACGACGCCCTGAAGTTGCAGCCGAAATAAGTTCTTTGATCTGGATCAAACATAAGACAATTTGTCGCGTATCCATCCGCAGTATTTTGTAGCATTGATCGTCCCGACCAAGGGCGAATCCCGCCGGGATTCCGCCTGCCTTTGCCCTTCATGCCTTCTGGCCCAATCCAAAGTGGTTCACGCAATGGCGACATCTGCCGAAACCCCTGACCGTCAAAGCCCCGGCAAGGACGCCGACGACATCCATGTCTCGCCCTCGGACATCGCGGTGGGCGTGGTGATCGGGCGCACGTCGGAGTTCTTCGACTTCTTCGTCTTCGCCATCGCCTCGGTCATCGTGTTCCCGGCGCGGCTGTTTCCCTTTGCCGATCCGCTGACGGGAACGCTGCTGTCCTTCATGCTGGTGCTGCTGGCCTTTGTCGCCCGGCCCGTCGGCACGGCGATCTTCATGTATGTCGACCGCAAGCAGGGGCGCGTCGCCAAACTCACGCTGGCCCTGTTCCTGCTGGGCACGTCCACGGTCGCCATGGGGCTGGTGCCGTCCTATGCGGTGCTGGGCGAATGGGCGATCATCATCATGGCGGTGCTGCGCATCGGCCAGGGCCTTGCCCTCGGCGGCAGTTGGGACGGTTTGTCGTCACTGCTGGCGCTGAGCGCGCCCAAGGAAAAGCGCGGCTTCTATGCGATGGTGCCGCAGTTGGGCGCGCCGATCGGGCTGATCGTGGCGGCGCTGTTGTTTTCCTATCTGGTCTCGACCCTTTCGGCCGAGGATTTCCGGGACTTCGGCTGGCGCTATCCGTTCTTCGTGGCCTTCTCGGTCAACGTGGTGGCGCTGTTCGCCCGGTTGCGGATCGTCGCCTCGCCCGAATTCCAGGAAGCCTTCGAAACGCGCGAGTTGCAGCCGACCCGCATCCGCACGACCTTCCGGTCCGACTGGCGGGCGATCTGGCTTGCATCCTTCGTGCCGCTGGCAAGCTTTGCGATGTTCCACATGGTGACGGTGTTCCCGCTGTCCTGGGTGTTTCTCTATACCGACGAGACGCTGACCTTCTTCCTGAACCTGACGGCCCTCAGCGCGGCTTTCGGCCTGGTCTCGGTTCTGGTGTCGGGCTGGCTGTCGGACCGGTTCGGACGGCGGCGGGTGCTGCTGTGGGGTTCGCTTGGCATTGGCGTCTTCAGCCTGATGGCCCCCTTGCTGCTGAGCGGCGGCAAGACGGGCGTTTCCGCATACATGATCCTGGGCTTCCTGGTCCTGGGGATCAGCTTCGGCCTGTCGTCGGGCGCGGTGGCGTCGATGTTCAACAGCCGCAACCGTTACACGGATTCCGCCTTTGCATCCGCCCTGGGCTGGCTTTTCGGCGCCGGGCTGGCGCCCCTGACGGCGCTGTTCCTGTCCACGACGCTGGGGCTGTTCGCGGCGGGGCTTTACCTGCTGTCGGGCGCGGTCGCCACGGCGGTTGCGCTGTGGCTGGCCCGGCAGATGGAGTTCCAGAAGCAGGGGTGATCCCCTGTTTCAGCCCGCCAGCATCAGCCCGCCATAGCGGCCGATCTCGCGCTCGATCTCGGCCACAAGCGTATCCAGCGCGGGGTTGCGGGTCTTGCGCGCGCGCCGGATGACATAGGCCAGATCCGGCGGATCGGGAAGACGGCCCCTGACCACCTCCATCTCGGGGCGCAGGTGCCGGTCGTTCAACAGGCCCATGCCCATGCCCGCCGTCACCGCCGCCACCACACCCGCCGCGCTGGCACATTCGAAGACCGTCTCCAGCATGTCCTCGGACCCCTGGCCGACGCCGGACGCCCAGCGGCGATAAAAGCACTGTTCGTCGAAGGACACGAACGGGATCGGGCCTTCGGCGGGCAGCACCAGATCCGGCGCCTTGACCCAGTTCAGCCTTTCGCGGAACAGCACCACGTCGCCTGCCCGCAGTTCATGCGCGAAGACCTGCACGATGGCGGCGTCCAGTTCACCGGCATCCAGCATGACCTGCTGGACCAGGCTCATGCGGACCTTGCTGCGCACCGTCACGTCCGGGTGCAGGCGGCGGAATCGGCCCAGGATGCGCGCCAGATCGGAACAGGCGGTGTCCTCGGTCATGCCCAGGGTGATGCGTCCAGACAGGGGCGTCCTGGACAGGGACAACAGCGCCTCGTCATGCAGGCCAAGGATGCGGGCGGCATAGTCCAGCAGATCCTCTCCGACGGTGGTGAAGACGGCCACGCCCGGCTTGCGGTTCAGCAGATCGCAGCCAAGGCTCGTTTCCAGCCGCCTGATCTTGTGGCTGACGGCGGATTGCGACAGGCCAAGCGCCTCGGCCGCGCGGGTGACGCCGCCGTGATGGCGAACGGCCTGCAAGGCGCGAAGGGCATCGATTTCCAGACGGCGGCCGTTGAGATTGGTCATGACGTTTCCACGAATATGGTTCGGTAACTCTAGCGTATCATAACGTAAAAGGCTTCCGATCATGCCATCCGAAAATCCAACATCATAACCTGATCTAAATTTGTCATGTCCTTTCCCGGAAGGTGCAACCTACCAAGACAGGACGACACCCTGCCAAGGATCGCTCCATGACCCTCACCGCGCGTTCCCTGCCCGTTTCGCGGCACCCGCTTCTCTGGCCGGTCATGGCCACGCTTCTGGTGATCAGCTGGAGTTCGGGCTTCGTCGGCATCCGCTTTGCCAGCGAGGAGGCAAGCATTGCCGTGCTGCTGTTCTGGCGCACGCTGTTGTCGGGCCTGATCCTGCTGCCTTTCGCCCTGATCTTCGGGCCCAGACTGCGGCCACGTCAGATCCTGGACCAGATGCTGTTCGGGGTGATGTCCGTCTTTCTCTATCTGGGCGGTTTCGCCTTGGCGATCGGGCAGCGGGTGCCGACGGGGCTGGTCGCGCTGATCTCGGACCTGCTGCCACTGGCTGTCGCCGTGCTGTCGCAACCGGTCCTGGGCGAAAGGCTCAGCGCGCGGCAATGGCAAGGCACCGCCCTTGCCGTCCTGGGCGTGTTCATCGTGTCCTTTGACAGCCTGGGCCTTGGGACTGCTCCGCTCTGGGCCTATGCCGTGACAGTGGGATCGACCCTAATCTTCGCCTTGGCGACGGTGCTGCACAGGAAGCGGCCGGGCCTGCGCCTGCCGGTGCATCAAAGCCTGTGCATCCATTCCCTGACCGGCGCGGCGCTGTTCGGCCTTTGCGCGGCATGGCAGGGCGACGTGGCCCTGCCGATGACGCAGGATTTCGCCATCGGCATGGCCTGGCTGGTGGTTCTGGGCACCTTCGCAGCTTATGGCGTTTATTACACCATGCTGCGCCTGTTCCCGATGGCCAAGGTCAGCGCCGCCATCTATCTCAGCCCGCCAGTGACGATGCTGTGGGCCTGGGCATTGTTTTCTGAACCCCTGACCGCCACCATGTTCGCCGGCCTTGGCGTCACGCTGGCTGGCGTATGGATGACGACGCGGTGCTAGCCCGCAGCGCCTTGGCTTGCCTGCGCCGCGCGTGCAGCGCGGGTTCTGTATAGCCCGAGGGCTGCGTCGTCCCCGTCAGGACCAGATCCCGCGCGGCCTCGAAGGCGGGGCCGTCGAAGCCGGGGGCCATCGGGACATAGCCGGGGTCGCCCGCGTTCTGTTCGTCCACCTTCAGAGCCATGCGGCGCAACGCGTCCTCGACCTGGTCGCGGGTGATCAGCCGCTGTTCCAGCCAGTTCGCCAGCAGTTGCGCGCTGATGCGGCAGGTGGCGCGGTCCTCCATCATCGGCACGTCGTCGATGTCGGGAACCTTGGAACAGCCGACGCCCTGATCGACCCAGCGGACCACATAGCCCAGGATACCTTGGGCGCTGTTGTCCAGTTCGCGCAGGATCGCGTCCTGCGACAAGGGCGCGTCGCCCATCAGCGCAGGGGTCAGCAGCATATCCAGGTCCGGCACCGGCTGACCTTCCAGTTCGTCCTGGCGCGCGGCCACATCGACCATGTGGTAATGCAGCGCGTGCAGCGTTGCCGCGGTGGGGCTTGGCACCCAGGCGGTGTTCGCACCCGCGCGGGGGTGGCCGATCTTGGCCTCCAGCATCTCGGCCAGGGCGTCGGGCTTGGCCCACATGCCCTTGCCGATCTGGGCCTTGCCACGCAGGCCCGCGTTCAGGCCGATCAGCACGTTGCGGTCCTCATAGGCCTTGAGCCACCCAGATCTCCGCGCGGCATCGCGCCCGGCAAAGGCGCCCGCCTGCATCGAGGTATGGATCTCGTCCCCCGTACGGTCCAGGAAACCGGTGTTGACGAAGAACAGCCGGTTCCGCAGGGCATGGATGGTCGCGGCAAGGTTCGCGCTTGTGCGGCGTTCCTCGTCCATCAGGCCCAGCTTGACGGTGTTTGCGGGCAGGCCCAGGATTTCCTCGACCCTGGTGAAGGTGCGGTCGGCGAAGGCGGCCTCGTCGGGGCCGTGCATCTTGGGTTTCACGACATAGATCGCACCCACGCGGCTGTTGCGCGGCCCGTCAGACTTCTTCAGGTCATGGATGGCACAGGCCACCGTGACCATCGCGTCCATCAGCCCTTCCGGCGTGTCCTGCCCGTCAAGGCGGACGGCGTCGGTGGTCATCAGCAGACCCACATTGCGCACCAGCAGCAGCGCGCGGCCCGGCAGGGTGATGGTGCTGCCGTCGGGGCGCGTGACCTGGCGATCCTCGGCAAGGCGGCGGGTCATTTGCTTGCCGCCCTTCTCGAAGGTGTCCGTCAGGTCGCCCTTCATCAGGCCCAGCCAGTTGGCATAAACGCCGACCTTGTCCTCGGCATCGACCGCGGCCACGCTGTCCTCGCAGTCCTGGATTGCGGTCAACGCGGCTTCCAGGATGACGTCGCGCAGCCCCGACGGGGATGCGGCGCCGATGGGATGATCGGGATTGATGACCAGTTCCACATGCAATCCGTGATGGCGCAGGACCAGGCCGGTATCCCCACCCTCGACCCGGCGGCCGACAAAGGCCGAGGGATCGCGCAGCGTCACCTCGGACCACTCGATCGTGGCCTTCAGGCCCTCGGCATCGGCGCGATAGCCCGACACCTCGGCATGACTGCCGGTGGTCAGGGGGAAGGTCTCGTCCAGGAACTGTGCCGCGCGCGCCACCACGGCGTCACGGCGGGCCGGATCCAGCGGTCCGGGTGCCGGGGGCGGTCCCATCACGTCCGACCCGTAGAGCGCGTCGTAAAGCGATCCCCAGCGGGCATTGGCGGCGTTCAGCGCGAAGCGGGCATTGCTGACCGGCACGACCAGCTGCGGCCCGGCGACCTGCGCGATTTCGGGGTCGATCCGGCCGTTGTCGATGGCGAAGGGCGCAGGTTCGGGGACAAGATAGCCGATGTCCGTCAGGAAGGCGCGATAGGCGGCGGTATCCCAGGGCTGGTTGCCGCGAGCCTTGTGCCAGGCGTCGATCCGGGACTGCAATTCCGCGCGGCGATCCAGCAGTGCGCGGTTCTCGCCCGAATACTCGGCCAGCAGACCGGCATAGCCCGACCAGAAGCGATCCGCATCGACACCGGTTCCGGGCAGCACGCGATCCTCGACAAAGGAGGCCAGTTCCTCGGCCACGTCCAGGCCATGCCTTTGGGTGTAACGGGTGTCGGTCATCGCATTCTCCTTCGACGTCAGGCAACGGTATACCATTGCGCACTTTGGCATCACTTACGGCATGAAAGCCCCTTTTCCAAGACGGGTGAAAAATTTTTCTGGGCTTCGGAAAATGTTCAGTGGCGGTCTAGACTGTCTCCTTGTCCTCGACCACTTCGGCCGTGACCACCCGCGCGGCAGCATGGTCTTCGGCTTCGGAGCCGGCCTCAACGATGTCACGGGCCTCCTCCTCGTCCTCGTCTTCGATGGCGGGGGGATCCTCGCCTGCCAGGAAATTGCCGAACTTTTCCCAGCCGGGCACATAGTCGGCCAGAACCCGCATGACGACCAGGACGGGAACGGCGATGATCATGCCGATCACCGACCACAGCCAGGCCCACAACGCGACGGCCAGGAACACGACCACCGTGTTCATCTGCAACCGGCGCGACACGAAATAGGGCGTGATCACCTGCCCTTCCAGCGCGGTCAGCAGCATATAGGTCCCCGCCACCATCATCGGCCAAAAGACCCCGGGCATCACCACCAGGGCGACAAGCCCCGCCGTGGCGACTCCGGCAATCGCCCCCAGATAGGGAATGAAGTTCAGCACGAAGGCACCCAGGCCGAACAGCAGCGCGCCGGGCATTCCCCAGGCAAACATCGCCAGCCCTATGGCCAGGCCCAGGCCCGCGTTGATGATGGTGATCGCGCCCAGGTAATTGCCCAGCGAATCCTCGATCTGGCGCAGGGCCAGATAGGCGCTTCGCTTCTCGGACATGGAATCGAAGCTTTGCACGATCTTGAGATACAGAAGATCGCCCGAGCCCAGCATGAAGAACAGCAGGACCAGCGTGAACACAACCTGCCCGGCAATGGCAGGCGTGAACTTGACCAGCGATTCCAGTGTGCTGTCGGTTTCCTGTTCGACGGTTATGCTAGGGGTGGCATCGCTGCCGCCGCTCTGAACCTCGTCGATCCTCTCGGCTGCCTTCTGCAAGTCCTCGATCGAGGCGCGTATTTCGTCGAACTTATGCTCCAGCCGGGTGCTGATCATGGGCAGGTTATGCGCCGCCTGATTGACCGGACCACTGGCGGCATAGGCGATCAGCGCGACGGTCAGGACAAGCCCCAGCGTCACGCCCGCGGCGGTCAGCCAGTCAGGGACCCCGCGCCGCCGGGCCAGCCGCCGCAATGGCGTGAAGACGAAGAACAGCAGGACTGCGAGCGTGACCGGCATCAGGAAATCGCGGCCAGCCGCGATGGCGGCAAAGGCGAGGATCAGGAAGATTCCGATGACGGCCCAGTTCGCCGCGCGTTCGCTGGCGCCGCTGCCATCCGCGCCGAAACGCGGGAAGCTGTATCGCTTGTCGGCCAACGCGCCCCCCTGCACCAGTGCCGGGTTCGAAACGCAAGCGGCGGCCCGGACGTTCCGGGCCGCCATCGATGCCTGCCGGGCAGGCGCGTCAGATCGGGTGGTCGCCCGTCGCGTCGATCACGCGCGTGGGCAGGCCCATCTGCCCCAGCAGGTCAAGGAAGGGCCGCGCCGGCAAATCCTCGACGTTGACCATTTTCTTCACGTCCCAGGTGCCACGCGCGACCAGAATGGCGGCGGCAACCGGGGGCACGCCCGCCGTATAGCTGATGCCCTGGCTGCCGACCTCGGTGAAGGCTTCCTTGTGGTCGGCGACGTTGTAGATGAAGACCTCGCCCTGCTTGCCGTCCAGGCTGCCCTTGACCAGATCGCCGATGCAGGTCTTGCCGGTATAATCGGGGGCCAGGCTGGCCGGATCGGGCAGCACGGCCTTGACGACCTTCAGGGGCACGACCTCTTGCCCTTCCGCGGTTTTCACCGGCTGCTCGGACAGAAGGCCCAGGTTCTTCAACACGGTGAAGACGTTGATGTAATGGTCGCCGAAACCCATCCAGAAGCGCACGTCCGCATCCTTGTAACGGGCGGACAGGCTGTGGACCTCATCGTGCCCCGAAAGGTATGCCTTCTGCTTGCCAACGACGGGCAGGTCCCATTCGCGGCCGACCTCGAACATCTTGTTCTCGCGCCATTCGCCGCCCTGCCAGGAATAGACCACGCCGGTGAATTCGCGGAAATTGATCTCGGGGTCGAAGTTGGTGGCGAAATACCGGCCGTGCGACCCGGCATTGATGTCCACGATGTCGATGCTGTCGATCTTGTCGAAATACTCGTCCTCGGCCAGGCGGGCATAGGCGTTGACCACGCCCGGATCGAAGCCCGCGCCCAGGATGGCAGTGATGCCGGCCTGTGCCACATCCTCGCGCCGCTTCCATTCGTAGTTGCCGTACCATGGCGGCGTTTCGCAGATCTTGGCGGGATCCTCGTGAATGGCCGTGTCGATATAGGCGGCGCCCGCGCGGATGCAGCCTTCCAGCACGGTCATGTTGATGAAGGCCGTGCCGACGTTGATGACGATCCCCGCATCGATCTTGCGGATCAGCGATTCAACCGCGCCCGCATCCATCGCGTCCAGTGCGTGACTGGTAAAGGGCATGTCATGGCCCTTGTCGCGCAGGGTCTGGATAATCGCGTCAGCGCGTGCCTGCGTGCGGTTGGCGATGTGCAGGTCGCCGAATTCCGCAGCCCATTGCGCCGCCTTGTGCGCCACGACTTGCGCGACGCCACCCGCGCCGATGATGAGGACGTTCTTCTTGGCCAATTACGGATCCTTTCCGGGGTTGCAGAGAGGGTGCCTTAGGACAGGCTGGACTTGTAGTCTTCATAAGGGAATTCGCGGACGGTGCGAATGGTGCCGTCGTCTTCCCGGATGGCGATGGCGGGCATGGCCACGCCGTTGAACCAGTTCTTCTTGACCATGGTGTAACCCGCCGCGTCCGCGATGCTGATCCGGTCGCCGACGGCCAGGGGCTTGTCGAAGCGCCCGTCCCCGAAGATGTCGCCCGCAAGGCAGGTCTTGCCCGCGACCTGATATTCATGGTCGCCGTCCTGCGGCAGCTTGGCCGTTTCGCGATAGATCAGCAGATCGAGCATGTGTGCTTCGATGCTGCTGTCCACGATGGCGACCTTCTTGCCGTTGTCCACGATGTCCAGGACGCTCACCTCCAGCGAGGTGGTGCGGGTGATGCTGGCCTCGCCCGGTTCCAGATAGGCCTGGACGCCGAAGCGATCCTGGAACGCCTTCAGGCGGTCGGCCAGCCGGTCGATGGGATAGCCCTCGCCGGTGAAATGGATGCCGCCGCCCAGGGAAACCCAGTCCAGGCGCTTCAGGATGTCCCCGAATTCGGTTTCCATCCGGGTCAACTGGCTGTCGAACAGGTCGAAGTCGCGGTTTTCGCAGTTGTAATGGATCATCACGCCGCTGATGCGGTCCATCGCCTGTTCCAGCCGCGACAGATCCCACTCGCCCAGGCGGCTGAAGGGCCGCGCCGGGTCGGCCAGGTCGAAGCCGCTGGTGGAAAAGCGCGGGTTCAGGCGCAGGCCGCGCGCGATCCCCGCCGCCCTGTTGTCGAAGCGGTCAAGCTGGGACAGGCTGTTGAAGATGATCTTGTCGGCATAGCTGACCGCCTCGTCGATCTCGTGATCGGCCCAGGCGACGGAATAGGCGTGGGTTTCCTTGCCGAATTCCTCGTGCCCCAGGCGCAGCTCGAACAGCGACGACGAGGTGGTGCCGTCCATGTAGTCGCGCATGAAGTCGAAGACCGACCATGTCGCAAAGCATTTCAGCGCCAGCAGCGCCTTGGCTCCCGACGCTTCGCGCAGGCGGGCGATCTGTTCCATGTTGCGGCGAAGCGCCGGCTTGTCGATCAGATAGAAGGGCGTCTGCATCGCGGCCATGCGAACCTTTGGCTGAAAGCGGAAGGGCCGATATAGAGACGGCAGGGGCTTTTCGCAAGAAAGCGTGTCAGGCCCGTGACATCGCCTCAGCCGCCCGCCGCAAGGCGGCGGAACTCTCGTTTCAGCAGATCCAGTTCGGCGCGAAGTTGGGCTACCTCGGCCAGCAGGTCGTCGCCCGCAACCATTCCCGCAATCAGGGTCAGGCTGGCCAGCACGCTGTCCCCGGCCACCAGCAACAGGCTGTGGACGCCGTTGTCGATGACCGAGGGTGGAAGATCGGCCGACACCGCCCAGACGCCGGGGCCTGCTTCTTGCACAGTGGCCTCGGTGACCACCGATCCGCGATGGGTCACGGACAAGGGGGCGGGGGGGCTGTCGGATTGCAGCGTGCCGGTCCAGCATCCACCCGATACGCCATGGCTTTCGAACGTCATGCCCATCCCCTTAGGCCTGCGCACGCGGACGGCCCGACAGGACCGCATCGTTGACGGTGACGGCGTTCATGCGCGGGGCCTCGAAGATCAGGTCCAGCCAGGCCCGTTCAATCGGGCGGTTGGCCAGGTCGGCATAGGCCAGGTCGAATTCCGCCTGCCGCGCCGCGCCCTGCCCCCCGACCGGGTGGCCAAGCTGGCGCAGCACCGTCTGGGTGTTCGGTCCCTGAACCAGGTTGATCCGGGCATAAAGGGTGATCGGCCGTTCCGCATCCACCACCGTATCCAGCCGCAGGATCCGCTCGGCCGCCAGGCCGTTCAGCGCCTCGGCCGGCAGGTCCAGCGCCAGCGACAGGAAGCTGCCGGAAAAGCCCAGCATCTCGATCGTTAGGCCATGGCAGGCCGCCTGCCTCGGACGGGGACGGAATTGTTGACGCAGAATCAAGGCCTTGTGCCCACAGTCGTGCCACAGGGCCGCATCCTCGCCCAGCCGGTGGCCGTTCCCGGGGGCGGCGATGGCTTGCGGGCTGATCCGGCCCATGAACAGGCGGGGACGCCAGTGCCAGTCCGTGCCGGGCGGCAGATCCGCATCCGGCACCCCGACCGGGCGCAGCATCCAGGGGTCCGATGCTTGCAGGAAGCGCCCCAGCTGGCGATGCAGGACCTGCGCTCGTTCCCGCAGTTCCGGATCGACGGGACGCGGCTTGCGATCCTGGCGATCGGCCAGACGCGCCCAATCGACGCGGCTTCGGTCCGATTGCAGGATCTCCAACAAACGCTTCATCGCGGCCCCTTTCCTTGCGCTGTATGAATAAACCGCAACCGGAAGGCGAACAAGCGTCACGCAACCAGTTCGTCCAGACGCGCGGCGCAGGCGAAATCGGCCTCGGTCAGGCCGCCCGCGTCATGGGTCGTGAAAGACACCTGGCAATAGCCCCAGCCAAAGGCGACATCGGGATGGTGGCCCTGCTTGTTGCCCAGCCAGGCCGCCAGGTTCGCCATCTCGACCGCCTTGGCAAATCCCTTGAAGTCGAAGCGCCGGGTGATCGCGCGTCCGTCGGATGAAAGCGTCCATCCGTTCAGCCGGGACAGGCGCGCGGTGATGTCGTCTTGCTCCATGTTTCCTCACAACAGGGGCGATGCCAGCGCCAGCAGGTTGTTGCGCAACCGGCGCAGGACGGACCAGTTGCGAACCTCCTCCAGCGTGATCTCGCGCGAGCGTTCGACATAGCTGTCCTGCCGCGCATCCAGTTCCTCGATGAATTCCAGGTCGAAGACGGCCATGTTCACCTCGTAGTTCAGCTCGAAGCTGCGGCGGTCCAGGTTGGCGCTGCCGACCATGCCCATGCGGCCATCGACCGTCATGATCTTGGAATGCAGCAGCCCGTCCTGGAACAGCATGATCCGCGCCCCCGCCGACAGCAGCCCGTAATAGAACCCCTGGCTGGTCGCGCCCACCACGATGGAATCGTTGCGGGCGGGCAGGATCATCGTCACCTCGACGCCCCGACGGGCGGCGGCGCGCACCGCGGCATCCAGGGCCGTGTCGGGGACATAGTAGGGGGTCGTGATGACCACCCTGTCGCGCGCCGCGTGCAGCATCCCGGCCAGGCAGTCGGAAATCGACCCCTGCCGTCGGTCCGGCCCGGTGGCGATGACCTGCGCGATGTCGCCCGGATCGGCGACGGGTGCCACGGGCTGCAGCATGTCGCCCAGGTCCTTGCCGGTATAGCTCATCCAGTCGCCCAGAAAGACCGACTGGAACTGCCGCACGACCGGGCCTTCGACCGTCATCACGATATCGACCCAGGGCGCGAAGCGCGGCTTGATGGCAAAGGCCATGTCGGCGCAGTTGCGGCTGCCCGAAAAGGCGATGCGGTTGTCCACCACCAGGATCTTGCGGTGGTTGCGCAGATCCAGCCTGCGGAACAGGACGCTGATGAAGGGCAGGCCCCAGGGGAAGGCCGTGACGCATTCGGCCCCGGCTTGCTGCATCTGGGTCCACAAGGGGGACCTGACCAGCAGCCGCGATCCAAGCGCATCGACGATCACCCGGCATTCGACCCCGCGGCTGGCGGCGCGGGCGACGGCCTCGGCCACCTTCTGCCCGGAGTGATCGGGCAGCCAGATATAGAACAGGATATGGACCTGATCCGTGGCCCGGTCGATGGCGTCGATCATCCGGTCGATGGCCTCGTCGCCTTCCTCCAGCAGGCGGATGCGGTTTCCGGTCAGCGCCGACATCCCCCCCACGGCGGCATTGGCGGCGACCACGGGCAAGGCGTAATGCGGGGGTTCGGCGATCACGGCGGGGTTCGGGATGCGCAGGTTCGTCAGCCGGTCACGCACGTCGGCCATCCGCTGGACCTCGGCCTGGTTCAGGCGCACCTCTCCGAACAGGACATAGGACAGGATGCCAACGACCGGCAGCGCCTCGATCACCATGATCCAGGCCAGGCGGACCGACGGGTCCAGCCGCGGGCGGATCAGGACCCGCGCGATCAGGGCCAGCGTGACCGTCGTATGCAGCATGACGAGGAATGAGGCCCACATGCCGTGCATCATTCCCGCCCGCCACGGCAATTGCAATTCCCCCCGTCGCGGCCTATCTCGGGGGCTTGAAAACAGCCAAGGGCCGCCGCGCATGAACTGGATTACCAACTATGTCCGCCCGCGCATCAATTCGCTGTTCTCGCGCCGCGAGGTGCCCGAGAACCTGTGGACCAAATGCCCCGAATGCGGCACGATGCTGTTTCACCGCGAACTGTCGGACAATCTGAACGTCTGCACGAACTGCGACCACCATCTGGCGATCAGCCCGCGTGACCGTTTCGCCGCGCTGTTCGACGGCGGCGCCTTTGTCGAGGTGAAGGTGCCCGAACCCACCGCCGACCCGCTGGGCTTCCGCGACCAGAAGAAATACCCCGACCGCATGAAGGCCGCGCAAAAGGCCACCGGAGAAAAGGAAGCGATGCTGGTCGCCGAGGGCGAGATCGGCCGCACCCCGATCATCGCCGCCGCCCAGGATTTCAGCTTCATGGGCGGGTCGATGGGCATGTATGTGGGCAACGCGATCATAGCCGCCGCCGAACGGGCCGTGAAGACGAAACGCCCGCTGATCCTGTTTTCCGCCGCGGGCGGCGCCCGGATGCAGGAAGGCATCCTGTCCCTGATGCAGATGCCCCGCACCACCGTCGCGGTCGAGATGCTGCGAGAGGCGGGCCTGCCCTATATCGTCGTGTTGACCCATCCGACCACGGGCGGCGTCACCGCCAGCTATGCCATGTTGGGCGACATCCAGATCGCCGAACCCAACGCCCTGATCTGCTTTGCCGGCCCCCGCGTCATCGAGCAGACGATTCGAGAGAAACTGCCCGAAGGCTTCCAGCGCGCCGAATACCTGCTGGAACACGGCATGCTGGACCGGGTGACACATCGCAAGCAGCTGCGCGACGAACTTGTCTCGATCCTGCGCCTGCTGGGCGGCCTGTCCGCGCCGACCCGCGCCGACCTGCCCGCGCCCGCCGCCCAGCCGATCCAACCCGAACCCGCCCCGGCCGAATAGGCTTCTTCTTCATCCAAATATCCCGGGGGTCCGGGGGCTGGCCCCCGGCTTTTTGCCGCCATGAGCCATTCCGACGCCATCCTCGACCGCCTGATGTCGCTCCACCCCAAGGTCATCGACCTGTCGCTGGACCGCATGCACCGGCTGCTGGCGGCCCTGGGCAACCCCGAACGCCGCATCCCGCCGGTGATCCATATCGCGGGCACCAACGGCAAGGGCAGCACCCAGGCGATGATCCGGGCGGGGCTTCAGGCGGGTAGCTGCCGCGTCCACGCCTATACCTCGCCGCATCTGGCGCGCTTCCACGAACGCATCCGGCTTGCGGGCGATCTGATCCCAGAAACCGACCTGGCCGCGACGCTGGAGGAATGCGAGGCCGCGAATGACGGCCAGCCCATCACTTTCTTCGAGATCACCACGGCGGCCGCCTTCCTGGCTTTTTCCCGCACGCCCGCCGACTATACCCTGCTCGAGGTCGGCCTTGGCGGCAGGCTGGACGCCACCAACGTCATCGACGCCCCGCGCCTGACGGTCATTACCCCGGTCAGCATCGACCACACGCAATACCTGGGCGACACGCTGCCGCTGATCGCAGGCGAAAAGGCCGGAATCATCAAGCGCGGCGTGCCCGTGATCATCGGCCCCCAGCAGGACGAGGCGCTGCGGGTGATCGAGGCCAAGGCATCGGGCCTGACCGCGCCGGTCTTCGCGCATGGCCAGCACTGGATGATCGCGCGCGACCGGGACGGCATGGTCTATCAGGACGACCACGGCCTCTGGGACCTGCCGCTGCCGAACCTGATCGGCCCGCACCAGATCCAGAACGCCGGGACCGCGCTTGCCGCGCTGCGGCACCTGGGCGCGACGGATGCGCAAGCCCGCGCGGCGGTGACGCAGGCCGAATGGCCCGCCCGGATGCAGCGGCTGCGCCACGGCCCGCTGGTTGATCTGGCAGGCCCTCAGGCGGAACTGTGGCTGGACGGCGGCCACAACCCGGCGGGGGGCGAGGCTTTGGCCGCGACGCTCGCCGCCATGCCGCAGCGCCCGACGCATCTTGTCTGCGGGATGCTGAACACCAAGGACATCGCAGGTTATCTGCGGCCCCTGGCGGGCCATGCCCGTTCGCTGACCGCGATCGACATTCCCGGAGAGCCGAACACCCTACCCGCCGAGACGACGGCAGAGGTGGCCGCCAGCGTTGGCCTGGATGCCGCGATCGCGCAGGATGCCGCTGCGGCCATCAAGGGGATCGTGGACAGCGATCCCAAGGCGCGGATCCTCATCTGCGGGTCGCTGTATCTGGCGGGGCGGGTGCTGCGGGAAAACGGGTAATTCCCCAAGATACGATCAATAGACAGCAAGGGCAGCTTCCGCATGGGCGGGACAAGGAAACGCATGCGTTTCCCCCGCCCGCGTGATCGGGTGCCATCAGAAACGGTGCCATCCCGCGACCCCGGTAGGCCGGCGCCCGCCTCGGTGGGCGTGAAGCGCCCGCCGGGGGCGGGGCGGACGCTGGCCGGGCTTTTGAAGCCCGGCGGTGCAGGCTCCACCGGCAACACGCAGCGAAGGCGATGGCCTTCGCTGGTCAGGGCTGGCTACTCCCCCCGCCCCAACCCGCATCCTGCATCTCGCGCAAGCGGCTGGCCGTCCGCTCGAACTCGAAGCTGCCTTCGCCCTCGTTATACAGTTGCTCGGGCTGGTCCGCCCCGCTGGCGATCAGCCGGACCTTCGCCTCATAAAGCGCATCGATCAGCGTCACGAAGCGCTTGGCCTCGTTGTAATTCGACGCCGACAGCCGGGGGATGCCGTCGATCATCAGCACCTGGACCCCGCGCGACAGGGCCAGGTAATCCGCCGGACCCAGCGGCTTGCCGCAGAGATCCCAGAACCCCGACCGGCCGGCGCCACCTGCGAACAAGGGCAGCGTGAAGCTGCGCCCGCCAACCTCGATCCGGCGCGGCTCGCCTGCGGCCCCGCCTGTCAGGTCGTCCCAGATCACGTCCATCGCCGCCTTCGCTGCCGCATCCGCCGGGCAGAACCAGACCTGCCCGCCCGTCAGGCGCCCCTGCCGGTGGTCCACGGGGCTGTCCAGGCAGACGACCTCCAGCCGCTGGCGGATCAGGTCGATGAAGGGCAAAAACAACTGTCGGTTCAGTCCGTGCTTGTATAGATCCTCGGGCACCCGGTTCGAGGTGGTGACGATCACCACCCCTTGTTCCAGCAGCACCTGGAACAGCCGCCCCACGATCATCGCGTCGGCAATGTCGGTGATCTGCATCTCGTCAAAGCACAGAAGACGGACCCTGGCCGCGACCTCAAGCGCGACGGGGCGAACGGTGTCCTGGTCGCCCCGCTGGCGCGCGCGGTTCAGGCCCGCCTGGATTTCCTGCATGAATTCGTGGAAATGCACGCGGCGCGCGGGCACCGTCGCGGCCTCGGCCAGCAGGTCCATCAGCATCGACTTGCCGCGTCCGACCCCGCCCCAGAGATAAAGCCCCTTCGCCGCCGGGGCGGGGGGCGGTGGGCTGCCGACGCCCAGGAAGACCCGCCAGGCCGACCGCTTTTCGGGCGCGGGCGTGGCGGCGATGTCGTCCAGAACCCGGTCCAGATGCGGCAGCACGGAAATCTGCGCCGGATCCGGCTCGATCCGGCCCTCTGCCACGCGCTGCCGATAAACTTCGCTGACCTTTCCCATGGGGCGCAACTGCCACGGATGCCAAAGGCCCCGCAAGGGCCAATGCTTGACCCGCAACCCGCCCCGTGCCACCCCTGCCAAGGCAAGCGCCACGAGGTTTCATGCCCAAATCCCCCACCCTGATCGCGGATATTCCGGTCCTGTTCGTCATGGCGGCCGAGGCCGAATACGGTCCCGCCCTGCGCGCCCGGATCGATCCCCTGATCACCGGCATCGGTCCGGTCGAGGGTGCGGTCCAACTGACCGCCGCCCTGGCCGGGATGCGCGACCTGCCCCGGCTGATCGTGTCGCTGGGTTCGGCCGGATCGGCGCGGCTGGAACAGGCCGAAGTCTATCAGGCCACGGCCGTGGCCTATCGCGACATGGACGCATCGCCCCTGGGCTTTGAAAAAGGGCGCACGCCGCTGCTGGATCTGCCGGTCCGCGTCGCCCTGCCCCATCGGGTCGAGGGGATCCCCACCGCCACCCTGTCCACCGGCGCCAACATCGTCAGCGGCGGCGCCTATGACACCGTGGCCGAGGACATGGTGGACATGGAAACCTTCGCCCATCTGCGCGCGGCCCAGCATTTCGGGGTTCCCCTGATCGGCTTGCGTGGCATTTCGGACGGCGCTGCCGAATTGCAGCACCTGTCGGACTGGACGCAATATCTGCACATCATCGACGAAAAGCTGGCCCTGGCGGTGGACCGGATCGCGGACCAGCTTGCGAACGGAAGGCTGATCCCCGGCGCCCCGCGCTTGTCCTGACGACGGTCAGCCCCTAAACCCCTGTGGGCACAGCTACCGGACAAGGCAGACATGGCACGCGGCACGACAATCATTCACGACCGGCCCACCAGCAAGCGCGTGGGCGCCCTGCGCGCGCTGTGGCCGTTCCTGCGGCCCTATCGCCTGCAGGTGGTGCTGGCGCTGCTGGCGCTTGCCGCGACCTCGGCCATCAGCCTGGTCCTGCCGCTGGCCGCGCGTCGGGTGGTGGACAATTTCGACGACGGCGCGGGGCTGCTGGACGAATATTTCGGTGCGGCCCTGCTGATCGTGGCGGCATTGGCGCTTGGCACGGCGGCGCGGTATTATTTTGTCACTCGCCTGGGCGAACGGGTCGTGGCCGATATCCGCAAGGCGGTCTTCGCCCGCGTCGTCACCCTGTCGCCGGCCTTCTTCGAACGGGTGATGACCGGGGAAATCCTGTCGCGCATCACCACCGACACCACCCTGATCCAGTCGGTGATCGGGTCATCCCTGTCGATCGCGCTGCGCAACATGATCATCCTGGCGGGCGGCATGGCGATGCTGGCCTTCACCTCGTTGAAGCTGATGGGCCTTGTGCTGCTGATCATCCCCGTCATCCTGGTGCCGATCATCGTGCTGGGCCGCCGGCTGCGAGGGCTGTCGCGCGCAAACCAGGACTGGATCGCGGCGTCCTCGGGTGCGGCGTCGGAAACCCTGCTGGCCGCACAGACGGTGCAGGCCTATACTCACGAAGGACGCAGCATCGCGCGGTTCGACGACGTGACCGAGCGGTCCTTCGGCGTGGCCCTGACGCGCATCCGCACGCGTGCGTTGATGACGGCCATCGTGATCTTTCTGATCTTCGCGGGCGTGATCGGCGTCTTGTGGGTGGGCGCACGCGACGTGCAGACGGGCGCGATGACCGCGGGGCAACTGGTGCAGTTCGTCATCTATGCGATCCTTGTCGCCGGATCGACGGGCGCCTTGTCGGAAATCTGGGGCGAGTTGCAGCGCGCGGCGGGCGCGACCGAACGCCTGGGCGAATTGCTGGCGGCCGAGGATGCGCTGACCGACCCCGCCCGGCCTGTTCCCCTGCCCCGCCCGGTGCGCGGCCATATTGCGCTGGAAGGCGTCAGCTTCCGCTATCCCACGCGGCCCGATGTCTCGGCCCTGGAAGGGGTAGGCCTGACCATCCAGCCGGGCGAGACAGTGGCCCTGGTCGGCCCCTCGGGCGCGGGCAAGACGACCGTGATCCAGCTGATCCAGCGGTTCTGGGATCCGGCGGCGGGCCGGGTCACGCTGGACGGCATCGACCTGCGCGACATGGCGCGGGCCGATTTCCGCCAGGCCATGGCCCTGGTGCCGCAGGACCCGGTGATCTTCGCCACGACCGCGCTTGAAAACATCCGCCTTGGCCGCCCCGACGCCTCGCCCGAGGAGGTTCAGGCCGCTGCCCGTGCAGCCCACGCCCATGACTTCATCACCGCCCTGCCCCAGGGTTACGACACCCCCCTGGGCGAACGCGGGGTGATGCTGTCGGGCGGGCAGCGCCAGCGGATCGCCATCGCCCGCGCCATCCTGCGCGATGCGCCGGTCCTGCTGCTGGACGAGGCGACAAGCGCACTGGATGCAGAATCGGAATCCCTGGTCCAGGCCGCCGTCAACCGCCTGTCCGAAGGCCGCACCACGGTCGTCGTGGCGCACCGGCTGGCCACGGTGAAGAAGGCCGACCGCATCGTGGTCTTCGACGGCGGCCGGATCGTCGCGCAGGGCACGCATGATGCCCTGGTGGCCGAAGGCGGTCTTTACGCGCGGCTGGCGCGGATGCAGTTCACGGACATGCCGGTCCTGCCGGAGTCGGCCTGATCATTTCGGCGCGGCATAGACCGCTGCCCAGAACCGCGTCTTGCCATCCGGCCCGATCGCCTGGCCGATCCCGTAATCGCGCACCTGCGGGATCAGGATATTGGCCCGGTGCCCGTCGGAGGCGTTCCATTCCGCCAGAACCCGTTCCTGCGAGAACGGCCCCGCGGCGATGTTCTCCGCCGTGACGCTGGGCGCATATCCCGCCGCCTTGACGCGCGGGCCGGGACCGGCCGTCCTGCTGCCAATATGGGTCATGCGGCCGCGCTGCGCCATGTCGCAGGCGTGCTGCGCAGCCACGCGGGCCAGCACCGGATTGGGGCTTACAGGGGGCAATCCGGCCGCGCTGCGCATCGCATTCGTGGCCGCCGCGCCATGGTCGTTCTGGCCGGAACTGGTGGCCAGGCAAGTCGCCTGTCCCGCAGGCATCAGTTGCATGGCATGTGGATCATCGCCAAAGGTCTTGAGATCTGGCGCTGTCTGTGCGCACCCCGCCAGGACGGCACAGACCAGGACGGCAGACAGTCGCATCGAATGAAGCATGGTTTCACCTTCTGAAGCAGGTGCATCCTAAGGGTGAAATTATTAACGATTTAACAATGCACGGTTGTTCTATGCCAGAAATCAAATGAGGTCGCCACAAGGAACGCTTGCGGCGAACCCGCGTTTTTAATCAAATCGTTCCAAAACATCCGAAAGGACGGATCATGGCCATCTGGGATTTCGTCAAGGACGCGGGGAAATCGGTCTTCGGCAAGGCCGAAGCCGCCGAGGCAAAGTCCGCCGCAGCCCCTACTGCGGCCCCTGCGGCAGCCAATGCTCCGCAGGATCCCGAAACGGCCCGCAAGGTCGCGGCGCTCAAGGCGGAACTCAAGGCGCTGAACCTGGACAAGGACGATGTTCACCTGACCCTGCGCGGCGGCGACACCGTCAAGGTCGAAAGCAAGGGCGCCGACCGCGAAACCCTTGAAAAGCTGATCCTGGCCCTGGGCAACATCGAAGGCATCGCCAAGGTCGAGGCCGACCTGCCCCAAGCTGGCCCAGAGGCGGGCAAGGCCCCGATCTTCCACACCGTCAAGAAGGGAGAAACCCTTTCGGCCATCGCCAAGGCCTATCTGGGCAGCGCGAACAAATACAACGCCATCTTCGAGGCGAACCGGCCGATGCTGTCGGATCCCGACAAGATCTATCCCGGCCAGACCCTGCGCATTCCGCAGGAATGACCGCCTGACGCGGCGTCGGGAATGACCTGACGCCGCGTTTCGCCGCGCCCCGCGGACAAGGCTATTGCCCCCTTTCCCGCCGATAGCCCATTGTATTGAAAAGCGGGATCAGGAGGGTGATCCTGGTGGGAGGGGGAACTATGACGCGCTTTCGCAGCTATGACGACCGCAACGCCCTGGAAGGGGAAATGCCTTACGAGGCACGGGGCTTGCCGGTCACGATCCATGGCTTTCTGGCCCGCACCGCCGAACGCTTTCCTGACCGGCCCGCGATCAGCTTCCAGCTTCTGTCCGATCCCAAGAGCCACGCCACGACCCTGACCTGGCAGGACTTGCTGGAACGCGTTACCGAAACCGCCAACCTGTTTCGCAAGCTGGGCGTCGGCCCGACCGATACTGTCGCCTATCTGCTGCCCAACAGCATCGAGACGCCTGTCGTCCTGCTGGCGGGCGCGACCGCCGGGATCGTCAACCCGATCAATCCGCTGCTGGACGCCCAGCAGATCGCAGGCATTCTGCGCGAAACCCGCGCCAAGGTGCTGGTGACGCTGCGCGCCTTCCCCAAGACCGACGTGGCCCAGAAGGCGGCCGAGGCCGTGGCCCTGGCCCCTGGCGTCACCCATGTGATCGAGGTCGATCTGAACCGGCACCTGCGCGGCCTGAAACGCTGGATCGTGCCGCTGATCCGTCCGCGCGTGAAGGTGCGCCACAAGGCCAAGGTTCTGAACTTCGAGGCTGCCACCAGTGCCGAAAAGCACACGCGCCTGGATTTCGAGGACGTGCAGCAGGATCGGGTCGCGGCCTATTTCCACACCGGCGGCACCACCGGCACGCCCAAGGTCGCGCAGCACAAGTATTCGGGCATGATCTATAACGGCTGGCTGGGCGGGTCGCTGCTGTTCGACGAAAACGACGTGCTGATGTGCCCGCTGCCGATGTTCCACGTCTTCGCGGCCTATCCGGTGCTGATGTCCTGCATCGCGTCGGGGGCGCATGTGGTGATGCCAACCCCGGCAGGATACCGGGGCGAAGGCGTTTTCGACAACTTCTGGAAGCTGATCGAACGCTGGCAGGCGACGTTCCTGATCACCGTGCCGACCGCGATTTCCGCGCTGATGCAGCGGCCGGTCAATGCCGACGTGTCATCGCTGAAGACCGCGATCTCTGGTTCAGCCCCCCTGCCGATCGAGCTTTACAACCGCTTCAAATCCGCCACCGGCGTCGAAATCGCCGAGGGTTACGGGTTGACCGAGGCGACCTGCCTGGTCAGCTGCAACCCTGTCGACGGGCTGAAGAAGGTGGGATCCGTGGGAATCCCCCTGCCCTATACCCAGGTCCGCATCCTGCGCCATGACGACGCGGGCCACGTCCATGAATGCGCAAGCGACGAGGTGGGCGAGATCTGCGTGGCAAATCCCGGCGTCTTTCCCGGATCCACCTATACCGAATCCGACAAGAACAGCGACCTGTTCGCCGACGACCTCTATCTGCGCACCGGCGACCTGGGCAGGCTGGACCCGGACGGCTATCTGTGGATCACCGGGCGGGCCAAGGATCTGATCATCCGCGGCGGCCACAACATCGATCCCGCCGAGATCGAGGAGGCGATGCTGTCCCACCCCGCCGTGGCCTTTGCGGGCGCCATCGGGCAGCCCGACAGCTTCGCGGGCGAACTGCCCTGCGTTTATGTCGAACTGGTTGCGGGCGCCGAGGTCACCACGCACGAGCTTCTGGAACACGCGCGCGACCATATCCACGAACGCGCGGCATATCCCAAGCATGTCGAAATCCTGCCCGAACTGCCCAAGACGGCCGTCGGCAAGATCTTCAAGCCCGACCTGCGCCGTCTGGCAATCAAGCGCGTTTATGACAAGGCGCTGAAAGGCACCGGCGCCCATGTGGCCGAAGTGGTCGAGGACAAGAAACGCGGTCTGGTGGCGCGGCTTGCCCGCGACGGGTCGGTGGACGAAGCCGCGGTCAAGGCGAAGCTGGGGGAATTCACCCGACCCTGGGATTGGGCCTGACGGCCCATCAGGATCCTGCTTTAATTGCAACGCCCGATTGTCTAAGACCGATCTGTGCGGAACGGATCGGCCGGGGGCAAGAACAGGCGATGAGCGAACCACTCCCCGATACCGGCTGGTCGCGTGAGATCGTGACCATCAGGAACGCCTGGGTCTTTCCGCCCGATCAGGCGGTGGGGCGCCCCTGCTGCGGTGTCGTGACGGCCGAGGGGGAGGACGTGCTGCACGCCTCGACCTGGCGCGGCGGCATCCGCATGACGCGCGCCGTGGAAAAGCCCGCAAGACCTGCCGCCATCCTTCCGGGCCGGCATCTGTGGGGCGGTCTTTATTACGGACATTTCGGGCATTTCATGACCGAAACCATGTCCCGCTGCTGGGCCTATGACCAGCCCGACATCGACAGCATCCTGTTCGTGCCCAAGCATGACAAGCTTCTTGCGTTCCAGTCCTATCAGACGCAGTTCTGGGGCCTTCTGGGCGTGACGGCGCCGGAGCGCCTGATCCGGGAACCGGTCGTGGTCGAGGAACTGGTGGTTCCGGGGCAAGGCTTCGGACTGGGAAGGATCGCCAAGGGAACCCCGGAATTCCGCGACACCATGAAGACGATGGCGCAGGCGCTGCCCCAAGATCCGCCGCGCAAGGTCTATATCTCGCGGACGAAGTTCAACGGGCGCGGCGGCGTCCTGTGCGAACGGACCATCGAACGCAACATGATCGAAAACGGCTATACGATCATGCATCCCGAAAAGATGGAATTGCGGGACCAGTTGCGGTTCTACAAGTCGGCGACCCATATCGTCGGCGTGGACAGTTCCGCCTTCCATATCGCCGGGATGGTGGCCGATCCCTCGAAGACGATCGTCTTCATCCTGCGCCGTGACAACAAGGCCCATGAATCCATCGCCGCCCAGATCAGCGGCATGATCGGCCGCGATCCGGTCATCATCGACGCCCTTGCGGCGAACTGGGTGGAAAACGGCGCGGCGTCCTCGAACCACCTGAGCTGGGGAGAGCTTGATCATGCCGCCCTTGCGATGGGATTGCACCAACACGGGCTTATCGACGATCCGGCGCGATGGCAGGGGCCGACCGAACAGGACATGGCCGAAAGCCTGTCGGGGATCACGGCGAAGCATCAGGGCGATCTTGTCCGCATCGGGGTGGGGCCGCATCACATGAATCCGAAGGACAGGCCATGAACGACCGCGATATCAGGATCCTGGGCGTCTGCCGCTTTTCCATGCTGGGCCGGGGGGACTGGAAGGCCTATCGGAACCAGCCTGACGAGGCGCTCGAGGCGATCTATCTGGAACAGTCGAAGGACCTGTTTTCGCCCGAACGCCTGGAATCCCGACTGGCGACATTCGAGCACCTGACCCTGCGGTCGCTTGCCAATCAAAGCGATGCGGATTTCCGTCTGCTGGTGGTGTCCTCGGACAGGATGCCGGACATTCATCGCGCCCGGCTCGAGGATATCTGCCGGGGCGTGGAACAGGTCGTGCTGCGCTTTCTGCCGCCCATCCATGTGTCCGAGGCGATCCACCAGGCTGCCCCCGACATCGGACTGGATCTGGCCGATACGGTCCAGTTCCGGCTGGACGACGACGACTGCGTGTCTAGGGACTATATCCGCCGGCTGCGCCGCCATGCCGCCTGCATGTGGCGCAATGCCCATTTCGCGGTCAGCTTTCCGTCGATCTTCTATTGCATCACCGATGGCCCGACCGAAGGCATCTACAACTGGTACAGCCCCTTCTTCAGCGCCGGCGCCGCGATCCGGCATTCGTCACGGACGATCTTCGACTATGGCCATTACGCCATCCCGACGCGTCTGGTCGCCGTCACCGACCCGCATTTCCCCAATATCGTGACCCATCGCGGCGACAACGACACCCCCCGCCACGCGCCCGAGATCCTGCGCAAGCGCGGCATGTCCAAGGCCAGCCGGACCGATGTGGAACGCGCCCTGGAGCGGCATTTCGATTACCTGACAGCCGCGGGTCTGGCGCTGTGCAGTTTCGACCGGATGCTGGCTGAGGCATGACCGGTGGCGGATGATCCGGTCTGCCCGCTGTGCCTGCGCCCGATCCCGCCGGGCGTGCCGCAAAGCCGCCACCACCTGATCCCCAAGCTGCGCGGCGGCAAGGGCGGCGAGACGGTGCTGCTGCACCACGTCTGCCACAAGACCATCCACAAGACGCTGAGCGAGACGGACCTGGCCCGCAACTATGCCACGGTCCAGGCCCTGCGCGCCCATCCCGAGTTGCGGCGCTTCTTCGACTGGGTGGGCAAGCGTCCGCCGGGTTGGACGGGCAAAGTCCGGTAACGCGGCTGTGTGTTTGCGGGTGACGCGATTCGGGTCACGCTGCGTTACCCAATGACAGGAAAGGAACGTCCATGAAGAAGCTTGCCCTGACGACCCTGACCGCCTGCCTGCTGGCAGCCCCGGCCCTCGCCGCGCCGACCATGGCGCCCGAGACCGCCGCGCCCGGCACCACGATCCTGGCCCAGTGCCCCGGCAAGCCGCCAGTCAACGCCTGAAGGCTGCGCAACGCCGAAAGGCGTTGCGTGCTCGTGGGTGGTTTGTGGTGGGTAAGAACTCCACCCTATAGTCATAGGTAGGGTGCGTGATTTCACGCACCTTCTTGAGCCGGGGTGGTGCGTGCGAAGCATGCATCCCATGCTTGCTGTTGCGGTATTGCGCATCTCGAGGATGAGTAGGGTGGGGTTTTACCCCACCGCTGCACGCGACAGATGGTGGGGTGAAACCCCACCCTACGGGTTGCTACAAGTAATCTTCGATCTGCTCGGTGCGATCCAACTGGTCCTGCAAGGTTAGAAAGCCCGGCACGCGATCAGCGGCACCGTATCGGTCGGCGAGGACGAGAGGTCGGGACGGATCGGCGACAAGGTAGTCAAGGGCCGATCCGAAGTCGATCGCGTAACCGCCTCGGCGCCGGAACTGCATGCCGACCAGCTTTGTCCAGATTCCTCCCGCGATCAGGCAAGGTTCGCCCGGATATGCGGGCTTCAGATGGTCGTAAATAGCGCGCCATCGCTGCCACAAGAAAGAATGATTGCCGCCAAGTTCGCCCTCGACCTCGGGATAGGCGGGGCAGCTGTAAACCCTCAGGCGCTCGCCCAACCGTTCGGCGAGCGGCCGGATAACATCGCTGCGCGAGGACACCACCGCGATGGAGGGGCTGTGGCGCAGAAGGGCAGATATCAGGCCGTTTTCGGCAAGACCGACATGGATCCACGCGTCGGTGAACAGCGCCGTCGCCTTGAACGCCGTGTCCTCGATGGCGCATCGTGTCTTTGCCAGGCGAAGCGCATCCTGCGGGGAGGCGCCCTTTTCCACCTCGCGGATAGGATAGTTCCTCAGGAGATACGGGAGGAGTTCCTCGCTCGCGCCATCGAAGATCGAGCGATCGATCGTGGGTCCAATCAGGTCGCTTCGCAACCCTATGATGTCCGCTTCAAGGTTGGCTCGCAGAAGCGCGCGAGCGAACCAAAGCGCCTGCCCGCGGGTGAGATCCTTTCCCAGAAAGCGCCGAAGATAGGCGAAACCGTAGCTGCCTGGCTCGGGGCGGGAAAGGATCATGCCGCCTGTGTCGCCCATGCGGAACAGCGATCCGGGGCGTCCGTCAAGCACCGCCTGCGCCACCTCGCGAGCAACCTCGCGTGCGCTTAGAAGGTCTGACGGCTTCATTGGGATGGCAGCGCGGCTGCGGGGCAGTCGCGCCGTCAAGCGGTTCAGCGCGCCGGGCAGCCTCACCTCGCAAACTTCTTATACTTTACCCGCTTCGGCTCAATGCTGTCCGGCCCCAGCCTGCGCACCTTGTCCTGCTCATAGGCCTCGAAGTTCCCCTCGAACCACTCCACATGCGCGTCGCCCTCAAACGCCAGGATATGCGTGCAAAGCCGGTCCAGGAAGAAGCGGTCGTGGCTGATGATCACCGCGCAGCCCGCGAAATCCTCCAGCGCGGCCTCCAGGGCCTGCAGGGTTTCCACGTCCAGGTCGTTGGTCGGTTCGTCCAGCAGCAGCACGTTGCCCCCGGATTTTAGCAGTTTCGCCATGTGGACGCGGTTGCGTTCGCCGCCCGACAGCTGGCCCACCTTCTTCTGCTGGTCGCCGCCCTTGAAGTTGAAGGCGCTGCAATAGGCGCGGCTGTTCATGGTCGCGTCGCCCAGCACGATCTGCTCGGCCCCGCCCGAGATCTCCTCCCACACGGTCTTTTGCGCGTCCAGTGCATCGCGCGACTGGTCCACATAGGACAGGTGCACGGTGTCGCCATACGCGATCTCGCCCGCGTCGGGTTGTTCCTGGCCGGTCAACATGCGGAACAGGGTCGATTTGCCCGCGCCGTTGGGGCCGATCACGCCGACGATGCCGCCGGGCGGCAGGGCGAAATCCAGATCCTCGATCAGAAGCTTGTCTCCCATGGCCTTCTTCAGGCCCTGGACCTCGATCACGCGATTGCCCAGGCGTTCGCCGTTGGGGATGATGATCTGGGCGCGCGACAGCTTCTCGCGCTCGGACTGGCTGGCCAGTTCGTTATAGGCGTTGATCCGGGCCTTCTGCTTGGCCTGCCGGGCCTTGGCGCCGGCGCGGATCCATTCAAGTTCGCGTTCCAGCGTCTTCTGCTTGGACTTGTCCTCTCGCGATTCCTGTTCCAGCCGCTTGGCCTTCTGTTCCAGCCAAGCGGAATAGTTGCCTTCGTAGGGGATGCCGCGGCCGCGATCCAGTTCCAGGATCCAGCTGGTGATGTCGTCCAGGAAATAGCGGTCGTGGGTCACGATCAGGATCGTGCCCTTGTATTCGATCAGGTGCTTTTGCAGCCAGGCGATGGTTTCCGCGTCCAGGTGGTTGGTCGGTTCGTCCAGCAGAAGCATGTCGGGCGCTTCAAGCAGCAGCTTGCACAGCGCCACGCGCCGGCGTTCGCCGCCCGACAGGTTGTTCACGTCGGCATCGTCAGGCGGGCAGCGCAGCGCCTCCATCGCGACATCGACCTGACTGTCCAGATCCCACAGGTTCTCGGCGTCGATCTCGTCCTGGAGCTTGGCCATCTCCTCGGCCGTCTCGTCCGAGTAGTTCATCGCCAGCTCGTTATAGCGGTCGAGCTTGGCCTGCTTGGCCTTCACGCCTTCCATCACGTTGCCGCGCACGTTCAACGCCGGGTCCAGTTCCGGCTCCTGCGGCAGGTATCCCACGGTCGCGCCCTTGGCGGCCCAGGCCTCGCCCGAGAAATCCTTGTCCCAGCCGGCCATCACGCGCAGTAGGGTCGATTTACCCGCGCCGTTGACGCCCACCACGCCGATCTTGACGCCGGGCAGGAAGTTGAGGCGGATGTTTTCGAAGACCTTCTTGCCGCCGGGATAGGTCTTGGACACGCCGTCCATGTGGTAGACGAACTGATAGGACGCCATCGGAATCTCCTGCCAAGGGTTTGCGGCTATGTAGGCGAAAGCGGGGGCCGGGAAAAGGTCACCGTGTCCGGGCCAGGAAATCGGCACCCAGATGATCGGTCAGGAAGGCCAGTTGCGGAGCCAGGCGGGCTTTCAGCACCGCGATGGCCTGCGAGGGAAGTTCCAGCGGATCGCGGTTGGCAAAGACCCTTTCGGTCATGTCCTCATAGGGCCAGGGGTCGATGCCCAGACAGGCCTCGACCGCATCCATCACGGCCTGCGGTTCGCGGGCGATGCTGCCGAAGGGCAGGACCAGCATGTCGGGATATCGCGCCTGCCAGCGGGGAAGGTAGCTGGCATAATCGCCGCGGTCGTAAAGCACCGGATTGTCGAGTTCCGCCATCCAGTCGGCAAGCGTCCGGGGCTGGCGCCTTTCGCGTTGCAGGTTCATGCGCAGTTGCGAAACGGCCCGGTCCACCGGATGACGGATCAGATAGATGATCTTGGCCTTGGGCAGGAGGTTTGCCACATAATCGACGCCCTCGACCGGCAGGGTCGAATATTCCGGGGTAAAGTCCATGGGCATTGCAGCGGATGGCGCAGGGGCGAAGATGCGCTTGTACCACTGGTTGTGGAACATCTTCCCCCGCGTCACGCCGTTCAGATAGGCATCCAGTTCCTGCGGCATTGGAATGCCGCGCCGCGCGTGGCGGTCGCGGATTTCCTGCGGCTTCTGGCGGTAATGCCAGGCGATCCAGCGGCGGTGTTCGGGGATGAACAGGTGGTTGAAATACTGCACCTCCTTGAAGGGGGGGATCCAGACCTGCGGGTGCTGGCCCAGCATCTGCGCCAGCCAGCTTGTGCCCGCCTTTTGCGCGCCGATGCACAGCGCGCCCGGCTTGCGCGGCCGACCGTCGGGCATCGGCCCCTGATCGCTCAACGCAGCTTCACCACATCGCTTTGGGAGTGGTTGGAATAGGTCGGCCAGTCAGGTTCGTATTCCTCGGCCTGGTTGCCCCAGACGGTCCATCCCTTGCGCGGGCCACGCGCGAACATTTCAAGCCGGGGTCCCCAACTGCACGCCTCGATCAGGTCGTATTGCTCATCCGGTTTGCGCGAATGTTCGCGCTTCTGCGTGGCGATGACGTTTTCCTGGCTTCGGCCAGGATCCAGGGTGCGCACGTCACGGCCCCGCACGCCGAACAGCAGGATTTCCGTGACGTTGCGGAAGTAGAAGCCCACGCCGCGCCGGTCGGGGCCGCCGTCCTTGCGGGTCTTGTACCAGATCAGGTTCGACTTGTAGGTGAATCCCCAGCTTTTCATCACCTTCAGCCCCTCGGGCAGAAGGGCATTGGGCACCCACAGGTAAAGGTGCGACCGGGCGCCGGCGATGGCCGCGACAGGCAGGGCGCAGATGTCCTCCAGCGTCATCGTCGGGTAACGCGACAGGCGCTTGTGTTCGGGGGCCATCTTGCCGGTGCGGTTCTGGAACTGCCAGGGGGGGTCGGCCAGGACCGTGCCGAAACGGACCGCGCCGGCGGTGGCCAGAAGATCGTCGGACGCGCTTGTCAAACCGGTCTCCGGTCAAGGGCTTTGCACTTCCGAACAGCATTAACGGACCGGCTACTCTGCCGCCAGCGTCAATTCGGCGTCACAAACGGCCCCAAAGGTCGTATTCCCCCGCCTCGTCCACCGTCACGGTCACGATGTCCCCGGGGGTTAGCGCCTCGAAACCTTCGTCGATGAACAGGTTGCCGTCGATTTCCGGCGCGTCGGCCTTGGTGCGGCAGGTCGCGCCCTGGTCGTCAACGCTGTCCACGATGACCTCGATGCGGCTGCCAACCTTGGCTTGCAGCTTGGCCTCGGAAATGGCCTGGGCCTTTTCCATGAAGCGCTCGAACCGCTCCTGCTTGACTTCGGCGGGAACGTGGTCGGGCAGGTCGTTGGCCCGCGCGCCCTTGACGTTTTCGTACTGGAAGGCGCCGACGCGATCCAGTTGCGCCTCGTCCAGCCAGTCCAGCAGGGTCTGGAACTCGGCCTCGGTCTCGCCGGGATAGCCCACGATGAAGGTCGAACGCAGGGTGATGTCCGGGCAGATGGCACGCCAGGCGGCGATCTCGTCCAGCGTCTTCGCGGCAGCGGCGGGGCGGGCCATGCGCTTCAGCACATCCGGGTGGGCGTGCTGAAAGGGAATGTCCAGATAGGGCAGCACCAGCCCCTCGGCCATCAGCGGGATCAGGTCGCGGACATGCGGATAGGGATAAACGTAATGCAGCCGCACCCATGCGCCAAGCGAGCCCAGGTCGCGCGCCAGGTCGGTGATATGGGCGCGGTGCCCCCGGTCCGTTGCGTGCCGCAGATCCAGGCCATAGGCACTGGTGTCCTGTGAAATCACCAGCAGTTCGCGTACCCCCGCCTGCACAAGCTTCTCGGCCTCGCGCACGACGGCATGGGCGGGGCGGCTGACCAGGCGGCCGCGCATGTCGGGGATGATGCAGAACTTGCACTTGTGGTTGCAGCCCTCCGAGATCTTCAGATAGCTGTAATGGCGCGGGGTCAGGCTGACGCCCGAGGCGGGCAGCAGGTCGATGAAGGGATCGGGCTGCGGCGGCACGGCGGCGTGGACCGCGTCCAGCACGGCCTCGTACTGATGCGGGCCGGTGACGGCCAGCACCTTGGGATGGGCACCGGTGATGTATTCGGGTTCCGCCCCCAGGCAGCCGGTGACCAGGACCTTGCCGTTCTCGCGCAGCGCCTCGCCGATGGCGTCCAGCGATTCCGCCTTGGCGCTGTCCAGGAAGCCGCAGGTGTTCACGATCACCGCGTCCGCGCCCTTGTAGTCGGGGCTGATCGCGTAACCCTCGGCCCGCAGGCGGGTCAGGATGCGTTCGCTGTCCACAAGCGCCTTGGGACAGCCGAGGCTGACCATGCCGATGGTCGGCTGGCCTTCGCGGCGCCCCAGAAGGCTGTCATCGGAAATGCGGGCGCGGGCCAGGTCGGGGCGCAGGTCGGGCGGGTTCATGTGCATCCGCCGCAGATAGGTGATTCGGCGCCGCCGGAAAAGGGGGATGCGCTGCCCCCCGGCCGAAAGCCTTCGCCGGAACGTGATTTCCCCCGGACAGCCCAATCGGCAAGATGGCCCCATGAGCCGATTTCGCCTGATCCTGACCCTTGCCGCCGCGCTGAGCGCGGCGGTTCCCGCCGCTGCCCAAGCCGACATCATCGAGCGTGGCCCCTTCATCGACGTGGTGGACCATCGCGGCGGCAACGTGATCCAGATGATCCAGTTGCGCGAACGATTGGCCCGCTCGGGCAAGACGGTGCGGATCAGGGGCTATTGCCGGTCGGCCTGCACGATCCTGACGACGCTGCCCAATGCCTGTCTTGGGGGCATGTCGCGCATCGGTTTCCACGCCCCGCGCATTCCCAACACCCAGATCATCCCGCCCCTGGTGGACGAGATCATGGGCAATTACTATCGCGGCGGCATCCGCGACCGCTGGTTCGGCGGCTGGAACCGGTCACTGGAAATGCAGGTGATCACCGCCCAGCAATACGTCAGGCTGGACCCGCAGGCCAGGATCTGCCGGGGCCAGCAGACCGGCTCACTCTCGCAGCCGCCAGCCGGTCGCAAAGATCCAGCGGATCGCCAGGCAGCAGACCGCGATCATCAGGCCGACCGCCACCAGGGACACGCCGACCGGCACGTCGGCAAGGCCGAAAAACGACCAGCGAAAGCCCGACACAAGGTAAAGGACCGGGTTCAGCTTGGCGATGCCTTCCCAGAATGGCGGCAGCATGTCCGACGAATAGAACGCGCCGCCCAGAAACACCAAGGGCGTGATCACCATCATCGGCACGATCTGCAACTGCTCGAAGCTTTTCGCCCATAGCCCGATGATGAAGCCCAAAAGGCTGAAACCCGTGGCCGTCAGGATCAGGAAGGCCAGCATCCAGAACGGGTGCAGGATATGGACGCCGACGAAGAAGAAGCTGGTCAGCAGGATCACAAGCGCGATCAGCACGGCTTTCATGGCGGCGGCGCCGACGAAGCCCAGCGTCACCTCGATCCAGCCGACCGGAGACACCAGGTATTCATAGATCGTGCCGCTGAACTTGGGGAAATAGATCCCGAAGCTGGCATTGCTGACCGATTGCTGAAGGATCGTCAGCATCATCAGGCCGGGCACGATGAAGGCGCCGTATTCCACGCCCTCGACCGACTGGATGCGCCCGCCGATGGCCGCGCCGAAGACCACGAAGTAAAGCACCGTGGACAGGACCGGCGACAGCAGCGACTGCATGACCGTGCGGAAGAACCGCGTCATCTCGTGATGGAAGATCGCCCAGACGCCGGGCCAGTTGACACCGCTCATGCCGTCACCTCCTGACGCGGTTCGCTGACCAGCGTCATGAACACCTCTTCCAGGCTGGATTGCCGGGTCGATACGTCGCGCACCATGATCCCCTGCCCCGCCAGATCGCCCAGAAGATGCGCGATGCCGGTCCGTTCGGCGCGCGTGTCGTATTCATAGGCCAGCGACCGCCCGTCGGGCGACAGGCGCAGCGGACGGTCCAACAGGGCCTGTGGAACGACGGCCAGCGGTTCCATCAACTCGATGGTCAGGGTCTTCTTGCCGAATTCGCCCATCAGGTCCGCCGTGGGCTTGACCAGCAGAAGCTGGCCCTTGTTGATGACGCCGATGCGGTCGGCCATTTCCTCGGCTTCCTCAAGGTAATGGGTCGTCAGGATGATGGTCACGCCGTCGCGGCGCAACTGGTCCACGACCTCCCACATCTCGCGGCGCAGCGCCACATCCACGCCCGCCGTGGGTTCGTCCAGGAACAGGACCTTGGGCCGGTGCGCAAGCGCCTTGGCGATCAGCACGCGCCGTTTCATGCCGCCGGACAATTCGCGGGTCATGGCGTCGCGCTTGTCCCACAGGGCAAGGCTGCGCAGCACCTGTTCGATATAGGCATCGTCGGGGCCTTCTCCGTAAAGGCCGCGGGTGAAGCGGACGCAGTTGATGACCTTCTCGAACGGCTCAAGCGCGATTTCCTGCGGCACGAGGCCGATCAGCTTGCGCGCCGCGCGCCAGTCGGTGCGGATGTCGTGGCCGCCCACCAGCACCCTGCCCCCGGTCGGGACCACCAGCCCGCAGATGATCGAGATCAGCGTGGTCTTGCCCGCCCCGTTCGGACCCAGCAGGGCGATGATCTCGCCCTCTTCGATCGACAGGGACACGTCGCTCAGCGCGCGGGTGCCGCTGTCATACTGCTTGGACAGGTTCTCGATCTGGATGATCGCGGTCATCGTCTTGTCCTTTCACTCGTCCTCGGGGTGATAGGGGCGGGCGTGGCGCGCATTCGCCAAGGCCTCGACCCACCAGTCCAGCCGATGCGCAAAAACCGCCATCGCCGCCTCGGCCGCGGCGGCGTCGTTCGGATCGGTCATGTGCCCCAACTCGTCGAACTTCCGCCAGGGCGAGGCGAAGCTGACGGTGTCGCGCAGTGTGACGGTATGCAGTTCCGCCAGGATGATCCGCAGGGCCTCCAGCGCCCGCAACCCGCCCGAAATGCCGCCATAGCCGATCAGCCCCACGGGCCGGCCCCACCATTCGGCGGTGACAGAATCGATCAGCGTCTTCAGATGCCCCGGTTCGGCGTGGTTGTATTCGGGCGTCACGATGACAAAGCCGTCGAGGTCGGCCATCCGTTCGCGCAGGCGCTTGATGGCGGCGGCATCGCCCATCTGCACCGGCAGCAGGTCGGGATCGGCGGGGTCGATGGTGCGCGTGGCGAAGCCGTGGATTTCCATCTGGCGGATCACCCAGGATGCCACACGGTCGTTGATGCGCCCTTCCCGGATGGACCCCAGGATCACCCCGATGCACTTGCGTTCCGCCATGGCCGTTCCTTGAATTCCTGATCGGGCTGCGCCCCTAAAGACAATCGTCCTTGGTCAAGAACAAGGCGAAAATCCACCGGCTCCTTGCATGTAATCGGCGAAGCCGGGCCAGCAAGGGTGCAGGGGGTGATTTGCATGGATGGCTTGAGTGGCGAAAGCAAGGGCCTGCCTGTTTCGGCAGGCCCTGCGTCCATGCCCTACCCTCGCGCGGCCAGCAGGCTTTCGTCCAGGATATCCAGCGCCTCCTCGAAGACCGCGTCCGGGATCGTCAGCGGCGCCAGGAAGCGGACCACGTTGCCGTAGACGCCGCAGGTCAGCAGGATCAGGCCGCGCTTCAACGCCTCCTCGCGGACGCGGTTGGTGAAGTCGGGGTTGGGGCTGTCGCTGCCGGGCAGGTTGAATTCGACCGCGTTCATGAATCCGGGCCCGCGGATGTCGGCGATCTGCGGGATCTGGTCGCGCGCCGCGGCCAGCCGCTGCTTCAGCCGCTGGCCCAGGCGGGTGGCGCGGTCGCAAAGCCCTTCTTCCTCGATCACGTCCAGCACGGCATGGGCCGCAGCGACGCCCAGCGGATTGCCCGCATAGGTGCCGCCCAACCCACCGGGGTTGGGGCTGTCCATCACTTCGGCCCGGCCCGTGACGGCGCTGATCGGCAAGCCGCCGCCCAGACCCTTGGCCATGGTCACGAGGTCGGCGGCGACGCCGTGATGCTCCATCGCGAACAGCTTGCCGGTGCGGGCGAAGCCGGTCTGCACCTCGTCCGCGATCAGCAGCATCCCGTGATGATCGCACAGCGCGCGCAGTTCCGCCATGAAACCCTGCGGCACCTCGTAGAATCCGCCCTCGCCCTGCACAGGCTCCACGATGATGGCGGCAACGCGCGCCGGTTCCAGGTCGGCCTTGAACAACTGCTGCAATGCCTTCAACGCATCTTCCTTGCTGACGCCGTGCAGCGGGTTCGGGAAAGGCAGGTGCCAGACATCGGGCATCATCGGCCCGAAGCCCGCCTTGTAGGGCTGGACCTTGCCGGTGAGCGCCATGCCCATGAAGGTCCGTCCGTGGAACCCGCCCGCGAAGCTGACGATGCCGGGCCGTCCGGTGTAATGCCGGGCGATCTTGATGGCGTTTTCCACGGCCTCGGCGCCGGTGGTGGCGAAGATCGTCTTCTTGTCGAAATCACCAGGCACCAGCCGGTTCAGCCGTTCCGCAAGCGCGACATAGTTTTCATAAGGCACGACCTGGTGGCAGGTGTGGGTAAAGCGGTCCAATTGCGCCCTCACCGCCTCGACCACCTTGGGATGGCGGTGTCCTGTGTTCACGACCGCAATGCCTGCCGCAAAGTCGATATAGCGGTTGCCGTCCTTGTCCCAGATCTCGGCATTCTCGGCCCGTTCGGCATAGATCTGGGTGGTCATGCCAACGCCGCGCGAAATGGCGGCGTTCTTGCGGTCGGTCATGGTCGTCATCGGAATCGCTCTCCCTTCGGGTTTGGCGGATGCTAGCGCAGCCTTCTTGCCCCGAACAGGCCCGCCCTTGCGCCGGACGACCGGGCGGGCGATGCTGGCACCGCCCACTGTCCGAGGACCGCATGACGATCGCCCGCCCCCTTGCCCTGTTTGCCGCCATGGCCAGCCTTGCCGCCTGCCAGGACGCGGGCGAACGGTCGGTCGCCATGCTGCGCCCCGGCGACACCTTCACCGTGGCCCGCATCGACGGCGCCCCCGCCCCCGCCGGCGTGACGCTGGAGGTTGGCGAAGGCGGCCGCGTCACCGGGCGCGCGCCCTGCAACCGCTACAGCGGCCAGTTGACCGAAAGCGGTGGCGCCATGGCCGTCAGCGGCCTGGTGATGACCCGCATGGCCTGCATGGAGCAAGACCGAAACATGGCCGAGATGCGCTTCGGGAACGCCATGGGCAGCATCACGGGCGCCCGCCGCACCGCCGACGGCATCGCCCTGATCGACCCCGAGGGGCGCGAACGCATCGCCCTGACCAGGCCTGCGGGGCAATAGCCCGGTGTTTCCGATCCGGGACCATAATCCGTCGGAACAAAAGCCATGGATCACCTATGGGCTGATCGCGGCCAACATCCTCCTGTATCTGTCCACCCTGCCGATGGTGGCGGGCGGCGAATGGCTTTGGGTGCGGCTGGCGCTCTATCCGCTGGCCGTGGTGCAGGGGGAATTGCTGTGGGGGCTTGTGACCCACATGTTCCTGCATGGCGGGATCATGCATCTGGCCGGCAACCTGCTGTTTCTGTACATCTTCGGCGACAACCTGGAAGAACAGCTTGGCCGCGCGGGCTTCCTGATCTTCTATCTGCTGGCGGGGCTGGTGGCGGCTGCGGCCCAGATCGCGGCAGATCCGTTCTCGACCATTCCCATGGTCGGGGCATCGGGCGCCATTGCGGGCGTCATGGGCGGCTATCTGCTGCTGTTTCCCCGCGCCAAGGTCGATATCCTGGCGATCTTCATCATCTTCTTCAAGGTCTTCACCCTGCCCGCCTGGATCGTTCTGGGCGTCTGGCTGGCGATCCAGATCTTCGGTGGCTACACCACGCCGACAGACGGGGGCGGGGTCGCCTACTGGGCCCATGCAGGCGGATTTCTGGCGGGGGTCACGCTGGCCCTGCCCCGGTTCCTGCGGCTGGGCGGGCCGACCTTCTGGGCGCGCACCCACGGCCATCCCCCACACCCCGATGCGGTCTATGCGCCCACCCGGATCCCGCGGGTGGGCCGCTAGGGCTTGACGCCCACGCTCATGTGACGCTTGCGGCCAAAGCCGGGGCGGCGTTCGACCCGGAACCCAGCATCGGTCAGCGCCCGGCGCACCGCACCCGCCGCCGTATAGGTGGCAAAGCTGCCGCCGGGTGCGGTGCAGCGCCCGACATGGGCCATGATCGCCTCTCCCCACATTTCCGGGTTCTTCGCGGGTGAAAAACCGTCGAGGAACCAGGCATCGGCGCGGCCCTGCCAGGCGGGCAGGGTCTGCGCCACATCGCCGACCACCAGCCGCAATTCGACGGGGCCGACCCGGATCACCTCGCGGCCCCAGCCTGAGCGAAGCTGCGCCGACAGATCCGCCAGTTCCGGGAAGGCCGCATGGGCCTGTTCAAGCTGCGGCAGGCTCATCGGCCAGGCCTCGAAGCTGGTCATGGTGACGGGCACCGCCGCGACCTGTGCCAGGGCCAGGCAGTTCAGCCCGGTTCCGAAGCCAAGTTCAGCGACGTGAAAGCCCGGCCGCAACCGCGCGGGCAGGTTGTTACCGTCCAGAAAGACATGCCGCGTCTCGGCCAGCCCACCAGCAAGGCTGAAATAGGGATCGTCGAAGCGGGTGGACACCGGCACGCCGCCCTCGCGCCAGTCAAGCTGCGGGTGGCGGGCGGGGTCTGGATCGGATAACGCGCTCATGCCCGTAGCTATGGGAAAGGGACATGTCTTGACAAGCGTCACGATCATCGGCGGCGGCATCTTCGGCCTGACTTGCGCGTGGGAGATGACCCGGCGCGGCGCCCGTGTCCGCCTGATCGAGGCGCATCGGATCGGCGCCGGGTCATCCGGCGGCCATGTCGGCGCGCTTGCCCCCCATGCGCCCGAAAACTGGAATTCGAAAAAGGCCTTCCAGCTGGACAGCCTGCTGATGGCCCCCCCCTTCTGGGCCGGGGTCGAGGAGGCCGCGAACCTGCCCACCGGCTACGGGCGCACCGGCCGGCTGCAACCCGTGGCCGATGCCGCAGCCGCAGACCGCTTGGCCGACCGCATCGCCGCCGCATCGCAACGCTGGCCTGAAGACTGCGCCATGCGCCTGACCGACGCCCCGGACGGCAACCTTTTGCCCGACAGCCCCTCGGGGCTGTGGCTCTTCGACGGGCTGACCGCGCGCCTTGCGCCCCGGGCGGCAGGCGCGGCCCTTGCCCATGCCATCCGCAACCGGGGCGGAGAGATCACCGAGGGTCAGGCCCCCGGCGACCCGGACGGCCCGGTCCTCTGGACGACCGGCACGGCAGGCCTTGCGGATCTGTCGCGCGACCTGGGGCGGGCCATCGGCAAGGGCGTCAAGGGCCAGTCGGCGCTGCTGCGATACGCCGCGGCCGATGCGCCGCAGATCTTCGCCGATGCGCTGCATATCGTTCCCCATGCCGATGGAACGGTCGCCATCGGCTCGACTTCGGAAAATGACTATGACCACCTTGACCCCGACGACCAGATCGACATCCTGATCGCCAAGGCCCGCGCCATCTGCCCTCCATTGCGCGATGCCCCGGTGACCGACCGCTGGGCGGGCGCCCGCCCCCGGGCAAGCAGCCGCGCCCCGATTCTCGGACCCTGGCCCGGCCGCCCCGGTCACTTCGTCGCCAATGGCGGCTTCAAGATCGGCTTCGGCATGGCGCCCAAGATCGCTCAGGTGATGGCCGACCTGATCCTGGACGGCCACGACGCCATTCCCGATGGCTTTCGCCTGACCTGATTTTGCCTTGGTTCAAATATCCTCGGGGGGTCCGGGGGGCGAAGCGCCCCCGGCTTAAACCGGCAGGGGCGAAACCCCGATCACCAGCGGATGCAGGTGCAAAAACGCCGCCCAGATCACCACCGCCACCGCCAACCTTCGCCAAGTCACGCGAAACGCGCCTGGCAGCCCCGACCGCGCCACGCCGGACAGCGCGAAGATCAGCATCCCGCCGAAGAAGATCGCATGGGCCAGATCGCCATTGGCGACCAGATGCACGCCGGCCCAAAGGGCAAAGGCCACCACCAGCCCCGACATGCCCACCGTAAGCGCCCCTGCCAGGACCGCCAGCGGCATGGCGATGTTGACAAGCCACCGGCTCCACAGGGGCTGGTCCCACAGGTGGACATAAGGCGCGCGGCCCGCCGCCAGGATCAGCCAGTACAGCAGCCCGATCGACAGGATGCTGAACGCCGCCAGATACCCCCGCCGCCCCAGCCTTGCCACCAGCCAGCCGCGCGGCCCCGGCAGCGCGGGAATCATGTGGGCGCCCAGAAAACAGGCCCAGGCGGCGATATATTCGATCCATCCAGTCATGCTTCCATCTAGCCGCTTGCAGCCGGAACCGCCAGCGGGTGAAACTGCGGCAAAAAGGACGCGCCCCATGACCACCCGACTGGACCATGCCTTTCAGGCCATCGACGCCGCCAATGCCCGCGATCCGAACCTGGACGAGGGCAAGCCCGCCAACCTGCTTTATGGCCAGCGCATGACGGAACAGCAGCAGCACCTGTTTCCCCAGGCTTCGGACGCGCTGCGCATCGCCTGCCGGGGCCAGCACATCGAACGCTGGCTGTTGCCGCGCGACGCCTATCCGATGGACCGGGCGGGCTATCTGCAATGGCGCCAGGAACAGGGCCGCCGCCATGCCGAGCGCATCGCAGGCATCATGGCGGATGCGGGATACGGCGAAGACGACATCGCCCAGGTCCGCAAGATGCTGACCAAGCAGGGACTCAAGCGCGACGATCAGGTCCAGGCGCTGGAGGACGTGATCTGCTTCACCTTCATCCGCTGGTATCTGGGCGACTTCATGGCGGCGATCCCCGACGAGAAGATGGACCGCATCATCCAGAAGACCGCCGCCAAGATGTCCGCAGAGGGGCGCGCGCGGGCGCTGGAAGAATTTCCCATGCCCGAGGCCCTGGCCCGGCATTTCCGTCCATGATGCGGGCCGTCATCGTCTCCCACGGCCAGCCCGGCGATCCCGGCCCGCAGCAGCAGGCCATCGAGGATCTGGCCGGCCGTGTCGCCGCCTGCGATCCAGGCTGCCCGGTCGCGGGCGCCACGCTGGCCATGCCGGGCGCTCTTGCAGCGGTCGCGGACCTCGACAGCCTGATCTATCCCATGTTCATGGCCGAGGGCTGGTTCACCCGCAGCGAACTGCCCCGCCGCCTGGCCCAGGCGGGTGCAGGCGGGGCGCGGGTGATGCGCCCCTTCGGCACCGACCCCGCCCTGCCCGGCCTGATCGTCGCGCAAGCCCATGCCGCAGCCGCTGCCCGAGGCTGGGCACCGGGGGATACGACGCTGCTGCTGTCCGCACATGGGTCGCAGCGATCGCAGGCGTCGTTCACGATCACCAATGCGCTTGCCGACCGGATCGCCCCTCATTTCGCCCGCGTCGTCACCGGCTTCGTGGAACAGGAACCCTTCATCGCCGACGCCGCGCGGGGGCTGGAGCGCGCCGTCAGCCTGCCCTTCTTCGCGCTGCGGGCGGAACATGTCCTGGACGACCTGCCCGAAGCCCTGGATCAGGCGGGCTTCACTGGCCCGCGCCTCGACCCCATCGGCCTTGCGCCCGAGGTGCCCGCCCTGATCGCCGCCAGCATCCGTGCGGCGCTATAGGTTCCTGGCGTAATAGGCATAGCCCGCGACCTCGATGAAGCCCAGCCGGTCATAGGTCGCCCGCGCGCCGGTATTGGCGCGGCTAACGGCCAGGCCGATCCGAGTGGCGGCCTGCTCGGCAGCCCACAAGGCCACCTGCCGCATCATCCAGCCCGCAAGGCCTCGGCGGCGGAAAGAGGGCAGCACCTCGACCGCTTGGATCATCGCGACCCCTGCCGCAACCGCGGCGAAGGCCGCCCCAGCCGCACGGTCGTCGATGCGGCCCAGGATGGCGGTCCTTGGAACGGACACCCGGTCCATGACCGCCTGCCGCATCGGGTCGATATTGCCGGCGGCCCAGATGTCCCGCTGGATCGCCAAGGGCGGCCAGATCGCAAAGGTGGTCACGGGGGGAATTGTCTGCCCGGTCAGCAAGGCGACCGGTGCCTGCATGATCGCGGTCGGCGTCTCGCGCCGGTATCCGGCTGCCGTCAGGGCGGCGATCAGGGCCGCATCCCCGTCCAGGGCGCGGAACATCGGCCGCTGACCCCAGCCGCGATGGATCGCCTCGGCCCTTGCGATGTCATCCGGCATCCAGGGGCCGATTGCGCGGGCCGAACTGACCCGCCCGCCCGCACCAAGGCCCCGGCCCACGCGGAAACCCCCGGCATCGGCGTATTCCGCTGCCGGCCAGGTATCCTCGAAGGCCTGGGCCAGGGCCGCGTCCATCACAACCCGAGCCGCTGTTTCAGCGCCGCCATCGCCTGGGCCACGCGATCCGCATCAAGGCCCCGCACCACCAGGTTGGTGCCCCAGCCGGTCGGATCCTGGAAGGGATAGGAGCCCAGCGACAGGTCGGGATAATCGTCCGCCACGGCCCGCAACCCCTCGGCCACATCGCTTTCGCCGCGCCGGACTTCGACGCTTTCCGATTGGACGGGGCGGCCTGCGGACAGGCGGGGGATCAGCCAATCGACCATGCCGCGAAACACCTCGGGGACGCCCGCCATGACATGCGTGTTGCCGATGGAGAAGCCCGGCGCACCCGAGACGGCATTGTGGATCAGCGTCGCGCCCACTGGAATGCGGGCCATGCGCAGCCGGTTCTCGGTCAATTCGTATCCCAGCCGGTCGTATCGGGCCTGCAGGATGGCGCGCGCCTCGGGGTGGATCTCGACCGTGGTGCCATGGGCGTCGGCCACGGCATCGGCGGTGATGTCGTCATGCGTGGGGCCGATCCCGCCGCTGGTGAACAGCAGGTCGTAATCCCCGCCCAGGCTGCGGTCCAAGGCACGGATGGCCGCGACGATGCGGTCGTGATCGTCGGCCACCACGCGGATTTCGCGCAGGTCGAAGCCCGTCGCGGTCAGCACCTGCGCCAGGTGATGCGCGTTCCCCTCGCGCGTGCGGCCGGACAGGATTTCGTCCCCGATCACCAGGATCGCCGCCGTCGGATTGTCGGATTGCATCGTTCCGCCCCCTGAAACCTGTGCTGCCCGCATCTATGCGCACGCACGGGGCTGGAACAAGTGGCCTTCCGGGTCTATCTATGCGGCCAGACGAAAGGGATCTTCGATGGACCAGAGCCACATCACCAAGGAAGGCATCCGCATCCACGCGCGCGAGGATTTCGCCGGGATGCACAAGGCGGGTGCCGTGGCGTCGCAGATCCTGGACGAGGTGGGGCCGCTGGTCCAGCCCGGCGTCACCACCGGCGCGCTTGACGAATTCATCACCCGCCGCATCGCGGAGCTGGAGGTCACCTCGGCCACCATCGGTTATCGCGGCTATGAACATGCAAGCTGCATCAGCGTGAACCATGTGGTCTGCCACGGCATTCCGGGCGACAAGGTTCTGGCGAATGGCGACATCCTGAACATCGACGTGACGGTGATCGTCGATGGCTGGTATGGCGACACCAGCCGGATGTATGTGGCGGGCAAGGCCCCGATCAAGGCGAAACGGCTGATCCAGGTCACGCATGACGCGCTGATGAAAGGGATCGAGGCCGTGCGTCCCGGCGCGACCTTCGGCGATATCGGCGCGGCGATCCAGGCTTACGCCGAAGGGCGCGGCATGTCGGTGGTGCGCGATTTCTGCGGGCACGGGTTGGGCCGCGTCTTCCACGCCCCGCCCAATGTGCTGCATTTCGGCCGCCCCGGCAAAGGGCCGATGCTGGAAGAAGGCATGTTCTTCACCATCGAGCCGATGATCAACCTGGGCCGCCCCGAAACCAAGGTCCTGGCCGACGACTGGACCGCCGTGACTCGCGACAAATCCCTGTCGGCGCAGTTCGAACACGCGATCGGCGTGACCGCCGACGGATGCGAGATTTTCACGTTGTCCGACAAATTCTTTCCCGAACTGGACTGACCGCCCCCGCGATCAGCCCCGGCCCTGCGGTTCCGGCTTGACCCGCATCACTGCGCAATACAGCGCCGGCACGAAAACCAGCGTGATCAGCGTGCCCGCGATGATGCCGCCCATCATCGAAAAGGCCATCGGCCCCCAGAACACCTGGCGCGAGATCGGGATCAGCGCCAGCGACGCCGCCGCGGCTGTCAGCAGGATCGGCCGGGCACGGCTGTCTGACGCCTCGAACACGGCCTGCCAGGGGCTGCGGCCCTTGTGCAGCAGTTCCTGGATCTCGTGGACCAGGATGACCGAGTTGCGGATCAGGATGCCGATCAGCGCAAGGATCCCCAGGATCGCGACAAAGCCCATGGGCACGCCAAACGGCACCAGCACCGCGACCACCCCGATCAGGCCCAGGGGCGCCGCGGCAAAGACGATCAGCGACAAGCGGAAGCTTTGCATCTGGGCCATGACCAGAAAGGCCATGATCAACAGCATGACGGGCACCACCGCGGCGATGGGTTCCTGGCTGTCGCCCGAGGTTTCGACCGTGCCGCCCACCGTGATCGTCACGTCCGAGGGCAGGCTGTCCTGGAACTCGGCCACGGCGGGGGCAAGGGCGTTGACCAGCGTGGCGGGCTGGTCCTTGGTCGCCACATCGGCCTTGACCGTCACGGTGGGAAGCCCGTTGCGCTGCGCGATCAGCGGCTGTTCGGTCGCATAGTCCAGCGACACGACCGAGGACAGCGGCGTTCCCTCGCCATTCGGCAGCCGCAGTTGCAGGTTGCGGATCGATTCGATCGAGGTGCGGTCCTCGGCCTGCCCCCGTCCCACGACGTCGATCAGGAAGATGTCGTCGCGCAACTGGGTGATGACCTGCCCCGAGAACAGCGCCGACAGCGTATCGGCCACGTCCTGGCTGGTCAGGCCCAGCCGCCGCACCTGGTCCTGGTCGATTTCCAGCCGCACCACGCGGGCAGGCTCGTTCCAGTCCATCGAGATGTCGCGCAGCCGCGGCTCCCCGGCCAGCACGGCCGCAAGGCGGCGGGCGGTGTCGCGGGCGGCATCCGCATCGGGGGCGCTGACGCGGTATTGCACCGGCTTGCCGACCGGCGGCCCAATTTCCAGGTTCTTCACATAGATGTCCACGCCGGGAAACTCGCGCGCCGCCTTGTCCATCAGCAGCGCCTTCAGCCGGTCGCGCGCCGCAAGGTCGGGCGTCTGGATCACGATCTGGCCCATATAGGGTCCGGGCGTCGGCACATCCATCGCCAGCACGAAGCGCGGCGCGCCGGTGCCGACATAGGATGTCCAGAACAGCACGTCCTCGTTCCCCGCCAGGACCTGTTCCAGGCGGTCCATGTCGTCGCGCGTCCGGGCGATCGAGGTGTTCTGGCGTTCGACGATATCGACCAGAACCTCGGTCCGGTCCGAGGTCGGGAAGAACTGCTGTTCCACAAAGCGCATCCCCCACAGGGACAGGGCGAACAGCGCCAGCGTGACCGCGATCACGATCCACTTGAAGCGCATCGACCACAGCAGCAGCGCGTGGAAGCGGCGGCGCAGCCAGCCGGGCTTCAGTTCATGATGGGCGTCATAGCGGCGCAGGAAGGTCACCCCCAGAAGCGGCGCGAACAGCACGGCCACGATCCAGGACACCACCAGCGACACGGCGATCACCACGAACAGCGAGAATGTGAACTCGCCCGCCGCCGAGCTGTTCAGCCCGATCGGGATGAAGCCGGCAACGGTCACCAGCGTCCCCGTCAGCATCGGAAAGGCGATCGAGGTCCAGGCATAGCTGGCGGCTTTTTCCAGTGTTTCGCCGATCTCGAGCCGGGATATCATCGTCTCGATCGCGATCATCGCATCATCGACCAGCAGCCCAAGCGCGATGATCAGCGCCCCCAGCGAAATGCGCTGCAGGGTGATGCCGTAAAGATCCAGGATCACGAAGGTGATGGCCAGGCACAGCGGGATGGTCATGGTCACGACCATGCCGGCGCGCAGGCCCAGGCTGATGAAGCTGACCACAAGGACGATGATCACGGCCTCGGCCAGGGCCGTGACGAAATGGCCCACGGCATCCTCGACCACATGGGGTTGGTCGGCAACCTTGGCCATCTCGATCCCCACGGGCAGTTCAGCGGCCACGCGCGACATCAGCGCGTCCAGATCCTTGCCGAATTCCAGAATGTTCTCGCCTTCGCGCATCCCGACCTGAAGGCCGATGGCGGGCTTGCCGTTATAGCGGAACAGCGATTGCGGCGGGTCTTGGTAGCCGCGCCGCACGCTTGCCACGTCGCCCAGGTTGAAGAACCGTTCGCCCACCCGCAGGTTCACGGCGGCGATGGCATCCGCATCGTCGAACTGCCCGCCCACGCGGACCAGCACCTGTTCCGGCCCCGCCTGGATCACCCCCGACGGCACGATGGCGTTCTGCTGGGCCAGCGTGGCCACGACCTGCTGCTGGTTCAGCCCCAGGGCTGCCAGCCGCGCGGCCGAGAATTCAAGGAAGATCTGCTCGGACTGCTCTCCCAGAAGCTCGGTCCGGCCGGCGGCGTCCAGGGCGGCCACCTGCTTGCGGATGCGTTCGACCCGGTCGCGCAATTCGCGCGGGCTGTATCCGTCGGCGGTAAAGGCATAGATGTTGCCGAAAACGTCGCCGAAATCGTCGTTGAACTGGAAGCCCGCGAATTCCTGCGGAAACTCGGGCCGGATATCGGACATCATCTCGCGCACGCGTTTCCAGATGTCGGGCACCTGCGGGCCGCGCGTGGTCGGCAGCAGTTCCAGATAGACGACCGCCTGTCCCGGCATGGTGACAGAGCGGGTGAAATACAGTTCGTCCAGTTCTTCCAGCTTCGTTTCGATGCGGGTCGTGACCTGGGTCAGCGTTTCTTCCACGGTGGCGCCGGGCAGGGCCGCGCTGATCACCATGATCTTGATGGTGAAGTTCGGGTCTTCCTCGCGGCCCAGGTTGTTATAGCTGATGGTCCCCGCCACCAGCGAGATGATCAGCAGGAACCATACGAAGCTGCGATGGTTCAGCGCCCAGTCCGACAGGTTGAAACGCTTCACGGCTGGACCCTTTCCCCGACCGGCTGACCGTCCGTCAGGGAATTCACGCCCCGAATGACCACCTCGTCCCCTGGCTCCAACCCCTGTCCAAGCAGGATGCGGCCCTGGAAATCGCCGGCGGCGGTAATCGGCACGGCCTCGACATGGGCGCCGTCGTCGCCGCGCTGCACGCGCCAGACATGGGGGATGCCGTCCCGGTGGAAGATGGCGGTGCTGGCCAGGGTCAATACGGGTTCACTGGCGGTTCCCAGGCGCGCCCGGATCAGGGCGCCAAGGCGAAAGGGCGCATCCGCCGGAAGGGTCAGATACAGCCTGCGCGTGCGGGTCGCTGCGTCCGCGACGGGATCGACCCGGTTCAGGACCGCCCGCACCTGGCGGTCGGGATCGGTCCGTTGCCAGATCGAAAAGACCGCGTCCGCAGGCAAGCCCGCAAGGGCCGCTTCGGGCAGGTCGATCACGGCTTCGCGTTGATCCTCGGCCGACAGTTGCAGGACCGGCGTTCCCGCGCCCAGAACGCTGCCGGGAACTTCGTAGATGGCGCTGACCACGCCCGAAAAAGGCGCGGTCATGCGCGCATAGCCCTGGGCGTCGCGGGCCTGGACCAGGGCCGATCGGGCCTGTTCGGCCCCGGCCTCGGCGGCGGCGGCGGCGCGTTGGGCCTGTTCCAGTTGCGCGGTGCTGGCCACGTTGCGGGCGACCAGGGCCTCGGCGCGCTCCAGAGTGAGGCGGGCGGTGTCGCGTTGAACCTCGGCCGCGGCCAGGGCGGCTTCGGCGGCGCGGGTCGTCGCGGCCAGATCCTCGGCCGCGAGGTTGGCCAGCACGTCGCCCTGCCTTACGCGGTCGCCCAGATCGACAGGGCGCGACACCATCCGGCCAAGCGTCTGGAAGGCCATCGTCACCTGCGTCCGGGACGCCACCACGCCGGGAATCCAGCGTGCGTCCTGACCCCGATCCTCGACGATTTCAGAAACTACAGGCCGGGGGGGAAGGGTTTCCTCGGCCTGCGACGTGAAATCCAGCCATGACGGCAATTCCAGCGCATGGGCGGGCAAGGACATTGCCAGGACTGCCGACAGGACGACCAGCACCTTCACGGCAGCACCTCGGCCTTCTGGACCTGGCGTCCGGGATACAGCAACTGCGAGCCAGCGCCCACCACGACGTCGCCCGGCGCGATGCCGTCGGACAGATACACGACGCCATTGGCGAACTGGCCGATGGTGACGGGCACAAGACTGACGCGGTTGTCGGCATCGACGCGCCAGACGGCCGGATGGTCGCCGTCGCGCATCAGCGCCGTCCAGGGCACCGCGATGCCCCGATCGACGGCAATGTCCAGATGCCCCCGCACGGCCGCGCCCAGCAGGGCGGTATCGGCGGACATATCCTCGATGGCGACGCGGATCGTCACCGTTCCTGTCGCAGGATCCACCAGGGGCGAGATTTCCGTGACCCGGCCCTGCATTTCCGGGTGGTCGATGTCGATGGTGTCAAGCCGGACCGGGCTGCCCATGGCGCTGTCCAGCCGGGGGTGGTCGGGGGCGTCGAACACCGCCTCCAGTCCGTCCAGAACCGCAAGGGTCAGCACCGGTTGCGCGGCGCCGACGATCTGGCCCGGCGCCATGTCCCGGGCGGTCACGACCGCATCCCGGGGCGCGCGCAGGATGGTGTCCTGAACCGCCCGCCGGGCCTGGTCCAGCGTGCTTTCAGCACGCTCGAGCGCTCCCTGCGACTCTGACAGGGCGCGCAGGGCATCATCGCGCGCGGCACGGGTGCCGACGCCACGCGCAAGCAGGCCTTCGGCACGATCGCTGGCCTGGCGGGCCTGGGACAGCCCGGCCCGTGCGGCATCCAGCCCCGCTTCGGCCACGCGCAGGGCCTGATCCTGCTGGACCGAATCAAGCCGCGCCAGTTCCTGCCCCCGGGCCACCCGGTCGCCTTCGTCCACCAGCACGCGGGTCACGCGCCCGGCTTGGCGAAAGCTCATCTGCACGCTGTCGGTGGCGGCGATGCTGCCGGACAGCTGCAGGTCGAACCTAACCGTCTGTTCCTGGGCAGCGACCAGTTCGACACGCAGCAGGTCACCTTGCGCAAGCGCCGGATATCCGGGCAGGCCCAATACGAAGACGACCCATGCAAACCGACCCGACCACATGAAACAGATCCTACCAAATGTCGCATATGTGCGGCACAAACAGGCCCGGGGGAAGCCCTCTGCCCCTACGTCACGGCGGCCCTTTGCTGAAACCTTTCAACATTCCAGCTGCCGTCGCGCAGAATACGGGCCAAGGCATCCACTGCCCGTCCGACATCGTCCAGATCGTTGTAAAGCGGCGCGAACCCGAATCGCAGCACGTCGGGGGCACGAAAATCGCCGATGACCCCTGCCGCGATCAGCGCCTGCATGACCGCATAGCCCTGGGGGTGGCGGAAGCTGACCTGCGATCCGCGCCGGGCCGGATCGCGCGGGGAATTCAGCACGACGTCCGGGCAGGCCGCCTCGACCCCTGCGATGAAGGCTTCGGTCAGCTCGATCGACCGGGCGCGCAGGTCGGCCAGGCCGACATCATCCCACACGTCCAGGGCCGCGTCCAAGGCGGTCAGGGCAATCACAGGGGGGGTGCCGACACGCATCCGCTCGATCCCCGGCGCGGGCCGATAGCCCAGGTCAAAGGCGAAAGGCGCGTCATGGCCCATCCAGCCTTGCAGGATCGGCTGGGCGGCATCGGCATGGCGGGGATGGGTCCAGATAAAGGCCGGCGCGCCCGGCCCGCCGTTGAGATACTTGTAGGTGCAGCCGACCGCGAAATCGGCATCCGCGCCCGTCAGATCCACATCGACCGCCCCTGCGGAATGGGCCAGATCCCACAAGGCCAAGGCCCCGGCGTCATGGGCGCGGGTCGTCAACGCGGCCATGTCGTGGCGGCGGCCGGTGCGGTAATCGACCTCGGTCAGCATCAGGACGGCGAGGTCGCCGGTGATCGCGGCCTCGACCTCCTCTGGCGCGACGACGCGCAATTCGGCGCCAACCGCGCGGGCCAGCCCTTCGGCCACATAAAGATCGGACGGGAAATTGCCGCTGTCCGACAGGATCACCCGGCGGCCGGGGCGCAGGGCCAGCGCGGCGCTGAGCGCCTGGAACACCTTGATCGACAACGTGTCGCCCATCACCACCTGCCCCGGCCCCGCGCCGATCAGGCGGGCGATGCGGTCGCCGACCTTGCGCGGCTGGACATACCAGCCCGCCTTGTTCCAGCCGGTGATCAGCATTTCCGACCATTCCTCGGCCATCATCCGGGCGACCCGTTCGCTGGCCGCGACAGGCATCGGTCCCAGCGAATTGCCGTCCAGATAGGTGATCCCCTGGGGCAGGTGAAAGGCGCGGCGGGTGGCGGCAAAATCGGTCATGGCAAGGTTCCCTGTCTTGACCGCAGGCTATCAGCAGCCTTTCCTGCCGAAAAGAGAGGGCAGCATGATCTATCACGTCACAGACTGGGACGACGCCTATGCGAACGGCGCCCATATCCCGCAGGCCGAAAGCTTCGTGCCCCGCTGGCAGTCCGCCGCCGCAGCATTCAGGGAAACCCACCCGCCCAGGCCGTTGGGACGCGGGCATCTGTTTCATCCTGACGGTATGCCGAAAGGGCTGATGATCTTCATCCACGGCGGATACTGGATGCGGTTCGAGCCCGGCATGTGGTCGCATCTGGCCGCGGGTGCCCTTGCGCGTGGCTGGGCGGTGGCCATGCCTGGCTATGCGCTGGCCCCACAAGCCCGCATCGGGCAGATGGTGACCGAGGTGGCACAGGCGATCACCCAGGCGGCGGCACAGGTGGACGGCCCGATCGCGCTGACCGGCCATTCGGCGGGCGGACATCTGGCCGCGCGGATGGTTTGTGACGACGGCACGCTGCCCGATGCGGTGGCCGCGCGGGTGAGGGCTTGCGTCCCGATTTCTCCTCTGACCGACCTGCGCCCGCTGATGCGGACCGCGATGAACGAGACGCTGCGCCTGGACGTGGCCGAGGCCGCAGCCGAAAGCCCCGCCCTGCTTATCCCGCGCCCCGGCATCCCCGTCACCACCTGGGTCGGCGGGGCAGAGCGTCCCGAATTCATCCGCCAGGCGCGCCTGCTGGCGAATGTCTGGGCGGGTCTGGGCGCCCCGACTGAGTGCGTGATCGACCCCGGCCGCCACCATTTCGACGTGATCGACCAGCTGGAACAGCCCGGCAGTCCCCTGCTGGAGCGGCTGCTCAGCCGGTGAAATCAGCCAGCCTCGCACCGGTCAGGTCCAGCAGCCGGTTGGGCGCGATGGCGAAGATGTGGCGGGGCGTCCCCGCCGCCGCCCAGACGCGGTCAAAGTCCAGAAGGCGCGGGTCGAAGAAGGCCGTTACCGGCTTCAGGTGCCCTACCGGGGCCACGCCGCCGATGGCAAAGCCCGTTTCCTCGCGGATCAGCACGGCATCGGCCTTGCCCAGCGGCTGCCCCGCGACGGCCGAGGCGCGGGCCGGATCGACCCGGTTGCCGCCAGCGGTCAGGAACAGGACGACATGGCCCGTATCCTGCCCCCGGAAGATGATCGACTTGGCGATCTGATCGACCGCGCAACCCGCCGCCCGCGCCGCATCCTCGGCGGTGCGGGTGCTGTCAGGCATTTCCAGGATCTCGGTCGCCACCCCTGCCCCGTCCAGGGCCGCCCTGACCCGCGCCACGCTCTTGCTCATCCTGTCCCCCGCGCCATGCGCCTTGCGCTTTGGCGTCAGCCGTGTTGTTGCAAGACCGATCATCACCGGAGATCGCCATGAACGTCTATACCCTTCTGGTCGAGGTGGGCCGGGCCAAGAACGACGGCCTGCCCGACGGCTCGACCGGCGCCGCGCTGATCTGCTATGCCGCCGGAAAGGACGAGTCCGAGGCGGTGCGCGAAACCGTGGCCATTCTGAAGCAGGCGGATCTCGCGCCCCTGGACGTGACCGGCTACGGCACTCTGGACGAGCGCCTGGCCGAAGGGCACGAGATCGACGACGAGGAACGCGCCCTGATGCAGCGCGCCCTGGACGAAAATTCGGTCATCATCGCGCAGATGCAGCCCTTCTTCAAAGGCTGCGAAGGGGCGTCGGACGACGGCGAAACGCTGCACTGAAGGGCCTGCGGGCCTATTCAACCCGCATCCCATTCGCTAGACTGCCCTGCAACCAGAACAACAGCAGTTACACGGACAGGCGATCCTATGACCATCACCCGCATCTTCCTGACCACCGCATTGGTGGGGGCCCTGGCATCCTGCGCAGGCCCGATGAACCGCGCGCCCGGCGCCATGTCGGGCAGCGCCCCGGTCACGCCCGCGCCGATCCCCGCGGCATCCGCCGGGGACGAAGCGGGGTTGCAGCGTTTCGTGCAGTCCTTCCGGTCGCGCGCCGTGGCCTCGGGCGTGTCGCCCGCCACCTATGACCGGGCCATGCGCATCGCGCGCTATAACCCCGAGGTGATCCGCCTGGACCGCAAGCAGGCCGAATTCAGCCGTCCCGTCTGGCTGTATCTGGACAGCGCCGTGTCGGACGTGCGCGTGACCACCGGCCGCCAGAAGGCGGCGCAATTGTCGGGCACGCTGTCGCAGATCGAGGCGCGCTACGGCGTCCCGCGCGAGATCGTCCTGGCCGTCTGGGGGATGGAATCGAATTTCGGCGCCAACCGGGGCAAGATGCAGATCATCCCGTCGCTGGCGACGCTGGCCTATGACGGCCGGCGGGGCGAGATGTTCCAGAACCAGTTGATCGCCGCGCTGCGCATCCTGCAGGCAGGCGACACCGATCCCGAACACATGCTGGGAAGCTGGGCCGGCGCGATGGGCCACACGCAGTTCATGCCCACCTCCTATCTGGACTATGCGGTCGATTTCACCGGCGATGGCCGCCGCGACATCTGGTCCGAGGATCCGACCGACGCGCTCGCCTCGACCGCGAACTATCTGCGCCGCAATGGCTGGGTGCCGGGGCAGGCCTGGGGCGCCGAGGTGCAGTTGCCGTCGGGCTTCAACATGGGGCTGGTGGGCAAGGGCACGCGGCGTTCGGACTGGGCCGCGCAGGGCGTGCGCCGGATCGGCGGCGGCGCGCTCCCCTCGGGCAACGGGTCCATCATCATGCCGGCGGGGGCCAATGGCCCGGCCTTCCTGATCCTCGACAACTTCCGGTCGATCCTGCGCTACAACAACTCGGACAACTATGCGCTTGGCGTGGCCTTCCTGGGCGAACGCATCGCGGGCCGCGCGGGCATCCAGGGGTCGTGGCCCCGGAACGACCGTCCGCTGTCCACGTCCGAGCGCCAGGAAATCCAGCAGCGCCTGCGCGCCAAGGGCTTCTACCAGGGCGAGATCGACGGCCTGTTCGGATCGGCCACGATGGAATCGGTCGCGGCCTACCAGCGGTCGATCGGGGTCACGCCGGATGGTTACCCGACCTCGATCCTGCTGGGTCAGTTGCGCAACTGACCAAACAGCCTCCGGCCCGGGCAGGCAGTGCATCTGCCCGGGCCGGCAAGACGTCCTATATGGCCAGCAAGAGGGCCATGTAACCTGCTCCTCCCAGAAGAAATGGCACGAAACGGCTTTCGCGTTCTTCGGGCAGTTCTTCCTTGAGGACGTTCAGAACAACGCCGCCCGCCAGAAACGCAAACAGCATCCCGATGGCCGTTTCCGAAATCGTGATGGCGTAGCCCATCAGCCAGCCGGCAAGAACCGCCCCGGCCAGTATCCACCGCGCAAGGTGATCATAGCGCGCCTTGTGATCGCTGCGCAGGCTGAAGTCGTTGGTGATGAAATGCACCGTCATCGCTGTGCCATAAAACAGCAAGGAACGAAGGCCCCCCTCCTCGCGGTGCAGCAGCAGATACCCGATGATGAAATTGTAAACCGCGAATGAGCCGATATGCAGCCAGAAGGCTCCGGCAGTTCCATCGGGTTGCGCGTTTTTCTTGCGCGATCTCTTGACGACACGCTCAAGTCCATAAAAGGCCGCAAGTCCCGCGAAGGCCAATCCATAGACGATGTCCTCGGCAGTGCCGCCGGACGTATTCAGCGCATCCGCAAAGGTGTCTCTGTGTGAACTGAGTTCGGGAAGAACATGCAGGAACACATAGGCCACCGCGATGCCGCCGGCAGCAGACAGCCATCGGCTTCGAGGCGTCTTGTCAAGAAACCGCAAGACTCCGATGCCCAGATGGACCAGGGCAAAAAGAATGGCAAAGGCAAATGTCACGACGATCATTCCAGAACAACCGTCAAGCCGGCCAAGTGTTCCTGCGTGCCGCCACGCGGCGGCCCAGGATCAGGCCAAATGGTCGCCAAATGCCGCCAGCACCTCCTCGTACACCCCGCGCTTGAACGGCACGATGTTCTCCAGAAGCGCGGCCGCCGGCATCCACCGCCATTCCTCGAACTCGGGGTGATCGGTGTCGATGCGGATGTCAGTATCGCTGCCCAAAAACCGCATCAGCACCCATTTCTGGCGCTGCCCACCGTATCGGCCCTTCCAGACCTTGCCCAGAAGTTCGGGCGGCAGGTCGTAGTAAACCCAGCCGGGGGTTTCACCCAACACCTCGACCTTGTCGGGGGAGACGCCGGTTTCCTCGACCAGTTCGCGCAGGGCGGCCTGGCGGGGATCCTCGCCCTTGTCGATGCCGCCCTGGGGCATCTGCCAGGCGCCGGGCATGTCGATCCGCTGGCCCGCGAAGACCAGCCCCTCGGCGTTGATCAGCACGACGCCCGCGCAGGGCCGGTAGGGAAGTCCCCCCGGCCCCGTCCGTTCCGCATCAGCCATTCGTCTTGGCCGCCCCGGTTCCCTCGGTTCCCGAACCCTCGCCCGTGACGGCAGGGGTTGCCGCAGTCGGCACCTGATCGGCACGGAAATCGACCGCAGCCAAGCCCTTGAGGATATCGACCGCATAGGCCAGCTGATAGTCTTCCTCGCGCAGCTTTGCGGTGGCCTCGACCTCGGCGGCCTCGTCCTCGATCTGCTTCTTCTCGTCCTCGCTGACCGAATCGTTGTTCAGCGCGCCGCGCAGATCAGCCTCGGAGCGGCCGAAGTTCGACTGCGTGCGCGGGCCTTCCTCCTCATCCTCGGGTGTGGCCGGGGGGGTGGGCTGGGCCACCAGGATGTCGGGCTGGATGCCCAGCGACTGGATCGAACGCCCCGACGGCGTGTAATAGCGCGCCGTGGTCAGGCGGATGGCGCTGTCGGCGGTGACCGGCATCACCGTCTGGACCGAACCCTTGCCGAAGGTCTTTTCGCCCACGACGATGGCACGGCGGTGATCCTGCAAGGCGCCCGCGACGATTTCCGAGGCACTGGCCGAACCGCCGTTGGTCAGGACAACCATCGGCTTGCCCTGCGCCAGATCGCCGGGTTCGGCGTTCCAGCGTTCGCTTTCCTCGGGGTTGCGGCCACGGGTGGAAACGATCTCGCCCGCATCCAGGAAGGCGTCTGACACGCTGATCGCCTGGTTCAGAAGCCCGCCGGGATTGTTGCGCAGATCCAGCACGAAGCCCGTCACCTTGTCGATGCCGCCCGCCTCGGCCACGGCCTTGTCCAGTTCGGATTTCAGCGTATCATAGGTCTCGTCGTTGAAGGTGGACACGCGCAGCACGACCGACTTGCCCTCGATCCGCGTCTTGACCACGGTCAGCTTGATCGTGTCGCGCGTCATGGTCAGGTCAAAGGGTTCCGTCTCGCCCTCGCGCAGGATGGTGACCGTGATCTCGGACCCGATGGGACCGCGCATCATGTCCACCGCCTGGTCCAGCGTCAGGCCCATCAGCGATTCGCCGTTCACATGGGTGATGAAGTCGCCCGACTTCACGCCGGCTTCGGCAGCCGGAGTATCATCGATGGGAGAGACGACCTTGACCAGCCCTTCCTCTTGGCTGACCTCGATCCCCAGGCCGCCAAAGCTGCCGCGGGTCTGGGTCTGCATGTCCTCGTAATCGTTGGCCGACAGGAAGGACGAATGGGGGTCAAGCGAGGTCAACATCCCGTTGATCGCGGCCTCGATCAGTTCCTTGTCGTCGGGTGCCTCGACATAATCGGCGCGCACCCGTTCGAACACGTTGCCGAACAGTTCAAGCTGCTCATAGATCGAGGCATTGCTGCCGGTTTCCTGTGCCACCAGCGGCCCGGCGATCTGGGTGGTCAGCAGCGCACCGGCCAGAACGCCACCCACGCCTGCGATCAGATAATGTTTCATGACGGCCTTTCCTGCCTTCAATCCTGTTCAGGCTCCACGACGGGATTCAGCACGAACCATTCCGCCGGGTCCAGAGTTTCCTGTCCCTTGCGCAATTCAAGATACAGGGATTCGGTCCGCCCTGCATTGCCGCCGATAGCGGCATCGGCCACGAATTGCGCGCCGAATTCCTGCGCCGATGCCTCGGTCCCGCCCATCAGGCCGATCGGATCGCCCGCCTGCAGAACGTCGCCAACCTCTCCGAACACCTGCGACATGCCTGCGAAGACCAGAAGATAACCGCGCGCGGGCTCTATGATCATCACATTGCCGTAATCCAGAAGCGGACCCCGATAGCGGATCGTGGCGGCCCAGGGCGTCGTGACCAGGGCGGCCGGGGGCGTGGCGATCACCCAGCCGGGACGTTCGACACCCGCCGCGTCAGGCTGGCCGTAAAGGCGCAGGATCGTGCCCACCACCGGCAGCGGCAGGGTGCCCTGCGCGCCCTCGAAATCCTCCATCGGGGGGCCGACATCCAGTTGCAACCGGGAAACGCCCGCCGCGAATTCGTCCAGGGATTGCGCCGCGTCGCGCAGCTTCTGCAGTTCCGCAGGCGCATCGGCATAGCGGACCGGCAGGCTGGACCGGTCGGTGACGGCGCTTGCCAGAAGCCTGCGCGCCTCCTGGACCGAAGCCAGACCGGCGCCCAGCATCTGCGCCGCGCCGGCCTGAAGGTCGCGCACGGTGGCGATCTCGGCCAGGTCTTCTTGCAGCCGTTCGGCTTCCGCCCGCAGGCCAGGGGTGACGTCGCTCATGACCATGCCCGACCGCGCATTGGCAAGCGCGCCCGCCGGATGCAGCAGCATGGTTGTCTCGGGCGCCTGCTGCAGCGCCGTCATCGCCCCCAGGACCGAGACCAGGCGCCCGCGCTGCGCTTCGAACCGGGCGCGAAGCTCGGCCTCCCTGGCGCTTGCCTGTCGCAAGCCGTCGCGCAGGGCGGCAAGGCCCTGCTCATAGCCCCGGATCACCTCGGTCAGCGCCACCACCTGATCATCGGCGGAAACCGCATCGGCCAGTTTCTCCACGGCCGCGCGCAACTGGGCTGCGGCGCCCTCGGCCTCGGCCACGGCGGCCGTCACCGAAGGCTGGGTTTCCTGGGCCGTTGACGGGGGTGCGACCGCAATCAGCGCGGCAAGGATCAGGGAGAAAAGCGGCTTCATGAGGTCACGATCAGGCTTTCGCCGGTCATTTCAACGGGTTTGTCCAAGCCCATCAGATGCAGGACCGTGGGCGCCAGATCGGCCAGGCGGCCGTTGCGCAGCCGGGCGCCCGCCGGGCCGTTATAGACGATCACCGGCACCGGGTTGGTGGTATGGGCGGTATGCGGCCCGCCGGTCGCGGGATCGATCATCGTTTCGCAGTTGCCGTGGTCGGCGCAGATCACCGCAGCCCCGCCGGCGCGGTCCAAAGCCTCCAGCATCCGGCCCAGGCCGCGATCCACGGCCTCGCAGGCCAGGACGGCGGCGGACAGGCTGCCGGTATGGCCGACCATGTCGGGATTGGCGAAATTCACGACGATCAGGTCATAGCCCGCGCCGATCACCTCGACCAGCTTGTCGGCCACCTGATCCGCCGCCATCTCGGGGGCAAGATCGTATGTCGCGACCTTGGGACTGGCGGGCATGAAGCGGTCCTCTCCCGGCTCGGGCGTTTCCTTGCCGCCGTTCAGGAAGAAGGTGACATGGGGGTATTTCTCGGTCTCGGCCAGGCGGAACTGGCGCAGGCCCTTGGCGGCAACCCATGCCCCCAGCGTGTTGGCCACCTGCCGCTTGGGATAGGCCGTTGTCATGAATTCGTTGTGCCGGGTGCTGTAATCGACCATCCCCAGAAGAGCCGCCCATTCGGGACGGTCGCTGGTGTCGAAATGGTCGAAGGCCGGATCGGCAAGCGCGGTCAGGATCTCTCGTGCACGGTCGGCGCGGAAGTTGAGGCAGAAGAACCCGTCCCCATCCAATGCGCCGTTATAGCCGTCGATGATGAAGGGCTGGATGAATTCATCCGTTTCCCCGCGCGCATAGGCGGCGGTCACGGCCAGATCGGCGGACGGCGCGGCCTCGCCCTGCCCGGTCACGATGGCGCGATAGGCGCGCTCGACCCGTTCCCAGCGGTTGTCGCGGTCCATGGCATAGTAGCGCCCGATCACCGTCCCGATTCGCGCGCCTTCGGGAAGCGTGCCCTGCAATTCGGTGATGAAGCCCATCGCCGATTGCGGGGCCACGTCGCGTCCGTCGGTGATGGCGTGCAGGACGACCGGCACGCCCGCCTCGGCAATGGCGCGGACGGCGGCCTGGACATGGACCACATGGCCGTGGACGCCGCCGTCTGACACGACCCCCATCAGATGCGCGGTCCCCCCCGTGGCGCGCAGCCGGTCGACAAAGCGGGCCAGGGCTTCGTTGCCGACGAAGCTGCCATCCTCGATCGCCAGGTCGATCTGTCCCAGATCCATCGCCACAACACGGCCCGCGCCGATATTGGTATGGCCGACCTCGGAATTGCCCATCTGACCGCGTGGCAGGCCCACGTCGGGTCCGAAGGTGGTCAGCGTCGCATGAGGGCAGTCGCGCATCAGCCGGTCGAAGTTCGGCGTCGCCGCCTGATCCGGCGCGCTTTGCTCGGGCCGGTCCGAGATCCCCCAACCGTCAAGAATGCACAGGACCACAGGTTTCGTCATATCGCCCCTCGGATGATTTGCGCCTTGTTACGCTGGCGCGGCGGTTGCGGCAACCGGCGAAGCCGGGGGCGCTTCGCCCCCCGGACCCCCAGAGGATATTTGGACCAAAATGAAAAAGCACATTCACCTTTGCTCAAATATCCTCGGGGGTGAATTGGCCGCAGGCCAAGAGGGGGCAGACAGCCCCCCTGCTCGGTCGCCGCATTCACTCACGATGATAGGGAGAGCCTGCCAGGATCGTCGCCGCGCGATACAGCTGTTCGGCCAGCATCACCCGAACCAGCATGTGCGGCCAGACCATGCGGCCCAGGCTGATCTGCCAGTCAGCCCGCGCCCGCAACCCAGGGTCCAGCCCGTCAGCACCCCCGATCACAAAGCAGAGATCGCGTGCCCCGTCCCGATATCCCGCCAGCCGCCGGGCAAACTCGGGCGAGGTCGGCTGCTCGCCCCGTTCGTCCATCATCACCAAGGCCGCGCCCTGCGGGATCGCGCGCGTCAGAAGCTCGGCCTCGGCGGCCATGCCGCCGCCGCGCTTGTCCTCGACCTCATGAATGGTGATGGGCGGCAGGCCGAGGCTGCGCCCGGTCCTGGCGAAACGGTCCAGATAGTCTGCCACCATCGCGGCCTCGGGACCCTTGCGCAGCCGCCCGACCGCGACGATGTCGATGCGCATTCCGCCTGCCGGTCAGTGCGCCGGGCGGGCCTGGTCGCGGACACGGCTCAGCGCATCGGCAGGCATCCACATCTTCTCAAGCTGATAGAACTCTCGAACCTCGGGGCGGAAAACGTGGACGATCACGTCGTCGGTGTCGATCAGCACCCAGTCGCCGGTATCCTTGCCTTCGATCCGAGGGGTGCGGCCGGTCAGCTGCTTCATCCGCTCGGCCAGCTTTTCGGCGATGGCACCCACCTGGCGCGCGCTGCGGCCCGATGCGATCACCATGTGATCCGCCATGGCCGATCGTCCGCGCAGGTCGATCGTGACGATGTCCTCGGCCTTGTCGTCGTCAAGCGAGGACAGGATGCGGGCAAGGATCTGGTCGCTGGTCAGATCCTGCGGCGCGGGGGTCGCAGCCGGCCCCGTGGCCGGCGAGACGTCTTGTGACAGGGTTACATCCTCCGGTCAGCGCGCCGATCGCCCCCGGCGCAGGGGATGGATCAAAGATAGCAACTTTTCAGCCCATCTCAATGTTCCCGGCCCGATTCCGTTTCATCGGGCCGCGGTGTGACCCTCTGGACCCGCAGGGGCGGATTGACAAGCCGAACTTCCCGCTGCGGAAAGGGAATGGTGATTCCCTGGTCCTGGAAGGCGTCCCACAGCGCCAGATAGACCTGCCCGCGCACGTTGGTCAGTCCCTTGGAGGCATCGTCGATCCAGAAGCGCAGGACATAGTCGATGGCGCTGTCGCCGAAGCCCGTGACCCAGCAGACCGCCTGCCGGTCCGACATGACGCGCGGCACCGTCTTGACGGCGGTGATGGCAATGGCGCTGACCTTGTGGGGATCGTCGTCGTAGGAAGTCCGGAACTTCAGGTCCAGCCGGACGAAGTTGTCGGTATGGGACCAGTTTACCACCTGCCCAGTGACCAGATCCTCGTTCGGGATCAGGTATTCCTTGCCGTCGCGCGTGACCACGCTGACATAGCGGGCGCCAAGTTCCTGGATCCAGCCGAAGGTGTCGCCCAGGCTGATCACGTCGCCGGGCTTGATGGACTTGTCCAGAAGGATGATCACCCCGGACACCAGGTTCGAGACGACCTTCTGCAACCCGAAGCCCAGGCCCACACCCACCGCGCCGGAAAAGACGGCCAGTCCCGTCAGGTCGAAGCCCACCGCCCTCAGCCCGACCACGACCGCCAGGCTGAACAGCACCACCTGCAAAAGCTTGCCGGTCAGCACCCGCATGGTGGGCGAGATGTCCTCGTTGCGCGCCAGCCTGCCCGTGATCATCCGCGACAAGGCCCGCGCGGTGGCGATCAGCAGCCCGGTCACGACCAGGGCCTTCAGCACGGTCAGCGCGGACAGGCGCAGATCGCCCATGGTGATGGCGAAGCTGTCCAGGAAACCGGCCGCCGGCTCGGTCAGGTCCAGCAGGAACAGCGTGACCCAGATCCAGGCGGCCCAGCTGACGATGCGGCGCAGCAGGCGGTTGGCGATCAGACGCACCACGAAGAAGATCACCAGCCAGGCCGTCGCGATGGAAGCCGCGAGCGCGATCAATGCGCTGCGCGAAGGCCAGGTGATTTCCCGCATGACGATGACCACGGTCCAGGCCAGCAGCGCGAAGATGATCAGGGCCATGCGCCGCCCGATCAGCACCCCCAGCCGCAGCCGCCATTTGGGCCAATCGACGCGATCGTGCAGCCAGGCGTTCCAGTGCCGCGATGCGAGCCGGCCCACCAGCCAGGACAGCAGGGCCAGCCCGGCGATGGCCGCCAGCTGATACAGCCGCATGGGCAGGATCATCATCTCGAAAAACAGGGCGATGCGCGACCACAGCCCCTGGGCGGCATCCACGACGTTCGGACCGATTGGCTCCATCCCTCGCCTTTCCGACAATATTGCGTCAACGCGGAAAGGGGCATAAAAGATCGCCCATGTCCGGGTTCATCTATTTCGACATCCATGACCGCGCGCGCCTGCCTTCGCGGTTCTTTGGCGAAACGCGCGGCGTGACGGCGCGACTGTGACGGGCTGCGGTTCTGCCGCAGCCGATCCTTCGCCACGACTCCCTCACAGCCGAAAGCCAGACAGCCATGATCCCCGAATCCGCACGCACATCCGCACGCACGCTTTACGACAAGATCTGGGACGCCCATGTGGTGGACCGCCAGCCCGACGGCACCTGCCTTCTGTATATCGACCGCCACCTGGTCCATGAAGTCACCAGCCCCCAGGCCTTCGAAGGCCTGCGCATGACCGGCCGCAGCGTGCGCGCGCCCGAACGCACCATCGCCGTGCCCGACCACAACGTGCCCACCACCTGGGACCGCGAACAAGGCATCGACAACGAGGAATCGCGCATCCAGGTCGAGGCGCTTGACCGCAACGCCCGCGAATTCGGCGTGGTCTATTACCCGGTCAACGACATCCGCCAGGGGATCGTCCACATCGTCGGCCCCGAGCAGGGCTGGACCCTGCCCGGCATGACGGTGGTCTGCGGCGACAGCCACACCGCGACCCACGGGGCCTTTGGCGCCCTGGCCCACGGCATCGGCACCAGTGAGGTCGAGCATGTGCTGGCGACCCAGACCCTGATCCAGAAGAAATCCAGGAACATGAAGGTCGAGGTGACCGGCCGCCTGGCCCCCGGCGTCACCGCCAAGGACGTGGTGCTGGCGATCATCGGCAAGACCGGCACGGCGGGCGGCACCGGCCATGTCATCGAATATTGCGGCGAGGCGATCCGCAGCCTGTCGATGGAAGGCCGCATGACCATCTGCAACATGGCCATCGAGGGCGGCGCCCGCGCAGGCCTGATCGCGCCCGACCAGACGACCTTCGATTACGTCAAGGGCCGCCCCCATGCGCCGAAGGGCGCGCAATGGGAAGCGGCGGTCAACTGGTGGAAGACACTTTACAGCGACGACGGCGCGCGTTGGGACAAGGTGGTCACCCTGCGCGGCGAGGATATCGCGCCGACCGTCACCTGGGGCACGTCCCCCGAGGATGCGCTGCCCATCACCGCCACGGTCCCCGCCCCCGAGGATTTCACCGGCGGCAAGGTCGAGGCGGCGCGCCGGTCGCTGGACTACATGGGCCTGACGCCGGGCACGCGCCTGACCGATATCGCCATCGACGCGGTCTTCATCGGCAGTTGCACCAACGGCCGGATCGAGGATCTGCGCGCCGCGGCCGACGTGCTGCGCGGTCGCAGGCTGGCCCCTGGCGTGCGCGGCATGGTCGTGCCGGGTTCGGGCCTTGTGCGCGCCCAGGCCGAGGAAGAGGGCTTGGACCAGATCTTCAAGGACGCGGGTTTCGAGTGGCGCCTTGCGGGCTGTTCGATGTGCCTTGGGATGAACCCCGACCAGCTTGCCCCCGGCGAACGCTGCGCGGCCACCAGCAACCGCAACTTCGAGGGCCGCCAGGGCTACAAGGGTCGCACGCACCTGATGTCGCCCGCCATGGCGGCGGCGGCGGGCGTGGCCGGGCATCTGGTCGATATCCGGGAATTTGCGGCCCAGTCGGCCTGAGGGGCCGTGATGGCGGGAACATTCATCCGGTTTGCGGCGGGGCGCTCAGCCCCGTCCCGTAGCGCGTGCCGTGCTGCGGCGCGCGGGATGGCGCAACAATACGGCGGCATTCAGGACAATCAGGGCAAGCCCGCTGTTCTCCAACAGGAAATTCACGCTGATCCCATGATCGCGAAGGCCGATCAGGCGGTCGAAGTGATGAAAACTCAGCGCCCTGATGGCGACGAAGGCGCACAGGACCGCCAGCCCCGTCAGCGCCACCGCGTTGCGCCGCATCTGCCCCCGCAGGCTGCGAAGTCCGGCAAGCAGGCCCACCGCCAAGACCAGCAGCACCCCCGCGATGAAGGCCAGTTGCACCAGGCGACGGTCGTCATACCATCCCTGCACGCGCGCCAGGCATTTGCCGGTCATGGTCACGGCGGATTGCAGGTCCAGTTGCTTGTTCACCGCAAGGCAGGCCAGGATCAGCGTCATCACGGCCCAGAAGCCCTTGCCCTGACCTTTGGGCAGGCGGCGCCAGACCGAAAAGGCCGAAACGGTGCCCAGGCCATAGATCAGGACCGTCAGCCACCCGGTTGCGGTCGGATCCCCGATTTGCGGCGCCCAGCGGGCGCTGACACAGTCGATCAACCAGTTTCCAACCACGATCCCGTTCCGCCCTTTGCAATGACGCCTGCCCTGGGCCTCTGACGCAACGGGGGCCCGGATACAACCACCCAAGGAACCACCATGGACAAGTTCACCACCCTGACCGGCATCGCGGCGCCCATGCCGCTGGTCAACATCGACACCGACATGATCATCCCCAAGCAGTTCCTGAAGACGATCCAGCGGTCGGGCCTTGGGGTCAACCTGTTCGACGAACTGCGCTATGACCGGGAAGGCAACGAACTACCCGACTTCGTGCTGAACCAGCCCGCATACCGCGATGCGCAGATCCTGGTGGCGGGCGACAATTTCGGCTGCGGATCGTCGCGCGAACACGCGCCCTGGGCGCTGCTGGATTTCGGGATCCGCTGCGTCATCTCGACCAGTTTCGCCGACATCTTCTTCAACAACTGCTTCAAGAACGGCATCCTGCCCGTGGTGCTGCCCCAGGACGCCGTTGACACGCTGATGGAGGATGCCCGCAAGGGCGCCAATGCCCGCATGACGGTGGATCTGGAAAACCAGACCGTCACGACATCCGACGGGGTTTCCTTCGCCTTCGAGATCGACCCCTTCCGCAAGCATTGCCTGCTGAACGGGTTGGACGATATCGGGCTGACCATGGAAAAGGCCCCCAGCATCGACAGCTTCGAAACGCAGATGGCGCAGGCCCGGCCCTGGGTCTGACGGCGTGAAAAAGCCCCGCCATGCGTGATGGCGGGGCAAGGGGGTTCCACCTTGGCGGCAGCCGGGGGAACCTGGCGAACCGTCGATTTCAGTTCGGGCGGGACACCTCGCCCTCCATCTCGGCGCGGATTTGCTGGCGCAGGATGTCGATGGGGATCATCTTGCCCTCGCGCCGGTAATGCCAATAGGTCCAGCCGTTGCAGGACGGGGCGCCTTCCAGCGCCGCGCCGACCTGGTGGATCGACCCCTTGACGTCATTGCCGATCAACGACCCGTCGGCGCGGACCTTAGCCTTGTGGCGGTTGTTCATGGAATAAAGCTCCTCGCCCGGTCGCAGCATCCCGCGCTCGATCACCTGGCCGAAGGGGATGCGCGGCTCCGCCCGCTTGGCACGGGTGGTGGCCAACGCCTCGGCATCCAGGCGGCGGATGCGGCCGATGCGGCGTTCGGCAACCTCGCGATAGGCCGCCTCGCGCTCGATCCCGATGAAATCGCGGCCCAGCATCTTGGCGACCGCGCCGGTGGTGCCCGTGCCGAAGAACGGGTCCAGCACCACGTCGCCGGGATTGGTCGTGCCGATGATGACGCGGTGCAGCAGCGATTCCGGCTTTTGCGTCGGATGGGCCTTGTCGCCCGCCGCGTCCTTCAGCCGTTCGCCGCCGTTGCAGATGGGAAGCACCCAGTCCGACCGCATCTGCGTGCCTTCGTTCAGCGACTTCAGCGCCTCGTAGTTGAAGGTGTATTTCGAGGACTCGGACTTCGCGGCCCAGATCAGCGTTTCATGGGCGTTGGTCAGCCGCTTGCCGCGGAAATTCGGCATGGGGTTCGACTTGCGCCAGATCACGTCGTTCATGATCCAGAAGCCCTGGTTCTGGATCTCGGCCCCCACGCGGAAGATGTTGTGATAGCTGCCGATGACCCAGATGGCACCGTTGGGCTTCAGCAAGCGGCGCGCGGCGGCCAGCCAGTCGCGGGTAAAGGCGTCATAGCTGGCAAAACCGGAGAACTGGTCCCAGTGATCATCGACGGCATCGACCTTGGAATTGTCCGGCCGGTGCAGATCGCCCCGCAGTTGCAGGTTATAGGGCGGATCGGCAAAGATCAGGTCCACGCTGGCTTCGGGAAGCGCATTCATCACCTGGATGCAGTCGCCTGCCAAGACTTGATTGAGGGGCAATGGTCGCGCGGCTGCCATGCGCTGATCCTTGGTCTTTATCATCTCTGCCTCGACGGGGAATGCCGGCTTGGGCCGGTCTGATATCCCGTTAACATGATTCAGACCCGAATCGGCGTCAATTTCTTTTTTGAATCAAGGGTTTGGTTCCAAGGCTTTACACAAGATGTTGTGGACCGGCTCGAACGAACGCCTATGATAGGGGGTGATCCCCAAATCTAGCAGGGCCTGCTTGTGCGCGGGGGTTGCATAGCCCGCGTTCGCCTCCCAGCCATAGCCGGGATATTGTTGCGCCAAATCCACCATCAGCCGGTCCCGCGCCACCTTGGCCAGGATGGATGCGGCGGCGATGGTGACGCAGCGCGCATCCCCCGCGACGATGGCCTCGCCCGGACAGGACAGGTCGCGAGGAACGCGGTTGCCGTCCACCAGGACGTGACAGGGCCGTTCGCGCAGGCCCTTCACCGCCAGGCACATCGCCAGATGCGCGGCGTGATAGATGTTCAGCCGGTCGATCTCCTCGACGCCGACATGGACGATGGAATGGTCGCAGTTTGCGGCCAGCCATTCGGCCAGGACCTCGCGCCGCTTTGCCGTCAGCTTCTTGGAATCGTTCAGCCCGTCGGGGATGTTGTCCGGGTCCAGCACCACCGCGGCGGCGGTCACGGGACCGGCCAGGGGACCGCGCCCGACCTCGTCCACGCCGGCGACGCGGCGGGCGCCTCGGGACAGGACAGTCAGTTCGACGCTGAAATCGGGCAGGCTCATGCGGTGACGGTTACAGGGGCGATGGTGACTTCTTCAAGGTTCACGCCCTCGCCTTCCCGGTCCACCACCAGGAAATCGGCGGGCCGGTCCAGCGGCGTCAGCACGCCATGCCAGACGCCCGCGCGCAGGTTCACGCCCATGCCTGCCGGCACCAGAAAGGCGCGGGGCGCGCCCGGCCTGCCATCCACATCGGGCGCGACCACCGACATCCAGGCATCCGGTCCCAGCGGCATGAAGGCCTGGCTGCCCAGGGGATGCCGTTCCAGCAGCGTGCAGTCGTAAGGCAGGCTGACCGCCTCGGACCGGAAAAGCGAGATGATCGCATCCCCGCCCCCGGTTTCCACCGTGGCAAGCGCGTGGTGGCGTTCGCAGCGCCCCGCATTGATCATGCGGTCCGGGACGGCGCGCGGGGCCAGCAATTCTCCGAAAGGGGCAAAGGCTTCGGCGGTGATCGGTTCGATGCGGATGGTGGTCATGGATTCCTCCTTTGTCCTGCCTTACCCCGCCGCCGCCAGACCGTCGAGGATCCGTGCCATGGTTGCACGCCGGGTCGGCAGATGGCGCAGCAAGGCGGCCTCGGCCCGGGCGGCGGCGGACATGGCCTTGCACTGCTCGGGATTTTCCCGTGCCCAGGCCAGTTTTTCGGCGATGTCGGCGCAATAGCGTTCCAGCGGTATATAGTGTTTCCACGGCTGGAAGCAGCTGGAATAGAAGACTTCCCAGCCGTCCTCCTCGGCCAGCAGGACGGACTGGCTGTCGATGGCTGCGATGAAATTCGAGCCGTGGTCATAGCCCGTCATGCACAGCTGATAGCGGAAGCGGTGGAAGAACCCGCGATCCTGGCGCGGCGTGCAGTAAGGCGCCAGCAGCGGATCGGTCGCGAACTGGCGAAAGCCCCAGGCCATCACCACGCCCAGGTCGAAATCGGGGTGATCGAACCATTGCCGCACGAAGGCCAGCCGGTTGGTGTTCGACAGCCGGTTCCAGGCCGCCTGCCGCCCCCCAGGATCGTCGCCTGCCGCCGCGAGGTCGCGCAGCAGCACATGCGAAGCCGCCCCCGGCCTGACCCCGCCCGTCCTTTCGCTGCCCGAGATCATGCCCCGCCAGACGACCCGATCCAGTTTGTCCTCCCACGGGATCGGGTCGGGTACGGCCGCGGGATCGAAGCCCGGCAGTCCGATGGCATGCTGATCCGGCAAGGGCCACAGCACGGCATTCGTCGCCCCCCTGCGGCGGTTGTGGCACAGCGTCGGCGCCGCAAGGGGATCGCCCTGCGGGGAGCCAAACCACCGCGAATCCTCCATGTCGATGCGCAGGGGCATGGGGCGGGCCAGGCGCAGGGCATCGTTGATGACCGCCTCGGCCCGGATCAGCTTGAAGGGACGGTCGGGCGCGGACACCGCCACGTTGTCCAGAACCGCCATGCGGCGCCTGCTACCGTGCCGGTCTCTCACGATATTCCGGCCGTCCCACGTGGAAAAATATTCCGAGAGACCGCCCTGCCCGACACCCAATTCGCGGCGCCCCAGGCAGAAATCCGCAACCCGATCCACATAGGACAGGTCCACCTGTTCGGTCTTCCCGCACGAAGACACGCCCGCCGCACCGACATGCGACGGATCGCCAGGCGTGGGAAACCAGCCCTGCTGCCACCCGGCATCCGGCAGAGGCAGCATCGGGTCCAGCCTGGCCGCCAAATCGGCGGGCGTCTCGCGGTCCAGATCAACGCGGATGAGGCAAGGATCGTCGCCGAAGAACGCCTCGACCGCAGCCTGATGGGCGTGCCAGTCAGCCTCCCACAGGGCGGGAAGATCGGCTGGGTCGCAATTGCGGTGATGGGCGTGGCAGCGCGCCGCCGCCCCGCCGTCGCGATTCAGGCGGTCGAGGATCCAGTCGCCCGGCGCCCGCTGCGCCAGGATGAACCGCGCCCGGGGAAAGCGGTCGGCCAGCCAGGGGAAATGGCGCCATGCCTCCAGCGGCGGACGCCAGTGCGGGGCGTGGCGGTAAAGGCCCGAGAACAGCACCGTTCCCGGCCAGCGGGTCAGGGGATCGCCGCCGCTGGCCTTGGCAAACAGGATATCCTCGGCCAGGCGTCCGTTGTCGTGGCAGACGGCCGCATGGCCGTTGCGGCGGAACAGCCGGGCCAGCCGCGCCTCTCCACAGCCTTCGGGACTGATGTGGAAGAACAGCGGCCCCGGCGTCATCCGCCAATCAGCCGCCCCGGCCGTGGCAGGAAGACCGTCAGGACGCCCAGGACCGGCAGGAACGAGCAGAGGAAGAAAACCCGCTCGATCCCATGGGCATCGGCCAGCACGCCCAGGGCGGCGGCGGCGATGCCGCCCATGCCGAAGCTGAAGCCGAAGAACAGCCCCGCGATGGTGCCGGTGCGGCCGGGCACCAGTTCCTGCGCAAAGACCACGATGGCCGGGAAGGCCGAGGCCAGGATCAGCCCGATGATGACGGCCAAGGCCCCGGTCGCCACCAGGCCCACATGCGGCAGCATCAGCGTGAAGGGCAGCACGCCCAGGATGGAAAACCAGATCACCCGCAGCGGCCCGATCCTGTCGCCGACAAGGCCGCCCAGCATCGCCCCCCCGGCCATGCCTCCCAGGAACAAAAACAGCATGATCTGCGCGCCCTGCGTGGAAAGGCCGAACTTCTCGATGGTGAAGAAGGTGAAATAGCTGCTCATCGAGGCGGTGTAGATGTTCTTCGTGAAGGTCAGGATGGCCAGCACGGCGATGGACCGCATCACGAGGCCGCGCGGCAGGCGCAGCGCGGTGTCGGGTCTTGCGGTCGCGGCGCGGCGGCGCCCCTCGGCCCAATGGCCCACATGCCACAGCAGGGCCGCACCCCCCGCCGCGGCCACGGCAAACCAGGCCACAGCCGGGCGACCCAGCGGCACGACGATGAAGGCCGCCAGCAGCGGACCCAGCGATTGCCCGAAATTGCCGCCCATCTGGAACAGCGACTGCGCCGTCCCGAAGCGCCCACCCGATGCCAAGCGCGCCACGCGCGAGCTTTCGGGATGGAACACCGCCGATCCGACCCCGATCAGCATCGCCCCCGCCAGCAGCATCCCATAATGGTGGGCAAAGGCCAGAAGCAGCACCCCGCAAAAGGTCGAGGCCATGCCGAACGGCAGCGAACGCGGCTGGGGATGGCGGTCGGTCGCCATGCCGATCAGCGGTTGCAGCAGGGACGCCGTGACCTGGAAGGCAAAGGTCATCACCCCGATCTGCGCATAGGTCAGCGAGAATTCGACCCGCAGCAACGGATAGATCGCCGCCAGCATCGACTGCATCACGTCATTGACCATATGGCACAGGCTGATGGCGGTCAGGATGCCCCAGGCGGTGCCGGGGGCAACCATGGGATTGGCGGCGGTGGCATTGGCGCGCATCATCACCCCTGGGTTTGTCTGCATATCATGCAATAGCAGCCATGCGGGCGGGCGCAAGCGGGCTTTGGCCAAAGCCTGCCCACTGACGATTTGGACAGCTTCCCTTAACGTCGCCCGCCCCCGACAGTAGGAGGGTATATGTTTCGAGTAAAAAGTTAAAATGGCAAAGATTCCAGGCAATCTTGTCCGCTCGCTGCGTTCGTCCGGCGCGGCGGGGGGAGGAAGGCGCATGAATACCTGGCAATCCGTTCGGGCCGATGTCCTGGAACGGATCCGCAGCCGGGAATGGCCGCCGGGGGAACTGATCCCCACCGAACAGGAACTGGCCGTCAGCCTGGGCTGCGCGCGCGCCACCGTGAACCGGGCGCTGCGCGAACTGGCCGACAGCGGCATCATCGAACGCCGCCGCAAGGTCGGCACGCGGGTCGCCTCGACCTCGGCCCGGCGCACCGTGCTGGACATGCCCGCGATCCGCACCGAGATCGAGGCCACGGGGGCGGTCTATTCCTATGAACTGGCCAGTTTCACGACCCAGCTTCCCACCCCGGCCGCTGCCCGTGCGCTGCAGGTGCCCGCATCCCAGGAACTGCTGCTGATCAAGGCCAAATACACCGCCGACGGGCAGCCGCATTGTTGCGAGGCGATCTGGCTGAACACGCGGAGCCTTCCCCCCCTGGCGCGCCGGGATGTCGAAGACCAGTCGGCGCATGAGTGGCTGGCCAGCCGGGTCGCCCTGACGCATGGCCGGTTCTCGATCCTGGCGGACGCCGCCAAGGGGGATTGCGCGCGGCACCTCGATATCGCCGAGGGCACGGCGGTGCTGACGATCGAACGCACGAACTGGTCCGACACGACGCCTGTGTCCTTTGCCCGCCAGTTCTATCCCCCCCAGCACCGCCTGGTTTCCGAGGATTAGGCCAGCACCGGAAACAGCGCCAGGGCCGCAAGGACCAGAAGGTCCGGGAAAAGGAAGCGGCCCACGCCGGCAAGAACGCTGCGCAACGGCATGTCGCGGACGGCCGCCGCGATCACCAGGGCGTTCAGCCCCAGAGGGGGCAGGATCAGCGCGATCTCGATCATCTTGACCAGCAGGACGCCTGCCCAGACCGCATCAAGGCCATAGGCCCTGGCGATGGCCAGCGCGAAGGGCAGGATCAGGACCAGCATCACCATGGGCTTGGCCAGCAAGCCCAGAAGGACGCAAGCCAAGCCCAGCAACAGGATCACGGCCAGGCGCGGCAACCCCTGGGTCATCGCTTGCGCCAGCAGATCAGGGACGCCGGTCATGTCCAGAAAGAACAGAAACAGCCGCGCCGCGATCAGGGTCAGCAGGATGATGCCCGTCTGCCACAGGCAATCCCGCAGGGCGGCCCCCAGCGTTTCGGGTGTCAGGCGGCGCTGGAGGGCGGCGAAAGCCAGAGTCATGATCGTGCAGGCCGACAGCGCGGCGGTCGGAGACAGAAGGCCGGACCAGATCCCGCCCACCAGGATCCCGAACAGGACAGGCGCCGGCCAGACGGCGCGCAACGCGTCATTGCGCGGCAAAGACATGGATTGCGACGGGGGCGCGGCTTCCGGCTCGTGGTGGACCCACCACAGCACGACCGCGATCATTCCCGCCAGCGACAGGGCTGCGGGCAACAGCCCCGCCAGAAACATCGCGGCAACCGGCGTGCCGGTCAGCAAGCCCCACAGGATCAGCAGCATCGAGGGGGGCAGCAGCGCCCCCAGCGTGCTGCCCACTGCAACCGAAGCACCTGCCAGTCGCGGATCATACCCCGTGCGCAGCATCGGCGGGACGGCGATGCGCGACATGGTGGCGGCACAGGCGACGGACGAGCCGCAGGTCGCGGCAAAGCCCGCGCATCCCAGGATCGCCGCGATGGCAAGCCCGCCGCCCCTGCCCTGCAACAGCACGGCGGCGGCATCATGGACCCGCGTGGCAAACCCCGCGTAAAAGGCCAGGTTGCCAAGCAGCAGGACCAGCGGCACCGTCAGCAAATCCGGCGCCGCAAGAAGCGCGACCGCCTGGCCCCACGCCTGTTCCAGCATCAGCGACATCACCGCAGGGATTTCAGGGAGATCAAGGCGATCGTCATGGCCACGGCGGCAAGTCCCATCATCTCCATGGTCGAATTGGTCCGCCCACCCTGCCCCCGGATCCGCCAGCGCAGCGGCAGGCTAGTGCGGCGATGCGGCAAACTCAAACTGGAATTGACCGGAATGTGACTGGCGGTCTATCTGGCGGTTCCGCGAAAGACGCGGAATGCTGCGCCTGTTCCCGACGGAGATTCTGATGCCGCGATTCACCCTTCGAATCCCGCTTGCCCTGATCCTGGGGGCGCTGTCGGCCCTGCCCGCGACGGCCCAGACGGATCTGCCCTTCACCGCCGCCGATGTCGAGGCCGCGTCTTACGCCGGGGGCGATCTGCCCTCGGGGCGGTCGGCGCTGACGACCAGGGTGCAGGTGCTGCTGGACCGCTCGGGGATCTCTCCGGGGGTGATCGACGGCTTCAAGGGCGGCATGAGCCAGAGCGCGATCATGGCCTTTGAACGCCGCTCGGGCCTGCCCATCGACGGGGTGATCGATCCGCATGTGTGGAACCTGCTGCAGTCCTTCGCGGCCCTGCCCGCGACCAAGGATTACACCATCACGGCGGAAGACGCGCAGGGCCTTGTGGACGCGATTCCGACCGATTACGCCGAAAAGGCGCAGATGGCCGCCATGGCCCACACCAGTGTCGCCGAACGCCTGGGCGAACGGTTCCACATGGACGAGAAATTCATCGCCTTCCTGAACCCCGGCGTGGATCTGGTGCCGGGGGCCACGATCAAGGTCGTCGATACCGGCAGCCGGATGCGCGGCAGCGTCGCGCGGATTCTGGTCGATGTGAACACGCGCCGGGTTGCGGGCTTCGATGCGAACGGAAGGCTGCTGGTGGATTATCCCGCGACCATCGGATCGTCTGCGACCCCGTCGCCGTCGGGGTCGCACCATGTGAAGACGGTCGCGCTGAACCCGAACTATACCTATGATCCAAAGAAGAACTTCCAGCAGGGCGACAACGACAAGGTGCTTGTGGTGCCGCCAGGACCGAACGGGCCGGTGGGAACGGTCTGGATCGGTCTGTCCAAGCCCACCTATGGCATCCACGGCACGCCCACGCCGTCGCAACTGTTCCGCAACCAGTCGATGGGCTGCGTGCGGCTGACCAACTGGGATGCCGAGGAACTGGCCCGCATGGTCGGCACGGAGACGACCACGGTGGAATTCCTGCCCCAGGGCATGACCATTGCCGACGCCACCGGCGGCACCGTTGCGCCTGCCCCTGCATCCGCCGAACCGGCCGAGGCGGCCGAAACCGCGGCGGCACCTGTCGAAACAGCCCCCGCAGCCCCGCTGGATTATGCCGATCCACTGGCGGCCAAGCGCGCCCCGGCCGAGCCGGTGTATGAAAACACCTCCGAGGAGGAAGCGGATGCCCTGGCTCCGACTGGCGATCCGCTGACCGACGCCCTGACGGGCGCCCTTCCCAGCGGCTTCGTGGTGCCGCCCGTGGACGAACAACCGTGATCTGCTGGCGCGCGATCCTGTCCGCCTTGGCGCTGTGCCAGCCGGCACTTGCCAGCGCGCAGGACCGCCCGCCCGAACGGCCCGGTTCAGAGCAACCGCAACCGCAACCGCAGTCTCAGCCGGCCATTCCGCAAGAACCGGCTCCGGTCTTTGGCCCGCCTGCCCCGCCCCGCTGGTTCGGGCTGCGGGAAACGGATCAGGAATACGCCGCCTGCACGCTGGCCCTGTCCTTTCTGGGGACCGTCTATGCCGAGGAACCAGCCGTCATCGATCCCGATGATCCCGATTGCGGCATCGCCCGCCCGATCCGGGTGGAACGGATCCTGCCCGACCTGACCCTGGAAGGCGGTGCGGTCATGCGCTGCGACACGGCGCGGGCGCTTGGGTTCTGGGCGCGTGACTTCGTGCGCCCGGCGGCGATGATGCTGCCCGGCGCACCGCGTGTCACGGGGTTGCAACTTGGCACCACCTATGACTGCCGGCCGCGCGTGGGGACCGGCGCGGACCAGCCCAAGCTGTCGGAACATGCGCTTGGCAATGCCATCGACATCGCAGGCTTCGTGCTGGAGGGTGCCGATCCGCTGATCGTCCAGCAGCGTGCCGATTCAGGCGACCTGGCCGAGGCGTTCCAGCGCGCCGTGCGCGCGGCGGGATGCCTGTTCTTCACCACCGTGCTTGGCCCCGGCTCGAATGAGGCGCATGACGACCACCTGCACCTGGACGTGGCAGCCCGGCGCGCCGACTGGCGGCTGTGCCAGTGATCAGCGCGGCGCGCGTTCCAGATCCAGATAGGACGGGTCGAAGCGCGCCAGCAGGGCCAGCCCGTTCCAGTCGATGATGGTGATATCCGCGCCCAGCCAGCGGATCAGCCCCCGGTCGCGCAGATCCCGGACCGCGCGGTTCACATGGATCGGCGAATAGCCCAGGATATCCGCCAACTCGCGCTGCAGCAGCGGCAGGTGCAACTGGCGATCCGAGGCCACCCCCACGGTATGCAGCCGGATGTAGATCTCGCACAGAAGATGAGCCAGATGGGCACTGGATCGCAAGGACGCGGCCGCGACCAGCCATTGCCGGTGAATAGCCGCATCCAGCATGGTCGTCATCCACAAAAGCCGGGCCAGATGGGGATAATTCCGGGTGATTTCGGTCAGTTCGGCATGATCGATGAATTCCACCTCGGCCGGGCCTATGGCGATGATGGAATGATCCAGCTTTGACATGATGAAGGCATGAAGATCAACGAAATCTCCGGGAACGTGCAGTGCCGTGATGACGCGGTCGTCGGGCCGGCCGAAAAGGGAGTGGGACCGCGCCGACAATCCGCGCAGCATCATGCAGCTGCGGCTGGGGCTGCTGCCGGCAGGAACGATAACCTCGCCCGCAGCAAAGCTGGCATGTTCGGTTTTCAACCTGCGCAGACGTTCCAGGTCATCGGTCCCGAGACTGTCACGCTGTTGAAGATAGCGGATAAAATACTCGGTAATCGCCAATTCTGTCACCACCCTTTCCCATGGTGTGGCAAATCGCCCTGACCGACGCAATGGCGGCGCAGTCGATCTAACATTCATTAAGCTAACTCAATTGCTTGGCTGCCGGTTTCACCCGCGTGGCATTTGCCGGGCTTGGGCGGGGACCCGTAGGGCCGCGGCAAGCGCGGCAAAGCTTTCGGTGATGCCGGGGGTCCTGACCGTGACCAGATCGTCAAGCTGGGAAAACAGCTTCACCGCCTCGTCCAGGCGAGGATCGGCACCCGCGGCGTAAAGGCCCGCGCGGATCATCAGTTCGGATTCCGCATAAGCGCCAAGGGCGGCCCTGGCCTTGCCGATCATCCTGTTCTCGTCAGTGGTGGCGGCATCGGGCAGGGACCGCGACACCGACTTGACCACGTCGATCGCTGGAAAGCGCCCGCGTTCCGCGATCGTCCGGTCCAGCACGACATGCCCGTCCAGGGTGCCGCGCAGGATGTCGGCCACCGGCTCCTCCATGTCGGAACCGGCCACCAGCACGCTGAAGATGCCGGTGATATCGCCCGTCCCTTCCAGCCCCGGACCGGACCTTTCGGCCAAGGCCATGATCAGGTTCGACACCGACGGCGGAAAGCCGCGATAGCTGGGGGGTTCGCCAGCGGCCAGGGCAATCTCTCGATGCGCTTCGGCAAAGCGGGTGATCGAATCGGCCAGGAACAGCACATGGCGGCCCTGGTCGCGGAAATGTTCCGCCACCGCCATCGCGGCCCAGGCGCAGCGCCGCCGGATCAAGGGGGAACGGTCGGAGGTCGCGGCAACGATGACCGCCCGCGCCATGCCCTCTGGTCCCAGGGTTTTTTCGACGAATTCGCGCAATTCGCGTCCGCGTTCGCCGATCATGGCGATCACCACGACATCCGCCTGAACACCCTTGGCCAGACCCGACAACAACGTGGATTTGCCGACACCCGATCCGGCGAACAGCCCGATCCGCTGGCCCGTCACCAGGGGCAGCAGCGTATCGAAGACCGCAAATCCCGTCGGCAGACGGGTTCCCAAGCGTTTGCGGCGCACCGCCGGGGGGGCTTCGCGGCGGTAAGACAGGGGTTCGCGGCCCAGGGTCAGGGGCCGTCCGTCCAGCGGCTGTCCCAGCGGGTCGATGATCCGTCCGATCCAGGCATCGCAAGGCGCAATGGTCGGCGCGAACAGCAGTTCGACCTCTGCCCCGACGGAAAGTCCTTCGGCATCGCCTTCGGGCAGCACGTCGGCATGGCGGGGCGCAAGCCCCACGATCTCTCCCGCGACCTGGCCCTTTTGCAGGGAAATCATCACCCTGTCTCCGACCGAGGCATGGCAGTTCAGCCCCTCGACCCGGATCAATCCGGCCTGCATCGAATGCACGCGGCCGAAATGCCGGGTCATGCGCATGTCGGCGATGCGCGCCGCGATCGAGGTCAATTGATCCATGTCCGCCTTCCGTTCGTCAGCCTGCCGGACATCACAGATCTTCGGTCAGCGATGATGGTGGATCCCGCATGCCTGCTGCCAGCCTGGCAGCACATGCCGCCATAGAGATATCCTGGCGCAGAATCGGAAATAATGGGTTAACATCTCCCCCTGCCCGGACCTCGGGATCAGGCCGATGCCGCCTGATCGCCCCCTTCCTTCAGCCAGCCGGGGGCAAGGCGAACCTCGGACGCCCCGGCCAGAGGCAGGACGCGTTGCAGTTCGGCCAGAAGTCCCGCTTCTCTGGCGCGACCCAGTCTGACCCCTTTTTCTGGCCAGAAGGCCCGAACGTCCAGCACGCCCGCATCGCGTTTCGCGTCAAGCCGTCCGATGAGCCGGTCGCCCTGCATGACCGGGAACACGTAATAGCCATATCGGCGACGCGGCGCGGGCACGAAGATCTCGATCCGGTAGTGAAAGCCGAACAAACGCTCGGCCCTTGCGCGATCACGCAAGGCGGGATCGAAAGGCGACAGCAGCCGCACCCGCTGTGACGGCGGGGGCAACATGGACAGTGTATCCAGCATTGCAACTGTCGAGACGCTGCGCCGCCGGGTTCCGTCGGCCATCTCCACATCGATTTCGACGATCCGACCTGCGGCAAGGGCGTCGGCGCACCATTCCTTCGCCTCGTCACGGGTGGCTATCTCGAAGAAGGCCGCCAGTTCGCCGCTTGTGGCAAAGCCAAGCCGGTCCAGGGCGGCCGACAAGGCCCAGTCGATGATCTGCGGGGTATCGAGCTGAATGTTGCGGTATTCGGCCGGAATCACCCGTTCCGACAGGTCGTAGATCTTGCGAAATCCTGTGCGGTGGCTGATAGCCAGCCGCCCGGACCGCCAGAGATATTCGAGCGCCGTCTTCGAAGGGTGCCAGTCCCACCATCCACCCCCGCCGCGCCCCTTGTCCGGCCCGACATCCGTGGTGCTGGCCGGTCCGTGATCGGCAATCCGTCGCAGGATGGCATCAATCTCTCGATCCCAGCCCTCGCCGCGCCAGGCAGGCCAGCGATGCCGCATCCTTGCCTCGTCTCGCATGAACTTCAGCCGCCACATCGGATAGAACTGCATCGGGATGATGGCGGCATCATGGGTCCAGTGCTCGAAGGCAAGGCGCTGGCGGGCGACAAGACGATCAAGCGCCAGGGGACGATACCGGCCCCGTCGTGACCACAGGATCAGATCATGCGCGCGCGCCAGCGTGTTGACGCTGTCCACCTGGACAAAGCCCAGTTCCGTCAGCACGCCCAGCAGATCGCCGCCCACAGCCTGGCCGGGCTGCGGGCGCAACAGCAGGTGTCGGTCCAGAAACAGCCGGCGTGCATCGGCGTTTGTCAGCAGGGGTGACTTCATGCGGGGCAGATTAGACGCACAGGACAAAACCGCAATCGAACAGCGACCCGTCGAATGTCAGGCGCGGTTCGAACCGGTGCAGTCGCAGGTCACGGCCTTGGCCGTGATCCTTGCGAAGGACTTACCCCGAAGCATCCAGAATGGCCGGCAGCCGTGATTGCCGCCGATCAGCGCGGCCCGGGATCAAGCTGTGACCAGGCCGAGGCGGGGCTGGTCGTCCCGTTTTTATACACGGCCATGACCCGCCATGCCGCCACAGGCTGCGGGATCAGCACGGCCGACAGCGCCGTATCCAGATGCTGCACCTGGCCATTGCTGCCTGCGGGAATGTACTCGACCCGGAACTGACCGGCTTTGGCTGGTCCTTGCCAATGCAGTTCCGTCTTGCCGGTGGCGATCAACCGCTGCAGGACCGGGACCGGGGCACTGGCGGGTTCGGCTTGGGACAGGGGCACCCCCATCTGGGCCAGCCGGTCGGCGGCGGCGTCTATGCCGGTAGCGGCCTCGTACCAGGCGCGTGCGCGGGCCGGATCGGAGTCCACGCCCACGCCGGTTTCGTAAAGCTGGCCCAGGTAATAGGCCGCCCGGCCATTGCCCCACAGCGCGGCCCTTGCATAAAGCTGTGCCGCGCGTTCGGGATCCGTGTCGCCCAAGGCCAGACCCTCGGCCAGCAGGTGACCGGCGACCGGGGGATGCTCCAGGGGTGCCCGGCGCGACAGCGGAGAACGGGCCTGCGCGGGAAACGGCAGCAGGTTTGCCGCCATCACGGAATCCGTCGCGCCCGGCGCTGTATGGTATCCGGGAAACACCGCCAGAATCCCCGCAAGCATGGCGGCAAGGCCGGTCCGAAAGGTGCGCCTATGGGCCGGCACGGGCGGGTCGGACCTGTTGACGGCGGGTGGCGGGCAAGTCCGCTTCACCGACGGCCGCGATGAGACGGCGAAGGGCACCGGAGCCGCCACTATCGCAGGCACCTGGCTGGAAGGTCCGGCTTTCGCGGCTTGAGAATGCGCCATCGCCCCTTCGGGGGGCGAAGGAGCCATGCAAGTCTGAACGAAATCCCTGTCGAAGTAGGTCCGGCCGCTTGATTGCGCCTGGGCCAGGCAGCGATCCACCACAAGGTCTATCGTCCGGGGAATGCCCGCTGACAGCAGGTGAAGCTGCTCAAGGCCAGTTTCGTCGAAGCTCAGTCCTGAATCGCTGGTGTCAGGCGCGTTGATCAGCCGCTGCGAGACATAGGCCGCCGTTGCATCCCTATCCAACGGCAGCAGGCGGAACCGCCCGCCGATGCGAGCACGCAATCGGTCGAGACCGGGCCTGGCCAGACGCGCCTCCAAATCCGCCGGGCCGACCAGCAGAAGGGCAATCTCGGCCGCTGCTTCGACCAACCCGGTCAGATAGGCGAATCCCTTGTCGGGCAGGTCCTGCGCCTCGTTGACGATCAGCAGGTATCTGTTGCCCCGGCATGCCTTTGCCAAGGCCTTGAAACCCGTCTTGGGATGGTCAAAGGCCGGGGAATGAGGAATGCCCATGGCCCTGGGAAGATGGTGGTGAAGATCGGCCAGGGGGGCGCCAGTTCCGCCGATCTGGACCATGCGCCTGCCTGCACACAGGACGCCTACCTGCTCGACCAGCCTGGCCTTGCCCGTCCCCGGCTCGCCGGTCAGGACGAGGACGGACCGTTCACCGCCGATGCGGAACAGGATCTCGTCCAGGACCTGCTGATGGGCGTCAGCCAGATACGCCTGTCCAGGCACCGCCGCAGAGCTGATGTCCCTTGGGAAAGCGGTGTTGAACGAATTCACGATCCAATCCTCTCTCATGCCCTTCTGTCTGCCCCACAGCCGCCAGGGATAAGGCGCCAGAGGCCTGCGGCCGATCCTACAGGGCCTGCCTGCGCCTGGCGCGCCCCAGCCAGGCCAGCATGGCCATGCCACCGCCCAACAGGACACCCGCGGCCGGAATCGGCACGGGCGCGATCGCATCGTAATACACGCTTCGGACCGAAAAGCCTGCGGTGGAACTGGTTGCCGTCGTGGTGATCATGAGGCTGGAAATGGGCGCTCCGTCCGATCTCGACAGCGCGTCCCAGAACTTGCCGCCGTATCCATCCGGCACATTGGCTTCATCGAACGCAGTGGGCATGATCGTCTCTTCGGTGCCGTTCGCGCTGAACAGCGTATAGGTTCGCCCGGGATTGCCGTTGATCGCGCCGACATTGATCCGAAGGTCGCGCACCGCACGTCCGAAATCCAGGCGAACAATCTCTCCCGAATTGATCCGGGCATGGGCCTGATTTCCCGCACCGCCATAGACGCCGACGCCCTGTGGGCCAAAGGTCAGCTCGGCGCCCGAGCCGATGCTGGCGAGCAGGATATCGAAGTTGTTGACGGTATCCTGAAGCGTAATCTGCTTCGTGTCCGCCGGCCCTTCCGTCAGGCCGATGTTGACCGTCGCCGCCATGCCTGCGGCGGGCATGATGAAAAATGCCAGCGCGACAGCCCTGAGTCCCGATTTCATGTCCATTCCTCCCCTGCAAGTTCCTTTGCTTCGTTTAGTGGCCGTCATTCGGCAATGCACATCGCCTTGACGAACGCCAGTTTCGATCCTCCACCAGCCGGTCATGGTCCGGGACATGCCCAGACCGGAAATGACGCCTTTTACGTTTTCGATCATTCCTGTTGATGTCCCTGTCACGGTCAGCGTTCCCGGAATGCACGATTGAACTGGTCAGAGATCGGCTTGGCGAAATAGGAAAAGGCGGTCCGCTCCTCGGTCTGGACATAGACTTCGACTGTCATGCCCGGCAGCAGGCGCTGCGACGGCAGTTTCTCAAGTTCCGACTGCGCGACGTCTATCTGTGCGACGAAGAAATGCTGGCCTGTCGCGGGGTCAAGCGTGGTGGCGGGCGAGACATGCAGCACCTGCCCGACAAGCTCCGGCGTCGTCCGCTGGTTGAACGAAGTGAATCGAAGCCGGGCCGGATGACCTTCGGCAACCTGGTCGATGGACACCGGGGCAAGCTGGATCTCGACCTTCAGCCTCGCCTTTCGGGGAACGATCGTGGCCAGGACTTCGGCCGGCGTCACGATGCCGCCGATCGTATAAACCGTCAGTTCGTTCACGACGCCCGCGATCGGCGCCCGGATGTCCGTGCGCGACAGGCGATCCTCGACCGCCATCTCGCGGTCCTTCAGTTCCGAAAGACGGGTTTCCACCAGGCTCAGTTCCCGCTGCGCTTCGGTTCTTGCCTCCTCGTCGATGGCAAGGATCCTCAGGCGGATCTCGCTGATGCGGGCGTCGGCCCGCGCCAGTTCGGCATCGATCTCTCCGACCTCGCCGTCAAGCCGCGCAAGTTCCCGATCCAGGCCGGAAATCTGCGAGGCCTGCACAAGCCCCTTGTCGAACAGGGCTGTCATCTTGCCGTGCTCGTCGCTGACCAGGGCGATCTCTTTTTCCTTGGAAACGCGCTGCGCCGTCAGGCCCCTGATCTCATCCCCGATCTGCCGTATGCTCAGTTCAAGCTGTTGCTTCTGGCTTTCCCGGCTGGTCCGGTTGCCGTCGAACAGGCGGGTTTCGCCCAGGATCAGGGCTGCGATCCCTGCATCGGATCGATCCAGGTCCGGGGGGAACTCGATCATGTCCAGGCTGTCGCGTTCGGCCAGAAGGCGGGCGCGCTTGATCCTGTTTTCGATCAGTTGCGACCGGATGATCGACCGTTCGGCCCTGGTCTGCGCATCCTCGAGGCGGATCAGGATCTGCCCTTCCTCGACCTCGTCCCCCTCGCGCACCGCGATCTCGCGCACGATGCCGCCATCGCGGTGCTGGATCGCCTTCAACTCCTCGTCCACGACCACCGAACCCTGGGCGATCACCGCGCCGGACAGCCTGGCCGTCGCAGCCCAGCCCCCGGCCCCCCCGACAAGAAGCACCGCAAGCAGCGCGCCGACGGCGATGCGCCGCCCGATGCCAAAGGACATCCCCTTGCCATCAGGTTCATCCATTTCGTTCCAGCCCATCCCCATCATCCCCGTCCTTATGTCTCGACAAGCACTAGGGCATGGCGCCCATTGAGAACGATCGCGGTTTCGAAGACATTGTCCTTGTCGAGATCGGCCTCGATAAGCGTTTCGTTGTCGGTCTCGGCCCATTCGTTCTGATAGCGGATGGGAACGCGGTTGCTGTCGGCATCATTGCCATAGACCTTGTCGAACCTGTCCTCGACCGCCTCGAAGACTTCCTCGAATATCTCCCAGGTGGACAGCTTGAGACGGTCGCCGACCTTGAAATCCTCGATTTCATAGCGCGTCGCGCTGTTGGTCGCGCTGTTCGCCACATCCCGTTCGGGCGCCTCGAACTGGAATATGTTCCATCCGTCGCCGCCGCCCATGGTGACCGCGCTGCCTCCGAAGCGGATGATGTCGTCGCCCGATCCGGCCAGGACGCGCTCGAACCCGGAAAACTGATCTCCACCGATCTCGGCGCCGCTGACGCGTCCTGCGGCGATGTCGATCAGCAGGGCGGATTCCGCGGCCGAATAATCAAGAAGATCATCGCCCCGACCGCCCTCATAGACATCCCTGGCGCCATCCTGCGCCGCGACGATCCGGTCGTCTCCGTCATCCCCAAGGGCAACATCGGTGCCCAGCCCGTCGCGGATGGTGTCATTCCCCGGTCCCCCGGCAATCCGGTCTTGGCCCTCATCGCCATCAAGCACATCGCTTCCGGCTCCGCCCATAAGCTGGTCGTTGCCCAGACCGGCCATGACGAAGTCGTTGCCCTCTCCGCCCTCGATCGTGTCGTCGCCGTCGTCGCCGAACAGCATGTCGTCGCCGGCATCGCCCATCAGGCGGTCATGGCCTTCGCCGCCGGAAAGATGATCGTTGCCGATCCCGCCCATCAGCAGGTCGTCACCTGACTCGCCGAACAGCCGGTCGTCGCCCGCCTGACCGAACAGCCGGTCGGACCCCGGCCCGCCGCGCAGGTCGTCGTTTCCGTCGCCACCAAAGACAAGGTCGTCGCCCGCATCGCCCCACAGACGATCGTCGCCGCCCTCGCCCAGGATCGTGTCGTTGCCCGAACGGCCTTCGACCAGATCCTGTCCACCGCCCGCCTCGATCTGATCGGCATCCGCTTTCCCGATCAGGGTATCGTTGCCGTCGGTTCCCGCGATCACGCGCGACGGCAGGACCACGAAGTTGAGCGTCTGGGCCACGCTCGCCTCGCCGTCGCTGATCCGATAGGAGATCCTGACCGGGCCGGGGTCTTCCCCCGCCGTGAACATCCAGATCCCGTGGCCCATGTCCTCGATCTTGCCCGCCGATGCCGCGACCCCCTCGACCATCAGCTTGTCGCCGTCAGGATCCCCGGCGCCGCGCAGGAAATCGGACAGCCCGATCACCATCACGGTCGATGCCGACACGTCCCGCAGATGAACCGGCCCGGTCACGCGCGGGGCGCGGTTCGGATTCGGGTCGGATGGGATGGGGTCCCTTTTCATGTCAGGCACCGCTTTTCCAGCAGTCGCAGGGGCCAGCAATGTCGGCGCAACGGGGACCAGAGCGGGCATCGCGGGGCCGTTCAAGGCGGGCGGCGCATTGTCGTTCGCCAGCCGCGCCAGATAGGCGACCGGCTGAAGCATGGGCGAACCAATCCGATGCGGCGTTCCGAAGGCGATCGTGTCTTCCTGCGGCGTGAACTCGAAGGGGGCCGGCTCCGGCAGGTCGGCCTGTCGCTGGCTGCCCGGCAATCCGCCTTCGGGTGCATCGTCCTCAAGGCCGCCCGGTATCACGGACACCCGGGGCGCCCGAGGTTCGTCCTGCGGCTGCTCCTCGGGCGCGGTCTCCTGCGCCTCGGCCTTGCCGGTCAGGAACACCTTCAAGGCAACGGTGATCGCCGCCAGAAACACGGCCAGTCTGGCGACCACCCCCTGCTTTTCCTCGGGCTTCTGCGCATAGGGGGCGGCCGGGTCGGCCGGATCGGCGGTCTGCCTTGTTCCCTTGACGCTGATCATGATGCCACCGTGACCTTGGCGCCCTCTTTCACGGGCGCCATCTTCGCGGCGGAAACGCGGGCACCCCCGATGACCTGATCGCGCGGCCCGAAGGCGGACATCTTCCCGTTCTGCACCACCGCCACCAGATCCACCGCGGCAAGCGCGCTTGGCCGGTGCGCGATTACCACGACGATCCCGCCGCGCGCCTTCACGGCTTCGATCGCCTCGGTCAGGGCGGCCTCGCCTTCGCCGTCGAGGTTCGAATTCGGCTCGTCCAGAACCACCAGGAAAGGCTCTCCGTAAAGTGCACGCGCCAAGCCAAGCCGCTGTCGCTGGCCCCCCGAAAGCGCGGTGCCGTTCGGTCCCAGATCGGTGTGATAGCCGTCGGGCAGGCGCACGATCATTTCATGGACATTCGCCGCCCGCGCCGCCGTGATGATCCGCTTCGGATCGGGATCTTCCTCCAGCCGGGCGATGTTCTGGGCGATGCTGGTGTCCAGCAAGGCATATTCCTGCGGCAGATAGCCCATCACCGGTCCCAGTTCCTCCTCGTCCCACTGGGTCAGATCGGCGTCGTCCAGCCGGACGCTGCCGCGAAGCACCGGCCAGATGCCGGTCAGCGCCCGCACCAGCGTCGTCTTGCCCCCGCCCGAGGGGCCGATGATGCCCAGGGCCTGCCCGGCCTGCACCTCAAAGCTGACCTCGCTCAGCAGGACGCGGCCCGATCCGGGCGCCGCCACGGTGATGTTCTCGACCTTGAGCGACTTGACCGGGCGCGGCAGGCTCATCCGCTTTGTCGCCTGGTCCAGGATCGCCACCGTTCCCTTCAGCCGGTCGAAGGCGGTCCGCGCGGAAACCACGTTCTTCCAGTTGCCGATCGCAAGGTCGATCGGCGCCAGCGCCCGCGCCGAGGCGACCGAGGCCGCGATGATCGCACCCGCCGAAAGGCTGCCCTGGATCGTCAGATAGGCGCCGAGGCCCAGGACGGCGGATTGCAGGATCATCCGCAACACGCGAGAAATCGCCCCGAAGGTGCCGCTGATGTCGTTGTTGCGGGTCTGCAAATCCAGATGTTCGTCGTTGGCGGACCGGAACCGGCGCAGGGCACGGGGCGCCATGCCCATCGCCCGCAGGCATTCCGCATTGCGCGTGTTCGAATCCGCGATGGCGTTGCGCTGGACATAGGCCTTGTGCGTGGCCGTGCTGAGCCGCCGGGTCAGAACCTCGGCGATCAGGGTCATTGCCGTCAGGACGACGGCCCCGCCCAGTGTGAGCGCGCCCAGCATCGGGTGAAGGACATAGACGAAGATCAGGAACACCGGCACCCAGGGCAGGTCGAACAGCGCCATCGGTCCCTGGCTGCCCAGAAAGCTTCGCACGGTGTCCACGTCGCGGCCCCGCGCCAGGGCTTCGGCGCTGGAAAAGCCGAAGCGCGGCATGTCGATGGCGACCTGATGTGCGGCGGGCGCGATCTTGCGATCCAGCTTGGCACCGACACGGATCAGGATTTGCGAGCGGACGATGTCGAAAAGCCCCTGGAAGAAATAAAGCCCGATCGCCAGCGCCGAAATCGCCAGCAGTGTGGGAATGCTGCCGCTGGACAACGCACGGTCATAGATCTGCATCATGTAGAAGGATCCGGTCAGCGCCAGGATGTTGATGATGCCCGAGATCATGAACAGGAACAGAAAGACGCTGCCGAATCCGCGGGTCAGTTTCTCGCCGGTCTTGCGCTTGGCTTCCGCTTTTGCCTCTTGGCTGGCCATTCGATTTCACCGCGTTGCACCATGAAAGAACAGGATGGCAGCGGGCGGCGCATACCGCCCGCTGCCTGCGATCACCTAAAGGCCAAGCTGCGCTTCGGTGATCTGGTGGGTTCCGCGAATGCTGATCGAGAACTCGGCCTCGTCATCATTGTCGGTGTTGCCGCTTAGAACGGTATAGGCGCCGTCCTCCCGGACCTCTTGGGACACCATCACCTGCCCCGCCTCCGTCAATGCGCCGGAAACAAGGGTGAAGTTCTGGTTCCCCTTGAGGCCGATATTGGCGTCGATCGAGGTCAGGTCGATCCGGTCGCCAGGCTGGAACCCGACGATGCTGTCGCCATCGGCATGTTCGGACAGCAGGAAGCGGAAGACGTCCTTGCCGTCGCCGCCGTCCATCACGTTCACCGCGTCGGATGCGGTGATCTGGTCGTCGCCCGATCCGGTCACGATATTCTCGATGTTGTAGAGAATGTCCCTTCCGGTTTCGGAACTTGTCGCCGAGCCGCCTTTTCCGGCGCGGCTGCCAAGATCCGCCGTGATGTTGGCAAGGATCGACGACATGTCCAGCGTATCGCTGCCAAAGCCGCCATCCGCATTGTCGCCATGATAGGTGTCGTTGGCATCGCCAGCTTCCGCCAGGAAGGTGTCGTTGCCTTCCCCGCCGAACAGTTCGTCGCCGCCCGCCCCGCCACGAAGCAGATCGTTGCCCCCTTCACCGAACAGGCGGTCCCTGCCGACGTCGCCGTGGAGAGGGTCGTTCCCCGCGCCGCCCATCACTTCATCATTGCCGCTGCCGGCAAGGATCACGTCGTTGCCGGCACCGCCGGACATGACGTCGTTCGCCTTGCTGCCGTTGCTGACGCCCGCACCGGCCTGGGCCACCATCGCGTCGAAGCCGGCCACCCCGGGAGGAACGGCATCCGTTCCGGCGGGGGGCTGCTGTGCCGGGGGTTGCGGCACGGGGGGCTGCTGCGGCGCGGATCCGGTCGTGTCCGACTGGAAGCCGGGCAGGCCGCCATCGCTGCGGAAGGTGATCGAATGGCCCTGGGTCGAGATCGTGGTCGAGCCATCCGGGTTGGTGGTGGACACGTAATCGTCGATCGTCTTGCCGGGCAGCAGTTCCACCACATCCTGCGGCCGCAGGGTTCCCACGATGGTGTCGTTGCCGCCGGCGCCCTTGAAGACGATCCGGTGGTTCGACAACAGCGAGGATATGTTGACCGTGTCGTTCCCGCCTGATCCCTGGATGGTGATCGTGTCAGGGCGCAGGCTGGTGGTGACATCGAAGTTGCCATACATCTCGATGGTGTCGCCACCGATCTGCGTGTTCCCGCTGACCCCGCCGCCGTTGACCATGATCTCCTCGATCTCGGTCAGTTCGGCGATGACGGTCTCGGCGCCGCCCGCGACCTGGCGGGTGACGACGATCTCGCTTTCGTCGCTGCCGGCAAAGCCGATGCGGGCGACAGCTTCGTCATATGTGTAGATGCGATAGGTTTCGGCCTGGGTATTGCCGACGATCTGGAACAGGTCGCCGTTCGTCCCCTCGGTGCCGCCGTTGATGATGTCGGTGCCGTCGCCCGGACTCCACAGGAAGATGTCGTCGTCAAGCTGCGGCTCGGCGGTGTCGTCATCCGCGTCGCCGAGGTCATGACCGTTCAGGACGTCATCGCCTACGCCGCCGATGATGATATCGCCGCCGCTGCTGCCGATGATGGTTTCGCCAGCGGCGGTGCCGAAGATGATCGACGCGCCGGTCGCCACCGCGCCGCCGGTGACGATGGACCGGGTAACGCCATCGCCGAACCGGATCTGCTCGATGCCGGTCAGGGTGTCCGTATTGCCCCCCGCCCGGTGGATGACCCTCGCAAGCCCGGTTCCGGTGACGTCGAAGGTATAATCGCTTGCGGCGCCGGCGAAGACTGCCGTGTCCGTGCCCGCCCCGCCGTTCACCCCGTCATTTCCCGCACCCCCTTCAAGCACGTCGTCGCCGTCGCCGCCAAGCAGGTTGTCGGTGCCGGCATTGCCGATCAGGATGTCGTTGCCACCAGCACCGGTCAGAGCGTTGTTCCCCGAGTTCCCGGTGATCTCATTCGCCTGGGCGGTTCCGGTCCCGCTGTTGTTTCCGGTGCCGGTCAGCACAAGGTTCTCGACAGCGCCGTCGACATGCACCCCGCTTGCGTCCAGGCTGATCGAGATCGCGGACAGGATGGTATCGGTGCCGTCGCCACCCGTCTCGTTCACGCGATCACCAGCCTGAGCGACGATATAGGTGTCGTTCCCGGCGCCGCCGTTCATCGCATCGGCGCCGATGCCGCCATCCAGGATGTCGTCGCCGCCATTGCCGTTCAGGACATCGTTGCCACCGAAGCCCAGCAGCAGTTCCCTTTCGTTGCCGCCCGCGACGGCGCCGGTCCCGGTGTTGCCGCCATTCGTGCCGCGCACGAAGGTATAGGCCACGCCGTCGAACTCGACCCGCTCGATCCTGTTCCCAAGCGTGTCGGTGCCGCCCCCCGCGCTTGTCACCTGGAAGGTTCCAGCGGCCATGGCGAAGGTGTGGCTGGTGATGCCGCCGGCAAGCACCAGGGTGTCAATGCCGCCCCAGCCTTCGAACACGTTGTTGCCCGCGTTGCCGGTGAAGCGGTTGTCAAGGGCATTGCCCTCGCCGTTGAAGGCGCCTTCGGCAAGCACCAGGTTTTCGACGTTGTTGCCCAGGACATAGTTGGCCAGAGAGGACCGGACGGTGTCCGCGCCGGCATTCGCCCCTTCGGTCACCTGGTCGCCGGTGTTATCGACGGCATAGGTGTCGTCGCCCGCGCCCCCGGCCATTGCGTCCGCACCCGCGCCGCCGTCGATGAGGTTGGCACCCGCGTTGCCGGTCAGCGTGTCGTTCTGGGCGCTGCCCACGAGGTTCTCGATATCGATCAGCCGGTCAGTGCCCGCGCCGATCGTAGGCTGCTCCTCGAAGCTTGGACGTCCGTTTTGTCCCAGCAACGAAACGGTAACGCCTGCGGAAGCACCGGCATATGAGGCTGTGTCAACGCCCGCGCCGCCATCGATGCGGTCGTCGCCGTCACCGCCGTTCAGAAGATCATTGCCGTCATCGCCATACAGATCGTCATTGCCGGCAGCGCCAAGAAGGGTGTCGTCACCGAAGCCGCCGCGCAGGATGTCGCGGCCTCCTCCACCGTCGAAGTTATTGTCGAGGCTGTTGCCCGTCAGCACATCGTTCCCGCCGCCGCTGGTGACGTTCTCGACCCCGCGGGTCAGCGAGAAGCCGGTGGCCGCCCCGGACAGCAGGTTCACCGTCACGTTGCCGGCGGTGTCATAGACCAGCCTGTCGGTGCCGCCCCCCAGGTCAAGCTCGTTTGCCTCGATATTCGTCACCGTCGTGCCATTGACCTGCGCGATGGTGCTGCCCGACAGGGTGACGGTGACCGTGTCGGGGTTGCCCATGACGCTTTCAACGATCCGCAGCCGGTCCTGACCGGCGCCGCCGTTGACGGCATCGCTGCCTTGGCCGTTGCCGTGGATGATGGTGTCGTTGCCATCGCCGCCATTCACGGCGTCGTCGCCAGCGCCGCCGTTCAGGGTGTCGTCGCCAGTGCCGCCGTTCAGGACGTCGTTCCCTCCGCCGCCATTGGCGGTGTCGTTTCCAGCCCCGGCATCGACGGTGTTGTTGCCCGCTCCGCCGACAACGAAGTCATCGCCGACGGTCGTGCCGCCCTCGCTGTCTCCGTTACCCGCATCGATCGCTGCGGCATCGCTCTGGATGTGGTTGCCGACGATCTCGGTCACCTCGGAATAGACGGTCTCCTCGTTCAGAAGGTCGTCCTGATAGACCACCCGCATCCGCAGATGCTGGCCGACCAGGGCCGCGCCCGGAACGAAGCTGCGATCGTTGCCGCCCGACTCCGCCGGCACGTCCTGCCATCCGGTCGTGCCATCCGCCGAGAACTGCCATTGATAGCTCAGCAACCCTTCCTCGAAGGCATCCGTCATGCCGTCGGGGTCGGTAAAGGCGATGGTCGCGGTCAGCGGCTGGCCTTCGGTGGGGGACATGTCGCTGATCAGAAGCCCCCCGGTGGTCGGGCCGTCATTGACGCCGCCCACCGGATCGGTCGGCTGCGACGAGACTATCTCGGTCACGCCGCCGCCATCGACATAGGTGCCCAGCACCCGGATCCGCAGCCCGTCGTGGTCGTTGGTCGGGGTGAAGGTGTTGCCCCTGGCGCCGGGAATGTCGATATAGTCGCCGGTGCCGTCGTTCCGTTCGATCTGCCAGCGGAAGCTGATCGAGTTCGGGCTGACCCTGCCATCCGGGTTGTTCAGGTCGCGGATCTGGTCCGCACTGACGGTCAGCATCTGGCCTTCCCTTGCAGGCAGGCCGGTGATGGTCAGGCGCCCGGTCGGATCGACGTTGCCGGTTTCGCGGATGGTGTACATCCCATCGGCAAACTGGATCCGCTCGATCCCGATCAGGGTGTCGGTCCCTTCGTCGATGGCGGGGTCGATATTTTCATTCTCGCGCCGCGCCACATAGGTCCGGTCGCCGACCTGGGTGATCTCGTACCAGTCGCGGTTGCCCGCGAAGATCGCCGTGTCGGTGTCGTCGCTGGCATCCTCGGCATACTTGATCTCGCGGACGATATGCATCTGGCTGGGCTTGATCGCCCGCGCCAGCAGCAACTCGCTGAGGGATTTGCCCGCCGACCCTGCGGGAAGCCCCAGGGCGCTCGCCTCGGCTTGGCTGAACACGTGCTTCAGCGTATCGACCGTTGCGAGTTCGTTCTCGGGGGTGTTGGCCTGGCCGTCGCCGACGATGCGGATGCGGACGTTCAGCCAGGCGTCGCCGTGGATGAAGTCGTCGGCCCCGCGCCCTTCGAAGGTGTCGCTGCCGTCACCGCCCAGCAGCAGGTTGCCTTCGGCCCAGGCGACCACGCTTTCCAGATCCACGTCCGGGTCCGTCGGCGCGTCCTCGATGCTGATGCCAAGCAGGTTGCGCAACCCGTCGATGCGGTTGACGCCTGCCTGGGTCAGCCCGTGGTTCTCAAGGCTGAACTCGACCTCGATCTCGCCGTCGGCACCGCGGTCGTCGCCGCGCAGCATGTCATTGTGGATCCAGCCCGACAAGGCCTCGGTCTGGTCGAAGCGGTCGCGCAGGATGTCGTCGAAGACGGTGGTGAAGAACGGGATGCGCATGTCGGCATCCGCCGCAACCGCGCTGCCCTTGTAGATCGCCCAGTCGAAGCCGAACATGCCCTCGTTGCGCATGACGCTTTCGCCCTGGACCATGATGTCGTCGCCGGATTCGGCGTCGAAGTCATTCTCGTTCTCGCCCGCGAACATCACGTCGTGGCCAAGGATGGTCGAGTTGAAGAACAGTTCCGAGTTGTCGCCGTTCAGGATGTCGAAGCCGTCGCCGCCCTCCATCCAGTCGTCGCCCTCGCCGCCGATCAGGAAGTCGTGGTCAAGGCCGCCCAGCATGAAGTCGTTGCCTTCGCCGCCAAAGACCTCGGTAGCATCGACGCCGACCAGGAACACGTCCTTGCCATCCCCGCCCATGAGGACGTCGAGACCGTTCGAATTCGCGATGACGTCGTCGCCGCTGCCACCCTTGAGGAAGTCGCCGGTATCCCCCGAATCCGTGATGATGTCGTCGCCTGCCCCGCCGATGACCAGATCGACCCCGTGGCCGCCTTCGATCCGATCGTCGCCATTGCCGCCCCAGATGCCATCATCGCCGTCGCCGCCGATGATCGTATCCGCGTATTCGGTGCCGCCCATCACCATATGCTCGCCGCCGGTGAAGCGGAGATAATTGGTGTCGGCCCCCGGCGTGTTGGGATCGTTTCTCTGCACCTTGGGACGGATCGCGTTCATGAACGGATCGTCGCCTTCGGGATCCAGCGCGATCTGCGCGGCTTCGCTCACCTCGAGGACGCCGTCGTACTTGGCGAAGGAATCGACGCCGATGTGATGCGTGACGACGTCGTCGTCGGTCCCGCGGATGCCGTCCGGGCCCGGCTGGGTCAGGTCGGTGTTGGCCATGATCATCTTCGAGAACGTGTTGTCTTCAAGCTCGGTCAGGAAGTTGAGGCCCTGGGTCCGCGACAGATAATAGAAGCGGTCGCCTTCCTGAAGGTTCTCCATCTGCAGTTCGAATACGGCATTGAAGGTCGAGCCGAGCATGCCGCCAAAGGGCATGATCCTTTCGGCCAGGCCGCCGATCCACAGGTCGACATGGTTCAGGCCGGTTTCCACCCCGGCCCAGGCGCCGGTGCCGTTGAGGAAGGCCAGCCGATCCTCGATCACGCTGGGCCGCACGATATCCAGGCGCACGTCGTCGATCAGGATCTGGTCGCCCGTGCCGCCTGGATGCACGATCTCGATCCGCAGCCCAAGTCCGGCCTGGGCGGGGGTGATCACTGCGGTTTCCAGCGTGACGGTGGACCAATTTCCGTCAACCGGGGTCGGCAGCACGACGCTTGCCAGGACATTCCCGTTCGAATCGACAAGACGCGCCTGACCGCCGGGCCAGCCCAGGTCGGCCCGATCGCCCACATCGACCGTCAGGCGATAGCTGGCCCCCTCCTCCAGCGTCAGGCCGGTGGTTTGGGACAGCACGGCGCCGTTGCGGATCCATGCCACGGCGGTCCCGTCGATGCCCGCCTGGTTGATGACGGGGTTGGCCGGGTCGATCAGGCCGCCCTCGCCGCCCGTCAGCGTCCAGCCGGTCGGTGCGGACGTGGTATAGTTGCCGTTCGGGTGCGTGATGACGCCCGGCTGTCCAGAAGCAAGTGAATCCGTTTCGAAGCTGGCATTCGCAAGCGTTGCAGCCTGGGTAGAGGTTCCGCTCGATTCGCCGAAGCCCAGCAATTCCATCGCGGCTTCGCGCTTCTCCTCCAGCGTAGTCGCGTTGAGGATGGCGGGATGGGTGCCATAGGCTGCCAGGAAGTTGATGATCGAGGCAGGCGTCTTCAGGTTGGCGCCGAAATCCGCCCAGCTTTCATAGGGCTTGAGCCAGCTTGAATTGCTGGCAGCATAAAGCTGTTCCCGCGCCTCGTTCAGGGACGGCACGCCGGCGTCGCGGCCACGGGCGATGTTGATCGCGGCAAGATCCAGCGGCAGGCCCAGCAGGTTGTTGCGCAGCGATTCCGTCGTGAATTCGTCGATGGCATTGCCATGCACATAGGTCATGCCGCGAATGATCGCGCCAGCGGCCTGTTCGGGCGTGATGGTGCCATCCCGATCATACAGGACCGGGTTGAGGAAGGCCTCGATCAGGCCGACATCCACGCCCCAGCCATCCTTGGCATCCGTGACGCCGTCGCCGTTCGTGTCCGACAGCGGATTGCCATCCGGCCCAACCGGATTGCCGTTGGCATCCAGCGGCAGAAGCTTCAGGTGGTCGGTCAGCATCGAATGGCCGAACCGATAAACGGTATGCGCGAACTCGGCGAAGATCGCCGGGTTCACGTCGGTGATGGTGTTGAAGACGAACAGGTCGATGTTCGGCTGGATCTTGCGGCCGAATTCCTCGAAAACGAGATGCTGATACTGCATCTCGGTCGCGAAACGGCCCGTCTGGAACAGGCGCTCGCCATCCCATTGCAGGTTGTCCACAACGTTCGGGTCGGTCAGATCCACGTTCTGCGCAACATCGACAAGCAGCCATTCGTTCAGGAAAGCGACATCCGCAGCCCTGCCGCTCTGGGCGATCTCGATGATCTGTTTCTTGACATCCTCCACCTGCCGGTTGTGTTCGGAATGGAAGACATGGTGGACGGCGGTCAGGCCGATATTCTCGTTTCCGCGCCCGTCGCCGGTGATGAAATGCCGGTCAAGCAATTCGTTGTCGTAAACGGCGGTTCCCGGAGGGGGCGGCGGCAGAGGATTGCCGAACTCGTCGGTTTCGGTGTCGATGTCGGGCTGCAGGATCGACGGCCCGCTGCCGAACGGGTTCGCGTTGTTGGCGATGTCGTCCAGGAACTGGTGCGAGGTGCGGACCGGGCCAAGTCCGCCGTTCAGCGTTGTCAGGTTCAGCGGTGTGTCCGGCGTGCCGCTTGCCGTCAGGTCGTCTGCAGTGTTCGGGATCCCATCGGGACCGACGTTATAGACCACCTGCGGAAAGCCGTTCGCGTCACGGATGAATTCGCCATAAGGATCGGTGCGCAGCAGCGGCACGCCGATGATGTCGTAATCGGTCAGCTCGATCCCCAGCTTCTCGGCCGCCTGCTTCTTGACATCCGCCCAGGTCGCAAGCCCGCCATTGGCTCCGTCCAGCAGATGGCCCGTCGCCATGGGCTTGCCGTCCACCATCTTGTACTCGCGCAGGAACACCTGGTGCGAGGGATGCGAGGTATAGGTCTGGTTCTGGTCGACGAAGGGCGTGGTCTTGTTCTTGGCCTCCATCGTATCGTCGGCGGTGCCCAGCACCCCGTCCGCGCCCGGACCCGCCTCGGGCTTCAGGCGCGTGATCGCCATGAAGGCCCGGCTGGGCGGCACCTCGTCACCACTGCCCGCGATGCCATCCGGGCCGTGGGTGCGAAGCGGGTCATCGGCGGCCAGGGGGACGAAGATCGTGCCGTTGTCGCCCTTGTGGATCAGGTCCAGCCCGTGGTCGAAGAACTGGCCGAAGAAGGTCATCCAGCCGTTGAACGGCGCCGAAAGCCCCTCGTCCGGGGCCACGTTCGGCAGCACGACGCTGTTGCCGTCCATCTCGATGCCATAGTCTTCGGACAGCCGGTCATAAAGCGCGGTCTTCAGGCCAGCAATCTCGGGCGACGCGATGGCGGCAGCGGCCGCCGCAGCCTTTTGCGCCGCAGTGGCCCCCGGGGCAAGCGCCTCAATCGCCGCCTGCACTGCGGCGCCGGCGGCATCTACATAGGCGTCATGCTCGGCCTGGATCGAAGCCACGGCTTCCAGAATGCTCGTCTCGCCATTGGCGGCGGGATTGTATTCGGCATATTGCAGCGCCGCGATGATCACGGCGGGGTTCTTCAGCGTCTGGTCCGAAATGAGGTTCGTGATGATGCGCGGATCGGTATCGACCACGTCGCCATCGGCGCCATAGTCGGTGTTGCCAAGCTGTCCCCCCGGCGCCGGCCCGTTCAGGTCGATCGGATTCTCGTCCTGTTCGTTCAGCCATTCCGGATCCAGCATCCGCGGCATGATCTGGTCCGAGGCACCCCAGAGTTCGCGGCCTTCGATCAGGTTGTTATAGCTGCCATCGACCGTCCGAAGCCCATAGGGAAGATGCGGTTGCGCAATCTGCTGATCCAGCGGCGTTCCCGCGGCATGCGCTTCTGCGATCTTGATTTGTTTCAAAATGAACTGCAGGTCGTGTTGGTTCAGTTTTACAGCCATGGCACCCTCCCTTTCAGGCGCAAACACACGATTTTCTAATCCGGCTGATAAGTCAGGCGGATTTGGTTCATTATCGAATGTCGTGATTTCCACAAAGGAGCCGTGTTACGTTGCAAAACGGCCATGCCGTTCGTGGGCAACGCTTATTCCCCACCCAGTGAGGCACCTGTGCAGACAGCACGTACACGTTATACATCCCGGGAGGCCATTGAAAATCGCTCCTGGGAAGGGCTACAAAATCGTCAGGCGATGATCCCTCTCCACCTCTCGTCCTTTGATTAAGGACTTCAGACTTCCGTCTGTCTAGAATAAAATTTAGTCCGGGTCCAAAAGGCCGAAAATTCAGCCCTTCGTCATAATACCAGCTAACTTATTATTGCTGCATTCCTTGCAAGAGACGTTTCTGTTTCAACCATCGGTTTAAATTACAAAAGTGGTTATTCTTGGCGAGGGTGGTGTCGAATCACCATAAAATGCATTTGTACAAGGTTTAGAGCTCTGCCAATCAATTTCCCGACAGCAAAAGTTAACCTATCTGAGTCCGTTGGCGGATGACCAAACAAGGCCCGCCCGTTCTGCAGGCTGCTTTGGCAACGTGCCTGCATGTTGGATCATCTCAGCCTAAAGTCGCAGATCATGGGGGACTTAATGCAGGACACTGCATCCATAGGTCCGAACGGCAGGCGGGGCATCGACGACGCGGGCGAGCTTTGGCCGACAACCGGCCAGATTTCCTGAAGCTTGGATGATCCTGGCGCTGGAGCGGGTGAACGTTATCAGTGCAAGTGAGTCTGGCCGACCAAAGCATGGCGCAGAGTTCGAAGAGGAGGCAGAGTTAACCCTGTGCCCTCCGCATGAAATGGATGTCTGCCATCCGGCTTCCGATCGGAGCCATCCGAAGCACAGTCCTGTGCCGCCAGACTGGCCGGCCATGCGGATCAGGAAACGATGGGGGACCGCTTCCCAAGTGGCGGCCAAGCATCGTCATTGTTCATGGGGCATGATGCAAGGAAGCTCCATCAGTTGACCCGCCCACCCGCCGGAATCACCCGCGGCGGATGCCCCTTGGAATCGGACGCCCTCCTCGGCTCTCGGCCGGCGATCTCCGAGTCTTTCTGGGTTGGTTCGATCTTGCCGAGTTGATGTCGAGGCTTCGATTCCAGGGACTTGGTGGTTTTCCGAAAGATTAAGCAACTGGCAAGATTGAGGTTCTCCGGCACGTCGCGCCAAATTTCTGGCTTCTCAACCGTTTCTAAACGAATCGCGGTTAAGACCGGGTTATCGCCAATGAGGAGAAGCCTCATGTTTGAAAAGATCGAAATGATGCGCATGGCCCGCGCCTTGGGGGCCCATGCCAGCGAACGGCATCTTGTCGTGGCCCGCAACGTGGCCAATGCCGATACCCCCGGGTTCAAGGCCAAGGATGTGGCATCCTTCGCCGACAGCTATCGCAGCGCGGCGTTCTCCGCGATGCGGACCACCGACCCGCGCCATCTGGCCACGCCCGAATGGTCGCCCCTGACACGCCAGACGGCCAATGAAACGGGGGTGTCGCCCAATGGCAACTCCGTGTCGCTCGAGGAGGAGATGCTGAAGGCGGCCGAGGTCAAGCGCGGCCACGATCTGTCGCTGGGCATCTACAGCTCGGCGCTGGATCTGATGCGCACCAGCATCGGGCGGAGGGCATGATGGATCGCCCCGTTTCCGCCCTGCACCTGGCCGCCTCGGGAATGCGTGCGCAAAGCGAACGCCTGCGCCACACGGCCGAAAACATCGCCAATGCCGACACACCCGGTTATCGCCGCAAGCTTGTCACCTTCGAGGAAGCGACCAGCTTTGGCCGTCCGACCGGCGAGGTCGAGGCATCGAAGCTGCGATTGGACCAAAAGGAACTGCCGCGCCTCTATGACCCCTCGCATCCGATGGCCGACGAGGACGGCTATTACCTGGGGTCCAATGTCGATCTGGTCATCGAGATCGCGGATTCCCGCGAGGCGGGCCGAAGCTACGAGGCCAACCTGAAAATGTTCGAGCAGACGCGCCAGATGGGCGCATCGCTCATGGAACTTCTGCGCCGCTAGAAAGGGACGCCCATGTTTACCAGTTTGAATGCAGCCAGTGCCTATTCCGCCGCCCGCACCGCCGTGGCGCCGGGCCAGCCCGCCCCCGCCGTTCAGGCCCTGTCGAACGCCGCAGATGATTTCGCAGCCCAGATGGGCAAGGTCGATCAGGTCGCGACCGGCGCCATGACAGGACAGGTGGAAACCCACCGCCTGGTCCAGACCATCGCCGAAGCCGAGGTCGCCCTGGAAACCGTTGTCGCCATCCGCGACAAGGTGGTCGAGGCGTATCAGGAAATCCTGCGGATGCCGGTGTGATCCATGGATGAGACGCTGCTGTTCGACATGCTGCGCCAGGCGCTGCTGATCTCGGTCCGCATCTCGGCTCCGATGCTGGCCGTCGCGCTGATCGCGGGCGTCGTGATCGGCCTGTTCCAGGCGCTCACCTCGGTGCAGGAGATGACATTGACCTTCGTGCCCAAGGTGGGGCTGATGCTGGCCGTCTTCTGGGTCACGATGAGCTTCATGACCACCGCGCTGTCCGACTTCTACGTCGGGCAGATCATTCCCCTGATCGCGGGAAGCTGACCATGGATAACGCGATCTATGCGACGCTGACCCGGCAGGCCGGGCTGATGGCGGAAATGCGGGTGGTGGCCAACAACATCGCGAATGCCAACACTACCGGCTTTCGCCGCGAAGGGGTGATCTTCGCCGAACACCTGTCGGCGCTTGATCGCGGTGGCGATACGCTGTCGATGGCCCATGCGCGCGGGCGGATGCTGGATCTGAACCAGGGCGTGCTGACCCAGACCAACGGCAACTATGACCTGGCCATCGAAGGCGACGGCTTCTTTCTGGTCGAAACGCCCGACGGCAACCGCCTGACCCGCGCGGGCGCCTTCCTGCCATCCGCCGAGGGCGAACTGATGACCGCCGACGGCTTCCGCCTGCTGGATGAGGGGATGGCACCGATCATCGTTCCCGCCGGCGCCAGCGAGGTCGCGGTCGGCGCGGACGGTACCCTGTCCGCAAACGGCGTGGCCTTCGGCAAGATCGGCGTCTTCACCGCCCCCGTGGATGCGCAACTGACCCACCAGGGCGGCACGTCCTTCACCACCGACGACCAGCCCGAGCCGGTAGAGGATGCCCGCATCCGCCAAGGCTTCCTTGAAGAATCCAACGTCGATTCCGTCTTCGAGATCACCCGCATGATCGAGGTCCAGCGCGCGTATGAACTGGGCCAATCCTTCCTTGACCGCGAAGATCAGCGCATCCGCAGCGCGATCGCCGGCATGACCCGCTGAAAGGACCACCGATGAGAGCCTTGCAAATCGCCGCCACCGGCATGAGCGCCCAGCAGACCCGCGTCGAGGTCATCTCGAACAACCTGGCCAACATGTCCACCACCGGCTACAACGCCCGGCGCGCGGAATTTGCCGACCTGCATTACCAGCAGGCGACCCGCCCCGGCACGGTCACGGCCGCAGACGGCACCGTCATTCCGGCGGGCGTCCAACTTGGCCTGGGTGTACGCCCCACGGCGGTCAGCGTCAATCTGCAACAAGGCGCGCTGACCCAGACCGGGGGCGACCTGGACCTGGCCATCGACGGCGAAGGCTACATCGAGGTGACGCTGCCTTCCGGCATCTCGGCCTATACGCGCGACGGCGGGTTGAAGCGGTCGCCTGATGGGCTGATCGTGACGTCGGACGGATATCCGGTGGTGCCGGGCATCACCATCCCCGACGACGCCAGCACCATTTCCATCAACGCGGCGGGCGAGGTTTACGCCTATTTCAGCGACCAGGTCGAACCTGAACTGCTGGGCCAGCTGACGCTGGCAGGCTTTTCCAACGAAAAGGGGCTGGAAGCGATCGGGTCCAACCTGTTTCTGGAAACCGCTGCATCGGGCACCCCCCAGGTGACCACACCTGGCGTGGACGGGCTGGGCACGCTGCGCCAGGGCTATCTGGAGGACAGTTCGGTCGATTCCGTGCGCGAGATCACCGAACTGATCAAGGCACAGCGTGGATACGAACTGAACGCCAAGGTCATCACCGCCGCCGACCAGATGCTGGCGGCCACCACGCAGGTGCGATGATGCGCTGGCTGGCACTGCTTCTGGCCCTTGCGCCCCTGCCCGCCTCGGCCGCGGTCCTGGCGGCGGCGCGCACCCTGCCTGCGGGCACGGTCATCACGGCAGGCGACCTGCGCGCCATCGACGGCGACCGACCCGGCCTCTCGGACCCATCCGAAGCGATCGGTCTGCAAACCCGCATCACCATTCACGAAGGCCGCCCGCTGCAAGCCTCGCTTTTGCAGGCGCCCAAACTGATCGGGCGCAACCAGATGCATCCGCTGGTCTTCCAGCGGGGCGCCCTGCGGATCGTCACCACCGCGCGGACGCTGTCGGACGGCGCGGCGGGCGACGTGATCCGCGTCATGAACCTTGAATCCCGTGCAACGATCAGCGCCGTCGTCCAGCAGGACGGCAGCCTCCTGGCGATGAAGTAAGGACCACCGATGAAAACGATTCCCCTGCTCTGCCTTGTTCTGGCAGCGTCGGCCTGCGCACGCGCCGATCACATGGGCAAGCCGCCCAGCCTGACCTCTCCGCGCAACAGCGAGGAATTCATCGCCATGACCAACCCGCCGCTGGAGATTCCCGTCGATTCGGGCCGTCCCGAGGCCGCAGCGTCACTTTGGGCCGGCACCACCTCGTCCCTGATCAGCGACAGGCGGGCGGCCACGCGTGGCGATATCCTGACCGTGGTGATCGAGATCGACGACGAGGCGCAGATGACCAACACCTCGGGGCGCAGCCGCCAGTCGGGCGAAAGCGTTTCCATCCCGCAGATGATCGGCATCCCGCAGCGCCTGAACGAGAAGCTGCCCGAAGGCGCCAGCTTCGACACCCTGGCCGAGGCGGAGTCCTCCTCGACCTACAAGGGCACCGGCAATATCACCCGCCGCGACAAGCTGACGCTGCGTGTCGCCGCCACGGTGATCGACACCCTGCCCAACGGCACCCTGCAGATCGAAGGCACGCAAGAGGTGCGCGTGAACTATGAACTGCGCGAACTGACCGTCAGCGGATTCGTGCGTCCCGCCGACATCGATCGCAGCAACGAGATCGCCTATGACCGCATCGCGGGCGCACGGATTTCCTATGGCGGGCGCGGGCAGATCACCGATGTCCAGCAGCCCCGCTTCGGCCAGCAGATCGCCGACGCGATCCTGCCTTACTGAGGTCGCCCATGAAGAAATTCCTGCCCATGCTGATTCCCGTTGTGGCCCTTGCCGGGGGCGTCGCGGCGGGCGACATGCTGCGCCCCATGCCCGAAGGGGCCGACCATGCCACAGCCGAAGCCCCTGCCGGCGAACATGGCGGCGCGGAAGCCGCCGACCCGGGCACCGCTCATGCGGCCGAGGAAGCCTCGGATCACGCAGCCCCTGCCCCGGCCGAGGACCACGCTGCCGCGGCGGCCGATCATGGTGGCGGCGATGACAGCGGTGGCGGGCATGGGGGCGAGGGCGCGGTTCCGGCCGAAGGATGGTTCACCTTCCCGTCCCAATTCTTCGTGCCCTTGATGCGCAACGGCGACATGGGCGCGGTGATGATCCTGACCCTGACGATCGAGACGGGCGGCGCCGATCTGCCCGCCATGAAGCAGCAGGAACACCGCCTGCGCGATGCGCTGCTGCGCGAATTGCTGATCCACGCCAATACAGGCGGATTCGACGGCAACTTCACGTCCGAAGCCCGGCTGGCCCCCTTGCGCGAACGACTGCAGAAGGCGGCGCAGGCCAGCACCGACCTGACCGTCAAGGCAGTGCTGATCGAGGATATCGCCCGACAGGCGGGCTGACGGTTGCATCGGCGCGGACGGCAGGGCAGAAACCGGCCCTGCCCGACTCCAAGGACATAGCCGGTGGACCGATCTGCCTTTCCTGCCCATGACGATTGCGTCACGATCCTTCTGGCCAGCTATTGCGGCGCATCCTTCATCAAGGCGCAGTTGGACAGCATCGCCGCGCAAACCCACCGCAACTGGCGACTGATCGTCTCGGATGACGGATCGGAAGACGGGACTGGCGACATTGCAACGAATTTCGCCGCCACGCGCCCTGCAGGGCAGGTGCGGATCATAGCCGGACCGTGCCGGGGCGCCACCCAGAACTTCCTGCACCTGCTGTCGACGGCACCAGACGGCATGATCGCCTTTTGCGATCAGGATGATGTATGGTTTCCCGACAAGCTTGCCCGCGCCGTGGCCGCCCTGTCACGACACGAAGGTCCCGCCCATTACGCAGCCCGCACGATCATCACCGATGCGGCCCTGGTTCCGATAGTCGAATCCCGCCATTTCCTGCGGCCTCTGGGATTTCGCAATGCCCTGGTTCAGGCGATCATGGCGGGCAATACCTCGGTCTTCAACGCGCAGGCTGCAGCTATCCTGCGCCGTTGCGCCCCAGAGGCCCAGGCGCGGAATATCGAGTCGCATGACTGGTGGGCCTATCAGATCACCTCGGGCGCGGGCGCGGCGCTGATCCATGATCCGCGACCCGCCTTGTTCTATCGCCAGCATGCCCGCAGCGTCATGGGACGCAACGATACGGCAGCTGCAATGTCGCAGCGGATCGCCATGCTTCTGGCCGGGGATTATGGCGGCTGGCTGGCCGCCAACCACGCGGCCCTGGATGCCGTCCGATCGGAATTACTGCCGGAAAATTGCCGGATCCTCGATGGTTTCGGCGCAGCCCTGGGGCAGCACGGGCCGCTTGCCGCGTGCAGCATGGCACGTCTGGGGCTTTACCGGCAGACCGGCGCGGGGACCGCGGCCCTGTTTGTCGCGGCCTTGCTGGGCAGGCTGCGTCAGCGTGCCCCCAGCAATCCCATCAGGTAACGGCCATAGGCATTCTTGGAAAACCGTTGCGCCTGTTCGCGCAAGGCATCCTCGGAAATCCAGCCGGCCTCGAAGGCGATTTCCTCGGGGCAGCCCGTCTGCAACCCCTGGCGCTTTTCCAGCGTCCGCACGAAGTTTCCCGCATCCAGCAAGCTGCCATGGGTGCCGGTATCCAGCCACGCAAAGCCACGCCCCATCTTTTCAACCGTCAGGCTGCCGTCGCGAAGATAGCTTTCCAGAAGCGTCGTGATCTCAAGCTCGCCCCGTTCGGAAGGCTTGACTTGCCGAGCACGTTCCGGCGCCGTGCCGTCCAGAAAATAAAGGCCCGTCACGGCAAAGTTCGACGGCGGCAGTTCCGGCTTCTCGATGATCGCGCGAACCCGGCCGTCGGATTGGAAATCGACCACGCCGTACCGTTCGGGATCCGAAACGCGATAGCCGAAAACAGTCCCGCCGCTGATCCGCTGATCCGCCGCCTTCAGCAGTTCGGGCAGGCCATGGCCGAAGAAGATATTGTCACCCAGGACCATGGCCGATGGCGCACCCGCCAGGAAATCCTCGGCCAGCAGATAGGCCTGGGCCAGACCGTCGGGCGAAGGCTGGATGATCCACTCGAACCGCAGTCCCCACTGCTCGCCCGTTCCAAGCAGCCGCTGAAACTGCGCCTGATCCTCGGGCGTGGTGATGATCGCAATCTCACGGATTCCGGCCAGCATCAGCACGCTGATGGGGTAATAGATCATTGGCTTGTCATAAAGCGGAAGAAGCTGCTTCGAAACGCCCATCGTGATCGGATAAAGGCGCGTCCCCGACCCGCCCGCGAGAATGATGCCCTTGCGTCCCGTCATTTTTGGTATCCCAGTTGCTTCAAGACAGTGTCGAGATCCATTCGCCAGTCCGGGCGGTCTATCCCGAAATCACGTGCGATCCTTGTACAATCCAGCCGCGAATTGGCCGGACGCCGCGCAGGTGTGGGATAATCGCTGGTCGGGATGTCGCGCACGGCGCAGGCCAGCCCGGCGCGATCGAAAATCGCGCGTGCGAAATCCGCCCAGCTGACGTCGGGCGATCCGGCAAAATGGTAAAGGCCCCCCGACTTCGTGTCGGCCCGCATCCGATCCGCCATCTTGAGCAGGGCGGCAGCGATCCGGCTGGCCTCGGTCGGACCGCCGATCTGATCGGCCACGACATTGATCTGGTCACGCCCGGCCCCCAACCGCAGCATGGTCTTGACGAAGTTCGAGCCATCCGGCGAAAATACCCACGAGGTGCGCATCACTGCCCATTGCCCGCCCGCCGCCGCGACCTGCCGCTCCCCGTCCAGCTTGGTCCGGCCATAGACGCTTGCGGGTGCGGTGGCGGCGTCCTCCGCCTTTGGCAGGTCGCCCGTCCCGTCGAAGACATAGTCGGTCGATACATGCAGGAACGGAATCCCCAGTTCGGCCGCCGCCCTGGCCAACAATCCCGGCGCTGTGGCGTTCAGGATGGACGCGGCCTCCGGCTCGCTTTCGGCGCGATCGACGGCGGTATAGGCAGACGCGTTGATGATCCCCCAGGGCCTCAGCGCATGGATGCGTGGAATGACCGCGTCGGGAAAGGAAAGATCTGCGTCCTCTCTGCCCCAGGCGATCGCCTCGGGGGCAAGGCGCATCAGGGCCTGCGCAAGCTGCCCGGACTTTCCAAGGATCAGCAGGCCGGTCATTTCGCCTGACCAAGCCGCTGGCCGACCCCGTCGCGCGACAACAACGGCTGCCACCAGTCACGGTGGTTCAGATACCATTCGACCGTCCGCCGCAGTCCCTCATTGACCGTGACCGAGGGGCGCCATCCCAGTTCCGTGCGGATCCGGGTCGGGTCGATCGCATAGCGTCGGTCATGGCCCGGCCGATCGGTCACAAAGGTGATCAGATCGGCATGAGGCGCACCTTCGGGATGCAGGTCATCCATATGCGCGCAAATCGTGCGGACCAGGTCGATGTTCCTGGCCTCGTTCTCGCCGCCGATGTTGTAACTGCGACCGACCTGTCCCTTTTCGACAACCAGAAGCAGCGCGTCGGCATGATCTTCGACGTAAAGCCAGTCGCGCACATTGCCGCCGTCGCCATAGACCGGGATCGGCTCTCCTGCCAGCGCCTTCAGGATGACGACGGGCACGAGTTTTTCGGGGAAATGATACGGTCCGTAGTTGTTCGAACAGTTCGTCAGCACCACCGGAAGGCCATAGGTCTCGTGCCAGGCCCGCACCAGGTGGTCCGACCCTGCCTTGCTGGCAGAATAGGGACTGCGCGGATCATAGGGGGTGGTTTCGGTGAACTGTCCCGTGTCGCCCAACGAACCAAAGACTTCATCCGTCGAGATGTGGTGAAAACGGAAGGCATCCGGCCTGCCATTCGCCGTCCAGAAGTTGCGCGCGGCCTCCAGCATATTGAACGTGCCGATCACATTGGTCTCGATAAAGGCCGCAGGCCCGTCGATGGAACGATCAACATGGCTTTCCGCCGCCAGATGCATCACCGCATCGGGCCGGTGGGTTTCAAAGACACGGTCCAGTTCCGCACGGTCGCGTATATCGACATGCTCGAAGCGATAGAGCGGGCTTTCGGCAGCATCAGCCACATTCGCGGGATTGGCGGCATAGGTCAGCGCATCGACATTGACGACCTCATGCCCGCGCGAAACGGCAAGGCGAACCACTGCCGAACCGATGAACCCCGCTCCTCCGGTCACGAGAATCTTCATGCTGCGCCTTTGTATTCAAAAGGTGACGTCCAGTCGGCGAAGGCAGGGGCATCCCGGTCCTTGTCGGAAAGCAAAGGAGCCTCTACCCCCCAGTCTATTCCCAGGCTGTTCCACAGGACCGCCCCATCGCTGGCGCGGTCATAATAAGCGGTGCATTTGTAGACGATCTCGGTATCGGGTTCCTGGGTGACGAACCCATGAAGAAAGCCTGCGGGGATCCAAAGCTGTCGCCCATTGTCTGCGGTCAGTTGAACCGCAATCCATTTGCCGTATGTGGGACTGCCCCGCCGCGCATCGACAGCCACGTCCAGAAGCGCCCCCCGGCCGCAGCGTACCAGCTTTCCCTGGGCAAAGGGCGGCGCCTGATAATGCAGACCGCGAACGGTCCCGACCCGGAAAGACAGGGAGTGATTGTCCTGGACGAATTCGGGGATTTCCAACCCGGCATCGGCTAAGGTCTTTCGATTCCAGCTTTCTGAAAAGAAGCCGCGTTCGTCGCCAAAGCGCGCCGGCGTCAGGACAAGGACATCGGGCAAGGCAGTGGCTTCTATCTTCATCGGACCGATCCAAGGCTGAAAACGTCGCCCCCCCTCTATGCGATGGAACAAGGCGTGTCACTCACCCGCCAGCGAAAATCCTGGATAAGTCACTCGATCACCAGATCAGCGTGAAGCGCCCCTGCCGCATGGATGGATTTGAGAATATCGATCATCTCTCGGGGGCGGACCCCCAGGGCGTTCAATCCCTCCACCAGATCGCTGAGAGAGGTTTCCCCGGCCACCTCGGCAAAGCCGATGCCCGGTTCATTGCGCAATTCCGCCACCGTCCGGGGCACGGTGACGGTTTCCCCCCTTGCAAAGGGATTAGGCTGCGAGACCATGGGCGCCTCGCTGACACTCAGCGTCAACGACCCTTGGGACACGGCAACCCGGGAGATGCGCACCCGCTCTCCGATCACGATGGTGCCGGACTTGTGGTCGATGACGACCTTCGCGCGGTCTTCCGGTTCGACGGTCAGGTTTTCGATGCGCCCCAGAACACGGGCGGGGTTCACATCGCCCAGCTGCCTGAACTCGACCAGCACGGTGCCGCTGTCCTGGGTGATCGCGACCCTGCGATCGAAGTCGCGATTGATGGCATCTTCGATCCGTGTTGCCGTCGTGAAATCCGCGTTCCTCAGGGCGACGCGGATGTTCTGGATGCTGGCGAAATCGAACTCGACCTCCCGCTCCACCCTCGCGCCGACAGGGATCTTGCCCGAAGTCGGCACCCCTTCGACCACCCGCGCGGCCTCGCCCTCGATCGCGGCGCCGCTGGCGATGATGGAGCCCTGGGCCACGGCGTAGATATTGCCGTCTGCCGCCTTGAGCGGAGTCATGACCAGCGTGCCCCCCAGCAGGCTCTTGGCGTCACCGATCGTGGATACGCTGACGTCGATACGGCTGCCCGACCGCGCAAAAGGGGGCAGGGTCGCGGTGACCACGACGGCGGCGACATTGCGGGACCGCAGCGCCTCATCAGTGACATTGACTCCCAGCCGTTCCAGCAGTCCGGCCAGCAATTCTTCGGTGAAAGGGGCATTGCGGAAGCCATCCCCGGTACCATCCAGGCCAACGACCAGGCCATAGCCGACCAGGTCGTTGCCCCTGACCCCGTCGAAATCGGCCAGATCCTTGATCCGGACCGGAGCCGCCGCCGCGATCGCGGGCAGCAGGACCATGGCGATCATAACCAGGAAGCGACGCATCACAGATAATCCACCAGCTTGAGTTGCGACAGCCGCCCGATCACGGAATACAGCGTTTGCAACTTGGTTTCCGCATCCGATATGGCGGCCGCAGTCGCCAAGGGGTCGGCCTCGCGCAGCGTGTTTCGCGCGGTCTGCAGGGTGGCGGATGCTGCATCGCCTTCGGTCTGCGCCGTGGCGATGACCTGCTGGGAATAACCCAGACGGGACATTTCCGCGATCAACGGAGGAGAACTCTCCAACAGGGCCTTGCCGGCCGCTTGCAGAAGCTTCCTGCCCTCGACCCCGTCCCCCGCCAATGCGCCCCGATCCAGCATTGCTGCAGTCGCCAAGCCCTTCAGGCTGTCGCGGACAGAGGGGGACAAGGCGGTCGTGGTAAGGGTGATCGTCGTCTCCTCGCCGATGGGCGTCGATTGGCCGCCTGCTCCGCCATGATAGGCCATATCGGCAAAGCCGCCCATGCCGGGGGCTGCGTCAAACCAATCCGACACCGCCTGCGACACATCCTGGGCCGTGGTCAGCCCGGCCACATGCGTGGTCAGCGCGGTCAGGATCGTGTCCGCCGATGCCAGAGGCTGTGTGTCGCTGCGCGCACCTGAAAACAGGAAGCGTTGCCCGACCGTGCCGTTCAAATGACCGATCGCGGTTTGCAAAGCCGATGCGGCCTCGGCTGAACGAGCCGCCATGAGTCCATCCGAGGTGGCTTGGGGTTCCAGATAAAGGCCTTGTCCCATATCCTCGATGATCGACCGAACCGATGTCAGCGCATTCTGCATGCCTTGGGTATGGGCCGCAGCCTCGGCTGCGTTGGACTTGAACTGCGCCAGCATCGCAAGCCGCGATTCGATCCCTGCCAGATCCTGCGTGTTGCCTTGCAGCCTGGCGCCCAGATCCGCCACCTCTCCGCTGGACAACTCGGCCGTCAGCGTGGCCAGAGTGGTCTTGATCCTGTTCGACGCGGCCTGCATGGCAAAGGCGCGGGCCTGATCACCGATGGATTGCACCGTCATCCGTCATATCCCCAGTATCTGATCCATCATGGTCTGAATGGCCTGAATGACCCGCGCATTGGCGGCATAGGCCTGTTCGTATCGCAGCAGACGCTGCATCTCTGCATCGCTGTCTACGCCATCCGCGGCCAGCCTGGACGAGATCGTGTCGGCTTGACTGTTCCGGATCGCGGCGTCGGACTGTGCGTTCACACGAGCGGTGGACACCAGCGACTCCACCGTTCCAAAGCGGTCGGTCAGGGATGCCTTGCCGCTGAAGCCCGTGCCGGAGACCAAGGTGGCACGATCAAGCGCTTCCGAGATCGCAACCAGCAGGGTCGAATCGCCGACCGCACCTTCCGTGCCGGCTTCCAGCCCCGAACGCAGCCGCCAGGCCGCCCCTCCAGCGTTCTCGGCCACGGCGTCGTTCACGCCGATACGCCCTGCCAAGCCTGTCTTGCCTGCCAAGCTGGCGCGGGCGCCACCGTCCGTGAACAGGCCGGCCGAGGTCGCGGTCAGGGTGCCATCGACGGCCGGATCCGCAAGGCGTTCATGCAATTCAAAGGCCAGATCGTCCAGCGAGGCTTGGACGGCAGGGGCCAGTTCGTCACGAATGGCGAAATTCGCAGCCAGGGAGCCGCCCGCGTAAAGCTGCATCTGCGATTGCGTCAGTTCGGCACCGTTCTGCGTCAGCAGCGCCAACCCGGATCCCGCCGCCTGACCTGCAGTCACCTGCCCCGCGGCCGTGAAGGACAATTCAGTCGGGGTGGTTCCGTCAAGAAGCACCGCACCCTCGGCCGTGAACAGCGCCACGGCTCCGGCAGGGCGCGTCACCTCTTGCACGGGAACGATCTTTGAAATTTCGCTGATGATCCCCTGTCTTTGATCCAGAAGCGACGAAGGGTCCGAGCCATCGGCCTCCAGCACGGCGATCCGGCGGTTGAGATGCGCGACTTCGGCAAGTGATTTGTTCAGCCGGGCGACATCGGCGGCGATGGCCTGATCCGCTGCGCTGCGGGCAGCCTGAACCTGATCCGAGGCTGCATTCAGCCGGGTGGCCAGTATCTGCGCCTTGTCAACAGCCTGCGTCAGCCGGATTTCGTCATCGGGGCGACTGGCTGCGGACGACAGAGCCGTTCGAAAATCGCTGAGTGCCGCGCCCAGACCGCCGGTGTTCCCGGCAATCCCAATCCGATCCTCGATCTGCTTGGCAAAGGCCAGCCGGGTCGAGGCTTCGGCCCGCGCGGCCTCGGCCAGGCGGGATTCCGACAGGACGCTGGCATTCACCGCACGCGTGACGCCATCGATGCGCACGCCCCCTGCATTGCCGCCCGCCGTCTGGGCACTGACCGCCATCTCTCGCCGGGCATAGCCAGGGGTGGCGGCATTGGCCAGGTTTGCCGCCACGGTTTCGGTGCCCCGCGCCGTGGCCGTCAGGCCCGACATGGCATTTCCAAGGGCGCGCGCGATGCTCATTCAACCTATCCCTCAGCGTTTGATGTTCGTTGTTTCCTGCAACATCTCATCGACGGTCTGGATGATCTTTGCGTTCGACGAATAAGCGCGCTGCGTCAGAATCAGGTGGGTCAGTTCCTCGGCCACATCGGTGGTCGACTCCTCCAGAGCATACCCCTGGACCGAACCCGTCGGGCCGTCGCCCGCACTCCACAGGAAGAAGCTGCCCGAGGTGGGCGATATGGTGAAGGCTTGCGAGTCGACGGACACCAAGCCGTTCGGATTGGGAACATCAACCAGCGGGATCTGATACAGGGTCTTGACGAAGCCAGTGTCATAGCTGGCCTTCAGAAAGCCGTCCGCGTCCACTTCCACAGTGGTGAGGTTGCCGACCGGAGATCCATTCTTGGTGATGTTCGTGGGCGAGAAATTGGCTGCAAGCTGCCGCAGGCCCGTCGTTCCGCCGGGCGTACCGATGACCAGATCCATCGCGCCGCCCTCGACGGTCAGGCCGATTGCCCCCGTCGCCGGGTCATAGGCACCGCCAGCAAGCGTGGTCACGCTGGCGATGCTGCCGCCATTTGCCTGACTGTCGTCAAAGACGATGCGATAAGACCCGATCAGGTTCGAGGCCGGATCCGAGGCGGAATCGCGGACCTCCATCACCCAGGTATTCGACATGCCGGTCGGATCCGAAGTGTCCGGGGTGAAGGTGATGTTCAAGGACTCTGACGTGCCCAGGTTTCCAAAATATTCGACCTTCAGGGCCAGGGGATCGCCTGAGGCGGTGGATAAGGTCTGGCTTGCGGGCAGGTTGACGCCCAGGGATACCTCGGTTGTGGGATCGCCTGCAGTCTGGTTTGCGCTGATCTGGACTGGAGTCAGGCCGGTCATGGTATCGCGGGACATCAGCGGGATGGTCCCGTCAGCCTGGGCAGGCCAGCCCATCAGGACCAAGCCCGAACTCGTCTTCAGGACACCTTCGGCATCGGGACGGAACGACCCCGTGCGGGTCATCATGAAAGGCAGGTCCGTGAACCCGTTGTCCAGGTCCACCGCCGACGTGACCGGCAGCATTCCCCGGCCCGATATGGCGATGTCCAGCGGATGCGTGGTCGTGGACAACGCACCGTCATCCTCGATCACCCTTTGCGTGGTGGCTGTGACACCGCCTGCCGAATACATGCCCGCAACGCGGTGCTGGTTCAGCACAAAGGAATTGAAGTCGGTTTCCATGCGCTTGTAGCCATAGGTCCCCGAATTCGCGATATTGTCCGAAATCGTTGCAAGACGGGTGGAATTGGCCGCCAGCCCCGAAACACCGGCGCTCATCGCGGAAGACATTGACATGGCATCACCTTTTTCAGTTCACCCCCGATCATCCACCGCAGGACTTAAGATTCGCCTAATCGCCCCCGACTATCTGAGTAAAATCACCTCTATCCGGTTATTGGTCGGATCCATGGGGTTCCCGGTCTTGTTCTTGCGGTCGGCATAGCCTGTAACCCGCTGAATCCGCTGGGCATCGAGGTCGGAACCCTCAAGCAGGCCCCGGACGGCATGTGCGCGGGCATCCGACAGGGGCCAGACAGGGGAGTCCACCAGCGTTTCAGGATAGGCCCGGACATGGCCGGAAATGGCGATCTGGTTGCGCGTCTTGGTCAGCACCCTGCCGATGATTCGGGTCAGTTCGGTCAGAACCGGCTGCGGCTGGCCGGAATCTTCGACAAACAACGGCTGGTCCGTCAGATCACCTAGTTCGATGACCAGCCCCTCGTCCGTCATGCGCGTGACGACATGGCGCAGCAGGTTGGTCAGTTGCTGCGATTCGCCACCGCTGGCACGAAGCTGACGCTCGATCTCCTCGGCCACCTGCTCCAGCGTAACGTCGGAGGGTTCCTTGCCCTGCTGTTCGACCCCCTCGCCCGAGGCTCCGGGCGTTCGGACGATGGTGGGGTTGAAATAATCGGCCAAGCCCGAACGCTGTTGTTCGGTCGTGGCATTCAGCAGCCACATCAGCAGAAAGAATGCCATCATGGCGGTCACGAAATCCGCATAGGCGACCTTCCAGGCGCCGCCATGGTGACCGCCGTCGCCCGAGGCGGTCACCCGCTTGATCATGATCGTGGGGCCTGCCGCCCCCTTCTGCCTTGCCATTGCACACCGCCATCGATTTCCTGACGGAATGTCGCGGCAAGTCGGCCCTGGAACAAGCCGACCCCTCAAATGCTAGGCATTATCCCGAAAGGTTCAGTCCTTGTGCCAGCCGCTGATGGCCTTGGAGTCCATGAATTCCTCAAGGCCCATGACGCCGCCCTCGCGGGCGCGGCCCGACATCTTGACCCCGCCGAAGGCCGATCCTGCGCCGCGTGACTGGCCGTTCATCTCTACCATGCCGGACCGCAGCCTCCGCGCCACGCGGTTGCGCCGCGCCCCGTCCCCGGACTGGACATAGTTGGTCAGGCCATAGGGCGTGTCGTTGGCGATCTCGATCGCCTGTTCTTCGGTGTCGAAGGGGATGATCGACAGGACCGGACCGAAGATTTCCTGCTGGGCGATGGTCATGTCATTGCTGACATCGGCGAAAACGGTCGGGCGGACGAAATAGCCGCGGTTCACCCCTTCCGGCAGGCCGGTGCCGCCCGCGACAAGGCGCGCGCCTTCGTCGATGCCCTTCTGGATCAGATCCTGGATCTTGTCCCACTGCTGCTTGCTGACCACCGGACCGATATGCTTGCCCGGCTGATGGGCGCTTGCGACCTGCGTTTCCTGGGCGACCTTGGCCGCCGTCTCGACGGCCTGGTCATAGACCGACCGTTCGACCAGCATCCGGGTCGGCGCGTTGCAGGACTGGCCGCTGTTATAGAAGCAATGCCGCGCGCCGCGCACCACGGCCTTGTCGTCGGCATCGGCAAAGACGATGTTGGCCCCCTTGCCACCCAGTTCCAGCACCACCTTCTTCAACGTGTCGGCCGCAGCCTTGGTGATCGCGATCCCGGCGCGGGTGGATCCGGTGAAGCTGATCATGTCCACGTCCTTGTGTGTGGAAAGCTGTGTGCCCACCCCCGGCCCGTCGCCGTTCACCAGGTTGAAGACACCCTTGGGCAGGCCCGCCTCGTCCACGATCTCGGCAAAGAGCATAGAGGACAGGGGCGCGATCTCGGAGGGCTTCAGGACACAGGTATCGCCTGCCAGGATCGCCGGGATCACCTTCAGCGTCACCTGGTTCATCGGCCAGTTCCAGGGCGTGATCAGGCCGACCACGCCGACAGGCTCCCACGCGACCATCGAGGTGGGGGCATGGTCCCCAAGCGGACGGATGAACTCGAAATCCTTGAATGCCTTGATGAAGTTCTCGATATGATAGGTTCCGGCAGCCACCTGGTCGCCCAGGGACATGTCCTGTGGCGCGCCCATCTCGTGGCTGATGGCCCAGGCCATGTCCTGCGCCCTGCGGTTGTAGATCTCGAGGATCTTCTCGACATGGGCCAGCCGCTCGCCCGGTTCCGTCCGAGACCATCCTGACAAAGCGGCCTTGGCGGCCGACACTGCCCGGTCCGTATCGGCCTGGTCGCCCAGGCTGATGACCGCCACCGCTTCCTCGGTCGAGGGGTCGATCACCTCGAGATCATTGGCCCGCTGGGGATCCACCCATGCCCCGTCGATATAGAACTTGCGCTTGTCCAGAAGCTCGGTCATCGCGATCTCTCCAATCCAATTGGCGACAAGGTGAAGCGGCGGCAAGACCTGCGCAACCCTTGTTAAATCTCGATTCAAACCATCGATAAAACTCTGGCATTCCTGCCGCTTTGACCTATCTTGCCCGAAATTCCCGATTTGAAGGAAGCGGCCCATGTCCCTGCGCATCAATGACATTGCCCCCGATTTCACCGCCCCCTCGACCGAGGGCGAGATTCGGTTCCACGACTGGCTGGGCGACAGCTATGGCATCATCTTCAGCCATCCGCGCGACTTCACGCCTGTCTGCACGACCGAATTCGGCGTCGTCGCCCAGTTGATCCCCGAATTCGAAAAACGCAGCACCAAGGTTCTTGGCGTCTCGGTTGATTCGGTCGAGGACCATGGAAAGTGGAAGCGCGACATCGAGGCCGTGGCCGGCGCCTCGGCCGATTTCGCGATGATCGACGACCGGGACCTGGCGGTGGCCAAGGCCTATGACATGCTGCCGGCGGACCACTACCTGCCCTCCGAAGGACGCACGCCGGCCCATTCCGCAACGGTGCGCAGCGTCTTCATCATTGGTCCCGACAAGAAGATCCGGCTGACCATGACCTATCCGATGTCGATCGGCCGGAACTTCGCCGAGATCCTGCGCACCCTGGATGCCGTGCAGAAGACCGACGGCGTGCCCATCGCTACGCCTGCAAACTGGATGCCGGGACAGGACGTGATCGTGGCCCTGGCGCTTGACGACAAGGCGGCCGAGGAACGCTATGGCCCCCTGGACATCAAGCTGCCCTATCTGCGCTTTACCAAGGATCCGGCCTGATCAGGGATCCAGGTCCGCGGCCTTGCGGCGACGCGCCAAATCGCGCTTATGACGCCAGGCGATCAGCTTGTTCACGATCTGCCGGCGCTGCTTGATCAGCCCGTAAAGAGGGTGCCGCCCCTGGGCCGAACGCTTGCCCTGGCCGTCCTCGATATCGCTTTCCGCGCCGGTTGTCGTGACCAAGGGCGGCCAGACCGCCAGCCCGCTGTCGCTGCGGGTCAGCCAGTGACGGAAATGATTGTCCACGCCCCGCGTGATGCGGTCGTGGCTGCGCACAAAGGTTTCCGCCCCCTTCCGCGACCAGATCAGCGCCGTGGCCGTCATCGGAAAGTAGTGGGCGCGGGTCAGTTCGTGATGCCGCCCGGCAACCCTGAAATCCATGACCGGAGTATAGATCTTGTGCTGGGGCGAGCCGAGATTGATCAGATCCCAGTCGCCATTATGGCGGTCCAGCCAGTCCAGAAGAACGGCGATCCCTTCGGCAAAGCCGGGCTTCAGTTGAACGTCGTCTTCGAGCACCATCCCCCATGGGGCACCACTATCCAGAATGCGACGCGCGCCATCCAGATGGCTGAGATAGCAGCCGATCTCGCCCCCGCGCAGGGGCCGGCCCATATAGGCCATCGCACCTGCGGGATCGTAGTCGGGAAATTCGTCCATCCGCAGCACCCTGCCGTCGAATGCCGGGACGCGCTCGAAGGCTATACCCTCGTCGGCCAGTTGCCGCGTGGCAGAACGAAGACGTTCGTCAGAACCGTCAAGATTGATGAGGTAAACGGGACACCGTGTCCCACCCCCCTGATGACCAGAACCGCGATCCGCCACGTCAGGATGTCCCGGCAGTGTCGTCCCACCATCCGGTCCGGTCGCGGTGGTGAAGCGCCCGCAGCCGGGCAAAGGCCGTGTCGTTGACCTGCATCCGGTCATAGATGGTCTTGAGGATCAGCCCGACTGCCCCGGCCGCGAAAAACGGCTCCAGCCGCCAGTACATGTTGCGCAGGGTATCGTCCGTGCCGACGGTAAAGACCGATGTTCCCTCGAACAGCGGGACCAGGTCGGTCTGAAGTTTCTCGATCCGGTCGGGCAGTGGCGCCAAGGCCTCTGCTCCGTGGATGTAACGGTCCGATTCCGCGATCTTTACCGTATTTGCCAGCATCGAGGCCATCATCCCGATCGCGCGGTCCTGAGGATCCGTGCCGTGGTCGGCAAAGGTATCGGCAGCAGAAATCAGCCAGCGGAGGTTCAGGTTCCGGCACAGAAACTCGGCCTCTTGCGACCAAAGCGCAGCGAAGGCGGCCAGGCTTTCGGTCAACCGCACCTCGCGGCGGATCAGGACGATCAGCGTTGCGTGATGCAGAAGAAGCTCGGACTGGCCGGAAAACTCGCTTCTCAGGTTGGCCAGGTGCCGGTCCAGCGACTTTACCGATCCGCGCGTCTGCACCGCCTCGCCCGCATTGACGATGCGACCGCGCATCGCGGCAAGGTCGGGATCGGCGACGACATGGCGCCGTCCGCCCCAGCGTTTGCGATGCTGGTTGAGCGAGAAGAACCGCTCGAACCGCGATTTCCGGCGCGTGACCATCCTAGTCCCGCCCTGACACGACCGCATCCAGCCGCCCATCGAAACCGAAATCATAGGACGCCAGGGCGACGCGATAACCCGCGCTCAGATCATCGGTACCGATCTCGTTCCTGGGCCGCTCCGAGGCGTTGATATAGGCCTTGAGTTTGCGCGAAGCCTGTTTCTGGTCGATGAAGGGGCGGATCTTGCGACGGGTCGGATAATAGAAAAGCTGATCTCTCAGGTCGCGGATCCTGGGCCGCGGCGTCCGGGAAATGCCGCTGTTCAGCCACTGGCTTGCCATTGCCCCATCGCGGGCGGTGCGAAACCAGGCAAGGCTGAACAGCACCTGGTCCCACACATTGGGGTGTTCGTCGCACAGCCGGACCCATTCGGCCAGCAGCCTGCCCACCACCGGCGTCGTGTTGAGATAGATGAGATACGAGATGTCTTCCCAGCCATCGCGGCGGACAAAGGCCACGTCGAAGGGGTTGCCCATCAGAAAGCTGGGCGTCCGCAGGATCGCGGCATCGGCGTCGATCCAGCAGATAGGACGGTCGCTTTCATTCCAGACTGTCTGAATCACCCGTGCCTTCAGACCGGTATTGGCGACCCAGGAACCGCGTGAGGCTACCGGCTCGATCCGGTGCGGCAGGCCGTGCCGGTCAAGGGATGCGCGCAGATCGGCGGCAAGGTCTTCATAGGGGGTGCCGGTGGTGTAATAGGACACGAACAGCGGCGGTTCGCCCCGTGCGGTTTCATAAAGCCCGATTTCCCCGCGAAGGTCGGTCGTGCAGGCCAGATCGACGGAGCCGGGACGCCGCAAGTGCGCCAGAATCCTGCCCTGCGGCTGGCTCAAAGCCTCGGGCAGCGGCCGCACGGAAAGTCCCGCCCCGGCCAGATAGTCTGAAACATTCATGCGCGCCCTGCCCTGCTGTGCGGGTCAGGTGTTGCAGCAGAAAGGATGGCTGTCAATCGGTGGGGCGGGATCAAAAAAGGCCCCGCCGATGCGGGGCCTTCCAGTGTTTTTCGAAAGGATCAGCCCTCGGCCGCTTCTTCCTTGGCTTCGGTGATTTCCTGGCCGGTTTCCTGGTCCACCATCTTCATGCCCAGGCGGACCTTGCCGCGGTCGTCGAAGCCCAGCAGCTTGACCTTGACCTCCTGGCCTTCCTTCAGGACCTCGTTGGGATGGTTCAGGCGCTTGTTGGCGATCTGGGACACGTGGACCAGGCCGTCGCGCTTGCCGAAGAAGTTCACGAAGGCGCCGAAATCGACCAGCTTGACGACCTTGCCGGTATAGATCCTGCCTTCTTCCGGCTCGGCCACGATCGAATAGATCATGTCATAGGCCTTCTTGATCGAATCGGCATTGGCCGAGGCGATCTTGATGGTGCCGTCGTCGTTGATGTCCACCTTGGCGCCCGAGGTTTCCACGATCTCGCGGATGACCTTGCCGCCCGAACCGATCACCTCGCGGATCTTGTCGGTCGGGATCTGCATGGTCTCGATGCGCGGCGCATGGGCCGAGAACTCGCGGCGGCCTTCGGACAGGGCCTTGGCCATCTCGCCCAGGATGTGCAGACGGCCTTCCTTGGCTTGCGCCAGGGCCTGTTCCATGATGGCGGGCGTGATCCCCGCGACCTTGATGTCCATCTGCAAGGACGTGATGCCTTCAGCGGTGCCCGCGACCTTGAAGTCCATGTCGCCCAGGTGATCCTCATCCCCCAGGATGTCGGTCAGGACCGCCCAGTTGTCGGCATCCTCCAGCACCAGGCCCATGGCCACGCCGGCGACCGGCGCCTTCAGCGGAACACCCGCGTCCATCATCGCCAGCGAACCGCCGCAGACCGACGCCATCGAAGACGAGCCGTTGGACTCGGTGATCTCGGACACGACGCGGATCGTATAGGGGAAGTCGGTCGGCGCGGGCAGCACGGCCTGAAGGGCGCGCCAGGCCAGCTTGCCATGGCCGATCTCGCGGCGGCCGGGGCTGCCGACGCGGCCAACCTCGCCCACCGAATAGGGCGGGAAGTTGTAGTGCAGCAGGAAGTTCGACCGGAAATTGCCATGCAGCGCGTCGATGATCTGTTCGTCATCGCCGGTGCCCAGCGTGGTCACGACCAGGGCCTGCGTCTCGCCGCGGGTGAACAGCGCCGAACCATGGGTGCGCGGCAGGATGCCGACCTCGCTCTCGATGGCGCGCACCGTGCGGTTGTCACGGCCGTCGATCCGGGCGCCGCCACGGATGATGTCCCCGCGCAGGATGCCGGATTCCAGCTTTTTCAGCGCCGAACCCAGGTTCGGATCGGCCAGTTCTTCCTCGGACAGGCTGGCGACGATCTTTTCGCGCACCGCCTGGATCGAATCGCGGCGATCGGACTTGTCGACGATGCCGTAAGCAGTGCGCATCTCGGCTTCGCCCAGTTCCTTCACGCGGGCATAAAGCGTGCCGTAATCCGGCGACTGGAAGTCGAAGGGCTCCTTGGCGGCCACCTCGGCCAGGTCGATGATCAGGTCGATCACGGGCTGCATCGCCTCATGGCCGAACTTGACGGCGCCCAGCATCTCCTCCTCGGTCAGCTCATAGGCTTCCGATTCGACCATCATCACGGCATCTTTCGTGCCGGCGACGACCAGGTCCAGGCGCTGTTCCGGGTTGGCGCGCAGGTTGTCCATGTCGGACACTTCGGGGTTCAGCACATACTGGCCGTTCACGAAGCCCACGCGGGCCGCGCCGATCGGACCCATGAAGGGAACGCCGGAAATGGTCAGGGCGGCAGATGCCGCGATCATCGCAACGATGTCGGGATCGTTGACCAGGTCATGCGACAGGACCGTGCACATGACCAAGGTTTCGTTCTTGAATCCCGGCGCGAACAGCGGGCGGCAGGGCCGGTCGATCAGACGCGCGGTCAGCGTCTCCTTCTCGGTCGGGCGAGCCTCGCGCTTGAAGAAGCCGCCGGGGATCTTGCCGGCAGCATAGTATTTTTCCTGATAGTGGACCGTCAGCGGGAAGAAATCCTGCCCGGGCTTCGGTTCTTTCGCGAAGGTCACGTTGGCCATGACGCTGGTCTCGCCCAGGGTGGCGATCACCGTGCCGTCGGCCTGACGGGCAACCTTGCCCGTTTCCAGCGTGAGCGTTTCCTGGCCCCACTGGATAGATTTCTTCACTTCATCAAACATCTGGTTTCCTCTGGGCCGCGCCAGCCCTCTGGCCACGCCCGTGTCCTATGGCGACCCCATTGCCGCCGCCCCTATCCTTCGCATGTGCCCCGGGGCATGGGCGTCACGTCACAGATGGCGGGGCCTTACAGGAAAACAAGGGGTTTGGGAAGTGGGACGGGCGGCGCGCGGCGGCCAGGGGCCGGAAAGGCCGGGCGACCGGCAGGCCAAGGGAATGCCGCATGACCCGCCACGACAAACGCCCGTGGCCGAAGGCAACGGGCGTCTTCCTGGTGTTCCGGGCAAGGACCTGTCGTCAAGCATCGTCCTTGCGGTCGGGTGCGGCCTGAACGAAGGGCTGCGCGGCGGTGTGTTCGGCCACCTCTTTCTCGGCCGGGTCCGCCTGTGGCGTGACCTTGAGCCTCTCGACCAGATCCAGCAGCTTCCCGCGTTCCATCCCGCGGATGGCCCAGGCACGGGCGCGTTCCTCCTCGGACGGATCGCTTGGGGCAAGTTCCCGGCTGACCACCGGGGCGGCTTTCTCCTCGGCAGGCTTGTCGGTCATCGATGCCCCGCGGGCCGCACCCGACGATGCGCCGGCAGACGTGACGGGCGTCTGCGCGGCCGCATCCTGGGCAGGCGAAGCCGATGCCGCGGATTGGGCCGCGGCCGCTTCTTCGACCTGTTGCAGCGCCTTGTCGGACAAATCGAATACAACGCCTTCGGACTGATCGACGCCGGGCTGCGTTGCCGCCTGCTGCGCGGCAGCCTGGGCTTCAGCCGCGCTTCTTGCCACGGAGCTTTCAGAGGCTGCATTGGACGCTGCCGGACTTAGCAGGGGGTTCAGAACGGGTTTCAAGATACCAAGTACCATTCGCGACTCCTTTTTACTGACAGCTTATTTTTTAAGCTGCAGGTCAAAGGGATCTACCAAAAAGCCTGTCGTATTTTAACGAAGTGTTAACCCCTTCAAGGCGCTGAAACGAAAAGCGCCCGCAGCCTGGGGCTGCGGGCGCTTGCCTGTCCAGACGGTCTGCGATCAGCGGCGCAGGCCCAGCTTGCCGATCAGGTCGGTATAGCGGGCTTCGTCCTTCTTCTTCAGATAGTCCAGCAGCTTGCGGCGCTGCGCGACCAGCTTGAGAAGGCCACGACGAGAGTGGTTATCCTTCTTGTGGGTCTTGAAATGCTCGGTCAGGGTGGCGATGCGCGACGACAGGATCGCCACCTGCACCTCGGGCGAACCGGTATCGCCGGCGGCGGTGCCGAATTCCTTGATGACGCGGGCTTTTTCTTCGACGGTGATCGACATCGGGGTCTCCTTTCAAAAAGGGATTATGGCGCAGGCCGGGATGTCGTCCAGCACTGGCCCGTGGAGCATCCGCCCGGCAGAGCGGAACGGATGCGCGCCAATACAGGAAAAGCGCGATCAGGGAAAGGGGTTTCGCAGCCTCAACCCGGCGTGCGGACGATCACGATATCCGCGACTGCCAGGCCGCCGCCTTGCAGCATCCTGACCACGGGATCGCCGTTCACCGTCACCAGCATCGTGCCGTCCTGATCCTGGACAAGACCGACCTGCGCCTCCTGCGCCACGCTGCCGGGCAGGTGCAGGATCATCTGATCCTCTTTCGCGTCGAAGTCGGCAATCACCGGCAGGGTCGCCGCGCCTTGCTTCACGACGAAATCGTCGGCTCCGGCCTGTCCCTCGGCGAAATCGGCGCTGCCCGGCATCAGCGTGTCGTCACCCTCGCCGCCGTGCATCCACACGGTCTGGGGATCATCGTCGCCCACCAGAAGGTCGTTGCCGCGGCCACCGTCAAGATCGTCTCCGCCCCCGCCCGCGACAAGAATGTCGTCCCCGTCATTGCCGGAAAGCCAATCGTTTCCGGCCCCGCCGAACAGCGTGTCCTGCCCTTCGCCGCCATAGATCGTGTCGTCGTCATCCTCGCCCCAGATGATGTCGTCGCCACCTTGCCCGACCAGCGAATCGGCACCCGCGCCGCCCCAGATCTCGTCCGCGCCGGCCGCATCATATTCGCCGTCGCCCTGGATCCAGTCCTCGCCCGCCCCGCCGACAACCGTATCATTGCCCCGCCCGCCATGCAGGTTGTCCGCAGAGGCACCGCCTTCGATCAGTTCATCTTCGGCTTCAGCGTCGGGCAGCGGGTCAGGAGGCGGGAGAACAGGCTCCTCGGGCAATTCGCCCAGTTCCGGGGTGCCGGAACTGACATCGCCCACCTCGCCTGGATCGGCCTCGCCCAGGGTCGGGGGAAGGCCATCGGTGTCGTCGTCGTCATCGGTGCGGCTGGGGGCCAGGTCAAGCGCGGCACCGGCCGCAGCAAGCGCCATCAGACTGGCAAGCACGAACATGGCGGAACCCCGAACAGAGACACAACTTGGTACTACAACCGCAAGGCGACATTAACCAAGACAATTGTAAAAAAAGGGTTAATCCGTGTCAGAAATCACGCACTGGACATGAAAAAACCCGCCCAGGGGGCGGGTGGTTTCGTTTTCGACGTGATCGCGCCGGATCAGCCCTGGCGGGCCTTGAAGCGGCGGTTGGTCTTGTTGATCACGTAGATGCGGCCCTTGCGGCGCACGATCTGGCAGTCGCGGTGCCGGCTTTTCAGCGAGCGGAGCGAATTGCGAACCTTCATCGGTTTTTCTCCATCACGCGGCCCGCAGCCGCAGGAAAACGAAATGCCCCCGACATCGGCCGGGGGCGGCGAAAACATGGTGGGCGGTACTGGGATCGAACCAGTGGCCACTACGATGTCAACGTAGTGCTCTACCGCTGAGCTAACCGCCCGTCCTTGGGTGATCCCGGAAACATCCTGCGACAGGTCCGGCACCGCCTTTCGGTCCGCGTGTCTATATAGGGGGGCACCGGGGGTTTCAAGCCCTATCGCAGCAGGAAAATAATCGCTTATATGGGAAAAAGGAAACCGCCCGCCGGGGACTGACTTGACCGAATCCGACCTGCCTGTCCTGATCGACCGGCCCGGACCCTGGGCCAGCGGCGTCATCTTCGGATCGCCTCATTCGGGCCGGGCCTATCCCGACTGGTTCCTGGAAGGCACGAAGCTGCCCGCCGAAACCCTGCGGTCCTCCGAGGATGCCTTCGTGGACCGCCTGATCGCCTGCGCACCCTCCTTCGGCGCGGTGACGATTCGCGCCCAGGTGCCGCGCGCCATCGTCGATCTGAACCGCGCCCCGGACGAGATCGACCCCCTGGTGGTCCGCGGCGTGCCGCGCCATCCGCTGAACCAGCGAACGCTGGCGGGCCTGGGGGTGATCCCCCGCGTCGTGTCCCAGGGCCGGGCCATCCTGGAACGCCCCATAGACCGGGCCGAGGCCGAACGCCGCATCGACGCCTATTGGCGGCCCTATCACCAGGCCCTGACCAGCCTGATCGCCGAGGCGCGATCGCGGTTCGGCCAGGCGATCCTTATCGACATGCATTCGATGCCCCATGACGCCCTGAACCATCTGCACGGGGCGCGTCCCGACATGGTGCTGGGCAATCGCCACGGGCTGTCCGCCGCCGCCCGCGTGTCGGACGCCATCGTCGCCGCCGTCGAGGCCGAGGGCTGGCGGATCCGGCGCAACTCGCCCTTTGCGGGGGCCTATATCTGTTCCGCCTATGGCCGGCCTGGCCAGAATGTCCATGTGGTCCAATTGGAAATCGATCGGGCGCTGTACATGGACGAAAAGACGATTACTCCGCACGAGGGCTTCGGCGATGTCGCCGCCCGTATGGCGCGGGTGATTCGGACGCTGTCGGTCCTGGATGCCGACGGCCGGTCCGACGCGGCGATCGCCGCCGAATAACAGGAGCGCGCGATGGACGACCTGCCTGCCCTGATCGGCCAGAACCTTGCCCTGATCGTCCTGACGGTCCTGATCCTGATGGCCGCCCTGTCTGCCGTGAAGATCGTCCGGCAATCCGAGAAATATGTGGTTGAACGATTCGGACCGCTGCATTCCGTCCTGGGACCGGGAATCAACCTGACGGTGCCAAAATGGTCGGCGACTGGGGGACCGAAGTGACCCGGGCCGAGATCCTGGACGTGAACCTAGACCAGGCCACCCGCGCCGCCATGCTGCAACAGTTGAACGCCGAACGCGCCCGCCGCGCCCCGGTGACCGAGGCCGAGGGCAAGCGCCGCGCCGTCAAGCTGGCCGCCGATGGCGAGCTTTACGCGGCCGAGCAGCTGGCCAAGGCCAAGCGCGTGCTGGCCGACGCCGAGGCCTATGCCACCGCCGCCATCGCTGCCATCGCCGAGGCGATCTCGAAGAACGGACTGGAGGCGGCGCAGTACCAGATGGCGCTGAAGCAGGTCGAGGCCCTGGCCGATATCGGCAAGGGCCAGGGCAGGCAGGTCGTTCTGGTGCCGGCGGCGGCGCTTGACGCCTTCGGCCTTCTGCGCGGGCGGTCGTCCTCATGAACGGCTGGTGGTGGCTGATCGCGGCCTTCGTGCTGGCGGGGATCGAACTGCTGGTGCCGGGCTGGGCGTTCATGGGGCTGGCGGCCTCAGTCGGGCTGATGGGGGTGCTGATGCTGGCGGGGCTGTGGTCGGCGGGGCTGCCGGTGACCTTGGTGATGACCGCGCTGCTGTCGAGCCTGGCTTGGCTGGTGTTCCGCCGTCTGTGGCCCACCAGCCGGGGGGATCGGCGCATCTGGGACCGCGACATCAACGACTGACGGCGCAGTTGGCAGGCCGAAGACGGGTATTGGGGCAAAGAAGAAACCCCTCAGCGCAGCGCCGCGACCCCGCGCACCAGGGGCTGCATCGCATCGCCCTTGACCATCCAGCTTGTCGCGAAGGCGAAGGTGGCGATGGTTTCCAGCCAGAAGACCGGGCGCAAGCCTTTCAGGCTGTCGTCCAGGCCGGTCGCGAACAGCACCCCCACCAGACCGATGCTGATGATGATGATCCAGCCGCAGACACGGTAAATCCGGTTGGAGGCCTGTTTCTCTGCACCATCCACCGCGCCCTTGGTAAACAGGACCAGGCAATAGACCGCGAGGGCGCCAAAGAAGACCGCTGCCGAGACCAGATGCACCAGCGACGACCAATCCGCGTTGCCACGATCCAGCAGGCATTGCAACAGCGTGCAAAGCGGTTCGGAGGCATCCTCGGGCGCCTTTTCATCGGGGTTGGTGGGCGCCAAGGCCACCAGGGCGATGGCCACGGCTGCCACGCGCGCGGTGCCCTTGTCCGTGATCCAGTCGCCCGCATCGGGGCGGAACCCCTCATAGCTCCACAGGAACACCGCCTGGGCCATCAATGTGCCGACGAAAACCTCGCGCATCGGGGTGTAATAGGCCGACGAGATGCTGGGCAGCAGGTCGCCCCGGAACAGGCCATAGGCCAGCAGCGTCAGCGGCAGGAAGAAGCCCAAGCCCCCGATGGCCCGCCGAACCGCGAGGAAGGACAGGACCAGGTCGTTATGGGCCTTTTGGGAAATGCCGCTCTTGTCCGCCATCCTGCCCCCTTTTCGCCAGACTGGCGCGGATGGCACGATCGGTCAATCAGCCGCGCATTTCCGCCAGGATGGCCTCCGCCGCGGCGCGGGGATCGGCGGCCTGCCAGATGGGACGGCCGACAACGATGTGATCGGCCCCCGCCGCGATGGCGCTGGCGGGCGTCTCGACCCGCTTCTGGTCGCCAAGCGCCGCCCCGGCGGGCCGGACGCCCGGCGTCACGATCAGCCGCGACCCCGGCAACGCGCGGATCGCCTGCGCCTCGCGCGGGGAACAGATGATGCCGTCGGCGCCCGCCTCGAAGGCGCGGGCGGCGCGTTCCACGGTGATGTCGTGGATGTCGCCCGGCTGGATCATGCCCGCGTCCAGATCGGCGCGTTCAAGCGAGGTCAGCACCGTCACGCCCAGGATCTTCAGGTTCGATCCCGCCGCCCCTTCCTTGGCGGCCCGGACCACATGCGGATCGCCATGCACGGTCAGGAAATCCAGCTTGAAGCGGGCCAGCCCGCGCACGGCGGCCTCCACCGTGGCGCCGATGTCGAACAGCTTCATGTCCAGAAAGATCCGCTTGCCGTGGTCCTGCTTCAATTCGTTCGCAAGCGCCAGCCCGCCGCCGGTCAGCATTCCCAGGCCGATCTTGTAGAAGCCCACGGCGTCGCCCAGCCTCTCGGCCAGGTCCAGTCCCGCAAGGGCATTCGGCACGTCCAGTGCCACGATCAGCCGGTCATCCATCGCCCTGCCCTTTCAGCAAAATCGCGGCGTTATGGCACATCGCCAGGCGGCTTGAAAGCGCCGCAAGACTTACCAGATCATAGTCGAAGACCCGGACCGGGGCGCGCCGCGACAGGGCGCCAGCGACACGGGGGCTAACAAAGGAGAAGTGCCGATGAACATGGAAAAGTTCACCGAACGGTCGCGCGGCTTCATGCAGGCCGCCCAGACCATCGCGATCCGCGAGGAAAACCAGCGGGTTGTCCCCGAACATCTGCTCAAGGCGCTGATGGACGACGACCAGGGGCTGTCCGCCAACCTGATCACCCGCGCGGGCGGCGATGCCCGGCGCGTGAAGGAAGCCGTCGATGCGGCCGTGGCCAAGCAGCCCAAGGTCAAGGGCGGCAATGGCCAGGTCTATGTGGACCCCAGCCTGGTGCGTGTCCTGGACGAGGCCGAGCAGATCGCCAAGAAGGCCGGCGACAGCTTCGTGCCGGCCGAGCGCATCCTGATGGCGCTGACGATGGTCAACACCAATGCCCGCGACGCGCTGACCGCAGGTGGCGTGACCGCGCAAAAGCTGAACGCGGCCATCAACGACATCCGCAAGGGCCGCACCGCCGACAGCGCGTCGGCCGAGGACAGCTATGAGGCGCTGGAGAAATATGCCCGCGACCTGACGCAAGCCGCGCGGGACGGCAAGATCGACCCGATCATCGGCCGGGACGAGGAAATCCGCCGCGCCATGCAGGTGCTGTCGCGCCGCACCAAGAACAACCCGGTGCTGATCGGCGAACCCGGCGTGGGCAAGACGGCGATTGCCGAGGGCCTCGCCCTGCGCATCGTCGATGGCGATGTGCCGGAATCCCTGCGCGACAAGAAGCTGATGGCGCTGGACATGGGCGCGCTGATCGCCGGTGCGAAATACCGGGGCGAGTTCGAGGAGCGGCTGAAGTCGATCCTGAAGGAGATCGAGAACGCCGCGGGCGAGATCATCCTGTTTATCGACGAATTGCACGTGCTGGTCGGCGCGGGCAAGACCGATGGCGCGATGGATGCCGCGAACCTGATCAAGCCCGCGCTGGCGCGGGGTGAGCTGCATTGCGTGGGCGCCACCACCCTGGACGAATACCGCAAGTATATCGAAAAGGACGCGGCCCTGGCCCGGCGCTTCCAGCCGGTCATGGTCGAGGAGCCGACGGTCGAGGACACGATCAGCATCCTGCGCGGCATCAAGGAGAAGTATGAACTTCACCACGGCGTCCGCATCTCCGACGCGGCCCTGGTCGCGGCGGCCACGCTGAGCCACCGCTACATCACCGACCGCTTCCTGCCCGACAAGGCCATCGACCTTGTGGACGAGGCTGCCTCGCGCCTGCGCATGGAGGTGGACAGCAAGCCCGAGGAGCTGGACCAGCTTGACCGCCAGATCCTGCAGATGCAGATTGAGGCCGAGGCGCTGAAAAAGGAAGACGACACGGCCTCGAAGGACCGGCTGGAACGGCTGGAACGCGACCTGTCCGACCTGCAGCAGCGCAGCGCGGAAATGACCGCCCGCTGGCAGGCCGAACGCGACAAGCTGGAAGGTTCGCGCAACCTCAACGAACAGCTTGACCGGGCGCGCGCCGAACTGGACCAGGCCAAGCGCGAGGGCAACCTGGCCCGCGCGGGGGAGTTGTCCTATGGCATCATCCCCGGCTTGGAAAAGCAGTTGGCCGAGGCCGAGAACGGCGGCGACGGCTTGATGGTCGAGGAAGCCGTGCGCCCCGAGCAGATCGCCGAGGTCGTGGAACGCTGGACCGGCATCCCCACCAGCAAGATGCTGGAAGGCGAGCGCGAGAAGCTGCTGAAGATGGAGGAGCAGATCGGCGCGCGCGTCATCGGCCAGCAGGAAGCCGTGGTGGCCGTTTCGAACGCCGTCCGCCGCGCGCGGGCGGGCCTGAACGACGAGAACCGTCCCCTGGGCAGCTTCCTGTTCCTGGGTCCGACCGGCGTCGGCAAGACCGAACTGACCAAGGCCCTTGCCGAATACATGTTCGACGATGACAGCGCGATGGTCCGCATCGACATGTCCGAGTTCATGGAAAAACATTCCGTGGCGCGGCTGATCGGCGCTCCTCCGGGCTATGTCGGCTATGACGAAGGCGGCGTCTTGACCGAGGCCGTGCGGCGGCGTCCCTATCAGGTGATCCTGTTCGACGAGGTCGAGAAGGCACACCCGGACGTGTTCAACGTGCTGCTTCAGGTGCTGGACGACGGGCAGTTGACCGATGGCCAGGGCCGGACGGTGGACTTCAAGCAGACGCTGATCATCCTGACGTCGAACCTGGGGTCGCAGGCGCTGTCGCATCTGCCGGAAGGATCGGATTCGACGGATGCGCGGCATCAGGTGATGGAGGCGGTGCGGGCGCATTTCCGGCCCGAGTTCCTGAACCGCCTGGACGAGATCATCATCTTCCGCCGCCTGTCGCGGCAGAACATGGACGGCATCGTCAAGATCCAGTTGCGGCGGCTGGAGCAGCGGCTTGCAGGACGCAAGATCACCCTGGACCTGGACGAGGATGCGCGCAAGTGGCTGGCCGACCAGGGCTATGACCCGGTCTTCGGGGCGCGTCCCCTGAAGCGGGTGATCCAGCGAGCGTTGCAGGATCCGCTGGCCGAACTGCTGCTGTCGGGCGAGGTGCTGGATGGGCAGACGGTCCATGTCAGCGCCGGGCCGGACGGACTGATCGTGGAAAACCGCATCGGCCGCGCGGGGCACAAGCTTGGGGCCGTCGGTGAAGGCCCCAAGCCCGAGGCAACCGTTCACTGAACATGAAAAGCGCGGGATGACGGAAAAGTCCCGCGCTTTTCCTTGCGAGAGGGGCCGCCAAAGACTTCGCAGGGAGGAGGGCGCGTCTCTGGCGGCCTTGACGGCGGGGGGACCGTCTTGGTCGGAGGTTTGCGGACATATCCTGCCCGCATGTTCATGATACACCAGAGGCTTTCCGGTATCCCGTCACGCGGCCAAGATCATGCTGCGATGCAGCAAAAATCCTGCGCCTTGATCTGGAAATCGGCAAGCTGCCCGCAGTGCGGGCAGTCAGATCATGCCGTCTTGCCTGCCAGCCGCGCCACGCCCATGACCTCCAGCACCTTCGCCTCGATATGGGCGGCGTTCAGGGCGGAGGTGTCATACATCGCAAAAGGCGCGTCGTGATCGACGAAGCGATCCGGCAGCACCATGGACCGGAAGCGCAGACCCCGGTCGAACACGCCCTCGTCCGACAACAGTTGCGCGACATGGCTGCCGAAACCGCCGACCGCGCCTTCCTCCAGCGTGATCAGCGCGTCGTGACCGGCCGCCAGCCGCAGGATCAGGTCGCGATCCAGGGGCTTGGCGAAGCGTGCATCGGCGATCGTGGGGGTGATCCCGCGTGCGCCCAGCGATTCGCAGGCCTTCTGCGCCTCGGACAGGCGGGTGCCGAAGGACAGGATCGCGACGCCCTTGCCCTGTTGCACGATGCGGCCCTTGCCGATCTCCAGCACCTGCCCGCGTTCGGGCATTTCGACCCCGGTGCCCTCGCCGCGTGGAAAGCGGAAGGCGATGGGGCCGCTGTCATGGGCGGCGGCGGTGGCGACCATGTGCATCAGTTCGGCCTCATCCGCGGCGGCCATCACCACCATGCCGGGCAGGTTTGCCAGGAAGGCGATGTCATAGGCGCCCGCATGGGTCGGCCCGTCCTGCCCCACAAGACCCGCGCGGTCGATGGCAAAGCGCACCGGAAGCCCCTGCACCGCCACGTCATGCACCACCTGGTCATAGCCGCGCTGCAGGAAGGTCGAATAGATCGCGCAGAAGGGCTTCATGCCCCCTGCCGCAAGCCCGGCCGCAAAGGTGACGGCGTGCTGTTCGGCGATGCCCACGTCAAAGGTCCGGCGCGGGAAGCGTTCGGCGAACTGCTTCAGCCCCGTGCCGTCCGGCATGGCGGCGGTGATGCCCACGATCTTGTCGTCGCGCCCGGCTTCGTCGATCAGGGCGCGGGCAAAGACGGCGGTATAGCTGGGCGCGTTCGATTCCGCCTTGGCCTGCACGCCCGTCACCATGTCGAACTTGCCCGTCGCATGGCCCCGGTCGGCGGCGTTTTCGGCGGGCGCATAGCCCTTGCCCTTGCGCGTCACGGCATGGATCAGCACCGGGCCGGTCGCGCGCGACTTCACCGTGCGCAAGAGCGGCAGAAGCTGGTCCAGGTCATGGCCATCCACCGGGCCAATATAGGAAAAGCCCAGCTCCTCGAACAGGGTGCCGCCGATGGTCATGCCCTTCAGCATTTCCTTGGCCCGGCGCGCGCCTTCCTGGAAGGGTGGCGGCAACAGGCCCACGGCGCCCTTGGCGGCGGCGCGCAGATCCTGGAAGGGACGGCGGGTGTAAAGGCTGGTCAGGTATGAGGACAGCGCCCCCACCGGCGGGGCGATCGACATCTCGTTGTCGTTCAGGATCACGAACAGGCGCTTGCCCAGGTGGCCCGCGTTGTTCAGCGCCTCGAAGGCCATGCCCGCGCTCATGGCGCCGTCGCCGATCACCGCGATGGCATCGCCCGGATCGCCGCCCAGGTCGCGCGCCACGGCAAAGCCCAAGGCCGCGCTGATCGAGGTCGAGGAATGGCCCGCGCCGAAGGGGTCATAGGGGCTTTCGGCGCGCTTCGTAAAGCCCGCCAGCCCGCCGCCCATGCGCAGGGTGCGGATGCGGTCGCGCCGGCCGGTCAGGATCTTGTGGGGATAGCACTGGTGGCCCACGTCCCAGATGATCTTGTCGCGCGGCGTGTCGAAGACCGCGTGCAGGGCCACGGTCAGTTCCACCACGCCCAGACCCGCGCCCAGGTGCCCGCCGGTGACGCTGACCGCGCTGATCGTTTCCGACCGCAGTTCGTCGGCAAGCTGGTGCAGCTCGCGGTCGCTGAGCGACTTCATGTCCGAGGGCAGCTTGACCCGGTCGAGGATCGGCGTCTTGGTCAGGTCGGTCATCGGCTGGCCCTTCGGGAGAGTGATTGCAGGGGCGGGCGTCGTTCAGGTGTCGCGTTCGATAACGAAACGCGCCAGTTGGCGCAAGTTTCCGGCATCCTTGCCATAGGGCACAAGGGCCGCATCGGCGGCGGCAACAAGGCGCGCGGCCTCGATCCGGGCGCCGTCAAGGCCCAGCAGGGACACGAAAGTGGCCTTGCCCGCCGCCATGTCCTTGCCGACGCGCTTGCCGGTCACATCTTCGTTTCCGGTCACATCCAGGATGTCGTCGGCGATCTGGAAGGCCAGTCCCACGGCATCAGCGTAAGCCGCCAGGGGCGCGGGATCGGCATCGGCGATCAGCGGCCCGGCCAGGGCGGCAAAGCGGATCAGCGCGCCGGTCTTGCCGCCCTGCAACTGGGTGATCTGGTCCAGCGTCAGCGGTTCTGCTGCCGTCTCGGCCGCGATGTCCAGCGCCTGCCCCCAGACCATCCCCGCCCCGCCCACGGCCTGCGCGAAGGCCGCGACCAGCCGGCGCGTCGCGGCATCGCCGATGGCCGGGTCGGCCAGCAGCCCGAAGGCCAACGATTGCAGCGCGTCGCCTGCAAGGATCGCGGTGGCCTCGGACCATTTCACATGGACGGTGGGCAGACCCCGGCGCAGGTCGTCGTCGTCCATCGCGGGCAGGTCGTCATGGACCAGCGAATAGGCGTGCAGCGCCTCGACCGCCGCCGCGACCGGCAGCGCGGCATCGTCGGCCACGCCATGCAGCCGCGCGGCTTCCATCACCAGGAAGGCCCTGATCCGCTTGCCGCCCGCGCAGGCATAGGCCATCGCATCGCGCAATTCGCCCTCTGGCAAGGCGCCGATCGCCCGGTCAAGCGCGGCCTGGACCTGGGCTTTCACCGCCCCCAAGCGATCCTGCATCACAGCCCCTCGGCCGGTTCCGTTCCCGTGGGCTGGCCATTGGCCGCAAGGGTGATCTTTTCCACCCGGTCCTCGGCCTCGCGCAGGCGTTTCTCGCAATGCTGGCGCAGGGCGGCGCCGCGTTCGTAAAGGCGGATCGATTCATCCAGGCTGGCATCGCCGGTTTCCAGCTTGCCGACGGTGGCCTCCAGCTCCTTCATGGCTTCCTCGAAGCTCATGGTCGCGATGTCGTTCATTCTCGGGCCTCCAGCAGGACTTGGACATGGGCGCGGGCGGACCGGCCCAGGGCGTCCAGATCATAGCCACCTTCCAGGCAGGATACCACCGGGGCCGACAGATCCGCCGCCATGTCGCAGATCATCCGGGTGATGGCCGCGAAATCATCGTCGTCCCAGTTCAGTTGCGCCAGCGGATCGGCCGCGTGGGCGTCGAACCCGGCCGATACGATCACCAGTTGCGGCGCGAAATCCCGGCAGCGGGCCAGGATGTCGCGCCACGCCGCCTGCCCCGCCGCGCCGTCCGAGCCGGGACGCAGCGGCACGTTCACCATCTGCCCGTGCGCACCTTGTTCGCTGGCTGCCCCCGTGCCGGGATAAAGCGGCATCTGATGGGTGGATGCGAAGAAAGCGCGGCGTTCATCCCACAGCAGCGCCTGCGTGCCGTTGCCGTGATGCACGTCAAAATCCAGCACTGCGACGCGGTCCAGACCGTGATGATCCAGGGCGCGCATCGCCGCAATGGCCGCGTTGCCGAAGATGCAGAAGCCCATTGGCGTCTCGCGTTCGGCATGATGGCCGGGCGGGCGCATGGCGACAAAGGCATTCGCGACCTCGCCCGCCAGCACGGCATCCACCGCCGCCACGGCCCCGCCGACCCCGCGCAGGGCGGCATCCAGGCTGCCGGGCGACAGATGGGTATCGGCGTCCAGCATTTGCCAGCCTTCTTCGGGGACGGCCGCGCGGATGCGTTCCAGATAGGACTGCGGATGGCAGCGCAGGATATCGGCCTCGTCGGCTCGCGGCGCCTCGCGACGGTCAAGGGCCAGGTCGGCAAGCGCGTCAAGGACCGCGGCATGGCGTGCGACCTGCTCGGCATGGCCGGGGGGCGTGATATGGCGTTCGGCGTCGGGATGCGTGAACAGGGCAGTGGTCATGGCGGCCTTTCCTATACGTCCATCTTGCCGATCAGGGGCAGGTCATCCTCGGGACCGACGCTGTGGCGCTCGATCATGCGGTGGACCAGCGGATCGCCCTCGCCCTGGTGCAGGGCACGCAGGGATACGGTGATCTCGGCGTCCGATTTCGTGCGGCGCAGGTTGTGGCGCACATATTCGTCCCAGGTGGCGATGTGATAGCTTTCGGTCCACAGGTCGGGATGTTCAAGGTCGCGCAGCAAGGCCCAGTTCCGCGCGCCGTCACGGCGGCGAATGTTGCGGCGCTTCTGCATCAGGCGCAGGAATTCCGGCACGTCCTTCTGGGCGATGCGGTAATCGACCATGACCATGATCGGACCCGACCGCCCGCGCAGGTCGATCCGCAGCGCCGGTTCGCGAAACCGGTTGGCCGGGTCCAGGTCGGCCGTGCCGAACTCGGGGGCCTTGAACCAGACGCCGATCACCGCGCCGACCAGCAGCACGATCCCCGCCGCCGTCAGCGCCTGGCCCAGCCCATGCGCCCCGGCGATGCCGCCCCAGACCCAGGACCCCGCTGCCATGCCGCCGAAGGTTGCCGTCTGATACAGCGCCAGCGCGCGCGCCACCACCCAGCGGGGGGTGGACAGCTGCACCGTCACGTTGAACAGCGACAAGGCCAGCACCCAGGATGCCCCCGCAGGCAGCAGTGCCAGCGCGTGCAGCCAGACCGATTGCGTCTGGCCCAGCACGACCGCCGACAGCGCGAAGCCCGCAAAGGCCATGCGCACGATGTTTTCGTTGTCGAACCGCGCCCGGATACGGGGGTTCAACGCCGCCCCGGCGATGGCGCCGATGCCGTAGCAGCCCAGAAGGCCGCCGAACAGCATCGAGCCCCCCTCGGGGTGGGATTTGGCGACCAGGGGCAGCAGCGCCAGCACGGACACGGCGGCAAAGCCGAACAGCGCGCCGCGCCCGATCACCTTTGTCAGGTTCGGCGACAGGAAGACATAGCGCAGGCCCGCGGCCACGGCGGGCAGGAAGGCCTCGGGCGGGGCGGTCCGGGGGGCGATGTTCGGGCGCCATCGGAACAGCGCGCCCAGCAGGGGGATATAGCTGGCGGCGTTGACGGCGAAGGCCGCAGCCGCGCCGAAGCCTGCCACGATGAAGCCCCCCGCCGCCGGTCCCACGCTGCGCATCAGATTGAAGCCCACCGAGTTAAGCGTGACGGCGGCAGGGAGGTCCGCGCGCGGCACCAGGTCACCCATGCTGGCCTGCCACGGCGGGTTATAGAGTGCCTGCCCCGCCCCGATCAGGAAGGTGAAACCCAGCAGCAGCCAAGGGGTCAGCCAGCCCTGCCAGGCGACCACCGCCAGGACCAGCGACACGGCGGCCATGAAGCATTGCGCGAACAAAAGGATCGTCTTGCGGTCGAAGATGTCGGCCAAGGCGCCCGATGCCAGCGCCAGCAGCATGATCGGCAGCGTGTTCGAGGCCTGCACCAGCGCGATCAGCGTGGCGCTGTCGGTCAGTTGCGTCATCAACCAGGCCGCGCCCACGGCCTGCACCAGCCCGCCGAAATTCGACACCAGAGTCGCGCTCCACAGCAGGCGGAAGTCGCGGTGCCGGAACGGGGCAAGGGCGGATGCTGTCTGGTCGGTCACTGGAACGGTCGCTTCGGGCTTTTCGGCAGCCTAGCCAGCCGGGTGGCGGGGGGCAATCTGCGGTCTTGGGATGGCGCCTCGGGGCCGGGATGAAACCAAACCAAACGACAAGTTGTTCCAGCGTCAGTCATTCTTGAACAGACTGCCGCTCTTTCGCCACAAGGCCGGGATTGCCGTCGGCCGGATCAGGCTGCAAGGCTTGACGCCCGGTGCCTGTGACAGGCTGATGAACCGATACGCGAATCACCGCCCGGTCCTGCCGCCGGGGTGGTTCGGGAATTTTACGCTGCTGGCGCGGTCCCCGCGACGCCGTATGCCATGAAGGAAGTTGATGATGATGCGTCTTGCCACCCTGTTCACGGCGCTTGCCCTGGGGCTTGCCGCATGTGGGAACAACAGCCAGCCGATAACCCTGGCCACGCCCCCCGTGCCGCCAGCCTATCAGGCCCGCACCGATACCGGCCCGAACGGAGAGCCGATCCAGATCCCCGCTGTCCGCGCCGCCTATCTGAACGAGCGCAACCAGCGCCAGCAGGTGCCCTATAACGGACCCGAGGAGCCGGGCACGATCGTCGTCGACCCCTATGCGCGCGTTCTGTATCACGTCCAGCAGGGCGGACAGGCGATGCGCTATGGCGTGGCCGTGGGCCGTGCCGGCACCGGCTATGCCGGCACCGCGACCATCGCCCGCAAGGCGGCCTGGCCGTCCTGGCGGCCGACCGACAACATGATCCGCACCCAGCCCGATCTTTACGCGCAGTTCGCGGGCGGACTGACCGGTGGGATGCACAACCCCCTGGGATCGCGGGCGCTGTATCTTTATGAAGGCGGGCGCGACACCTATTACCGCATCCATGGCACGATGGACCCGTCCTCCATCGGCAAGGCCACCTCGGCCGGCTGCATCCGACTGTTCAACCAGGACATCATCGACCTGTTTTCCCAGGTCGAGACCGGCGCCACCGTGCATGTCCGCAGCCAGGCGGAAAGCGTTCGCCTGGAAGGTCCGATGACCGAAACGCCCGAAGGCTATGTGGTGCCCGCCGGACAGGCGCCCGTCCCGGCCACCGCCGCGCTGGCCCCGACGGCCACGGCCTATCCGGCCACCTCGATGGTGACGGATCCCTATGCCGTCACGACGATCAGCACGCCCTATAGCGCGCCGGTCACGACCATGTCCCCGGTGGAAAGTGCCGTTCAGTAAACCGGGCAGATCGCCCTTGAAGGCCCCGGCTTCGGCTGGGGCCTTTCCAATTGCAAAACCGGAAAATCTTTCGCAACATTCGCGCGAAATCACGCCGCCCCAGGGAAGAAGCGATGCCCAACTACAGCAAGCTGGAACAGGAACTTCTGACCGTCGAGCAGCGGGCCTTGGCCGACAGAAGCCGCGGCGCGGCGCTTGGCCATCTGGACGACGGGGCGCTGGGGGCGCTGATTGCCGAACTGAAGGCCGCGGCGGACCAGGCGGGGCCACGGGGTGAAAACGGGCAGGTGGCGGCAGCCGACATCCTTGCGGCCGCCATCAGGCGGGTCAGGCGCGAACAGCGCAAGCGCAAGGCCACGCCTTCCGCAAGCAGCGGCAGCCCGGTGGTCAAGCCCGTCGCGCCAAAGCCTGAAAAGCCTGCCAAGCGCAAGCCCGCCTCGCCTGCCAGAAAGCCCGCAGGCCGCGAGAAGGCCGAGGTTCGCAAGCCTGACCTGCGCACCGGCTCTCGCCGCGTCGCCAAGGCGGGCGCCAAGTCTGCGGCAGCCCCGGCGGCGGAATCCGTGCCCTCTGCCACCGCATCCATGACCCCCGCCACCCCCGCCCCGGCCCAGCCGGAAAGTCCGGCCCCCGCGACCCAGGTTCAGGGAAAGGCCGCCCGCAAGGCTGCGAAAGAGGCCGAGAAGGAAGCCCGCAAGGCGGCCCGGAAGGCGGAAAAGGACGCGGCCAAGGCCGAGCGCAAGGCCGAAAAGAAGGCCGCGCGAAAGGCCGAGAAGGACGCCCTCAAGGCAAGCGCGAAAGCTGACAAGCCGAAGGGCAAGGACAAGAAGAAGGGCAAGGGCAAGGCCGCCAAGGCCAAGTCCGACCCGCTGGACGTCGCCTGATCCTGTCCGCCATGACGTTGCCCCGCCCCCTGGCAGGATGGTTCCGGCGACTGGCTGCGGTGCTGGCGATGCTGGCCGCGCCCGCCGCCCAGGCCTTTCCCGCCGTCGACGCCCTGGCCGGGCGCCCCCCGGTCCGCCAGACCGAATCGCTGCGCTGCACCGATGACGGGCGCGATTGCGTGCGGCTGGATCACTATGCCGCCGATGTCTGCAAGCTGATCGAACGCAATGCCGCCGAACGGGGGCTGGACCCGAACTTCCTGGCCCGTCTGCTGTGGAAGGAAAGCCGGTTCGAACCGGGCGCGATCAGCCCGGTGGGCGCGCTTGGCATCGCGCAGTTCATGCCGGGCACGGCTGATCTTTACGACCTGCACGATCCGATGAACCCCGCGCAGGCGATCCACAAGTCGGCCTGGTATCTGCGCCACCTGACCAACATGTTCGGCAATATCGGCCTGGCCGCCGTGGCCTATAACGGGGGGGAAAACCGCGCGGCGCGGTTCATCGGCCAGAATGGCGGCCTGCCCTATGAAACGCAGGATTATGTGGCCGCGATCACCGGATTTGACGCGCTTCGCTGGCGCGACAATCCGCCCCAGGCCCGGGAACTGAAGCTGGCCCTGGATCCCGACCTGGCGTTTCGCCCTGCCTGCGAAAAGCTTGCGGGCGAACGCAGGCTGCGCGAGTTCATGACCCAGCCCAAGGTCTTTCCCTGGGGCGTGATCGTGGCCAGCCATCCCAGCCAGTCCGGCGCGATCCAACAGGTCGCCCGCCTGAACCGCAGCCTGCGCCCGATCCTGGGCGACAAGCAGGTGGGTTATGTCCGCAAGCGCATCACCGGGGCACGCCGCGCCGTCTATACCGCGCAGATCGGCTGGGACAGCAGGCGCGAGGCCGCCGCCTTCTGCAACCGCCTCAAGCAGTTGGGCGGGCGGTGCATTGTGTTGCGGAACTGAAGTTTGGGTTAATTAATCATCCTATTAATAATCCTTTAGGTCACTGCGAAAGTGAAATCTACCTTTATCATCCATAATCATTTCCCCATTATTGCTTTTGTCATATCCTTGCTCCTCTACAATCCATTCTTCAACCCTGCGATGCAGCCAGTCTGCCTGCTTCGGATCTTGAATCAGGGATAATACCTCTTCCCAGTCAAACAAATATTTTGCGCTTCCGCTTCCTGAAAAAGGGTCGTATGCTTCTACAAGATACCAAATGCCCTCGCCCCCCTCAAAAGAAGGATTGGAAATTTCCATTTCCGTTCCTGATGCTTTCCATGCACGCTCAAAGGCAATTCTCCCCACTTCCTTCAACTCACCGTTTGTTGCAACATCATTGATGATGTTCTCCTTTAAAAGTCTAACTTTTCTACGTATAGCCGAAGGATGGGAGTGATTAAGATTACTTAGCATCAAAAAGGGATCTTCCACGGGGAGCCCAGATTCTACTTCAAGCCAGTTAAGAACATCTTTCCAGTTTTGAAACATCCACCTTGCATCTGACCGATCAGAAGCTGGGAGGTGGCTCAGCGGTGTAGAAGACACGGCTTCACCAAATTTTTTTGTGCTTCTATAATTTCTACCAATTTTTTGAAGTTCTGCTCCGATGCAGAACCACGCCCAAGCCTCCTCCTCTTTGTTCGGGTTCATACAGACTAGATCCACCAGTGAGCGGGTGTCTTTCACAACGATCTCCTTAAATTTTCTTTGAACCTATAGAAAACTCTGCGGATCGATGTCCACCGACAGCCGCAGGTTTGCGGGCGGCTTGTGCGGGGCGAGCCAGTCGGCGATGGCGGACTGGATGGGCGCCTGGCGCGGCGCGTGGATCAGCATCCGCATCCGGTGCCGCCCCCGGATCCGCGCGATGGGCGCGGGGGCCGGTCCCCACAGTTGCGCCCCCGCCTGTTCCAGCGGCGCGGCATGGGCGGCCAGATGGCGGGCGAAATCGGCGACGACGCCCAGGTCAGGATGGGACAGGATGATCCCCGCCAGGCGCCCGAACGGGGGCATCCCGGTGGCCTGGCGTCCGGCAGCCTCGGCGTTCCAGAAGGCCTCGTCCTCGCCCGACAGGATCGCGCGGATCACCGGGTGTTCGGGCTGGTGGGTTTGCAGCAGCGCCACCCCCGGCGCGGCGCCCCCCTGGCGGCCTGCGCGGCCTGCGACCTGGCGCATCAGTTGGAACGACCGTTCCGCCGCGCGCAGGTCGGCGCCTTGCAGGCCCAGGTCGGCGTCGATCACGCCCACCAGCGTCAGGCGCGGGAAGTTGTGGCCCTTGGCGACGATCTGCGTGCCAATGATGATCTGGGTGTCGCCATTCGCGATCTCGGCGATGGTGTCCTTCAGCGCGCGCGCGGAATGGAACAGGTCGGATGAAAGCACGGTCGCCTTGGCGTCGGGAAAGCGGGCGGCGACCTCTTCGGCGATGCGTTCCACGCCGGGGCCGATGGGGGCCAGCTTTCCTTCAACCTTGCAGGAGGGGCAGGCCAGCGGGATGGGCCGCGACTCTCCGCATTGGTGGCAGATCAGGCGGTTCTGGAAGCGGTGTTCGACCATCCGCGCGTCGCATTGATGGCAGCCGATTTGTTCGCCGCAGGCCCGGCACAGCATCACCGGCGCATAGCCGCGCCGGTTCAGGAACAGCAGCGATTGCTCCCCTTTGGCCAGCCGCGATTCGACCGCCCCCGCCAGCGTGGGCGAGATCCAGCGGCCCGACGCCATCTCCTCGGCCCGCAGGTCGATCGCGGCCATGTCGGGCAACTCAGCCGTGCCATAGCGTGACCGTAGGTCCAGTCGCCGGTACTTGCCACTGTGGGCGTTCACCCAGCTTTCCAGCGACGGCGTGGCCGAGGCCAGCACCACCTGCGCCCCGTTGATGGACGCGCGCAGCACCGCCATGTCGCGGGCGCTGTAATAGACCACGTCCTCCTGCTTGTAGCTGGAGTCGTGTTCCTCATCGACGACGATCAGGCCCAGGTCGCGGAAAGGCAAGAACAGCGCGGACCGGGCGCCGACGACCAGCCCGACCTCGCCCTTGCCCGCCATGTGCCACAAGCGGCGGCGTTCCGTGCGGGTGATGCCGCTGTGCCATTCGCCGGGACGCGCGCCGAAGCGGGCCTCGACCCGGTCCAGGAACTCGGCCGACAGCGCGATTTCCGGCAGCAGGACAAGGGCCTGGCGACCCTGCGCCAGGCATTCGGCGACGGCCTCCAGATAGACTTCGGTCTTGCCGGACCCGGTGACCCCGCGCAGCAGGGTGGTGCCATAGCCCCCCGCCCGGACCGCCCCGCGCAGCGCGTCCGCCGCCGCCTGCTGGTCGGCGTCCAGCGGCTTGCCGGGGCGCGAGGCGTCCAGCCGGGGATAGGGCAGATCGCGAGGGGCCTGAACCTCGGCCAGGGTGCCCGCCGCGACCAGGCCCTTGACCACCGCCGTTCCGACGCCTGCAAGCTGGGCCAACTCCGCTGGCGCAAAGCTTGCCCCGCCGTGATCGGCCATGACCTGCATCACGCGCTCGCGCGCCTCGGTCATGCGCGACGGCGGCACGCCGCCCGGCACGATCACGCGGCGGGCGGCGGGCGGCTGGTCCAGGTCGGGCGCGCGCGTCGCCATGCGCAGCATCAAGGGCAGCGGCGTCAGCGTGTAATCGGCAGCCCGTGTCAGAAAGTCCAGGAAGCGCGCGTCGAAGGGTTCGGCATCCAGCACGCGCGCCACGGGGCGAAGCTTGGCCAAGTCGAAATCCCCCACGCCCTCGCCCATGACCAGACCCACGACCCGGCGCGGCCCCAGCGGCACCAGAACAAGCTGTCCCTGCGCCACGCCCCCCTCGGGTGCCAGGTAATCCAGGACGCCCACCGGTTCGACCGTCAGAACGGCAATGCGCGCACGCGCGGGGAAAAAGGCGGGCAGGGTTTTCATCGCCCTGATAAAACCCTGCCGCGTGCCCGTTGCAAGGCCCGCCCTGCCCCTTTCGGCCAAGGCGGTTTTGCGCTATCACCCCAGCGAACCGCCTTACCGGAGCATGACCATGAAATTCTTCCTTGATACCGCCGATGTGGATGCCATCCGCGAGCTGAACGAGCTGGGCATGGTCGATGGCGTGACCACCAACCCCTCGCTGATCCTGAAGGCCGGGCGCAACATCGAGGAAGTGACCCGCGAGATCTGCGAGATGGTCAGCGGCCCCGTTTCCGCCGAAGTCGTGGCCGACAAGGCCGATGACATGATCCGCGAAGGCCGCCACCTGGCGCAGATCGCCCCCAACATCGCCATCAAGGTGCCCCTGACCTGGGACGGGCTCAAGGCCTGCCGGACCTTCGCCGACGAAGGCCACATGGTCAACGTGACGCTGTGCTTCACCGCAGCGCAGGCGATCCTGGCCGCCAAGGCGGGCGCGACCTTCATCAGCCCCTTCGTGGGCCGGCTGGACGACATCGGTCTGGACGGCGTGGACCTGATCGCCGACATCCGCGAGATTTACGACAACTATGGCTACGAGACCCAGATCCTCGCGGCCTCGATCCGGTCGGTGAACCACATCGTCGAAGTGGGCAAGATCGGCGCCGACGTCATTACCGCACCCCCCGCCGTGATCAAGTCGATGGCGAAACATGTCTTGACGGACAAGGGGCTTGAGCAGTTCACTGCCGACTGGGCAAAGACCGGTCAGAAGATCGGCGGATAACGAAAAGGGACAGGCATGACGGCGGAACAGCAGGCGGGGCTTGACCCCGAGACACGCGACAGGCTGCTGGCCGACCCCGGCGTCATCCTGGCCGACCGCGACCTGATGCGCGCCCTGGTCGCCGCGCGCGAGGCCGAGGTGGGCGACAACGTGATCGACATCCGCGGCCGCGCGATGGAGGCGCTGGAAACGCGGCTGGATCGTCTGGAATCGCAGCATGAAAGCGTGATCGCGGCGGCCTTCGACAACCAGTCGGGCACGGCGGTGATCCATCGCGCGGTGATCGGACTGCTTGAATCGGCCGATCTGGTGGAACTGGTGGACAGCCTGCAATCCGACATCGCGCCCCTTTTGCGGATCGAAACCCTGCGGCTGGTGGTCGAACCGGACCCCGTCATCCCCGGCCTGCCCGAGGATGCAGTCCTGGTGCCCGAAGGCGCCATCGGCCGGATCATCGCGGCCGGGCGGCGCACGCCGCGCGGCGACGACATCGTTCTGCGCCCGGCCTCGCCGGTGACGCAGCTGATGCACGGCCGGTCCGTCGCGTCCGAGGCGCTCTTGCCCATCGACCTAGGCGCGCGCCGCCCGCGTGCCATGCTGCTGATGGGCAGCGCCGACAAGACCCGCTTCATGCCCGCGCATGGCACCGACCTGCTGCGGTTCTTCGCCCAGGTCTTCCGGCTGGTCCTGCTGTCGCGGCTGCGCGGATGACCGCGCCGCTGGCCCTGGCGCCCGCCATGGCCAATGCCTTGGCCCGATGGCTGGAGGTGGAAGCCGCGACCCGCAACAGATCGGACCACACCATCACCGCCTATCGCGGCGACCTTCTGGCCTTCCTAGCCTTCCTGGGCGGTCATCACGGGCAGGCCGCCACGCCGAAATCCTTGGCCGACCTGCGCCAGACCGACATGCGCGCCTTTGCCGCCGCCGAACGCGCGCGTGGCCTCGGCGCGCGTTCGCTTGCCCGGCGGCAATCGGCGGTGCGCAGCTTCCTGCGCTGGATCGGGGACCGCGAGGGCCATGACCTGTCGGCGGCGCTTTCGACGCGCAGCCCGAAATACACACGGTCCCTGCCGCGCCCCCTGACGCCCGATCAGGCGCGGGACACGCTGGATATGGTGGCGCTGGGCCATGATACGCCCTGGGTGGCCGCCCGAGACACGGCGGTGATGACGCTGCTGTGGGGCTGCGGGCTGCGCATCTCCGAAGCGTTGTCCCTGAACGGCGACGACTGGCCCTTCCGCGACAGCCTGACCATCACCGGCAAGGGCGGCCGTCAGCGACACGTTCCCGTCCTGCCGGTGGCGCGGCAGGCCGTGGCCGATTACCTGCGCCTTTGCCCTTGGCAACCGGCCCCCGGCCAACCGCTGTTCCGCGGCGTGCGCGGCGGGCGGTTGGCACCCGGCATCATCGAGGGTGCGATGCAAAAGGCCCGCGCGTCCCTGGGCCTGCCTCCCACGGCCACGCCGCACGCGCTGCGCCATTCCTTTGCCACGCATCTGCTGGCGGCCGGGGGTGATCTGCGCACCATCCAGGAACTGCTGGGACATGCCAGCCTGTCCACCACGCAGGTCTATACCGGCGTCGATGATGCGCATCTGATGGCTGTCTATCAGGCCGCGCATCCGCGTGGCTAGGTCCGCGTGGCTGGGGTCGAACCGGGCCGCGCCCTGCCGCGTTCAGCACGCAGGATCAGAAGGATGTCACCATGACCACACATGCGATCTTCAACCGGCCGATGGACGCACCCGTCCTCCAGGGCCTTGACCAGGCGATCTTCGGCATGGGCTGTTACTGGGGGGTGGAACGGCTGTTCTGGCAGCAGAATGGCATCTGGCTGACCCAGGTCGGCTTCGCGGGCGGCACGGTCGAGAATCCGACCTATGATCAGGTGAAGACCGGCACCACCGGCCATGCCGAGGTCGTGCGCATCGTCTATGACAGTTCCAAGATCAGCTATGACCACCTGCTGCAACTGTTCTGGGAAAACCACGATCCGACCCAGGGCGACAGGCAAGGCAACGACGTGGGCAGCCAGTATCGCAGCCTGATCATGGCCTTCACCGACAGCCAGCACGCAGCGGCCGAGGCATCGAAGATCGACTATGACAACCGCCTGGCCGTGGCAGGCTTCGGCAAGATCACCACGCAGATCACCGGTCCCGCCCCCTTCTGGCCCGCGCACGAGGCGCATCAGCAGTATCTGCACAAGAATCCCGATGGTTATTGCGGCCTGAAGGGCACGGGGGTAGAGGCGTCCATGCCCAACCCGGATCCGATCTGATGACCACCTATTCCGCGCTGACCCATGTCCAAGGCCGTCAGGCCGCCGAAGCCCTGGCCGAGGCCTGCGAGGATCTGGAGCCCGAGCCCGTCGGCACCGGCGTTTTCGAGATCGAGGATGGTTCGGACCGCTGGGAGGTTGGCGTCTATTTCACCGACAAGCCCGACGAGATCGCGCTTGCGCTGCTGGCCGCGGCCTTAGGCGCCAATCCCTTCGCCGTGTCGGAACTTCCCGACGTGGACTGGGTGGCGCATGTCCGCCGCGAGCTGACCCCGGTGCGCGCCGGGCGCTTCTTCGTCCATGGCAGCCACGATGCCGACAAGGTGCCCGAGGGCGTCGAGGCGCTGTGGATCGAGGCCGCGATGGCCTTCGGCACCGGCCATCACAACACCACCAAGGGCTGTCTCGAGGCGCTTGACCGCCTGGCAACGCAGGGTTTCCAGCCCCACCGCATCGTCGATATCGGCTGCGGCACCGCCGTCCTGGCGATGGCGGCGGCGCGCCTGTGGCCGGTGACGGTGCTGGCCAGCGACATCGACGCGGTGGCGGTCGATACCGCAGCGGCCAACGTGATCGCCAATGGGCTGGACGGTCGGGTGATCTGCATCGAGGCGGCAGGCTTCGGCCACCAGATGCTTGAAGACAACGCTCCCTATGACCTGGTGCTGGCCAATATCCTGAAACAGCCGCTGATCGACCTGGCGCCGCAGATGGCCGCGATGGTCGCCCCCGAAGGCCGGATCATCCTGTCCGGCATCCTGACCACCCAGGCGGACGAGGTCGTTGAAACCTATGAAACGCAGGGGTTCGACCTGGATCGGCGGGACGATCTGGCGGAATGGTCGGCGCTGACCCTGGTGCGGAAATCCTGACCATCCATCGCGGACTTGAAAAACCGGGGAATGTCTGCTATCTGAGGGTGGCTGATGTTCTTCCTTCGACCTTCTGTCTGCTTTACGGCTTCAGATGTTCTTGCGACGACTGGGCCGCGCCACCGCAATCTCGCGGGTGGCATACATGACAGGAGATATCACGATGGCCAATGGCACCGTGAAATGGTTCAACGCAACCAAAGGCTTCGGCTTCATCCAGCCCGAGCATGGCACCAAGGACGTGTTCCTTCACATTTCGGCCGTGGAACGCGCCGGTCTCCGCGAAATCAAGGACGGCCAGGCCGTGACCTTTGACGTGGAACGTGGCCGCGATGGCCGCGAATCGGCGACCAACCTCGCCCTGGCCTAAGACGCCCTTCGAATGATCCGGGGTGGCGGCACTGATCGCCTCCCCCTTCCCGATCCTGGACGCCTTGCGCGGGATCGGATGACCTTCCCGAAAGAGACAATTTGATCGAGATTCACTGGGGCCAACCCCTGTCCTTTGTCGTTTCGCCCGACGGCGAGACGAAGACCTTCACCACCCTTGAAACCGCAGCCCATTGGCTGGAACGCAGATGGCCGGTTGACGACGTGTATCGTCGCCATGCAGCAAAGATGCTGGACGCCGCCGCCCATTGCATGACCCCCGTCGGTTCGGCACGAAAGGCCTTTTCGGCTGCCGCACGAAGCGCGGGCTTCCGGCCCGTCAACCAGCACTGACCGCACAAGAAAAAACCCCCTCTGCGACCGCATCGGGGGTTCGTTCGTCAAACCGGGATGGCTATGGCTTACAGACCGTGCGCAATCCGCTCGATGTCGCCGCGGCACAGACCGATATCGTCCAGCTCGCGATCCGACAGGCGGCTCAGTTCACGACGGGTCACGCGGGCATCGTTCCACGCGGACAGCATCGAGAAAAAGTTTGCAACGACATTGCCAACGCCCCCAACAGCCAAGCCGCGGTTCAGTTCCATCGTCGACATTTTCATCACCTGTTTCAGAAGTGCCCGACCATCGGGCATGTGCTTCATGCAACAGGATATAGAGCGGGCATTGTTGAAAGAGTAGCTGCGGGCAAGGCAATGCCGCCATGCAGAAAACGCAGATAAAGAAAGCGTTAAAGCGACAGGAGGTGTCGTTTTCCGGTTGCGGAACGCCGCATTGCAGCATCGCCCCTAGCGCCAGTCCCCCAGGGCCGCCTGCCACAACGCAAGTGCCGCAACGGCAGCCGTATCGGCGCGCAGAATCCGCGGACCCAGGCTGATCCGACTCACATGGGGCAGCGACGACAAACGCCCCCGTTCCGCGTCCGAAAAGCCGCCTTCGGGACCGATCAGGATCGCCCAGGGGCCGCGCGGCAGGACCGCCAGCGTTTCGGCCGGTCCGGCCATGGCCTCGTCCGCCCACAGGATGCGACGGGATGTGTCCCAGCCGTCCAGCAGGCGCGACAGCGGCATCAAATCCGCGACCGGGGGCACGAAGGTGCCGCCGCATTGCTCGGCTGCCTCGACGGCATGGGCTTGCAGTCGGTCCTGCCGGATGCGTTCGGCATTGGTGAAATCGGTCTGCACCGGCAGGATGCGCGCCGCGCCCATCTCCGCCGCCTTTTCGACGATGAAGTCGGTGCGCGCCTTCTTGATGGGCGCGAACAGAAGCCACAGGTCGGGCGGATCGCGCTGGGGGGCGGACTGTTCCAGCACATCCAGCGTCCCACCGCGCTTGGACAGCTGCGCAATCCGCGCGGCCCAGGCACCGTCGCGGCCGTTGAAGACCTCGACTCTGTCACCGGGCGCCTGACGCATGACGCCGCCCAGGTAATGCGCCTGCGCGCCGTCCAGCGGGATGGGTTGTCCCGCCGCCAGCGGGTGATCTATGAACAGCCTGATCCTTGCCATGGGGCCAGACGCTATGCAAAGCCGGACGGAAAGACCAGACACCGTCATCGACGCGCCCAAGGGCAACTGGGTGGACACCGCCGCCCCGCCCGCCTGGCGGCCTTGGCTGCGCTTGTCCCGCGCCGACCGACCGATCGGGACATGGCTTCTGCTGCTGCCCTGCTGGTGGGGGATCGGGCTGGCGATGATGGCCGACGGTCCCCGTTGGCTGGACCTGTGGATCGCGGTGGCCTGCACGGTCGGCGCCCTGGTGATGCGGGGGGCGGGCTGCACCTGGAACGACATCACCGACCGTGACATCGACGACAAGGTGGCGCGCACCCGGTCCCGGCCCCTGCCCTCGGGTCAGGTGACGCTGCGGGGCGCCTATGGCTGGCTGGTGGCGCAATGCCTGGTGGGCCTCGTGATCCTGCTGACGTTGGACCGGGCCGCGATCTGGATGGGCGTGGCCTCGCTGGTGCTTGTGGCGATCTATCCCTTTGCCAAGCGCTTTACCTGGTGGCCGCAGGTCTTCCTGGGGCTGGCCTTCAACTGGGGCGTCATGCTGGCCTATGCGGCGCATATGGGGCGGCTGGACGCGGCACCAGTGGTGGCCTGGGCCGCGGGCATTGCCTGGACGATCTTCTATGACACCATCTATGCCCACCAGGATGTCGAGGATGATGCCCTGATCGGCGTGAAATCCACGGCCCGGCTGTTCGGCGACAACAGCCCGCGCATCCTGGCGGGTTTCGCGGTGCTGACGGTGGCGCTGCTGGCGGTTGCGATCTCACTGACGGGTCGCAATCTGTTGATAGGCTATGCGGGACTGGCCGGGTTTGCGGTGCATTTGGCCTGGCAGCTGCGGAATTTCCAGCCGGAACAAGGGGCTGTCTGTTTGCGGCTGTTCCGGTCGAACCGCGACGCCGGGTTGATCCTTGCGCTGTTTCTTGCCTTGGCGGGGCTGGTCTGATTGCGCGGCGGCGATCCGGCCGCTAGACGACGCGTTCAGGAAACAGCCCAAGGTCATGCCCCATGGCGTCATCCCGCAGGCGGCTTCTGTCGCCGGTCGCCTCCATTCTGGTCCTGTCCGCAGCGGGCGGGCTGTGCTGGCTGGGCGCCGAAGCCGCCGCCCGCTATGTCGAGGACCGGTCCCGGCAGGATGTGGAACTGGCGCTGCATGCATCCGGCCAGAACTGGGTGACGGTCACGACCGACGGCTTGCAGGTCCGCCTGACCGGAACCGCCCCGTCCGAGATCGACCGCTTCCGCGCCATGACCCAGGCGGGCAGCGCGGTCGATCCATCGCGCGTGGTGGACCGGATGTCGGTCGCATCAGCCGATGCCGTGACCCCGCCTGATTTCAAGGTCGAACTTCTGCGCAACGACCAGGGGATTTCCCTGATCGGGCTGGTTCCCGCTTCGACCGACCGGGCGGGGCTGCTGCGGATGCTGCGCAGCGAGACCGCCGCGCCCCAAGTCACCGACCTGCTGGAAACCGCCGATTATGCGGTCCCCGAAGGGTGGGACGCGGCGCTGCAATATGGGTTGCGCGCGACACAAAGCATGGCGCAGGCCAAGATCTCGATCCAGCCGGGCAGCGTGACGATTTCGGCACTGGCCGACAGCGCGGATGAAAAGGGCCGCCTGGAATCCGGTCTGCGCCGGGGGGCACCCAAGGGCATCACGCTGGTCACGGACATTTCCGCGCCCCGTCCCGTGGTCGCGCCCTTCACCCTGCGCTTCGTCAAGGATGGGGACGGCGCCCGGTTCGAGGCCTGCGCCGCGGATGCCGAGGAAGGCCGCGACCGGATCGTGGCGGCGGCGCAGGCGGCAGGGGTTCCCGACGTGCCCGCCTGCACGCTGGGCCTGGGTTCGCCTTCCGCGGACTGGGCCGATGCGGCGGTTGCGGCCATCGGGGCTGTGGCCGACCTTGGCCAGGGCACCGTCACGCTGTCGGATGCGGATATCGCCCTGACGGCACCGCCTTCGGTCGCGCGGCCTGCCTTCGACGCGGCCGTGGCGGAGTTGCAGCAATCCTTGCCTCCGGTCTTTTCCCTGCAATCGACCCTGGAACAGGCCCCCGACCAAGCGAACCCGGGGCCGATGGAATTTACCGCCACCCTGTCGGACGCGCAGGTGCTGGACATGCGGGGGCCGATCAGCGACGACCGCATGGCGGAAACCGTGGACAGCCTGGCCCGCGCCCGCTTTCTGACCGTCCAGGCGGACCTGACCGGCGATCAGCGGGTGCCGCAAGGCTGGACCGTTCGCGTCATCGGCGCGATCGAGGCCCTGGACACCCTTCAGACCGGCAGCGTCCGCGTGACGCCGGACCTGATCCGCGTGACCGGCACCTCGGGCGATCCCGGCGCGCCCGAGGCAGCGGCGGCCCGGTTGGGGGAACGGCTGGGGCCGGGGGCAAGATACGAACTGGCGATCCGTTACGACCGGAGGCTGGATCTGTCGCTGAACCTGCCTGACGGACCGGAATGCGTGCGGCAGTTGAACATCATCATGTCCGAATCCGAAATCGGCTTCGAACCGTCGAAGGCTGCCATTGCAGGCGATCCTGCCCCCACGCTGGACCGGCTGGCGGCCGTCATGGCCGAATGCGCCGATTACCAGATCGAGGCAGGGGGCCATACCGATTCCCAGGGGTCCGAGGGCTTCAACGCCGACCTGTCGCGAGGCCGCGCGCAGGCCCTGGTCGCCGCCATGGCGGATGCGGGCATCGACATATCCCACCTGACCGCGCGCGGCTATGGCGAAAGCCAGCCCATTGCCTCGAACGAGACCGAGGAAGGCCGCGAGGAAAACCGGCGCATCGAATTCCGCCTGCTGTCGGATCATCCGGTCCGCAGCACCCCCCTGCCCCCGCCGGTGACGCTGTCGGGCCTGACCACGGAACCCCTGCCCCCCGGCCAGCCTGTCCCGGACCTGATCGGCCCCGTCCAGCCGCCCGCGCAGCCGCAGATGTTCGGACCCGAGATGCCGCGCGTCACCGCCGGTCCGACCGCCCCCGCGACCGTCGGCGCGAGCGAGGTCTTTCAGACGCTGGACGAACGCGAGGAAAACATTAGGCTGCCGGTCCTGACGCCGACGCCCGACACGCCCCGCCCCTCGCCCCGGCCGGACGAAGGCCCCGCCGACTGACCGCGTCGCCGACTGACCGCAAGGTGAACCGATCCATGAACCGTACGGAATTCGTCACTGTCACCACGATCATCCTGTTCGGCGTCTTCGTGCTGGGCTGGTTCGCAAGCTGGCTGATCGGGCGCCTGACCCGCCCCAGCCCGGCCGACCTGGCCGATCTGGCGCGGCAGTTGCACGACACCGAACGCGAACGCGACAAGGCCATCGTCCTGCTGAAGGAACGCGAAACCCGTCTTGCCGCCGTGCAGGCAGAACTGGACGCGGCCATGGAGGGGCTGCGAGAAAGCCGCACCGAGATCGAGGAGTTACGGGATTACATCGAACGCAAGCTGGTGCGCCGGTAGGGTGCGTGCTTGCACGCACCATTGACGCAGGTGTGGTGCGTGCAAACACGCACCCTACGTTACGCCACCTCGGCAAAGACCTTTTGCAGCGCCTTTTCCAGCTTCTCGAAGATCTCGTCCATCTGCGCTTCGGTCAGGATGAAAGGCGGGCACAGCACGATAGACTGGCCCAGCGGACGGCAGATCAGGCCCAGGTCGGTGCAGGCGTTGGCGATGCGTTCGCTGACTGACAGGCTGCTGTCGAAGGGCGTCTTGGTGGCCTTGTCCTTGACCGCCTCAAGCGCCCACATGAAGCCCACGCCGCGCAATTCGCCGATATGATCGCTGCGGTCCATGATGGCGCGCAGGCCAGCCTCCAACCGAGGAGCGAGTCGTTTCACATTTTCGGCAAGCCCTTCGTTCATCACCACGTCGATGGCCTTCAACGCGATGGCGCAGCCGACCGGATGCCCCGATGCGGTGAAGCCATGGGGGAATTCCTCGATCCGGTCGATGGCCTTTTGCAGCCGGTCGGTCAGTTCGGAACCCAGGATCACCGCGCCCATCGGGAACAGCCCGGCGGTCAGGTTCTTGGAACTGATGATCGCGTCGGGCGTGAATCCATAGGTCTGGCAGCCCCAGGTATTGCCGGTTCGGCCAAAGCCGGTGATCACCTCGTCCGAGATCATGGGAATGCCGTATTTCTTGAGGATCGGCAGCACCGCCTGGAAATAGCCCTGCGACGGCGGGATCACGCCCCCCGCGCCCTGCACGGGTTCGGCAAAGAAGCCCGCGATGGTGTCTGGGCCTTCGCGCTGGATCGTGTCCTCAAGCTCCTGCGCCAGGCGCGCGGTGAACTGTTCCTCGGTTTCGTCGGCCTTGCCATAGCGCCAGTAATGCGGGCAGGTCAGGTGGATGAAGCCGGGCAGCGGCAGGCCGAAGACCTCGTTATAGGGCTTGCCGGTCATGGAAGCCGACACCACCGTGACGCCGTGATAGGCGTTCCAGCGGGTCAGGATCTTGCGCCGCTGCGGGTTGCCCTCGCTGGCGTGCAGGAACCACAGCATCTTGACCATGGTGTCGTTCGCCTCGGACCCCGAGTTGGTGTAGAACACCTTGCCGCGCTCGAAGGGGGACACCTCGACCAGTTTTTCCGACAGCATCACGGTCTGGTCGGACAGGCGCCCGAAAAAGGCGTGGTATCCGGGAAAGCGGTCGTATTGGGCCTTCGCGGCCTCGGCCAGGCCCTTGTGGTCGAAGCCAGCAACCATGTTCCACAGGCCCGAATTCGCATCCAGATAGCGGCGGCCGTTCACATCGACGACGTAAGGCCCCTCGCCATGGGTCAGCACGACCGCCCCGCGGCTGGCGACGCTGGGCAGGTCGGTGAAGCCATAAAGCGAGTATTCGTCGGCGCGGGCTTCCCAGCTTTGCGGTTTGTTCATCATGGCCTCCATCGGTTTGCCCGCAGGCTAGCCGGGCCGATGCGGGCGATCAAGGACGGCGCAAACCGATCAGGTCCAGTTCCGCCTCGATCCCCGCCAGGGGCGCGGTGCGCACCTCGACCACCAGCGAATCGAATCGCTCGCGCAGCGCGGCCTTTTCAGCGCCCTGGCAGTCGTTCCAGGGCCGCCCCTGCAAGGCCATGACCAGGACGTAATAGCCAATGAAATGCGGCCGCTCGCCTGCCGCCAGCAGCGCACGATAGGCGTCATGCGCGCCGATCCGGCGCAGGGTCGCGGCGTCGGGAATGCCCGCCGCGATCAGCGCCCTCGCCGTTGCCGGCCCGATATTGGTGATCGCCGTCAGGTCGCTGTCCATGGCCCGCTTTCCATTTCGCCGTCTTTGCTGTATCAGCACTCGATCCCCCAAGGACAGCGGCAATGAACGACCAGGCCAATCCCCCGGCAGTGAAAAAGCTTTTCATCAAGACCTATGGCTGCCAGATGAATGTCTATGACAGCCAGCGCATGGCCGAGGCCATGGGCGCGGAAGGCTATGTCCTGACCGAGGATCAGGCGGAGGCCGACATGGTCCTGCTGAACACCTGCCATATCCGCGAGAAAGCGGCCGAGAAGCTGTATTCCGACCTGGGCCGCCTGAAGCCGCTGAAGGCGGAAAAGCCCGACCTGAAGATCGGCGTCGCGGGCTGCGTGGCCCAGGCCGAGGGCGCCGAGATCGTGCGCCGGATGCCGCTGGTCGATCTGGTGGTGGGACCGCAGACCTATCACCGCCTTCCCGCCATGGCGCGCGGCGAGGCGCCCGCGATCCTGACCGAGTTCCCGGCCGAGGACAAGTTCGACCACCTGCCCCAGAACCGCGCCACCCGCCGCGCACCCGCAGCCTTCCTGACGGTGCAGGAAGGCTGCGACAAGTTCTGCGCCTTCTGCGTCGTCCCCTATACGCGCGGTGCCGAGGTGAGCCGCCCCGTTGACCGGATCCTGCGCGAGGCGCGCGACCTCGTGGATCGGGGCGTGCGGGAAATCACCTTGCTGGGCCAGAACGTGAATGGCTGGCATGGCGCGGGATCGGGCGGCGAATGGGGCTTTGGCCGCCTGATCCGGGCGCTTGCAGATATCGAGGGGCTGGACCGTATCCGCTATACCACCAGCCACCCGAACGACATGGCCGACGACCTGATCGCGGCGCATCGGGACATCCCGCAGCTGATGCCCTATCTGCACCTGCCCGTGCAGTCGGGCAGCGACCGTATCCTGAAGGCCATGAACCGCAAGCACACGGCGGCGCAGTATCTGCGCCTGATCGACCGCATCCGCGAGGCGCGGCCCGATATCATGCTGACCAGCGACTTCATCGTGGGCTTTCCGGGCGAGACGGACGCAGACCACGCGGACACGCTGCGCCTGGTGGCCGAGGTGGGCTTCGGGACCGCCTTCAGCTTCAAGTATTCCCCTCGCCCCGGCACCCCCGCCTATGATCGCCCCGAGGTGGACAGCGACCTGGCCGACCAGCGGTTGCAGGAACTGCAGGCGCTGCTGACGAAACAGCAGAAGGCCGCGCAGGAAGGCATGGTCGGGCGCACCCTGGGCGTGCTGTTCGAAAAGCCGGGCCGCAAGGATGGGCAGATGATCGGCAAGTCGGATTACCTGCACTCGGTTTTCGTGGACGCGCCGCAGGCGCAGGTGGGCGACCTTGTGTCCGTGCGGATCGTGGAAAGCGCGGCCAATTCGCTGCGGGGCGAATTGAAGTCCTAGCTTGTTGTGAAATGCTAAGACATTAGGAGATTTCCATTTGAAAATTCAGGTTACTCCCTTCTGGAGAGCTAGAAAAATCTCTTATGCTGGCTATAGAAATGACGTAGTTGAGCCAATGCTAAGGCGACTTAAAGAAGATCCCTATTCTCTTGACCTTGCTATTTCTGCAACGATACTAGTTTGGCAGTCTCTTGACCATATTGCAAAGGAAAGAAATATATCGCTCAGTTGTGTAAGGGCTTTATTCAGAGATTCATATAATTATGCTAACCACCTTCAAGCCGCGGCTACCGTCTTTAAACATGCCGCTATCGAGACAAACCCAGCTTCCTTTGTTGGCCTAGATGCCGTTATTCAGCCTTCTTCTATCTTAAGCGCATCCACAGGAGGTGTATCAGTATCAGAGAAGATACCATGCCGTCTCGTATTTTCTGATGGATTTAATATAGCGCCATATGATCTGTTAACGGATAGCAATACAGCAATCAACACTATTAATTTAAGTTTAAAATGATTGTGTGAGATAAAAGTTCCGAATTTTTGTGGCAGGATAATTTATTGTCGGTAGCGACTTTATCCAGCAGAAAGTGCAGTTTTCTGGAACTCCACCTGATGCCCATCGTTAAGCCAAACGCATCACACTAGGAGGCCGGCATGGACGACGACCGGGTATGGAAGTTCGAGGAACGCCTGTGGCGCGCCTCGGAAGAACGCTATCACGAAAGGGTCGATCCCGAGTGCGTCATGGCGCTCAGCCATGCGCCCCATCTGTTCGCGGGCCAGGCCGCCGTCGACGCGGTCAGCGGCACCCCCGAATGGGACGAGGTGGCGTTCGACGACAAGACCATGTCCCGGCCCGAAGAAGGCATGATCGTCGTCGGCTACAATGTCACGGCGTCCAAGGGCGACACGCAGTTCAAGGCCGCCTGCACCTCGGTCTATCGCCGGCGCGGGCACGAGGACTGGACCGTGGTGCAGCACGCGCAGGTGGTGCCGTCGGGCGGCACGAACGGTCGGCGCTGAAATAATGCGGCCGGTCCCCAGGAACGCGCGAACATACGGGGGACCGGCCTCTTTCGCGTCAGCAGCCTGACACGAAAGTCCGAGGCGTCGGGCCATCGCCGGGGCGATGTCGGACGCTGTGATGAAAGACCGGCCCCCAGGAACGCGCGAACAGGACAGGGGCCGGTCTCTTTCGTCAGGGGTGGTGGACCCCGACGAAAGCCGGTGGCCGGGCGGGGGTCATTCCCCGCCGCCCAGGCCGTGAACATAGGTGGCGACGGCGCGGATCTCGGCCTCGGACAGGCGCGCGTTCCAGGCGGGCATCACCCCGTAGGGACCTTCGCTGACGATGCGGGTCAGCGTCTGGTGATCGTTGCCGTAAAGCCAGACGGCGTCGGCAAGGTTGGGCGCGCCCTGGCTGCGGTCGCCGGTGCCGTCCTCAAGGTGGCAGGCCGAACAGTTGTCGGCATAGACCTGCATCCCTTCCGCCGCCTTGGCTGCGTCATGCGGCTGCTCGGACAGGGACAGGACGTAATTCACCACCTGGTCGATCTGCGCCCGCTCCAGGATGCCGTCGCTGCCGAAGGCGGGCATCTGCGAATAGCGCGTGTCGCCGTCCTTCGGGTCGCGGATGCCGTGTTGCAATGTCAGGTGGATATCCTCCAGCGTGCCGCCCCACAGCCAGTCGTTGTCCAGAAGGTTCGGATAGCCCCGCGCGCCCCCCGCGCCCGATCCGTGGCACTGCGCGCACCAGGTGCGGAAGATCGCGCCGCCGGCATTGGTGGCATAGTTCACCAGTTCGGGGTCGTTCGGGATCGCGGTCAGGTCAACCTCGGCCAGGCGGGTCTGAATGGCGGCATTGGCCTGATCGAAACGCTCGATCTCGGCGGCGACCTCCTGGCGGTAATCGGTGCCCAGCAGGCCCTTGGTCGCCTGGGTGACCATCGGGATCGCCGGATAGGCGATCATGTAGCCGACCGCCCAGACGATCGTGGCATAGAAGGTCCACAGCCACCAGCGGGGCATCGGGTTGTCGTATTCGGTGATCCCGTCCCACTGGTGCCCGGTCGATCCCACCTCTTGCACCAGACCCTTGCGGGTCGGCTTGCGCATCTTGGGGGCCACCGGCTTGTCGGCGCGGGGCCGTTCGGGGATCTCGCCCAGGATCTTGGCGGCATGTTCGCTGTCGGCCGCGTGCCGCTGGACCGAGACCCGGTTGTCGGGATTGGCGGGATCCAGATGCGGATCGACTGGCTTGTCCTTGTCGTTGTCGGCCATCACCGGCCCTCCTTGTCGTCCGCGTCGGCGGGACGGTTCTCGTTCCTGAAGATGCTTTCGGCGGCGTCGCGGTGGGCCTTGCGGGATCCGGGGCGGAACACGAACAGGATCACGCCCACGAAGAACAGCACCAGCAGCAGCAGCGCCCAGCTGTCGGCCAGCCCGCGCAGGAAGCTGTAGGTTTCCATGCCCGCCCCCTACCGCGCCGGGTCCGGCTCGAAGGTCGAGAAATCGACCATCGTGCCAAGCACCTGCAGATAGGCGATCAGCGCATCCATTTCCGTCAGCTGCGGCTGGCGGTCGAAGTTGCGCTGCTGCGCGCCCGGATAGCGTTCCTGAAGGCCTTCGGCATCGGCATTGGGATCGGCCTGCGCCCGGAAATCCTCGACCGAAGCAGCAATCATCTCCTCGGAATAGGGCACGCCGACCAGGGCATCGGTTTCCACGCGGTCCTGGACGTATTCGGGACCGATGATCCGGTTCATCAGATGGCCGTATTTCGGCATGATGGATTCGGGCACCACCGACTGCGGGTCGCGCAGGTGGTCCAGGTGCCATTCGTCCGAATAGCGCCCGCCCACGCGCGCCAGATCCGGGCCGGTGCGCTTCGACCCCCACTGGAACGGGTGGTCATACATCGATTCGGCCGCCAGGCTGTAATGGCCGTAACGCTCGACCTCGTCGCGCATCGGGCGGATCATCTGGCTGTGGCAGACATAGCAGCCCTCGCGGACATAGATGTCGCGGCCTGCCAGTTCCAGGGGGGTGTAGGGGCGGACCCCTTCCACCTTCTCGATGGTGTTTTCCAGATAGAACAGCGGCGTGATCTGCACGAGGCCGCCGATAGTCACGACCAGGAAGGAAAAGATCAGCAGAAGCGTCGCGTTCTTTTCGAGGATCTTGTGTTTTTCAAGAAGTTGCATTGCTCGCGTTCCCTTATTCGGCCGGCACGCCGATGGCGGTCGAATGGGCCTTGGGCTGGCGGGCCACGGTGGCCCAAAGGTTGTAGGCCATGATGATCCCGCCGGTCAGATAGAGGACCCCGCCCAGGGCGCGCACCACGTTCATCGCGAACTTGGCCTGCACGGTGTCGGCGAAGGCGTTGACCAGGAAGCCCTGGCTGTCGACCTCGCGCCACATCAGGCCCTCCATGATGCCCGACACCCACATGGATGCCGCGTAAAGCACCAGGCCGATGGTGGCCAACCAGAAGTGCCAGCTGACCAGCGACAGGCTGTAGAGGCGTTCCCGGCCCCACAGACGCGGCGTCAGGTAGTAGAGCGCGCCGAAGGTGATCATGCCGTTCCAGCCAAGGGCGCCGGAATGGACGTGGCCGATGGTCCAGTCGGTATAGTGCGACAGGCTGTTCACGGCCTTGATCGACATCATCGGGCCTTCGAAGGTCGCCATGCCGTAGAAGCCGACGGCCACCACCATCATGCGCAGGATCGGGTCGGTGCGCAGCTTGTCCCAGGCCCCCGACAGCGTCATCAGCCCGTTGATCATGCCCCCCCAGGACGGCATCCACAGCATGATCGAGAAGACCATCCCCAGCGTCGAGGCCCAATCAGGCAGCGCGGTGTAATGCAGGTGGTGCGGACCGGCCCAGATATACAGGAAGATCAGTGCCCAGAAGTGGATGATCGACAGTTTGTAGGAATAAACCGGACGCTCGGCCTGCTTCGGGATGAAGTAGTACATCATCCCCAGGAAGCCCGCGGTCAGGAAGAAGCCCACGGCGTTGTGGCCGTACCACCACTGCACCATCGCGTCCTGCACGCCCGAAAACACCTGGACCGACTTCGATCCGAAGATGCTGACCGGCACCGACAGGTTGTTGACGATGTGCAGCATCGCGATGGTCACGATGAAGGCCAGGTAGAACCAGTTGGCGACGTAGATATGGGGTTCCTTGCGCTTGATCACGGTGCCCAGGAACACGGCCAGATAGGCCACCCAGACCACCGTCAGCCACCAGTCCACATACCATTCCGGCTCGGCATATTCCTTGGACTGCGTGGCCCCGGCGATATAGCCGGTCGCGGCCAGCACGATGAAAAGGTTGTATCCCCAGAACACGAACCAGGCCAGGTTCCCGCCCCAGAGCCGCGCGGCCGAGGTGCGCTGCACCACATAAAAGGACGTGGCGATCAGCGCGTTGCCGCCAAAGGCAAAGATCACCGCGCTGGTATGCAGCGGCCGCAGCTTGCCGAAGTTGGTATAACCCTGCGTCAGGTCCGACAGGTTCAGCGCTGGAAAGGCAAGCTGAAAGGCAATGACCACGCCTACCAGGAAGCCCACCACGCCCCAGAATGCCGTGGCGATCACCCCGAAGCGGACCACGTCGTCCATATACTGCGTCCGGTCGATGACGCGTGCCGGTTCGTCGACCTGGCGCAAGGACCAGACGAACATCCCGCCCGCCACCAGCATGACGACGATCGCATTGACCATATAGGCCGGATCGCGCGCCATGTTGGCGCCGATCGCGGCCAACAGCGCGATCGAGCCCAGCAAGATCAGTTTTACATAATTCCACATGGCTTCCACCTGCGTCCCTTGGCGGGAATGACCACACGGCACGAATCGCCGCCGGACAGATCCCTTCGTCGCAGTGGGAATAAGGCGGCAGGGGCGCACGAAACCTTGATCTGCATCAAGTTCGGCGGTTTGATTCCGATCAAGGCTGGGCCGTGGCGAAACCGCCATCCTGCGCCTGCCCGATCAGAGGAGACCGACATGGGTTACAAAAGCATCCTGACCGTCCTGTCCGATCCCCGCCAAATGCCCCAGCTTGACGCGGCGGCAGCCCTTGCCGCGCGCGAGGACGGGCATCTGTCGGTTCTCAGCCTCGGCCTGGACCATACGCAGGTCGGTTACTACTTCCCGAACGGTATGCCCTATGCCTTCCAGGACGCCATCGACATGGCGGTGGAACAGGCGGGCGATCTGGACAGGCAGGTCCGGCAGCATCTTGGCCGCTACAGCGACCTTCGCTGGTCGTCCGAGGCCGCCGTGGCCCAGATCGGCGGCATCGCCAATCTTGTCGGGATGCGCGCACGGTTTTCCGACCTGACCGTCCTGGCCCGCCCCTATGGCGAGGATGCCCCCGGCGAGGCCGAGGCCGTGGTCGAGGCCGCGCTGTTCGAGGGCTGCTGCCCCGTCCTGGTCCTTCCGGGCACCGCCCTGCCCGCCGATCCGCCGGGAAAGGTGCTGATCGCCTGGAACCAGTCGATCGAGGCCTTGGCCGCCGTCCGCCGCGCCCTGCCGCTGTTGCAGGCTGCCGGTTCGGTCGAGATCACCGTGATCGACCCGCGCGGCGGCGCCGATGGCTCGGAGCCCGGAGCCCCCTTGGCGCAGATGCTGACCCGCCACGGCGTCCATGCCGATATCACCGTCCTGGCCCGCACCGCCGCGACCGTCAGCGAGGAGATCAACCGCCGCGCGACCGAGATCGGCGCGGATCTGGTGGTGATGGGGGCCTATGGCCATTCCCGCTTCCGCCAGGCAATCCTGGGCGGGGCCACGCGCAACATGCTGGAAAAGGCGAAGGTGCCGGTTCTGATGGCCCGCTGAACGCCCGCGGCTGGTTCAGGCGACCAGCCGCGTCCCGTCATGCCCCGCGATGCGCAGGTCCATCAGCGCGCCTTCGGGCTGGTCGCTGGCGAAGGATACTTCGGTGAACTGTTCGGTCCGGCCCAGGCGCGGGCCTTCGGTCAGGACGCGATGCGTCTGGCCTACCTGCGCATCCAGGTGGCGGCGCAGCGCGGCCTCGCCCGTCTCGCGCAGGCGGGCGGCGCGGTCGCGGATCACCGGGCCTTTCACGGCAGGCATCCGCGCGGCGGGCGTCCCTTTGCGCGGGGAAAACGGGAAGACATGCAGGAAGGTCAGCCCGCAATCCTCCACCAGCTTCACGCTGTTCTCGAACATCGCATCGGTCTCGGTCGGGAAACCGGCGATGATGTCGGCGCCGAAGACGATGTCGGGGCGCAGCCGCCGTGCTTCCTCGCAGAAGCGGATCGCGTCGTCGCGCAGATGGCGGCGCTTCATCCGCTTCAGGATCATGTCGTCGCCCGCCTGCAATGACAGGTGCAAATGCGGCATCAGGCGCGGTTCCGTGGCGATGGCCAGCATCAGGTTTTCATCCGCCTCGATCGAATCGATGCTGCTGATGCGCAGGCGCGGCAGATCCGGGACCAGCCGCAGGATGCGCATCACCAGATCGCCAAGGCGTGGCGTGCCGGGCAGGTCGGCGCCCCAGCTTGTCAGGTCCACGCCGGTCAGCACGACCTCGTTGAAGCCGCGCCCCACCAGGCGCTTGATCTGTTCCACCACCACACCCGCAGGCACCGACCGCGAATTGCCCCGCCCGAAGGGGATGATGCAGAAGGTGCAGCGGTGGTCGCAGCCGTTCTGGACCTGGACATAGGCGCGGTGGCGGCCGAACCCGTCGATCAGGTGGCCCGCCGTTTCACGCACCGACATGATGTCATCGACACGGATCTTTTCGGTTTCCCCGATCAGGTCGGGCGCGCGCAGGCCCTGCCAAGTTTCCGGCTGCATCTTCTCGTGATTGCCGATGACGCGGGTGACCTCGGGCATCTGCGCGAAGGTTTCGGGTTCGGTCTGGGCGGCGCAGCCGGTCACGATCACCGGCGCGCCGGGGTTTTCGCGCGCCAGGCGGCGGATTTCCTGGCGGGCCTTGCGCACGGCCTCGGCGGTCACCGCGCAGGTGTTGACGACCACGGCGCCGGACAGGCCCGCGGCTTCGGCCATCTCCTTCATCGCCTCGGTTTCATAGGCGTTGAGGCGGCAGCCGAGGGTAGAAAAGACAGGCGCGGTCATGATGCCAGCCATTCAGGTGTCAGGACGCCCGAAAAGACATGCGCCGTCGGCCCTTCCATCCAGACGCCGTCGTCGCGCCAGTCGATCCGCAGCACGCCGCCCGGCACGTTCACGGTGACGCGCCGCCCGGTGAGCCCGCGCCGGGCCGCGGCCACGGCGGCAGCACAGGAGCAGGACCCCGAGGCCAGCGTCGGCCCCGTGCCGCGCTCCCAGATGCGCAGGATGATCTCGTCGGCCGAGACGACCTGCACGACCTCGACATTGGTGCGCTGCGGATAAAGGGGGTGGTGTTCCATCGCAGGGCCAAAACTCGCCAGATCGACGAAGGCCGCGTCGTCCACGAAAAAGGTCACATGCGGATTGCCCATGCCGGTCGCCACCGGATCGCCGTCGATGGGCAGGTGGTCGATGTCCACGTCTTGCGCCAGGGGGATCGCGCGCCAGTCCAGCACCGGCGGCCCCATGTTCACCCGCGTCAGGCCTTGGCCCGCATCTTCGGCCAGCAGCACGCCATGGTCGGTCCGCAAGCTCAGCCGGTCGCGGCCTGTTTCGTCCATCACGAACCGGGCGATGCAGCGGGTCGCGTTCCCGCAGGCCGCACTGACGGAACCGTCGGCGTTCCAGAAGCGCAGCCGGACATCCGCCTGGTCGTCCGCCTCGATGGTGGCAAGCTGGTCGAAACCCACCCCGCGCTGGCGGTCCGCGATGCGCGCCACCACCCCGGCCAAGGGGGCGGCGCCCCCGGCACGCAGGTCCAGGACGACGAAATCGTTGCCAAGCCCATGCATCTTCATGAAGGGCAGGCCGGGGGCGGATTTTCTGTTCATGCGCGTCCTATAATCCCTGCCGGAAATTTCCGCCAGTGCCCGTGTCTTTTCCGCTTGACGCCCCCGGCAGCCCCCCCTAGTAAGCGCCCGTGTTGGGCCCGTAGCTCAGTTGGTAGAGCAACTGACTTTTAATCAGTGGGTCACAGGTTCGAATCCTGTCGGGCTCACCATATGTCAAATCAAGGGCCTGGGCCGAAAAGCCCAGGCCCTGATCTTTTTTGCCATGCTGAAAGTTCGTCGTGCCACGAAAAAGGGCGCGCATCGCTGCGCGCCCGATCTTCGTGTGAGGCCCCGCCTTATTCGGCGGGGACGGCTGCGGGTTCTTCCACGTCCATGATCGGATGAGCCAGGTGGATCAGCATCTCCTTGGGGCAGACCTGCAGGAAGTTGGTCTTCTCGACCTCCCAGTCCGCAAGGATATCTCCTGCGCGGCGTGATCCGGTTTCCTTGAAATGCCGCTCGATCAGGCCCTTCAACTGGCCTTCCCAATGATCCTTGGTCACGGGACACATCACCAGCGTTTCAGGATTGATATAGTCCTGCGCCACGCCTTTCGGATCATAAAGATAAGCCATCCCGCCGGTCATGCCTGCGCCGAAGTTCGCGCCGATCCGGCCCAAAATTACGGCCACGCCGCCGGTCATGTATTCGCAGCCGTTGCTGCCGCAGCCCTCGATCACCACCTTGGCGCCCGAGTTCCGCACGGCGAAGCGTTCCCCTGCCCGCCCTGCGGCGAACAGATAACCGTCGGTTGCGCCGTAAAGCACCGTGTTGCCGATGATGGTGTTCTCGGCCGCGACCAGCGGGCTGGCCATCGGCGGGCGCACCACGATGGTGCCACCCGACAGACCCTTGCCCACATAGTCGTTGGCATCGCCCGACACCTCGATCTTCAGCCCCGGTGCGGCAAAAGCCCCCAGCGACTGCCCGGCCGATCCCGTCAGGCGGATCGTCAGGTGGTCGGGCTGCAGGTTGTTGCGCATCCCGAATTTCTGCACGATCAGGCTGGAGGTGCGGGTTCCGATGGTCCGGTGCGTGTTGCGCACGGCATAGGACAGCTGCATCTTCTCGCCATCCTCGAAGAAGCGGGCGGCGTCCTTGACGATCTCGGCGTCCAGCGTGTCCATCACCGCATTACGCGGCTTGGAACGGTCGTAGACGATCTTGTCCGCGCCATCGACGGTGATCAGCAGCGGGTTCAGATCCAGATCATCCAGATGCGCGGCGCCCCTGCTGACCTGGGTCAGAAGGTCGGCGCGGCCGATGATCTCGTCCATGCTGCGCGCGCCGATGGCAGCCAGGATCTCGCGGACCTCCTGCGCATAGAAGGTGATCAGGTTCACCACCTTGTCGGCGCTGCCGGTGAACATGGCCCGCAGGCGTTCGTCCTGGGTGCAGACGCCCACCGGACAGGTGTTCGACTGGCACTGGCGGACCATGATGCAGCCCATGGCGATCAGCGCGGCCGTGCCGATGCCGTATTCCTCGGCCCCCATCATCGCGGCCATGACGATGTCGCGGCCCGTCCGCAGGCCGCCGTCGGTGCGAAGCGTCACCCGTTCGCGCAACCGGTTCATCGCCAGCACCTGATGCGCCTCGGTCAGGCCCATTTCCCACGGCAGGCCCGCAAACTTGATGGACGTGGCGGGCGAGGCCCCGGTGCCGCCATTGTGACCCGAGATCAGGATGATGTCGGCCTTGGCCTTGGCCACGCCCGCAGCGATGGTGCCCACACCGCTGGACGCCACCAGCTTCACCGTGATCTTGGCGCGCGGGTTGATCTGCTTCAGGTCATAGATCAGCTGCGCCAGATCCTCGATCGAGTAGATGTCGTGATGCGGCGGAGGCGAGATCAGCGTCACGCCCTTGGTCGAATGGCGCAGGCGCGCGATCAGGTCGGTGACCTTCATGCCGGGCAACTGCCCGCCCTCGCCCGGCTTGGCACCCTGGGCGACCTTGATCTCAAGCTCCTCGCAGGCGTTCAGGTATTCGGCCGTGACGCCGAAGCGGCCCGAGGCCACCTGCTTGATCTTGGCGCAGGGGTTGTCGCCGTTGGGCAGCGGATGCGAATGCGCCGGATCCTCGCCGCCCTCGCCCGAATCGGACTTGGCGCCGATGCGGTTCATGGCGATGTTCAGCGTCATGTGCGCTTCGGGCGACAAGGCACCCAGCGACATGCCCGGCGTCACGAACCGCTTGCGGATCGAGGTGATCGATTCGACTTCCTCGATGGGCACCGGCTTGCCCAGCGGCTTGATGTCCAGAAGGTCGCGGATGTGGATCGGCGGATTGGCCCGCATGGTGGCGCTGTATTGCTTCCAGACGTCATAGGACGCCTTGTCGCAGGCCACCTGCAGCAGCTTCATGGTGCTGGCTTCCCAGGCGTGCTTTTCGCCCGAGCGGCGCATCTTGTAGAAGCCGCCGACCGGCAGCAGGTCCGCGTTGCCGTGGAAGGCCTTGTGGTGCAGTTCCTCGAGGTCGGACTGCAAGCCATGCAGCCCGATGCCGGAAATGCGGCTGTGCATGCCGGGGAAGTATTCCGCGACCATGGCGCGGGACAGGCCCACGGCCTCGAAGTTCAGGCCGCCGCGATAGGACGAGATGACGGAAATCCCCATCTTCGCCATGATCTTCAAAAGGCCCGCATCCACCGCGTCGCGGTAACGGCGCATGTTTTCGATCAGGGTGCCGGGCAGAAGGCCGCGTTCGATCCGGTCCTGGATCGAATCCTGGGCCAGATAGGGGTTCACGGTGGTCGCGCCGCAGCCGATCAGCACGGCGAAGTAATGCGGGTCGATGCATTCGGCCGACCGCACGTTCAGCGAACAGAAGGTCCGCAGGCCCTTGCGGGTCAGCCAGCTATGAACCGCACTGGTAGCCAGGATCATCGGCATCGCCACCCGGTCCGGCCCCTGCCCTTCGTCGGTCAGCACCAGATGGCCCGCGCCCGAGCGCACGGCATCCTCGGCCTCGGCGCGGATGCGGGCCAGGCCCTCGCCCAGGGCCTCGGGACCAGCCCCGTCGGGGAAGGTGCAGTCGATCCGTGTCACCGTTTCCCCGAACATACGCGACATCTCGGCGAATTCGCCGTTGGCCACGAAGGGGCTTTCCAGGATCAGGATCTCGGTCTGGCTGCTGGATTCGTCCAGCACGTTCTTGAGGTTGCCGAACCGGGTCTTGAGGCTCATCACCCGCGTTTCGCGCAAGCTGTCGATGGGCGGGTTCGTGACCTGCGAAAAGTTCTGCCGGAAGAAGTGGCTCATCGGGCGGTACTGGTTCGACAGCACCGCCGGCGGCGTGTCGTCGCCCATGGATGCGATGGCCTCCTTGGCATCCTCGGCCATCGGCGACAGGACGTGCTCCAGTTCCTCCAGCGTATAGCCGGCGGCGGTCTGGCGGCGGCGCAGTTCGTCGCCGCTGAAATGCGCCTGCTCGGGCAGTTCGCGCATGATGTCGTTCAGGTCCACGACCTTCTCGATCCATTCGCCGAAAGGCTGGCTGGAGGCCAGGCGGTCCTTGATGGCGCTGTCGTGGTAAAGCTTGCCGTCCCACATATCGACGGCGATCATCTGGCCGGGGCCAAGCGCGCCCTTCTCGCGCACGCTCATCTCATCGACCGGGACCATGCCGACCTCGGATCCGGCGATCAGCAGGTTCTCGGTCGTCACGACATAGCGCATGGGCCGCAAGCCGTTGCGGTCAAGCCCGCCGCAGACCCAGCGGCCGTCCGTCATCGCCAGGGCGGCGGGACCGTCCCAAGGCTCCATCACGGCGTTGCAATAGGCATACATGTCGGCCCAGGCCTTGGGCATGTCGGTGGTGGCCTTGGACCAGCTTTCCGGGACCAGCATGGTCTTGGTCATGGGGGCGCTGCGGCCCGAACGGACCATGACCTCGAACACCGCATCCAGGGCCGCCGAATCCGACGACCCGGCAGGCACGATCGGCTTGATATCCTCGGCCATGTCGCCGAAGGCACTGGATGCCATGCGGATCTCGTGGCTTTTCAACCAGTTGAGGTTGCCCTTCAGCGTGTTGATCTCGCCGTTGTGGGCCAGCATGCGGAAGGGTTGCGCCAGCCACCATTGCGGGAAGGTGTTGGTGGAATAGCGCTGGTGATAGATGGCGAAGGCGCTCTCGAACCGCTCGTCCTTCAGGTCGGGATAGAATTCCGCGACCTGTTCGGCCAGCATCATGCCCTTGTAGATGATCGACCGGCAGGACAGCGAACAGAAGTAAAGCCCCGCGATCTGCGCCGCGACGGCCGCACGTTCGATCCGGCGGCGGATGATGTACAATTCGCGTTCGAACCGGACCTGGTCGATGTCCTTTTCGCAGCGGATCAGGATCTGCTCGATCTCAGGGCGGGTGGCATTGGCCTTTTCGCCCAGCACGGCGGTGTTCACCGGGACGTGGCGCCAGCCATAGATGTAATGGCCCATGCGCAGGACTTCGGATTCCACGATGGTCCGGCAGGCTTCCTGGGCGGCGAAATTGGTGCGCGGCAGGAAGACCTGGCCCACCGCGATCAGCTTGGACTGGTCCGGTTCATGGCCCGTGCGGCGCACCTGGTCATAGAAGAAGGGGACCGGGATCTGGACATGGATGCCCGCGCCGTCGCCGGTCTTGCCGTCGGCATCAACCGCGCCGCGGTGCCAGATCGCCTTCAGCGCGTCGATGCCCGACTGCACCACCTTGCGGCTGGCCTTGCCGTCGATGTTGACCACCAGGCCCACGCCGCAGGAGGAATGCTCGTCCTCCTCGCGATACAGGCTGTTCTTGGCCATCCAGTCGCGAAGGGCCTCTTGTTCCTGTTGCCAATCCTTGCTCATCGCTAGGCCCTTTCGTGGATAAGCTGCGTCAGCAACTGATCGCAGTCGTATTGCGGTTCGGTGTCCCCGAAGCCCGGCTCGCCCGGAAAGGCGAAGGTGACGGGGCTGTCATTGGTTTCCTGGCGCTGCCCGGTCCAGTCGGACTGGGTTTCAATCCCGCCATAGAAGCGGCCCATCTTGCGGCTGACGAATTGCTGGCCGCTGCGTTCGATCAGCAATTCGCCATCGGCGCCATAGGTCTTGAGCTGGAAGCGCGTGACCTCCAGCGGCTGTCCGTCGATCTCGACCTTTTCGCCGGTCAGGATGTCCTGACCCACATGGCGCAGGCGTTCGCCGGTGTTCGATTCGGTCCAGAAGTCAAAGCTGTCCTCACCCGTTTCCAGCAGGGTGCGGAAGCTTGCATGGTCCTTGGACCGTTCCACCAGGAAATCCGCCAGACCGGTGTTCGGATCGCTGCTTTCGACCCAGCGGGTTTCGGCGTCGATGCGCGACAGATGGCGCAGCCCGTCCTCGCCGAAGATCGCGCTGCGCTGATCGCCGGCGGGATCGGCCTTGCAGATGTAATACTGGCTGACCGAACAGCCCCGGTTCTGGACCGTGGCCTGCAACTGGCAACCGCTGGGCGGGACGAAATTGGCGGCATGGCCGGCACTCGCCGCCAGGGCCAGCCCGAGGGACAGGATGATCCGCAGCATCGCGGGCCTACTCTGCCGCCAGGCGGGCCGCGCCGGTCAGATAACCGGCGATGGATTCGGCGGCCTCGCGTCCGTCGCGGATCGCCCAGACAACCAGCGAGGCGCCGCGCACGATGTCGCCCACGGCGAAGACGCCGGGCAGGCTGGTCTGGTGGGTCTGGAAATTGGCCTTGATCGTGCCCCAGCGTGTCACCTCCAGCCCATCGACGCCCCACAGTTTGGGCAGATCCTCGGGTTCGAAGCCCAGGGCCTTGATGACCAGATCGGCAGGTTCGTCGTAATCGGCGCCCTCGATCAGTTCGGGCGACTGACGGCCCGACACGTCCGGCGCGCCCAGGCGCATCTTCTGGATCCCGACCGAGGCGATCTGCATCACCGTGCGTACCGGCCCATCGACGTCGGCCTCCTGGTTCGCGGCAAAATCGCCGGCGACATGGCCGATGAACTTGCCTGGCGCCGACATCCAGACGAACTCGACGCCTTCCTCCTCGGCGTTCTGGACCTCGCGCTGGCTGCCCGGCATGTTGGCGCGGTCCCGGCGATACAGGCACTTGACCGACAAGGCACCCTGGCGGATCGCGGTCCGCACGCAGTCCATGGCGGTGTCGCCGCCGCCGATGACGATCACGCGCTTGCCGCGGGCGTTCAGTTCGCCGTCTTCGTAATCCGGCACCTCGTCGCCGAAATCGACCTTGTTGGACGCGGTCAGATAGTCTATGGCCCGCACCACGCCACCCGCATCGGCATTGTCGATGTCCAGGTCGCGCGTCTTGTAGACGCCCGTGGCGATCAGCACGGCATCATGCTTGCCCCGGATCGCGTCGAAGCTGATATCCTCGCCCACGTTGCAGTTCAGAACGAATTCGACGCCGCCGTCCTCCAGCCATCGGTTGCGGCGCATGACCACGTCCTTTTCCAGCTTGAAACCGGGGATGCCATAGGTCATCAGCCCGCCCGCGCGGTCGTAGCGGTCATAGACGGTGACCTGGAATCCCTGACGGCGCAGCATGTCGGCGGCGGCAAGCCCACCCGGGCCCGCGCCGATGATGCCCACGCTTTCGGCGCGTTCGATCACGGGGGCGGCAGGCTTGACCCAGCCCATCTCCCAGGCGGTGTCGGTGATGTATTTCTCGATCGAGCCGATGGTGACGGTGCCGTGGCCCGACTGCTCGATCACGCAGTTGCCTTCGCAAAGCCGGTCCTGCGGGCAGATGCGGCCGCAGATTTCCGGGAAGGTATTGGTCGATTGGCTGACGCGATAGGCTTCTTCCAGACGCCCTTCGGCAGTCAGGCGCAGCCAGTCGGGGATGTTGTTGTGCAGCGGGCAATGGCTTTGGCAATAGGGCACGCCGCACTGGCTGCACCGGCTGGCCTGTTCCGCCGCCTTGGCATCGGCGAATTCGCGATAGATTTCGTGGAAGTCTTCGCTGCGCTCGGCGGCCGAACGTTTCTCGGGCATCTCGCGCGGGGTCGAGACGAACTTGAGCATTTTCTGCGTGGCCATGGCTGCGCGACCTTCCGATGACAGGAGCTTCCGCAGACGCAGTAAACCAAGCCCCCAGTCATTAAAAGTCAGTCATGCTGACCTAATACGCATATTTCTTATTCGAAGTGCAAAAAGCCTGCTCTCGGGGCGAATATTTAGGTCAGCATGCGTTACCAACCCGCCGAAATCGCCAGCAAAGCAATGCCACCGACGATGATCCTCCACCAACCGAACAGCGCATAGCCATGCTGCGAGACATAGCCCAGCAGCCAGCGGACCACGATCAACGCGGTCAGGAAGGCTGCCACAAAGCCGATGGCGATATTACCCAATGCGCTTGCGTCCAGAAGGTCGCGATTCTTGATCAGGTCCAGGGTAAAGGCGCCCAGCATGGTGGGCATCGCCAGAAAGAACGAAAACTCGGCCGCTGCGCGCTTGTTCGCGCCCAGCAGCAAGGCCCCCACGATGGTCGCGCCTGATCGCGACACGCCGGGAACCATGGCAATGCACTGAAACAGACCAATCTTGAAGGCCACGGACAGGGGCAGATCCTCGGCCCTGTCATAGACGGGATGATCGGCGCGGCGATCCACCCACAGCAGCACGATCCCGCCCAGGATCAGCATGACGGCGATCAGGATCGGCGTCTCGAACAGCACCGACTTGATGAAGCCATGCGCTAGGACGCCCACGATCGCGGCGGGCAGGAAGGCCAGCAGCACCGCCATGACAAAGCGGCGGGCGGCCGGGTCACGGGGGGCCGATGTCAGGATCTGAACGATCCGTGCCGAATAGACCCCCAGGATCGCCAGCAGCGCACCCAACTGGATCAGCACCTCGAAACTGCGGCCGGGCGAATCGAAGCCCAGGAAATGACCTGCCAACAGGATGTGCCCGGTGGACGACACCGGAATGAATTCGGTCAGGCCCTCGAGGATCCCGAGGACCGCGGCAACGATCGTGTTGGATTCCATCAGTCGGCGCGCAGGTTCTTGGCCGACCGCTTGATCGCGTCATACTGCCCGGACGGGCGGAAGCGCCACAGATAGTCGTCGATCACCGCCTCGGCGGCGACCGGCTGGATGCCCAGGTCGTCGAACCCCCTGGCGTCCGGGGCGACCACGTTATCCTTGCGCAGCAAGGCGATCTGGTCGCGGGTCAGCAGGGAATTGGTGAACAGCCCACCCGTCACGAATTGCAGAACGCCCAAGACGCGCGCACCCAGGTTCGCCGCCCAGAACGGCAGGCCGATCACGCCGCGGCGGCGCATGGTGGCGCGCAGGACCTGATCCGCCACATCCTTGACCGTCATCACATCGGGGCCGCCCAGTTCATAGATGCCGGGCGCAGCCTCGCCCGTGGCGCCCTTCACGGCGGCCATGGCCACGTCATCGACAAAGACCGGCTGCATCCGGGTTCTGGCGCCGACGACCGGCAGAATGGGTCCAAGGCGCGTCATCGCGGCAAAGAGGTTATAGAAACTGTCGCCTGGCCCGAACATCACCGAGGGGCGCAAGATCACCGCATCGGGACGATGGCGCAGCACCGCCGCCTCTCCGCGCGCCTTGCCGGCGATATAGGGGCTGTCCGATTCGGCATCGACCCCCAGGCCGGAGACATGGACGACCCGCGCCACACCCATTTCGTTCGACAGGCGAGCGATCCGTTCGGCGCCGTCTTCAAAGACGGACTTGAAGGTGCTTTTCCCTTTGGGGGTCAGGATGTTCACACAGTTCACCACCGCATCGGCGCCAACCATTGCGGCCCGCACGGACAGATCGTCGCGGATGTTGCACAGCACCGGCTGGACTTGGCCCACCGACCCATAGGTGCGGGTGAACAGCGCCTCGTCCGGGCGGCGGACGGCGATGCGGACGCGCCAGCCCTGCTTGGCCATCAGCCGCGCGACATGCCGGCCCAGAAAGCCCGACCCGCCGAAAATCGTGACCAGTTTCGCCATGGGCGTCTCGCCTCCTTCATGCCGATGCCTGGGCGTTCCATACCCCTGCGCGCGTCCCGCGACAAGACAAGGGTCGGGCGGCGCGTGATGCGTCAGGATTTCGCAAGATTTCTTCTCGACCCCCATTGACGCCCCCCGCGACTGCCTTTAGAGACCCGCCTCACACCAGTTGGCCCAGATGGCGGAATTGGTAGACGCGCACGGTTCAGGTCCGTGTGCCGCAAGGCGTGGAGGTTCGAGTCCTCTTCTGGGCACCATAAAAAGCCCCCGGAAAACTTCGGTTTTCCGGGGGCTTTTTGCTTGTCCCTGGCATATGTGGGGGCGGGATCGTGCCCGCCCCGCCTGTCGTCAGAACTGCTTGCCGATGGCGCGGTCCAGGGACAGCCTGCCGCCGCCATGAGCCACGAAATACAGCGTGATCGCCAGCCACAGCAGCGACTTCTCGGCGCCGCCGAACCCCTCGGCCTGGACGACCCAGTGGAAATACGTGGTCACGCACAGCACGATCGACACCGCAAAGGCCGCGGGACGGGTCAGCAGGCCCAGGGCCAGCAGCAGCCCGCCAAAGAATTCGGTCGCGGCCAGCAGCGGTGACCAGAACCAGCCGGGATGAAAGCCCAAGCCTTCGACCATGCCAACGGCGCCCATGGGCGACATGATCTTGGGCCAGCCATGGACCATGAAGGCGATGCCCGCGATCAGGCGCATGTAAAGCACCGTCACGGGGGCCAGCGCGGCATAAAGGCCTTGCAGGCCGGGAATGATGAAGCGGGTATTGGTGGTGTTGTAGTCGGTCATTCTTGATCTCCGGCAACTTGCGGCCGCGATGCGGCGCAAGGGTGACAGCGTTGCCCACAAGGGCGGGATTGATGCAGTCGGAGGATCAGGCGCGCGGAGGCCGCCAGGGTGCGGCCCAGATGGCATCGCCCTGAAGGGCCGGGCCGGCATCGGCATGGATGGGCGATCCCGGTCGCGGCAGTTCGTCGGTGCCGTCGATCGGCGCCAGGCAGATGAAGCAGAAGCCGGGTTTCTTGACCGTCTCGGCCGTGCTGCCAGGCAGGCCCGCCGCATAGCACATGTCGTCCGCCCGGATCTGGGCGCTGCACAGGGGTCGCGTGATATCCGCGCTTGCCGCCGCGACGGACATCGCCAGCAGCGACATCATCAGCAGGACTGTGGCAAGAACTCTCATCCCGAATGGCCGGATCGTTGCGGATGGCCCGATATGCGCAGCAAACCCGCACCGTTCAAGCAATTTCCGCCCCCCTTGTTCACATTGCCGAAAGCCGCAGCCGCCGGTATCGTCTGCCGGGCAACCCTTGTGACAGGAGAAGCACCATGTCGGAACTGATCGTCATCGCCTTCGACGACGAGGCCACCGGGTTCGAACTGCGCGCGGAACTGGTGAAGATGCAGCAGGACTATCTGATCGAGATGGAGGACGCGGTCGTCGTCACCCGTCCCGCCGAAGACGACATCAAGCTGCATCAGGCGGTGAACCTGACGGCAGCCGGGGCGCTGGGCGGCGGGTTCTGGGGGACGCTGGTGGGGCTGGTCTTTCTGAACCCGCTGATCGGGGCTGCGGTCGGCGCGGCGTCCGGCGCCCTGGCGGGGCGGCTGACGGATGTGGGCATCAACGACGAATTCATGCGCAACACGGCCCGCGCCCTGCCGCCGGGCGGATCGGCGGTCTTCGTGCTGCTGCGCAAGATGACCGCCGACAAGGTGCTGGACCGGCTTCAATCCTTTCATCGCCGCGGGCGGGTGCTGCAGACATCCCTGTCCCAACAGGACGAGGACAAGCTGCGCGACGCGCTGTCGGGCAATGCCGCCCCCATCCCGCCGGTCACGCCGCCCGCCGGCGGCGCTTGACGCAAGGCCGGGCCGCATGAGACATGGCGGCCATGGTCCTGCGCATCCTGTTCAGCCCCCCTGCCAGCGACACCGCGCCGGCACCCGCGCTTCGCTGGCGTCCCCTGCGCCGGGCGCTGATCTGGCTGCGTTGGCTGGGCCTGCGGTTCCTGGCGCTGATGCTGGCGCTGGTGATGTTCTATGCGCTGATCAACCCGCCGACGACCTGGACCATCGTGGCCGAGGGGACGCAGCCGCGGGCCTGGGTGGATATCGAGGACGTGGCCCCGGTCATGCGCCGGTCCGTCGTCGCGGCCGAGGACGCCAATTTCTGCCTGCACTGGGGTTTCGACATGACCGAAATCCGCAAGGTCGTGGCCTCGGGTTCGTCGCGGGGGGCCTCGACGCTGACCCAGCAGACGGCGAAGAACGTGTTCCTGTGGCAGGGACGCAGCTGGACGCGCAAGGTGCTGGAAACCGCCTTTACCCCCATGATCGAGGCCTTCTGGTCCAAGCGCCGCATCCTGGAAGTCTATCTGAATGTCGCCGAATTCGGCCCCGGCATCTTCGGGATCAAAGCCGCGGCGCGGGAATATTTCGGCACCACCCCCGACCGGCTGACACCCGTGCAGGCCGCACGGCTGGCGGCCGTCCTGCCCGCGCCAAAGTCCCGCAGTCCGAACCGGGCATCCGCCCGGTCCCGCGCGATCGCGGACGGGGCCGCGACGATTGCGCGCGACGGGCGGGCCGATTGCCTGTAAAGGCTGCGCCTTCCGGTTGAAACATGGCCGCCACAGGCTTATCAAGGCCGGATTGCATGACAGATGATCCCGAAGCAGGCGATGAATACCAATAATCAGACCACCCGCCTTTATCATTCTGCCCTTTCGCCCTTCTGCCGCAAGGTGCGGCTGGTGCTGGCCGAAAAGAGGATCGAGGTCGAACTGGTCGAGGAACGCTATTGGGAAAGCCCGCCCGACCTGAAGCGCCGCAACCCGGCGGGCAAGCTGCCGGTGCTGCGCCATCGCGGCAACATGCTGGCCGAAAGCCAGGCGATCATCGAATATCTGGACGAAGCCGTTCCCAGCCCTGCGCTGATGCCCGCCACGCCCTTGGAGCGGCACGAGGTGCGCCGCCTCTGCGCCTGGTTCGACGACAAGTTCAACACCGAGGTGACGGTCCCGATCCTGACCGAACGGGTGTGGAAGAAGGTCACCCGCCAGGGCTATCCCGACAGCCGGGTGGTCAAGGACGGGCTGCGCGCGATCAAGGAGCATATCGACTATCTGACCACGCTGCTGGAAACCCGCCGCTGGCTGGGGGGCAACAGCCTGTCGCTGGCGGACTTCACGGCGGCGGCGCATTTTTCCTGCCTTGATTATATTTCGGACGTGGATTGGGACCGGTCGGAATCCTTGCGCGACTGGTATGCGACGATCAAGTCGCGCCCGGCTTTCCGGTCGGTCCTGGCCGACCAGGTGCCGGGGATCCACCCGGCCCCCCATTATGCCGAGCTTGATTTCGGATAAGTCTGGGGGGCCAGCCCCCCAGACCCCCCGGGATATTTATGCCAGAATGAAAGAGCGTCTGGCGGCTGAGGCCGAGGCGGTCGGGTTTTCGCGGATGCGGGTCACGACGCCGGATGCGGTTCCGCAGGTGGCCGAACGGTTGCAGCAGTTTCTGGACGCCGGGCGGCACGGGCAGATGGGCTGGATGGCCGAGCGGACGCATTGGCGGGGCGATCCGGCGGCGCTGTGGCCCGAGGCGAGGTCGGTGATCGTGCTGGCCGAGCTTTACACGCCCGACCATGATCCCCTGGGCGTGCTTGAACAGCGCGACCGCGCGGCGATCAGCGTCTATGCCCAGGGGCGCGATTATCATGACTTGGTCAAGAAACGCCTGAAGCAGTTGGGGCGGTGGCTTCTGGAGCAGGTGCCCGGAGAACAAATCAAGGTTTTCGTCGATACCGCGCCGGTCATGGAAAAGCCCCTGGCGCAGGCCGCGGGGATGGGCTGGCAGGGCAAGCACACCAACCTTCTGTCGCGCGACCTGGGAAGCTGGTTCTTCCTGGGGTCGATCTTCACGACCGTTCCCCTGCCCCCCGACGCGCCCGAGATTTCCCATTGCGGATCCTGCCGCGCCTGCCTGGACGCTTGCCCGACCAAGGCCTTTCCCGCGCCCTATCAGCTGGATGCGCGGCGCTGCATTTCCTATCTGACGATCGAACACAAGGGTCCGGTCGATCCCGCGCTGCGCCCGCTGCTGGGAAACCGCATCTATGGCTGCGACGATTGCCTGGCGGTCTGTCCCTGGAACAAGTTCGCCCAGGCCGGGTCCGAAATGCGCTATCGCGGCATCGTCGCCGCGCCGCCATTGGCGGAACTGGCCATGCTCGACGATACCGGCTTTCGGGCACGCTTTTCAGGCAGCCCGATCAAGCGGATCGGACGAGACCGGTTCGTCCGCAATGTGCTGTATGCCATTGGCAATTCCGGCGATTCCGGTTTGGCCGATGTGGCGCGCGGGCTGGTCGATGATCCCGACCCCGCCGTGGCCGATGCCGCCCGCTGGGCTGCGGAACGGTTGGCCCAGTCCTGAGGTCACAGCAGGAAATCGCCGCGGTCGAGGTCGATATGGCCCAGCAACCGCAGCAGGAAGTCTGCCTTGCCGTCTCCGTTCAGGTCGGCCATGACGCGGGTTTCGGCCCCCAGATGCTGCCAGCGAACCTGCCGGGCCGCGCTGAAGTTCGCATCATCGATATATCCCAGCCTGAAGGCGCGCAGGTCCAGCCGGTCGGCTGTGCCGGAAAAATCATGGATCACATCCGGCGCGGCGGGCAGGCTTTCGGCCAGGGCGACGAAGCGGAACACGTCCGCGCCATCGCCCCCCACAAGCACATCGGCCCCGCCCCCACCGATCAGGATATCGTTGCCAAAGCCGCCCCACAGGGTATCGCGCAGGTCGCCGCCGTTGAGGACATCGTTCCCCGCCTCGCCCCACAGCATGTCCGACCCCGCGCCGCCAAGCAGCGCATCGTCGCCCGGACCGCCATAAAGCGTGTCGTTCCCACCATCGCCTGACAGCGAATCGTTGCCCGCTTCTCCGAACAGGCCGTCATTACCGGATTGTCCCGCCAGCCGGTCGTTGTCCAGTCCGCCGCGCAGGGTGTCGTTTCCCGCCCCTGCGACAAGGACATCGTTTCCTGCGTCTCCGTTCAGCCTGTCGTGGCCTGCCCCCGCGGTCAACGCATCATTGCCGTCGCCGCCCCACAGGACATTGTGTCCCCACAGGTCCGCGAGGATGTCGTTTCCTCCTTCCCCGAACAGGCTGTCGTTTCCCGGCCCGCCGTCCAGCCTGTCGTTGCCGGCACCAGCCTGCAGAACATCGTTGTCCATGCCCCCCAGCAAGGTGTCCCACCCCGCGCCTGTCTGCAGGCGGTCATGGCCCCAGCCGCCATCCAGATGGTTGCTGCCCAACAGATCCTGCAGGATGTCGCTGCCCGCCTCGCCCAGAAGGCGGTCGTTCCCCGCATCGCCCAACAACCGGTCGTTTCCGGCCCCGGCCATGAGATGATCGTTGCCCAGCCCTCCGGCCAGCCAATCCATCCCTGCCCCTGCCCGCAACGTGTCATTGCCCGCGTCCCCCAGCAGGCGGTTGTTGCCAGACAGGTCGGCCAGCAGGTCGTTGCCGTCCTGGCCTTGCAGCGTGTCGTTTCCCAGATTGCCGTTCAGCTGGTCGTTCCCCAGCCCCCCGTAAAGCGCGTCGTCGCCCGCCCCGCCGTCCAGAAGATCGCTCTCCGCATCGCCGAACAGCTGATCGTTTCCGCCGTCGCCGAACAGGCGGTCATTGCCCCCGCCGGCACGCAGAACGTCGCTGCCTTCTCCTCCGCGCAGCAGGTCAAGTCCTGCGCCCGCGATCAGCAGATCGTTCCCGTCCTCGCCATGAAACTGATTGTTGCCAAAGAGATCCTCGAGCCGGTCGGCGCCCGTGCCGCCCCACATGATGTCGTTGCCGGTCTGGCCGTTCAGCATGTCCACACCCGCGCCGCCGCGCAGCAGGTCGTTGCCGTCGCCCCCCCAAAGGCTGTCCAGGCCGGAACCGGCGATCAGCGTGTCATGGCCCGCGCCGCCCAGAAGGTGGTTGTTGCCCAGCACGTCCTCGAGATAGTCGTTGTCGTTTTCGCCGGCCAGGGTATCGTCGCCCGTTTCTCCGAACAGGCGGTCGGCGCCGGGGCCGCCATACAGCCGATCGTTGCCGATGCCGCCGCGCAGGGTGTCATGGCCAAGGCCGCCATAGATCAGGTCATTGCCGTCATGGCCCAGCAGGCTGTCGTTTCCGTCGTCGCCGAACAGCGTATCGTTGCCGCCCTGTCCCAGCAGAAGATCCGCGCCGCTGCCCCCGCGCAGCAGGTCGTTGCCCGCCTGGCCATGGACCGTATCATCCCCCGCCCCGGCCGAGACGGTGTCGTTGCCTGTCCCGGCCTGGATCACGTCGTTTCCCCCGGCACCCAGCAGGCTGTCCGGGGCGGCAGTGCCGAAGACCCATTTGCCGACGGTCGTGGGCGGCGTCACGATCTTGACCGGATCCAGCGCGGGCAGGCCGTAGTGGCCGATGGGAAACATCCCGTTGTCGAAATCGCCGGGGGTCAGGGCACCGCCCGAGCGGGTGCGGATCTCCAGGATCGAATTGCCATAGATGATCCGCATCCCCCAGGTTTGGGGAACGAAGTTCAGCTGCCAGGTGCTGCGGATCATGCCCAGCAAGGACAGGTCCAGCCGATCCGCGCCTGCCTCATAGTCGGTGATGATCACGCGGCCATCGAAGCGGTCGATGACGAAGACATCGGCCCCTTCCCCACCCGTCAGCGTGATGTTGGACTTGGCGGTGACAAGGATGTCGTCGCCGTCGCCGCCCTGCAGATGCGTCGTGGCGGCAGTCGCCAGCAGCAGATCGTCGCGCGACGTTCCCGCGACCGTCCCCGCACCCGCCAGACCCGTCTGGCCAAGGGCGCCGGGGTCGATGGCAAGCTGGGTCAGACCGGTTTCGCCGTCCGAGGTGACAAGCAGCACGATCTTGCCCCCGATCACCGTGGCCTCGATGGCACTGACACGCGCCAGGGCCATGTCGGCGCTGTCGGCGATGGTTTGCAGATGCATCATCCTGCCGTCGGGCAGCAGCGTGAAGATGCTGATGCCGCCGTCGGCGCCGCCCGCGATCACATAGCCACGCCCGTCGACGACTGCCGTGGCAAGGGCCGTCACAGACTGGAACCGGGTCGTCAGTTCATCGACGATGTGATCGACCGCGGTCAGCGCGCCTGTCTTGTCCAGCCGGAACACCGACAGGGACGACGACGTGGCCCCCGCCACCACCACGAAGCTCTTGCCCCCGAACTCGATCGCGGCAATGTCCGATGGGACATAGTAGCCCAGTCCCGCCTCGGCGACATGGACCGCCCCCTGGCCCAGGGCGCCGTCCGCGCCAAGCGCGTGGGTCGAGATGAAATTGCCCAGGCCCGAGATGGCGACCAGCAGGCGCTGCCCGTCCACCGTCGCCATGATGATCTTGTCCAGCGACGCCTCGGCCACGCCGGCCGGCAGGGGCAGTTGGACCGAAGACACAGGCACAAGGGCGCCATCGGCGCCGATCCGGCTTGTCTCGATCGCCAGCCGGTCGTGACGGGCCGAAAACAGGAACTGCCCCTGGTCGCTGGTCATGCCGCCGCTGGCGGACAGTTGCGCCCCGATCCGGTCTGCCGGGAAAAGCTGCGCGATCTCGCCAAGCCGGCCCCTGCCGTCGAAGGACAGCCCGGCCACGCCCGCGCCCGACATCCCCCCGACCATCAGGTCGCCACCGCCTTCCCCGCCCAGGACCGTCAGGAAAGGCTCTGCCTGATAGGTAAAGTTCAACGGAAAGGCAGCCGCCTGACCGCGTTCCAGCGGCGCCAGGGGGTCGCTGATTCGATAGGTGCTGACCCCGCCCTTCGCATTCACGGCGAACAGCATCCATTTGCCATCGACAGGAGCCAGGGCCAGATCGGCAACATTCGACAGCCAGCGCGGTTGCGCGGTGCCATATGTGACGATGTGCTGCCAAGAAATCATCTGGTCCGTTCAATGCGCATTTGCAGCCGGCCCGCACGGGGCAATACGCTAACAGAACCCTAACCCGCCTTGTCCGAACAATCGGATTATCCCGGCAGATTGATGAAATCTTTAGGCATAGAATGCTAAAGGTCCGTAAATGATCAAGCCCGGTTGTGACACCGAGGCAATCTTCATCATCGTCGCCAATTCGTCGACCGTGGTGCGGATCAGCCGCTGGTGCGGATGCCCCACGGATTCCGCGAACAGGGCGGGCGTATCGCCCGGCAGGCCATGGGCACGCAACCCCGCCGCAAGGTCGGGAAAGCTTCGCTGGCCCATGAAGACCACGGTCGTGACCGCCGGATCGGCGATGGCCGCCCAGTTGATGTCCTCGGGCAGGTGGCCCGTCACATCGGCGCCGGTGATGAACTGCACCCGCCGCGCCGTCAGCCGGCGGGTCAGGGGGATCCCCGCCGCCGCCGCAGCAGCACTGGCCGATGTGACGCCGGGCACGATCTCGAAGGCGATGCCGGCGCCGGTCAGGGCGACCAGTTCCTCCTCCAGCCGCCCGAAGATGCCCGAATCGCCCGATTTCAGCCGCACGACCCGGCGCCCCGCCAGGGCATGTTCGACCAGCAGCGCATTGACGTGATCCTGCCGCGCTGACGGACGGCCCGCCCGCTTGCCGACCGCGATCAGCATCGCGTCGGGATTGGCGTGGTCCAGGACCGGACCGGATGCCAGGTCGTCGTAAAGCACCACCTCGGCCCGCGCCAGGCGGTCCACGGCCCTCAGCGTCAGCAGTTCCGGGTCGCCCGGCCCGGCAGAGACAAGCGACACGAAACCGGTTGATGGCATGGAGAGATCAGGCAAGGGACAGCTTTCGGCCGGGGATTTCCAGCTATACCACCCAAGACGGGCCTGACAATGCCGGGCGGCGAAACCTTGGCCGGTCCCGCCCACGGATCCGCGAACTGAACATGAGGGATGCAATGACCGTCATATGCTGGTTTCGCCGTGTGCTGCGGCTGGACGATCACCCCGCGCTTGTGGCCGCCGCCGAAAGCGGGCCGGTGATTCCGCTGGTGATCCTGGATCCGGCCGAAGCGTGCGCCCACCCGGCGTCGGCCCAGCGACAGGCGATGGCGCTGCCCGATCTGGACGCGGCCCTGCGCCGCCAGGGCAGCCGGTTGATCGTCCGGCGCGGCGACCCTGCCACAGTGCTGCTCGCGATGATCCGCGACAGCGGCGCCCAGGCGGTCCACGCGACGCAGGGATTGCCCTTCGCCACGGATGACGGCTTGGCGACAGCGGTGGAACGGGCGGGGGCCAAACTGCATCTGCATCCGCCGGCCGACCTGGTCCCGCGCGGCAGCGTGCTGACCGGCACCGGCACCCGCTTCAAGGTCTTCACGCCCTTCTGGCGCGCCCTGCGCAAGGGATCGATCGCCGATCCCCTGCCCGCGCCGCGCCCGTCCCTGCCCACGTCCTGGCCTGACGGCGACGGCCTGGACTGGCCCGAGGCACGCGCGGCGATGAACCGCGGCTGGGATGTGGTGGCGCGCCATGTCCAGGCCGGGGAAAGCGCGGCCCATGCCCGGCTGGACGCATTTCTGGACAGGCTGGACGCCCGCTATGGCACACGCCGCGACACTCCGTCCGACGGCGCTGCGACCTCGGGCCTGTCGGATGCCTTGGCGGTCGGCGAAATCAGCGCGCGGCGATTGTGGCACAGGGCGATGAACGCCCAGGCCCACGGCATCGGCGGGGTCGAGGATTTCCTGCGCGAACTGGCTTGGCGGGAATTCGCACGCGATCTTTTCGACGCCATGCCCGACATGGGCCAGACGTGCTGGAGAGCGGAATGGAATGATTTTCCATGGCAAAGCGATGGCGCAGAGGCCGAAGCTTGGCGACAGGGCCGCACCGGTGTGGCCCTGGTCGATGCAGGAATGCGAGAGATGTTCGCGACCGGGCGGATGCACAACCGGGTGCGGATGATCGCGGCCAGCTATCTGGTCAAGCATCTGATGGTTGACTGGCGCGTCGGGCTGGACTGGTTCGCGCGCTGCCTGACCGACTGGGACGCGGCCAGCAACGCGATGAACTGGCAATGGGTGGCGGGCTGCGGGCCGGATGCCTCTCCCTATTTCCGGGTGTTCAATCCCGACACCCAGGCCGCGAAGTTCGACGGCAAGCGGCTCTATCGCGACTATTGGCTGGCTCCGGGGGCGAAGGGCGCGGCCGAGTTTGCCGAGGCGGCGCCCCGATCCTGGGTGCTGGAGGCCCGCCCCGCGCCGCTGATCGACCTGGACCAGGGCAGGCAGCGCGCCCTTGATGCCTATGCCCGCTTCCGGCGATAGGCGGCCGCGCGCCAGATCAGCGCGGTGGCCGCAAGCCCTGCCAGCACCAGAACGACCGGATTGGCGGGCGTCAGGTTCGCGGCCAGGATGCCGATCAAGGCCCAGGCGACACCCGCCGGATAGGCCCACTCGCCTGGACGCACCGCCTGCACGGCCAGGGCCGCGCCGGTCACGGCCAGCAGGCACAGGATCGCGGCCGCCTGTTCAGACAGGATCCCGTATCCCCCCAGGACAATCCCGAAGGACGCCCCCGTGGCCGCCGTCAGCCAGCCCGCATACAGCGCGACGGGCCGCACCTGCCAGACCGGATCCTGCCGACCGGCGCGCAGGAAGGCGATCAGCGCCGGCACCAGCATCGCCACGATCAGCACGGTCGCGCCGATGGGGGTATTGTGCGCCGTCTCGATCCAGAACATTCCCAGTGCCAGGCTGACCAGCAGCGCAGGGCGCATCGGCTGCCAGTCGGGATCGGCCGGCCGCTTCCAGGCACCAAAGGCGGAACCCGCGACCAGCCAGGCGAAGATCAGGCCCCAGATGGAAAAGGCCCAGCCCGCAGGCTGGATCGGCGGATCGACCTGCGGGATCGGGAACTGGTCGGGACGATAGCCGCCAAAGCCGTTCGACAGCATGGGCGAGACGGCAAAGGCGACGGCTGCCAGCAGCACAAGGATGGAAAGCAGGTTGCGCATGGAATTTCCCTTGATCACGTTTGCAGCCCCAACCCCTGACGGGCCTGTTCCAGATCCTCGGGTGTGTTGATGTTGAAGAAGGGGTCGGGCGATATGTCCCAGCCAACCGTCGCCGCGCCGTGTTCCGCGGCAAAGCCGCGCACCCGCCGTTTCCCCAGGACCAGAAAGCCGCGTAAGGCATCCCGCAGCGCCACCGGCCACAGGCCGAAGGTCGGGTGATCCACGACCCGCCCCCCGCCATCCCGCCCGGCGGCCAGAACGATGCCGTTGCCCTGCGCAGTCAGGCGCGTGGCAAGATCGCGCGGAAAGAACGGCGTATCGCCCGCGACGCTGATCACCGCATCCGCGCCAAGCCCTGCCGCCCAGTCCATGCCCGCCAGGATTCCCGCCAGCGGCCCCGGGAAATCGGGCAGACTGTCGGGCAGGACAGGCAGCCCGAAACCGGCGAACCGCACCGCATCGCCATTCGCGTTCAGCGCCAGCGGCGCGCATTGCGGGGCCAGCCGGTCGATGATTCGCGCCAGCATGGGCCTGCCGCCCAGATCCAGCAGGCATTTGTCGCCCCCCCCCATGCGGGTCGCGCGGCCTCCGGCAAGGATGATGGCGGGATGGGTCATGGGGCGGTTGTGGCCCCGATCGGCGCGCATGGCAAGATCGGACCACTTCTTGGTGGGACACATCCAGGGCCGGACCCTATCCGTTTCTTGACACGACAGGTCGGCGACACTAGCCGATGCGGGACGCTGGCCAGGACCGGAACCTGTGCATGAGACATGACCCCCTGCCCCCCTATCAGACCCAGGCCAGCCTGCCCGACCTGCCCTTTGCCATGATCGACACCCTGATCCGGGCCGAGGCTGCGGAACAGGGGCTGGATCTGCACGACGGGCATGGCCGGTCCACGTGGTGCAAGCTGCCGGACGGGGGCGAATTCGGCGCGAAGATGGGACCGACGGGCAGCATCCTTTATGTCCGCGCCCATGCCCGCGACCGGCTGCACGACCTGTGCAAGACCGTCACGCATCGGTTGGTCGGGCATCTGCCGGATCTGCGGCCGGCATGGTCGTCGCTGGACCGTCCCGGCGCGCATCCCCCCAATTTCAGCCTGGCGCGGGTGGCGGGCGTCACCCGGATCGCGGCCGATTTCCTGCGCCTGCGTCTTGAGGGAGGCGACATGGGCCGTCTTTCCCGCGACCTGATCCATTTCCGTCTGGTGCTGCAACCGCGGGGAACGACGGTTCCCGCTTGGCCGGTGATCGGGGACGACGGTCGGACGGTCTGGCCCAAGGGCGCGGCCACGCTGCACAGGCCTGCCTATACGGTGCGCCATATCGATCCGGCTGCGGGCTGGCTGGACACCGACATCTTCATCCATGACGGCGGGCGGGCCTGCGATTTCGCGGCCTGCGCCGCACCAGGCACCGTAGTGGGGCTGACCGGGCCGGGCGGCGGCGGGATCGTGCAAGCGGGCAGCCTGCTGATCGGCGGGGACGAAACCGCCTATCCTGCCCTGGCCCGCACCCTGGAAGCCGCAGCCGCCGATGTGCGGGGCGAATGTCACCTGTTCGGCGCCCGATCGGATTATCCCCTGCCCGACCATCCGGGCATCCGCATCATCCACACGCCTGGCGGCGAGGCCGTTCTGGCAGACCGGCTACGCCAAGAGGGCACGAACGCCCGGCGAATCTGGCTTGCCACCGAACGGTCGCGTCTGGCGCCTCTGAAGACCGCCATCCTGGACGACTTGCGCATCGACAAGGCGCAGGCCCATCTTGCCGCGTATTGGAGTGCCTGAAACGGCAGACCCGCCACGTCAATAGTTGACAATTTTACATGGCTGTTCGATATGCGGCAAAACCCTGCGGGCCGGGCCATGGCCCTGTGCGCCGTTTCGGACCCCGCAGCGACCGCGACCAGCCGCCCCGGCGGATCAAGAAGCCAAGGAACGCCATGACCCATCTTCCGCTGTCCCGTCTCGGCGCCCCCATTGTCTTTTCGCTGGCCTGCCTGATGGCATCCCTGGCCCATGCGCAGGACGCCGCGCCCGCCCCTTTGGCGCAACAGCCGCAAGCGCCGGTGCAGGCGACAGGACCGGCTGCGGAACCCGCCGCACCCCAGGCCGCCGCAGTCCCGGCCTCGCCTGAACCCGAACCCGAACCGGTTGCCGATTTCCTTCCTCAGCCGGTGCAGGATGCCCTGGCCCCGATCCTGACGCCCCCTGCGCGCGACCCGAACCTGCCCCATGACCTGTCGCCGATGGGAATGTTCTGGGCCGCCGACATCGTGGTCAAGGCGGTGATGATCGGGCTGGCCTTTGCATCGGTCGTCACCTGGACGGTGCTGGTGGTCAAGGCCCTGGAACTGTGGGGGGCCAGCGCCACGGCGCAAAACGGCATCCGCCGCATCAAGCGGGCCGCCAGCCTGGATGCCGCCGTGGCCGCCAGCGGCAGCCGCCGCGACGCGGTGTCGCGCATGATCCGCAGCGCGGCCGAGGAATACCGCCGGTCCCGCCCTGCCCTGGACGTGGCGGGGGACCACGGCGTCAAGGAGCGCGTCGAATCGCAGCTGGACCGGATCGAGGCCGTCGCGGGCCGGCGCATGGGCAGGGGCACCGGCATCCTGGCCACCATCGGATCGACCGCCCCCTTCGTGGGCCTGTTCGGCACCGTCTGGGGGATCATGAACAGCTTCATCGGGATCTCCGAAAGCCAGACCACGAACCTGGCCGTCGTGGCGCCGGGTATTGCCGAGGCTTTGCTGGCGACGGCCATCGGCCTGGTTGCGGCGATCCCGGCGGTGGTGATCTATAACATCTTTGCGCGCGGCATCACCGGCTATCGCCTGCGGCTGGCAAATGCGGCGGCGGGCGTGCGCCAGCTGGTCAGCCGCGATCTGGACTTCCGCGGCATCGCCGCCACCACCGCACCGGGGGAATAGGCCATGGCTGGCGGGATACGCGACAGCGGCGACGATCTGGTCGAAAACCACGAGATCAACGTCACTCCCTTCATCGACGTGATGCTGGTGCTGCTGATCATCTTCATGGTGGCGGCGCCGCTTGCGACGGTCGATGTCAACGTCGATCTGCCGGTGTCGAACGCCACGCCCGCCCAGCGCCCCGACCAGCCGGTCTATGTGACCGTCAAGCCCGACCTGACGCTGGCCCTGGGAAATACCGACATCGCGCCGGGGGGTTTGGCGGCTGCGCTTGCCGAGGCGACTGAAGGCGACCGCGAGCAGCGCATCTTCCTGCGCGCCGACCGCGAGGTCGCCTATGGCGACCTGATGGAGGTGATGAACACCCTGCGCGAAACCGGCTATCTGAAGATCGCGCTCGTGGGGCTTGAATCGACCACGGGCGCCGTGCCGCCGGCATCCGCCGACCCCGCATCTGCGGCTGCCCCGGAACCCGCACAATGAGCGGGCGCACCGCCGCCATGATCCGCGAGGGCGCGCTGTGGGGCGGCGCCTCGGTCCTGGTGCTGGCGCTGCATCTGGGCGGGGCCTTGTGGTTGATGCGACAAGCCGAAGCCGCAGCCCCGCCCCCTGGGCTGCCCGAACCGGTCTTTGTCGATCTGGCCCCGCCCGCTGTCGAGGAGCCGGTCGAAGCGGCACGGGAACCTGCCGAGCCGGAACCCCGACCCGAACCGGAACCCGTGGCAGAGCCGCTGGAACTGCCGCCCCTGCCAGAGCTGGAACCGCTGGACGACATGGCGGATCTGTTTCCGCCCGCGCCGCCCGAACTGGACACCCCGCCCGAGGTGGTGCTGAACAGTTCCGCCCGCCCGCAGCGTCGCCCGGAACGCGAACCGGAACCGCAGCACCAAGCCGAACAACGCCGCGAACCGGAACGGCAGCGTCAGGCGGAACCCCGCAGGCAGGAACAGGCCGCACCGCAACAGCAGCAGGCGCGCCGCGCCGAGCAAGGCGCCGGCGGCACCGGGGCCGCCGGTCCCAGCCCGCAGCAGAAGGCCAGCCTGATGTCGCAATGGGGTGGCCAGATCCGGTCCTGCATCAGCCGCCGGGCATCGGCCCCGCGCGGGGTCCGCGAAGGCGGCCGGGTGGAATTGAATCTGTCGGTGTCGCGCAGCGGGACAATCCAGGGGGTAGGCATCGCCGGATCCTCGGGCATCGCGGCCCTGGACCAGGCGGCGGTCCGGGCCGCGCAGCGCGCCGGACGCTGCCCTCGCGCGCCCGCCGAACTGACCGATGCCACCTATGGCTTCGTGCTTCCGATCAATATTCAGGTGCGCTGACCGCATGGCCTGCTGCCTTGCAGCAGGCGGAGGCCGGGGGCGCTTCGCCCCCCGGGACCCCCAGAGGATATTTGAACCAAGGCAAAGACGGTTCTTTCAGCCGAACACCTGGGGCTGATCCACGCGCAGGCGGGCAATGATCCCCTCGATCCGGCTCAGATGCTGGCGGATGGCTGCCACGGCGGCCTCGGCGTCGCGGCGGCGCAATGCGTCAAGGATATGGCCGTGTTCGGCAAAGGCCGTGTCGGCGCCATAGGACAGCGACAGATAGCGCGCCCGGTCCATGTGGCCCTTGTTTTCCTTCACCAGTGTCCAGACGAACTCAAGTCCGGCATAGGCGCAGATGTCGTGATGGAACTGATCGTCCAGCCTGTGGAAGCCGGTGCGGTTGCCCGTCTCGATTTCCCGGGCTTGCAGATCCAGCAGATGCGCCAAGGCGTCGAAATGGCCATTCGTCAGACGTTCCGCCGCGACACGGATGCAGGATTCCTCCAGCGCGGCGCGGATGAAATAGGCTTGCAGGACCGCTTCTTCCGAGATCGGCGTCACGATGGTCGCCCGCTGCGGGCGGATCTGGATGAAGCCCAGTTGCGACAGCCGATAAAAGGCATCGCGGACCGGCTGGCGCGACACGCCCATTTGCGCCGCCATCTCGACCTCGGACAGCTTGGCGCCGGGCGGCAGGGTCAGGTTCACCACGCGGTCGTAAAGCAAGGTGAAGACCTGATCGGTTACCGTCGGCACCCGCCCGCTGTCGAGCGGCGGAAAACTTCTTGCAGAAAGGGACGCGGTCAACATGATGCCCCCGATTGACCATTCTTGAAAACTAGCATATTAGTTTCTGACGCAGAAAACAAGTACGACTCATGGGAGGAGAAAGAGCTTGCTGGACGAAGATCGGCTGTTCCCGCTGGAAGGACGCGCCCGCAATCTGGCGCGTGGCCTTTATTCGGAAGTCCGTGATCTGCCGATCGTCAGCCCGCACGGCCATACCGATCCCTGCTGGTTCGCCGAGAACCAGCCCTTCCCCGATCCCGCGCAGCTGTTCGTCACGCCCGACCATTACGTCTTCCGCATGCTGTGTTCGCAGGGCGTGGCGCTGACCGACCTGGGCGTGCCGCGGGTTGATGGCGGGGCGACCGAAGCGGACGGGCGAAAGATCTGGCGGCTGTTCGCCCGGAACTATCACCTGTTGCGCGGCACGCCGTCGCGGATGTGGCTGGACCACAGCTTTCACCATGTCTTCGGCATCGACCGCCGCCTGTCGGCGGAAACGGCGGACTGGTATTACGATCATATCGCCGATTGCCTGGCCCGCCCCGAATTCCTGCCCCGCGCGCTGTTCGAACGCTTCAACATCGAGGTCATCGCCACGACCGAGGCCGCGACCGACAATCTGCGCTGGCACCGGATGATCCGCGAATCGGGCTGGTCCGGTCGGGTCGTCACCGCCTATCGCCCCGACGGCGTGGTGGACCCCGAGATGGCGGGCTTTGCCGACAACGTGGCCTTGCTGGGCCAGCAGACCGGCTTCGACACAGCCACCTGGGACGGATACCTGGACGCGCACCGGGCGCGGCGGGCGTTCTTCAAGGACCATGGCGCCACCTCCAGCGACCACGGCCATGCCACGGCCCGGACCGAGGATCTGCCCCAGGCGGATGCGGCGGCGCTGTTCCAGAAGGCTCTGCGCGGGCAATGCACAGCCGACGAAGCCGATGCCTTCCGCGGCCAGATGCTGACCGAAATGGCGCGGATGAGCCTGGAGGACGGGCTGGTCCTGCAAATCCACCCCGGCGCGCGGCGCAACCATTCCGATCCGGTGATGGCCGTCCATGGCCGCGACAAGGGCTTCGACATCCCCGGCCGCACCGATTACGTCGCGGCCCTGCGCCCGTTGCTGAACGCGGTGGGGATGCGCCCCGACCTGACCGTGATCCTGTTCACGCTGGACGAGACCAGCTATTCGCGCGAACTGGCGCCCTTGGCAGGCGTATATCCCTGCCTGCGCCTGGGTCCGCCCTGGTGGTTCCACGACAGCCCCGAAGGGATGATGCGCTTCCGGCAGATGGCCACGGAAACCGCAGGTTTCTACAACACCGTGGGCTTCAACGACGACACCCGCGCCTTCTGTTCGATCCCCGCGCGCCACGATGTCGCGCGCCGCGTGGATTGCGCCTTTCTCGCCACCCTGGTCGCCACCGGGCGCCTGGCAGCCGACGAGGCACCGGAACTGGCGCGCGACCTGACCTATGGCCTCGCCAAGAAGGCCTACAAACTCTGAGCTTCACCAACGGGAGGATACCATGAAGTTCGTCAAGACCACCTTCGCCGGATTGATGATCTCGGCCGCTTTCGCCACAGGCGCGGCGGCCGCGGAATGCGAGATCACGCTGCGGTCGTCCGACACCCATCCCGACGGCTATCCGACCGTCGAGGGCGTCAAGGCCATGGCGGCCGAGGTCAAGGAAAAGACCCAAGGCCGCATCTGCATCGAGGTCTTCCCGTCGTCCCAGCTGGGCGAGGAAAAGGACACAATCGAGCAGACCCAGTTCGGCGTGATCGACATGGTGCGCGCGTCCTTCGGGTCGTTCAACGACATCGTGCCCGTGACGCAGATCATGTCGCTGCCTTACCTGTTCACCTCGCCCGAACACCAGCACGCGGTCATGGACGGCCCTATCGGCGAGGAGATCGCCGCCGACTTCGCCGAAAAGGACCTGATCGCGCTCGCCTATTACGACGGGGGCGCGCGCAACTTCTACAACTCGCAAAAGCCCATCAGGACGGTGGAAGACCTCAAGGGCATGAAGTTCCGCGTCATGCAGAACGATGTCTTCGTGGACATGATGTCGGCCCTGGGCGCCAACGCCACGCCGATGCCTTATGGCGAGGTGTATTCGTCCATCCAGACGGGCGTCATCGACGGGGCGGAAAACAATTTTCCCAGCTATGACAGCTCGGGCCATGCCGAGGTCGCCAAGTATTTCACGCTGGACCAGCACCTGATGGTGCCGGAACTGGTCGCGGTGTCGAAGACCACCTGGGAAAAGCTGTCGCCCGAGGACCAGGAGATCCTGCGCACGGCCGCCGAAAATTCGGCCACGCTTCAGCGCAAGCTCTGGGCCGAACAGGAAAAGGCCAGCGAGGAAAAGGTGATCGCTGCCGGAAGCGAGGTCATCAAGGACGTGGACAAGACCGCCTTCATCGAGGCGATGGCCCCGGTCTATGAAAAATACGTGACCACGCCCGAGGCGCAGGATCTGGTCAAGCGCATCCAGGAAACCCAGCCGGCAGCCCAGTGATCCCCCGGCCCGCGGCACCCCTGCCGCGGGCTTCCTTCTTCCTGAAACCAAGGGGTGACGCCATGCATGGCAGCATCGCCGCACTGTCACGCTTGAACGCCTGGTTTTCCCGGATCAGCCTGTGGCTGGCGGGAACCGGGCTGGTGGCGATGACGGTCATCGTCTTTGCGCAGGTCTTCATGCGCTATGTCATGAACGACAGCCTTCTGTGGGTCGAACCGGTGGCGATCCTGCTGATGAGCTGGTTCATCTTCCTGGGCTCGGCCGTGGGCGTCCATGAAAGCTTCCACATGGGCTTTGACGTGCTGCTGTTCTTTTTGCCCGACAGCGCCGGGACGTGGCTGCGCGCGCTGTCCGACCTGGCCGTGCTGGCCTTCAGCATCGGCATGGCGGTCTATGGCTGGCAACTGATGGCGAAGACCTGGGAATCGTCCTTGCCGGTGATCGGGCTGCCGGGGGGCTTCGGCTACATGCCGCTGTTCGCGGGAGGCGTGCTGATGACGCTGTTCGTGCTGGAACACCTGCTGAACCGGCTGACCGGCCGCACGGTCGAGGCCGCGCCCGATGCCCAAGACATCCTGATGACCGAGGCCTGACATGGAATACCTGATCCTGTTCGGCGTCTTCACCGTCCTCATGCTGATCGGCACGCCGATCGCCTTCTGCCTCGGCATCTCCAGCCTGGCGACCGTCGGATACCTGGGCCTGCCGCCGCTGGTGGTCTTCCAGCGGCTGTCGGCGGGGATTTCCGTCTTCACGCTGATGGCCATTCCCTTCTTCATCTTCGCGGGCGACCTGATGGTCCGGGGCGGCATCGCCGCCCGGATCGTGGCCTTCGCCGGGTCGCTGATCGGCCATGTCCGGGGCGGCTTGGGGCAGGTCAACATCGCGGCATCCACCCTGTTCGGCGGCATTTCCGGGTCGGCGGTGGCCGAGGCGGCGGCGGTCGGCGGCATCATGATCCCGCAGATGAAGGCGCGCGGCTATGGCGCGGACTACGCTGTCAACGTGACCTCGATGGCCGCGCTGATCGCGCTCTTGCTGCCGCCCAGCCACAACATGATCATCTATTCGATCTCGGGCGGGGGGCGGATCTCCATCGCAGACCTGTTCACCGCGGGAATCATTCCGGGCCTGCTGCTGGCCGCGGCGCTGTCCGTCACCGCCTATATCGTCGCCCGCCAGCGCGGCTATCCGACCGAGGCCTTTCCCGGCTTCGCCCGCGTGGGTTACTTCCTGCTGCAATCCATCCCCGGAATGCTGCTGATCGCCATCATCTTCGGCGGTGTGCGGTCAGGCGTCTTCACGGCCACCGAAAGCTCCTGCATCGCGGTCCTCTATGCGCTGCTGGTGACGATGGTGGTCTATCGCAGCATGTCCTGGTCGGACTTCGTCCATGCCACGCAGCAGGCGGTGCGCACGACGGCGATGGTGCTGCTGATCATCGGCATGGCGGGGGCCTTCGGCTGGCTGATGGCCTATCTGCACGTGGCGCAGATATCGCTCAACTGGATGCAGTCGGTGTCCGACAATCCTTTCGTGATCCTTCTGATGATCAACATCGTGCTGCTGGTGCTGGGCACCTTCATGGACATGTCGCCCCTGATCATCATCACCACGCCGATCTTCCTGCCGGTGGTTGCGGCCTTCGGCGTCGATCCGGTGCATTTCGGCGTTATCATGATCCTGAACCTGGGAATCGGCCTGAACACGCCGCCGCTGGGCCCCGTCCAGTTCGTCGCCGCCGCCGTGGCCCGCATTTCCATCTGGGAAGCCATGCGCAGCGTCTGGCCCTTCTATGCCGCGGGCCTGATCGTGCTGCTGCTGGTGACCTATGTCCCCGCCCTGTCGCTGTGGCTGCCGAGCGTCTTCAAATGAAGGGTCCCGTCCGCACCGTGCTGGCCCATTCCCCCGAATTGATGGTCGTCCGCTTCGCCTTCCGGGCGGGCGACCAGGGCGCACTGCATTCCCACCCCCATGTGCAATCGACCTATGTGCAGTCGGGCCGCTACCGCTTCACCGTGAACGGCCGCGAGTTTCAGGTCGGGCCGGGCGATGCCTTCGTCATCCCCTCGAACGCCGAACACGGCTGCACCTGCCTGGAAGAGGGCGAGCTGATCGACAGCTTCACCCCCTGCCGCGACGATTTTCTGTGAAAGGCCCTGCCATGACCCATGTCGACACCCGCCACGCGATCCATCCCGATCATGCCAAACGCATGGACACGGGCGATCTGCGCCGGCATTTCCTGGCCGAGGGGCTGTTCGCCCGGGCCGAGATCCGGCTGGTCTATACCCATTACGACCGCTTCGTGCTGGGCGGCGCGGTGCCGGACGGGTCGGACATCACCCTGGACAGGATCGCCGAAACCAGGACCGCGACCTTCCTGGAACGGCGAGAGATGGGCATCGTCAACATCGGCGACACCGGCAGCGTCACGGCGGCGGGCCAGACCTGGGAGATGAAGAAGGGCGACGTCCTGTATCTCGGCATGGGCTCGGGCGCGGTGACCTTCAGCGGCATGGGCCGGTTCTACATCACCTCCTGCCCCGCGCATCGGGAACTGCCCTGCCGGCTGATCACCGTCGAGGACGCCAAGGAGATGAAGACCGGCGCGGTGGAAACCTCGAACAAGCGCACCATCCGCCAGTTCATCCACCCGCTGGTCATGGAAAGCTGCCAGCTTGTGCTGGGCTATACCACGCTGGAGGACGGGTCGGTCTGGAACACCATGCCCGCCCATGTCCACGACCGCCGGATGGAGGCATACCTGTATCACGGCATGGCGCCCGAGGCGCGCGTCCTGCACCTGATGGGAGAGCCGCAGGAAACCCGCCACCTGTTCGTGGCCGACGAACAGGCGGTGATCTCGCCGCCCTGGTCGATCCATTCGGGCGCGGGCATCGGCGGCTATACCTTCATCTGGGCCATGGCGGGCGACAATGTCGATTACACCGACATGGACGTCGTCCAGCCGGGGGACCTGCGGTGAACCCCTTCTCGCTGGACGGCCAGGTCGCGCTTGTCACCGGCGCCAACACCGGCATCGGCCAGGCCATCGCCGTGGCCCTGTCCCAGGCGGGGGCCGAGGTCATCGCGAGCGGGCGCCGCGACTGCGACGAGACGCTGGCGCTGATGGGGTCCGGTCGCGGCTTGCGGCTGGACTTCCGCGATCCCCTGGCGGCGCGCGATGTCTTCGCGTCCGAACGCATCGACATCCTGGTCAACAACGCGGGCATCATCCGCCGCGCCGATGCGGTCGAGTTCTCCGAGGCCGACTGGGACGAGGTGATGGACGTGAACCTCAAGGCGCTGTTCTTCACCTGCCAGGCCTTCGCGCGGGCCGCCCTGCCGCGCGGGCGGGGCAAGATCGTCAACATCGCGTCCCTGCTGTCCTTCCAGGGCGGCATCCGGGTGCCGTCCTATACCGCGTCGAAACATGGCGTCGCGGGCCTGACCAGGCTGATGGCCAACGAATGGGCCGCCGCCGGGCTGAACGTCAACGCCATCGCGCCCGGCTATATCGAGACCAACAACACCGAGGCCCTGCGCGCCGATCCCGACCGGTCGCGCGCGATCCTGGACCGCATCCCCGCAGGCCGCTGGGGCCGCCCCGAGGATATCGGCCAGACCGCCGTGTTCCTCTCCGCCCCCGCCTCCGACTACATCAACGGCGCCGTCCTCAACGTCGATGGAGGCTGGCTTGCAAGGTAGGCTTTTCCGCGAACCGACCACGCAGGGGGGTATCGTCCACCTGGGCCTCGGCGCCTTCTTCCGCGCCCATGGCGCGATCTATGTGGCCGAGGCAGGGGGCTGGGGCATCACCGGCGTCTCGCTGCAATCGCCGGGCACGCGCGACAGGCTGAAGCCACAGGGCTGGGCCTATACGGCGCTTGAACTGGGACCGGAGGGCGAGAAGCCGCAGGTCGTGACGGTCCTGCGCGACGTGCTGGTCGCGCCGGAAGACCCCCAGGCGGTGCTGGAGGTGATGGCCGCGCCCGATACGCATATCGTCAGCTTGACGGTGACGGAAAAGGGCTATTGCCACGAGCCGTCCACGGGCCGCCTGAACCGCGACCATCCCGACATCCGGCACGACCTGGCGAACCCGCTGCCGAAATCCGCGCCGGGCTTCCTGGTCCGCGCCCTGGCCCTGCGCCACGCGGCGGGGCTGCCGCCCTTCACGGTGCTTTGCTGCGACAACCTGCCGGAAAACGGCCGGGTGGTGCGCGGCGTGACCCTGGAACTCGCCCGCCTGATCGACCCGGCCCTGGCCCACTGGATCGAGGCCAACGGAGCATTCCCCGCGACCATGGTGGACCGCATCGTCCCCGCCACCACGCCCGCCGACCTGGACCGGCTGGAAGCGGCGACCGGGATCCGCGACGAAGCCCCGGTCATGCACGAACCCTTCCGCCAGTGGGTGGTCGAGGACAATTTCTGCGGCCCCCGTCCGGCCTTCGAGACGGTCGGCGTGCAGATGGTCGCGGATGTCACGCCATACGAGCACATGAAGCTGCGGATGCTGAACGGCACGCATTCCAGCCTCGCCTATCTGGGCTATCTGGCGGGGCATGAGACCATCGCCGAGACCATGGCCGATCCGGTTTTCGCGGGCTTCGTGCGCCGGCTGTGGCGGGACGAGATCATCCTGGCGCTGACGCCCCCGCAGGGCGTGGCTCTGGAGGCCTATGCCGATGCGCTTGCCGCGCGCTATGCGAACCCGGCGATCCGGCACCGGACCTGGCAGATCGCGATGGACGGCAGCCAGAAGCTGCCGCAGCGGATCCTGGGCACCATCGCGGAAAGCCGCGCTGCGGGCCGGGCGGTGCCAGGGCTGACCTTGGCCGTGGCGGCCTGGATGCGCTATGTGTCTGGCCGTGACGAAAAGGGCCAGCCGATCGAGGTCAAGGATCCCCTGGCCCCGCGCCTGGCCGCCCTGTGGCGCGACGATTCCGCGCAGACGGTGGCGGGATTTCTGGCCCTGGTCGAGGTGTTCCCGCCCGCGCTGCGCGACGACGCGGGCTTCGCGGCTGACCTGACGGCGGCGCTGTCGGGGTTGGTGCAGGACGGGGCGCGGGCGATGGTGGCGGGCGTGGAAGCGGTGGGGTGAAATCCCACCCTACAGGGCCTCGGCCACCAGGGCGCCGCGATGGCGGATCACCTTGCGGCTGAGGCCATGGCCCGCCGCGATGGCCGTGGCGCAATCCGCGCCCGACAGGTGGGCCGCCAGATAGCCCGCATTGAAGCTGTCGCCCGCCGCCGTGCTGTCCACGGGGGTTTCGGGCGCAAGTTCGTCGATCAGCCCCGATCCCTCGGCCCCGCCAAAGCGGATCGGCCCGCCGCCGTTCTTGACCACCACCTGCCCCGCCCCAAGCGCCAGGTAGCGCGCGACGGTCGCCTGGGGATCGGCATCGCCGAAATGGCTGGATTCATCGTCGAAGCTGGGCAGGACCAGGTCTGCACCTGCCGCCGCATCGCTGATGCCTTGGCGCATCGTGGCGGCGTCGGCCCACAGGCGCGGACGCAGGTTCGGGTCGAAGACCACCTGCGTTCCCGCCGCCCTGGCGTGGGACAGGGCCGCCAGCAGGTTTGCCCGGCCCTGCGGCGGAAGGATCGCCACCGTGATGCCCGAGAAATAGGCGACCGCCGCACCGTCAAGCGCCGCGTCCAGAACCGCCGGATCGTCGGCCAGCCGCTTGGCCGCCGACGTATCGCGCCAATAGGCGAAGCTGCGTTCGCCGTCCTCGAGGCTGATGGCATAAAGCCCGATTTCCCGGTCGGGATCGCGGCCGACATGGGCGGTGCCGATGCCTTCCGACGCCAGGAAGTCCACCATCTGCTGCGAAAAGGCGCCCTGGCCCACGCGGGACAGGTAATCGACCTGCCAGTCCGCGCCCAGCAGGCGGCGCAGATACCAGGCCGTGTTCAGCGTATCGCCGGCAATCCCCAGGCGCCACAGGCCGGGCTGGTCCGACTGGCCCAGTTCGACCATCGCCTCTCCGATGGACAGGATGCGCATCAGGCGGCCCGGTGCCTTCGCGACAGGGCGAGTTCCACGCCGCGCAGTTCCGCCAGCCCCTTGAGGCGACCGATCGCGGGATAGCCCGGTTGCCCGCCGCGGCCGATGTCATCCAGGATATCCTGGCCGTGATCGGGGCGCATGGGGATGCGCCAGTCCTCGCGTCCGGCAGCCCGCCTGCGTGCCTCCTCGGCCAGGATGGCGTCGATCAGGTCCACCATGTCGGTCTGACCGGCCAGATGTTCATCCTCGAAGAAGCTGGCGGGGACGGTGTCGCTGTCGCGGCGGACGTTGCGCAGGTGCAGGAAATGCACCCGGTCGCCCAAGCGGCGCATCATGCCGGGCAGGTCATTGTCGTGCCTTGCCCCCAGCGAGCCGGAACACAGCGTGATGCCGTTGGCGGGCAGGTCCACCGCCGCCATGCGTTCGGCGTAATCGGCCTCGGTGGACATGACGCGGGGCAGGCCCAGCAGGGGGAAGGGCGGATCGTCCGGGTGGCAGCACAGCCGCATTCCCAGATCCTGCGCGACGGGGGCTACCTGTTCCAGGAAATCGTTGAAGTTGCGGCGCAGCACCGCGTCCGTCACCGGGGCATAGGTTTGCAGCAGGTCACGCACGTCGCCCATGGTCAGATGCTCGGCCGCGCCGGGCAGGCCGAAGACCACGTTTCCGGCAAGCTGCCGGCGCGCGCCGTCGTCCATGTCGGCAAAGCGGCGGGAAGCGGCCTGTCGGATGTCTTCGGGGAAATCCTCGGCCGCGCCGGGGCGTTCCAGGATATGGATGTCGAAGGCCGCGAAGTCGGTCAGGTCGAAGCGCATGCAGCGCGCGCCGTTGGGGCGGCGCCATTCCAGGTCGGTGCGGGTCCAGTCCAGCACCGGCATGAAGTTGTAGCAGATCACCCGGATCCCCGCCGCGTGCAGGTTCCGCATGGATTGGGTCCAGTTCTGCACATGGCCCCGCCAGTCGCCGGTCTGGGTCTTGATCGCCTCGCTGACGGGCAGGCTTTCCACGACCTCCCATTCCAGCCCGGATGGCGTGCCGTCGCGCATGACCGCAAGCTGGGCCTGACGCCGGTCAATTTCCTCGGGCGTCCAGACGGTGCCCGTGGGGACATGATGCAGGGCCGTCACGACACCCTGGACGCCCGCTTGCAGCATGTCGTCGATGGACACGCGGTCGTTCGGACCGAACCAACGCCAGGTCTGTCGCATGTAATCCTCTCTCAGTCGGTGAAATAGTCGGGCCGGGCCGCTGCCATCTGCGGCACTTCGGTCAGCATCTGGCGCAGATGGGTGCGCATCGCGGTCTCGGACGCGTCCGCATCGCCCTTGCGCAAGGCGTCCAGGATCTGCTGGTGCTGGCCGATGATGAAGCCGCGGTCGAAGGCGCGCATGGACAGGTGCCGCAACCGGTTCATCTGCGCCTTGAGCCGTTCCAGATCCGCCCAGACCGCCTCTTGTCCCGCCGCCAGGGCCAGCAGGCGGTGGAAGCGGTCGTCGGATTCAATGAAGTCGTTGACGTTCCCGGCCTGGTCCGCGGCTGTCTGGCGGGCGATTTCATCCGCCATGCGGTCCAGCATCTCGGCAGGCCGTGCCTGGGCCACGATGCGGGCCAGGTCGGCCTCGACCGCCTCGCGGATGAAGCGGGCGGACAGGACCGCCGCGACCGATATCTTGCTGATATAGGTGCCGCGCTGCGGGCGGACCTCGGCCAGGCCGTCGCTGGCCAAGCGGATGAAAGCCTCTCGCACGGGCTGGCGGCTGATGCCGATGGCGGCCGCGACCTCGGTTTCGCTGATGCGCATGCCGGGGGGCAGATCGCCCTGCTGGACACGTTTGCGCAGCCAGTCATGGACCTGGAACGCAGTGCTGGGCGCGATCGTGATGCGTGCAATGTCCATGGAAGCCTCCCCGCCAAGCAATCTATGCCATACTTCCATACAAGTAAAGCCTCCCGGAATCCGATTCAGGGGGTTGTGGGGGCATCCGTCGGCATGGCCGGGGTTTCCGTCGCACCTGCCGCCGGCGTGGGGCCGCTCTCGACCAGCCGGTTCTGGTCCCATTCGCCCGACGCGACTTCGCCGCTGGCATAGCGCATCACGCCCTGGCCTTGCCGCTTGCCCGCCACGAAGCTGCCCTCATAGCGGTCGCCGCTGGCATAGGTGGCGACGCCGGTGCCGTCGATCTCGCCCGCCTTCCAGCCGCCTTCATAGGTGAAGCCGTCCGGCGTCGTCAGCTTGCCCTGTCCCTCGCGCAAGCCATTCGCGAAGCCGCCGGTATAGACCGTGCCGTCGGGATAGGTGGCCTGGCCTTCGCCATGGCGCTGACCATCCGCCCAGGCGCCGTTATAGACATAGCCGTCGGGATAGGTCATCCGGCCCAGTCCGTGATTCCGGGCATTTCTGAAGCCGCCTTCATAGACCATGCCATTGGCATAGGTGGCCTTGCCCTCGCCCTCGATCACGCCCGCGGCCCATTGGCCGGAATAGCTGGCCCCGTCGGGATAGGTGATGGTCCCGCTGCCGTGGGGCCGGTCGTCCTTCATGCCGCCGGTATAGACCGATCCGTCAGGATAGGTGATCTGGCCTTCGCCCTCCATCCGGCCTTCCACCCACGACCCCGTATAGACATAGCCGTCGGTGCCGGTGAAGGTGCCCTGGCCGTGGCGGCGGTCGGCCTTGAAGGCGCCGTCATAGACATCGCCGTTGGCATAGGTGGCGACACCCTGCCCTTCGCGCCTGCCGTTCAGCATCTGGCCCTCGTAGCGGTCGCCCGAGGACTGGACCAGGACGCCCGTGCCGGACATCTGCCCCGCCGACCAGACGCCGTCATAGACCAGCCCGTCGGCCATGGTCAGCTTGCCCTTGCCCGCGCGCTGCCCGGCCAGCATCCCGCCTTCATAGACCGCACCGTCGGGATAGGTGATCTTGCCCTGCCCTTCCTTGACGCCCGCGTTCCAGTCGCCTTCATAGCGATAGCCGTTGGGCTGGGTCAGCACGCCCTTGCCCTGGTGCAGGCCCTTGACGAAATCGCCGGTATAGACCGAGCCGTTGGCATAGCGCGCGACGCCCTTGCCGGTGATCTCACCGGCCGACCAGTCGCCTTCATAGGTGCCGCCGTCGGCATAGGTGATCGTGCCGGTGCCGTTGGGCTTTCCTTCGGCGAACTGGCCTTCATAGACCGATCCGTTCGGAAAGGTGGCGCGGCCCTGGCCCAAAATCTCGCCTTCGACCCAGTCGCCTTCATAGCGATAGCCGTTGGGCAGGGTATAGCTGCCCTGGCCGTGCTGGCGGCCGTTGCGGAAGGTGCCTTCATAGACGCCGCCGTCGTCATATTGCTTGGTCACGACCTGCGCATCCGCCGCCATGGTCCCCGCCAGCAGCGCCACCATTGCCGCCCAACTTGCCGCCTTCATCGCCAGTCCGCCCTTCGTCCTTTGCCCCATGGTCTATCGCAGCGGAACCGGCTGCGCAAAGCCCGACTTTTCCTTATCCATGTCATCGCCTATCACGGCATCGAGAGAACAGGGGCTGCATGATGACCAACCGTTTCCGCCTGACCATCGGCCAGTTGAACGCCACGGTGGGCGACCTGCAAGGCAACGCAGACAAGGCCCGCGAGGCGTGGGAGGCCGCGAAGGCCGCCGGCGCCGACATGCTGGCCCTGCCCGAGATGTTCATCACCGGATACCAGACGCAGGATCTGGTGCTGAAACCCGCCTTCTGCCGCCAGGCCGAGGAGGAGATCCTGGAACTTGCGGCCCTTTGCACCGGCGGCCCGGCCCTGGGGATCGGCGGGCCATGGCGCGATGGCGAAAAGCTGTATAACGCGTTCTGGGTCTTCAAGGACGGCGAAATGATCGCCCGCGTGCTGAAGCACCGGCTGCCCCACAAGCAGTTGTTCGACGAATGGCGGCTGTTCAACAGCGGCCCGATCAGCGGTCCCTATCCCGTCGCGGGCGCGCGGATCGGATCGCCCATCTGCGAGGACAGCTGGTCCCCCGACGTGGCCGAGACGCTGGCCGAAACCGGGGCCGAGATCCTGATCGTGCTCAACGGGTCGCCCTATCACAGGAACAAGCTGGACCTGCGCATGGGCCACATGGTCGCCCGCGTGGTCGAAACCGGGCTTCCGCTCGTCTATGTCAACATGGCCGGCGGACAGGACGACCAGGTTTACGATGGGGCAAGCTTCGTGCTGAACCCCGGCGGACACAAGGTCGTGCAGCTGCCGCCCTTCCAGGAAATGCTGGCCCATGTCGATTTCACCCTGACCGACGACGGCTGGCGTGCCGAGCCGGGGCTGATGGTGCCCCAGCCCGACGAATGGGAACAGGATTACCAGGCCATGATGCTGGGCCTGCGCGATTATCTGCGCAAGTCCGGGTTTTCCAAGGTCGTGCTGGGCATGTCGGGCGGCATCGATTCCGCGCTTGTGGCGACGATCGCCGCGGATGCCATCGGGCCGCAGAACGTACATTGCGTGATGCTGCCCAGCGAATACACGTCCCAGACAAGCCTGGACGACGCGGCCGACTGCGCGGGCCGGCTGGGCGCGCGGCTGGATACGGTGCGCATCGACGGGGCGCGCGACGCCGTGGCGGATGCCCTTGCGGATCTGATGAAAGGCACCGAGCCCGACATCACCGAGGAAAACATCCAGTCCCGCCTGCGCGGCCTGATGCTGATGGCGATTTCCAACAAGTTCAACGAAATGCTTCTGACCACCGGCAACAAGTCCGAAGTCGGCGTGGGCTATGCCACGATCTATGGCGACATGGCGGGCGGATACAACCCGATCAAGGATCTGTACAAGACGCGGGTGTTCGAAACCTGCCGCTGGCGCAACGCCAATCACCGCGACTGGATGATGGGCCCGCCGGGCGAGGTGATCCCGCCCCGGATCATCACCAAGCCCCCTTCGGCGGAACTGCGCCCCGATCAGGTGGACCAGGACTCCCTGCCCCCCTATGACATCCTGGACGCGATCCTGGACGGGCTTGTCGAACAGGATCTGTCGCTGCGCGATCTGGTGGACCAGGGCTTTGACGCCGATACCGTCCGAAAAGTGGAAAGGCTGCTTTATGGCAGCGAATGGAAACGGTATCAGGCGGCCCCCGGACCCCGGATCTCGACCAAGGCGTTCTGGCTGGACCGCCGCTATCCCCTGGTGAACCGCTGGCGGGACCGGCTGTAGGCGGGCGCAAGCCCGCCTTCCCGCGCCGGTCCCTATCCGACCCCGCCCAGCAATTCGCGCGCGGCCATGTCGATGAAGGCCTGCTGGTTGCGCCCGACATTGTGGACGAAGATCGTATCCACGCCCAGTTCGGCGATGGCCTGCAGATCGGCGCGGTGCAGCCCCGGATCGGCCGAGACGCGAACCGACCGGCCAATGTGGTCCGGTCCGACGAACTGGCCCAGCAGGTCGAAATCCGATGGACGCCGGACATCCCAGTTGATCTCTCCGCCGATCGCCACGGGTGCCCATTGATCCAACGCGTTGGCCATGGCGCGACCTTCGGTATCCGCCCAGGATATCGTCTGCTGGACATGGACGGGCTTGCCCTCGCCTCCGCCCTCGCGGAAGGCGGCGAGGACGCGGGCGACATTGGCCGGATCGCCGCCCAGGGTCAGCAGCCCCTCGGCCCAGCCGCCCAGCCAGCGCGCCGTGTCCTCGGTCGCGGCGGCACCGAACAGGGGCGGCGGCGTGTCGGGCAGCGACCACAGGCGTGCCTCGATGGCGGTCACGCGTCCGCGATGCGTGACGGTCTCGCCGCGCAGCAGGGCGTGCATCACGTCAAAGCATTCCCGCAGCCGTGCATTCCGTTCCGGCTTGTCGGGCCAGGCCACCCCCGTCATCGCCTCGTTCAGCGCCTCTCCGGTGCCAAGGGCCACCCAGAAGCGGCCGGGAAACATCTGCGCCAGCGTGGCCGCCGCCTGGGCCATCACCGCCGGGTGATAGCGGTATCCCGGTGCGGCGATATTGCCGAAGGGCACCGTGGTCGTGGCCATCGCCGCGCCCAGCCAGGTCCAGGCATGGCCGGAATGGCCCTGACGCGTGCTCCAGGGCTGGATATGATCGGAACACTTGATGGCCGCGAAGCCCGCAGCCTCGGCACGGCGTGCCAGATCACACAGGGTCCGCGGGTCGTATTGCTCGTGCGAGGCGTGATATCCGATGCGTGCCATGACCGTGCCCTTCCTCCAATCCTGCGGGAAGCCCCTGACCCTGCGGGAAGTTCCCTGGGGGAACAATCCGTCGGCCATGATGCTTGCGCTGTGGCATGGATCACCGGACGGCGACATGGCGGAACTGGACGAATGGTGGAAGAACGCCGTCATCCATGGCGTCGATGTCGAACGGCTCTGCGACAGCGACGGCGACGGGGTCGGCAATTTCGCCGGGCATTGCGCCGTGGCCTTGCACCCCTGTGGTCGAAATGGGCACGCTGACCGCGTTGCCCCCGTGCATGACAAATGAAAGGACATCCCATGACCATTCGTGCCGTTGGCGCTCCTGCCGCCGATCAGCCCCTGCGCCCCATGGACATCACCCGGCGCGATACCGGTCCGCATGACGTTCGCATCCAGATCGTCTATTGCGGCATCTGCCATTCCGACCTGCACCAGGTGCGCAGCGAATGGGCCGGCACGCTTTATCCCTGCGTTCCGGGGCACGAGATCGTGGGCCGCGTGACCGAGGTGGGCGCCCATGTCACCAGCCACAAGCCGGGCGATCTGGTGGGGGTCGGCTGCATCGTGGACAGTTGCCAGCATTGCGCCGAATGCGAGGAAGGGCTGGAAAACTACTGCGACGGCATGGTCGGCACCTATAACGGCCCGACCGCGGATGCCCCGGGCCATACGCTGGGCGGCTATTCCCAGGCCATCGTGGTCCATGAACGTTATGTCCTGCGGATCACCCACCCCGAGGATCAGCTGGCCGCCGTCGCCCCGCTGCTGTGCGCGGGGATCACCACCTATTCACCGCTGCGCCACTGGGGCGCGGGACCGGGCAAGAAGGTGGGGGTGGTGGGCATCGGCGGCCTGGGCCACATGGGGGTGAAGCTGGCCCATGCCATGGGCGCGCATGTGGTGGCCTTCACCACCTCGCCCGACAAGGTGGACGCGGCCAGGGCACTTGGCGCCCATGAGGTCGTCGTGTCCCGCAACGCCGAGGAAATGGCGGCCCATTCCCAAAGCTTCGACTTCATCCTGAACACCGTCGCCGCCCCGCATGACCTTGACGCCTTCCTGGCGCTGCTGAAGCGCGATGGGACCATGACGCTGGTGGGGGCGCCCGCGACCCCCCATCCGTCGCCCAATGTCTTCAACCTGATCATGCGCCGCCGCAGCCTGGCCGGATCGCTGATCGGCGGCATCCCGGAAACCCAGGAAATGCTGGATTTCTGCGCCCGGCACGGGATCACCGCAGATATCGAGATGATCCGCGCCGATCAGATCGAGGACGCCTATGAACGGATGCTGACGGGCGATGTCAAATACCGCTTTGTCATGGACATCGCCACGATGGCCTGAACCACGCACCTGACGGTCGGGGAAACCTCCGGCTGTCAGGCATAATCCACCCAGACGCCGCCCGCGTCTGCGGACCGGACGCAATGTTCCACCCAGCGCACGCCCTCGACCCCGGCCTCGACGCCGGGATAGCGCAGGTGGGACACGCGCGACGGATCGCCCTCCTCATGCGCCTCGATCGCCTGGGCGAAGCGCGAATGCAGGTTCGCCCAGGCCTCGAACAACCCTTCAGGGTGGCCCGCGCCGATGCGGTCGTCCATCACGGATTGCGGATGAAGATAGGGCATCCCGCGGTCCAGAAGGCGCGCGGGTTCGCCCTGGATTTCAAGCCGCAATTGGTTGGGGTGTTCGTCCCACCATTCGACGGACCCCCTGGACCCGGTCACCCGCACCTTCTGGCCGTGCATGGACCCTGCATTGACGGCGGATGTCCACAGCGTCCCCACCGCGCCCCCCTCATATTCCATCAGCACCGTCGCGTTGTCTTCCAGCGGCGCGCGCGAGGCGACAAAGCTTTGCCGCGAACACAGCAGCCGCCTGATCCGCAGATCGGGGCAGATCACCTGCGCGATATACAGGGGATGGGTGGCCAGATCCCCCAGGACATAGCTGGGACCGGCAAAGGCCGGATCGACGCGCCAGCGGGCCGCGGGGCTGTCCAGTTCCACCGGGGCGCTGTGAAAGCCATGCGCGAACTGCATTGTGACGATGCGGATCTCGCCCAGGGTGCCGTCTGCCACAAGGCGGGCGGCTTCCTCGATCATCTGATGGCCGGAATAGCCATAGGTGACGCCGACGATCAGGCCGCGTTCCCGGGCAATGGCTTGCAGGTCAAGCGCCTCGGCGGTGGTGAAGGTCAGGGGCTTTTCGCAGATGACATGGATGCCCGCCAGCAGCGCCGCCTTGGTGATCGGGTAATGGGTGTTGTTCGGGGTGGCGATCGTCACGCAGCGGATACCGTCGGGACGCGCGGATTCAGCGGCGAACATCGCCTGGTAATCGGCATAGCAGCGATCGGGCTCCAGCCCCAGTTCCGCCCCGAAGGCCCGGCCCCGGTCGGGATCCAGGTCGAAGGCCCCGGCCAGCAGACGGAAATACCCGTCGCGCATCGCGGCGGATCGGTGGACATAGCCGATCTGGCTGCCCCTGCCGCCGCCCACCATCCCCCAGCGGATTGCGTTTTTCGTCAGGCGGGTGCCGTCGATCATCGGGTCGTCTCCTTCGCTCGGGCAAAGCCCACGGTTTCCAGATAGCGGCGGGATCTCGCGACATCGGCCAGCGACCCGCCCGCATTGCGGGGATCGCGTTCCTGTTCGACGGTGATGAAACCGGCATAGCCGCGCCGTTCCAGCAGCGACAGGATCGCGGGATAGTCGATGCAGCCGTCGCCGATGGGACACATCACGCCCATCGCGCAGGCGTCGAAGAAACGGATGCGGCGGGTCATCACATCCGCGAACTTGGCGGCGTCGATGTCCTTGAAGTGGAGGTAATCCAGCCGGTCCCAGTACCGGTCCAGCACCGCAACGGGATCCATCCCGGCATAGGCGATGTGGCCGGTGTCCAGGCACAGCCCCGCCTCGGACGCGGGGATGTCGCGGGTGATGCGGTCGATCTCGTCCGCGAACTCGACATGACCGCCCGCATGGGGGTGGATCACGGCGCGGACGCCGTATTCGTCCCGCGCGATCCGGGCGATGGCGCGGATGTTGGCGACCATGCCCGCCCAGGCGGCGTCGTCCAGCCGCATTGCGCGGTCGGAATGGCCCGCGGCGTAATCGCGCGCCTCGTGCCCCCAGTCCATCACCGTCAGATAGGGCGCGGCGAAACGCTGGCCGGGCGACAAGGGGGGCTTCGGCAGCGCCGTGATCACCGCGCAGATCCGGCGGGCCTGGCGTTCCAGCGCCTCGCGGTTCGCGGGATCCACGAGATTGTCGAAGATCGTGCCCGCCACGACGTAAAGGCCATGCTGTCGCAAGGCGTCCGATACCGTTTCCGAATCCAGCGGCATGTATCCGTATGGCCCCAGTTCCAGCCCGCCGTAACCCGCCGCCGCAGCTTCCCTCAGCACCAGCCGCCAATCGGGCAGGTTCGGGTTCGAGACATCGTCCACGCCCCAGCAACAGGGCGCCGTCGTGATGGTGATGGTCATGGGCTTCCTCCGGTCCAGGCAGGATTATCCGGCAAGCGGCAGGGTGCGAAGAAGGGACTTGAAGGGATCCCCTCAACTGGCCACTGTCCCGCGCAAAGGGGGGGCCATGGGAAAAGTGACGCTGGACAAGGTGGCGCAGGCGGCGGGGGTATCGCTGGCCACCGTGGACCGGGTGGTGAACCGGCGCGGCGGGGTGTCCGCAGACAAGGAAGCGGCGATCCTGGCGGCTGCCCGCCGCCTGGGCCTTGACCGCAGCCTGCGGGTCACGCCCACGGCCGCCAAGCGCATCGCGGTCCTGATCCAGCCCCCCTCCAATCCGTTCCATGCCCAGCTGCGCCAGGGCATCGAACAGGCCCGCGCCATTCACCGCGACCTGAACCTGCTGTTCCAGGTCGAATGGATCGACCCGGCGCAGCCCGACCGCATTGCCGCCCGGATCGCCCGCGCTTCGGCCTGGGCGGACGGCATGATCCTGACCGTTCCCGCCGCCCCGCAGATCGTCGCGGCGATCGAGGCGCTGCCCGCGCGCATCCCGGTCGTCACCATGGCCGACGACGTGCCCGCCGCCAGCCGCGCCGCCTTTGTTGGCCCCGACGACCGCCAGTCCGGTCGCGTCGCGGGCGACCTGATGGGATACCTGATCGGGCAGGACGGGGGCGACACGCTGGTCCTGATCGGCCGCTTCGACATGCCGGGCCATGGCGCGCGCAGCGGCGGCTTCATCGACGTGCTGGCCGAACGCCACCCCGCCATCCGCGTCTGCGAGGTCCGGGAAACGCATGAGGACAAGGCCACCGCCGCCACCCTGGCCCTGCGCGTGGCGCGGGCGAACCCCGACCTGCGCGGCATCTATCTCTGCACCACCGGCTGTTCGGAACTGGTGGCGGCTCTGGCGCCCATCCGCCAGACGCGCCCCATCGCCATCCTCACCCACGAACTGACGCCCCAGCGGCGGGCGCTTCTAAAGACCCGCCAGGTGCAGGCGATCATCGACCAGAAGCCGGTGCTGGAGGCGCGGCTGGCTGTGGAAACCGTGGCCCGCCTGATCGGCCGCCTGGATGGCGACGCAGGATCGGTCGCCACCGAGATCCAGATCTTCATGCCGGAAAGCGTTTGACGCCGCCGCCGATGATGTGAAACCCTCACATTCCTGAGGGATCCCGTCACACCGAAAGGAGGGCCGATGCGCCGTCCGACCATTGCCGACCTTGCGCGCGAGGCGGGCGTCAGCCTTGCCACGGCCGACCGCGTGCTGAACGGCCGCCTGAAGGTGCGAGAGGAAACCGCGCGGCGCGTGCAAGAGGCGGCGCAGCGCATCGGCTATCACGGTGCCAACGCGATCCGCGCGCGGTTGATGGCGGAACTGCCCGAACTGCATGCCGCGCTGATCCTGCAAAAGGAACGACACTCCTTTTACCAGGATTTCGCACGGGAATTTCAGGACCAGGCCGCGCAGATCACCTCGCACCGGGTGCGGGTGACGGTGCGATTCGCGCAATCGACCCTGCCAGGGGAATTGGAGCAGTTGCTGGAGTCGATGGCAGGGAAGGTCGATGCGGTCGCGGCCACCGGGCTGGACCACCACAAGGTCACGGCGGCGGTCAGCACTTTGCGGGCGCGCGGCATCCCCACCTTTTCCCTGCTGTCGGACTTCGCCCAAGGGGTGCGGGAAAGCTATATCGGGACCAACAACATCAAGGTCGGCCGAACGGTTGGATGGCTGATTTCCAAGATCGCGCGCAGGCCCGGCAAGGTCGCGGTCTTCATCGGCGGGCACCGGTTTCACGGCCACGAACTGCGTGAAACCGGATTTCGCAGCTATTTCCGGGAATACGCCCCCGATTTCGAGTTGCTGAACCCCCAGGTGAACCTGGAGACAAGGCAGTTGACCTATGAGGCGGTGACCGAACTTCTGGAACGGCACAACGACATCGTCGGCATCTATTGCGCGGGCGGGGGGATGGAAGGCGCCATCGCCGCCCTGCGCGAGTTGCGCAAGCCGGGCGACGTGGTGCTGATCGTCAATGAACTGACGCCGGATTCGCGCGAGGCCTTGCAGGACCGCACCCTGTCCGTCGTCATCAGCACCCCCCTGCGCCAGGTTTGCGAGGAAACCCTGGCCCTGATGATCCAGGCACGCGACCACGGCTTGACCGACAATCCAGGCCAGCGGTTCCTGCCTTTCCAGATCTGGACACCGGAAAGCCTGTAGGCTTTGATGTAAAACCATCATCAGAGGCATCATTTTCCATCAGGAATGATGGCTTTCCCGATCACGGCGTGATTGACCCATGGACGGCCTTCCGTGATCTTTCCCTGGCGACGAGCCTTGAGGAGAATCGTCGCCGCCTGCCAAGGACCGACGCCGCGCAAACCCTGCATCCGCAGGGGTGGCCATTTGCGGCCTGCTGTCTGGCACAGAGTAACGAATAAGGTGCCACGCGCACCATCAGTGGAGGGAAGACCATGAAGCGACTGCTGACGGCGACCGCGATCTGCGGGCTGCTGGGAACGGCTGCCCAGGCCGAGAATATCGGGGTGTCCATGGCCCTGTTCGACGACAACTTCCTGACCGTGCTGCGCAACGGGATGCAGGATCACGCGGCCAGCCTGGACGGCGTGACCTTGCAGATCGAGGATGCCCAGAACGACGTGGGCAAGCAGCTGAACCAGATCCAGAACTTCGTGGCCTCGGGCGTGGACGCGATCATCGTGAACCCGGTCGATACCGACGCCACCGTCGCCATGTCGCAGGCCGCTGCCGACGCGGGCATCCCGCTGGTCTATGTCAACCGCGAGCCGGTGAACGTGGACAGCCTGCCTGAAAAGCAGGCCTTCGTGGCATCGGACGAAAAGGAATCCGGCACGCTGGAAACCCAGGAAATCTGCCGCCTGCTGAAAGAGGCCGGCAAGACCGAGGCCAAGGCCGTGGTGCTGATGGGCGAGTTGTCGAACCAGGCCGCGCGGATGCGCACCCAGGACATCAAGGACGTGATCGCCACGCCCGAATGCAGCTTCATCCAGATCGTCGAGGAGCAGACCGCCAACTGGTCGCGCACCCAGGCCGCCGACCTGATGACGAACTGGATCACCTCGGGCCTGGAATTCGACGCGGTGATCTCCAACAACGACGAAATGGCCATTGGCGCGATCCAGGCCATGAAATCGGCGGGCATGTCGATGGATGACGTGATCGTCGGCGGCGTGGACGCCACGCAGGACGCCCTGGCCGCGATGGAGGCGGGCGACCTGGACGTGACCGTCTTCCAGAACGCGGCGGGTCAGGGCCAGGGCGCGGTCGATGCCGCGTTGAAGCTGGCGCGCGGCGAGGCGGTCGAGACCAAGGTCTATGTGCCTTTCGAACTGGTGACGCCCGCGAACCTGGCCGAATACCAGGCCCGGAACTGAGCCCTGCCGCCGGGGCGCCCCGCGCGCCCCGGCACCCTTTCCCACCGGAGGACAGTTTCATGGTCAGCCCAAGGACTGCTGCCGCCATCGACCGCGTCCACGCGGCGATCGAGCAGGAAGGCGTCTTGTCGATCAGCGGCATCCGCAAGGAGTTTCCGGGCGTTCTGGCGCTGGACGACGTGCAGTTGCGCATCCGCCCGGGCACGGTCCACGCCCTGATGGGCGAGAACGGCGCGGGCAAGTCCACGCTGATGAAGATCATCGCAGGCGTCTATCAGCCCGACGCGGGCGAGATCCGGCTGCGGGGGCAGGTCGTCGCGCTGAAGTCGCCGCTGGACGCGCTGGAACAGGGGATCTCGATGATCCACCAGGAACTGGCGCTGATGAACTGGATGACGGTGGCCGAGAACATCTGGATCCGGCGCGAGCCCAAGAACCGCTTCGGCCTGATCGACCATGCGAAGATGGCGCAGATGACGGCCGACCTGTTTGCACGGCTGAACATCAGCTTGGACCCCCGCGCGCAGGTGTCGGACCTGACAGTGGCGCAGAAGCAGATGGTCGAGATCGCTAAGGCAGTCAGCCACAACTCGGACGTCCTTATCATGGACGAGCCGACCTCGGCGCTGACCGAGCGCGAGGTGGACCACCTGTTCGCCATCATCCGCGACCTGCGCCAGCGCGGCATCGGCATCGTCTACATCACCCACAAGATGAACGAGCTGTTCGAGATCGCCGACGAATTCACCGTCTTCCGCGACGGCAAGTATGTGGGCACACACAACGCGAAGGACGTGACCCGCGACGACATCATCCGCATGATGGTCGGCCGAGAGATCACCAACATGTTCCCCAAGGTCGACTGCCCCATCGGCGACACGATCCTGGAGGTGCGCAACCTGACCCTGCCGGGCGTCTTCCACGACGTGTCCTTCTCCCTGCGGCGCGGCGAGATCCTGGGGCTGGCAGGCCTGGTCGGGTCCAAGCGGTCCAACGTGGCCGAGGCGCTGTTCGGCGTGACGCCCGCCGACAGTGGCGAAATCCTGATCGACGGCAAGCCCGTCACCATCGACAGTCCCGCGCAGGCCATGGCGCATGGCATGGCCTTCCTGACCGAGGACCGCAAGGAAACCGGCTGCTTCCTGACGCTGGATTGCCTGGAAAACATCCAGTCCGCGCTGATCACCCGCAGCCATGTCAAGCACGGCTTCGTCCAGCAGGCCGCCGTCAACCGCCTGGCCGAGGACATGGCGAAGACCCTGCGGGTCAAGACCCCGAACCTTCAGGAAACCGTGGAAAACCTGTCGGGCGGCAACCAGCAGAAGCTGCTGATCGCCCGCTGGCTTCTGACGAAACCCCGCATCCTGATCCTGGACGAACCCACGCGCGGGATCGACGTGGGCGCGAAATCCGAAATCCACCGCCTGATCACCGAACTGGCCGCGCAGGGCGTGGCGGTGCTGATGATCTCCTCGGAATTGCCCGAGGTGCTGGGCATGTCCGACCGCATCATGGTCATGCACGAGGGCCATGTGTCCGGCTTCCTGGACCGGGCCGAGGCCGACCAGGTCAAGATCATGTCGCTTGCGGCGAAGTAAGGGAACATCCTCATGAGCAGCCAAGACATCACCGCCCGCGCCCCCGCGCGTCCCCATCGCAAGCTTCCGGCCGAGGTCAACATCCTGCTGGTCCTGATCGGCATCGCGCTTGTGTTCGAGATCCTGGGCTGGATCTTCCAGGGCCAGTCGTTCCTGTTCTCCTGGAACCGGCTGAAGATCATGATCCTGCAGGTGTCCGTGATCGGCATCATCGCCGTGGGCGTGACGCAGGTCATCATCTCGGGCGGGATCGACCTGTCGTCCGGGTCAGTGGTGGGCGCGGTCGCCATGGTGGCGATGTCCTTCGCCCAAGTCTCGACCTATGCCCGTGCGGTCTATCCCGGCCTGACCGACCTGCCGATGATCGTGCCCCTGCTGATCGGCCTGGGCTGCGGGGCCATCGTCGGCTTCATCAACGGCTGGCTGATCGCCTATACCAAGATCCCGCCCTTCATCGCCACCCTGGGCACGATGGTCACGGTGCGCGGCTTCGCCAAGTGGTACACCAAGGGCCAGCCGATCAGCTTCCCGACCGAGGGCTTCGCCTGGATCGGCAGCGGCATGATGCCGGTCGTGATCTTCATCCTGGTCGCGGCGATCTTCCACGTGGCGATGAAATACACCCGTTATGGCAAGTTCACCTATGCCATCGGCGCCAATGCCCAGGCCGCCCGCGTGTCCGGCATCGACGTGGAACGCCACCTGGTCAAGGTCTATGTCATCGCCGCGATGCTGGCGGCGCTTGCCGGAATGGTGGTGGCGGCGCGCGGACAGACCGCGCAGGCGGGGATGGGGCTTGCCTATGAACTCGACGCCATCGCCATGGCGGTGATCGGGGGCGTGTCGCTCAATGGCGGGCGCGGGTCGATCCTGGGCACGGCCATCGGGATGATCATCTTCGGGGTCATCATCTCGGGCTTCACGTTCCTGCGGCTCGACGCCTACTACCAGGAAATGATCAAGGGCGCGATCGTCGTGGCCGCCGTGGTGGCCGACGTGCATCGGCAAAGAAAGCGCCGCAAGACCAGCTAGGCCCGCGCCTCAGCCCCCCTGATCCCCCCTTTACACCAACCGTCAGGATGCACCCCATGACCAGACTGCCCGGAAAGATTGCCGCCACCACCGCCCTCTGCCTGTCGCTGGCAGCACCCGCCCTGGCGGAAACCCGGATTGGCGTCACCATGACCTCGTTCGACAACCCCTTCCTGACGATCCTGCTGAACGGCATCCGCGCCGAGGCCGAGCGGACCGAAGGCGTCACACTGTCGGTCGAGGATGCGCAACTGGACGTGGCGAAACAGCTGAACCAGGTGCAGAACTTCGTGGCGAACGGCGTGGACGCGATCATCGTGAACGCGGTCGATGGCGACAGCACGGCCGCCATCACCGCCGCCGCGACAGGCGCGGGCATTCCGCTGATCTATGTGAACCACCCGCCGGCGGAACTGGAAACCGGGATGCCCGCAGGGACCGCCTATGTGGGTTCCGAGGAAACCGACGCAGGCAACCTGGAAGCCGCCGCCGTCTGCGAGGCCCTGAAGGGGCGCGAGGATCCCAAGGCCGTGATCCTGATGGGACCGCTGGAAAACCACGCCGCCCTGGTGCGCACGAAGATGGTCGAGGAAGCCTTTGCCAAGCCCGACTGCCAGGTGGAAATCGTCGAAAAGCAGGTCGCCAACTGGAACCGCGTCCAGGCGCAGGATCTGGTGACCTCGTGGATGACGGCGGGCCTGGAGTTCGACGCCATCGTCGCCAACAACGACGAAATGGCGATCGGCGCGGCGCAGGCCCTGGCCGCCACCACCGGCAAGGGCGACATCGTCATTGCGGGCATCGACGCCACTGCCGACGGGCTGGCGGCGATGGAAGCGGGGCAGATGGACGTGACCGTCTATCAGAACGCCACCGGCCAGGGCGAACAGGCGGTGAAGGCCGCCGTTGCTGCGGCCAACGGCGAGACGGTCGAATCCGAACACTGGATCCCCTTCGAGCCGGTCACGCCCCAGAACATGGCCGATTACCAGAAGTAAGCGGTGCCGCCGGGCGGGGCGTCTCCTCCTCCCCGCCCTGCCCGGCTTTTCAAATACGACAGGACCACCCCATGCGCATTGCCATCGACCCCTTCATGCACCGCCATCTGCCGCTCGAGGCGATCCCCGCCAAGGTCAAGGAGCTTGGCTATGACTGGATCGAACTGTCGCCGCGCGGCGATTTCCTGGAATGGTTCAAGGCCCCGCGCGTGTTCCCCGACCGGATCGCCTCGCTGAAAAAGGCGCTGAAGGACGCAGACGTGGGCATCGCCAGCCTGCTGCCGATGTATCGCTGGGCTTCCAATGACGAAACGGAACGCCGGGCCGCGGTAAAGCACTGGAAACGTGCCATCGAGATCGCCGTCGAACTGGGCGTGGACACCATGAACAGCGAATTCGGCCGCGGTCCCCATCCCGACAAGGGGTCCTGCTATTGCTGCCACACCGGCAGCATGATCGAGGCCTGCGAGGACGCCTGGTGGCGCAGCATGGAGGAACTGGTCCCGATCTTCGAGCGCGAGGGGATCAACCTGCATATCGAGCCGCACCCCGAGGACTGGTGCGAAACGATCCAGCCCGCGCTGGACATCATCCGCACGGTGAACTCGAAGAACGTGCGCTTCCTTTATTGCGCGCCGCACACCTTCTATTTCGGCGACGACACGACGGCCATGCTGCGCGAGGCCGCCGATGTGCTGGCCCATGTCCATGTGGGCGACACCTTCAACCACAAGGCCTCAAGCGGGTTGCGCTATATCCTGAACCCGCCGGGCACGCAGGCGCGCGTCCACCAGCACCTCAACATCGGCCAGGGCGAGGTGCCCTGGGACGAGTTCTTCGGCACGCTGGCGGAAATCGGCTTCGACGGCATCATGACCGCCTGCGTCTTCGCCTGGGAAGACAAGGCCGACCAGTCCGGGCGCTTCATGCGCGCCGAGATGCAGAAATACATCGACCAGTATTGGAAGAAAGGTTCCAAGGAATGACCGTCAGAATTGGTGTCATCGGCACCGGAGCCATCGGCCGCGACCATGCCCGCCGCATCAACCAGGTGCTGTCGGGCGGCACCATCACCGCGCTGTCCGACGTGAACCGCGCCTCCGCCGAAGCGGTCAAGGCCGACATCGCCCCCGATGCCACGGTCTTTGCAACCGGCGAGGAATTGATTGCCTCGGATCAGGTCGATGCCGTGCTGGTCACCTCCTGGGGTGCCACGCATGAACAATACGTGCTGGCCGCCATTGCCGCCGGAAAACCCTGCTTCTGCGAAAAGCCGCTGGCCACGACCGCCGAAGGCGCCAAGCGCATCGTCGATGCCGAGGTGGCCCACGGCAAGCGTCTGGTCCAGGTCGGCTTCATGCGCCGCTATGATGAAGGTTATGTCGCGCTGAAGAAGGTGGTGGACGGACAGATCGGCGCGCCGATCATGGTCCATGCCGCGCATCGCAACCCGACTGTCCCGGAAGCCTATACCACCCCCATGGCGATCCACGACACGCTGATCCACGAGATCGACGTGTTCCGCTGGCTGCTGGACGACGACTATGTGTCCGCCCGCGTGACCTTCCCCCGTTCGGCGGCCCGCAGCCATGCCAAGCTACGCGACCCGCAGATCGTGACGCTGGTGACGGCCAAGGGCACGGTGATCGACACCGAGATCTTCGTGAACTGCCACTACGGCTATGACATCCAGTGCGAGGTCGTGGGCGAGGATGGCGTGGCGCGCCTGCCCGAACCGATGGCGATCCAGACCCGGCTGGCGGCCACGCGCGGCAACCCGATCCTGACCGACTGGAAGGACCGCTTCGTCGCCTCCTACGACGTGGAACTGCAGGACTTCCTGAAGGCCGCCGCCCAGGGCACCGCCTCCGGTCCGACCTCCTGGGACGGCTACATGGCCGCAGTCACCTCGGACGCCTGCGTCCAGGCGCAGGACGCCGAAGGCGAGATGATCGCCATCACCTATCCCGACCGCCCCGCCCTTTATGCCTGAGGACGCCATGCGCTTTGCCCTGAACCACATCGCCGCGCCCAAGCTGTCGCTGCCCGACTTCTTCACTGCGGCCCGCGACCTTGGCGTCACCGAGGTCGAGATCCGCAACGACCTGCCCGATGTCCTGTCCAATTGGCGACCCGAGGACGTGAAGGCCGAGGCCGAGAAGGCGGGTGTGACCATCCTTTCCATCAACGCGCTTTATCCCTTCAACACCTGGACGGGCGACTTGCCCGCGCGGGCCGAGGCGATGGCCGATTATGCCGCCGCCTGCGGGGCCAAGGCCCTGGTCATGTGCCCGCTGAACGACGGCACGCCCGTGGATTTCGACCAACTGGTGGGCGCGCTGACAGCGATGAAGACGATCCTCGACACGCGCGGCCTGACCGGGCTGGTGGAACCGCTGGGCTTCCCGATTTCGTCCCTGCGAAGCAAGGCCGAGGCTATCCGCGCCATCCAGGCGGCTGGCGGGGAAGGCACCTACAAGCTGATGCACGACACCTTCCACCACCATCTGGCTGGCGAAACCGAGTTCTTCCCGGAATGGACCGGCCTCGTCCATATCTCGGGCGTGACCGACCCGGCGGTGTCGGTCGCGGACATGCTGGACGCCCATCGGGTGCTGGTGGACGGCGGGGACCGGCTGGGAAACCTGCCCCAGATCCGGGCGCTGCTGGAGGCGGGCTATGAGGGCCCCTTCAGCTTCGAGCCCTTTGCGGACGAAGTGCATCAGGCCGCCGATCCCAAGGGCGCAGTGAAGGCCAGCATGGCCTTTGTTTCCGAGCAAGCCTGACCCCAGACAAGGACCGATCCCATGACCAAATCCCTTGACCTGATCACCATCGGCCGTTCCAGCATCGACCTTTACGGCGCGCAGGTCGGCGGGCGGCTGGAGGACATGGGGTCGTTCCGCAAGTATATCGGCGGCAGCCCCACGAATATTGCCTGCGGCACGGCGCGGCTGGGGCTGCGGTCGGGGCTGATCACGCGCGTGGGCGACGAGCACATGGGCCGCTTCATCCGCGAGCAGCTGGTCCGCGAAGGCGTGGACGTGCGGGGCGTGGTGACGGACCCCGAGCGGCTGACCGCCCTGGTGATCCTGGGGATTCGCGACCAGGAACGCTTCCCGCTGATCTTCTATCGCAGCGACTGCGCCGACATGGCGCTGTGCGAAGACGACATCGACGAACCCCTGATCGCGGACGCCCGCGCGGTGCTGGCGACCGGCACGCATCTGTCGCATCCGCGCACGGAAGCCGCCGTCCTCAAGGCGCTGCGGCTGGCACGCAAGCATGGCGCGCGCACCGCGCTGGACATCGACTATCGCCCGAACCTCTGGGGGCTTGCGGGTCACGACGCGGGCGAAAGCCGCTTCGTGGAAAGCGCGGCGGTGACGGCGCGGCTGCAATCGACGCTGCCCCTGTTCGACCTGATCGTGGGGACCGAGGAGGAGTTCCACATCGCCGGCGGGTCAACCGATACCATCGCTGCCCTGCGGGCGGTGCGGGCGATAACCCCCGCCACGCTGGTCTGCAAGCGCGGCGCGGCGGGCGCGGTGGCCTTTACCGGCGCCATCCCCGACAGCCTGGACGAAGGCGAGGCAGGGCCGGGCTTTCCCATCGAGGTCTTCAACGTCCTGGGCGCAGGCGACGGCTTCTTCTCGGGCCTGATGAAGGGCTGGCTGGACGGCGAGCCTTGGCCCAAGGCCCTGGAATACGCCAATGCCTGCGGCGCGCTTGCGGTCAGCCGTCATGGCTGCACGCCCGCCTATCCAAGCCTTGCGGAACTGGAATTCTTCCTCAAGCGCGGGGTGGTGCGCCCGGACCTGCGCAACGACCCGGAACTGGAACAAGTCCACTGGGCCACCAACCGGCACCGCCGCACCGGCGGCGACTGGTCCACCATGCGGGTCTTTGCCTTCGACCACCGGATGCAGCTGGAACAGATGCCCGGATACACACCCGAAAAGGGCGGCGCCTTCAAGGAACTGTGCCTGCGGGCCGCGTTGCAGGTCCAGGGCGGCAAGCCGGGATACGGCATCCTCTGCGACAACCGCATCGGGCGCGACGCGCTGCACGCCGCGTCAGGGACCGGCCTCTGGATTGGACGGCCCGCCGAATGGCCGGGATCGCGGCCGCTGGAACTGGAGCCGGACCTGGGCCTCGACTGCGGCGGACTGGAGGCTTGGGCGCGCGAGAACGTGGTCAAGGTCCTGTGCTTCTGCCATCCCAAGGACGATCCGGCGATCCGCGCCGCGCAAGAGGAAACCGTCAGGCGCCTGTTCCAGGCCGCGCGGCGCAACGATCTGGAATTCCTCCTGGAGATCATTCCATCCAAGGTCGGACCCGTGGACAACGAGACAACGGCAACGCTGATCCGGCAATTCTATGCGGCAGGCGTCTATCCCGACTGGTGGAAGCTGGAGCCGATGACCGAAGGGGTGGCCTGGCGCAAGGCCATCGGCGCGATCGAGGATAACGACCCCAACACCCGCGGCATCGTGGTTCTTGGACTGGATGCGCCCGAGGCCGAACTGGCCGGCAGCTTCGCCGTGGCAGCGGCCTTCCCGCTGGTCAAGGGCTTCGCGGTGGGGCGCACGATCTTTGGCGCGGTCGCGCGGGCCTGGCTGGACGGCGACCTGACCGACGGCGAAGCGGTCGAGGAGATGGCCCGGCGATACAGCCGGCTCTGCGGCATCTGGGACAAGGCGCGGGCAACCGCAAAGGTGGCGGCATGAACCGGCATCTGGACAAAGGGGACGGAAAGCCTGTCCCGGCGGATCACGCAAGAGGTGCTGAGATGAGTGGAACAATCCGGCTGACGGCCGCGCAGGCCATGGTCCGCTGGCTGTCGGTGCAGATGACCGAGGATGGCGAACGCTTCGTCGAAGGCTGCTGGGCGATCTTCGGCCATGGCAACGTCGCGGGCATCGGCGAGGCGCTGCACGGCATCGGCGAGGCCTTCCCGACCTGGCGGGGCCAGAACGAGCAGACCATGGCCCACGCCGCCATCGCCTTTGCCAAGGCGAAGAAGCGGCGGCGGGCGCATGCGGTGACCTCCTCCATCGGGCCGGGGGCCACCAACATGGTGACGGCCGCCGCGCTGGCGCATGTGAACCGCCTGCCGGTCCTGCTGATCGCGGGCGATGTCTTTGCCAGCCGCCGCCCCGATCCGGTGCTGCAGCAGGTCGAGGATTTCGACGATGGCACCGTCAGCGCCAACGACTGCTTCCGCCCCGTGGTGCGATACTTCGACCGCATCCAGCGGCCAGAGCAGCTTCTGACCGCCCTGCCCCGCGCGCTGCGGGTGATGACCGATCCGGCCAATTGCGGCCCGGTCTGCCTGGCCTTCTGCCAGGACACCCAGGCCGAGGCATACGACTGGCCCGAGGCCTTCTTCGAACCCCGCGTCTGGCGCATCCGCCGCCCGGAACCCGACGCGCAGGAACTGGAGGAGGTGGCGGGCCTGATCCGCGCCGCGAAACGCCCTGCCATCGTCGCGGGCGGGGGCGTGATCTATTCGGGGGCCGAAACGGCGCTGTCGGATTTTGCCGCGCGTCACGGCATCCCGGTCGCGGAAACGCAGGCGGGCAAGTCCGCGCTTGCGCAGGCGGACCCGATGAACTTCGGCGCATCCGGCGTGGACGGGTCGGCTGCCGCCAATGCCGTCCTGCGGGGCGCGGATCTGGTGATCGGCGTCGGCACGCGGTTGCAGGACTTCACCACCGGCTCGCGCACGATGTTCGCGCAGGACGCGATGCTGGTGTCGATCAACGTGCAGCCGTATGATGCGGCCAAGCATGGGGCAGTGTCGCTGGTAGCTGACGCGCGCGTGGCTTTGGAAAAGCTGACGGCGGCCCTGGGCGATCATCGCGCCGCCTTCGACGGCAGCGCACGCGCCGACTGGCTGGCCGCCGTCGGTGCCCATTGCGCGGTCCCCGCGCCCGGCAACGACCTGCCCAACGACGCACAGGTGATCGGTGCGGTCCAGCGCGCCGCCCCCGACGCCATCGCCATGTGCGCGGCAGGCACCATGCCCGGCGCGTTGAAGCTTTTGTGGCAGCCCGCGCAGGGCGGATACCACATGGAATACGGATATTCCTGCATGGGATATGAAATCGCGGGCGCGATGGGCATCAAGCTGGCCTGCCCGGACCGCGAGGTCATCTGCTTCGTGGGCGACGGCAGCTACATGATGGCCAACAGCGAACTGGCCACGGCCGTGATGCGGCGCATTCCCTTCACGGTCGTGCTGACCGACAACCGGGGCTATGGCTGCATCAACCGGCTGCAGCAGGTTTCGGGCGGCGTTCCGTTCAACAACCTGTATGTGGACTGCAACGTCGAGGACCAGCCCCGCATCGACTATGTGGCCCATGCGGGCTCCATGGGCGCCCATGCGGTCAAGGCCAACGGCATCGCCGACCTGGAAGCGCAGATCGCCGCCGCGCGAGGGCGCGACATCCCCACGGTGATCGTCATCGATACCACCGCCAAGGATGGCCCCGCTCACGGCCTGACAGACGAGGCGGGCCACTGGTGGGACGTGGCCGTCCCGGCCGTTGGCGCGACGGACAGGCTGCGCGACGCCTATCGAACCTATCTGGAAAATGCCGCCCGCGCGCGGCTGGTGAACTGAGGAAAGCACCCATGATCCGCTATGGCACCAACCCCATCGCCTGGGCCAATGACGACGACCAGACCATCGGCGCCCATATCCCGACCGAGCAGATCCTGACCGAGGCAGGCCGCATCATCGGCTTCGACGGGATCGAGAATGGGCACCGCTGGCCCGAAGACCCCCAGGCGCTGAAGGACCTGCTGGGGCACTATGGGCTGAAGTTCATTTCGGGCTGGTATTCGACCAACCTGCTGACGGGCTCGGTCGAGGACGAGATCGCGGCGGTCCAGCCGCATCTGGCCAAGCTGAAGGCCAACGACTGCCGCGTCTGCATCGTCTGCGAATGTTCCAACACCGTGCATGGCAATCCCGGCGTCGCGGTGAACGACCGGCCCCGCCTGACGGCCGCCGAGATGACCGATTTCGGCCGCAAGATCGAGGAATTCGCGACCTATCTGGCATCGCAGGGGATTACGCTGGCCTATCACCACCACATGGGCACGGTGGTCGAATCGCCCGAGGAGATCGACGCCTTCATGGCCGCGACCGGACCCGCCACGCACCTGCTGTTCGATGCGGGCCACTGCACCTTCGGCGGCGGCGATCCCCAGGCGGTTCTGCGCAAGCACGTCGCGCGCGTGGCCCATTTCCACGCCAAGAACATCCGCCGGGATGTGACCCGACGGGTCCGCGACGAGAACCTGTCCTTTCTCCAGGGGGTGCTGGCAGGGGCCTTCACCGTGCCGGGCGATCCCGAGGGGGCCATCGACTTCGTGCCGCTGCTGCGCATCCTGGCCGAGGCCGGTTATGACGGCTGGCTGGTGATCGAGGCCGAACAGGACCCGGAAAAGCGCAACCCGCTGGAGTATCAGTCCCTGGGATTGAGGTCGCTGAAGGCGGCGGCGGCCGAGGCAGGTCTGGACCGCGCGGCGGCAGCCTGAGCGCGGTGGGGGCTGTCTGCCCCCACACCCCCGAGGATATTTCCACACAGAAGACAAGGCCCGTCATGAGCACCCTTCTTCGCAGACCCTTCGGCACCCATGGCGAAGTGCATCGCATCACGCCGCAATCGGCCGGCTGGCGCTATGTGGGATTTTCGCTGCACCGCCTGCGGAAAGGCGAGACGGCAGCCGAGGCCATCGGCGACAGGGAGGCGATCCTGGTCCTGGTCGAGGGCAAGGCCCAAATCAGCGCGGCGGGCCAGGATTGGGGCGTTCTGGGCGATCGCATAGATGTCTTCGAAAAGACCCCGCCGCATTGCCTGTACGTGCCCCCCGGCCAGGACTGGCAGGCGCAGGCAACGACCGACTGCACGCTGGCCGTCTGCACCGCGCCGGGCCGGGGTGGGCACGCGGCGCGCCGCATCGGCCCGGACGGCATCACCCTGACGCAGCGCGGCCAGGGGACCAACACCCGCTGGATCAACAACATCGCCATGGAGGATCAGGACTTCTGCGACAGCCTGCTGGTCACCGAGGTCTTCACCCCCGCGGGACACTGGTCATCTTATCCCAGCCATCGCCATGACGAGGACGACTTCCCCCGCATCACCTATCTTGAGGAAACCTATTATCACCGTCTGAGTCCCAGGGACGGCTGGGCTGTTCAGCGGGTCTATACGGACGACGGCAGCCTGGACGAATGCATGGTCGTGCGTGATGGCGATGTGGTCCTGGTGCCCCGTGGCCACCATCCCTGCGCGGCGCCGCACGGGTTCGAACTCTACTACCTCAACGTGATGGCGGGACCGCGCCGGAACTGGCGTTTCGTGGCGGCCCCCGAGGTCATGAGCGTCATCGAGAAGGATGCGCGCCAGGCTCAGGCGAGTTGATAAAGTATTAACGACACAATCACCGGGAACCTCTGGACGGCCGATCTGTTGGTGGTCGGGCGTCCGCCCAGTGCGGGCGTGTGATTCGCGGTCCGAATGCGGACCTTCAGTCCACGATCAGCCAAGGTTTTCCGATGTTTTACACCGACAACAAGCTGCAATACCCCGTTCGCGTCGATTCCCCTAATCCGGTCTTCGCCCGCGCCCTTCAGCAGGCCATCGGCGGGGTCGAGGGCGAGATTCGCGTGGCCATGCAGTATTTCTTCCAGGCCTGCGGTGCACGCGGCAATCCCAAGTTCCGCGACCTGCTGATGAACACCGCCGCCGAGGAACTGGGCCATATCGAGATGCTGGCCACGGCTGTTGCCATGAACCTGGAAGGCGCGCCCCTGTCCATGAAAGAGGAGATGGCCGCCAGCGACCGCGCCGTGGGCGCGATCATGGGCGGCATGAACCTCAAGAACCTGCTGTCCTCGGGCCTGTCGGCCATGCCGGTGGACAGCGACGGTGTGCCCTTCGACATGTCCCACATCTATGCCAGCGGCAACATTGCAGCCGACATGACCGCCAATGTCGCCGCCGAATCCACCGGGCGGACGCTGGCGGTGCGACTTTACAACATGACCGACGACGCGGGGATGAAGGACATGCTGCAATACCTGATTGCGCGTGACACCATGCACCAGAACCAATGGCTGGCCACGCTCGAGGAACTGGGCGGCATGACCGGCGCCTTCCCGATCCCCAACAGCCATCCGCAGGCCGAGGAAAAGACCGAGTTCAGCTATGCCTATCTGGGCTTCCAGGCCGATGGCAGCGCGCCGGTTCCGGGCCGCTGGGGCGACGGGCCGTCCATCGACGGCAAGGGCACCTTTGCCAAGGGCAAGCTGCATCCTTCGGACCAGAAGCCCGACCTGGGCATGGCCCGGCCCGGCAGCGGCGCGCAGGCCGAACAGATCGGGTGATCCAGCGGCCCGCCGGTCAATGCCGGCGGGTCTTTCAACAGGCACGGAACGGCCATGACCCGAACGCCCTGGATTCGTTGGACAATCGCGCTGGGCTTCGCGCTCGGCGGATTTTTCGACGGCATCCTTTTGCACCAGATCCTACAATGGCATCACCTTCTCAGCCTGGTGCCGGGAATGGAAGATCTGCGGCTGCAAATCCTGTGGGACGGCTGGTTCCATGCCGCGATGTATGGGCTGGCTGCCCTGGCCCTGATCGAGCTGTGGCGGGCGCGGGGTGCTGCTGCGGGGATGAATGGCACGCTGGGGACGCTGCTGATGGGTTTCGGTGCCTGGCATGTGCTGGACGGGATCCTGTCGCACTGGCTGCTGGGCATCCACCGGATCCGGCTGGACAGCGCCTATCCGCTGGCCTGGGATCTAGGGTGGTTCCTGGGGCTGGGGCTGCTGCCCATCCTGCTGGGCCTGGTGATCGCGCGCAGGCCCAAGGGCCGGTCGGATCCGCCGCCCGGCCTGACGGTTTCCGTTCTGGCGGCCATCAGCCTGGGGGCGGGTGCTTGGGCGGCGCTGCCTCCGGCGGACCAGCCCTTCGCCACGATCGTCTTTGCGCCGGGCGTCGATCCGGGCACCGCCATGTCGCGCGCGGGATTCGGGGAAGGCGATGTGATCTGGACCGACCCCCTGTCCCAGGTCACGGTTGCGCGGCTGGAAGGCGGCGCCCCTTGGCGGCTTTACCTGTCGGGCGCGCTTCTGGTCAGCGGAACAGGGGTGCCCGCCGGATGTTTCAACTGGGCGCGCGTCTGACGCGGCCCGAACAGGAGAAGACCATGAGCCTTGCCATCATCACCGGGGCCTCGACCGGGATCGGGCTGGAACTGGCCCGCATCGCCCGCGCCGATGGCCACCACGCCATCATGGTCGCCAACGAACCCGCGATTCACGAAGCGGCCGCCACCCTGGGCGGCGAGGCGGTCGAGGCCGACCTGGCCACGCCCGCAGGCATTGTCGCCGTTCTGAACAGGCTGGCGGGGCGTGACGTGGATCTTCTGATGCTGAATGCGGGCACGGGGATGGGCAACGCCTTCCTGGACCAGGATCCCGACCGGATCGACCATGTGGTGATGACGAATGTGCTGGGTGTGCTGCGGCTGGCGCATCCCCTGGGACGGCGCATGCGCGACAGGGGCCAAGGCCGTATCCTGATCACCGGGTCCATCGCGGGCTTCATGCCCGGGACATTCCAGGCGATCTACAACGCCTCGAAGGCATTCCTCAACAATTTCGCCCTGGGCTGGAACGAGGAACTGAAGGACACGGGCGTGACCGTGACCTGCCTGATGCCGGGAATCACCGATACCGCGTTCTTCGAACGCGCGGGGCTTCTGGACACGAACCTGGGCCAGATGAAGAAGGACGACCCTGCCATGGTCGCCCGCGCGGGCTATGACGCGATGCTTGCGGGCCGGACGCAGATGACGCCGGGGTTGAAGAACAAGGTCCAGGCCACGGCAGCCGAAATCCTGCCCGCGGGCGTGGTGGCCAAGATGCACCGGCAGATGGCCAAGCCCAAGGGCGAATGATCCCCTGCGCGGCCGCGACAGGCCGGGCAAACCACCGGTCCGGCACCCCGGACCACCTTCCACCGACAGGAGAACCAGGATGAAGCGCAGAACCCTTTTCGCCGCAGGCGCCGCAGCCGCCGTCATGCCGGTCGCCCGGATGGCCTTTGCCCAGGCCGCCGCCCCCGACGCACGCATGCAGGAAATCCTGCTGGGAGGTAATTTCTCGTTGCTCAGCAGCCGGCTTGCCGCCGAGAAGGCGACCGATCCCGCCGTCAAGGCCTTTGCCGCGCTGGAAGTCGCCGAGCAGGAGGCCGTGGCCCGTGCATTCGGCGCCGCCCCGTCCGATCAGGTCGCGCCGGAGCACGCGACGATGCTGGAACAGATGAACGCCATGGAGGCAGGCGCGGAATTCGACCGGCAATATCTGACGGCGCAGATGCAGGGCCATGAACAGTTGCGGGCGCTGCACGCGGCCTATGCCGAGAACGGCGAAAATCCGATGGCGCGCGGCGCGTCCATCGTCGGCGTTCCGGCCATCGATTCCCACATGTCCATGCTGCGGGCGATCAGCAACCGGATGGGCTGACGCATGGAGGCCTGGCTTTGCCTTGCCGGCGGGAACGCGCTTGGCGCGTTCCATGTCGGTGCCTGGCAAGCGGTCGAGAGGTCCGGCCTGCGCGTCACGCGCATGTCGGGCGCCTCGATCGGGGCGGTTGTGGCTGCGCTGATCGCAGGCAATCCGCCCGACCGGCGGACCGAGGCGCTGCACGCCTTTCTGGACAAGGTCGCGCAGCATCGTTCGGTCAGCGGACGCCGGGCTTCCATTACCGCCATGCTGCTGCGCGGCCATCCGCCGCTGTTCGTGCCGTCCTGGCCCGGCCTGTGGGAGATCGTGCCGGGAATGCCCGCCGACCGCTCTCAATTCCGGCGCGGGCCGATGCGGCGGCTTCTGGAACGCAGCATCGACTTCGACCGTCTGAACGATTCTGACATCGAGGTCACGATCACCGCCCTGGATGCCGAAACCGGCGAGGTCGTGGACTTCCGCAACCGCGGCACGACCCTGACGGTGGAGCACCTGATGGCCAGCACCGCCCTGCCCGTCCTGTTCCGGCCCGTCCACATCGACGGCCGCGCCTTCCTGGATCCCGGCCTGTGCGAGAACCTGCCCCTGCGCCCGCTGCTGGACCGGCCGGGCGATGCGGCGATCATCGCGCTTGACCTGTTCACGCAGCAGGGAACGATGCTGGAAACCATGGACGGCATCGGCACCCGCGCGCAGGAACTGTTCTTTGCCGGCCAATCGGCCCGCATCATCCAGGGCGCCGACCTGAAGGGCCGCGACTTCCATCACATCGTGCTGACCGACCCCGATGATGTCTTCGTGGGCAAGGCCTTTGATTTCGGCAGGTCAAACCTGGCGCGCCGGGTCGAACTGGGCGCGGCCCTGACGGCTCGGGCGCTTGTCGGTCTTTGCGCCGCTTTGCCCGCGGCCCCCGCCCCCCCTGGAGAATCTGTCCCATGATCCCGATCCGTCTTCACGCCCGGCTTGACGCCGCGTCCGCCGCCGCGCTGCTGCTGGTGCCTCGCGCATTGGGATGGCCAAGCCGCCTGAGGCGCCCGTTGGCCCTGGCCGGGCTGGGGGTCGCGGCCTATTCGCTGGCCACCCGGTATCGCGACGGCCCGGGCGGCGGGATCGGCCTGGACCAGCATCGGATGCTGGACGCGGCGCAGGGGGCGGCCTGCCTGGCGGCGGGCCTCGGCGAACGCGCGCCGGGACCGCGCGCCTTTCTGACGGGTTACGGCGCCTTTTCCCTGGCCGCCGCCGCCCTGACCCAGCCGCCGGGACCGCGCGGGGTGCCGCTTTCCGCGGCGGCGGTGGCAGGGGACGAGCTTGGCCCGGACTTGCTCCGACTGCGCTGCGGCATCGTCAACGTGGCCTTCATCGGCAGGCCGGAAGCCGGGGACCGGGGCTGGTTCCTGGTCGATGCGGGTCTGGCCGGGGCCGGCCCTGCCATCCGTGCGGCGGCGCGGCAGCGGTTCGGCGACGCCCGGCCTGCCGCGATCCTGCTGACCCACGGTCATTTCGATCATGTCGGCGCCTTGGCCGAACTGGCCCGCGACTGGGACGCGCCGATCCTGGCTCATCCTTCCGAACGGCCCTATCTGGACGGCACACAGTCCTATCCGCCCCCTGCCCCCGAGGTCGGCGGCGGTTCCATGGCAGAACTGTCCCCGCTGTTCCCGCGCGGACCCATCGATGTGTCGGACCGGCTGCAGGACCTGCCCCGCGACGGCACGATCCCCGGACTGGAAGGCTGGCAATGGATCCATACGCCCGGCCATGCGCCGGGGCACGTGTCCTTCTGGAACGCGGCCAGGGGCGACCTGATCGCAGGTGACGCGATCAGCGCCACGCGCCAGGAATCGCTCGGCAGCGCGATGTTGCAGATCCCGCATCTGCAAGGTCCGCCCGCCTATTTCACGCCTGACTGGGACGCCGCCGGAAAGTCTCTGCGCAGGCTTGCGGCGCTGCGTCCCGAACGGATGATCCCCGGTCACGGCCCTGCCGTGGCAGGACCGGATTTCCTGGCCGCGCTTGACCGGCTGGCCCAGGATTTCGACAGCCGCGGGCTGCCCGCCCACAGCCGTTATCTGCACCAGTCGCCCGATCGGCCCTGACATGAGAGGGGGCCGATGCCCCACCAGCAGCTGGCGCTTCATGACGGCCGGATGATGCCGACCGCTATCCGCGCAAGATCCGCCGGTTGGAACCGCCGGCTCAGGACGCGGCCTGGTCCATCAGATGCCGCGCCCACAGCCCGGATGCCCAGGCGGCGGGAATGCCCAGGGGGATCGACACCAGGACCGTCATTTCGGGGGACAGCGCGGGCAGGCCGATGGCCTGGCCCAGCAGCCCCAGCATGAACAGGTTGATCGCCACCGCCCCCGCCGCAAAGACATAGAGCATCAGCGCCAGTTTCCAGACCGGCCAGCGATCGTTCATGACCTTTTCCCTTTTCTGTCCCATCCCTGCATTCTGCACGAATTTAATAGGCCTTCTTTGACTTCGGACAAGGATCGCCCCTGCCCGAACGACGATGGTGCCCCCAATTGCAACTGTATCGGGAGACCCTCGCCATGCGCGAAGTCCTGACAAAGAGCATGGCCCGGAACATCTTTTACGGCGGGTCGCTGTTCTTTATCCTCATCTTCATCGGCCTGTCGGTGCACAGCCACTGGTATATCGTGAACGTGTCCACGAATGACGCGCCGCTGACCGCCAGCGTGGCGGGCGGCAAGCACGTCTGGGAAAAGCACGCCTGCGTCAACTGCCACTCGATCCTGGGCGAAGGCGCCTATTTCGCGCCCGAACTGGGCAACGTCATGACCCGCTGGGGCGTCCAGGACGACCCCGAAGCCGCCTTCGAGGTCATGAAGGCCTGGATGGAGGCGCAGCCCTCGGGCATCGAGGGCCGCCGCCAGATGCCGCAGTTCAACCTGTCCGACGAAGAAATCCGCGAAGTCACCGACTTCCTGCTGTGGACCAACAAGATCCGCACCCAGGACTGGCCCCCCAACGACGCCGGTTGATTGGAAAACACCATGAAATATCAATCACAAAAAATCGCCCTGGCCTATATCGCCGTGGCCCTGGCCTTGTTCGCCACACAGGTGACGATGGGGCTGATCATCGGCTATATCTATGTCCAGCCGAACTTCCTGTCCGAAATCCTGCCCTTCAGCGTGGGCCGGATGGTCCACACCAACGCCTTGGTCGTCTGGCTGCTGTGCGGGTTCTTCGGCGCCGCCTATTTCCTGATCCCCGAGGAAGCCGAGCGGGAAATCCATTCCCCCTTCCTGGCCTATCTGCAGCTGTTCATCCTGGTGGTGGGCACGGCCGGGGCGGTCGCCACCTATCTGTTCAACCCGTGGCAGGGCAACTACTTCGTCGGCACCCAAGGGCGCGAGTTCCTGGAACAGCCCACCTGGGTCAAGGCCGGCATCGTCGTGGCCGCGCTGATCTTCCTGTATAACGTCTCGATGACGGTGCTGAAGGGCCGCAAGACCACGATCAGCACGATCCTTCTGATCGGGCTTTGGGGTCTGGCGCTGCTGTTCCTGTTCGCCTTCTACAACCCAGCGAACCTGGGCCTGGACAAGCAGTACTGGTGGTATGTGATCCACCTGTGGGTCGAGGGCGTCTGGGAACTGATCATGGCCTCGATCCTGGGCTTCCTGATGCTGAAGCTGACGGGCGTGGACCGCGAGGTGGTCGAGAAGTGGCTGTATGTCATCGTGGCGACGGCGATGTTCTCGGGCATCCTGGGAACCGGGCACCACTATTTCTGGATCGGGATGCCCGCCTACTGGCAGTGGATCGGCTCGATCTTCTCCTCCTTCGAGGTGGTGCCGTTCTTCGCGATGATGGCATTCGCCTTCGTGATGGTCTGGAAGGGCCGGCGCGACCACCCGAACAAGGCAGCCCTGCTGTGGTCGCTGGGCTGCGCCGTGCTGGCCTTCTTCGGCGCGGGGATCTGGGGCTTCCTGCACACGCTGCACGGGGTGAACTATTACACCCACGGCACGCAGGTCACCGCCGCCCACGGGCACCTGGCCTTCTATGGCGCCTATGTCTGCCTCAACCTGGCGCTGTTCAGCTATGCCATGCCGATCCTGCGCAAGCGCGACCCCTATAACCAGGTGCTGAACATGACGTCGTTCTGGCTGATGTCGGGCGGGATGCTGTTCATGACCTTCGCGCTGACCTTCGCAGGCACGGTGCAGACCCATCTGCAGCGCGTGCTGGGCATGGGCTACATGGAGGTGCAGGACCAGATGGCGCTGTTCTACTGGATGCGCTTCGGGTCGGGCGTCGCCGTGGTGCTGGGTGCGATCCTGTTCATCTATGCCCTGTCCTTCCCGCGCCGCGAAGTGGTCCGCCCCGGCCCGCTGGAGCGTGAGCGCCTTGCCAACAACCCCGACTACATCGCTGCGGAGTGACGACGATGGACGGAACCTTCAACATCGGGGGGCTTGATGCCCCCTTCTACCTGCCCCAAGCGGACGAATGCGACATCTTCGCCGCGGCCCATGCCAAGAACCTGCCCCTGCTGCTGAAAGGCCCGACCGGCTGCGGCAAGACCCGCTTCGTGGCCCATATGGCGGTGCGTTTGGGACGGCCGCTTTACACGGTCGCCTGCCATGACGACCTGTCGGCGGCCGACCTGATCGGGCGATACCTGCTGAAGGGCGGCGAGACGGTCTGGGTCGACGGCCCCCTGACCCGCGCGGTCCGCGAAGGCGCGATCTGCTATCTGGACGAGGTGGTCGAGGCCCGCAAGGACGTGGCCGTGGTCCTGCACCCCCTGACCGACGACCGCCGCATCCTGCCCATCGACCGCACGGGCGAGGAGTTGCAGGCCGCCCCCGGCTTCATGCTGGTGGCGTCCTATAACCCGGGCTACCAGAACATCATGAAGACGCTGAAGCCGTCCACCCGACAGCGGTTCCTGTCGGTCGAATTCACCTTTCCCCGACCCGAACACGAAATCCCTGTTGTGGTGCGCGAAAGCGGGCTGGACAGCGACCGCGTGTCCCTGCTGGTGCGTCTGGCGAACAAGCTGCGCGGGCTGAAGGGCCAGGATCTGGAGGAAGGGGTGTCCACCCGCCTGGTGGTCTATGCCGCCACCCTGATCGCGGGCGGCATGTCGATGGACCGCGCCATCCGGGCCGCGATGATCGAGCCCCTGACCGACGATGCCGAGATCCGCGCCGGATTGACGGATCTGGTCGTTGCGGTGATGGGCTGACGCCATGGGCCATATCGAGATCGCCCCCTGGGAACCTGAGGAAAGCGTCGGCAAGATCTGGCACTTCCTGGCCTCGCGCATGGACCCGCCGCGCCGCTATCCCGATGCGGCCGTGCGCTTCGATGACATGCGCGGCCGCATCGCCGTGCTGTTCCGCGGGCTTGGCGGGGCGGCCGATGTGGAACTGAAGCCGGTGGCCGACCAGGCCAGCCGGCACCGCATTTCCCTGCGCCGCAAGCTGGCATTCGAGACCGAACACCTGGCCCGCGCCAGCTTCGACGGCGGGTCGCTGCGCCTGCCCGTGGAACTGGCGGTCTTTCCCGACCGCAGCGACAACGAGGCGCTGTTCCTGTGGCTTGCCGCCGCCTCGGCCCATGCGCCCGACCATGCGCCGCTTGCCGATCCCTTCCTGGCCGACCTGGCCGCGATCCGGGCAGGCCAGGCGATGACGCAGGCGACGCTGCAATCCGCCCCCGGCCTGCGCGCCGTCTGGACGCGGCTTTGCAAGGCCCATCTGGCCGACCGGATCCGCCCGAACCTGTCGGGGGCCGAGGCAGGCCTCGAATCGCTGATCCGACACATGCTGGGCGATCCGGTTCGGGTTCATGCCGGGCTGCTGGCGGGTCTGAACAGGCCCCCCGTCCACTGGCGCGCCCCGCGCGGATACCGGCCGATGCTGCCGGTGCCCATGTGGCCCGACCTGCGCGGGTTGACCAGCGGCATCGCCTCCGATGTCGCGACCCTGCCGACCGACGGCACGCCCGAGGAATCCGGCGACGGCACCGCCCGCAAGACGCGGCGAATCAAGGCCGACCAGGCCGAACGCAAGGACAGCCTGATCCTTTACAAGTTCGAGGCGATGCTGACCTGGGCCGAGATGCTGAACATCAACCGCCGGGTGGAAGACGACGACCTGGACAACGCCAAGAAGGCCGCCGACGATCACGAGGAAATCGTGCTGGGCCAGATCAGCAAGGCGCCGGCGACCAAGCTGAAGCTGCACCTGGATCTCGCGCCCGAGGATGTGGACCGCGAACGGGTCGCGGGCAAGCACACCTATCCCGAATGGGACGCGCGGGGCGGCGTCTGGATGCCCGACCATTGCCGTGTGCTGGCCGCGCCGGTCGAACCCGCGCCTGATTACGCGGGCATCACCGACCCCGCCGCCCGCCGCCGCATCGACGCCGTGCGCCGCCAGTTCCAGGCCCTGCGCCCTGCCCGGCTGATCCGCCATGCCCAGCCAGACGGCGACGACCTGGACCTGGATGCAACGCTGCGATCCGTCACCGACCTGCGCGCCTCAGGTCGCGGCAGCGACCGCATCTGGCGCCAGGCCCGGCCGGAAAACCGCGATCTGGCGGTGTCGATCCTGCTGGACGTGTCGCGGTCCACCGAAAGCGCCGTGACCGGCCGTCCCGTCATCGACATCGAGCGCGAGGCGCTGACTGCCCTTGCCTGGGGCCTGGAGGCCTGCGGCGACCGCTTCGCCATCCAGGGCTTTTCGTCGCTGAAGCGCGACCGGGTCTGGATCCACGACTGCAAGTCCTTCGACGAACCCATGAACCGCGGGATCGAGGCGCGCATCCACGCGCTGCGCCCAGGCTTCTATACCCGGCTGGGCGCGGCGATCCGCCATGCCTCGGCCGGTCTTGCCAAGGAAGGCCGGTCGCGGCGGCTGATGATCGTCATTACCGACGGCAAGCCCAACGACCTTGACCACTACGAAGGCCGCCACGGCATCGAGGACAGCGCCATGGCCGTGCGAGAGGCGCGGCGGGCGGGTCATTCGGTCTTTGGCATCACCATCGACAAGGGCGCGCAAAGCTGGTTCCCGCGCATCTTCGGCCAGGGCGGCTTTTCCGTGATCCGCGACCCCGACCGGCTGATCGGCACCCTGCCCCAGATCTATCGCCAGTTGGTGATGTGATGGACCTGGACGACCTGCCGGGCGAGCTGATCATGTGGATCCTGATCGGGTCCGAGATCCTGGTCTTTGCGGCAGGCGTCACCGCGATGTCGGCCATGCGCCTGACCGATCCGGCAGGGTTTGCGGATGCGCAGGCCATGCTGGACGGGCGGATGGCCGCGCTGAACACGGTCGTGCTGGTCACGTCCGGCCTGTTCGCCGCCCGCGCCGAACGCGCGGCGGGCGCGGGCAACCGGCGCGGGGCGCGGCGCGGGCTGATGCTGGCCGCGCTTGGCGGGGTGATCTTCCTGATGGTGAAGGCCGTCGAATACGCGCATGACCTGTCGGCGGGGATAGGCATCGACACGCATCCCTTCTTCACCTTCTATTTCCTGCTGACAGGGTTTCACGCCGCCCATGTGATCGCAGGCGTGGCGGTGTTGGGGCTGGTCGCCCTCCGCCCCAGGCCAGACGCCGTGCAGGCCGGGGCGATGTTCTGGCACATGGTCGATCTGGTCTGGGTGCTGATCCTGCCGCCGATCTATCTGCTGATGTGAGGGCGTGATGACCGACCGACTGACCCGCAACTGGCTGGTGCTGATCGCCCTGATCCTGGCGACGACGGGGCTGGCGACCCAGGATGGGCGTATCGCCGCCGCAGGCCTGCTGGCCCTTGCCTGGGCCAAGTCGCGCGCGATCCTGGGCGGGTTCCTGCACCTGGACCGCGCGCCGGGATGGCTGGCGGCCTTCGTGGTGCCGCTGGGACTGTGGCTGGCCCTGGTCTGGGGACTGGCTGCGGTCAGATGACCTTGCTGATGGCCCCGAACGCGTCCGCCTGGGCCAGATCCTGCAGCCGTGATACCGAGGCGATGGCGGCGCTCGACTGGTTCACCCGCACGCCCAGCTCGCGCAGCTTGGCAAAGGCGCGCGACAGGCTTTCGGGCTTCATGCCCAGCCGCCCCGCGATCAGCCCCTTGTCATAGGGCAGCACCACGGTCGCGCTTTCCGCCCCCTCGGGGCAGAGTTCCAGCAGGAATTCGGCCACCCGCTGCGCGCCCGACCGGGCTTTCAGCTGCTCGATCTGCTCGACCAGGCCCTGCAGGTGCAGGAAGGTCGCGGACAGGATCGAAATCGCGGCCTCGGGCCGGGTTTGCAGCATCTCGAGGAACGCCTGGGCGGGCACGGCGATCAGGTCGCAGGCGGTCGTCGCCTCGGCCGATACGGGATAGGCGGCGCGGCGCAGGGCGATCGGCTCGCCGAAGCTCTGGCCGCGCGTCATCACGCCCACGACGGCCTCGGCCCCGTTGGGGGCGATACGGTAAAGCTTCATCCAGCCATCCGCGACGATATGGATCGCATGGGCGTCGTCGCCGTGCTGGAACAGCACCTGCCCGCGTCGCAGCCGGACAATATGGGCGGCATCCAGCAGCCCGTCGCGCAGTTCCGGTGGCAGGGTGGCGAACAGCCGCGCCTGGCAGGCGATCTGGCGGTGCGCGGCGGACAGTTTCAGGCTCATCGGGACGATCCTTCCTGAAAAGGAAAGCCGGGGTGCGGTGGCAGCCGCCGCCCCGGACTGGCCATGGAGCGGCACGTGCCGCCCCTTCGGAAAAGAGGTTTACTGGACCTGCGCGATCTCGGCATCCATGCGTTCGCGGGCCTTTTTCGACATCTTGGCGGTCTTGGCGGCGTCGAGGTTCGCGGGCGCGTCGCCCACCTGGATCAGCCCGACCATGCCCATCGCGAAATGCGGCGTGCACTTGACGCCGTAAAGGCCCGGCTCGGTCACGGTCAGCGCATATTCCTCGTTGATCTTGCTTTTGAAGGCCTCGACGCCTTCGGGAAGGATGTCCTTGATGGCCTCGACGTTGTGGCTCTTGTCAGTGGGCACGAAGCGGATCACGTCGCCCGGCTGGGCCTTCACATAGGCGGGTTCGAACACCATCATCCCGGCCTCGCCCTTGTTGAGCATGTGGACCTCGTGCTCGGCCGCAAAGGCGGTGCCGGACAGAACAAGGGCAAGGGCGGGGGCGGCGAGGAAGAATGCGCGTTTCATCTGTTGTCTCCTGAGTCTGCGGATCGATTGTTGAATCCGCTGGTCAGGAATTAACGTCCCGGTCCCCCCTGCACTTTGACATAACGCAAAGAGCGGGACGTTTAATCCTCGGGATCGGCGATGCGCGCCAGGCCCTCGGCATCGACGACGGTCAGCTTCTGGCGCCCGCCCTCGACCAGGCCCTGCGCCTCCCAGGATGACAGCAGGCGCGACACGGTGTGCAGCGTGGTGCCCGTCATCTCGGCGATGTCCTGGCGGGTGATGGGAAAGTCGATGCGGGTGCCGGCCGCCTCGATCCGGCCGGCCTTCTCGGCCAGGCGCAGCACGGCATGGGCGACCCGGCGCTCGACCTCCTGGGTGGACATCTCGCGCAGGCGGGTATGGGCCTCGTCCAGGCGCTGCCCGATGGTCTGCATGGCGTTGATGGCCAGGCGCGGGTTGTTTTCCACCACCGCATCCCAGTCGGCCATGGGCCAGCCCACCACGATGGATTCGACGGCGGCGCGCGCGGTGCCGGGGTAATCGGGCCGCGCCAGCGCGCGGGCAAAGCCGAACAGGTCACCCGGATGGACGACCCGGACCATCACCTGCTGGCCATCGGGCGTGACCTGCGTCACCTTCAGCCGCCCGTGCAGCAGCAGATAGAACGCCACCGCCTGCGCGCCCTGTTCGAAGACAAGACCACCGGCAGGCACCCGCCTGGGCGTGGCCCGCGCCATCAGCCGCGCCAAGGCCGCCGGTTCCATCTGCCGGAACAGGGGCAGGTTGCGCACCTGGGATACGTCGATTGCCACGTCTTGCGCCTTCACCATGGGTTTCCTCAGTTAGTGCCGCAAAACGACGGGGGACGCAAAGCTTTCGGGGAAATCGGTCAGCCTTCCACCTCTCGGACAAGGCGGAAGCCCAGGTTGGCGGGGGGCACGCCCACGGAACATCCGCCCGATTTCGGATCGCGCACGAAATCGGCCACGGCGGCGCGGTGCAGTCCTTCGACGATATAGATGCCGCAGGTCTCGTCCTGCCGCCGGATCCGGCCCGCCGCGTCCAGATCGACCCGGCGCAGGCAGGTCGAGGTCCATTCCCAAACTGCCCCGCCGAGGTCGCGGATCCCCTTGGAGTTGACGTTCAGGCTGCCCACCGGGCGGATCTCGCGGTCCAGGTCGCGGCTGCGCGCCGCGTCGGCGGCATATTCTGCCAGCCACAGGACGGCAGGGTTGTCGGGATCGGCTTCCACGCCAAGCGCGTCGTCGCGAAACATCTCGGCCGCGGCAAAGGCCCATTCGGCGTCAGAGGGCAGGCGCCAGGTCTGGCCGGTTCGTTCCGACAGCCATCCCGCATAGGCCACGGCGTCCAGCCAGCTAATCCCCGTCACCGGCAGATCCGGCCGGTCGGTCGCGCCGCCAGGGGGCAGGCAGGCACCCGCCGCCACGCAATCCAGCCACTGCCCGGTGCTGACGGGGGTTTCCATGATCTCGACCGGGGCGAGAAGCTGCGTCATCTGGACGGGGGCGTCGGTGGACCGGCCCGCCTGCCGCCAGTCGCCGTCCAGGCGGTGCTGGAAAGGCTGGGGATCCAGGCGCACCATTTGGGGAAGATCAGGCAGCTTGCGGTCCTGCGGCCACAGGGTCAGGCCAAGCGCGCCGGCAACGGCCCCGGCCAGCATGAAGGCGGTCGCGTGCATGTCCTTCGCTCCGGTTCGGGAAAGGTGGACCGCCCCTGCGGGTGATGCAGGGGCGGCGTGGGCCAAGGCCGCGTCAGACGGCGGCGGGGGCCAGGACCTGCTTCATCAGGTCGTCGTTCCATTCGCCCTTGACGACCACATGGGCGGCGGCGCCAAGCTCGAAGGCCTCGATCAGGTTGTGGTTCACATAGGCATAGACGCCGGGCTGTTCGAACTTGTAGACCATCAGCCCCGCCGTGCCGCCCGGAATGAACCAGGTTTCCAGGCCCGTTTCGGGCGGGTTGTTGAACTTGCCCGTGGCCCAGACGTAATCGCCATGCCCGCCGATCAGGTGGGGCCGGGTGTCGCGGTTGGCCTGGCTGTGGACGAAGGCCACCGTTTCCCCGACATTCGCGGTCATCGCGTTGTCGCCGGTCAGCGCGCCCACCCCGCCGTTGAAGACCACATGGGTCGGCGTCAGGGTCTTCATGACGGCCACGACATCCTCGTAGCTTTCGCCGGGGCTGGCATAGGTCTTCCAGTTGCCCGCCTCGTCGCGCGGGACATAGAAGTCCTGCTCGCCGATGTAATAGACCTTGTCATAGCTGACCAGCTTGCCGTTCCGGTCCTTCAGCCCCTCGCGCGGCAGCACCATGATGGCGCCGTTCATGCCCGAGACGACGTGCCAGGCCACCATGCCCGGAGGGGCGCAGTGATAGACGAAGACGCCGGGTTTCGTCGCCTTGAAGCGCAGCACGCAGCGTTCCCCGGGGTTCACCTGGGTCAGCGCGCCCCCGCCAAGCGCGCCGGTCGCGCTGTGGAAGTCGATGTTGTGCATCAGTTCGTTGCTGGGCGGGTTGATCAGGGTCAGTTCGACATAGTCGCCTTCGTGGACCACCATCAGCGGGCCGGGGACGGTGCCGTTGAAGGTGGACGCCCAGTATTCGGCGCCGCTGTCGTCCAGGGCGATCTTCTTCTCGATGATGTTCATCGTGAATTCGACCACCTTCGGGCCGCCGGTCGCGACCTGTTCATGGGCATGGACGAAGGGCGGATCGACCAGATCCACCTTGACGCGCGGCAGGCTGTCCACATCTACTGCGGTAGCCGGGGTCAGCACCTTGGCGGCATCGGCGGTTTCGGCGGCGGCGACGCGCACCTGGCTCAGCGCGCCAGCGATGGCGGCGCCTGCAAGGATCGTGCGGCGGCTGACGGACAGGTTGGTCATGGCTGGTTTCCCTCATACTCGATGACAGATCGGACCCGGTTCATCCCGGTTGAGTGAAGATTGCCACGCCACGCCGCGCACAACGTTGTGCTGGAACAACCAAGTGCCGCCCTTTCGTCCCGATGCTTGCTGCAACGCAAAGAGCAGGCATTTTTCCCGCCTATCCGTCAGGTGAGAGCGATGAAAGGAATGCGCCATGACCGATGCCAAACGCCCCCGAATCCCCCGCGGCCTGCGGCCCGACGGGCCTGCGCTGTGGTCATACGGGTTCCGGCCCTTCTTCCTGGGCGGCGCCGTCTGGGCGGTGGCTGCCATGGCGCTGTGGATCGCGGCCCTGACTCACGGACTGCCCCTGGGCGGGGATTACGGCGCCCCCTTGTGGCACGCGCATGAAATGGTCTTCGGCTTTGCCCCCGCCGTGCTGGCGGGATTCCTGCTGACCGCCATTCCGAACTGGACCGGCAGCCTGCCGGTGTCGGGCCGGGCGCTGATCGCGCTGTTTTCGGTCTGGGCGGCGGGCCGCCTGGCCATGGCTGCGGCGGCGCTGACCGGACCTTGGGTCGCGGCGCTGATCGACGCCGCCTTCCTGCCCCTGCTGCTGGCCATCGCCGCCCGAGAGATCGTCGCGGGACGCAAGTGGAACGACCTGAAGGTCCTGGGCGGCGTCGCGGCGATCATGGCGGGCAATCTGGGCTTTCACGGGGCGGCGCTTCTGGGCGGCGATCCGGCGCTGTGGATGCGCGCGGCCGTGGCGGGCTATGTGATGCTGGTGCTGATCATCGGCGGACGCATCATCCCCAGCTTTACCCGCAACTGGCTGAACCGGCAGGGGGCCGGGGCGATGCCTGTTCCCCATGACCGCTTCGACATGGGTGTGATCATCGCATCCGCCCTGGCGCTTGGCATCTGGACGTTTGCCCCTGAATCCACGCCAGCCGCCCTGGGCTGCGCCATGGCCGCCGGGCTGAACGCCGCCCGGCTGGCCCGCTGGCGGGGGCTTGCCACCCGCGCGGAACCGCTGCTGTGGGTGCTGCACCTGTCCTATGCCTTCGTGCCGCTGGGCTTCCTGGCCGTCACGGCGGCGGCCTTGGGGATCGTGCAGGCGGCATCGGCGCTGCATGTGCTGACGGTGGGGGTGATCGGCACCATGATGCTGGCGGTGATGACGCGCGCGACGCGCGGGCATACCGGGCGCGACCTGACCGCATCGCGCGTGACCACGCTGTCCTATCTGTGCCTGTTCGCGGCCGCCCTGGCGCGCCCCCTGGCCGACCTGACCGGATCGGCGGGCCTGATGGAGGCCGCGGGCCTGTTGTGGATCCTGTCCTTCGGGTTGTTCGTCGCGGAACACGGCGCGATGCTGGTCCTGCAACGCCGCCAGCCGGCCCGGATGCAGGCGGCGCGGGCCTGAGGGGGCTTCAGGCCCCTGCCCGGACCGGCTCCATCCGGTCCGGCGTCCAGGCCGGTTCCCAGACCAGCCGCACGTCCACCGATGCCACGCCCTCCAGCGATTGCAACGCCGTCTCGACCCCCAGGCGCAGGAAATCCGCCAGGGGGCAGCCGCGCGTGGTGGTCGTCATATCGACCCGGACATGGCCCCCGTCCACCTCGATGGCATAGATCATCCCCATGGCCACCAGATCGCGGCCGGTTTCCGGGTCCAGCACGGTCCGCAGCCTGTCGCGGACAAGATCATGCAAGTCGGCCATGTCCCTTCCCCCCTTCAGATCCCGCGCCGCACCAGCAGCCGATAGGTCGCGCCGTCCGCCGCGAAGTTCCCGGCCCATTCGTGATGGCGCATCGCCAGTTCCGGGAACAGGAACATCGGTTCGCGGTCAAGCGTGGCGAACAGCACCTCGCCCGGCGTCATGCGGTCGATGGTTTCCAAGATGCGCACCATCGGCTCGGGCGGCATCAGGCCCGTCAGATCCAGCGCCCGGGCCGGATCGGGCCACAGCGCCGCGCCCGGCGCCGATCCGGGGGCCAGGCCTTCCTCGACCGTCTCGCCCGCGACAGGGGTGAACTCGACCTGCCAGCCGCCGTCGGGCAACTGCCGGTCGCGCGCCGAAAAGCCCCGGTTGGCCATCACGTTGAACAGGGGCACCGGCCGGAACGGCGCGATCAGCAGCAAGGGCTGGCCCGGCTGCAAGCCGTCCACGGCCTGCATGATCAGCGAAAAGGGATCCTGGCCCTGGGCCAGCGAGGGGCGGACGTCAAGCCGATGCGGGGCGGGGGATGTCATGGTCGGTTCTCCGGTCGGACGGGGGAAGGATCATCGGCGGCAATCCTGCAGGACGCGCCGTTTCGGAAAGGTGACGAAGGCGGCGGATCGCGATCAGTTCGTGCCCATGCAGCAATGCCGCCAGCAAAAGCACAAGGGCCGCAATGTCGAACAGTGCCGGAACCTGCGCGGCCAGGGCCGCCGCACCGACCAGCACGCCCGCGACCCACAGCGCCAGGCTGCGCCCGGCGGCGCGGGCGTCTGTCAGGTCGTGGACCATCGGCACCGGCGCGCGCCCGATCAGGGGGGCAAAGACCTGGATCCAGGTCAGAAAGCTGGTGATCTTGACCATCTGCGCCAGCGTCAGCGTGGACAGCCACCCGGCCAGGGCCACGAAGACCGCCGCCTCGGCCCAAGGCCCGCCCAGGATCAGCGCGGGCGCAACCAGCAGGGCGGCCAGGGCCAGGAAGGCCAGGGCCGCGCGGCTCCATTGCATGTTCGTCTCGGGCGCGGGGGCGCGGCGGCTTTGCCAGATGCGGCGGATTTCGCCCAGATACAGGCCCGCCGCAAAGGCGCAGGCCAGACCGCAGGCGACGGCCAAGGGCAAGGGATCGCCGCCCGCCAGCAGCACGCCAAGCGCGGCCAGCAACAGCGCCAGCGCAAGGGCGGCCGCGATCAGCGCCGCGCGGCGCCAAGGGCTGCTTCCGTCCGGGGCGATCAGGAACATCGGAAACAGCCGATAGCTGACCCCCATGGCCGCCAGCGTCAGCCAGAAGCCCGCGCCCAGCAACACATGCAGGGACAGCCCGTCGGGCAGCAGGGCCGCCCCCCAGGCAATCCCGCCGAAGGCCCAGCCCATGCCCGCACCCGTCACCCACAGCACCGGCAGCGCCAGAAGCGCAAGCAGCACCGTGGACCCGTCCTGCGTGCGCCAGGCCCGCGTGGCGACCAGCGTGCCCCCCAGCATCAGCATCGCCAGCCCGAAGGCCAGCCCCAGCAGCACTGGCCCCGCCGCCAGCAGGACGCCCGTGGGCCAGCCATCCAGCGCCAGAAAGCCCCCTGCCAGCGACAGCGTGCCCGCGCCGCACAGGATCAGCGCCGGCAACGCCAGCCGGGGCAGGATCAGCGGCCGGGCGGTCAGGACCGGAACGAACTGGATCAGCGATCCCAGCATCATCTGGCACAGCCAGCCCAGGGCAAACAGATGGACCGCAGCCAAGGCCCATCCCTCGGACCAGCGGCCCGGCCCGGCAAGACCGAACGTGGCCATCGCCAGGGCTGCCAGCAGAAACGCCATGGCCGAGGCGAACCACGCCAATGTCCATCGTGAAAGCGCCTTGCCCAGCATGTCGGACCCCCGAAACCGTAGCGGCCAGCATCCTGCACCCAAGGCGCGACTTCGTTGATCGAACGCAAAGAGGCGACGGATTTGCAACCTGTCGTATGGAGGCGTTGCCAAAATCGTGTGGGAACCTTGGCCGGGCCTGCCTGTTGTCTGAACAGCCGGCCCATGCCGGACACCGAAAACGCAAACAAGAACCGGAGATTGACCATGACCAAGCTGCTTGCTTCGACCGCCCTTGTCGCCATGCTTGCCGCACCCGCCATGGCGCAAACGGCGACCGATGCCACCACCGCGCCGGCCACGACCGATGCGCCGATGACGACCGAAGGCACCACCGCCGCGCCGGCCGATGCCACCGCGACCACCACGATGCCGGCCGAAGGCGCCGCAGGCGAGATGGGCTTTGGCTATACCGCAATGGCGGGCGACATGTCGGCCGAAACCTTCATTGGCAAGCGCCTTTACGCATCGGAAGCCGATGTCGACATGAACGCCACCTTCAACGAGGTGGACGAGAACTGGGAAGACATCGGCGAGATCAGCGACCTGGTGATCAGCCAGGACGGCCAGGTCAAGGCGGTCCTGACCGATATCGGCGGCTTCCTGGGCCTGGGCGAACGGACGGTGGCCGTGTCGATGGACCAGTTGCGGGTGATCCGCGACGGCGATTCGGAAGACGAATACTTCATCGTCTTCACGGCCAACCGCGAGGCCCTGGAGAACGCACCGGAATTCGAGTGGGTGGACGAATAAGACGCCCCCACATTGCCGGAAAGGGCGCGCGAAAGCGCGCCCTTTTCATGTCAGCCGCCCAGCGCAATCCCTTCCCGCCGTGGATCGGCGCCGCCCGTCAGCCCGTCAGGCCCGATCACGATGCCTTGCAGGCCCGACGTCAGGTCCGTTTCGTTCAACTCGAACCCCATGTCGGTCAGGCCCTGCGTCAGGGCGGCTGGCAGCCCGGCCTCGACATCCATGGGGCCGAAGCGGTTGACGATGTTGGGCGCGGCCACGGCGGCCTGGATGTCCATGCCCCAGTCCAGATGCGCGATGATCGCGCGGGCGACATAGCCGATGATCCGGCTGCCGCCCGGCGACCCGATCACCATCACCGGCGCCCCGTCCCTCAGCACGATTGTCGGCGCCATCGAGGACCGGGGCCGCTTGCCCGGCGCCACCGCATTGGCGATGGGCCAGCCATCCGCGTCATGGGTCTCGAAGCTGAAATCGGTCAGTTCGTTGTTCAGAAGGAAGCCCCCGGTCATCACGCGGGATCCGAAGCCGTTCTCGATCGTGGTGGTCATCGAGAGCGCATTGCCATAGCTGTCCACGATCGAGATATGCGTGGTCGATGGCAGTTCCAGCGACGAGTCCTGTCCCCACAGCATGGCATGGGACCAGCCGGGCTGTCCGGCGCTGACTTCGGGCAAGCTGTCGTCGCCTGCCAGCAGCTTGCCCCGTTCCGCCAGATAGGCCGGGTCGATCAGCCCCTGCGTGGGCATCGGCACATGGTCGCTGTCGGCCATGAACCGGCCGCGGTCGGCAAAGGCCAGGCGGGACGCATCCCCGATCAGCCGCCAGCTTTCGGGGCTTTCCGCTCCCAGCGCGGCCAGATCATATCCGCCCAGCATACCCAGGATCTGCCCCACGGTCAGCCCGCCCGACGACGGCGGCCCCATGCCGCAGACATCATGGCTGCGATATTCGACGCAGAGGGCCGGACGTTCGACCACCCGGTAACCCGCCAGATCCTGCATGGACAGCAGGCCGGGATTGTCGGCATCGCGCACGGCCGCGACGATGCCTTCCGCAACGTCCCCCCGATAAAACCCCGCCGCGCCATCGGATGCCAGCCTGCGCAGGGTATCGGCATAGGCCGGATTGGTCAGCCTTGCCCCCGCGGCGACCGGCTGGCCATCTGGAAAGAAATAGGCGGTCGTCGCCGGATGGGCTTGCAGCGCCTCGCCTTCGTCGGCCACCAGTGTCGCCAGGCGCGGAGAGACGGTGAAGCCCTCCTCGGCCAGACGAATACCGTCGTCGAACAGGCCCGCCCAGTTCGCCCGGCCCCATCTGCGGTGCGCGGCCTCCAGCAGGGCGGGCGTGCCGGGGGTGCCGACGGACAGGCCGCCCACCACCGCCTCCATGAATTCCAGCGGCTGGCCTTCCTCGTTCAGAAACAGCTTGGGCGTGGCCGTCATGGGCGCGGTTTCGCGACCGTCGAGCGTGGTCAGTTCGCCCGTTTCCGCGTCGTGCCAGACCAGAAAGGCCCCGCCCCCCAGACCCGAGCTTTGCGGCTCGACCAGTCCCAGCACCACCTGCACCGCGACCATGGCATCTGCCGCGCTGCCGCCGGCGGCAAGGACCCTGGCCCCCGCCTCGGACGCCAGGGGATGGGCTGCGCTGATCATCCAGTCCTGCCCGGCGACGGGTTCGCCCCGCGCCTTGGCGTCAAGCGCGGCGCGCGCGGCCTGGGTCAGCGGGCCGAACGCGTCGGCCTGGACATCGGAACCCGACGCCGCCTCGGGCGCCACCGCATCGGTGGCCTGCTGGGCAAAGGCCATGGCGGACCCGCCCAGGAACAGCGCGACCGCAACTGCCGATTGTTTCATCCCTGCCTCCTGCGTTTCAATGCCCTACTGTGCGCCCCCGATGCGAGTGGCGCAAGTCGCGGGGTTTTTCGCTGGACGGTCGCTGCGGACGCCGTTACGGTCCCCGCCAACACTATCCGTTGGGGCGTCCCGTCGCGGGGCTGAGAGGTGCAATGCGCACCGACCCATCGAACCTGATCCGGGTCATGCCGGCGGAGGGAACGGATAGGCTGACACGCGTCGTCCGCCGGACCGATCCGCCTGTCTGCCGCCCCGTCCCCCGTCGCGCATCCCGGATGCGACAGAAAAGGGGAAGGGACATGACCAGGACCGTTCTGACCATTGCCGGATCGGACAGCGGCGGCGGCGCGGGGTTGCAGGCGGATCTGAAGACGCTGTCGGCGCTTGGCGTTTATTCCGCCAGCGTGGTCACGGCCGTGACCGCCCAGAACACCCGGCGCGTGACGGCGATCCACCCCGTTCCTCCGACGCTGATCCGTGCCCAGATCGATGCGGTTCTGGACGATATCGCCGTCCATGCCATCAAGATCGGCATGATCGGGTCGGCGGAGGCGGTCGCTGCGGTCGCGGCATCGCTGCGCGGCTGCGCCATCCCCATCGTGCTGGATCCGGTCATGGTCGCGAAGTCGGGCGATGTCCTGGCATCGGACGACGCCGTGGCCGCGCTGATCCGCGATTTGCTGCCTCTGGCCCATGTGCTGACCCCCAACCTGCCCGAGGCCGCGCGCCTGCTGGACCAAGCCCCCGCCGGATCCGACGCCGAGGCCATCGCCCAGGGGCGCGCGCTTTGCGCACTGGGTCCGCGCCATGTTCTGATGAAGGGTGGTCATGCAGGGGGAAGCCGCTGCACCGATCTTCTGGTCGGGCCGGACGGGGTGGCGCGCTTCGCATCGGCCCGGATCGACACCCGGCACACGCATGGCACGGGCTGTTCGCTGGCCTCGGCCATCGCAGCGGGACTGGCGCAGGGACTGACGGTCGTGGATGCGGCGGGCCGCGCGCATGACTGGCTGCACGGCGCAATCCGGGCCGCAGGCGATCTGTCCATCGGCGGGGGGCATGGGCCGGTCCATCACTTCCACGCGCTGTGGCCGCAGCCTGCCGAGGTCGCCCCATGACCGTGACCGTCATCGGCGGGGGCGTGATGGGCCTTTGCGTTGCCACGGAACTGACCCGGCGCGGCATCCCGGCGGCGATCCGCGACCGCGCACCCGGACCGCATGCCTGTTCCTGGTGGGCAGGCGGGATGCTGGCCCCTCATTGCGAAGGCGAAAGCGCCGATGCGGCCGTGACCCGGCACGGCCTTGCCTCGGCCGACTGGTGGCTGGCCCAAGGCGTGCCGGTGGCGCGGAACGGCACCTTGGTCGTCAGCGCCGCGCGGGACGCGGCGTCCCTGGACCGCTTCGCGCGGCGCAGCACTGGGCACCGGATGCTCGACGCCCAAGGCCTGGCCGCCCTGGAGCCGGATCTGGCCGGGCGGTTCGGGCGCGCCCTGTTCTTCGCGGACGAGGCGCATCTGAATCCCCGGCAGGCGCTGTCCATCCTGTCGGCCCGCCTGCCCCGGACCGAGGTCCTGTCGGGCAGGATCATCGACTGCCGGGGCCTTGCCGCCCGCGATGCCTTGCCAGACCTGCGCGGGGTGCGCGGAGAGATGGTGGTGATCCGCTGTCCCGATGTCACGCTGTCGCGTCCCGTGCGGCTGCTGCATCCGCGCATTCCGCTTTACCTCGTGCCGCGCGGGGACGGCATCTTCATGCTGGGCGCGACGATGCTGGAAAGCGACCGGCGCGGCCCGCCGACCGTGCGCGCGGTCCTGGAACTGCTGGGCGCGGCCTTCGCGCTGCATCCCGCCCTGGCCGAGGCCGAGGTTCTGGAACTGGGCGCGGATGCCCGCCCGGCATTTCCCGACAACCTGCCCCGCATCCGCCGCATCGGCGGCACGCTTCACGCGAACGGGCTTTACCGCCACGGCTTCCTGCTGGCCCCTGCCGTGGCCCGCATGGTCGCCGATCACCTTCAACACGGAACCAGACCGGAGTTCATGGATGCAGATCATTCTTAACGGCAGCCCCTGCCACACCAACGCCGCCACCCTGGCCGATGCCCTAACCCAGGCAGGGGTCACGGGCCATATCGCCACCGCCCTGAACGGCAGCTTCGTCCCCGCGGCGCTGCGTGATCAAACCCCGATCCGCGACGGAGACCGGATCGAGGCCTTGGCCCCCATGCAGGGGGGCTGAGATGCCGGTCCTTTACGGAACGCATGTCGAAAGCGCCTTGCTGCTGGGCACCGCAGGCTATCCCTCGCCCCGGATCCTGGCGGATGCCTTCGCCCGGTCCGGCGCGGGGATCGCCACCGTGTCGCTGCGGCGGGAAACCGGCGGCGGACAGGATTTCTGGGCCTTGGTCCAGTCCCTGGGTGCGCGCCTGCTGCCGAACACCGCCGGCTGCCACAGCGCGAAGGAAGCCGTCACCACCGCCCACATGGCGCGAGAGGTCTTCGGCACCGATTGGATCAAGCTGGAGGTGATCGGCCACGCCGACACGCTGCAACCCGATGTCTTCGAACTGGTCCAGGCGGCACGCATCTTGGCAGCCGAGGGGTTCAAGGTCTTTCCCTATTGCACCGAGGATCTGACCGTCTGCGAACGCCTGCTGGACGCGGGCTGCCAGGTGCTGATGCCCTGGGGCGCGCCCATCGGGTCGGGGCTGGGGCTGAACAACCCCCACGGCCTGCGGGCATTGCGGGCTGCCTTTCCCGATGTGCCGCTGATCATCGACGCGGGCATCGGCCTGCCCAGCCATGCCGCCGCCGCCATGGAAATGGGCTATGACGCGGTCCTGCTGAACAGCGCCGTCGCCCGTGCAGGCGACCCCGCAATGATGGCCGGGGCGATGGCGGATGCGGTCCGGGCCGGTCGCGCCGCCTATCTGGCCGACCCGATGGAGCGGACGGACATGGCCGTCCCCTCGACCCCCGTTCTGGGAAAGGCGTTCCTGTGATCTGGCCGCGCTTCTATCCCGTCCTCGACAGCGCCGACTGGATCGCGCGCGTCCTGCCCCTGGGGGTGCGGCTGGTGCAGTTGCGCATCAAGGACCGGCCCCTTGCCGAACTGCGCGGCCAGATCACCCGCGCCCGCGACCTGTGCCACAGCCACGGCGCGATCCTTGTGGTCAACGATCACTGGCAACTGGCGATCGAGGAAGGTTGCGAGGCGGTGCATCTGGGGCAAGAGGATCTGGACGGGGCCGATCTGGCGGCGATCCGCAAGGCGGGCCTGCGCCTGGGCGTTTCCACCCATGACAGGGCCGAACTGGACCGCGCCCTGGCCTGCGACCCCGACTATGTGGCGCTTGGGCCGGTCTGGCCCACGATCCTGAAGGCGATGCCCTGGGCGCCGCAGGGCACGGACAGGCTGGCCGAGTGGAAGGCGCAGATAGGGGATATCCCGCTTTGCGCCATCGGCGGTCTGACCCCGGAACGCGCCCGGCTTGCCATGGCTGCGGGCGCCGACATGGCAGCGGCCGTCACCGACATCACCCTGGCCGCCGATCCCGACCGGCGCATCAGCGAATGGCTGGAGGTCGCGCCGTGAGATATGCACGCCAGACCATCCTGCCTGGCTTTGGCGCGGCGGGCCAGTCCCGCCTTGCCGGCGCGGACCTTCTCGTCGTCGGTGCGGGGGGCTTGGGCGTTCCCGTCCTGCAATACCTGGCCGGAGCCGGGATCGGCCGGATCACCCTGGTCGATCCCGACCGGGCCGAGGTTTCGAACCTGCATCGCCAGCCCATCTTTGGCCGCCATATCGGCAGGCCCAAGGCCGAAGCAGCCGCAGTTGAAATGGCCGCGCTGAACCCCGATTGCCGGATAACCCCGCTGGTGACGCGGCTTGATCCCGCCAATGCGCCCGATCTGGTGGCAGGCGCGGATCTGGTGCTGGATTGCGCCGACAGCTTTGCGGTTACCTATACGCTGTCCGATGCCTGCCTTGCGGCGGGGCGTCCGCTGATCGCCGGTTCCGTCCTCGGCACCCAGGGCTTTGCGGGGGGCTTCTGCGCGGGCGCGCCTTCGGTCCGGGCGGTGTTCCCGGACCTTCCGGCGCAGGCCGGCAATTGCGCCACGGCAGGCGTTATGGGAGCGATGGCCGGCCTGATCGGCGCCATCCAGGCACAGATGGCGCTGACCGTCCTGCTGGGGATGACCCCGTCGCCCTTGGGCCAGATGATCCGCTTCGACGGATTGCGCCCGGCCAGCTTCCGCTTCGACGACGCCCCCGAACCCCAAACGGGCCATCGCTTCATCGCCCCCGGCCAGATGCGGCCGGATGACATCGCGGTGGAGCTGCGCGGCATGGACGAGGCACCCCTGCCCTTCGTGCCCCATGCCCTGCGCGGACCCGACCTGCCCCGCCCCCAGGACGGGCGGCGGGTCGTCCTCGCCTGCCGTTCGGGCTTGCGGGCCTGGGCCGCCGCCGAACGCCTGCGCCGCGACTGGCCGGGCGAGATTGCCCTGATCGCCACCGGAGACTGACATGAGACTGCTGCCCGCACTTGCCCTGGTTCTGACCGCGGCGCCCGCCATGGCGGACGATTCCCTCACGCTGATGCTGGACTGGTTCGTGAACCCCGACCATGCCCCGATCGTCATCGCACAGGAAAAGGGCTTCTTCGCCCAGGAAGGCCTGACGGTCGAGATCGTCGCCCCCGCCAATCCCGCCGATCCGCCGAAGATGGTGGCCTCGGGCCAGGTCGACCTGGCTGTCGGATATCAGCCGCAACTGCATCTTCAGGTCCATGAAGGGCTGCCCCTGACGCGCATCGCCACGCTGGTCGCGACGCCGCTGAACTGCCTGACGGTTCTGGCGGACGGGCCGGTCCAGAACATCGCCGATCTGCGGGACCGGAAGGTCGGCTATTCCGTGCCGGGGATCGAGACCGTGCTGATGGGCGCGATGCTGGAACAGGCCGGGCTGACGATCCGGGATGTCGAACTGGTCAATGTCGGCTGGGCGCTGTCGCCCGCGCTGATGACGGGCCAGGTCGATGCCACGCTTGGCGGGTTTCGCAACTTCGAACTGACGCAGATGCGGCTGGAAGGCGCCGAAGGACGCTGCCTCTTCGTCGAGGAACACGGCATCCCCGCCTATGACGAACTGATCCTGCTGGCCAATCCTGACAGGATGGACCCCGACGCCGTGGCCCGTTTCGTCGCCGCGATGGAACGCGGCGCGAACTACGTCGTGAACCATCCCGTAGATGCCTGGCAGGTCTTTCGCGACGCCCATCCCGACCTGGATGACGACCTGAACCGGCAGGCCTGGACCGCCACATTGCCGCGCTTTTCCCAAAGCCCCGGCGCGGTGGATCACGCCCGCTATGCCCGGTTCGAGGCCTTCCTGCATGATGCCGGTCTGACGCGCCAGACGCTGCCGGTATCGGCCCTGGCCAGGGATCCCGGCGCATGAGCCATGGCGCCTGCTTTCCGCTGTGGCGGGCCAAAGCCCCCGACTGGGACGCCTATGTCGATGCCCCCTTCGTCCGCGCCCTGGCCGACGGCAGCCTGCCCCGTTCGGCCTTCCTGACCTATCTGGCGCAGGATTACCTGTTCCTGATCCATTTCGCCCGCGCCTGGCGCTGGCCGTCGTGAAAGCCGGTTCCCTGGCCGAGATGCGCGCCTGTTCGGCCACCGTCCACGCGCTTCTGGAAATCGAGATGCGGTTGCACGTCGGGAACTGCGCGCAGGCCGGGATCAGCGAGGACGACCTGTCCCGCATCGTCGAGGCGCCGCAGAACCTGGCCTATACCCGCTATGTGCTGGAAGCGGGCTATAGCGGCGATTTCCTGGATCTGCTGGCGGCCCTGGCGCCTTGCGTCTTGGGTTACGGGGAAATCGGGGCGCGGCTGATCGCGGCGCCGCATGACCCCGCCTATGCCGACTGGATTGCGACCTATGGCGGCGCGGAATATCAGGCGCTGTGCCGCGACACCGCCGCGCTGATCGACGGCGCGGTCGCCGCGCGGCTGGGACCGCAGCCGACCGCGCTGCCGCGTTGGCGCGAGCTTCAGGACCGTTTCTCGACCGCGACCCGGCTCGAGGCGGGGTTCTGGACAGTGACCGGGTGATCCGCTGCGCCGTTTTCCTCCTGGCGTGGCAGGAGGCGGTCGCTGCCTTGCAGGTGCCGCCCTTCCTGCTGCCCGGTCCGGTCGCGGTCGCGCGGGCGCTGTGGGACGGGCAGGCCGGGCTTGCGCGCGACGCCCTGATCACCCTGGGCGAAACCGTCGCGGGCTTTGCCATCGGCGCAACCCTGGGCGTCGTTCTGGCGCTTGGCATAGCTTTGCTGGCGCCCCTGCGGCGAGCGCTGATGCCGGTGCTGACGATCAGCCAGACCGTGCCGGTCTTCGCCTTCGCGCCCCTGCTGACCTTGTGGCTGGGATATGGCGTCGCCCCCAAGATCGCCGTCGTCGCGCTGATCGTGTTCTTTCCCGTGGCGCAGACCTTCCTTGACGGGCTGTCGCGCACTCCAAAGGTCTTTCGCGAACTGGCCGACAGCATGGGCGCCACGCCCATCGAGGCGCTGCGGATCGTGCGCATCCCCGCCGCCCTGCCCGATCTGGCCAGCGGGCTGCGGATCGCGGCGACCTATGCCCCGGTGGGCGCGGTCATCGGCGAATGGGTCGGCGGCGCCAGGGGACTGGGCGCGGCGATGATCCAGGCCAGCGGGCGCATGAAGACAGACCAGATGTTCGCGGCCCTGGTCCTGATCGTCCTGATCGCGGTCGCCTTCAGGGGCGTGGTTTCGCTGATGGCGGCGCGGCTGGACCGCTATGCCGGTGGCTGAGAAGCCTCATCCGTCTGCAGAATGGCAGGGTTGCCCGACAGCCTGACCGGGACTGCCCCCAGCCGGGACGGTTCCGCCGCGTCATGCGTGACAAGCACCAGCCCCGCCCCGCTGCGGTCCAGGAGCATGGCAGTCAGGTCGATCATCCGGCCGGCGGTGTCGGGATCCAGGCTGGCGAAAGGCTCGTCCATCAGCAGGATGTCGGGGCTTGCGGCAAAGGCGCGCGCCAGGGACAGGCGGCGTTGCTGGGCTAGGGACAACTGACGGGGAAACTTGTCCTCGTGCCCGGCAAGTCCGACCTCGGCCATCAGGACGCGGGCCGTGGCGTCATCGCAGCCGGTGGGCAGGGTGACATTGGCGACGGCGCGCCGCCAAGGCAGCAGGGTCGGTTCCTGGAACACCGCCGCCAGCCTTTCGCCCCCGTCCAGACGACCCTGGAAATCCCTGTCCAGCCCGGTCAGGATGCGCAGCAGGGTCGATTTGCCGACGCCCGAGGGACCAAGGATCGCCAGCCGCTGCCCGCGTTCGACGGAAAGGCGCAGCGGACCCAGGATCGAGCGGCCCGCGAAGGACTTGCCCGCCAGATCAAGCCTCATCGCGCCGCCAGCGGTTCGCGCCAGCCTCCCACGGGCGCAGGATGGCAATGTCGATCAGCAGCATCACGGCGACGAAGGCCAGCGCCCAGGCCAGCACGCCGGCCACGTCGAAGCTGGAAAACAGCAGGTGGATCTTGAAGCCGACGCCGTTCGACCGGCCCAGGAATTCGACCACCAGCACGATCTTCCAGATCAGGGATATGCCCGCCCGCGCCGCCGCCGCGATATGGGGCGCAAGCTGTGGCAGGACGACATGGCGCAGCCGCGACCACCATCCCATGCCGAAGACCCGCGCCATGTCGTCCAGGTCGGGACGCAGGGCGCGGCCACCCTCGCGCAGCATGACGGTCACAAGGGGGATCTTGTTCAGGGCGACCGCGGTGACGGCGGCGACCTCGTTCAGGCCGATCCAGATATAGGCCAGCACGATCACCACCAGGGTCGGGATGTTCAGGGCGATCACCAGGGCGGGGTTCAGCCAGTGATCCGCCCGTTGCGACCGGCCCATCCACAGTCCCAGGGCGATCCCCAACGCCATGGCGATCGCAAAGCTGGCCAGCACCCGCAACAGCGTCGCGCCCGCGTGCAGCCACAATTCCCCCGTGACAGCCAGATCGACGATGCGCGCCGCTACTGCCAGGGGCGAGGGCATGGTGCGCGGGTCATCGGCCAGACCCGCCACCGCCATCCACAGGGCCAGCAGCATCAGCACCGACAGGATGCCCGGCACAAGGCCGGGCCGCTTCTGGGGGGTCGCGTCACTCACCTTGCCAGAACAACCCTTCCGGCAATTCCGTCAGCCCGCCTGTCAGGTCGTCCCCGCCCAGTTCCGCCAGCAGGGAAAACAGGCGCTGCGCGTCTTCGGCATCGACCGGGCCTTCGGGCGGGATGCCGGCCCGCCAGCCGTCGCGCAGGGCCGCGAATTCCGCGTCCGTGTCGGCCTCCATCATCGGGCGCAGCGCCTGCCAGGCCGCGTCGTCCGCCGCCAGCAGATCCTTGGCCTGACGCGAGGCCCGCGCCAGCCCGCGCGCCAGATCGGGGTTCGCGGCCACCCAGTCGTCGCGCAGGACATATCCCAACAGCGGCGTGTCCGGGTCCAGCCCCAGCCCCTGGGCGGCATCCGACACGCTGACCAGTTCTCGCATCCCGGCTGCCTGCATCTTCGCCAGGAAATGCCAGAAGTTGATCGCCCCCGCGACCTGCCCGGTTTCCGCCGCGTTCTGGATCATCGGCGGCGCGCCGAAAACCTGCTGCGTGACATCGGCCAGATCGCGGCCGGTCTGCTGGCGGTGCCAGGCGCGCAAGATCAGCCAGCTTTTGTCCACCGGCCCGCCTGCGATGCCGATCCTTTCCCCCTCCAGATCCTCGAGCCTGCGCGCGGGGCTGTCCGCGGGCACCAGCAGCCCGCCCACGGCGGTGGAATAGGGCCAGAAGGTGAAGGGCGCGCCGTTGGCACGCTGGACCGCGACCCAGATCCAGTCCGACACGATCGCATCGACCTGTCCGCCCTGCATGGCGACCTGGGTGGCGGGGTTGCCGGCAAAGGGTTGCATCCGCAATTCGAACCCATTCGCGCGGTCGAAGCCGCGATCCTGGATGGTGCGCAGTTCCCAGTTGACGGTGCCGTTTTCCAGGGTGCCGATGGTAACCACGGGCAGCGGAGCGGGCTGCGCAAGGCCCGTCCCGGCCTGCATCAGGACAGCCGCGGCCAGACCGGCGATCCGGCCGATCCACGGAAAGCGCATTGTTTCCCCCTTCGGCTTTCTTCGGCGACAGGGTGGCATGGGCGGGGGGCCGTCACAATCGACTAGAAGTCGCACCCCGCCGCCGCGCCGTCAGGCAGGGTTCCAGCGGCGCTTCAGCGCGATCAGGTGCAGCGCCGCCGCCGCAGCGCCGCCGCCCTTGTTCTGGCCTTGCGGATCGGCCCGAACCTCGGCCTGGTGGATGTTTTCCACCGTCAGGATGCCGTTCCCGATGCAATGGCCCTGCAAACCCAGCAGGGTCAGCCCGCGGGAACTGTCGTTGCAGACCGTGTCGTAATGCGTCGTCTCGCCCCGGACCACGCAGCCAAGCGCCACATAGCCGTCGTAGAAACCCCCGCTGGCGGCAAGCGCAATGGCGGTGGGGATTTCCAGGGCGCCCGGCACCTCGACCAGCTCGACGCCGGCACCCGCCTGGGCCGCCGCAGCCTGCGCCCCGGCGACCAGGTGTTCGGCGATCTGGCGGTAATAGGGCGCGACCACGATCAGCAGGCGGGCGCCTTCGATACGGGGCAGCGGCAGTTGGTGATGTTCGATGCTGGCGGCCATGGTGTCATTCCCTGATCGGACGGGTCGAATGGATGGACAGGCCATAGGCATCAAGGCCGATCACCCGCACCGGCGCCGAGTTCGTCAGCAGCACCAGTTCCGACAGACCCAGCGCCGACAGGATCTGTGCCCCCAGCCCGTAATGGCGGATGACATGGGACGACACCTCGTCCTGGCGCGGCAGGCGGGGTTCGATGTCGCGGAACAGCACCACGACGCCCCTGCCCTCATCCGCGATCATCCGCATCGCCTGGCCCAGCGTGCCCGCGTTCCTGCGCCCGATGCCCAGGACGTCGTGCAGCGGGTCCAGCACATGCATCCGCACCATCACCGGACCGGGCCGGGTCAGATCGCCCTTGGTCAGCACGATATGCTCCGCGCCCGACGTGTCGTCGGCAAAGACCCGCATCATCCAGTCGCCGCCGTGTTCGGAATGCACGGCCATCTGCCCGCGTTCGGCGATCAGATTGTCGTGGCGGCGGCGATAGGCGATCAACTGGCTGATGGTGCCGATCTTCAGCCCGTGTTTCTGCGCAAAGGCCACCAGGTCGGGCAGCCGCGCCATGGTGCCGTCGTCGTTCATGATCTCGCAGATCACGCCCGAGGGGTTCAGCCCCGCCAGCCGCGCGACATCGACCGCGGCCTCGGTATGGCCGGCGCGGACCAGCACGCCGCCCTCGCGGGCGCGCAGCGGAAAGATGTGGCCGGGGGTGGCGATGTCGCCCGGCCCCTTGGTGGGATCAATGGCCACCGCCACGGTCAGCGCACGGTCCTGGGCGGAAATCCCGGTGGTCACGCCCTCGCGCGCTTCGATCGACATGGTGAAGGCGGTTTCGTGGCGGCTGGAGTTCTTGGCGCTGAGCAGGGGCAGCCCCAGCGCGTCGATGCGCGCGCCGGTCATCGACAGGCAGATCAGGCCCCGGCCATGGGTGGCCATGAAGTTGATGACCTCGGGCGTGGCCATCTGCGCGGGAATGACCAGATCGCCTTCGTTTTCCCGGTCCTCGTGATCGACCAGGATGAACATGCGGCCATTGCGGGCCTCGTTGATGATCTCCTCGATGGGAGAGATGGCGTCGGACCAGTTGCGCTCGACCGGGCCGGGCTTGTCATCGGGCATCCGCTGCTCCTGCACAAAAGGGCCGGTCGCGTATCCCCGGCCTGCCGTGATCATTTCACGCCCGAGGCCCGGAAAGACCGGTCAGGGGCGCCCTGTCCCGCGTCCGATGCGACATCTTCGACCGGGACATTCCCGGATTTGCACCGCGCGCAGGCCCGATACAAGCCCCGACCGTGCAGTCTTCCGCCTTGCGCATCGGCGCTGTGCCCGGCACGATCCCGCCGCCAGGCACGGCACCGACATCTTGCACCGCCCCGGAAAGGACACGATCATGACCACAAGCACTTCTGTCAGGACCGGGGCCGGGCATCTGGTCGATGGCCTTGTGGCGCAAGGGGTGGACCGGGTCTGGTGCGTGCCGGGTGAAAGCTATCTGGCGGTGCTTGACGCATTGGCGGACGTGTCGGACCGTGTGCAGACCGTGACCTGCCGCCACGAAGGCGCCGCCGCCATGATGGCCGAGGCCGACGGCAAGATGACCAGGCGGCCGGGCATCTGCATGGTCACGCGCGGCCCCGGCGCCACCAATGCCAGCGCCGGGTTGCATGTGGCCTTCCAGGATTCGACCCCGATGATCCTGTTCATCGGCCAGATCGCCCGCGACGCGGCCGAGCGCGAGGCATTCCAGGAAATCGACTATCGCCGGATGTTCGGCCAAGTGGCGAAATGGGTGGCCCAGATCGACGATCCGGCCCGCATTCCCGAATTCCTGTCCCGCGCCTTCTCGGTCGCCATGGCAGGGCGGCCCGGCCCGGTGGTGCTGGCCCTGCCCGAGGACATGCTGGTCGAGAAAGCCACTGCCGCCCTGCCCCGCCGGGTCGAACCGGTCGGGACAGGCCCGGCTGCCGGCGCCATGGAGGATTTCACCCGGCGGCTTGCGGCGGCGGAACGCCCCGTCCTGATCCTGGGCGGCAGTCGCTGGGACAGGGGCGCGAAATCGGCGGTCGAACGTTTCGCCGCCCGCGCCCACCTTCCCGTCGCCGCCGTTTTCCGCCGTCAGGACCGCTTCGACAATGACCATCCCTGCTATGTCGGCGAACTGGGCCTGGGGGCCAACCCGGCCCTGCGCGGCATGATCGGCGATGCGGACCTAGTCATCCTTCTAGGCACCCGGATGGGCGACATCGCCTCGGACGGCTATGAGACGCTGGAGATCCCCTGTCCCCGGCAGTCGCTGATCCATATCCATGCCGACGCGCAGGAATTGGGCCGCCTTTACCAGCCCGACCTTGCGATCAATGCCGCGCCGGTGGATTTCGCCGCCCTGCTGGACGATGTCGCGGTTTCCGCCAAGGCTGCCTGGGCCGAACGCACCCGCGCCGCCCGGGCGTCCTATGAGGACTGGCAACGTCCCCGCCCGGCGCCTGGCGACGTGAACATGTCCGAAATCATCCTGTGGCTGCGCCATCACCTGCCCCGGGATGCCATCCTGACCAACGGCGCGGGCAATTTCGCGGCCTGGCTGCACCGCTTTCACCGCCATCGGGAACTGGGCACCCAGCTTGCGCCGACCTCGGGGTCGATGGGCTATGGCGTGCCTGCCGCGGTGGCGGCGGCGATGCGCCATCCCGGCAGGCGGGTCGTCTGCATCGCAGGGGACGGCGACTTCATGATGACCGTGCAGGAACTGGCGACGGCGGCGCAGTATGGCGCAACGCCGGTCTTCGTGGTCGTTGACAACGGGATGCTGGGAACGATCCGAATGCATCAGGAAACCCGCTACCCGGCACGCGTTTCGGCCACCGAACTGGTCAACCCGGATTTCTGCCTCATCGGCAGGGCCTGCGGTGCGCATGCCGAATTCGTTGACCGCACCGCGGATTTTGCGGCCGCTTTCAAACGGGCCGAAGCAAGCGGCCGAATGGCGCTGATCCACGTGAAGGTCGATCCCGAAGCCCTGACGGCAAACCGCTCGCTCTCGCAGATCCGGGAAGCCGCCCAGATGGCGGAACAATGATGGCGGCCGGATGCTGACGGCAAGGGCGTGCCCCTTCCTGGACGCGCGAGAGGAACGAACTGATCCGCGTCCCCACCGTTCATCGGCAGGCTTTCCATCACCGTCGGGCATGGGCCGGCGATCCAGGCGCTGGATACCGAAACTTCCTTCCCCTGGCAGAGAGGACCCCTGGTTCCGGTCGCGGCAAACCACAGCCTGATCGGCTTGAGCAAGGCGGCCTCAAGCACGCCGCATGGCAAGCACGCCCATCGCGGCCAGCATCAAGGTCCGGCCTCGACAAACGCCCGTTCACGCCTGCGCCTTGGGCCATGCCGGAAATCAGGAAGGACGCGGCCAATCCCGACGGCGGCTTCCTGGCCTGCCGATGCACCCGCACCAGGGATCAGCCCATACCGGCGGGGGCATCTTGCGCCACATCTGCATGGCTGATGCCCTTTCGGGTGTAATTTTCAAGGCGTTTGACTGCGGCGATGGTCGGTCCCCTTGCGGATCGGCGCATTGCCGGCCAGACCGTCGATCAAAGCCTGGTCGGTGCGCTTGCCACCCCGCTCTCCGCACGCGCCGCGCGGATGATCCGCCGCAATGGGTAAGGCAAGAATGGCTGGGAACAGCCAAGATTGCAGAGGACAGCCCTTGCGGGTCCCCTTTCAGCCAGAAGCGTGCTGCCGGTCAGGTCGTGCAATGCGTCTGTCAATCCAGCCTCCGAACGGTCGTGCAGCAGGCGCACAACCTTCTTGACGCGATGAAAAAGGCAAAGGCCATGGCAATGCCCGCCGTGGCCTCAGTCGGTGCAGCGCCGCCAGCACTGTGGCCGTCTCTTGCAAGGCCAAATGCGCGACAGGCTGGCCCGACAGAGGAAACGTTGCACCCGCCAAAGGACGCGGGAGACGACCTGCGCCTTTCAAGGTGTCAGATCGGCGGATGCAGCAACCGTTCCGGCTCGGATCGAACTTTTGAAAGGCCTCGGCTGCAATCGCGACCTGATGCCCAGGTCAAGGCATTGCTACACATGCAGAGTGCCATGTCCCAACCTTCCTTTGCGACCGCAACGTCGCCAGGCAGGTCGTCACCACCCGTCACCCGTCACCCGTCACCCGTCACCCGTCACCCGTCACCCGTCACCCGTCACCCGTCACCCGTCACCCGTCACCCGTCACCGACCGGGCAGTGTTCCATGATGACGTCAAGACCGTAAGCCACGCATTTGATTTCCGCGTTGCCACCCATCCATGATGATGCGGCGACCCAAGCCGGAACTGGCTGCCTGCGACATGGTTCTGCAGCCGCTGCATCCCAGAATGGCCCCGCCCATCCAGACCTTCCGAAAGCTGTCTTGCAGAAGCCAGGTATCGGCTGATCAGCCGCTGTCGAATTGCGGCACGCCGGATGGAAAATGCACGACCAGCCTTTGCAATCATCCCGCCGGGACGACGGCAACCAGGGCCAAGGATCTGTCCTGAAATTTCCGATCAACTGGCCTGCGCCAGCCGCGGCGTGAAGTGGGCTGCAAGCCGAGAGGCCAGAGCCTGCGGATCCCGCAGGTCGTCGGCAGTCACGACCGGGCCTTCATAAGGGGAAACCATCCCTGAACCGACCATTTCCTCGATCCGGTCCAATGCCGCCTCGATATCGTCCATCGGTGCCGAGAACAGATCAAAGATCGAATAGCGCCACCACTGCAGCGCAAGCAGCCGTTCCACCGCCTTGTCGGAAAAGCGCGGCCGCACGACCCGTCCGGGCGTTCCGACAACAATGGAATAGGGCGGAACATCGCGCAGCACGATCGCGCGCGCGCCGATGATCGACCCGGTGCCGATCTTGACGCCCGACTTGATGAAGGCCCCCTGCCCGATCCAGACGTCGTCGCCGATTTCGGTGATCGGACAGCTATCCCTGAACGGTCGCAGGCCACGGCGGATTTCGTCCTTCCGGTCCTGGGCGACAAGCTCTCTCCACCCGTTGACCTGCGGGAAATAGGCGGTGCGCGAGGTCGTCAGCCAGTCGGTCGGATGTTCGTGCATCCCGATGACCGCCCCCGCCGCCAATGAACAATACCGCCCGAAGCGGACGTTGTTGACCGTGCCGCCGCTGAGGTTGCAGAACGCGCCGATTTCCAGGAACGCCCCTGGCGTGACCGTGCAGATGATCGAAGTCGGCCCCTCGATCCGCGACCCTGCGGACAGTCTGCCCGTCTGGACAAGGCCCGGCAGGCGCAGGCCCGCGCGGTCAAGGGCCGGAAGGTCGGCATGTTTCAACGAGAAGTGTCCGTCGCTCATTTCTGATCCACCCTGTTTTCCTCGGCAGTCTTGCGCGAAAGGATTAATATTTCACTCATCCCGCATTGCCTTGCGCAGATGCCGCAAGATCGGCTCCAGCAGATAGTCGCCGGCGCGGCGTTCCCCGGTCTGGATGGCCAGTTCCACGGGCATCCCCGCCGTCAGGGCCACATCCGGGTGCATTTCCAGTTCGGCCGCGTTCAGCCTGACGCGGACTTCGAAATAGCGGCTGCCGTCGCGCGGCTCCTCCAGCAGGTCGGCGGACACATAGGTCACTTCGCCGTCAATGGTGGGGGCCGTGGCACGACGATAGGCGGTCAGCCTGACACGCGCCTTGCGGCCCACATGAACCGTGTCGATGGCTTCGGGCGGAAGGCGCGCCTGGATGACCAAGGCATCGGCATCGGGCAGGATCTCCATCACGATGGCGCCCGAACCGATCACGGCGCCCGGAGTCACGACGGGAATATCGACAACAAGCCCGTCCTGCGGGGCGCGCAGCGTGCGGCGGGCAAGGACATCCTCGGCCGCGCGGATTTGCGCCTCGAGCGCGGGAAGGCTGCGCCGGGCCTGGGCCAGAAACTCGTTCGCCTCGGCTACGCGCTGCCGGCGCAGGGTGGCGATATCGGCAGCGATGCGGGCACCATCCTGTTCGTTCGCCTTTGCCAGGGCGGCATATTCGTCGCGCTCACCTTCCAGCACAGACAGATTGCGGCTGATTTCGCGCGCCTTCTGCCGGGTCGCCGCCCCGCGTTCCACCAAGGCTTCGGTGTTTTCCAGTTCCTGCGTCCAGCTTTCGATCTGGCGTTGCGAGGCGCGGGCCTGTGCATGATTGGCCCCGGCCTGCGCGGCAAGATGATCCGCCTGACGCATCATTGATGCGATCTGCCCATGATGCAGGGCAAGGCGCGCGTCATAGAGTTCTGCCTGCGCCGAGGTCAGGACGGGATCGTCCTGGGGCGCCCGCGCCATGTCAAGCGGAAGCCCCCGCGCCTCGGCCTCGAGCCGCCAGATGTCAAGGACCATCGCGCGGCGTTCGGCCTGCATCTGCGCCAAACGCGCCTGGTCCTGGGTGGTGTCCAGCTGCGCGACGGGCTGGCCCGCCAGGACACGATCCCCCGGCGCCACAAGAAGGTCGGAAAGGATCCCGCCCTCCAGATTCTCGACCGTCTTGCGCTTGCTTTCCGCGAGAACGACACCCTGCGTCACCACGGCGCCGTCCAGCCGGGCGTAAATCCCCCACCCGCCAAGGGTGCAGGCCATGAACAGGATCATCGCGACCGCGGTCAGGAAGACAGGTCGATAGGCAGGCAAGGCTTCGTCGGCAATCGTCATGCTCATGACAGGTACGCCTTTTCTGCAGTTGCGGCCTGGCGCCGCCGAGGCCCAAGCGCCGACAGGATCTCGGCCTTGTTGCCGTATTGCGCCGGCGCGCCGTCGCGCAGCAAAAGCAGACGGTTCGCCTTGTTCAGGATCGACATGCGCTGTGCCACGATCAGAACCGCCGCGCCGGATGCGCGAGCCGCCTCCACCGCCTCGATCAGTGCCGCTTCGCCATCGGCGTCCAGCGAAGAGTTGGGTTCGTCCAGGACCAGAAGCTTCGGCATTCCGAAGATCGCACGCGCCAGGGCGATCCGCTGCCGCTGCCCGCCGGACAGGCGTGCACCGCCATCGACCAGGGGCGTCTCATATCCCTTGGGCAGACGACCGATCATGTCGTGAACGCCTGCCTGGCGCGCGGCGGCAACGACATCCTCGATGGGGGCATCGCGGAACCGGGCGATGTTTTCGCGAACCGTCCCTTCAAGAAGCAGCGGCTCCTGGGGAAGGTAACCGACTGCCTCGCCGAAGCTGGCCCTTTCGTGCTGGAAGGTGGATTGCCCATCCAGGAAAATCCCCCCCGCCGTCGGCGCCCACAGCCCCACCACCAGCCGTGCCAGCGTCGATTTCCCGGCGCCCGACGGGCCGATCACACCCACCATCTCGCCGGGAGCGATCGAAAAGCTGACATTTCGCAAAAGCGGCGCGTCCTGGCCCGGCGGCACATAGCTGAGCCTGTCCACCACGATCATGGCCTGCCCGACAGGTACCCTGACGGCCGACCGGATGCGCGCCCCGTCGCGCAGCAGATCGCGCAACCGCCGGGCGATGGCAAAGGCATTGACCCATTGCCGCCAACCGTCGATCAGATGTTCGAAGGGCGCCAGCATCCGCGAGGTGATCACCGCCGCCGCAAGGATGGTACCGGGACTTGCCTCTTGCCGGATGACCAGGGCGGCGCCCAGGCAAATCACCGCGATCTGAAGGGCAACCCTTGAGGCACGCGCAAAGGACGCCAGGAACTTTGCCGTGGTCCCCCCCGCCTCGATGCTGTCCAGGGACATGGCCTGGCCACGCCGCCATCGCCGCGAGAGTTCGGGCAGCATCCCCATGGCCGCGATCACTTCGGAATTGCGGATGGCATTGGCAGTGTCGGCTTGCAGCAGCACATTCTTGCGGATGGCATCGGCGGCCGGGCGCCGCGCCAGAATTTCGGTCGTCACGGCAATCATCGTCAGCAGGGCCGCGCCGCACAACCCGGCTATCCCGTAATACGGATGCAGCAGGGTCAGCACGACCAGAAGGACGGGCGTGAAGGCCATATCCATCGGCAGGGTGATTGCGCCGCCGGCGACAAAGCTGCGAAATCCGTTCAGGTCGCGCATGGCGGTGGCCGCAGAAGCCGCGCCGGATCGCAGCGCGCTTTCGACCGCGGCTTCGAACAGGGGACCGCCAAGAGCCATCGAAAGCCGTGCCGCAATGACCAGAAGCAGCCGCGAACGCAGGAAGTCCAGGGCGGCCTGGAACAGGAAAATCAGGCCCACGATCAGCGTCAGCGCGGCCAGTGTGTCGAAGTTCCCGGACGAGATGACCCGGTCGAAGATCTGCGCCTGGTACAGGGGCAGCGACAGATAAAGAAGGTTGACGAAGAAGCCGATGAAGGCTGCCGCCGCCACCCCCTTTGCCAGATCGGCCAGGGCTGCGCGCCAAGGGGTGGGATGTGCCGGGACATCAGCCATGGCGAATCGCCAGGGCAGGCGCCGATCTTCTGGCCAAGAGCTTGTCGAACAGGGCGGCGTGCAGGCGGGCGGATTCCGCCGCCGTGGTCGGCGGCCGGATGCCTGCATGCAGGCGGTCCCAAAGCGCGGGCTCCATCGCGCGTGTCATCGCCTCGGCCAGGCTTTCGGGATTCGAGACCCGGAAATGCAGCCCGTCGATGCCATCGCGTACTTTTTCCGCCATTCCGCCGATATCGGATGCGATGATCGGGCGACGGTGGTGGAAGGCTTCCTGTATGACGACAGGGGCGTTTTCCCACCAGGTCGAGGGCACGATGGTCCAGTCCACCTCTCGCATCAGATGGGGCAGGTCGGCGCTTTTATAGGATCCCATGAAGCGCAGCCGGCGGCCGGCCAGGCGGAACAGTTCCTTGACCTGGGTTTGGAAATCCTCGGGCTGGTGTTCCAGGTTGCCGCCGAAGACATAAAGAATCCCGTCGCCCCAGGTCTTTTCCGGGATGCGCGTCACGGCCTCGACCAGGACCTTGATCCCCTTGAAGGGGTTCAACTGGCCGAAATAGGCAAAGCGGTTGCGGCGTCCGCCCCCGGGCAGGGGGCGGATCGGGGCGACGGAACCGCCGTCGAGACCATTCTCGATCATGACCAGCTTCTGGCGCGGAAGGCCCCAGTCCTGGAACCGCCTCAGCAGGAAGCGCGAGGGCGAGACGAAGGCATCCACCTGGTCAAAGAAGGATTTTATGAACAACTCGCGCCGCAGCATGTTCGCGGCGCCGATATCGGGGAAGCACATCCCGCAATCGGATGCCGAGGCTTTCATGCACAGTGCGCCGGACCTAGCCTTGATCATCTGGCCATGATGGGCGCAGATCGGCAGGTATTCGTGAAGGGTATAGACAATCGGCACATTGCCAAGGGCGCGCCGCGCGGCGCGGATCGCCTGGATGCCGAAGCCCATGACGTGATGGAAATTCACGATATCGGGCCGAAGGTCGGACAGGAAGCGTTCGAAATGCCCGACAAGGGCATCGGTGTCGTTCAACCCCAGGTGAAACCAGTCGTAGTCGTTCGTCCAGAACAGGGTTTCGTCGGGGGCCTGGCCCAGCGACATCAGCGGGGTCGCGGCATGGCGCGCGACCGGGGGTCCCACGCCCGCCATGTAATGCGCATTCCAGCCCTGCTGCTGCTTCATGCCCTGGAACAGGTTGTATGACGCGACCTGCGCCCCGCCGATGGAAAAGGCAGGATGGGCATGGCTGAGAACAAGGGCTTTCATGGGAATCGGCCTGTGCTGAATATGCCCGCAGTCTTACCAATCAAAGCTGAATCAATCCTTTCCAGCAGTGCGCCCACGGCGTCGGCGGCGCGCGGCAAGTCCTCGAGCATCCAGAAGTTCACGCCGCGCGACGACCAGGTTCCGAAACCCTGGTCATGCAGGCGGCAGGCCAGATCCCTGTGCGCCAGCCCATCGGAATAAAGCCGGCCCGCAAATCCGCCTGCCTGGACCATTGCCTGACGGTCGATCAGCGCAAGCTGGGCCGCACCGGCGGCCATGGGGCGCGGGGCGCCGCCGGTCAGCCATCCTTGCGGATAACCCAGCATCGTGGCGCTATCGCCTGCCACACCATCGCCACCATAGAAGACCGACCCGTCTTCATAGACCAGCGTGGGTGAAATCAGGCCCGGCCTGCCAAGGCCGGCAAGCTCCGACTCCAGCATGTCCAGCCAGCCGGGGCCCATGGGAAGGGCAGAAGGCTGCCAGATCAGCACCCGCGCCCCGGTGGCCAAGGCAAGCCCCGCCTCGATCCGGGCGCAGAGATCGGTCTGATCGACAATCAGCAGCCGGCCCCGGATGCCATAAAAGGAGAACAGATCCCGCAGCCGCCTTGCCGCTTCGCCCGCCCCCCCGCGTGTCATGACGATCGCCAGATCAAGCCGTCCCGCCTCGGGCGTGCCGGACAGCAGCGCCATCATGGGCTGAAGATGATCCAGTCGGTCCAGGGGAACCACGGCGGTAACATCGCCGGCGATTTCGGAAAGCGGGATCGGCCGCTGCGCCCCACGAGTTTTCCTGGGACGGGCGGGCAGTTGCGCCAGGAACGGCGCCACCATCTCATCGACGATCCGGTCCAGGGCCGGGTCGTGCAACGGCAAGGCGGCAAGAATCTGCGGCAGCATTTCGCGGCCTTCGGGCCCGGTGATCTTCAGGGGGTGGAACAGGCAGCTTTTGTCGGCAAGCACCAGTTCCAGATAGAATTCCTCATTCCCCCGGCGGGGGGTGCCGCTGGCGAAGGCGACGAAGCCATGCAGGGTATCAGCCGGATCCAGCAGTCGGGCAAAGCGTGGATCGCCCCCAAAGCCCTGGTTCAGATCCGCGCGCGGCAAGGGGCTCCAGCAGTCTTGCAGGGGCGCGTAAAGCCCGGCCGTGCTTTTGACGATGACACGCTCTACCTGCCGCAGCGGATCCAGCAGCCAGCCCGTCGCCAGAAGCCCGCCAGAGGGCGCCTGGAACACCGCATCGAAAGCGGCGGCGATGGGCAGCGTGGTCAGGGAAAGCGTGTCCACCCCCTGATACCTGGGACGGCAGATGCGGCGATAGATGCCGATCCCCCCCTCGTCGCCAGCCAGCCGGGGCAGCATGTGACGGACATGGTCGGTCGCCGCATCGCCCGCCAGCCGCAGGACGCTGCCCCGCACGACCTCGAGCCGTTTGAGGGTGCCGTCCTGTTCATAGAACAGGCAGTCCAGCCCGTTAAGGTCCGTTTCCCAGTCCAGGCTGAACAGGCAGAAGCCCATGCCGGGCGGCGGGATGTCGTCGCGCGCGAACAATGCCACATCGGCGTCGCACAAGGACAGCGTGCCGTCCAGCCGCGCCAGACGGTGACGGCCCGCACCAAGCGACATCGCCCAGCCTTGCGCGAAAAGCCCCCGGGTGCCGGGGCAGGCAAGGATTTCGACAAAGCCGCCCGCTTCGGCTGCAAGCGACAGGAAACGGGCCGCAAAGTCGCCATCGCCGGACCGTGTTCCGGCCGGGGCATCGTCGGCCAGGGTGGCGGCAAGGAAATCGAAGACCTCGCGGCTGTTCAATCCATGACGCCTGACGAAATCGGCCAAGGGCGCGGGGGCTACGTCAAGGGCGCGCGGGGCGGCAATTTCGCATTCCTCACCGCCGGGCGCGCGCAACCACTGCGTGCCGACCAGAGGGGCCTGAACCACGGCCAGGCCTGCGCGGCCGTTCTGGACGGGCCAGCAGACCGCCTGCCAGGACGCATCGCCGCATGATCCCTGCGGGGGCAGGGCATCGGCCAGATCAGAAAGCGCCAGCAGCGTCCGTCCTCCGGGCAGGATGATCGCCAGATCCGGCACCAGGGCCGGGGGGGCTTCCGCGGCAAGTCCGAAGAATGCGCCGTCAGCGGGACTCATGCGCCGATCCTTCCTGTCAGGGTTCGATAAAGGTCCAGATGACTGTGGACAAAGCCGCGATAGGCGTCCTTTCCATGCCGGGCGCGCTGCGCAGCTGCCATGCGCGCCTGCCCGGCCCGATCGGCTGCGGCTGCGCGCATCGTTTCGGCCAGGGGACGCGGATCGCCGGGGGGAACATGCAGACCGGTGACGCCGTGTTCCACCATCTCGGCCATGCCGCCTATCCCCGAGCAGATCACCGGCAGGCCCGCCGCCCGCGCCTCGAGCAGGACAAGGGGGGCATTCTCCCACCAGATCGAGGGCATGACGACCCAGTCGGCACGGGCCATCAGGGCAGGCAGATCCGCCCGCGCATAGGGTCCGTGGTGATGGGCATTGGGCGCGGCGGCCAGCGCGCCGGCAAAGGCGCGGCGGAACCCATCTTCGGCATGGCCCAGCCCGCCGTGCAGATCCAGCGTCACACGGTCCCCCGCCATGCGCGCCGCTGCCAGCAGCGGCAGGACCCCCTTGTGCGGGGCGATGTTGCCGAAGAAGGCAAGGCGGTCCGGGCGCGCGCGCGACCCGCGCGGCGGCTGAGGAGCGGCCTGGACCTGATTGGGCAGCACCGTGATCCGGCTTGCCTCGATCCCCCATTCGACGAACCGTTCGGCAAGGAAGCGGGAAGGCGCGATGAAGGCATCGACCAGTGCCAGAAGCGCCGTCAGATGCGCCTTGCGCAACAGATGCGCCGCCGCCGGCATCGCCGGATAGCACCCCCGGCAGCGCTCGGGTCCGGCCTTCTGGCACCGCATCCCGTCCGGCACCGTCAGCATCAGCCCGTCATTTGGACAAAGAATCTGGTAGTCATGCAGCGTCATCACGATCCGCGTCCTTGGAGCCAGGCGGCGGATGACCGCCAGAACCTCGGCGCCGATGCGGTCCAGACCATGCAGATGCACGACATCGGGGCGAAAGCTGTCCAGAAGCCGCCCCATCGAGGCAACCCAGTCGGTGCCGTCCTGCCGCAGCATCGAGAAGCGGTCATAGCGCCCCGTGCGCAGCAGGTGGTCCCCCCCCTCGATACCCAGCGATCCGGGCGCGTCGTCGGGACGTTGCAGCGACGTCGTGGCGGCCAGGAACCTGGCGCGGACCCCGCCCGCCGCGTTCAGCGCCGCCGTCAGGTCATGGGCCAGGAATTCGGTCCCGCCGGCGGTATGGGCAGGGTGGTCATGGGCGATCTGCAAGACCTGAAGGGTCATTCGCGAACCTTTTCGATCAGGGAAAATTCGGCATCGGAAAGGGCGGTCGCAAAGTCGTCCGGCGCCGGTGCGGGGCCGAAGCGGCGGAACGGGTGGCGCGTCTCGGACCGGGCGCAACCTTGAAGGGCCTGGGCCATCCAGATTGCCGGGTCGGGATGGGGCACACTGGCCAGAAGCCGCGCGATTCCTTCCGGGGCAAGCGCCAGGCAGGACGGCAATGGCCGATCGATCCCCTGCCCCGCCTGGGGCAGATGCTGGGCGGGCAATCCCCGGCAGGGATCCAAGCCTTCCCGCGTCGCGGCGACAGAACCATCCCGCGCCAGCAGCGCCGGAGCCAAGGCGGCGCGCCTGCGCAGCCGTCGCAGCCAGAAGCTGATCCAGCCCGGCGTCGCGGGCAGGACATCCCCACCCAGCACCAGCACCGGGGCATCCTTCGCATCCGAAAGGGCAGCGTGCATCCGCTCGGCAGACGTGGCGAAATCGGGCAGCAGCAGCAGACGATGCGGAACGCCATAGATCGCTGCAGTCTGGGCCAGGGCCTGACGCGCGCCGATGGCCAGCGGCCCTTCTGTCATGGTGCAGACCACTTCGACCGGGATGCCTTGGCCTTCAGCCATAATCATGGCGGCACGCGCCCGGATCACATCGGCCGAATCGCCAACCAAGGTGAGGATCCTGAGCCGGGGTTTCTGCAAAGGTCCGAAATGCTGCACGGTGCAGGGCGGCGGCAACCGGCGGAACCCCGCGCGGGCCTGTGCCAAGGACCGCAGGGAACCGGCCCCCACAATCCAGGCATCCCGGAAGCCGTCGGGAATGCCGCCGTCATAGGCCGGGACCGTCGTTTCGGCCCACAGGCGCGACTGGCCGGAATGATCGACGATGCGGATCCGGCAGGTGTGTTCCCCCCCTGGCTGCGGGGGCAGGTCGGCCAGTCCTGTCAGGATCGCGGTTCCGTCCGACTTGCGGGATGTTTCCAGTTCTGCCGTCCGACCCTGCCGTTCCAGAATGACCTTGCCCGCCATGCGCGAGGGGTCCGTCAGCGTCAGCGCATAAAGGATACCCCCGGCGGTCGACGACAGATGCCGGATCGCGATCTTCGGCTCCTCCCGCTCGCAGGAAGGTTCGGGCGGCGCATCGGCGATCGTTCCAGTAAGCCCGAACAACCAGTCCTTGCACGCTTGGCTGCGGGCGCGCAGCCAGGCCGAGACAGGTAGGCGGCGCAGCAGCGCATCCCCCGCCGCCAGCCGCAGCGGCCTATCCGTCAAAGCGAGGATCTGCGACCGGCCAAGTCCGGCGGGCAGCAGCACATGCAGCAATTTCCCTTCGGCGAGGCAGTCGAAATCCTTCAGGCGGACCAGCCGCCCGTTCAGGAACGCGGCAGCATCGGCCGGATGGCCCATGCCGGGAAGGCCGGGCACCGCATAGCTGACAAGCAGCCGCCCCGCGATCCGGGTTTCCGCAACCGGCGCGCAGGCCGGGATGGCGCAGACATCCATCAGACGTGCGATCGCCTCGGCAAGGCCCGCCTGGGCCGGCGCGGCAAACAGCGACGCCCCGGCCATCATAACCCGCAGCAACTTGCGCAGCCCGGGGACAGAAAGCTGCGCGATCAGGGCAGGCAACTCACCCTCGGGCGGCTGCAACCAATTCGGGTCGATCTCGGCCACGGCAACACCGTCCAGACGCAGCACAAGATGACGCGCCTGCAAGGTCTCGATCCCCTGGGGGACGAACAGGACATGCCGCGTGCCGCCGGTCCGAAGGGCAAGTTCTGCCCCGATCAAGGGCCGCGGGATCGGCAGGCCGTCCTGTTCCGCCTGCATCCGGGTTCGCGGGCCTGCCTGGCGGTCGAAGAAGACCGCGCTGAGCATGGCGCCCATGGCGATCACCGTCGCCTCGTCGGGCGGGGCAGCAAGGGGATGCGGGCCGGGACGGCAAAGCTTTCGGTCGACGGGGATATTCATGCCGTTTGGAACCTGGGGCAGGATGACAGGAAAGTTTCGACATGATCCGGGCGCGCCAGGGCGCCCGGATCATCAGATTCAGACGACGGTGAAGAACCGGCCCGGATCCGAGGTCACGTCGTCAAAGGCCACGCCATGCAGCAGGACACTGTCGCCCTGACCAAAGTCGATCAGCGTGCCGGCATCGCCAAGATCAATGGCGAAATCGGCCACTTCCTCGGCCGATGCCAGGGTGACGCCTTCCAGTCGGGACGAAATCTGAAGGATGTCGCCATCGGTGAAGTCCATGACCACATCCCCGCCCCCCGAAAAGACGAACAGGTCGTCCCCGGCGCCGCCATAAAGATTGTCGTCGCCCGCGCCGCCATCCAGCGTGTCTTCACCGCTGTCGCCTTGCAGGAAATCGTCGCCCGCGCCGCCCAGCAGCAGGTCGTCCCCTGCGTCACCATAAAGCCGATCGTCACCGGCACCGCCTTCCATCGTGTCGCGACCGGCGCCGCCCGACAGGATGTCATCGCCCGCGCCGCCCAGCAGCAAATCGTCGCCGGCATCGCCGGTCAGGGCGTCGTTGCCCGCGCCGCCCGACAGCGTGTCGTCGCCCGCCCCGCCGGCCAGAAGGTCGTCGCCGGTGCCCCCCAGCAGCAGATCGTCGCCCGCGCCGCCGGACAGGGTGTCGTTCCCCTCGCCCCCGTCAAGCGCATCATCGCCCGATCCGCCCAGAAGCTGATCTTCCCCCGCCTCTCCCAGCAGGCGGTCGTCGCCCGAGCCGCCATTGAGAAGATCGTTGCCCGTCCCGCCATAGACGATGTCATCGCCTGAATTGGCCATGACGGTGTCATTGCCGCCGCCTGCCGTGATGAAGTCCGAGAGCGACGTCCCGAACAGGAAATCGCTGAACGCGCCCCCTGGTATCGTGGCCATGATGAACCCTTCCATGCTGTTGATCTTATGCGGCACAACCTATGCGAAAGCCCGTTAACGGCCGATCGCTAATTACTTAAAATTGCATCTATTTCCGGGGTCGCGGGAAGACGGCCCCCCGCTAACATGCGGCCGATGGCCCGGCATGGGCCGGTTCCGGGCAGAAGGCATCGGGTTATTTCAAATTGGAAAAGCACCCATGACGACCTATTCAGACCCCAATCCTCCCCTTCTGACCGATGGCTTGGCACAATTGCCGCCGATCACCGCGAATCTGGCAGAGGCCCTGGCCGCGCGTCAGGACTTCCTGGTCGCCGCCATCACCATCTTCGATGAAAGCCTTGCCTCGGGTCTGTGGCTGGGCGGGGCAGGCGACGATACGGTACGGGCGGGCATCGGCAACCACATCCTCGCAGGCTTTACGGGTAACGATTCCCTGCATGGCGGCGCAGGATGGAACCTGCTGATTGGCGGCGAGGGCGACGATGTGCTGGATGTCCGCTGGGCCAGCGATCCCGAACGAGGGGGATTGTCTTATGGCGACTGGTCCGGGGCCAAGCGCGCCTCGTCGGACTGGCTGTTCGGCGGGGCGGGAAACGACGCGCTGTTCGGATCATTTGCGGCGGATTTGATGCATGGCGGAACCGGGAACGACACGCTTGACGGTCAGGACGGGGACGACATTCTGTTCGGCGGCGCCGGCAACGACCTGCTGGAAGGCGATGCGGGACGTGATGTCCTGTCAGGCGCCGCCGGCCGCGACACACTGGACGGCGGGCTGAGCGCTGACCTGATGTCCGGCGGGGATGGAAACGACCGCCTGAACGGCGGCAACGGCAACGACACCATGGACGGCGGCACGGCGAACGACACCCTTCATGGCGGCTTCGGCGATGACAGCATCCAGGGCGGGACTGGTAACGACTGGGTAGACACCGGCGGGGGCGACGACATCGTCGATCTGGGCGACGGCAACGACTTCGTCGCCGCCGTGGATGATTTCGGCCGCGGCGACGATGTGTTGCTGGGTCGTGCAGGAAACGACACGCTGCACGGCGGACGCGGCAACGACATGCTGGACGGCGGCGAAGGGGACGACGTGCTGAACGGCGGGTCGGGCGACGATTTCCTGACGGGGGGCAGCGGGGCGGACGTGTTCCAGTTCCGCAGCAGTCACGGAACCGACATCATCGCCGATTTCGGCCCGGACGACCGCCTTGTCCTTACAAGCAGCATCAATGGCGAGACAATCGACCTTGCATCCCTTGCGGATCGGATGCTGGATCTTGGCGATGCGACCCTGCTGGATCTTGGGAACGGGAATGGCGCGATCTTCCTGAACCAGGATCCCGAAACGCTGACGCAGCTTTTGCAGACGAGAATCGATTTCTGGTAACAGCATCCCCGATACCCGCCTGCCAAAACATGGTCGGATGCGCTTGTCGAAGGCTTATCCGGCCATGAACCGCATCCAGGCCCGCCTGATGTCGATCATTCCCTTGGGGCTCGCGCTGCCAGCATGCCACGTTGGAGTGCAGGGAGACAAGGCGGCAGCCGCCGGGATCCGGCAGGGCTGCCTGCACTAGGCAGTTACCGAAAGCTGCTGCCGAAATCCCGTGATTTCAACTTCATCCGCCATCAGGGGACTTGACCTGCAGCAGAACTGAGGCAAGATTTTCCTGTGCGATGGACGTTGGGTGATCTGGATACCAGGGGATGTCGTGATGGATACCTATCTTTCCGCAGCGCGGGATCTGGTGGTTGAGGGGATGCGCGAAAGCCGGGTCGCGCTTTCTGCGGATCTCGAATACCACCTCGCCTCGACCCTGGCACGCTACATGCACCGACCGCTTGCACCTGACCGGCTGACGATCAGGCTGATGGACGCCGCCAGTCGCGGCGCCAGACAAGGTGAATCGCGCCAGATCGGCGATGAATGCCTGATTTCCTGTGCATTCTTTTCGGCACGGCTGGTGCGGCAAGGGGGAACCATCGTCCACTATGCAGGCCTGGGGCAAGCCGCCTATGCGGTGGCCGGGATGCCGGACATCGCCAGCGGCTTTCCCGACATGCTGGATGTCCTGCAGGCCAGTCGTCCGCAGGTCGAGGAACGGCCCTTCCCCCGAGCTGACGGCACCGGCGCCGGGCCGGAGCATGACGAAGGCGACCGCAAGATCCTGATCATCTCGTCAAGGTTCAGGCACTGACATCCCAGGCGCGCGCGCCGGGACGAAGGCGGCGCCGATCCTCCCTGCAAGGACGATCCTGTGGTCACGGGACACAGGAATTCCCCGTCACGCGGTTCCGACCGGCGTTCTTGCTGCGGTAAAGCATAAGGTCGGCGTCCCGAAGCCAGCGTTCCGGCGAAGCGCCCGGTGCGGGGGGGCCGGCCGCGACGCCCAGGCTGACGGTGACCAAGCCACCGACACGCGATCCGGCATGAGGGATCGCCAGGGCTTCCACTTCGGCGCGGATCGATTCGGCCAGGGCCATGCCTCCGGCCAGATCCGGGCCGGGCAGGATGCAGGCGAATTCCTCGCCGCCATAGCGGGCGGCAAGATCGCGTCCGCGGCGCATGTGTCGGTCAAGCACGGCTGCCACACGCTGAAGACAGCGGTCGCCCTCGGGGTGGCCGTAAAGATCGTTGAACTGCTTGAAATGGTCGATATCAAGAAGAATCAGCGCCAGATTACCGCCATCCCGGCCTGCCTGGCGCAATTCCTCGTGCAGGCGCTGTTCCAGCAGGCGGCGGTTGCCGAGGCCCGTCAGATGGTCCTGCATCGCCAAACCGGCAAGCTGGTCGCGCATCCGCTTCATCTGGACATGGTTGCCCACCCGCTGCCGCAGGGCACCTGGCTGAAAGGGCTTGGTCACATAGTCGATGGCCCCGGCGGACAGGCCCAGCAATTCGGCCTCGGGGGTCTGGAGACTGGTGGTGAAGATGACCGGAACGTCCGAAAGGCCCGGATCCTGCTTGAGCAGCCTGCACAGATCGTAACCGTTCAGGCCGGGCATCAGAACGTCCAGCAGGATCAGGTCCGGTCCGGCGGCATGGGCCACCTCCAGCGCCTGGTCACCGGACAGGGCAAAGCTGATCTCGTATCCATCCTCAAGCGCGGCGCTTGCGATCTCGATATTGAGGATCTCGTCATCGACGATCAGGACCACGGGCTTGGCGATCATACGGCGATCCCCTTCACCGGAACGGCAAACTCGGCGTCGATCAGGGCCGAAGCTGCGCCATAGTCCAGTCTTTGCAGCGCCACATGCAGCGGGTGGGCCTGCCGCGCCGCGTCATCCAGCCGCAACAGATCGGCCAGTTGCACAAAGCCATGCCGGGCGGACAGGCTGCGGCGCCGGATCTGGTCGCGCAGGGTGTCCAGGGCTTCGGCCAGCAGGTTCGGATCGGCATCGGCTTGAGGAGAGGCGCCACGCATCGGCAGCGCCACGGAGGCCATCGACCGCAACTGCCCGGCGGCGGCGACCGCACGAGCCAGGGGCGGCCTCAGCAGGGCCAGGAGGGCTGCGACATCCCCCTCTCCACCAGGCGACAGGGCCTGTTCCAACTGTCCCGCCGCAGCCGCGACGTCCGGCAGCTCCAGCGAGGCGGCCACGCCCCGAAGGGTATGTGCCAGCCGATGCGCATCCTCGGCCTTGCCCTGGTCCAGCAAGGTGGTCAGGTCATCGCAGGCATGGGCATGACTGTCGGCGAAGGACAGGATCAGCCGCAGCAAGAGGTCGCGGTTTCCATTGACGCGCGCCAGGGCCGCGGCAATGCCGAAGGGCGGCAAGGCGTCGGGCAGGCTGGCTGTGCCGGAAACCGCGTTGCGGCCCATGACCAGCCAGCGTTCCAGCGTGGCGATCAGATGCGCGGGATCGACCGACTTTGTCAGGTGATCGTCCATCCCGGCGGCCAGGCAGTCCTGCCGTTCCTCGGCAAAGGCATGGGCGGTCATGGCGATGATGGGAAGCTGTGCCGACGACCAGGTCTTGCGGATGTGCCGGGTGGCGGTCATGCCGTCCATTTCGGGCATCTGGATGTCCATCAGGACGGCGGAATAGGCTGCGCCCGCCTGCTCGACCATGCGGCAGGCGATGCTGCCATCGGCGGCGCAATCGACCACCAGCCCGGCATCCGACAGGATCTGGGCGGCGATTTCCCGGTTGATCTCGTTATCCTCGACCAGCAGGACGCGCAGCCCGCGCAGGGCGGGCGGCAGGCTGGGTCCGCGTGCGGGGGCTTCCTGGACAGGCTGATCGGCGCGGACCAGGGGCAGCTGGTTCAGCGCGTGCAGCAGGTTCGCCGCGTCGATCGGCTTGGCAAGGAGCAGATCCACGCCCTTGCCGTTCGCGTCCTGCCGAACCTCATCGATGTCGTAGGAGGTCGTCATCATCACGAAAGGGGCGAATTCCGCACCCAGCACCGCCCGCATGGCATGAAGGGTCTGAAGCCCGTCCATTCCGGGCATCTTCCAGTCCATGATCACAAGATCATGGCGCCGGCCGGCCTGAAATTCCCGCCTGGCCACTGCCAGGGCGACGCTGCCGCCATCGGCGATGTCGATGGTCATGCCCCATCGCCGGAAGATCTCCTGGATGATCCGGCAGGTAATAAGGTTGTCATCCACCAGCAGGACGTGCAGCCGCCTGATCGCTTCCGAAGGAAGGGCATCGGGCAGCACCTGCGGTTCGGGGATCCGCAAGGGTGTCATGACCGTGAAGGTGCTGCCATGGCCCGGTTCGCTTTCCGCCCGGATCCAGCCACCCATCTGTTCGACGATCTGGCGGCAGATCGCCAGCCCCAGGCCGGTGCCGCCAAAGCGGCGCGTGGTCGAGCTGTCGGCCTGCATGAAGGGCGTGAACATCCGGGATAACTGTTCGGCCGTCATACCGATGCCATTGTCGCTGATCGCCGATTCGATCACCGCAATGTCGCCTTTTCGTTCGACCAGCCGCGCCTCGATGGTGATGGTCCCCTCGCTTGTAAACTTGATGGCATTGCCAAGCAGGTTGGTCAGAACCTGGTTCAGCCGCGTGATGTCGCCCGACAGCAGCGGGGGGATGTTCGGGTCGATCTGGACCCGGATGTCCAGGTTCTTCCTGTAGAGCGGCTCGGACAGAAGCTGGATCTGGCGCGAGAGTTCGGCACGGGGGTCGAAGACCTCGTCTTCCAGTGTCAGATGCCCGGCCTCGCCCTTCGACAGATCCAGGATGTCGTTCACCAGCCGCAGCAGTGTGGTCCCCGCGCTGCTGATCTTGCCGATCTGGTCGCGCTGCCGCGCATCCAGGGGCGTGCGCTGGATCAGGTGGCAAAAGCCGATGATCGCATTGATGGGGGTGCGGATCTCGTGGCTCATGGTGGCAAGGAACATGCCCTTTGCGCGGCTGGCCTGCTCAGCCTCGTGGCTGCGCAGCTTCAGCGTCTCGCTTTGCGCCACAAGCCTTGTGCCCATCCGATCGATGCGGCGGAAGGATTCGACGACCTTGTCGCTGACCCAGATCAGCACGACCGTCTGGAACAGCACGATCACCGCGTGCAGGGCAACCCGAACAAGATCGCCTTCGGTCGAAAAGACGGCCAGCGGCAGGAAATACAGAAGCACCAGGTGATGCAGCGCGGTGATCGTGGCGGCCACGACCAGGGCCGTGCGGTCGAACCATGCGATGTTCAGTGCGATCATCGCAAAGAAATACATGTGCATGTCCATCTGCCACATGTGCCCCTGCAGAAGCACCAGAAGCAGCGAAGGCTGTCCGATCAGCAGCACGGCGGCGACATGGCGCGTCACCGGCGCGGTGCCCGCGCGATACCACGTCACCTGATAGATCGCGGCCATGACCGCGCCGATCAGCATGGCGCCCGACACCGGCATGGTTCCGGTCAGCAGCGCGACAATGCCCAGAAGCGGAACGTGGCACCAGAAGACCAGCACCAGCAGTTGGCCGAAACGCTGCCGCAGGCGGTTCAACTGGTCTGTCATCGCCCGCGCCCCCCGCCCGCAGGCCCGCAGCCCGCAAAGCCCGAGGTCGGCAAGACAAGCCAGACGCCCTGCGCGCGCGCGGCTGCGGGAAAGCCCTCGTCCTCGGACCAGGAGACGGCGATATTGGGCAGGAAGCCCGACGCGACCAGCCCGGCCCCGGCGCGGTGGACAGTGCCTGCAACCCCCGCCCTGTCCACCCAGGGGGCGGCGATCACCACATATTGCCCCCTGCCCTCGCCCGAGGTCAGGGCGAGCAGCACCAGGATCGGAAGTCCCAGAAGGGCCACCGCCGCAGCCGGCCAAAGGCTGCCAAGGGTCGGCCGTTCAGCGGCCTTGTGCCTTGCCTGCAGGCAGACTGAGGTATCGGAAGGGTTGGACACGTCGATTCCCTGGCAAGAAGCGGTTTCCTTGAACATAGGGAACCATAGCTGCCGGTTCGTTTAACAACGCGCCAAAAAGCAGTTTCAGTTTTAAGTATCTACGGAAATCAGGTGGCTGCCAGGCGCGCCGCCGTTTTCATGCCCGGCGCGCGCCCGCGGCATTCCCGGCCGCAGGGTGTCCTGCGGCCGGTCCATTTTCATTCCCCCGCGTGCCGCGTGTCGCGGTTCCAGCGGATCGACGACCACAACGACACGCCGATCAGCGCGGCGCCGCCCAGGCCGGTGATGACCTCGGGGATATGGACGAAGGATTGCATGAACATGATCACCGACAGCGCGATGATCGCATAGAAGGCGCCGTGTTCCAGATAGCGGTACTGGGCCAGCGTGCCCTTTTCGACCAGCATGATGGTCATCGAACGCACATACATCGCGCCGATGCCTAGGCCGATGGCGATGATGAACAGGTTCTGGGTCAGCGCAAAGGCCCCGATCACGCCGTCGAAGCTGAAGGACGCGTCCAGAACCTCGAGATAAAGGAACGCCCCCAGGCCGCCCTTGGCCCCGGCCGCCAGGGCTTCCTGGCTGCTGTCCAGCAAGCCGCCCAGCACCTCGACCAGAAGGAAGGTCAGAAGGCCCCAGATCGCGGCCCTGAAGAAGACCTGCGCTTCGGCGGGTTCCAGGAAGCGCGTGAAGATCAGGATCAGCGACAACACCACCGCGACCTCGATCCCGCGAATGGTGGCGTATTTCTGCATCTTGGCTTCCAGCCAGCGGACCCAGTGGACATCCTTTTCATGATCGAAGAAGAAGGACAGGCCCACCATCATCAGGAAGGTGCCCCCGAAGGCCGCGATGGGCAGGTGGGCATCATGCATGATCCTGGCGTATTCCTCGGGCCGCGCGGCGGCCAGCACCATGGCGTCCCACGGCCCGATCTTGGCGGCGATCACCACGATCAGCAGCGGGAAGACGATCCGCATCCCGAACACGGCGATCAGGATCCCCCAGGTCAGGAAGCGATGCTGCCATTCCGGCGTCATTTCCTTCAACTTGTTGGCGTTGACGATCGCGTTGTCGAAGGACAGCGAGATTTCCAGGACGGCCAGCACCGTGCAGATGAAAAAGATGGTCAGCATGCCGCCGACCGTCCCGGTCATCTGCCAGCCCAGGAAGGCGCCCAGGATCAGGCCCACGGCGGTGACGATGAAGGCCCAGGTGAAATAGCGAAGTGTCGGCCGGGCGTCTGCGCTCAAGCCAGAGGAAGGCAGTCCATTTTCCATGAGAAAAGGTCCAGGCGGCTGGTTCAGGATCAGTGCCGACATCACGAATGTGCCGCCACATTCGCCAGAGGGACCCGGTCACCCAGTCTGCATCCGCCCCGGCGGATGACGCGCATTTGAAGGATGTCGGGCCAGCACGCAAGTGTCTTGTGCCCGCAAGGTGCAAAAACGACCCGTTCCCGCCGGACCTTTGCCCTGTCCCGGACCGGCCCGGCAGGACCTTGCAATGTCGCCGATCAGGCCGACATGGCCGGGACGCGGACAACCCGCGGGCAGTCGGGACGCCGTTCGGACCGGCAGTCCCGACCTTTCCCCGCAAAGGCTTGTCCCGTTCTGCGATCAGGCGCAGAAGCGTCAACCGGATGAAACCAACAGGACGCTTGCGGCACCCCGGTCCGAGGGCGCGAAGGGCCGCGCCCTTAAAACCAAGCACCCGATGGTTCGGGCAGATGTCTTCCCGACCCTCATTGCCTCGGGGCAACGCAGTTGGAGGGACCAGGGCATCGATGCGGGATGCCTTGGCCCGCAGCCTTTTCTTACCGGATCCGGCGGGGTGATCGTGCATGGCTGCGGCCCTCGTTCCGGCCCAGAAGCGCCACCGCCACCACGGCGACGGCCGCGCCGATGGCGACCTTGCGGGCCAGGCCGCCCCTGTTGTGCCGCCATTCGGCCCCCATGCCCATTTCGGCGGGAACGTTGGGGACATGTCCCCGGCCAAGGTCCTGGGCAATGCCCTCGATCATGTTGATGCGGTCGGCCCCCAGCAGCATCAGCCAATGCCGCCAGTCGGATTCGCTGAAGCCGAAGGCCGCGCGGCGGACCATGCCGCTGATGCCCGACGGGGGCGAGGAGGTGCCGAAGACCGCAGGCCGGCGGTTATGCTCCACGGATTGAAGCAGCTCGACCTCGGGCCGCTGCAAGGGCGGGCGCTTCCAGGCCATGTGCGTTTCGGTATCGGCGGATCGGTCGCGCATCGGATAGGTCGGATCATTGCGGGGGTCGGCATCGACGCCCCAGCCGTTCACGGTGGCAGGGTCGATCGTCTGGCTGGAATTCTGCGTCATCCTGTGCGTCCTTTCAGCGTCCGCCGTTGGGATAGAGAACGGGCTTGATGCATTCGTCGAGCTTGGCGGAAAAGAGGTGATAGGCGTCGGGCAGATCCTCCAGCGGCACCCGGTGGGTGATCAGCGCCTTGGGGTCGATCCGGCCTTCGCGGACATGCTCGATCAGCCGGGGCAGCAGCCGCTTGACCGAGGCCTGGTTGGCCCGGATCGTGATGCCCTTGTTCAGGACATTGCCCATGGGAACCATGTTGCCGGTGGGTCCATAGACGCCGACGATGGAAACCACGCCGCCCTTCTTGACGGAATTGATCGCCCAATGAAGGACGATGGCCGAACCCGCCTCGATCTTCATCTTCTTGCCCAGAACCGTGCGCAGCGGACTGCCCGAGGCGTCGCCGCCCACAGCGTCGATGCAGACATCCGCACCCAGCGAATCCGTCTGCTTCTTGATGAACACGGCCATGTCGTCGATGGACTGGAAGTTATACACCTCGGCCGGGCAATACCGGCGCGCGAAATCCAGGCGGTAATCCAGGTGGTCGATCACGATCACCCGGCCCGCGCCGAACAGCCACGCGCAGCGCGCGGCCATGATGCCGACCGGCCCCGCGCCGAAGACCACAACAGTGTCGCCCTTCTGGATGCCACCCATCTCGGCCGCCTGGTATCCCGTGGGCACCACATCCGTCAGCATCACCGCGTCGTCGGGGTCCATCCAGTCGGGGATCAGCGTTGGCCCGACATCGGCATAGGGCACGCGCACATATTCCGCCTGCCCCCCGTCATAGCCGCCCGCCGTGTGCGAATAGCCGAAGATGCCGCCGACGGCAGTCGCCTGGGGATTGGCCTCGTGGCAGTTGCCGAACAGGCCCTGCTTGCAGAAATGGCACTGGCCGCAGGCGATGTTGAAGGGGACCAGCACATGATCGCCGGGCTTCAGGTTTGTGACCTCGGACCCGACCTCCTCGACGATGCCGCAGAATTCATGGCCGAAGGTCGTTCCGATCCGGGTATCGGGCACCATCCCGTGATACAGGTGCAAATCCGATCCACAGACGCAGGACCGGGTGACGCGCACGATCGCGTCGCGCGGATGCTGGATCATCGGGTCGCGCTTGGAACTGACCCGCATACGGCGCGGGCCGCGATAATCGGCAGCTAGCACGGCAATCCTCCTTGCAGACTGCCGGGGCAACATCCACGGCCCGCCAGTTGTTCCCCTGGAGCGGCCAAAGCGGGCGCAGATGAACAAAGATCAAGCGACGGAACATTGCAACGATCCTGCGGTTGATTGGCATGCAAGGGGGAAGCCGGAAAGTGGCGCTGCGATCCTGCCCGCCAGGTCGGAACGCCAGATACCCGGCCCGTGCAACGATGTCATTTCTTTACGACGCGATGGCGACCTGCCGTCGCAGGAGGATCTTCGACATGCGCCTGACGGCAGGGGGGGAGGGGACTGCGGTCCTGTTGGTCGAAAACGACGTCCGGCTTGCGGCCCGTGCCCATCAAGTGCTTTGCAAGGCGGGTGCCCAGGTCATCGGCCCGGCGGCCCAGGAAGATCAGGCGATTGCCCTGATCAAAAGCCGCTGCCCATCCTGCGCGATCGTCGAGATCGACCTGGGCCAGGGGGTGCGGTTCAAGGTGGCGGATGCCCTAAGGGCGCGCGGCGTGCCCTTCGTCTTCATGACCGCCCATGACGACGTGATGATCCCGCGCTGTTTCGACGACATCGGCCGCATCCGCAAGCCCTCGGGCTTCCGCCTGGCTGTCGAGGCGATTGCCTTGATGTGTCCCGCCCGGCCCGCCTGGATGTCCCAGGGGTCGATGTTCCCAGAACGCATCGCCGGGGCACGGGCGCAGCTTGACCTGCCGGGCGGGATGCGCGTTCCCGCCGATGTCGTCCTGCCTGCTGATGCCTTGCCTGCGGGTGTCACCCGAACGGCGCATGAGGATTTGGCATTGCCGCCCATGCGGCCCGGCATGACCAGCCGACCCGCTGCGTAAAACCGGGTTTGTCGCCTCACGGGTCATATCCTGAAAGGAGCGTTCCATGGACGATCAGGCGCTTGAACTTCTGAAGTCACTTGTCTCCACCCCCTCGCCCAGCGGGTTCGAACAACCTGTGGCCCGTCTTTACCGCAACTATGTGCAGCCTTTCGCCCATAAGTTGACAACCGATGTCCTGGGCAATGTCAGCGCCATCATCAATCCCGACGCGAAGTTCCGCTTCATGTATGCCGGCCACATGGACGAGATCGGCTTCATCGTCCATTACATCGACGAGAACGGCTTTCTGTTCTTCAGCACCATCGGCGGCACCGATGTCGCGACCGAGGTCGGCCAGCGGGTCAGCGTGCACGGACATGAAACCGTGCCCGGCGTGATCGGGCGCAAGGCGATCCAGGCGCTCAAGTCTGCCGATTTCGATCAGACACCGCAGCTTACCGACCTATGGATCGACATCGGCGCCCGGTCCCGCGACGAGGCCGAGAAGGTCGTCCAGATCGGCAGTGCCGTGACCATCGACGCGGGCTTCACCCTGCTGGGCGACAGCCTGGCCGCCGGGCGGGCCTTCGACAACAAGGTGGGCCTGCTGATCGGGGCGGAACTGGTGCGCAGGCTGTCCGGCGACGGCGACATCCGGTCGGATGTCGGATTTCACATCCTGGGCACCGTGCAAGAGGAAATCGGCTCTCGGGGGGCGCGGACGGCGGGGTTCAACCTTGCGCCCCATGCGGCCCTGGTCATCGACATGGGCGTCGCCATGGACTATCCGCGCGCGCGCCCCGAGGATCAGGGCCAGCTGGATCTGGGCAAGGGGCCGGGGATCTCTCGGGGGGCCAACACCAACCCGGCAGTCTTCGACATGTTGATCGCTTCCGCCCAGGACCGGAACATCCCCTTCCAACGGCAGGCGACCGGCGGCAAAAGCCCCACGGACGCGCGGGTGGTTCAGGAACTGCAGGGGGGTGTGGCAACCGGCGTCATCTCGGTGCCCCTGCGGTACATGCACACCCCGTCCGAAGTCGTCTGCCTGGACGATATCGGGGCGACGATCGACCTGGTCCACGAATTCTGCCGCCGCCTGCGCCCGGACATCGACTTCACGCCGGTCTAGGGGTCTTGCCCGGCGTCAGGGATTGTCCGGCCCAGGCGTCATGCCAGCGCCACGACAAGCGCCTGGCATTCACTGTCACCCTGCCCTTGATAGCTGTGCAGAAGACTTGAATCGAAGGACATCGCGTCCCCTTCGCCAAGCGTGACCGTCTCCTCGTCCACCATCACCACAAGGCTGCCCTCGATCACATGGACCATCTCCTCGACCCCGTGCCGGTGGGGTTCGGACGGCGGGGCGCCTGGAGGGAAATAGGCCAGGAAGGCCTCCATCCGCCGCTCTGCCAAGGGATAGTCGAGGCTTTCGAACAGATAGGACGCCGGCGAGGTGCCGCCCGGGATGGCCAGGCGGATGCGTTCGTCCCTGCGCGTGACTGCGATCTTCGCCTCGCTCTTCTTGAAGAAGTAATCCAGATCGACCCTGAACACCAAGGCGATCCGCAGCAGCGTGGGCAGGGTGGGAAAGACCTGCCCCCGTTCGATCTTGGACAGCATGGCAGGCGAAAGCCCGGTATGTTCCCCAAGCTGGACCAGTCCCAGCTTCTTGCGCAGCCGTAGTTCCCGCATCCGCGGCCCGATGCGGTATTTTTCCAGTTCTTCCGTCAGCATATCCGACATGGCATCCCCGGACATCTTTCACCCCAGGATAATGACCTTTCATTGGTTTTCCTGTCAAGAAAATCTGGTTTATTATCATGAAAATTTGATTAGTCTGAAAATTGTTTTTCACGTTATGAACAGGGCACGGACCTCCGTGACGCTCATGCAATCCAAGGAGACGACCATGAAAATGATGCCTGCCATTGCCGCCGCCCTGATCGGCTTTGCTGCTGTTCCCGCTTTTGCAGCGGAAAAGGACATCGTCGATACGGCCGTTGAGGCCGGCACCTTCAACACCCTCGCCCAGGCCCTGGAGGCCGCCGGTCTTGTCGAGACGCTGAAAGGCGAAGGCCCCTTCACCGTCTTCGCCCCGACCGACGAAGCCTTTGCCAAGCTTCCTGCCGGCACGGTCGAAACCCTGCTGCAGCCCGAGAACAAGCAGCAGCTTGTGGACGTGCTGACCTATCATGTCGTGCCGGGCGAAGTGATGGCGGCCGACGTGGTCGGACTGGACGAAGCCCCGACCGTCAACGGCAAGATGATCGACGTGCAGGTCGATGGCAGCGCCGTCAAGGTGAACGAGGCGAATGTCACCGCGACCGACATTGCCGCCAGCAACGGCGTCATCCATGTCATCGACCAGGTGATCCTGCCGCCGGAAAGCTGATCCCGCAGGCGATACAGGCCTTTTATCAGGTCACGGGACGGAGAGGGGCACTTCCCTCTCCGTTCCTTTGTTCAAAGCGCAAGAACCGCAACACGACGCGAGAAGCGAAGGCACTGCCTGGGGGGCGATGCGGATGGGACGGCCCTGCTGGAGTTCGGCCTTCTCACATCCGGCAGGCCAAGCCCAGTCACCCGGAAAAAAGCGAAATAATGCCGATAGCCAGCGATCCGACGGCAATGATGGCGCCGCCTATGGCGGTTGCGGCAAGCCAGCCGGAATGTTTTTCCGGTGGCGCGGCCATGGTCGATATCGCCGCTTCAATCCGTAGCTGGACAAGTTCCAGCCGTTCCTGGAAAGGCTGGCGGCCCTGTTCAGCCGTTGCCAGGTTCCGCCGCAAGTCGCCCATGTCGTCGCGCAGATCCGCCAGTTCTTCCAGGATGCGGCCAAGCGCCCGCTTTTCGGCCGAGATCGTCCGGGCGGCATTCGCAACCGGTTGCAGGACCAGTTCAGCCCCGTCCTGCGACCTGGCCTTGACCGCGACCGTGAACTCCATCCCCTCTTCCAGCGGGGGATCGAAGGTGAAGGCGAAGCCATAGGATCCGGTCCCGACCGCCTGGCGTTCCAGATCCTTGCGCGGGCGGTTGGCGGTCACGGTCCCGACCAGCCTCCCCTCGCGGCGTATCTCGACGGTGGCATTGCGCGCAGGATCGGTCCGGTCGATCACCCAGCCCGCCACCCGGTCGGCGCGCAGGACATCCACCACGCCGTAAAGCAGGGGTTCCTTGGTGGCTGGCGGAATGGGTGTCTGGTCTGTCATGCGGCGATTCCTGCGGCGATACGGCTGAAAACATGCCTAGAGGAAGCCCCTTAAGATAGGGTTTACAGCCCTGCGGCATTGCCCGCCGCCTGCGGATCAGGAACAAAAGCGACCTGCGCATCGTTTTGCCTGTCCGTGGCCGCCCGTCTGAGTGGCCGCCGGCTCAAGGAACCCGAAAGGAAACCCATGGCCCAGGACAAGGACATCCAGACGACCCGCGACGATCACCCCCCGAAAAACGAGGGTATCCTGCCCGACGGCGTGCGGGGAACGACGCGGGATACCGGACACACCGTTCCCGCCGACGAACATGCGGGATACAGGGATCCGACCAAGCCGGAACTGCGCAAACCGTCGTCAGAGCTTTGATGCTCATGGTCCCGGTTCGGCCGGGACCGTGATGCCCCCCATCAGCTATTCCTGCGCGCGCAGCACGCGGGCAGGGCGCGCCGACAGGGGGCGCAGGGCAAAGACCAGGCCTGCGGCGAGCGTCGCCAGCACACCCCCGGCGATGACGGCAAGGGCGGAGCCGGGGGCGAAGCGGTAGTCCAGTTCCATCACCTGCGTCAGGATCGCCCAGGCGGACAGGGCTGCGACCAGAACCGCGACCAGCCCGGCCGCCGCGCCCATCAGCGCGGATCTCAGCGCAAAGCTTGCCAGCACCGTGGCCCGCGTAGCGCCCAGGGTCTTCAGCACCGCCGCCTCGAACACGCGGGCGCGTTCGCCCGCCGCTGCGGCCCCGATCAGCACGACAAAGCCCGTCGCCAGAACCGCAAGCGCCGCCAAGGATGTGGCGGATGCAAGGGCGCCCATCGCCTCGGCCACGCGGTCGGCCACGTCGCGCACGCGGATCGCGGTGACGTTCGGAAAGGCCGCTCCGATATCCCGCAGGATCGCGGCTTCGGATGCGGGGTCTGTATGGACCGTGGCGATATGGGTCTGGGGGGCACCGGCCAGGGTGGCGCTGTCGAAGATCATCACAAAGCCGATGCCGCCGCTGCGAAAATCCAGGCGACGGAAGTTCGCGACGGTGCCGGTGATGTCGCGGCCCAGGATGTTCACTGTCACACGGTCCCCCAGCGACAGGCCTAGCTCCGCAGCCTCATCCGCACCAAAGCTGATCAGCGGGGGGCCTGCATAATCCTCGGGCCACCATTCGCCGGCGGTCAATTCCGTGCCAGGGAGTGGCGCGGCGGCGTGGCTGACGCCCCGGTCGCCTCGCAACACCCAATGATTGCCCCAATTGCGTGCGGGAATGTCGTTGATGGCGGTGACAATCCCGCGCAGAGACGGCGCGGTATCCACCGCCCCTACGCCCGGATCGCCGTCCAGCCGGTCAAGAACCCCCGCCAACTGGTCGGGCTGAATGTCGATGAAGAAGAAGGACGGCGCTTGGTCGGGCAGTTCCGCCGCGATGGCGCGGCGCATGTTGGCGTCGATCTGGCCCACCGTGGCCAGCACCGACAGACCCAGGCCCAGCGACAGGACCACAGCTGCAACCCCCTCACGCGGATTGCCGACCGCCGCCACCGCCAGCCGCAGCACGGGGCGTCCGCGAAGGGCGGGATGGCGCGCCAGCCGCCGGGCAAGCGCGCGCAATCCCTGTGCCGCCAGCCACAGCGCCGCAAGCGCCGCGACCACGCCCCCCGCGACGGACAAGGCCAGCCACGGCAGCGAGGCCAAGGCAACCGCCGTTCCGATCAGCGCCAGCACCGCCGCCATCAGCGCCGCCAGATACCGCTTGCGGGGCCAGGCGCGGGCTTCGGCCCCGATGCCCCGGAACAGGGCTGCCGCGCGCACCCGTTCGACACGGGCCAGCGGCAGCAGGGTGAAGATCAGCGCGGTCAGGATGCCGTAGGCCCCGGCCTCGGCCAGGGGGGTGGGGTAAAGCGCGAATTCCGCCGGGATCGGCAGGCGCGATTGCAGCCAGGGGGCTGCGACCAGGGGTGCAAGCCCCCCCAGGACCAGGCCCGCGAGAACCCCCAGCAGGGTCAGCGCGCCGATCTGGAGGAAATAGATCGCAAAGATCGTCCGCCCCTCGGCCCCCAGGGTCTTCAGCGTGGCAATGACCGGAGTTTTCGCGTCCAGATAGCTGCGCACCGCCGCCGACACGCCCACCCCGCCCACGGCCAGCCCGGCAAGACCCACCAGGACCAGGAACGACCCCAGCCGTTCGACAAAGGTTTCCACGCCCGGCGCGCCCCGGCGGCTGTCGCGCCATCGCATTCCGTCATCGAAATACCGGGTCGCTGCGGCCCGCAGCCCGTCCAGGCTGTCGCCGGGGCGCAATGTCAGGCGATAGCTGGTTTCGAACAGCGTGCCGGGCGACAGCAGCCCCGAATCCGCCAGTGCCTGGGTCGCGACAAGCGTGCGCGGGCCAAGGCCGAAGCTGCCGCTCAGCGCATCGGGTTCGCGGGTCAGCGCGGCGGTCAGCACGAAATCCTGCACCCCCAGGCGAAAGCGGTCGCCGATCCGCAAGCCCAGCCGGTCGATCAGAAGCGGATCCATCGCCGCCCCCGGCAGGCCGTCGCGGCCTGCCAGGACCTCGGCCACGGCCAGGGGCGGTTCGAACCGGGCCTGCCCCCGCAGCGGCCAGGCATCGTCGATCCCCTTGACCTGGGTCAGCGCACGATCGTCGCCCACCACGGCCATCGACCGGAAATCGACGACTTCGGACACCTGCCGGGCATGTTCCGCCATCCAGTCGCGTTCGGCGTCGGTGGCACGGCGATAGGTCAGCCGCAGCGCGGCGTCGCCCCCCAGCAGCACCGCCCCCTGCCGCGCAAGCCCGGATTCAAGCGCCGCGCGCACCGATCCGACCGCGGCAATGGCGCCCACCCCCAATGTCAGGCACAGAAGAAAGATCCAGAAGCCTGCCAGGCCGCCCCGCAATTCGCGCCGGGCAATGCGCCAGCCCGGCGTCATTGGGCCGCCTGTTGCTGACGATCCTCGCCTTCGATCCGGCCGTCGCGCAGGCGCAGCACCCGATCGCAGCGCAGCGCCAGGTCAGAGGCGTGCGTAACCAGGACCAGGGTCGCCCCGTGCCGGTCGCGCAAACCGAACAGCGAATCCATGATCGCCTCGCCGGTGATGCCGTCCAGATTGCCCGTGGGTTCGTCCGCAAGCAGGATCGCGGGTCGGGGCGCGGCCGCGCGGGCCAGCGCCACCCGCTGCTGTTCGCCCCCTGACATCTGTGCGGGATAATGGTCCATCCGCGCGCCCAGACCGACGGCCACCAATTCATCCGCCGCGCGGTCGAAGGCGTCGGCATGGCCCGCCAGTTCCAGGGGCGTGGCGACGTTTTCAAGCGCGGTCATCGTCGGGATCAGGTGGAAGGACTGGAAGACCACGCCCATCCGGCCGCGCCGGAACCGGGCAAGCGCATCTTCGTCCAAGGCGGTCATGTCATGGCCCAGGGCCTGCACCGTGCCGCCGGTCGCCCGTTCCAGGCCGCCCATCAGCATCAGCAGGGACGACTTGCCCGACCCGGACGGCCCGACCAGGCCCAGAGTCTCGCCCTGGTGGACATCCAGCGAAATGCCCCGCAAGATCGCGACCGGCCCGGCATTGCCTTGCAGGGTCAGGTGGACATCCCTCAGCGACAGAACCGGACCCATCATGACAATTCTTCCCCCATGCCTGCATTTCCTGCCATCTAAGCCTTGGCGGCGCGCGAACAAGCCACGCTGGCGCGGGATTTTCATGGCGCTTGGCCTGCTGGCGGCGCCTGTTCCCGCATTCGCCCAAGAACCGCTGCAACTGGTGGCGCTTGGGGATTCGCTGACGCAGGGCTATGGCCTGCCTGCCGATCAAGGGCTGGTGCCGCAATTGCAGGACTGGCTGCGAAAGGCCGGCCATGACGTCATCGTGATCAACGCAGGCGTCAGCGGCGACACCACGGCGGGCGGGCTGTCGCGGCTGGACTGGACGCTGGCCGACGAGCCTGACGCGATGATCGTGGCGCTTGGCGGCAACGACCTGCTGCGTGGCATCGACCCGGCGACCAGCCGCGCCAACCTGGACGCGATCCTGGCGCGGCTGGCGACCGAAGGGGTGCCCGCAATGCTGGTCGGCCTGTCCGCACCGGGCAATTTCGGACCCGAGTTCCAGCGGGATTTCGCGGCCATGTTTCCCGATCTCGCCCGGCAGCATGGCGCGGCGCTGTATCCCGACCTGCTTGCGCCCATCACGGAACGATACAGGGCGGGCGAGAGACTGGATGGGCTGATGCAGGACGATGGCCTGCATCCCGACGCCGCCGGCGTCCAGGCCATCGTCGAGGCCTTGGGACCGGCCGTGGACACCTGGCTGGACGGGATCGAGCGTTGATGCCATCGACTGTGGCGGACAGGACACTCCATTCTGTTGTCCTTTCGCGCCACGTTCGGCGCCCCTACTGGATGCCGCGCCCGACCCGCGCCAGCAGGATCACCGGCAGGATGCCCACCACCACGATGGCGAGCGCCGCGATGGCGGCTTCCTCATAGGTGCCGCGGGCCGCTTCCCCGTAAAGATGCGTCGCCAGCGTTTCGAAGTTCAAGGGCCGCAGCAGCAGCGTCGCGGATAATTCCTTCATGCAGTCCACGAAAACCAGCAACCCGCCCGCGGCCAGCGCCGCCCTGGACAGCGGCAGGTGGATATGGCGCAGCGTGCTGCCAATCCCGTGCCCCAGGGTGCGCGCCGACTGGTCATAGCTGCGCGGGATCCGGCTGAGCCCCGCCTCGACCGATCCGATCGAGCTCGCGAGGAACCGCGCAAGATAGGCATAGCCCAGCGCCAGCCCCGATCCGATCAGCACCAGGCCCGGATCCAGCCCCAGCACCCCTTTGGCCATCCCGCCGATCCAGCGGTCGAATCCCCCTGCCGCGATCAGAATGCCAAGGGCCAGGATCGTGCCCGGCATGGCATAGCCCAGCGACGCCATCCGGTGAACGGCCTGCATCCCCCGCTGCGGAAAGAGTCGCGCGGTATAGGCGACGACAAGGCCGCAGGACAGCACGGCGACGGTCGCCAGGGCAGACAGGGTGAAAGTGTTTCCGGCCTCGGTCACAAGGCGGGCGGACAGGCCCGCGAACTGGATCCGCTTCCAGGCCTCGATCGCCAGATGGCTGGCCGGCAGGACGAAGCCCAGCAGCACCGGAAGCAGGCAAAGGCCCAGCGCCATCCAGCGGGCGGTGCCCTTCAGGGGCTGGCGAGCCATGCTGCGGGCACGCTGCGCGCTGACCGAATAGCGTTGTTTCCGGCGCGCCCAGCGTTCCAGCGTGATCAGCGCGACCACCAGCACCAGCATCGCCAGCGCAATCTGCGCGGCCCCCGCCAGGTCGGATCGCGTGACCCAGGTGGTATAGACCGAGATCGTCAGCGAGCGGCCCCCCAGGAATTCGGATGCGCCGATGTCGTTCAGCGTCTCCATCAGGGCCAGGCTGACACCGACCGCAATGGCCGGGCGCGCCAGCGGCAGGGCGACGCGCCACAGGATATGGCGCCGGGGCGTGCCAAGGGTATGGGCGACCTCGACCAGGTTCGCGGCCTGGGTCATGAACATCGCCCGCACCGGCAGATAGACGTAAGGATAAAGGACAAGGCCCAGCAGCAGGATCGCCCCGGTCATCGACCGGATGTCGGGCAGGCGGAAATCGCGCGGGCTGTCAAAGCCCAGCACCACCCTGACCGCCGACTGGAACGGTCCAAGGGGGTGCAGCATGTCCAGATAGGCATAGGCGATGATATAGGTCGGAACGGCCAGCGGCAGCAGCAGCGCCCATTCCAGCGAACGGCGACCGGGAAAGTCATATGCCGTGACCAGCCAGGCGATTCCCGTGCCGATCGCGGCGGTCAGAAAGCCGACGCCCGTCATCAGGATCAGCGTCTGGCCCAAGGCATGGGGAAGAACATGGCGGGCCAGATGGGACCACAGGCCTTCGGAACCCTGGGCTGCCTGCCAAGCCAGGGCAAGGACAGGCACAAGCGTCAGCGCGGCGATCAGCACGCTTGCCAAGGCCCACGCCCCCCCGCGTGGGCGCAGGAGGGTGGCCACCGATGCCAAGGCGACGGCAGGCAGGGGGCGGCGGGGGGATTCCCCGCCGCGCGCGTCAGTTGTCGAAGCCGACACGGTCAACCAGTTCGCTGACTTCCTTGCGGTTCGTCACGATTTCAGTCAGCGGGGTCGGGTCCACCTTCAATTCTCCGAAGGACGCGATGATCGGATCAATCGCGGCGCCAGGCTTGACCGGATATTCGTAGTTCGCCTCGGCATAGATCTTCTGCGCTTCGTCCGAGACCAGGTATTCCAGCAGCTGCACGGCCTCTTCGCGGTTCGGGGCGTGCTTGGCGACCGCCGCGCCGCTGATGTTCACATGCGTGCCGCCGTCTTCGAAGGTGGGCAGGATCACCTTGATCGCATCGCCCCAGGCGCGCTGTTCGTCGCCCCCCTTCCCCGACCGCATCAGGCCGACGTAATAGGAATTCGCAATCGCGATGTCGCAGATGCCGCCTAGGATGTCCTTGGCCCCGTCGCGGTCGCCGCCGCCCGCCTGCCGCGCCAGATTGGCCTTCAGGCCAGTCAGCCATTCCTCGGTCTGCGCCGCGTCGCGATGGGACATGAAGGCCGAGAAAAGGGCGGTGTTGTAGGGATGCTGCCCCGACCGGATGCAGATGCGGCCCTTCCATTCCGGGTCGGCCAGGCTTTCATAGGTGATCTGGTCGACGTCCAGATCCTTGGCCGCATAGATCACGCGGCCGCGCATCGACAGGCCGAACCAATGGTTTTCGGGATCGCGCAGGTTTTCCGGGATGGCCGATTCCAGGACATCGGATTCGACCGGCTGGGTCAGGCCCTTGTCCGCCAAGTCGGCCAGATTGCCGGCATCGACCGCCATCAGCAGATCCGCCGGTGAGCTTTCACCCTCGGAGGCCACGCGTTCCGCAAGCCCGTCCTTGAGGAAGACCGTGTTCACCTTGATGCCCGTGGACTCGGTAAAGGCCTCCAGCAGGGGCTCGACAAGTCCCGGCTCTCTGGATGTGTAGAGGTTCAGTTCCTGGGCATGGGCCGCGCCCATGGCGGCAATCATGGCTGTGGATGCCAGGGCGACGCGAATGACGACCGGTGCGGTTTTCATGTGACCTCTCGAAACCTGTGAATCTGTCCAAGGGGTCATATGTCAGGTGGCGCAGGTAGTCTAGTATTTTCGTCAACTTTGCACGGCCGGATGATTTTCCCCGGAGGGGTCATCTGGAAACACATGGATCTGAGCACCGTTCAGTTGCAGGCTGACCTTCTCGCCGATCGCCATGGGGATGCGCACATGGGAATGCATCCGCAAGGTCTGGGCCAGCGGATGAACCATGATGTCGATCTGTTCGCTTTCCCCCGTGAAGGTCTTGGCCATGATGCGGGCCGAGATGCCCTGCCCGTCGGGTCCGATCGACAGCGCCTGGGGCCGAATGCAGGCAAGTGCCAATGCGCCGTCCGGCAAGTCCAGGTCGGCCAGGAAGGTGCCGATGGGCGTCTCGATCCGGCCCCTGGACCAGATGCCCGTGAGGCGGTTGCAGGGCCCCATGAACTCGGCCGCATAGGCCGAGCAGGGCTGGTCATAGATCTGGAACGGAGTACCGGCCTGTTCGATCCGTCCATCCCGCATCAGCACGATCAGATCGCCGACGGCAAGGGCCTCCTGCGGGTCATGGGTGACCATGATGGCCGTGGTGCCGGTCTTGCGCAGGGTATCGACCGTCTCTCGGCGCACGCGTTCCCGCAGGCCCTGGTCAAGGTTCGAGAACGGCTCGTCCATCAGCAGGACGGCCGGCTGCGGGGCAAGCGCGCGGGCCAGAGCCACCCGCTGCTGCTCGCCCCCTGACAGAGAATGGGGATAGCGGTCCAGCAGATGAGTCAAGCCGATCCGTTCGACGACCTCCATCACACGCTCGCGACGCTGCTGCCTCGACAGGTGGCGCAGCCCGAAGGCCAGGTTGTCGGCGACGGTCAGATGGGGAAACAGGGCATAATCCTGGAACATGAACCCGATCCTGCGGTTTTCGGGCTCGACGAAACGTTCCGGTCCGGCCACCTCCGTGCCGCCCAGGAAGATACGGCCGCCGGGGTCGGGACGATCCACACCAGAGATGATCCTCAGCAGCGTCGATTTGCCGCACCCCGATTGTCCCAGGAGGCAGGTGATCTTGCCAGGCGGGATCGCAAGCGAGATGTCCGACAGGACAGCCCGGCCGTCGAAATACCGCGACACATGTTCAAGCTCGAGCGTATATGCCGGATTGGCAAGCATGCATGGCCTTCCAGTTTCATCCCGGCTGCAACGCCCAGGGGCGCCAGCCTCACCACCGGTGCTATCCGATCAGGCGGATATTCTCCAGCCCGAGACCCACGTTCTGGATGGCCTGAAGGAGCGTCTTCTGCATCCGAAGATCATTGCGGCCTTCGTTGAGGAATACCGCCGCGTTTGGAACGAGGCTCAAGATGGAGCGGGTGCTGGGCGAGCGGGCCACCGAGGCGCTGCACCGCCTCATTGATCGCATCACCGTCCGCTGGGATGCGGCGATGACGGTCCACCGCCTGGAACTCGAAGGCGATCTGGTCGTGATGTTGGGGAAGGCAGACACGCAAAAAGCCCCGGCTTATCAGCGCGGGGCGGTTCTGCTTCAGTTGGTTGCGGGGGCAGGATTTGGATTATGGCGAACATGTTTAATTGTTAGCCCTCGAACACCTTTATGGGAAGGTTGCCGCACATATGTCATAGCGACATGAGCCAAAGCGATCGGCGTTCCAAATGATGACTTACAACCCTTTTTGGGTAACGCCAACAAGCGCCTCTGCAAGCACTTTTCTGTTTGTAGTGAAAATCTTGCTGGCTGCGGAGGTCTGACACCGCCAATGTCTGCGTCATGAACGCCCGTCATGACCGAAAGCTATAGGCACCCCTCCCACATGTGTTGATAGCAAACCTCGCGGCTTTCGGGCGTACCGGAATGGCCTTGGCTAGCCTCCTGTAGTGGTCGGGGCTTGGTCCATGCGGACCATGATCGCGGTGCACGGTTGGTCTTGGATATCAGTCTTGCCGCATATGGCATCGAGGAGCCATGTTGCGGATCAATGACTGCGAGTTCTGCCACATACACACAATGGCTCTGACATGAAGATCGCATGGATAGCAAATTGGCCCGGCAAGAGCCCGCAGGTGCCGGGCAGGCTGCACCACCCTGCAGTCTATCACATGCTGGACGTTGCCGCTGTGACCGAGATGCTGCTGGCTGCTTGGGACTTGTCGAAGCCATGGAAAGACGCGCTTATTCTGTTGTCGGCCCTGCATGTCCTCGGCAAGATCGGGGGTCCGTTCCGCGACTGCATTCTAAACGGCACCCCGCAGCATCACGGCGCGCATTGGAAGGTGACAGAGGCACTGCTGCGCCATCACGACGCGCTACTGGCAACCATCTGGGGCGGCGTCCGCCAAACATGGCGATTCTCGCTCTATGCCGCAGCGGCGGGGCATCATGGCCGCCCGCCGAGGGCGTCCATGGACGAGATCAAGCGCATGCAGGCTGTCGCCGGCACACCGGCGCTCATGGATGCTGCCACAGTAATCCAAGAGCTTTCAGACCTTTGGCCGCAGGCCTCGCTGGCCGACCTGACCCGTGACGAGATGATCCGCCTGTGCTGGTGGCTGCCCGGCCTGATCGCGGCGGCGGACTGGATCGGATCGAACGCCGAATGGTTTGGGGCGAAACCGCCTGTTTTTGCCCCGGCCGACTATCTGGCGATGACGCGCCTTCAGGCGGCAGAAGCGGTCGCAAAGGCTGGCTTCGCCTGGCCCGCGCCATCGACGGCACGTCTTTTCGACTTCGACCTTCGCCCCATGCAGGAAGCCTGCTCGGCCGTGGCGCTGCGGGATGGCCCCATGCTTGCTGTGATCGAAGATGAAACCGGCGCCGGCAAGACAGAGGCCGCGCTGATCCTGGCGCAGCGGATGATGGAGGCGGGCAAGGGCCGCGGTCTTTTCTTTGCCTTGCCGACCATGGCGACAGCGGACGCCATGTTCCTGCGCAACAGGGACTGCATCGGCCGCATGTTCGCGCGGGGTCCATCGCTCACCCTGGCGCATGGGCGGGCGGGGCTGTCGGTCGGGTTCCGCGACCTGATCGGGCGTGAGCGGCCAAGCCCGGACGAACCGGGCTGCTCTGCTTGGCTGGCAGAGGATCGGCGGCGGGCGCTCCTGGCCGATGTGGGCGTGGGCACCATCGACCAGGCGTTGCTGGCCGTGCTGCCGACCCGCCATTCCTGCCTGCGGCTTTACGGCCTTTCGTCGAAGATCCTGATCGTCGATGAGGTTCATGAGATGGGCGATCCTTACCTGCAGGAGTTGCTGGTGACGCTGCTGCACGTCCATGCCGCGATGGGCGGCTCGGCCATCCTGCTCACCGCAACGCTGCCGCTCGGCCTGCGGACGCGGCTGATGGCGGCCTTCGAGGAAGGGGCGGGACGGCAGTCGGCACCCTTGACGGATCAGGCCTATCCGGCGCTGACCGTCGCCGGGGTCAAGGCGCCTGCCCTGCCCTGCCGCACCGGGAAACGTGGCCCAGTGCGGGTGGAACGGATCGGGTCCGTGGACGCGGCGGTGGACCTGCTGTCGGACCGGGCCGCCAGGGGCGCGGCCTGCGTCTGGATCCGCAACGCGGTGGATGAGGCGATCGCCGCCGTCCAAGCGCTCCGTGCGCGAGGGGTGGAAGCGGACCTTCTGCACGCGCGCTTCGCCCTGACGGACCGAAAGCGGCACGAGGCGGCGGCGCTCGGCCGGTTCGGAAAGCAAAGCCGGGATCGGGCAGGAAGGGTGCTGGTCGGCACGCAGATCCTGGAGTCGAGCCTGGATCTGGACTTCGACGTGATGGTTTCCGACCTCGCGCCGATGGCCGCGCTGATCCAGCGGATGGGGCGGCTGTGGCGGCACATGGACCTGCGGCCGCATGGGTCACGGGCCGTCCCCGAGCCCGTGCTTCATGTGCTGTCGCCTGACCCGTTCGAGGTGCCGGACGCGCGCTGGCTCCAGCCCGTGCTGGGGGCGGGCGCGCATGTCTATCCCTTGGCCCTGCAATGGCGGACGGCCAATACCCTGTTCCGCGCAGGCAGGATCGAGCCGCCGGGCGACCTGCGCGGCCTGATCGAGGCGGCCCATGGCGGGGACGCAGGAGACGTGCCGGAGGTGCTTCTGAAGGCAGAGATGGAAGCCGAAGGCAAGAACCATGCCGCGCGGGCGCAGGGCGCACGGAATGCGCTCGACTTCGGCAAGGACTTCCGCGAAGGCGCAGGCGGCTGGGAGGACAGCGAGTTCCCGACCCGCCTGGGCCAGCCGGTGCGGCGGCTGCTGCTGGCGCGCTGGCAGGGCGGGCGGCTGGTGCCTTGGGTGGAGGGGGAGACGCAGGCGGACAGCCTCGCGCTCTCACAATCGGCGGATGGCGCGTGCTGACCGTGGCGCCGGGTATCGACGATGTCGCGCAACCGGTCCGCGCCGGCACCCTGCGGATCACGCGCCTCGACGAAGTTCGCAATGCCGGTCTCGCCAGGCCCGTGCGCTTCGAACTCGGGCGCCGTGTCAGCCTGGCCCCGCAGCATCCCGGCCTGAGCGTCGATGCAGGCTCCCCGGTCGTCGGACACCTGTGCGTGCAGTCGCTGGCGCGGCTGCACGCAGAGCGCGCCCGCCTGCATGCGTTGCGTGACATCACAGCCGAGCGGCGCCACGAACGCCGCGCACACCGCGCCCACGACCGGCGCACCGGCTGGTGGCGTCCGGCCCGCAGGCCCGCTGCGGCTCCGGCGAGCGGACAGCCGACGGGAGATCGCGCATGATCGCCCCGTCTCGTCATCAGCTGCTGGTCGAACAGAAGTCTGCGACCGATTTTGAGCGGTTGGAGGACATCGGTGCCGATGCGATTGCGGCGGCGCGGCATGCGCATGCGCGCGCGCAGGCGCTCGACGGCGACACGGCTTACGCGCTGCGTCGCGAACTCGACGACCTCCGCAAGATCGCGGAGAACCGCACGGCGCTCACGAAGGACGCGCGCGAGAGCCTGCGCGGCTTGGCCAAGAACCTCCGGGACCGGGTCGATGCCGACACCTCGCCTCCCATTGGCCCCCTGCTGGAGGCGGTGATCGACTGCCTCACTGCCTCGGAAAGGGTAGCCGACCTTTTGGCCGCCGAACGCCATATCGGGCGCTGCCGCGGCATCGTGTGATCCTGCCTGCCGGCGCGTGCCCGTGCGCCGGCACCCCATCCCGACATCATCAATAGAGAGATCCTCATGACCTCCATCACTTCTTCCGGCTGGGCCGCTGCACTGCGCCCCGGCACCGTCCTGTCGTTCCGGTTTCCCCTTGGCGAGGGCGAGGGCCGTGCCAAGGCCCGTCCCTGCCTCGTCATCGGCGTCGCGAGCCAGGATGACGAGGCGCCGCGCGTCACGATCGCCTATGGCACCAGTGCCACCAGCCATGCGAACCGCGGCCTCGATCTGCACCTGCCCGAGCCGAACGACTGGCAGGCGCCGGGCTGCGGCGCCCGAGCCGTTTCGTCCTGTCGCGCCGGGTGACGGTGCGGGTCGACGATGCCGGTTTCGACCTGCATCGGAGCGGCACGCCCACGATCGGCATGCTGCCGCCGTCCGCCATGGCCGTCCTGGGCCGGCTGACCGGCAGGCTCGATCCGACCATCACCGACGACCGGCGCCGGGGTGCCGCGCCGAAGAGACGCAGCGAGAACCGTGCCAAGCGGGCGCAACACCCACGCCGCGGCAGACAGGCGCCGATCATCATCGGCGTGAGGCCGCAGCCGCGCGTGCCGACGAGAGGACGGGTCTGAAGGTTCCAGAAGAGCGATGCCCGCGGCACGGGGCCGCGGGCATCCCTGCAAGTTCACGACGCTCTCGGCACTCCGGTCCCGACACGTTGCGGGATGTTCTGGTGGCCCGAACGGAAGGAGACGCGGATGCACCTCAAGACACTCATCGACCTCATCGCCGAGCAGGCCGCACGGGAAGCCGCGAAGCGGACAACCGGGGACGCGCCAGGGGCAGTGCGTCCTGGCTACGGCTACCTGCCTCGCCGGGCAATCGCCTTTTTAATGAAGATTGTCGCAGTCATGGCTCGCCCGGACTGCCACGGCCCGCCATCACCAACTCAACGAGGAACCTTTGATCATGGATTACGCCCCTGACCACCTGGCGATCCATCCTGTTGTTCGACCAAAGGCCCTTCCTGTATTTCTTATGTTCTGGCAATGTTCTTCATTGTTGCCGTCGCTATTCCAGATGTCGTTCCATGCCTAGCCAATCACACAAGTTGTCGCCCTGCCCCCGCGCACAAGGTTTGGTTTCATGCGATTTCGCGCGTCCGGGCCGCCGATGACCCTGGCCACCTTCCGTATTTCCGGCTCTGCCGGGCTGACAACTTCATCCAACCCCTTTTCCCTTGCGCCTGCCCGGATGCATGAGGCCGAGGGTTCCGGCCGCCGCGCCTTTGCGGTGTTCCAGGCATTGCGCCATCCCGGCCCGCTGGTGTGGATCCTGCGGGCCCATGCGCTGCACCGTCCCCTGCCACCTGCCCTGCCAGGCGACGTGGGAGCGCGGCTGCATCTGCTGACGCCCCGGTCCGAGACCGACCTGCTCTGGGCGGTGGAGGAAACGCTGCGCGCGGCGCCGGTCGGGCTGGTGATCGCCGAACCGCTGGAACCCTTGTCCTTGACCGCCGGGCGGCGGCTGCAACTGGCAGCAAAGTCCGGGGACACTACCGGGCTGATGCTGGTGAAGGACAGCCACGGCAGCCCTGCGGCCGAGACGCGCTGGACCTGCGCACCGGCGCCACTGGACGGGCGCGCCTCGACAGGGCACATATGGCGCGTTACAAAGAACAAAAAGGGAACAACAGGAACGTGGATGGTGGACTGGGATGGCGCGTCGGCGGCTTTCGATCTGGTTTCCGCGGCTGGCGAGCGATCTGAGCCTGCGGCACCGGCCCGTTGAAGGACCTTTCGCGCTGACCCTGCGGCAGAGGGGAGCCGAGCGTCTGCGCTGCCTCAACCGCGCGGCTGCGGCGCGGGGCCTGACCCCCGGCATGGGACTGGCCAATGCCCGCGCGCTGTGTCCCGATCTTGTGACCCGGCCCGCCGACCCTGAGCACGAGACTCGCGCCTTGGCGGGCCTTTGCCGCTGGGCAGGGCGCTATGCGCCGCTGGTCGCCGTGGACGGGGCGGACGGGCTGATGGCCGATGTCACCGGCGTGGCCCACCTGTTCGGCGGAGAGGAGGAACTGCGCGCCGACCTTCACGCCCGGCTGGAGCAGGCGGGGCTGGAGGCGCAAAGCGCGCTGGCCGGCACCGGAGGCGCAGCCTGGGCTTTGGCCCGGCACGGGGGCGGGATCATCCCCAAAGGTGGACTGTCCGCGCATCTGGGTTCCCTGCCGGTCGCGGCGCTGCGTCTCGACCCTGCCACCGCCGCATCCTTGACCCGCGTGGGCCTCGCCCGGATTGCCGATCTTCTTGCCCTGCCCCGCGCGGCATTGGCGCACCGCTTCGGTCCCGCTCTCGTCCGCCGCCTGGATCAGGCGTTGGGCGTGGAGCCGGAGCCGGTTTCTCCCGCCCCTGAGACACCGCATTTCGGGGTGCGGATGACCCTGCCCGAGCCGATCGGCCGGCAGGAGGACGTGATGACGGGACTGGCGCGGCTTCTCGACCGACTCTGCGCGATGCTGGCCCTGCACCACAGCGGCGCGCGGCGGCTGCGGCTGGAGTTGCGTCGGGTGGACCGGGGCACGGCCGGGGTGGAGATCGGCCTTGCCCGCCCGATGCGCGACCCCAGTCGGATCGCCCCCTTGTTCCGCAGGGGGGTGGACGAGGTGGACGCGGGCTTCGGCATCGACGCGCTGCGCCTGACCGCGCCGGTGGTGGAGCCGCTGGCGCCCGAGCAGTTGGGCGGCGGGCCCATGGCGGAAAGCGGCGATGCGCTGGCCGACCTGATGTCCAGCCTAGGCAACCGCCTGGGCTTCGATCGGGTGCTGCGCCCACTGCCCGCCGACAGCCGGATTCCCGAACGCAGCTTCCTTCTGGCACCCGCCGCCCGGAGCGAACCCGCCGCCGGGTTTGCCCAGCCTGGCCCGCCCCGGCCGATCGTGATCTTCGCGCCCGAACCCGCCGAGGTCAGCCCTCCCCCTGGTCCCGGCCGTCCGCCCGCGCGGTTCCGCTGGCGGCGGATGAACCTGACGACACACCGCGCCACCGGCCCCGAGCGGATCGCCCCTGAATGGTGGATCGACGATCCGGCTTGGCGCACTGGGATCCGCGATTACTGGCGGATCGAGACACGCGAAGGGCCGCGGCTCTGGCTGTTCACCACCCCGCAGTCGGGCGGCGCCTGGCATGTTCAAGGAGAGTTCGCGTGAGCCTTGGGGACCATTCCGGCCCGGACGGGGGTCAGGTGGATTACGCCGAACTCTGCGTGACATCCAACTTCACCTTCCTGACTGGCGCCTCGCACCCCGAGGAGCTGGTGACGCGCGCGGCCGAACTGGGGCTGGCGGCGCTGGCCATCACCGACCGCAACTCGGTCGCGGGGGTGGTGCGGGCCTTCTCGGCCCTGAAGGAGCTGGGGCGTCTGGAGGACGAGGCTTGGGCCGCCGCGGGTCAGGAGGGGCCTGAGGTGCGCTCGCGCCGGGTGATGGACCATTCGAGCCGCCAGCCGGTCGCGCATCTTTCCGCCGCCACCGAAGCGCCGGGACCGCGCCCGCGCCTGCTGCCCCGGCTGATCCCCGGCGCGCGACTGGTCCTGACCGACAGCGTGACCGAATGGGTAGCGCTGCCGACCGATGTCGCCGCATGGTCGCGGCTGACCCGGCTGCTGTCGCTGGGCAAGCGTCGCGCCCCCAAGGGGCAGTGCCGCCTGACCCGCGCCGACCTTCTCGACGGGGCGCAGGGACTGATCCTGATCGCTGTGCCGCCCGATCCGCTGGAAGGCGAGGCCGACCTTCACTGCCGCGTCCGCGCCGATCTTCTGGCGGTGGCGCGGGCCTTTCCAGGCATGGGCTTTCTCGGCGCGGCGCCCCGCTATGACGGACGCGATCCCGCGCGTTTCAACCGGCTGGCGGAACTGGCGCAGGCGGTGAACCTGCCGCTGGTGGCAGTAGGCGACACGCTGATGCACCGCGCGTCCCGCAGCCCTCTGGCCGATGTCCTGACCTGCCTGCGGATCGGCTGCACCATCGACACCATCGGCACCCGTGCCCTGCCCAACGGCGAACGGCGTCTCAAGAGCGGGGCCGAGATGGCGCGGATGTTCCACCGCCATCCGGCCGCCATCCGCCGCACGCTGGAGATCGCCGCCCGTTGCGCCTTTCGTCTGGATGACCTGCGCTATCAGTATCCCGACGAGACGCAGGACGGCGAGCCGGCGCAGACACGGCTGGAACGGCTGGCGCGCGAGGGGCTGGCCTGGCGCTATCCCGAGGGTCCGCCCCCGAAGATCGCGGCGCGCATGGACAAGGAACTGCGCCTCATCGCCGAAGTGGAGTATGCGCCTTACTTCCTGACCGTCCATGATATCGTGGCTTTCGCCCGCTCGAAGGGCATCCTGTGCCAGGGGCGCGGCTCGGCCGCCAACTCGGTGGTCTGCTACCTGCTGGGCGTGACCGAGGTGCCGCCCGAATCGATCACCCTGATCTTCGAGCGGTTCATCAGCAAGGAGCGTGGCGAACCCCCTGACATCGATGTGGATTTCGAGCATGAGCGGCGCGAGGAAGTGATCCAGTGGATCTACGACCGCTATGGCCGCCATCGGGCAGGACTCACCGCCACCGTCATCCATTTCCGAACCCGTGCCGCCATCCGCGAGGTGGGCAAGGTCATGGGGCTGAGCCAGGACACGCTGGCGCGCTTGTCGGGGCAGATCTGGGGCTTTGCCTCGTCCCCGCCATCCGAGGACCGGCTGCGCGAGGCAGGCCTTGATCCTTCGGACCGTCGTGTCGCCCTGACCGCCCGGCTTGTCGCCGAGATCCTTGGCTTTCCACGCCATCTCAGCCAGCATGTCGGCGGCTTCGTCATCACGCAGGGACGCCTCGACGAACTGTGCCCCATCGAGAATGCGGCCATGGACGGCCGCACCGTGATCGAGTGGGACAAGGACGACATCGACGCATTGGGGCTGCTGAAGGTGGACATCCTGGCCCTGGGGATGCTGACCGCCATCCGCAAGGCTTTCGGACTGCTGGCCGATCATCGCGGCCAGTCCCTGTCCCTGGCCACGGTCCCGCCCGAGGATTCGGCGGTCTACGACATGCTCTGCCGCGCCGACGCCATTGGAGTGTTCCAGGTGGAAAGCCGGGCGCAACTGAACTTTCTGCCCCGGATGCGGCCGCGGACCTTCTATGACCTGGTGTGCGAGGTCGCCATCGTCCGCCCTGGTCCCATCCAGGGCGGGATGGTGCATCCCTTCCTCAACCGCCGCAGGGGCCGCGAGCCGGTCGAGGATCTCGGCCCCGCGTTGATGGAGGTGCTCCACCGCACCCACGGCGTGCCCTTGTTTCAGGAACAGGCCATGCAGATCGCGGTTGTGGCCGCAGGCTTCACTCCCGCCGAGGCCGACCGGCTGCGCCGTTCCCTCGCCACCTTCAAGCGCATGGGCACCATCGGCGGGTTTCGCGACCGTTTCGTCTCGGGGATGCTGGAGCGCGGGTATGACGCCGACTTCGCCATGCGCTGCTTTGCCCAGATCGAGGGCTTCGGCTCCTACGGCTTTCCTGAAAGCCATGCGGCGAGCTTTGCCCGCCTTGTCTACGTCTCGGCCTGGCTCAAGTGCCACCACCAGGCCGCCTTCACCTGCGCGCTGCTGAACGCCCAACCGATGGGCTTCTACGCCCCGGCCCAACTGGTGCGCGACGCGCGCGACCACCGGGTCGAGATCCGGCCCGTATCCGTCAACCATTCGGTCTGGGACTGCACGCTGGAGCCGCGCCCGGACGGAAGCCTGGCCCTTCGGCTGGGGTTTCGCCTGATCAAGGGCTTGCGGGAAGAAGACGCGGCCTGGATCGCCGCGGCCCGCGGCAACGGTTATCCAGATGTGGAAAGCCTGTGGCGGCGCGCAGGCTTGCGCCCGGACGCCTTGGAGCGTCTGGCCGAGGGCGATGCCTTCGCCACCCTGGGCCTGCCTCGGCGCGACGCCCTCTGGGCCGCCCGCGCCCTGCGGGCACCCGCGCCCCTGCCGCTGTTCGGCATCGACGGTGAGGGTGGCCAGGAGCCGGAGGTGATCCTGCCGCCCATGAGCCTGGGCCAGGAGGTGATCGCAGACTACATCGCCCTGCACCTGTCGCTCCGCGCCCACCCACTGGAACTGCTCCGCCCCTGCCTGCCTGCCACCCTTCCCCATGCAGGCTTGGCCAGCGCCCGAGGCCGCGTCACCATTGCCGGTCTTGTCATCACCCGCCAGCGCCCCGGCACCGCCTCGGGCGTGATCTTCCTCACGCTGGAGGACGAGACGGGATGCGCCAACGTCGTGGTCTGGTCCCGCGTCTACGAGACCCACCGCGCCGCCGTCCTGGCTGGACGCCTGCTGCGCGTCACCGGCCGCATCGAGCGCGACGGGCCGGTGGTGCATCTGGTGGCCGAGAGGATCGAGGACGCCTCGCACCTGTTGGGCACGCTGGGGCGTGGAACGGTCTTGGAGGCCAATGATGGACGAGCGGACGAGACGAAGCGGCCGGCAGGAGGCAGCCTGCGGGAGATGCCTCGTTGGCAAAGGATGGTGGAGAAGGGCGGGTTCGGAAGCCGGGACTTCCGGTGATGGAGAGGACGGTCAGGGTGATCGTGCAGCGGAGCTTGCCGGCCTGACGGTGCTTCTCAGCTTCGATCTTCGACAATGATCCGCGATGCACCCTGCTGCCGATCTGTCCAGCACCATCATCTCACTCTGCCTCGCCGCCGCAGATAGGGGCATCACAACGAACCCTTGTCGAGCCCCGCACCAGGCGGGTGCCCCGACCCATCCCATCCGCCGCCTGACGGGTGGCGGTGCTGGCGCGCCGGCGATCTCTCTGCTGCTCCGATCCCGGCGCGCCCGATCTTCCTGCATCAGGTGTCAGACATGATGCGCCGGGCATGGCCCCGGCGCGCTCCCTGGTCAGTGCTTTCGGCGCAAGCGCTTCCGGGACCGCGGTCGGTTTTCGGTTGTCCCGACCCGAACGAGAAGCCCATGCACCTCCAGAAACTCATCGACTTGATCGCGGAGCGGGGAAGACCTTGAAGGAACCCAGGACGCCGCCCGGTGGAGTGGGATCGACACGAGCCGGAGCATGGGCCGGCGCAACCCGCGGAATGCGTCGGATTCTAGCGAGACTGTCGGCGCGCTGGCACGACCCATGCCGCTTTCGGCTTGGCCGCTTTCCACAGTCCCGATTATTCTGCCGCGAACAGGAGTTCTGACGATGCACCATTCCCCTGGCCGCGTGGCGATCTATGCCCGCTATTCGACCGACCTGCAGAACCCCAATTCGGTGCGTGACCAGATCGCCAGCTGCCGGGCGCTGGCCCAGGCCGAGGGCTGGCAGGTGGTGGCGGAATAGGCCGACGAGGCGATGTCGGGCACGCGCTCGGACCGGCCGGACTTCCTGCGCCTGTCCGCCGACCTGGCCACCGGCCGCTTCGACCTGGTGCTGGCTGAGAGCCTCGACCGGATCAGCCGGTCGATGAAGGACACCGCCGAGTTCTACGCCATCGCCAGCTTCCATGGGATCGGCATCCACACGGTCGATGCCGGCGAGATCGACAAGCTCAGGATCGGCATCACCTCGACCATGGCCGAGATGTTCATCGACAACCTTCGCGCCAAGACCCACCGGGGGCTTAAGGCGCGGGTCGAGGCCGGAGGCTCGGGCGGCGGCCGCGCCTATGGCTACGCCACGGTCGCCGGCAGTGGCGAGGACGGTGCCGGGAGCCTGACCATTGTGACGGAGGAAGCCGAGACGATCCTGCGGATCTTCCGCGCTTATGCCGAAGGGCAGTCGCCGATGAGGATCGCGACCGATCTGAACCGGGAGGCCATCCCTGCCCCGCGCGCCCGCTCCGGGAGCGGTCACTGGATGCAGAACACCATCAACGGCCATGTCCGGCGCGGCACCGGCATCCTGAACAACGAGCTTTACATCGGCCGGCGGGTCTGGAACCGGCTGGAATACCGCAAGGACCCAGCCACCTCGAAGCGGGTCTCGCGCCTGCGTCCCGAAGCAGACTGGGTCTGCCAGGAGGTGCCTGAACTGCGCATCGTGCCGCAGGAGCTGTGGGAGGCAGTAAAGGCGCGGCAACGCGCCACGAAGAAGGCGATCGCGCGAGCCGAGGGCCCGGACCGTCAGGGCCTCGGCGCGGGGCGCGGCTCGGCGGCGCAAGTATCTGCTCTCGGGGCTGCTCTTCTGCGGCCAGTGCGGCGGCGCGCTGATCGTCGCCGGTAGCGGCAGTTCCAAGAGCTACTACTGCGCCAATGCCAAGCAGAAGGGCCCGGCGGTCTGCACCGGCATGCCGGGACTGCGCAAGGCGGCGGTCGAGGGGATTATCCTCCACGGGCTGCGCGAGGCGCTGATGACCGAGGAAGCCGTGGCGCAATTCCGCAGGGACTATACCCGCCATCTGGCCGAGCAGAACCGCGGCGCGGCGGACCGTATAGCCCGGCGCAACAGCGTCCTTCGTGGCCTGGAGCAGAAGCGGCAGGGGTTCCGCGAGGCGATCGGCGCGGGCCATGCCAACCCGTCGCTCTTCGAATGGCTGACCGAGACGGAAGAGCAGCTGGCCGCCCTGCGGGCAGAGGTCGCAGCCGAGGCCGGCACGGTGATCATAATTCCAGAGGATCTTTCGGTGCTCTACCGGGCCCACGTCGAGGATCTGGCGCGGACGCTATCTGGCGGCGAAGTCGTCGGGCGCGCGTCGGATGAACTGCACCGGCTGATCGAGAAGATCAGGGTGTGCTGGAACGCCGCGGATGCACGCCACGACCTCGACCTTCAGCGCGATCTGGTGGCGCTGCTCTGCGTGGCGGACAACAAAAAAGCCGCCTCGTATGAGGCGGCTGGGTCTTCGCTTCAGTTGGTTGCGGGGGCAGGATTTGAACCTGCGGCCTTCAGGTTATGAGCCTGACGAGCTACCGGGCTGCTCTACCCCGCGCCATTGTTGTCCTGATCGGGTTGTTTTTTCATCGTGTCAGAGAGGTTTTGCGTGTCTTTCCAGGTCTGGCGGTGACCTACTCTCCCACGTCTTGAGACGCAGTACCATCGGCGCGGCGGCACTTAACGGCCGAGTTCGGGATGGGATCGGGTGTTTTGCTCGCGCTAGGGCCACCAGACCGGGAAAGACACGCTCAGCGTTTTCCCGTTTGCACGGGAAGATGTTGTCCAAGGATGCTTTTGGAGGAAGGGGTAAGTCTGCCTTCTTCCGGATCAAATCAAGCCTATCGAGCCATTAGTACCGGTCAGCTGAACGTGTTGCCACGCTTACACCTCCGGCCTATCGACGTGGTGGTCTTCCACGGCTCTCAAGGGAGACCTTGTTTTGAGGGGGGCTTCACGCTTAGATGCCTTCAGCGTTTATCCTGTCCGTTCATAGCTACCCTGCACTGCCGTTGGCACGACAACAGGTCCACCAGTGGAACGTTCACCCCGGTCCTCTCGTACTAGGGGCAACTCCTCTCAAGTCTCCAACACCCACGGCAGATAGGGACCGAACTGTCTCACGACGTTCTAAACCCAGCTCACGTACCTCTTTAAATGGCGAACAGCCATACCCTTGGGACCTGCTCCAGCCCCAGGATGAGATGAGCCGACATCGAGGTGCCAAACGATGCCGTCGATATGGACTCTTGGGCATCATCAGCCTGTTATCCCCAGCGTACCTTTTATCCGTTGAGCGATGGCCCTTCCACTCGGGACCACCGGATCACTATGGCCGTCTTTCGACTCTGCTCGACTTGTCAGTCTTGCAGTCAGGCTGGCTTCTGCCATTGCACTCAACGAGCGATTTCCGACCGCTCTGAGCCAACCTTCGCGCGCCTCCGTTACTGTTTGGGAGGCGACCGCCCCAGTCAAACTACCCACCACGCAGGGTCCCGGACCCGGATAACGGGCCGCGGTTAGACATCAGAACAGCGAAGGGCGGTATCTCAAGGACGGCTCCACGGGAACTGGCGTCCCCGCTTCAAAGCCTACCGCCTATCCTGCACATCGCAATCCTGATGCCAGTGCGAAGTTGTAGTAAAGGTGCATGGGGTCTTTCCGTCTAACCGCGGGAAGTCTGCATCTTCACAGACAGTTCAATTTCGCTGAGTCCACATTTGAGACAGCGGGGAAGTCGTTACGCCATTCGTGCAGGTCGGAACTTACCCGACAAGGAATTTCGCTACCTTAGGACCGTTATAGTTACGGCCGCCGTTTACCGGGGCTTCAATTCAAGGCTTGCACCTCTCCTTTTAACCTTCCGGCACCGGGCAGGCGTCAGACCCTATACGTCGCCTTGCGGCTTCGCAGAGCCCTGTGTTTTTAGTAAACAGTCGCCACCCCCTGGTTTGTGCCCCCGACCAATGCTTGCGCACCAATCGGGCCTCCTTCTCGCGAACT
>NZ_JAVCWH010000003.1:400000-640094 GCF_030846195.1 Paracoccus yibinensis
TGCCCGACACGACGGATTTCAGATCGTCGAGGCTCTTGATGTCTTCGGCCATAATCACGCGCTCCGGGTGTTCTTGGCGTTCAGGACCTTGACGTCCAGAACTTCGGGCTGCTGCGCCTCGTGCGGGTGCGCGGCACCGGCATAGACGCGCAGGTGGGTCATCTGCTGCTTGCCCAGCTTGTTGCGGCTGATCATGCGCTCGACGGCCTTGATCACCACACGCTCGGGGTGGGCGCCTTCCAGCACTTGGCGCGCGGTGCGGTGCTTGATGCCGCCCGGATGGCCGGTGTGCCAGTAGTATTTCTTGTCATCGCGCTTGTTGCCGGTCATCTGCACCTTGTCGGCGTTGATGATGATGACGTTGTCACCCATGTCCATGTGGGGGGTGAAGGTCGGCTTGTGCTTGCCGCGCAGGCGATTGGCGACGATCGTGGCAAGGCGGCCCAGAACGACACCTTCGGCGTCGATCAGGATCCACTTCTTCTCGATCTCCGCCGGTTTCGCGGTATAGGTTTTCATCTTTCGTCCCTTCAGGGTCGTGAAATTCGAGATGGCGGTGTATCGGGGATCGCGGGCGATCCGTCAAGCGCGGATGCAGCGATTAAATCAAACGTTTTCAGTGGATTGATATTTAGGTATCAAGATACCACATCACAGCTTCTTGTTTTATGGTCGTTTTGGGGGAATCGAGTAGGTCATCGAACAGCGTGCCGCCGGCTCATCCGCCCCTTCGGAGAAGATCAGCGCCTCGACCACCGCCAGGCTGCGGCCCAGCTTGAGGATGCGGCACTCTGCCAGAAGATCGCGCCCCGCCGCGGGTTTTCGCATGAAATCGATCGAGGCATTGGTGGTCACCGCCAGGGCCACCGGACCGATCCTCGACAGGATCGCGCAATAGATGGCGACATCCGCCAAGGCAAAGATCGACGGGCCGCCGACCGTGCCGCCTGGGCGAAGATGCCGTTCGCCGACGCTCAGACGCGCGACCAGACGGTCTGGGGCTACGGATTCGACGCGGTGATCGCTTGCCACCTGCGGGAAATCCCGTGCCAGAAAGGCGTTCAGCGCCTGCGCGTCCATGACGATATCCATGCTTTCCCCTTTGCTTGCCGCGGCATAGGCTTTGGGCAAAGAGGGAGAGAGATCAAGATGGCAGACCTGATCGAACGGCAGGACAGCGGCCCGATCGCGCGGCTGGTGCTGAACAGTCCTGGCAACTACAACGCGCTGTCGGCCGAAATGATCGTGGCGCTGACAGATGAACTGGACCGGATCGCGGGCGATGACAGTGTCCGCGTGGTCGTCCTGGCAGCCAGGGGCAAGGCCTTCTGCGCAGGGCACGACCTGCGCCAGATGCAGGCTGCGCGCGGGGATGGGGATGGTGGGATCGCGGCCTTTGCGGATCTGTTCGATCGCTGCGCCCGGATGATGCAGATGATCCCTGCCCTGCCCCAACCTGTCATTGCCGAGGTGCAAGGCATCGCGACCGCCGCAGGCTGCCAATTGGTCGCGTCCTGCGACATGGCGGTCGCATCGGAAGGGACCCGTTTCGGGGTGAACGGCATCAATATCGGCTTGTTCTGTTCGACGCCGATGGTTGCCTTGACCCGGGCCGTTCCGGCCAAGGCCGCCTTCGAGATGCTGACGACCGGCGAATTCATCGATGCTGCCCGCGCCAGGGAACTGGGCCTGGTCAACCGTGTCGTGGCAGCCGAGTCCCTGACCGAAACGACCATGCACATGGCCGCCACCATCGCCGCCAAGCTGCCCGCCGCTGTCCGCCTGGGCAAGCGTGCTTTCCACGATCAGTTGCGCCTGGGTCTGGCTGACGCCTATGCGACGGCGGGTTCGGCAATGTGCCAGAACATCCTGCTACCCGACACGGCAGAAGGCATGGCGGCTTTCCTGGAAAAGCGCCCGCCAAACTGGTTCTGACGCATTTTCTTCTGTGTCCAAATATCCTCGGGGGTGAAGGCCGCCTGCGGCCGAGGGGGCGCGAGCGCCCCCTGCTCCGCCACCGTCAGCGCGGCCCTAGGGCCTTGACCAAATCCGTGAAATGCTCGCCCCGCTTTTCGAAGTTCGGGTACTGGTCGAAGCTGGCTGCCGCCGGTGCCAGCAACACGGTCTCGCCCGGTTGGGCTTCGGCTGCGGCGCGCGCGACGGCGGCTTCCATCGTTTCGGCAATCTCGTAGGGGGTTTGGCCGATTTCCAGCGCGAAGTCGCGGGCGGAATGACCGATCAGATAGGCCTTTGCGACTCGGTCCAGATAAGGCGCCAGCGCCCCGATCCCGCCTTCCTTGCCCAGACCACCGGCGATCCAGCGGATCCGGTCGAAGGCCTGCAGAGCCTTGGCGGCCGCATCGACATTGGTGGCCTTCGAATCGTTGACGTAGCGGATGCCCCCGATCTCGGCCACCGTCTGGCTGCGATGCGGCAGACCCGCGAAGCTGTGGAAGGCGGTCTCGATCTCTCGGGGCGCAAGGCCCACAGCGCGGCAGGCGGCATAGGCTGCGCAAGCATTCTGGTGGTTATGCGCGCCGGGCAGGCCGCGAATCTCTCGCAGGTCGATGGATGCCGCCTGCCGACCCTTGCGGTATTCGCACAGGAACCCCTTGCGCGCGAAGACCGACCAGGCCGCTCCGTCCAGCTTCTGCCCGGCCGAGACGCGGATCACCCGGTCGTCCGCAGGTCCCATCGCCAACTGGTTCGCCAGATACAGGCCCTCGATTTCGTCGATGCCGATCACTGCGCGGTCGGGACCACCTTCCGCGAACAACCGCCGCTTCGCCGCGAAGTAACCACCATGGCCGCTGTGCCGGTCCAGGTGGTCGGGCGAAAGGTTGGTAAAGACCGCGACATCCGGTGTCAGCGCGCGGGCCAGTTCGGTCTGATAGCTGGACAGTTCCAGCACCACGACCTCTCCGTCGATGGCGGGTTCCAGCGACAGCACGCCGGTGCCGATATTGCCGCCCATCTGCGTCGGACGGCCTGACTGTTCGAGGATATGGTGGATCAGCGCGGTCGTCGTGGACTTCCCATTCGACCCGGTGACGGCGATCACGCGGGGGGCGCGGTCGAAGCCTTCCCAATCCTCGGTCGCATAGCTGCGGAAGAACAGGCCGATATCGTTATCCACCGGAACGCCCAAGGCATAGGCCTTGGCGATTACCGGATGGGGTTTGGGATAGAGATGCGCAATACCGGGACTGGTGATCAGCGCGGCCACCCCTGTCCACGCATCCTCGCGGTTCAGGTCGACGATGGTCAGGCCATCGGCTGCCGCAGCCTCTCTCGTGTCGTTGCCATCGTCCCAGGCAATGACCTTCGCGCCGCCTGCTGCCAGGGCCGCGGCCGTTGCCTTGCCGGATCGGCCCAGGCCCAGAACGGCAATGGTTTGTCCTTCGACGCCTTGAACCGGGATCATCGGATGCTCCTGATGTCGCGGCCGGGGGTTTCACACCCCCGGACCCCCGTGGGATACTTATGCCAGAATGAAGATCAGCGCAGCTTCAGCGTGGCAAGCCCGATCAGCGCCAGGATGAGGGCGATGATCCAGAAGCGGATGACGATCTGCGCCTCGCCCCAGCCTTTCTTCTCGAAATGATGGTGGATCGGCGCCATCAGGAAGACCCGGCGGCCGGTGCGCTTGAAATAGGCGACCTGGATGATGACCGACAGCGCCTCGACCACGAAAAGCCCGCCGACGATGGCGAGGACGATCTCGTGCTTGGTGACGACGGCGATGGCGCCAAGCGCGCCGCCCAGGGCCAGCGACCCGGTGTCGCCCATGAAGACCGCCGCCGGGGGGGCGTTGTACCACAGGAAGCCAAGCCCGCCACCGATAAGGGCCGACACGAAGATGAGGATCTCGCCCGTGCCCGGGACGTGGTGGACGCCCAAGTATTCGGTGAAGTCCACCCGGCCCACGGTATAGGCGATGACGCCCAAGGTGCCGGCCGCAATCATCACCGGCATGATGGCCAGTCCATCCAGTCCGTCGGTCAGGTTCACGGCATTGGCGGAGCCCACGATCACCAGCATCCCGAAGGGGATGAAGAAGATCCACAGGTTTATCAGTGCATCCTTGAAGACCGGCAACGCCAGTTGGCCTGTCAGGCCTGCCGGATGCAGCCACATCGCCCAGGCCGAGGCGACAAGGGCCAGCACCAGCCCCATTGCCATCCGTTTGCGTCCAGACACGCCCTTGGTGTTCTGCTTGCTGACCTTGGCATAGTCGTCGGCAAAGCCGATCGCGGCATAGCCTGCCGTGACCAGCAGCACGATCCAGACATAGCCGTTGTCCAGCCGCGCCCAGAGAAGCGTGGAAAAGAACAGTGCCGACAGGATCAGGATGCCGCCCATCGTGGGCGTGCCCGCCTTGACGAAATGGCCTTCGGGCCCATCGTCCCGGATCGGCTGCCCCTTTTTCTGCACCCGGCGCAGATAGTTGATCAGCGGTCGCCCGAAGATGAAGCCGAAGATCAGCGCCGTGAAGAAGGCCGCGCCTGCCCGGAAGGTGATATAGCGAAACAGGTTGAAGAGGTCGCCCCCTTCCGAAAGGCCGCTCAGCCAATAGAGCATCGTTTATTCTTTCGTTTGGGATGCGAGCGTTTGCGCAGATTTCCGCAAGGCGTCAACCACGGTCGAGATCTTCGAGGACTTCGACCCCTTCACCAGCACGATGTCGCCAGGCGCGACCAGATCAGCCGCCCGCGACGCCAGCTCCGCCGCATTGTCGGCCCAGATGCCGCGTTTCGCAGAGGGCAGCGCGTCATGCAGGTGGCGCATCCGGGCGCCGGCGCTGTGGACCAGATCCACCTTGGCCATCGCCGGATCGTCGGCCATGCCGCGATGCATGGCGATCTCGTCCTCGCCCAGTTCCAGCATGTCGCCCAGGATCGCGACCCTGCGGCCGCCCTCCAGCCCCGCCAGCGTGGCAAGCCCCGCCGACAGCGAGGTCGGATTGGCGTTGTAGGCGTCGTCGATCAGGCGGATGCCGGCCAGATCCTCGACCGCGCCGCGGCCCTTGGGCGGCAGCCAGTCGCCAAGACGCTTGGCGGCTTCCTTCAGATCCGCGCCGGCGGCGCCAAGCGCGGCCAGAACGCCAACCGCGTTCAGCGCAAAATGGCTGCCCGTGGTCTGCAGGGTGAAGTCCACCGTCTCGCCGCCGATCCTGGCACGGCATTTCAAGGCGCCGTCTTCGATCCTGGCCTGCACCAGCTTGGCCTGCCCGTCTCGGCCAAAGCCCATCACCAGGGCGCCCGCCGCATCCGCACAGTCGCGCAGGATTTGCGTGACCGGCAGATCCTCGGGCAGGATGGCGTGGCCGATGGGTTCAAGGCCTTCGAAGATCGAGCCCTTCTCGCGGGCGATCCCCTCGATGGCGCCGAAGGCCTCCAGATGGGCGGCGGCCACCGTGGTGATCATGGCGACATGCGGGCGGGCCAGGCGCGACAGGGGCGCGATCTCGCCGGGGTGGTTCATGCCGATCTCGATGATGGCGAAGCCGGTGTCCTGCGGCATCCGCGCCAGCGTCAGCGGCACGCCCCAGTGGTTGTTGTAGCTGGCCTCGGCGGCGTGAATATACCCCTGCCCCGTCAGCGCGACCCGCGCCATGTCCTTGGTCGAGGTCTTGCCGACCGAGCCCGTGATGGCGATCACTTTGCCCGTCATCCGCTTGCGCCCGGCGCGGCCAAGCGCCTCCAGCGCGGCCAGCACATCGGGCACGACCAGCAGCGGCGCATCGGCGTCCACCCCGTCGGGGATGCGGCTGACCAGGGCGGCGCAAGCGCCCTTGTCCAAGGCCTGCGCGACGAAGTCATGGCCGTCGCGCGCATCGGTCAGCGCCACGAACAGGTCGCCCGACTGGATCGTGCGGGTGTCGATGGACACGCCCGTCGCAGTCCAATCCCCCTGCGCCCGCCCGCCTGTGGCGGCGGCGGCTTCCTTGGCTGTCCAAAGGCTCATATCTTGCCGTCCAGTGCTGCAACCGCGACGGATGCCTGTTCGGCATCGTCGAAGGGATAGATGTCGTTGCCGATGATCTGGCCGGTCTCGTGGCCCTTGCCGCAGATCAGCAAGGCATCGCCTGGCAGCAGCGCATCGACGCCGCGCAGGATCGCCTCGGCCCGGTCGGCGACCTCGGTGGCGTCAGGACCTGCGCCCTCAAGCACGGCGGCACGGATAGCGGCCGGATCCTCGGTCCGGGGGTTGTCGTCGGTGACGATCACGACGTCGGCGAACTGGCGCGCGGCCTCGCCCATCAGGGGGCGCTTGCCCCGGTCGCGGTCGCCGCCTGCGCCGATCACGCAGACGATGCGACCCATGACATGCGGGCGCAGCGATTGCAGCGCGGCCACGACCGCGCCGGGCTTGTGGGCGTAATCGACAAAGACCGTGGCGCCGTTCTCGCGTTGGGCCACAAGCTGCATCCGCCCGCGCACGGTCTGAAGCTCGGGCAGCGCGCGCAAGACGGCCTCGGCGGAATCGCCCGTGGCCAGCACCAGCCCCATGGCCGCCAGCACGTTTTCGGCCTGGAAGCCCCCGATCAGCGGCAGGCGCACCAGATGCGGCTGGCCCATCAGCGAAAAGCGCAGGTCCTGCCCCGTGGCGTCGTAACGCTGGCCCAGGATCCGCAGCATCGCGTTTTCATTTGTACCGACGGTCGTCACGGCCAGTCCGCGGTCGGTGGCGATGTCCAGCATCTGCCGCCCGCGCTCGCCGTCGATGTTGATGACCGCCGCCGCGCCGTCTTCCAGGATGTGGTTGAACAGCAACGCCTTGGCCGCGAAGTATTCGTCAAAGCCCGCGTGGTAATCCAGGTGGTCCTGGCTGAAGTTGGTAAAGGCCCCGGCCTCGACCCGCACGCCGTCCAGGCGGCGCTGGTCCAGGCCGTGACTGGATGCCTCCATCGCGGCATGGGTAACGCCGGCTTCCGTAGCCTCGGCCAGGATGCGGTGCAGCGTCAGGGGATCAGGCGTGGTATGGGCAAGCTTCGCCTGGTAATCGCCCTCGACCCCCATGGTGCCCAGGCTGATCGCCTTGTGGCCCAGGTGCTGCCAGATCTGGCGGGTGAAGCTGGCGACGCTGGTCTTGCCCGAGGTTCCTGTGACGGCCACGACATGGTCGGGCTGCGCCTCGAACCACAGGGCGGCGGCACCGGCCAGGGCGGCACGCGGATCTTCGGCCACAACCACTGCGCCGTCCCAGCCCGACAGCACCCCGGCAGCCATTTCGGCGCCTGCGCGGTCGGTCAGGATGGCGCCTGCGTCCATCCGAAGGGCATAAGGGATGAATTCCCCGCCGTGCAGCGCCGATCCCGGCAGGGCGGCGAACAGGTGGCCTGGCTTCACGGTGCGGCTGTCCAGCGACAGTCCGGTGACGGCCGGATCGCGCCCGTCCCTTGCCCGCAGCCCCAGCTGCGACAGCGTCTTCGTGCCTTGCCCCACTGTTTCACCCGTCATTGGTTTGCGACGACCTTTAGCTCATCGCCCGGTTGGGGTTCAACACGGGGGGCAAAGCGGGGGGCGATGACCGGCAGTTTTTCGTCGGTGACGGGTTCCAACCCGACCAGCGGCGCCAGGCGGCGGATGATGGCGGATGCGACCGGTGCGGCGGTCGCCCCCGCCGTGCGGCTTTCTCCACCCGGCCCGGTGACCGAGGGTTCGTCCAGCGTCACGATCATCACGTATTTCGGATCGCTTGCCGGAAAGACCGAGGCAAAGGTCGAAACGACCTTGTTGTCGTAATACCCGCCCGTGGGGCGCGGCTTGTCAGCCGTGCCGGTCTTGCCCGCGACCTCGTATCCCTCGACCTCGGCCTGCTTGGCGGTGCCGCGCGTCACGACCTGGCGCAGCATGTCCACGGCACGGTCGGCAGCACGTTCCGACAGGATCTGTTCGCCCTGCGGCCGGGTGCGGCCATGGATCAGCGTGGGCGTCACCTTGCGACCGCCATTGGCAATGGTGGCATAGGCCGCAGCCAGGTGCAGCGGGCTGGCGGCAAGACCGTGGCCGAAGGACACGGTGGCGGCAGTCACGGCGGGCCAGCGGGTCGGCACCAGCGGCTTGCCGGTGGGCGCCTCGACCATCTCGATCGGCAGGGGATCGAAGAAGCCCAGCTTCTGCAGGAACTCCTTTTGCCGATCCACGCCGATCATCTGCGCAATGCGAACCGTGCCCACGTTCGAGGATTTGACGATCACGTCCGTGGCCGACAACTGCGCACCATAGTTCGAAAAGTCGCTGATCCGGTATTTCCCGATCCGCATCGGCGTCGTGGTGTTGATGCCGCTGTTGGGGTTGATGATCTGCAGATCCAGCGCCTGCGCGACAGGGAAGATCTTGAAGGTCGATCCCAGTTCGTATTGGCCCTGCACGGCGCGGTTGAACAGCGGGCTGTCCGAAGGATCCCCCTTCAGCAGCGGGCGCGGGCGGTCGTTGGGGTCGAAGTCCGGCAGACTGGCCATGGCCAGGATCTCTCCCGACTGGATCTCCATCAGGATGCCGGTGGCGCCCTTGGCGCTCATCACCTCCATGCCGGATGCCAGAACCTGTTCCATGGCCGACTGCACGGAAAGGTCGATGGACAGTTGCAGCGGCGCGCCTTCGTTGGCCGGATCGCGCAACCAACCGTCGAAGGCCTTTTCCACGCCCGCGACGCCCAGAACCTCGGCGCTGCTCACGCCCTCGTTGCCGAAGCCCGATCCGCCCAGGATGTGGCTGGCGATGTGGCCGTTGGGATAGACGCGCATCTCTCTCGGGCCGAACAGCAGGCCCGGTTCGCCGATGTCGTGGACCGCCTGCATCTGTTCGGGCGACATCTTGCGCTTGATCCACATGAACTTGCGGCTGCCGGTGAAATCCCGCGTCAGCTTCGCCGCGTCCAGGTCGGGAAAGATGCGGGCCAGCTCGTTGGCCGCGCCGACCGGATCGACCATCTGGTGCGGATGGGCGTAAAGCGAATGGGTCAGCAGGTTCGTGGCCAGCACCCGGCCATGGCGATCGGTGATATCGGCCCGCTGCGACACGATCCGGGCCGACATAACCTCGCTTTGCGGCTCGATCGGATCGCTTGACGCCAGGGTGCCCATGCGCACGCCGACGACCCCAAAGGCCAGGACGAAACAGCTTGCCATCAGCGCCAATCGACCCTCGGCGCGGCGACGGGCCTTGTCCTGGGCCGCCTCGTGCCGCAGGCGGCGGTTTTCGGCCTCGATATCGTCGGGATTTTCGCCCCGGTCGCGCGCGCGGAGGATCTTGGCCAGGGGACGCAGGGGAATGCGGATCATGACGGTCACTCCTGGGGGGCGGCTTCTGCCGGTTCGGGTGGTTCGGGCGGCGCAGGCGGTTTGGGATAGTCGATATGGCCCAGGCCCACCGTCTGCCCGGCTTCGCGCGGGATCAGTTGCAGGCGGTGGAAGTTCAGGTCCACCAGTTCCCGCAGGCGTTCGGGCCGGTTGAGATAGGCCCATTCGGCGCGCAAGACGCCCAGATCCTCTCGCAATCCCGCGATTTCCCGCTGGATCTGGCTCATCTCTCCGATGGCGGCCTGGGTGCGATAATTTTCGCGATAGGCCCAGAAGGCCAGGCCCATCACCAGCAGCGCGCAGGCCAGATAGGTCAGCGGACGCATCAATGGCCCCCTTTTGGCAGGCGTGGCATGGCCAGGGCATCCGCATCGACCGCCCCTGCGGGGGCAGCGGTGCGGACCGCCACGCGCAGCAGGGCGGACCGGGCGCGGGGGTTCGCGGCCTCTTCCTCGGGGTCGGGACCGATGGCGCGGCGGAAGGGCATGGTGAAGGCCGGCGGCGCCAAGTCCTGCACCGGAGCATAGCGGCTGCCGCCGCCCGCGCTGTTCGACCGTGCCTGCATGAAGCGCTTGACGATCCGGTCTTCCAGCGAATGAAAGCTGACCACGGCCAGCTTGCCGCCGGGCTTCAAGGCGCGTTCGGCCGCGGACAGGCCATCGACCAGTTGCCGGAATTCGTCGTTCACCCAGATGCGGATCGCCTGGAAGCTGCGGGTGGCGGGATGGCTCTGCCCCGGCTTGGGGCGCGGCAGGCATGACGCCACGACCTCGGCCAGTTCGGCGGTGCGGGTCAGCGGGCGGGCGGCGACAATGGCACGGGCGATGCGGCGGGCGGCGCGCTCCTCTCCGTAATGATACAGCACGTCGGCGATCACCGCTTCGTCGGCCGTGTTCAGCAGATCGGCGGCCGACGGCCCTGCCTGCTCCATCCGCATGTCCAGCGGACCGTCGCGCAGGAAGGAAAAGCCCCGTTCGGCCAGATCAAGCTGCATCGAACTGACGCCAAGATCCAGCACCACCCCATCCAGTGATTCGCCTGCAAGTTGATCAAGATCGGAAAACGTCCCTTCGACCAGCCGCAGCCGGTCGCCGTATTCGCCGGCCCAGCCTGCCGCCATGTCGAAGACCAGCGGGTCGCGGTCCACCCCGATCATCCGGCCCGCCCCGGCATCCAGCAACCCGCGAGAGTAGCCCCCTGCCCCGAAGGTGCCGTCGAGCCAGACCCCGGATACGGGTGCAACGGCGCGAAGCAGCGGCGCAAGAAGAACGGGGACATGCGATTCGGCCATCGCCTAGCCCTCGTCCGCCTGATCGAGGAAGGACCGCGGGTCGAATTCCGGGCCGTGCTGGGTGGTGAAATCCTCCAGCGCGGTGACGTCCTTGGGCCGAGAATCAGGATGATAGACCTGGATATAGTCGCCGCGCGATTCGAAGATCGTCTCGGAACCCTCGGTAAAGCCAAGCTTCTCGCGCAGCTTCTGCGGCAGGACCAGGCGTCCTTCCTTGTCGATTTCCAGATCGGTGGACTGGCCGTTCATCAGCATTTCCAGCCAGCGACGCTGCGGGCTGCCGCGCGTCAGCTTGTCGATCTGCTCGTCGATCTCCTCGATGGCCTCGATCGTGTAAAGCTCGATCCAGTTCCACCAGTCGGGACCATAGACGGCCACCAGTTGCGTGCGTCCGGTATTGGCCGTGGCAAAGCCGGGATCGCCGGCATCGAACACGCGGCGCAGCCGGGCCGGGACGGACATCCGTCCCTTGCCATCGACCTTGACGGATTCAGTGCCTCTGAACTTCCGCGCCACTCTGGCCCTGCCTCACTGTCCGTTCTTCCGGTTGCCCGAAAGAGAAAGGGCGGACCGGGCTGCTGCCACTGCCCGATCCGCCGCCCTCGTTCCCACGTCGCGACCCCGTTTCGGGGTCCGTCCTTGTCATGCGCCACCTGGGGGAGGTGCTGCTCGCGCATGCGGACGGCTTTGTTGGAAAACGGACGCCTGTATGAAAGCCTGCTTCGCCCTTGGGGTCTTGATCGCCCCTTTACTGCCCGTTTTCGTGATCTGGTTGTGGCATGGGAATTCATGGGAAGCAATGGAATTCTGTGCCCTGTGAGGAAGCCAAAACGCGAACGGCGGATTGTCGCGACACTGTTGCAAAAGAGAAACGAATCTCTTGCGGCCCAACAGCTTGGGAGAGATTTCCCGATTCTCCTCAAAATATAGGGACCTAACATTTGTTGTCTGCGCTAATGGCAGCCAGGCCCTTCTGTTTCCACAGGAAAAGCTGTTGCCACTTATCCACAGAAAACAGCAAAGAGCATTTTTGCTGCTCACAATTGATCACGCCAGCGTGAGCAGCAGGGGGCAGGGACCAGGTTTCCGGCTATTCCCGTGTAATCCCAGGGGTGACCGTTCAGGCAATGCCGTCCTGGATCAGCCGCTGCGCCAGACGGGCATAGGCTTGGGCGGTCGCACCTTCCCCTAATGCCACGGGCCGTCCCGAATCGCCCGCCAGGCGCACCTCCAGTTCCAGCGGCAGTTCACCCAGGAAGGGCAGGCCCAGTTGCCGGGCCTCAGACGCCACGCCGCCATGGCCGAACAGATGCGCTTCGTGACCGCAGTTCGGGCAGATGTAAGTGGACATGTTTTCCACCAGCCCCAGGACCGGTGCCTTCAGCTTGTTGAACATGTCGATGGCGCGTCGCGCATCCAGCAGCGCGACGTCCTGCGGGGTGGATACGATGATGGCTCCGGTCACGGCGGCCTTCTGGCACAGGCTCAACTGCACGTCGCCCGTGCCGGGGGGCAGGTCGATCAGCAGCACGTCCAGTTCACCCCAGTTCACCTGCTGCAGCATCTGCTGCATGGCGCCCATCAACATCGGCCCGCGCCAGACCACGGCTTCGCCCTCTTTCAGCATCAGGCCGATGGACATGACGGTGACGCCATGCGCGTGCAGCGGTTCGATATGCTGGCCGTCGGGACTGGCCGGGCGGCCCGACACGCCCATCATGCGCGGCTGCGAGGGACCATAGATATCGGCGTCCAGCAGCCCCACCCGGCGCCCTGCCCGCGCCAGTGCCACGGCCAGATTCGAGGTGACGGTGGATTTGCCCACCCCCCCCTTGCCGGACCCGATGGCGACGATGTTCCTGACGCCGGGAATCGGCTGCGGCCCGGCCTGCCCGGTCGGGTGGCGCCCGATCTGCAAGGATGGCGCAGCCCCCGACGAACGGACGGGCTGGCCCTGCGGCTTGCCCGCCGGGGCGGTCATGACGATCTGGACGCGCCCGATGCCGGGCAGCGCCTCAAGCCGGCGCTTCGCCTCGGCCTCGACCGGGGCAAGGCTGCGCGCGACGCCCGCATCCGCCACCTCGAGCACGAATCTGACAGTGTCTCCCTCGACCGAAAAAGCCCGCACCAGATCCGCTTTTTCCAGGGTCCGGCCGTCCGGCAGAACGATATCAGAGATTTCCCTTAGGGCAGTTTCGCGGTTCACGGACATGTCAAGGACCTTTAGATTGGTTTACGGCAACATGGTTCAGTCGGCCCCTGGCATCAACCACCCGCCGCAATATGCGGCATCTTGGCGCCCCTCTCCCGAAAGCCGCCGATTTTTGCAGCGCAGCGTGATCGCTAACGACAGAATTCCGTCACATTACCGACATAATTCTTAACGCGATTTCTGGGGCATGACCGGCCAGTCATGCGAATGCTGCATGGCAGCAATCCCAAAGGATGCATTGTGCAGTCGCAGCATCGGCGCCATCTTGGGGACATCGAAAGGCGCCGGGCCAATCCGGGCAGGGCGCAGACGCTGAACGAAGGAATACATCATGGCTGCCATCGCCCACACCCACAACGCCGCTGCCGCTTCCGGCCTGTTCGGCCGTTTGATGGTCGCGATCCAGCACATGCAGGAAAACCGCGCCCGCCGTGCGATCTATCGCCAGACGGTTCGCGAACTGAACGTGCTGACCAACCGTGACCTGGCCGATCTGGGCATCAACCGCGCGATGATCGGTCGCCTGGCCCATGAAGCGGCTTGGGGCACGAAATAAGACAACCTTTCCGGCCCCCTCCTCCCTGGGGCACGGAACTGGCGGCATCCTTTCTCCTCCTCCCTTGAGGATGCCGCCCCAAAGACAGCGCTGGAACCCATCTCCTCCCTCGGGGTTCAGCGACAGGCGGCGGCCCTCTCTCCTCCCATTCGGGGCCGCCGCAAAAACCATATAGCCGCCCCGTTTTGCGGCACCGGAATACGGCCCGCCCTCTCCTCCTCCCATACGGGGCGCGTGCTGTCTGCGGCGAAGCCCCTCCTCCTCCCGGCTGAGCCGCACCCTATATAGCCGCCCTGATCGCGGCACCCGGATGCGACGGACCCCTCCTCCCATTGGTCCGCTCGTTGGCGGCAAAGGCCCTCTCCTCCTCCCTGGCCTTGCCGCACTCCAAACGCGGCCCCTCCCTCCTCCCTGGGCCAGCGTTCCGCGGCGGCGCCCCTCCTCCTCCCTGGGCGCCGCCGCTTTTCGTTTCAGCCCGGAACTGTGCCCCAAAGGCCGCGTTGTCGCGGACAGCCATGGGGATCGGCATGACCAAATTCCGCGTCGGATCAAAGGTCGAATGGGACTGGGGCAAAGGCACCGCCCAGGGCAAGATCACCGAATCCTTCACGGAAGCGGTCGAGCGCACGATCAAGGGCAGCAAAATCAAGCGAAACGCCGACCCGGACAATCCCGCTTATCTGATCGAGCAGGAGGACGGCGACCAGGTGCTGAAAAGCCATTCCGAACTGCGCAAGTCGACATAGACCTTTTCCAGTGAGATGGCACGGAGTAAGGGCCGGTCATGCTCAGCTATCAACACGCCTATCATGCGGGAAACCTGGCCGACCTGCACAAGCACGCGCTGCTGGCCACGGCGCTGGATTACCTGACGCGCAAGGACAAGCCGCTGTCCTATCTTGAAACCCACGCCGGACGCGGGCTTTACCGGCTGGACGCAGCCGAGGCCGTCAAGACGGGCGAAGCGCGCGCGGGCATCCAGCGGGCCGAGGCCGAAGGGTGGCTGCCAGCAGGGCATCCGTTGCTGGAGGCGCTGGCACAGGTCCGTCGCAGTCATGGTCCGCAGGCCTATCCTGGATCGCCGCTGATTGCCGCGCATTTCCTGCGGCGGGGCGATTCTGCCCATCTGGCAGAACTACACCCTGCCGAACACGAGGCGCTGATGCATGTGGCAGGCTTTGCCACCCTGCACCGCCAAGACGGTTTTCAGATGGCGCAGGCGATCTGCCCGCCCACCCCCCGGCGCGGCCTGATCCTGATCGACCCCAGTTACGAGGTGAAGGCGGACTATGCTGCCATCCCGCGCCAGGTCGCGCTGATCGCGCGCAAATGGAATGTAGGCGTGATCGCCCTGTGGTATCCGATCCTGACGGATGCTCGCCACGTCCCGATGCTGACGGCGTTGATGACAGCTCACCCCGAGGCGCTGCGGTCCGAGGTGTCGTTCCCGCCTGCCCGCGTCGGCCATTCGATGATCGGATCGGGCATGTGGGTCCTGAACGCCCCGTTCGGTCTTGGCGATGAAGCCAGCCGAATCGAAGATATCTTCCGCCGGAACGCCTGATCGGGGGATTCCCCTGCCCCACGGCCTGTGGCATGATCCCACCGCAAACCCAGAATGGCCCGTCCATGTCGCAGCGTCTTTCCATCAGCGCCACCGTGCTTCTGGCCCTGGCCGTCGCCCTGGGGCTGTATTTCGCCTTTGCCGCCGTGCAAGGCCCGTCGGGCATCCTGCGCCGAATCCAGATCGAGGCCGAAACCCTGGAACTCCAGGCGGAACGCGACCGGCTGAAGGCCGAGGTGCAAGAGATGCAGAACCTGACGCGGCGCATGTCCGACGAGTATCTGGACCTTGATCTGCTGGACGAACGCGCCCGTGAGGTTCTGGGCCTGATCCGCGCGGACGAAGTGATCCTGCGCTGACGCCGCGTCATTCTGCGAGGACGTTCGCGGATTGCACCCGTTTTCCCGATACGCTACGGATAGTTTAACGCTGAACTATTCTGACCGCGCTTTGAGGAGGAACCCCCGCATGGCCAGGAAGCCTGCCCCCGCAGCCGAGACACGCGCCGACACGCTGTCCAATGTGTCTCGCGACGAGCTGCTGCAATATTACCGCGACATGCTGCTGATCCGCCGTTTCGAAGAAAAGGCCGGCCAGCTTTACGGCATGGGCCTGATCGGCGGCTTCTGCCACCTGTATATCGGCCAGGAAGCGGTCGTGGTGGGCCTCGAAGCGGCCACCAAGGAAGGCGACAAGCGCATCACCAGCTATCGCGACCACGGCCATATGCTGGCCTGCGGCATGTCCGCGCGCGGGGTGATGGCCGAACTGACCGGGCGCGAGGGGGGATACTCCAAGGGCAAGGGCGGCTCGATGCATATGTTCAGCCGCGAAAAGCATTTCTATGGCGGGCACGGCATCGTCGCCGCGCAGGTGCCGCTGGGCGCGGGCCTGGCCTTTGCCGACAAGTACCTGGGCAATGACAACGTGACCTTTGCCTATTTCGGCGACGGCGCGGCCAACCAGGGCCAGGTCTACGAGACCTACAACATGGCCGTGCTGTGGGATCTGCCGGTGATCTTCGTCATCGAGAACAACCAGTATGCCATGGGCACCTCGATGAAGCGGTCTACGCGGTCGACCACGCTGTTCGGCCGGGGCGAAGCTTTTGGCATCCCCGGCGAACAGGTGGACGGAATGGACGTGCTGGCGGTGAAGGCCGCGGGCGAAAAGGCGGTCGCGCACTGCCGCGCGGGCAAGGGTCCGTATATCCTTGAGGTGATGACCTATCGCTATCGCGGCCATTCCATGTCCGACCCGGCGAAATACCGCACGCGCGAGGAGGTGCAGAAGATGCGCGATGAACGCGACGCCATCGAGCATGTGCGCGAACTGCTGCTGCAGGGCAAGCACGCGTCCGAGGATGACCTGAAGGCCATCGACAAGGACATCAAGGACATCGTGAACGACTCGGCCGAGTTCGCCAAGGAAAGCCCCGAACCGGCCCTGGAAGAACTGTGGACCGACATTTACGCCGAAGACCTGCCCCAGGGCAGCGCCGAAGAAGTCGCCTGAGGGAGGGCTGAGTATATGGCAACCGAAATCCTGATGCCCGCCCTGTCCCCGACCATGGAGGAAGGCACGCTGGCGAAATGGCTGAAGAAGGAAGGCGACGCGGTGAAATCCGGCGACATCATCGCCGAGATCGAAACCGACAAGGCCACTATGGAATTCGAAGCGGTCGATGAAGGCATCCTGGGCAAGATCCTCGTGTCCGAAGGCTCGCAAGGCGTGAAGGTGAACACCCCCATCGCCGTCCTGGTCGAGGAAGGCGAATCCGCTGATGACGTGAAGGCCGAGGCTCCTGCCCAGGCCGCCCCTGCCGAAGCGAAGGCGGAGGCCCCCGCCGCATCCGCCGTCGAGCAGGTCAAAACGCCCGAGCCCGACCGCAGCCCCGACTGGCCCGAGGGCACGAAGATGAAGACCATGACCGTGCGGGAAGCCCTGCGCGAGGCCATGGCCGAGGAAATGGAACGCGACGAGACCGTCTTCCTGATGGGCGAGGAAGTGGGCGAATACCAGGGCGCCTACAAGATCAGCCAGGGCCTGCTGGACAAGTTCGGCCCGCGCCGCGTGGTCGATACCCCCATCAGCGAGATCGGCTTCGCGGGCATCGGCACCGGCGCCGCGCTGGCGGGCCTGCGTCCCATCGTCGAGTTCATGACTTTCAACTTCGCCATGCAGGCGATGGACCACATCATCAACTCGGCCGCCAAGACGCTCTACATGTCTGGCGGGCAGATGGGCTGCCCCATCGTCTTCCGCGGCCCGAATGGCGCCGCCGCCCGCGTGGCGGCCCAGCACAGCCAGGACTATGCGGCCTGGTATGCCTCGGTCCCCGGGCTGAAGGTGGTGATGCCCTATTCGGCAGCTGACGCGAAGGGCCTGATGAAACAAGCGATCCGCGACCCGAACCCGGTCATCTTCTTGGAAAACGAAATCCTCTACGGCCGCAGCTTCGAGGTGCCGGACCTTGAGGACTTCACCATCCCCTTCGGCAAGGCCCGCATCGCGCGGTCCGGCAAGGACGTGACCATCATCAGCTTCGGCATCGGCATGGCCCATTCGCTGGAAGCCGCCGACAAGCTGGCGCAGGAAGGGATCGAGGCCGAGGTGATCGACCTGCGCACCCTGCGCCCGATCGACTATGCCACGATCATCGACTCGGTGAAGAAGACCAACCGCGTCGTCACGGTCGAGGAAGGCTTCCCCGTGGGCTCCATCGGCAACCACCTGTCGGCCTACATCATGGAAAACGCCTTCGATTACCTGGACGCGCCCGTGATCAACTGCACCGGCAAGGACGTGCCCATGCCCTATGCCGCCAATCTGGAAAAACACGCGCTGATCACGCCGTCCGAGGTCGTGGACGCCGTGAAAAAAGTCACTTACCGCTGAGGGGGAACGCGTCATGCCGACAGAAATCCTGATGCCCGCGCTCTCCCCCACCATGGAGGAAGGGACGCTGGCCAAATGGCTGGTCAAGGAAGGCGACGAGGTAAAATCCGGCGACATCATCGCCGAAATCGAAACCGACAAGGCCACGATGGAATTCGAGGCCGTCGATGAAGGCACCATCGGCAAGCTGCTGATCGCCGAAGGCGCGCAGGGCGTGAAGGTCAACACCCCCATTGCCGTGTTGCTGGAGGAGGGCGAGGATGCGTCCGCCGCAACCAGCCCGGCACCCGCAAAGGCAGCCCCTGCCGCCGAGGAAAAGGCCGCAGCCCAAAAAGGCTATGGCGGCCCCAATGACGCGCCGGTTGCGGGCGACATGCCCCTCGCCCAGCCCTCGCCCCCGAAGGCCCAAGGCGGCAGCCGCGTATTCGCCTCGCCCCTCGCCCGCCGCATCGCGGCCGAAAAGGGCATCGACCTGTCAGGCATCACCGGCACCGGCCCCCGTGGCCGGATCGTCAAGGCCGATGTCGAGGGCGCGAAACCCGGCGCGGCCAAGCCTGCCGCGGCACCCGCCGCCGCACCGGCAACCGCCGCCCCAGCTCCGGCCGCCGCCCAGGCAGCGAAGGGCCCGTCGGCCGACGCAATCCTCAAGATGTATGCGGACCGCGAAACGACCGAGGTTCCGCTGGATGGGATGCGCCGCACCATCGCCGCCCGCCTGTCCGAGGCCAAGCAGACCATCCCGCATTTCTACCTCCGCCGCTCGGCCAAGCTGGACGCGCTGATGGAATTCCGCGCCATGCTGAACAAGCAGCTTGAATCGCGGGGCGTGAAGCTGTCGGTCAACGACTTCATCATCAAGGCCTGCGCCCTGGCCCTGCAACAGGTGCCCGACGCCAATGCCGTATGGGCAGGCGACCGGATCCTGAAGCTGAAGCCGTCCGACGTGGCCGTGGCCGTCGCCATCGAGGGCGGGCTGTTCACCCCGGTCCTGAAGGACGCGCAGCAGAAGACGCTCTCGGCCCTGTCGGCCGAGATGAAGGATTTGGCCAGCCGCGCCAAGACGAAAAAGCTGGCCCCTCACGAATACCAGGGCGGCAGCTTCGCGATCTCGAACCTCGGCATGTTCGGGATCGAGAACTTCGACGCGGTCATCAACCCCCCGCATGGGGCGATCCTGGCCGTCGGCGCAGGCATCCAGACTCCCGTGGTGGAAAACGGCGAGGTGGTGATCCGCAACGTCATGTCCATGACCCTGTCGGTCGACCACCGCGTCATCGACGGCGCGCTTGGCGCCCAACTGCTGGAGGCCATCATCGGCCATCTGGAAAACCCGATGGGGATGCTGGCCTAAGACGATTTCAGAGAAACGAAAGGGGCGCCTCAAGAGCGCCCCATCTTTCTTCTGTGCATAAATATCCTCGGGGGGTCCGGGGGGCGAAGCGCCCCCGGCCACCGCGGGACGCAATCAACGCAGCGCGTCCTCGATTGCGCCGACGAAGGCGTCCAGGTCATCCGGCTTGCGGCTGGTAATGATGCCGCCGTCCACAACCACCTTCTCGTCCACCACATCCGCGCCTGCGTTCTTCATGTCGGTGCGAATCGATTCGTAGCTGGTCAGGCGCTTGCCCTTGGCCAGCCCCGCCTCGGCCAGCAGCCAGGGGGCGTGGCAGATCGCGGCGACCGGCTTGTCGGCATCGGCAAAGCTGCGGATCAGGGCGATGGCCGCCTGGTTCGTGCGCAGGTTGTCCGGGTTTATGACGCCGCCCGGCAGGACCAGGATGTCGTAATCCCCCGCGCCGACCTCCGCGATCGCCTTGTTGGCAGTCACCGACTTGCCCCAGTCGTCCTTGTCCCAGGCCTTGATATCGCCTGTCCTGGGGGCGGCGATGTCCACCTGATGGCCCGCGTCCTTCAGCTTTTCCAGCGGCACGAACAGTTCGGACTGTTCGAACCCGTCCGATGCCATGATCAGAATCTTTGCCATGAATGGCCTCCTTTCGTGTCAGCCCACCCAATGCGGTGCGTCTGGCGAAGTTCCGACCTATTCCGCCGGCTGACGGGGCCGGTTGACGCCGACGCGGCGGGCGATCCAGCCGGTCAGCCGCCCCTGCCCGCCATGGATCAGGGAAAACAGCGCCGGCACGAACAGCAAGGACAGCACGGTGGACAGCAGCAGCCCGCCGATCACCGCGATGGCCATGGGCGCGCGGAATTCGCCCCCCTCGCCCGTCGCCAAGGCGGACGGGATCATCCCCGCGCTCATGGCGATGGTGGTCATGACGATGGGACGCGCGCGCTTGTGGACCGCGTCCAGGATCGCGTCCTTCTTGGCCACCCCGCGTTCGATGGCCGTCAGCGCGAACTCGACCAGCATGATCGAGTTCTTGGTGACGATCCCCATCAGCATCAGGAATCCGATCACCACCGCCATGCTGATCGAATGGCCCGTGACGAACAGTGCCAGGATCGCGCCGCCGATCGCCAGGGGCAGCGACAGCAGGATCGACACCGGCGTGATGAAGTTGTGGAACAGCAGCACCAGCACGACATAGACCAGCAACACCCCCGCCCCCATTGCCGTGCCGAAGGCGCCGAAGACCTCGCCCATGATCTCGGCATCGCCAGAGGGCTGGATGCGGGTGCCGGGGGGCAGTTCGATCTGGGCCTGCAACTCTGCAACCTGCGCGCTGACGGGGCCAAGCAGTTCCCCGTCGGCCAGGTTCGCGCTGACCGTGGTCTGGAACTGGCGGTCATAACGGCCGATCTCGGTCGCGCCCGCCGACAGGGTGACATCGGCCACGGCCCCCAGCGGCACCTGCCCGGCTTGGGAATTGACCCGCAAGTTCTGCACCGTCACCAGGTCGGCACGGGCATCCGCGTTCAGGCGCACGACGATGGGGATCTGTTCGTCGCCCGCGTTGAACTTGGCCAGGTTCGATTCCATATCGCCCAGCGTCGCCACGCGCAGCGTCGTCGCCATCTCGCTGGCCGAGACGCCCAGCTGCGCCGCCACATCCGCGCGGGGCGTGATCTGGATCTCGGGCCGTTGCAGGCGGGCCGTGGTCGTCACGTTCTCAAGCGAGGGAAGCTGCGACATCGCGGTCGCCAGCCGTTCGGCGGCCAGGGCCGCGCCCTCCTCGGTTGCGCCCAGGACATTGATGGTCAGGTCGTTCTGGCCGTTCTCGTTCTGGAAGTTGATGCGCATGTCGGGCGTGTCGGACAGGCGTTGCTTCAACTCCTCCTCCAGCACGAATTGCGACCGCTCGCGCGTTTCCTTCTTGCCATAGTTGATCATCACCCGCGCCTCGGTCACGTCGGACCCGTCGCTGTAGACGAAGACCGACTGCACCTCGGGCACGTCGTCGATCTGCGCGGACAGGCGGCGGGCGGCGTCCTCGGTTCTGTCGATGGTGGCGCCGGGGGGCAGTTCGACCTGGATCTGACTGCGGCCGATGTCGGATGCGGGGATGAACTCGGTTGGGAGCAGCGTCGCGGAATAGATCGACCCCGCGAAGATCCCCACGCCGGTCAGCAGCGTCAGACCACGGTGGCGCATGGTCCAGCCGACGATGCGCATCAGGGCGCGCATGATGAAGCCGTCGCGTCCCTCGGTGCCGTGGACGGTGCCGCGCATCAGATAAGCCGCCATCATCGGCGTGATGATCCGCGCGACCAGCAGCGAAAACAGGACCGAGACCGCGACCGTCAGCCCGAACTGCTTGAAATACTGCCCCGGTATCCCGCCCATGAAGCTGACCGGCGCAAAGACCGCGACGATGGAAAAGCTGATCGCGATCACCGTCAGGCCGATCTCGTTCGCCGCTTCCTCGCTGGCCTCATAAGGCGGCACGCCCATGCCGATATGGCGGACGATGTTCTCGATTTCCACGATGGCGTCATCGACAAGGATGCCGGTCACCAGCGTAATCCCCAGCAGGCTGATCCCGTTCAGCGTGAAGCCCAGCCAGTGCATCACGAAGAAGGTCGGGATGATCGACAGGGGCAGCGCCACGGCCGCGACCAGCGTCGCACGCCAGTTGCGCAGGAACAGGAAGACCACCACCACCGCAAGCGCCGCGCCCTCGTACAGCGTGTGCATCGCGCTTTTGTAGCTGGCCTCGGTATAGGTGGTGGCGTCGTCGATCAGGCTGATGCGGACGTTGGGATAACGCTCGGCGATCTGCGCCAGCCGTTCCTTGGCCGCGTTCCCCGCCCCCAGATCCGAGGCGCCGGTGGTGCGATAGATTCCGAAGGCCACGACCGGCTGGCCGTCCAGCAGCGCGAAGCTGCGTTCCTCGGCCGGGCCGTCGATCACCTGGCCCAACTGGTCCAGCCGGATCGTGCGCCCGTCCGCGATGCTGATCGGCGCACCGGCAAGCTGTTCGACACTGTCCGCCGCACCCAGCGTGCGGATCGAATATTCGCGCCCCGCCAGGTCGCCGCGCCCGCCGCCCAGGTCGATGTTGCGGGCGCGAAGCTGGTTCGACACGTCGGCCGCCGTCAGCCCATGCGCCAGCAGGCGGTCGGGGTCCAGTTCCACCTTGATCTCGCGCGCAGCGCCGCCGATGCGGCTGGTCTTGCCGACGCCGTCCACGGTGGACAGCTCGCGCCCGATCACGTCGTCCACGAACTTCGACAGGGACTCGAGCGACTGGGTCGGATCGCTGACCGCATAGGTCAAGATCGGCATCCCCGTGACGTCCAGCCGCTGCACCAGCGGTTCGTTGATGCTTTCGGGCAATTGCTGGCGGACGTTGGACACGGCGTCCTTGATGTCGTTGACGGCCCGGTCGCTGTTCGTTTCCAGCTCGAACTCGACCACGATCACGGCGGCGCTGTCCGTCGCGGTCGAGGTGATGTGGCGCACGCCGGTCACGGATGCGATGCTGTCCTCGACCGGCTGGATCACCTGGCTGGTCAGTTCGGACGGCGCGGCGCCCGGCTGGTTGATCGTGACCTGCACCAACGGCAGGTCAATGTTGGGCATCGCCGTGACCGGCAGGCGGTTGAAGCTGTAAAGCCCGACGATCAGCAGGACCAGGAAGATCGCGACGGGCGGGACCGGGTGGCGGATCGACAGGGTGGCAAAGTTCATGGCCCGCCCCCATCGGCTGCGGCCGGGCGGACCTGGTCGCCGGTGCGGAAGAAGGCGCCGGACCGGGCGATCACCTGTTCGCCCAAGGCCAGACCTTCGATGATTTCGCGCCGCCCATCCCACAGCAGGCCCGCCCGGACAGGACGGGTTTCGACCTTGCCGTCCTTGACGACCTGCACACGTTCGCCGCTGTCGTCCGCCAGAACCGCCGAGGCTGGAACCGTTACCGCCTGCCGGCGGTCGGTGATGACCCAGCCGCTGGCGAACTGGCCGATGCGGATGCCCGTGCCGTCGTCCAGCGCGATGCGCATGACCCCCAGCCGCGTCACCGGATCGACCGAGGCCGGGACCAGCCGCACCGTCCCCCCTACCGTCCCCGCGCCCGCGACGGTGATTTCGGCCGGATCGCCCACCTTCAGGCGGCCAAGCGCGGTTTCGATCACCTCCGCCGACATCTCGACCGCGCCGTCCGCCAGCAGGACGAACAGCGCATCCCCGCCCCCGCCTGCCAAGGCGCCCAGTTCAGCGTTGCGCGTGACCACCACCCCGGCGACGGGTGCGCTGATGGTGGCACGGTCAAGATTCAGTTCCGCAATCCGCCGCGAAGCCTCGGCCTGGGCCAGGGCGGCACGGGCGACGGCCAGCCCGTCGGCCGCCGACGCCGCTTGGGCGCGGGCATTCGCCTCGGCGGCGATGGCGTCATCCAGGGCAGACTGGGATGCGGTGCCCCCCTGGCGCAGCTGGCGCACCCGTTCCAGGATCGACTGCGCCTGCGTCAGCAGGGCATCGGCGCTGTCGATGGTGCTTTGAGCCTGCCCCACGCTGGCCTCGGCCCGCAGATACTCCGCGCGCGCCTGCTCCAGCTGCGCCGACAGCGTGTCGGCGGACAGCCGGGCCAGAACCTGGCCCTTGGTCACGCTGTCGCCCGCCTCGACCAGGATTTCGGTGATTTCGGGGCCGGACACCTGGGGAAAGACCTGGACCAGCTGGCGCGCGACGATGCTGCCCGATACCGGCACGCGGGCCTGGACCTCGGCGCGAGAGGCAGCTTCGACGGTGACGGCAGGCGCCACGCGCTTCGGTGCCTCGGATGCGGTCGCGGCCTCGTTGGCCGATGCGGACAGCGGCAGGGCGAATGCGACAAGAAGGGCGAAAAGAACGCGCATGAGACAGACTGCCATGATGACTTGTCCGGCAAGATAGGTGTTGAAGGGGCCGGCAACAACGCGCCTGCGCGGCGCTGCCTAGAAGTTGACCGTGACGCCGGGCAGGTTCAGTTCCGCAAGCAGGTCGCGCAGTTCCTGCCGCGCGGCGATGTTGGACATCGACAACTGTTCGGTGCCGATATCCTTCAGGTCCAGCAACGTCAGCCCGCGCGGAAAAAGCTCGCGGAAGATGACGCGCTCGGAAAAGCCCGGCGCCACGCGAAACCCGATGCGCTTGGACAGCGCCTGCAATGCCCCGCCCACCTTGCGCTTGTTGTGCATCTGCTGCGTGCCCAGGCGGTTGCGCAGCACCAGCCAGTCGATCGGCCCCGCCCCCGCCTGCGCCCGCATCTGCCGCGCCGCCCAGACCATTTCCGCATAGATAGAGGGGCCGAGGATCTTCCCCTCGGGCGACAGGCGGGCAAGCAGGTCGAAATCGACAAAGCTGTCATTCATCGGCGTGATCAGCGTGTCGGCAAGGGTATGGGCCATCTGGCTCAGCTTCGTGTGCGAGCCGGGACAGTCCAGCAGGATAAAGTCGCAGGTCTTTTCCAGTTCGGTCAGCGCGGGCGTCAGCGGGTCGCTGCCATCGCCCATGGTGCCGATCACGGGCATGGGCAGATCCAGCCCCTCGCGCTGCAGGAAATGGGCGCGGTTTTCCAGATAGCGGCCAAAGCTGCGCTGGCGCACATCCAGATCCAGCCCGCCGACACGGTGGCCCATGCGGACAAGCGCCGTCGCCACATGCATCGAGGTGGTGGACTTGCCCGAGCCACCCTTTTCGTTGCCCACAACGATGATATGCGCCACGAAGCCGCCCCTTGCCGTCCCCTCATCCGGTGCGGACCCTAGCGGGGCCATGACATGAAAGAAAGCGGCGCCCCTGCAATCGTCGCGCGGGTGATGCGCCAAGGACGCGGGTCAGTTGGCCCGCACCGCCCCGCCCGCCGGTTCGTCCGATTTCAGCAGCAGCGCCAGGGCGCCCAGGATCGCCAGGATGCCCGGCAGCAGGACCGGGCCGGGCAATCCCTGGCCAAGCGCGGCCTCGGACAGGATCACCCAGATCGGCGTCAGATAGGTATAGGCCATGACCTTGGCCGCAGGCAGGCGCATCGCCGCGTATTGCACCAGCAGGGTGGTAAAGGCGCTGGCGAAGATCGCGACATATAAGATCGTGATCCAGACGATCGCCGGAAGCTGACCCCATGCGGTCGAGGTCAGCGCGCCCCAGCCCCAGGCAGCCGTCAGCAGCCCGCCCGCGACCAGCGTCCCCAGGCTGGAGATCAGCGGCCCCTCGTTCCGGCTCAGCTTGCGGACCAGGGCCGCGTACAGGGCGTGCAGCGCGCAGCCGATGAAATAGATGGCCTCGCCGCACCCGATCTCCATCCGCATCAGCGCCGCCGGGTCGCCGCGAAAGATCACCCACAGCGCCCCAACTCCGCCCAGGGCCAGGGCAAGCGCCAGATGCCCCGTCATCCGCTGGCGCAGCAGCAGCCAGCCGAAACCTGCCGCCATGATCGGCGTCAGCGTGAAGACGGCGCTTGCCGCCACGGCGGGGGCAGTCTTCAGCCCCTCGAACATCAGCACGAAATATCCGGCAAAGGCCCCGCCCAGCAGAAGGTATCGCCAGGGCGCCTCGATCAGCGCGCGCGGCCTGCCCCGGCGCGGCATCAGGATCGCGATCCCGGCCAGCACGCCCGCCGCGATGATGAAGCGCACAACCGTGATGGCAGCCGGGTCAATCAGGTTCGCGGCCCGGACGCCCAGCGAGAATGACCCCGCGACCAGGGTCGAAAACAGCAGCATGGCCGCATGGCCGCGCAGGGCCTGGGATCGGTTCACCCGCGGCCCAGCATGTAGAATTCATCGTTGGCGCGAAAGTCCCCTGCATTGGCCATGCGGTTGGACATGCCGAAAAAGGCCGCGATGGCGCCGATGTCCCAGATCTCGTCCCCGTCAAAGCCCGCCTCGCGCAGCGCCTGGTGATCCGCCTCGCCGATCTGATGGGCCGCGACCGTGACCTTTTCGGCATAGGCCAGCATCGCGCGCTGACGGTCGGTCAGGTCCGCCTTGCGCCAGTTGATCGCCACCTGGTCAGCGATCAGCGGGTTCTTGGCCCGGATGCGCAGGATCGCGCCGTGGGCGACCACGCAATACTGGCAGTTGTTGATGCCGCTGACCGCGACCACGATCATCTCGCGCTCGGCCTTGGTCAGGCCGGTGTCCTTGTCCATCAGCGCCGCGTGATAGGCGAAGAAGGCGCGGAATTCGTCGGGACGATGTGCCAGCGCCAGGAAGACATTGGGCACGAAGCCCGACTTCTCGGCCACCTTGGCAATGGCGTCCTGCATGTCCTGGGGCAGGGTTTCAAGATCGGGCACCGCGAAGCGGCTTATGGGTTGGGTCATGGGGGTTCCTCCGATGCGGCCACCTTGGCCTGCGGCTTGCAGACTGTGAAGGGGTCATGCGTCGCGCAGGGCCGCCACGGCCGCCTGGACCTTGAGCGTGCGGTGCAGATCGACATGCGTGACCAGCCACAGACGCGATTCCCATTCCGGCAGGGCCATCACCTCGATCAGGCCGTTGGCGCGGGACGGCGAAAGTGGGCCGATGGCGAGGCCAGCGCGGATCACGGCCTCGCGGGCCGATTCGTCATTGGCGGTCATGACGATCTGCCGCGGGTCCACGCGGTCCTGCAACCAACGCATCAGCGGCGCATTGCGCGCCTGCGGCCCCATCAGGACCATACGGTGCCCGTCGATCCCCGTCACCTCTCCATGCGCCGCGACATAGGCGGGCGCGGCATAGATCGGATGGCGCACCGTGCCCATCGGGCGGACGACATAATCCGGTTCCGTCGGCTGGCTGCCCGCGCGGATCGCGACATGCGCCTCTCCGGCGTCCAGGCGGAACAGGCGCACATCGGTGACATAGTTCACCCGAAGCCCAGGATGCTGGCGCATCAGCCGGATCAGCCGGGGCATGACCACATCGGCCAGTTCGGGAAGCGAGGTCACGACCAGTTCGCCCTCGATCCGGTCGCCTCCGCCCGCGATCTGAGCGGTCAACTGGGCAAAGCGCTCATCCGCGTCGCCCGCGACCTTCAGCATCGCCTGCCCCGCCTCGGTCAGGGCATAGCCGCGGGGGTGGCGCTGAAACAGCTTGACGCCAAGCTGCGCTTCCAGCCCGTCGATGCGGCGGATGACGGTGGCGTGGTGGACGCCCAAGGCCTCGGCCGCGCCGCTGACGGTGCCGCTGCGCGCGACGGCCAGCGCAATGCGAAGGTCGTCCCAACTTTCAATCGTCATGTGCTCTCCGCACAGATATTGCGCGTTTATCGCCATTTCGCCGCTGTCGGCCTAGCCCTAAATCAGTATCAACGCACCAAACCTGAACGGACAAGCCGATGAACATCCTGCATATCGACAGCGCCATTACGGGCGAGGCCTCGGTCTCGCGCAAGCTGACGGCCGACATCGTGGCCAAGCTGACCGCGACCAATCCAGACGCGACCGTCACCCATCGCGACCTGAACGACGGTGTTCCGGCCATCGACAGCGCCTGGTTTGAAGCCGTGCGCATGGCCCCCGAAAGCCCGACGGCCGAGCAGCAGCGCCTGATCGCCATCTCGGACGCCTATCTGGCCGAGGTGCAGGCCGCCGACGTGCTGGTGATCGGACTGCCCGTCTATAACTTCAACCTGCCCGCGCAGTTGAAGAACTGGCTGGACCAGATCGCCCGCGCCGGCAAATCCTTCCGCTATACCGCTGAAGGTCCCGAAGGTCTGCTGAAGGGCAAGCGCGCCATCATCGCCTACAGCGCGGCGGGCACGCCCATCGGGTCGGACTTCGACCATGCCTCGGGCTATGTCCGCTTCATGCTGGGTTTCCTGGGCATCACGGATGTGGACTTCGTGGCCGCCGACCGACTGGCGATGGACCGCGACGCAGGGCTGGCCCGCGCCCAAGAGGCCCTGGAAAACCTCGCCGCGTAATCCCGCAAGTGTAACAAGTGCGACGGCCTGCGTTGACTCGCGGGCCGTTTTTTCGTATCAGCCCCCGGATTCCCGGAAGGATTGGCCTTCCGGTCCCTTCCTTGCGTGGGGATCGCCCTCCGTCAGCGCGTCGCGCCCACGGGGGCTGCAGTGTTTTGGACCGAAGGAGGCCCGGCGATGTTCGAGAACCTTTCCGACCGTTTGGGCGGCGTCTTCGACCGGCTGACCAAGCAGGGCGCCTTGACCGAGGACGACGTCACCGCCGCCATGCGCGAAGTCCGCGTGGCCCTGCTGGAGGCTGACGTCTCGCTGCCGGTCGCGCGCAACTTCGTCAAGGCGGTCACCTCCAAGGCCACCGGGTCCGCCGTCACCAAGTCGATCACCCCTGGCCAGCAGGTCGTCAAGATCGTCCATGACGAACTGATCAAGGTGCTTCAGGGCGAGGATGCGCCCGACGCCCTGCGCATTGACAACCCGCCCGCGCCGATCCTGATGGTCGGCCTGCAGGGCTCGGGCAAGACCACCACCACCGCGAAGCTTGCCCTGCGCCTGAAGGACCGCGAGAAGAAGCGCGTGCTGATGGCGTCCCTGGACACCAACCGCCCCGCCGCGATGGAGCAGCTGGCGATCCTGGGCAGCCAGATCGGCGTTGACACCCTGCCCATCGTACCGGGCCAGACCGCTACCCAGATCGCGAGCCGCGCCAAGCAGCAGGCCTCGCTTGGCGGCTATGACGTGGTGATGCTGGACACCGCCGGTCGCCTCCACATCGACCAGGCGCTGATGGACGAGGTCCAGGCGGTGCGCGACATCGCCCAGCCGCGCGAAACGCTGCTGGTCGTCGATGGCCTGACCGGCCAGGACGCCGTGAACGTCGCGACCGAGTTTGACCAGAAGGTCGGCGTCTCGGGCGTGGTGCTGACCCGGATGGACGGGGACGGGCGCGGCGGTGCCGCGCTGTCGATGCGTGCCATCACCGGCAAGCCGATCCGCTTCGTGGGTCTTGGCGAAAAGATGGACGCGCTGGAAACCTTCGACGCACAGCGCGTCGCGGGCCGGATCCTCGGGATGGGCGACATCGTGGCCCTGGTCGAGAAGGCCCAGCAAGTGCTGGAGGTCGAGCAGGCCGAGCGCATGATGAAGCGCTTCCAGAAGGGTCTGTTCAACATGAACGACCTGAAGGGCCAGCTTGAACAGATGCAAAAGATGGGCGGGATGCAGTCCATCATGGGCATGATGCCCGGCATGGCCAAGATGGCCAAGCAGGCCGAGGCCGCGGGCATGGACGACAAGGCCATTGCCCGGCAGATCGCGCTCATCAATTCGATGACGAAGAAGGAACGGGCCAATCCCGACATGCTGCAGGCCAGCCGCAAGAAGCGGATCGCGGCCGGCGCGGGGATGGAAGTGTCGGAACTGAACAAGCTTCTGAAGATGCAGAAGCAGATGGCCGACACGATGAAGAAGCTGGGCAAGATGGGCAAGGGCGGCATGCTGAAGCAGGCCATGCGCGCCATGACCGGCAAGGGCGGCGGGTTGCCCGACCTGGAAAACTTCGACCCCGCCAAGATGGCCGAGGCGCAGAAGATGCTGCAGGACCCCAAGGGCCTGGGCGGTCAGTTGGGCAAGGCAGGCCTGCCGGGCGGTCTGTCCGGCATGTTCGGGAAGAAGTGATGGACGACCACACCGATCCCGCCGCCCGCGCCGCGGCCCTTTTGCGCGATCACCGCGCCAGCATCGACCGGCTGGATGCGATCATCGTCTATACGCTGGCCGAACGATTCAAGCACACCCAGTCCGTCGGCCGTCTCAAGGCCGAACACGATCTTCCGCCGTCCGATCCTGCCCGCGAAGCGCAGCAGATCGAGCGGCTGGAACGCCTCGCGCGCGAGGCCGACCTCGACCCGGAATTCGCGCGCAAATTCCTGAACTTCGTGATCGCCGAGGTGATCCGGCACCACGAAACCTTTCAATCCTGACGGCGGGATCCCCGCCATCGCAACCCGTAGGGTGGGGTTCCACCCCACCACAGCGCCATCCTAAGGAGAAACCCAATGGCAACGAAAATCCGTCTGGCCCGTGGCGGCAGCAAGAAGCGCCCGCACTACGCCATCGTCGTGTCCGATTCGCGCATGCCGCGTGACGGCCGCTTCCTGGAAAAGCTGGGCACCTACAACCCGCTGCTGGCGAAAGACAGCGAAGACCGCATCAAGCTGGATCTGGACCGCGCCAAGCACTGGCTGGACCACGGCGCCCAGCCGACCGACCGCGTGGCCCGCTTCCTGGAAGCCGCTGGCGTGCGTGAAAAATCGACCCGCGCCAACCTGAAAAAGGGCGAGCCGGGCAAGAAAGCCACGGCCCGCGCCGCCGAAAAGGCCGCGAAGGCCGCCGCTCCGGCCGACGCCGAGTGATCTGATCGGGCGGGGGCACACCCCGCCCTTTTCGTCCGAGGGGGCCGGATGTCACAAGACCGTATCTGCGTGGGCGCGATTGCCGGGGCCTTCGGGGTTCAGGGCGAGGTGCGGCTGAAAAGCTTCTGCTCGGAACCCGCCGACATTGCGAAATACATTCCCCTGACCACCGAGGACGGCAAGCGCAGCTTCACCGTCAAGCTCACGCGCCCCGTCACGGGCGGCCTTGGCGCGCGCTTGTCGGGCGTCGCGACCCGAGAGGATGCCGAGGCGCTGAAGGGCACCACTCTCTGGGCGCCGCGATCCGCCCTGCCCTCGCTTCCCGACGATGAATTCTACCACGCCGATCTGATCGGGCTGGAGGTCGTCGATACCGGCGGCGCGGTCCTGGGCCGCGTCCGCGCGATCTTCGACCACGGCGCGGGCGACATCCTGGAAGTCGTGGGCGGCAAGGACGTGCTGCTGCTGCCCTTCACCCGCGCGGTGGTGCCGACCGTGGATCTGGCCGCGCGCCGCATCGTGGCCGATCCCCCCGCGTCCGACGAATGACCGACAAGCCCAAGTCCCACGGCCGACTGTCCATCAGCGCCAGCCTGCGCCCGCGCGAGTTGATGGCTGAACCGCAGGTGCAGGGCGCCTGGACCGCCAGCATCGTCACCCTGTTCCCCGAGGCTTTCCCCGGCATCCTGGGCCTGTCGCTGACCGGCAAGGCGCTGGCGCAGGGCCTATGGAACCTGCGCACCGTCCCCCTGCGCGATTTCGGCATTGGCCGTCACCGCAATGTCGATGACACACCGGCGGGCGGTGGCGCGGGCATGGTGATCCGCGCCGACGTGATGGACGCCGCCCTGCGCGAGGCGCGGCAAGGCCCGCCTCGCCCGGTGATCTACATGTCCCCGCGCGGCGCGCCGCTGACGCAAGCCCGCGCCCGCGGCCTGGCCCAAGGCAACGGCGTCACGCTGATCTGCGGCCGGTTCGAGGGGGTGGACCAGCGCGTCCTGGACGCCCATGATGTCGAGGAAATCAGCATCGGCGACTATGTCCTAACCGGAGGAGAGATCGCCGCTCAGGTCTTGATCGACGCGACGGTTCGCCTTATACCGCGCGTGCTGGGGAATCACGACTCTCTGGCCGAGGAATCCTTTTCCATCGGCAACAGGGGGCTTCTGGAGGCCCCCCAGTTCACGAAGCCCGCCCAGTGGGAAGGCCGCGAGATACCGGAGGTTCTGCTGTCCGGCAATCACGCGGCCATTCATCGTTGGAGGGCCGGTGAGGCCGAAAGGCTGACAAAGGAACGCCGCCCCGACCTGTGGCGGGCATACCAGGACGGTATGGACCCGGCAAAGGACCGACAGCTCTCGGGCGCATCAGACCAATCGCGGACACGCCGCGAGCATGACAAGGAACCCAGGCGATGAACCTGATCGCAGAACTCGAAGCCGAGCAGATTGCACAGCTCGGCAAGACCATCCCGGATTTCAAGGCCGGCGACACCGTGCGCGTCGGCTACAAGGTGACGGAAGGCACGCGTTCGCGCGTCCAGATGTATGAAGGCGTCTGCATTTCCCGCAAGGGCGGCAGCACCCTCAGCGCAAGCTTCACCGTGCGCAAGATCAGCTTTGGCGAAGGCGTGGAACGCGTGTTCCCGCTGTATTCGACCAATGTCGACTCGATCGAGGTCGTGCGCCGCGGCAAGGTCCGCCGCGCCAAGCTGTATTACCTGCGCGACCGTCGCGGCAAATCGGCCCGGATCGTCGAGAAAACCAACTACCGTCCGCTGTCCGACGCGAAAGCCTGAGGATCCTTCCGATGAAAAAAGACATCCATCCCGACTACCACACCATCGAGATCAAGATGACCGATGGCACCACCTACCAGACCCGCTCGACCTGGGGTTCGGAAGGCCAGACCATGGCGCTGGACATCGACCCCACCTCGCATCCGGCCTGGACCGGCGGCTCGGCCAAGCTGATGGACACCGGCGGTCGCGTGTCGAAGTTCAAGTCGAAATATGCGGGCCTGGGCTTCTGATCGCTCCTCCCCCGATTTGCGAAACGCCGCCCCATTCGGGCGGCGTTTTCATTTGCAGCGGAGAAAGGGTGCGCCGCCCCCGTCCCTGCGGGACTCCCCCGGGATATTTGGATAAAGGTGAAAGCGGCAGGTGTCAGGCTGCTTCCACGCTGGGTTCAACCAAGGCCACGATATCCATCATGATCGTGTTCAGCTGGAAATCCTTGGGCGTATAGACCCGCGCCACGCCCATGGCGCGCAGGCGCGCCGCGTCGTCGTCGGGGATGATGCCGCCGACGATCACCGGGAGATGGGCCAGACCTGCCGCGCGGATGCGCGCCATCACATCCTCGATCAGCGGCAGGTGGCTGCCCGACAGGATCGACAGGCCGATCACGTGGGCGTTTTCCTCGGCCGCGCGGGACACGATCTGCTCGGGCGTCAGGCGGATGCCTTCATAGGTGATGTCCATGCCGCAGTCCCGCGCGCGGAAGGCGATCTGCTCGGCGCCGTTGGAATGGCCGTCCAGCCCCGGCTTGCCGACCACGAATTTCAACCGGCGGCCCAGACGGGCACTGACGGCATCGACGGCCTCTCGGATCCCCTCCAACCCTTCGGTGCGGTTCGAGGGGCTTGAGGACACGCCGGTCGGGCCGCGATATTCGCCATGGACCTGCCGCATGATGCCCGCCCATTCGCCGGTCGTGGCGCCCGCCTTGGCAGCCGCAATCGACCAAGGCATCACGTTTTCCCCCCGCCGCGCCGCATCGCGCAGCGCGCCCAGCGCAAGCTGCACCGCGCCTTCGTCGCGGGCCGCACGCCAGGCTTGCAGCCGCGCGATCTGGTCCTGTTCCACCGCCGGATCGACGACCATGATGCCGCCGTCCCCCGCCACCAGCGGCGAGGGTTCACCCTCCTGCCAGCGGTTGACGCCGACGACGACGGTTTCGTTCGTCTCGATCCGGCCCAGGCGTTCGGCATTCGATTCGACCAGCCGCGCCTTCATATAGTCGATGGCGGCAATTGCCCCGCCCATGTCGTCCAGCAGGCGCAATTCGTCGCGCGCGCCCTGCTTCAACTCCTCGACCTTGGCGGCAATCACCGGGTTGCCGTCGAACAAGTCGCCATATTCCAGCAGGTCGGTCTCATAGGCCAGGATCTGCTGCATCCGCAGCGACCACTGCTGGTCCCAGGGACGCGGCAGGCCCAGAGCCTCGTTCCAGGCCGGAAGCTGAACCGCCCGCGCCCGCGCGTTTTTCGACAGCGTGACCGCCAGCATTTCCAGCAGGATGCGATACACGTTGTTTTCGGGCTGCTGTTCCGTCAGCCCAAGGCTGTTGACCTGCACGCCATAGCGGAAGCGGCGGTACTTCTCATCTGCGATGCCATAGCGGTCGCGGGTGATCTCGTCCCACAACTCGGTGAAGGCGCGCATCTTGCACATCTCGGTGACAAAGCGGATGCCCGCATTCACGAAGAAGCTGATGCGGCCGACCATCTCGGGGAAGCTTTCAGCCGGAACCTTGCCCTTCAGGTCGTCCAGAACGGCGATGGCGGTCGCCAGGGCATAGGCCAGTTCCTGCTGCGGCGTGGCCCCGGCCTCCTGCAAATGATAGGAACAGACGTTCATCGGGTTCCACTTGGGCAGGTGCTGCCGGGTATAGGCCGCGACATCCGTGATCATCGCCAGCGAGGGCTTGGGCGGGCAGATATAGGTGCCGCGCGACAGGTATTCCTTGATCAGGTCGTTCTGGACGGTGCCCTGCAAGGCGGCGATATCTGCCCCCTGCTCCTCGGCCACCGCGATATAGAGCGACAGCAGCCAGGGCGCCGTCGCATTGATCGTCATCGAGGTGTTCATCTGTTCCAGCGGGATCCCGTCGAACAGCGCCCGCATGTCGCCCAGGTGGCAGATCGGCACGCCGACCTTGCCCACCTCGCCCCGCGCCAGCACATGATCGCTGTCATATCCGGTCTGGGTCGGCAGGTCGAAGGCCACCGATAGCCCCGTCTGACCCTTGGCCAGGTTGCCGCGATATAGCGCGTTCGACTTGGCGGCGGTGGAGTGACCCGCATAGGTGCGGAACAACCAGGGTTTGTCCTTGTCGGCCATGCGGCTCCTCGCAACAATATTTCCACTTGCCAATCGATACCGAAACAAACATGCGCCGTCAATTCGCCGCGATGCGGCGCAAACCTGCGCCATTCGGACATTTTATTACTTCTTTGCCATCAATGTTGTTGCAATCTTGCGCAATCCTCTCTTACCTCTGGGATCAGAACGCGGCGATTCTGCGCCGCAGCAGATGCAGGAGAAGCTGATGGCCCTCGACTCCCCCTCCCCGATTGCCCCTTACGATGCCCCTGTGAAGGATCTTTACGACATCGGCGAGATGCCGCCCTTGGGCCATGTGCCCGCCAGGATGCACGCCTGGGCGATCCGCCGCGAACGCCAGGGCGAACCCGACAAGGCCATGCAGCTTGAGGTCGTGGACACCCCCACCATCGACAGCAACGAGGTGCTGGTCTTGGTGATGGCGGCGGGCGTCAACTACAACGGCATCTGGGCAGGCCTCGGGGTGCCCATCAGCATGTTCGACGTCCACAAGCAGCCCTATCACATCGCGGGTTCCGACGCTTCGGGCATCGTCTGGGCGGTGGGCGACAAGGTGAAACGCTGGAAGGTCGGCGACGAGGTCGTGATCCACTGCAACCAGGACGACGGCGACGACGAGGAATGCAACGGCGGCGATCCGATGTATTCGCCCACGCAGCGCATCTGGGGATATGAGACGCCGGACGGCAGCTTCGCGCAGTTCACCCGCGTCCAGTCCCAGCAGCTGATGCCCCGCCCCAAGCACCTGACCTGGGAGGAATCGGCCTGCTATACCCTGACGCTGGCCACCGCCTACCGGATGCTGTTCGGGCACGAGCCGCATGAACTGAAGCCCGGCATGAACGTGCTGGTCTGGGGTGCCTCGGGGGGCCTCGGGTCCTATGCCATCCAGCTGATCAACGCGGCAGGCGGCAATGCCATCGGTGTCATATCCGAGGAAGACAAGCGCGACTTCGTCATGGGCCTGGGCGCCAAGGGCGTCATCAACCGCAAGGAATTCAATTGCTGGGGGCAACTGCCCATTGTGAACACGCCCGAATACAAGGACTGGTTCAACGAGGTCCGCAAGTTCGGCAAGGCCATCTGGGACATCACCGGCAAGGGCAACAATGTCGACATCGTCTTCGAACACCCAGGCGAGGCGACCTTCCCGGTCAGCACCTTCGTCTGCAAGAAGGGCGGCATGGTGGTGATCTGCGCGGGCACCACGGGCTTCAATTGCACCTTCGATGTGCGTTACCTGTGGATGCACCAGAAGCGAATCCAGGGCAGCCACTTCGCGCATCTGAAACAGGCCAGCGCCGCCAACAAGCTGATGCTGGAACGCCGCCTGGATCCCTGCATGTCCGAGGTCTTTCCCTGGGCCGAAATCCCGCAGGCCCATGTCAAGATGATGAAGAACCAGCACAAGCCCGGCAACATGTCCGTGCTGGTCCAGGCGCCCACCACCGGGTTGCGCACCTTCGAGGACGCGCTGGAAGCCCGACGGAGCCTATAGCCGAAACTCCTGGAACCGGAAGGGGCTGCCATCGTGCGGCCCTTTCCCATGGGCTTTTTCTTCGGCCGTTCCTCAGATTTCGGCCTTGCGCCGATCAACGGTGCGGCACTGCCATTCCTGCACCGTTTCCCTGGGATGGCTCTCGATCCATTCGGCCATGACCTGCTGGCCGTGGACCATGCAGGCCATCAGGTTCGTCTCGACGAAGATCAGGCTGCGGTCCTGGCAGCGCACGGGCACGGCCGACAGGCAGCTTACGAAAAACAGTTCGATCATCACACCTACCACTCCTTTTCCCGTTGCGCGTGCCGGGCCTTGAGAATGGAACATGTTTCCCATTCAGGTGTGATTGCGCCGTGAAAGAAGAACAGGATCCTGAGATTTTTCGATGTTTGCCGGGCAAATTGGCCGAATCAACGGCGGCTTGCCTGAGACACGATCAGATTGCCGTATCCGCTTCCTCGGCCAGACTGCATTTCCAGGATTTCACCTGATCGTTCGGATGGGCTTGGACCCAGCGCGCCAGTTCGTTCTGGCTTTCCAACATGCAGGTCTGAAGGCCGTTTCTTTCCTCGAACAGCAGGCGGTGCTCGGTGCAGTGCTGCGGTTCGCTGATCAGGCAGGTGACAAAGAACAGTTCGATCATCGCGCGTTCCCCTTGATGATTCCCTATACACGCCGCAAAACCCGAAAAGTTGCGCCTGATTGGCAATATTGCGGATCAAGCAAGCAGATTGTCCAAATCCTGCGCGAAACCTTATTCATTTTATTAAAAATAATGGGTAACAGGCGGTCGGCCAGAAAAAAGGAAGGCTAATGGTCCAGATTGGCAACACGCCGACCCCCCATCCATCACGAGGCCGTCCGCCGCAACGCCGGCGAGGCCGAGTTCCACCAGGCGGTGCGCGAAGTGCTGGAAAGTCCCGGGCCGGGTGGTGGCCAGGCATCCAGAATACCTTGGCCGCGCCCTGATCGAGCGGATCTGCTAACCCGAACGGCAGATCATCTTCCGCGTGCCCTGGACCGACGACCAGAACCGCTTGCAGTTCAACTCGGCCATGGTTCCCTGAAAGGGCGGCTTGCGGTTCCACTCGCCGGTGAATGTCGGGCTCATCAAGTTCCTGGGCCTTGAGCAGACCTCCAAGAACACCCTGACCAGGCTGCCGATCGGCGGCGGCAAGGGCGGGTCCGACTTCGACCCAAGGAGCCGGTCCCGTGCCGAGATCATGCGCCTCTGCCAAAGCCTCATGACCAAGCTTTACCGGCACCGGGGTGAATATACCGACGTTCGTGCCGGTGACATGGCGTCGGCACGCGCAGGATCGGATGTATGTTCGGACAGTACAAGCGACTGACCAACCGATACGAGGCGGGCGTGCTGACCGGCAACGGCCTGTTCTATGGCGGCTCAGGCTATGGCAACACCTATTTCACCCGGGCCATGCTGCAAAGGCGGGGCAACGACTCCGACGGCAAGACGGTGGGCGGGCTTCATGCGCGTGGCCCACCGATGCTGGCCTTCGGGGTGATCTGACCCAGCCGCCGACAAGGCGGCTTCGCTTTTCGGGCGGGGCGGGATAAGACCGCCCCATGAACGTCCCCGCCCCCATCCTGTCCCCTGACCAGGCCGATGCCTGGGACGCCCTGGCCGAAGCCTTCGGCGCGTCCGGCATCGACCTGATCGCCGAGGAACTGCACCCTCCGCAACCCGGCAATGGCCGCGTGATGGCGGTGATCGGCAAGGCCGGATCGGGCAAGACGCTGCTTTTGTCGCAGATCACCAAGGCCCTGCGCGATGCGGGGGTCGAGATCGTCAGCGGCGATTACGAGGGCCGCCGCCGCAAGGACCGGCGCAGCGTGGCGATCCTGGCGCCCACGAACAAGGCGGCCTTCGTGCTGCGGATGCGCGGCGTGCCCGCGACCACGATCCACCGCATCCTTTACACCCCCGTCTACGACCCCGAATACGAGAAGCTGGCCGAATGGCTGACCGGCACCGGCGACCGCCCCGCCGTCGAGGGGATGACGGAGTCGGCATTGGACCGGGCCAAGGCCTTCTATGACCAGCACACGTCCATTCCCGGAGCGCTTGCGGCGGCCGGTCTGCGCGGGTCCGACTTCATCCGCGGCTGGAAGCGGCGCGAGGATGCCCTGGACGTGGGTCTGATCGACGAGGCGTCCATGCTGGACGAAAAGCAGTTCGAGGACCTGCGCGAGATTTTCCCACTGCTGGTGCTGTTCGGCGATCCGGCCCAGCTTGCCCCGGTGGGCCAGTCCGGGGAGATGGTCTTCGACAAGCTGGCCCCTGCCCAGCGGCTGGTCCTGAACCGCATCCACCGGCAGGCTGACGACAGCCCGATCCTGGACCTGGCCCATGCGCTTGCCGATGAGGGCCTGACCTTCGAAGGCTTCGAAAGCCTGATCCGCGCAGCCGCGCGCCGCGACGACCGGGTGGTTTGGGCCGAACGCGTGGAAAGCGACCTGATGGCGCGCAGTCCGGTGCTGGTCTGGCGCAATGCAACGCGCATCCGGCTGATCCACGCCTTTCGCGCGGCCTATGGCGCACCCGGCGACGCGCTGCTGCCCGGAGAGCCGCTGATCTGCGACGGGCTGGAACTGCCCCTGAAGCACCGCAAGAAGCGCATCGACCTGGAGGCGCGGGGGCTGATCAAGGGCGCGCAGGTCGTCTATCTGGGACCGGGCCGCAAGCCGGGCTTTTCCCGGCTGCACGTGATCGGGGCCGAGGACCCGCGCCTGTCCGCCGCCAGCATCGTCAAGATAGAACTGCCGGACGAGGAAGAACCTTTCATCCCCTATGCCGCACGCATGGGCGCGACCTTCCTGCATGGTGCTGCGGTGACGATCCACAAGTCGCAAGGCAGCCAATGGCCCGACGTGCAGGTCTTCGGCCCCGACATCAGCGCCGCTGCCTGGTCCAACCGGACGGAGGCCGGCATCCCTTTGTGGAAGCGGCTGGCATACGTCGCCATCACGCGGGCACAGGAGCGGCTGCTGTGGGTCACGAAGGCGCGGCTGGCCCGTCCTACGGCGCCGCTGGGGACGGATGACCTGGAAGGGCTGGTGGCGGATCTGGCGTTGGCGGCCTACGAGGAATAGCGTCCCGCGAAGGCCGGGGGCCAGCCCCCGGACCCCCGGGATATTGAAGCCAAAGTGAAAAGACTTGTCAGCGCGCCGCCTTGCGGTGGTCCAGGCGTTCGATGGCCAGGCGCAGCGCCTCGACCAGTGCTTCCTTGGGGATCCCTGTTTCGTGCGACAGGCGCATGATGCCGAAATGCACGCGGGCCAGTTCCTGGTAATACCGGGTGAAGGTATAGTTGATCGACGCGCCCACCACGGCCCCGAAGATCGGCGCGGCCTGGGCGGCCAGCTTCTGTCCCATCGACACCGACAGGCGCGGCGCGACCTTGCTGATCAGGCCCTGCACGGTCTGGCCGGTGACCGACATCCGGGCGGCCAGCAGGCCCAGATCGGTGGAGTCGTCCTCGGCCATGGGGCCGGCGGCTGCAAAGATGCGCAGGCATTCCATACGCACTTCGTCGCTTTCGGGATCCAGCCCGTGTTCGACGGCGATATCCAGCATCGCCCGCAGCAGCAGCGTGATCGTGAAGGGCAGTTCCACCATGGCGCCCGCGAAGCCGCCCACCCCGCCCGCCGCGCCGCTGACGGTCGATGCCATGCGGTTGAACCAGTCCCCCCTGTCGCGCACCATGCGCCGCGAGGTGGAGGCCGCCGCAAAGGCCCGGTTCAGCGCCGCGCGGGTGATCCGGTCCATGCGGCTGCGCACGAAACCCGGCAGCTTTTCGATCAACCCCTCGGCGCTGTTGCCGACGACGGTCATCAGTTCCATACCCAGACCGCCGGCATCCAGATAGCGCCGCGCCAGGCGGTCGATCTGGATATGCACGGAAGGGTCATTGATCGGCGGAAGCACCAGCTGCGGATTGGTCGCCATCGTCATCCTCTTGCGAAACAGCCACATCGGGGGACGCCACGGTGACACAGGCCAGATCTGCGTCAAGGCTACGCGCCTGCCGCGCCATGGCCTCAACCGCGCCCGGCGCCGTCTCTCGCGTCACCTGCCCCGCCACCCCAACCCAGGCGCCCGGAGAGAGTTCCAGCCCCAACACCCGGTCCGGGTTTGTGGGCGGGGGCATGACGACGTCGTCCAGCCTGGCAAAGCCGAACCGGCGGTAATAGGGCGCGTCCCCCACCAGCAGCACCCGGCCCCAGCCCAGCTTGCGCGCGCGGGCCAGGCTGTCGCGCATCAGAAGCCCGCCCAGGCCCTCGCCCTGCGCGGTCGGGTGGACGGCGATCGGTCCCAGAAGCAGCACCGGCTTGCGAGCCACGCGCACCGGCCAGAAGCGGATCGCGGCCTGCAGGATGCCATCGGCGCGCAACACCAGGCACAGATCGGCCACCTTGGGCACCCCGTCCCGCAGGCGGTAGGACGACAGGGCGGTCCGGCCCGGCGCAAAGCACAGGTCGTAAAGGGCCTCGACCTCGGGTTCGTCGGCGGCGGTTTCGGGGCAGATCTCGTACATCGCGCCTCCTGTCGGTCTTGGCGGACCCTTAGCACGGGCTTGCAGGTGATGAAACATCCGGGCCATTGCGGCGAGGTCCGGCAGATGGCAGGTTGTCGGCGCGCGTGAAAACAGGAGGCCCGCGATGTTCTACCGCCCCGAAAACGGCCACGGGCTGCCGCACAACCCCTTCAACGCCCTTGTCGCGCCCAGGCCGATCGGCTGGATCTCCACGCGCGGTTCGGCCGGAGACAATCTGGCGCCCTATTCCTTTTTCAACGCGGTGGCCTATGTCCCGCCGCAGGTGATGTTCGCATCGACAAGCGCCAAGCCTGATCGCAACGGCACCAAGGACAGCGTGGCCCAGGTCATCGAATCCGGCGTCTTCTGCGTCAACATCGCCACCGGCGACCTGCGCGACCAGGTGAACGCGTCCTCGGCCCCGCTGGCCGCCGGGATCAGCGAATTCGACGCGGCAGGGATCGCGGCGGCGGAATGCGACACCATCGCCTGCCCGCGCGTCGCCGCCGCCGCCGCCGCTCTGGAATGCCGGATGACGCGCGTGGTGCCCCTGGCGGGCGAGGCGAACTACGTCGTCTTCGGCGTCGTCACGGGCGTCCATATCCGCGACGACTGCGTGGTGAACGGCCGCTTCGACCCGCGTCCTGCGGGCGGCTGGATTGCGCGGCTGGGCTACAGGGATTACTGCGCCGTCACCGAATTGTTCGAAATGGAACGCCCTGCATGAGCCTGAACGTCAAGGATTACATCCGCACCATCGTGGACTTTCCCCATGAAGGGATCATGTTCCGCGACGTGACCACGCTGTTCGCGGACGCCCGCGGCTTCCGCATCGCCATCGACCAGTTGCTTGCCCCCTATGCGGGCGCGCGGATCGACAAGGTGGTGGGGCTGGAGGCGCGCGGCTTCATCCTGGGCGGCGCGGTGGCGCATCAATTGTCCACCGGGTTTGTCCCGATCCGCAAGAAGGGCAAGCTGCCCGGCGCGGTGATCAGCCAGGCTTACCAACTGGAATATGGCGAGGCTGTGGTCGAGGTCCATGACGACGCCTTGCGCCCGGGCGAGCGGGTGCTGATCGTGGACGACCTGCTGGCCACCGGCGGCACGGCGGCGGCGGGGATTTCGCTGTGCGAGAGGCTGGGCGCGAAGGTGGTGGGCTGCGCCTTCGTGATCGACCTGCCGGAGCTGGGCGGGCGGAAGGTGCTAGAGGGGTTGGGGCATGAGGTTCATGCGCTGACGAGTTTCGAGGGAGAGTAAAAGGCGGCGCTATTACGCTACTTCTCCCATCCAAAGACGGTCTGAGGGCTTGATATTGCGTCAGCTTTCATTTTTTCAGATAACTCTTTTACCATACTGTCCACATCAAGCCTCGGATAAAGCCGTTCAATGATGGATGAGGCTACAAGACCAACTTGCTTCTCAGAGGTCTCAACCCTTCGACGCAAGATGTTCATGCGAGACATCAACAAAAGGCGCGCTTCTTGAGTAAACATGTTTCTGACTTCCTCTCTAAAGAAATGATGAGCAAAATAGTCTCTTTTCTTTTTTAGAAGCCCAAGTTCTTCCTGAAGTGCTGAAATTAGGTGGCAATCATCTAACAACCGCAACAAGCCTCCAAAGGTGGAGTCATGAGCCTTTTTCTCTAAGGAATCGTAATGTAACCGCCATTCCTCTTGATTTTTGATCTGACCCTTCGAAAAAATCTGACCAAGCTTCCAAAATACATAGCAGCTTTGTAGAGAAGTTTCTAAAAGAGAATAGGCGGAGAAAAGCAATCCGAAATGAGCAAGCAATTCTTTTTCCAACATAATGCCGTCAGAGCACAGTTCAGGAAAATCTTCAAACAACAGCGAGATATCGGGCTCATCTGCCATCAGCGCTCTATTCTTCCTGTACCATTGCACATTCAGTAGGGTGCGTGATTTCACGCACCGTCAAGCCATCAGTAATGGTGCGTGCAAGCACGCACCCTACGCCAAAATCACCCCCGGGTTCATGATCCCCGCCGGATCCAGCGCGTCCTTGATCGCACGTATCGCGGCCAGCCGCGTCGGATCGCCCCATTCGGCCAGGTCCGCCGCCTTCAGCCGCCCTACCCCGTGTTCCGCAGAGAACGACCCGCCCCGCGCCACGACCATCTCATGCACCGCGCGGGACAGGTCGCGGCGGATGGGGTCATAGGCGTCCCGGGTCTTTCCCTCGACCGGGAACAGGTTGAAATGCAGGTTGCCGTCGCCCAGGTGGCCGAAGCAGTTGATGCGAAGATCGGCCATGCCCGCCAGCATCGCCCTGCAATCGCGGATGAAGCGGGCGATTTCCGACAGGGGCAGGCTGATGTCGTGGCTGGCGATGGCGCCGATGTGGCGGTTGCCCTCGGGGATCGTCTCGCGGATCGCCCACAACTCGGCGGCCTGCTGGCCGGATTGCGCGATCACCCCATCGCTGACAAGGCCGGCCTCGGCCGCATCGGTGAACAGCGTCTCGAGCGCGTGGTCCGCCGACAGGCCGGATGGCAGGCCGACCTCGATCAGGACCAGCCAGTCGGGGCGGTCGGCAAAGGGCTGGCGCAGGTCGGGAAAGGCCACGTCCAGAAAGCGCAGGCCCTGCCCCGATATCAGTTCAAAGGCCGTCACGCCGCCGGCCATCCGGGCCTGGGCCAGCGACAGCAGGGTCAACGCGGCCTCGGGCGATTCGACGACCAGCATGGCGACGCCGACCTCGGGCGGGACCGGGGCCAGCACCAGGGATGCGGCGGTGATGATGCCCAGCGTGCCCTCGGCCCCGATCAGCAGGTCGCGGATGTCATAGCCGGTGTTGTCCTTTCGCAGCCGCTTCAGGTCGTGCATGACCTGCCCCTGCGGCAGCACCGCCTCGATCCCCAGGCACAGCGCGCGGGCATTGCCATAGCGCAGCACGTTCACGCCCCCCGCATTGGTGCCCAGCACCCCGCCGATCTGCGCAGACCCTTGGGATGCAAGTGCCAGCGGAAACTGCCGACCGACGCTGGCGGCGGCCTCGCGGACCTGTTGCAGGGTGGCGCCGGCCTCGGCCACGATGACGCCCTCCTCGGGGAACACATCGCGGATCGCAGTCATGCGTTCCATCGACAGGACCAGCGGCACCGTGCCGTCAGGCATCACCTGCCCGCCCACCAGGCCCGTGCCGCCGCCACGGGGGACGATCGGCACGCGGGCGTCCGCGCAGGCGCGGACGATGGCCGCGACCTCATCCACCGTTCGGGGCGCGGCGATCACCCCTGCCCGCCCCTTGAAGCGGCCGCGCGGTTCTTCCAGATAGGCCGGGGCGATCTCTCGCACCACGCCCTCGGGCAGAAGGCGGGCAAGGGCTTCGGTGGCGTCGTTCAGCATGGCCCCATCCTATCGGGCGTCGGAACGACCGCGCCGGTCGCCGCGCAGGTTGGCGTAAAGCACATGGTTGCGCCACCGTCCGTCGATCTGCAGATAGCTTTGCGCGACGCCTTCATACTTGAAGCCCGACTTTTCCAGCACCCCGCGCGAGGCAGCGTTTTCCGGCAGGCATGCGGCCTCGATCCGCGACAGATCCAGGGCGGTGAAGGCATGATGCACCAGCACGCCAATCGCCTCGCGCATGTAACCCTGCCGGGCGAAGGGTTGTCCGATCCAGTATCCGATGGTGCCCGATTGCGCGGGACCGCGGCGGATGTTGTCCAGCGTGATCGCCCCCAGCAACACGCCGTCGCGGCGGACCAGGAACAAGGGCAGCGCCGTGCCCCCCCGGCTGGCGCGCGCGGCCCAATAGACGCGATTGACAAAGCTTTTGCGCGACAGGTGGTCGGGCGACCAGACGGGTTCCCACGGCGTCAGGAAATCCCGGCTGGACTGGCGCAGGCCCGTCCAGGCATGGAAATCCCCATGGGCAGGCAGGCGCAGCACGATCCGCTCGGTTTCCAAGCTTACGGGCCGCTGCCGCAGGAACATCAGGCGGCAAGCCTTTCAGCCAAGGATTCCCGGGCTGGCGCGGCCTTGACAGGTCCATACAGCGCCAGTGCCGGCCGAGCCCGTGCGATCAGGCCTTCGGCGTGGGCGCGCACCTCGGCCACGGATACGGCCGCAATGCGGTCCGCAACCTCTGCGGCGTCGGGCACCCGGCCCCAGATCGCCAAGGTCCGCGCCATGCGTTCGGCCTGGGCCGAGGGGCTTTCCAGCGACATCAGCAGGCTTGCACGCAGCTGCGCCTTGGCGCGGGCGACCTCGGCCTCGGACATGTCGGCGGCGGCGCGCTTCACCTCGTCGATGGTCAGGGTGGCAAGGTCCGCCAGATCCTCGGCCCCCGTCCCGGCATAGATGGTCAGCATCCCGGTGTCGTCATGGAAGCCCGACTGCGCGAAGATCGTGTAGCACAGGCCCCGTTCCTCGCGGATCTTCTGGAACAGGCGGGACGACATACCGCCGCCAAGCGCCGATGAAAAAATCTGCGCGGCATAGAAATCGGGCGCCAGATAGCCCGGCCCTTCAAGCGCCAGGGCGAAATGGGCCTGTTCCAGCTTCTTGACCTTGCGGGTTTCCAGTCCCTGCCACCGGGCGGCTTCGCGCAGGGCCTGGGCCACGGGGGCCAGATGCCCGAAGGCGCGTTCGGCCAGCCGCACGATCCGGTCGTGATCGACCGCGCCCGCCGCCGCCACGATCATCTGGCCGGGGCCGTAGTTTTCGGCGACAAAGCCTGCCAGGTCGGCACGCCCGAAGCTGCTGACGCGTTCGGCAGGACCAAGGATCGTGCGGCCCATCGGCTGGTTGGGATAGGCAGCCTCTTGCAGCCAGTCGAAGATGATGTCGTCGGGCGTGTCCATCGACTGCCCGATTTCCTGCAGGATCACGCCGCGCTCGACCTCGATCTCTCGTTCGTCGAAGACCGGGTTCAGCACGATATCAGACATCACGTCAAAAGCCAGATCGACATCATCCTCCAGCACGCGGACGTAATAGGCCGTCGCATCGCGCGAGGTATAGGCGTTGATATAGCCGCCCACATCCTCGATCGCCTCGGCGATCTGCAGGGCGGTCCGCGTCGCGGTGCCCTTGAAGGCCATGTGTTCCAGGAAATGGGCGATGCCGTTTTGTTCCGGGCGTTCGTTGCGCCCCCCCGCATTGACCCAGATCCCCAGGGCAGTGGAATGAAGCCCCGGCATCAGGCGCGTGGCGATGCGCAAACCGTTGGGCAGGGTCGTGACGTGCAGGTTGGGGTCTTTGTTCACTGGGTTCTCCGGTCAAGGATCAGCGATTTAAGCGCCTCGACGTCGTTTTCAACCCGCGTGACGCGTTCGGGCAGGTCGAACAGGGTCGCCATGTGCGGCGGCAGCGGCGGGCGCAGGCCGATGGCGGCTTCCACCGCGTCAGGGAACTTGGCCGGATGGGCGGTGGCCAGCGTCACCATGGGCACGCCGGGTTCGACATGCTGGCGCGCGACCGCCACGCCCACGGCGCTGTGCGGACACAGGATTTCGCCGGTCTCCGCGCGGATGGTGCGGATCATCGCCAGGGTCTGATCCTCGGACACGCGGCCCGACAGGTATTGCTCGCGCAGGGCCTGAAGCGCGCCCTGGCTGATGGTAAAGCCGCCTTGCTTCAATTCATCCATCAGTTGCCCGATGGCCGCCGTGTCGCCGCCATAGGCCAGATACAGCGCGCGTTCGAAGTTGGAACTGACCTGGATGTCCATGGAGGGGCTGATGGACGGCTCGACCGTGCCCACCCGGTATTCGCCGGTGGTCAGCGCACGGTGCAGGATATCGTTCTGGTTCGTCGCCACGATCAGGCGGCGGATCGGCAGGCCCATGGCCCGCGCGATGGACCCCGCGAAGATGTCGCCGAAATTGCCGGTGGGAACGGTGAAGTCCGTCTCGCGCATCCCCAGACTGGCGCAGGCCGTGAAGTAATAGACGATCTGCGCCACCACGCGCGCCCAGTTGATGCTGTTGACGCCCGCCAGGCCCACCTGGTCGCGGAAGGCATGGTCGTTGAACAGGTCCTTCAGCCGCGCCTGGCAGTCGTCGAAATGCCCGGTTACGGCAAGCGCGTGAACATTGGCGGCGTCCGGCGTCGTCATCTGGCGGCGCTGCACCTCGGACACGCGGCCATGGGGGAACATGATGAAGACATCGACATTGTCGATGCCTTTGAAGGCCTCGATGGCCGCCGACCCGGTATCGCCCGAGGTCGCGCCGACGATGGTGATCCGCTGGCCCGATCGCTTCAGCGCGATCTCGAACAACTGGGCGATCAACTGCATCGCGAAGTCCTTGAAGGCCAGCGTCGGGCCGTGGAACAGTTCCAGCAGGTGATGGCCGGGGGCAAGCTGGCGCAGGGGCGCCTTGGCGCTGTGTTCGATGCGCCCATAGGCGCGGTCGATGGCACCGCGCAGTTCGGCGTCGGTGAAGCTGTCGCCGGTAAAGGGGCGGACGACGCGGAAGGCCACTTCTTCGTAAGGCAGGCCGTCGAGGTCGTTTAGTCCGCCGAATGCCGGGATCGTCTCGGGCAGGTACAAGCCGCCGTCACGGGCAAGGCCGGACAGCATCGCCCCTTCGAAGTTCAGCACCGGGGCCTGACCCCGCGTCGAGACGTAGCGCATCCGTATTCCCTCAGTATTTCCGCTGCCTGATACGCCAGATCAGACCAAGTGTCATCCCTGCCCAGGTCGCGGCGATCAGGAACCACTGGATCGCATAGGACAGGTGGTTGTTGGGTATCCCCTCGATGGCGACGGGGATCGGCTGGACCCCCTGGGCATCGCCTTCGACAAAGCTGGCGACCACCAGCACGGGTTCTGTGTCCAGCACCTCGGCCATGGCGGATACGTCGCGGGCGAACCAGATGTTTTCGTCCAGGTTCGGATCCGGCGTGGCATTGCCCTTTTCATCGGGCCAATGCAGGTTGCCGCGGACGGTCAGCCGGGTGGGGCCGCGTTCCGCATGGCGCAGTTCCTGCGGAACGAAGCCACGGTCCAGCATGATCGCCCGCCCATCGTCCGTCACAAACCGCGACACGACCTGATAACCGCCGCCCTGTTCCTTGGTATGGGACAGCACGTCGATCTCGGCCCCCGTGGTGGTGCCGCTGACGGTGACGGGCAGATACTTCATCGACGGATCGATGGCGGCGGGCAAGGGCACCGGTTCGGCGTCGATGCTGGCCTGGATCTGTGTCAGCATGCCTTCCTTCCACTCCATCCGGCGCAGCTGCCACAGGCCAAGCTGGATCAGGATCGCGCAGCCGACGATGCCGAGGATCAGGGGAAACAGGATGCGGCGCATGAGATGAAGCCAGTCGCAATGAAAAACGCGCGGGGTCCGCCCCCGCGCGCTGTGTGTCAGGTCAGGCGGGGATCAGCTGCCCCAGACATAGACCACGGCGAACAGGAACAGCCAGACCACATCGACGAAGTGCCAGTACCAGGCGGCCGCCTCGAAGCCCACGTGCTTTTCCTGGCTCATCTGGCCATTCAGCAGACGCAGCAGGCAGACCGCCAGGAAGATCGTGCCGATGATGACGTGGAAGCCGTGGAAGCCCGTCGCGAGATAGAAGGCGCTGGCATAGGAGGTGTCCGCCAGACCAAAGGCCGCGTGGCTGTATTCATAGGCTTGCAGGAACGAGAAGATCACGCCCAGGACCACCGCGACGATCAGCCCGTTGATGGTCGTCTTGCGGTCGTTGTCGTGGACAAGCGCGTGATGCGCCCAGGTCACGGCCACGCCCGACAGAAGCAGGATCAGCGTGTTGATGAAGGGCAGATGCCAGGGATCGAAGGTGACGATCCCTTCCGGCGGCCAGACGCCGTCCTTGATGGGGCTTTCCGGTCCCATCGGATACATCGCGTTCTTGATGAAGTTCCAGAACCAGGCGACGAAGAACATCACCTCGGAGATGATGAACAGGATGAAGCCGTATTGCAGGCCGATGCGCACCACCGGGGTATGATCGCCGGCCTGGCTTTCGCGGATCACGTCCGCCCACCAGCTGTACATCACATACAGCACGCCGACAAAGCCGATCAGCGCCAGCCAGGGTCCATCGACGGGAATGCCAAACAGGGTGACATCACCCGCGTGCATCCAGCCCACCGCGCCATAGAGCATGAAGAAGGCCGAGATGGCAGCGACGAAGGGCCAGATCGACGGCGGAAGGATATGGTAATCGTGGTTCTTTGCGTGCGCCATGAGCTGTCCCCGTCGGCTCCTCAAGTATTCAATTGACGTTATCGGCCGGCTTGGCGTCAAGCGCCGCCTGCTTCGGCTCGGTCCGGTGGAAGGTATAGGACAGGGTGATGTCCCTGATCCAGCTTGCATCGCGGTCCTTGATCAGTTCCGGGTCCACATAGAAGCTGACCGGCATCTCGATCCGCTCGCCCGGCTGCAAGGTCTGTTCCGTGAAGCAGAAGCACTCGATCTTGCTGAAGTAATAGCCCGTCACTTCCGGCGCGACGTTATAGCTGGCGGTGCCGGTGATGGGCACGTCCGAATTGTTGATCGCCTCATAGAAGGCCAGGCCATTCTCGCCCAGCTTGACCTCCATGCTGGTCTGCATGGGGCGGAAGGTCCATTCCAGGTTCTTGTCCACATTGGCGTCGAAGCGCACGCGGATCGTTTCGTCCAGAACCTGATCGGGCGCGGCCGCGGCGACCTGCGTGGTGCCGCCAAAGCCCGTAACGCGGCAGAACCAGTCATAAAAGGGAACGGCGGCCCAGGCGAGGGCGCCCATCGTGACGACGACCCCCACCAGCCAGGTCACGGTCTTCGTTTCGGGGGACATGCGGCTCATGGGCGCGGCTCCTCGCCAGGAAGTTCCGACACGCGGGGCTGATGATCGAACGCCTCCAGCATGTCACCCTGCTGCACCTTGACCACGGTCAGACCGAAGACCAGGGCGACAAAGGCCACCAGCACCAACCCCAGTCCGACATTGCGGGACCGGCGGCGCTTGTGGATTTCGTGTTCGGCGTTCAGCGGCATTACCAGCCCCCCGTCCAATGCTGCACCAGAAGGGCCGTGAAGTGCAGGAACAGGTAATAGAGCGACAGCTTGAAGACGCGCTTTTCGACGGCATAGCCATCGGCGACGGCCGTTTCCTCGGACCGGCGCAGGATCTGCCAGCCGCCATGGATGAACAGCGCGTTCAGCACGATCGACGCCGCCAGATAGACCGGCCCTCCGACCGAGGTCAGACCCAGCCAGATGGCAAAGGGCGCCAGCACCAGCGTATAGGCGAAGATATGGCGGCGCGTTGCCGGGCGGCCATGGGTGACCGTCAGCATCGGCACCTTGGCATTGTGATAGTCGGACTTCATGAACAGCGCGAGCGCCCAGAAATGCGGCGGCGTCCAGAAGAAGATCAGTGCGAACATCAGCAGCGATTCGATGCTGATCCCGCCCGTGGCGCAGGCCCAGCCGATCATCGGGGGGAAGGCACCGGCCGCGCCCCCGATCACGATGTTCTGCGGCGTCCAGCGTTTCAGCCAGATCGTATAGACCACGGCATAGAAGAAGATCGTGAAGGCCAGGAAGCCTGCGGCAAACCAGTTCGCCGCCAGCCCCAGCATCATCACCGCAAAGCCCGCAAGGATCAGGCCCAGCGACAGCGCGGCGCCCCCTTCGATCCGGCCAGCAGGGATCGGGCGGTCCTGCGTGCGCCGCATCACCGCGTCGATGTCGGCGTCATACCACATGTTCAGCGCGCCCGACGCCCCGCCGCCAAGCGCGATGAACAGGACCGAGCAGAAGGCGATAAAGGGATGCACATCGACCGGCGCGACCAACAGGCCGACGAAGGCCGTGAAGACGACCAGCGACATCACCCGCGGCTTCAGCAGCGCGACGAAATCGCGGAACTCGGCCTCGGGGGCGCCTTCATAGGTGTTGATGTCGGTCATCTCGTCTTCGGTCTGGCTTTGTCGCTGGTCAGGCCGACGGTCAGTCGGCCTTGGCCACCTGAACATCGGCCGCGGTGGATTCCACGGCTGCGGTTGCAGGTGCGCCTTCCAGGGTTCCCCCCTGCTCGGCGACCCATTGGGCATAGACTTCGGGGCTGACCGCCTTCACGACGATCGGCATATAGGCGTGGTTGATGCCGCACAACTCGCTGCACTGGCCGAAATAGACCCCTTCCTGGTCCACATTGAACCAGGCCTGTGCGATGCGGCCCGGAACGGCGTCTTGCTTCACGGCGAAGGCGGGGATGGTCCAGCTGTGGATCACGTCGTTCGCGGTCACCTGCAGCAGGACTGTCTGGCCGACCGGCACGACCACGGCGGTGTCGGTGGCCAGCAGGTATTCATCCTCGGAATAGCCGTAATCCGCCAGTTCTTCCCTGGTCAGCATGATCGAATCGAAGCTGATCCCGTTTTCGGGATATTCATAGGACCAGTACCACTGGTTGCCGATGGCCTTGATCACCACGTCGGGATCGGCCGGCATTTCCTGGCTGCGGAACAGCGCGGGCAATGAAAACGCGCCGATCGTCACCAGAATCAGCACGGGGACCAGCGTCCAGGCAATCTCCAGCGGCGTGTTGTGCGTGAACCTGGCCGGCACTGGGTTCGACCGCTTGTTATAGCGCAGGATCACGATCAGCAGCAGCGCGCAGACCACAACCGTGATCACGGTGATGATGATCAGCACGAAGTGATCCAGCCACTGCTGGTCGCGGGCCAGTTCGGTCGCCGCCGGCTGGAAATTCACGCCGCGCGGTTCGGGCTTGCCGATCACGGGCAGTTCACCCAACACATCCTGCGCAAAGGCCGACCCGGCTACCATTCCCGCCGTCGCAAGCCCGGAAGCTGCCGCGACTGTCCGGCGAATCATCGCTATTGCCATCATCCCATCCCGTTATCCTGGCGCGGCCGCGCGACCGCAGGGCGCCCAAGGGCGGCCCTTTTCCTTTAACAATCTCCGTTCTATGACCATATCTCGACCCCACGGGCAAGTGATACATAAGCCTGCCTCTGCAAATTACCGGCATTGGGCCGCCAGAAGGATGAACCCCGCCATGAGCCGAACCCCCTTCGATCCCTTCGCGACCAACCTGGACCGCGACCGCGCCCTGGCGATCCTGCGCGAAGCGACAGCGGGGGCCGAGGATGGAGAGCTGTTCCTTGAACATACGGTGTCTGAATCGCTGGTGTTCGACGACGGGCGGCTGCGCAATTCGGGCTATACCGCCGAGCAGGGCTTCGGGTTGCGGGCCGTGCGCAGCGAGGTGACGGGCTATGCCCATTCGACCGAGATTTCCGAACCCGCCCTTCGCCGCGCGGCGGAAACCGCGCGGCTTGCGGTGGGCCAGGGCGGCGGCGTGATGGCGCCTGCCGCACCCATGAAGGTCCAGCCGCTCTATATGGCTGCGGACCCGGCTGAAGGAATTCCTTTCGCCCAACGGATCGAGCTTCTGCGCCAGATCGACGATTACGCCCGCTCGCGCGATCCTCGCGTGGTGCAGGTGACCGTTTCTCTTGCCTCGTCCCTGCAACAGGTGGCGATCCTGCGGCCCGAGGGGGGATTGGTGACGGATATCCGCCCGATGGCGCGGCTGAATGTCAGCGTGATCGTGGAAAACAACGACCGTCGCGAATCCGGCGGCCATGGCGGCGGCGGGCGCGTGTCGCTGGCGGGCCTGATGGATCCGGCCCACTGGCAGCCCGCCGTGGACGAGGCCCTGCGGATCGCCTTGGTCAACCTTCGGTCCGTTCCTGCCCCTGCCGGTGTCATGGACGTGGTGCTTGGCCCCGGCTGGCCCGGCATCCTGTTGCACGAGGCGGTGGGCCACGGGCTTGAAGGCGATTTCAACCGCAAGAAGGCAAGCGCATTCGCCGGGTTGATGGGACAACGTGTCGCAGCCCCCGGCGTGACCGTGGTCGATGACGGCACCATCCCTGACAGGCGCGGCAGCATCGGCGTCGATGACGAGGGCATGCCCCCTGCCCGAAACGTGCTGATCGAGGACGGGATTCTCGTCGGCTACATGCAGGATCGCCAGAACGCCCGGCTGATGGGGGTGGACCCGACCGGCAACGGCCGGCGGCAAGGCTTCTCGCACGCGCCGATGCCGCGCATGACCAACACCTATATGCCCGGCGGCGACGCGGACCCGGCGGCGATCCTCGCCGACCTGAAGGACGGCATCTATGCCGTGGGCTTTGGCGGCGGCCAGGTGGACATCACCAACGGCAAGTTCGTGTTTTCCTGCACCGAGGCTTACCGCGTGAAGGACGGCGTGGTCGGCGACCCGATCCGCGGGGCCACGCTGATCGGCGACGGCGCAACCGCGCTGCAACAGGTGCGCGCCATCGGCAACGACATGGCGCTGGATCCGGGCATCGGCAATTGCGGCAAGCAGGGCCAGTGGGTGCCGGTGGGCGTGGGCCAGCCGACGCTGCTGATCGGCGGGCTGACGGTGGGCGGCTCGGCCGCGTAGGGGTCGCTAACCAGTTGTTAACCGCTGCGGCGTAATGCTGATTCCCGGACAAGGGCCGGAGGCAGCATGGATACCGGACATCTTCCTTTCGATACGCGCCGCGCGCAGGACGACGACCTGTCGGTGCTGCGCCTGATCCGGTCGCGCCGGGTGGGACCGGCGACCTATCACCGGCTGGTGGCGGAACACGGCAGCGCGCGGGCTGCACTGGATGCACTGCCCGAGATCGCGGCGGCGGCGGGCATCGCCGGTTATGAGGTCTGCCCCGAAGGTGTTGCGGCCGCCGAACTGGCGGCGGGGCGCAAATGCGGCGCCCGGCTGATCCGCATCGATTCGCCCCTTTATCCCTCCGCGCTGCGCGAGATCGACGGGGCACCACCGATCCTGTGGGTCCGCGGCGATCCGTCATGGCTGTCCAGGAATCCTGTGGCGGTGATCGGGGCGCGCAACGCCTCGTCGCTGGGGCTGCGGATGGCGCGCGGCATGGCGACGGGCCTGGGGGAAGCGGGCCATACCGTTGTTGCGGGCCTGGCGCGCGGGATCGACACCGCAGCCCATAACGCGGCCCTGCCCACCGGCACGATCGCGGTTATGGCCGGGGGCGTCGATGTGATCTATCCGGCGGAAAACGTCATCCTGGCCGCGCAGATCGCCGAAAAAGGCGCGCTTGTGTCCGAACAGCCGCCCGGCACCGAACCGCAGGCCCGCCATTTCCCGACCCGCAACCGCATCGTCTCGGGTCTGTCGCAAGCCGTCGTGGTGATCGAGGCCGCGCATCGGTCGGGCACGCTGATCACGGCCAAGAACGCGCTTGACCAGGGACGCGAGGTCATGGCCGTGCCGGGGCATCCGATGGACGCCCGCGCGGGTGGCTGCAACCAGTTGATCCGCGACGGCGCGATCCTGGTGCGCAACTCGGCCGATGTCTGCACGGCGCTTGGCCAGGAGCCAGAGCTTGCCGGAATGGCCGAGGCGCCCGCGGCCCCGGCGCTGTCCCCTGCCCTGCGTCCCGAACCCGCCGATCCGGCGCAGATCGAGGCGCGGATCCTGTCCCGCCTCGGGCCTTCGCCCTCGGATGAAAACGACGTGATCCGCGACCTGGGCCTGCCGGCCGCTGCGGCAAGTGCGGCGATCCTGTCGCTGGAATTGCAGGGCCGACTGCTGCGGGTGCCGGGCGGGCGGCTGGCACTTGGCTGACGGCCGCACACGCGGCGGGTGATTTCCGCAGGTTGACACTGGCAGGCCCCGGACCCATGTTCCCGGCCCATCGCAAAGGTGCCCTCGAGGTTAAGAATGCCCGTCGTCGTCGTTGAATCCCCGGCCAAGGCCAAGACCATCGAGAAATACCTCGGCGGCGATTATCGCGTGCTGGCCTCTTTCGGCCATGTCCGCGACCTGCCCCCCAAGGACGGCAGCGTCGATCCCGATGCCGATTTCGCGATGAAATGGGAGGTCGCGGCAGACAGCCGCAAGCACCTCAAGGCGATCAAGGACGCGCTGAAGGACGACCAGACCCTGATCCTGGCCACCGACCCGGATCGTGAGGGCGAGGCGATTTCCTGGCACCTGCTGGAGGCGCTGTCCCCCGCGCTGAAGAAGGGCGCGGCAGTCAACCGCGTCACCTTCAACGCCATCACCAAGACGGCCGTGACCGAGGCGATGGCCAATCCCCGCCAGATCGACCAGCCGCTGGTCGATGCCTATCTGGCACGCCGCGCGCTTGATTACCTGGTGGGCTTCAACCTGTCGCCGGTCCTGTGGCGCAAGCTGCCGGGCGCGAAATCGGCGGGCCGCGTGCAATCGGTCTGCCTGCGCCTGATCGTGGACCGGGAAATGGAGATCGAGGCCTTCAAGGCCCGCGAATACTGGTCGGTCCATGCGCGCCTGGCGACGCCGGGCGGCGCAGAATACGACGCCACGCTGGTGTCGCTGGCGGGCGCGAAGCTGGACCGCTTCGACCTGCCGAACGCGGAAAAGGCCGCCATGGCCGTCAGCGCGGTGGCCAGCCGCAATCTGCGCGTGACCAGCGTCGCCGCCAAGCCCGCGACGCGGAACCCCTGGCCGCCCTTCATGACCTCGACCCTGCAGCAAGAGGCGTCGCGCAAGCTGGGCATGGGCGCCAAGGCCTGCATGTCGGCGGCGCAGCGGCTGTATGAGGCGGGGCTGATCACCTATATGCGGACCGACGGCATCGACATGGCACCCGAGGCCGTCCATGCCACCCGCGACGCGATCAAGGCCAAGTTCGGCGACAAATACGTGCCGTCCAGCCCGCGGATGTACAAGAACAAGGCCAAGAACGCACAGGAAGCGCATGAATGTATCCGCCCCACCGACATGATGCTGTCGCCCGACAAGCTGAAGGTCACGGCGGATGACCAGCGGAAACTCTATGACCTGATCTGGAAGCGCACCATCGCCAGCCAGATGGAAGCCGCGCGCATGGAGCGCACCACAGTCGAGATCGCCAGCCCCGACAACCAGGTCGGCCTGCGCGCAACGGGCCAGGTGATCCTGTTCGATGGCTTCCTGCGCGTCTATGACCAAGGCCGCGACGACGACGACGGCGAAGACAGCGCCCGCCTGCCCGCGATCCAGCAGGGCGAGGCGGCGAAGCTGGTCGGCAAGGCCTTCGATGCCGAATTCGCCAAGGCGCGTGAAAAGGACGACCCGGTCCCCCCTGCCCCCACCGGTCAGCGCGCCGCGCCGGGCCTGCTGCTGAACGACACGGCGGCCGTCGCTGCCCGCCAGCATTTCACCCAGCCGCCCCCCCGCTATACCGAGGCCACGCTGGTCAAGCGGATGGAGGAACTAGGCATCGGGCGCCCCTCGACCTATGCCAGCATCGTCACCACGATCCAGGACCGCGAATATGTCCGCAAGGACAAGAACCGCCTGATCCCCGAGGACAAGGGGCGCCTCGTCACGATCTTCCTGACCAAGTATTTCCCGCGCTATGTCAGCTATGACTTCACGGCGGATCTGGAAAACGAGCTGGACGAGATCAGCGCGGGCGACCTGGTCTGGCGCGAGGTTCTGGGTCGTTTCTGGAAGGATTTTTCAAAGGCCCTCGAAGGCACTTCGGAACTGCGCATCACCGAGGTTCTGGACGCCATCGACGACGCCCTTGCCCCGCATCTCTATCCGCCGCGCGCCGATGGCGGCGATCCGCGCGTCTGCCCGGTTTGCGGCGCGGGACGGCTGAACCTGAAGACGGCGCGGTCCGGCGGGGCCTTCATCGGTTGTTCCAACTATCCCGAATGCCGCTATACGCGTCCGATCTCTGCCCCCGACGGAGAGGAAGCCGTGGGCGACCGCATCCTGGGCGAGCTTGATGGCAAGCCGATCAGCCTCAAGACCGGGCGCTTCGGCCCCTATGTCCAGCGGGGCGAGGCGACCGAGGACAATCCCAAGCCTGCCCGCGCGTCGATCCCCAAGGGCTGGAATCCGGCGACGCTGGATCTGGATCGGGCGGTGCAACTGCTGTCGCTGCCGCGTCCGGTCGGCGCGCATCCCGAGGATGGCGAGTTGATCGAGGCCGGGATCGGCCGCTTCGGCCCCTATGTGAAGCACGGCTCGAAATACGCGAACCTGCCCGATGTGGAGGAAGTCTTCACCATTGGCATGAACCGCGCGGTCGAGGTTCTGGCCGCCAAGCAGACCCGTGGCCGCGCGGCGGCTGCGGCGCCCTTGCGCGAGTTGGGCGAACACCCGGACGGCGGCGCAATTCAGGTGATGAGCGGGCGCTATGGTCCTTATGTGAAATGGGAAAAGGTGAACGCAACCCTGCCCCGCGATGTCGCGCCCGAGGATCTGACGGTTGAGCAGGCGCTTGAACTGATCGCGGCCAAGGCCGGCAAGTCGCCCGCCAAGAAGAAGACCGCGCCCAAGGCCAAGGCCGCTGCGAAGAAGCCTGCCGCCAAGAAGGCCTCCACTCAAAAGTCCTCCGCCAAGAAGGCGGCCAAGGGCTAGAGTTCGTCCGCGATCCCGGCGGCTTCCGCCAGGAACCGCTGCCGGACGCTTGCCGCATGGGGGTTCGCCTTCAGGATCGTCGCCAGCAGTTCGGGAGAGTCGTCCTGGACCATGGCGGCGGCTTCCGCCAGCATCGCGAAGCTGCGGGTCGCCATGTGCCGCGGCAGCGGACCAAGCCGCGACAGGCTGCGCGCGATCAGATGCGTCAGGCCCTGGACCACCGCCATGTCGCGGTCGTGCTGATCAGGGGTCGTCTCGATGACCTCCAGGCCCTGCCCCCGCAGGAAAGCCGCCAGGCGCCGGTGGCCCCTGCCGCGCAGCGGGCACCAGGCAATGCGATGGCCTGCAGGTCCCTCCGCCGCGCTGGCGGGGCCGAACAGCGGGTGGCTGGCAATGATCTCGACGTGATCGGGCAGGATCTGCAGCATCAGACGCGCCGGTTCCAGCTTGACCGAGGCCACGTCGATCACCGTGGCGCCCGGCCGCAGATGCAGGGCGATGGCGTGCAGCACCCCCGCTAGCTGCGGCAGCGGCACCGCGAGGACAACGATGTCCGCGCGCGCCACCTGCGCCAGATCGACCTGCGGCAGGTCGTTCGATCTGACCCGCGGATCGCAGACCGACAGTGCAAGATGCGGGCGCAGGTGGCGCGCGATCAGCTGGCCGAAGGCGCCGAAGCCGATGATGGACAGGGTCTGGGGACGAATGGACATGGTGGACCTTTGGAGCTTGCGCCAAGGTCGTTGTCATGTCGCCGTGTCAACCGCACCTCCGCGCGGTTGACATGCTGCTGCCCCCGCTATGTCAGCGGGCGATAATAGGTCGCAAAGGCAGCGTTGCGGGTTTTCATGGCTTTCTCATGGCTGCGGCCGGGCGCGGTGTCAACCATGCTGCACCGCCGCATTGACTTGCCTGGATGCGCGAGCGACAAATCCGCAGCGGTTCATTCTGGGGAGGAATAATGAAAAAGGTCTATGCCACGGCCGGGGAGGCCCTGGAGGGCTTGCTGCGGGACGGGATGGTGATTGCGGCGGGGGGCTTTGGCCTGTGCGGCATCCCCGAGTTGCTGATCGCGGCGATCCGCGACGCGGGCACGAAGGATCTGACGGTCGCGTCGAACAACTGCGGCGTCGATGATTTCGGTCTGGGCATCCTGCTGCAGACGCGGCAGATCAGGAAGATGATCTCCTCCTATGTCGGCGAGAACGCCGAGTTCATGCGCCAGTATCTGTCGGGCGAGCTGGAGCTGGAGTTCAATCCCCAGGGCACCTTGGCCGAGCGGATGCGGGCGGGCGGCTGCGGCATCCCCGGCTTCTACACCAAGACCGGCGTCGGCACCGTGATCGCCGAGGGCAAGGAGGTCAAGACCTTCGACGGCCAGGATTATATCCTGGAGCGCGGCATCGTGGCCGACCTGTCGATCGTGAAGGCCTGGAAGGCCGACGACACCGGCAACCTGGTGTTCCGCAAGACCGCCCGCAACTTCAACCCGCCCGCCGCCATGTGCGGCCGTGTCTGCGTGGCCGAGGTCGAGGAGATCGTCCCGCGCGGCAGCCTGGACCCCGACCATATCCACCTTCCCGGCATCTATGTGCACCGTATCGTGCAGGGCCCGCACGAGAAGCGCATCGAACAGCGCACCACCCGCAAGAAGGAGACCGCGTGATGGCCGAAGCACCCAAGGGCTGGGATCGCAACCAGATGGCCGCGCGGGCGGCACAGGAACTGGAAGACGGGATGTATGTGAACCTGGGGATCGGCATCCCCACGCTGGTCGCGAACTATGTGGGCGACAAGGACATCACGCTGCAGTCGGAAAACGGGATGCTGGGCATGGGTCCATTCCCGTTCGAGGGCGAGGAGGATCCCGACCTGATCAACGCGGGCAAGCAGACCATCACCGAGCTGAACCGCACTGCCTATTTCGACAGCGCGACCAGCTTCGGCATGATCCGGGGCGGCAAGATCGCGGCCGCAATCCTGGGTGCGATGGAGGTGGCCGAGAACGGCGACCTGGCCAACTGGATGATCCCCGGCAAGCTGGTCAAGGGCATGGGCGGGGCGATGGATCTGGTGGCCGGCGTGGGCCGGGTGATCGTGGTCATGGACCACACCAACAAGGCCGGAGAGTCGAAGGTCTTGCGCGAATGCACCCTGCCCCTGACCGGCAAGGGGGTGGTGGACCGCATCATCACCAACCTGGGCGTGCTGGACGTAGTGCCGGGCGGCCTGCGCATCGTCGAGTGTGCGGACGGCGTGACCGAGGAGGAACTGCGTGCCTCGACCGAGGCGACGATCGTCGGTTGATAGCCGGGAAATGGGGAAATGTTGGCGGGGGGCCTTGCCCCCCGTCGCCGTTTCGGCGACTCCCCCCAGGATATTTGGACCAAAGTGAAAGGCTGGGCATGACCGCAGACGAGATCGCCGCGCTGTTCACTCGCGCCGACGGGACGTTCCTTTGCGCCCGATGGGGCCGGCCGGTCGCGCCGGTGATCTTTGGCCTGGCGGATGAAAGCCTGGACATCTTCCGAGGTGCGATCCGGGCGGGCTTTGCCCATGCACGCCATCCGCTGACCGATACGGACCCTGACATGGGGGCGAACCTGATGCTGTTCTTCGTCCGCGACTGGTCCGACCTGGGGGACATCCCCGACCTTGACCGCCTGACCGATGCGCCGGACCTGCCTGCGCGGCTGGTGCGGGCGGATGCGGACCAGTATCGCATGTTCCGCTTTGACGCCGGTGGAGGCATCAGGGCCTGCCTGGGTTTCCTGCGCATGTCGGGCGCCCTGGCCGACAGCCATCCCGCGCAACTGGCCGAGGCGCTGTTCATGCGCTGCGCGCTGACCTTTGCGCGCGACATCACCCCGTCGGCGGACATGGCGGCGCTGATCCGCGCGGCCTATGATCCGGTCCTGCCGATTGCTGCCACGGACCCTGCCCACGCCTGGCGGCTGGCGGCACGCCTGGGAGGCGCATGATGCACAGCCTTGCCGTCCGCGTCTATTACGAAGACACCGACCTTGCCGGGATCGTCTATTACGCGAATTATCTGAAATTCATCGAGCGGGGTCGGTCGGAATGGCTGCGCGCGCTTGGCGTGGACCAGGTGCGGCTGAAGACCGAGAGCGGCCATGTCTTTGCCGTCCGCCGGATCGAGGCCGACTATCTGCGCCCCGCTCGTTTCGACGACCTTCTGGCGGTGGAAACCACCCTGGACCGGATGACAGCCGCGCGGATCGTCGTCAGCCAAGCCGTCAAGCGTGAGGGCGACCTGCTGTTCACGGCCAAGGTCACGCTGGCCTGCCTGGACGGTCAAGGCCGCCCGGTTCGGCTGCCGAAAGGTCTGGCGGACACCTTGGCGGCGAAGTGAGGCGAAGGGGCCGCACTGTCTAAAAGTGACGCCATTGTGTTGCATCAAGGGGCTGCAACCTTTGTTAGGAAGGCGCTAGAAGGCCCGCAAACCGACCGGAACCCCGGCCGGATCCGTGATGGATCACGATGAAAAGGCAGTGACGATGGAACCGATCCAGGCCGCGCAGGCTCTTGATTTCTCGCTGATGGCGCTGTTTGCGCGCGCCTCGCTGACGGTGCAGGTGGTGATGGTGCTGCTGATCATGGCCTCGGTCTGGGCCTGGGCGATCATCATCCAGAAGTTCCTGGCCTTCGCCAAGGCCCGCAAGGAAGCCGCGCGGTTCGACCGCGCCTTCTGGTCGGGAGAGCCGCTGGACGACCTTTATGACCGGCTGGGCGACCGGCCCTCGGGCGCGTCGGAACGCATCTTCGCGGCGGGCATGACCGAATGGCGCCGCAGCCATCGCGACGACGGGGCGCTGATCCCCGGCGGTCCCGCCCGCATCGACCGTGCCATGAACGTCGCCATCCAGCGCGAGGAATCGCGCCTGTTCCGCGGCCTGTCCTTCCTGGCGACGGTCGGGTCCACCGCCCCCTTCATCGGACTGTTCGGCACCGTCTGGGGCATCAAGACCGCCTTCGAGGGCATCGCCATGTCCCAGGACACCAGCTTGGCCGTGGTGGCCCCTGGCATCGCCGAGGCGCTGCTGGCCACCGCCCTGGGCCTTTTGGCTGCAATTCCCGCCGTCGTCTTCTACAACAAGCTGTCGGGCGACGCCGAGCGCGTGACCGGCAACTGGGAGGCCTTCGCCGACGAATTCTCGACCCTGCTGTCGCGCCAGATGGACGAGGCATAGGATGTCAGCCGCCGTCGTCAAGCGCGTTCGCCGCAAGGGCCGGGGCCATCGCCGCAACGCGCCCATGTCGGAAATCAACGTCACGCCCTTCGTGGACGTGATGCTGGTGCTGCTGGTGATCTTCATGGTGGCCGCCCCCTTGATGACGGCAGGGGTGCCGCTGAACCTGCCCCAGACCGCCGCCACCGCCGTACCCACCGAGCCCGAGGAGCCGCTGGTCATCTCGATCCCCGCCGACGGCGACGTGATGCTGATGGATGCGCCGGTGGCGCAGGACCAGATCGTCACCCGGCTGCGCGAGATCCTGGCCGAACGCGAAAGCCAGCGCGTATTCCTGCGGGCGGATGGCGCGATCCCCTATGCCCGCGTGGTGCAAGTGATGGGCGCGCTGAACGCCGCAGGCCTGTCCGACATCGTGCTGGTGACGGATACCGGCGGGCCGAGGATGGACGGCTGACGCCATGGAGGACCGCGAGGACCGCATCGGCTGGTGGGTTTCGGGATCGGCGCATACCGCGCTGATCCTATGGGCGATTTTGGGCGGGGTGTTCCTGCGCCCGCAGCCATCGACGCCCCTGCGCACCACCGAGGTGGCCACCATGAGCGGGGCCGAGTTCGAGGCGCTTGCCGCCGCATCGCGCGGTGCCGGGCCAGTCGGGCGCGAGGCCACGGCCGTGGCGACGATGCCCGCGCCCCCCATGGATCAGGATGCCGCGCAGGCACCCGCTGCGGCAAGCATCCCGGATGCCGAGGATTCGGCGCAGGATCTGGCGCAGCCCGATGAGTCCGAGGCGCGGCCCGACTTGTCGGACTTCAACAGGCCTGACCCGGTGGCTGTGGCGACCGATCTTGGCGCGCCCGCGGAAAATCAGACCGCGGATGACGCGGCCCCCCTGCCGCCGGCCGACGCGGGCGTGCCAACAGCCGGTGCGCAGCCGGCACGGCCCGAAGCGCCCTCCGCCGACGCTTCCGCAGCGCCGCGATCGGAACTGGCGCTTGACCGATCAGCCCTGCCCCGCCTGCGGCCCGAAGGTCTGGTCGAGCGCCGCAATGCCCGGCTGGCGCAGCAAGAAGCCGAACGCCAGGCTGCCGCCCAGGCAGCCCGCGCCGCGCAGGAAGCGGCCGAAGCGGCAGCTGCCGAGGCGGAAGAACGCCGCCTGACCGCCGAGCGCGAAGCCGCCGAGGAGGCGCGCCGGGCCGAGCAGGCCGAGGCCGAACGGCAGGCCGAAGCAGAGCGTCAGGCCGAAGCAGAGCGTCAGGCAGAGGCGGAGCAGCAGGCCGCCGAGGAGCGCCGCGAAGCCGCCGAACGCCGGGCGGCTGCGGAACGGGCCGAGCGCGAAGAACAGGAACGGCGCGAGGCCCAGGCTCGCGCAGAGGAAGAGCGGCGGGCGGCAGAGGCAGAGCGGCGGGCCGAAGAAGAACGTCGCGCCGCAGAGGCCCGCGCAGAAGAAGAACAGGAAGCCGAGCGCCGCGCCGAGGAAGCCCGGCAGGCGGAAGCAGAGAGGCGGGCTGAAGAAGAACGTCAGGCCGAGGCTGAGCGAAGGGCCGAGGCAGAGCGTCGGGCCGAGGCAGAGCGTCGGGCCGAAGAAGAACGCCGCGCCGCTGCCGCCGAGCGCGAAGCCGAGGAGCGCCGTCTTGCAGCCGAACGCGAGGCGGAAGAACGCCGTGCCGCCGCAGCACGCGCGGCCGAGGAACAGGCCGCAGCCGAGGCAGCCCGTCAGCAGGCGCTGGAGGACGCGCTCCGCGAGGCACAGGACGGCAGCGCCGGTGCGGCCGGGACGGACACCGCCTCGACCGGGGATGCGGTGGGTGGCGACAGCCAGATGATCGACGGAGGCTCCGGCGCCTCGGCCGTGCAGGATCCGCTTGCGGCGGCGCTTGCGGGGGCGATGTCGGGTTCCCCTGCCCCGGCAGATGCCACTGATGCGCAGGACGGCCTTGCGGAGCCCATGCAGCTGGCGCCTTCGCCCATCCGGCCTACGCCGCTGGATGGCATCGACATGTCCAGCCTGTCGCAAGCCCAGCCCTTGTCGCAGGCGGAAAGGGATGCCTTCCGCACCGCGCTGCGCCAGTGCTGGAACGAAGGCGCGCTGTCGGTCGAGGCGTCCGGCATGTCGGTCTCGGTGGCCTTCAGCATGACCGCCGATGCCAGGCCCATCGAGGCCAGCCTGCGGATTTCCGACTATCACGGCGGGTCGGAAGCCGGCGCCCGGCACGCCTTCGAGGTCGCGCGGCGGGCCATCATGATGTGCGGCGGCGCGGGCTTTCCCCTGCCCTTCGACAAATACAGCCGCTGGCGCGATGTCGTGGTCGAGTTTCGCCCCGACGGAATCGGATTTGACTGAGGCCGGATCGGCCCTGTCGCAAGGATGATGAGGATATGATGCTTCGAACGCTGACTTTGGCCTTCACGATGGCCCTTGCCGCTTCGCTGCCCGCCCTGGCGCAGGATGGCCCCTTGAAGATCGAGATCACCGATGGTGTGACCGAACCCATGGCCATCGCCATTCCCGCCTTCCATGGCGACGCCGCCGTGGCGCAGCAGATCCGCGACGTGGTGGCCGCCGATCTGACCGGCACCGGCCTGTTTCGTGAAATTCCCCGTGACGCCCAGGTCGCCCGTCCGGCCAGCTTCGGCGAGGCGATCGCCTATGAGGACTGGCGTGCGGTCAGCGCCCAGGCGCTTGTCTCGGCCGAGGTGACGCAGGCGGGCGACGCGATCAGCGTCAAGTTCAGGCTGTACGACGTCTATGCCGGTCAGGCGCAGGGCGACGGGATGCAGTTCGATGCCCGCGCGACCGACTGGCGCCGGGCCGCGCACAAGATTGCCGACCAGATCTATGCCCGCCTGACGGGGGAACAGCCCTATTTCGACAGCCGCGTGGCCTTTGTCCAGGAAACCGGGCCGAAGGACGCGCGGATCAAGCGCATCGGCGTGATGGATTACGACGGCCAGAACATCCTGTGGATGACCGACAGCTCCTCGCTGGTGCTGGCGCCGCAGTTTTCGCGCGACGGGCGGCGGCTGGTCTATACCAGCTTCGACAGCGGCTTTCCCCAGATCCGCGTGCTGGACATCGCCACCGTGTCGTCGCGCGCGCTGACGCAGGACGCGAACAGCATGGCCTTTTCGCCCCGGTTCAGCCCGGACGGGCGCTGGATCGTCTATTCCCGCGAACAGGGCGGCAATACCGACATCTGGCTGATGGATGCCGCATCGGGGGCGCAGCGGCCGCTGGTCCAGTCGCCCGCCATCGACACCGCGCCCAGCTTCAGCCCCGACGGGCAGCGGATCGTGTTCGAATCCGACCGGTCCGGCAATCCGCAGCTGTATGTGGTGGGCGTGAACGGGGGCGAGCCGTCGCGGATCAGCTTTGGCGACGGACGCTATGGTTCGCCCGCCTGGTCGCCCAAGGGGGATCTGATCGCCTTTACCAAGCAGGTGGGCGACCGGTTCCACATCGCGACGATGCGCACCGACGGGTCGGCGGAAAAGACCCTGACGGAATCTTTCCTTGACGAGTCCCCGACCTGGGCCCCCAATGGCCGCGTGGTGATGTTCACGCGGGTGGCGCCGGGGGGGAACGGACAGCCGCGCCTGCATTCGGTGGACATCACCGGGCGCAATATGCGACCGCTGAGCCTTGACTTTGCTGCCTCGGATCCCTCTTGGGGTCCATTGATGCCCTGAAGCCCCGCGCCATAAGGATGACCCGATGATCGCCTGGAAAAAGCCTGCTGCCGCCACCCTGCTGCTGACCCTTGCCGCCTGCGCGCAGCCCGCGCCGCCGGTGACGCAGACCGTCGTGGACCCTTACGCCAATGCGGCGGGCGGCGCGCTGTATCAGGGCGATCTGGCGGGCGGCACCCTGGGGGCGGAAGCGACGCCCCAATATTTCAACGACACCGTGGGAAACACGGTGCTGTTCGCCGCAAACCAGACCGCCCTCACTTCCGAGGCGCGCACGATCCTGGCCCGGCAGGCGCAATGGCTGAACACCCATACCGGCTTCAGCGCCGTCGTCCAGGGCCATGCCGAGGAAACAGGCACGCGCGAATACAACCTGGCGCTTGGTGCGCGGCGGGCCGGCGCGGTGCAGGAATACCTGATTGCCCAGGGCGTCAGCCCGGACCGTCTCCGCACGCTGAGCTTCGGCAAGGAACGCCCGCGGGAAGTCTGCTCGGACGAGGCCTGCTATGCCCAGAACCGCCGCGCCGTCACGGTGGTCAGCGCAACGGGGGCCGGGTCGTGATCACCCGCGCCATCGCCGCGGCCCTTCTGGCGGCATCGCTGGCTTGGCCGGCGATGGCCCAGGAGCCGACCCTGGCCGACCTGCGCGCCGACCTGAACGATCTGCGCGCCCAGGTGCAGACGCTGCGGGGCGAACTGGTCGCATCGGGCGCGGCGGGATTCCAGGCGGCGGGGGGCGATGCTGCTATCGACCGCATGAACGCGATGGAACAGCGGCTGGCCCGGCTGACCGACCGGACCGAACAGCTGGGGAACCGCATCGACCGGATCACCGCCGATGCCAGCCGCCGCATCGCCGACATCGAGTTCCGCCTGTGCGAGATGGACGAGGGCTGCGACCTTTCGGCCCTGACCATGCAGGATCTGGGCCGCAGCGGCAGCCCTGTTCCGAACCTGGGTCCGGCAACACCCCAGACCCAGCAAGGCAAACCTGCAGGGGCAGGCGAGAAGGCCGATTTCGATGCTGCCCAGCAGGTCATGGCAAGCGGCGACTTCCGCAGGGCGGCCGACATGTTCGGGGCGGTGGCGGAAACCCATGCCGGCGGCGCGCTGACGGCCGAGGCCTTGTTCCTGCGCGGCGCGGCGCTTGACAGCGCGGGCGATGCCAAGGGCGCGGCTGCCGCCTGGCTGGAGGGCTTTGCCGCCGATCCCGATGGGCCACGCGCCGCGGAAAGCCTGCTGGGCATCGCACGGGTGATCGAGGCCGAGGGGGACGCGACGGCGGCCTGCCTTTACCTGGCCGAAATTCCGGCGCGCTTTCCCGGCAGCCCCTTCGCCGCCGAGGCGGAAACCCGGCTCAGCCGACTGGCCTGCGGAGCCAACGACCTGGGCGCCCTGCCGCCCGCAGCCAACCCCGAGGCCGAGGCCGATCTGGCCGAACATCAATAGACGCGCCATGACCCTGCCCCCCACCGATCCGGTCTTTCGCGTTCATGCCGCCTTGGACCGGCTGGCGGGCGACATGCCGGCGATCGGCGTCGCGGTGTCGGGGGGCGGCGATTCCGTGGCCTTGATGCACATGATTGCCGACTGGGGCCGGGGCCGCAGGATCATGGTCGCCACTGTCGATCACGGCATTCGGCCGGAAAGCGCGGCCGAGGCGCGGCAGGTCGGCCGTGCCGCCCGTGCGCTTGGTCTTTCCCATGCCACGCTGGTCTGGCAACGCGGGACGGAAACCGGAAACCTGATGGCCAATGCCCGCGACGCACGGCTTCGCCTGCTGTCCGGCTGGGCGCAGCGCAACGATCTGCCCGCAGTTGTCCTTGGGCATACAGCGGATGATCAGGCCGAAACCCTGCTGATGCGCCTGGGTCGGGGATCGGGGATCGACGGGCTGGCCTCGATGGCGGAATGGCGCGATGCCTTCGGCACCCGCTGGCTGCGCCCGATGCTGGGGGTGGGCCGGCAGGATTTGCGCGACTGGCTGCGTCTGCGAGACATTCCCTGGGTGGACGATCCCAGCAACGACAATGAGGACTTCGACCGCATCCGCGTCCGCCGCGCCATCTCGGCCATGGGCCTGGATATTGCCGCCTTGGCCCGCGCCGCGAATCATATCCAGGAAGCGCGCGATGCGCTGTCCCATTACGCCGCCCATGCCGCGCGGGAAGCCGAGGCGTATAACGGCAGCCTCACCCTGCCTCGCCGCGCCTATGGCGATGCACCTTCGGAAATTCGCCGCCGCCTGATCGTGGCCGCCTGCCGCTGGATCACCGGCGCGGATTATCCGCCGCGCCGCAATACGGTCCTGCACGCGCTGAACGCCATCGCGACCGGCCACCGCGTCACGCTGGACGGCGCGCTGATCGAACCGGCGGGCGATCGGATCCGGCTGTTCCGCGAAGCCGCCGCCGCCCTGCGCGCACCAGATGTTCAGGATGGCATCTGGGATAACCGCTGGCATGTCAGCGGCTTGAAGCCCGGACAGCATGTCGCGGCGCTTGGGATGGGCGAAGTCGCGCGGGTCAAATGGCGCTTGTCTGGCCTTGGCCGGGACGAGGCTGCCGCCACCCCCGCCATCTGGGAAGGCGACCGGCTGATCGCCGCCCCCCTGATCCGTCCCATGGCGCCCTATGATGTGCGGCCCGTGCGTGTTGCGTCACATTTCCGCAGGCTTGTCATGGCGCATTGAACCTGCGCCGATAATCCCTATTTTCAAGCCAAACCGCTTTCTGCCGGAGGTCCGATTTGGGCAACGCACGCAACCTGGCCTTCTGGGTCGTCCTTTTCCTGATGATCCTGGCGCTGTTCAACCTGTTCAGCGACGGCGCGACGACCATGAACAGCCGGCAGATCAGCTATTCCGATTTCATCCAACGCGTCGAGAACGACCAGGTTTCCGCCGTCACCATCGACGGCGAGGAACTGGCGATCACCGGCACCGACGGGAACCAGTATGTCACCGTCCGTCCGCAGGGCGAGGATATCTCGGACCGCCTGATCGCCAAGAACGTCGATGTGAAGGTCGTCCGCCAGCAGCAGTCGGGCTTCATGTCCCTGCTGGGCGTCTGGCTGCCCTTCATCCTGCTGATCGGGGTCTGGATCTTCTTCATGAACCGGATGCAGGGCGGCGGCAAAGGGGGCGCGATGGGCTTTGGCAAGTCGCGCGCCAAGCTCTTGACCGAAAAGCATGGCCGCGTCACCTTCGACGACGTGGCGGGGATCGACGAAGCCAAGGAGGAGCTTGAGGAGATCGTCGAGTTCCTGCGCAATCCGCAGAAGTTCAGCCGCCTGGGCGGCAAGATCCCGAAGGGCGCGCTGCTGGTCGGCCCTCCGGGCACCGGCAAGACCCTGCTGGCCCGCGCCATTGCGGGAGAGGCGGGCGTGCCCTTCTTCACCATCTCGGGGTCCGATTTCGTCGAGATGTTCGTGGGCGTCGGTGCCAGCCGCGTCCGCGACATGTTCGAGCAGGCCAAGAAATCCGCCCCCTGCATCGTCTTCATCGACGAGATCGACGCCGTGGGCCGCGCGCGCGGCGTGGGCATCGGCGGCGGCAACGACGAACGCGAACAAACGCTGAACCAGCTTCTGGTCGAAATGGACGGGTTCGAGGCCAACGAAGGCATCATCATCGTCGCCGCGACCAACCGCCGCGACGTGCTGGACCCCGCCCTGCTGCGCCCGGGCCGCTTCGACCGCCAGATCCATGTCCCGAACCCCGACATCAAGGGGCGCGAGAAGATCCTGTCCGTCCATGCCCGCAAGGTGCCGGTCGGTCCCGACGTGGATCTGCGAATCATCGCGCGCGGCACGCCCGGCTTCTCGGGCGCCGACCTGATGAACCTGGTGAACGAGGCCGCGCTGATGGCCGCCCGCATCGGCCGCCGCTTCGTCAGCATGGAAGATTTCGAGAATGCCAAGGACAAGGTCATGCTGGGCGTCGAACGCCGCAGCATGGTCCTGACGCCCGAGCAGAAGGAAAAGACCGCCTATCACGAGGCGGGCCATGCCGTCGTCGGCCTGTCGCTGCCCAAATGCGATCCGGTCTACAAGGCGACGATCATCCCGCGCGGCGGCGCGCTTGGCATGGTGGTCAGCTTGCCGGAAATGGACCGCCTGAACTTCCACAAGGACGAGGCCAAGCAGAAGCTGGCCATGACCATGGCCGGCAAGGCCGCCGAGATCATCAAGTATGGCGAGGAAGGCGTTTCGAACGGTCCCGCCGGCGACATCCAGCAGGCCAGCCAGCTGGCCCGCGCCATGGTGATGCGATGGGGCATGTCCGACAAGGTCGGCAACATCGACTATGCCGAGGCGCATGAGGGCTATAACGGCTCGACCGGGGGCTTCTCGATCTCAGCCGCGACCAAGGAGTTGATCGAGCAGGAAGTTCGCGACCTGATCGAGCAGGGCTATCAGGAAGCCCGCCGTATCCTGATCGAGAAGGAAGCCGAGTTCGAGCGCCTGGCCCAGGGCCTGCTGGAATACGAGACCCTGACGGGCGAGGAGATCGGCAAGGTCCTGCGGGGCGAACCCCTGGGCGGCGACGACGACATGCCGGGCAGCCTGATCCCCTCGGTCACCGCGATCCCCAAGGCGGGCAAGCCCGCCACGAGCGGCGATCCCGCCCCGGCATGACCTTCCAAAACCCCGGCCATCCGCGCCGGGGTTTTTCTTTGGTCTTGCACCCCGGTGCGGTCCGGTGCATCCCCCTGCCAGCTAATTGGAGGGTCCGATGCGGATCGAGGACATCCTGGACATGGCGACGCTGCGCGCCCGTATTGACGAACTGGACGAACAGCTTGTGGACCTTCTGGCGCAGCGTCACGCGCTGATCGCCCAGGCGGCCCGGATCAAGGAACGGATCGGCCTGCCCGCGCGCATTGATGATCGGGTCGAGGAGGTTGTCGCAAATGCGGGCCGTCACGCCGCATCGCGCGGGCTGGACCCCGCGCTGATCGAGAATATCTGGCGGCAACTGGTCGAAGCCGCCATCGCGCAGGAAGACCGCCATCTGAACGGAGACCGCCCTTGACAGCAACCACGCCCACCCCGGCCACTCTGATCGACGGCAAGGCCTTCGCCGCCGACCTGCGCGCCCGCATCGCCACGCAGGTCCGGTCGATGAAGGACAGCGGCATCACGCCGGGACTGGCGGTGGTGCTGGTGGGCGAGGATCCGGCAAGCCAGGTTTATGTGAACTCCAAGGGGCGGATGACGCGCGAGGTCGGCATGAACTCCTACGAGCACCGTCTGCCGGCTGAAACATCGCAGGACGACCTGCTGGCGCTGATCGACCGCCTGAACGCCGATCCGGCCGTCAACGGCATCCTGGTCCAGCTTCCCCTGCCCCGGCACATGGACGAGGCGGCTGTCATCAACGCCATCGAGCCAGGCAAGGACGTGGACGGGTTTCACATCCTGAACGTCGGACGTCTGGCGACGGGGCAGAAGGCCATGGTGCCCTGCACGCCGTTGGGCTGCCTGATGCTGCTGCGCGATCACCTGGGCAGCCTTGCTGGCAGGAACGCCCTGGTGATCGGGCGCAGCAACATCGTCGGCAAGCCCATGGCGCAACTGCTGCTTCGCGACAGCGCGACCGTCACCGTCGCCCATTCGCGGACAGCGAACCTGCCCGACCTGTGCCGCCAGGCGGATATCGTGGTGGCGGCCGTCGGCCGCGCGCATTTCGTGCAAGGCGACTGGATCAAGCCGGGCGCCGTGGTGATCGACGTGGGGATCAATCGCACCGATGACGGACTGGTCGGCGATGTCGATTTCGAGGCCGCGGCCAGCGTCGCCGGGGCAATCACCCCGGTTCCCGGGGGTGTCGGCCCGATGACCATCGCCTGCCTTCTGGCAAATACGCTTACCGCCACGGCCCGCGCCAATGGCCTGCCCGACCCCGAAGGGCTGACCCCCTGACGCGCCAGAGGCTTCGCTCCTCCTGATCCCGCCGGGATATTCATTGTCCGCAACGGGGCATGAAGAAGTTTAGTCAATCGGCGCGATCACGGTGTAGATCTCTGCGTAAGTTCGCGCTTTGTGCTGCGCTGAAGAACGGACAGCCGAGAACTGACGCAAGCGTGCAGCTGCGGCGCCAGTGCTTGAAAGCGGCCGTCGGATAGCCTCAGCATGTTTTTTCCAGAGTTGCCTGACAGGCATTGACCCAGGCCCCGCAGGCTTCGGCACAGATCCGGCTGCTCGTGCTTCCCGGCACGCTTCAGCGCAAGCCTGGATGGCGGCTCGAAGATCCTCGACATTGGATCCGGTGCGCCGGGACGCCATCGCTCCGCAATCGGAATTGAACCGGTTTCATCAATATTCTTCCGTCAGACTCCCGATATTCCCTGTCGCCCTCCCCCGCGCGGCAGGAACGCCAGGGTGCCCAATCTGGGCAGGTGCTGCCTATCCAGAGCCTGGCCGCGGCGGTAGCTGGTGACATCGGACTCAGATCGGAGGGGGCAATGTTCGATCCAGACCTGTTTCGACTCGATGGCCATGTGGCCGTCGTCACCGGCGCCGGCGCCGGCATCGGGCGGGCAATCGCCCGTGTGTTCTCGGGAGCCGGCGCCTCGGTGGTGGTAAGCGACCTGAAGGCCGAAACGGCCGAAGCGGTCGCCGCAGAGATCGTCGCCGACGGCGGCGAGGCGGTGGGCCTTGCCTGCGACGTGACCAGGGAATCCGACCTTGAAGCGGTGGTGAAGACGGCGCTCGACCGGTTCGGCAAGCTCTCGATCCTCGTCAACAACGCGGGCGGGGGCGGGCCGAAGCCCTTCGACATGCCGATGGACACATTCCGCTGGGCTTACGAGTTGAACGTCTTCTCCTTGTTCCGGCTGACGCAACTCGCCGCGCCGCACATGGCGGCCGCCGGAGAGGGCGCAGTGCTCAACATTTCCTCGATGGCGGGCGAGAACAAGAACCAGAGGATGGCCTCCTACGCCTCGTCGAAGGCCGCAGTGAACCACCTGACGCGGAACATCGCCTTCGATCTTGGCGCGATGGGCATCCGCATCAACGCCATCGCCCCGGGCGCGATCAAGACCGACGCGCTCGCCTCGGTCCTCAACCCCGATATCGAGAAGGCGATGCTGAAGCACACGCCGCTCGGGCGGCTCGGCGAGGCCGAGGACATCGCCTACGCCGCGCTCTTCCTCTGCGCGCCGGCGTCATCCTGGATCTCGGGGCAGGTGCTGACCGTCTCGGGCGGCGGCGTTCAGGAACTCGACTGACCGGGCGCTCGCCCAAGACGCAAAGGACATCATCATGAGCTACGACCCCTTCTCGGAATTTCGGCTGGACGGCCATAACGTCATCATAACCGGCGGTGCGCAGAACATCGGTGCGGGCATTGCGAAATCGCTCTCGGGCGCGGGTGCGAGGGTGATGATCGCCGATCTCAACGGCGACATGGCCGCGGAAACTGCGGGAAAGATTGCGAAAGAGACTGGCAACGAGTGCCTCGGCATGGCCTGCAACGTGACCAGCAAGGACGATATCGACGCCGTGGTGAAGGCGACGGTGGACGCCTTCGGCGGGATATCGACGCTGGTCAACAACGTCGGCTGGGGTGAGCGCCAGCCCGATCCGGCCGCCATTCCCGAGGATGTGTTCCTTGACTCCTACAAGCTCAACACGATCAGCGCCTACCGGATGAGCATGGCTTGTCTTCCCTATCTGGAGAAGGCCGAGAATGCCTCGATCACCAATTCGGGTTCGTTTTCGTCGGCAATCCCGGCCTACGACATCCTGCCCTATGCGACCGCCAAAGCCGCGTTGAACCAGATGATGGTTTCGCTTGCGCATTTGCTGAACAAGCGGGTTCGGGTGAACTCGGTCCTGATCGGCACGGTGATCACGGCCGGCTACGCCGATGCCGGCATCACGCCCGAGATGCAGGAACGGATGATGAAGCCCGACACCCTGACCGGTCGCCCCGGCCGGCCCGAGGACGTCGCAAATGCCATGCTCTGGCTCTGCTCGCCCGCCGGCGGATGGATCAGTGGACAGACGATCAACGTTCACGGCGGCGGCTCGGTGCACAGGCTCTTCGGGCGATGAGCTTCAGGGGCCTCCCCGGTTTGCATGTCGCGCTTTGCGCCGCGGCGCTGGCGGTCGCCCTGCCCGCGGCTGCCCAGGACAGCGGCGCTGGACTCGGCGGCCCGGACGGTGTGCCGCTCCTCTCCGCGGCCGAGACGCGGGTCGTAAGCTCTGTCGGCCTGCGCACCACCGGCTCTACCGGCGACGCGGCGCGCGATGCCTCGATCCTTGCCGAGGCGCGCCGGCGCCTTGGCCTGCGGCCTGGCGACCGGTTGACGCAATCTGCGCTCGATACCGCCCAGTTGCGCCTCGGCGCACTCGCCGGCGTTGCCTCGGTCGAGACCCGACTTGACGCTATCGCCAACGAACCCTCGCACGCGCAGGTGGAAGTGACGCTTTCCCTTGCCCCGGCCGACGCGTTCGAAGGGCCGACGGGTATGCTGGCAGGCGGCGGGCGCGCGGCCTTCCCGATTCTGTGGCAGGACCAGAACAGCCTTCTTCGCTTCCACCTGAACGGTGGCATCGGGATCTATTCCGACGGCAACGCATGGTTTGGCCGTCCAGAGGTCTTCACCCTCGGCAATCCGCTGGTCGAAGATCCCGCGACGGGCGCGCAAACCGGCTCGCGGGCAAGTTGGGCGGAAGCCTTTGTCGAGTTCGGCCTGTCCGGCGTAACACAGCTTGGCGACTCGAACTTTGCACTCTACGGCGCCACGACGGCGATCGCGCCCCTTGCGGTCGGGCAGGACATCTTCCGCGGCGACACGCGCTCGTCCATCGATGTTGAAAAGGCCTATGCCGGTCTGCTCTGGGGAACGGACGACAGGCGGCGCAGCGTCAATCTGTCCTTCGGGCGGCAGAACTTCACCCTGAATGACGGCTTTCTCGTCTCCCAGTTCGGCTCGCAGTGGAACGCCGGACCGCGGCCTGCCGTCTATCTTGCGCCCCGGACGGCGCACGACTTCGCCGCCATCGGGACTGTCAAGTACGATGACTGGACGGCGACCGCCTTCTACCTCGATCCGAACGAATACGAGCCGCTGGAAAGCGATACGGTGCTTGCCGGCGGCAATCTGCGCTATGCGTTCACCGACAGGTTCTGGGTCGATGCCTCGCTTATCCGTGTGCTTGAATCGAAGACCCGCTATGCCGCCCCAGGTGGCGCTGTCGGCACGCGCGAGGGACTGACCACCCTCGCTGCCCACTTGCGCTGGGCCGATCCCGAGGTGGCACCGGGCGTCTGGGTCGAAGGCGAGATCGCGCACCAGAGGCACGACGATTTCGACATGGACGCCTGGGGCGGCTATGCGTCCTTCGGCTACATCGCCCGGGATCTGCCGTGGAGCCCGAGCCTCAGCTACCGCTACGCCGCGCGCAGCGGCGATGACCCGGACACCGCCACATACGAGCGTTTCGACCCGCTGTATGCCGGCGGCCTGTCGGAGTGGCTGGAGGGCGTGTCGATCAGCAAGGCGCTGAACCCGGCGAACCGCGCCACGCACCGGCTCCGGCTGAACCTCGCGCCCGACCCGCGCCTGAATCTTACGTTCGACTGGCATCTGCACCGGGCGCTCGAACTCAACAACCTTGGCGCCAACCCGGCACTTGCGACGCTCTCGAGCCACGACCTCGGGCAGGAATTCTCGTTCACGGCACGCTATGCGCTTTCCGAAAACATCTTCCTGCTGGGCATTGCCTCGGTCGGACGCCCCGGCAGGGCGATCCGCGACGCCACTCCCGGGCCGGACGAGCCGTGGACCACCCTGCAGACACATCTTTTCTGGACTTTCTGACCTGTTCAAACAACGGATCCAGACATGACATCCACTGCACAAGACCTGCCTGAACCTGCGGCGCTCCTGAAAAGCTCCGCGACCACCGGCCTCGTCAATGCTCTCATCAACGGCGCGATCCAGGCCTTTCTCATGGCAGGGCATGGCCCTGTCGCGCTTTCGGCCGACGCGATCGGCACCGAGGAACATACCGTGCTCGGCACCGCCGTCCTGCTTGCGACGATCCTTGCGATGATCCTGACGGCTGTCGGCCATCTGACCCTGAAGGTGCCGAGGCGGCCGTTCCTGCCTGACGGGCTGTGGCTGGTGGTCAAGCACGGTTTGTTTGCATTCGGGGCGGTCATCGCCGCAGCCGTCCTCTGGCAGCGGCTCGCGGGCACCGTCGTCGTCGGTGTGCCCGTGGCGGTCGCCGTTCTTGCTGTCATCGCCGGGATCGTGGCGGCCACCGTCCACTACATGACGATCATCGCGGCCACCGCGCCGCGTCGGTAACCTCCTCAGAAGACCAGCCGCTCGCTGCGCGCCACGATATCGGCTGCTCGATACGGGCAGGTTGTCCGCCCATGACCCCGCGTTACGTGATAGGCTTGCGGCGGAATCGGCCCGCGTTTCCGGGTGCTTGGCAGAGGAGGCCGCCATGCAGCACACAGCGCCCCGGAGCAGGTCGGCCCGGCGCGCCGACGAGGTTCTTGCCGCCTTCGAGGGCGACTACATGGCTTACCAGTATTGCTGGGTAGAGTTCTTCATCGAGCATTTGGCCGACCTCAGCCGGATCTTTCGCGGCGACCTCCAGTCGATGATGGTGCTGGCGCTTGTGGGACAGGTCACCATCCGGGCGACCCGCACCGCGGTGAAAGCCGGAACCGACCCTGCCGCGATACCTGCCGAGCGGCTCAGCATCAGCGCGTCGCGCATTGCCGACGTTACGGGCATCCCGCGAGAGACGGTGCGGCGACGTCTGGCCGCACTTGAACGGAAGGGCTGGCTGGTCCGAACCGGCGATGCCGCCTGGAAGCTTGCGATGGCCGATGGCATCGCCGCGGCCCGCCTTGACCTTGCCGCGATCGACAGGCGGGCCATGGTGCGCCTCGCCAGGCTCTTCGCCGACTTCGAGGTGCTGGTGGAGGCGCATACCAGGCGGCAGGCCGAGCAGGCTTGCGCGGAGGGTGCCCAGGATGGGCAGGCAGACCCTCCCCGGGACGCCGGCTGACGCCGTAATCTCGTGACTGCCGAGGCCGGTGGCGCGTTCCGCATCGCCTGCCTCAACGAGCAGATGTCTAAGGAACAAGCGCAATGACCGAGATGCCATGGGGCGCCCTGTTCGGGCTTCTCTTCATGACGATGGGCCCGATCCGGGCCATTGCCGTCTTTTCGAAGGTCGGCGACAGCGACGCGGCGCCCGGGGTGCGCGGGCTGGCTGGTCGGGCGGCCCTGCTGGTTGCCGGGGCCTTCGCACTTACCGTTGTGATCGGCAATGCGGTATTGGGGGCCTGGGGCGTCAGCTTCCCTGTCTTGATTGCTGCGGCCGGCCTTGTGCCGGTGGCGCTGTCACTGCAGACCCTGCTTGTGCCGGCCGTGTCTGGCCCGCCGCTCGACGCTGCGCAAACCCCCGCCGCAGCCGTAGCCTTTCCCGGCCTCTTTCCCCCGATCGCCGTGTCGGTGCCGCTGATCTTCGCCACGCCCTTTCCGGGCTGGGAGACGAAGTTCGGCATCCTCGCACTTGGCCTTGGGCTGATCGCCGTCAACTGGCTTCTGATGCTGCGGGCGAAGGCGATCCTCGGCGCGATCGGCCCCGTGCCGCTCCAGCTTTTCGGCGCGGTGTTCGGCGTGCTTCAGCTGGCGCTCGGCCTCCAGTTCATCCGTGACGCGGTGGCGATGCTTGGCGCCGCGCCCGCTTTCTGACCGGTGGAGGACACCATGATCCGACGTAATATCCTGAAATCCCTGGTCGCAGCGGCCAGCGGGGCCGGCGGGCTTGGCCTGACGCAGGCCACGGCCGGGGCCGAGGGCGAGAGCCCTGTTCCCCCGCTTGGCAACTACGCCCAGGCCTGGGATCCGGCCGACCCGGCCGTGCCTGGCCGCCTTGGCATTGCGCCGATGCCCGACGATTACTTCGTGCCGGGCCGCTTTGCCGGCAAGACGGTCATCGTCACGGGCTGCGCCCGAGGCATGGGGCGCGGCGCGGCCTGGCGGCTGGCGCGCGAGGGGGCGAACGTCGTCGGCGTGGACTGGCTGGAGGCGGAGGGCCGCGCCACGATGGAGCAGATCGCCGCTGCCGGTCATCCCACGCGCTTCGTCGCGGGCGACGTGGCCGAGGACGCCATCTGCGCGCGCATGGTCGCGACGGCAGTCGAGGCCTTCGGCGGTCTTGACGCCGCGCTCAACAACGCGGGCGTGATGGATGGCGTCCATTCCGGGGCGCCGATCGATTACGCTACGCAAAAGGATCGTGTCTTTGCGCCGATCCACGAGGCGACGGATGAATACTGGGATGCGGTCTTCCGAACGAACGTCAAGGGCGTGTTCCTGTCGATGCGCCACGAACTGCGGCAGATGCTGGCGCAGGGGCGCGGCGGCGCGATCCTCAACGTGGGGTCGATCGCCGGGCTTGCCGGGCTTGCCGGCAACCCTGCCTATGTCGCCTCCAAGCACGCGGTGAACGGGATCACCCGCAACGCGGCGGTGGACTACGCGCCCTGGGGCATCCGCGTGAACTCGGTGAACATGGCCGCGACCGACACGCCGATGATCGCCCGCGCCGGGGCGCTTGTCGCCGCGCAGAACGCCGCCGCCGGGCCGGGCCCGGCGATGGGCCGGCTCAAGACCATGTCCATCCTGGCCTACGCAGACCAGGCCCGCCGTCCCGCGACCGTGGCCGAGCAAGTCTCGATGATGGTCTATCTCCTGTCGCCCGAGTCCGGGAACATGACCGGTGCGACCTATGCGACCGATGGCGGCTGGACGGCCTTTTGAGGTGCCCTTTGCCCGAAACGATCCCGCTTCAGGCAGGCCAAGGACCTCCTTGACGGCGCCACAGCAAAGGACGCCCCGCGGCCTGACTGTGCCGGTGGCCCTCGCCGACAACACGCTGCGGCCGCATGTCAGAATAGCCGAGCCCGCGCAGGGTTCCGCGTGTCGATCTTTCCGTCATGTCTAAACGACTGCCCTCAAGGGTGGCCACGGGCAAGATCGCTGACAAATAGTGCCCGCAGAACCATCACGATCGGCGTGGTAATCTGCGCCTCATGGCAAAGGCGGGGACGCCGATGACCGTGTGCGAAGCAGGCGCCTCATCCTTCACGGGATGGGGCGTTCTTCATCTTTGCAGCGGACTGCAAATTTTCCGGCGGAGTCGCACAAGGAATGACAAGGCCAGCGTCCCCTGCCCTTCAGCCGTCGAAAAGACTGCCCTGCGAAGGCAAGGTCGGCGCCGCAAGCCCCAGATGGCGCCAAGCACCTGCGGTCAACTGCCGCCCGCGCGGCGTCCGCGCAACCAGGCCCTGTTGCAGCAGATAAGGCTCGATCACCTCCTCGATCGCATCGCGGCTTTCGGACAGGGCGGCGGACAGCGTTTCCACCCCCACCGGACCGCCGCCGTAATGCTCGGCCATCTGCAGCAGATAGCGCCGGTCCGCGCCGTCCAGCCCCATGTCGTCCACGCCCAGCCGGGTCAGGGCGGTGTCCGCGATCTGCCGCGTCAGCCGCCCGTCGCCTTCGACCAGGGCGAAGTCCACCACCCGGCGCAGCAGCCGCCCGGCAATCCGGGGCGTGCCGCGCGCGCGGCGGGCGATTTCGCGCGTGCCATCGGGATCGGCGTCGATGCCCATCAGCCGCGCCCCCCGCTGCACGATCAGGTCAAGTTCGGGAATGGTATAGAATTCCAGCCGCGTGGGAATGCCGAACCGGTCGCGCAGCGGCGTCGTCAGCAGGCCAAGGCGGGTCGTGGCGCCCACCAGTGTGAAGGGCTGCAGTTCGATCCGAACGGTGCGGGCCGCCGGGCCTTCGCCGATGACCAGATCCAGCTCGAAATCCTCCATCGCGGGATAGAGAACCTCCTCGACCGCAGGGTTCATGCGGTGAATCTCGTCGATGAAAAGGACGTCGCGGGCTTCCAGGTTCGTCAGGATCGCCGCCAGATCACCCGCCCGCGCCAGAACGGGGCCTGATGTCATGCGGAAGTTCACGCCCAGTTCGCGCGCCATGATCTGCGCCAGTGTGGTCTTGCCCAGACCGGGGGGGCCGAAGAACAGCGTGTGGTCCATCGCCTTGCCGCGCATCCGGGCGCTTTCGATGAAGACGCGCAGGTTTGCGCGCGCCTCGGCCTGGCCCACGAATTCGGACAGCATCTGCGGGCGCAGGGCGCGGTCCTCGGAGTCGCTGTCCATCGGCTCGGGGCGGAGGGTCGGGTCGGGATGGATCATCCGCGCCCCCAGGGACCATCGTCGCGGCCGCTGCGGGGGATGGGGGACGCGCGTTCCGCCATGGCAGGCCGTCCCTCAAGCGCCATCAGCCGGGCAATGCGGTCCTCGGTCGCGGGATGGGTGGCGAACAGGCGGTCCATGCGCAGCCCGCCCAGCGGATTGATGATGAACATCGACGCGGCCGCCGGGTTCTTTTCCGCCGGGATGTTCAGCGTGCGCCCCGCCAGTTGCGAGATCTTCGCCAGGGCCGAGGCCAGCGCCTGCGGCTGCCCGCTGATCCGGGCGCCGGTGGCGTCTGCCTCGAATTCCCGGGTGCGGGAAATCGCCATCTGCACCATCATGGCGGCCATGGGCGCGAAGATCATGGCCAGGATCGCCCCCAGCCCGCCGCCCCTGTCGTCGCGCCCGCCGGTGAACAGCATCATGTTGCCCATCATCGCGATGGCCCCGGCCATGGTCGCTGTGACGGTCATGGTCAGGGTGTCGCGCTGCTTGATATGGGCCAGCTCATGGGCGATCACGCCTGCGATTTCGTCCCGCGACAGGCTGCGCACCAGCCCCTGCGTCACCGCCACGGCCGCGTTTTCCGGGTTGCGGCCGGTGGCAAAGGCATTGGGCTGTTCGGTCGGCAGCAGATACAGCTTGGGCATCGGCAGGTTCGCGCGCCGGGCCAGTTCGGCGGTCATGGCATAAAGATCGCCGCCCTGCTGCGGCGACAGTTCCACCGCCCCTTGCTGACGCAGGACCATCTTGTCGCTGTTCCACCAGGAAAAGACATTCATGCCACCGGCCAGCAACAGCGCGACCACCGCGCCGCCCTGTCCGCCCAGCATCCAGCCCAGCACCATGACCAGGGCGGTCATGGCGGCCATCAGGATGAAGACCTTGGCGTTCCCGTGCATCGGCGTCCCCTATTCCTTCGGTGCCAGCAGGCGCAGCGCGGCGCGGATCAACGCGGGGGTCTGGAGGTTGGGTTCCCGCGCCTGCGCCTGCGCCTCGGCCACGGCCTGCGCGGCCTCGCTGGCAGCATAGCCCAGATTGGTCAGCGCGGACAGCGCGTCGGATGTCGCGCGCGCGGCCAGCATTGCGTCCGATGGCGCCGCGGGCTTGGCGGCGGCGGCAGGTTCGGGAACAGCCATGCCGCCGGTGTCCGCCTCGACCAGCGGCACGCCCATGTCCACCGTCAGCGTCGCGCCAAGCGCCATGACCGAAGGCGCCTTGTCCTTCAGTTCCAGCACAACCCGCTGCGCCAGCTTCGGCCCGACGCCCTGCGCCTTGCGGACGGATGCCCAGTCACCCAGGGCAATCGCCCGGCCCAGGCCTTCCGGCCCCAGGGTGCCCAAGATCGCCAGCGAGACCTTGGCCCCCACGCCCTGCACGCCCGTCAGCAGCCGGTGCCATTCCTTTTCCAGCATCGACGTGAAGCCGAAGAGTTGCAGCAGATCCTCGCGCACCATCAGGTCGGTATAGAGCGCCACCGCCTGGCCCACCGGCGGCAGGCTGGCCGCGGTGCGTTCGCTGACATGGACGATATAGCCCACGCCGCGCACGTCGATCAGCACGTGGTCGCGGGCGCGGTGCAGGATGATCCCGGCGATGCGGCCGATCATGCCGTTCTCGCAATGCGCAGGGTGCGGCCTTGCAGGTGGCGGGCGTGGCAGATGGCGATGGCCAGCGCGTCTGCGGCGTCCGCGCTGTCGAAGGTGACGCCGGGAAGCTGGACCTTGACCATGTGCTGCACCTGTTCCTTGCCCGCATGACCCACGCCGACCACGGTCTTCTTGACGGCGTTCGGGGCATATTCGCCGATCGCCAGCCCGGCCTCGGCCGGAGCCAGCAGGGCAATGCCGCGCGCCTGGCCCAGCTTCAGCGTGCCGACGGCGTCCTTGTTCACGAAGGTCTGCTCGACCGCAGCGGCGTCCGGTGCATGGGCCGTAATGACCGCCGTCAGACCGCGATAAAGCTGCAGAAGGCGCACACCCAGATCCCCCGCATCGGTCTGGATCACGCCATTGGCCACATGGCGCAGGCGCGATCCGTCAACCGCGATCACGCCCCAACCCATGTTCCTCAAGCCCGGGTCGATGCCCAGAACACGCATGAACTGCCCTTTCGGTTTTCCGCAGACCTAGCACGAAAAGAGAACATTTGCCTAGAGGCCAAACCTGCACCGGGGGCGCTTCGCCCCCCGGACCCCCAGAGGATACTTGCGCACAGAAGATGAGGCGTCACTCCTCGACCACGTCCAGAACGCCCGGCACCGCGCGCAGGGCCTGGCGGGCAGGGGTGGTCAGGGGGGCGTCATTTGCGACCTCGATCTCGATCACCTCGTCACCCTCGCGGATGCGCAGCAGAACGGGGCCGCGCGAGCGGGCGGGCACGGTGATTTCGGTGCGGATGCGGGCCAGCGTTTCGGCCAGCCGGGCGATGGTGTCGCTGCCCTGCATTTCCACGGCAAGGCAGCCCGCGCCCGCATCGGCGACGACGTTTTCCAGCAGATCGACGGAATTCGCCAGCATCTTGACCCCGTCTCCCGACGGCTCGACCTTGACCTGCAACACCACGTTCCGCCCCGGTTCCAGGCGGTCGCGCGATGCGGTCAGCAGGTCGGAGAACACCGTGACTTCGTAAAGCCCGGTCGGATCGGACAGGCTGACAAAGGCATAGGGCGTGCCCTTGGCCGACTTGCGTTCCATCCGCGCGGCGACCGTGCCCGCGATGCTGGCGACCAGCGGGCCGCCCAGGGCCTCCTGGCTGATCTCGGCCAATGTCAGGACCTTCTTGCGCTTCAGCGCGGGCAGGTAGTCGTCCAAAGGGTGGCCGGACAGGTAGAAGCCCACGGCCTTGTGTTCCTCGGCCAGCTTTTCGGTGGGCAGCCAGACGCCGGTGATGGGCGCGCGGGGCGGCGGCAGATCCTCGCCCCCGCCGAACAGCGATGTCTGGCTGGAGGCCGCCTGGTCCTGCACCGCCGCCGACCAGGCACACAGCGCGTCCAGCCCCTTGACCACCCGGGCGCGGTTGTCGTCCAGCACGTCGAAGGCACCGGCACGGGCCAGCATCTCCAGCGGGCGCTTGCCCACGCGCTTCATGTCCACGCGGCGGGCGAAGTCGTGGATGTCGCGGAAGGGGGTGTCGCCCCGCGCATCATGGATCAGCTTCATCGCGTCCACGCCCACGCCTTTCAGCGCGCCCAGGGCGTAATGGATGCGGCCCTCGCGCACGCTGAAGGTGGGGGCCGAGCGGTTGACGCAGGGCGGCACGATGGCGATCCCCATGCGGTCGCATTCGCGTTTGTAGATCGCCAGCTTGTCGGTCAGGTGGATGTCGCAGTTCATCACCGCGGCCATGAATTCGACCGGGTGGTTCGCCTTCAGCCATGCCGTCTGATAGCTGACCACGGCATAGGCCGCCGCGTGGGACTTGTTGAAGCCATAGTTGGCGAATTTCTCCAGCAGGTCGAAGACCTCGCCCGCCTTCTTGGCGTCCACGCCGTTCGCCACCGCGCCATCGACGAATTTCGGGCGTTCCTTGGCCATCTCGGCGGCGATCTTCTTGCCCATGGCGCGGCGCAGCAGGTCGGCGCCGCCCAGCGAATATCCCGCCATGACCTGGGCGATCTGCATCACCTGTTCCTGATAGACGATGATGCCCTGCGTCTCGGCCAGGATCGGGTCGATGCTGGGGTGCAGCGATTCCAGTTCCCGCAGCCCGTTCTTGACCTCGCAATAGGTCGGGATGTTCTCCATCGGGCCGGGACGATAGAGCGCCACGAGCGCCACGATATCCTCGATGCAGGTGGGGCGCATCCGGCGCAGCGCGTCCATCATGCCCGAGCTTTCGACTTGGAACACCGCCACCGTCTTGGCGCTGGCGAACAGGTCGTATGTCGCCTTGTCGTCCAGCGGGATCAGGTTGATCTGGTTCTCGGTCCCCGGCGCCGGATCGTAAAGCTTGCGTCCGTCGGCCGCGACATGCAGGGGGCGCCCGCCCCCGTTGATCAGGTCCACGGCGTTCTGGATCACGGTCAGCGTCTTGAGGCCCAGGAAGTCGAACTTCACCAGCCCGGCCTGTTCGACCCATTTCATGTTGAACTGCGTGGCCGGCATGTCGGATGCCGGATCGCGGTAAAGCGGCACCAACTGGTCCAGGGGCCGGTCGCCGATCACCACGCCCGCCGCGTGGGTGGATGCGTTGCGGTAAAGCCCTTCAAGCTGCTCGGCATAGTCCAGCAGGCGCTTGACGACCTCCTCCTTGGCGGCTTCGCGCAAGCGGGGTTCGTCGGCACGGGCCTTGGCGATGCTGACGGGCTTCACGCCCTCGACCGGGATCATCTTGGACAGGCGGTCCACCTGGCCGAAGGGCATCTGCAAGACGCGGCCCACGTCGCGCACGGCGGCCTTGGACAGCAGCGCGCCGAAGGTGATGATCTGGCCCACCTTCTCGGCCCCGTATTTGCCCTGGACGTAGCGGATCACTTCCTCGCGCCGGTCCATGCAGAAGTCGATGTCGAAATCCGGCATGGACACGCGTTCGGGGTTCAGGAAGCGTTCGAACAGCAGGTTGTAGCGCAGGGGGTCAAGGTCGGTGATCGTCAGCGCATAGGCCACCAGCGACCCCGCGCCCGACCCCCGGCCCGGCCCCACGGGAATGTCGTGTTCCTTGGCCCAGCCGATGAAGTCGGCCACGATCAGAAAATAGCCTGGAAATCCCATCTGCTCGATGATGCCCAGCTCGAATTCCAGCCGGTTGTGGTATTCCTCGACGCTGACGGCATGGGGGATGACGGCCAGCCGCCGTTCCAGCCCCTCGCGGGCCTGGCGGCGCAACTCGCTGACCTCGTCATCGGCAAAGCGCGGCAGGATCGGGGCGTGCTTTTTCACGGCGAAGGCGCAGCGGCGGGCGATCTCAACCGTGTTTTCCAGCGCCTCAGGCAAGTCGGCGAACAGCACGGCCATTTCCTCGGCCGACTTGAAGTAATGCTGCGGCGTCAGGCGGCGGCGGGGCTGCGACTGGTCCACATAGGCCTTTTCCGCGATGCAGATCAGGGCATCATGCGCCTCGAACATCTGAGCCTTCGGGAAATAGACATCGTTCGTCGCGACAAGCGGCAGGGATTTCGCATAGGCAAGGTCGATCAGCCCGGATTCGGAAGCGGCCTCGGGGGGCATCAACTGGCCGTTCTCGCCGGGGTGGCGCTGCAATTCGACGTAAAGGCGCGTCGGGAAAGCGGCGGCCAGCCGGTCGGCCAGGGCATCGGCCTTGTCGCGTTGCCCTTGCGCGATCAGGCATCCCAGTGGCCCCGTCGCACCGCCGGTCAAGCAGATCAGGCCCTCGGCATGCTTGCACAGTTCGTCGACCGTGACATGGGGCAGCGCACCGCCGTCGCGCAGGTAAAGGCAGGTGGACAGCGCCATCAGGTTCAGCCAGCCCGCCTGGTTCTGCGCCAGCAGGACCACAGGCCCTGTGGCGCCGTCCTGAAGCGTGATCTGGCAGCCGACGATCGGCTGGACCCCCTTGTCCATCGCCTTCACGCTGAATTCCAGCGCCGCGAACATCGCATTGGTGTCGGTCAGCGCGACGGCAGGCATCCCTGCATCTGCAGCCAGGCCGGGCAGCTTGCCCACGGGAATGGCGCCTTCCAGCAACGAATGCTCGGAATGTGTGCGGAGGTGGATGAATCGGGGGGGTTTTGCGGCCATGCAAGACGTCTATCGCAACCTGCCGAAACAGCGCAATTGCCCTGGACGTCACTTGCGCGATAAGCATGTGTAAGGATTTGACCAAGGGGACAAAGTTTGATCGACGCGGCAGTTTTCCAAGCCAAGGGGATCGGCAAATCCTATCCCGGCGTCCGCGCCAATGACGGTGTGTCCTTTACGGTCGCCCCAGGCGAGATCCACGCCCTTCTGGGCGAAAACGGCGCGGGCAAATCCACGCTGGTCAAGATGATCTATGGCCTGGTCCGCCCCGACGATGGGGAAATGGTGCTGAACGGCCAGCCACACCACCCCGCCGATCCCCGTGCCGCGCGCGCGGCGGGCGTGGCGATGGTCTTCCAGCATTTCAGCCTGTTCGACGCGCTGACGGTCGCGGAAAACATCGCCCTGGGCATGGAGAACCCGCCGCCCCGGCGCGAGTTGTCAGACCGGATCGCGCAGGTCAGCCAGGATTTCGGCCTGCCGCTGAACCCCGCCCGCCGCGTCGTCACTCTGTCGGCGGGCGAGCGCCAGCGGGTCGAGATCATCCGCTGCCTTCTGCAGAACCCGCGCCTGCTGATCATGGACGAGCCAACCAGCGTCCTGACCCCTCAGGAAGCCGAACTGCTGTTTGCGACCTTGCGCAAGCTTGCCGACCAAGGGACCGCGATCCTTTATATCAGCCACAAGCTGGAGGAGATCCGCACCCATTGCGACCGCGCCACGATCCTGCGCGGCGGCCGCGTGGTGGACAGTTGCGATCCGCGCGAACATTCCGCCCGGACGCTGGCCGCGATGATGGTCGGGGGCGAGATGCGCCCCATCGACCGCAGCGGGCGGCAGGCGGGTGACGTTCTGCTGCAGGTCCGCGCCCTGTCCCAACCCGCCCCCACGGCGGAAGGGACGGCGCTGAAATCCGTTGCGCTGACGCTTCGCGCGGGCGAGATCCTGGGCATCGGCGGCGTCGCCGGGAACGGCCAGGACGAACTGCTGGCTGCGCTCTCGGGCGAGATTCGCAGCGCCCCCGGCACGATCCTGCTGGAGGGCGCGGACCTGTCCCGCCATGGTCCCGAGGCGCGCCGCAGCGCCGGCCTTCTGGCCGCGCCCGAGGATCGGCTGGGCCATGCCGCCGTCCCGGATTTCAGCCTGACCGACAACACGCTGCTGACCGCAGGCGCGCGCAAGGGACTGGTCCGCAAGGGGATGATCGACCGCGCCGCCGCCCGCGCCTTTGCCGAAGCGGTCATTCGCGCCTTCGACGTTCGCACCCCTGGCCCTGGGACCGCTGCCAAGGCCCTGTCCGGCGGCAACCTGCAGAAATTCGTGATCGGGCGCGAGGTCATGCAGGCCCCCCGCGTGCTGGTGGTGAACCAGCCCACCTGGGGCGTCGATGCGGGCGCCGCCGCCGCCGTGCGCCAGTCGCTGCTGGATCTGGCGCGGTCCGGGGCGGGCGTCATCGTGATTTCACAGGATCTGGACGAACTCTTGGAACTCTCCGACCGCTTCTGCGCGCTGAACGAAGGCCGCTTGTCCGCCCCCCGCCCGACCGACGGGCTGACGCTTGACCAGATCGGCCTGATGCTGGGCGGCGCGCATGGCATGGAAGTCGCCCATCTATGATCCGCCTCGTTCCCCGCTCTGATACCCCTGCCCTGCTGCAGGTCGCCACGCCCGTGATGGCGGTGCTGGCGACGATGATCGCGGGCGGCATCCTGTTCGCCATCATGGGCTATGACCCCGTCGCCGCCATCAAGACGATCTTCTGGGACCCGCTGTTCGGCCTGGCGGCCAGCTATTCCCGCCCGCAACTGCTGGTGAAGGCCGCGCCCCTGATCCTGATCGCCTCGGGCCTCGCCGTGGGCTTCCGCGCGGGCATCTGGAACATCGGGGCCGAGGGGCAATACATCATCGGCGCCATCACCGGCGCCGCCGTGGCGCTTGCCGCCTATCCCGCGCCCGAGATGTGGATCTTCCCCGCCATGGTCATCGCGGGCGCGGCAGGGGGTTGGGCATGGGGCATGATCCCGGCCCTGCTGCGCAACTGGTTCGGCGCCTCCGAGATCCTGGTCTCGCTGATGCTGGTCTATGTCGCACAGCGCATCGCCGCCTGGATGGCCTTTGGCCCGATGAGGAACCCCGAAGGCTTCGGGATGCCCGGATCGCGCAACCTGCAACAGTATCCCGCAGCCTCGAACCCGGAACTGATCGCCGGGACCGGCGCGCATTGGGGCGTGGTCGCGGCAGCCGCAGCCGTGCTGGCGACCTGGTTCCTGATGTCGCGCCATATCCGAGGCTTCCATATCCGCGCCGCCGGCACCGCCCCGCGGGCTGCGCGTTTTGCGGGAGTGAGGCCGGAAACGCTAGTGGCCTTCTGCCTGGGCCTCTCGGGCGCGCTTGCCGGAATGGCCGGGCTGTTCGAGGTCGCGGGCCCCGCAGGCCAGATCACCGACAAGGTCGGCGTGGGCTATGGCTTTACCGCGATCATCGTGGCCTTCCTGGGCCGGTTGCATCCGGTGGGCATCCTTCTGGCGGGGCTGCTGCTGGCCTTGACCTATATCGGCGGGGAACTGGCGCAATTGACGATGAACCTGCCCGCCGCGACCGTGCAGGTCTTCCAGGGGATGCTGCTGTTCTTCCTGCTGGGCTTCGACCTGCTGACCCGATACCGCATTGCCCGGAGGGTCACGGCATGATCGACCCCATCGCCCTGTTCCTGCTGCTTCTGTCTGCTTCCACACCCATCCTGTTCGCCGCCCTGGGCGAGTTGGTCGTCGAACGCGCGGGCGTCCTGAACCTCGGGGTCGAGGGGATGATGATCATGGGCGCCCTGTCGGGCTTTGCCACCGCCCATTACAGCGGCAACGCCTTCCTGGGCTTCGCCGCAGCCGCCCTGGCCGGTGCCCTGGTCGCCCTGCCCTTCGCGATCCTGACGCAGTTCCTGATGTCGAACCAGGTCGCATCCGGTCTGGCGCTGACGCTGTTCGGGCTGGGGCTGGCCGCGCTGTTCGGCAAGCCGGTCGAGGGGGTGAAGGCACCCACGATGGCCGCGGGACCGCTGGGCCTCAACTGGATCGTCTGGCTGGGTCTGGCGATGGTGCCCGCGATCTGGTGGTTCCTGAACCGGTCGCGCGCGGGCCTGATTCTGCGCGGGGTGGGCGAGAACCACGACGCGGCCCATGCGCTTGGCTATGACGTGCGCCAGGTGCGCCTTGCCGCCATCGCCTTTGGCGGAGCCATGGCGGGCGTGGGCGGGGCCTTCATTTCCATCGCCACCGTGCTGCAATGGACCGAAGGCATGACGGCGGGCGCGGGCTGGATCGCGCTTGCCATCGTGGTCTTTTCCAATTGGACCGCACCGGGCGTGCTGGCGGGCGCATGGCTTTTCGGCGGGGTCACCGTGCTGCAACTGCGCCTTCAGGCGGCGGGCGTGCGGGTGCCGGTGCAGCTTCTGTCCATGGCGCCCTATCTGGCGACGATCATCGTGCTGGTCGCCATTTCGGCCCGGCAGAAATTCAGCCGCCGCGCAGGCGGCGCGGCCCCCGGATCGCTGGGGCAGGATTTCCACGCCCTGCGCTGACAGCGCCGGGCCAATCACAGAGAGGGACACATGAACCGCAGACAGCTTATCGCCAGCGTCGCCGCCATGACGACGATCAGCCTTGCCGTGCCCGCCTGGGCGCAGGACGAGCCGCTGAAGGTCGGCTTCATCTATGTCGGCCCGGTGGGCGACGGCGGCTGGACCTATCAGCACGACCAGGGCCGCCTGGCGGTCGAGGCCGAGTTTGGCGACCGCGTGGAAACCACCTTCATCGAAAGCGTCCCGGAAGGGGCCGACGCCGAACGCGCCATCACCCAGCTTGTGCTGGCGGGAAACAAGCTGATCTTCACGACCAGCTTCGGCTTCATGGATCCCACCATCAACGTCGCCGCGAAATTCCCGGACGTGAAGTTCGAACACGCGACCGGCTACAAGCGCGCGGACAACGTCGCCACCTATGACGCACGCTTCTATGAAGGCCGCGCGGTGATCGGCACCATCGCGGGCCGGATGACCAAGTCGAACAAGATCGGCTATATCGGGTCGTTCCCAATCCCCGAGGTGATCCAGGGCATCAACAGCAGCTTCATCCACGCCCGCAAGGTGAACCCGGATGTCGAGATGAAAGTCGTCTGGGCCTATAGCTGGTTCGACCCCGCGAAAGAAGCCGACGCGGCTGCGGCCCTGCTGGCCGAAGGCGTGGACGTGATCCTGCAACACACCGATTCGACCGCGCCGCTGGCGAAGGCCCAGGAGGCGGGCGCCATCGGCTTTGGCCAGGCCAGCGACATGGCGGCCTTTGCCCCGACCCCGCGCGTGTCCTCGATCATCGACAACTGGGCGCCCTATTACATCAAGCGCGTGGGCCAGGTCCTGGACGGCACCTGGACCTCCGAGGCCACCTGGGCGGGGATCGGCGACGGCGAGGTCGTGATCGGCGAGATCACCGAGGCCGTTCCCGCCGAGGTCAAGGCCGAGGCCCTCGCCCTGCGCGACAAGATCGCGGCGGGCGAATACCACCCCTTCACCGGCCCGTTGAACAAGGCCGACGGTTCCGCCTGGCTGGCCGAGGGCCAGACGGCCACCGACGAGGAACTGTCGGGCATGAACTTCTTTGTCGAAGGCATCACGGCGGAAATCCCGCAATAAGAAAGCCAGGGGCGCTGCCCCCGGACCCCCGGGATATTTTCACCAAGGCAAAGACCATGACGCCCCGCTTCCAAAAGGAAACGGGGCGCTTTGCCTTGGACGGTCATCGGCGTCCCCGCCTGTACCGTAAGTCCCTTCTAACGCCGACAGGTTAAGGAAGCGTTTCGCCTCTTTGCCTTGGCGAAAATATCCTGCTGGTGAGGAGCGCCCGGAAAAGATCCAGTGGACCTTTTCCAGCGACGAACGCGCGTCAACGCGGCGGGGGGCGCAAAGCCCCCTTCTTCTTCACCCCATCCGCTCGCTGACATAGCTGCCCGGCGAAGGCGGGAAGACCACAGTCTTTTCGCCATTCAGGAAGACGCGGCCGTGGATATGAGCATGGACTGCGCGGGCCAGCACCTGCGCCTCGACATCGCGGCCCAGGGACACATAGTCGCCGGGCGACTGCGCATGGGTGACGCGGACGGTGTCCTGTTCGATGATCGGGCCTTCGTCAAGGTCGGCGGTCACGTAATGGCTGGTCGCGCCGATCAGCTTGACCCCGCGTTCATAGGCCTGCTTGTAGGGATTGGCGCCCTTGAAGCTGGGCAGGAAGGAATGGTGGATGTTGATGATCCGGCCCGACATCGCCTGGCACATCTGGTCCGACAGCACCTGCATGTATCGCGCCAGCACGATCAGTTCCGCGCCGGTGTCGCGGACGATGCGCATCTGTTCCGCCTCGGCCTGGGCCTTGTTTTCGTGGGTCACCTTGATGCAATAGTAAGGCAGGTCGTGGTTCACGACGACCTTCTGGTAGTCCATGTGGTTGGAAATCACGGCCACGATGTCGATGGGCAGGGCGCCGATCCGCCAGCGGTACAGCAGGTCGTTCAGGCAATGGCCGAACCGGCTGACCATGATGATGACCTTCTTCTTCACGGCGTCGTCGCTGAAATCGGCCTCCATGCCGAAGCGTTCGGCGATGGGGGTGATGCCTTGCTGCAACTGCTGCAGTGTCGCCTCGCCTTCCGACCGGAAGCTGACGCGCATGAAGAAGCGGCCGGTTTCGGTATCGTCGAACTGCGCGCTGTCGGTGATGTTGCAGTCGTGCCCTGCAAGATAGCCAGAGATCGCGGCCACGATCCCGCGGGTCGAGGCACAGGTCACGCGCAGGGTATAGCTTTTCATGGGCTCCGCTTCCTTGGCTGTCAGGCTGACAGCATTTCGGACGATTGCAGCGGAATGACAATCATGTTTCCGACACCGCCGGGGGCTGGCGCGACATCCCCCGGCGGCAAGCGCGCTCAGGCGGCGGGCATCCGCGATTCGACCATGCCGGCATACCAGCTGGACCCGGCCGGGATCGCGTCGTCGTTGAAGTTGTAGGCCGGGTGATGAACCATCGCCGTGTCGCCGTTGCCCACGAAGATATAGGCGCCGGGCTTTTCGTTCAGCATGTAGCTGAAATCCTCGCCCCCCATCATGGGCAGCATGTCCAGGTTCACGTCGCCTGCGATGTCGCGCGCCACCTCGGCCGCCCAGACGGTCGCCTGGTCGTCGTTCATGGTGACGGGATAGCCACGCTGGTAATCGACCTGCGCGGTGGCACCCATCGCGGCGGCGATGTTGGTGGCGACGCGGGTGATGCCTTCCTCCAACTGGTCGCGGACCACGGGATCCAGGCTGCGGGCGGTGCCCTTCAACTTTACGACCTGCGGGATCACGTTATGGGCGGTCGAATCCGTGCTGACCACGCAGACCGAGATCACGGCGTTCTTCAGCGGGTCGATGTTGCGCGCCACGACCGATTGCAGCGCCACGATGATCTGGGCGGCGGTCAGCGTGGTGTCGATGCATTCGTGCGGCTTGGCCGCATGACCGCCCTTGCCGGTGACGGTGATGTCGAACTGGTCCGCCGCGGCCATCATGGCACCCGGCTTGATCGAGAAGCTGCCCACCGGCATCCCCGGCATGTTGTGCATCCCGTAGAATTCCTGGATGTTCCAGCGGCTGACCAGGCCGTCCTGGACCATGGCGTCACCGCCCCCGCCGCCTTCTTCCGCCGGCTGGAAGATCACCACGGCGGTGCCGTCGAAATTGCGCGTCTCGGCCAGGTATTTCGCGGCCCCCAGCAGCATGGCGGTATGGCCGTCATGGCCGCAGGCGTGCATCTTGCCGGGTGTCTTCGAGGCATAGTCCAGCCCGGTCTGTTCGATGATCGGCAGGGCGTCCATGTCGGCGCGCAGGCCGATCACGCGGCCTTGGCTGTCTGTCTTGCCCTTGATGACGCCGACCACGCCGGTCTTGCCGATCCCCTCGACCACGTCGTCGCAGCCGAAGCTGCGCAAAAGGTCGGCCACCCGGCCTGCCGTGCGGTGGACATCATAAAGCAGTTCGGGATGTTCGTGGAAATCACGGCGCCAGGCGGTGATTTCGGGAAGCAGTTCGGCAAATCGGTTCTTGACTGGCATCTTCGGTCTCCTTCGATGCCAGACTAGGACCGGACATGCCCGGATGAAAGAGAATTTGCGCGACATGCAGGTCTTGAACCGCGCCGTGCTCCAGACGCAGGAAAGGCCCCGCCGACATGGACGGGGCCACTGACATCAGGCGACGGGATCAGTTGGTCATCGCAACCGGCTGATCGTCTTCCAGGGTCGCGTTTTCGTCATACTGGAAGTCGCGGGCACGCTGGATGTCCTGTTCCGTCATGGTGCCCAGCATCAACTGTTCACCACTCGTCGAAACATTGGCCATGGGAACCGGAACAATCTTGTCGCCGATGTCCAGGAACCCGCCCGAGCTGAGAAGCAGGTACTGCTGACCCTCCATGTCGATGACACCCTCGGGATTGCCCAGCTCCTCGCCATCGGCGGTCACAACGATCATGCCCTTCACGTCGCCAACGGTCATCTGACCCGCGCCCGCACCGGCGGCATCGGCCTGGCCGGTCATGCCGGCAGGGGCATCGGTGGCGGCTTGCTGGCTGGCGCGGCGCTGTTCCCGTTCTTCGGGGGTTTCGATCAGCACCCGCGGCTCTCCGGCCATCTGGACGTCGACCGTCGGCTCCTCGGTCATGGTGATCGTCACGTTCGGCTGGTTGGCGCCCGAGAAGGACACTTCGGGTTCGGCGCGGGTGATTTCGACCTGCGGCTGTTCGGACGCGGCGATAAAGCTGATGATCGGCTCGGGCTGGACCAGGTCCACATCGCCCGAGACCTGCTCGGCGCCGTCCCCTTCGGCGCTGTCCTGCGCCTGATCGACGGGCACCTGCTCGCCTTCGGCCACTCCCAGGCCGATGTCCAGTTTAGGATCGGGCTGTGTCACGGTGATCTCGGGTTCGCCCTGGACAACCTCGACCTGCGGATCGGCCTGGGCCACGGAAACCTGCGGATCGCCTTGCAGGACATAGATGCTGGGCGCGGGCATCGTTACACGAACGTTGATCGTCGGGATCTCGACCGCGATCTCAGGCTGTGCCTGCTGCACCTCGATCTGGGGGGCGCCATCCTGCACGCTGACCTGCGGCGGAACGTTGCGCACGGTGACTTCCGGCTGGGGCACCCGGACATCGACGTTGGGTTCGGGAACGCGGACAACGGCCTCGCCGACAATGGTCGCCTCCTGGGAGGTCACGACGGATTCGGTGGTTGCCTCGGCCTCGGCCTCGGCTGTGTCGGTGTCTTGCGCCGTGTCCCCCTGCGCTATCAGCAGGGTCTGGATTTCAGCGCATTCGCTGGCCACATCGTTGTTGACGGCTTCGGCAACGCGGGTTGGTTCGGCGCCGGTGATGTTGCCGTTTCGGTCAGCGATGAATTGCCCCAGGGACCGGCATTCTTCGCTTTTGCCCTCAAGTTCTGCAACGTCAACATTCAGGGTCTGAGCAAAGGCTGGCACTGCGAATGCCACCGTCAGGGCAGACCCCGCCAAGAGGGTTTTCAGGTTTGCTGGATTGTTCATGTCGAATGACCTCCTTGCTATCCGGCCTGCCGAAAAAGAAAAGATTGGGCGGCAGGTACGGGGCAAAGGCTTCCCGACAGGCGATGTTCCGCCTAGCCCGGATAACTTATGTTAATTCGCTTATAAGTTACTCATACAAGGCGGTGAATTCGCACTTCACAAACAAGTCAGAAACACGGCTGCAGGTTTGAAGAAAACCTTTCCTCAACTGTGCGTCACCGGATCAACCAGAACCCTGTGACCCGGTGCGACCTCTTTATACACCGACGGCACCGCCTGATAATCGACCGGATGGATCGGCGAGGGGATCGGCTTGAAGTTCAGATCCTCGCTGATCTTCTTCTGGCGCGGATCGGCCACCGGCACGGCTGCCATCAGCTGCCGGGTATAGCTGTGCTGCGGGTTCTCGAACACCTGCTGGCGGGTGCCGATTTCCACGATGCGGCCCAGATACATCACGCCGACATGGTGGCTGACACGTTCGACGACCGCCATGTCGTGGCTGATGAACAGCATGGAAATGCCCAGATCCTGTTGCAATTCCATCAGCAGGTTCAGAACCTGCGCCTGCACCGACACGTCCAGCGCCGACACCGCCTCGTCCGCGATGATCAGCTTGGGGTTTAGGGCCAGGGCGCGGGCGATGGCGATGCGTTGCCGCTGGCCGCCCGACATTTCGTGGGGGTATCGGCGCATGAAGCTGCGCGGCAGTTCCACCCGGTCGAACAGCGCGGCGATGCGGTCGCGGCGTTCGGACCGGCTGCCCATGCCGAAATTCTCCATCGGTTCGGCCACCTGGTCGTAAAGCTTCATATGCGGATCAAGACTGGCAAAGGGATCCTGGAAGATCATCTGCATGTCGCGGCGCGCCCGGCGCAGTTCGCGCGGCGACAGGGCCGGGATGTCGGTCCCGCCCAGATCGACCCGTCCCGATTCGGGTTCGACCAGCCGCAGGATCGACCGGCCACAGGTGGATTTGCCGCATCCCGATTCGCCCACCAGCGACAGCGTTTCGCCCGCATTGATGGTGAAGCTGACATCCTCGACCGCGTGGACGCGTGCCACGGTGCGGCGCAGCAGCCCGCCCTTGACGGCAAAGCGGGTGGTCAGGCCTTCCACCGTCAGCAGGGGCTTCGGATCCTTGACGATGATCGGTTCCGGCGCACTGACGGTGCCGTCGCGCATCAGCCGCATCCGTTCGGGCGCGGGCTTGCCTGTCATCTCGCCCAGGCGCGGCACGGCGGCCAGCAGCATCTTGGTGTAATCCTCGCGCGGATTTTCAAAGATCTGCTCGACCGGGCCTTCCTCGACCTTGTCGCCGCGATACATGACGACGACGCGGTCGGCCATCTGGGCCACCACGGCCATGTCATGCGTGATGAACAGGACCGCAATCTGCTTTTCGCGCTTCAGCCGGTCGATCAGCGCCAGGATCTCGGCCTGGATGGTCACGTCCAGCGCGGTCGTGGGCTCGTCGCAGATCAAGAGGCGCGGCTCGCAGGCCATGGCGATGGCGATGACGACGCGCTGGCGCATCCCGCCCGACAACTCGTGCGGATACTGGTCCAGCCGGCGTTCGGGTTCCGGGATGCGGACCTGGCGCAGGATTTCCAGCGCGCGGGCGCGGGCCTGGGCCTTGGTCATGCCGCGATGGACCATCAGCCCCTCGGTCAGCTGGTCGCCCACGGTGAAGACCGGGTTCAGTGCCGTCATCGGCTCCTGGAAGATCATGCCGATCTGGTTGCCCCGGATGTCGCGCATCGTGGGCGAAGACTGCTGGGCCAGGTCGATGACCTTGCCATCGCCCCCGTCGAACATCAGCCGGCCGCCCGCGATGGTGCCGCCGCCGAATTCGACCAGGCGCATCAGGGACAGCGAGCTGACCGACTTGCCCGACCCGGATTCGCCCACCACGCAGACGCATTCGCCCGGATTGATGGAAAAGCTGACATCCTTGACGCCGACGACGATGCCGTCGCCCGTCTCGAATTCGACCCGAAGTTTTTCAATGGAAACAAGCGGCTTGTCGTCCAGCATCCCGTCGCCCCCGGCCTGTGCTTTTGCGAAGGCTAGCGGGCGGGCGGGAAATGTCAAAGCCGAAAGGCCCCGGCGACGTCACGCGATAAGGCTTGCTTTCCAAACGGGCTTCGATTGAAACTGATCGCATTCCGCAGGACGGCGGGATCGGAACAATGTCCCGGCAACCCAAGGGAAACAACGACATAAGCGTGCCAAAGGCACCAAAGCGTTCCGACACCGCGCCCGCGGGTCGCAACTTCCGACAGGAGAGATCGATGAAATTGAAGACACTGCTGATGAGCGCAGCCGCCACGCTGGCCTTGGCACCCGCCGCCATGGCTGAACGTGGAAGCGACGGCGCGCTGAACATCATCATGTGGCAGGCCCCGTCCACGATGAACCCCTATCTTTCGGGGGGAACCAAGGAACTGATCGCGTCCAGCATGGTGCTGGAGCCGCTGGCCAGCATGACCCCCGAGGGCGAGCATGTCCCGCGCCTGGCGGCCGAAATCCCGACCCTGGAAAACGGCGGCATTGCCGAGGATCTGAAATCGGTCACATGGAAGTTGCAGGAAGGCCTGAAATGGTCGGACGGCACGCCCGTCACCTCGGCCGACGTGGTGTTTTCCGGCCAGTACTGCATGGACCCCGAAGGGGGCTGCTCGCAGCTTGCCAAGTTCGAGGGGATCGAGGCCATCGAGGCTGTCGATGACCTGACGGTCAAGATCACCTTCAAGGAACCGATGCCCGATCCCTATTCGGCCTTTGTGGGCGCGAACGGGCCGATCATCCAGAAGGCGCAGTTCGAAAACTGCCTGGGCGCCAATGCGCCGACCTGCACCGACCAGAACTTCAATCCCATCGGCACCGGTCCGTTCCGCGTCACGCAGTTCCTGACCAACGACGTCATCACCTTCGGGGCCAACCCCGAATATCGCGACCCGGCGAAGCCCGCCTTCGCGACCGCCACCATCAAGGGCGGCGGCGATGCGGCGGCCGCGGCGCGTTCGGTTCTGGAAACGGGCGAATACGATTACGCCTGGAACACCCAGCTTTCCCCCGACGTGATCGCCGGGATGGAGCAGATGGGCAAGGGAAAGGTCAGCGCGGCCTTCGGCAGCCTTGTCGAACGGATCCATGTGAACCTGACCGACCCGTCGCCCTCCCTCCCCGAGGGAGAGCGTTCGACGAACGCCCATCCCCATCCCTTCCTGACCGATCCGGCCGTGCGCAAGGCGCTGTCCATGGCCATCGACCGCCAGTTGCTGACGGAAATCGGCTATGGCGCCTCGGGCAAGCCGACCTGCAACTATGTCCCCGCGCCCGAGGCCTGGGCCTCGCCCAACGAGGAATGCCTGACCCAGGACATCGAGGGCGCCAAGGCGCTGCTGGAGGAAGCGGGCTGGACCGTGGGCGCCAACGGCATTCGCGAAAAGGACGGCGTGCCGCTGAAGATGGTCTTCCAGACCTCGGTCAACGCGGTGCGCCAGGACTTCCAGGCGCTGATCAAGCAGTGGTGGTCGGAAATCGGGGTCGATACCGAACTGAAGACCGTCGATGCTTCGGTGTTCTTCGGGACCGATCCCGGCTCGCCGGACACGCTGCAAAAGTTCTATGCCGACGTGCAGATGTATGCCGACAACTTCGAGGGCGGAAATCCCGCCCCCTATCTGGCAAAATGGACCTGCGACAAGGCGCCCAGCCCTGCGAACCAATGGCAGGGTGAAAACATCAGCCGCTATTGCGATCCGGCCTATGACGCGCTGCTGGTTGAACTTGGCAAGACGGTCGATCCGGCCGAACGCGGCAAGATCGGCCAGAAGCTGAACGAGATGCTGACCAAGGAAAGCAACGCGATCATTCCGCTGATCTATCGCGGCACGGCCTCGGCCCATTCGAACACCCTGGGCGGCGTCCAGATCAACGCCTGGGATTCGGAGCTGTGGAACGTGGCCGACTGGACCCGCGTGCAGCAGTGATCCTTGCCGGCCCCGCGATCCGTCGCGGGGCCGGCTTCACACCGGTCAATCCCAACGACAATCGCGCCGAAACGAAGCGCCCTGACCGAGGCACACGATGCTGACATACACCATCCGCCGCCTGCTGCTGGCGATCCCGACGCTTCTGTTCATTTCGCTGGTGATCTTCCTGTTGCTGGAAGCCTCGCCGGGCGATCCGCTGGGCGACGTGCCCCTGACCGTCCCGCCCGAGGTGAAGGAACGAATGCGCGAGGCGCTTGGCCTGGGGTCGCCCTGGTATGTCCGCTACGTCCTGTGGCTGAAGCAATTCTTCTGGGTCGAGCCTTTGTATTGGTTCGACCATGTCTTCGGCACGCAGTTCAGCGCCGGGATGCAGCGGATCATCAGCTTCCAGTCGCGCAGCCCGGTCTTCGACGTGATCGCGCAGCGCGTGCCGCAAACGCTGACCGTGGTGGGCTTTTCCTATCTGCTGGGCGTGCTGATCGCCCTGCCGATCGGCATCATCTCGGCCTACAAGCAATATTCCTGGTTCGACCAGCTTGGCACCTTCGTGTCGATGATCGGCTTTTCGATGCCGACATTCTTCACGGGCGTGGTGCTGATCATCATCTTCGGGGTGAAGCTGCAATGGTTCCCGTCTGTCTATGACACGACCTTGGAGGTGCGGGACTGGAACAGCTTTTGGGCACAGGTCCGGCAGATGGTCATGCCGGTGACGGTGCTGGCCTTGTACAACGCGGCCCAGATCAGCCGCTTCATGCGGGCCTCCATGCTGGACAACCTGGGCCAGGACTATGTCCGCACCGCCCGCGCCAAGGGCCTGTCGGAACGGACCGTGGTGCTGAAGCATGTGCTGAGGAACAGCCTGATCCCGGTCATCACCGTGATCGCGCTCGGCCTGCCCGCAGTCTTCGGCGGCGCGATCATCACGGAACAGGTCTTCAAGGTGAACGGGTTGGGCCAGTTGCTGATCACCGCGATCCACGGCAACGACATCCCCATGGTGCTGACGCTGACCTTCATCTTCGCGATCCTGATTGTGCTGTTCACCCTGATTGCCGACATCCTTTACGGCGTCCTTGACCCGAGGATCCGCTATGACTGAAACGGAACGCCAGCACGATTTGTCCGTGACCGAGACCGTGGACGCCAGCGCCGCATCCGCCGGGGCGGTCGCCGCCCTGCCGCCCGACAATCCCCTCCATGCCGGCGAGACGCGCAGCCAGTGGCGCGACATCTGGCGCCAGTTCCGCAGCCATCGCGGCGCCATGGTGGCGCTGGTGCTGTTCCTGGCGACGATCCTGTTCGTGGTCGTGGGACCCTATGTCTGGACCATCGACCCGACCTATGTGGACATCCGCGCCCGCAACCAGGGCTTCAGCGCCGCCCATCCCCTGGGCACCGACCAGCTGGGCCGCGACATGCTGGCCCGGCTGATGGCGGGGGGCCGCGTCTCCATCGCCGTGGGCCTGACGGCCATGATCATCGCCATCACCCTGGGCAGCCTGATCGGCGTCGTCTCGGGCTATTTCCGCAGGCTGGACGCACCCCTGATGCGCCTGACCGAGCTGTTCCTGGCCCTGCCCCTGCTGCCGCTGCTGCTGCTGATGGTGACGCTGTTCCGCGAACCGTTGTCGCAGTCCTTCGGACCCGCCATGGGGACCTTCATCCTGATCGTGTCCGCCATCGGCGCGACAAGCTGGATGCAGGCCGCGCGCATCGTGCGGGGCGACGTGCTGGGCCTGAAGGAGCGCGAATTCATCCTGGCCGCCAAATCCATCGGCACCCCCGCGCATCGCATGATCCTGCGCCATGTGCTGCCCAACGTGCTGTCGCCGATCATGGTCGCGGCCACGCTGGGCATCGCCACCGCGATCATCACCGAAAGCGCCCTGTCTTTCCTGGGCCTGGGCTTTCCACCCGACTTCCCGACCTGGGGGCGACTGCTTTATGACGCGGTGGACCAGATGATCATGTACCCGTCGCGGGTGATCCTGCCGGGGCTGTTCATCTCGCTGACGGTGCTGTGCGTGAACTACATCGGCGACGGGCTGCGCGACGCGATGGACCCCCGCATCCGGGGCCGGTAATTCGACCGCAGATGCGAACGAAGGCGGAACATGGGCTTTCCATGATCCGCCTTCCCGCCTATGTTGGCGGGATGGAGCTTTTGGACGATTCCGACGACATGGGCGGCGTGCCGCTGTCACAACGCGCGATGGCCGCGCGCCCTGTCCCCTACCTGGACGGGCTGAACCCCGCTCAGCGCGCGGCGGTCGAGACGCTGGACGGCCCGGTGCTGATGCTGGCGGGCGCGGGCACGGGCAAGACGCGGGCGCTGACCACGCGGATCGCGCATCTGCTGATGCTGGGCCGCGCGCGGCCGGGCCAGATCCTGGCCGTGACCTTCACCAACAAGGCCGCGCGCGAGATGAAGAACCGCATCGCCCGCCTGCTGGGCGAGACGGTCGAGGGGATGCCCTGGCTGGGCACCTTCCATTCCATCAGCGTCAAGATCCTGCGCCGCCATGCCGAACTGATCGGCAATGGCGAATTGCACCTGAAGCCGTCTTTCACCATCCTGGACACCGATGATCAGATACGCCTGCTGAAACAACTCATCCAGGCCGAGAACCTGGATGAGAAACGCTGGCCCGCCCGTCAGCTTGCCGGGCTGATCGACGGCTGGAAGAATCGCTGCCTGACACCCGCGAACCTGCCCAAGGGAGAGGTCGCCAGCTTCGACGGCTGGGGCGGGCGGCTGTATGCCGCCTATCAGAACCGGCTGCTGGCGCTGAACGCGGTCGATTTCGGCGACCTTCTGATGCATTGCGTGACGCTGTTCCAGGCGCATCCCGACGTGCTGCGCGGCTGGCAGGACCGCTTCCGCTATATCCTGGTGGACGAATACCAGGACACCAACGTCGCGCAATACATGTGGCTGCGGCTGCTGGCCCAGGCGCATCGCAATATCTGCTGCGTGGGCGACGACGACCAGTCGATCTATGGCTGGCGCGGCGCCGAGGTCGGCAACATCCTGCGCTTCGAGAAGGACTTCCCCGGCGCGCAGGTGATCCGGCTGGAACAGAACTACCGCTCCACCCCGCAGATTCTGGCGGCGGCATCCGGCCTGATCGCCGCAAACCAGGGCCGCCTGGGCAAGACCCTGTGGACCGAGGCCGAGGGCGGAGAGCCGGTGCGCCTGATCGGCCATTGGGACAGCGAAGCCGAGGCCCGCTGGATCGGCGAGGAGATCGAGGCCTTCCACGGCGGCCACCGCGCCAGCGTCGGCCGCACCAGCCTGAACGACATCGCCATCCTTGTCCGCGCCTCGCATCAAATGCGCGCCTTCGAGGACCGCTTCATGTCGATCGGCCTGCCCTATCGCGTGATCGGCGGCCCGCGCTTCTATGAACGCGCCGAGATCCGCGACGCCATGGCCTATTTCAGGCTGGTGGTCAGCCCCGCCGACGATCTTGCCTTCGAACGCATCGCCAACACGCCGAAACGTGGTCTTGGCGAAAAGGGCCTGCAAGCCATCCAGCACATGGCGCGGGCGCGCGGGCTGTCGCTGCTGGACGGCACGGTCGCGGCGCTGACGGCGGGCGACCTGTCGGGCAAGGCCGCCGCCCAGATGCGCCAGTTCACCGAGGCCGTGGGCCGCTGGCACGCCGACGCCTTGGACGACCGCGTCAACCATGTCGAACTGGCCGAACGGATCCTGGACGAATCCGGCTATACGGCCATGTGGCAGAACGACAAGTCGCCGGACGCGCCGGGGCGGCTCGACAACCTCAAGGAACTGATCAAGGCGCTGGAGGAGTTCGACAACCTCCAGGGCTTCCTGGAACACGTGGCCCTGGTCATGGACCGGGACGAGGGCGAGGCAGCCGAGCAGGTCAGCATCATGACGCTGCATGCCGCCAAGGGTCTGGAGTTCCCCATCGTCTTCCTGCCGGGGTGGGAGGACGGGCTGTTCCCCAGCCAGCGCGCCATGGACGAAAACGGCACCAAGGGTTTGGAGGAGGAGCGCCGCCTGGCTTACGTCGGCATTACCCGCGCGGAACGGCTGGCCACGATCAGCTTCGCGGGCAACCGGCGCCTTTACGGGCAATGGCAAAGCTCCATGCCCTCGCGCTTTGTCGATGAGTTGCCGCCCGAGCATGTCGAGGTGCTGACCCCGCCCGGCCTTTACGGCGGCGGCTATGGCGCGGCGATGGCCTTTGCGGCAGGCGGGCCGGTCAACGCGCTGCACGAACGCGCGGCCAAGGCGGATGTCTACAACTCGCCCGGTTGGAAACGGATGCAGGCCCGCGCGTCTGAACGCAAGGCCCCCGTCCACCGCGCGCCCATCATCATCGACGCCGAGCCTGCGTCGAAATTCACCGTGGGCGACCGCGTGAGCCACGCCAAGTTCGGCGAAGGCACGATCATGGGCATTGCCGAGGACACGCTGACCGTCCAGTTCGCGACAGGCTTCAAGAACATCAAGGCGGCCTATGTCCAGCCCTTGGGCGGGAATGACGTTCCTTTCTGATCCGCTGGCCCCCTGCCCCCTGCGGTGCTAGCCTGCGGGCCAAACCACATCGGGACCGCCCTTGGCCGCCTTCATCCGCCTGATCCTGTTCCTGCTGATCGCCGAGGCCGCGTTCTACCTGCTGCTGCGGGTCTATCTTCGGTCGCTGCGGACCGAGCGGCTGGAGGAGATCTGGGACGAACGCCACCCCTCCATGCCGGGGAACACGCCTGCGCGGCGCGCGTTCGTCCGCAGATCCATGATCGGGTTCGACAGGACGCTGCGTTCGCGGCTGTTGCTTCTGGTCTTCGTTCTGCCCAATCTGGCGGTCATGGGCATCGTCTATTGGATCAACTGGCAGTAAGGACCGCTCTCCATGCATTACCTCAAGGTCGCGGTCGGCGTGCTGTTCGGCATCGCGGTGTTTTTGTTTCTGGATTATGCACTGCCGTCCAAGAACACGGTGCGCATCACCAACACCTACAACCGCCTGACCTCGGTCACGCCCTCGAACGCGATCTTCTTTGCGTCCGACAACACCGGCACGGTGGAGAACGCGGCAGGCCAGCGCGACGTGCGCTTCATCGAGACGGTGCGCCCGAACGGCAAGGTCTTCGTCTATCGCAATGAGGATACCGGCTGGATCTGGCCGCCCTATTTCAAATACGACAGCGCCAACCTGCAGGCCGAGGCGACGAACCTGCAATCGACCCGCGACAATCCGCAATGGGTCAGCGTAACGGCCTATGGTTGGCGGATGGCCTGGCTGTCCACCTATCCCAATGCCGTCAGCATCGACACGCTTTCAGGGCCGGACGAACGCCCGCGCAACTGGGCGGCAAGCATCGTCTGCATCGTCCTGCTGGCGTTTTTGGCCCTGATCTGGCGCATGTGGGCGCAGTTCCAGGAACGCGGGTTCCGCGGCTGGCGAGGGAAGGCATGACTCGCAATCCCGGCACCGACCTGCGCACCGACGGGTTCGCGGACATCCGCATCAACACCCCCGCCGTGGAACGCCGCGCGGCCACCCTGCCCGCCCGGCGCAGCCTGAAGAAGGACCACCAGGCCGCCTGGCTGCTGAACGCCGTGCACTGCATCGACCTGACGACTCTGGCAGGCGACGACACGCCCGACCGCGTGGCCCGGCTTTGCGCCAAGGCGCGCCAGCCGATTGCAGCGGATATGCTGGCGGCCATGGGGGTCGAGGGCCTGACCACCGGCGCGGTCTGCGTCTATCCGACGATGGTGGCGCCTGCGAAACGCGCGCTCGGCAACTCCGGCATTCCCGTCGCCAGCGTAGCGACCGGCTTTCCGGCGGGCCTGATGCCGCTGAACCTGCGGCTGGCCGAGATCCTGTATGCCGTCGAACATGGCGCGGACGAGATCGACATCGTCATCACCCGCGCCCATGTGCTGCGCGCCGACTGGACCGCGCTTTACGACGAACTCCGCGCCATGCGCGAGGCCTGCGGCGATGCGAAGATGAAGGCGATCCTGGCGACGGGCGACCTGAAGTCGCTGGAGAATGTCGCCCGCGCCAGCCATGTGGCGATGCAGTCGGGGGCGGATTGGATCAAGACCTCGACCGGCAAGGAAGGGGTGAACGCCACCCTGCCCGTGTCGCTGGTGATGTGCCGGGCGATCCGCGATTATCGCGACCAGACGGGCCATGTTGTGGGCTTCAAGCCCGCCGGGGGCCTGCGCACCGCCAAGGACGCGCTGAACTGGCAGGTGCTGATGGCCGAGGAACTGGGCCGCGACTGGCTGCGCCCGGACCTGTTCCGCATCGGCGCCTCCAGCCTGCTGGGCGACATCGAGCGCCAGATCAGCCACCATGTGACGGGCCGCTACGCCGCCGCCCATCGCCAAGCGATTGCCTGAGGGACGCATGACCAGCGTGAGCGAATTGATGGAAACGATGGAATACGGCCCCTCGGTCGAGGACAGCGGCGCCGTGCGCGACTGGCTGGCGCAGCGGGGGGCCTTCGGGCATTTCATCGGCGGGGCCTTCACCGAGCCGGGCACACTGTTCGACACGCGCGACCCCGCGACCGGCGAGGTTCTAGCGCAGGTGACGCAGGGCACGGAGGATGACGTAGCGGCGGCGGTTGCGGCGGCGCGCAAGGCGCAGCCCGACTGGGCGGCGCTGACGGGGTCGCAGCGGGCGCGTTATCTTTATGCCCTGGCCCGGCATGTGCAGAAACGCGAACGCTTCCTGTCGGTGCTGGAAACGCTGGACAACGGCAAGCCGGTCCGGGAATCGCGCGACATCGACGTGCCGCTGGTCGCGCGGCATTTCTATCACCATGCCGGTTGGGCGGAACTGCGCGACACGGCCTTTCCCGGCCATGCGCCGATCGGTGTCTGCGGCCAGATCATCCCCTGGAACTTTCCGCTGCTGATGCTGGCCTGGAAGATCGCGCCGGCGCTTGCGGCGGGCAATACGGTCGTGCTGAAGCCCGCCGAATACACGCCGCTGAGTGCCTTGGCCTTTGCGGAGATCTGCCAGGAAGTCGGCCTGCCCGCCGGCGTCGTGAACATTGTCACCGGCGATGGCGAGACCGGCGCGGCCCTTGTCGGCTCGGAGGTGGACAAGATCGCCTTCACCGGCTCGACCGAGGTGGGGCGCGCGATTGCGGGCCATTTGGCAGGCACCGGCAAGCGGCTGGCCCTGGAATTGGGCGGCAAGTCGCCCTTCGTGGTCATGCCCGATGCCGACCTGGACGCGGCGGTCGAGGGCGTGGTGGATTCGATATGGTTCAACGGGGGCCAGGTCTGCTGCGCCGGATCGCGCATCCTGGTGGCCGAGGCGGTGGCAGAGCGCTTTGAAACCCTGCTGTCCACCCGCATGAAGCGGCTGCGGGTCGGATCGCCCTTGGACAAGTCCACCGATGTCGGCGCCATCGTCGATCCCATCCAGAAGGACCGGATCCTCTCGATCTGCGCCGCCGCCGTCGATGCCGGGGCGGAACTGGTCGGCGGCGCGGCCTCCCCGGGCTGCTTTATCGCGCCGGGCTATCTGCGAAATATCGCCCCTGCCAATCCGGGCTTCGAGCAGGAGATCTTCGGCCCCATCGCCACCCTGTCCACCTTCCGCACGGCAGACGAGGCGGTCGAGCTGGCCAACAACACGCGCTATGGCCTTGCGGCCTCGATCTGGTCGGAAAGCGCGGCGGTGGCGACGGATATTGCCGCCAAGGTAAAGGCGGGCGTGGTCTGGATCAACTGCGCCAACCTGTTCGACGCTGCGGCGCCCTTTGGCGGCTATCGCGAAAGCGGTTTCGGGCGCGAGGGCGGGCGCGCGGGAATGCTGGACTATCTGGCGGAACCCCCGGTCGATACCGTGCAGGAACCCGCCGCCGCTGCGCCGGTCGCCACCCCCACCGGCAGCGGCCAGCCGAGCGATCTGGATCGCACGGCCAAGCTGTATATCGGCGGGGCGCAGAAGCGGCCTGATGGCGGGGCCAGCTATACGGTTCCGGGCGGCCTTGCGCCGCTGGGCAGCCGCAAGGACATCCGCAACGCCGTCGAGGCCGCCGCGAAAGCTGGCAGGTGGGCGGCCATGGGCGGCCATGCCCGCGCGCAAGTCTTGTATTACATCGCCGAGAACCTGTCCGCCCGCGCCGATGAATTCGCCGCCCGCACCAGCCGGGCCGAGGTCGAGGCCGCCATCGCCCGCGCCTTCCATTACGCCGCCTGGGCCGACAAGTTCGACGGCGCGAACGTGCAGGCCAAGCCGGGCCATCTGCTGAACGTGGTCAACGAACCCTATGGCGTGATCGGCATCGCCTGCCCGAATGCGCAGCCCCTGGCCGCGTTCATGTCGCTGGTCATGCCCGCCATCGCCATGGGCAACCGCGTGGTCGCCATCGCTGCGCAGGACGATCCTCTGGCGGTGACGGTTCTGTATCAGGTCTTCGACACCTCGGACCTGCCGGGCGGCGTGGTTAATATCGTTACCGGCCCGCGCGATGACCTGGCAAAGGCCCTCGCCGCGCATGACGAGGTCGCGGCGATGTGGATGGTCGGCGGCGACCTGGCGGCGGTGGAAAGGGCGGCAGGCGGCAATCTCAAGCCCGTCTGGGCGCCCGCGCATCGCGACTGGTGTGGCTCTCAGGCGCAGGGCGAGGTCTTCCTGCACCACGGCACGCAGACCAAGACGATCTGGCTGCCCTATGGCGCCTTGCCCGAGGGCACGGGGGCCGCCGCCTACTGAGCAGAAAAGGCATCCTCAGCGCAAACGACCCGCTTCAAACAGGGCATATGAGCAAGGAAGAAGAACCCTGCCGTTTCTTCTTTGTCCCAATACCCTCCGGGGGGTCCGGGGGGCGAAGCGCCCCCGGCTTTCGGCCTATCAGGCCCGCAACCCCGCGAAGGTCATCGGGTCCAGCGAGGCTTGGGCGAAGGTCGGCCCGCTGGTCATCAGGCTGACCGCGTCGTGGGAATGCAGCGATTCCTGGTGGCTGGCGACGACCCGGAAATCGCCGAAGCGCGGGTCGGCCAGCAGTTCCTGGGCAAAGGCCCGCACCGCGTCCTCGACAAAGATCGGGTTCGAGGCGTTGAGTTCGGCAAAGGCCTGCTCGTCCTCGCGCTTGACCATGACCTGCGTCTCGGTCGGCACGGCGCGGCGGCACAGTTCCACCATGTCCTCGAACCAGATTTTCTCCGGCCCGACCATCACCGCCGAAATCCGCGCAATCGACCGCTGCGAATGGGGCGTCGCCAGACGCGATCGGGTTTCGCGCGCATGTTCCGACAGTTCCAGCGAACAGGGGCAGGTCGAGGAATAGACATAGTCGAAATGCATGATCCGCAGTCGCTGGCCGTGGAAGTCCAGGATCTCCATCGCAATGTCGTAATACTGCCAGCCGGACAGCCCAGACCGCAGCGAATCCACCCGCATGGGATAGGAGAACTTCATCTGGATCCGCGCGTCATAGGCGTCCAGGTCGGCTTGATAGTCGTCCAGCGCGGCTTCCAGCACCTTGAGGCTGAAGGCATGTTCGGAATGGGCATAGAAGGACCGCATGATCCGCGACATATTGATGCCTTTGCGGTCGGCTTCCAGGCTGACGGTCCCGGTCACGCTGGTTTCCAGCGTCAGTTCGCCTCCGTCGCGCGTCTGGTACCGGATCGGCAGGCGGAAGTTGGAGATGCCCACATGCTGGATCGGTGCACGGGCGCCGACGATCAGGCTGGCGGGACCGTTCTGAAGGTCGGGCAGACCGGCCTTGTAGGCATCGTCCACCCTGAAGCCCGCGTCATAGCTGCGCGCCAGGGCCGGATAGGCTGGGATCATCGGGCGGGCTTCGGTCATTGGGGCATCCCTTGTCGGATTGCGGCCAATATGGGGGCCGAGGGCCAGAATCCAAAGAAGAAATTCGACATGCCGGACCGCCTGCGCGACCCGGCCGGTTCATGCGTCGAGGGCCTGCTTCAAGTCCGCGATCAGGTCGGCCGGATGTTCAAGGCCGATCGACAGCCGCAGCAGGCCCGGCGTGATGCCAAGGCGGTCGCGATCCTCGTCCGACAGGCGCTGGTGGGTGGTCGTCGCGGGATGGGTCACGATGGACTTCGCATCGCCCAGATTGTTCGAGATGCTGACGATCCCCAGCCGGTTCAGGCAGGCGAAGGCCGTGTCCTTGCCGCCCGCGACCTCAAACGCGATCATGGTGCCGCCCGACCCCATCTGCCGCATGGCCAGGTCATGCTGGGGATGGTCGGCCAGTCCCGGATAGATCACGCGCGACAGGGCCGGATGGCCTTGCAGCGCCTGGGCAACAGCCAGGGCGCTGTCGGCCTGGGCGCGCACGCGCAGGTCCATCGTCGTCAGCCCGTTCAGCATGATCCAGCTGTGGAACGGGCTGATCGCGCCGCCGGTATGTTTCAGATACGGCTCGGCAACCTCGCGCACGAACTGGCGGGTGCCGCAGATCACGCCCGCAAGCGCCCGCCCCCCGCCGTCGATATGCTTGGTCGCGGAATAGACCACGACATCGGCGCCCAGTTCGGCGGCGCGGGAAAAGACCGGAGTGGCGAAGACATTGTCGGCCACAACCAGGGCGCCGACCTTGTGGGCCAGATCGGCCACGGCCTGGATGTCGATCACCTCCAGCGTGGGGTTCGACATGGTCTCGAAGAAGGCAGCCTTTGTGCCGGGCCGCAGCGCCGCGCGCCACTGGTCTAGGTCGGTGCCGTCGACATAGGTCACCTCGACCCCGAATTTGGCCAGCAGGTCCAGCACATACAGGCAGGATCCGAACAAGGCGCGGGCCGCCACGACATGATCGCCGGGCTTGCACATCGAAAACAGCGCGCCGTTGACCGCCGCCATGCCGCTGGCGGTGGCGAAGGCGTCCTCGGTCCCTTCCAGGGCGGCGATGCGATCCTCGAACATGCGGCTGGTCGGGTTTCCATAGCGGGCATAGATGAACTCGTCCGGGCCGGTTCCCTTGAAGCGGGCCTCGGCCTGTTCGGCGCTGTCATAGACGAAGCCCTGCGTCAGGAAGATCGCCTCGGCCATTTCCCCATACTGGCTGCGGCGGATGCCGTGATGAACGGCCTGGGTGCGCGGGTGAAGCCCCTTGGCGGAACTGTCGCTCATGTCGGAATGCCTTCTGCTGACCCCGGCGGGGTTAGCGTCCCGGCGATCATGGCGCAAGGGCCAAGCCATGTTGCAAACGATCGCCTGGCGAGCGATACCGGCGGACCTGTCCGCGATTTGTCCGTGCATACTTGCAGGAATTGCAATTCGTTAACCAAAACATGCCGCCATGAACACGTGCATGTTAATTGCCCAAATGGACAGGTTGAGCCATGGGTGACGCGAAAGTAACTTGATCCAGCAGTCAGCAAAAGACTGCACAAGAAGGGACGGCCTGAACAGCCGGATTGCGGTTTATGACATTGGAATATGCCAACGAATATCCTGATGTCCTGCCGCGCAGGAATGGCGGGGCAGGCCTTTGCGACCGCACCTTCTTCCGGGGTGCGGATCATTCGAAGCAGAACGGCAAGTCAGAATTGGTGTTTGACGGCGCATCTTCCGACGATCCTGTCGCGGATCTGCTGGGTGAATGCGTCGGTGTATAGGTGGATGAACTTGCCGGTAGACCAATCCACTGCGGATCGGTCCCTGTTTGGGCTAAGTTTCTGGTATCGTTTCTTGTAAAGGCCCGGTGCGACACATTGGGGGCGGAGAAATCCGCCCCCTGTTGCATTCACAGATAATCGCCCCGCTGCAGGCCGTACTTGGCCATCTTTTCATTCAGCGTGCGGCGCGGCAGGCACAACTCCTCCATCACGCCGGCGATGCTGCCCTTGTGGCGGCGCATGGTGTTGTCGATCAGCATCTTTTCGAAGCTTTCCACATATTCCTTCAGCGGCTTGCCTTCGGTCGTGGTGGCCTGCTGGTTGTCCTCTCCATCCGCCATCAGCAGGGACGCGATGGACCCCGATCCACGCCGGTTCTGAAGGACGGCGCGTTCGGCCACGTTGATCAGCTGGCGGATATTGCCGGGCCAGGGCGCCTGAAGCAGTTGGGCCGCTTCCTGGGCGCTGACCTGCGGCGGCTCGCAGCCGTATTCTTCGGAGAACTGCTCGGTCATGCGGGTGAACAGCGACAGGATATCCTCGCCCCGCGCGCGCAGGGGCGGCAGGGTGATCTTCAGCGCGGACAGGCGATAGAACAGGTCGGGGCGCAGCGAATCCTCGGCCCGGCGGCCCTCGCCGCGGGCGTTGGAAATGGCGATGATGCGGGTTTCCGCCGGCGTGCCCTGGTCGCTGATGAAGGCCAGCAGTCGCGCCTGCAGCGGTTCGGACAGTGCCTCTATATCCTCGAGGCACAGGGTGCCGCCGCGCGCTTCTTCGACCGCGGGGATGCCGTCCTCCAGCGGGCCGAACAGGCGGGCCGACAGCGCCTCGTCGTTATAGGCGGCGCAGGACACGGGCACGAATTTCCGGGACGCGCGCGGGCCGACCGCGTGCAGAGCATGGGCCACCAGCGTCTTGCCGGTGCCGGTCTCGCCATCGATCAGGACATGCCCGTCGGCCTGGCCCAGATCCAGGATATCCTCGCGCAAGCGTTCCATGACCGGGCTGGTGCCGATCAGCTTGGACATCACCTGCTGGCCCTCCGACAGGTCGCGGCGCAAGGCGCGGTTGTCCAGCGTCATGCGCCGCATCTGCGTCGCCTTCTTGGCAAGCGTCGTCATCTTGTCGGGGTTGAAGGGCTTTTCCATGAAGTCCATGGCCCCGATCCGCATGGCCTCGACCGCCATCGGCACGTCGCCATGGCCGGTGATCAGGATCACCGGCAGGCCCGAATCCAGGCCCATCAGGCGCTTGAGGAAGGCGATGCCGTCCATGCCGGGCATGCGGATGTCGGACACGACGATTCCAGGCCAGTCGGCCCCGATGACCTTCAGCGCGTCTTCGGCACTGGGATAGGTTTCGGTTTCGAAACCGGACAGAACCAACCACTGGCTGATCGATTCCCGCATGTCCGGTTCATCATCAACGATCGCAATCTTCAATTTGCGGGACATAGGTCTTCCTCTCTCGAATATTCACTCGGCGGCCAGCGTCTGCGTGGCCTGCCCCGGCTTGTGCAAAGGCATCTCGACCGCGAACACGGCGCCGCCCTGGTCTCCGTTATGCGCGGTCAGGCGACCGCCGAAATCGGCCATGATGGACGAGGAGATGGCCAGCCCCAGCCCTGTCCCCTCGCCCGGTTTCTTGGTGGTCCAGAAGGGTTCGAACAGCTTTTCCAGGTCCGAAATGCCCGGCCCGTTGTCGCGCACCAGCACATGGGCATTGGTGCCGGTTTCCACCGTGATCTCGATCCGGGCATCGCGCCTGTCGCGGACTGCATCGACGGCATTGCGCAGCAGGTTGATGATGACCTGTTCCAGCCGGATGCGGTCGGCCATGACCATCACCGGGCCGCGCGGAAGGTTGCGGGTCACGCGGATGGCGCGCCCGCGAAGCTGCGGTTCCATCATGGTCAGGGCGCTGCTGACGGCAGCGCGCAGATCCACCGGCTCGACCGCCTCGCCGCCCTTGCGGGCATAGGACTTGAGTTGCCGGGTAATGGCGCCCATGCGTTCGATCAGGTCGTCGATGCGCTGAAAGCTGGACAGCGCCTCCTCGGCCCGGCCGCGTTGCAGCAGAAGCCGCGCCCCCGCCAGATAGGTCTTCATCGCGGCCAGAGGCTGGTTCAATTCGTGGCTGACACCTGCCGACATCTCGCCCAGAGCCGCCAGCTTCGAACTTTGCTGGACGGTCTGTTCAGCGACCCGCAGTTCCTTCTGCATCCGCTCTCGTTCGGCGATCTCTCGGGTCAGGCGCATGTTCAGGGCGCGCAGGTCGGCCGATTCGCGCATATAGGCGACCGACTGGCTGCGGGCGCGGCGCGACAGGACATAGAACGCACCAGCCAGCAGGATCGCGAATCCCATGATTTCCAGCGCGAGGATCGCGTTCACCTGTTCGCGTACGGAAGCATAGGTGGTGAAGCTGATCATCCGCCAGCCGCGGAACGGGATGCGCGCTTCGGACTGCATGACGGCCCGGCCCTGGACATAGGCGTCGATCGGCATGGCGGTCCAGTCGGCCGTGACCTGAAAGGCCCGCTGGATGGCGGATGGCGCGTCGCGCACGGCCAGGGCCTCGGGCATGGTCAGCCCGCGCCATCGAGGTTCGGTCGCCAGGATGATGCGGCCTTCGCTGTCGGTGACGGCCACGGCGTCGGAAATGCCCGCCCAGGACCGTTCCAGCCGCGACAGGTCGGCGCCGACGACGATCACCCCGAGGGTCTTGCCATCGGCAACCACCGCACGGGAATAGGTGAATTCATACCCGCTGCCCTCGTTTGCCACGGTAAAGACCGTGTCACGCGACCGCAGCGCCTCGACATAGAATGGCGACAGGACGTTGTTCGCGCCCAACTGGAACCGGTCGGTGGCCCCGACTGTGCGGCCCGAGGCATCCAGAAGCCGGATCGAGGCCGCGCCGATTTCCTTTTGCGCCGCAATCAGCCGGGCCGAGGTGGTCGAGAAATCGTTGCTGTTCAACGACCCGATCAGCGCCGGATCACGGGCCAGCAGCAACGGCACCACTGCCGTGCGCTGCAGTTCGGACAAAAGGTTGCCGGTATAGAGCGCAAGCCGCAGTTCCGACCGGACACGGGTGTTTTCCGAAAAGCGGGCGGTCAGCCAGGCATTCGTCGTCCAGACGGACAGGATCGCCAGGGCAAAGATCAACGCCACCGCCGCGCGCAGCCACCACGGGTTGCCGAATTGGGACAGCCGTGGCCGGAAACGCTCTGACGCGTTGACGCTGTCCCTGTCTTCGATCACCTGTGAAACCCGGCCATGTTGCAGAACTGCCGCACTCTAGGCGCAGAAGCCGAATTGCTCAAGTCAGGCGTTGACAACCCCGGCCACCAGGGCGCGGAACAGCGCCGCCCCGTCGGTGCCGCCAAGCGCCGGATCGGCCGCGCGTTCGGGATGCGGCATCATGCCCAGGATGCGGCGGTTTTCGGACAGCACGCCCGCGATATCGCCGACCGAACCGTTGATCGCCGGCCCATAGGTGAAGGCGATGCGATCCTGGTCCCGAAGCTGCGCCAGATCTTCGGTCGTGGCCTGGTAATTGCCGTCGTGATGGGCCACCGGAATGGTGATCTGCTGACCCTTGGCATAGCCTGCGGTGAAATCGCTGTCGGCGGTGACGACATTCAGGACGGCGGGCTTGCACAGGAAGGTCAACCCGGTGTTGCGCATCAGGGCGCCAGGCAGCAGTCCCAGTTCGGTCAGGACCTGGAAGCCGTTGCAAATGCCCAGGACATAGCCGCCCCGTTCCGCATGGCGCCGCAAGGCCCCGGCAATCGGCGAATGCGCGGCGATCGCCCCGCAGCGCAGGTAATCGCCAAAGGAAAAGCCGCCCGGCACGGCCACCAGATCGGTGCCGTCCGGCAGGGCATGGTCCTTGTGCCAGACGCGCGTCACCTGCGCGCCCGCCTGCTCCAGCGCCACGGCCAGGTCGCGGTCGCAGTTCGATCCGGGAAAGGTGATGACGGCGGCTTTCATGAGGCTGCTCCTGCTGGGATGGCACGCCACATAGCGCAACCTGCCCTCCGAAGAAAGGGGGCGTTGCCCCCGCCGCGCGTGCCGCGCGCCTCCCCCAGGATATTTGGACCAAAGTGAAAGGCTGCTTCACTTTGGTCCAAATATCCCCGCCGGAGGCAAGAAAAGGGCCGGGCGAATGCCCGGCCCGCTTCCTGCGGATCAGCTCAGCGCCTTGTTCAGGTATTCGTCCACCTTTTCCAGATAGCCCATGGTGGTCAGCCATTTCTGGTCCGGCCCGACAAGCAGCGCCAGGTCCTTGGTCATGTAGCCGTCCTCGACCGCTTGGACCGTAACCTTCTCCAGCGTCTGGGCAAAGTTCAGCAGCGCCGCATTGTCATCCAGCTTGGCGCGGTGCTTCAGGCCACCCGTCCAGGCAAAGATCGACGCGATCGAGTTGGTCGAGGTCTGGTTGCCCTTCTGGTGCTCGCGGTAGTGGCGCGTCACGGTGCCGTGCGCCGCCTCGGCCTCGACGGTCTTTCCATCGGGCGTCATCAGCACGCTGGTCATCAGGCCAAGCGAGCCGAAGCCCTGCGCCACGGTGTCGGACTGCACGTCGCCGTCATAGTTCTTGCAGGCCCAGACATAGCCGCCCGACCACTTCAGGTTCGAGGCCACCATGTCGTCGATCAGGCGGTGTTCGTAATGGATGCCCGCCTTCTTGAACTGGTCGGCGAATTCCGCGTCATAGACTTCCTGGAACAGATCCTTGAAGCGGCCGTCATAGGCTTTCAGGATGGTGTTCTTGGTGGACAGATAGACCGGATAGCCCCGCTGCAGCCCATAGTTCATGGAGGCGCGGGCGAAATCGCGGATCGAATCGTCCAGGTTGTACATCGCCATCGCCACGCCGGACGACGGGGCCTGGAAGACCTCGTGCTCGATCGTCTCGCCATCCTCGCCCACGAACTTGATGGTCAGCTTGCCCTTGCCCGGGAAGCGGAAGTCGGTGGCCTTGTACTGGTCGCCGAAGGCGTGGCGGCCAACGATCACCGGCTTGGTCCAGTGCGGCACCAGGCGCGGGACGTTCTGGCAGATGATCGGTTCGCGGAAGATCACGCCGCCCAGGATGTTGCGGATCGTGCCGTTGGGCGATTTCCACATCTTCTTGAGGCCGAATTCCTCGACGCGCTGTTCGTCAGGGGTGATGGTCGCGCATTTCACGCCCACGCCGTATTGCTTGATGGCATTGGCGGCGTCGATGGTGATCTGATCTTCGGTCCGGTCACGCTCCTCGATGCCCAGGTCGTAGTATTTCAGATCCACGTCCAGATAGGGCAGGATCAGCTTCTGCTTGATGAAGTCCCAGATGATCCGGGTCATCTCGTCGCCGTCAAGTTCGACGACGGGGTTGGCTACCTTGATCTTCGACATGGGCATTCCCTTTGGCGTTGGATTCGACTGCGGCTATAGCCGGGATGTCCGGCAAAGGAAAGAATGTATGCAGCGGTATGCAGTTTCTGCGTCAATCCGCCGCCTGGCCGACGACACCCTCCTTAATGTTTGTTTTAATTATATTTTTAGGAAATTGAGACGCAAACGGCGGATGTTTTCCCGGCCGCGTGCCGCTATGAGAATATCCAAGTTCCGCATGTATCAGGTGTTTTCATGGCGACCGTTGACTGGATGTGGTTCGGCAACCGGGCTTCGGTCAATGCGACCAGCACCACCCCCTCTACCGATGCCGAGGCGGACGGCATGGCCGATTACAACGCCGTAGGCACCGCACAGCTCAAGGCGGTAAGTGTCAGCGGCGATACCCGAATGGTTACAATCAATGGCCAGCGGGTTCAGGCATTTGCGACCACCTTCAACCGGGACGGCTGGGGCAATGACGTGACCAATTCACGCATGACCTATGCTTCCCCGCTGACGGACGAGGCTGTCAGCACCGAGATTACCGGCTTTCTGTCGGTCCGCTATCAATTGACCTTCCCCGACGGGGGCACGGCGCAACAGAATGGCGTGATGATCCAGATGGCCAATGGCGACATGTTCTTCCGCCCCTCGAAGGACGCCTTGCCGGAATGGAACGGGATCGATGCCTTGCGGGCGGTCAAGATCCTGTCGGCCGATCCCTATCCGCAGAACACCTATGTCGCCACCATCTCGTTCCGGCCCACGATTCATGACCTGCCGGTGACATGCTTCACCGCCGGAACGCTGATCGCCACCCCATTCGGCGACCGACGGGTCGAGGAGATCGGGCCGGGTGATCTGGTGATGACCCGCGACAATGGCCCCCGGCCGGTCCGCTGGACGGGCCGGCGCCACGTCGGGGCGACGGAAATGGCCGAAAGGCCCGCCCTTTGCCCGATCCGCATCGCCGCCGGCGCGCTTGGTCCCAATGTGCCCGCGCAGGACTTGCTGGTGTCCCAGCAGCACCGCATCCTCGTGCGCTCGGCCATCGCCGCGCGCATGTTTGAGGCACAAGAACTGCTGATCGCCGCCAAGCACCTGACCGGGATCGAAGGGATCGACATCGTGACGGACGCACCCGGCGTCACCTACGTCCACCTGATGTTCGACGCCCATGAAATCCTGGTATCGAACGGTGCGGAAACCGAATCGCTGTATCCCGGACCACAGGCACTTCTGGCACTGGGCGATGCCGCGGCCGAGATTTTCATCCTGTTCCCGCAGCTTCGCCACGCGGCCGAGCCATTCCCAGGCGCCCGGCCCTTCGTGACAGGCAAGAAGGCATTGCAGCTTGCATCGCGCCATGCGGCGAATCAGAAGCCGCTGGCAAGCTGAGCGTCAGGCGAAGAATGCCGCGACCTCGCCGCGCAGCCAATGCCACAGGTCCGGCGCGCCCAGGCTGATCCTGCTGCCCACCCGCGTCTCGATATCGCGGAAGGTGACGCCATAGTCGATCCAGCCGATCCCGCCTGACCGCAGGTTCTGGATCACGGGCTGGCATCGGTCCAGGGCCTTGGCGAAGACCGCGTCGGGGCTGGCCGCGGCTTCGAATTCCTGCCACAGCGCCAGGTAATCGCGGGCCTGCGCGTCCGGCAGCAGGCCGAAGATGCGCAGGGCAGCCGCCGCCTCGGCCGCCTGGATCTGGGCCGAACCGTGCGCCTGCCCCCCTGCGGAATGCAGTGGCACGTCGCCTACGTCGATCTCGACCAGATCGTGCAGCAGCAACATGCGAATGACCCGCCCCACATCGACGCCCGGTCCTGCCAGATCGGCAAAGACCAAGGCGTAAAGCGCCAGATGCCAGCTGTGTTCGGCGCTGTTTTCCCGCCGCGACCCGTCGATCAGCAGGTTGGCGCGCAGGACCGATTTCAGGGCATCGGCCTCGGCCAGGAAGCGCAGGCGGCGGGACAGGTCGTCATCGGGACCCGGTGAACCCGTCAGGGCAGCCCTGGCCCAAGCCATCACCTCGGGCCATTCGGCGGCCAGCCGCGCCGCGCGTCCGCCGTCCAGATTGGCGCGGACGATGTCCAGATGGTCGGGCAGCGGCTGCGGGGCCAGCAGAACCTGGAACAGCGGCTGGCTGTGATCCATGCGCCTGGCCATCGCGGCATCGGCCGAGGCGCCGGCCTGAAATTCCTGCCACAGGTCCATCAGGGCATCGCAATCCGGCGACAGAGCGAAGATGCGGCGTGCCGCCCGCACCTCGGCCAGGGCCAGCGCGGACGCGTCGTGATCCAGGTGGATCGGCTGGTCGCCCGTGTCGATTTCCACAAGGTCGTGCAGCAGCAGCATTCGGATGGCGCGATCGGATGCGCCGAACACCATGGCCTGCAAGGCGACATGCCAACTGTGTTCGGCGCTGTTTTCCGGCCGGGACAGGTCCATCAGGACATTCGCCCGGTCCACGGACTTCAGCCGGTCAGCCTCGGCCAGGAAGGCGAACTGGCGGGCGATGCGATCCGACACGACCGCCCTAGCGGCTGGTTTCGGTCAGCCGGCGGCGGACATAGGACTGCACCAGATCGATCATCGGCTTCATATGCGCCTCGTCGTCGCGGAAGAAATGGTCCGCGCCCTCGATTTCCTCGTGGGTGATGGTGATGCCCTTCTGTTCGCGCAGCTTGCTGACCAAGGCATTGGTATCCTTGGGCGGGGCCACACGGTCCGCGGTCCCGTTGATGATCAGGCCGGACGACGGACAGGGCGCCAGGAAGCTGAAGTCATACATGTTCGCAGGGGGCGCTACGCTGATGAAGCCGGTGATTTCCGGGCGGCGCATCAGCAGCTGCATCCCGATCCAGGCGCCGAAGCTGAAGCCCGCGACCCAGCAATGCTTGCTGTTGGGGTTCATCGCCTGCAGGTAATCCAGCGCGGATGCCGCGTCCGACAGCTCGCCGATGCCCTGGTCGAATTCGCCCTGGCTGCGCCCCACCCCGCGGAAGTTGAACCGCATCACGGTGAAGCCCAGCTTGTGGAAGGCGTAATGCAGGTTATAGACGACGCGGTTGTTCATCGTCCCGCCATATTGCGGGTGGGGATGCAGGACGATGGCAAGGGGGGCGTCGGGCTTGCCCGGTTGCGGGTGATAGCGGCCCTCAAGCCGCCCTTCGGGACCGGGGAAAATCAGCTCTGGCATCGTCTTCCTTCGACATGACGGTGGTTTCTTGACGCATCTGCGTGGCGCTTTTAGACCGCTATCTGGGATGTCGGTCTGGATTGCGCAAGAAACGCGCCCCGGCGGCATAGCGCGGCAGTGCGCGCGTCGTCAATCCGACCCGATGGCAAGAGGGGAGCCAGCCGATGAAACTGTCAACCAAGGGTCGTTACGCGATCATCGCGCTTGTCGACTTGGCCATTGCAAAGGGGGACGATCTGACCTCTCTGGCCGAGATATCGGGCCGTCAGGACATCTCGCTGCCCTATCTTGAACAGCTGTTCGTGCGCCTGCGCCGCGCGGGCCTGGTGGCATCGGTCAGGGGACCGGGCGGCGGCTATCGCCTGGCCCGTCCGCCGGAAACGATCCGCATCGCGGAAATCCTGGAAGCCGTCGATGAAACCGTCAGCGCCATGCATGTCGGCGCGGGCGCGTCGGGGGGCGTTTCGGGATCGCGGGCGCAGACGCTGTCGAACCGGCTGTGGGAAAGCCTGTCGGCGCATGTTTATGTCTTCCTGCACAATCATTCGCTGGCCGATGTGGCGAAGAACCAGTTGCTGCCCTGCCCCGCCCTGCCCCGCATCCTCAGCGTGGTGGACGACTGAGCCAACGAAAAACGCGGCCCCTTTCGGGACCGCGCCTTGAAGCACCGGACCGGCCTCTCAGAAGCGATAGGACGCGCGGACCTGCACCAGGTCGGTATCCAGGTCGATGCCGTCGGTGATCACGTCCGAGAAGTCGCTGCGGCTGTATTCCGCACCGACCGAAAATTTCTCGGTGACCAGGTATTCAGCGCCCAGGCCATAGGTGATCCCGATTTCCGAGATGTCGCCCGCGGCGTCGTTCGTTGACACCCGGGCGGCGCCCAGGGTCGCATAGGGCTGGAAGCGGCCCATGTCATAGCCGACGCGGCCCCGCAGGCGCCACAGGTCGCCATCGCCGTCACCCTGGTCCAGATCGGCCTTGTTGTAATCCAGTTCGGCACCGGCGATCACCTGGCCGAAGTCGAACAGGTAACCGGCGTGCAGGCCATAGGCGTCATAGTCGCTGTCGAAATCGTCATCCGACAGTTCGGCGCTACCCTGGCCATACTGCAGACCCGCATAGAAGCCGGACCAGTCCGTGCCAGCCTCGGCCGGCACGACAGGCGCCACGACGGGGGCGGTGTCCACGACCGGGGCGACATAGCCACCGGCAAATGCAGCCGAGGCGGCCAGCGAGGCGGCAAGCGAAAGGGCAACGAGTTTCATGGGTAGTCTCCTTATTCTTTTCGAGCTTCTTGGTCTCGAGACCCCTAGATATGACCAGGGCCAAGGCATTCCATCCCAACATTGCAGTGAGTGCAAGAACTGTTGCCGAATTGTGACCCTATCGGAAAAGTGACTGATGAGATTTAAAAAATCCGATCTACCCTCTCGGTCTTCCCACCGATTCTAGATGATACGCTGCTAGGGCATATATGCTGCTGCCCTGGCCCAGCCTGCCGCCTATCCTTGGCGTGGCGCACCGATGACAGCAGCCAGGTTCAAACCGGCAGCCTGCGCCTGTCCCAGGTTACGCCTGTTCTGATGACCTTTGATCACAAGCCGAGTGACCCGCGTCCTCTCCCAACGTAACAACACGTGCTGTCCCTTGTCGGTAAACGCTTCGACACCTGGAAAATGCTGCGTCATCAAAGTGGCGCACGACAAGGGTGAACCGATCCAGAAGGCGGATTCACGAAGACACTGAGGGAAAAAACCGTGGTAGCGGAGGAGGCTACCGACAGATTTTCTCACACCGTCTCAATCCGCCGCTTAACTAGCTCTTCTCTAACGTATTTCAGAATAAATATGATCACCTTGCCGCAATTAGTCTCAGCTGGTAGTATGCGCAGTGTGGGAAGAATTGTGGGGAAACACATGGGCAAGCTAAACGCTCGGAAGGTTGAGACCGTAAAAGATCCCGGGGTGTACGTCGACGGCGAAGGCCTACTTCTAAAGGTTGGACGAGGAGGCGCCAAATCCTGGGTCCTTCGGACCGTTGTCCACGGGCGAAGGCGGGATTTTGGACTGGGCTCCGCTTCACTCGTCTCCCTTAGCGAAGCTAGAGAAGAAGCACGAAGACTAAGAAAAATTGCTCGGGCAGGCGGCGATCCGAGTTTAGATCGCAATCGCCAACTGCTGACGTTTGAGGAAGCTGCCAAGAGACTACACGTCAGCCTCTCGGCGACTTGGAGCAGCACCGCTCACAGTCGTCGCTGGTTGGCGTCTATGGAAGCATACGTGTTCCCCGTCATTGGCAGGCGCCAAATTGAAACGATCACAAGCGCAGATCTTTTAGAAATTCTTAGTCCCATCTGGGCGGCGAAAAACGATACTGCCCAACGCATAAAGCAAAGAGTTAGCTCAGTATTTGATTGGGCCAAAGGAGCCGGGCACTATCCTTTCGAAAATCCCCTTAACGGCATTTCTAAAGCTCTTCCGCGAGTTTCCAAAAGACCGGAACATATGGCATCTCTCCATTGGACTGAACTGCCCGCATTCGTCAGATCACTTAGGAGCCGAGATGGCATATCGGCAAGTTGCTTAGAGTTCATAATTCTTACTGCTGCTCGCTCCGGAGAAGCCCGCGGGGCACGATGGAGCGAGATTAAGAATAACGTTTGGACTATTCCTGCTTCTCGTATGAAGGGGAGAACTGAACACCGTGTGCCTTTATCAAAACAGGCCCTGGCCGTCTTGGAGAAAATACGAGGCCTGGACAGCGAGCTCCTCTTTCCAAGCCACCACAGGAACATCGATGGAAGTGCGCGACAAATGTCGGATACGGTATTTGCAGCCTTGTATAAAAGAATGAACATAGAAGACGTAACAACCCACGGCTTTCGCAGCACGTTCCGAGACTGGTGCAGCGAGAAAGCTCGCGCGCCCCGAGAGATTGCAGAACTCGCATTAGCACATACAGTAGGAGGAAAGGTAGAGCGTGCGTATGCAAGGTCTGACCTATTTGAGCAACGTGCCGAGCTCATGGCGCGATGGGGCAATTTTTCGGAGGAAACCACCGGGAAAGTTGTCAGGATTATTTGAACGTGTCAGCTATTCTAAAGCTTACATTGTTAGAGCGTGCCCAGCGCCTTGACTGGCTACATTGGGGAGAACCGCCTCCTTTGTGCGGAACCAATGGACTGTTTTCCAGCCATCCCCATCTCCGGAACGTTTACCGCTTTCTCAAACGACACCCGGACCATTGCAGTGAAGCATATACGATCACACTTACTATATGGAGGGCTCAGCTCCGATACGAACTAGGAAGCCCTTTAGCTAGTCTCGACGGAATTCACATCTGCCAGGACTACAATCTTCCCCTGCCCGACTACTTCGTGCACGCCCTACAGGGACAAGTTATGGACGGCATCTTACAGCGGTCCGATGCGCAACGCGGGCGCGGAGGGTCGATTTGGGGACGCCTACAAAGGCTCTTAGCGCAACAGAAGCAGGCTAAGCTATATAACCGGATTAGGGCGTGGCAACGAGAAGTTGGCGCTTGCCTTAAAGACAAAAAGATTAGTCCCGTTGCCAGGAACCTGCCTCCTATACGTCTCTTTATTTCAGGTGTCTCAGAGAAGCAGAGCGCTCTATTTGACCCCTTCAATCCTGAAATACGGTCGGCTTTTGAAGCGGCTAGCCTGACTCACTTTCTTCTACGAGGCACTTGGGCACAGGCCTCACCACGGAGCATTTCTGACGCAGCAGCATTCATCCGTCGAAACACAAGGCTTAGTCAGGAAGCCTCGGTCGCCGTACTGCGAGGTGTTGACAACCAACACCATAAAAAGACCCTCAATGACCCTAGATCTTACTGGATCAATGAATGGGATTCTCTTCACTTCCGAACGCGCCGTCTAATCGAAGGTCACGCGGAAGATTACGCCGACGAACAACTACCGAAATCGGCAGCTCCTTCAAGATCATCAAGCGACATACCTAAAACGTTACGGCAATAATTCCGGTTTTTGCGGAGTAGCTTTGCGAGCTAATGCCACGGATAACTCAGTCTCAGAGGATTACTGAGGGTATCAACATGGCGCAGGTAGAATATTTAGTCCGTGATACAGACGTAGCTAGAATGCTGGCCTGCTCCAGAGCGACCGTTTGGAGACGTACAGCGGAAGGTGCCTTGCCCGCTCCTCTGCGTATTGGCGGAATAACGCGGTGGCGGATGTCAGACATCTGCGATTTCATCGCAAGAGGCACCCCGAACGAGAAACACTTGTAGAACCGGAACCTCTGCGCACCGGGTGCGCAAATCCATCACCCAACGCAAGCTAAGCAAAACTGGTACAGAACATCATGTCGCAATTTCATCGTACAGAACGCAAGCTGGCCGAAAAGGTGCAGGTGTCAGCAAGAGAGAAATCTATAAAACGTCTTCACGATTACTCTCGTATGTACCTGACGTCTCATGCCTGCAAGTACGTCGCGGCAGCTGAAGCAATCAAACAGAACAAGCGAGCTGGCCAGCGAAGTGTGACAGAGCTCGCGGAGCGGATGAATGTATTCGAGGCTTGTGGTGAACCTGTTTTTCTAGACCTCGTTGCACGTGACGAATCAGCTTACGAGTATCGCTATATCTTGAGCTTCGGAACTGAAAACAGGGCTCGGCAAATTCTTCTGAGAAATCTGCTGAAAGCTAGATGGAACGTGTCGCGTGCTCAGACCATGATGAACGGCGGCAGAAATGCGGCCGTGCAGCAAGTGATAAGGCACTATACTGAAGGTTACATACATATCGCAGAACTAGATATAAAACGCTGTTACAAGAGCTTCGGGATGATTGGCATTCAACAAATGCTCCATCTTCCCGAAAGAGTGGTTCGACATGTGCTAAGTGCCGCATCACTCAACATTGACCTGTCCTATACTGCCAGGAGGGTCATCTACCACGACCATGACATTCCATTGACACCCATGGAACTGTTCCGCGGGCTACATGGAGAAGATTGGGACGAGGCCCAGCAGGGGTTGATCGAAGGCTCTAAAGTCTCACCCTTTGTCGCGGAACTGTTGTTAGCGCCAGTTTGCCAAGCCATTCTTGCTAGCGGAGCAGGTGTGGTAATAAACTACGCAGACAACTTTCTTCTTATGGCGAAGACGAAATGTGGGCTCGAGACCATGAAGACTATACTTCGAGAGAAACTCCGCACCCACCCTGCTGGACCTCTGACGGTAGGAGAGGTTTACGCTAAATTTGCGCTCAACTCGGCTTTCGATTTCCTGGGATATAAACTTGTCCCTGGGGTGTCGTCCCTGAATCCCGAGATATCCGAAAGAAATGAGAGAAAAGCTCGAAAGATAAGAAGCCAAGCCTACAAGGCTATTCGCTCAAATCTTTCCAAAGAAAAGCTAAGCGAATATATTAAGCACTGCGTCCGTGAGCACCGGAGCCTCCTCAATGCTTTCCCCTTGTGGGAAGGTGCGGAAGCGTACGAGTCGCGGAAGCTGAGCGCCTTGCTGAGATGCGTTCAGTCCCGCATCACAACCGCATCGCCGTGAATAGGAGATGTCTTTAAACAGGTTACGATCTAACTACTACAAAAGGCCCGAGGCGTGAAAACAGTAGAAACCGGATATACAATTAACCCCGGTGCTTTCCACCTAACAAATTGTTCCCAAGCTGTCGCGTGTTTGCCTCAGTCTGGCCCGCTAACTTTCGAGAGGCAGCAATGCAGGGCGAAGCTGCCTTTCGTCTCGCGTTGATAGGTCGCGCTCACACCAGAACGCTACGCTTCATGGCTGCTACTACATTTTTGGCCCTTAGGATCTCATTAGCATAGATCGTGGTGTCAATTTTCGCGGTGGAGGGTGTTGCCTCGCGCGAATTGGCGGCTGTTGCGTCTCGTACATAGAGCGCATGATCTCCCAATTCCACTCCTGTTTAAGGCTTCAATATCCGTGAAATTTTCGAACCTAATATTTAGCTGCAACCGTTATAGGAGCCATGGGAGTTCCCCTGCTGATAGATACTGGATCAGATCGCCGTTCGATAGAACGGCGTCGTAGACGATGCAGTCCCACGAGTTGGTGGAGATAGAGTTTGCATCAGATCGAAAATATCCGAACGTTGTGGCAAGGTCGCCATCGCTTTCTCGGATTTCAGCAGCAAGCCGGAGAATGCGTCGATACTGCTCCCGGAAGAAGTCGATGAAGCGAGTGGTAACTTTTAGTTCTAACAAATGCCGTGAGACGAGCTTTTGCTCGTTTTCTAGCAATGCCGGATTTGCGCAGAGTTGGAATGTCGGCGTGGCGAAGGGAGGAGATATAGTGAGCGAGACAAGTTTGGGCGTCGAGAAGCGATCGTAGTAAGGATGGATGAAGAACTTCGGATCGTCCGCGTCACCGGTTTTTTCCCCTTTCGCGCCCTGGCATGCATCGCACATAGGAAATAAATTATGAGGAATGATTGCGAAGTGAGGATAGGCACCCTTTGGCAAGAAGTGGTCGAGAGTATTTGGACGCCCGGCTTCTCCGCAGGCAGGGCAGATTGTCAGATGGTGGTCGCGCAGCTGCGCCAGCGCATTTCCTTGGACTGAGCCATCAGCTGGTTTTTTGTAAAGATTAATGAGTGTGCTCTTGCGCGGCTCGACGGCAGCCCATTGCTCGACCGCTGCAGGTGAGCCTTGTCTATCCAAATACTCCTGAACTCTTTGACGCCATTCCGCAACCATTCCATTGAAAAAGTTCTTGTTCACGCCATTCTGACGTTCGGCAACAACTTGGTCTATCAACGCAACGCTATCAATAGCGGGCGGATTCAATATGTGGACCATCAAGACTTCCGGCCGATTGCATGAATTTGAATAATCATTTCTTCGTTCAGTTCGTGACGGAGGAGGGAAATCAATTCTGTCGCGGAGCGTTGGCTCAATTGGTCTTTAATCCACGACTCGAATGGCTTTGAAACTGCGCGGTCGCCGAAGACGTATGAGGTAATGCGCTGGATATCTCCACCGAACGTCTGAAATGGGGGTTTTTGAATGACTATCCCGTCGTCTGTACCAACAAATACATGGACACAGTCAGCAGGGATCTCTCGCACGGTTACAATTGAATGAGTGGCAAAAAGAGCTTTGGAATTGAACTGCTTCAAGATCTCCTTCAGCATATCCACTAACTGAATCTCCAAAGTCGGGTGGAGAAAGAGTTCCGGCTCATCAATCAGGATCAAACTGTTACGGCGCATTATGCCCAGGAGATTGATGATAATGTAGGAAAAAAGGCGCTGTCCTGAACTCAGATGGAGTTGAGAGCCGTCTTTGAAAAACACCACTCCCGTGCCGGCGCGAATCCGTTCCGCAATAGCTTCCGGGGCGAGATGCGCGAGGTCTCGAGACGAGATACGTACGAACTGCTCGCCGTTCGGGCCGTCGAATACGGGATGCGGCCGCATGAGGGGTTTGCTAGCAATTTCCTCTGGATCGCCTTTGTCTACCTCGACTGCTGCAAAGTCGAAGTCGAACGCGGACTTTAGCACCTCTTCTGCGGTTGTAACTTTCTTTGCCCACGCCTTCATCGCACGGAACCTGATGTCGTCGGAGACGCAGGCAAGCAGCGATTTTGCGGTCGCAGCCTTAGGAACATCAAGACTAAGGACATCGTCGTTAACTCCGCCATCTGCCTGCCCTGTCGGTCCCCTGAGACCAAAATACCTGTATGCATCCTGGTCCTGGATACCATCCTTCGCCATCGCTATAGGGAAGCGTTCGAAGGGGCTGTAGGACAGAACAACAATCTGGCTAAGGCTCGGTCTGGTTATGAAGCCGGGTGCGCCGGTGGCTTTGCCAGTGTCGTCATCGATCCAGTCGCGAACGATCTGGTGTAACAATTGAGATTTGCCGATCCCGTTTGCACCGATGAGAACGTTGATGTCATGAGGAAGCAGGCTGGGCGACCTGTAAGTTAAGACGATTTCTTGGAGCTCGCCGTTCGAGTCGACAAACCGAAAACCGAGGTTGTTTGCCGTCGCTGTCTGCTTAGCAAAAGCCTTCCAGCCATCTTGGAACGCATTTTGGGCTCCGCGCTCGCGCTGCAGCGAAGATTCAAAGCCCGGTGTCATTGACATCCTCTTGGCTTCATCGTCGTTTCGCAGTTCGATAAGATAGCTAGCATCTCTCAGAGCGATGGCAATTGCGCTTGCTTCGTCTTCGCCAAGTGATGAAACGAGCTGCTCGTAGAAAGATATTTCCGTTGGAACGGAAATATATGATGGGCCCTCGACAGGGAAAACGCCATCCCAACCTGCTGCCACTGCTTCTCGGAGGACGCCGCCGCTCGACAACTTGCCCTCGAAGAGGATCTTGACAGAGCCGAGATCGAGAATTTCGCCTCCTATGCGGCAGGCGGTGTTGAAAGTTGTCGAATGCCCGTAATCATCCCAGTTGTTTTCGATCAATTCAAGGACGTCGCCCTCTCCGAGCGGGGCCTTTATGCTCCTGCCGGATCGCCCTCTAAACACAACTTGCATAGCACTTTCCACTCCAAGTTTCCGTTGATGTCAGACGCGATTCTTAGCCGTTTGGGAAGAGCAAGCCGACGCTTGGAAGATATGTCCGCCTACACCCTCTTTATGCGATCAAGATTCTTGCATTGTAGCCCCTGGCCATCCACAAGGTGGTGAGGGAGTACAGGGCCGGGAGCTACAAGGACGCGATCGTTGCCATCTGGTCGCCGTCACCTTGAGATCAACACTAAGGTCCGCGTCCTTTCCAGCCGGGGCAACGGTCAGGCTACCGTCTTTGTAAATGCAGGGGACACGAACGTCGCCGCGAACAAAATCGATAGGCTCCTCATCATGGAGCGAGACTTGCTCTCCAAAGCCGAGGCGGACTTCGGCTTCATAGACTTTATTGCTAGGAGGCACGTCGAGCGACTCCGGGCAGACAGGAACCTCTGTGCGCATCATCCCAGCATTTACGTCCGAAGGAGAGCTGTTCTCACGGGACCCCGAGTTCGTCCGACTGTAACTCGTCGAGGCAGTCAGGAACATCTTGTCCAAGGGCGAACCTTGCTGACCCTGTTCAATACCGAGTTCAAGAGTCGCGTTCACGACCCAGCCCGTCCCTATCATCAGGCTCGTACGGAAAAGTTATCTCCTGCAAGCTGTTGTGGTGCCGTGGCGGCGATGGCGACAGTGTTTGGCAAGGCGATGCTCCACGGTGCTCCGCCCGGCTAGGAACCGAAGACTGGCCTCTCGCCGCATGCACCGCAAGCAGTGGGGAGAGCGATCGTGCGATGTGAACAAACAATCTGGTGCCAACGCGGGCCCACCTGATCGACAGTGTCGACGACAGGTATTTCCCAATAGCTGTGGTCTAACCACGCAGCTCACGGAATTCTCGGCGGCGCTACCCGGCCTCACCCCTGAAAAGATTGCCGCATACCTTGAGAACTTGGTACCAGCCGAAGGGGACATGCAAGGGCTTGACGCCGGCGGGCTGCCGCACTTCGAGAACTTGATGGTGGAGCAATCTAACGGCAGCGACGAAGCTGTGGGGGCGCCGAGCGATAACCGCCATCGTCCTGCCATAAAACATGGCAGGACGAGCGGCGGGGCTCATCCTAACGCTTGCCTCACGGCGCTCCGTTTGGCAAAACGTTACACGAACATGACTACTTCCCTGCTGTTGGGCATGGGGCTCGTGGGGGAAGTGTGCACACGGCAGAGAAAAAGCCAGTTTTCATCGACGCGTTTGCTGGTTGCGGCGGCCTGAGCCTGGGCTTGCTGAAGGCGGGCTGGCGTGGACTATTTGCAATCGAGAAGGATGCCTTTGCGTTTGAGACGCTCAGTAGCAACCTTGTTGGAGCTGGCGCGCGCTATTCCTTCGATTGGCCGGACTGGCTCACGGTGCAGCCATGGACGATCGAGGCGCTCATGGAGACGCATGGAGACCAGCTTGCGGCTCTCCGGGGACAAGTCGACCTCCTGGCTGGAGGCCCGCCTTGCCAAGGGTTTTCAAGTGCCGGACGGCGCAAAACAGCCGACCCGCGCAACCAGATGGTCGAGCGATATATGGAATTCGTGGAGCTTGTCAGGCCCCGCGTCGTGCTCATCGAGAATGTCCGCGGCATTACCTACGACTTCGTGGGGCGCGAGCATGGCGATCGCCGGAATTTTGCTGAGGAACTGGTAGCTCGCCTAGGAAGCTTCTACCACGTCTACTCTGATACGATTCGCTGCTCGGAGTTTGGCGTGCCGCAGGGACGCTCGCGCTTCTTCCTGGTCGGACTGCTCAAGGCAACGATCAACCAGCTTCCCGAGGGCGACGATCCTTTTGCACGTCTGCTCGCGTCAAAGTCGAAGTTCCTAGCTGCGCGCTCGATCTCGGCCAGCATTAGTTCCCGCGACGCGATCTCCGACCTGGAGATCTCGCGCGTTGGGACTTGCCCTAGCCCAGACAGCAAGGGCTATCTGGCAATTCGAGCTGGGAGCCCTCAGACAGATTTTCAGCGCTTGATGAAGGATGGGCACGAAGGGCCCGTGTCCGACACCCGCCTCGCTCGCCACCGGCCGCATATTGAGGCGCGATTCGCCAGCATCATTCGCGAGTGCAAAGAGTCTGGCCGGCTGGCTGTCCAGTTGAACCGTGCGATGCGGGACAAGCACGGCATCAAAAAAATGGCCACCCGTGTTCTTGACCCGTCGCTGCCGTCGCCAACGATTACCAGCATGCCGGACGACTTGCTGCACTATGATGAGCCCCGCACGTTGACGGTGCGTGAGAACGCCCGCCTACAGACCTTCCCCGACTGGTTCGTATTCAAGGGGAAGTATACGACGGGCGGGGAGCTCCGCGCCAGAGAAGTGCCACGCTTTACTCAGGTGGCAAATGCCGTGCCTCCCCTTGTCGCTGAGATATGGGGCGAGGTCTTGCTTGCCTATGCAATGGCGAAGGCATCTGCGGAAAGAGTGGCGGCATAGCCGGTGGGGAAATGGAGCTCCAGCCAAGCGCGACAATAAATAGCGAACAGCCTGCGTTCCCGAACGGTCTCCTTGACTGGGCGGGCAACCGTCGTGGCGGGGTCCGGCGTCTCCTCGATCGCCGGAGTGGCCGGCCGGGCATAAAGGTGTTCGAAACGAACCTGCTCGGAAGGCTTGAAGAATGGATTAAGCGCCTAGCTGCCGGCGACGCGTCCGTGCCCCGCGTTGTTCTGCTGGTCGGCGGGCCAGGGAACGGCAAAACCGAGGCTGTCGAATGGACTGTCGAGCACCTAGACGACGCATTAGGGTGCGCGGGTGGCCTGATCAAGGCTCTTTTCGGTTTCTTTCATCCGGAGTCTGGGATTGTGCCGCGTCTGGTCAGCATCGACGCTGGGGCCCTCTCGTCATCACCGAGGCAACTGCACCTCGACCTTGTCCAGGACGCGTCTGTGGGCGCCATTGACGGCCGGACGCCGGCGATGCTGCTTGTGGAAGAGCTCGAGCAAGCAGTTGCGGCAAGCAACTCCGCCTATCTCTGCTGCGTTAATCGCGGCGTCCTCGACGACGCTATGATCCACGCCATTGACAACGACCTGCAGCAGCCGCGAGACCTTCTCGAGGAAATTGCACGCGCTGTCAGCCTGGCGCCCAACGCACCCACCTGCTGGCCACTCGAACGATTTCCGGTCGTTGCAGTCTGGCCAATGGATGCTGAATCGCTACTCGAGCCGACCGACAATGGCGACGATGCGCCCGCCCGGAAGATCCTTGATCGGGCGATTGAGCCGTCGCTGTGGCCGGCGGAAGGAACATGCCCTGCCGGTCCTGCTTGCCCGTTTTGCGCCAGCCGCAAGATGCTCGCGAGCCACCGGGAATCAACGTCGCTGCTTACCATCCTGCGGTGGTTCGAGCTCGGACGTGGCAAGCGGTGGGCCTTCCGAGATTTGTTTTCGCTTACCTCGTACCTGCTCGCTGGTAGCGGGTCTGGGTTCGGGTCCCTGTCCGCCGAGCCCTGTGTATGGGCGGCCGCGATGGTCGAGAAGGACCGGGAAGCATCGCTTGGTGGACGGCCGCGGCGCGACAGTGCCCCGGCCTTGTTCTGGCTCGTTGCCGCGCAATATCAGCACGCGCTCTTCAGTGGGTGGGACAAGCGGGCGGCCTCGTCCCTGCTGCGCGACATTCGCGAGTTGGGCCTGCACGAGCAAAGTGCCACGGCAATGGGGCTGCACTATTTCCTGCAATCTCGGTCTGGGGGACATGTCCCGGCCATGATCGCGCCTCTGCTTGAAGGGTTGGTCGACTTGCTCGACCCGGCCATGGCCTCACCGGACGCCGAGGTCGCCTTGTGGGGCGGGACCCTGCGGCTCGCGGAGCTCGACACGCGGTTCAGCCGTTCCGTCCGCGAGGGCTTGGAGTTCGCGATTTCGAAGCGCGCTCTCTCCAGCAACGAGCGAATGCTGCTGGAACGTCTGGCGGGCCTCGACGAGCTCCTGGCGTCTCCGAGGCTCCGGTCGAAGAAACCTACGTCGGCGATGCGTATCCAACGGCTCGTCCGCGACTTTTCGTGCCGTCTGGTCAGGCGCAGCATTGGCACGCGGCAAGCTGTCGTGCCCTCCGCCGGCACACTGGCGGCGTTCCAGCGCGTGGTCGCGGACGCAGACGGCCACGGCCATGACCTTCGCGAGATCGCAAAGCAGGTCGAGGATCTCCTGAACAACGACCACAACTTTGACGTGTCGTTGACGACCACTTTCGGGCAACCGCTCCCACCGACTCGGCGTCGCGCCACGCTTGTCGTCTCGCGGCGACGGGTAGTGCCCAAGTTCGTAGCCCAGCATGGTAGACCGCAGCCGTCGATCTGCTTTCTGGATGTCGACCTTGGCGGGACTGCGCAGTCATTCGCGCTGACCTACGACCTGTTCAAGGCAGTCTCCGAGCTGGAGACGGGCTTGTCGCCTGCGTCCTTGCCCAGGAGCGTTCTTGCCTTGCTTGACACGACCCGGGCAAGGATGTCTGGCTGGATCGTACGCGATCGCGATGCCCTCGAACGCCCGCTTATCTTGCTTGGCGACTCGACGACGATCGAGAGCTACCGCGGCCATTTCGTCGCGAACAAGCGCGGCGGCCGCAAATGAGCCTCGCGGACTTCCAGGCGTCCCCATGGGCTCAATCGCACGCTGCGTACCGGGGGGCCGCGCTCGCGATGACCCCGGCGCCCGAATATGCCAATTCCGAGATACTTATAGCGAGTCTCTACCGGACGATCGGCTCGTTCGACTTGCCGGATGCACCTTTAATAAGCGAGGGCCGGGTTCCGGCAAACGGCCGCGACCTCGACAGGACAATTGCCGCTAACCGCGATCGGGGGCGCAAGCCAGGAAACGCAGCGCTCGACGGGGAGAGCCTGCACACGCTGCTCCACCACGTGCTCGAAAGCCCGAAGCTTCCCAACCAGTCCACCAAACGCTTCCTGCAGGTTACGCCGCTGGTGGGGGAGACTGCTTCCTTCTCCGGCTCAGCGAGGCTCACCGGCAATCCGTGGCCAGCTGGCGCACTCGTGCGCCAGATGATCTGGTTAGGCTCCGCGAATGCAACAGCAGCGCAGGACATCTGGTCGCGCCTGTTTTATGCCTTAGCCGTCCACGACGATGACGATGTCTTCGCCCGCTTCCTTCGCGACGAAATCTCCGCCTGGACGGGGTCGCCCTGGGGCAAGGCGATCGCGGCCCCCGACGGCGAGGAGGCATGCTGCCTTCCGCCCGGCGAACTTGACGGCCTTTCATCGCCGGCAAGGCAATTTTGCCAAGACCTCGACGCGGTAGTTACAGCAAAGTCCGTCATGACGCGCCGCCAGTGGACCAGCTTGCTCGAGGCCCTGGTCCGAGTCGCGGCGGTTGGCCACGTGGCATGGGTCTGCGAGGTCCACCGACAGGCTTGGGAGTGCGTGCGGCGCGCGCTTGGCGGGGAGGAACTGCCCGATGACCTGCGCGCGGCCATTTATCCTCGTCACTTTGGCTATCTCACCTATGGGATGGACGCTGTTTCGGAGCTCAAGGACCGCACGTCGACCTACCTTAGCGCGAGGCTCGGCTTGAACGCAGTCCTGTGGTGCCTCGACGAATGCGGCGCCACCTTTCCCGGCAAGTTGTCGTCCGCTGCTAGCTTTGCGGCGTTGTGCAAGCTCGTGAAGGACAACCGCGCCGCGCTTTCCAGTGCCAGCAGGATCATCGAGGACCTGTTGGACCGGGAGGCACGTACCCTCCTCCTGCGCAAGGGCGTGGGCTCGAACGTCATGGAGTTTGCTCGTCACGCGCTGTACCAGCGCCAAGTCGCGAACCCGATCCTGCGCGGATATGACCAGGGGTATGTGTTGCGCAAACGCGGCCCGGCAAAGTCGAGCCCCTGGATCTGCGCTCCAGGACCAGTTGCCATCCTGATGCTCGTACACTGCTCGCTGGCGAAGCTCTCTGGTCCCCGATCCGTCCACCGGCTTGCACAGCACATGGCGGCGTATGGCATCTTCGTTGACCACCGGAAGATTGATTCAAACGAACTTGGCGCACAGCTTCGGATGCTAGGGCTCGTCCTTGATAGCCCTGACGCCGAGAGCGGCATGCTGCTCGTCCCGCCATTCCCGCAGGCGCAACCCGGACGCGAGGTATCGTGGCTATGAACTTGCTCGCGACTTGGCTAGCCTCAGTCGTCCAGGCCCGCCTCCAGGAGGCGTCTGTGAGCGGGCGGGGGTCAGAGACCCGGCTTATCTTCCACGGCCCGCCACTGGAGATCCTTAAGCGTGTCTTCTCGCTGCTTATCGCTCACGAGGAAGGCCCAGGCATCCCAGTGCTCCTCCAGGTCCCGGAGCTAGGCCCAGGTGAAGCGAATCCGGCCAGCGGAGCCTCGGGGCGATGCGACGAGGGCCACCTCCTCGATCTTCGCAATTCGCCCCAGGCGGCCAGTTTCCTCGCCTTGGTCCCCCCAGGCCAGCACGCTATCCGCTCGGTCACGTCGACGACCGACGAATTTGGCATGATGTCTGGCAGCAACGGCGCGAACGTTTCCTTCGAGGAGTGGTGGTCGGACGCCTTCCTCCAGGACGCCATCGAGCATGCGCTGACCCAGGCCAGGCTAGACGGGAAGCAGCACGATGATGCCCGTACGATCGTGGCCCGCGCGTGCAGAGCCTTCGACGACGTGGATCCAAGTCCCGGCAGCCGGGTCGCTGCATGGCGCCTCGTCGCCCGGGTGTTCGAAGCTTCCGCTGACCCAGCCAGTGCGGCCAACCGCTTCAGCCTTGCGTGCGGCGTTCCGCCCAGCGAGACTGGGCGCCTTGTCGCAGGACAGCAGCACGCGAGCCTCGACGGTGTCGCGGCCGCCCTGTCCGACGGATTTTCCACCGGCCTCGCCGGCGTATACGAGCAGGCCAACGACGAAAAGCGCGCGTGGATCGATGCGTTTCTTTCCCACATTCGGTCGACCTGTCAGGCGCTAACCGCGCTTGATCGATCGCCCGAGGCATTCTATGCCCCATGGGGCGAGCTTGAACTGCCGCCGGCGCCAGCCTGGTGGGAGGGACTTACCGCCGAGGCCTGGGCGGCCCTGTTGGACGACGAGCCTGAGATCGTCGGAGACATTCGAGTCGAGTGCTCCAACCCTCTTCTTCCGCCATCACGTGGAATACCGCTGCTGGTCGAGGAACAGGTAGAGATATCAATCAGCGCGACTAACACCGATAGCACGCCGGTGGACGTCTCGCTAGAGCGATCGCCCGGCCGGTCGGCCAATGGCTTCCCTCTTGCAGTGTTGGTCGATGGCCGAGCGGATTTCGTCGACGACGCCCCCCCAGTGCACCGCACCCCTATCCAGTACAAGGTCAGCGCCGAGAACTTCCGCACTGCCTCCATTAAGGTGGTCTCGCTTGCAACGCTGGCGTCTGGCATCTTCGTGGGGTGCCGAACGGCCCGTAAGGTGACGCCGCCAAAGGCACCCGCCCGCCGCACGCGCGGGGCCAACTGGGAGTCATCAATTACCTTGCCTGGGCCGGGGAGGTACGAGCTCCTCGTGTTCCTGTCCCCCGGGTCTTCGATCGAGGGAGCGGCGACAGGCGTCGCTGGCAGCGAGCATGGCAGCGACGAGCGACAAACCCTTCCCGCCCGTGAAGTGCGACCCGGCCTCTACCAGATCGAGGTGGAGGTCGACGGATCGTACCAGCTAGACCTGCCATTCAAGCGGACGACCACTGACGGCAAGCTGGCTACCGAGACTTGCCGCGTCTTCCTGTCCTGCGACGACGTGGTCGAGGAAGGCTGCAACAGCGAATTCGAGCGCCTCATTATGGTCAACCGGAGACAGGTAGAACCCTCGGGGGCAAAGCCGGTCGTCCAGCTCAACCGGAGCGCCAGGACAAGCACGCTCCAAGGCTGGTTGCTCCAGGACGAGAATGTCGCTCGCTCGTACCTGCCCATCGTGCTTGCTGAGGACTATGGCGATCATTGGATTCAGCCTAACTGGACGGACGAGATGGGCCGGATCCTTTCTGCCGGTCGCTACCACAAGGACCCACGCCCCCCGGCGAGTCAGTTCGATCCGCCTGCGGCCTTTGTCGAAGCCCGCAAGGCAATTGCCCGGCTGGTCCGCGGCGGCGACGACCAATCGCGGCTGGTGGAGGCGGCGCCGCTTGGAGAGTGGCTCCGGCAGGACACGGCATTCCAGGCGCTCGTCGAGAAATACCTCGATGCTTACTCGGTTTGGCTTCAAGGCAGCCCGGAAGTCGCTCGCTGGAGCGACGTCGTGGTTGTTGCCTCACTCGAGCCAGGTGGGCGGACACTGGCCCGTAGCCCCGATGCCATCCTGCTCTCGCCGCTCCATCCCGCCCGTCTGGCCTGGCATGCGCTTGCCCAGAAAATTCTAGACGACGCCGCACTGAGCGCCAAGCCATGCCCAGCGGCCGGCATCCTCGCCCCTGGCATCGTGCCTGACATACTGCAGATGCCGCTGGTGTCACCCGAGGGCATCGAGCTAGTGCCTTTCCTTGCGGTCGAATCCAACACCGACTATTGGTCCGTCCTTTGGAACGGCCGGCGCTTGCGCGAGCTGGCAGATCGCTCTAGGGCAGCGCCCTTCGGGGCGACGTTCGGGATCACCATCGGCGGCATATCTGCAGGCTTTAGCGCCGCCCAGGTCGGCAGGGCGCTCGACGACGTCTCCAATGTCCTTTGCGCAAAGCCGTCGCTGAGCGTCGCCATCAGCAGCGCGGGCGGTGCAACCGACGCATGCAACGATGGCCTCGTGCAGTGGTCCTCGGGGCGCTACGCTGAAGCAGACAAGTCCGTGCGACTCGCAAATACAGGGCCGCGGCGCCTGGATGTCTTTGACATGCGCGACGGCCCATCGCAGCCGGACGACGCGACAATCGCCAACCTGTCCGAGGACACGCTTAACCATGTGCGGTGGTTCTCAAAGCACCCTGAGGCGAAGAGCATCGACCTTGGCATCATAGCCCAACTGGATTCGTCGGAGCCAGACACGGCCGAAACCCCCGCCTTGTCTGCACTTGGCGCAGGCGCACTCATCCGCCATCGAGTACGGCGCCAGCTACCTAGTTATTTCCTCAGCGAAACCCGGCAGTCACGGCCGGCCCGACCCGTGGGGGATCCGCTTGCTGACAAGGTTGCTGCATGCGTTACCCAGCTGGAAAGCTCGCCGACGCAACCCGTCGGCCTTCGCTTCGCGCCAAACGTCCACGCCATAGGCGACATGCTCGAGCGCAGGCAGGCGGACTTCGTCGCCGTATCGTCCTCGGCGATTGACCCGGCTTGCTTTCTCGGAGGCTGGCTGCCGGAGTCCTACCTGTGGGATTACGACCTTCCCTCCTATTCTCAGCGCGCCGGCGACACAAATGGCTATTATCTCCTTTCCAGGGTGAAGCCCTCCGACCGCGATGCGTTGAAGCGGGCACTCGCGAGGCTTCCAGGCTGCGACGGCCTTGATCACAACCAAATCGACCAGATACTGCTAGAGGTAGCGCGGCGAGGCATTCCTACCATCAGGGGACTTTCGGCCGAAGACTCCGGCGCAACCGGGGACCTGGGCCTCTTCGTCGCGGCACGCCTGCTGCAGGATCGCTTCCGGTCCGCCGCGAGCACTGACAGCCTGGTCCCGGTAATCGGTGGCACGACCAGTGAGCCCTCGATCGCGCTAGTGGTTCCTGTCGACCCGTTCCGCAGCTACCTCGACGACCTTGCGCGAGTTCTCAACCGGGATCGTTCGGAAGGCGGGTTCTCGCGACCTGACCTGCTCGTAGTGAGCGCCGCGGTCGGGCTGGATGGCGTGCGAGTCCATCTAGTACCTGTGGAAGTAAAGTGCCGGCTGGGCTCGGTCCTCTCGCCGAATGCCTCGCGCGATGCACTGGACCAGGCGAAATCGCTGTCCGGCTTGCTATCGGAGCTCGCGTCGCGCGACGACACTCTGTCTGTCTGGCGCCTTTCGTATCAGCACCTGCTGATCTCGATCATCGGCTTCGGCATGCGGGTCTATAGCCAGCACGAGGACCTTGCCGGCTCCGGCGCCGACTGGTCGGCACTGCACGAGCAGATCGCGTCGGCGATCCTTGCTGACGACAGCTGCGTGACAGTCGACGAACGCGGCCGACTGCTCCTGGTCGACGACTCCCCGATGAGCGATGCGCTCGATCGCGACAATGACGGTTTCGAGGAGACGATTGTCATTGCTGCCGCCGATGCCGGCCGCATTGTCGCGGGGGACGCCCAGGCGCTATACGACAGCATCAAGGCGAAGGTCGGTGACTGGCAGCTCTTCCCGGTCGAACGCCACATGGCGGCCCTGGCCATCGACCTAGTGCCCATTAATACAAGGGGGGAAGGCGGGCCTTCGGCGGCCATGCAGACTGGGCACGATGGCGCTTACGACGAGTCCGCCGGCGCAGGTGGCGGAGCCGTGACGAGCCAGACTACGGATCCGGCGCGGGGACTGGGAGACGGCAGCGAACGCGGGATCCATCTGCGGATCGGCAGCACCGTCGATGGTTTCGAAAAGCGCGAGTTGTCTCTTTCATTGTCCGACACAAGGCTGAACCAGCTCAACATGGGTGTGGTTGGCGATCTTGGCACCGGCAAGACGCAGTTGCTGAAGTCCCTCGTCTACCAGATCGCTTCGGCCACCGATGCCAACCGTGGCGTCCGGCCGCGCATGCTGATCTTCGACTATAAAAAGGACTACAGCAGCCCCGACTTCGTCGCGGCCACCGGCGCCCGCGTCGTAAAGCCGCAGAACCTGCCGCTGAACCTGTTCGATACGTCCGCTATCGGCGACGCCATCTCCCCGTGGCTCGATCGATTCAGGTTTTTCGCCGACGTCCTGGATAAGATTTACTCGGGCATCGGGCCGGTCCAGCGCGACAAGCTCAAGCGCGCCGTGCGCTCGGCCTACGAGTCTACGCCAAGCTCGGCCCCGACCATCTACGATGTCCATGCCGCCTATGCCAGCCTTCTCGAGGGCAAGTCGGACTCGCCCATGGCAATTATCGACGATCTGGTCGACATGGAGGTGTTCGAGCGCGACCCGGTCAGGTGCATCGGGTTCGACCAGTTCCTCCAGGGTGTCGTGGTCGTGTCACTAGATGCTTTTGGCCAGGACGACCGCAGCAAGAACATGCTCGTTGCGGTGATGCTCAATATGTTCTACGAAAACATGCTCAAGACGCCCAAGCGGCCATTCCTTGGCACCCATCCCCAGTTGCGCGTCATCGACTCCTACCTGCTGGTCGACGAAGCCGACAACATCATGCGGTACGAGTTTGACGTCCTCCGAAAGTTGCTCCTGCAAGGCCGCGAGTTTGGCTGCGGCATCATCCTCGCGTCGCAATACCTGCGTCACTTCAAGGTGAATGCCACTGACTACCGGGAGCCGCTGCTTACTTGGTTCGTGCACAAAGTACCGAATGTCACCCCCTCTGAGCTGTCGGCTCTCGGCCTTGCAAATTCCGCCGTCGAGTTGGCGGAAAAGGTGAAGGCGCTCGCAAACCACCAATGTCTATACAAGTCGTTCGACTCGCCAGGCCGCGTTGTTCGGGGATTACCGTTCTACGAGCTCACGGCTGGCAAGTAGCGGGCGGATGGCTGACTTCCTCTCACCAAGCGAACGCTCCCAGCGAATGTCGCGGATCCGCTCGTCGGATACCGCCCCGGAACTGGCCTTGCGTCGTGAGTTGCACAGGCTTGGCCTAAGATACACGCTCGGTAACAAGAAGCTAGTCGGCAAACCGGATCTTGTGTTTCCACGCCATCGCACAATCGTCTTCGTACACGGATGCTTCTGGCACCGACACCAGGGCTGCAGCATCTGCACCACCCCGAAATCCAACACGCCCTTCTGGCAAGAAAAATTCGACCGCAATGTCGCAAGGGACACACGGGTGTCGGCTCAGCTCGAAGCGATGGGATGGCGCGTGCTCATCACCTGGGAATGCGAGCTCCAATCAGGCATTCGTACGCGGGCCACCGCCGAGCGGCTGGCAGGGCTGATCCGGGCAGGCAGCGCATGACCCACGTCATTGAACCTTCGCCCCGACCGCGAGCGTTCTGGCACGGGTCCGCCCGGGCCTTCCTCGATGCAAATCCTAAGGCGATCATCGGTCAACTCGCGAGCTGTCATGTCAGATTCCATGCTGCGGCGGAAGCCGAGCAAGTGCGGGCGTGGGAGCGCGAGATCGAAATTCTGCGGCTGGCGCTCGCAGCGGGCGGCGAGCGGGCGCAAAACTGGGGCGTGTTACTTGAGGCGCCGATGCTCCGGCTTGGCAAGCGCATGGATGCAGTCATCTTGCTCCCCGGGTCCGCGGCGATCGTGGAGTTCAAGATTGGCGCGAAACGCTTCGAAGCGGCCGACCAGCTCCAGGTCGAGCACTATGCCCTAATGCTGCGAGACTTTCACGAGGTTAGCCAGTCGCTCATCGTGGTGCCCATCCTCTGCGCCGAGCATGCCGTCCCGCATCCCCAGGTGGCCAATGCCCTGATCGTCCACGATGGGGTCGCCGACGCCATTGCCACGGACGCAAGCGGCCTAGCTAGCGCGCTGCGCATTGCGGAAGCACTTGGTGCGGGTGGCGCTATGGCTTCGGTGGAAGCCTTCGACTCGTCTGCCTATCGCCCGACTCCCACGATCGTCGAAGCCGCTCGCGCCTTGTACGCGGGACATGGCATTGCCGAGATCGGCCGGGGGGATGCCGCCGATGCAACGCTGCAGCAGGCCGGCGCAACCTTGCTGTCCCTCGCCGAGCGTGCGGAACGGGAGCGCCTGCACCTTGTTTGCTTCGTCACCGGATCGCCCGGTGCAGGCAAGACGCTCCTAGGCCTGGATGTTGCATTGCGGAACCGATCTAGCGACAGGCCGGCGGCCCTGCTCTCTGGGAACCGGCCACTGGTGTATGTCCTGACTGAGGCACTCGCGACCGACCGGGCGTCGCGCGGCGAAATCACCAAAGCGCAGGCGCGCCACGAGGTTAGCTCTTCCATCCAGAACCTGCTCGGCTTCCTCAAAGAACATTCTGATGGTGCGCCACCGCCGGAATGCGTTGTGGTGTTCGACGAGGCTCAGCGCGCCTGGGACGAGAAGGTCGGCGAGGAACTGATGGGGCGCCCAAGCTCCGAGCCTACATTGTTCCTAGAGATACTTGGCCGCCTCGATTGGGCATGCCTCGTCTGCCTTGTCGGGCCCGGCCAGGAGATCAATCGTGGCGAAGGCGGCCTGCCACTCTGGGGAGCTGCGCTGCGGCATGCCGCCTCCAGCGGCCGGAACTGGCATGTTGTCGCGGCACCGCAGGCAATTGAAGGAGGGTCAGACGTCGCAGGTCCCGGCCTCGTGGAACCGGGTGCCGAAATGCCGTGCACGCTCGTCGTAGAGCCTAGCCTGCACCTGTCGAACGGATTGCGTGCATATCGGAGCCCCGACCAGGGGCGGTGGGTCGCCTCGCTTCTCGCGGGCGACATTGCCGAAGCCGCGCGAATCGCAAGGACGATGGGCGCGCCGCCCGCCTGGCTTACTCGAGACCTTGGTATGGCTCGTCAATGGCTCCGGGACCGCCGGCGAGGCGGGCGTTCCGTTGGTCTGCTCGCGAGCGCAGGGGCGGTCCGGCTGCCCGCCGAGGGCCTGCCGCCCACACCGCGCTCGAACGAACTCGAAGCGATAGGGCACTGGTTCCTGAAACCATGGACTGATTTCCGGAGCGCCGGCGCGCTCGAGATTCCTTTGAGCGAGTTTGGCTGCCAGGGGCTAGAGCTTGATTTCGTAGGTCTGACGTGGGGTGGCGATCTGGTCTGGACCAGCGAGGGCTGGACGCCGCGGCGCATGAGCGCGCCGAGGTGGACGCGAATCGGGATTGAGGAAAAGCGTAGGTTCCGCATCAATGCCTACCGCGTACTGTTGACCAGGGCGCGTGCCGGATTGGTCATCCACGTTCCCCTGGGCAATGCGGAGGATGCGACGCGAGACCCTGACGAGTTCGACGCGATTGCGACGGCCCTCGTGGGCGCTGGCGCCACAATGCTGCCTTGCCCTGATCGGCCAGCTAAGTCGACCTGACAGGCAGCTAGGCGCCCATCAGCCACAGCAAGTGAGTAAGTGCAGGTGCGGACAAACGTCAACGCCGCTTGAAGCAGTACCGCATCGATTCACTTCCCACGACCTTGAACCGGTTTTCCGTGTCGGCGCTTACGGGTTTTCGCCCCCCGCTGATACGTTTCGGCGAATGGAAAAGCCCGGGAGCGCGTGGTCATGAGCAGGATTGTCAACAACAGGGTCAAGAAGGCACCGAGCGACGATAAGGATGACGCGTTTCGGCGGGTGCTTCGCTCCTTCACCGGCGGGGCCATCGACGACACCCTGCGGGCGCTCGAAGCCAATGGCCTCATGATGCGCACCCGGTGCGCAAGCCAAGTAAACGCAATGTGGGAAAAGATGTGGGGTAGGATCTAAGCATCCCGCCTAATGCATTGCTTTGAAGCACAATCTTACGAAGATGTGGTAGCGGAGGAGGGATTTGAACCCCCGACACAAGGATTATGATTCCTCTGCTCTAACCAGCTGAGCTACTCCGCCACGGGTGGGGGCGATTTACGGGGTGGCGCGGGGGGCGTCAAGCGGTATTCGTCAAAGAAATGAAAACGCCGCCCAGGACCGGCGGCGGTCATGTTTCCGGTGAAAGCCCCCGTTACCCGCGCGCCTTGACCACCTGCAAAAGCGGCATCACCTGGGCCATGTCGGGACCATGGGCCTGGCCCGTCACGGCCTTTCGCAGCGGCATGAAAAGGCCCTTGCCCTTGCGGCCGGTCGCGTCCTTTACCGCCGCGGTCCATTCACCCCAGGTCGCGTCCGTATAGGGCGGCGGCGGCAACAGCGGCATGGCCTGGGCGATGAAGTCCGCATCCTCGGGGTCGATCTGGGGTTCGGCCCCTTGCGAAAAGATCGTCCACCAATCGGCCAGATCGTCCAGCTTCGTGATGTTCTGCGAGGCCACGGTCCAGAACCGTTCGGCCAGATCTTCCGGCACGCCAAGCGCGGCGATCCGGTCGCGGACGGCCTCGAAGGGCAGCGCCTGGTTCCGTTCGCGGGTCAGCGGCCACAGATCCTCGGCGTCGAATTTCGTGGGCGAGGCGCCGAACTGCGACAGGTCGAACCCCTCGGCCAGGTCGTCCAGTGTCATCTTCAAATCGACCGGCTGGCTGGAACCCAGGCGCGCCATCATCGACAAAAGCGCCTCGGGGGCGACGCCCGCTTCGCGCAGGTCGCGGATCGACAGGGCGCCGATGCGCTTGGACAGTTCCTCGCCCTGCGCGCCGGTCAGCAGGCTATGATGGGCAAAGGACGGCGGCGTGCCGCCAAGCGCGCGAATGATCTGGATTTGCGTGGCGGTGTTCGTCACATGGTCCGCACCGCGAACGATATGGGTCACCGCCATGTCGGTGTCATCGACGCTGCTGGCGAAGGTGTAAAGCACCTGCCCGTCCGCACGGATCAGCACAGGATCGCTGACCGACGCCGCGTCGATGGAGATGTCGCCCAGGATGCCGTCGGTCCATTCGATCCGTTCCTGGTCCAGCATGAAGCGCCAGTATCCCTCGCGCCCCTCGGCCCGCAGGCGATCCTTGTCGGCATCCGTCAGGTTCAGCCCGGCGCGGTCATAGACCGGGGGCTTGCCCATGTTCAGCTGCTTCTTGCGCTTCAGGTCCAGTTCGGTCGGCGTCTCGAAGACCTCGTAAAGGCGTCCTGTCCCGCGCAACTGGTCCGCCGCCTCGGCATAGCGATCAAGACGCAGCGACTGGCGTTCCACGCGGTCCCAGTGCAGGCCCAGCCATTCCAGGTCGCGCTTGATGCCGTCGGCATATTCTTCCTTGGACCGTTCCTGGTCGGTATCGTCCAGCCGCAGGATGAAGGTTCCCCCCGCCTTGCGCGCGATCAGATAGTTGAACAGCGCAGTCCGCAGGTTGCCGACATGAATATGGCCCGTGGGCGAGGGCGCGAAGCGGGTGGTGGTCATGGCACGTCTCCTGTTCGCCTTGCTCTTTCACAGACGGCGATTCTTGTCCATATCAGGGCCACCATGCAGGAGAAGCGGATGACCGACTGGACCACCCTGACCGCCCCCGACGCAGGCAGGATCGAGGCGATGGCGCGCGACGCATTGGCCGCCCTGCCCCCTGAATTCGCCACCCATGCCCAAGGGATCACGATCCACGTGGCCGAGTTCGCGCCCGAGGAAGTCCTGGACGAGTTGCAGATCGACGATCCGTTCGAACTGACCGGCATCTACGACGGCATTCCGCTGACGGAAAAGTCGGTATCCGACCAGCCGGAGCAGCCGGACATCATCTGGCTTTATCGCCGTCCTCTGCTGGACGAATGGGCATCGCGCGGCAATATAACGCTGGCCGAACTGGTCAGCCACGTCGTCACGCACGAGATGGCCCATCACTTCGGCTGGTCCGACGACGACATCGCCAGCATCGACCGGTGGTGGGAATGACGTCGCAGGCCCCAATCCTGACGGTGACCCTGAATCCGGCGCTGGATTTGTCCACGGCGGCGGACGAGGTGCGCCCGGAACTGAAGTTGCGCTGCGACAAGCCGGTGGCCGATCCGGGTGGCGGCGGCATCAATGTCAGCCGTGCGATCGGGCATATGGGCGGGCAATCGACCGCGATGGTGGCGCTTGGCGGGGCTACGGGCACGCGCATCGCCGAGATGCTGAAGGCCGACGGGCTGTCCCTGGTGCGCCTGACCGCCCCGGGCGAGACGCGGCAGTCGCTGGCCGTGACCGACCGCTCGACCGGCAAGCAGTTCCGCTTTGTCCTGCCGGGGCCGGAATGGCACAAGGCGCATGTGGCCGACATGACCCAGGCCATCGCCGAAAACGCCCGCGCCGGGGGCTGGGTGGTCGTGTCGGGATCGAACCCGCCGGGCGTCCCGGCGGGATTCGAGCAGATGCTGACCGTCCGGCTGAAGAACAGCGGGGCAAGGCTGCTGGTCGACACCTCGGGCGAGGCGTTGCGCGTGCTGGCGGGATCATCGACCCCCGTCGATGTGCTGCGCATGGACAGCCACGAGGCCGAGGAGCTGGCGGGCCGTCCCCTGCCCTCGCGCGAGGACAGCGCGGGTTTCGCGGCCGGACTGGTCAAGGACGGCGCGGCGCGGTCGGTGATCGTGGCGCGCGGTGCCGACGGGTCCGTCATCGCCGGGGCGGATGGCGCCTGGCACGCCGCATCGGCCCCCGTCAAGGTCGTCAGCGCGGTGGGCGCGGGGGACAGCTTCGTCGCGGGCTTCGTGCTGGCCATGGCGCGCGACTGGCCTGTCGAGGAGGCCCTCGCGCTTGGCGCTGCGGCCGCATCCGCCGCGGTGATGACGCCGGCCACGGACCTGTGCCGGGCCGAGGATGTGGAACGCTTCTATGGCGAACGGATCATCACGCGGCTTTGACAGCCCTGCGCGGTTTGTCAGCCTTTGCCAGGATCACAGTCCGTAAACATGCGGCCCCCCGGAAAACAGAAAGCCGCCCGGCTGGGCGGCTTTTCCATCCGATCTGGAGCCGGTCAAGCGGCCTCGGCTTCCTCCGCCTCGGCGGCCATGCGGCGTTCGCTTTCCTCGCGCGACAGCGCGACGGACGTGCGCACACCCTTGGATACGAATTCCATCAAGCCCTTGACCACGCGTTCGTTGGGGTCGATGCCGGCGCAGGACAGAACCTCGCGTCCGTCGCGCGACCGCGCCCAGCGGGCAATCTGTTCGGGGCCATTCCCGTATTTCTTGTCATCAGCAATCGCGTCATCCAGCGCGGCCAGGACCACTGCTGCAAAAAGCTTGCGGGCGCGTTGCCCCTGTTCGAAGTTAAAAGCCGATCCGTCAACAAAATCGCGCATATCATTCGTCCATCTTCAAGGCTGCAAGGATAAGCAGCCGTGTGGGCGGCATGATGCCAACCCATCATTATTGTTTCCGTTTCTCTGACGGTGCTGCTGCTTAGCCCAGTTGCCCGCCGATTCGGTATTCCTCTGGCCGCATACCTCCCATGCAGATAGCGCATGTCGTGTAAAAAACCGGTGAAATCTGTAATTACAGCCTATGATTAGACCGGGTTCGGCCCGGTTCGCGCCTTGACAACCCCGCAAAACCGATTTGGTTGCCTCGGACACAAGGCCCCGATATAGGGGCGGCATAGCGTCGTTCAACACGGACGGCGGGAATTTCCCGAACCGCAAAGAGTTTTCCATGCCCAAGATCAACGGCAACGAAATCCGCCCCGGCAACGTGCTGGAGCATGACGGAGGCCTGTGGGCCGCCGTGAAGGTCAGCCATGTCAAGCCCGGCAAGGGCGGCGCTTTCGCGCAGGTCGAACTGAAGAACCTGCGCGACGGGCGCAAGCTGAACGAACGCTTCCGCAGCGAAGACAAGGTCGAACAGGTCCGTCTGGAACAGAAGGACCAGCAGTTCCTGTACGAATCCGACGGCAAGCTGGTCTTCATGGACAGCGAGACCTTCGAGCAGACCGAACTGGACGCCGACCTGCTGGGCGACCGCCGTCCCTTCCTGCAGGACGGCATGACCGCCACCATTGAATATTACGGCGACGAGGCCCTGTCGGTTTCGATCCCGCAGAAAGTCACCTGCACCGTGTCGGAAACCGAGCCGGTCGTGAAAGGCCAGACGGCCGCCAACAGCTACAAGCCCGCGATCCTGGACAACGGCGTGCGCATCATGATCCCGCCCTTCGTGGGCGAGGGCGAAAAGATCGTCGTCAACACCGAGGCTTTCGAATACAGCGAACGGGCCTGAAGCCTGTTTCAGACCAGGCGCCCCGGCCAGTCCGGGGCGTTTTTATTTCCGGGACCGGCCTGCCATGACGCCCACTCACGCCACCGCCAGCGATCTGGCCCGCGCGCTGCCCCATGTGCTGGCCGCGCCCAAGGATGATGCGCGGGCCGATTGCCTGTGCTTTCGCCCCGGCTTCAACCAGCGGAGCTTTCCCGGCCGGCTGGTCATGACCCGCGCGGATGGGATTCCCGGCGAACGCTGGGGCAAGGCGCCCTGGCTTAAGCTGCCCGACGGCTCGCCCGACCCGCGCATCCAGGTCTCGATCCTGCCGCGGCGGGTGATGGATGCCGTCTGGCTGGACCGCGAGAACACCCCCCATCCCGGCGACACGATCATCTGCGACCTGGACACCAGCGAAGCGAACCTGCCCGCCGGCACGCTGTTGCAGGCCGGGACGGCGGTTCTGCGGGTGTCAGATGTCTTTAACGACGGCTGCGTTAAGTGGAAGGTCCGCTATGGGCAGGCCGCGAAAGACTGGATCACCGCCCCCGGCCACCCCGAACTGCGGCTGCGGGGAATCCTGTGTTCGGTCGAACGGGACGGGGACGTGCACTTGGGCGATCCGATCCGCAAGCTGGACTAAGCCGGGATCCGCAGACCCGTAGGGTGGGGTTTTACCCCACCAACCTCGGCAAAGGTGGGGTAAAACCCCACCCTACAAGATGATCCCGTCCTGCTCCGCCGCCAACCGCGCCGTTCCCGCCTGCATGTCCGGCCCGATGCGGTCGAACCGCACATGCGCCAGGGCATGACCGCCCGACTGGGTGAACAGGGTGCCGACCTCTTTCCCGTCCGCCGTGATCGGCGTGCCGACGGGGGCCTCGCCCTCGATCCGCAGGCGCGCCAAGCCCTTGCGCAATTCGGTCTTGTGCTTCATGCGGGCCGTCACTTCCTGGCCGACATAGCAGCCCTTGCGGAAATCGACGCCGTGCAGACGCTCGAACCTGGCCTCCAGGATGAAGGTCTCGTTCGGGATCAGCTCGACCAAGGTTTCGGGAATGAGGTTCTCGACCCGGATCGCGTCAAAATCGGTCCCGTCGTCGCCCGAGCCGCCATAGAGCCGCCAGCCAAGCGCCGGATGGCGCGGGTCGGCGATTGCCCCATCCGGTGCAGGGCCGGTGCCGCGGCCGACCGTGATGTCGGTCGGCTCGATGACAACCCTGGAGCGCAGCTTGTACATCCCCAGGCGCCGGACCAGATCATCGGCCAGCCGCACGTCCACGTCGATCAGCAGCGCGTCGCCATCGGGAACGATCAGGAAATCCGCCAGATACTTGCCCTGGGGTGTCAGCAGCGCGGCCCAGCAGGGCGCGCGGCGCACGTCGTTGCTGACCAGACCCTGCAGGAAATCCACGCGGTCTTCGCCGGTGATGCGGATGATCTGGCGGGTCATGGGTTCTCTCCGAATTGCAGGGCGACAAGGCGGGCATAGGCGCCCCCTTCGGCCATCAACTGTGCATGGCTGCCCTGTTCGACAACCCTGCCCTGTTCGATCACCACGATCTTGTCGGCGTTGCGGATGGTGGACAGGCGGTGCGCGATGACCAGCGTCGTGCGCCCCTGCGACAGCGTCTCCAGCGCGGCTTGGACCAGCCTTTCGCTGGCGGTGTCCAGCGCGCTTGTCGCCTCGTCCAGCAGCAGGACGGGGGCATCGCGCAGGATGGCGCGGGCGATGCCGATGCGCTGGCGCTGTCCGCCCGACAGCGCCGTTCCGCGTGGCCCCGCAGGGCTGTCAAGACCGCTGGGCAGGGCGGCAACAAAGTCGCTGACATGGGCCGCCTGCATCGCCCGCAGCAGGGCCGCCTCGTCCGCATCGGGACGCCCCATCAGGATATTGTCGCGCAGGGATTCATCGAACAGCGCCGATTCCTGGGACACCGTCGAAAACTGATCGCGCAGCACGGCCAGATCGAAATCCTGGATCGGAACGCCGCCCAGGGTCACGCTGCCGCGGTCGGGATCGACCATCCGGGTCAGCAGGTTGAAGACCGTGGACTTGCCCGCCCCCGACGGTCCCACAAGCGCGGTGGTCTGGCCCGCCTCGGCCACGAAGCCCAGACCTTGCAGGACGGGCTTGTCATCATAGGTCAGCCAGACGTCGTCCAATCGGATGGTGGTGTCGGAAGGCGGCTGGGTCCGCCCACCCGAAACGATACGCGGTCTGGTGTCGATGACCTGATAGACCCGTTCAAGGCTGGCGGCGGCGGTCTGCCACGCCCCCGCCAGCCCGCCAAGGCGCCGCATCGGCTGAAAGGCCAGCGCCAGCGCGGTGAAGAAGGACATGAAGTCGCCGATGCTGCGCGTCCCTTCCATCACCTCGCGCCCGCCAAGCGCCAGAACGGCCACGAAGCCGATCCCGGTCACGATGTCGGTCAGCGCTGGGACAAGGCTGCCCATCGCGGCGACCTTGACCTGGGACGTCTGGATCCGGTCGGTGATCCGGGCAAAGCGTTCGGTCTGGTGCGCCTCGGCACGGTTCAGCTTGATCGACACGATGCCGTGCATCACCTCGTCCAGGCGGGTGGCACGGGCGCTGGCCTCGGTGCGGTTCTGTCGCACCTTGCGGCGGATATAGCGTTGCACCAGGGCGGCGGGCGCGATCAGGATCGGCGCGCCGATCAGCGCGGCCAGCGTCCATTGCGGGTCGATGGTGACCGCCACCGCGAACAGCATGACCAGCGAGATCGCGTCGCGCGTGGCACTGGTGATCAGGGTGGCCCAGACTCCCTGCACGGCGATGGTGTCGCCCTGGATCCGCTCGATCATCGCGCCGGGGGAATTCTGCTGGAAGAACCGCCCGTCCAGCGTCATCACATGGGCCAGCAGGTCGCGCTGCATGGTGGTCGAGATGCCCAGCGAAATTCGCGACAGCAGCGATCGGCTGGCCACCAGCGCCACCGCGCGCAGCAGGAAGATGCCCATGATCGCGCCGCCCACCCACCAGATCGCGCCCGCTTCCTTGCCGACGAACACCCGGTCGAACAGCGGCTTCAGCATCCACGAGATCAGGGCCAGCGTGGATCCTTCGGCCGTCATCAGCAGGAAGGCGCCCGCCATGCTGCGGCGATGGACGCGCAGATAGTCGGTCCAGAACCGGCGCAGCAGGGTCAGGGCGGCGGGATGGTTGCTGTCTGTCACGGGTGGCCGGGCCTTTCGCTTGTCCGCCCAAGCCTTAGCCCGACGCGGGCCGCAACGGCAAGGCAGCGGACCGTTGACCTTGGCACGCGCGGGCACTAGCGATCTTGCAGGATGTGAAGGACATGTAACCGCCATGAGTCTTGCCGCTGGTCGCCCCGTGATCGCCATTCCCGGCCCCTCGCCCGTGCCGGATCGCGTGCTGCGCGCGGCCCACCGCGCCTCGCCCGACATCTATGGCGAGGAACTGGCCGAACTGAACCTGTCGGTCATGGCGCAGTTGAAGCGCCTGGCAGGCACCCAGGCGCATCTGGCCCCCTATATCGGCAACGGCCATGCCGCGTGGGAGGCTGCGGGCGCCAACCTGTTCAATCCGGGGGACCAGGCCCTGGCGCTGACCTCGGGCCATTTCGGCCGGTCCTGGGCGCAGCAGATGGACCAGATGGGCGTCGCCGTCGAGCGGCTGGATTTCGGCAGCCTTCCGGCCGACCCGGACATGCTGGCGGCCCGGCTGGCCCAGGATCCGGCGGGCGCGATCAAGGCGGTGATGGTCTGCCAGATCGACACCGCGACCGGGATCATGGCCGACATTCCGGCGCTACGTGATGCCATGGGCGATCACCCGGCCCTGCTGGTGGTCGACGCCATCGCGTCGCTGGGTTGCGCGCCGATGATGATGGACGACTGGGGCGTCGATGTGCTGATCGCGGCCAGCCAGAAGGGCATGATGTGCCCGCCCGGTACCTGCTTTGTCTGGTATTCCGACAAGGCGGCAGCGCGGGGACGGACGCGGCTGACGACCCCCTATTGGGATTGGCATGTGCGCGCGGATGCCGAGGCGCTGTGGCGGTTCTGGGGCGGCACGCCCCCCGTCCAGCAGATCTTCGGCCTGGACGAGGCGTTGCGGATGATCCTGGACGAGGAAGGGCTATTCGCCGTCTGGGCCCGCCACGCGGCCCTGGCCCGCGCCGTCTGGGCCGCCGCCGACGAATGGGGCCAGGACGAGACGGGCATCCGCCTGTCGGTGGACGATCCGGCTGCGCGCGCAGCATCGGTCACCGCGATGATCGTGCCGGGGGCGGACGCGCTGCGGGCCTGGACGATGGCGCATTGCGGCGTGACGCTGGGCGTGGGCCTGGGGGCCGAACAGCCGGAGAATGCGCTGCGGGTGGCGCATATGGGTCATGCCAATGCAGGGATGATCCTGGCGGCGCTGGGGGCCATGCAGGCAGGCATGACGGCGCTTGGCATCCCGCACGGACCGGGCGGGCTGGATGCCGCCGCCCGGGTGCTGGCCGAGCCTGCATAAGTCCGCCAGTCAGCAGGCGCGAGCCGGACTGAACGGTGGACCTGGATGAAGTCGCGGCGGTGAAGGCTGCGGCCTCCACCGCCGCTGATCATGGCCTTATTCTTCGTGTCCGTGCTGTTTCAGCCAGTCGCGCATCATCTGGATTTCGGCCTCTTGCGCGGCAATGACGTCTTCGGCCAGCTTGCGGATCTCGGGGTCGTCGCCATGTTCCAGCGCGACACGGGCCATGTCGATGGCCCCCTGGTGATGCGGGATCATGCCGCGCACGAAATCGACATCCGCATCGCCCGTGGATTCCATCGGCATGTCGCCGTGCATCTTTTCCATTGCCGACTGATAGGCCTGGGCGGCATCGCCCCCTGTGCCGTGGCCGGCATGGTCGTCCTGCGCATAGGCACCAAAGGCAAGGGCGAACAGGATCGGAGAAAGGGCGAAGCCCCGGCGGATGGATGCGGTCATCGAAACCTCCTTTGCGGTCATCTTGCAGGCTGGCGCAAACCAGGCGCCACAGGAAGCAGGCAAGCATCACATCCGCGACAGTGCGACCCTATGCCTCGGGCGCACGCGCCAGCGTGACCAGCGTGTCGCCATAGCGCCGCTGGTCCATGACGGACAGGGGGGCCGGAACCAGGGGCGGACGGCTTTCTTCCCACACCACGACTCCACCGGGCGCGATCCAGCCGCCAGCCAGGGCCGAGGCGATGGCCCGTTCCCCCAGTCCCTTCGCATAGGGCGGGTCCAGAAAGACCAGATCGAAGGGCACATCCCGGTTGGCACCCAGCCGCGTCGCGTCCTGCCGCAGCAAGGTGGTGGCATCACCCAGCCGTGCCTTGGCGATATTGCTGCGGATCAGGGTCTGCGCCTTGGCGCCATCATCGACAAGGACGGAATGGGCTGCCCCTCGTGACAGCGCCTCGAGCCCCAGGGCGCCGGTGCCGGCGAACAGATCCAGCACCCTGGCGCTTGGGACCGGATTTCCATGCGTGCCGTTGACCAGCAGGTTGAAGATCGCCTCTCGGACACGGTCCGAAGTCGGACGAAGATGGGCGGCGGCATCGCCCGCACCGACATCGGCGAGCTTCAGCCCGCGCAGGGTGCCGCCGACGATCCTCATGCTTGCGTCCCGCGGTGGCTGGGGGCGCTTCGCCCCCCAGACCCCCAGAGGATATTTAGGCACAGAAGATCGCTCATGCGAGCAGGGCCTTGAGATCGGTCGCCGTGGCGATGGTGTCGGGGGCGGGGCTGCGGCCCGCCTCGATCAGGCGCTTGCCGATCATGTAGGCGCGGGCATCGTTCAGCGCATCGACGGCGATCAGGTGGCTGTCGCGGAAATACCAGACCGATCCGCCATGCTGGCCGTCGCCTGGGCGCGTGACGATCCGGTCATGGCCGGTTCCTAGCCCTGCAATCTGAAGCTTGGCGTCGAATTGATCCGACCAGAACCAGGGTCTCGGGTGATAGGGCGTGGTCCCGCCCAGGATGTTTTCGGCCACGGCCTCGGCCATGTCGATGGCATTGCCGACGCTTTCCAGGCGCAGCCGCTTGCCTTGCCAAGGGAAGCTGGCGCAATCCCCCGCCGCCCAGATTGCCGGATCCGAGGTCCGGCCCAGGGCATCGGTGGCGATCCCGTTGTCCAGGGTCAGGCCAGCCGTCTGCGCCAGCGCCGTGTCCGGCAGGACGCCAATGCCCGTGACGATCAGGTCGGCGGGAAGCTCGCGCCCGTCGTTCAGCGCCACCCCGGTCGCATGATCCGTGCCGGTGATGTGGGAGAGGCCGGTGCCTTCCAAGATATGCACGCCATGCGCGCGGTGCAGGGCGCGGATCATGTCGGCCGTTTCCGCAGCCGCGACCCGGCTCAGGATGCGCGGGGCGGCCTCGATCACTGTGACGGTCAGGTCCATCTTGCAGGCGACGGCTGCGGCCTCCAGCCCGATATAGCCGCCGCCGATCACGATCAACCGGCGGCCCGGCTGCATCTGCGGGGCCAGCGCGTCCACATCCGCCAGGGAGCGGATCACATGGACGCCCGGCAGCTCGCCTCCCATGGCGGCAGGCAGGCGGCGGGCCGACGCGCCCGTGGTCAGAGCCAGCGCGTCATAGCCGACCTCGCCCTTGTCGGTGACAACCATCCGGCGCGCCGGGTCGATGCCTGTCGCCGCTTCCCCCAGCCGCAGGGTGATGTTCTGGTCGTCCCACCATTCGGGCGAGCGCAGCAGCAGGCGCTCCAGCCCCATTTGGCCCAGCAGATAAGCCTTGGACAGCGGCGGGCGCTGATAGGGGGCGGCGGGCTCGGCACCGATCACCACGATCTCGCCCCCATGCCCCTTGGCGCGCAGCCGCGCCGCCATGGACGCCGCCGCCTGCCCTGCCCCCACGATCACGATCTTCATGGCCGTCCCTGCCCGTTGCGGCCCGCTGGCCTGTCACCGGCCCGCACCCTATAGTCGCCGCGAATCCGTTGCAATTCCAAGGAGGACAGGATGACCATCACCGTCGGAGACAAGCTGCCCCAGGGCAAGCTGCTGCGCGTGGGCGCGAATGGCCCCGAAGCCGTGGACACTGCCGACCTGGCCCAGGGCCGCGTCGCCCTGTTCGGCGTGCCGGGCGCCTTCACCGGCACCTGCACCAATGCCCACATGCCCAGCTTCGTGCGCAATGCCGATGCCTTCCGCGACAAGGGTGTGGACCGCATCGTCTGCGTGACCGTGAACGATCCCTTCGTGGCCGATGCCTGGGCCAAGTCCACCGGCGCCCAGGACGCGGGAATCGAGGTTCTGGCCGATGCCGATGGCAGCCTGACCCGCGCGCTCGGCCTGAACTTCGATGCGCCGCCCGCGGGCTTCTATGGCCGCTCGAAACGCTATGCGGCGCTGCTGAAGGACGGCACCTTCGAGGCGATCGACGTCGAGGACAGCCCCGGCCAGTGCGGCGTCAGCGCGGGCGAAGCGCTGCTGGAAAAGGCCTGATCCTGGCGGGACCGGCGGCCAGCCGGTCCCTAGCCCTTTCGGAAGGGGGTGAAGTCCGCAAGGGCATCGATCTCCTCGCCCATCGCCTCGCGTTCTCGGTCAAGATAGTCGGCCAAGGCGCGCTGAAAGCCCTCGTCAGCAACCCAGTGCAGGGAATGAGTGGCGACCGGCTCATATCCTCGCGCCAGCTTGTGTTCGCCCTGGGCGCCCGCCTCGACGCGGGACAGGCCCTGCTTGATGGCGTGGTCGATGGCCTGATGATAGCACAATTCGAAATGCAGGAAGGGGTGATCCTCGACGCAGCCCCAATAGCGGCCATAGATCGCGTCCGGTCCCAGGAAGTTCAGCGCCCCGGCGACGGGACGGCCGTCGCGTTCGGCCAAAACCAGCAGGATGTCGTCGCGCATGGTCTGCTGGAGGCAGTCGAAGAAGGTCCGCGTCAGGTAGGGCCGCCCCCATTTGCGGCTCCCGGTGTCCTGGTAGAAGGTCCAGAAGGCGTCCCAGTGATGCGGCTTCAGGTCGTCGCCTGTCAGGTGCCGGATCGTGCCGCCAAAGCCCTGCGCGCGGACGCGTTCCTTGCGCAGATCCTTGCGCTTGCGTGATGACAGCGCCCCCAGGAATTCGTCAAAGCTGCCATAGCCGCGGTTCAGCCAATGGAACTGCTGCGTGACGCGGGGCAGGAAGCCGATCTCGGCCCCGGCCTGCGCCTCGGCTTCCGTGCAGAAGGTGACGTGGACGCCAGACGCCCCGCCCCGTTCGGCAACCTGCGTCATCCCGGCCAGCAGCGACTGGCGCATGGCCGGATCACGGGTCAGAAGCCGCGCGCCCGTAACCGGGGTAAAGGGCACCGCCGCCTGCAGCTTGGGATAATAGCGCCCGCCGGCCCGCTGAAAGGCCTCGGCCCAGGCATGGTCGAAGATGTATTCGCCCTGGCTGTGGGATTTCGCGTAAAGCGGCGCAGCGGCGACCACCTGGCCATCCGCCTCCAGCGTGACATGCAGCGGCTGCCAGCCGGTCCCCCGCCCGACCGACCCGGACTCCTCCAAGGCCAGCAGGAAACGATGGGTGGTGAAGGGATTGCCGTCGCCCAATCCGTCCCAGGTCTGGGCCGGGATCGAACCAATGCCGGGACGGGTGGAAAAGGTCAGCGTGCTCATTCCAGCGAAGCTAGGCGGTTGCAAAGCATTTGTCAGCGCCCGCCACGTCACAATACCGCAGGCGTTTCACTTTGGCCCAAATATCCCGCAGGGGGGATCCGCCCCTTGGGGCGGATGGGGGACGCGAAGTCCCCCCGACCCGGTTTCAGAGTGCGGCCGGGTAGCCTTCAAAGGTGATGTTGTCGGCCACGCGACGGGCCAGGGCTTCTTCCTCGACGCTGCGGATCGTCCAGCACAGGATCGGGACGCCTTGCGCTTTCAGCGCGTCCAGCCGTGCATTGCCCAGGTCGCGCTTGTCGTGGGACACGAAGCAGGAACCCGTCTGGTCGAAATCGTTGATCCCGGCCAGATGGCTGCGGCGATCCTCGGGGATGCCGGGCCAGTCGGCTTCCTCATATCCGCAGGTAGTCAAGCCCACCGGGATGTCCGGGGCCAGCGCATGAAAGCCCGCGACCACATGCGGGTTGAAGGACATCACCGCGACCGGCCCGCCATAGCCTTGCAGGTCATCCGCCACCGCCCGGTGCAACTGACCGATATCGGCACCAAGCGACATGTCCTGATCCTTGATCTCGATCAGCAAGGGCACGCGGCCCGCAACCAGATCCAGGAACTGCCGCAGGGTCGGGACCGGGTGGTCGCTGCCCAGCAGGCGACGGGCCGCCAATGCATCGGCATCGAACCCTGCAATCAGACCCTCGGCTCCGGTCAGGCGCGCAAGGTCATAATCGTGAAACACCATGGCCGTGCCGTCCCTGGCAGGCTGGATGTCCAGTTCAATCGCATAGCCTGCATCGATGGCTGCCTGCGCGGCGGCCAGGCTGTTTTCCGGGACGCCCGGACCATGCAGGCCACGATGCGCAATGGGTGTCGTCAGGAAGGCGGGGTGCAGGTTCATCACGCGACCTCGAAGATCGCTTCGATTTCCACCGCGACGCCCAGGGGCAGCGCGGGCGCCGACACGGCGGCGCGGGCGTGGCGGCCCGCGTCGCCAAAAACCTCGACCATCAGGTCGGAACAGCCGTTGATGACCTTGGGCTGGTCGGTGAAATCGGCGGTCGAGTTCACAAATCCCGTCAGCTTGACCACGCGGCGCACGCGATCCAGGTCGCCAACGGCGGCCTTCAGTTGCGCGATCAGAGACAGCCCGCAGCGGCGGGCGGCTGCGGCGCCTTCGTCGACGGACATGCCGTCGCCCAGGCGGCCCTTGATCAGGCCGCTCTCGTCCTGGCTGATCTGGCCCGACACGAAGATCAGGTTGCCGGTCTGCACGAAGGGCACGTAATTCGCCGCGGGCGCGGGGGCTGCTGGAAGGGTGATGCCTTTTTCCGCCAGGGTCGCTTCGATGCTCATGGTGTCTTCCTCGGACTGGATTCGCGCGGCACCGTAGCAAGGCCCGGCTTACGCGACCAGAGCCTCGGCGCGCTTCAGGTCCACGCTGACAAGCTGGCTGACGCCCTGTTCGACCATGGTGACGCCGAACAGTCGGTCCATGCGCGACATGGTGACGGCGTGGTGGGTGATGATCAGAAAACGCGTGTCGGTGCGCCGCGTCATCTCGTCCAGCAGGTCGCAGAAGCGGCTGACATTGGCGTCGTCCAGCGGCGCATCCACCTCGTCCAAGACGCAGATCGGGGCGGGGTTGGCCAGGAAGACCGCGAAGATCAGCGCCATGGCCGTCAGCGTCTGTTCGCCCCCGGACAGCAGCGACAGGGTGGACAGCTTCTTGCCGGGCGGCTGGCACATGATTTCCAGCCCCGCGTCCAGCGGATCGTCGGATTCGACCAGCACCAGCCGCGCCTCGCCCCCGCCGAACAGGGTGGTGAACAGGGTCGTGAAATTGGCATTCACCGCATCAAAGGCCGCCAGCAGCCTTTCGCGCCCTTCCCGGTTCAGGCTGGCAATGCCCGCCCGCAGCTTGCGAATGGCTTCCTCGAGGTCCGACTTCTCGGCGGCGATGCGGTCGCGCTCGGCCTCAAGCTCCTGCTTGTCTTCCTCGGCGCGCAGGTTCACGGCGCCAAGTGCGTCGCGCTGCGTCCGCAGCCGCGCGATCCGGTCCTCCAGCGCGGCGGCGGGCGCTTGGACAGCCTCGTCGCCAAGCGAGGCCAGCAGCATCTGCGGCGTGGTCTCCGCATCCTCCAGGATGCGCAGCCGGGCAGCGGCCTCTGCATCGCGCGCGGCTTCGGAGCGGGCCTCGCGCAGGGCGCGGGTTTCGCGGGCGTCAGATGCGGCGCGCTCGGCTTCGCGTTCCGCATGGGCGGCGGCGCGGGCGGCGTCTTCGGCCACCGACAGCGCGTCGCGCGCGGCCGACAGGCGTGCCTGGGCCTGCGCCTCGCGGCCCTGCAGGCTGGCGCGGCGATTGGCCAGCAGCGCGGGCTGTTCCTCGGCCTGGGTCAGGTCGGAGAGGGCGTCGTCGCGTCGGGCGATCAATTCGGCGGCCCGCGTCCCCGCCTGATGCAGGCGTTGCGCCCAGCCGGCTTCCTCCTTGGCGATCTGGTTCAGGCGCCTGGCACGCTCGCTGCCCTCGCGCCGCAACTCGTCCAGCGCGGCGCGGCGGGACATCGTCGCGATCCGCGCGGCCTCGACCCCGGTGCGGGCATGGTCCAGGGCCATCGCCGCCTGAGACGGGTCGGGCAGGTCCGCCAGCGCGGCCTGCGCCTTGATCAGGCGGACCCGAACATCGGCAACATCGGCCTGATGGCGCGCCAGTTCCACACGCGCTGCTTCCGCCCGGCTGCGGGCCAGGGACAGGTCCGATTCCGCGCGCGTCAGGGCACGCGCCGCATCCGACAGATGCCGTTCCGCATCGCGCCGTGCATCGCGCGCCGATCTTTCGGCCCCTGCCGCATCGGACAAGGTGGCGCGCGCATCCTCGTGCGCCTCGATCGCGGCGTCCGCACGGGCCGTGGCCGCTTCCGCCTGGATGGTGATCTCGGCCAGCTTGTTGACCTGCTGCAGATGCAGGGCTGCGGCCGATGAAGCCTCGCCCGCCAGAACGCGCATCCCATCCCAGCGGAACAGATCCCCCGCCCGTGTCACCAGCCGCTGTCCCGGCTGCAGATCGGCCTGCATGGAAGCCGCCGTCTCTGCGTCCGCCACAAGCCCGACCTGGGACAGCCTGCGCGCCAGAACGGCGGGACCGGTGACATGCGAGGCCACGGGGGCAGCGCCGCCGGGCAAGGGTTGCGGATCGTCCCATCCGGCCAGCAGATGCCAGCCGCCAGCCCCGTCCGCCGCCAACCCGGCATTCAGGTCGTCCCCAAGCGCCGCGCCAAAAGCCGCTTCATATCCCTCGGCGACCGTCACCTGGTCCAGGATCGCCTGTCCACCCGACCCGCCACGTTCCACCAGCCGCCGCAGAGCGGCCATTTCGGCAGCAAGCGCCCCGGATTCGCCCTCGGCCTCGGCACGCACGATGCGGGCCTGGGCCTCGGCGGCCTCGGCTGCGGCGCGCGCGGCTTCGGCCTGGGCCAAGGCATCCTCTGCGCCCTCGACGCGAGCTATGGCAAGGTCTTGCGCCTGCTGGGCCTCGGTCACTGCCTGCTGGGCTGTGGCGCCGGTTTCCGCTGCGCCTGCAACATTCTCCCGCGCCTCGGCGCTGGCACGCTCGGTTCGGTCCAGCATGGCGCGCAGATCGGCCACCAGACGTTCGGCCGATTGATGCCGCGCAGCCAGACGGGCCGCCTCGTCGGTCAACTCGGCCAGTCGCGCCTCAAGCTCTCGCAGCGCCTCGGCGGCTTCCTCTGCCGCTTGGGCCGCCGCGTCAAGGCGGGCGTCGTGCCCCTCCGCCGCTCGTTCCAGGTCCGCCTTTTCCCCTGCCAGCCGTTCGACCACCTCGCCAGCGTCGCGGTTCAGCGCCTCCTCTCGGTCGATATCGCGGGCAAGCTGGCCGATACGGGCCCGCAGGCCGGCAATGGCCGCAAGGGCGCGCGCATCGGCCTCGTCCAGGGCCTCACGCTCGGCCCCCAGGCGCGACAGGATTGCGGCGGCGACCTGTTCCTCCTCGCGCAGGTCCGGCAGGGCAGCCTCGGCCGCCTCGCGCCGGGACGCCGCCTCCTTGGACGCGGCTTCGGCGGCGCCTGCCTCGCGGCCGGTAGCGGCCAGCGCATCGGCGGCGGCCAGATGCGTCGCCTCGGCTTCGGACCAGCGGCGATAAAGCAGCGCCCCCTCGGCCAGGCGCAGCGCCGCGCCGATCTCGCGGTATCGCGCGGCGGTGCGCGCCTGCCGGGCAAGGCTGGCGGCCTGCGTGGACAACTGGTCCAGCGTATCGTCAACCCGCACCAGGTTCGCCTCGGCCCCGTTCAGCTTCAGTTCCGCCTCGTGGCGGCGCTGATAAAGCCCGCTGATCCCGGCCGCTTCCTCCAGGATGCGGCGGCGCGACCTGGGCTTGGCGCTGATCAGTTCGCTGATCTGCCCCTGCCGCACCAGCGCCGGGCTGTGCGCCCCGGTCGAGGCGTCCGCGAACAGCATCTGCACGTCCCGCGCCCGCACGTCCTTGCCGCCGATCTTGTAGGCGCTGCCCGCGTCGCGGGTGATGCGCCGCACGATGTCGAACTGGTCTTCGTCGTTGAAGCCCGCGGGCGCCAGACGGTCGCGGTTGTCCACGGTCAGCACGACCTCGGCATGGGCACGGGCCGACCGGCGCGCGGTGCCCGCGAAGATCACGTCCTCCATCCCCTCGCCGCGCATGGCGGTGGGGCGGTTCTCGCCCATGACCCAGCGCAGCGCCTCCAGCAGGTTCGACTTGCCGCAGCCGTTCGGGCCAACGACGCCGGTCAGCCCCTCGCGGATGACCAGGTCAGTCGGGTCCACGAAGCTTTTAAAGCCGTTCAGTCGCAGTCGGTCGAAGCGCAAGCAGTGTTCCTTCTGGTTCTTCGGGGGATTGTCGCATTGCGGGCACCCGAGTCAACCATTGCGCGCTACATCTGGCACAGTGCAAGGCAGTTTCCACAAGATGCGCATAGTCCCGCCGCCGTTTCTTGATACCATCCGGGCATGATAAGCGCCCTGTCCCTGATTCTGGCCTTTCAGCTGGTCGGAGAGATCCTGTCCCGCGCGCTGGACCTGCCCCTGCCCGGTCCGGTCGTGGGGCTGTGCCTGCTGGTCGCCGCCTGCGTGCTGCGGCCCGCGCTGGCCAACCGGCTGAGGCCGACCGCCCAGGGCCTGCTGTCGCATCTGTCGCTGTTCTTCGTGCCTGCGGGCGTCGGCGTCGTGGCGCATTGGCCGGTGCTGCGCGACAAGGGTATCGGGCTGGCGCTGGCGATCATGGGCTCCACGGTGCTGGCAATCGCGGCGGGGGCGCTGGCCTTCCAGGCCGTGGCGCGGTGGACGGGAACGGTCGATCCATCGGCATTGAAGGGGCGCGGCGATGACTGATCCGGCGCTGATCTGGTCCTATCTGGCACAGGGGCCGCTGCTGTGGCTGACGGCGACGCTGGTGGCCTATGTTGTAGGCGATGCGCTGTTCCGAGCAGCAAGGCGGCAAAGCTGGGCGAATCCGGTGCTGATCGCGGTGATCCTGCTGGCGATCTTGCTGGGTGCGACGGGCACCGACTATACCACCTATTTCGAGGGCGCGCAGTTCGTCCACTTCATGCTGGGCCCGGCGACGGTCTGCCTGGCGCTGCCGCTCTATGACAACCTGCCCCGCGTTCGCCGCGCCCTGTGGCCGATGCTGGCGGGTCTGTTCGTGGGGTCCGGGGTGGCGGTGGTGTCCGCCCTGGTGATCGCCCGCGCCTTCGGGATCTCCGGCCCGGTGCTGGCGTCGCTCGCGCCAAAATCGACCACGGCCCCGGTCGCCATCGGAATCGCCGAACGGATCGGAGGCCAGCCGACCCTGACCGCCGCCCTGGTGCTGCTGACGGGGATCTTCGGGGCGATCGTGGTGACGCCGCTGCTGAACGCGCTGCGGGTGAGGGATTGGCGCGCGCGGGGCTTTGCTGTGGGGGTGGCCGCGCATGGCATCGGGACGGCGAGGGCGTTCCAGGTGAACCAGACGGCGGGCGCCTTCTCGGGGATCGGGATGGGGATGAACGCGGTGCTGACGGCGGTGATCGCGCCAATCGTGGTGGGGTGGCTGGGGTGAGAGGAGATCCTATGTCGTAAGAACGAAGACCGGTCCTATTCTTTCATTTTTCTTAGCCGTTGCAACTCATCCATGGCTTCATCCAATTCTTTGCGGGCTGTCCAAACACGCTGAAGTGCCGCATATTCTTCTGCCGCGTCGTCAGGCAGCGAGGTCTCGATTTGCAGATCTCCTGGACCGTAGCTGAATTTGGCTATCGGGTCGTAAGTCGGCAGACAGGCTTCGTACGCTTGCCGCCATTGCCCCGGTATCCGCTCCCAAAGCTTGCGATTGGTTCCGCGAACCTGCGCGGATGGATGTGCAGATTCGAACACGCGCATTCCTGCATCTTCGACTATGCCGCGCGCTTTCTTGGCCTGATTGCCGACCAGCACTACTGATCGCAAGCGGGGCAACAATCGCAACAATTCTGCGACTCTCAACATCCCGTCCCGACGTTCCGCAGCAGTTAAGTCTGTAGTGCCATTCCACCAGGGAATCATGTTCCAGATCACGCTGGCGCGTCGAGGAACTCCCGCAATCTTCATGAAGTGATACAAGGCTTCTGCGCTTGGATCATCGTTGTCGCGAGAGATGAATCCCGAGCCACCCCTTGCTGGATCTGTCTTCGGGCCAGGCTTCTCCAGCAAAAACAGGATTTCAGCATCAACGCCGCCGTCAAGCGGATCGAAGTCCGGCACAAAGCCCCGGTTCTCTGCGCGCAAACTATCAACGAATTTTGCCAGAGGCGCGATGTGCGGATCGGCTCTCAACCTATAGCGCGTCTGGATGGCGCTGATTTCCTTAAAGGCGCGTGGTCCTGTGGGTGAAGGATCCTCCAACATCATTGTGCCTCAACTCCCAGGCCGAAACGCCTTCACCTTCCCCGCATCCGTCTCCACCCGCGCCGCGCCAATCAGATCCAGGCAATACGGCACCGCCGCGAACACCGCGTTCAAGCAGGTCGCAATTGCCGCAGGCTTTCCCGGCAGCGTGATGATCAGCGTCGCGTCCCGGATCACCGCCGTCTGCCGCGACAGGATCGCCGTCGGCACCTCCAGCAGCGAGGCGCGGCGCATTTCCTCTCCGAAGCCCTCCAGTTCCTTCTCGGCTACGTCCATCACAGCCTCGGGCGTCTGGTCGCGCGGTGCGGGACCCGTGCCGCCAGTGACAAGGATCAGGTCGGCGCCCCCTTCGACCAGTTCGCGCAGGGTCGCGGCCACGCCCTCTCGCCCGTCGGGAACGATCACGCGGTCGATTTGCATGGGCGAGGTGATCACGTCGCGCAGCCAGGCCTCGGCGCCGGGGCCGCCCTTGTCCTCGTATTCGCCGCGGGCGGCGCGGTCGCTGACGGTGACGATGCTGATGCGGGCGGGGCGGTCGGTCATGGCGCGGGCCTTTCGCTGGTCGCGGCCACTGTGGGACAGGCCCGCGCAAAAGAAAAGGCCGCGGGGATGCCGCGGCCCTTGGTGCATGATGCGGGCAGACTACTTGTTCCGCGCGTTCCGGTTTGCGACCAGCTTCAGGCGCAGCGCATTCAGGCGGATGAAGCCCGCCGCGTCCTTCTGGTCATAGGCGCCGGCGTCGTCCTCGAAGGTGACATGCGCCTCGGAATAAAGCGACTGGTCCGACCACCGGCCGACGCAGGTGGCAAGGCCCTTGTAGAGCTTCAGCCGCACTGTGCCCGAGACATGCTCCTGCGACTTGTCGATCAGGGCCTGCAGCATCTCGCGCTCGGGGCTGAACCAGAAGCCGTTGTAGATCAGTTCCGCATAGCGCGGCATCAGGCTGTCCTTGAGGTGGCCCGACCCGCTGTCCAGCGTGATCTGCTCGATCCCGCGATGGGCTTCCAGCAGGATCGTGCCGCCGGGGGTTTCATAGATGCCGCGCGACTTCATGCCGACGAAGCGGTTTTCCACGAAGTCCAGCCGCCCGATGCCATGCCTGCCGCCCAGTTCGTTCAGGCGGGTCAGGATGGTGGCGGGGGACAGCGCCTCGCCGTTGATTGCCACCGCATCGCCGCGCTCAAAGGTGACCTCGATGAATTCGGGCTGATCCGGCGCATCCTCGGGGTTCACGGTGCGCTGATAGACATAGTCGGGCGCGGCCTCGGCGGGGTTTTCCAGTGCCTTGCCTTCGGAAGAGGTGTGCAGCAGGTTCGCGTCCACGCTGAAGGGCGCCTCGCCGCGCTTGTCCTTGGCGATGGGGATCTGGTTCGCTTCCGCGAACTCGATCAGCTTGGTGCGGCTGGTCAGATCCCACAGCCGCCAGGGCGCGATGACCTTGATCGACGGATCCAGCGCATAGGCCGACAGCTCGAACCGCACCTGGTCGTTGCCCTTGCCGGTCGCGCCATGGGCCACCGCGTCCGCGCCGTGCTGGTGCGCCAGTTCCACAAGCCGCTTGGAAATCAGGGGGCGCGCGATGGACGTGCCCAGCAGATACAGCCCCTCGTAGACCGCGTTGGCGCGGAACATCGGAAAGACGAAGTCGCGCACGAATTCCTCGCGCAGGTCTTCGATGTGGATGTTTTCCGGTGCGATTCCAAGCAGTTCCGCCTTCTTGCGCGCCGGCTCCAGTTCCTCGCCCTGCCCCAGGTCGGCGGTGAAGGTGATGACCTCGCAGCCGTATTCGGTTTGCAGCCACTTGAGGATGATCGAGGTGTCCAGCCCGCCCGAATAGGCAAGGACGACTTTTTTCGGCGCGTCAGACATGCGGTTAACCCTTCGGCAAAGTTTCCGGGGCAATAAGGCAGTTGGCGCGTTGTCACAAGGGCAAGGAACGGCCAGGACGGGCCTGATTTGAGCAGGGGTATTGGATGAAGGCTTTTCGCATCCTGCTGCACGCATTGCGGCAGGTTTTCGGCAATTCGCGGCAGGTGCTGGCTATTTCCGTGCCGCCATTGGCAATCCAGGCGATCTTGCTGGGCATCGTGGTATCTTGGCTTGCCGGCCTGGACGGCAACCAGCCGTCCGGGGGCTGGTTCCTGACAGTGCTGGCGCTTGGCTTGGTTTATCTGCACAGCCTTGTGTGGCTTGCCGTCCGCTGGCATCGCTTTGTTCTCTTGAACGAACAGGAAAACCTGCTTTCGCCACCGCCTCGTGCGGCCATGATGCGCTATGTTGGCGTTTGCCTGTTGATCGCTCTGGCCATGTTTGCCGCCGCTTTGCTGATCGGCCTTGTTGTCACTGCTGTGGCAGCAGGCGGGGGCGGTTTGCTGGCTGTCCTGGCAGCCGTTGCCCTGGCGATCCTTTCCCATGGCCTGGCCTTGATCCTGGGAACGGCGCTGCCAGGTGCCGCCATTGGTGCGCGGCAGCCGGTCCGCGCGGCTTGGGAAAGCATGAAACCGGCTGGCGGAACTGTTCTCTTGCTGGCGATCATCGCACTGGCAGTCAACGCCTTGGCCGAGGCGGCCAGCATGGCTGTCGAGGCCAGCGATCTGCCGGATGCGCTTATCTTTGGCTTCATCCTGGTATTCTACTGGTTGGCCTCGCTTGTCACCCTCTCGGTCCTGACCACCCTCTGGGGCCACTACGTCGAAGGCCGCCCGCTGCGCTGAACGCTTGCCAAATGCCCGCTTTCGCGTCATGCGCAAGCACATGGAAAACGCCGCCCCCACCCTCGCCGCCCCTAGCTTCGCTGATCTCGTCCGTCAGGCGGAGGTCGCGATCCGCGACCTGTTCGAGCCGACGCCCCTCCAGCGCAACGACCATCTGTCGGCCCGGTTCGGCGCGGAGATCTGGCTCAAGCGCGAGGATCTGACCCCCGTGCGCTCCTACAAGCTGCGCGGCGCCTTCAACGCCATGCGCAAGCGGGTCACGCCCGGGCAGGCGACGAACGCGCATTTCGTCTGCGCCAGCGCGGGCAATCATGCGCAGGGCGTGGCCTTTGCCTGCCGCCATTTCGGCGCGCGCGGCACGATCTTCATGCCGGTGACGACGCCCAAGCAGAAGATCGACAAGACCAAGGTCTTCGGCGGCGACGCGATCGAGATCGTGCTGACCGGCGACTATTTCGACCAGACGCTGGCGGCGTCCCAAGCCTTCGCAGCCGAACACGGGGCGCAGTTCCTGGCCCCCTTCGATTCGGCCGATGTGATCGAAGGCCAGGCCACCGTGGGGCTGGAGATGCTGGAGCAGTTGGGCGACGCGCCTGATCTGGTGGTGCTGCCGGTGGGCGGCGGCGGGCTGGCGGCAGGGGTCACGCGCTATTTCGCCGAGATGGCGCCGGGCACGCAATTCGCCTTTGCCGAACCGCTGGGTGGCGCCAGCCTTCAAGCGGCGCTGCAACAGGGCGCGCCGGTGGCACTGCCTGCCGTGGACAATTTCGTCGATGGCGCCGCCGTGGCGCGCATCGGCGCCCTGCCCTTCGAGGCGCTGCGCCGTTTTGCCCCGCAGGACGTACATCTCGCGCCCGAGGATCGGATATGCATCACCATGTTGCAGATGCTGAACCACGAGGGGGTGGTGCTGGAACCCGCGGGCGCGCTTGCCATCGACGTGCTGGCGGATCTGGGTGACCTTTCCGGCAAGCGCGTGGTCTGCGTCTGTTCGGGCGGCAATTTCGATTTCGAACGCCTGCCCGAGGTCAAGGAACGTGCCCAACGCTTTGCGGGGGTGAAGAAGTATTTCGTCCTGCGCCTGCCGCAGCGCCCCGGCGCACTGCGCGATTTCCTGGAACTGCTTGGTCCCGATGACGACGTGGCGCGGTTCGAATACCTCAAGAAGTCGGCGCGCAACTTCGGCTCGATCCTGATCGGCATCGAAACCTCGGCCCCGCAGAACCTGACGGCGCTGAAGACGCGGCTGGACCATGCGGGATTTGTCTATCGCGACATCACCAACGACGAGATCCTGGCGGAATTGCTCGTGTGATTTAACCCCCCCTTTACCGGCAGGGGGGTATCACAATCGCATGAAACGCACGAATCGCCTGTCTCCTGTTCTAGCCAAGCCGACCACGAACCGGCTGATACGGCGCGTGCTGATCGTCAGCCCCAGCGATGCGCAGCGGCGCATCCTGTCGGTCCCCCTGCGCCGTGCTCGCTATGAGGTGCTGGAGGCGGGATCAGTCGCCGATGCGCTGCAACTGTGCCAGCGGATCGAACCCGATATCGTGCTGTCCGACTGGATCATTCCTGGGGGGGCGGGCAGGGAATCCGGTCTTGACCTGTGCCGCGCCTTCCGCGCCGGAGAACGCAGCAGATATGGCTATTTCGTGCTGCTGACCTCGGCCCAGGATCACGAGGACATCGCCCGCGGGCTGGAGGCGGGGGCAGACGACTTCCTGGCAATGCCCGTCACCAAGCAGGACTTGCTGGCGCGCCTGGCCGCGGGCGAACGCATCCTGCGGGTCGAGGAGGATCTGCGGTCCAGCAATGCCCAGCTTCGCGCCGCGCTTGACCGGCTGCGCGACACCCAGGCCGCGATAGACCGCGACCTGCAAGAAGCGCGCAAGTTGCAGCAGGGGCTGGTCAAGCAGCGGTCGGGTCGCTTCGGTCCGATCCAGTTGTCGCTGTTGCTGCGGCCTGCTGGGCATATCGGCGGGGACCTGGTGGGCTTCTTTCCCATCGGCGATGATCGGGTGGGCATCTATGCCTTGGACGTATCTGGCCATGGCGTGACGGCCGCGCTGCTGACCGCGCAGCTATCCGTGCATCTGTCAGGCTCGGCCGACCAGAACGTCGCCTTGCGCGCGGCCCAGACCGGGACCGATGCCGTCAGCCCTGCGGCGCTTGCCCATTTCTTCAACAACATGATGCTCGAGGAGATGGCGACCGACACCTATTACACGATGATCTATGCCGACCTGAACCATGTGACGGGCAGGTTGCGGATGGTCCAGGCGGGGCACCCCCATCCCGTCCTGCAGCGCGCTGATGGCTCGGTGCTGCCGCTGGGCAATGGCGGGATGCCGATCGGCGTCTTCGAACGGCCGGTCTTCGACGAGATCGAGGTGATCCTGAAACCGGGCGACAGGCTGCTGATCTGTTCGGACGGCATCACCGAGGCCACGAATCCCGCCGGCCGTCTTCTGGGGGATGATGGGGTCGAGGCGATCCTGCGCACAAACGCCTTTCTGGGCGGGCACGTTTTTCTGGAGTCGATGGCCTGGTCGGTGTCGGAGTACTGCCGGGGCGAACGCCAGGACGACATGTCGGCCGTGCTGATAGAATACCTTGCCCCCGCCGAGACCGTGCCCCTGCCGCGACGCTAGATCAGGTGGCGGAACCGGGCCAGGAAAGCCCGCGCGCCTGGATCGGCCAGCAGTTTCATGGCCGCAGGCGGACTGGCCCAATGCGCGCTGTGATGCGGCTCGGACGGGGGTGACAGGCGCAGGACCGGCCGGGCGATCCAGACGTGGCACAGTTTTTCGGCGTATCGCCCGTAATCGGGCATGAAGGCAAAGCGGCGATAGATGCCCAGCCAGCGGGGATTGCCGATGGTCCAGCCGGTTTCCTCGCAGACCTCGCGGTGCAGCGCGCGCAGGCCGGTTTCTCCTGGGTCGATGCCCCCGCCCGGCAACTGGTATTCGGGTTCGGGCGCAGCCTGGCGGGTCAGCAGCAGCTTTCCCTCGCGGGTCAGAAGGCCATAGGCGCCCGGCCGCAGATGGTAAGACTGCCCACGCCTGGGGGAATGGCCGTATCGGCGGATCATGCGGACTCCGGGTTCGTTGGCCCTTCTCTAGCGCAGGGGGAAACCGCGCAAAAGCCACCCCCTTGGGATCGCCCGCAAAGTTCCTATATTGGGCGCGACCCGGCCCGCCCCCCTGCGGGCCTGCCCAGATTTCAGGAATATCGCATGAGCAAGATCAACCAGATCGCGTGGGACGACACGGTTTTGCCGTTCCAGCTGGACCGTTCGGACATTCGCGGCCGCGTTGCCCGGCTGGACGGGGTGCTGGATCACATCCTGTCGCGCCACGACTATCCCGCGCCGGTGGGTGCCCTGGTTGCCGAACTGGCGCTGCTGGCGGCCTTGATCGGCCCGACCGTCAAGCTGCGCTGGAAGCTGAGCCTGCAGGTCCGCGGCAACGGTGCGATCCGCACGCTGGCTGCCGATTATTTCGCGCCCCAGCAGGACGGCGCCCCCGCCCGCATTCGCGCCTGGGCCAGTTTCGATGCCGACCGCCTGGACAGCCGCCCGCCCTTCGAGCAGGTGGGCGAGGGGTATTTCGCCATCCTGATCGACCAAGGCCAGGGCTCGCTGCCCTATCAGGGGATCACGCCGCTTGCGGGCGGGTCGCTGTCGGCCTGCGCACAGACCTATTTCGCGCAATCCGAACAGCTGCCGACCCGGTTCCAACTGGCCAGCGGCGCATCCCGCCTGTCGGGACAGGACAGCCGGTGGCGCGCCGGCGGCGTGATGCTGCAAACCCTGCCGGCCACCCCGATGCAGGGCGAAGGGGGAAGCGGCGAAGGCGGGCTGATCCAGGCTGCCGACATCCTGCAAGGCGCGGAATCCGAGGATTGGAACCGCGCCAACATGTTGCTGGACACGGTCGAGGTTTTGGAGTTGATCGGCCCCTCGGTCGGGCCGACCGACCTGCTGCTGCGCCTGTTCCACGAGGAAGAACCCCGTGTCTTCGACGCGCAGCGGGTTGAATTCGGCTGTTCCTGCACCTCCGACCGGGTTCGGGAAACGCTGTCGATCTATTCCGCCAAGGACATCGCGCACATGACGACCGATGAAGGCATCGTGACCGCCGATTGCCAGTTCTGCGGCGCGCATTACGAATTCGACCCGCACAGCCTGGGGTTCGAGGCGACGGTGGATGCCGAAGGCCAGCCCCTGCCCGACAGGGCGGCCGAGTGATCCCGGCTTGGTCCGAAGACCGTCTGCGTCAGGCCCTGTCGGTTCCGGCAGGGCCAAGTTCCGATTACGACTTGAACCCGGACGTGGCCCCGCCGCCGGGTTCCCTGCGCCCGGCCGGGGTGCTGGCCGCGTTTCACGAGGATGACGGCCGCCTGATCCTGACCAAGCGCGCCTCGGGTCTGCGTCATCATCCGGGCCAGATCGCGCTGCCGGGCGGCAAGGTCGATCCGACCGATGCGGATGAAATCGCCGCAGCCCTGCGCGAGGCGCGCGAGGAAGTGGGCCTGGATGCCGCTCAGGTCGATCTGCTGGGCACCCTGCCACCGCACCGCACCGTGACGGGATTTGCCGTGACCCCCGTGATCGGCATCATCCGGGGCGCCTTCCAGCCCCTTCCCGAACCCGGCGAGGTCGAGGAAGCCTTTGCCCTGCCCTTCGTTCATGTCGCCGACCCGTCCAGCTACCGCATCGAGCGCCGGCGCTGGCGCGAGGGCTGGCGCAGCTATCACGCGGCGCCCTTCGGTCCCTATTACCTGTGGGGCGCGACCGCGAGGATCCTGCTGGGTTTGGCCAGAAGGATCAGGGCGTGACCCGGATTCCCGAACAGGTCATGCAGGATTCCGCGCTGCAATCGGTCTTCGACGCCATCGAGGCGGGCGGGCATCGCGCCTGGCTGGTCGGGGGGGCGGTTCGGAACGCGCTTCTGGGCGAACCGGTGGGCGATCTGGACCTGGCGACCGATGCACCGCCCGAGGTGGTGATGCGACTGGCCCAGGCGGCGGGCCTTAAGCCGGTGCCGACGGGGATCGACCATGGCACGGTGACGGTTGTGTCGGACGGCCGGGGGTTCGAGGTCACGACCCTGCGCCATGACGTCGAAACCGACGGGCGACATGCCGTGGTGGCCTTTTCCGACGATCTGGACCAGGACGCGCGCCGGCGCGATTTCACGATGAACGCGCTTTACGCCGACCGGCATGGCACGGTGATCGACCCGGTCGGGGGACTGGACGACCTGCGCGCCCGGCGACTGCGCTTTGTGGGCGATCCCGCGCAACGCATTGCCGAGGATTATCTGCGCATCCTGCGCTTCTTCCGCTTCCTGGCCTGGTATGGCCGGGAGGCCGATCCCGCCGCTGTGGCGGCCTGCCGCGACGGGCGCGACGGGCTTGGGGGGATTTCGCGCGAACGGATCGGGCAGGAACTGCGCAAGCTGCTGGCGGCACCGGATCCTGTTCCGGCTGTCCGGCTGATGCAGCAGACGGGTGTTCTGGACAAGGTTCTGCCCGGTGCGACGCCCGACAGGCTTTACGGGCTGCAATCCCCTGCGCCATGGCTGGCGCGGCTGGCGGCGCTGTCGCAGGCAGACCTTGCGGATGCCCTGCGCCTGTCCCGGAACGAGGCGCGCGACCACCGCGCGCTTGTGACCGCCCTGACGCAAGGCTGGTCGTTCAACCGCATCGCCTTTCATCTGCGCGCCGATCTGGCCGATGCCGCCGCCGCACTGGTTCAGACCTCCGGCCCGCGCGAGGGCTGGGCCGAGGCGCGGGCCGCCGCCCGCCCCCTGCCCATTGCCGCATCCGACCTGCAACCGCATCTGCAAGGCCCCGCCCTGGGCCGTGCTCTGAAGGCTGCCGAAGATGCATGGATCGATTCGGGCTTCGCTATGCCCGCGCCCGCGTTGATCGACATCGCCCTGCTGGCCGGAGAGACCGCATGACCCTGCACCACCGCCTTGGCCGCCTGATCGACGCCTTCCGCCCGGCGGATGGACCGCCGCCCGCCACGCTGCTGGCCTTTTTCCGCTGGTGCCTGTCCGGGGCTTGGGGCGGGCTTGGGCTGGCGGGCATCGCCTCGGCCCTGGGGGGTGTTGCGGATGTGGTGGCGGCCGTCCTGCTGGGCTGGGTGGTGGACGCCATAGCCATGGGCGATCCTGGCGCCTTCTGGGGGCAGAACGGCCTGCTGGTCGCGGCTTTCGTCGGGTTCTTCCTGCTGGTGCGGCCGCTGATCTTCGGTTTTTCCACCGCGACCTCCAGCGTCATCATCGGACCGAATGTGCTGCCGCTGGTGCTGTCGCGGATCCACCGCTGGACCATGGGCCATTCGGTCGCCTTCTTCGACAACGATTTTGCCGGGCGGCTGGCGCAGAAGCAGATGCAGACCGCCCGCGCCGTCACGGATGTTGCGTCCGAGATGGTGAACGTGGTGGCCTTCGCGCTGGCATCCGTCCTGGGATCGGCGGCATTCCTGGTGTCGGTGGATACCTGGGGTGCGGTCGCGCTGATCCTGTGGATGCTGGCCTATCTGGGCCTGATCCGCTTCTTCCTGCCGCGCATCCGGGCGAAATCCGGGGCCCGCGCATCCGCCCGGGCGATGATCACCGGCCAGGTCGTCGATACCATCACCAACATCAAGACCGTCAAGCTGTTCGCCCATGCCGAACACGAGGATCGCGCGGCCCTGGGCGCCATGGCGGGTTTCCGCGAACGCGCGCTGGATTTCGGCGTGGTCAGCAGCACCTTCCGCATGTCGCTGATGGTAATCGCGGGCATTCTGCCGGTGATCCTGGTCGGCGGCTCGATCATGCTGTGGCGCCAGGGGCAGGCCACGCCCGGCGATGTGGCGGCGGCCGGGGCGATCGCCATGCGGCTGTCGCAGATGACCGGCTGGGTCAGCATGGCATTGATGGGCATCTGGGGCAGCGTGGGCGAGGTCGAGGATGGCATGAAGACCCTGTCCCCCGCCCATGCCCTGACCGACGCGCCCGATGCCACGCCCCTGGAACGGGTGGCGGGTCGCATCGACTTCGATCACGTGGGCTTTGCCTATGGCCGCGATGACGGTGGACTTGCCGACATCGACCTGCATATCCGCGCGGGCGAGAAGGTCGGCATTGTCGGTGCTTCGGGCGCTGGCAAGTCCACGATGGTGGCCCTGCTGCTGCGGCTTTACGACGTGGAAAAGGGCGCGATCCGCATCGACGGGCACGACCTGCGCGAGGTGACCCAGGAAAGCCTGCGCCGCCAGATCGGCATGGTCACGCAGGAAACCGCGATGTTCAACCGATCCGCCCGCGACAACATCCTGTATGGCCGCCCCGGCGCCTCGCAGTCCGAGATCGAAGCCGCCGCCAAGGCGGCCGAGGCGCATGACTTCATCCTGACCCTGCAGGACCACCATGGCCGCAAGGGCTATGACGCGCATCTGGGCGAACGCGGGGTCAAGCTGTCGGGCGGGCAGCGCCAGCGGATCGCGCTTGCCCGCGCCTTCCTGAAGGACGCCCCGATCCTGGTCCTGGACGAAGCGACCAGCGCCCTTGACAGCGAGGTCGAGGCGCAAGTTCAGGACGCCCTGTCCCGCGCGATGAAGGGCAAGACGGTGCTGGCTATCGCGCACAGGCTTTCCACCATCGCCGAACTGGACCGGATCATCGTCATGGATGCGGGCCGGATCGTCGAACAGGGCAGCCACGGGCAACTGCTGGCGCGGGGCGGGCTTTACGCGCGCTACTGGAACCGGCAATCGGGCGGCTTCCTGGGGACCGAGGAAGCGGCGGAATGAGCCTTTGGCATGTCGAACGCCTGGGCCGCCGCGGCGATGGCGTATCCGTGGGGCCGGCCGGCCGGGCCTTGGCCCCCCTGACCCTGCCGGGCGAACAGATCGAGGGCGAAGCCGAAGGGGGGCGCATCGCCGCCCCTCGTATCGTCACGCCCTCGCCCGACCGGGTGCGGCCAGTCTGCGCGCATTACCGCGCCTGCGGGGGCTGTTCGCTGATGCATGCTTCGGACAGTTTCATGACCGCCTGGAAGCGCCGGGTGGTCGAAACGGCCCTGGCCGCACGCGGATTGCCCGCACCCGTCGAGGGGGTGCATGTCTCTCCTCCTCGGTCGCGGCGGCGGGCGGTGTTGTCGGGCAGGCGCACGAAGAAGGGCGCCTTGGTGGGCTTTCACGCCCGCGCGTCGGATGTGATCGTGGATCTTGCCGAATGCCACGTCATGCGCCCCGAGATCACGGCCGCCCTGCCCCTGCTGCGGCGGATCACCGTGGCTGGCGCCTCGCGCAGCGGCGAATTGTCCATGACTGTGATCCACGGTCCTGCCGGACTGGATGTGTCCGTAACCGGTGGCAAGCCGATGGAACCTGCGCTGTTCCAGACCCTTGCCGCGCTGGCGGAGGAAGGCGATCTGGCGCGGCTGACCTGGGACGGCCAGTCGATCACCCGTCGTCCGCCCGCCCTCCTCATGGGTTCTGCGCGGGTCGTGCCGCCGCCCGGCGGCTTCTTGCAGGCGACTCTTGAGGGAGAGGCTGCACTGTTGGCCGGGGTGCAGGCCGTCACGGCAGGTGCAACGCGAATCGTCGATCTGTTCGCAGGGTGCGGGACGTTTTCGCTGCCCTTGGCCAAGGGGGCATCTGTCCATGCGGTCGAAGGCCTGGCAGCCCCGCTTGCCGCTCTGGATGCCGGGTGGCGGAGCGCCCCGGGCCTGGATCGCATCACGACCGAGATTCGCGATCTTGCCCGCCGACCCATGCTGGCCGATGAGTTGAATCGATTTGACGTAATCGTGATCGACCCGCCCCGCGCGGGTGCCGAGGCGCAAGCCCGTGAAATCGCGGATTCCAGGATCAGCAAGGTCGCGTTCGTGGCATGCGATCCGGTGAATTTCTCAAGGGATGCGCAGCTTCTTGCCAATGGCGGTTTTGCGCTGAACCGGCTGTGGGTGGTCGACCAGTTCCGATGGTCCTCCCATGTGGAAACGGTGGCGGAATTCGTCAGAACCTAGCCAGATCACACTGGTCTGTGATATGAAACGGCCATAAAAAACCAAAAATGTCAGAGGCAGTGATGTTCAAGCCAACGCGCCGCGCCGTCGCATTTTCCTTGCTTGCCTTCGTGGCAGCCTGCGGCAAGCCGGAAAGCAAGTTCAGGGCGTATAACGGCCCCGCCGTGACCCAGGTCGTGGTCAACAAGGGCGACCGCAAGATGTATCTTCTGCACGGCACGACCGTGCTGAAATCCTATGACGTGGGCCTGGGCAACGTGCCCGTCGGCCACAAGCAGTTCGAAGGCGATGGCAAGACGCCCGAGGGTGTCTATTACATCGACCGCTTCAATCCGCGCAGCCGCTATCACCTGTCGGTCGGCGTGTCCTATCCCAATGAACGCGACGCGGCCCTGGCCACCGCCCTGGGGCGACACGCGGGCGGCGACATCTTCATCCACGGGCGGGGACCAGAGGGCAACCGTTTCGCGCAGAAGACCCGCGACTGGACCGCAGGCTGCATCGCCGTCAAGGACGAGGAGATCGAGGAAGTCTATGCGATGCTGCGCCCCGGCGTGCCGATCGTCATCAATCCCTGATCCGGGACATCCGCGCCGGAATGGACAAGGCCCCGGACGAGCCGGGGCCTTTTGCGTTCAACTGCCGGTCAGCAGCGTCCACCACAGCTTGCCCGAGGGTTCCTGATACCAGGCAAAGCCCAAATTCGTGGCGGACGGGTCCATGATGACATCGCGCGTGTCGCGGGTGCCCATCCAGGCAGTCAGCGTCTGCATGTCGTTTTCGTAGGACTCCGAGATGTTCTCGCCGACGACATTGCCGAAATAGCCGGCCCGCCGCGCCCGGTCCAAGGGCGAGGATCCGTCCGACCCCCAATGCCAGGCCCGGTTCTGGGCCGACATGTCGCGCGAATGCGCCAGGGCAGCCGCCGACAGTTGCGGGTTCAGCGTCAGGGGCGGCACGGCGATGTTTGCACGCAACGTGTTGATTTGCTGCAACACGCGAATCGGAATCTGCTGCTCCTCGGCGGCGCTGATCTGGTTGCCCGTGGGCATCGCCTGCCCGTCCGGCGCGACCGGAGGCAGGCTGCGCGGCTGACACGCCGCCAGCGCCATCAGCGACAGGGCCGCGATAACCTTGAAATTCGGCATTTTTCCGCCATCCCTCTTTTTTCTTGTGCGCAGATCTATCGAATGGCGCCCGACCGATCAAACCCACGAATTCGTGAAAACCGCCGCTGTGACATCTGCGCGTCCACGGCACTTTGAATTGATGGAATCGCTGCCCCGGCTTATAGAAACCTCCTGCCGCATGAGGCGGAGTGGTCAAGGCCGTCCAGCAAGAACGGCCATCCTTCGAAGGACATGTGAAGATGAGCAAGTCATCTGCAATCAATCGCCGGACCTTCCTGGGTTCGGCCGCAGCCCTGGGCGCGGCGGGTCTGGCACTGCCGTCGTTTGCCCAGCAGATCGACCCCTATACGGGCCAGCCGATCTATAACACGGCCCCCGGCGCGATGCCTGGCGCGACCCCCGATGCGGGGGCGGTGCAATACGATCCCGCAGCCGATCAGCGCCACAACATCTCCAGCTTTTCCGCGCAAAGCTGGCAGCCCCATTTCGAAACCCTGACCAACGGCGCGATCCTGTGCGACCTGACCTCGCGCGCGCTGCATTTCTGGTCGGAAGACGGCAGCACCTATCGGGTCTATCCCTCGTCCATCCCGGTCAGCGCGGACCTGACCCGCACCGGCCGGACCGAGATCATCAAGAAGGTGGAAGGCCCAAGCTGGTCCCCCACGCCCGAGATGAAGGCCCGCAACCCTGAATGGCCGGATTTCGTGGGCCCCGGCCCCGACAACCCCCTGGGCACCCATGCCCTGTGGCTGTCCTGGCAGTATTACCGCATCCACGGCACCCACGACACGCGCAAGATCGGGCGCAAATCGTCGAACGGCTGCATCGGGCTGTACAACGAACACATCAAGGAACTCTACGAGCTGACAAAGATCGGCACGCAGGTCCTGGTGATCTGACAGGGGCCAATCGGCCCCCTGTCTTATGCCCGTATCCAGCCGGCCAGGTTTTCGCGCACGACCTCCAGCATCACCTCGATATGCTGGGGGTCGTCGTTCAGGCAGGGGATATAGGTGAACTCCTTTCCGCCCGCATGTTCGAAGCTTTCGCGGATCTCTCCGTTGATCTCCTCCAGCGTCTCGATGCAGTCCGAGGAGAACGCGGGCGAGATGACCGCGATGTCGGTGATGCCGCGTTTCGCCAGTTCGGCCACGTGTTCGACGGTATAGGGGCGCAGCCATTCCTCGGTCCCAAAGACGGACTGGAAGGTGGTGTCGATCACGCCGTCGGGCCAGCCCAGCGCTTCTTTCAGCAGGCGCGAGGTCTTCTGGCACTGGCAGTGATAGGGATCGCCCTCCAGCAGGTAACGCTTGGGCATCCCGTGATAGCTGGCGACCAGCTTGGCGGGCACCTTGTCGCCCAGCGTCCGGCGCACCGACGCCGCCAGGGCCGCGATGTAATCGGGACGGTCAAAATAGGGCTCGCAGGTGCGGACCGCGGGCTGCCATTTCTGCGCCATCAGCGCCCGGAACAGCTGGTCGTTCGCCGTGGCCGAGGTCGCGCCCGCATATTGCGGATAGAGCGGCAGGAACACGATCCGCTGGCAGCCCGCCTTGACCATGCGGTCCAGCACGTCCTGCGTGGACGGGTTGCCATAGCGCATGCAGAATTCCACCATCACCTGGTCGCCCCATTCGGCGGTGGCACGCTCGCGCAGCGCCTCGGTCTGGGACCGGGTGATGGTCATCAGCGGGCTTTCGTTCTTTTCCTCGTTCCAGATCAGCTTGTAGTTCTTGCCCGAGGTGAAGGGCCGCTTGGTCAGGATGATGCCCTGGAGCAGCGGCTGCCATTTCCAGGCCGGATAGTCGATGACGCGTTTGTCGGACAGGAATTCGTTCAGGTACCGGCGCATCGACCAATAGTCATAGCCGTCCGGCGTGCCCAGGTTGGCGATCAGGATGCCGGTCTTCTTCGGCGGGATCGAGGGGTGGTCTGCGGGCGCATGGGCTGGCTTCATGTCTTCCTGGTCCTGATTTCTTTCAGCGCGTCTTCAAGTCGTGTCGTGGCCGATCCCGGCCGCAGTGGTTTCGGCTGCGTGTCCGAGGGCGACCATCCGGTCAGAAAGACCAGATCGAATGTCGCCACGATACGGGACGGATCGTCGCGGTCGGCATGGTGCTGGGCCATGATCGCGGCGGCGCGGGCAAAGACCGCGCGGCCCGTCGGGCGGCGCAGGCGGCCGGCCATGGCATTCCCCTCGCCCATGGCGCGCAGGTCATGGGCCAGGTGGATCAGGTCGCGATAGCTGGCCCGTTGCGTGACCAGATCGGCCACCGGCAGGGCCAGTCCGGCGCGGCCCAGCAGCCCGCCCATGTCGCGGATTTCCCCCATCGGCAGGATGCGAGGGGACAGCCCGCCGGTCAGTTCCACCTCGGCCTGGGCCAGGGCGGCGCGCAGTTCCTGCAGGGTCTGCCCCCCGAAACAGACGGCAATGAACAGCCCGTCCTCGCGCAGGGCGCGGGCGCACTGGACGATCTGGCCCACCGGGTCATCGGCCCAGTGCAGCGCCATGGCGTGAATGACCAGATCATGCGCGCCAGGTTGCAGATCAAGGACGGGGTCATCGGAAATGATGCGGGCATCGGGAAAGATCTGCGCCCAGAACCCGGGAAAACCTGTCACGACGGCGGGCGCGGTAAACCTTCTGTTAATCTCGGAGAGCCTATCCTGAAGCTCGTCAGCCGCAAGCTGGTGCAGGATATCGGCGAAGCCGCAGCGATTCGCCCGGTCCCGCTGGCGCAGCAGCGCGGGGCGGTCGGTCAGGGTCGGGCGGGTGTCATGGGGCAGTTTCATGGGGGTGGAACATAGGGTGCTTCAGGGGGCGATGAAAGGCGCGTTGCGCCTGTTGTATCCGCCGCAATGCGTGGCCTGCGGCGCGCCCGTGGCGGGCGAGGGTCCGGGCCAGCTTTGCCCGGCCTGCTTTCCCGAGACGCGCTTCATCACCGGCGCGGCCTGCACCCGCTGCGGGGTGCCGCTGCCCGACGACGGGACGGGCGCGGACGATCCCCTGCTGACCTGCGACGACTGCCTGGCGATGGCCCGACCCTGGCAGCGCGGGCGGGCGGCGATGGTCTATGCCGGCACCGGACGGCGGCTGGTGCTGGCGCTGAAGCATGGCGACCGGCCGGATCTGGCGCCTGCGCTGGCGGCATGGCTTGCCCGCGCGGCGGCGCCCCTGATCGACGCCAACACCATCGTGGCGCCGATCCCGCTGCATCTGCGGCGGCTGCTGAAGCGGCGATACAACCAGGCGGCGCTGATATCCGGGCGGGTGGCGCGGAGCCACAAGTCATTGCATCTGCCCGACCTGCTGCTGCGATGCCGCCATACGCCAGGGCAGGACCATCGCGGCGTCGGCGACCGTTTCGCCAACATCGCCGGGGCGCTTGCCGTGAATCCCCGGCGGGTGGAGGCGGTGCTGGGTCGTCCCGTCCTGCTGGTCGATGACGTGATGGCATCCGGCGCGACCATGGCTGCGGCGACGGATGCGCTTCTGGCAGCGGGATCGGGGCCGGTTTCGGTCGCGGTTCTGGCAAGGGCGGTCAAGGATGACTAGGTATGGGGTCACAAGGAAAGGAACCGCACCCCATGACCCAGCCCGCGATCACCATCTATACCACGCGCACCTGCCCCTTCTGCATCCGCGCCAAGGGCCTCTTGCGCGAGAAGAACGTGCAGTATGACGAAATCGACGTCGGCGCCGATCCGTCGGTCCGCGCGCAGATGACCCAGCGCGCCCATGGCCGCCGCACGGTCCCGCAGATCTTCATCGGCGACCGCCATGTGGGCGGCTGCGACGACCTGTTCGACCTTGAACGCCAAGGCAAGCTGGAAAGCCTTCTGGCAGGTGCCGCCTGACCGTGCGATGACGCCAGGTCCGGCGATTGTCGGACTTGACCAAGGGCTGTCGGGCGGGGCACGGTCTCGGCTTCGCCCCGCCCGCGACCCCACCCATTTCCCATCTGGATCCATGCCCCTATCCGCGACCGACACCGACCGCCCCAAGGCCAACGACCGGCTTGCCGCAAGCCTGTTCGCCGAGGTGCTGATCGCCGAGCAGTTGTCGCGCAACCTGATCGGCAAGGCCCTGCCGCGCGGGATGCAGATCTCGCATTTCTCGGTCCTGAACCTGCTAGCGCATGTGAACGAGGAACGCACCCCCGCCCAGTTGGCCCAGGCCTTTCATGTCACGCGCGGGGCGATGACCAACACGCTGTCGCGGCTGGAATGGGCGGGCCATGTCCATATCCGCCCCGACTGGGACGATGCGCGGCGCAAGTTCGTGTCGATCAGCCCGGCGGGCCGGGCGGCGCGGGACGCGGCCATCGCCGCCTTCATGCCCCTGATCGCCGAGGTGGTGCGCGACATCGGCGCCGACAAGGTGCGCACCGCCCTGCCCGTCCTGCGCGAATTGCGCATCCGGCTGGAAGGCGAGGACGACTAGGCCTCTCGCCGCGCCGTGAGGATATAGTTCACCGACAGGTCGCGATCCGACAGCGACCAGCCGAAGCTGAGGGGGTTGAAGACCATCCCCCGGCGGTCCAGGACCGACAGGCCCGCGCCGCCGGCCATCCCCGCCAGTTCGTCCGGCGTGATGAAGCGCGACCAGTCATGCGTGCCGCGCGGCAGCCAGCGCATGATCCATTCCGCCCCGATGATCGCCGCGCCGAAGCTGCGGGCCGTGCGGTTCAGCGTGGACAGGATCACCAGCCCTCCCGGCCGGACCAGGTCGCGGCAGGTGGCGATGAAGCTGGCCGGGTCGGCCACATGCTCGACGATTTCCAGCGCCAGGACCACGTCGAAGACCTCGCCCGCCATCGACTCGGCCGTGGTGGCGCGATAGTCGATGGCAAGCCCCTGTTGCCGGGCATGAAGACGGGCCACCGCGATGTTGCCCTCGGCCGCATCCGCGCCCACGACATCGGCGCCCAGCCGCGCCATGGGTTCGGCCACCAGCCCGCCGCCGCAGCCGATATCCAGCACCCGCAGTCCCCCGAAGGGACGCAGATCGCGCCTGTCTCGCCCGAACTCGCCCGCGATCTGGGTGGCGATGTAATCCAGCCGCACCGGGTTCATCAGGTGCAGCGGACGGAACTTGCCCCTGGGATCCCACCATTCCGCGGCCATCGACTCGAACTTGGCGATCTCGGCGGGGTCGATGCTTGTCATGGTCCGGTCCTTCTGGCAGGCGGGTCTGTCAGGCCTTATAGTAAGGTGATGGACCGATTGGCAGGACAAAACGCCGCGACACATGGCCGCCTTCACCCGGGCGCCGAGGCCTTTGCCCGGCACATGCTGGACGTGGGCGACGGACACCAGATCTATGTCGAGGAAAGCGGCAACCCCGAAGGCCGGCCCGTGCTGGTCCTGCATGGCGGACCCGGCGGGGGATGCAGCCCCTTCATGCGGCGCTTCTTCGACCCGGCCCATTACCGCGCGATCCTGTTCGACCAGCGGGGCTGCGGCCGGTCGCGGCCCCAGGCCTCGGTCCATGCCAACACCACCCCGCACCTGATCGCGGATATCGAGGTGATCCGCCGGACCCTGGGCCTCGAATCGGTCCTGCTGTTCGGGGGAAGCTGGGGGGCGACGCTGGCCCTGGCCTATGCCCAGGCGCATCCGAAGCGCGTGACCGGCCTGATCCTGCGCGGCGTCTTCCTGGGTACGCAGGGGGAACTGGACTGGTTCTATGGCGGCGGCGCGGGGCGGTTCTTTCCCGACCTTTGGGCGCAGTTCCGGGACCCGATCCCGGAAGCGGAACGGGGCGATCTGATCGCCGCCTATCACAAGCGGCTGTTCTCGGCTGACGTGGGGCGCCAGGGCCGCTATGCCCAGCCCTGGCTGATGTGGGAAAACGCCTTGGCGGGCCTGCAATCGGCCGCCGCCAGCCATGCGCCGGCCGATTACGCCCGTGCCTTCGCGCGGCTTGAAAATCACTACTTCATGCACCGCTGCTTCCTGGACGAAGGCCAGCTTCTGCGGGACCGGCACCGGATCGAACACCTGCCCGCCGTGATCGTGCAGGGCCGATACGACATGGTCTGCCCACCTCTCTCTGCCTGGCGCTTGGCGGATGGATGGAAAGGCTGCGATCTGCGCATGATCCCCGCGTCGGGACATGCGCTGTCCGAGCCGCGGATCTCGGCGGAACTGGTCAGGGTTATGGACGAGATCGCGGCCCAGGACCGGGCAAAATCACTTTAAACTTGATTATCACGTTTTTTGTGCTAAATACCGCCTCAACAGCGGCGCAGGCTTCCACCCCCTGCCCACCGGCGCTTTCCGCATGGCCCGCTTGACGGGCCTTTTTCACATCCGAAGGGATCTCATGTCGAACGATCTGATTGCCAAGACCGCCATCGACCGGCGTCTGGCCGAGATCATCGCCCCCGTGATCGAGGATCTGGGATTCGAACTGGTGCGCGTGCGCCTGCAAGGCGGCAAGACCGCCACCCTGCAGATCATGGCCGACCGCCCCGAAGGCGGCATCAACGTGGACGATTGCGGCGACATTTCCGTGGCTGTCAGCGCCACCCTGGATGTCGAGGATCCGCTGGAGGACGCCTATCACCTGGAGGTCTCCAGCCCCGGCATCGACCGCCCCCTGACCCGCATGAAGGATTTCGAGACCTTCGAGGGCTACGAAGCGCGGTTGGAAACGAACCAGCCCATCGACGGGCGCAAGCGCTTCAAGGGCGTTCTGGCCGGGGTCGAGGGGGACGAGGTTCTGCTGAACATCGAGGAAGCGGGCGAGGTCCAGACCATCGGGCTGCAATTCGATTGGCTGTCGGACGCCAAGCTGGTCCTGACCGACGAGCTGATCAAGGAAATGCTGCGCCAGAAGAAGGAAGCCGGCGTCCAGATCGAGAACCTGGACGAAAGCGCCTTCGACGAGATCGAAACCGAAGACAACGACGGCGAGAACGCCGATGCCAAGGAGTGAGTGATGGCAATCACCTCTGCCAACCAGCTTGAATTGCTGCAAACCGCCGAAGCCGTCGCGCGCGAGAAGATGATCGAGCCCGAGCTGGTCATCGAGGCGATGGAGGACAGCCTCGCCCGGGCCGCCAAGTCGCGTTACGGCGCCGAAATGGACATCCGCGTCAAGATCGACCGCAAGACCGGCAACGCGACCTTCACCCGCGTCCGCACCGTGGTCGAGGATGACGCGGTCGAGAATTACCAGGCGCAGGTGACCGTGGATCAGGCCCGCCCCTATCTGGACAATCCGCAGGTCGGCGACGTGATCGTGGACCAGGTGCCCCCCGTGGAACTGGGTCGCATTGCCGCGCAGTCGGCCAAGCAGGTCATCCTGCAGCGCGTCCGCGAGGCCGAGCGTGATCGGCAATACGAGGAATTCAAGGACCGCGCCGGCACCATCATCAACGGCGTCGTCAAGCGCGAGGAATACGGCAACATCATCGTCGATGTGGGCCGGGGCGAGGCGATCCTGCGCCGCAACGAGAAGATCGGCCGCGAAAGCTATCGCCCGAACGACCGCATCCGCGCCTATGTCAAGGACGTGCGCCGCGAATCGCGCGGGCCGCAGATCTTCCTGTCGCGCACCGATCCGCAGTTCATGGCCGAGCTGTTCAAGATGGAGGTGCCGGAAATCTATGACGGCGTCATCGAGATCAAGGCTGTGGCACGCGACCCCGGCAGCCGCGCGAAGATCGCCGTGATCTCCTATGACAACTCGATCGACCCGGTGGGCGCCTGCGTCGGTATGCGCGGCAGCCGCGTGCAGGCCGTGGTGGGCGAATTGCAGGGCGAAAAGATCGACATCATCCCCTGGAACGACGACCAGGCGACCTTCCTGGTCAATGCCCTGCAGCCCGCCGAGGTCAGCAAGGTCGTCTTCGACGAGGAAGCCAACAAGATCGAGGTGGTCGTCCCTGACGAACAGCTGTCCCTGGCAATCGGCCGTCGCGGCCAGAACGTGCGCCTGGCCAGCCAGCTGACCGGCCTGGATATCGACATCCTGACCGAGGAAGAGGAATCCAAGCGCCGCCAGGCCGAATTCAACGCCCGCACCCAGTTGTTCATGGACGCCCTGGATCTGGACGAGTTCTTCGCGCAGCTTCTGGTTGCCGAAGGCTTCACCGACCTGGAGGAAGTGGCCTATGTCGATCTGGACGAGCTTCTGTCCATCGAAGGGGTGGACGAAGGCACCGCGTCCGAATTGCAGGCCCGCGCCCGCGACGTGCTGGAGGCCCGGAACAAGGCAGCCCTTGAAAGCGCCCGCGCCTTGGGGGCCGAGGACAGCCTTATTGAATTCGAGGGGTTGACCCCCCAGATGGTAGAGGCGCTGGCCAAGGACGGCGTCAAGACGCTGGAGGATTTCGCGACCTGCGCCGACTGGGAACTGGCCGGTGGCTGGACTACCGTGAACGGTCAGCGCGTCAAGGACGAAGGGCTGCTGGAACCGTTCGAGGTGACGCTGGAAGAAGCGCAGACCATGGTGATGACCGCCCGCGTCATGCTGGGATGGGTCGATCCCGAGGAGCTGGACGGCAATGCCGACCAGTCCGACGACGCAGACGAGGAGGCCGGGGCGTGATGCCCCGGATTTGCCCGCTTGAGTCGCGGTGGTCGCATCAAGGATCGTGATCAGCCCGAAAGGCGCTGCATCGTCACCGGGGAAGTCCAGCCCAAGGCTGGACTGATCCGTTTCGTGGCCGGGCCGGAAGGCCAGGTCGTGCCGGATCTGGCGGAAAAGCTGCCGGGGCGTGGCATCTGGGTCAGCGCGGATCGCGCGGCCATCGACAAGGCGGCGGCCAAGGGGTTGTTCTCCCGTGCCGCGAAGGCTCCGGTCAAGGCCCCCGAGGGTCTCGCCGATCTGGTCGAAGCGGGCGTGGCCCGTCGGCTGGTCGAACTTGTATCGCTGGCACGCAAGTCCGGCATCGCGGTGGCGGGCTTCGAAAAGGTCAAGGGCTGGCTGGCCGAGGGGCGCGCAAAGGTGCTTTTGCAGGCCAGCGACGGGTCGGAACGCGGCAAGGGCAAGTTGTGGACCCCGACGGGCGGCCGGTGGTTCGGTTGCCTGACCGCATCAGAATTGGGTTTGTCCTTCGGGCGCGATCATGTCATACACGGCGCGCTTGCGGCGGGTGGACTGACGGACAAGGTGATCTTGGAAGCCAGCAGACTGACGGGTCTGCGCGGGCATGACGGCGGCAATACGGCGGCCGGGAAGGAATGAAGACGCAGATGAGCGACAAAGACGGAAAATCGACCTTGGGACTCGGCGGCAGCGGTCGTTCGGGCCAGGTCAAGCAAAGCTTCAGCCATGGCCGCACGAAAAGCGTTGTCGTGGAAACCAAGCGCAAGCGCGTGGTGGTGCCGAAACCCGGCGCCACTCAGATGACGGAAGCCCAGAAAGAAAAGAACCCGCTGACGGCGCGCATGGCGGGCGACCCCTCCAAGCGCCCGGCGGGCATTTCCGATGCCGAGATGGAGCGCCGGCTGAAGGCGCTTGCCGCCGCCAAGGCCCGCGAGGTCGAGGAAGCCGCGCAGCGCGCCGCCGATGAGAAAGCGCGCGAGGAAGAACGCGAACGCCGCCGGGCCGAGATCGAGGCCAAGGAACGCGAGGAACGCGAACGCGAGGAAGCCCTGCGCCTCAAGGCCGAGGAAGACGAGCGCCGCGCCCGCGAGGCCGCCGAGGCAGCCAAGCGCAAGGAAGAACCCAAACCTGCGGAACGTCCGGCCCGTTCCGCCGCCCCTGCCGCCCGTCCGGCTGGCGCGCGCCCGGCCGCCCCGGACCGCGCCGCGATCGAGGCTGCCGCATCCCGGGCCGAGAAGCCCGGCATCGCCACCGGCCCGCGCCGCACCGACCGCGACCGTCGCGACAGCGGCGGCGACAGCGACGCCAAGGCCAAGGCCAAGGCCGAGGACAGCCGCCGCACCGGCCGCCTGTCGCTGAACCAGGCGCTTGACGGCGAAGGCGGGCGTCAGCGTTCGCTGGCCGCGATGAAGCGCAAGCAGGACCGCGCCCGTCAGAAGGCGATGGGCAACGTGCGCACCGAAAAGCAGGTGCGCGACGTTCAGCTGCCCGAAACCATCGTGGTGTCGGAACTGGCCAACCGCATGGCGGAACGCGCCGCCGACGTGGTCAAGTCGCTGATGAAGATGGGCATGATGGTGTCCATGAACCAGCCGATCGACGCCGATACGGCCGAACTGGTGATCGAGGAATTCGGCCACAAGGCGGTCCGCGTGTCGGATGCCGACGTGGAACAGGTCATCGACACCGTCCGGGACCGGGCCGAGGATTTGCAGCCCCGCCCGCCGATCATCACGATCATGGGCCATGTGGACCACGGCAAGACCTCGCTTCTGGACGCGATCCGTCACGCGAACGTCGTCTCGGGCGAAGCCGGGGGGATCACGCAGCATATCGGCGCCTATCAGGTGAAGACCGAATCCGGCGCCGTGCTGACCTTCCTGGACACGCCGGGCCACGCCGCCTTCACCTCGATGCGCGCCCGCGGTGCGCAGGTCACGGATATCGTGGTGCTGGTGGTTGCCGCCGATGACGCGGTGATGCCGCAGACCATCGAGGCGATCAACCACGCCAAGGCCGCCAAGGTGCCGATGATCGTGGCGATCAACAAGATCGACAAGCCTGCAGCCGATGCTGACCGGGTCCGCACCGCCCTGCTGCATCAAGAGGTCGTGGTCGAAAAGATGTCCGGCGACGTGCAGGACGTCGAGGTATCGGCCAAGACCGGTCAGGGTCTGGACGAGCTTCTCGAAGCCATCGCGCTTCAGGCCGAGATCCTGGAGTTGCAGGCCAATCCCGACCGTGCCGCCCAGGGCGCGGTGATCGAGGCGCAGCTTGACGTGGGCCGTGGCCCCGTGGCCACCGTCCTGGTCCAGAACGGCACGCTGAAGCGCGGCGACATCTTTGTCGTGGGCGAGCAGTGGGGCAAGGTGCGCGCGCTGATCAACGACAAGGGCGAGCGTGTGGACGAGGCCGGGCCTTCGGTCCCGGTCGAGGTCCTGGGCCTGAACGGCACGCCCGAGGCAGGCGACGTTCTGAACGTCGTGGAAACTGAGGCCCAGGCCCGCGAGATTGCGGATTACCGCAGCCAGGCTGCCAAGGACAAGCGCGCCGCCGCCGGTGCCGCGACCACGCTGGAACAGCTGATGGCCAAGGCGAAGGCGGACGAGAACGTGGCCGAACTGCCGGTGGTCGTGAAGGCCGACGTGCAGGGTTCGGCCGAGGCGATCGTCCAGGCGCTGGAAAAGATCGGCAACGAGGAAGTGCGCGTCCGCGTGCTGCATTACGGCGTCGGCGCGATCACCGAATCGGATATCGGCCTGGCCGAGGCCAGCCGCGCCCCGGTCATCGGCTTCAACGTCCGCGCCAATGCCCCGGCCCGCAATTCGGCCAACCAGAAGGGTGTCGAGATCCGTTATTACTCGATCATCTATGACCTGGTGGACGACATCAAGGCGGCGGCGTCGGGCCTGCTGTCGGCCGAGGTGCGCGAGAACTTCATCGGTTATGCCCAGATCCGCGAAGTCTTCAAGGTCACGGGCGTCGGCAAGGTCGCGGGCTGTCTGGTGACCGAAGGCGTCGCACGCCGTTCGGCGGGCGTCCGCCTGCTGCGCGACAACGTGGTGATCCACGAAGGCACGCTGAAGACGCTGAAGCGCTTCAAGGACGAGGTGAAGGAAGTCCAGTCCGGCCAGGAATGCGGCATGGCCTTCGAGAATTATGACGATATCCGTCAGGGCGACGTCATCGAGATCTTTGAACGCGAGGAGGTCGAGCGCACGCTGTGAGGCGGCGTCCCGACCCGGAACAGGAAAGGGGCGGCTTGGTGGCCGCCCCTTTTGTATTCATCGTGGTGCCTTTGAACCCAGTCAGCGTGTGACCGGTTTCCCTTCAAAGGTGCGCGTACCGATGCGAACCACCATGTTCCCGTTAGGGGCGAGACATTCGAAAAGCCCCTGAACGAGGATGTGGCTGCCGATCGAAATCGTCCGAATCATGTCAAGCCCTCTTGTACCCTCTGGAACTATATTGCCATAAAATGGTTACCATTGATTTAACGAAGCGGCGATATACGACATCTTGCCGGCAATATGCAAAGATGACCGCCGGATTGCGACCTCAAAGCCACAGTTGCAGCATCGGGATCAGCGGAACGTCGGCAGGCGGCATGGGGTAATCGCGCAAATCCTTGGCCCTGACCCACGCAAGCTGCTGCCCTTCCTGAGGGCGGGCGATCCCCTGCCAGCGGCGACAGGCAAAGACCGGCATCAGCAGGTGAAAATCGGGATAGCTGTGGCTGGCGAATGTCAGCGGGGCCAAGCAAGAGGTCCAGGTGTCGATCCCCAGTTCCTCGTGCAGTTCGCGGATCAGGGCGGCCTCGGGCGTCTCGCCCGGCTCGACCTTGCCGCCCGGAAACTCCCACAGGCCCGCCATCGACTTGCCCTCGGGGCGCTGTGCCAGAAGCACGCGCCCGTCGGCGTCGATCAAGGCGACGGCGGCGACAAGAACGGTTTTCACGACCGATAGTCGGCGTTGATGTCGATATAGCCGTGGGTCAGGTCGCAGGTCCAGACGGTCCGCGCCCCCTGCCCCAGCCCCAGATCGACGGCGATGGCCAGATCCTGCCGCTTCATGTAGGCACTGGCCTTGGCCTCGTCATAACTGGGCGAGCGCCAGCCGTTTTCAGCCAGCACCATGTCGCCGAAGCGGATCGTCAGCCGGTCCCGGTCGGCCTGAGCCCCGGATTTGCCGACGGCCGCGACGATGCGGCCCCAATTGGCGTCCTCACCTGCGATGGCAGTCTTGACCAAAGGGGAATTGGCGATGGCCATGGCGACCCTGTGGGCATCCGCGTCGGACGCCGCGCCCGTCACCTGCACCTCGACGAATTTCGTCGCGCCTTCGCCGTCGCGGACCACAAGCTGCGCCAGTTCTCGCATCACGCCGTGCAGGGCTGTTACAAAGGCTGCCCCCGCGCCGCTGTCCAGCGCGGTGATCGGCGCCGCAGGGCTGCGCCCCGTCGCCGCCAGGATCAGCGCATCGGAAGTCGAGGTATCGCTGTCCACGGTGATGGCGTTGAAGGTCGAATCCAGGCCCGACGACAGCGCCTGCTGCAACAGCGGCGCCGCGATGGTTGCGTCGGTAAAGACATAGACCAGCATCGTCGCCATGTCCGGCGCGATCATGCCCGAGCCCTTGGCAATCCCAGCGATGCGGATCTCTCCGCCCTCGCCCGCCACCGTGGCCGAGACGCCCTTGGGAAAGGTGTCGGTCGTCATGATGGCGCGGACCGCATCGGCGATGCCGCCCGCATCCAGCGATGATGCCAGGTTTCCGATGATGGCGATGATGCGGTCATGCGGCAGCGGCTCTCCGATCACCCCGGTCGAGGAGGAGAACACCCGATCCGCCGGAACGCCCGTGGCCTGCGCCACGGCGTCTGTCACCGCATCGACCGAGTCCTGTCCGCGCGAGCCCGTGAAAGCATTGGCATTGCCGGAGTTGACGATGATAGCGGCACCCTGGGGGGCATCGCCACCCATCGCCAGCTTGGCCTGGTTGTCCAGGATGCAGGCCGCGCGGGTTGACGATTTGGTGAACGCCCCGGCCAGGGTCGAACCCGGCGCGATGCGGATCAGCGTCACGTCCGTGCGTCCCTGATACTTCACACCTGCGGCACCGCTGGCGAATTCCACGCCTGCTATTACCGGCAGGTCGGGAAAGCCTGCGGGCGCCAGGGGGGAAACGGGAAGCCCGGCCTTTCCCATCACTCGGCCTCCAGCAGATCGGTGCTGTTCAGCAACGCAGGGTCGATGCCTTCGGTCCTTTCGACCTTGGCCTCGCTGGTCAGGCGCTGGATTTCGGCCTGAACCTTGTCGCGCATCACCATCTGGCTGATCTGGTCGCGCACCTGGTCCAGCGGGGGCACGTCGCGCAGGCGGGTGTCATTCAACTGGATCACATGCCAGCCGAATTCCGTCTGCACCGGATCCGAGATCTGGCCCTTTTCCATCGCCTTTACCGCATCGGCAAAGGGCGCAACCATCTGGTCGGCCGAAAACCAGCCCAGATCGCCCTTGTTCGGCCCGCTCGGCCCGGTGGAGTTCTGTTCGGCCAAGGTGCCGAACTCCGCGCCAGCGTCCAGTTGGGCCTTGATCTCCTTGGCCTTTTCCTCTGTATCGACCAGGATATGCGCGGCCGAATATTCCGTCACCGGCTCTGCCTCGGCAAACAGACCATCATAGGCGGCCTGGATTTCGCTGTCGGTCGGCTGGGCCTTCGTCACCTCGGTGATGGCAGCGGCAGCCAGGGTGTTGCGCCGCTGGATTTCCAGCTGGGCACGCACGCCCGCATTTTCCTTGCCCGCATCGGCCACGGCGGTCTGCTGGATCAGCTGGTCCAGCATCATCTCGTACAGGGCAGGAGCCGGCATCTCGGCCATCTGGGGATCCTGGGAAGCGGCCTGCTTCATCACGATCATCTCGCCCAGGGTGATGGGCGTGCCGTTGACGGTCGCGACGACCGTGTCGGCGCCCTTGTCCTGCGCCAAGGCGGCAAGCGGCGCAGCAGCCAGCAAGGCGGCCAGAATCGAGGTCTTCAGCATGGGGATCCCTTCGCTCGTGCGGCCCATGGCACGGGCCAGCGTTGACAGTGGGGCAGGCGAGGCATAGATCCCGGTCCAACTCCGTGGAAGGCGCCGCCGCCGCTTTCGTTCAGGCCCCTGATACGGCAATGCGGCAGGTCGCGGCAAGTAGCCCCGGCTGGCACCGCCTTTCCCAACAACGTGATTGCGAAGGTGATATGCTCGGCATCGGTAATCTGGCGAAGAAGGTCTTTGGAAGCCCCAACGACCGCAAGGTCAAGGGAACGCGCGGGCTGGTGGCCCGCATCAACGCGCTTGAGGATCAGTTCCGCCCGCTCAGCGACCAGCAGCTGGTCGAGAAGACCCGCGAATTCCAGAACCGCGTGGCCGGGGGCGAAAGCCTGGACGACATCCTGCCCGAAGCCTTCGCCAACTGCCGCGAAGGGGCGCGCCGCGCCCTGGGCCTGCGGGCCTTCGACGTGCAGCTGATGGGCGGCATCTTCCTCCACCAGGGTAACATTGCCGAGATGAAGACGGGCGAGGGCAAGACCCTGGTCGCCACCTTCCCAGCCTATCTGAACGCGCTGACCGGCAAGGGCGTGCATATCGTCACGGTCAACGACTATCTGGCCAAGCGCGATGCTGACTGGATGGGCAAGGTGTTCCGCCAGCTGGGCATGACCACAGGAGTCGTCTATCCGTTCCAGGGGGAACCGGAAAAGCGCGCCGCCTATGCCGCCGACGTGACCTATGCCACGAACAACGAACTTGGCTTCGACTATCTGCGCGACAACATGAAGGGCAGCGTCGAGGAGATGGTCCAGCGCGGCCACAACTTCGCCATCGTGGACGAGGTGGACTCGATCCTGATCGACGAGGCGAGGACGCCGCTGATCATCTCCGGCCCCAGCCAGGACCGCAGCGAGCTTTACGTCACGCTGAACCAGTACATCCCGCTGCTGACCGAAGAACACTACAAGCTGGACGAAAAGGCCCGCAACGCCACCTTTACCGAGGAAGGCAACGAGTTCCTGGAAACCCGCCTGCAAGCCGACGGCATCCTGCCCGAGGGCCAGACGCTCTATGACCCGGAATCGACCACCATCGTCCACCACGCCAACCAGGCCTTGCGCGCCTGGAAGCTGTTCAACAAGGACCAGCACTACATGGTCCGCGACGGCGAGGTGATGCTGATCGACGAATTCACCGGCCGGATGATGAAGGGCCGCCGCCTGTCGGATGGCTTGCACCAGGCCATCGAGGCCAAGGAAGGCGTGACCATCCAGCCGGAAAACGTGACGCTCGCCAGCGTGACCTTCCAGAACTACTTCCGGCTTTACAACAAGCTGGCGGGCATGACCGGCACGGCCGCGACCGAGGCCGAGGAGTTTGCCGAAATCTACAAGCTGGGCGTGGTCGAGGTTCCCACGAACCGCGGCATCGCGCGCCTGGACGAACATGACCGCGTCTATCGCACGGCGCAGGAAAAATACGCCGCCGTCGTCGAGGCGATCAAGGAAGCCCATGCCAAGGGCCAGCCGACCTTGGTCGGCACCACCAGCATCGAGAAGTCCGAGATGCTGTCCGAGATCCTGAAAAAGCAGGGCATCCCCCACAACGTCCTGAACGCCCGCCAGCACGAGGCCGAGGCACAGATCGTGGCCGATGCGGGCAAGCCCGGTGCCGTCACCATCGCCACCAACATGGCCGGCCGCGGCACCGACATCCAGCTGGGCGGCAACGTCGAAATGAAGGTGCTGGACGCGCTCAAGGCCGACCCCGAGGCCAACCCCGACGAAATCCGTGCCCGAATCGAATCCGAACACGCCGCCGACAAGGACAAGGTTCTCGCCTCGGGCGGGCTGTTCGTCCTTGGCACCGAACGCCACGAAAGCCGTCGGATCGACAACCAGCTGCGCGGCCGTTCCGGCCGTCAGGGCGATCCCGGCCGCTCGCTGTTCTTCCTGTCGCTGGACGACGACCTGATGCGGATCTTCGGGTCGGAACGGCTGGACAAGGTCCTGTCCACCCTTGGCATGAAGGAAGGCGAGGCGATCGTTCACCCTTGGGTCAACAAGTCGCTGGAACGCGCCCAGGCCAAGGTGGAAGGCCGCAACTTCGACATCCGCAAGCAGTTGCTGAAGTTCGACGACGTGATGAACGACCAGCGCAAGGCGATCTTCAGCCAGCGCCGCGAGATCATGGACAGCACCGAGGTCGGAGAGATCGCTGCCGACATGCGCCACCAGGTCATCGACGATCTGGTCGACGAATTCATGCCGCCGAAGTCCTACCCCGAACAATGGGATCTGGACGGCCTGAAGACCGCCATCCGCGAACGCCTGAACATGAACCTGCCGGTGGCCGACTGGGCGGCCGAGGAAGGCGTGGACCAGGACGCGATCCGCGAGCGGATCGAGCAGGCGACCGACACCTATATGGCCGACAAGGCGCAGGCCTTCGGGCCGGAAAACATGAACAACATCGAAAAGCAGGTGCTGCTGCAGATGATCGACCAGAAATGGCGCGACCACCTGCTGACGCTGGAACACCTGCGGTCCGTCGTGGGCTTCCGCGGCTATGCGCAGCGCGATCCCCTGTCGGAATACAAGACCGAGGCCTTCCAGCTGTTCGAGACCATGCTGGACGGGCTGCGCTTTGACGTGACGCAGCGCCTTGCCCAAATCCGCCCCCTGACCGAGGCCGAGCGAGAGGAAATGCTGCGCCAGATGGCCCAGCAGCAGAAGGCCGCGCAGGAACACCTGACGATGGAGCATGGCGCCGAGCGCCAGTCGGACGACGATGCGGACAAAGCCGAACCGCTGGTCGCGGGCTTTGACGAACAGGATCCTGCGACCTGGGGCAACCCGTCACGCAACGACCCTTGCCCCTGCGGCTCGGGCAAGAAGTTCAAGCACTGCCACGGCGCGATCTGACGCGCCGTGCCTGGGTCGGGTAGGATTCTACCAATTCCCCTGCCCATAGGGTGGGGTTCCACCCCACCACGCCTCACCCCAACCGCGCGGGAAGCCCCCACCCGCGCAGCAACTCCCCCGCCGCCATCGGCTTCTTCCCCGACCGCTGCGCCTCCAGAACCTCGACCGCACCATCACCGCAGGCGACGGTAAAGCCCCCCAGAACCTGCCCCGGCGCCCCCTGCCCTGCAACGACCCGGCTGCGCAGCAACTTCACCCGCTCGCCCGCAACGTCGCACCAGGCGCCGGGGAACGGCGACAGCCCCCGGATCAGCCGGTCCACCTCGACGGCGGGACGCGCCCAGTCTACCCGCGCCTCGGCCTTGTCGATCTTGGCGGCATAGGTGACGCCTTCGGCGGCCTGCGGCACGGCCGGCAGCGGCAGCCGCGCCAGCACGTCAACGATCAGGTCCGCCCCCATCGCCGACAAACGGTCGTGCAGGTCGGCTGTCGTGTCCTCTGCTCCGATCACTGTCCGCGCCTCGGCCAGCACGGGCCCGGTATCCAGTCCCGCCTCCATCTGCATGATCGCGACGCCGGTTTCCGCATCCCCGGCCATCACCGCCCGATGGATCGGCGCCGCCCCCCGCCAGCGCGGCAAAAGCGAGGCATGGATGTTCAGGCACCCCAGCCGCGGCGCATCCAGCACCGGCTGCGGCAAGATCAGCCCATAGGCCACGACCACCGCCACATCGGCCCCCAAGGCCGCAAACGCCGCCTGCTCATCCTCGCCCCGCAGGCGCAGCGGAATCCGCACCTCGATCCCCAGTTCCTCCGCCGCGCTCTGCACGGCCGAGGGACGCGGCTTCTGCCCCCGCCCGGCAGCGCGCGGCGGCTGCGAATAGACCGCCACGACCTCATGCCGCGCGGCAATCGCCCGCAGCGCCGGCACCGAAAACTCGGGCGTCCCCATGAAGATCACGCGCATCCTGCCCTCATCTTCTGTGTTCAAGTATCCTCGGGGGGTCCGGGGGGCGAAGCGCCCCCGGCCTTCTTACCGCCGTGCCAGCTTGGCCGATTTCGCGACCAGCATCTTGCGCCGCAACGGCGACAGGTGATCGACATACATCCGCCCGTCCAGATGGTCGATCTGGTGCTGGACGCTGGTGGCCCAAAGCCCCACGAAATCGCGCTCCTCGACCTCTCCCGCCTCGTTCAGGAAGCGCACCGTCACCGCGCGCGGACGGCTCACCGGGGCAAAGACACCGGGAAGGTTGGGGCTGGCCTCGTCATGGCTGCGGAACTGGACGCTGGCGTGAAGCACCTCGGGATTGGCCATCCTGACCGCCTGCCCGCGCTTGTCGGACGCATCGACCACCGCCAGCCGCAGCATGATCCCGATCTGCGGCGCGGCCAAGCCTACGCCCGGCATCGCCTCCATCGTGTCGATCATGTCGTCCCAGATCATCCGCACGGTCTCGGTCACTGCCTCGACCGGCTCGGCCGGCATGTGCAGGCGGCGGTCGGAATAGGGCAGGAAAGGCCTGACGGTCACGCGCGGCCCTTTTCCCGCTTCAGCTTGACCATGCGGCGGGTGATCATCTGCCGCTTGATGGCCGACAAGTGGTCGATGAACAACACGCCATTCAGATGGTCCAGCTCGTGCTGCGCGCAAGTTGCCCACAGCCCGTCGAAATCTTCCTCATGCGTCTTGCCGTCCAGCCCCAGCCAGCGCAGCCGCACCTGTTTCGGCCGCGTCACGTCGGCATATTGCTCGGGGATGGACAGGCAGCCTTCCTCATAGGTGTTCAGCTCCTCCGACTCCCAAACCACCTCGGGGTTCACCAGTACCAGGGGGCGGCGCTCGGCCTCGGGGTCGCGGGTCGCGTCCATCACGAAGACGCGGGACAGCACACCCACCTGCGGCGCGGCCAGGCCCACGCCCGGCGCGTCATACATGGTCGCCAGCATGTCGGCGGCCAGCGTCTCGATCTCGGGCGTGATGCGGGCCACCGGCTCGCAGACCTTCTTCAGGCGCGGGTCGGGATGGATCAGGATGGGGCGCAGGCTGCTCATGCCCAGCGATTTAGGGCAAGGCTTCACCATAAGCAACAAGCCGCGTATGCAGGGGGAAACAAGGACAGGCCGCAGCATGACCCCAGACTTCGACGAGATCATCGACCGCGTGGGCACGCAATGCTCAAAGTGGGACGACATGGAGGCGGCCTATGGCGTGTCGCCGCACGAAGGGGGCCTGGCGATGTGGGTCGCGGACATGGACTTCCGCCCCCCGGCCGCTGTCCAGCGCGCGGTCGAAGCCGTGGCCGCGCATGGCATCTATGGCTATCCTGGCGCGAACCCCGGCTATCTCGAGGCGATTCGCTGGTGGATGGAAAAGCGCCACGGCTGGAGGATCGAAACCGGCTGGATCCTGACCTGCGCGGGCTTGGTCAATGGCGTGGCCATGGCGCTTGACGCTTATACACAGCCCGGCGACGGGGTGATCGTGATGTCGCCCGTTTATCATGCCTTTGCCCGCGTGATCCGCGCCTCGGGGCGCGAACTGGTGGAACTGCCGCTGGCGCAGGAAGACGGGTTCTACCACATGAACTGGGACGCCTGGGCGAACCACCTGACGGGACGCGAGCGTCTGCTGATCCTCTGCTCGCCCCACAACCCCGGCGGCCGCGTCTGGACGCCCGAGGAACTGCGCCAGGTCGCCGACTTCTGCACACGGCACGACCTGATCCTGGTCTCGGACGAAATCCATTGCGACCTGGTCATGCCCGGCCACAAGCACAGCGTCACCGCCTTGGCCTGCCCGGAAATCGCCGCCCGGCTGGTGACGCTGAACGCTGCTACCAAGACCTTCAACATCGCGGGCGCCCATATCGGCAACGCGATCATCGCGGACAAGGCGCTGCGCGACCGCTTCAGGGGGGCGCTGATGGCGCGCGGCATCTCGCCCGGCCTGTTCGGGATGGACATGGTCGCCGCCGCCTACTCGCCCCAAGGCGCGGCATGGGTCGATGCGCTTGTCGATTATCTCGACGGCAACCGGCGGATATTCGACGATGGAATCCACGCGATCCCGGGACTTCGGTCGATGCCGCTGCAAGCCACTTACCTGTCTTGGGTCGATTTCTCGGGCACCGGCATGGAGCCTGCCGAGTTCACCGCCCGCGTCGAAAAGGCCGCCCGCGTCGCCGCCAACCACGGCGCGACCTTCGGCACCGGGGGCGAGCAGTTCCTGCGCTTCAACCTCGCCACGCCCCGCGCGCGGGTGGTCGAGGCCGTGGAACGCCTGCAACAGGCCTTCGCCGACCTGCAATGAGGCTGCTCGCGCGCCTCTTTTCCACGCTCGCGGCGCTGTTCCTGCTGGCATCGGCGTGGGTCATGCTGGCGCCGCAGCGGCCTGTGCCGGTCCCGCCAGCCACGGTGCCGCTGACCGGCCCGGTCGATCACATCGAGATCCGCAAGGCCGACCGCCGCATGACCGCCTTCCGCAACGGCCGGGCACTCAAGACCTATCGCATCGCGCTTGGCTTCGCGCCGGATGGCGACAAACATCGGCAAGGCGACGGCAGGACGCCCGAGGGGCGCTTCACCATCGACCGCGTGAACCCGGAAAGCGCCTATCATCTGTCCCTCGGCCTCGATTATCCCCGCCCGCAGGACCGCGTCCGCGCGGCGGCCCTGGGCGTCGATCCCGGCGGCGACATCTTCATTCACGGCCAGCCGAACCAGCGGCCCGATGGCGAAACCCTGCCCGGCGACTGGACGGCAGGCTGCATCGCCCTGTCGGACAGCGAAATCCGCGAACTCTACGCCGCCGCCCGCATCGGCACGACGGTCGAAATCCTGCCCTGACGCGGCTCTTTCACTTTGGTTCAAATATCCCGCAGGGGGTCCGGGGGACGCGAAGTCCCCCGGCGTTGCAATCCCGCGCCCCTGCGATCATATAGGGGCGCAAACCCGAACCCACCCGAAGGCGCACCCCCCATGGTCTATCTGGATTTCGAAAAGCCGCTTGCCGATATCGAGGGCAAGGCCGAGGAGCTTCGCGCCCTGGCCCGCAAATCCGAAACCGCCGTGGACGTGGAAAAAGAGGCTGCGGCACTGGACAAGAAATCCGCCGACCTGCTGCGCGACCTCTACAAGTCGCTGGATCCCTGGCGCAAGACGCAGGTGGCGCGCCATCCCGACCGGCCGCATTGCCGCGATTATGTCGAGGCGCTGTTCACCGAATACACGCCCCTTGCAGGCGACCGCACCTTTGGCGACGACCATGCGGTGATGGGGGGCCTTGCCCGCTTCAACGACGCGCCCTGCGTGGTGATCGGCCACGAAAAGGGCAACGACACCAAGACCCGCATCCACCACAATTTCGGCATGGCGCGTCCTGAAGGATACCGCAAGGCGATCCGCCTGATGGATCTGGCGCATCGCTTCAAGCTGCCGGTCATCACCCTGGTCGATACCCCCGGCGCCTATCCCGGCAAGGGGGCCGAGGAACGCGGCCAGTCCGAGGCCATCGCCCGCTGCACCCAGAAATGCCTGGAAATCGGCGTGCCGCTGGTCAGCGTCATCATCGGCGAAGGCGGATCGGGCGGCGCGGTGGCCTTTGCCACGGCCAATCGCATCGCCATGCTGGAACATTCGATCTATTCGGTGATCTCGCCCGAAGGCTGCGCCTCGATCCTGTGGAAGGACGCCGAACGGATGCGCGAGGCGGCCGAGGCGCTGCGCCTGACCGCGCAGGATCTGAAGAAGCTGGGCGTCATCGACCGCATCATCCCGGAACCCGTGGGCGGCGCGCAGCGTGATCCCGCCGCCGCGATCACCGCCGTGGGCAAGGAAATCGCCGCGATGCTGGCGGACCTGAAGGGAAAGAAGCCCGCCGACCTGATCCGTGACCGGCGGCAGAAATTCCTGGACATGGGATCGAAAAGCCTGGTCGCCTGACGGGCGGCCATCGCCTTGCTATTCCACCTGCACCAGCCCGCTGAATCGGTCCTGCGCGACAGCGCGGATGATCCCTGCGATGCGTTCGATCATGGCCCGGTGGGGCGAACGCCGCCGCCAGACCAGCCCGATCGACCGCGTCACGCGGTTGCGGCGGAAGGGCAGCACCGCGACGTCTCCGGCCTCGGGCGCCACTTCGGAATTGATGTATAGCGCGGGCAGAAAGGTCAGCCCCATGTCCAGCGCCGTCATCTGCCGCAGCGCGTCCAGGCTCGTGCCCTCGTAATCCTGCCGGAGATGGGCGCCCAGTTCCTCGCACAGGGCGGCGATCTGGTTGTGAAGCAGATAGGCGCTCGACAGGGCCAGGATGTCCTGCCCGGCCAGATCGGCATCCACCACCTCGGGTTTTGCGGCAAGGGGATGGTCCTGCGCCACCGCCAGCTTCAGCGGCTCGCGGAAAAGCCGGCGCACCTCGACATCGGCGGAATTGACCGGCAATTGCGTGAGAAGCAGGTCGTGCTGCCCGGCCAGCAGCTCATCCTGCAAAACCATAGGCGGCGCATCCCGCACGATCACCTTCAGCGACGGATAGGATTGGTGAATCCGCCGCATGACATGGGGCATGATGTAAGGCCCGATCGTCGGGGTAGAGCCAAGCTTGATCGTGCCGCTGGTCCCGCCCTGTGCGTCGCGCGCCAGGCTGCGCAAGGCCTCCGCTTCCTCCAGGATCTTGCGCGCCTGTGCCAGCACGGCGCGCCCCTGCGGCGTCAGCACCGCGCCGCGCTGACCGCGTTCCACCAGTTCCAGCCCCAGCGCCGTTTCCAGCCCCAGGATCTGCTGGCTCAGCGAGGATTGGCTGATCCCCACCCGCTCGGCCGCCTTGCGATAGTGGCGCGCTTCGGCAAGCGCGACGAAATAGGTCAACTGCCTCAGGGTCAGGCTGCCGGTCATTCAGCCTCCAACGTTCCGCAAGCCTTGTCAGATTTCGCATCGCTGTGCGGCAGGGCAAGCCCTTGTCAGGAAAAACCGATCAAGTTTTGCGGGAATGGTCACTTTTCCCCTCATTTCCGGAAACCATATCCCCAGTATGGCGCCGACGTGGTGCCATCCTGCAAGCCATAATCAGGAGGAGCGAGATGAAGTCCCGTGTCAGAATCCAGACCTTCGCAATCGATGTCAGGCTGGTGGCCCTGCGCCGGCGTCATCAGGTGATCAAGGCCAAGATCGCAGAGGAACTGCGTCGGCCCATGCCTTGCAGCATGATGCTTCAGCGCCTCAAGCGGCAACGGCTTGCGGTCAAGGACCAGATCGCACGCTTCGATGCCCTCTTGCGCAGCATCGGCCGCCCGGACACGCAGCGCCAGTTGGCATGAGGGGAAAGCGATGCTTCTGCAGTACCTCTATGCCCAGACCGGCCTGAACCGCTTTCACAGCACCGATCTGGAGGATATGCGACGCGCGCTTCTGGACGAGGATCGGGACGAGCCTGACAACCGACGCGCCGATCTTTCGGCCAAGCAGGGGCCGCAACGCCCTCTGGCGCCCCGAAGGATCGCCCGGCGCCGGCCCAGATACTGACCAGCCAAGCGCCATAACGCCTGCGTGTGGCATTGCCGTCCACTTCAGTGCTTCGGATCGGCCAGGCACGCCAGATCCTCAGATGGCCGGGGCGCGAAACCCCGCCTCGGCCATCAGCCGGTCTGAATGGGTCTCGACCTCGGCTTCGAGGCGGGGGACGAAGCCCTCGGCCGGGACTTCGGGGGGGACGACCGGAAGAAACTCGACCACGGCGCGGCCGGGACGGATGCCCCATCCCTTGCGCGGCCAGAACAGCCCCGTGTTGACCGCCACGGGAACCACCGGCAGCCCGGTCGCCCCGCGGATCGTGCTGACCCCGTGCTTGTAGGGGCGGCGTTCGCCGGGCCTGGTGCGCGTGCCTTCGGGATAGATGATCAACTGGCCCAGCCCGTCGCCTGCGATCCTTTGGTTGATCTCGCTGGATATGGCGCGCATGGCGTCCCGGCCCTTGGACCGGTCGATGGGGATGCAGCCGACCTTCCAGGCATACCAGCCCATGATCGGCACATGCATCACCTCGCGCTTCATGATGAAGGCGCGGCGGGGGACCGCATGGGCGATGACCAGGATATCCAGGAAGCACTGGTGCTTGGCGGCGATGATGCAGTCTTCCGTGGGCGGCGTGCCGCGCACCTCGCAGCTGACGCCCATGTGCAGCCGCGCGGCCCAGAGCATGTATCCGATCCAGCGGGTCGCCACCCGGTTGGCGCCCACGCGGCCATGGCGCAGCAACAGGGGCAGGCCCAACAGCCCGATCACAAGGGTCGCCAGGGCGACATGCAGGTAATAAAGCGCGTTCTGTACATATTGCCAGGCCGACAGCGGGCCGGGCACCGGCGACGCCGCCCGGCTGTTCATCGAACCGCCCCCAGCATCTTCAGCGCCGCCCAGCGGGTCGCAAAGAAGCCGACGGCGGCAGCCACGACCGGTATCAACAGCGGCAGCAACCATCCCCAGCCCTGAAAGCCGAGGCCCGTCAGGAACCCGCCCGCGGCATCCATGCCCGGCAGCATGGCGATCCCCGCCATGCCGCACAGCGTGCCGACCGTCGCGCCCACGGCGGCGCGCTTGGTGAAGCGGCGGACAAAAGCTGTGGCGATGGTGATGTCGCGTGCCCCGATCAGGCGCAGCACGCGGATCACCTGCCCGTTGGCCGCAAGGGCAGCCTTGGCCGCCAGCGTGATCATGGATGCAGACGCCGCCGCGATCAGCAACAGCGACACGATCCCCAGCATCCGCAGACGGTTCGCGGCAGTCACCAGCGGGCGGCGCCATTCGGTATGGTCGTCCAGCGTCGCGGCCGGTGCCTCGGCCTGAAGCCGCAGGCGCAACCCTTCGGCGTCGAAATCCTCGCTTGCGATGGGCAGGTCGATCAGGGACGGAACCGGCAGCGCATCGACAGGCATGTCCGGGCCGAACCAGGGGGCAAGCAGGCCGGCAACTTCGTCCGGGGGCAGCAGGCGGGGCTGGCCCGCCCCCGGCGTGGTGGACAGCACCTGCATGGCAGCCCGTGTCGCCGCATCCTGTTCGCCGGATGGCGCGCTGACCCGCACCGTCACCGATCCCGCCAGCTCGCTGGCCCAGCGATCCGCCAGCCGCCCCGTCGCAAGCGCCAGGGCCAGGGCAAAGACCGCCAGAAAGGCCATGGCGCCCGCCGAAAACAACGTCAGATGCGCGGTAAATCCCGTGGGCGGCACGATCCGGTCGCCCGATCCGCCATCGCGCATCAGGCCCTGCCACAGCGCCTTCAGGTTCAAGCCCCGGAAATCAGCCCGCATCACAGATCAGCCCCCGCAAGATTCAATGTCCCGTTCCCGATCCGCAGCACGCGCGCGGCGACCTGCGCCTTGGTCGCGCGGATCAGGTTCAGGTCGTGGGTCGCGACCAGCACCGTCTTGCCCGACTTGTTCAGCTCGATCAGCAGCTGCATCAGGCGGACTGACATGTCCCAGTCCAGGTTGCCCGTGGGTTCGTCCGCCAGCATCAGGTCGGGCGACAGGATCACCGCGCGGGCCAGCGCCGCGCGCTGCCTTTCACCCCCCGACAGGGACGGCGGCATGGCGCGGGCGTGATGGGTCAGGCCCACCCAGCCCAGCAGGTCGCGCAGCGCCTCCATATCGACGGGCTGTCCCGACACGGACAGCGGCAGCGCGACGTTTTCGGCCACCGGCAGGTGATCCAGGAACTGCGTGTCCTGATGGACCACGCCCACCCGGCGGCGCAGATCGGCGATGCCGTCGCGCGACAGTTCCCGCAGATCGTCGCCGAATGCCACCATCTGCCCCGACGTGGGCAGCAGGTCGGCATAGCACAGCCGCAGAAGCGTCGTCTTGCCCGACCCCGACGGGCCGGTCAGGAAATGGAACATGCCCGGCTGCAAGGTCAGCGTCATGTTCGACAGCAGCTCGGCCCCCCCGTGATAGCCGAAGCCGACATCCCGCATCTCGATCACGCGCACCCCCGTTCGTTCCAGTCCGGCTTGGAAGCCGGCCCCGCGCTTGATAGAACAGCCAAAAGGCGAATGCGAGGGCCGGCATGGCGGAAATACGGTTGATCTGTCCCGGTTGCGCTGCGGAATATCGCGTCCCCGACAGTGCCATCCCCCCCGAGGGGCGAGAGGTCGAGTGCGGCGGCTGCGGCAAGGTCTGGCACGCCACGGCGCGGCTGGCCCTGGCCGATTTCCAGGCCCGTGCAGCCACCGAGCCATCCAGCGACCTTCCCCGCCTGAACCGCCCCCTGCCCGACAGCGTGCTGGACATCCTGCGCGACGAGGTCGAACACGAACGCCGCGCCCGCGCGGCGGAAGATGTCGGGACTGCCCCCCAGGATCCCAAAGCCGCGCCTCCTCCGGCCCCTGACCCCGAATGGCCCGCCACGACCATCACCAGGCACTTCGATCCAAAACCCCCTGAGACCCCACAGCCCGCACGGCGCGAACCGGAACCCGCACGCCCGGCGCCTGTCCAGTCAGCCAAACTCCGGCCGGCCGTGGTGGTGGCCGAAAGGCCGTCCCCGGACACGGCCCGTCAGGCAGCCGTGCCGCAGCCTCGGCAGACCCGAAGACCGAGTGGTTACGGCGCCGGATTCGGACTTGCCCTGGTGCTGGCCGGCGGGGTGGCGGTGCTGTATCTGCTGGTGCCGACCCTGGCAGGCCAGGGGGACTTCGGCGAAGGGCTGATGGATCTGCGCGCCGCTCTGGACCAGGCGCGCCTGTGGTTGCAGGACCGCGCGGCGGCCCTGATCCGCTGATCAGAACCGGTCCAGCAAGCGGCCCAGGTAATCGCGTTCGTCCTGGGGACGTTCGGTCTGGCCGCTGCGGCGGCGGATTTCATCCAGCAGATCGCGCGCACGCTGCGCCGGATCGACGCCTTCGGCCAAGGGATCGCCCCCGGCGATGACATGGCCGTTTCCGTCGCGCTGGCGGCCCAGGGGGTCCAGGGCAGGACGCTGGCCAAAGGACTGTCCTTCCCCGGCCCGATCACCCGCGCCGGGCTGCTGGCCTTCCTGTCCCTGCTGCTGGCCCTGCTGCCCTTGCTGACCCTGCTGGCCTTGCTGCTGGGCCAGCATGTCGCCAAGCGCGCGCATCCCTTCCCGCATCGACTGGATGGCGTCGGCCTGGCGTTGAAGCGCGCCGCCGGTGTCCCCCTCGCGCAGGGCCTGTTCGGCATCCTCCATCGCGCGGCCGGCCTCGTCCAACTGGCGCCGCGCCTGATCGCCGCCGGGCGATCCCTGGCCCGGCAGCAGCCCCTGCTGCTGGCCCAACTGCTCGCGCAACTGCTGCTGGCGGTCGGCCAGGCCTTGGGCATTGGGCGAGGGCTGGCCCATCTGTCCCTGCCCGAATTGTTCCTGCATGTCGCGGAAGGCTTCGTCCGACAGTTGCTGCTGCTCGCGCAGCGTATCGGCCAACCGGTTCATCGACTGGTTGCCGCTGCTGCCTTCCTGGCCCTGTCCCTGGCCCTGGCGGACCTGCAGGTTCTCCATCATGCGGTTGAACTGTTCCAGCAGTTCCTGGGCCTCGGCCATGCGGCCTTCGTTCATCAGCCGCTGGATCTCGTCCATCATCTGCTGGATCTGGTCGCCGGTGATCTGCTGGCCCTGCTGGTTCTGGGTGAACCGTTCGGACGGATCCTGCTGCTGCCCTTGCTGGGCCAGCATCTCGGTATAGGCGTCCGTCGCGGCCTTCAATTCATCCATCAACCGTTGGATTTCGTCGGGGCTTGCGCCGTTGCGGATCGCCTCTGACAGCTTTTCCTGCGCCTGACGCATCCGCTCCAGGGCGTCGGACAGCCCTCCATCCTCAAGCTGGACCGCTGCCTGCCACAGCGCCTCGGCCAAATCGTCGCGCGCCTTGTCGGTCAGGCGATCGCCTTCCAGAATGGTCACGGCGCCGCGCAGTTCAAGATACAGGGGCTGTTCGACAAAGCCCTGCGGCTGCCATGTCACCGCGCGCAGGATCTCGGCGCTGCGCCCGGCATTGTCGCGCGACCACAGCAGATCGCGCCGCATCTCGATCAGGGCGGCGGCCAGCGGGTTGAAGAAACGCCGTCCCGGCAGGACGGTCCGCATCGGCTGCGCCTCGCCCACCTGTTCGATCCCGTCCATTGCCCGAAGGCTGACGCTGACCGGCAGGTTGGCCCAGGGGTGACGCGACAGATCTTCGGTCAACTGGCCCTGCACCTCGCGCCGGTCGCCGCGCGGCAGGGGCAGCGCCAGTTCCACGGCCGGACGCGGCTCGGGGTCGATGGCAAGGCCGAAGCGGCGATCGACCGAGGCCAGGTCAAGCGCGATCACCGCCTGCCCCGTGACCACGCCATGATCGTCCTGCGCGCTGAAATCCTGCACCATGCGGCCGTCGGCCCGGCGCACCGGCGCAGCGCCCGCCTGGATCACAGGGGCGTTGTCTGCCAGCACCGTCACGTCGAAGCGCCGCCCGGCGACCTCGATCGCGCCCGACTGTTCGGCACGAAACCCCGGCGCTTGCGGATCCTCGCCCGTGGCGGGACCGATGTCCTGCGTGACCGCCGTTCCCTCGCCATACAGGCGGAACGTCACCTCGCTGCCCTTGGGTAGTTCCAGCGCCTGACCTTCGGCCAGGGCGTTCAGATAGATCGTCGGACGCCGAGTATAGGCCGGCGGTTCGGCCCATCCTTCCCAGCTTGGCCCGGACGGCACCGCATCGGTCGCCATCGGGCGGGATACGGTCGCCGCCAGCGCCTCGATCCCCTGCCCCATCTGCGCCGCACCGCCGAAGATCAGCGCCATGGCCAGGCCCACCAGCCCCGCCAGCCGCAGCGCAAAGGGATCGCGGCGCGCCAGTCCGGCATCGGGACGCACCGCCCGCGCCAGTGCCGCGCGGGCTTGCATCTGCGCCAGATGCGCCTGCCACAGCGCGCCTTCGCCGCCGATCGCCGCCCGGTCCGACAAGGCGGCAAGCGGACGCCCTGGCAGGGTGCGGTCCAGCCGATCCACCGCATCCGCCATGCGCACCCGGCGAAAACGCATCCCGCCCCGGATCGCAGTCCAGATCAGGCCCAACAGCACAGCTCCGGCCAGCCAGGGCAGTACCGGCCCCGGCACCTGGGCCACCACGCCCAGGGAAAGGGCGGCGAAGACAAGCGCCAGCACCGTCGCCAGCGGCCAGAAAGCGCGCGCCGCCTGCTCCCACACCATTCCCCAGCGGGTCAGGCGCAGGGCGCGGGCAACATGCCCCATCTTCTGTGCCGAAATATCCCGGGGGTCCGGGGGCAGCGCCCCCGGCTGCGACGTCACAGGGGGGTGCCGCGTCAAAGCCATTCCGGGATGCTATCCCGGGCCAGCATTTCCTCAAACGTCGGCCTTGCCCTGATGACGGCGAAGTGATCGCCGCTGACCAGAACCTCGGGCACAAGGGGCCGGGAGTTGTATTCCGAGGCCATCACAGCGCCGTAAGCCCCCGCCGACCGAAAGGCGATCAGGTCGCCTGGCCCCATGTCGGGCAGTTCCGCGCCCTTCTGGAAGGTGTCGCCCGATTCGCAGACCGGTCCCACCACGTCGAAGGGCCGCACCGCTGCGCCGACCGCAGGTTCGCGTACAGAAACGATGTCGTGATGCGCGCCATACATCGCCGGGCGCAACAGATCGTTCATCGCCGCGTCCACGATCAGGAAGTCGCGCCCCTCGCCCTCTTTCACATAGATCACTTGGCTCAGCAGCACTCCGGCATTGCCGACGATGTTGCGGCCCGGCTCGATCTCGATCTCGCAGCCCAGGTCGCCCACCGTCTCGCGGATAACCTGCCCGTATTCGATGGGCAGGGGCGGCGCGTTGTTGTCGCGGCGATAGGGGATCCCCAGCCCGCCGCCCAGATCCAGCCGGGTGATCGCGTGCCCGTCGGCGCGCAACGCGCGGGTCAGGTCCGCGACCTTGGCATAGGCCGCGCGGTAAGGGTCCAGATCGGTCAACTGGCTGCCGATATGCACATCGACGCCCACGACCTGCAAGCCCGGCAGCGACGCCGCCTCGGCATAGACCTCTCGCGCGCGGGCGATGGGGATGCCGAACTTGTTCTCGGACTTGCCGGTCGCGATCTTCTCGTGCGTCTTGGCGTCCACGTCGGGATTCACCCGCACCGCCACCGGAACCGTCGCGCCCATGCTGGCGGCAAGGGCCGACAACGCCCGCATCTCGGGCTCGGATTCCAGGTTGAACTGGCGGATGCCGCCTTCGATGGCCATGCGCATCTCGGCCAGGGTCTTGCCCACGCCGGAAAAGACGATGCGGTCGCCAGGCACCCCCGCCGCCCTGGCGCGCGCGTATTCCCCGCCCGACACCACGTCCATCCCCGCGCCCAGGTCTCCCATCAGCTTCAGCACGGCCAGGTTGCTGTTCGACTTGACCGCAAAGCAGACAAGGTGGTCGGTCCAGTCAAGCGCCTGGCGGAACAGCCCGAAATGCCGCGTCAGGGTCGCAGCCGAATACACATAGACGGGCGTCCCCACCTCGGCCGCAATGCGCGACAGGGGAACGTCCTCGGCGCAAAGCTGGCCGCCGTGGTAGTTGAAGTGGTCCACCTACAGCTCCGTGATCACGCCCATGGTGGCATGGCCGGAAATCGAGACGTTGGACTTCGGCGCGGTCTTGGGCGCCGCCGGACGCTCGGGCGGGCCATCGACGCCACAGGCCGCCACAGCCGCCACCGCCAGAATTGCGATCCATTTCATGCCAGCTTCTCCTTCCAGCGGGTGATCTGCGCGCGCACCTGATCGGGCGCCGTGCCGCCATAGCTTTGCCGCGAGGCGACGGAATTGTGAACGCCCAACACGCCGAAGACTTTATCGGTGATCCCCGCATGGACCCCCTGCATGTCGGAAAGCGTCAGGTCGGGCAGGTCGCAGCCCTTGCGTTCCGCCAAGGCCACCAGCGACCCGGTGACGTGATGCGCGTCGCGGAAGGGCAGACCCAGTTCGCGCACCAGCCAATCGGCCAGATCCGTCGCGGTCGAAAAGCCTGCCGCGGCCGCAGCCTCCATCCTGTCTCGGTTGGCGGTCAGGTCGGACAGCATCCCGGTCATCGCGGCCAAGGCCAGCATCAGGCTGTCCGCGGCATCGAAGACCTGTTCCTTGTCCTCCTGCATGTCCTTGGAATAAGCCAGCGGCAGGCCCTTCATCACCGTGAACAATGCGACCGTCGCGCCCAGGATGCGGCCGATCTTGGCGCGGATCAGTTCGGCGGCATCGGGGTTGCGCTTCTGCGGCATGATCGACGATCCGGTGGACCACTTGTCCGACATGGACACGAAGCGGAACTGGGCCGAGGACCAGATCACCATTTCTTCCGCCAGCCGCGACAGGTGGACGGCGCAGATCGAAGACGCGGACAGGAATTCCAGCGCGAAGTCTCGGTCGCTGACGGCATCCAGGCTGTTGGCCATCGGTGCATCAAACCCAAGCGCCTGCGCGGTCGCATGGCGGTCGATGGGATAGCCCGTTCCCGCCAGCGCCGCCGCCCCCAACGGCGATTCGTTCATCCGGCGCCTGGCGTCCTGGAACCGCGACAGGTCGCGGCCGAACATTTCCACATAGGCCATCATGTGATGGCCCCAGGTCACCGGCTGGGCGGTCTGCAGATGGGTGAAGCCCGGCATCACCCAATCCGCCCCCGCCTCGGCCTGCGACAAAGCGGCGCGGATCAGCGCCTGCAAGGCCTCGATGGCCGCGTCGCACTGGTCGCGAACCCACAGCCGGAAATCCGTCGCCACCTGGTCGTTGCGCGACCGGCCCGTGTGCAAACGGCCCGCTGGCTCTCCGATGATCTCCTTCAGCCGCGCCTCCACATTCATGTGGATGTCCTCCAGCTCGGTGCGGAACGGGAAGTCCCCCGCCTCGATCTCTGACAAGACGGTGAGCAGGCCTTCCCTGATCGCCTCCGCATCGGTATCGCTGATGATGCCTTGTGCAGCCAGCATGGCGGCATGGGCACGGCTGCCCCGGATATCCTGGGCGTAGAGCCGCCGGTCGAACCCGATCGAGGCGTTGATGGCCTCCATGATGGCATCCGGCCCGGCAGCGAAGCGTCCGCCCCACATGCTGTTGGCGGAATCCTGGTGCGGCCGGTCGGTCATAGCGCGTCCTTCGGAGGTCTTCATGCTGCGTTCCGCCCTGCTTTATACGGCACTGCTTTTCGGTGCAAACGCCGCCTTCGCGGGCGCGGTGGACTGGCAGGCTGCCAAGGACGCGGGCCTTGTGAAACTGGTCCCGGCCGAGGAACCGGCACCGGTGTCCGATGTCGAATTCACCGATCCCGATGGGGGCACGCACAACCTTGCGGATTACCAGGGCAAGGTCGTGCTGCTGAACTTCTGGGCCACCTGGTGCGCCCCCTGCCGAGAGGAGATGCCCTCTCTCGACGCCCTGCAGGCCGAGATGGGCGGCGAGGATTTCGAGGTCGTGGCGGTGGCCACCGGCCGCAACGCCCCCGACCGCATCGACAAGTTCTATGAGGAAACCGGGCTTCAGAACCTGCCCGTGCTGCTGGATCCGCGCCAGCAGCTTGCCCGCGCCATGGGCGTGGTGGGCCTGCCCGTCACGGTGCTGATCGACCGCGAGGGCCGCGAGGTCGCCCGCCTGCTGGGCGAGGCCGACTGGAGCAGCGAACCCGCCAAGGACGTCATCCGGCAGCTTGTAGCTGACTAAGCGGCCTGTGACGGTGGCAGGTGGTGAGATGGTCGTTCACCATGCCCGTCGCCTGCATGAAGGCATAGGTGATCACCGGCCCGCAAAAGGTGAAGCCGCGCTTCCTGAGAGCCTTCGACATGGCCGTCGATTCGGCTGTCGCGGTCGGCACCTCGGCCATGCTGGCAAAGCGGTTCTGGACAGGCTGGCCACCGACAAAGCCCCACAGGAAGGGTGAAAAGCCCTGCTGCGATTCGATGTCCAGAAACAGCCGCGCGCCCTTCACCGCTGATTCGATCTTGCCACGATGGCGGATGATGCCGGGATTTTTCAGGGCGCGATCAATGCGCGCCGCGTCCCAGCGGGCGACGCGTTCAGGGTCGAAGCCATCGAATTCCTCGCGGAAGGCGTCGCGCTTGCGCAGGATGGTGATCCAGGACAGGCCCGCCTGGAAGCCGTCCAGCACCAGCTTTTCCCAAAGTGCGCGCCCATTCCGTTCCGGCACGCCCCAATCAGTGTCGTGATAGACGACATACAGCGGGTCAGACCCGCACCAGGGGCAACGGTCAGTCATGAAGCATTAACCCTTAATCCAGAAATCCCTGCGCGTTTACCGCAAATTAGGCGATTATTGCCACAACGGAACACGGAATGATTGCGGCACAAGGGGCCAGATGTGACCGACGCAAAGCTGACTGAAAAAGGCTCTCCGCTGGACTATGCGATGGACCAGCAAAGCAGGCTCACACTGCCCTCGGTCAGGCTCGCCGTCGAACGGGGAAACGGCGTCCTGGCCTTTCAACCGGTCGTGCAGGCCCAGCGGACCAATCGCCCCGCCTTCTATGAAGGCCTGATTCGCATCATCGACGATTCAGGACGGATGGTTCCGCTGCGCGACTTCATGCCCGTGGCCGAAACCACCGAACTGGGCCGGCAGATCGACTGCCTGTCGCTGTCGCTGGGACTGAAGGCGCTGTCAGAGGAGCCGGCCCTTCGGCTGTCCATCAACATGTCGGCGCGGTCCATCGGCTATCCCGCCTGGATGCACATCCTGCGCCAAGGCGTCGCGGCTGACCCCCAGGCTGCCGAGCGGCTGATCCTGGAAATCACCGAAAGCTCGGCCATGGGCCTGCCGGATGAGGTGAAATCCTTCATGCGCGAGGTGCAGCGATACGGGATCAGCCTGGCGCTTGACGACTTCGGGGCCGGTTACACTTCGTTCCGTTATCTGCGCGACTTCTGTTTCGACATGATCAAGATCGACGGTCAGTTCATCCGGGAAATTTCCAGTCATCCCGACAACCAGGTGCTGACACGGGCGCTGATGTCGATTGCGCAGCATTTCGACATGTTCACCGTGGCCGAGATGGTCGAAACGGCGGACGATGCCAGCTTCCTGATCGACAACGGCATCGACTGCCTGCAAGGCTATTATTTCGGGGCGCCAACCATCGCGCCCCCTTGGAAATCCCCGCCTTCGGTCGTGCTGCGCTAGGGCTTGCCTACGACTTTCGGGCGATCTGCTTGACGCCACGGCACGAACTCGCATCCTGTCCCTGATTCGCCAGTCATCTGGCTCAAGGGAAGGAGCTTATCGTGACCAAAGCCGTTATCGTTTCTGCCGCCCGGACCCCGGTCGGCAGCTTTATGGGATCGTTCGCCAATACCCCGGCGCATGACCTGGGCGCCGCCGTCCTGGCCGAGGTCGTGGCCCGCGCGGGCATCGACACGGCCGAGGTCGACGAGACCATCCTGGGCCAGGTTCTGACCGCAGGCCAGGGCCAGAACCCCGCCCGTCAGGCTCATGTCAAGGCGGGCCTGCCGCAGGAATCGGCTGCCTGGGGGATCAACCAGGTCTGCGGTTCGGGCCTGCGCGCCGTGGCGCTTGCCGCGCAGCATGTGATCCTGGGCGATGCCAAGGTCGTTCTGGCGGGCGGCCAGGAAAGCATGTCGATGTCCACCCATGCCGCCTATCTGCGCGCGGGTCAGAAGATGGGCGACATGCAGTTCATCGACACGATGATCCGCGACGGGCTGTGGGACGCCTTCAACAATTACCACATGGGCACCACGGCGGAAAACGTGGCGCAGAAATGGCAGATCAGCCGCGACCAGCAGGACGAATTCGCCCTTGCGTCGCAGAACAAGGCCGAGGCCGCGCAGAAGGCGGGCCGCTTCGATGACGAGATCGTTGCCTTCACCGTGAAGACCCGCAAGGGCGACACGGTTGTGGACAAGGACGAATACATCCGCCACGGCGCGACCATCGACGCCATGCAGAAGCTGCGCCCTGCCTTTTCCAAGGACGGCTCGGTTACGGCGGGCAACGCGTCCGGCCTGAACGACGGCGCGGCGGCGGTGATGGTCATGACCGAGGACGAGGCGAACCGCCGCGGCCTGACGCCGCTGGCGCGCATTGCGTCTTGGGCCACGGCGGGCTTGGATCCGGCCATCATGGGCACCGGCCCGATTCCCGCCAGCCGCAAGGCCTTGGAAAAGGCGGGCTGGTCCGTTCAGGATCTGGACCTGGTGGAAGCCAACGAGGCCTTTGCCGCCCAGGCCTGCGCGGTCAACAAGGACATGGGCTGGAACCCCGAGATCGTGAACGTGAACGGCGGCGCCATTGCCATCGGCCACCCGATCGGGGCCTCGGGCTGCCGCGTCCTGAATACCCTGTTGTTCGAAATGAAGCGCCGCGACGCGAAAAAGGGCCTGGCAACCCTCTGCATCGGCGGCGGCATGGGCGTCGCCCTTTGCGTCGAACGCTAGGCGAAATGGCGCGCAATGATGTTGCGCGCCATCTTCTTGCCTTGTAGCAATATTTCAGGAACGATTTCACGGGGGAGGATCAATGTCCAAGGTTGCACTTGTCACCGGAGGATCGCGCGGCATCGGCGCGGCGATTTCCAAGGCGCTTCAAGAAGCTGGCTATACCGTCGTCGCCACCTATGCGGGCAATGACGACGCCGCGAAGGCCTTCACGGAAGAAACCGGGATCAAGACCTACAAGTGGTCGGTCGCCGACTATGACGCCTGTGCCGATGGCATCAAGCGGATCGAGGACGAGGTCGGCCCCATTGCCGTTCTGGTCAACAACGCTGGCATCACGCGGGACGCGATGTTCCACAAGATGACCCCCCAGCAGTGGAAAGAGGTCATCGACACCAACCTGACAGGTCTGTTCAACATGACCCATCCGGTCTGGTCGGGGATGCGCGACCGCAAGTTCGGCCGGATCATCAACATCAGCTCGATCAACGGGCAGAAGGGCCAGGCGGGCCAGGCCAATTACTCGGCGGCCAAGGCGGGCGACCTGGGCTTCACCAAGGCGCTTGCCCAGGAAGGCGCACGCGCGGGCATCACCGTCAACGCGATCTGCCCCGGCTATATCGCGACCGAGATGGTCAAGGCCATCGACGAGAAGGTGCTGAGCGAACGCATCATCCCGCAGATCCCGGTGGGCCGCCTGGGCGAGCCCGAGGAGATCGCGCGCACCGTAGTCTTCCTGGCCTCGGACGAGGCGGGCTTCATCACCGGATCGACGATCAGCGCCAATGGCGGGCAGTATTTCGCCTGAACCCTGCGGGAAGAAGAAACACGGCCCGCGCTGATCGCGCGGGCCGTTTAAAATCTGTAACCGTTCAACAGGTTAGTGGGACAGTCGGGAAATCTCTTCCTTGAGACGAAGTTTCTCGCGCTTCATGGCCTTGATCTGCATGTCGCTGGATCCAGGGCTTCTTTGTTCTCGTTCAACGGCCTCGGAAAGCACCTGGTGTTTCTTGCGCAGTTCCTCGACGTGGGAAGCAACCGACATCGCGTCCTCCTGTATAGGTTGAGTCGAACAGGGCGATTGCAGCACAGGCCTGCGATTCTGTCACGAGCCTTTTGCAAACAAGGGCGTCAGCGGCAGACCCTCGCGCAATATGGCTGACGCAGCGTCAGTCAGGTCTTCGCGATCGCCCGCATGGGTCGGTTCGCGGTGCATGACGAACGGGGCCAGCAGCCGCAACGGTCCGCGCGCGCCCTTCTGTGCCTGGACGATCACGCGCCCTGCCTCGCGCCCTGTGCGGCCCGCGACAGGCAGGATGGTCACGGACCCGGCGCGATCCGCCAGGGCAGACAGGATCGCATCCAGCCGGTCGGCCCGCTGGATCAGCGTCACTATGCCGCGGGGCGTCAGACGGCGCAGGGCCGCATCGATCCAGGCGGCCAGGGGCGTATCCTCGCGTCGCGCAACGGCCCGGCCCCCATCGGGTGCCGGTGTGCCACCCAGGAAGTAGGGCGGGTTGGCAATCACATGCTCGAAGACCTGCGCCCTGAGGACGGCAGGCGGCCGGGCCACATCGCCTGTGATGACCTCCATCAGGATGCTGTTCGCGGTCGCATTGCGCCGCGCCAGGTCGGCATAATCCGCCTGCGCCTCCAGGCCCACCAGCCGCAGGTCCGGCACCCGCCATCCCAGGCACAGGCTTGCCACCCCTGCCCCGCAGCCCAGTTCCAGCACAGATTGCCCCCCCAACGCCGGACAGGCCGCCGCCAGCATCACCGCATCTGCGCCGGACCGGAAGCCACGCCGGGGCTGGGCAATCCGCAACCGGCCGCCCAGAAAGCCGTCGCTGGTCAGGTCACTCATCCAGGCCGGCATCGCGCAGGATCGCGCGGGCCATGAATTCGTCCCGGTCCGCCACCATCAGCCGCTGCGGCAGGATGCCAAGCGAGCCCTCCAGCACGCTCATGTGCTGGTCCATCGGAAAGGCCGGGATCCCCTCGTCCTCCAGCAGGCCGATAGCGCGGGACATGCGGACGGGATCGTTGCTGCGGAACAGTTCTTTCATGGCCGGAACGCTAGGCGGCGGTTGCGCAATTGTCGAGGGCGTGGCAAGGGACGACGCGGTAAAGAGGATAAGGTGATGGGTGTGCAGGAAAACGTCCAGAAACCGCTGGATCGGCTGTCCGAGGCGCTGCTGCCTGAGATGGAGGCGGTGAACGCCCTGATCCGCGACCGCATGTCCAGCGAGAACGCCCCCCGCATCCCCGAGGTGACGGCCCATCTGATCGAGGCCGGGGGCAAGCGGCTGCGGCCGATGCTGACCCTGGCCGCGGCCCAGATCATGGGCTATGGCGGGCCATTCCACATCCATCTGGCCGCGACGGTCGAATTCATCCACACCGCGACCCTGCTGCATGACGACGTGGTCGACGAAAGCCGCCAGCGGCGCGGGCGTCCGACCGCAAACCTTTTGTGGGACAACAAGTCCAGCGTCCTGGTGGGCGACTATCTGTTCGCGCGCAGCTTCCAGTTGATGGTCGAACCCGGCAACCTGCGCACGCTGGAAATCCTGTCGAACGCCGCCGCCACCATCGCCGAAGGCGAGGTGCTGCAACTAACCGCCGCCCAGGATCTGCGCACGGACGAGAACATCTATCTGAAGGTCGTGCGGGGCAAGACCGCCGCCCTGTTCTCGGCCGCGACCGAGGTGGGCGGCGTCATCGCCGGTGCGCCGGCCGACCAGGTGCGGGCGCTGTTTGATTACGGCGACGCCCTGGGCATCGCGTTCCAGATCGTCGATGACCTGCTGGACTACGGCGGCGCCACGGAAACCATCGGCAAGAACGTGGGCGACGATTTCCGGGAACGCAAGCTGACCCTGCCGGTCATCAAGGCCGTGGCCCGCGCCACGCCCGAGGAACGCGCCTTCTGGTCGCGCACTATCGAGAAGGGCGACCAGCGGGACGGCGACCTGGAACAGGTGCTGTCCCTTCTTGCCCATCACGGCGCGATGGAGGCCGCGCGCACCGATGCGCTGCTGTGGTCAGCCACCGCCAAGGCCGCCCTGGCCAAGCTGCCGCCGCATCCGATCCGCGACATGCTTTCGGATCTGGCCGATTTCGTGGTCAGCCGCGTCGCATAAGGCCCAGCGGCCGGTTTGATCGCCAAATCAGCGGCTTCGCCGCAGGTCTTGCAACGCTGGCGAGCATGGCGAAACCATACCCTGCCCGATTTTCAGGCTTGATCCCCCCGGACCGCCCAATTGCCGGGCAGTCCCTGTCTGACCCCCGCGCCGCCTTGCCTGATGCCTGTGCAAGCGTGGCAAAGCCGCCCAATCAAGGGGCGTCGGCGGCGTCCGGTGCCGCATGGAAGGGGATTCGATGATGAAAAGGGCTGCTCCCTTTATTGCCACAGCCGCGCTTTTGCTTGCGGCGCCTACATTCGCGCAGGACGCCGCGGTCGCGGTCGAGGCTGCCGCGCCGGTGCCCGACAAGGGCGACACGACCTGGATGCTGATCTCGGCCATCCTGGTGATGATGATGACGCTGCCCGGGCTGGCGCTGTTCTATGGCGGGCTTGTCAGGGCCAAGAACATGCTGTCGGTGCTGATGCAGGTGCTGACCGTGTTCAGCATGATGGCGATCCTGTGGGTGGCGTTCGGATATTCGCTGGCCTTCACCGGTGCGGGCACGGCCGAGGACGTGACCTTCTTCACCCCCTATATCGGCGGACTGTCCAAGATGTTCCTGGCGGGCGTCGGCACCGATTCCGTGGTCGAGGGCTTTACCGCCGGCGTGGTGATCCCGGAACTGTCCTTCGTGATCTTCCAGATGGCCTTTGCCTGCATCGCCTCGGCGCTGATCGTGGGCGCCACGGCGGAACGGCTGAAGTTCAGCGCGATCCTGATGTTCGTGGTGATCTGGTTCTTCTTCTCGTACCTGCCGATGGCCCACATGGTCTGGTGGTGGGGCGGGCCTTCCGCCTATGACGCCCCCTCGGGGCTGCTGTTCGGGCATGGCGCGCTGGACTTCGCGGGTGGCACCGTCATCCACATCAACGCGGGCGTTGCAGGCCTGGTCGCCGCAATGGTTGCTGGTCCCCGCCTGGGCTATCGGCGGGAACTGCTGGCGCCCCACAACCTGTCCTTCACCCTGGTCGGCGGCTGCCTGCTGTGGATCGGCTGGTTCGGCTTCAATGCCGGTTCGAACCTCGAGGCCAACGGCCTGACGGCGCTGGCGATGATCAACACCGCCGTTGCCACCGCCGCGGGCGTGCTGGCATGGTCCTTCGGCGAATGGGCCTTCCGCGGCCATCCCAGCCTTCTGGGCGGTATTTCGGGCGCCATCGCGGGCCTGGTGGGCATCACCCCGGCGGCGGGCTTCGTGGGCCCCATGGGCGCCATCGCCATCGGCCTGATCGCGGGCCTTCTGTGCATGTGGTTCGTCATCAGCATGAAGCCGCGCATGGGGATCGACGACAGCCTGGACGTGTTCGGCATCCACGGCATCGGCGGCATTGTCGGCGCCATCCTGACGGGCGTCTTCGCGGCACCGTCGCTGGGGGGAACGGGCGTCTTCGACTATGGCGCGAACACGGTCGCCGAATTCTCGATGGGCGGCCAGGTTTATGCGCAGACCCTGGGGGTGGTGATCGCGGTCGTCTGGTCGGGCCTGGTGTCCTTTGTCGCCATCCACATCGTCAAGGCGCTGATCGGGTTGCGGGTAACGGATACGGACGAACGCCAGGGCCTCGACATCACCACGCATGGCGAAAACGCCTATAACTGAAGGTCGGACCCAAGCCAGGAAAGGCCCGGTGACGGCCGGGCCTTTTTCATGCGCAAATCACGGATTGGTGCGGGCAATTCCCCTTTGGCGATTCTTCGTGTAGGGTGCCGCACAATTTGGCCGGTGAACGGCCTGGGCAGAAACGCAGGCATCTACGCATGAAACGACCGACCGGCACCCCGAAGCGCACGGGCCGCAGCCCTATTGCCGACAAGCGCGCCCCCGCGCCCGAGGCGAAACCCCAGGTCCGCCGCCACAAGGCCCCGGTCCGGCGGGGCAATGTGGTCATGCGCACCATTGCGGGAACCGTCGGTCTGGTCTGGCGCATCCTGTGGGGGTCGCTGTGGCGCCTGGCCATGGTCATGGTCCTGATCGTCGGCGGGGCCACTGCCTATTTCTATGCCACCCTGCCCGAACCCGAGGCGCTGTTCGACGCGCGCGCACGGGGGTCCGTCACCATGCTGGACACCAACGGCAAGGTCTTCGCCTGGCGCGGCGAAACCTATGGCGCGGTCACCAGCGAGAAGATCGCCCCGGTCCTGAAGGAAGCCGTCATGGCGACCGAGGATCGGCGCTTCAACTGGCACCTGGGCGTGGATCCGATCGGCATCGCCAGCGCCATCAAGATCAACCTGTCCGAAGGCCGCGGCGCGCTGGAAGGCCATGGCGGTTCGACCATCACCCAGCAGGTCGCGAAACTGCTGTGCCTGGGCGATACCTTCGACCCGATCCGCTGGAAGAACGAGGCCGAGTTCGAACAGGACTGCCGCGTGACCAGCCTGTGGCGCAAGATCAAGGAAGTCCCCTATTCCTTCGCCCTGGAAGCCAAGTATTCCAAGGACGACATCCTCAACATTTACATGAACCGGTCCTACATGGGCGGCGGCGCGCGCGGGTTCGAGGCCGCGAGCCAGCGGTATTTCAACAAGCCCGCATCCGACGTGAACGCTTCCGAGGCCGCGATGCTGGCGGGCCTGTTGCAGGCGCCCAGCTATTTCGCGCCGACTGCGAACCTGAAACGCGCCCAGGATCGCGCCAATGTCGTCCTGGGCCTGATGGGCGAGGAAGGCTATCTGACCGAGGAGGAGGTCGCCCAGGCCCGCGCCAATCCCGCGCGCCTGTCGCAGGCGGCCGAGGCGCGCGCAGGCGGCTACTTCGCTGATTGGGTTATGGAGTCCGGTCCCGGTTTTCTCACCAGCGAGACGACCGAGGACGTGACGATCCGCACCACCTTCGACCCGCGCATCCAGACGGCGGCGGAACGGGCGCTGAAGCGCATCTTCGACGAAAAGGTCAGCGACGGCAGCAAGGCCGAGGCCGCGGTGGTCGTGATGTCCGCCGACGGCGCCGTCCGCGCCATCATCGGCGGGCGCGACACCACCGTGAACGGCGCCTTCAACCGCGCGGTCCAGGCCAAGCGCCAGACCGGCTCCAGCTTCAAGCCCTTCGTCTATGCCGCGGCGCTCGAAGCGGGCTACGGTCCCGGCGACCGCGTCGAGGACGGGCCGCTGACCATCCGCATCCCCGGCGGCAAGCCCTGGTCGCCGCAGAACTATACCCGCCGCTATTACGGCAACGTGACGCTGACGACCGCGCTGAAGCAGTCGCTGAACACCGCCACCATCCGCCTGCAAGAGGCCGTGGGCCGCGACACCGTGCGCCGCATCGCCCATGACTTCGGCATCGTCAGCAACCTGACGACCAGCCCGTCCCTGGGGCTGGGCGCATCCGAAGCCACGCTGATGGAACTGACCGGCGCCTATGCGGGCATCCGCAACGGCGGCACCTCGGTCGCGCCTTATGGCCTGGTGGAACTGCGCATCGCGGGCGACGACCAGCCGCTGATGGGCCAGTCGGGCGGCATGGGCCAGCGCGTCATCAGCCAACGCGCGGCGGGCCAGCTGATCTACATGATGCAGCAGGTCATCGACAGCGGCACCGGCGGGCGGGCGAAGATGGGTTCGCGCCCCGTGGCGGGCAAGACCGGCACCACCAGCAGCTATCGCGACGCCTGGTTCGTGGGCTTTTCCGAACAATATGTGGTCGGCGTCTGGATGGGCTATGACGACAACACGCCGCTGAAAGGCGTGACCGGCGGCGGGTTGCCCGCCGAGATCTGGCAGGCGGTGATGACCGACATCCACGAAGGGCTGCCGGAACTGCCGCTCTCCACCGTTTCGCCCGACGGCAGCGGGATCCTGTTGTCGAACGACGGCGCGCCGAAGGTCGTAACCTCGGGGTCGGCCGACGATCCGCTAGCGGCGGCATTGGCAGGTGCGGTAAATTCGGCCAATCCCGCGCCAGGCGTGCCGACGCAGGTGACGGCACCGCAGACCCGGGGCGACAGCAGCACGGCCAGTTCGGATGATGCGCTGAGCCGGGCGTTGAATGGGATCCTGGGGGGGAACTGATCCTGCACTATGCAGGGTTCGTTAACCACTTAGATACATTAGCAGTTGATTGAGCACTTTGCAGTTGCCTGATCCTCTCAGGCAATGCTTACATGCACATGTCTTGGAAGGCAGACCCGCGTAAGCGGTAGGAATACCTGTATTCACTATCATTTTTCTGTTGTGGCATCCGCCGACCGTCTTCTTTCATTGGTGCTTTGAATGTCAACATCCTTCTCTCCAGTGCTGACCAGTCTGACGCTGCCTACTGTCATTGACCTGAATAGCGGATGGTGGTTTTCAACTGTTGGCGCCAGTGTGCAATCGTACCTTGGTGTCGACAGCCTCATTATTTGGCTTGATCGCGAAGTTATTCAATCAACAATCATCGGATCATCTAACACAGAACTTGATCCATATGCGTTCTTTTCACTTTGGGGCTTTGGCAATGACGATTGGACAGATGGCAATTCATCCAGCAACTTTGCTTTTCCTTATGTAAATTTTAATGGCCTCTTGGATATTATAAAAATAGAAATCACAGACAGTCTGGGGCAAGAGTGGACCTATACGAACGATGATCTTCGGGCGCTCGGCTTTCAAACATCAATGACAATCATCGGGGGCTATGAATATGTTCCCGACACCTATGCCACACTTTCGATCCCGGACATCATAACCCTTCGCGAAGGCCAAGACGTTACTGTCAACTTGAGTTTCCTAGGGCTGACTAGCCATAGTGCAAGCTGGACCTACTACACGACTACTCAGGGTGGAACCGCTGGTGCCGCCGACATAGGCGCGCTGTCCGGCAGCGGCTCTTTCTATGTCAGCAGCACCTTTCCCACCTCTGAAAGGGATACCTTTACTGTATCCGCCACCCGCGATGGCATACAGGAAGGCACGGAAACGGCGTATTTGGTCGTAGACTTGGGCTATAGCTCTGTCGGCTTCGAAGACGGCGGCAGCCTCAAGGTCATCGAAATCCAGATCCTCGACAATAACCTGACCACGGGCGGCACCGGGAATGACGTCCTCTACGGCACAAGCGCAGCCGAGAATTTGACCGGGGGCGCGGGCAACGATACCTATCATCTCACCTCAGGCGACACGGTGGTCGAACTCGCCAATGGCGGAACCGATACCGTCAACGCCGGCTTCACCCACACCCTTGCCGCGAATGTCGAGAACCTCACGCTCACCGGCAACGCCGCGATCAATGGCACGGGCAACCTGCTGGCCAATCGCCTGACCGGGAACGGGGCCGCGAACCATTTGGCCGGCGGCATCGGCGCCGACAGCCTGTTCGGGAACGGCGGCAACGACACCCTGCTGGCCGGGATCGACAATGACCTGCTGGACGGAGGGATCGGCAACGACTGGCTGGACGGCGGTGCCGGGACCGATACCCTGCGCGGCGGGGCGGGCGATGATGTCTATGTCCTGGACAGCGCGGCGGATGTGATTGCCGAAGCGATGGGCCAAGGGACCGACACGGTCCGCGCCACGTTCAGCACGACCCTGGGATACCAGCTTGAAAACCTGACCTTGCTCGGCACCGGCAATCTCAATGGCATGGGCAATGGCCTGAACAACATCCTGACCGGAACTGCGGGCGCGAACCGGCTGGAGGGTGGGGCGGGCAACGACACCCTGACGGGCGGCGACGGCGCGGACTGGCTGGACGGCGGCACGGGCATCGACCTGCTGCGCGGCGGGGCGGGCAATGACATCTATATCGTGGACAATTCCGGCGACCAGGTGGCCGAGGCTGCGGGACAGGGCATCGATCTTGTGCGGGCCAGCGCCTCGTTCAAACTGTGGACGGAGGTCGAAAACCTGATCCTGACAGGGAACGCCGCCATCAGCGGGACGGGTAATGCGCTGAACAACAGCCTGACCGGCAATGCCGCGGCCAACCTGCTGATCGGTGGGGCCGGGAACGACATCCTGAACGGTGGGGGCTGGCAGGACACGATCAACGGCGGTGCGGGCACCGATCAACTGGCCGGTGGCCTGGACGCAGCACGGGACGTGTTCATCTTCAACGCCCTGTCCGACAGCGCGGTGGGTGCGGGCCGCGACCGCATCACGGACTTGCGCACGGGCGTGGACGACATCGACCTGCGCGCCCTGGATGCCGATACCCGGATTGCGGGCAACCAGGCTTTTGATTTCTCGGGCACGACGGCTGCCGCCAATTCGGTCTGGTATCTCAAGGCGGGCGCGAACCTGTTGGTCCGGGCCGATGTCACCGGCGACAAGGTGGCCGATTTCGAAATCGCGGTTCTGGGGCAAAGCGCCCTGAGCGCGGGCGATTTCCTGCTGTGATGGTCCTTGCAGGCGGTGCTATCCCGCCGCCTGCAAATCAGCCGTCAGTCCCGCCAGGTCGCCGCGCCGGGCGGTCAGCATGGCGCTGATCTCGGCGCGTTCGCTGGCCAGCATGTTCACGCCTTCAATGATGATGTTGAAGAACTTGTCGCGGCCCGACTTGTCCGACACATGCCATTCGACCTCCATCGGGGCGCGGCCGTTCAGATAGGCGACCGAGGTGACGGCATAGAAGCTTTTCAGCGGACGCGCGCCCGTCACCTCGATCTTCGATCCGATGAATTCGCGGAACCGCTTGCCGTATTTGCGGCCGATATAGCCCTGAAACGCCTGCGTATAGGCAGCCAGCGCGGCAGGGTCAGCCTGGCGCGCGGCGGGGCCAAGGGCGGACCGGGCGATCACGTCCACATCGGCATAGCGGGCAAAGATCGATTCGAAGTCGCGATACATCTGCGCGGGCGGCTTGCCGGAATTGATGACGCCGTAAACCTCGCCCAGGGCGGTGTCGATCAGGGCATGGGCATGGTTCGAATCCAGCGCCCAAGCCCCGCGCAGGGGCGCCATGCCCAACGCGGCGGCACCGCCCAGCAGCATCAGGACGCCGCGCCTGCTATTCTGCATAGGGGTCGATGGCATCATCGGCAGTCTCGGCATATGGGTCAATCTCGGTCCCCTCCTCGTTCAGTTCATGGCGGCGGTGCATCAGATAGATCAGCCGCAACTGGGCATAGCTATCCGCACTGTCTTGCAGAACACTATCCACCGTGTCGCCGAACCGCGCCCGATCACCGGCTTTTGAGGCCGTCCGTAAGCCAAAAGCCGCCCATGCGCCGTCGCTGTTCAGCAGGTGATAGACCGGGTCGATGACCAGATCCACGACCTTGCCCACGGCGTCCCGCTGGGTCGATGGACCCAGGATCGGCAGTTCAAGATAGGCTCCTTCGGGGACGCCCCAGACGGCCAGGGTCTCGCCGAAATCGGTATCCTGTTCCGGCAGTCCGAAGTCCTGGCCGGCAGGATCGAGCAGACCCCCGATTCCGATTGTCGTATTGACCGCAAAGCGGAAAAAGTTCTTGATCGCAGGTTCGGGGCGGCCTTGCAGCACGCTGTTCACGACCTTGCCGGGCAGCGACAGGTTCGATCCGGCATTGATGACCAGATCCATCACGCGCCCCTTCCCTTGTGCCCCATCGTCCGACGAGGCGAGCCGCGCCACGGGGGCGATCACCCGTTGATCGAAGGCCTTGTTGAAGGCATGAACACGGCGGTTTTGCTGTTCAAAGGGGTCGTTGACGCGAATGCCGTCCTGCATCACAGGTTCCGACGCGCAGCCCGCCAGAATCACACTCAGGGCCAGCGGAACGACAAGGGACAAGGGACGCAAAGGATCTCCTAACCTTTTCGGAATAACACAGGGGGCATGACAGTAGGCCAGCAAGGATCGCATACTGGCGTGCAGGCCCTGCGGCAAGGCCGCCATGACGGCGGAACATGAAGGATGAATGGAATGAGCAAGTCGCCCGCGTTTCAGGATGGCGCCAAGGAACTGCGCAAGGCGCGCGCCACGGGCTTGCCCCTGTTCGGCGCGGTCGGGCTGTTTTCGGCCGTCGTGAACCTGCTGATGCTGACTGGCCCGCTGTTCATGTTGCAGGTGTATGACCGGGTTCTGGCATCACGGTCGGTCGAAACGCTGACGGCGTTGTTCGTGCTGGTGGTGTTCCTGTTCCTGTTGATGGGCTTCGTGGATTTCATTCGCGCCCGCGTCATGCAGCGCATTGCCGCGCGATTTCAGGACCGGCTGGAAGGGCGGGTCTTCACCGCCGCCCTGCGCGAGGGGGCGATTTCCGGCGACGAATCGGCGGTGGCCGCCAGCGGGATGCGCGATCTGGACACGGTCCAGCGGCTGATCGCCTCGCCCGTGCTTCTGGCCGCCTTCGACCTGCCCTGGGCGCCGCTGTTCCTGGCGGCGGTCTATATCTTCCACCCGCTGCTGGGGATCGTGGCGACCGTCGGTGGGGCGATCCTGGTGGTGTCCACCCTGGCCAACCGCACGCTGACCAAGGCGCCCTTGCAGCAGTCCACCACCGCCTCGGCGCAGGCGCAGCGCATGGCCGATCTTTATCGCGACGAAGGCGAGGTGATCGGCGCTCTGGGAATGCGCGGGGCCACCTTTGCCCGCTGGCGAAAGGCCCGGGCCGAGGCGCAGGAGCAGTCCGTCAGGGGTGCCGATCTGCAGTCGGGCTTTACGGTCTTTTCCAAGACCTTCCGGCTGTTCCTGCAAAGCGCCATGCTTGCCGCCGGGGCCTGGCTGGTCCTGCAGCAGGCCGTTACCCCAGGCGCGATGATCGCCAGCTCGATCATGATGGGCCGCGCGCTGGCGCCGGTCGAACAACTGGTCGGCGGGTGGCCCATGGTTCAGGCATCCCAGGATGCCTGGGAGCGCCTCGCCCGTCTGTTGTCGCGCCAGCCCGCGCAGGTTAACCACACCCCCCTGCCCCGCCCGGATGCCGTAGTCGAGGTGCGCCAGCTTTCCGTCGCGCCTCCGGGACAGAATGTCGCCACCGTGCGCGGCGTGTCCTTTGCGATCGCGCCGGGGCAGGCCCTCGGGGTGATCGGGCCGTCGGGCGCGGGCAAATCGACGCTTGCCAAGGCATTGATCGGTGCCTGGCCGGTCGGGGCCGGGTCGATCCGCCTGGGGGGCGCGACGCTGGATCAATACGACCCCGACGTGCTGGGCACCATGATCGGCTATCTGCCGCAGCAGGTGACGCTGTTCGACGGGACGATTGCCGAAAACATCGCCCGCCTGTCGCCCGACATGGACCCGGCCCGCGTGGTGCGCGCGGCGCAGGCGGCGGCGGCGCATCAGATGATCCTGGATCTGCCGCAGGGTTATGACACGCGCATCAGCCAGGCCGCAGGCCGCCTGTCGGGCGGGCAGATCCAGCGGATCGGCCTTGCCCGTGCCCTGTATCCCGACCCGGTGATGCTGGTGCTGGACGAGCCGAACTCGAACCTGGACAACGAAGGCTCTCTGGCGCTGAACGCGGCGATCCGGCGGGTCAAGGCACAGAACGGCTGCGTCATCATCATGGCGCACCGGCCTGCGGCCATCAACGAGTGCGACCTGCTTCTGGTCATGGAACAGGGTATCCGCCGCGCCTTCGGGCCTCGCGACAAGGTCTTGCAGGAAATGGTGCAGAATTCAGCGCAGATCCTGAAATCCCAGGAAGCCGGCCGCGTAGGGGGCGTATCATGAGCGACGAGAACCAAAAGCCCGAAGGCGGGCAGAACCCCACCCCGCGTCCCACGGGCATCCAGACGGGCATCCTGTCCAGCCGCATCGCACCCCCCGCCGACGCGCCGATCCCCGGCCCTGCCGCATCCCGCCAGCCGACCGAGGCGCAGCCCGCCCCCCCGGTCCAGCCGCCCGCACCCCCTGCGCCGCCCCGGCCGATCACGCCGCCCGATCCGTCCCGCTGGTCGGTTCGCGGCGCGCTCTGGACCGGGCTGATTGCCATTGTCGTTCTGCTGGGCGGCTTCACCGTCTGGGCGATGGAAAGCCGCATCTCGGGGGCCGTCGTGGCCAGCGGACAGGTCGAGGTCGAACAGCAGCGCCAGATCGTCCAGCACCCGGACGGCGGCGTGGTCGAGGAGATCCTCGTCAAGGACGGCCAGACGGTCGAGGCGGGCCAGCCCCTGATCCGCCTGGACGGCAGCCTGCTGCAAACCGAACATGCCATCGTCGAAGGCCAGTATTTCGAAATCCTTGCCCGCCGCGGAAGGCTCGAGGCGGAACGAGCGGATGCGGAAACCATGGAAATTCCGCAGGAGCTGCTGACCGCCGCCGAAGGCGATGCCGATCTGCAAGCCCTGATCGAGGGCCAGCGCAGCCTGTTCGACACCCGGCGCGACACCCTGCGTCAGTCGATCGAGCAGCTGGAAAAGCAATCCGAACAGGTCCGCCAGCAGGTCGAGGGCATCGACGCGCAGATCGTCGCCCTCAACCGCCAGCGTGAATTGATCGGAGAGGAGCTGGAGGACCAGCAATCCCTGCTGGATCGCGGCTTGGCGCAGGCGTCGCGGGTGCTGGCCCTGGAACGTGAGGCTGCAAGCCTGGACGGCCAGGTGGGCGAACTGAAGGCCAGCCGGGCCGCTGCGGAAACCCGTCAGACCGAACTGGACATCCAGCGGCTGCGCCTGGGCGCGGAACGGCGCGAGGAAGCGGAAACCGAGTTGCGCGATCTGGGCTATCGCGAACTGGAACTGGCCGAACGCCGCCGCAGCCTGACCGAACAGATCAGCCGCCTGGATATCCGCGCCCCGGCGGCGGGCGTCATCTACAACATGCAGGTGACGACCCCCCGGTCGGTGGTCCGTCCGGCCGACCCGGTTCTCTATGTGATCCCGCAGGACCGTCCCCTGGTCGTAAGCGCACGCCTGGCGACTATCAATGTGGACGAGGTGCAGGCCGGCCAGCCGGTGGTGCTGCGTTTTTCGGCCTTTTCATCGCGCACCACGCCGGAAATCGACGGCGTGTTGGGCCGGGTGTCGGCGGATGCGTTGATGGATGAGGCGACGCGGATGCCCTATTACCGCGCCGAAGTCACGATCCCGGCCGAACAGCTGGAGAAGCTGGGGGATCTGGCCCTGATCCCCGGCATGCCGGTCGAGGTCTTCATCCAGACGGGCGAACGCAGCCCCATGGCCTATCTGGTCAAGCCGCTGGCGGACTACTTCAACCGGGCATTCCGGGAAAGCTGACGGCGTGGGGGGCCAGCCCCCCATGCCCCCCCGGGATATTTCCGCCAGAATGAACAGCGCCTAGCGCTTGCGGCGCCGTTTGGTAGCCCGCTTGATTTCCGCAAGCCGCGACTTGGTGGACATGGGCCGGGGACCACGGCCGCGCTTGCCCTTTTGCGGACCGCGCGGCAGGGGCTGGCCGTCCAGTTCCAGCAGGTCCAAGGTCAGACCGCCGGTCATCGGGATCGCCTCGGCCAGGCGCACGGTGACGCGCTGGCCCAGGCCGATTTCCAGTCCGGTGTCGCTGCCGATCAGCATCTGGGCGTCGGGATCGAAGTGGAAATATTCGTTCCCGATGGCGCGGATCGGCAGCAGCCCGTCGGCTCCGGTTTCGTCCAGCTTGACGAAGGCGCCGAACTTCTGGACGCCGCTGATCCGGCCGGTCATCTCTGATCCCACGCGTTCCGCGAGGTAGGCGGCCAGATAGCGGTCGGTCGTGTCGCGTTCGGCGGCCATGCTGCGGCGCTCGGTCTCGCTGATATGGGTGGCGGTTTCCGACAGCCGTTCCAGATCCTGCGGAGACAGGCCGTCCTTGCCCCAGCCATGGCCGCTGATCAGTGCGCGATGCACGATCAGGTCGGAATAGCGGCGGATGGGCGAGGTGAAATGGGCGTAGCTTTTCAGCGCCAGCCCGAAATGGCCAAAGTTTTCGGGGTGGTAATAGGCCTGCGTCATCGACCGCAGGGTGGAGATGTTGATCAGTTCATCAAAGTCGGTGCCTTCCGACTGGGCCAGCAGGCGGTTGAGGTGGCTGGTGTGCAGCACCTGCCCCTTGGCCAGCGTGAAGCCGGATGCCTGGGCCACCTCGCGCAGCGCGTCGATCTTGGCGAGGCTTGGCTCCTCATGCACGCGGAACAGCAGGGGACGCTGGCGGCGGGTCAATTCCTCGGCTGCGGCGACGTTCGCCAGGACCATGAACTCCTCGATCAGGCGGTGCGCGTCGAAGCGTTCGCGGAAGTTGACCGACTTGACGCGGCCGTCCGGGGCCAACTCGATCCGGCGTTCCGGCAGGTCCAGATCCAGCGGCTGACGGCGGGCGCGGGCTTCCTTGAGCAATCCGTAGGCGTGCCACAGCGGCTTAATGACGCTGTCCATCAGCGGTTCCGTCTGCGCATCCGGCTTGCCGTCCGCCGCCGCCTGTGCCTGTTCATAGGCGAGGCTCGCGCGGCTTTTCATCATGCCGCGATGGAAGTTGTGGCTGATCTTGTTGCCTTGCGCGTCCAACCGCATCCGCACGGCGATGACCGGCCGATCCACGCCTTCGTGCAGCGAACACAGGTCGGCCGACAGGGCTTCGGGCAGCATCGGCACGACGCGGTCGGGGAAGTAGGTGGAGTTGCCGCGCAGCCAGGCTTCGCGATCCAGGGCCGAACCGGGCGTCACGTAATGGGCGACATCGGCGATGGCGACCCAGATGGTCGCGCCGCCGTCCTCCTCGATATGGGCGGCCACCGCGTCGTCATGGTCGCGCGCGTCGGAAGGGTCGATGGTGACCAGCGGCAGATCGCGCAGATCCTCGCGGCTCTTCATGGTGGCGGGCTTGGCGCCCTCGGCCTCGGCGATCACGGCATCGGGGAAATCGTCGGGAATGCCGTGCTGGTGGATGGCGATCAGGCTGACCGCGCGCGGGGCGGAGGGATCGCCCAGCCGTTCGATGATCCGCGCGGTGGGCAGGCCCAGCCGGCCCTTGGGACCGACCTGTTCGGCCTGCACCAATTCGCCGTTCTGTGCGCCTTGGGTGGCATCGGGCCGGACGCGCCATTCCTTGTCCTGGCCCTTGTCGATGGGGATGATCCGGCCACCCTCGGCTTCCTTGCGGAAGATGCCGGTGATGCGGTGGGGGGCTGCGGTGATGCGGCGGATCAGGCGGGCCTGGTATTGGTAATCCTCGCCATGGACCTCGACCAGGCGGCCCAGGAAGCGGTCGCCGCGTCCAAGCGCCGGGTCGCTGTCGCGCGGGGCGTAAAGGATGCGCGGCATCGGACCGTCGCCATGCCATTCCATCGGCCGCGCGAACAGATCGCCCGATCCGTCCGGCGGCAGCAGTTCCAGCACCGTGACCGGCGGCAGGCGTTCGGCGTCCAGGTAATGGCGGCGGCGGCGCTCCAGATGGCCTTCGCCTTCCAGTTCCTTCAGCAGGCGCTTCAGTTCGATCCGCTCGGCGCCCTTGATGCCAAAGGCCTTGGCGATGTCGCGCTTGGAATTGGCGTCGGGATGTTCCGCGACCCATTCCATGATCTGTTCCTTGCTGGGAAGCTGCGCCATGTGTCGGTCCTTCAAAGGTCGCGCGTCATGTCACGATGCGGGATCCCCGCGTCGTCGTAAACGGGACCATAGGCGGTGAAGCCCAGCTTTTCATAAAAGCCGAGCGCATGGGTCTGCGCGCCCAGCTTGGCACGGGTAATGCCCGGCTGCACGCGCAGCACATCAAGCGCGGCCCGGATCAGCGCCGCGCCCAAGCCAGTGCCGCGCGCCTGGGGCAGAACGCAGACGCGGCCGATCTTGCCCGTGTCACCGTCCAGCAGGATGCGCGCGCTGCCGATGGGCCGGCCGTCCTGGGTCGCCAGCAGGTGGAGGGCGCCGTCGTCCAGCCCGTCGATCTCGCGATCCTCGGGAACGCGCTGCTCCTCGATGAACACGGTGCGGCGCAGGGCAAGGCAGGCGGCAAGGTCGTTGGTCTGTTCGATCTTCATTCGAAATACTTTTCCAGAATCCGCTGGTAGATGGTCTTGAGCTGCTGGACCTGCGCCACGGGCACGCGTTCGTCCACCTGATGCATATAGGCGCCGACCAGACCGAATTCGACCACCGGGCAGTGGTTCTTGACAAAGCGCGCGTCGGACGTGCCGCCGCTGGTGGACAGCACCGGCTGGCGGTTCGTTTCCTGCGTGACCACGCTTTGCACCAGATCGACGAAGGGGCCGGGCTGTGTCAGGAAGGCCTCTCCGCTGACATAGCTGTCGATGGTCAGGCTGACGCCGGTCGCATCGGTCACGCGGGCGGCGCGGGACTTCAGTTCGGCTTCCAGACTGGCGCCGGTATGGAGGTCGTTGAAGCGGATGTTGACCACCGCCCGCGCCGTTTCGGGGATCACGTTCGAGGCCGGGTTGCCGCAGTCGATGCTGGTGATCTGCAACCCGGTCGGGTCGAAGTGGCCGGTGCCCGCGTCCAGCGGCGCGGCGATCAGGTCGTTCAGATAGGCCGTCAGCGCGTGCAGCGGGTTCTTCGCGCGGTGCGGATAGGCGGCGTGACCCTGCACCCCCTTGGCGGTGATGGTGTAGGTCGCCGATCCGCGACGCCCGATCTTCATCATCTCGCCCATGTATTCGGGGTTCGAAGGCTCGCCCACGATGCAGACCTCCATCCGCTCGCCATTCGCCTCCATCCAGTCGAGGATCGCGATGGTGCCGTCGCGCGAGGTGCCTTCCTCGTCCCCGGTAATGGTCAGGATCACCGCGCCGTCGGGCGGCGTTTCGCGCACGAAGTCGATGGCGGCGGCGACAAAGGCCGCGACGCCAGACTTCATGTCGGTGGCGCCGCGTCCCCAGATGATCCCGTCCTCGACATGGCCGCTGAAGGGGGGGTGGGTCCAGGACCCCAGGTCGCCGGGGGGGACGACGTCGGTATGGCCGTTGAAGCCCAGGGCACGCGCCCCCTTGCGGCCCCACCGGGCAAACAGGTTGGGCGTGCCGTTGCGATCGACGCGGTGCACCTCGAACCCCGCATCCGCCAGCAGGTCGCCCAGCAGCACCAGGGCGCCGCCTTCTTCCGGCGTGACAGAGGGGCAGCGGATCAGGCGGGCGGTCAGGTCGGCGGCATCGATCATGTCAAATCCAGTCTGAAAGGGCGCGGCGGACAAGGTTCAGGCCGGTGATGACCAGAAGGATCAACGTCCAGCGGCGGAATTGTGCGACATCCATGCGGTCCTGCAAGGCAAAGCCCGCCAGCATCCCCCCGAAGGCCGGGATGCAGAGCACCGCCGAGAGCGGGATCGTCTGCGCGTTCAGAATGCCCGAGACCAGGTGGGCGGCGGTCAGCCCGGCCGCCCCCAGCAGGAAGACCACCCCCTGGACGCGGACCTGTTCGCGCTTGTCCACGCCCAGCGACAGCAGCAGGACCACCAAGGGCGGTCCCCAGATGCCCGACACCCCGCCGTAAAGCCCGCCGACGATGCCGGTCGCGATCTCGGCCCGGCGTCGGTGGTGGATGGGCAGGGTCATCGGCCGGCCCGCCAACTGCCACAGCGCGAAGGCCAGGATCGGCAGGCCCAGCAGCGCATACATCAGCGCCTGCGGGATCTGTTTCGCCAGCCCCGCCGACACCATCAGGAAGACCAGCACCATGCCGATATGCCAGCGGAAATTGCGGGTGGACTGAAGGGCCGCAGCCGGTCCCTGGCGCAGCGCCTGGTGGATGTTGGTGGTCAGCACCGGCAGGATCAGCGCGGCAAGCGCCACCTGCGGCGGCAACAGGGACGCGAAGGCCGAGGCCATGATCAGCGGCATGGCAAAGCCGATCGCGCCCTTCACGAAGCCCGCAAAGCCCGTGACGGCGAAGATCGTCCAGAATTGCCAGGGATCCAGTCCAAACATGCCAGGCAAGCTAGCCGCCCTTACACGGAATGAAAATGCCGCATTCACCGGCATCGTTGCGGTCACATTCGTTCAACTTGAAACCATGCAGCGCATTATTGTTGCGCTGCGGATGCGAAGGCGTTACCCATGCTGCAATGCCGCAACGGGGTCCGAATCCATGAAAGACATGCCGCACCAATTCGACACCGTCCTGACCGAGCTTGCCGACCTGCAATCGCGCGCGACGGAAAGCGTGCGCGCCGCAGTCTCGCCCGCGGGCAGGATCGATGCCGAGGCGCTTGAACGCCACCAGCACATGGCCCACGCGCTGTCCTGGCTGGCGACCTATGTCGAATCGCTGCGCCAACTTGCGGCATGGTCCGGGCGTGTCAGCGGAGAGATCGAGGGCCTGATCACGCGGATCGGCTTTGGCGAATACCTGACCCAGATCATGGGCGGTATCCCGATGAGCCAGACGGAATTCGCCCGCCTGTCGGATCTGGGCATCGACTGGCAGCCGTCCGATGCAGCCCGCGCCCTGATGGCCGGCAACACGCCCGAGGCCCGCGCCCGGCTTGCCGCCCTGATCGCCGAGAACAAGGGCAGCGCGACCTTCGGTGCCTCGGGTTTGGACGAGGATCTGGAGATGATCCGCGACCAGTTCCGCCGCTGGGCCGATGACAAGGTGGTCCCGCACGCCCATGGCTGGCACCTGAAGGACGAACTGATCCCGATGGAGATCATCGCGGAACTGGCCGAGCTTGGCGTTTTCGGCCTGACCATCCCCGAGGAGTTCGGCGGCCTGGGCATGTCGAAGGCCGCGATGGTGGTGGTCAGCGAGGAACTGTCGCGCGGCTATATCGGCGTGGGTTCGCTGGGCACGCGCAGCGAGATTGCGGCCGAACTGATCCTGGGCGGCGGCACGGACGCGCAGAAGGCCCACTGGCTGCCGCGCCTTGCCTCGGGGGAGATCCTGCCCACGGCGGTCTTCACCGAACCCAATACCGGCAGCGACCTGGGCAGCCTGCGCACGCGGGCGGTTCTGGACGGCGACACCTGGACCATCACCGGCAACAAGACCTGGATCACCCATGCCGCGCGCACCCATGTGATGACGCTGCTGGCCCGCACCGATCCCGACACCACCGATTACCGGGGCCTGTCGATGTTCCTGGCCGAAAAGACGCCGGGCACCGACGACAACCCCTTCCCCACCCCCGGCATGACTGGCGGGGAAATCGAGGTGCTGGGCTATCGCGGCATGAAGGAATACGAGCTTGGCTTCGACGGCTTCCAGGTCGGTGCAGAGAACCTGCTGGGCGGCGTCACCGGCCAGGGCTTCAAGCAGCTGATGCAGACCTTCGAATCCGCCCGCATCCAGACCGCCGCCCGCGCCATCGGGGTCGCGCAGAACGCCCTGGAACTGGGCCTGCAATACGCGCTGGATCGCAAGCAGTTCGGCAAGCCGCTGATCGCCTTCCCGCGCGTGGCCGACAAGCTGGCGATGATGGCGGTGGAAATCATGATCGCCCGCCAGCTGACCTATTTCAGCGCCTGGGAAAAGGACCACGGCCATCGCTGCGACCTGGAAGCCGGGATGGCCAAGCTGCTGGGCGCCCGGGTGGCCTGGGCCAGTGCCGACAACGCCTTGCAGATCCACGGCGGCAACGGCTTTGCCCTGGAATACCAGATCAGCCGGGTGTTGTGCGATGCACGCATCCTGAATATTTTTGAGGGTGCCGCGGAAATTCAGGCGCAAGTGATCGCCCGGCGGCTGTTAGGCTGACTGCGTTTCGTCTAGGGTGCTGCAACCAAAGCGGTTTTGCCGCATTCCCCTTGGACGATCGCCTACAGGAGCTTTCCTCATGTCCCGCCTTGCCCGTTTCGGCACATTCGGCGCGCTGACCGCCGCAGCATTCGCCCTTGCCGCTTGCGAACCGACCCCGCCCGTGTCGCCGGATGATCGCGGCTTCATTCCGGGTGGCGATTATGCCCTGGTCGGCATGGACGGCGCGACGGTGCCGCTGCGCAACATGACGCTGACCATTGCCGAGAAAAGCATTTCGGGCCGTGGGCCGTGCAATGGCTATGGCGCCATCAACAATGCGGAACTGCCGCTTGTGGCGCTGTCGCCGCTGCAAAAGACCAACGTGCCCTGCGGCAAGAACGCCACGATCGAGAACCGCTTCTTCGAGGTTCTGCAATCGGCGACCGAGATGGAATACTATGGCGGCGTGCTGAAGGTGAAATCGCCCCTGACCTGGCTGATCTTCGAACGCGGCGTGACCGGGGCGCAGGCGCAGGTGACTGCGCTGGATCAGGCGCGCGCCGGTCAGTGATCCCTTTTCGGCTGGCCGCGCGTCAGCCGGTCCACAAGACGATGGCGGGCCGCAGGAACGGGACGGCCCACCAGTTCTCCGGCGATCCGCGCCGTCAGGAAATGCCCGGTGATCGCCAGCCCCTCGGCCAGGCCATACCCGCGGTTGTCGCCCGCACCGCCCAGGATGCCCGGCAGGGGCAGCAGCCGGTCGGCCCATTCCCCCGCCCCTTCGCGGCTGACCGCGCGGCCTGACCTGGGGCTGACATAGGCCAATCCCTGCTGGGCGCCCGTGACCGCGCAGGATGTCAGGTCCAGGCCGAAGCCCATCTCGTCCAGCAGGCGCATTTCCCATTGCAGGTAATCGTTGCCCCAGTCCGTGCCGGTTTCCATCAGGTCCAGCAGGCGTTCCGTATCGCGTGCCAGAACCGGATGCGGATCGCGTTCCGGCAGGGCAAAGACCAGCAGCGAACAGACCGCGTTCAACCCCGCCAGGGCCAGCGGATCGGCCAACAACCCAGACCGCAGCCGCAGGGGTTCGACGGCAAAGGTGCCCAGCTGGTCGTCGCGGCGTGCCCGCCATCGCAGATCCAGCCGCGAGCCAGGTTGCAGCATCGCCGCGCGCTTTTGCGACACGCCGCCGGGCACCAGCCCGGAATGGCGGCCATGCAGGTCGGTCAATACGTCCAGGATCACTGCCGTCTCGCCATGCGGGCGGCGCGCCAGGACGGTGCCTTCGGCCTGCCACTCCATCAGGCGGCAGGAAGGGTCAGCGACCCGTCAGGGGACAGCGGCCAGAAGGGATTGGTCGCGATTTCCCAGACATGGCCGTCGGGATCGGCGAAATAGCCGGAATAGCCGCCCCAGAAAACCTTCTCGGGCCGCTTCAGGACCGCCGCGCCCGCATCCACCGCCGCCTGGAAGACCGTATCGGTTTCGGCGTCGTCGGCGCAGTTCTGCGCCAAGGTGATCGCCCCGGTGCCCAGACGCGCGCCGGGCCGCCCCTGGTCGGTGGCAAGATCGGCCAGCCCGAACAGGGCCAGCACCGCGCCGTTCATCTGATAGAAGGTCACGCCCGGTTGCGAACTGCCATGCGGCATCCAGCCCCAGGTTTCATAGAACCGCCGCGCGCGGTCCATGTCGGCCACGCCCAGCGTGACAAGCGTGATGCGTTGGCGGGTCAGGGACATGGAACCTCCGGTGACCTGGCCAGCTTGGCACGCGGGCAAGGCCGTGCCAAGTCAGGTCATCGCCCGCCGCCGCGCCCCTGCCCCGCGCAGCATCGACAGTGTATAGATCACCAGGGCCGCCCAGATCATCGGGAAGGCGATCATCTGCGCCGTGCCGAAGGGTTCGCCAAAGATCAGCACCGCGGTCAGGAAGATCATGGTGGGCGCGATGTATTGCAGGATGCCGATGGTGGACAGCCGCAGCTGCTTGGCCGCCGTCGCATAGCAGATCAGCGGCACGGCCGTCACCGGGCCGCAGCCGATCAGCAGCAGCGTGTCCCATGTGCTGCCGGCGGCGAAATGCGACTGGCCGCTGACCGTCAGCCAGATCACATAAGCCAGGGCCAGCGGCGCCAGCAGCAGAACCTCCAGCGTGAATCCCTGGGTCGGACCCAGCGGCAGGCTTTTCTTGCAATAGGCATAGAAGCCCCAGGTCAGCATCAGCCCGATCGCGACCAGCGGCAGACGCCCCAGTTGCACCGTCAGCACCACCACCGCAAGCGAGGCAAGCGCGATCGCCACCATCTGCGCCCGGTTCAGGCGTTCGCGCAGCAGCGTGGCCCCCATCAGGATGCTGAACAGCGGGTTGATGTAGTATCCAAGCGCCGCGTCAAGTGCGTGATTGTTGCCCACCGCCCAGACATAGATCATCCAGTTCACGGAAATCAGCGCAGCGGTGATCAGCGCCATGCCCAGAAGGCGCGGCTGGCGCAGCGCCGCCATCACCTCGGCCGACCGGCGCTGCCAGATCAGGACCGCAAGCGCGATGGGCAGGGACCACAGGACCCGATGGGCGATGACCTCGGACGGGGGGACATGGGCCAGCTGCTTCATGAACAGCGGCAGAAAGCCCCACATCACATAGGTCGCAATGGCCAGGATCAGGCCCGGCAGGGAATCACCCGAGGGGGTCGCGTTTCTCATGCCTGATTGCATAGGCTGCAACAGCGGCCCGCGCCAGATGGATCACGCAAGCCCCGCTTCGTCCAGAAGCGTGCGCCCGTCCCGGCTCTCGATCTCGACAACCCACAGGTCGGGATCGAAGCCGCGCTGCCGGGCAATGGCCTGATCGACCTCGCGTTCAGGGCCTTGCGCGATGACCTGCCATGGGCGGCTGTCGGTGTCGAAGTCCCACTCGCGGCCGTAAAGCGCGGCAGTGCCGTCCAGATGCGCGCATTTCACCAGCACCGCGCCCGCCGTCCCGTCGCCCCGTGCGGTCACATAGGCGGGGATGTTCGCCAGCCCCAGGCGCGCCAGATAGGCCGAAACCCAGATGCCCGTCGCCAGCCGGGCTTCAGGCATCGCCGTCGCGGAAGTCGAGCCCCATTTCGTTGTAACGCTCGGCCTCGTCCAGCCAGTTCTCGCGCACCTTCACCTGCAGGAACAGATGGACGCGGCGGCCCATGAATTCTTCCAGTTCGGCCCGGGCAGCCTGGCCCACGGCCTTGATCGTCTCGCCGCCCTTGCCCAGGACAATGCCCTTGTGGCCGGGACGCGCGACATAGACGACCTGATCGACGCGTGCCGACCCGTCCTTGCGCTCCTCCCAGGCCTCGGTTTCCACCGTCAGCTGATAGGGGATTTCCTCGTGCAGGCGCAGGGTCAGCTTTTCGCGGGTGATTTCGGCCGCGATCATGCGCATCGGCAGGTCGGCGATCTGGTCCTCGGGGTAGAGCCAAGGGCTTTCCGGCAAGGTCTCGGCCAGCCAGTCGCGCAACTGGTCGCAGCCATAGCCCTTTTCGGCGCTGATCATGAAGGTCTGCACAAAGGGGAAGGCCGCGTTCAGTTCAGCCGACAGCGCCAGCAGGGTTTCGGCCTTCACGCGGTCGATCTTGTTGATGACCAGCCCCACGGGCGTCTGGCTGTCCAGGCCCTTCAGGGATTCGATGATGGCCTTGGCGCCTTCGGTCAACCCGCGATGCGCCTCGACCAGCAGCAGGATGATGTCGGCGTCCGCCGCCCCGCCCCAGGCGGCCTTGACCATGGACCGGTCCAGGCGGCGGCGCGGGCGGAAGATGCCGGGCGTGTCCACGAAGACGATCTGCGCCGCGTCATGGATCGCGATGCCGCGGATGCGGGCGCGGGTGGTCTGCACCTTGTGGGTGACGATGCTGACCTTGGCCCCGACCATCTGGTTCAGAAGCGTGGACTTCCCGGCATTGGGTTCGCCGATCAGGGCGACGAAGCCCGCGCGGGTCTGGCCTTCGGGATGGGTGATGTCGGTATCGGTCATGCGCGGCCCTCCAGCCGGTCCAGCAGCGCCTGCGCGGCGGCCTGTTCGATGCTGCGTTTCGTGCCCGCGCCCTTGGCCTGTGCCTGTTGCCCGTCGGCCAGGCGCGCGGTGATCAGGAAGATCGGCGCGTGATCCGGGCCGCTGCGTTCGGTTTGTTCATAGACGGGCGGAGGCATCCCGTTGGCCTGCGCCCATTCCTGAAGCGCGGTCTTGGCGTCGCGGGGATCGTCCTCCAGCGTGTCCAGCCGGTCGGCCCAAAGCCGCAGCACGACCCGGCGCGCCGCCTCGAAGCCCGCGTCAAGATAGATCGCCGCCAGCACGGCCTCCATCGCGTCGGCCAGCAGCGCCTCTTTCCGGCGGCCGCCCGACATCATCTCGGACCGGCCCAGCTTCAGCACCTCGCCCAAGCCGATGTGGCGGGCGATGGCCGCGCAGGTTTCGCCGCGCACAAGGGCGTTGTAGCGGGGGGCAAGCTGGCCCTCGCTTGCAGACTTGTCGGCGTCGAACAGCGCCTCGGCCATGACCAGCCCCAACACCCGGTCGCCCAGGAATTCCAGCCGCTGGTTGTCGGGCCGGGTCGCACTGGCGATGGAGCCATGCGTCAGGGCGCGCACCAGAAGTTCGGGACGCGCGAAGTCGTGCCCCAGCCGGGCCATGAAGGCGCGGATGTCGGCGCCCGGTTTCACTCCACCGCCTTGAAGAAGCGGTCGGCCCGCCAGGTCCAGAAATACAGAAGCGACCGGCCTGCAGAAGAGAACATGATCCGGTCGGCCCGCCCGATCAGGTATTCGGCGGGCACGAAGCCAAGGCCGCCGATTTCCTGCGGGAAACGCGAATCCTCGGAATTGTCGCGGTTGTCGCCCATGAAGAAATACTGACCCTCGGGGACCGTGAAGGTCGGCGTGTCGTCGGCGAAGGACCCGTCGGTGATATTGAGGATATCATGGCTGCGTCCGCCCGGCAGGGTTTCGGTGAAGCGCTGCTTGATGCACTGACCGCCCTCGGGCACCGGGTCGTTGACGCAGCGCGGGATCAGCCCCTGCGGTCCCTGCTGTTCCTTGATCTCGACAAAATCGCCGGCCGGGGTGACGGGCACTTCCTCGCCGTTGATCCACAACCGGCCGTCGCGCATCTGGACGGTGTCGCCCGGCAGGCCGATCAGCCGCTTGATGAAATCGACGCCGCGCGTCGGGTGGCGGAACACCACCACATCGCCGCGTTCGGGTTCCGACCCCAGGATGCGGCCGCTGATCGGGCAGATCGAGAAGGGGCAGGAATACCGGGAATAGCCATAAGCCATCTTGTTGACGAACAGGAAGTCGCCGATCAGCAGCGTGTCCTTCATCGACCCGGACGGAATCCAGAAGGGCTGGAAGAACAGCGTGCGGAAGATGCCCGCGATGACAAGCGCCCAGAACACGGTCTTGACCGTTTCCCAGATGCCTTCCTTTTTCTTGCCCGCCGTGCTGTCGGCCATGATGTCGTCCTTCGTCAACTTGCGCGGGCGAATGGCCGCTTCGCGCGTTCTAGGCCATTGGCGGGACGCAAAGTCAAGGTTGCGGCGTGCCGGGCCGCGCCTCGATCACCACGAAAGCCTGTGCCCAGGGATGATCGTCGGTCAAGGTGACGTGAACGATGGCATGATGGCCCGGCGGAGTCATCGCAGCCAGCCGGTCGGCGGCCCATCCGGTCAGTTCCATCACAGGCTGCCCCGATCGCAGGTTGCTGACCGCCATGTCGCGCCAGCTGATGCCCATCGCAAGCCCGGTGCCAAGCGCCTTGCTGCATGCCTCCTTCGCGGCCCAGCGTTTGGCCAGCGTCCCCGCCTCATCCTTGCGGCGCGCGGCCTTGGCTAGTTCGGTGGGCGTGAAGACGCGGGTGCGGAAGCGGTCGCCGAAACGGTCCAGCGTGCCCGCGATGCGGTCGATATTGGCAAGGTCGGTGCCGATGCCGAGGATCATTGTCTTACTGCTTTGATCTCAAAGAAGGGAACAAGGAAGTCTTCGGCCCAGGAAGGAAGCCTTGCCCAGCTACGAATGCCCTGGTCCTGCCAGAAAGTTCTGGTCTCATCCATCAGGTTCCGTGTGCGCACCCAATCCAGCAGCGCGTCGTGAGGATAAACAAAGATTCGCTCACCGTCGCGAAAGGCGATGTGCAGGCCCTTTCCCAAGTATTTCCGATCAAGCACCATCCGTGCCTTCAACTGCACCCGCAGAATCGTCGCGCCGTCGATATGGCAGGCGATGAAGTCGGCCCCCTGCCAATCGTCGCTGAGCCACATGGAGTGGAAGCCGTAATCTGCCAGCCGCGCCGCAATCTTGTGAAAGTTGTGCAATTCCTTCTGTCGGGCGTTCAGCTTGTGATAGTCGACATGTCGGAAGTCATTCACGCTGCGCCTCGTCCATGCAGCGCCGCATCTGGCGGATCGCACCGCCAAGACCGATAAAGACGGACTCCGCGATCAGGAAATGGCCGATGTTCAGTTCCTTGACCTGCGGGATGGCGGCGATGGGTCCAACCGTGTCGAAGGTCAGGCCGTGGCCCGCGTGAACCTCCAGCCCCAGGCCGTCGGCCAGCCGCGCCCCTTCGACCAGACCCGCCAGTTCGGCATCGCGTTCGGCGTGACGGCCTTCGGTGTCCAGGTCGCAATAGGCGCCGGTGTGCAGTTCCACCACCGCCGCGCCGATGCGGGCGGCGGCTTCGATCTGGGCGGGGTCATGGCCGATGAACAGCGACACGCGGCAGCCCGCCTCGCGCAGGGGGGCGATGAAGTCGGCCAGCATCGCCTCGTTTCCCGCCACGTCCAGGCCTCCTTCCGTGGTGCGTTCCTCGCGCTTTTCGGGGACGATGCAGACAGCATGGGGGCGGTGGCGCAGAGCAATCGCCTGCATCTCCGCCGTGGCGGCCATTTCCAGGTTCAGGGGCAGCGTCAGGTTCGCCATCAGCGCGTCGATGTCGGCATCGCTGATATGGCGGCGATCCTCTCGCAGATGGGCGGTAATGCCGTCGGCGCCCGCCTCCTCGGCCAGGCGGGCGGCGCGCAGCGGGTCGGGCCAGGGCGTGCCGCGCGCGTTGCGGATGGTTGCGACGTGATCGATGTTGACGCCCAGACGCAGCATGGTTCCCCCAAAGGCAGTTTCGCGCCAGTCTAGCGGGGCGTCAGGGGGGGCGCCAGTTCCGTCGCGGCCGCCCACCAGCCATGCTGTTTCAATGCGCTGGCGGCAATTTCGGCACGGTTCGCGCTGTCATAAAAGCCAAAGCAGGTGGCCCCCGATCCCGACATGCGGACGAAAGCGGCGCCCGTGGCGCGCAGGGCGTCCAGCACCTGCCCGATGACTGGGGCGACCGACAGGGCGGCAGGTTCCAGGTCGTTGCGCGTCTGCGCCAGCCAGCCCGCCAGGTCGGCAAGCCCGGCAAAGCGCGGGATGGGGGGCAGGCCCGGATTGTTCCGCCGCGCCATCGCGGCAAAGACCTGGGGCGTCGAAACGGCCACGCCGGGATTGACAAGCACCAGCGACACCTGCGGCAAGGGGTCCAGGGGGGTGACGATTTCCCCGACGCCCTGCATCCGCGCGGGGCTGGATGCCAGGCAGACCGGCACATCCGCCCCCAGCCGTTCCGTGCCTGTGGGAAGCGCATGCCCCATGCGCACCAGCCCCCGCAGCACGGCGGCCGCATCCGCCGATCCTCCGCCGATGCCCGAGGCCACCGGCAGGTTCTTGGTCAGCCGGATCGCGGCTGCCGCCCCGGCCAGGCGCGCCGCGCGCAGGCAGAGGTTGTCGTCACTGACCGGCAAACCCGCCGCGAACGGTCCTTCGATCCGCAGGGACAAGGGTCCTGGTTCCAGCACGACCATGTCGCCCAGACCCGCGAAAGCCACCAGCGAATCCAGCAGGTGATAGCCGTCGGCACGGCGGCCGGTCACATGCAGCGCAAGGTTCAGCTTGGCCGGCGCAGCCTCAAGGATGGGCATGAATCAGTTGTTCGCCGCGGCCTGCGGGGCGGGCGCCGGGGCATCGACGGGGGCTGCTGCTTCCTCGGCCAGCACGGCGTCAAGGCCCCGCTCCAGTTTGGCGCGGATGCGGGCGGGATCGACATCGTCCGTCTCGGTCGGGTCCAGCGACAGCGCACGCTGCCACTGGATCTCGGCCTCGCGGTGGCGGCCCACCTTCCAATAGATGTCGCCCAGGTGGTCATTGACCAGAGGATCCTGCGACATGGTCAGGATCGCACGTTCCATTGGCGCGACCGCCTCGTCATAGCGGCCCAGTCGGTAATAGGCCCAGGCCAGCGAATCAAGGATATAGCCGTCGTCGGGCGAAAGCTGCACCGCCTTCTGGATCATATCCAAGGCACGATCCAGATTTTCGTTCCGGTCGATCCAGCTGTAGCCCAGGTAGTTCAGAAGGCTGGCCTGGTCCGGGCGGATTTCGAGGGCGGCCAGGAAATCGGCCTCGGCCCGGTCGAACTGGCCGGACCGTTCCAGGGCAATGCCGCGCGCATAAAGCGGGAACCACCGGGCATCCGCCGGGGCGTCTTCCAACATTGCCAAGGCCTTGTCATAGGCGGGCACGGCCTGGGCGAATTTTTCCTGCTGGCGCAAAAGGTCGCCCAGCGCGATCCAGGCCTGTGGCAGGTCGGGATAGGCGGCCGTCAGGGACAGCGCGGCCTTGCCTGCCTCATCGGTGCGTCCGGCGCGCGACAGGGTGTCGATGCGCGACAGCTCGGCGGCGGGACGCATCTGTCCCATCCGGCGCAGGGCATCATACTCGGGTTCGGCCAGGTCGAACTGCTGGCGCTCCTGAAGGATCTGGGCGACCATCAGCCGCGCCTCGGCGGTGTCGGGCGACAGCCAGGCGGCCAGCCGGGCATGGATCAGCGACAGCGGCTCGGGATCCGGGCTGGACAGCAGGGCCGACGCGAAGGTCAGAAACACCTGCGCAATCCCGTCCGCCGGGGTCTTGACCACGTCGAAGGCCACCGGCTGGCCCGCCTTGATGCGGTCGCGCAGGGCCAGAAGCTGCGGCTCGGCCTCGACGCCGGGGACGGCTTCGATCATGGCCACGGCCTCGTCCCGACGCTCGAGCTGGGTCAGGATCTGGGCGCGGGCGGTGAAGCCCAGGATATGCGCGCCGGTTATGTCGTCGGCCAGCAGCGCCTCGGCCCCTTCATAGTCGCCGACCAGGGCGCGGGCCAGGGCGAGGTGGTAGTTCACCATCGGCGCGACGCCCTCCAGCTTGGACAGGCGCTCGAATTCGGCCAGGGCCTCGGATGCCTTGCCCGCGCCCAGAAGCCCCCAGCCCCGCAGCATCCCGGCCAGCAGGTCGGCCTGGGCTTCCGCGTCGGACGGGGTGCCCACATCGGCCAGAAGCCCGGCCCAATCGCCGGAATGGACCAGGCTGGCGCGCTGGATCAGGTGCGACAGTTCGGTCGGCTCCCCCTCGGACCCGATGCGGGCGGCAAGTGCGACGGCGCGGTCGATCTCTCCTGCCGACACCAGGGCGACCAGGGCGCTGTCTTGCAGGAAGCGGTCGTCGGGGTCATGGGCCACCGCCTGCACGAAGAAACGCGCGGCGGCCTGGAAGTCGTTTTCCACCGTCGCCATGCGCGCGGCCAGGAACGGTCCAGCCAGGCCGAATGTCAGGGGCGCAGGCTGGGATTGCGCTGCGGCGGTGTCAGGCGTCTCCGCGTCAGGGCGCGGCTCGGGCCGGTCCTGGGCCTGTGCAGGCAGCGACAGGGCCGCCAGAAAGGCGGCGATCAGGGCCAGATTCGGGCGGGTCATTGTCACGGCGTCCATCCCGGAAAGTCACGAAAGCGTTTGCCCGACCCTAACGCGCCGCCGGGCGCGGGGCAACGCCGCCCCCCGCCCTTCTCATCACATATTCGGGTAATTCGGCCCGTCGCCGCCCTGGGGGGTTGTCCAGACGATGTTCTGGGAGGGGTCCTTGATGTCGCAG
>NZ_JAVCWH010000040.1 GCF_030846195.1 Paracoccus yibinensis
AGATCGGAGGGGCGGGCCTGCCCGGCTCCGCAGGCTACAACTCGTGGCCCAGCTCGTCGTCCCGGCGCGCATGGGCCTCGCGCTCCTTCACAAGCTCCAGCTGGCGGGTGCGCTCGGCCTGCTCCGCCACCTGGCGCTCCCGGTCCAGATCGCGCGCTAGGTCGTCGCGCAACCCTCCAGTTGCGGCTTCGGCGAAGAACTCGCCCCAGGCATCGGGCGCCGGCTCCAGCGCCTCCAGCGCCCGCTCGGCCACCCGCCCGAGCCACGCGCGGGCATGGCCGGCCAGCTCCTGGGCCACCCGCCCGACCTCAAGGGCGCGCTCCCGGACCTCGTGCCAGACCCGCACCGCCGCGACCTCGATCCCGCGCTCCTTGAGCTGCCATGCCCCGAGCGAGAGCTGCGGCAACGGCTCCCGGTCCAGCGCGACGGCCCGCACCGTCTGCGCCAGCTCCTCGACCTCGTCGCCGCGCTCCCGCGCCTCTGCGGCCAGCTCCAGCGCCTCCGCGCGCTGCGCCTCCAGCGTGCGATGGTCGATCCGCAGCGCGTGACCGGCCCGCTCCAGGGCGGCGTTGCTGTCCTGCGCCCAGGCTTCCCGCCAGTCTTCCAGCACCGCCACGGCGTTCCAGTCGCGGTTCTTGGCGGTGAACCCCTCGGCGTCGATCTCGCGGGTGGTCAGCAGGATATGGGCATGGTGGTTGCGCTCGTCGCCCGTCAGCCCCGGCGCATGCAGGGCGATGTCCGCGACCATGCCCCGGTCCACGAAGGACCGCTGGCAGAAGTCGCGGACCAGCTCCACCCGCTCGTCGTGGCTCAGCTCGGCCGGCAGGGCCACGCGGATTTCGCGGGCGAGCTGGCTGTTCTTGCGGGTCTCGGCGGCCTCGACCCGGTTCCACAGCGCGGCCCGGTCATGGACCCACGCTGGCGCATGGGCGGGGGCGAGGATCTCGACATGCTCCACGCCGCTGCGCGCCCGGTAGTCGAAGTCGAGCCCGGTGCGCGCATCGTGGATCAGCTCGCCGGAGCGGTAGGCGGCCGCGCCCGTGGCGCTGCGCCCGGCCGAGCGGGAGATCATCGAAGCCCGCAGGTGATAGATCGCCATGAACGCGCTGCACTTCGCTAAGGGTTCAAGGGAAACGCGAGAGTTCCCTTGCCCACACAAACGCGCAGCGTTTGTATAAGTGGGCACTTCGTGCCTTGCAGCCTAGCTGCTCAGGGGCCAGTCTGGCAACCATTGGACGAACAAGGGACAGCGGAATGGCGCGCACCATTGACCAGCAGATTGCGGAAGCTCAGGCTCGGCTTGCCCGCCTTAAGACCCGCGCCAAGGCCACCGAGACCCGCCGCAAGATCATTGTTGGGGCCATCGTCACCACCGAGGCCCTGAAAGACCCCAAGATCGCGCGCTGGATGGCCGCCACCCTGCGCAAGAACGCGACCCGAGAGGTCGACCAGAAGGAGCTGACCGGGCTGCTCGCCGACCTCGACGCCAAGGCGGCCGAGGCATGAGCGACACGCCCAAAAGCCCCGCCCAGGTCATCAACGACCTGACCGACCAAATCCGGCTCCTGCGCCAGGACGTGACCGTCCTCACCGCCACTGCCACCACCAGGAAGGACGCCGCTGCCCTGCGCGCCGCCGTTCAGGCCTCCGTGCAGGAGGCCCAGGACCGGAGCGCGAAAGTCCTTGATGCAGCCGAGCGCGTCATCGACCGAAGCTACCAGGCCAACCTCCAGGCGGCCCGGGACGGGGCCGCCAAGGCCGTGGCCGGGCTCCAGGACGAGGTCAGGCAGGCCGCCAACCGGATGCGCCTGGAGACGCTCAAAGGCAGCCGGCAGGCCCTCTACTGGTCGGGTGGGGTTTTCGCCGTGGCGGGCGGCCTCGTCGCCCTGGGGGCCCTCCTGGGCGCTCTGGGGCACTTCTGGCTGCAGGGACGTGCCGATGCCCGTGCCTTCGGAGAGCATCCGGGGATCTTCTGCGAAGGCGCGGGCGGAACCGTGGTGACGGGCGACGATGGCAGCTCCTACTGCGGCTTCTGGATCACCCACCCATCACAACTGCGGAAATGACCTGGATCAGCGGGCGACCACTTCCGCAGCGTCCTGGCTGAACTGGTCGATCCTGATCTGACGGTCGGGGAAGCGTGCCACGATCTCCAGCTCGCCCCCCATCGCCTGAATGAAGCGCCGCAGCGTCCCGATGTACATGTCGGTGCGCTTCTCCATCTTGGCGACGGACGCTTGGTTGATGTGGAGGATCGCCGCCAGCTCCTCCTGGGACAGCTTCATGGCGCGGCGCACCTCGGCCAAGGCCATTTCGCTCTCAAGCGCCTCGGACTTGGCCCGGGCGCGCTCCTGCGCCTCCGGCGACATCCGGTTGCGAAGCGTCGAAAAAGAACTGCGTCCGGTCATTTCCTGATCAATCCTTCTGCCGTGAGGGCGTCGATGTGCTGATCGTAGAGATCATCGGCCACCGGGATCATCTCTTCGTAGAACCTGTCGTTCCCCGTCTTGTCGCCGCCGATCAGCAGGATCGCCGTGCGCCGGGGATCGAAGGCATAGAAAACCCGAAACGGGTTCCCGTGGCTCTGCACCCGAAGCTCGCGCATGTGGTCGTGCCGGCTGCCGTTGATCCCGCTGGAGTGCGGATAGGGCAGATTGGGACCACGGGCCTCAAGGCGCTGCACATAGGCATCCACGTCCTCCTGTTCGGTCTCGGTGAGCGTGGCCCACCAGCTTCCGAACTCGTCGGTGTATTCGATTTCCCAAGCCATCAAGGCATATTATGCCTCCCAGGGCATATTTCAAGGCATCGCAGCCTCTTGGGTCTCCCCCCGCACCCCCCTCGAACCGCTGGCGGGGCCTCAATGGCCCCGCCAGCGGTAGGCCGACAAAAACTCCACAGCCCGTCCCAAGGGCGGGGGATCGCCAGCTCCCTGGAGGGGCGCGCCCCCCCGGCGCGCAAGCGCGCCCGGACTGTGGATTTTTTGCCGTCCTTTAGATCATAAGAAGGCAGCGATTCTGCAGCCAATGAAATCAATCGCTTACAGGGTGGACCCCGGCAATAGCTATTGCCGGGGGTGCGGCAGTCTAGACTGCCGGGGGTGCGGCAGTCTGAAGCAAGTAATGGGAGATTTACTTCCCATAATAGGAATTGACAGACTGCCGCACCCCCGGCAGTCTACTTCCAGTTATTGGAGGCGGGGTGCCTATGACGAGAGCCGAATTGATCGACCGCCGACCCCATCGCGGGACTTGGCTTCAGACCGAACGGGCAGCGCATGAGGCATGGGCACGCTTGATCGACAAGTCACCGCTGGCCGCGAAGATCATGCACGTCCTCACAGCGCGGGTTGGAAACCATAACGCGGCAGTTATTAGCCAGAAGAACCTAGCTCGACTTGCCCATGCATCCGAGCGCGGCGTGAGAGATGCCTTGCGGGTGCTGGAGGCCGACCGCTGGCTTGAGATGCGCCAGATCGGCGGACGCGGCACGGTGAACGCCTATGTCTTGAATGATCGGGTTGTATGGAGCGGCAAGCGCGACGGCATCCGCTACAGTCTGTTTAGCGCAGCTGTGGTGGTCTCGGATGACGAGCAGCCCGACGCCGCTGAGCTGGAGCATCAAGAGCCGCTGCGTCGAGTTCCAACCCTTCATCCTGGCGAGCGCCAGTTACCCAGCGGCCCCGGCCTGCCGCCTGTGTCGCAGCCGTTCTTTGACGGTATGGAGCCGGACCTTCCCGCTCTCGACCGGCAAGAGACCGAAGGAGCCGATCACCAATGACAACCCCGAGAACCACGCCATCCGCCTGCTTCAAAAGATGCGCGCCGAGATGTGCAAGCCCCAGCCCGGGACAGGGGCTATGAGGGCAATCTTCACCATGCTTGCCCTGGCAGGCACTGCCCCGGCGGGGGCACTGGCGTGCACGCCCATTGCAGTGACGAAGCCGTCTGTCACCTACGGTGAGCAGTGCACGATCAGCTACACCGACACCAAGAGTCCTCAATATGTCAGCTCATACGCGGTAATGGATCTTGGCGGGGGAATTATCCGGCAGCAGTTCCACAACGGTGTCTGTGACAGTGGCGAACGCATCGTTGCCTATTTTGATTGTGCGGCCGGGACCGGTGCATGGCTCGGGGGGCCAATCAATGCCCCAGGCTTGCCGCAGCCGCCACCCGATGCCACCGGATATGTCGCGCCGATTCTGGGTGAGGGTGTGGACGGGGCATTCATTAGTAAGGAAGAGCCGCGCCTTGCCGGCGGCCCGCATCCGGAGGCGGTGCTGGCTCGCGCACAACGATTGCCTTGGGTGACCCAGTCTGGCCGGATCGAGTCTGCCCGTCTGACGATGGACGGCAAGCGCTTTGACCTTAATTGCGGCTGCAAGCTGTTCTATCCTGACAGTGCGAACTAAGAATTGAGCCCGGCTGGCGCTGGCTGGGCTTGAGACGAACGTTAGGTGCTGCATAGGTCAACGCCACTCTGCAGCTTCTCACGGGCACCCCTGTCCCAACGCGTCACCATCCTAAACCGGCCTCGTGCAGGCCGGTTTTTGTTGTCCTGCCCGTGTCCTAGAACGTGTCCTTCGTGTGTCCTATTAAGCCGTTATTCTTCCCTGTCCAGGGGGACACCAGAAAAGGACATGACAATGAACACGATGGCCCTCATACCGGGACAGGACACCGGACAGGTCAGGGGCGGACATGAGCAAGCTGTCATTGCGCGAGGCAGCAAAGCTGGCGGGACGTGGAAAGACCACAATTCATGCTGCTATCAACGACGGAAGACTGACTGCCGAGCGCAACGAGGCCGGTGGATACGAGATCGATCCGGCCGAGTTGCATCGCGTCTTCCCCCTCAAGGTGGACCCGGACACCGGACAGTTTATCGACCAAAGGACACCTAAGGACAGCAAGGACAGTGAGGAGGCAGAACGTCCTTCGCTGTCCTTGGCCCTTTCAAGGACAGCGACCAGGACAGGACGGGCAGGAGGCGCGCTTGCCACCGCCGAGCAGGAACTGGCCCAAGCCCTGCGGGAGATCGAGCGCCTGAAGATCGAGGCCGAACGCGAGACTCGCCACGCCCGTGAACTGGCCGAGAAGGAGATCGGGCACCTGCGCGAAACCTTGGAAGTCGAGCGTGCCGCAAAAACCGAGCTTGCTGCTGCCCATGCCGCGCACCTAGCGGACCTGCGCCGCGAACTGGACCAGATGCGCGCCCTGATGCCCCCACCAACCCCTCTCCCGCCAGCTCCGGTCCCGGCCCCCGCTCCCGCGTCCTCCCTAACCTCCCCGCCCCGCCGCTGGTGGCCCTGGCGCCGCAGCTGATCGTCCCCTCCAGCTCAACCCCGAGGGGCTGTCCGTCCCGTAACCGGTGTTATGGTAAGTTCCTCAGGAAGGCGGGGGATCAGCCGGGGGTTGTGCGCTTCCACCCTCCCGAACGAAGCCGGGACCAAGCGGGAACCCGCATATAATTTGAGGGTCAGGCGCGCGCCTGAGAAGAACATCGGCTCCTGCCCGGTAAGAAGCTGGGGCTTCGGGTTGCCTGAGGAACTCCCGGCCGTTCTCCTGCCTTGAGGCTGTAGAGGCAAAGCGCACAGGCTCTCCTCCTCCTGAGGCTGCCCCTGCCGCATAGGGCAGGGGCAGTTTGCCAGACCGCAGCTCAGATTACGGAGCGACGCCGGCCTCGATACCACCTCGATACGCAGACCTCTCAGGAGAGCCGCTATACTCGACCGCATCATTTCGCTGGAACAGCTGGATCTGGTGCCGCATCTCACGGTTCTGGCTATCGCTTATCTGTTCGCCTTGCCGATTGGCTGGAACCGCGAGCGTGAGGAGCGCAGCGCAGGGCTGCGGACCTTTCCCCTGGTTGCGGTGTCCTGCTGTGGCTTCGTCCAAGCGGCCGAAGTGCGCCTTAGCGCCGAGCCAGGCGCCATCTCCGCCGTTATCGAAGGCCTCATTACCGGTATTGGCTTCATCGGCGGTGGAGCGATCCTCAAGAACGGCAACTCGGTCAAGGGCACGGCAACAGCGGCAAGCCTGTGGGCCACGGGCGCCATCGGCACGGCAGTAGGCCTCGGCTCTTATGACGTCGGCGCGGTGATCGCCCTTCTGACGGTAATCTCGCTGATTGCCCTGCCGCGCCTCAAGCCCCGACCAGATGGGAAGCCGGAGATCGAACACCCGACTGCCGTTAAGTCTGCAGAAGAGGATGACGCGTGAGGCACACCTGGTGCTCTGGATTCTGCTCTTCATCCACCGCGGAAACCCTGCCAAGCTGCGCTGGTTAGGTAACAGGCGCGCGCGGCCTGCCGCAGGCGCAGGCAGACAAGACAAGAGCCTTCTTCCGCCCCCAAGGAGTTTGAGGACGACATGCTTGACCACGCCCAGATCAACGCCCCGCAGTTTGAGGCCGACATGGAGGCAATGCCCAGCACAGCCCCAGAGGGACCGCGTGCATTGGCACAGGCTGGGGCTGCCCCGCGCCTGGACGCGCTGATGCTCCTGCCCTTCCAGATCGCAATGGCGTTGCCGGCCGCAGTCATTGCCCAGGGCAACTCGTCGGCCATTCTGCGCCAACTGGCCTGGCAGCGCGAGCAGGCCCGTCGCTCCTGATGTTCGTTTCTGAGTTGGCGCCAGGGGTCGCTTGAGGGACGATCAGCTTTCTCAGGGCCGAACCATGCCGGTCAGGATCTCGTCTGGTTGGTCGGTCCAGCGGTATTTGACCTTGTAGCCGAGCTTCGCCAGTCCTCTGCCAGGTCGGATCAGCACATCGAAGGACACTGTGCCTGGCTGGGCGGCATCCCCCACCGGAACCCGATATTCGCTGACGTCCGAGCAGCGGCAGTTTCCGCCACGCGGTCGGGGCGGCCAGCTCTCGCTCTGGGTCGCCTCGTTGTAATGGGCCACCTCCAGCATCGAGACAATGCGCCCGCCCAACCGCACCTGGCGACAGATTTGGCGAAGGTCGGCAGACACCGGGCCGTAGTTCAGGGCCGTGACGCGCATCCGGCCCCAGCTCTCCCAGCCTTCAGGGGCGGGTAGCACGACCGCGGCGAACTGCAAGGCCGGCCGCTCCACGATCCGCAGGGCCGGGAACAGCTCGCGGAATGGCCGGGCTTGGGCGAGTTGGTCCGCGCTGGCTTCGGGGGCGTCAGGGTCGGCCGCGATCATGCGCTGGATCTGGTCTTCGGTCAGGTGCTGGGCGGTCATAGCAGGCTCCTTTCCTGCAAGCTGTCGAGCCAGCCCCACCAGAGCGCCCGCAGAGCCGTAGAAAGGGCCAAATAGGGTAAGCTGGCAGACTATCCAAGAAGGCTCGCAGCGCGCCCTAGAGGCTTGCAGAAGAGCCTTGGAGTGCCCTTCGGAAAGTTACTCGTTTGAAGGCGGAAACATGGCAGGAGTTACGCCATGTTTACACGGCCTCTCGCCACTCAAACACAACACCCATCTCAGGCGAACCCATGTGAGATGCTGCCTGTGCCGTTCCAGGCTTTCCTCAAGCACCGCTAGGCGGCGCATCTGGCCGTTCTAGGTCCAGGGTCGAGCTCCAAGGAGCTTCACGAGGTCTGCCGGCCCGGGAACAGATAGAGCTTTGCAGAGGTTTGATGATCGACTTGGACAGTGATCAAGTCGGACTTCAGCTGCGAAGTCTTTGCCAGTTACCGGGCCTACTCCCTGCCCGGTAACTGGCTCCCCTCCGCTGGGTCGCAGCATCGTGCAGCAGTCGCCATGATCATCGCGCGCCGCTAGGTCGACCACGAGCTAACGTTCTGGGGCCTGCCCGGCTCATAGACTACAGCCCATTATCCAGCTGCGTCATCGCGAGGGGCACGTTCGTGGACGATCTCCTGCGCCTTGGCACGCTCCTCTGCTTGCCGTTCCTGCGGAAAGGCCCGTGCCGCTCAGTCGGCGCGATAGAATCCTTGCCATTCTTCAACGCTCGTTGTGCACGTCAAAGTTTGAATCCAGATATCACTTGCATTGCGGAGGTTTCATAATCACGATCAATCCCCTGATGAAAACACCTGTTTGTGATGCCGCGTATAAAAGCAAGGCATCCCAGCCATTAGACCAAGAGACTCCATCTGGGACCACTCGATAAAGCGGCCCATATCGACTAGGTTCACTAATCAACTTTGGCATCCAAGGAAAAAACACAACAATAACAAAAAGCATTAATGTGACTGTAGAGATTATGATTAGAGCAATTACTGAGCGTTTTTTTGTGGGAGCGTAACGAGTGCGCATCATGAGTAACTCGGACCGCGAAAACCTGACAAGCAATGAGTAGAAGAAGCTCGCAACGCAAACTAGTATCATACCCGCAACGAACGTCACTTGCCAGTTTGCAGAGGAAAATCCAAACGCTTCAAACGAGTAATTATAGCGCTTTTCTAAGACAGGCAGATAGTGTCTTATGTTTTGCCCAACATAGTTGACTAAATCATTATTTGGAAAAGAATTATACAGCAGTTTAGCGATCATAAAGGTTGCAAAAAATGTCCCTCCGACCGGGACAGTTATTTTTTTATCCTCTGGAGACATTGCAAACTACTTGCGTTAACTTTTTCAATGTGCTGAGCACGGCATCTGCGTCACTCAAGCGCATTGAAAAATTTCGGTAGAACGAAACTGTTCTTTCTCCCGTGCAGAACTCATAACTAACTGCAATTGCCTCATGATGCGTGAACATTGATACAATTTCTTCTGTGCTCTTTACTGACTTATCTAGGCTCAATGTTCGTATCTTGGCTGGCAATCCTGGATAGCTTTTGTAGGAAAAATCTAGAGAGTCTCCGCCTTCAAAATCACGAATGATTATGCTCCCATCTTTTTCCATAGAGCATATATTTATAATGCCAACCCTCTCAACTTCCAGAAAGTTCTTATCACGGCAATCAGGGCTTTTCCTGATTGCCTTCCATACGAAATATTCACCTTGAACTTCAGTGCTCCATAGAAAATCACCAAGCCTGCGGTCGTTTTTCGATAGTTCTTCGTTCAGGGCAGAAGTTAGTTCATTTATCTTTTCGTCGAAAGAACGGATATTTAGATCATTTGATGCTGACGGCTCAATGGAAAGTAATGTTATTACGACCGCTTGAATTAATGTCTTTATCAATATCTCATTCTCCAAGATGGTTAAGATCGGTGGCAACATGGCTGCAATTGGGTTCAAAGCGACAGAGGGCAGGCCCGCCCCGGAGACCTCACAGATCGGAGGGGCGGGCCTGCCCGGCTCCGCAGGCTACAACTCGTGGCCCAGCTCGTCGTCCCGGCGCGCATGGGCCTCGCGCTCCTTCACAAGCTCCA
>NZ_JAVCWH010000041.1 GCF_030846195.1 Paracoccus yibinensis
GCCCGGTTGACCACAGGCTGACGCTCGATCCCTGTGGTCTCGCTTACAGCCCGGCTCGCGGCCTTGCGCCTCCACTCCCAAGGTCGTTCCAGCACAAGGCTGGACAACCGGGCTCATGGCCCGCGTCAGCGGTCCCGCCCGAAGGGACGAGATGGGCAGGGCAGGGCGACCAGGACCGGCGGGCGAGGGACTGGCTCGGGACGAGACAGGCATCCGCGCGCCGCAGCCGGGAGCATCGCCCTGACCAGCTCGGGTGGAGGCCGGCTTGCCGGCCGGAACCGGGGACGCGACCCGAAGGGGGACGCCCTACTTGATGACTTTACGCATGGAAGGCGGGAGGCAGGCCAGTCCGACGACTTCGTAGGCTTTGGTTTCGGGATTGAGGATCATGAGGCAGTTGCCCCGCAGTTCCAACTGAATGATGCCTTCTGGATCACTCAAGCTGTCAAACTGCGACAGCATCAACTCGATCATGTCTCGGGTAACTTCAGCCCTGCAATCGGTTGCTGTCTCTCGTGCCGCAAACATCGAACCCCATCCCTCTGTAAGTAAAACGGGTGTTAACCGTCCTGACTGACAAAGCTATGCCACTGGCTAAAAAGCCAGTCCAAAAAGCCAGTTTTCAGATTTCGATTGACAACCTTACCAGAGCGTCACTTGCCAACTAGCTGGCATGTTTTGGGTTTTTCCAAGCTGCGACTCAGCCTGGTTCGATGCCGCAATGGAGAGGCTGAAAAAAAGGCCCCGCGCAAGCGGGGCCTTAAGTTACTCCGTCGCTAGATGGAGCAATGCAGTCCTTAGCACTTTCTGAGGCTTGGCACTACGATCTTTTGGTCAAGGATCTGGCGGCTCAGCAGTCCGGCAGGGCCGGGCCGGGGTAGGGGTTCGCGGGTCCGTAGCGCACGCCGTCCTGCTCGAAGCAGCCATTGAAGCCGCACAGCCAGGCGCGGTGCAATTCGCTGCGCGCAGTAATGCGGCGCAGCCAACGCGGCATGACGCGGCCGGAATGTCCCGCCAGATAGATGCGCAGATAAAGGTTCATGGGGTGATCCTTGCAATGAGGCGAGGACAGGGGCAGGCGCATAGCCTGCCTCTGTCGGTTTCAGTTACGCCTTGGGCTTGTGATAGACGCAATAGCCGGTCGGAACATTGGTACCGGAGCTGGCGAAGCTGCCCACGGGCAGATCGGTCCAGCGGCCTATGGTCGTGCCGTGGTCATAGTGGGCCGTTGCGGGCAGGATGCAGACCAGGACGCCGCCCGGCTTCAGGAACTTCACCGCATGATCCAGATGGAGCTTGTAGTGCCGGCCATAGAAGGGCGGGTTCATCACGACTGCATCAAAGCGCGGATCGGGCGCGACCTGCAGGAAATTGGCGGTCATGACAGAATGACCCTTGGCGCGGGCCTGCTCGGCGCGGGCTGCGTCATACTCGATGCCGGTCACGATGACAGGGGCGCGGCCACGCCGGTCCTCGGGGCTGTCGTTCCACGCTGCAAGCTCGTCCATGATCCGGCCGTCACCGCAGGACGGTTCAAGGATCTGTTCGCCGCCTGACAGGTATAGGGCGCTGACAATCTCCTGCGCCACGCGGCGGGGTGTGGGATAGAATTGCAGATCGCGGGCAACCTCCGTGCTTGGCCGCTTGGCCTCGGCCTCGGTCGGCGCGTCGGGCAGAACCTCGCCATAGAACTCGGCCAGGGCGCGGTTAATGTCGCGCCGTCCATCCTCGTTGAAAATCAGATGCACGTTGCCGTTCTTGAAGGCGCGGATAAAGCCTGCGCAGCAATCGGCTTCGCCGTGTCGCTCGGCCTCCTTCATCATGTCGGCAAACTCGCGGTATTCATAGCGCGGCTGGCCGCGATAGACGCGCAGGGCGTTCAAGGTGTCCTTCAGCCGCTCCTGGCCCCATCCGTTCCAGCCGGTCGCGCTGCCGATGATGATGCGCTTGGGCAGGCCCTCGACGCCGATCTTCACCTTGGAATGGCTCTTATAGGCGGGGTCCAGGTCGCAAAAGCACTCGGCCAAGCCCTTGAGGACGTGAAAGCGCGGGTCCAGCAGGTAATCCCCGAACACTTCCGCAAGATTGGGCAGGGTGAAGGGCAGGGGGTTGGTCAGCTTCAGGTCAAGCTGCTTGCGATCCTTGGCACTGGCAATGCGCTCGATCTGCAAGCCTTCATAGACATGCTTCCAGGCCGAACGCAGCAGGGCAAGGCGCACATCGCGTTCGTAAAGGCTCGGGCTGCGGGAAAAAATCTGCCCGCCATAGGCTCCGCCGATGCAAGCCGCGACGTTGATTGCCGTCTCGGCCTGGTTGAACTCGGCAATTGCCTCGGGAATGGCCGCGGCCTTCTCGTCATACTCGGCCACGATCTCGGACAGGCTGCGGCGCAGCGCCGGCGCTGCATGTTCCTGCGTCTCTCCGATCTTCGGAAACTCGGTGTTGTGATAGGTCATGTCGTCACCCTTGGCCCAGGAAACGCTCGAAGGCGGTCCGGCCGTTGTCCGTTACGTCCCAAACCTCATGGCCGTGGCGGCGCGCGAAGCACCAAGCCAGGGCCTCGGTGTCATGGGCGCGGGGGAGGGCGCTTGGATGCGCCCTCGTTTCGATGATCCGCCAAGTCATGCCGTGGCCTCCTGCCGGGCGGCAAAGGCATCCAGCATGAGATACATCGTTTCCATCGAAGGACCGTCACCATAGACAACGGCGCGGCCCGCAAGAGTCGGGTCGGCCTCGCACTTGGCGCGGACGCGCCTGTCATGATCGAGATAGGCGTTGACGGTGAAGCGGCTTTCGCCCGCGCCGCTGTCGTAGAAATAGACGTGCCATTTGAGAAGCTGGTCGGGGTTGTCGTCGGCCTCGGCCATCAACTCCTGCGCGGCCAGGGTCTGAACCTCGACGGATCGGGCGCAATCGCGGATGAAGCCATTGCTCTTTGGTCCCTTGAAATCGGCGGTGTCGCGCACGCCGAACACGTTGCCGGGGCAACGCTCGGCCACAAGACGGGCCAGGATCTGTGCGCTGCGGGCGCTGCCGGTGGCGGCGACATAGGGCGCCGGGTGCATGTCGATCTGGACCACGGAAAAATAGGTCATCGCCGCCTCCTTACTGGCTCAGGGCGGCATAGGTGCCGCGATCTTCGTAGCGGATGATGGGTTCGCCGGTCTTGGACAGGCCGCCCCAGCAGGGGCCGACAAAGCCTGCGATTTTCGGCTGGTCCTGCAATTCGGGCCGCAGGCGGGTGCGGGTCTCGGTCCCGGTGATTTCGGTGCCCATGTTCTCGACCCATGCGGCCAGGTCATCGGTGACGACGCGGCTCATGCCGCTGTCGTCGGTCATGGTGACAATCTCGAACAAAGCCATTCCGGCCTCCTTGTGGTGCTGCCCTTTGCCGGTCTGGTGCCGGATGATCGGGCGGGGTTTCTGGCGAGGAAGCGCGAAGCGCGCGCCTCTCCTGAAACCCTGCCTCCCGGCGAGGGCAGGAGGGGGACCCAGGCAAGGTTGTCCGTAGGGGCGAAGGGGAGGGGGATCACCCGGCCTGCACGGAGCCAAAGGCGCAGGAAGGCCGGGGAAACCCCTTCGCCCCGTCAAGCGGACGGCCTTGCGTGGGGGAACCGGCGGTTCCCATGAACGGACACGCGCCCTTCGCGCGTGGCCCCACAAAGGGCAGGGGCGTTCGGCTTGTCCGAATCCCCCGGCCAGGCGCGGTCTCGCGCCTTTGCCTCGATCCCCGCCCTGTGCGGGGATCCCTCGATCATCTTTCCCGGTCGAAGCTATCCAGCCTGCCGCCTCCCTGCGGGCGGCGGGCCTTGCAGGGCGGCGAGCTGGACGTGCCCATCAAAGAGCAAAGGGAAGCGAGCCGCCCTGTGGAAGGGTTCGGCGGGATTGTGCCATCCTACAGAGCTAACGAAGGGAAATTTGGCATACGATTCTTGTCGTGCTAGGCTCTCTGGGTGCAAAGGAGGGTGTGACATGCTCCATTCCCCCGAGCAGCACGACAAGCCTTGGTCGGAAGTAAAATCCGTCTCGGAACTGTCGGATGATGAGGTCAGGCAACTGTTCGACGCCAAGGTCGCGAAGCTCAACGAAGAACAGCGATCAGCGTCAGTGAGCGGTAAGTCGGTCCAGATTTCACGGTCATTCTCGCAGACTAGGCGCGGACGCCGGCTGAGGTTTCCATGGTGGAAAGGTTTGACCGGATCAGGCAACTGCCCGCCCGGTTGACCACAGGCTATGTGCTCGATCCCTGTGGTCTCGCTTACAGCCTGCTTCGGCCTCCCGCCTCCACTCCCAAGGTCGTTGCGGCGCGAGGCTGGACAACCAGGCTCCCCCGCAAGCGATCGCCACCCGCAGGGCCGAGACTGGGCCGCTGGACCGACTATTGCGGCCCCGCGCAGGCTGGCTCGGGACGAGACAGGCGGCACGGGAAAAGCCGCAAAGGAGGGGCAGGGGGCCAGTCGTCGTTCAGAGCCCGTCCAACGCTTTCGACCAGATGCTGTAGCTGAAGGTGGCGGACCAGGTCAGAATCATGAACCCGCCCAGCGACTGCATCATGTTGATCAGGCGGAGCGGGCCAGCGGCCTCGATCTGCGTGTAACCCAACGAGGTGAAGTTGATCCCCGAGAAATAGATCAACCCAGTCCAACTCATGTCGGCCTCGTGCAACTGCCCCAGCCATGGCCAACTCAGCAGCACGCGGTAGGCGCCAGCGAAAAGCAGGATTTCCGCCAGGTGAATGACAAGAAGGCCGATGAAGACCGTGATGATGGCTCGGTTTGGGTGCTCCTTGGCATCCGCCGTCACCTTGCGCAGTTTCAATAGCGCGAAGTGGTGGAAGATCCCCAGAAAGGCGACAAGGCCGAAGCCAATCAGCAGCGCCATGGAAAGCCTCCCCCTGTTGTCCTGTCCTGTTGTGGTCGCCCCGGCAGGCTTGCCGGTATTCGCGCCGTGATGTCGTTCTCTGCGGGATCTTCCTCGCATTCTCAAGCTGCCAGCAGGATCAAGGCATACCTGCGGCGCCAAGCAAGAAGCGTCAACGTTGCCTTGTCGCTTCTCCGGCAACTGAGACGCAGGGTCAAAACACAACCTTGACGCGAAAAAGGTTCCTTTATTCACGCGTTCATTGTACCTGTGAGCGAATATCCGCCTATTGATTCAACCATAGCAGGTACATGCTCACGATGCGCCGGACGATGAATGCCACAATGCTCCAAGACTATCTCTCTTCGGCGCACAGGACGCTTCTGCTGTGTCGCGCTCATGCAGACGCGTTTGCACTGACGGGCGAAGAAGCCCAGGACGCAGCTCATCGCATATCCCTCAGCATCGCAGAACTTGAAGACCTGCATGAAGACATTGGCAAGCAGCTGGCGTCTGGTTGACGACAAAGGAAGGCGGTCCCTCCCGGCACAAGAAGCACAGCTGTCTTGGCAGAAAGGCCGAAGCCTGGAGCGCGGCCCCGGCCAAAGGATGGGATGCGGCTGGAAGCAGGCTCCGGGACAGATCTTATAGGCGAGGGCGACCGGCCTGCTCCCGGCTGCATTCCGCATCATATAAGGCCAGCAGTTTTTCCAGGCCCAGCATGTCGCACAAGAACCTGACCGCTTCCGGGTCATTGTCCTCTGCCTGAAGGGCGGTGGCATAGAGATTGTCGGCCAGGGTCTTGAGGGCACGCACCCGTTCGGCGGTGAGATTTTCTCCGGTCGATGCGGATTCAATGTCGGCGGCGGCATCACGGGCAGCCATGACGATTGCCGAGACGATCATTGCAGATTTCCAGTCATTGCCTGCTCGTGTTGGGTAAAGTCCATGGTGCCCAACCTGACAGCGGAAAAGGAAGAAATGGAAGATGGCAGATGACGGGATCCGCAAGGCGGTTGGCTGTCTTCGGCAGATCGAGAAGCTGGCGGAGGCAGGCGACCTTGACGGGGTTCTGCTCGAAGCGCGTCCGGCCCTTCATCTTTGCAATGCACCGTCCAGCAGCGACACGACCTCTGACGCGGGGACGTGAGCTGCTATTGTTCGCGGACGAACACCCCGGCTGACGTCAACGCCTGGATGAAATCGGCCCTGACCTGATCGGGCGTTGCCTTGCCTTCGACAAAGGCTATGCAGGACGCCGCTGCGCGCCGATAATCTGGGTCGTCCTTGTCGCAATGTTTCATCAGTGCCCGGCCCATGCCATTGGCATCGCTGACGGTGCGAAACCGACTGTCTGTCTCTTGATAGGACACCGGCCGGATGATGCGCAGCTTGCTTGCATGGCCTGCCATGGGCTCAATCCTCGGAGAGCTTGCGCTCGACCTTTTTGCGGCTGTTGCCTTCGGACTTCACGGCCTCGCACACCTCGTCCTTGGACACATCCACCTTCTCGCCCTCATAGCGGACTTCGTGATCCTGTCCGGCCGCGACCTGACAGCGATCCTGGGCGCAGCCCCGGTTTGTCTGTTCCTTGGTCATCGTTGCCTCCATTCCTGTGAAGGATCAATACGGCAATCTGTACGATGTTTCGGGCAAGGGATCAGGCGCGGCGGCGCAGGATCACCAGATAGATGAACATGCCCCAGGCAAAGAGGTCGAGCACCCGCTGGATATAGACCAGCACCAGGTGCAGGCTCGCGCCGATGAGGGGCACCAGCGTCAGCGCCTCGCCATGATGATAGAGCGACATGGCGAAGGCGAAGTTGAACAGCAGCAGCAGAACAGCCGCAGCCTTTAGCCCGCCTAACTCGGCGGCGGGCGTGCCGTGCGCGAAGCGCAGGGCATCGACCGGCTGAAGCAGCAGGAAGCGGATACGGCCTGTCAACGTGTCAGGGGGCATGGCCGGAACCTCGCTCGGACTTGCCGACCAATATGCAGGTGTATAGGCTAATTTGTAAATGCTGTGCATACAAATTGGAACGCACATGGGCAAGTTATCCATCCGCGATGAAGGCGTGAACGATCTGGCGGAAACGCTGGCCGAGATGCTTGGGGTCAACAAGACCGAAGCGGTGCGGCAGGCAATCCAGAACGAAATCGAGCGCCTTAGGTCCATCCCGACCATCGAGGACCAGATTGCCGCATTGCAGGAGCGGGTGAAGAACTACGGCTTTAGGTCCACGCACATCGTTCCGCCGAAGGGCAAACGCTGATGTTCGTTGATAGCTCTGCCTTCCTTGCCATTCTGGGCAACAGTTCGGACGCGCCCTTGCTGGTGGAAAAGATCAAGGGCAGCCGCAGGCAATGCAAGACCTCGGCCAGCGTGCGCCTCGATGTGGTCATGGCTTTGGCCGAGGGCCGCGCGGACAAGCGCGGCACCTCGGCCGAGGCGGTTGAACAGGCCACCGAGGTTTTCGACAACCTGCTTCAAATCCTGAAGGTTTATGAAATCGCGATCAGCCCGCGCATCGCCGCTGATGGATGCAGGCTTGCGGCCTGGTTCGGCCAGCAAGCGGATCACCCGGCGAAACTGACGGTGCAAACCTGCCTGGCGCTTGCGGCCGCGGAGTCGCTGCGCCTGCCGGTCCTGCACAGCAACCCGGCCATTGACCGGATCACGGAACAGGATTGGACGGCATGGCGGATCGGGGAAGGAAGAGCAGGCTGATGATCTCAGACTGTTTCCGGGAACTCTCTTGGCAACCTTACGTTGACCGGAACTCCCTCCCTGTTGGAGATACCTGCCCCGCCTTTTTCAGGCGGGGCTTCTTTATGGGGTGACGGCGCAGCCGTCTCCATCTTGCCGCATTCGCGGTTCTCGCGCGGACAGCGCAGGGCCAGACGGGGCGGGGCCGGCTCAACGGCTCCGCCCCGCCTGGTCAACCAGATCGACAAGGAAAAGCCCCCGCTGCTGCGGGGGCCGGGTGTCAGATCGCGCCGATAAACCGCTCTCCGCGCGTGGGGTCCATTTCATAGATCAGAACCTCGATGCCGAGGCGGGCGGCCCGGCGTTGGCCGCGCCGCTCCGCTTCTGCCAAGGTGGCGCAGATGATGGGTAGGTCGTCGGGGTCATCGCGGATTTCGTAGGTCGTCAAAGCACGACTCCCGGCTTGAGATTTCCGGCTGCGTCTAGCCAGCCGCGCGCCTTGGCGCAATCCATGCAGATGCAGGTTCCGGCTCCCTCGACCACAACCGGCGCGAGATAAACCCAAGGGTTGCTCCTGCCGCATTTGCGGCAGGACAGGGCGGGCAGGGGATGGGGGCGGCTCATGCGGCCCTCTTTTCTTCTGCATCGGTCTGCTGACCTTTCATCAGCCATTCGGCGGCCTTCTGCGCCTCGCTGGCGGCTTTGAAAATCAGCCGCTTGTCGTCGGTCAATGCGCGCAACCAGCTTTGAACGTATGCGCCGGACTGGTCAAAATCCGGGGTCAGGCCAAGCCGGGCGCAAGTCATGCAGTTGCCAATCTCCGCAATCAGTTCCTCGAAGGCGTAAGCCTTGCGGTCATTGAAGCGGGAAAAGCGGTCAAGGCGGCTCTTGTGGCCGGTCCAGTGGGTCGCCTCATGGGCAAGCGTGGCATAGTAGCCTGCGGCGCTGTGGAACGTCGCAATCGGCGGCATGTGGATGAAGTCCTCGCCGGGGTTGTAGTAGGCTTGCGGCTCGTCGCTGGTGCGAATGTCCGCGCCGGTCGCCGCGAAAAAGGCGTCAAGGACGGGGTCGGCGGCGGTGCCAAGGTCGCGGGCAGGCTCGGCGGGGGTGCCGTAGTATTCTGCGGGCAGGCCGTCGATCTGCTCGGCGTTAAAGACGCGGTAGGCTTTCAGGTAGGGCAGGCGGCGTTCCTCGCCCGTCTCCGCGTCCTCGCGTTCAAAGGTGCCGTATTTGACAACGGTGGATGATTTCTCGCCCTTTCGCACCTGTCCGCCTGCCTCTTGGGCCTGCTTGTAGGTGAACCAGCGGGCGGCGCGGTAGCCTTTGGTGTCTGCGGCAAGCCACAACATCAGGACGTTGATGCCGGAATAGGGTTCGCCGTTGCTCCGCAGCGGGAAGGGTGCGCCGCCCTTGTCGCCGGTCCACGGCTTGCGCCATGCCGGGGTGCCTACCTCGATGCTGGCAATGATGCTGTCGGTGACGTGGGCGTAGAGGTCGAACTTGTCAGCCATTTGTGGCCTCCTTGTGGCGATGCCCTTTGCCGGTCTGGTGCCGGATGATCGGGCGGGGTTTCTGGCGAGGACCGCGAAGCGGCCCTCTCCTGAAACCCTGCCTCCCGGCGAGGGCAGGAGGGGGACCCGCGCAAGGTTGTCCGTAGGGGCGAAGGGGAGGGGGATCACCCGGCCTGCACGGAGCCAAAGGCGCAGGAAGGCCGGGGAAACCCCTTCGCCCCG
>NZ_JAVCWH010000042.1 GCF_030846195.1 Paracoccus yibinensis
CTGAAATCTCCATCTGCCCTAGCAGAAGAGAATCACATCATGGGCAGGCTGGGAACCCTGAATCTTGATGGCTGAGATACGCTCTAGCCTTGGATACCTGGGAGCGCTCTGTCACACTGGACGCCCCCTCATTGCAAAACATAACGGACCATTCATCTGAAATTTCGTCCCGCCAGCAAATGCTGGCCTTCGATGGGGCTGTTCAGGGGCAATCTCGCCGTCCTCTCAACGATCCCTTTCGGACGCTATCGGGGAAAGGACTCGAAGCGGTGAGCCGCGAGTCTAGAATACGTGTCGCTATGCGGGACGAAGCGGCCATGCACCTGATAGTCTGCAGGCCAAAAGCGAGGTGACATGCAGGCTGTGCCGGAAGAAATCGAACAAGTATCAGCCGCGATGGCAGACCTGCGCGACATACTCGGGGATGTTTTGCTCGCGGTCTATCTGCACGGTTCTGCGGTTTCGGGCGGGCTGCGACCCCAAAGCGATATTGACCTGCTGGCCGTTGTGGATCGCGGCCTTACAGGGGGCGAGCGGGACGCGCTTCTTTCGTCGCTGCTCCGGCTTTCTGGTCGCCACCCGGCAGTGCAAGGCGGACGGCGCTGCCTGGAAATCAACATGATGGGCCCGTGAGGAAGAATCCGGTTGAGAATGAAGCGAATTGTCATGAGAAAGTAGCTGTGGTATAATAATATTTGAATATTTTCGGGAGGTTAGCGAAATGTGGAGCGAAAAATTTAAAGACAATGGCGGCGGCGGGTCGGCGAGCGGAACTTGGAGTTTATCAAGGAACGGAGTTTTTGTAGCAGAGTTTGAGTGTAAGTCTAGAAGCTCGTATTGGGGATTTAAAGGAACGCTTTGGGCCGAAGTATATGAAGACGGTTTTCATATATTTACCACAAAAAAGAAAAATACTTGGGCAGACTTTAACGGAACCTTGTCCTCCAACCGATATGTTGATTTTGACCTTAAGGATAACATCCCTCTCGAAGTTATGCAGTATGTGGATAGCCCGCACGTTCAAATTGTTCATACGTCTCGCGATAATCCAACTTGGGAAGAGGCTGTTAAAGCTGCAGAAGAAGGGGCAAAGCAATTAAAGGACGTATTGTCGAGAACAGTTGGTTTAAAGACGATGAGCCTAACCGAAAATGGGGGGGGAGGCGAGGAGTCTATTAGGCTGCCTTACTAACGCTAATAATACAGAATAAGATCGGTGTTGCTGCAGAACTCAACTTTTGAGGTGAGTTCCCTTATCCCGCTGACCTCATGCCACGCGCTTGATCTCGGCTGTACCGAGCGCGTTAAAGCGGTTCAGGAGTGCGATGCGGATGTGGATTTTGGCCGTCTGTCTGCTCGAGTCTCGTGAGGCGATCCGCTCGCCGAAGGATTTGAAGCATCGCCTCTTGCATCGATCCGACTGTGAGTGATAGCCGGACCAACGTTTCCAAGTGGCACGATCAAAAGCGCCTGCTCGCCCGCATGATGCCGTTGCGGGCGCGGGCGGCAGGACAGTCCTCCTTCCACAAGCGACTGCTCTTGCGGATGGGAATGACGGCGGTGCAGCCGCGATCTAGGATTGCTGTGTGGCAACGCCGGGTGTCGGAGGCACCGTCGCCGGTCACGATGCCGATTTGTTCATCTGGCAGGATCTGGCCCAAGAGGTCCGGCAGCACGGGGCTGACGCCCTCACGGCCAGAATGAAGTACTAATCGCTCGTGGAAATATGCTGCCGAATCTGTAATTTCCCATCCGACGCTGCTTTTATGCGGTTCCTAGAGAACAGGAAATGTGGGATCATGTTCAGGTGACAAAGAAGCCCTCGGAGTACGGTGAGGAGATCAGTGTGGCTAATTGGCTGATAGAGTTCATCTCTGATACTTACACTGTTGAGGTAGAGTTTTTCGACACGTTCGGCCCTCTAAGCCAATGGCGCTCAAGGAAAGGCTAGCGCATTCTCAACGAGGAGCGGCTAGTCTATTAACTAGACTCGGAATGCAGTTGACGTTGCAGGGAACTAGCAGCTGTCGAACCTAGATATCGATGACACTGAGATAGAGCAGTCCGGTATCGGCTTGTTTAAGGTCAACGTGGGAAACTTTCGCGAAGGCGATTTACGATGGGTAGTCCGCGCACCTCTACAACTTCAGCAGGGATCGGCAAGGGATCGGCTAAGTTACGGCATCTCGTTCTATATGTCTAAGGTTATCAGACGCTAATAATGAACAATTTACATGTCTGATTACGGGGAGTGTAACAAAATGCTACTGTTTTTAATCCTAGTACTATCCTTCTCGTTTGCCGTGCTGATGAAAAGATATCTGATACCGGGAGCAAGCGAGGCACTAGTCGCGGCGGTAGCTTTTCTTCCTGCCCTGCTTTTCTTCTTTCAGACGGGTTCGGTGGCCAAGCTGTCTGGATTTGGTGTCTCAGTGGAGAGACTTCAGCAACAATTAGAAACGGGCATAGCGGAGGTTGGTGTGGCCATCGCGGACCTTGAAGCGGGATGGCTTTCCCCGGTTGATCCTGATGGGCCGTCTTTCGGCCAAGCAGCATACTGGGAGTCGTGCAGCAGGTTTTTAGTATTGAGAAAGTCCGATGTACCCGCGTTCAACACTCCCGATTTTTCAAAGTATGTTCGAGATGCAACATGGGCAATTCGTTCCTCGCTTACTTGCGGCAAGTTACAGGGCGTAATAGTTTTGGATGAAACAGATAGGTACATAGGTTCCTACAATTCCAGCTTCTTTTCTGAAGCCCTTGCTGCTTGGGCTCTCCCAGATATTGGGGCTTCCAATCCTGATCTTTCGAATCTGGCGGATAGGATAATGATGTATAGCACCTTCGGCACAGCCCTCAGATTCCCGGAAAGGCGGATAGAGTTGGGAGACGGGTATGTAGCGGCGGTGAATGAAAATCAAACGGTCGAACAAGCCCTGACTGATTTCAAAGTGCCCGAAGTCAAATTTGTCGCGGTTACCGATGCGAGAGGCGTTCTAAAGGGGGTACTGACGTTTGAAGATTTGAACTACTTCCTCTTGCAGGCGCTTGTGAGCAGCAGCGGATCATAGTCTGTAAGTTGTGTAGCCAGATCCCATAAGGCGAGGCCTTAAAGGCGCTCGAGCAAACTACCAGAAAATGCCGGAAGCAGGGCTACTTTAATCTGATGCCATCACGTTCGACGAGTTGATGGCGCGTCTAAAGCGTTTTCAGGACGTCGCCAATGCCCAATCCGAATGATCGGAAGGTGAACCCGCCGCGTCAAGGCTGCACAGATGACTGTATTGAATCGCTCCGGCAAACCCGGAGCGGTTCAACCAAGGACAGCAGAGATCATTGTAGCTACCGTCTGCTGCGCGCGCCTCGGGCATGTCGATGGTTGGCCGTACCGGGCCACTCGGTAGCGAATCGGTCTCACAATTTTAAGGTTTTTCTGCCGCAAGTTGACGCGGGTGCCGACAATTGTCGGCATCGCAATTAGAAGAGGCCATTTATATCAAGGCCGTCTTCTGCTTGTCGCGAGTGGAAAACGTCCAAGAAGACACTCAGTAATCGATGGCATGGCATCTCCACTAGAATGCACAAGCAATGTGGCGCTTGGATCAAAGCCCGACTCGTAGAATAATTGATTCACAGCGTCGCAGTCCAATTTCCACGCAAGCATTTGTAGATATTACGCGCGTCGGCTCGCTGGACGCCGATGCGCTTCAGTATATCTCGCCAAGGCCCGAGTATGGTACCATCACAATTAAGAAGAACGCTGTGAAGGGGAAAGGCATGGCTCAGAAGACAACAACTACGGGCGGCAAGTCGGTAAAAAAGTCGGCGGTCAAGTCTGCCGGACGTGCGACGGCAAAGACGTCCGAGCGGGTGGCTACCTCTGGAACGCAGGCATCGGGAGCCGAAAATGGCAGACGCGCTCCCTCCAAGGCGGCGTCCGTGCCAGCCGATGTCACCTTTGCCATGCCACCGTTGCCGGTCGGCAACGACTCACCGGCCGCCCTCGGCACCGGCGGCGGTAAGGCACATATGGTGGTCTACGTGCACGGGATCGGGCCAAAGCCGAGGGAAGAAGTGCTGAAATGCCAGTGGGACACCGCGCTCTTCGGCAACCGGATGGGCGACCGGACGCGGCTCGCCTATTGGGTCAACCGCGCCTACTATCCACGGCCGCTAGATGCGACCTGCGCGGAGCCGGACGAGGTCCGGGTCGACGACGACGAGATCTCGACCCGCACGATCATGGCACTCTCGCTCGGGCAGAGCGGCGCGGATGCCGACGAGCAGGCCGTCGAGAACGAGATCGAGGCGCTCGCTGGGGGTGACTCGGACAAGCGCAACACGCTGAAGAGCATTTCCGAAAAGATGCTGGCGGCGAGCGCCGTGACCAATGCCGAGAACGGCGGCTTGACCCGACCGCCGGGGTCTCCCGGGATCAAGATCGTGCCCTTCAGGCCGCTCAGGCAGTTCATCGCCCGCAGGGTGACGCGGGCCTTCATGCGGGACGTTCACGACTTCCTCTACGTCCCCGACCGGCGGCAGGCGATGCTCCGGAGCGTTGCCGAAAGAATTGCCGCGGGCGGCGGCCCGTTCGTGGTGATCGGCCACAGCCAGGGGTCGATGATTGCTTACCAGTTCCTGCGCCAACTCGATGCGAAACGGCACAAGGTCCCGCTCTTCGTCACGATCGGATCGCCCCTCGGAATTAAGGAGGTCCAGGACGCTCTACGCGATTGGGGCGGCGGCAAGCTCGAGGTGCCGGACTGCGTCGAGCGTTGGCTCAACTTCGCCGATCCCCGCGACATCGTTGCCCTACCGGATACTCGGCTCAACAACGACTTCGGCGGGGATACCAGGCTGGAGGACATCCCCGTCGAAAATCTCGTGCCAGACGATCCGCATTCTTCGACCGGATACTTGCGCCTCGAGGCGGTGCGGCACAAAGTGCGCCAGGCCGTCGGCTCGAGCTTCGCGCAGCCGATCGCACCATTTGTCATCGCTGGCGACTTCGTCGAGCAACTCGAGGGCAGCGACCCCGATGCGCGGCATGCCACACTGATCCAGCTGGCGGCAGATCGTTCTGACAGGGAGGGGGTGGCGCGCGATCTCAACGAGGTCGCCGATGCGGTAACAGGGGCGATCGACGACCTCCTGCGAAGCCGGGACCTCGATCCGGATGACGCCCGCACCGACCGGATGCGCCGGTATCTGTCCGCCGATCTCACGCGGCTCGAGGTCGAGGTGCTGCGCAGCCGGTTCCGCGAGTTGAAGATCGAGGGCATCTGGCGCAACGCGCCAAAGCAGGCCTTGATCAGTCGGTCTACGCACACGGTCCAGGCGCGCCCCGGCAACCTCGGCTATGGCGCCGACGGCCAGCGCATCGTGTGGGCGGTGCTCGACACCGGGATCTGCGCCAACCACCCGCATTTCCGGCGACACGCCAACGTCGTCGTGCAGTACGACTGTACCGGGTCGAAGGGCCTGGATCGGATCGAGCCCGGCGATCCCAGGTTCGACAAGTTCGACAAGAACGGCCACGGCACCCATGTGGCCGCGATCATCGCCGGCGAATGCCGGGTGGCCGCCTCCGGATCGGATCATCCAGTCTCCGGCCAGGATCCTGACCGGGGAGTGCTGTATGCCGGGATGGCGCCGGCCTGCCAACTCTACAGCTTCAAGGTGCTCGACGACAACGGCAACGGCCGCGACAGCTGGATCATCAAGGCGCTCGACGAGGTCGCGGCGATCAACGAGCGGGCAGGGCAGCTGGTGATCCACGGCATAAATCTCAGTCTTGGCGGGAACTTCGACCCGTCGGTGTTCGGCTGCGGCCACACGCCGATGTGCCAAGAATTGCGCCGGCTCTGGGGGCAAGGCGTCCTGGTGTGCCTAGCCGCCGGCAACGAAGGCTACACCTGGCTTCGCGGCGAGACAGGATATGTCCCGGCCAACCTTGATCTCTCGATCGGCGATCCGGCCAATCTCGAGGAGGCGATCGCGGTCGGGTCGGTCCACAAGTCCAACCCGCATACCTACGGCGTCTCCTATTTCTCGTCGCGGGGTCCAACGGCGGACGGCCGACGCAAGCCGGACTTGGTGGCGCCGGGAGAGCGGATCGTCTCAGCGCGCCACGACTGGACGGGCGGGGGTATCTCTGCAGGGATACTGCCGAAGCTTGAGGAACTCTATGTTGAACGGAGCGGCACCAGCATGGCCGCCCCGCACGTCTCAGGGCTGCTTGCGGCCTACCTGAGCCTACATCGCGAGTTTATCGGCTACCCCGCCCGAGTGAAGCAGATCCTGCTCGATAACTGCATTGATCTCAATCGCGATTGCTACGCGCAAGGTGCAGGCCTGCCAAGCCTCATTAAGATGCTAGCGCTGCACTGATTCGGGCACACATGCTGTCTAGTTGCGAGCAGATCGGTAAGATGCGTGACTGGGTAGACGCCCGGGGCAAAGTCATGTCTTGCAAGGCAATGCGGCATCATCACGATAGCTGAGCGTTGAAAAGATGATGTCCGCGCTGCAAGCGCCTTAGAACACCTAACAAAACCTTCTGATCTGGTTGAGGCAGATGAGGGCGCAGCCGAGGATCACGAAAGCCTCGTGGATGTCGGCGCGCCGCTCGTAGCGGATGGCGAGACGGCGAAAGCGGTTGGGCAAGCATGCGGCCTCGGTGTTTGGTGTTGTCGCGGCAAAGGGAGGTTTTGCCCCGGCGCCTCGATCACGCAAGCCGGGATCGCTTAGCTTGGCGGAGCGAGAGGAGATATCGCGTGGTCTTGCTGAAGGCCGTGCCCTTAGCCAGATCGGCCGCGATCTGGGGCGGACAACTTCTACGATCAGCCGTGAAGTTGCGCGCAACGGTGGACGCCGTGTGTATCGCGCTGCCCGGGCTGAAGAACGGGCATTGGATCGGGCTCTTCGCCCCAAGCCCTGTCGGTTGGCATTCAACCCCGCCTTGTGCAAGACTGGTCGCCGGAAAGCTGTCCGGCCAATGGTCGCCACAACAGATTGCCAGGTGGCTGAAGGCCCGGTATCCTGGAGACCCCTCCATGACCATCTCGCACGAGACGATCTATAAAAGCCTGTTCATACAGGCGCGAGGCGTCCTCAAGAAAGAGCTGCTCGCCCATCTGCGCAGTCGCAGGATCATGCGTCGGGGCCGAACCGCGACAACGGCAGGTCAGACCCGGGGACAGATCATTGACGCCGTGTCGATCCGGGACAGACCAGCAGAAGTCGAGGATCGCGCCATTCCCGGCCACTGGGAAGGCGACTTGTTGAGCGGCTCCAGAAACAGCCATATCGCCACGCTGGTCGAACGCAGCTCGCGCTTTGTCATGCTGGTCAAAGTCGAGGGCAAGGACAGCGACAGCGTCGTCGGCGCCCTGATCTCCCGGGTGCAGCACCTACCGCAGGGCGTCATGGCTTCGCTGACTTGGGACCGAGGGATGGAATTGGCTTATCATTACAAATTCACCGTCGCGACAGATGTCAGCGTCTACTTCTGTGATCCAAAGAGCCCGTGGCAGCGCGGCAGCAACGAGAACACCAATGGCCTCCTGCGCCAATACTTCCCGAATGGGACGGACTTATCCGTCTGGGAGTGTCCTGAACTTTGTGTATCTAGCCCGGTCCATGCGGTTTCAGATACTCAAGCGTCGAAGCGCTCGCCGAACATTATGGCGAACTGGT
>NZ_JAVCWH010000043.1 GCF_030846195.1 Paracoccus yibinensis
GAGATGAACGGCGAGAGCTATCGCCTCGCCAACAGCACTGCCCGAAAGCGGCAACAAAAGTCCTGAGATCAGATCGCTCGTTTTGGCACAAAGAGGCCAATGCGCCATGGCACGCGCCAGCTATTGGTAAGCGCGCGCGCCATGGCGCCGGCCACCGCCACCTGACCTGGTTTTACCCCGCCGCGTGGCCGGATTTTGCACCGCCGTTGACAATCTTGCTCGGGCGCGCGCATTCTACGACCGGGCCCTGGCGCTGCCTGCAGGAGAGGAACGGCCTGATGGAAAGGTGGTCTATCACTGCGGCGGCACAGAGATTGACCTGTTTCACAAACCTGAGGGAATCAAGGCAGAGCATACTGCGCTGAGCTTCAGGGTGAATGACATCCGTGCAGCGATTGGTGAGCTTTCGCGATCCCGTCCCACCCCGCTTGTATGCTGGGAGGGCCGGACCAGCACGGCCGCGCCTTCAGCAAGGCCGCCACCCGGTCCGCCATGCCGACGCAGCGCTTTCCGTCGAATGGAAAGATCGTCTCGAACCCGCCCCTGATCCGATCCGTGATGATCCGCCGCAGGCGATGGCGTGCGCGCATCAGGCGGGTCTTGACCGTGCCGAGCGGCAGCGACAGGTCGCGGGCGATGTCGTGCAGGCTCAGCCCCGAGGCTTCGTGCATCAGAAACACCAGCCGCAGATCCGAAGGAAGCTCGCCGACCGCCGCCTCGATCAGGCTGCGTGTCTGCATCCGGCCAAGGGCGGCGTCCGTCGGTTCGGTTTCGGCACCCGGAAACAGCACCACCGCGGCGCCATGCAGCGCCGGTTCCTCGACCGTGTCGTATTCCTGCTGCGCGTGCTGCTTGCGCAGGCGCATGGCCGCGCAGTTCAGCGCGATGCGGGTGATCCAGGTCGAGAAGCGCGCCGCCTCGCGAAAATCGTCAAGATGGGTGAAGGCGGCCAGGTATGCGTCCTGCACGACCTCCTCGGCCTCGGCGTCGCTGGGCATCAGGCCGCGGGCGATGCGGAACAGGCGGCCGTTCAGCCGCCGGATCAGTTCGCGCACCGCCGCCTCGTCGCGCTGCCGGGCGGCCGCCACCAGGGCCGTCTCGGACAATTGGCGCTCGGGGCCGGAAAACATCGCTTCTTGGGGTTTGCTCATGGCGTCTTTCCTTGAGAGGGCATCACGGCACCTTGCGCAAGAATGGCATCGACCGGCGGAAAGGCTGCCAGGGCCGCCTCGGGCAGGTCGCCCGCATCGGTGGCCGAACCCTGCCAGCCGCCATCCTGGCCCGGCCGGCCCACGACAATCCGCGCCACCATGCCGGCATGTTCATGCGGCTGGCAATAAAGATCATGGACGCCGGACACGGTCAGCGTGACCTCGTATTCCTCGCCGGGCAACAACAGGCCGCTGTCCCAAGGCTGCGCCCCGTCGGGAATGCGCTGCGGCCGGTCCAGGATAGCGGGGTGATAGGTGGTGGCCGTATGGCTGTTGCCCGGGTCGCGGTTCACGAAGCGGATCGTTGCGCCGGGGGCGACGGCAAGCCCGGCCGGCACGAACCAGACGGCCTCGCCGCGCGGGCTGCCCTTCATCTCGACCAGCAGGGGCGCGGCGGCACTTGCACGGCCAGCCCGCAGGCAGGCCGCGCCGAGAAGCGCCGCCCCCCGGGTCATCACCGTTCGGCGGTTCATGGTCATTCCGCCAGCCGCGCCTTGGCGTCCGCGTCATGATAAAGCACGACATGGACATGGGGCTTCTCCACGCCCGGATGCCAGGCGTTGTGATAGATATCGACCGACGCGACACTGTCGCGGCCAAGGGCAAGGTCGTCGAAGGCTTGGCCGCCCTCCAGATCCTCCAGCGGCGTCATGTAGATCGTGGCCGACAGCTTGCCGTCGTGATCATAGCCTAGGAAGGGACCGGCGGGCAGGGTCGCGGGATCGACATAAAGCGTGCCGAGGCCGGGCAGGAAATCCGGCAGGGTGACCAGTTCGCTGACCTTCTGGAAGGGCGCGGCAGGGGGTGCGGTGTCAGGCACGGTCTGGGCAGTCGCCACGAAGGGCAGGGCGCCAAGGAGGACAGATGCGGCGAGAACGGGAAGGGAGCTAGGCATGTGGGGACCTTTCGATGGCAGGCCGGATCCGCCCGGCCATGGTCATTGGATGCAAGCTGGGGAAAAAGGTTCGCGGGGAACAGAAGCCGCAGTGTTTTCCAAGCATCGCCGTGCAGCCGCATTGCCGCCGCCGGCTGGCGCGATATGGCGCGCGCGCAGGGTTAAGCTGCAAGGCGATCCAGACAGCTTGGAGAAACCGGGCTCCGAGAGGTTGCAGCATCCTTCGTCGGGAACTCGATTGTGCCTCGGGGGATGCTTGCTGCAGGCCTTTGTTCCCACAAGCCTCGCATTAGCTTATACAAAAAGACAGATGTTTGCAGGACAACCCTGAGGTAACACAACTATATTGTTAAAGTTGTAGGTATTACCATGTCCCAAGCCCAAAGCTCGACTGCTTTTCGTCCTGCCGTGTCCGTGGATGACTGGAAGATCATCATGGAGGCAATCGAAGCCTACTCTCACAACGTCAAGTATCGCAACCTTCTGGAACGACTGGAGCGTCAGGCGGTCCTCAACGGCATCGCAGCCCCGAAGCGCCTTTCTTCCTGAGGGAGATACCAGACGGCCGCCATTTTCCAGGCGACGATCTGGTAGCTGAAGCCCGGCACCCGCTTGCCGCAACGCTGATGCGCCGGTCCATGATCGCGGACACACCGAACAGGTCGAAAGCCAGGCGGGTCCGGCACGCGGCCGGCCACCTTGCTGGATGCCGGTCACGCCGGCCCTCCCTTGGGTGGGGAACGGCCGTCCCCGCGCCATGATCCCCCCTTGCCTGTCTGACCTGCGGCCGACGGGTTAGAGCAACCTGAACTGCCCCGTGTGTCCGGAGGGGCCAGATCGTCATGATACCGGCAGCCTTGATCTCCGAAGCGCAGGCGCTCCCTCCGAAATCCAGGGATCTGCATCACAGGTCTTCAGGAATGGTGGTCTTGGTGGCGGTCGAGATCACGCGGACGGATATCCCACGCGCATGGCGTGTCGCGGGAAAGCGCAGGAAGCTGGCCAAGGGCAGGAATTTGGTTGTGCCTGGCCGACTTCCGCGACGTGACGTCCCGGCTCAGCTTCGCTTGCGGCCTCTCCATGACCCAATGGCCGCGGCAAAGGCCATGCCTCCTGCCAGAAGCGGCAAGGATGCGGGAAGCGGCACCGGGGCAAGCTGGATCACCCGCCCATCCGTTGGCGAAACGCCACTTTCGGCAACGAAGATGTTCCCGTCGGCGCCAATCGCCAGACCGGTCGGGCTGTTGAGTCCGCCGAAAACAAGACGCTTGAGGCCGTCCTCGCCGATCTCGAACAGCGACCCGGTGGTATTTGGACCAAGCAGGCTGTCGCTGTCGAACTCGAGTGCATAAAGCTTGCCGTTGCCATATGCGACGTCGATGAGGTTCGTGAAGTCGGTGGCGAAGACGTCGATCATCCCCGCCCCGTCAACAGCAAAGACGTTTGCCCCGCCGACGGGGAACGGAAATCCTGTCAACTGGCCGACAAGGATGTCCCCGTTCGGTCCCACGGTGGCGCCTGTTGGAACCGGCTGATAGGAGCCTTGCGGCAACACCGCCTTTATGGCGATGGCTCCATCCTGGCCGACCGTCAGAATGTCGTTTCCTCCGGCGTCGGAGACCACGAGGCGATCAGCCAGGGCAACCAGGCTGAACGGATTGCTGTTCGGCTCGCCGTCGGGATCATTGGCCAGTTCAAAGGCGGCAAGATCGGCAACTGCCGAAACGGTGCTGCCCGAGACCGAGACGACCCGACCCAACAGTTCAGAACCGGGGGCACTTGCAAGGTTTGCGCGAAGGGCAGGATTCGCGCCAAAGCCCAGGACGACATGAAGAACGCCGTCCAGGAAGGCAAGGTCATGCGCACCCGTGGCACCGAACCCCCTGGCCGGGGCAAGCGAGGGCAGACCATCAATGACGGCCTCCTGCACCCCGGACCGATACCGGGTTACCTTTCCCGAGAGACCAAAGGAAACGGTCTGGCCGTCGCCAGAGACGATCGACGGACCATCTCCGCCGGTGCCGGCCTCTGCGGCGTAAAGCCAGCCATCGGGACCGAAGGAAAGGCCCCGCGGGTTTGCCAGGCCTTCCATGACAACCTTCTCAAGGCGAAGCGTTGCAGCTTCTCCCGGGGGTGCCGAGGCAAGAAGGCCAACGAATACAAGAGAAGACGCAAGGAGAATGCGACGGGGCATGGAGACGCGCCCCCTTATCAGAGCCGAACTCATGAAGCACCTCACATAAACGACGTCCAGAGCGGAACGCCTGGTCCAGAAGCTTCCGCCCGAGGAGAGAAGCTGTCAACAAAAGCCGTGCCTAACAGAAACGCCCAAAACGGACGGCCGGGCCATGCCAGGCGCCGCGGGGCAGCTTTCCAAAGCGGGCGATGGTGGTGCTTGGCGCAGCAGCGGCGTGGAGGCTGCGGCAGCAAAGCCGCCGTTTCAGCCTCGGCTCGGCCTTATGCTGGTATGCCTGCCTCTTGCAAAGCGCGCCCCAGCAGGGATCTCAGCGCTGCATCCGTAAATGGCAGCACCGTAAAGAACCGTCGCAGGCTCGCGTCGGGATAGCGGGTGCGCAAGACCGCCTTCCAGGTTCGTGCCCCGGCGTGGTCCCCTGCAAGCTGGCAAACCGCCACGGCCGTCATCAGCATGGCGATATGCGCATGGGGCGCCCGCGCGCCTTTGTTCGCCCAGATGACGGCTTCGTCAGGCCGGCCTGCCACATGCAAGGCGATTGCCTTGCACGTCTGCATCGCACACAGCATCGGGTCGAGCGGGCTCAGCGCCATTGCGCGCTCCATGTCGGCCAGGCAGTCGCCGACCCGCCCGGCCAGCATGGCTGCAAATCCGCGCGAATAATAGCCCTTGGCATAGCTTGGGCTCAGTTGCACCGACCGGTCAAGCCAGAGTTGCCCATCCTCGGGGCGGTTCAGAAGAAGGAACAGCCGCCCTTCGACAAGATTGGCAAAAGGGTCTAGCGGATCAAGCTCGAGGCTGCGTTCGGCATAGGCCTGGGTCTGCCTGATCGCCTGGTTCCGGTCGGGCGTCCACTGCATCGCCGCCATCTGATAGCTGGTAAACGACAGGGCCGCGAAGGCGCTTGCGAAATGCTGATCAAGCTGCGTTGCGCGTTCAAGATAGCCCGTGGCGATGGCATTGTCGGCTTCCGTGAAGCGGAAGATGTGCTGCAGCCCCAGATGATAAGCGCCCCATGCGTCCAGCTGTTCGGTCGGGCAGGATCGGGCGCGCAACGCCTCGTTCAGGGGGATCTGGATCTCGAGGGCGGCCAGGACGGCCGCCGATATGGCCGCACGCGTCTGGTAGAGGTCGTCCAGGCGACCCTCGAGCTGCTCGGCCCAGACCACCGCGCCCGTTCGCAGGTCCGAAAGCTCGATCGACGTCAAGGTTCCGCCCCCCACGACCTCAACGGTTCCGCAAAGGGCATAGGTCGCCCCCAGCCGTGCCGCGGCCGAATGCGGAAGATGATCGGTATCCCTGAAGCGAAAGGTCGTCTCCTGCGCCAGCACGCGAAGCCAGCGCAGCCGGGAAATCCCGCTGATCAGGTCGGCCGGAAGCCCGTCGGCGACCATCTCGAGGATGTCCGAGGCGCCAAGGCGCCGGAATGGCAGGATCGCCAGACTGGGCCGGGCCGCCCATGGGACCGGCTGGCGGTCGGGAACCGCGCTGTTCTCCTCTGGTTGGTGCGGACGGGCGGGCGGCTCGGCCACCAATCGAAAGCCCCGGCCATGGATCGTGCGGATGACGCGCTGCGTCTTGCCGTCATCGTCCAAGGCCTTGCGCAGCATCTTGAGAACCGTCGAGATCGCCGCGTCCGAGATGAACCGGCCGCCCCACACGGCCGCAATCGCCTCCTCCCTGGTAACCAGGCGGCCCTGTCGTTCCACGAGAAGCCGAAGAAGATCATAGGCCTTTGGTTCAAGGCCGACCGGCCCGCGCGGGCCGGACAGTTCCGCGCGATCCGTGTCGAGGCTGAACCTGCCCAAGCGGTAGATCATCGCCTGCTCCCCCGGAAGCCCCAGGATCTTACCACAAGATCCCCACGCCGTCCTCAAGCATGGTGATGACCGAACGATTAGCCTTGTCGTCGTTCCGGGCCCCTAGGCCAGCAGTTCTTCGGACGATGTTTTTTGTGAAAGGAACCGACATGACGACGACCTTGAAGACGCCCGATCTGCCCCTTCCTGATTTCGCCGCGATCAAGAGCCGCCAGCAGGCGGCCTGGGCCTCGGGCGATTACGCCCGGATCGGCGTCACGCTCCAGATCGTGGGCGAGGCCCTGGCCGAGGCGATGGACCTGCCCGCAGGCGCAAGTGCGCTCGACGTTGCTGCCGGGAACGGCAATGTCTCGTTGGCCCTTGCACGTCGGGGCGCGGCGGTGGTGTCCACCGACTATGTGCCCGCCCTCCTTGAACGCGGTCAGCGGCGCGCCGAGGCAGAGGGCCTGCCGCTTGCCTTCCAGGTGGCGGATGCCGAGGCGCTGCCCTTTGCGGACGGCAGCTTCGATGCGGTCGCCTCGACCTTCGGGGTGATGTTCGCCCCCGACCAGGACCGCGCCGCGGCCGAGATGCTGCGCGTCTGTCGCCCCGGCGGCCGGCTCGGGCTGGCCAACTGGACCCCCGATAGCTTCATCGGCGAGGTGTTCCGAACGTTGGGGCGCCATCTCCCTCCGCCTGCCGGGCTGAAGCCACCGTCCCGCTGGGGGGACCGCGCCTGGATCGAGGAGACGTTCGGCCCGACAGCCACCTCGCTCAACTTCACGCTGAAGTCCTTCGTTTTCCGCTATGCTTCTGCGCAGGACTTCCTGGATGAGTTCCGCCGCTTCTATGGTCCCATCCACAAGGCTTTCCTGGCGCTTGACGCGCCAGGGCAGCAGGCCTTCGAGCACGACCTGCTTTCCCTCATGGCCCGCTTCAACGATGCAAGGGACGGTACTCTCCGCCTGCCG
>NZ_JAVCWH010000044.1 GCF_030846195.1 Paracoccus yibinensis
CTGCGTGTGCCGGTGCACCTAAGACTCTTAGGATATATGGATACGCTGGTGCATTTTGGCGGTTTCGGCCTTGCTGGGCTGAGAAAAACAGAAATTGACAGTTGTCCACCAGACAACTTAAGTTGTCCACCAGACAACTATCGAGGCGAGGGATGGGCAGGATTTCACTTCACGAACTACGGCGGATGGGGGTGTCTGCCGAAGACATCGAAACGGCCAAAGTCACGCAACTGGCGCAGCGTCGGACAGGCTCGCCTGTCCAGTCTATCGGCGTCATTGTTGGGGCAGCAGAACAGCGCCAACGCACAAACCCGAATCCGCCTGCCGATCTGACCGCCCGCGCAATGCGCAAGCGCGGTGTTTACGACCAGGCGGCGCTCCTGCTCGATCAGCAGGCTCTCCGGGAGAACAGCCCCGAACGCGCCGCAATGGCGCGGAAGGCCGCTCTGGCGGCCAAGGAACTGTCCGTCAGCAATCAGATTGAGTTTGACTTCTTCGGAGGAGGCAACGTGTCCATTGCATTCCAGTATCAGGACGCCGTGACCGAACGTCTGTTTACGGCGGCGAAGACTACGGCACAGGCCTTCCACGCGCAGGCGGTGCTCTGGCAGATCACCCGCAACCTCGGTTGGCAGTCCTACGAATGCACCAAGACCGCTGCCGACCTGTGTGAAGTAATGCGAACCGACAAGGCCCAGATGGCTCGCGCCTTGGACCTTTTGGAGCAGGTGGGAGCTATTAGACGGATGAAGCGCGGACGGGTGAAGATCATCACCGTGACGCCGGAAGGGGCGTTCCGGGGCAACGTGAACAGCCACGCGCAAGCTGTTGAACGCTACAAGCTGGACGTGATTGAGGGCGGTAAGTCCGACCAGACCCCCGAGTAGCCGACCGGTCGGCTACCGGTTCCGGAAACCGATACCGACCACCCTGCCGACCGGCCCCGACCACCCAAGGAACCACCGTGCCGCTGACGCTGAACCAGGCTGCCAAGACCTGCGGCCGCTCCAAGTCTACCCTTCTGAATGCCATCAATAGTGGGCGCATGAGCGCGCCCAAGGATGATCGGGGTCGCTACGCCATCGACCCGGCAGAGTTGCACCGTGCGTTTTCCTTCCAAGCTCCTGACCGGTCGGCCGACCGGGTCCCGGAACCGCAACCGACCACCCATGAGAACCACCAGACCACCCTGACCGACCAAGGCCTAAAACGAGAAGTCGAGTTGTTGCGCGAGATGCTGGGCAAGGCCGAAGCCAATGCCGACCATTGGCGCGCATTGGCCGAGCGTCAGCAGGCGCTCCTGGAAGACAAGCGGCCCAAGGAACCGCGCAGCCTCCTTCAGCGCATCCTCGGCCGATAAGTTAGCTTGGCGCTGTTTAGGACTAGGGTGCAGTAGTCCCCGCCCGCCCGCTCGGATCAGAGCGGGCTGTAGGGCGGGCGGGGGCTAGAGCCTCGATCACTCGGCATTCGGATACCCTACCTCGTCTACATTCGCTGACCATTCGGGCCAGTTCATCCTGCAAGAGAAGCAGGCGGGCAATCCGGCTTTCGACTGCCTCAAGCTGCTCTTGGGCAATGCGGCTCGCATCCTCGCATGATGCTTCCGGCCGTTCTTGCAAGGCGAGCAGGATGCGGATGCTTGGCAGATCGAAACCAAGCTCGCGAGCATGGCGGATAAAGCCCAGGCGCTCGGCATCGGCGGGGCTGTAGGTGCGCCGTCCGTTCGGCTGGCGGGCAGGCTTGGGCAAAACCCCAATGCGCTCATAGTAACGGATCGTCTCGATGTTCACGCCCGTCTGCCGGGATAAATCGCCGATCTGCATCTTTTGCCTTGCTCCTGTAGTCGCTACAGGTTGTAGCAGGGCAAGGCTAAAGTTTCGAGGATCGACGAATGGCCGCTGCAACCGACACAATCCGCTATCACGTTACGGGCATGGACTGCGCGTCCTGCGCCGCCAAGATCGAGGGCGCGGCCCGCAAGGTTGAAGGCGTGGACGAGGTGAAGGTGTCGATTGCCTCGCAGATCATGACGCTCAATGTCGATGATCCGCAGACGCGGCTTCCTGCTATTGAGCAGGCAGTGACAAGCCTGGGTTATCAGCTTGATCGCATAGGCCAGCCCAAGGTGGCCGGGGCGGAAACCGATGAGGATGACGACAAGATCCCTGACCTGTCGCACGTCACCCCAGCCTACAAGCGCGCACTCTGGATCGTTGTCCTTCTCAATGTCGGCTATGGCGTGATCGAGATTTTCGGCAGCTTTCTGTCGGGTTCGCAGGCGCTACAGGCGGACGCGCTCGATTTCGTGGGCGATGGCCTGATTTCCTTCCTCGGACTCATTGCGGTGGGCTGGGGCCTCGCGGCCCGCGCCAAGGCGGCGCTGCTGCAAGGCGTGTTTCTGGGCCTGCTCGGCCTTGGCGTGATTGGCTCGACGCTCTACCGCGTCTTTGTCGAGCATGAGCCGGAAACCCTCCTGATGGGTGGCTTCGCGGTCGTGGCCTTCATCGTCAATGTGGCCGCTGCCCTTGTGCTGCTGCCCCACCGCAAGGGCGATGCCAATATGCGTGCAGTCTGGCTGTTCTCGCGCAACGACGCGATTGGCAACCTTGCCGTGGTCGTCGCGGCTGTCCTCGTCTGGGCGCTTAGCTCGTCCTGGCCTGACCTTCTGGTGGCCTTCGCCGTCGCGGGCCTGTTCCTGCAATCGGCGTGGTCGATCATCCGGGATGCGCGCTCCGATCTCAAACAGGCTGGCCGTGCATGAAAACGGCTAGGCCTGCACTCATCATCGCCTTTGGAGCCGCGCTCGATCTTGCTGCAAAGCTATGGGCGCGCACCTCTCTCGAACCCTACGGCGCGGCAACCGACTTTCTGCCCTTTGTCGCGCTGCGTCTGACCTTCAATCAGGGGGTTTCGTTCAGCCTGTTCTCATTCGAGGGTGAGACTGCGCGGCTTGTGCTGCTGCTCGCCACGGCCGCATTGACAGCGAGTTTTGCGCTATGGGCTTTTAGATCGCAGGGCTTGGAGCGCATTGCTGCCTCTTTCATTGTGGCGGGGGCGCTCGCCAATGTCATTGACCGTGCGGTGTATGGAGTGGTGACCGATTATCTCGATCTGCACTTTGGGGCATGGCACCCCTTTGTGTTCAATCTTGCAGATGTATGGATCACGGCCGGGGCTATCTCATTGTTCTTCTGCCAATTCAGCCAAAAACAAAGTAGGGTTGCCTTGAGGGGCTAACTTAAAGCTCGTGATCGTGGCCCCTGTCGCGCTCCCGCCTTGCGGCCCGCTCCAACTCCCATTCGTGCGCTTTGCGCTCCTGGACTAATGTCAGCGTTCTTTCAGCAACGCGTTCACCTGCTGCACCAAGTGCGTGGTTGAGGCGGTCTGCTTGGCTAAGGCCGCGTTCAAGTTCTCCAAGCCCGCGCTCAAGCGCTGCTGTGTGGCCTCGATCTGCGACAAGCGGGCCTCGATCGCTGATTGTCGCTGCGAGATGCGCTGCGACCATGCGCCCACCTTCTTCGAATATTCCTCGGACGCGCTCTCCGATTGATTGAACTCGTTCGCCAAGAGCCTGAACTGTTCGAGCAAGGCGCGCTCCAATGCCGTGAGCTGGTCCATGGCTCAGTCCCCATTCTTCATATGCAGGCAAATCGCTTTCCGCCCCGAGGGCGTGGTGCATTGCAGCGGGGTCGCGTTCTCGGGCACCACCAGGTAGCTCTGCCCCTCGCTCTGGAACGTCTCCAAGGGCATGTCCTCCACCACCCTCAAGGGCTGGCTCGAGCGCCAAAGCAAGAAGCCTGTCAGCATCAAGCTCACGATCAATGCGCCCCAGGTCAGCCCCAAGATCCATTTCAGCTGTGGCAGCGCGGTCCTGATCCCATGCGTGGCTTGGGCGATAGCGATCTCGATTTCGGTCAGCTCGGTGCTCACGCTCGCGCTCACACGCTGCGAGAGCTTCTGCAGCTCGCTCTCGGTCAAGGCCGCGATCTCGGCCGTCTGGCTCTCCAACCTCTCGTGCAGCCGCTCGGCCAAGCTCCGTGTCATCGTTCCAGTCCTTCTCGTAGATGCGGCCCCTGAGCCGCAGGCGCTCGTCGGTGTCGGGATCACGCACCGTCACGTAGTCCTTGCCTGCCCGCGTGACCTCCAGCCCGGCCTCGGTGAGAGCATCGACCAGGCTAGCGCGGTCATGCACCGCCCCCCGCTCGATCAGCGCCGCCACATAGCCGTGGACGGCCTCCTTGCCCTCTTTCAGGTGAAAGCCGTGCTGCGCCCAGGGCGGCGACAGCTCGAACGCCACCTCCCGCGCCCGCGCCGGATCGTCCGGCCGCGCCCAGCCATGCTCCAGGTTCAGCGCGTCCCGCAGGGTGGAAAAGCTCCGCTCCCAGCCGGGCGGCGCGATGTTGAGCGCCCGCCCGGAGGCCAGCTCCATGCGCGGGGTCACGAAGTGCAGTTCCACCCGGCCCGCCTCGGTGTGCTGGTGGCGCACCCAGGAAATGTCGAACTGATCGGCATCGAGGCCGGCGAAGGCGAAGGCCTCGAAAGCATCCATCGCCGCCGCCTGCTCGGCCACGCTGGGCGCGTCCTCGGGCGCAAAGGACAGCACCCCGTGCGTGTAGGTCCATTGCCGCTCGATGCTGTCGATCAGCTCCTGCGTCCGCGCCAGGTCACCCCGCACCACTTCCGGCGGGCAATGCTCCCGGCCCGTGCGCTCCGCATCGACCAGGTAGTTGCACACGGCTCCCCCGCCGCCCCGGCCGCCGCTGGTAAACTTGATCAGCATCAGCCGCGCTCCGGCGGGTCGGCCCGCGTATGCGCCGCCCGAAGCGCCCCAAGATCCCGGTCGATCTCGATCAGCCGCGACAGCAGAGCGGTTGCCGTTACCGGCTCGTGCCGGTTGGCGGCCCGCGCGAGCTGGTTGAGGTTGTTCCCAATCCGCGCCAGCTCCCGCAGCAGCTCCGGGGCGACCGGCGGCGCTTCCCGCCGCGTCCGTAGCCGCAAGCCGCCCAAGGACGCTCGGATTAGCTCCGACAGGCTCATGCCCCGGCTTGCTGCCAGCGCCTGCCAACGTGCCCGCTCGGCCGCGCTGGCCCGCAGCTTGATCCAGCGGGCAGGCTCGGAAGTAGCGGAAGAGTCGTTGGCCATCAGGCAGGCTCCAGAGGGGTGCAGGGGTGTTCCCCTGCCGGGGTTCGGGGCGGGTCCCGCCGCACCAGGTGCGGATCGGGGGTTTGAAGGGGGCGGCACGCCCCCTCACCAGCGCGAGTGGTCAGGGCAAGGCGAAGCCTTGTCGTGGCCACGAGAGTACGCTGGCGCGAAGATGTGTCAAGCAAGGGGATCGTGGCACTGTCAGAAAGGGTCAGGTCCAGTTGGAGGTATGGCCAAGTGGTGCTACCTCTCAATTATTCCCAAGCGCTTGGGTTTTTGCTAAGGTGCGCTATGCCGACTGTTCTTCGCCTCGATGGCTTGCGGGTGGTGATCTACCCCGCCGATCACCGCCCCGCCCATGTCCATGTCATTGGGGCAAAGGGAGAGGCCGTGTTCGTGCTGAACTGCCCCGATGGTCCGCCGAGCCTGCGGGAAAGCTACGGCTTCTCGCGCCGCGAAGAACTGCGCATCCAGAAGGACCTGGCCGCGCACCTGTCCACCCTCTGCCCGCAATGGAGCACCATCCATGGAGATTTCTGAGCAAGAGTTTCAGTCTGCCGTTCGCCAGGGCGAGGAGCTGCGCCGCAACGGCTATGCTGTCAGTGCCGAATATGACGCCCGCCAGAATCGCCTCGTGGTAGGCCTGAGCAGCGGCGTCACCATCATGGTCCCGGTGCATCTTGTGGAAGACCTGGCCGGGGCGGATCCGGCCGATCTGGCCGAGATAGAGATCACCCCGTCGGGCCTTGGGCTGCATTGGCCCCGTCTGGACGCGGACGTCTACGTTCCTGGCTTCATGAAGGGCATCTATGGAACGCGCCGCTGGATGGCCGCGCTGCTTGGCGCGGAAGGGGGCAAGTCGTCCTCCCCCGCCAAGGCCGCGGCCGCACGGACCAACGGCGCCAAGGGCGGCAGGCCCCGCAAGCAGGCGTGAGGGTTCCGCAGCGCCTCTAGGACTCTCTCCAAGCCTTGGGCCTTGGTCTGGCCTTACAGGGCGCCACCGGCGCTCTCTGTGGCACTCTGGCGCAGCCGTTCTGCTTCCCTTTCCCCAGCATGTCCCGACCGTGCAGCGCAACCAAACGGTCGATCTGCGTGTGCCGGTGCACCTAAGACTCTTAGGATATATGGATACGCTGGTGCATTTTGGCGGTTTCGGCCTTGCTGGGCTGAGAAAAACAGAAATTGAC
>NZ_JAVCWH010000045.1 GCF_030846195.1 Paracoccus yibinensis
CTTGTGGCAACCAGCTCGGATACCGTGCTTGTTGATCCCACCCAACTCCGGCCCGGAACCCTTGTCTGCGATGTGGCCCGTCCGCCCAATGTCGCGAGTTCGGATCTCTCAAACAGCGGTGTTCTGGTCTTTGATGGCGGCCTTGTTTGCCCACCCTCGCCAATCGATCTTGGGCCTTTCCAGACCCTGCCAAAGAATATTGCGTGGGGCTGTCTCAGCGAGACGATGCTGCTGGCCCTGTCCGGCGAGGAAAAGGACTTCAGCATCGGCTCCTCGCTGTCACTGGCCGGGGCCGACCTGCTCGCCGCCTTGGCCGAAACGCACGGCTTCGAGCCGGCAGCACCACAGTGGTACGGAACCCTGGTGACAGAGAAAGAGCTTGACAGCTTTGCAGCTCACGTCCGGGGCCAGTCGGATTGGGGCCGGGTGGTGAAGCTCGCGGGTTGAGCTCACTCCGCAGAAGACTATAGGACGGCCGTAAAGGGAGTTGCTAGCAGGCCTGCCGAAACCTGACTGTTCGGCGGGCCAAAACCGGATCGCTCCCTTGGCGCATTGACGCCAAATTCAACTTCAGGGTGAGCGTCATCTTGGTAGTAGACAGCCATCTTCGCTCTTTGTACCGCCCGAGATCCGCCGCTTGATGATCAGGCGCGAAGTTCGTTTTCCCATGCATTCGTATAAATCCGGTCACTTGCTCAGCAATTGTCGCGACAGCATTTCTCCTCGAGTTGCCTCTGAGATTACCTGTGCCAATCATGGTCTTCTTGCCGCGGGGTGATGAGAGCGGACGTCCACGAACCATAAGATTAATCATCCATAAAAATTAACACAACTTTAAGTAGTATAGACCAGACTTAGCGCTATATCGGCAAACGACGTCTTACGTGCAGGATATTCACCAACGCTCCCGACACCGCCTATGGGACGCTGGACTTTCAGGCGGACAATCTGAGGCACTTTTCCCATGACAACTTCAACGGAGACCGCCGATCCGGCGCTCGATCTTTATGGTTTCTGGCAGTCCCATACGGCGGACGGATGGCTGATGTCCGAGTGGCCAGCAGGACAATCCAGTATTCTGCAGTGGTCGCCTGACAATGTTCGGGTCGCGGCCGATGGCAGCGTTGAGCTGGTCCTCGACCGGGCACCGGCAGGCTCTGAGTATCCTTACCAAGCGGGGGAAGTACAGTCTGCGGAAACGGCAACCACGGGCACCTGGGGCTGGACTGTCCAGGCGCCGGAGATGACGCCGGGGGCCGTCTTCGGCCTCTTTACCTACAAGGCGGATTGGGAGAACCAGCCCTGGGTCGAGTTCGACTTCGAGTTCGTTGGCGCCGACACGACCCGGGTCCAGCTCAACATCCACATGCTGAACGATGCCGGAGAGCATGTCACGCTTGATAATCACGGGTTCAAGCCGGTGTTCATCGACCTTGGTTTCGACGCCTCGGAGAGTGTGCACACCTATGAAATTACGGTCACCGAAGAGAAGGCGATCTTCTATATCGACGGCGAGGTCGTGGGCGAATTCACCGGCGCTGACATGCCGGGCGGTGTCTGGAACATCGGCCCGATGAAGAGCTACATCAACCTGTGGGCGGTGCAGCCAGAGCAGGAGCTGTGGGCGGGGGTTTGGGCGGATCCCGCGGAGCCGCTGGTGGCGCGCATCATGGGAGCGGAGGTTCGGGCTGGCGAGTATGCCAGCAACTATGGGACTGACCCGGAGGCTCCGACAGATATCCCCACCGATCCGGCGGACCCTGACCCAGCCTCTTGGGAGGAGGTAGACAGTGCCGGAACCATTACAGTCTTCTCTGAGCACTCCTACGTCCTGCCGGATCGCGTCACCAACCTTGTCCTGACGGGAAGCGCAGACACCGACGGCACAGGCAACGCACTCAACAACCGCCTGACGGGTAACATTGGCAACAACCTCCTTGATGGCGGGCTCGGGGCCGACACCGTGGAAGGCGGCGGCGGAAATGATACCTACATCGTCGACATTCTCGGCGATGTGGTGATCGAAGCGGCGGACGGCGGAAGTGATACCGTGTACGCCTCCTTCTCCTTTGCTCTGCCGAATCATGTGGAGGACGTGGTCCTGACCGGAACAGCACACCTCAACGCCATAGGCAATGTGCTCAACAACCGGCTGACGGGTAACGCCGGCAACAACATCCTTAACGGCGGGCTCGGGGCCGACATCATGGAAGGCGATGCCGGCAACGACCTCTACATCGTCGAGAATGTCGGCGATGTGGTGATCGAAGGCACTGGCCTGGGAACCGACACCGTGCGGACATCGCTGGCGACCCATACCCTCGCCAACAACGTTGAGAACCTGACCTATATCGGGACCACGGCCCCGACCACAGCCTTCAACTGGACCGGAAACGTTGCGGCGAATACCATCATAACCGGCAACGGTGCCGATACGCTGAGCGGGTTGGGTGGCAATGACATTCTCAACAGTGGTGGCGGCAACGACACTGTTATCGGGGGCGATGGCAACGACACGATGACCGGCGGCGCAGGCAACGATGTCTTCAACGGCGGCGCGGGAACGGATCGGGCAGTGTTCAGCGGGACGGTTGCAACCTATGGCTTCGCCCTGAGTGGAACCAGCATTGTCGTGACGGCACTTACCGGAACCGATGGGACCGATACGCTGTCCACGGTCGAGGAACTCAGCTTCGGCGGTTCTGTCCTGACGCTAAGGCAGGGGACAACCGCCAGTCAGACCCTCAATGGCGTTAACATCGCGGCAGATCTGATGCTGGGCTTTAGCGGGGATGACACGCTGAATGGGTTGTCGGGCAACGACGTCCTGATCGGGGAAGCCGGCAACGACGTTCTCACCGGTGGCGCCGGGCGTGACATCCTGTCGGGCGGCGCAGGTGCCGATCGGTTCGTGTTTGCCCTTGAAACAGAGACGGGGCTGGGTATCTCAGCGCGAGACGTGATCCGAGACTTCGAGGTGAACGTGGTGGGCGAGCTGATCGACCTTTCTGTTATCGATGCCAGCAGCATCACGGCCGCCAACAACGCCTTCACCTTCCTCGGCACCGCCGCCTTCACCCTGGCCAACGATAATGGGGGACTGCGGTACTTCCAGCAGAACGGAAACACCATCATCCAAGGCAGCACTGACGACGACATAGCCCCCGAGTTCGAGATCGAGTTGACGGGACTTCATACCCTGACGGCCAACGACTTCGTTCTGTAGCGGGGTCAAAACGGGGCCATAAACTGTGAAAACACTGGTCCGCAGGCGTTATGCCAGCGTCGGCCCGCGGTCCAGTGAATGGTACATCGAGCACATCCTGGCCATATCGCAGCCTAGGATATGCGCGCGCCATGGACGCCGGGGCGAGCGCCGGTGTGACGCTATACGAGAAGTGCTCCGGACAGTTTGGAGGCCTCGTAATACTCTTTGATCCCATGGATTGATGGTGCGATCCTTTCTTGGGAATGGAAGGATGCCCTATGGGACAAGTTCGTCACGGAAGCGCCACGACCACGCACGCCATCCGAGCTGCAATACAACGATCGCACGCTTCGCTCGCGACGCTGAGCCGAGAGCTGGGCATCAATCCGAAGACGGTGGCGAAGTGGCGCAAGCGGGCCACGGTCGAAGACCTGAAGACCGGGCCAAAGGAGCCATGCTCCACAACAATGAGCGCGGAGGAAGAAGCGATGGTCGTGGCGTTCAGGCGCCACACGCTGCTGCCGCTGGACGACTGCCTCTACGCACTGCAACCCTCTATACCACACCTGACGCGCTCGGCCTTGCATCGCTGCCTGCAGCGGCATGGAATATCGCGCCTGCCGGACGTCGATGGCGACAAGCCTCGATAAGGCAAGAGTGCAATAGATTTGCGCATCCCCTTATATAGCCGAACCTGATCGTTCGGCAGGCCGACACCCGATCGCTCCCGGTGCATAGGCGCCAAGTTCAACCTCGGACTTCGGCAACAACGGAATGAATATCTCCGCTCCGGGAGTTTGGGCTGCATACACCATTGTCTGACACGAGAAAGAGACCCTGACCTATCAAAAACCCATCGCTGGCGGGTCCTTCAATGTCTAGCTTGCCTGCTGTCACCCGCCGCATTCGAAGGACAGCACCCTCTTCGATATAGCGCTGGAAACGGGTCCGCAGCGCATTCGGCAAAGGTGCTGACGTGATCCTTCCTCCTCGAACAAGAGAGGTCATAAACCCAGCCTTGTGGGATTGCCCTCCCAATGCACGTTTTTACCGAAGAGCTTCAAGATCAGGCCGTACCGGGCGCGGGCGGCCTGACCCGCATCACCGCGCAATAGAGCGCGGGCACGAAGACCAGCGTGATCAGCGTGCCCGCGATGATGCCGCCCATCATCGAAAACGCCATCGGCCCCCAGAACACCTGGCGCGAGATCGGGATCAGCGCCAGCGATGCCGCCGCGGCCGTCAGAAGGATGGGCCGGGCACGGCTGTCAGAGGCCTCGAACACGGCCTGCCACTGGCTGCGCCCCTTGTGCAGCAGTTCCTGGATCTCGTGGACCAGGATGATGGAATTGCGGATCAGGATGCCGATCAGCGCCAGGATCCCCAGGATCGCGACAAAGCCCATCGGCACGCCGAAGGGCACCAGCACCGCGACCACGCCGATCAGGCCCAGGGGCGCTGCGGCGAAGACGATCAGCGACAGCCGGAAGCTTTGCATCTGCGCCATCACCAGAAGCGCCATGACCAGCAGCATCACCGGCACCACGGCGGCAATCGGTTCCTGGCTGTCGGCCGAAGTTTCGACCGTGCCGCCCACGGTGATGGTCACGTCCGTGGGCAGGCTGGCCTGGAATTCGGCCACGGCCGGGACCAGGGCGTTGACCAGCGTGGCGGGCTGGTCCTTGGTGGATATGGCGGCCTTGACGGTGACGGTCGGCAGGCCGTTGCGCTGCGCGATCAGCGGCTGTTCGGTCCCGTAGTCCAGCGACACGACTGAGGACAGCGGCGTTCCCCCGCCGTTCGGCAGCCGCAGTTGCAGGTTGCGGATCGATTCGATCGAAGTGCGATCCTCGGCCTGCCCCCGTCCCACGACGTCGATCAGGAAGATGTCGTCGCGCAACTGGGTGATGAGCTGGCCCGAAAACAGCGCCGACAGCGTGTCGGCCACGTCCTGGCTGGTCAGGCCCAGCCGCCGCACCTGGTCCTGGTCGATTTCCAGCCGCACCACGCGGGCAGGCTCGTTCCAGTCCATCGAGATGTCGCGCAGCCGGGGCTCTTGCGCCAGGACGGCGGCCAGTCGGCGGGCGGCATCGCGGGCCGCGTCGGCATCGGGCGCGCTGACCCGGTACTGCACCGGCTTGCCGACCGGAGGCCCAATTTCCAGGTTCTTTACATAGATATCGACACCCGGAAATTCACGCGCGGCCTTGTCCATCAGCAGCGCCTTGACCCGGTCCCGGGCCGCCAGATCCGGGGTCTGGATCACGATCTGGCCCATATAGGGACCGGGCGTCGGCACATCCATCGCCAGCACGAAGCGCGGCGCCCCGGTGCCGACATAGGATGTCCAGAACATCACGTCCCCGTTCCCCGCAAGGACCTGTTCCAGGCGGTCCATGTCCTCGCGCGTTTTGGCGATCGAGGTGTTCTGGCGCTCGACGATATCGACCAGAACCTCGGTGCGGTCCGATGTGGGGAAGAACTGCTGCTCGACAAAGCGCATTCCCCAGACGGACAGGGCGAACAAAGCCAGTGTGACGACGATCACGATCCACTTGAAGCTGTCAACGGCGGCGTAAAATCCGGCCACGCGGCGGCGTAAGACCAGGTCAGGTGGTTGTGGCCGGCGCCATGGCGCGCGCGCTTACCAATAGCTGGCGCGTGCCATGGCGCATTGGCCTCTTTGGGCCAAAACGAGCGATCTGATCT
>NZ_JAVCWH010000046.1 GCF_030846195.1 Paracoccus yibinensis
CGCGGACCGACAGCTTCTGCCGCAAGTGCATGCGTCGAATGATGTTCAAAAGTCCCATGTGGATCACTCCCGTTACCCCCGCCGCTCACCGCTTTGGGGAAAGGTTCACATGGCTCAATTCTCAGTGGAAATTACGCCCCTATCCGGCTCAGTTCTGGGTGGAAATCAACACAGCTATGTCGATCTTGAGGTCCGCATTCCTGCGCGGCACCCGTTGCGGAAGATCCGGCAAGTAGTGGATGACGCACTTGCCAGCCTCGACGCTGATTTCGACCGTCTTTATGTCGATTTCGGCCGCCCTTCGATCGCACCGGAGCGGCTGATCCGGGCCAGCCTGCTCCAGATCCTGTTCTCGATCAGGTCCGAGCGGCAACTGATGGAGCAGATGCAGTATAACCTGCTGTTCCGCTGGTTCGTGGGCCTCGGGATCGACGACCCGGTCTGGGTGCCGACGGTGTTCACGAAGAACCGCGACCGGCTGCTGACGACCGAGATGTCGCGCAAGGTCATGGCGGCGATCCTGGCCCATCGCGAAGTCGCGCCGCTTTTGTCGGATGATCACTTCTCGGTCGACGGCACGCTGATCAAGGCTTGGGCATCGATGAAAAGCTTCAAGCCCAAGGCAGCGGGCACGCCCCCGGACGACGAGGGCCCGGGCGATCCGCCCGCCCATGGTGATGCCCCTGCTGTGAGCCCCGACACGCCAACTACCGAGACCGACCCCGAGATTGCTCCAATGTCCCGCCCCAGCCATCGCAGCCGCAATGCCGAGGTCGACTTCAGGGGCGAGAAGCGTTCCAACGCAACCCATGTCTCCACGACCGACCCAGAAGCGCGGCTTTACAAGAAAGCCCCCGGCATGGGTGCAATGCTCTCCTTCATGGGACATGCGTTGATGGAGAACCGGAATGGATTGATCGTTCAGCGTGACCTGACCCTGGCCGACGGTCATGCCGAGCGAAAGGCCGCGCTCGATATGCTGCATCGTCACTCCTCAGGCTCGACCCGGAAGCTGACGCTGGGCGCGGACAAGGCCTATGATGCCGCTGGCTTCGTGGCCGATCTGCGCGGGGCCTGCGTCACTCCGCATGTCGCCCAGAAAGCCCGGCATTCGGCAATCGACGGACGAACCACTCGACACAAGGGCTATGCCCTCTCCATCAAGCATCGAAAGCGGATCGAGGAGCCCTTCGGCTGGGCCAAGACCATCGGCGGCATGGCCCAGACCGTCTATCGCGGCCTCGAACGGGTGAGGTCCCGCTTCATCCTGACAATGGCCGCCAGCAACCTGGCCCGATTGCCCCGGCTGCTGATGGTGTGGATACCTCACCCCGAAACGGCATCGCGATGTGCCAAGATGGTGATGTTGCAAAGCACCAGCATGGAGGAGGTATCCGTGGAAGAGGTTACAGTCATCGGCATCGACTTGGCAAAGTCGGTTTTCCAGCTTCACGGCGCAACTGCGTCGGGACGGCCGGTCTTCCGCAAGAAGCTCTCGCGGGCGCAACTTATCCGGTTCATTGCCGAGCAACCGCCCTGCCTTGTCGCCATGGAGGCTTGTGCCTCGTCGCATTATTGGGGCCGAGAGTTCCTGAAGCTAGGCCACGAGGTGCGCCTGATCCCGCCGATCTACGTGAAGCCCTTTGTGAAACGGCAGAAGAATGACGCGAATGACGCCGAGGCCATCGCTGAAGCCGTGGTGCGCCCGACCATGCGGTTCGTGCCCGTGAAGTCCGAAGAGCAGCAGGCCCGGTCGATGGTCTTCAAGACACGCGATCTGCTTGTTCGTCAGCGCAACGCCCTCATCAACGCGGTGCGGGGGCACCTCATGGAGTACGGCATCATCGCGCCTGCCGGACGGACATTCGTCAAAAGGCTCGAGGCGCAGATCGAAGATCCAGAGAGCGACCTGCCCTCGGGCGTCATCGAGCTTTGTCACCTGCACCTTGAGCAGATTGGCATTCTCGACGACAGAACAAGGAAAATACAGAAACGCCTGAAGGACGAAGCGAAGTCAGACCCCGAGACGATCCGCCTGCAGACGGCTCCAGGTGTCGGACCCATAAGCGCTATGGCTATCCAGGCGTTCGCTCCCCCAATGGAAGGGTTCCGAAGAGGACGCGACTTTGCCGCCTGGCTGGGTTTCGTCCCCGTTCAGAAGTCGACCGGTGGCCGGCAAATCCTAGGGCGGACCTCCAAAATGGGGCAACGAGACATTCGAAGGTTGTTGATCATCGGCGCGATGACCCGGGTCAGATGGGCGATCAAGAACGGCCCTCCCAAGGGGTCCTGGCTCGAGCAGATGCTGGCACGCAAGCCCCGGATGCTGGTCGCCATCGCCCTGGCAAACAAAACTGCCCGCGCGATCTGGGCGGCGATGACGAAACAGGAGGATTATCGAGACCCTGCCCTGACCGTCTGACGCGGTAAGGGCTGGCAGGTGTGAGACGGACATTGAACAGTAAGGACAAACGATCGACCAGATCGAGGTTGGGGAAACCAGGCACTCCCAGAGAGCTTGCAACTCGGGCTCATTGATATGGACCCAACCTTCGCATCGCCATACCGGCCCGCGGCATTGTCAAAGCCGCACATCGAGGCCTGACACATGACCGTACCCGATCACATGTCCGAACTGTTCAAAAGAAAGCTTGCACCGACCGAGGTATCCACACATGGGAGTGTGAGCGCCGAACTGGCATCAGGCACTATGCCTTCAAGCGCCGAAGGACCCAGCCATGATCTTCATCAGTCGCTAAGATGGGAAACCATTCCGGTTCGTCGACTAATTCAGCGACCTGCTAAGGCAAGATTCTGCTTCAATCGGTTGCCGATCGCCCAACCAACAGCGGGTCAGCGCCAGCTGTCTTCGCACAAAGGGCCCGATTAACATGTTGCGTTAAGGGGTAGATATCCGGGATGGCAAGATGAAGGCCTCGAGTTGTGCCCGACTGACAGGCTTCGCCAAGACCACAATCTCAGCCAAATCTTCACCTGCAGACAGCTTTTCCTGAGTATATCCGGTCATAAGGGCGATGCGGATGCCCGGGTGCGTCTTAGAAATGGCGCAAACAAGGTCCAATCCAGACTCCCCGGGCATCACCACATCACTTATCAGCAGGTCCAGCCCGCTTTCGCGACTGATGATTTCTCGTGCCTCTTTGCCGTTAGCCGCAATAAGCGTATCGCATCCCAAAGAAGCTAGCATTCGGGCAACCACCCGTGCCACCGCCGGCGTATCATCGACCACAAGGGCTTTTCGTCTCTTGTCCGGGATGGCTGCAGCGGACGGAAGGTCGCCTTCCACCTCCCGTGTGTCAACCGATGCAACCGGAAAGAACATGGCAATGGTTGTGCCTTTCGCGACCGTGCTGGAAAGCGTCACGAAGCCGCCTATCTGCTCAAGGTAGCCGCGCACGCGCGACAGACCCAGCCCTGAGCCTTGTCCAGGCGAGCGCGTCGTGAAGAAGGGCTGGAACACCTGCTCGTGCAGGTGTTCCGGGACGCCGGAACCTGTATCTGCAACGGAAAGGCAAATCCAGGTTTGACTGGCTCCCCCACTGGGATGCGCACGTTGTACCTCGTTCAGCATAATGCGAATTGTGCCCGAGCCTTCGATCGCATCGCGTGCATTGAGAGCTAAGTTTAGCAGACAGCTTTCCGCCATGGCCGCGTCTATTAACACCGGCGGTAAACCCGTATCCACCTCCAGCTCGATCTTGATCCGCGACGGAATGGCGCGTCGGACGAAAGGCGCCCAAGACTGCACAAAGCTTCCGAGATCCGCCGTCTGCGGTGTCAGCTTTGACTTCCCCGCAAAGGCCAGAAGGCTGTCGTTCAGGGACTTGCCGCGCATCACTGCGTCGCGTGCCTCCGAAATCAGTATCCTCTTCTCATCAGGATCGGCCGTCAGTTCCAGAAGCTCGATGTTCCCCAAAATTACCGCGAGGAGGTTGTTGAAGTCATGGCTGACACCCCCAGCCATCTGTCCGATCATAGCTAGACGTTCGCTGCGATGGCGCTCCTCGTTCAGACACCTTTGCTGGGTGACATCGTTAACGAGGACGACCGCATGCCCATGTTGGTCATCCTGGCCGGCCAGCGGCACTGCCACGCACTCCAAGATTTCCTCGCGCCCTGAACGATGATGCCGCGCTTCGAATTGACAGACCTCCTGCGCAGCAAGTCTCTCGCGAACTTGACCTATATCGGGTGTGCAATCCGTCTCTTGCATCACCTGATTCAAGTTCTTTCCAAGCAGCTGTTGCCCTCCAAGGTCCTGAAGCTTTATAGCCGCAGCGTTCGCGTAGATGATCGGCCAGAAGTCGACGGCGCCCTCGCTTCTTTCCAGCATGACGGCACCGGTGGTCATCGCGTCGATCGCTGTTCTGAAAAGCCGAAGATCGCGCTGTTCGGCTACCTCGCGGGTCACATCCCTAAAATGGACAGCCACGCCGACCTGGGCAGGGTGCACCGTGACATCAACCCAAGCGCCTAGGGGTGCAAAATAAGCCTGAAATGATTTCGAGATGCCGCTTTCCCTAACTGCACGAAAATTGTGCTCAAAGATGGTGTTACAGGTTTCTGGAAACTCCTCCCAGATACATTGCCCGATAAGCTCCTTGGGGTCACGGCGGAGCATGTGCTCTGCTGCCGCGTTCACAAAGGTGAACCGCCAGCCGGTGTCGAGCAGAAGAAAGCCGTCGGTCATGGTGCGCAGGACGAAGGATAGTTCCGCCTGTGCACGCACCTGCTCGTCAATGGCAGCGCGTTCGCGAGTGATGTCCTGGAAGGCACCTTGCAGGGCCACCACGCGCCCGTCCTGCAGGATTGCCTCTCCGATGGTTCGGGCCCAGAAAACCCGGCCTGTTGTAGAGCGACACTGCACGTCCAGGTTCCACGACCGGCCCTCGGCCAGGCAGACATTGACGGCGTCCCTAATATGTTGCCTGCTTTTTTCGACATAGAACGAGAGGGCCAAATCGAGACTAAGTTCTGTTCCCTCTCGTACCGCAAACAGATCATAAAGAAGAGGGGTCCACGTAACCCGATCCTCGTCGACGCGATAGTGCCACGCGCCGGTCTGGCTGGCCGCGCATGCACCGCGCAGAAGGCGGAGCTCATCATGCTGATCCATTGTCGTCTGCGTCCTTCTGAATGCTGTCAGATGCCTCGGAAGTATCCGACTAGAAATGCTTAACCATTTTCTTAAGGTGCAGCCGCTTCAACTCCCAGATGTAAATTGCTGTAGTGCGGTGAGCTGGCGTGAGTTTCTTGTAGGAAGACGGAGAGGCGAAGTCACGGGGGAGATCAATGTCTACAGACGCAAATTCACGTTGGGCAGACGGCCAAGAACCCTGCCCGTCCACGTGCGCTAAGAGCGCCATGGGCTAAACTCAATCATCATGCCGCCACCAAAGGTCGGATATCGCCGCGGCGAGCATGAACGGCCGGTTCAGGGAAGCCGCACTGCAGCGCCTTGGCCGTCCTGACCGGCAGCTTAGGGCCGCCTGCGCTCGGATGAGGCACGAGGGCTGACGACCGAGCCATGTCCAATCGCTAGCAGGTCAGACAGGCAAGGGGTGGATCATGGCACGAGGGCGGCCGGCCTCTTTTCAAAGGAAAGCCAGCGTGATCGGCAGGTGGAAGCGGCGGGGGCCGGCTGCGCCGGGGTTCAGCCAGAGGGTGCTGCCGGTTTC
>NZ_JAVCWH010000047.1 GCF_030846195.1 Paracoccus yibinensis
GTGGTCGCTCCCCAGCCTGCCCCCCAGCCGCAGCCTGCCCCCCAGCCGCAGCCCGAGCCTGAGCCCCAGCCGCAGCCTGAGCCCCAGCCGGAGCCCGCGCCTGAGCCGGAGACCGTGCAGATCAGCGCCACGGCCCAGGAAGATAGGGTAGCCCATCTCGAGGTTCCTGCCTCCGTCACCAACGGCCAGCAGATCACCTCGATCCGCATCCTGGAGCAGCCCGAAGCCGGGCATGTCAGCGTCTCCCAGGAGAACGGCATCAATCTGGTCATGACCGACGCACAGAAAGGCCTTGGGCAGGTCGGCTTCTCATACGAGGTCACCTTGGCCGACAAGACGGTCGTTCGTGTCGATGCCGGCGTCGATCTGACGCCCGCCAAGGTTCTCGACGGATGGAGCCTCGGCAAAGGCTACATGCTGGAAACGGATGCCAAGGGCGATCTGGTCCTCGAACATGGTGACAATCACCGCAAGATCTTTGTCTCCGCGGGCGAGCATGCCCTCACCAAGGCGGACATTGCCGAGATAGAAGGCACAACCGTTGCCGCGATCGATAAAGCGGGCTGGGGCAGGTGGCTTGAGAAAAACCCGGAATATGGCGCCACCGAGGACATGGCCCTCTCGGCTGACCTTGGTATGGCGCTCTGGAATACGACCACCGGCGGCAAAACGACGTCCAATTGGCTCCTCTTCGAGCGCGGCTATGAGTATCCGGAAGCCCAGCGCCTCTTCAACCGCGGCGCCCACGGCGAGTCGGAACTGAACCCGCTTGTTGTCACGGCATATGGCGTGGGCGAGGACCCTCAGCTGGGCATGATGAACGTGTTCCAGACCCAATCATCGCACATGGTCGTCACCGGCGTGAAGCTGTCCGGCGCCCAGGCTCTTCTGGGGACCAACCTGCTGGTCGACAACGTCACCGTTCAAGCGGAAGGGAATTTCCAGAACGTCAACGGTCTGACCATCCGCAGGAGCGACTTCCTGGACATCGTCCGCGATGCTCCGCTGAACGAGGGGGACACCTGGTATGCCCACATCAACCGGAAGAGCGGCGTCTATATTGCGAACAGCAAGGGTGTGCGCCTGGACGAGAACCTGTTCGACCACAATGGCTGGGCAGAAGGCTACGACTACAAGCTGGCAGCCACGAAGCCGATGCCGCCATCGATGTATAGTCACAACATCTACATCCAGAACAACAATTTCGACGTCACGCTGGTCGACAACATCATCATGCGAGGGGCCTCCTTCGGAGCCCAGGTTCGGTCGGGCGGCTTTATCGAGGACAACGTCTTCCTCGACAACAACGCCGCGGTGAACTTCTTTGGTGGAGTAACCCTTGGCAATTACACCCTCATGAACGGCAACGTCATCACCTCGGCCGGCCACAAGCGGGTGTCAAATTCGGAAGGCGCGCTGTCCTACGGGATCGATGATCACGGCAAGCAGACCTCGCTGATCGAGAACATCGTCGCGCATCTGGCCGATCCTGCGAATGCCGCCGAGATCACCCAGAAGACTGTCACGCATCATGCCCTTAACAAGAATGACGCGCGCTTCTTCGATGACACCATTGTCTACAAATGGGCGGCAGGCCAGAAAAACACGCTCGACAAGAACACAGCCGGTCCCGATGCGGCCAAGATGGACGCCACCACTATCCAGCAATTCTCATCCCAGCTGTTGGGTAAGGAAGGCGCCACCATTGCCGACCTGGCGGCCGTGCTGCGCGCCCAGGCTCATGGCCAGCTGGACAGCGTCGTGGATGCCGACCTGATCATCGCCTTCTTCCGCGAAGGCTTTGGCCTAGACATCGCAGTGCGGACCGGATCGGAGACCATGGTCTTCGCGCCGGACGAGCGTGGCGACGGCATGCGCTGGGACAACCGCCTGAACTGGTCGACTAACGACCTGCCCGGAACCCGTGACGGCGACAGTGTCGATCTGGCAGGCAATGCCGTCCATTTCGGCAGCCTCACTGTGGAGGTCGACGACTTCGACTTCGGCAACTTCGGCAAGCTCATCGCCACCTCGGGCAAGCTCAGCATGGACGGCGACATCAGCGTCGGCGACCGGGGCGCTTCGCTCTCGATCGATCGGGCTGGCCAGGTCTGGATTGACGGCTATCGCGACAGCGACATGCTGGAGATCGACGTGGCGGGCGGCCGCTTCGCCAACAAGGGCAGCATGGTCGGCACGATCGACATGCATGTGAGCGACAATGCCCAAGCCCTGCTGGCTATCCCCGGCGGATCCTTTGACCTGATGGAGGGCAGCAGCCTGACCATCGAGGGAAACCGGGTCAAGGTGGGCTTTGATGGCCATAATGGCGATACTGGAGTCCTACGTATGCATGATGGCGCGACGCTTTTCTTCAAGGCTGATGCCGCAGGTCTTTCCACGCTTGGCGAGTTCCGCTCGGGCGCCTTCGGCGCGAGTCCGCAGATCGACACCGCCGTCCGTCTCGATGGCGACCTCAAGATCGACATCTCCGCTTGGGTTGCAGGCGCCGGCAGCGTCAGCGAAACGCTGATCAAAGCCGATGAGATTGTGGGAAGCTTCGACTCGATCGAGGTGATCGGTATGGCGAAAGACCGGAACGCCACTGTCGTCATCGACTATGATGCCGATGAGTTCCGCTTTGTGATGGACCCTGCAAACAGCACTGGCACGGGTGAGATCAGAACGGCCGTCATCGGAGCAGAACGCGCCGAGATATGGTCGCACAAGGTGGACATGCAGGATTTGTGGCAGGCTCTACATGATCCACGTCTTTCCCTGGTAGATGACCCACTTTCCCTTTGACTTGAACTCCTAGTTGTCTGGTTGTGAGACCTCATTGGCATAGAACAGGATTGCGTCGACCTTCGGCATGAGGTCGTTGCTGTTGGCTGGGGTGTAGCACGGGTTTGCCAGGCGATTGTTGTGCTCGAGGCGTCGGCGGACGGTATCGAGGGGCGACAAGCCGGGAAGGACGCGCTGTCGTCGTCGGTTGTAGGCCTGATTGTAGCCGGTCAGGAGAACTTCCAGCTCTGCATGGCTGGAGACAGTGATGCCGAGAACTTCGCTCGCGACACGGCCGTTGAAGCGTTCCACCATGCCATTATCCGGCATGATCGAGTCGATGCTTCGACATCCTCGGTTGTTTGCAGCGCTGGTGCTATCCTGAATGCATCCGGGATTCGGGGCATCGGGAGCACGTGAGTGCGGGCAGACCAAGCAACAAACCTGGGCTGCGAGCCCGTGCCGTTATGTGGTCGCCCCTGCGGCTCGCCCGGATGTGCCGAGAGCACGGATCTGTAGATGCCGCGTGCCCGCCCGCTCCCGCTATTGTTGGCAAGGAGGGAGACATGCGGATCATCGCACTCGATATCCATCGCGTCTTCGCAGAGGCGGTGGCATTGGAAGATGGAGGGTACCGGCAGCTCGGCCGCATCGGCATGACGCGGGATCACCTCGTGGCCTTCGCGACAACGTTGCGGTCGACAGATCATGTGGTGGTAGAAGCGACTGGCAACGCCACGGCGGTGCTCGAGATCCTGGCGCCGAAGGTCGCCCGCGTTGCGGTGGCAAACCCATTTCAGGTGCACCTGATTGCGCGAGCCAAGACCAAGACTGACAAGATCGATGCCCGGATCCTGGCGCGGCTTTACGCAGCGGGCTTTTTGCCCGAGGTCTGGATTCCTGACGAGAAGACGCTGGCTCGACGCCGGCAGGTGACGCGCCGGAACCAGCTGGTCAAGAGCCGGGTGCGGCTGAAGGCCATCGTGCAGTCTATCCTGCACGCACATCTCGCGCCGCGGTGTCCGCATACCGATCTCTTCGGTGGCAAGGGTCGGGCCTGGCTCCGCGCGCAGGTGTTGCCCGAAGACGAGCAGGCGGCGGTCGAGCGTCATCTTGAGGATTATGATCGCCAGACCGAAGCCCAGAAACAGGTTGAGCGGGACATCGCCTCGGCCGCGCTCGAGGATGAGGACGTCAAGCAGCTGATGACGATCCCCGGGATCGACATGGTAGTCGCCGTCGGCGTCATGGCCGCCATTGGTCGCATCGATCGCTTCGCCACGGCCGATCAGCTTGCCGCATATTTTGGTCTCAATCCAAGCGTACGGCAGTCCGGCGACGGGCCAGCCTATCACGGCCGGATCACCAAGCGTGGTCGAAGCGATGCCCGGCATCTTCTAGTCGAAGCGGCGTGGCAGACGGTGCGAAGCCCCGGGCCGATGCGGGCGTTCTACGAGCGGGTGCGGGCGCGGCGCGGCAACCATGTCGCGGCCGTGGCGGTCGCCAGAAAACTCGCAGTCCTGATCTGGCACATGCTCAAGAAAGGCGAGGATTACGCATGGGGTCGGCCAACCCTTATGGCCCGGAAACTGCGCAGCCTAGAACTCGCAGCAGGCCGTCCGGCACAGCGAGGCCAGAGGGGTAGTGCCTATGACTACAACCTCCCGGAACGCCGGGCGGCGGATCAAGCCTTGGCTGAACAAGCCGAGCACGCTTATCGCCGCATTATGCAGCGTTGGCGACAGCGCAAGCAGAAACAAGGTGCGGGCGCCGCAAACGAGGCGCGACACTGATCCGGCGGCGCGGCGGAGCCTGCACCTCACGCTCTGCTCTTTGCCACGCGGTCGCCCGCAATGAGAGAAAATAGCACATCTCTGAAGAAAGGGGCTGTTCAATCTCATCCGTGGTTTGGGGGGTATAGGGTCTGGTGGTGCGGCGAATGACCTTGAGTGTCGCGCAGGCGCGTTCGAAATCCTCGGCGGTAAAGCAGGAGCCGCGATCCGTCAGCACATGCGTGATCCGGAAGGGGAAGGCTTTTTGTGCCTCAGCGAGAAAGGCGACCGCATTGGCGGCG
>NZ_JAVCWH010000048.1 GCF_030846195.1 Paracoccus yibinensis
CATCCAGAAGTTCCTTGGAGATCGTCATGCATGCTTCCTTTCGGTGAAGCATGGACCGGATCACTCATACACAAAAGATCGGACACTCTCCAATGCGGATCCAAAGCGGCTCTGATCGGAAAGATCGAGGCCGGGATCATGGCCAGCGATCTGCTCCATGCAGATGACACGCCCACCCTCTTCGGCTATCGGTGCCATACAGGTCTTCGAGAAACCATCAGGCGACTGCGCGCCTCCTCATCGTCTGCTCGTCGGGATGTCGCTCATCGGGAAACGAGAGCTGGACCCTGTTGTCGCCGCAGCAGACATGGAAAAACCCTGCCGGAACCAGCAGGGCGCAATCGCTAATCACTGTCCATCATGAGATAAGCACGGTTAATGCGGCTTGCTGCCGAAAGTTCCCGCACGTCCTCAACAAATATTCCCTTGGCACGTCCTAGAGCCGAGGAGCTTCCAGAGTGCGGCGGAGTACCTGTCTGGTCTGTCACTTCAGGAGATGCCACGTCGCCGGACTTAAGAAAAAAGCAGTACATCGCCTAGGGGACAGAAATTCCTCCTTTCTTTACCGCTTCAACTTCCCTGTAAGGCTCTGTCGGTGGTGCGTGCCAATTCTCTGGATAACGCACTTCCAGGCGAGCATCTGCGGCTTCCTGACCCCTTGCCGGGGCTCTTCTCGTTGCTTTGACAGCACGGTGCCGATCCCATGCGGATTGCCTGATATCAGATGTATCTTGCGTAAAAGCCTGTGTAATGGTCCCCTTTCTTACGACTATATTGTTGCGCGATTTATCTAGTTTCGACCTGTTTGATCTAAAAGGATAATTGTAGAAAGCGCATAACTTCCATGAACAACCATGCCATGCTCACGAGCCCGGACAGCTTCAATGCGCTCCTCGTGTCTGTGTCGGTTGTCATCGCAGTGGCGGGTGCTTACGCCGCTCTCGATCTCGCGGCCAGGGCGCACAGGGAGCCACAGGATCGGCTTCTCTGGATCAGTGCCGCAGCGCTCGCCTTCGGGGCAGGCGTATGGAGCATGCATTTTGTTGGCATGCTCGCCTACCGCGCTCCCGTACCCGTGTCCTATGATGTCGCGCTTACCGGGACATCCCTTGTTGCGGTCCTGGTTGCCTCCTGGTGTGGGTTCAACCTGGCGGCGCGCCGCAGCACCCGGTGGTGGACGATCCCGGCGGCGGGCGTTGTTACGGGTACGGGTGTTTGTGCCATGCATTACATCGGCATGGCGGGCATGCAGATGCCGGCAGAGATGTCCTACGACCCGGGCCTCTTCGCCATCTCAATTCTCTGCGCGTTGGCTTCCTCGACGCTTGCGCTGTGGCTGGCCTTTCGCCAACTGAGCATGGTGCAGGGCGTGATCGGCGCCATCATCCTCGGGACTGGCGTTTCAGGCTTGCATTATATCGGCATGGCGGCTGTTCATATCGGCACCATGCATGAGGTGCCGATCGCGTCCGCCTCAGGTGCGGCGCGGCCCGGGATCGCGGTATCGGCAACCCTCGGCGCAATCGGCATCTTTCTTTGGATCATCGTGGGTTCGCTGCTGGAACGCTGGCGGGCCTTGCAGGCCATTGCGAGAGAGCAGGCGCGATACCAATCGATCGTCGATACTGCAGTAGACCCGATCATCGTGAGCGATCAGGATGGGAGCATTATCTCTTTCAACGCAGCCGCAGAACGTGCCTTTGGCTACAAGGCGAGTGAAGCAGTTGGCACGAATATCCGCCTGGTAATCCCCGATGTGCATGGGGATGCCTCTGACAGCGACCTGAAGCGAGACCACCGCACAGGCGAGCGCCGCGTCATGGAAGGCGGTCGGGAGGTCAAGGGCCGACGGAAGAACGGCACGACCTTTCCCATCGACCTGGCCGTCACAGAATGGTGGTCGGGCAATCAACGGTACTACACCGGAATTCTTCGTGATCGGACTGAGCAACAGCAAGCCGAGCAGGCGCTTTTCCAGAGCGAACAACGCCTCTCCATGGCCATCGAGGCGACGGGGGGCGGTGTGTTCGAATACCATCTTCCTCTCACGGAGGATGTATATGTAAGCCCCAGGGCCTGCGAGATCCTGGGCTATGCCGAGCTTCCCTTTGAGCCTCGCCACTTCGAGCTCTGGTTCAGCGAGCAACTCCATCCAGAGGATCTGGCGGACTGGCAACAATCCTATGAGGCTTTCCTGAGCGGACGTCAGACGCGTCACGAACTGGATATGCGTCTGAAACATCGCGACGGGCACTGGGTCTGGGTGCGCGTGATGGCTCAGGCCGTGGGCCGCGACGGCTCAGGCGCAATCTGTCAAGTGTCGGGAATGATTTTTGACATTACCTCCCGGAAGGAGGCACAGCAGGCCGTAGAGCATCTCGCGTTCCACGATCCGCTGACAGAACTGCCCAACCGAACGCTCTTCAACACCCGTCTTTCAGAAGCGTTGGAGCATGCCGAGAGGATCGGGGCTCGTGTTGCTGTTGTCATGATCGACTTGGATAATTTCAAGTACGTGAACGATACACTGGGACACAGGGGCGGAGACGATCTCCTCAAGATCGTCAGCAGGCGCATTGTGGGTGCGATACGGGAATATGATACGGTCGCTCGACTGGGGGGCGACGAGTTTGCAGTTATTCTCTCAGATATTCGCTTGCGCGAGGGCATTGACGCCTGTGTTCGCCGACTCCGCACCGCACTGGCCCATCCGACGCGCATCGAGGATCACCCTATTTCGATCACGGCAAGCTTTGGAATTGCCTGTTTCCCGGACGATGCTGATGACACCGACGATCTGCTGCGGCATGCTGATTTGGCGCTTTACAAAGCAAAGGAGCAGCCTGCCGACAGCAACGTGTGTTTCTTCGAAGAAAAGCTTGCCCTAACTGCGGCGCGACGCGCTCGGGTAGAAAGGGATCTCCGCCGGGCAGTCGAGCAGCAGGAGTTTCGGCTGTACTACCAGCCTCAGGTCGAGCTTGGGACCGGAAGGATCCGGACTGTGGAGGCTCTCGTCCGATGGGAACACCCTACAAGGGGCCTGATGCTGCCAGGTGAGTTCATCAGCGTTGCGGAAAGTTCCGGCATCATCCGCTCCGTCGGGGCATGGGTTCTGCAAGAGGCTTGCCGCCAGCAGGCGCAGTGGAGGGCTCAAGGTTATCTGACGAAGATCGCCGTAAATGTTTCACCGGCGGAAATCAACGTCGGCGATTTCACAGGCGTGCTCGATGCTGCACTGCAATACCATTCAGGGATTGAAAGCTCGATCGAACTTGAAATCACCGAAGGGCTCCTGATGGATATCGACGCACCGTCAGTCCGGCGATTCCTGAAGGCTCTGGCTTCCCGGAACATGGACCTTGCTCTTGATGATTTCGGAAAGGGTTTTTCCTCCCTGAGCTACCTCGGGCGTCTGCCCTTCTCGAAGGTCAAAATCGACCGATCATTCGTAGCACGCATTGGTCAGAGCAATGACAATGCCTTGATTGAGACCATCATCAATCTGGGCCACCGCCTGGGAAAACGTGTTGTCGCCGAAGGCGTGGAAACAGAAGTGCAGCACAGATACCTTGAGCAGGTTGGATGCGATGACGTTCAAGGATACCTGTATTGTCATCCCCTCGACGAAACGACCATGACGTCGCTCCTTGCTCAAGGCACTCTGCTGATCCCAGGACAAAGCGCTTCGCTGAGTGCCATTTGATCTGAAGTTGATTGGCCACTATCCTGTAAGTTCCTGTAAAGTCTAATTTCTTACAGAGCATAAGAATATGTTGTATAAATTGCAACTACAGCGTGTATTATTGCATCAGTGACCTGCAGGTTATCATCCATGATATTGGCACGTCGGTTAAAGAGGACCAGGCAATGCGTATTTTATTGATCGAGGACGATCCCAGAACCGCACGCGCCATTGAGCTGATGCTGAGCGCCGCCAGCCACAATGTCTTTCGAACCGACATGGGCGAGGAGGGGATCGACCTTGCCAAGCTCTATGACTACGACCTGATCCTTCTCGATCTGGACCTCCCCGACATGCACGGGATGGAGGTGCTGCGCCACCTGCGCCTGGCGCGTGTCGATACACCGATCCTGATCCTGACCGGTTCTGATGATACCGAAAGCAAGCTGCGGGGCTTCGGTGCGCGCACCACGGTGATCCGACCACACATTCCATGAACATCCGACCGGGCATTCCACGACCATCCGACCACCCGTTCCAGCCGCATCCGACCAGGCTGAGCTGAGCGGGTTCCGTCACGCGGGGCGGGTCTGAGGCAGACCACCTGCGCTACCCAGAAGCTGTTGCGACAGCGGAAGAAGGGGCGCG
>NZ_JAVCWH010000049.1 GCF_030846195.1 Paracoccus yibinensis
GGTCGCCGCGCATGATACCCTGGGACAGCAGGACATTGGCGAAGCGGTTCACCTTTTCCGACAGTTCCGCATAGGTGATGTGCTGGGCAGGCGTGGCGGGATCGTCGGGTTCGAAGATGATCGCCGTCTGGTTGGCGCGCTTGGGCAGGTGGCGGTCGATGCAGTTGACCGAGGCGTTCAGGATGCCGTCCTCGTACCACTTGATCGACACCTTGCCGAAGGTGAAGTCGGTGTTCTTGACGATGCTGAATGGGTGGATCCAGTCCAGGCGCCGTCCTTCGCGGCCCCAGAACGATTCGGGGTCTTTGATTGATTCGGCATACAGGCGGGCATAGTCCGCCGGTCCCACATGGGCCTTTTCGAAACCCGCCGGAATTGGATGCTTTTCAATCGCTTCGGTCGTCATGGTCCCCTCCTCGCTGTTGCGCCGGTTCATCTGCCCGCGGCTTCCATTCCGGAAATAACAGTCGGCGCGTAATTCACATGCGAATGTAAATAGCAAATAGACGTCTTGATTAACATACTACCATCAAACGATTTTTTTGTTAATTAGTTACGAAGCATCATTCGTGTTTGTTAACGAATTTACTCCGGCTTGCATTACAACCGCTGCCCAGGGCTATTCCCATGCTGTGCCTTCTTGAAAATATGAAGGTGAAAAAATAATGATTTCAGCGGCGCGAAGGGGTTGATGAAGAAATCTCTCCGCCTCCTTCACGAGCTATCTTTTCTGCTCCACCAACGTCGGAGGACATCTATTGGCTAGCTTGAGCCCTTTGGGAAAGTTGGTTAGCTGCGGCAATACACCGCACCACTCGCCTGTCAGTTCCACCTCGACCTGATCGCAGCAATCGAACAAGCTTTGACCAGAGTGAATGGGGAACGGTGCAACCAAGCGCCTCCAGACCGTTGCGCAGGTGCTACTCAGTAAGCCTGTTCAGGCAATCCTGCTTGGGCTGTATGTTGTTAACGCGAGTTCGGGCAGCGACGGCCTCGATGAACATTTATCCAAGGCCAAGCGTAAGGCCCGTACCCGACAATGTCCTATGTTGGGACCAAATTGCCAGTTGAGGCATCAGATCACAGCCCCCCCAACGACCTCCTGATGTTGACCGTTGTGTGAATATCCGCGATCTGGCTGTCATGACTGGAAGCCGTTCCATTCAGCCACGGGAGTTCTGGCCAATTCCTTGAGCACGGCAAAAGTGAAGCCATGGCGGCAGATCACCCATGCCAGAGCAAGGCTGGGCTGCTTCAGCTGGACGAGCGCTGATCAGGTTGCTGGAGCGGGAGGCCAGGCGAAAGGCTCCCGGACCAGCACGGGTGCCGAGGCTGCTTCCTCAAGCCACGAACAGATGCCGAAACGCATCCGGGGTGCGTGCGGCATCTGACAGGCGACACTTGTCCAGCACCGCCAGAAAGGCTTCTCTGGCTTCGGAAAAGACGTCCGGCAGGCTGCATCCTTCGGCGATCCGGCAGGTGCTGCAATCGACAATCCTGCTGTCTCCTTCCGTATGCCGAACAACCTGACCAATGGTGATGTCCGCAGCCGGCCGGGCCAGCGACAATCCCCCATAACGTCCCCTGGTGGTCCTGACAAAGCCAGCAGCCCCCAGGTCCTGAATGATCTTCATCAGGTTGTTTTGTGAGATGCCGTGGGCTTCGGCGATCTGCCGGATCGACACCCGCCCACCCTCATGGCCGGCAAGGTAGATCAGCGCACGAAGCGCATAGTCGGTGTAGCGGGTCAACTTCATCTTTTTACATTAGATGCATTCCCTTTGCATGTATAGGGATCTATAGATGCATCCATAATGCATGTTTAGGAGAGCCTCATGCCTCGTCCCCTGTCGCAACAGACCATCGCCGTCGTGAAGGCGACGGTGCCCGCGCTCGAACAGCATGGTCCCCTGATCACCGAGACGATGTACCGCCGCCTGTTCCGCAACGCAGACATCGCTGCGCTGTTCAACCAGGCCAATCAGAAGAAGGGCACACAGCGCCTTGCCCTGGCGCAGGCCGTACTGGCCTATGCCCAGAACATCGAAAACCTGTCCGCTCTCTGCGCGGCGGTGGAACGGATTGCCCAGAAGCACATCGGCTATGCGATCCTGCCAGAGCATTATCCCTTTGTGGCTGAAGCTCTTCTTGGCGCCATGGAAGAGGTTCTGGGCGATGCGGCGACACCGGACATTCTGCAGGCTTGGGGCGAAGCCTATTGGTTCCTGGCTGACCTTCTGATGGAACGCGAAGCCGCCATCCGCACGGAGATCGAAGCAAAGCCCGGAGGCTGGACCGACTGGCGCCGCTTCGTGGTGGCGGAACGGCAGGTGGAGGCGGAAGGAATTGTCTCATTCATCCTGCGGCCCGAGGACGGCGGCCTTGTTGTTCCGCACCGGCCGGGGCAGTATCTGACCCTGCGCTTTGATGAGGCCGGCCTCCCGGGCGTGAAGCGGAACTACTCCATCTCCAGCATTCCAGGCGACGAGGGCTACCGGATCACCGTGAAGCGAGAGCCGAACGGAGAAGCATCCTGTTTCCTGCATGATCACGCGCCTGTGAGCACCATCCTTGAGGCCACGCCACCCGCTGGGGACTTCCATCTTGCCAAGGACCCGCAGCGTCCGCTGATCCTGCTGTCGGGCGGCGTCGGCCTGACGCCCGTCGTCAGCATGCTGGAAGTTCTGGCAGAACAGCATCGCGACGTGCCCGTCTTTTATGTGCATGGCACCAGCAGTCCTGCCCATCATGCCCTTGACGCTCAGGTACGGCTTGCTGCCTCCCGGCACGGCAACGTTCTGGTCGAGACCTTCTACGAGAGTGGCGGCGACGACAGGGCCAATTCGGGCCGGATCACCATCAACTGGCTCCGGGCCAACACGCCCCTCGATGACGCAGAAGTCTATCTCTGCGGCCCCCGTCCTTTCCTGCGGCACTTCGTTGTCGGCCTGAAGGATGTGGGCATCCCCGCCGATCGCATCCACTACGAGTTCTTCGGCCCGGCCGACGAACACCTTGCCACGTAGAGCAAAGGAGCGGGATCAGGGATCGGGGTTTGCCATGAAGATCGTGTTCGACCAGGATCGCCCCATCGTTGACGCGGCCGAGATCGCAGCGCTGCTGGAGCTCGAGGTGGCCAGCTTTCAGGAGCTGATGCGCTCTGGGAAGATCAGGAGCATTGTGGAACAAGGCGAAGGAGCCGACGGTGGAAAATTCCGCCTGACGTTCCAATCGCCTCGCTGGCGGGTTCGCCTGACCTACGGGCGGGACGGCGAGGTGTTAACCGTGACGCGTGCGGCTTGCTCTTTTCCTTGAGGTGCGGGGCAATCGGCTTCAGGGTCGGACTATGGGATGCGGCAAGGAGTGCGGCTTGGAAAAGCGCATGTTGCAGCGCTTGTTGTCCTCCCGCGACCATGCGGCAACTGCGCATCGCGTCGCTGTCATGGGGGACGGGTGAAACACCGGCCATTGAGGCTGCCTAACACGCCGTCATGCGGCCGAGTTCTGGCATCTCCGAAAGCAACGTGGTCGCACAAACCGGACCGATCCCCGGAAGGGGTGGAGCAGCTTCACCTGAGCGGCCGGGGCATTCTCTCGCACGCAAGGACGCCTGCGATCCCCGACTCCAACTTCCGGAACTGGGCCCCGAGCATGGTCCTGAGCTCCTCGTCCATGAGGTCCGGTTCTGCTGCAACATCCTGTCTCCTCTGAACGCCGAGCTGTTCAAGCAGATGGCGCGAAGCGGCGCAGGGTCAACTCGATGGTGTATCCGTCCCGCCGCGTGGATTGAGCACTTTCCAGCAGAACTCGCTCACTCTTGCCGTCCATCTCGATTTGTCCGTCAGTGAGCCGGCGGAATTCCTCTGGGATCATGTCAGTTCGGGTGTGAAAGCGCAGGTAGTCACCTCCGGTTTCAACAACACCGATAAGCTGAGGCCTGCCTTCCAGCTTCAGGATCGCGTTTTTCATAGTCTCCTCCCTTATTGCTTTGCCAGCAGCAGGTAAGGACAAAACGCGCTTCTAGCGGTGCGGGTCCAACGAAGAAAGCGTGTGCGCAACTCTGACGGCTGGTCTGACCGGCCGCTCCCACGAATACCCCCCCTCCAACAGGGTCGGCTTCGCCAGTTGTGCCCCTGCGCTTTTCCAGCGTGCTATTGGTGTCTCGTCGCCAGTGTGAACCGCCCCGGGTTTACCGGAGAGTTTGTGGTTCAATGATTAGGCTGCTTTTTCGTCAGCGTTCAAGCTTGCGTAGAAGGCCTCCTCT
>NZ_JAVCWH010000004.1 GCF_030846195.1 Paracoccus yibinensis
CAGCGCCCGTGCTGTCCTCGTCAACATAGGGACTGTCCAGATCACCCGTTGCACCCGCACGGGCGCCATAGGCGGATGCCGTGCTGCCCGAGGCATAGGAGCTGGCCTCGTGACCGCCCCAGCCTTCGGAACACCAGCTTTCGGCACGTTCGTCGAGATTCACGCTGCCCTCGTCATCCAGGATGTCCATGGGGGTCTCATATTCGCCGCCGGTCACCCCACTCACGATCACCAAGTAGCCGCGCGAAAGCCTTTCGGCATAGGTGCAGCGGTCCTCGTCGGGAAAGAAGAAGTCGCTGAGACTGTCCCAGAAACCCTTGCGATCACCCTGACACCGGTCCTGAAGCGCCTTGCTGCATCATCTCTGGTCACCCGCGCCTGCGACGACGCCGATGAGCGCCTTATGCGCACTGCGCTGACCAGCTCTGGCCGCAATCTGCGCACAAAGCTGGCGGACGTGCCAGACTGCGTGGAGGAGGCCACGGGCTTGACCAAGACCGAGATTCGCGAACTTTAGTGGCAATGCGCCGTGTCCGGCAGCATCTGGATCGACACTGACCCTGCCCGGATCTCTACCGGGGTGATCAACAGGAAGGTATCTTGCAGACAGTCGTCCTGAAGAAAGTCAAGACGGGAGTGAGCGTCGCGTTTTCCTGTCAGCCCTGGTATGTTGCTGATCTTCAGCCGACAGCAGCACGATCCCGGGTGACCATGGTCAGCGACAAAGGCCTCAAGCACCGCCTCTATGTCGCAGACAAGCCGCAGGTGCTTGCGAGGACGCTGGCATCCGCTCTCAGGAACCATAAGGCGAGTGACAGCGGCTCGCAAAAAAGCAAATGTCCAGTTTGAACAGTGGTAATCCCCCTTTTGCGAATTATCTATTGTCGCCGGGCCTCAAAATTCTAACGCTGCCATGATCATGAAGCGCGTCATCCTCACTGACTCTCAGACCAAAGTTTCTCGGCTTTTCGAGAGCCCGCCATGGCGGCTTGGTCGAATTAAAGAGACAAAGGACAGCAACATCTTTGAGGTCCGCATGGTCCACGAAGACGGCAAGATACTTGTCATCAACGTCAATGCCGATCGCATGTCGCTTACAAACAGGTTCAAGAGCTGGTGATCACCTATACGCTGCAGAATGCAGTTCGTTAGAGAGGAATTCTATCTGCTAGGCCTAATTGCATGTCACGAAAGGGGATGGATTAACGGTCACTCCATTCGCTTTCCGAGTATTGTCAAACGGCAGGGATGCGGACCTACCGGTCATTTGCTGAGTGGGCGTTGCAAGCGATAGCTCTTTATCGCCATCGGCACACCTGCATCAGTCTGCTTGCACCCAGGTGTGCCGATGGGGCCGCTGTACTGCGGTTTTCTCAGGCATCGCTTTCGGTAAAAACTTCCTCCCGACGCTTGCGGATCTGGGGCAGGAAGACCAGCACCAGAATCGCCAGCGACAGCAGCAGCAGCGTTGCGCTGATCGGACGAGTCAAGAACGTGGTAGGGTCGCCCTTCGACAGGATCATGGCGCGGCGCAGGTTCTCCTCCAGCAGCGGGCCAAGGACAAAGCCCAGCAGCAGGGGCGCGGGCTCGCAGCGAAGCTTGGACAGGACATAGCCAAGCAGGCCGAAAAACGCGACCGCAAACAGGTCGTAGGGGTTCGAGTTGACCGAATAGACCCCAATCGAACACATCGCCATGATGATCGGGAACAGCACGTAATAGGGCACGGTCAGCAGCTTCACCCACAGCCCGATCAAGGGCAGGTTCAGCACCACCAGCATCAGGTTGCCGATCCACATCGACGCGATGATGCCCCAGAACAGCGCGGGCTGTTCGGTCACGACATTCGGCCCCGGCACGATCCCCTGGATGATCATCGCCCCGATCATCAGCGCCATCACCGGGTTCGCCGGGATGCCCAGCGTCAGCAGCGGGATGAAGCTGGTCTGCGCCCCCGCGTTGTTGGCCGATTCGGGACCGGCGACGCCGGCCAGGGCGCCCTTGCCGAATTCGCCGGGGTTCTTCGACAGCTTCTTTTCCACCGTATAGCTGGCGAAGGAGGCCAGGATCGCCCCGCCGCCGGGCAGGATCCCCAGGACCGACCCGATGCCGGTGCCGCGCAGGACGGGGCCGACCATCTGGCGGAATTCCTCGCGGTTGGGGAACAGGCGGGTGATGTTCTTGGTCATCACTTGGCGGTCGTGTTCGTCTTCCAGGTTGCGCAGGATCTCGGCGATGCCGAAGACGCCCACGGCCACGGCCACGAAGTTCAGCCCGTCCGCGAACTGGTTCATGCCCATCGTGAAACGCGGCGCGCCGGTATAGACGTCGGTGCCGACCATGCCCAGCAGCAGGCCCAGCACCACCATGGCAAGCGCCTTCAGCACCGATCCATGGGCAAGCGCCACCGACATCACCAGGCCCATGACCATCAGGCTGAAATATTCGGCCGCCCCGAATTTCAGCGCGATGGTCGTCAGGGGCGGCGCGAAGATCGCCACCAGGAAGGTCGCTACGCTGCCCGCGAAGAATGACCCCAAGGCGGCAGTGGCAAGTGCCGTTCCGGCCCGCCCGCGCTTGGCCATCTGATAACCATCAATGGCCGTCACGGCGGAGGAGCTTTCGCCCGGCATGTTGATCAGGATCGCCGTGGTCGATCCGCCGTATTGCGCCCCGTAATAGATCCCCGCCAGCATGATCAGCGACGAGACGGGTTCCAGCTGGAAGGTGATGGGCAGCAGCATGGCGATGGTTGCCGTGGCGCCGATGCCCGGCAGCACGCCGATCAGCGTGCCCAAAAGCACGCCGATCAAACAGAAGGCTAGGTTCGCCAGCGACGAGGCGACACTGAAGCCAAGCGCAAGGTTGGATAACAGGTCCATATGTGCCCCCTCAGACCGGCAGCCAGGGGCCGAAGCGCCGGAACGGCAGCCCCAGGCCATAAGAGAAGATCAATGTCGACATGATGGTGACGATGATTGCCAGGATCAGCGCGGGTAGCGGTCGCATCCGCACCGATGCCTGGCTGGCTATCAGCGTGGTGATGAAGAGGGCGGGCACGAAGCCCAGGCCGCGCACCGTCAGGCCGAAGAAGATCGGCGCAGGCAGGATGAACAGGATGCCCCTCCAGGCGATGCGCCCGAAGGGCTCGTCATCGGCGCGCCCGAAGGCCTTGAACAGGATCACCGCGCCCAGGATGAACAGCAGACCCGACAGGACCATCGGAAAATAACCCGGCCCCATCCGCAGCGATGTGCCGATTTCCATTTGCAGGGCCTGCCAGCCGAAGAAGCCCCCCAAGGTCATGAAGAACAGGCCTGCAGCAATATCAGTTTGGTCTTTTGGTTTCGTGGACATGGTGCCTCCCCGCCGCATGCCGCCAACAAACCCGCCGCCTCGATGGGCGGCGGGCGCATGGATCAGTTCGCCGGAGCGTCTGCCAGCAGCTTGGACCAGCGTTCGATCTCGGAGGTGAAGCGCTCGTCCATGGCCGCAGGGGTGGCCAGATCGGCCGCGACCGGAGTGGTGCCCAGCGTCGCGAGACGGTCAATCACATCAGGATCGGCAAGGGCCTTCTGCAGAGCTTCGGACAACCGGTTGCGCACATCGTCAGGCGTGCCAGCCGGTGCCCAGATGGCGTGCCATGCCGAGAGGTTGAAGCCTTCGAGGCCACTTTCGGCCAGGGTCGGCGTGTCCGGCAGCAGGGCGATCCGCTCCGGCGTGGTCACCGCATAAGGCTTGATCTCACCTGCCTTGATCTGATTGGCCGTGTTGGTCGTCTGGTCGCACATCAGGTCGATCTGTCCGCCCAGCAGATCGGTCATGGCCGGGCCGGTGCCCTTGTAGGGAACAACGGTGAACTCGATCCCGGTCGCCTCGCTCAACTGCCGTCCACACAGATCGGACACCGAGCCGACACCCGCCGTCCCAAAGGTCGCGCCGGTTCCCTCGCCCTTGAGCCAGTCTAGAAGACCGGCCACATCGGCCGCCTCCAGATCCTTGCGGCTGACAAGGGTCATCGGCACGTCCGTCACCAGGCCGACCGAGGAAAAGGCTGTGTTGGTGTCGTAAGGGAGGTTGGGATAAAGCGCGCCGAAAGTCGACACGCCCACATGGTAGAGCAGCAGCGTATAGCCATCGGGCTCGGCCTTGGCGACGCGTGCCGCGCCCAGCGATCCCCCTGCACCGCCCATGTTCTCGATCAGCACCTGCTGGCCGAACTCGGCGCTCATCTTGTCGGCAATCAGCCGGGCAACCGTGTCGCTCGGCCCACCGGCCGCCGCGGGCACGACAATGGTGATGTTCTGGCTCGGATAGTCCTGCGCCATGGCCGCACCGGCCATAAAGGGCAGGATGCCCAAAACCACTTTCGTTGTAACCTTGAACGTCCTCATCAATCTCTCCTCCGTGTTGATGTGGAATGGTGTCTTGCCGCGATCAGCGCAGGATGGTTCTCCCGGCGTATTCTGCCGTGGCGCCCAGCATCTCCTCGATGCGGATCAGCTGGTTGTATTTCGCAAGCCGGTCGGACCGGGCCAGGCTGCCGGTCTTGATCTGGCCGCAGTTGGTGGCGACCGCCAGATCGGCAATGGTCGCGTCCTCGGTCTCGCCTGACCGGTGGGACATCACGCTGGTATAGCCGTTGCGGTCGGCCAGGCGCACGGCGTCCAGCGTTTCCGACAGGGTGCCGATCTGGTTGACCTTGACCAGCAGCGAATTGCCGCAGCCCTTAGCGATGCCTTCGGCCAGACGCGCGGGATTGGTCACGAACAGGTCGTCGCCCACAAGCTGGACCGATGCCCCCAGACGGTCAGTCAGCAGCTTCCAGCCGTCCCAGTCGTCCTCGGCGCAACCGTCCTCGATCGACAGGATCGGATAATCGGCGCACAGCGCGGCCAAATAATCCACGTTCTCGGCCGAGGTCAGCGACTTGCCCTCGCCCTTCATCTCGTACTTGCCGTTCCTGAAATATTCGGTCGAGGCGCAATCCAGCGCCAGCATGATGTCGTCGCCGGGCTTGTAGCCGGCTTTCTCGACCGCCCGCAGGATGAAGTCCAGCGCGTCGCGGGCCGAGGACAGGTTCGGCGCAAAGCCGCCCTCATCGCCGATCCCGGTCGAAAGGCCTGCCGCCGACAGTTCCTTTTTCAGCGTGTGGAACACCTCGGACCCCATGCGCACGGCGTCGCGGATGTTGTCCGCGCTGACCGGCATGATCATAAATTCCTGGATGTCGATGGGGTTGTCGGCATGTTCGCCGCCATTGATGATGTTCATCATCGGCACCGGAAGGATCCGGGCACCCGTGCCGCCGACATAACGATACAGCGGCTGGTTCGTCGCATCCGCCGCGGCCTTGGCCACCGCAAGCGACACGCCCAGGATCGCGTTCGCGCCCAGGCGGCCCTTGTTCGGGGTGCCGTCCAGTTCGCACATCATCGCGTCGATGGCGCGCTGTTCGGTCGCATCCTCGCCGATCAGGTTCTCGGCGATCTCGCCGTTGACGGAGGCCACGGCCTCCAGCACGCCCTTGCCCATATAGCGGGCCTTGTCGCCGTCGCGCTTCTCGACCGCCTCATGCGCGCCCGTGGATGCGCCCGAGGGCACGGCCGCCCGGCCCATCGTGCCGTCTTCCAGCGTCACATCGACCTCGACGGTCGGGTTGCCGCGGCTGTCCAGGATCTCTCGCGCGAAGATGTCGATGATGGCGGTCATGCTTTGCCTGCCCCCAAGGGTGTGACGCGAATGCTGTTGGTTGTGCCAGGCACGCCGAAGGGAAAGCCGCAGACCACAACGATGCTGTGCCGGTCATCGCCAATACCAAGGCGCAGGACCGCTTCCTCGGCCATGATCGGAACCGTGTCGTGATCGCTCACCTCATCATCGACCAGCGAACGGATGCCCCAAACCAGGGCCATGCGTCGCGCAACCGCCGGGTCGGCGGTCAGCAGCACCGTCGGGCGCGGCGAGCGGTGCGAGGCGATCCGCCGTCCAGACGCGCCGGTCGAGGAGAAAGCCACAATGGCTGGGGCTTCAAGGGCACCCGCGAGGTCCACGGCTGCCGCCGCAATGGCGCGGTTTGCGGTATCTGCCTGGGGGGCCGTGGCCTGCAGTGAGGCCGCATAGAAGGGATGCGTCTCGGTCCGGCGGATGATGCGGTCCATCATCGTCACGGCCTCTGCCGGGAATTGGCCCGAGGCGGTTTCGGCCGACAGCATCACTGCATCCGCCCCGTCATAGATGGCCGTTGCCACGTCGGAGGCTTCGGCCCGCGTGGGCGTGGGCGTGGTAATCATCGACTCCAGCATCTGGGTAGCCACGATCACCGGCCGGTCGAGCTGGCGGCAGAGGCGGATGATCTCCTTTTGCCGGCCCGGCACGTCCTCGGGCGGGATCTCGACGCCGAGATCGCCGCGCGCGATCATCACCGCATCCGCCTCGAAGACGATCTGCGGCAGGCTGTCGAGCGCCGAAGGCTTCTCGATCTTGGCGACCAAGCCTGCGCGGCCCTGGATCAGAGCTTTAGCCTCGACCAGATCCTCGGGCCTCTGGACAAAGGACAGCGCCACCCAATCGACGCCGAGCGACAGACCGAACTGCAGGTCCGCGCGGTCCTTCTCGGTTAGGGCGGGCAGGTCAACCACCGTGTCGGGCAGGTTCACTCCCTTGCGGTCAAGAAGACGGCCGCCTGCCACTACGCGTGCAGTGATGGTCTCGGCATCATGGTCAACCGTCTCCAGCCGGATGCGGCCATCGTCGATCAGCAGTTGATCGCCGGGGCGAACGGCCGCGAAGATCTCGGGATGCGGTAAGGGGATCTCGCCGGCGCCAAGGGTCAGGGTCAGTGTCTCGCCCACCAGGACCTCACGCGGGCCACCGGAGAGTTGCCCCAGTCGGATCTTCGGTCCTTGCAGGTCCTGCAGGATGCCGATGGGTTGACCGAACTCGGCCTCCAAGGCGCGGATCGCGTCAAAGGCCTGCCGGTGATCGTCGTGGCTGCCATGGCTGAAGTTCAGCCGAAAGGTGTCGGCACCGGCGAGAAACAGGCGGCGCAGCATCTCGGGGCTGCGGCTTGCCGGACCAACGGTCGCAAGGATCTTGGCGCGGCGCGGGCGCAGCGCGGATGGGGTCTGGATGTTCATGGGATAAGAACCGCCCTGAAGTCGTTGACATTGGTCAGGGTCGGCCCGGTCTTCACCAGATCGCCGATCCTGTCGAACAGGCTGTAGCTGTCATGCGCGGCCAGCACGGCACGCGGATCAAGTCCGGCAGCACGGGCGCGGGCCAGCGTATCGGGAGTAATGATCGCCCCCGCCGCATCTTCACTGCCGTCAATGCCGTCGGTGTCACCTGACAGAGCATGGATGCCTGGCAGGCCGTCCAAAGCGACCGCGAGCGCAAGCAGGAACTCGGTGTTCCGCCCGCCTTTGCCCGGCTTGGACGCGCCGATGGACACGGTGGTCTCGCCTCCAGACAGCAGCACCGCCGGACCTGTGACTGGAAGACCATGCAGGGCGGCGCTGCGGGCGATGCCCGCCATGACCTGACCGGCGGCAGCGGCCTCACCCTCGATGGCATCGCCCAGGATCAGGGGCGTCACACCCGCCGCCTTTGCAATCTCCGCAGCCGCTTGGAGCGCCAAAAGCGGCGTGGAGATCATACGATAGTCTGCCTCAAACGCTGGCAAGGGCTCGGGCGCTTCCAGCAACAAGCGCCGTGCGGCCTCGGGCAAATCAGGACCAAGCATTTGAGCCACATCGGACAGATCTGCGTCGGCCTCGGGGTCATGGACCGTCGGTCCCGAAGCAATGGCCAAGGGGTCGTCGCCGGGCACATCGGAAATCGCCAGTGTCACCAGTTTCGCCGGTGCTGCCGCCAAGGCCAGTCGCCCGCCCTTGATGGCGGACAACCTGCGCCGCACCCGGTTCATCATCGAGATCGGCGCCCCGGAGGCCAGGAGCAGCTTGTTGACCTGCATCTTGTCTGCCAGCGTGAGGCCCGGTGCCGGCGCCGTCATCAGCGCCGAGCCGCCACCCGAGATCAGCGCCAACACCAGATCGTCGGGACCAAGCCCCCGCACCGCCGCAAGGATCCGTTGCGCGGCATCTGCCCCCGCCTGGTCGGGGACAGGATGGGAGGCCTCGATGACCTCAATGTTCCGCGTTGGAACCGCGTGGCCGTAGCGGGTGACAACCACGCCGGTCACATCAGACCATTCCGCCTCGACCGCGCGGGCCATGGCGGCGGCGGACTTGCCCGCCCCCACCACGACGACCCGGCCACGGGGACGTTCAGGGAGATGGCGCGCGACCGTCTTCGCCGGATCGGCGCTGTCTACCGCAGCGCCGAACAGGCGCTTGAGCAGCTCTTGGGGGTCGTGCGCCATCGTCAGCCTCAGATGTTGGCGCCGCGGATCGCGTTGCAGACCGCGTCCGTGACTTGCTGGGTATTGGCCGTGCCACCCACATCCGGGGTCATGACGCCATCGGCGCAGACCTGCTCGACCGCGGTCATCAGGCGCTTGGCGGCGTCAGCCTCGCCCAGGTGCTCCAGCATCTGCGCGGCGGTCCAGAAGGTCGCGACCGGGTTGGCGATGCCCTTTCCGGTGATGTCGAAGGCAGACCCATGGATCGGCTCGAACATCGAGGGGAAGCGGCGCTCGGGGTCGATGTTGCCGGTAGGCGCGACGCCCAGGGAGCCTGCCAATGCGCCTGCCAGGTCCGACAGGATGTCGGCGTGCAGGTTGGTGGCAACGATTGTGTCAAGGCTCTGCGGGTTCTTGACCATGCGCACGGTCATGGCATCGACCAGCATCTTGTCCCAGGTGACGTCCGGAAAATCTTTCGACACCTCGGCTGCAATCTCGTCCCACATCACCATGCCATGGCGCTGCGCATTGGACTTGGTCACGACCGTCAGCAGCTTACGTGGCCGCGACTGCGCCAGCGTGAAGGCATAGCGCATGATCCGGGTGACGCCGACGCGGGTGAAGATCGCGACCTCAGTGCCGACCTCTTCGGGGAAGCCCTTGTGGGCGCGGCCGCCATGACCGGAATACTCGCCCTCCGAGTTTTCGCGCACGATCACCCAGTCCAGGTCGCCGGGTCCGACATCCGCCAGCGGTGACTGGATGCCCGGCAGGATCTTCGTGGGCCGAACATTGGCATACTGGTCGAAGCCCTGGCAGATCGGCAGGCGCAGACCCCACAGGGTGATATGATCGGGCACATCAGGAGCACCCACGGCGCCGAAGAAGATGGCATCAAAAGCCTTCAGTTGCTCGGGTCCGTCCTCTGGCATCAGCGCGCCGGTCTTCTTGTAGCGGTCCGAGCCCCAGTCGAAATGGGTGACATCGAAGGCGAACTTGCCGTCACGCTTGGCCAGGGCTTCCAGAGCCTGCAGGCCTGCGGCGATCACTTCCGGGCCGATCCCGTCTGCAGGAATGGCGGCGATGCGGTAGGTGCGGGTGTCAGCGGACATGTTGGAGGCTTTCTGTGCAATGGTCATGGCTCAGCCTTTTTGAATGGCGGTGGAGGTAGGAGCAGGAACGTCTTTGCGTGCCGTGCCTGCAATGATCAGGGTGACGATGGCCGACAGGACGAGAAGGCTGGCGACGAAGTAGAGGCCCCACTCGAAGCTTCCCGTGCTTTCCTTGATCAGGCCGATAGCATAGGGACCCACAAACCCACCGAGGTTCCCAAGCGAGTTGATCGTGGCAATGCCGGTTGCGGCAGCCGATCCCGACAGGAACATGGTGGGCATAGACCACAGTGGCGGCTTGGCGGCACTGACGCCGGCATTCACCAGCACCAGAGCCAGCACGACCGCGACCAGAGACACAGCAAAGCCTGCAAAGAACAACCCGAGGCCAGCAGCCAGGCAGGCGAGCGTCACATGCCAGGTGCGTTCGCCGGTGCGGTCGGAGTGGCGCGACCAGGTATACATGGCGATGACGGCGAAGATCGGCGGGATGGCGTTGACAAGGCCGGTCTGGAACGAGGTCAGGCCAAGTGCATTCAGCATCTGCGGTGCCCAGATCCCCAGCGTGTAGAGGCCAGCGGACGTCCCGAAGTAGACCAGCGACAGCGCCAGCACACGGGGGTCGGTCATGCCCTTCAGGATCGAGTGGCTGGCCCCGGCCTTGTCCTTGGCCGCACGTTCGGCATTCATGGTGCCGGACAGCCATTCGCGCTCCTCAGGCTCCAGCCATTTGGCCTTTTCCGGGCGATCAGTCATGTAGAACAGGACGACGACACCAAGAATAAGTGCGGGGATTGCCTCCAGCACGAACATCCACTGCCAGCCGTGCCAGCCCGCAAGACCGTCCATCTCAAGCAGCGCGCCCGAGATTGGCGAACCGAGCGCAACTGAGATTGGCGCGGCAGCCATGAAGAGTGCTGTTACCTGGGCGCGGCTCTTCGCCGGGAACCAGTAGCTGAGATAAAGGATGATCCCCGGGAAGAACCCGGCCTCAGCGGCGCCCAGCAGAAAGCGCAGAATATAGAAGCTGGTCGGCCCTTGGACGAAAGCCATGGCCCCCGAGATCAGCCCCCAGGTGATCATCACCCGTGCGATCCACAGTCGAGCACCAAACTTTTCCAAGGCCAGGTTCGAGGGCACTTCGAACAGGAAGTAGCCGATGAAGAACAGGCCCGCCCCGAAGCCGAAGATCGAGGGCGACAGGCCCACGTCCTCGTTCATGTGGATGGCGGCAAAGCCTACATTCACGCGATCAAGGAACGCGATGAAGTAGAGCAGCATGATGAAGGGAATAATACGCCATGAGATTTTTCTCATGACGCGCTTTTCGAGCGCATCGCTCATGTGATCCTCCCGGATATGGAAAGCGCTCTCCTCAGCGCTTCTCGAAAATACCAAACCGGCCGGTCTTCCCTCAATCGTTCAAGAACTGTATACTGAAATGATATAATCTGGTGGCATCACGTGGACATAACTCGGTGGTATCATGGATTTGAAGCAGTTGCGTTGCGCCGTTGCAGTGGCCGACGAGATGCATTTCGGCCGTGCAGCTGCCCGATTGGAGATGATGCCCGCCGCTTTAGGGCGTTCTGTCAGACAGCTTGAAGACGGCTTGGGTGTGCAGATCTTCGAGCGCACCACGCGTTCAGTGATCATCACCTCCGAAGGATTGCGGGTTCTAAAAGAGGCCCGTGTCCTACTGGACCAAGCGGACGCTGCAGAGACCCGTTGGCGCAAGCTGGGCCGGAAGGCCGGTCAGGTGCTGCGGCTTGGTGCCATCGACACGGCCGCCAGTGTGCTGGTGCCGCGGCTTCTACAAGCCGTCCATGCTGTTCATCCAGACCTGCGCATCCAACTGATCGAAGAACGGTCGATCAAGCTCATCCCCCGGCTTCTGGCTGGCCGTCTCGACCTTGCCCTTGTCAGGCCGGGGTTGAAGCCATTTCATCGGCGTTTGCGCGGACATTTGCTGCTGCACGAAAGCCCGGTCGCGGTCCTGCCGCCCGATCATGCCTTGTCCGGTCGGGAGAGCGTCAAAATACAAGATTTGGCAGACACTCCGCTGATCGTCCCAGACCGGCAGTCGCGCCCGCACAGCTATGACCTGGTCCTAGCGCTATTTGAGCAGGAAGGTATCGAACCGCACATTATCCAGAACGCCGATGAAAAGCAGACCATGCTGAACATGGTGGCTGCAGGAATAGGGGCCGCGATTGTGCCGCGGTGGTGGTCTGGGCTTGTGCCGCGTGGGGCGCATGTCTGTGCCTTGGACATAAGCCAAGACAATTTCCGTGCTAAGCTGCCACTACATGTCGTCTGGCCTCGCGACGTACGCGATCCCTCGCGCGATGCCGTGGTCGAGGTCTTACTGTCGATCACTGACGAACTTTCGGCCTTGGCCTGATCAGGGTTCATCGCGCTATGCCGCGAAGAACTTCATTACTTGGTGGATCACGCACCAGATGCTTCACTGTCGATAGTCAGGAGAGAATAAAGAAAACGGAGGCTTCCAAAAGGCGTACGCAAGGGGATGGTTCAGCGGACACTCCCTCAGCTCTCCTTGAGGCGATGCCAACTGTCAGCTATGCGGACAAAGCGGTTATCGATGGCTACTACTTTCTCGCTTACGATGCAGATTGTTAGCCATGCACATGAAGGCCAAGATCACGCAATCGGTTCTGAAAGGACAATAGCCCCTCATGGCTCAGAAGGTTCGCGATGCTTTCATGGTGCAGGGTCGTGCCTGCGAGCAGCTTGGATCACCTTTCATGGCTCGACTGATGCCGCTCATCGGGGAGAGGCTTACCAAGGAGAATGCGGTTGGCGCCCGATGCCTGGATTGGGAGGGCGAGCCTGGCCCATCGGGAAACTCGGTGCCACTTCGCCTTGCCGGGGCACTGCATGGCCTTGTCCTGGACGGCAGCACACCTACGCTTGCTGGAGTGTATCCGCCTAACGTCACCACAGACGATATGCTATGGGCAGAGGTGGAACGAACCATCCGCGTTCATGAAACCCGCATCCTCGACTGGCTTGGCCGCGCACCACAGACCAACGAGGTGCGGCGGGCCGCAGCGATCGTGGCCGGCATCTGGTGGTCTCTGGGGGAAATCGGCAACCGGCCTCTCGTGCTGTCCGAGCTGGGCGCGAGTGCAGGGTTGAACCTGTCCCTCGACCGCTTCTCTGTCGCCATCGACGGTGTGGCGCATGGGCCTGAGGATGCAATCGTGCAGCTCGTGCCCGAATGGCGTGGAGCTTTACGCCCGAAACCTCGCCCCCTCAACATCGTGGACCGCCGTGGTGTCGACCTGGCCCCGCTCGATGCGGCAGATCCGGACGATGCGCTGCGGCTGCTTGCTTATCTTTGGCCTGATCAGCCAGAGCGCCTGACGCTAACTCGCGCGGCCATTGCAGTCGCGTCCACGTTACCTGATGCAGATGATGCGGCGCCCTGGCTTGCTCAGCGCTTGGCCAAGCCACGGCAGGGCATGCTGCATGTATTGTATTCTACTATCGCAGCGCAGTATTTCCCCAATGCAACGCAAGCAGCAATCGCAGATTACCTTGGTAAGGCCGGCCTCTCGGCGACACCTGACGCGCCGATCTTGCATCTGGCTCTGGAGGCGGACGCCCGGACGCCCGGTGCAGGCCTGACTGCAACACTGTGGGCCGGCAGTGGCCCAAAGCAGATGCACCTTGGTCGCGTGGACTTTCACGGGCGATGGATCGAGTGGTCGCCGAAAGCCGCAGATGCCCCGTGCTACCCGCTCATGGCGTGAGAGGCTGTTAGGGGCTCAAGCGCCGTGTCGCGGAAGAACTCCATCGGCTGAGACGGACGCCAGACCCTCCCTTTCTGCTCTGGAGAGGTAGGTAAAAAAAACGGAGATTTCCTTACCCAGAGCTCCAGGCCATCGTTGCTGTTGGTGAGCCCGGCAGTTCCGAGTAAATCTACTCAGTAAGGAAAACTAGGGAAGCTTACTTCCTCCTCATGATGACTTTTCTTACTGAAATCGCCCTCGGTCTTGATGATCGGCTATTCGCGGGTTTCCACCATTGAGCAGAACCTGACATGGCATTCGTGATCAATGGCAGATGCCACATTCAGCAACCAAGAGATCGACGCGAGGAGCCCAAATACGACGTAAGCTTTGGATTCAGCAAGAGCTCGGACCGTGCCCCGTCCAATCGCTCTCCAGCCCTAAGACGGCTCTTGAACGACGGAGGGCGATCGCCGGCGGTGCCGGCGATCACGGTCTAACTCAGGCAGCTTTTGCAGACTTGAGCGAGGCGTAGAAGGCGCTTTCGAAGTCCATGTAGCCGACGAAGGAGACGGGATCTCCGAATGGGAGAATCTGTGTCGCCCAGAAGCCTCCGAACCCGTTCGCCCGATCGATCCAGTAAAACAGGTTCGCGAGCCCCGCCCAGCCCAACGCCCCTGCCGGCCGACCTGTGGGGGCTGCCTCGTCGTTCACCATGAAGCTATAGGACCATGACTTCAAAAGGCCCGGGAAGAACTCGGCGTCGTTCGACAGGGACGGGATCACCCCCGGCAACATGCCGATCTTCTTCTCGCCAAGGTGGTTCTTCTCGGCCATCACCACCGTCTCGGGCTTCAGGACGCGCCCGTTCGGCCCCATGCCGTCGTTCAGCCACATGCGGATGAACTTCATGTAGTCGCCGACCGTGCCGTATAGGCCGTGCCCGCCCATGTGGATCTCGGGCCTATCGGGCAGCTCGAAGTCCATCGGCGTCAGCGAGCCGTCTTCCCCGCGCGCATGCATGCCCGCAAGCCGCTTGCGGAGACTGTCGTTCAACTCGAAGGTCATGTCTTCAATCCCGAGCGGCTCGAAGATCCGACTCTGGAAGACTTCGCCCAGACGCTTGTCGGTGATCCCCTCGACCACCTGCCCGCACCAGTCGATGTTGGTGCCGTATTCCCACTTGTCGCCCGGGTCGAACTGCAAGGGCGTCATCAACGAGGCCTTCGATGCGGTGATGACGCTGGGCTGGCCCTTCTCCTGCGCAAGCCGGTTGTAGGTTTCGGAGAAGAAGTCGTATCCAAAGCCGGCGGTATGGAGCAGCAGGTGCTTCGTCGTGATCGGGCGTTTCGGGTCGCGCAGGATCGGCTCGCCGGCGTCGTCGAAGCCGTCGATCACCTTGAGCTTTCCGATATCGGGCGCGTAGTCGCTCGCCGGTGCGTCTAGGTCGAGCTTGCCCTCCTCGACAAGCTGCAACGCGGCCGTCGCGGTGATAGCCTTCGTGGTCGAGAAGATCGCGAAGACGTCGTCGGTGGTCATCGCCGTGTCACCGTCGATCCGGCGGACACCCGCGGCACCTTCGTAGATGTTCTTCTCGCGGTCCGTGACCATCGCCACGACGCCGGGCACGCGTGGATCGGACGTCACGACACCATTCAGGACGGAATCAGCGTTGAATTTGTGGCCCATGGTTTCCTCCCATTCTTTGAAGCCGGTCTTGGGAACGCCCCGTCGCGGGGACAGGGCGGTCTTGTCGTTTGCTGGATTTCAGGCGTCAGCGGGAACGCCGGCTTTGGTCATCGCGAAGGACGGATAGCCGTTCCGGGCCATCTCGTCGCATTTGTCGCGGTACGTGCCGACCCCGCCGGTATAGGACAGGACGCGGCGCGGTTTGCCCGGCACGTTGGACCCAGTGTACCACGAGTTCGTCTTCGCGATCAGCGTGGCATTCGCGGTCTCGTCATGGTGCTTGACCCAGTCGGACTCGCCTTCCTCCGTCGGCTCGATCACGTCGTGGCCGCTCGCCCGCATCGCTCCGATGCACTCCGTGATCCATTCGGTCTGCTGTTGCAGGCAGGTGGGCATGTTGCAGAGCGCGGCTGAAGGCGCGAGCGGCGCGCCGGTCATGAAGAGGTTGGGGAACCCGAACTTCATCAGCCCCATGGTGGTGCGGATGTCCTTGCCCCATTCTTCGGCGAGCTTCATGCCATTGCGGCCGGTGATGTCGATCCGCGCAAGCGCCCCCGAGCCGGCATCGAAGCCCACCGCCATGATGATCGTGTCCACCTCGTAGACGGTGCCGTCCTCCAACCTGACGCCTTCGGGCACGATCTCGGCGATCGGGTTATCACGGACGCTGACCGCCTCGACATTGTCGCGCAGGTAGGCCTCGAGGTAGTGTGTCTCGAGCGGAACGCGGTGTGTGCCGAAGCCGTAGTCTCCCTTTTTCGGCACGAGGATGTCGATCAGCCTCGGATCCTTCAGGCGGGCCCGCATCTTTTCCCGCACGAATTCGGAGATCTCCTCGCTGACCTCTTCGTCGAAGAACATTTCGGCGAAGGAGGCCAGCCAGAGCTTCAGCGATCCGTCCGCATGAATCTCCTCCAGCACCTCGCGGCGCAGCTCGGGCGTCAGGTCGGCCCACGTGTTCTCGAAGTCGTGCTCGAAGCCCGTGAACGTGTGCGGGATATTGGCCTTCAGTTCGTCGAAGCGATCCTTGTACCATGCCGCTTCACCCGGCCCGTATTTGGGGTTCTTCATCGGCAGTACGTATTGCGGCGTGCGTACGAAGACCGTCAGGTGCTCGACCTCGGGTGCAATGGTCTGGATCACCTGGATGCCGGTCGCCCCGGTGCCGATGACGGCGACGCGCTTGCCTTCGAGGTCGAGACCGCCCTTTGGGTAGCGCCCGGTGTGGACGATCTTGCCCTTGAAGCTGGCCTGCCCGGGGAAGCGGTCCTCCAGCGGAGCGGAAAGCATCCCGGTGCAGCCGATCAGGTAGCGCGCGAGGACGGTATCGCCCTTGTCGGTTTCCACGGTCCAGAGGCCGGTCGTCTCGTCGAAGCTGGCATTTGTGATCGTGGTCGAGAAGGAAATGTCACGGCGGAGGTCAAGCCGGTCGGCGATGTAGTGCATCCAGCGTTCGATCTCGCGCTGGCCGGGGAACCGTTCGCTCCAGGTCCAGTCCTTGTAGAGGCTTTCGTCGAAAAGATACTGGTATATGTAGGCTTCGCTGTCGAACTTGGCACCCGGGTAACGGTTCCAGTACCAGGTGCCGCCGACGTCCTTCGCGGTGTCGCACGCGTGGACCTTGAGGCCCATGTCGCGAAGCTGGTGCAGCTGATAGAGACCCGCGAAACCAGTTCCGATGACCAATGCATCGAGTTCGGCGGGCACAGGTCTGCGATCCGCCACGGTGGCGGTTTGGTTAGAATCTAGCATGATTTCCTCCGAGCTGGCCGCAACCGCCTCCTGCCGGTCACGGGCTGTGCCGTAGTGTCGACCCAATCGGTCTTCGTCGCGGCACCCGGTCAGCTTGGCAGTGCTGCAGGTCGCCGATCTTGAACGAACCGCAACCAATCTTTGTATGTTTCTGTCGCCCACTCAGTGCGCGCGGCGACGGAACTCGCCAGGCGGCATGCCAAACTCCGAGGAAAACATGCGCGTAAGGTGGGCCTGGTCGCAGAAGCCGCAATCGGACGCGATTGCCTTGATCGGCAGTTCGGTGGTGGCCAGCAGGCGACGGGCCCTTTCGAGCCGGCGAGCCTTCACGAAGGCATAGGCCGGCATGTTGAAGCTGCGGCGGAATTGCCGGGCGAAGAGGCAGGGAGTCATATTGAGAGCGTCGGCCATCACCTTGAGGTCGAGCGGCGTTTCAATCTCCGTCTCGATGAACTCAACGATACGCTTTTCCTGCTGAGGGGTCAGGACGCCGGTGCGCTCAGGCTCAAGCTGGCGTACGGAGGCGTAGCGGCGCAGGAGATGAATGATGAGACCGCGTGCCACGGTGTCGACGTAGAGTGAACCGCCCAAAGCGCGGTTTCGTGCTTCGCCGGCAATCGCATCAGCCGCACTCGACATGACCGGGTCGTCCACCCGAAGCACATCGTCGAGGGTGACCTCGCTGACCGCGCAATCCATGACCTCGCTCGCCACCTCGGCGACCATTTCGCCCGAGAGATAAACGTGGGTCACGTCGATCGGCTCGTGCCAGTTCCAGTAGGCCTGCTGCGCCCGCGTCAAAAGCGAAGCCGCGCCCGGTCCCAGAGTTTCCTTCTTCCATCGGCCATCGAAACGACGCTGCATCGGGGTCGTGCCGGTCCTGTAGCTCACGAGCATGAAGTCGCGCATCGCGGGTACGACGACATCTTGGCCTTGGTAGTGATAGGATCTTAACGCGACCCTCTTCCAGTTCTGTCCATCGCTGGCCAGAAGCACCTTTCCCGGAACCCACTCCGGCAATTCCTCAAAGGGAATCAACCCTCCCACCAAGCCGATCCTCCATCTCGACAGTCGTTGGGTTCAAAGTTCTGAGTCGAAAAGCCGATGAAGTCCCTCGGCGGCTACCAATGGCGTTCATATCCTCTCACTCTAGCAAGCGAGATGATTCACCGCTATTCTACTTTCCGCTCAGTTTAAGAAGCGAGGTAAGCATGCAGAGCGCTCGCGATTGTAAGACCTCACTACGCCTGAGCGAAAGCTATTCACACCTTCACTGACCTGGAAAAGTCGCGTGTTTTGCGGGCTGCTAGTTACGCGTGAAGCCAAGAAGCAAACGGCGGCTTCGTCCGCATAGCGACACATATTCTAGACCCGCGGCTCACCGCTTCGAGTCCTTTCCCGATAGCGTCCGAAAGGGATCCCGATGACGGTCGGCGGCTCGGCAGTATCTTGAGCACGGTTCTTCAGCTGCCTAAGCACCGTGTCATCACTGACCCCAAGGCCCAAGCGGTGCAAGAGCCGCTCGGCAGGCCGCCCGCCGGTCGCGTGCCCAAGATGGCTGACAATTTCCCCGACACGCGAAGTGCGCCGCGCAAAAGGACGCGCAATCGAGCCGATCTGGTCCGAGAAAGTCCGGCGCGGGCAGGCGGGTGCCAAACATCGCCAACGGCAAACCCAGAGGGTTACCGTAACCCCGTCACCATGGGCGGGATAATCCTGCAGCCGCCTACGCCGCCAGCCGTGACGACGTCGCGATTGCAATCCACAGTCTGGGCAGATGCCGTTTGGTGTCAGACTGCCGGATACAGTCCACCCGCCGGAATCGCGCCGCTCAACGCTTTGAACGGAAACATCGCTACCGGGCGACCAGTGCTTCCTTGAAATCATCACTATCCCTCCTGAATCTTCCCGTTCTCAGGATAGTGCGCCACACAGATTGAGGCAGAGCCCGGCCATGGCCGGTCGCCCGACGTTCAGATGTTCAGAAACTTATAGGCCACCCGCGCCAGCGTTTCGGGGGTGATGGGCTTGTAAAGCAATTCGACGGATTGCCGCGCCGCCTGCTGGGCCAGCGCCACGGATCGTTCCGCCGTCATCAGGCATTTCGCCGGCCGGCCCGGCAACAGCGGTTCCATCGCGGCCAGACAGGCCAGCCCGTCCATCCCCGCGCCCAGCCGGTAATCGACAAGGCACAGATCGGGTTCGACCCCGGTATCCCGCAACAGCGCCAGCGCATCCTCGCCCGAGGGCACGTCCAGCACGTTGATGCCCCATTGTTCCAGCAATTGCGACAGGGCCAGCGTGACCTCGGCATCGTTCTCGACGATCAGCGCGGTCATGTCGATGATCTCGTCGGGCGCTGCGGGGGCGGGGGCGCTGCGGTGCAGCCGGTGATCGCCCTGCCGGGTCGAGGCCAGCTCGACCGAAAAGGTCGAGCCACAGCCCGGCGCCGATCGCAGGTCCAGCCGGTGGCCCAGCAGCGATGCGGCGCGTTCGACGATGGCCAGCCCCAGCCCCAGCCCCTCGGCGGCGCTGGCCTTGGCATCCAGACGTTTGAATTCCTTGAAGATATCCTGCTGGTCGCCGGCGGCGATGCCGCGCCCGGTATCGCGCACCTGGATCAGCTGGCGGTCGGGCCGGCGGCGGGCGGTGACCAGAACCCGGCCCCGATCGGTATAGCGGATCGCATTCGAGATCAGGTTCGCCAGAATCCGCCGCAGATAGATGCGGTCGGACACCACCGTCGCATGGGCCGGGCGGATGATCAGCTCGATCCCCTTTGCCTCGGCGACCGGGGTGAATTCGTCGCGCAACTGGTCGAACAGTGGCCGCAGCGAGATCGGCTCGATCGTCAGCGCCGCCTGACCGACCTCGAGCCGCGAGATATCCAGCAGGGCGCCCAGCAGGCCGCTGACCGAATCGAGCGAGCGCTGCACGTTTTCCAGCTTGGCCCGCTGCTGCGGCGGGGCCACGTCCTCGATCAGCGACCCGACATAGAGCGTGGCCGCCGACAGCGGCTGCATCAGGTCATGGCCCACCGCCGCGACGAAACGGATGCGGGACGCATTGGCCCGTTCGGCGCTGGCCAGCGCGTCTTGCAGTTCCAGCGTGCGTTCGATGACCCGCGCTTCCAGCGTTTCATTGGCGCGGCGGATGGCCAGCATCGTATTGCGTTCTTCGGTGATGTCGTCGATCGACATCACGAAGCCACCATCGGGAATTTCCTGCGCATAGATGGCCAGCGCGCGGCCGCCGCCATCGCGGGTCACCTCGACCTTGAAACTGTCCTTGCGGCGGACCGAGCGCACCCAGTCGACCAGCCGGTTGACCCCCTGATGGGTCGGGAATGACAGTTGCGCGCGCAAGTGATGCAACAGGTCATCGACCAGCAGACCGGCGCGCAGCCGGGCACGCGGGATCGCCAGCATCTCGCCCAGACGGGCATTCCAGCCGATCAGCCGCAGCCGCGCGTCAAAGATGCACACCCCCAGCGGCACATGGTCCAGCGTTGCCTGCAACACGGCGGTCTGGTCATCCAGCAGCCGTCCGCGCTCGGCCCGCTCGCTGAGGATCAGGTCGGTCACGTCGGTTTGCAGGATCGCGGTGCTGCCGTCGCTGGTGCGCTGTTCGGACACCTGCACCCAGCGGCCGTCGGCCATGCCCTGGGTCAGGATGAAATGGCGTTCGCTGTGGCGCTTCTTGCGCATCTCGATCCAGCCGTCGCGCGTCATGCCCGGCGGGATGACGAGATGGCGCGAACTGGCGACGAGGTGCAGATAGTCGTCAAAGCCAAGACCCGGCCGCAGCCGGTCGACGATATCGGGCAGCAGCGCGTTGAAACGGGCATTGCACAGGATCAGCCGGTCCTGCGGATCGAACAGGGCAAAGCCTTCCTGAATGGTTTCGATCGCCGCCGACAGGTTCTGCCGCGCCAGTTCCTTTTCGCGGAATGCATCGGCCAGTTGCGCATTCGACGCGTTCAGCAGGTCGAGCGCGCGTTCCAGATCGCGGGTGCGGGCGCGGACCTCGTCCTCCAGCACGGCGGCGCGTTGAAACTGGGCATAGCCGGCGCCGCTGTCCTCGGGCAGGTCCTCGACATGGCGGATCAGCGCCTGGGTGATGCGCACCAGCTTTTCATGGCGCCGATCCGGGCTGTCGCCGGGCGCCATCATCCGTTCGACATCGGTCGGCAGATCCGTGCGCGCGCCGGTCATGGGGTGCCGTCCGGCCCGTAAAAGGCGATCCCGGTCAGCGTCTGGTTGACATGCATAGTGCCGATCTGTTCGCCATAGGTGGAAAAGCCCGTGACGCGGTTTTCGGCCAGGATGCGGCTGACCTCGGTCGTCTGCTGCATGCTTTCGGCAGCGATCCGGCGAAAGATACAGTCAAAGCCCAGCACCATCCGGGGCGTGCGGTCGCGCCGCAGATCACGCATGACGCCGCCCAGATGCGCGGCCAGATCGCTCTCGGCCGACAGGGTCAGGACCATGCCCTCGGCCACGGCGCCAAAGAAGACCAGCGAATCTTCCGGCCCGACATGGCGGATGGCGCGGACATGGTGGCGACCGCCGGCGCGGACCAGAACCGGGCGGGTGGCGAAGATTTCGGGCCCGAGGCTGTCGACCGGGCGGTCCAGCAGCCGCGCATATTCGCGCGCCGCCGGTTCGTCATTGATGCGCAGCACGGCGCGGTTGACCGGATCGGCGCTGGTCACCACCATCTGGGTGCGCGACGGGCAGGTCGCGTCAAAGGAAAACACCCGGAACGGCGCCCGCGCACGCAGCAGGCAAAGGACCGCCGCGCGGGTGCGGATCTTGCCATCGGCAAAGACATGGGTGCGCACCAGCTGGCGGTCGTCGCCGGCCGATCCGCCCACCGTCGGCATCGGCCCCAGCCCACCGGCCAGTGCGGCGATCAGCTGTTCTTCATGGCCCGACAGCCCGTCAACCATCAGGATCGCCAGCTCATGCGCGAAATCCCCGCGGCGGCGGTGCAGCGCCTGCCGCGCACGGCGCAGCCGGGCGATGACGTCGCGGCTGTCGACCGCATCGACCGGGTCGATCAGCACGGTTTCGGCGGCAAAGCCGGCGGCGGGAAAGCCGACCGCGACCAGATGCCCGTCGGCATAGCCGGTTTCGCAGATTTCGCCTGCCGTGGTGCAGCCGGCGATTTCGCTGCGCGGGAAGGTCTCGGTCGCGCGGGCCAGGATCGCGTCCATGTCAGCGGCGCGGGCGGCAAACAGGATGATCAGCGCAAAGGGGCCGGGCCCAAGCGCGGCGGCCAGCCGCGCCACCGGGTCGGGATCATCCATCGGCACGGATGCGCGGCACGGGGCCAGCACGTCTTTCGCGCCCTCGCTGCCGGGGGGTGGCGGGTTAAGTGTTTCCTCCGGCATCATTCAACAGCCCCGTCATCTTCGCGTCCCGCGCCATCAGCACCGCCTGCGTTCGCGAGGTGACGCCCATCTTGCGCATGATCGCGGTGACATGCGCCTTGACGGTTGTTTCCGCTATGGCGAGCTCATGCGCAATCTGCTTGTTCATCTTGCCCTCGCAGATCAGGTCAAGAATCCGCGCCTGCTGATTGGTCAGTTGCGACAGCCGGCGGATCGCGGTGTCGCGCCCGGATGGCGGCATCGCGTCCAGTTCTTCGTCAGTGGGCAGGTCGGGGGCATAGATTTCCCCCGCCGCCAGCGCCTGAAAGGCGGCCTTGAACACCTCGCGGCGGGAATGTTTCGGCACGAAGCCCGCGGCCCCGGCGGCCAGCGACGCCCGCACGACCCGCGTTTCATTGACCGATGTGACAAGCAGGATCGGCGTCTGCGGCGCGATCCGGCGCAGCGTGATCAATCCTTCCAGCCCGTCGACATCGGGCAGGTTCAGGTCCAGCAGCACGACATCGAAACTGCCGCCATCGGTCAGCATCCCGGCCGCCTGCGTCAGGTTCTCGGCATGCAGGACGGTTTCGATCCCCGACACCGATTGCAGCGTCATGGCCAGCGCGTCACCGAACAGCGGGTGATCCTCGATGATCAGCGCGGTGCGAAAGGCGGCATCGGCCTCGGGTGTCGGAATTGCGCTGGTCGCCATGGCAGGCCCTTTGGGTTGGAGGGATGGGTGACGTTTTGTCTAGGTTGTGTCGTGCGCTGCGCCGAGCCGTAAATTGGTCGAACATGCGGCCTCGGGATGGGGCGCGATGACGAAAGGGACGCGAACCGCCGGCCCGCGCCCCTGACGATGCCACTGGCAAGCGCCTGTCAGTTGGCCGCCAGCTGCTTGGGCAGCTTGAAGGTCCAGACGGTGCCGCCCTGGTTCAGATAGTTGACCTTCTTGGCGACCTCGCCGCCCCACAGCGGCACGGCGCCGCCCCAGCCCGAGACGATCGAGACATATTGCTCGCCATCCTGTTCCCAGGTGATCGGCTGGCCGACGATGCCCGACCCGGTCTGGAACGACCACAGGATTTCGCCCGTGGCGTCATCCAGCGCCATGAAGTCACCCTCGGGGTTGCCCATGAAGACCAGGCCGCCGGCGGTGGTCATCACGCCGCCCCACAGGGGTGCGTCGTTCTTGTATTCCCATTTCACTTCGCCGGTATTGGGGTCGATCGCCTTCAGGCTGCCGATATGGTCGTCGAAGATCGGCTTGATGGTAAAGCCCGCGCCCAGATAGGCCGCGCCCTTCTTGAAGCTGATCGGTTCGTTCCAGATGTCCATGCCCCATTCGTTCGAGGGCACATAGAACAGTTCGGTCGACTGGCTATAGGCCATCGGCATCCAGTTCTTGCCGCCGAGGAAGGACGGCACCGCAAAGACCTGCTGGCCCTTGCCGCCTTCGGCGGCCTCATTGGCGGCGCCGGGGCGGTTGTCTTCGTTATAGATCGGCCGGCCCGTGTCATCGATGCCGGATGCCCAGCTGATGTTCTGAACAAAGGGCCAGGCGTTGACATAGGCGCCATCCTGACGGTTCAGGACATAGAAATAGCCGTTCCGGTCGGCGGTGGCGAAACGCTGGTTGCCGTCCTTGTCGACAAAGGGCACGACCTCGTTCACGCCGTCGAAATCCCAGCCTTCGCGCGGGGTGGACTGGAAATGCCACTTGATCTCGCCAGTGGCGGGGTCGATCCCCAGACGCGACGCGGCATAGAGGTTGTCGCCCTTGTTGCCTTCAACGGGTTCGCCGGCGCCGCGCAGGTGGCTGTTCCAGGGCGACGGGTTGCCGGTGCCAAAGACCAGCGTGTTGGTGTCCTTGTCATAGGACCCGCCCAGCCAGGTCGCCCCGCCGCCGGTCTTCCACATGTCGCCCGGCCAGGTGGCGTTCAATTCGCCGGTCATGGTGCTTTCCGCGCCGTTCAGCGTGCCCATGTGCCCTTCGATCACCGGGCGCGTCCAGACGGTTTCGCCGGTTTCGGCATCGCGGGCCTGAACCTCGCCGACGACGCCGAATTCACCGCCGGAATTGCCGGTGATCACCAGCCCGTTCACGATCAGCGGTGCGGCGGTATAGGAATAGCCTTCCTTGTAATCGGCGATCTTCTTGTTCCATTTCACGTCGCCGGTCTTCAGGTCCAGCGCGACGATCCGCGCGTCCAGCGTGCCGAAATAGAAATTGTCGCCAAAGATCGCGCCGCCGCGATTGACCACGTCACAGCAGGGCAGGATCCCTTCGGGCAGGCGGGCGTCATATTGCCAGACTTCCTTGCCGGTCTTCAGGTCGACCGCATAGACGCGGGAATAGGACCCGGTGACATACATCATCCCGTCATGGATCAGCGGCTGGCTTTCCTGGCCGCGCTGCTTTTCGCCGCCAAAGGAAAAGGCCCAGGCGGGCACGAGGTTCTGGACATTGTCCTTGTTCAGGGTGGTCAGCGGGCTGAAACGCTGAAGGTCGCGGCCCATGCCGTTGGTCAGCACGTCGCCCGTCGATGCCTGGTCATTGGCCAGGTCTTCCTCGGTGACGGCGGCGCCGGCCGCCGTGGCGATGCCGGTCATTGCCAGGACCGTCGCCAGCACGAATCTGTTCATGTTCTCTCCTCCGCTTGGTGTCGGCCTCTCTTTGTGCCGAACCGGCCCGAGGCGTCTGGCGGTGAGTATGCGGATCGCCCCGCCGCGCCGTATATTGTCCATTGGTCGAATGGGTCGGCGTGGTGGGGGCGGGCGGCGTCAGAACAGGTTCTGATAGCGCCATTCATCCGCGTCGGGCGTGACCGCGCGGGGGTCGTAATCGGCGGCCTGCAGATCGCGCGCCGTTGTCAGGCCCTGCTGCGCCGCGCCGTCGATCATGCGCCGGCCGGCCTCGGGATCGCGCGCGACGCCGTGGCCGCGCAGCAGGTCCAGCCCCCGGTTCAGCATCCCGACCGGATCGCCGGCATCGGCCGCGCGGCGATCCCATTCGGCGGCGCGGGCCGAATCCTGCGGCCCGCCCAGCCCGTTTTCATCCATCTGCCCCATCCAGGTCATCGCCCCGGTCCAGCCATCATCGGCGCAGCGTTCGAACAGGGTCCGGGCCGGGCCGTGGCGGCCGCTTTTGGTGATGTAATAGCCGGCGGCGCAATTCGTCATCGTGGTTTGCCCGCGTTCGATGTCGCGCATGACGCGCTGCCAGGTCATCTCGTCGGGGTTCAGGTCGCCAAGCTGATCGGCGTCCTGCGCGGCGGCGGGCAGCGCGCAAAGGGCCGCAAGCGCAGCCCCGCAGATGATCCGAATCATTTCCCATCCTCCGCCGGTTGCCAGACGGCTGAAGATAGCACCGCGCCCCGCGGTCCGGGCTTGGACCATGGTCGTATTTTCGCGGCCGGCCAATTTTCCCAGACTTCGGCGAAAGGGGGACTTTGCATGTTTCGATGGCTGTCCGCGCCGCTTGCCTGCATTGCCGTCGCAGGCAACGCGGCGAGTGCCGAACAGGTGCGCATCGACCTGATCGAGCGGCAGGTGACGCCGCCGCCGATCCTGTCGAACCTGATCGCGCCGCCGCCCGATCTGGGCGTGGCCGGCGCCCGTGTCGCGCTGTCCGATATCGCCACGACGGGCCGCTTTCTGGGCCATGAATACCGGCTGAACGAAACCATCGTCGCGCCGGATGACGATTTTCTGGCGGCGGCACGCGCCGCCCTGGCGGATGGGGCGCGGCTGATGGTGGTCAAGGCGCCGCCGGCCGATCTGCTGGCGCTGGCCGATCTGCCCGATGCCGCCGGTGCGGTGATCTTCAACACCGCGGCCCCCGATGACAGCCTGCGCGGGGATGATTGCCGCGCGAATGTCCTGCACACAACGCCCAGCCTGTCGATGCGGGCCGATGCGCTGTCGCAATTCGCGTTGAAAAAGCAATGGACCGATCTGGCGATGGTCCATGGACCGAACCCCGAAGACGCCGCCTTTGCCGATGCGATCCGCGCCTCGCTGACGAAATTCGGGATCGGGCTGAAGGGCGAGGCGGACTGGAAATTCGATGCCGACATGCGCCGTGTCGCCTCGGCCGAGGTGCCGCTGTTCACCCAGGACCTGCCCGAACATGACATGCTGATCGTGGCCGATGAACGCGGCGATTTCGGCCGCTATATCGCCTATAACACCTGGCAGGCGCGGCCCCTTGCCGGGTCCGAAGGGATCATGCCGCGCGGCTGGTCGCCGGTGGTCGAAAACTGGGGCGCGGCGCAGTTGCAAGGCCGGTTCCGGGACGCCGCGCATCGCGACATGCTGGTGCAGGATTTCGGCGCCTGGGCCGCCGTCGCCGCGATTGGCGAGGCCGTGACCCGCGCCGGGACCGCCGATCCTGGCGCCTTGCGCGACTATATCCTGTCGGATCAGTTCCGGCTGGCCGGGTTCCTCGGCACGCCCCTGTCGTTCCGCGGATGGGACGGCCAGATGCGCCAGCCGATCCCGCTGGTCACGGAACGCGCCGTCGTCAATGTCGCGCCGCTGGAAGGTTTCCTGCACCAGCGGTCCGAACTCGACACGCTGGGCACCGACCTGCCCAGCACCACCTGCACCAAATTCGGAGTTGCCCGATGACGCCCCGCCGCTGCCTGCTTGCGCTGTCCACGTCGCTGACGCTGGCCCTGACCCTGGCCGGCCCGGCCCTTGCCGATGAAATCTGGGTCACCAATGAACTGGACGACACGATCAGCGTCATCGATGTCGACACGCTGGCGGTCACCGCGACCTATCCGACCGGCCAGCGCCCGCGCGGCGTCACCTTTTCGCGCGATTTCAGCAGGCTCTATATCTGCGCGTCGGATTCGAATGCGGTGCAGGTGATGGATCCGGAAACCGGCGAGATCCTGCATGATCTGCCATCGGGCGCCGATCCCGAACAATTCGTCATCTCGCCCGATGACCGGCTGCTTTACATCGCGAATGAAGACGACGCGATCACCACCGTCGTCGATACCGAAAGCCGCAAGGTCGTCGCCCAGATCGATGTCGGGATCGAACCCGAAGGGATGGGGATATCCCCCGATGGCAAGATCCAGATCACCACGTCCGAGACGACGAACATGGCGCATTGGATCGACACCGAAACCCAGCAGATCATCGCCAATACGCTGGTCGATTCGCGGCCGCGCCACGCGGAATTCAGCCCCGATGGCAAGGAATTATGGGTCAGCGCCGAGGTCGGCGGCACGGTCAGCATCTTTGATGTCGCGACCCAGGCCGAACTGGCCAAGATCAGCTTTGCACTGCCGAATATCCGCCCCGAAAAGCTGCAGCCCGTGGGGATGCGCTTTTCGCCCGACGGGGCGCGGGTCTTTGTCGCGCTGGGGCCGGCCGACCATATCGCGGTGGTCGATGTCGCGACGCGCGCGGTGACGGATTACATCCTCGTCGGGCGCCGGGTCTGGCATCTGGCGTTTTCGCCCGACAACACGAAACTGTTCACGACCAATGGCGTATCGGGCGATGTTACGGTGATCGACGTCGCTTCGCTGACCCCGGTCAAGACGATCAAGGTGGGGCGTTTTCCCTGGGGCGCCTCGGCCCGGCCGACCGACTGAAAAGTCGCATCGACCAAGGTCGAATTGCCGCGCATGCAGCACGGATCGACACTGAACCACGCCGCGAACGGGACAGGAGGAACCGCCCATGACGACCAAGTTTCACAAATCCCTGCTGGCCGCCATCGCCGCCGGGTGCATCGCCGTGCCGGTTCAGATCATGGCCCATGGCGATGTCGCGCCGCAGCCGATAAACACCGATGCGCTGCCCGAGGTGGGCGAGGAATGGCTGACCGAAAACCCCTATCGGGCCGAGGCGGCGGGCGACGAGGTCTGGCTGACCGCGGTGAAAATCGGCGATTCCGGCTATAACCAGAACTGCGCGCGCTGCCATGGCCTTGGCGCCGTGTCGGGCGGGCTGGCGCCCGACCTGCGTTTCCTTGAGGCCGAGGAATATGGCGATGAATGGTTCATCGAACGGTTCCGCCACGGCTATACTCAGGATGGCACGACCAAGATGCCGGCCTTTGGCGATGTGCTGGGCCAAAAGGCCGCTTGGGCGATCCGCACCTATATCGAAACCCGCCCCGAAGATGGCGCGCTGGACGCGGCCTCGGACCGGCTGCATGAAATTCGGGACCTTCTGACCAAGGGCGAAGGCGATCCGGCCGCCCTGAAGACCGAGTTGACGGAAATCGCAACGGGCGTGGTCACCGCATCGGGCGCCCCGGTCGCCGACAGCGCCGTGTCGCGCGCCGCTGCCGCGCTGACCGATGATCCGGCATCCGGGAAACATGCCGCCGAATTGCTGACGATCGGGCTTTCCGCATCGAACTGAGGGATGTGATGGGATCAGGTTTTCCGATTGCGGGCGCGGCCCTGCTGGTCTTTCTGGCCGGGGCCGCGCCCGGTTTTGCATCCTGCGCCGGCGTGGCGCCCGATCAGCGCCAGCAGAACAGCTTTCCGCAGGATATCGGCCGCACGCTGGACCGGATCACCGACGAGGGCTGGATTGAGATCGCGGTCTATGAAGATTTCCCGCCCTGGTCCTATCTGGCCAATGGCCAGCCGGCCGGGATCGATGTCGATCTGGCGCGGCTGATCGGCGGCGATCTGGGCGTCGAGACCCGGATCCGCATGGTCCAGGCGGGCGAGACGCTGGACCAGGACCTGCTGAACTATGTCTACAAGGGCGCGGCGGTGGGCGGGCATGTGTCGAACCTGTTCCTGCATGCGCCCTATGACGTGGATTATGCCTGCCGTTTCGATCAGGTCGTCTTCACCGGCATCTATGCCGAGGAACATCTGGCGATCGCCTATGCACGCGCCGAATACCCCGAAAAGCCGCCTGTTCCGGCCTTTTTCCGTTACGACACGGTGGGGGTCGAAAACGATTCCATCTCGGATTTCTTCCTGACCGGGCTGGTCGGGGCGGCGGGCGACAAGGTGCATCGCTATCCCAATGTCGCGCAGGCGATGGCGGCCCTGGTGGCGGGGGACGTGATGGCGGTGATGGGCCCGCGCGCCCAGCTGGAAGCCGGCGCGACGGACGCCATCGGCATCCATGAGCCGCCCTTTCTGGGGCTGGAACGGTCGAAATGGACGCTGGGGCTGGCCCTGTCGACCCAGCACCGGCCGCTGGGCTATGCGGTGGATGACATCATCGGCGCGGCCATTGCCGACGGGCGGATGGAACGGATCTTTGCCGATCATGGCGTGACCTATCTGCCGGCGGTGCGCTGAAACGGGGGCAGGCCGGGGGCGGGGCGCGTCAGAGCGTCGTCAGGTTGCCATCGAAATCGACCAGCCGCACCGGGCCGGTGTCCAGCCGCCGGGCGGCGGCGGCGATGGCCGGGCGATCCATCAGCACAAAGGCCGTCGATGCCGCATCGGCCAGCGCGGCTGTTCCTGCCTCGACCGACACCGTGGACCAGCGCGGGCGCTGGCCTGCCGGGCCGATGATATGGCTCTGCCCGCCCGGAAAGACCAGCGCGCCGGGCGATGATGTCGCGATGGCCCGCCCCGCGCGCAGCGTCAGCCGCCCCAGAACCCCGGCGTCGGGATCGGCCAGTTCCAGCGCGAAATCGCCGCCAATGGCGCGGGTTTCGCCCAGATCGACCAGAATATCGCCAAGGCCGCGGTCCGCCAGCAGCGCGGCGGCGCGGTCGGTCGCGATCCCCTGGGCGATGCCGTTCAGCGTCACGGCCTGACCCTGCGCCAGCCGCAGGTCGCGCCCGTCGCGCACCAGCCCGCCAAGCGGCGTCAGGGGCCCGGGCGCCGCGCCACCGGCCAGCGCCTGCCACAGGACCTGGACCCCGGGGTCAAAGACGCCGCCGGTCGCGCCATGCACCCGCCGGGCCAGCGTCACGGCATCCAGCAGATCATCCGACGCGGTGACGCGGCCGTTGCGGTTCAGGCGCGTCACCTCGGAATCGCGGAACAGCGAAAACACCGCCTCGATGCGCCCGATCATGGCGCGCAGATCGGCCAGCACCCTGTCCGGCGCGGCGCCGCCCCGGATCACGATGCGCGCATCCGCGCCCAGCGCCTGGCCGCGCCATTCGGCCGCCGCCGCCTTCGCCGCCACCGTCGCCGCCGCCGGGCCGGCGACCAGCGCCCCGGCGGTGATCGTCAGAAAGCGCCTGCGCCCGATCATGCCGCCATCCTCCGGCCGCGCGCCTTCAGGATCAAGGGCACGCACTGGCCCGGGTCGTCATGGATCTTGACGCAGTCAAGGCACTGGAAACATTCGGAATAGCGGATTTCGCCCTTGGGCGCGATGGCGTCATATTTGCAGCGCACGCGGCACAGCTGGCAGGGGCTGCCGCAGGCCGCGCGGCGCGGGATCCAGCGGCGCAGGCGCAGCACCCCGCCGATCCGCATCAGGGCGCCAAGCGGGCAGATCGACCGGCAGAACCCCTTGAACCAGACCATCGACACCGCCAGCCAGCCGCCCGCCCACAGCACATAGGGCCAGGGGCGGTCGAAATGCATGGTGATGGCGGTCTTGAACGGCTCGATCTCGGCCACGGTTTCGGCGTGGTCGGGGGCGATAAAGGCGACCGCGATCAGACCGGCCAGCGCCACCGGCCCGGTCCACAGCAAGGCACGGCCGAGGCTGCGCGGCGGTTCCCATTCCGGCAGCCCCAGCCGCCGCCCGGCGTGATGGGCGAATTCCTGCATCGCCCCAAAGGGGCACAGCCAGCCGCAGAACAGCCCGCGCCCCCACAGGACGAAACCAATGATCGCCGCCGCCCAGACCATCAGCGAGAACGGATCATAGAGCAGCACCGCCAGCCCGCCGCCCTGCGTCACCCCGCGGATCACCGCAAGCGGCGTGACGATCGACAATTGCCCCTGACCCCAGAACCCGACAAAGCCGATCACGGCCGCCAGGATTGTCAGCCGGATGGCGGTGAAACGCCGCTGCCGCGCCAGCCAGCTTTGCCGCATCAGCGCGGCGCCCAGCCCCAGCAGCCCCGCCGCCAGCAGGATCAGGTCCAGCCGCCGGTTGCGCAGCGCATCGACCCAGGGCGCGGTCTGCACCGGCGCGGCGGCCGCCAGAAAGAAGCGTTCCGGCAGGCCCATGGCCAGATCGAAATCGCGGATGCCGGTTTCGGGTTGGAACATGCCATGTTCGCGCTGCGCATGCAGCACCAGCGACCAGTCGCGGCTCGGGTCAAAGCCCAGTCGCCGGTCCAGCCGCACCACCATGATCGTCGCATCCTGCAACGCATCAGGCAGGTCCGGGTGCAGCTCGGCCAGGATATCGGCATCGCGCAGTGCCAGCGGCAGCCCGTCCTGCACCGCGCCGATCCGGTCGGGGGCGGTATTGCGGATGAAATCGGGGCCGACCAGCCCGTGCCGCCCGGCCTCGATCAGCAGGATCATCTCATCATCCGGGGCCAGCGTGGTCAGCCGCCGGACCTCGGCCAGGGTGGCGGGGGCAAGGACGGCGGCGGCAATCGCCGGCGGGCCGATATCGACGGCGAACAGGTCCAGATAGGCGCCGTCCGGGTCGGCCGCGGCATCCGGGTCGTCATCGGCCCATTGCGTGCCGGCAAAGGCGGCATCGGCATCGGCATTGCTGACCAGCAGGTGCCGCGCCAGCCCCTGCGCCAGCATCGCATTCCAGTCCAGCGCTTCGGCGTGATCGGGATCGGGGCGCGGCGGGGGGCCGGCGCTGATCCCCTTCATCTTTTCGCGCGCCACGGCTAGGGCGGAGGCGAGGATCGATTCATGCGCGATCCGGACGCTGGCCGTGGCCTTGGTGACGCCGTCGAGGTAGACCAGATCGCCCCCCGCCTGATCGCCATAGGGGCTGCCGACGACCAGCGCCTGATTGATCGAATGGCCGCGATATTGCGACAGGAACTGGCGCAGCGGTGCCTCGCCCAGACCGGACACGAAGATCGGCTCGTTATGGGCCAGCAGCCGCACGTCGATGAACGTGCCCTCAAGATCCAGCAGCACCAGCATGTTGATCGGCTGTCCGGAAAAGCCGGGCAGGGGCGCCAGCGGGCCGGTTTCAAACACATAGCCCGCATCGCCGCCGCCCGAATTCGTCAGCCCCCAGACGCCCTTGTCGTTCAACGGCTCGCCCAGCGCATAGGGCGCCGCGATCATGTCGCCAAGCGCCGCGCGCGTCAGCGGTTCGGCGTGCAGGGGGGCGGCCCAGAACAGGATCAGCAACATCAGCCAGCGCATGGGGGCAGACTAGCGCCGCCGCGCCGCTCATAAATGCGACCAAAGTCGACCGCGTGCCGGTCGGGGCGCGGTCCGGCGGCCGCGACCGCTAGCCCCGCATCAGCATCGCGCGAAAGCCGGACCAAGGGCCAAAAGCCCGTGGCCAGAAAGGGTTGCGCGCGCGGGAAGGCGTGAATGCTGTGCATAGGGATGGTGTTGTCGTGAACGAGTCGCAGTCAGATTTCTGGATTCTACCGCCCGGCAGGGTTGATGCCGAACCGGGGCAGGGCGCGCGCCCGGTTTCCGGCCCCCTGCCGATGGTGGCGGCTGCGCCGCAGACCCGGTTCGCGGTGACGCGGATCGACGCTGTCACCCCGCTCGACGATCAGCTTGGCATCGACCCGAAGCGCGGCTGGCCGGCGGCGCTCGACCCGTTTTTCGCGTCGGATCGCGGGCGGCATTGCTATGTGTTGCTCGATGCGGCCGAGGGTGACGGGCTGACCGAGCTGCTGGACGGCTCCGGGCTGGACCATGTCTGTCTGTATCAAGGCGCCGCCCTGTATGAGCTGGGCGAGGTCGCGCCCTGGCTGGTGCGGCTGGAGCCCGGCAGCAGCTTTGCCCGGATGCTGCTGACGCGCGGGCGGTCGCCGGCCAGCATGTGGGGGCGGTTTGGTGGCCTGTATCTGCGGACCGATGCCGGGCTGGGCGATCTGCGGGCCCATCTGCGGCGGCGGCTGCGGGTGCAGGACGCATCGGGCAAGGCCTATTATCTGCGCTTCTGGGACAGGCGGCTGATCGCGGAACTGGCGCGGTTGCAGGGCGATTCTGCCGATATCCTGCGGGCGCTGTTCGATGGCCGCGATCTGCGCATCGACGCGCTGGCCCGCGATCTGGGCGAGGGCAATTTCGCCATCATAGCACGCCGGAATGGCGGGGATGCCGGCATGGCGGCGCCGGCAGCAGCGGCCACCGCCAGCCGCGCGGATCTGACGCTGCCGGCGGTGCTGCGCGCGGTGCGGGCATCGGCGCAGACGACCTGTGTGCAGGTGGTCACCGACGGGCTGATGCGGTCGATCCCGCGGCATCTGCGGATGCTGGATGTCCGGCGCGCCGAGGTCGAACGGCTGGTCGTGCAGGTCGCGGCCGATGCGCGCGGCTTTGGCGTCACTGGGCGGGCAGCGATCGGCAAGCTGGCCGCCGCATCGGCCTTTCTGGGCTATCGGATGCTGTATGATCCGCGGCTGGCACGGCTTTGCGCGCCCTGGCTGCCGGTGCGCGCGCCGCTGTCGGATCTCGCGTCGGTCACCCGGATGATCGAGGGTATCGCCGAATGGCGTAACAAGCAGGGGCTGGTCGGCGATCTGGCGCAACAACTGGCTGCCATCGGCCAGACCGGGCCGGACCCGGCGCGCAGCGACGGCGGGGCGCAGGGGATTATGGCCGACTGTCGCGTAGCCCTTAACAGGCCGCTTCTTTGGTTGCCGCCCGTAATGCAAGAGGCTTGTGACCTTGTTAGCGTGTGATCGAGTGCGGTCTTCTTTCAGGCCTCATTGTGCGGCGCTTTGAGAAGCCGCAGGCCGGTATGGTGATCAGCGGGGCGGGTTCCAATCTGAAATGCGGGCTTTGCGCACGCAGCAGCCTTCTGGTTTCCCCGGCCCGGATCTTTTCGATCATGCGCCCATTCAGGTCGTCGGCTTCTCACACCCCCTTAGCTCCGCCGCTGACTGCGTGTTGCCCGCTGAGGTTACGCCACGGCAGCCAGCGTCGGATCCTTGAAGTCCTCATTCCGGGTCAGCATCGCCCAGATTTGTCGAGCCATCTTGTTGGCCAGCGCAATCGCTACCAGCATTTTCGGCTTGCGGTCCAGCATCCGGGCCAACCACGAGCCCGCCACGATCTTTCGTCGTCCCAGCCAGCCCAGCCGCGACATGGCTCCGATGATCAGGAGCCGCCGAATATCGGCTTGTCCAGCTTTCGAGACGCGGCCCAGGCGATCCCTTCCGCCCGAGGAATGTTGCCGCGGCACCAACCCGAGCCATGCCGCAAAGTCGCGCCCGCGCCTGAACTGTGCCATGTCGGGGCCGAACGCCTCGAGGGCCAGAGCTGTCAGCGGGCCGACACCGGGCATGGTGCGCAGTCGCCGCGCTGTCTCCGAACGGGCGGCGAGGTCCTTCAGTTTCTGGTCTCGCGCGGTGATCCGCGCCGTCTTTTCCGCAATTTGAGTTAGCAGTTCCTCACATTCCTCACGCAGCAACCCGGGAAGACCGTTGCGGTCATCTGCCACAAGGGCTTGCATGCGCCCAAGCGCACCAAGGCCGATGGGAAAAACATGACCATGTTCATAGAGCAGGCTGCGCAGGGCATTCACATCTTCGGTCCGCTGCCGGACCAACCGCTCGCGTCCGCGAAACAGGGCAGCCCGCGCCTGCTGATCCTCCGATTTCGGCACCACAAAGCGCATCTCTGGCTGACGCGCGGCTATGACGATCGCTTCCGCATCGTTCGCATCATTCTTTTGCCGCTTGACGAATGGCCGAACATACTGCGGTGCGATCAGCTTCGTTTCATGGCCGAGCGCCTCCATCTCCCGCGCCCAGTAGCTGGCGCTGCCGCAGGCCTCGAACACCACCAGGCAGGCCGGATGCTGCGCCATGAACGCGCGGAACTGATCCCGCGTCAGCTTCTTGCGGAACTTCACATCCCCTACCATCGAAGCGCCGTGGAGTTGGAAAACACGCTTTGCCAGGTCAACCCCGATCATCGTATCCTTCATCTTGCCGTCCTCTCCGTTGCGTGGCGTTGAACACCACGACCTTGGCACACTGCGATGCCGTCAGGGGAGGGCGGCAACCATCCCATCTGGAATCCTTGGCATCGCGCGGGCCAGGGCCTGCGTATGTTCGTGCCGGGGAGCGTCGATGACGCTGTCGGGCGGGCCTTCCTCGACGATGCGGCCGGCCTGCATGACCAGGATGCGGTCGGTGATGCCTTGCACCACCGACAGGTCGTGGCTGATGAACAGATAGGCCAGCCCGTGATCGGCCTGCAACCGCGCCAGCAGGTCCAGCACCTGCGCGCGCACCTGCATGTCAAGGGCGCTGACCGCCTCGTCCAGGACGATCAGGGACGGGCGTATGATCAGGGCGCGGGCGATGGCCAGGCGTTGCCGCTGGCCGCCCGAGAATTCGTGGATGTATTTGCGGGCGTCAGTGGGGTGCAGGCCGACCTCGGCCAAGGCCGCGCCGATGCGGTCGCGCCAGTCGGGCGGGCTGCCGGTCAGGTGGAACGGTTCGGCCAGCAGCCGGTCCACCCGCCAGCGGGGATCGAAGCTGCCGAAGGGATCCTGGAACACCGCCTGCATCCGCGCGCGCAGGTCGCGCGGCATCCGATGGCCGGGGCCGACGGACTGTCCCTCCAGGTGGATCTGCCCGGCTTGCAAGGGATCCAGGCCCAGGATCGTGCGGGCCAGGGTCGATTTCCCGCAGCCTGACTCGCCCACCAAGCCGACGCTTTCTCCGCGCCCGATGGTCAGGTTGACCCCATCCAGGGCGCGCAGCCCGCCATCGGCGGTGCGGTATTCCCGGACAGCCCCTGTCACCTGAAGCAGTGGCCCCTTCTGGGGCCGGGACCGGCGGGTGGGCCGGTGGCCCGAGGCCGTGAACAGTTGCCGCGTATAGGGATGGCTGCGCGCGCGGAAAACCGCTTCGGTCGGGCCGCTTTCCACGATCCGGCCCGCCTGCATCACGGCAACCCGGTCGGCCATGCCCGCCACCACGGCCAGGTCGTGGGTGATCAACAGCAGCGTCATGCCGTCCTGGCGCACCAGATCCCGCAGCAGATCCAGGATCCGCGCCTGGGTGGTCACGTCCAGGGCGGTGGTGGGTTCGTCCGCGATCAGCAGATCGGGACGCAGGGCGATGGCCATGGCGATGGCGACCCGCTGGCGCTGTCCGCCCGACAGTTCGTGGGGATAAAGCGTCAAGGGAAAGCGGGGCGCGGGCAGGCCGACCCGGTCCAGCCCTTCGCGTGCGCGGGCCAGGGCGGCACGGCGATCCAGGCCTTCATGGATGCGCAGAACCTCGGCCACCTGGTCGCCGATGGTCATCAGCGGATTCAGCGCCGTCATGGGTTCCTGGAAAATCATTCCGACGCGTTTGCCGCGCAAAGGACGCATCTTGGGTTCGGACAGCGCAAGCAGGTCTGTCCCGTCCAGCAGCACCCGTCCCGACGCAACGGCCCGATCCGGCAGCAGTCCCATGATCGCAAGGGCCGTCATGGATTTGCCGCTGCCGGATTCGCCCACCAGGCCGGTGATGCCCGGTTCCAGATCCAGCGACACCCCCTCCAGGACAGGCCGCCCATCGAGGGACAGCGACAGATCCTTCAGGCGGATCACCGCAGCACCCGCATCCGGGGATCCAGGGCGTCCCGCAACCCGTCGCCCAGCAGGTTCAGGCCCAGAACCGTCAGCACGATGCACAGTCCGGGAATGACGGCCACATGCGGGGCCAGCGTCACCATGGTCTGCGCCTCGGCCAGCATCCGGCCCCAGCTTGGCGTGGGGGGCTGCGCGCCAAGGCCCGCATAGGACAGCCCGGCTTCGGCCAAAATCCCCAGGCTGAACTGGATCGTGGCCTGCACGATTAGCAGGCTGGCGATGTTGGGCAGGACATGTTGCAGGCTGATCAATGCCCGGCCCTTGCCCGCCACCTGCGCCGCGCGGATGTAATCCAGCGTCCAGATGGGCAGCGCCGCGCCCCGCGCGACGCGGGCAAAGACCGGGATGTTGAAGATGCCGATGGCGATGATCGCATTCACTGCCGACGGGCCGAAGACCGCCGTGATCAGGATCGCGATCACCAGGGATGGAAAGGCAAAGACCAGGTCGTTGCCGCGCATCACCAGATCGTCCGGCCAGCGATCCCGATGCGCCGCCGCCAGCAATCCAAGGGGCACCCCCAGGCCCATGCCGATGGCGACCGCCACAAGCGCCACGACCACCGAGGTCTGCGCCCCTCGCATCGCCATCGACAGGATGTCCCGGCCCAGATGGTCGGTGCCGAACCAATGCGCGGGCGATGGCGGCAGCAGCTTTTCGGCAATGGCAAGCCGGGCGATGTCATGGGGCGTCCAGAAGGCCGACAGCACCGCCGCCGCCAGCGCCAGTCCCGCCAGCAAGGCGCCAAGGATCAGCCCCGCCCTCATGCGCGGCGCAGCCGGGGGTCCACGGCGGCATAGGCAAGATCGACCAGGAAGGTCACGGCGATCACGGCGGCCACCAGCACCAGCACCGCCGACTGCACCACGATCAGGTCGCGCTGCGTGATCGCCTGAAAGATCATCCGCCCCAGTCCGGGCAGGTAGAACACGTTCTCGATGATGATGGCGCCTGCCAGAAGAAAGCTGAACTGCATTCCCAAGATAGTCAGCACCGGGATCAGCGCATTGCGCAGGGCGTGGCGGCGCAGGGTCTGGCCGCGTGACAGCCCCTTGGCGCGGGCGGTGCGGATGTAGTCCTGGCCCATTGTCTCGATCAGGGACGACCGCAGGACGCGGGCCAGGATCGCCGCCTGGGGCAGGGCCAGTGCAATGGCGGGCAAGATCAGGGATCGCAGCGCGGCCAGGGGATCGGACCAGCCGGGAAATCCGCCTGCGGGCAGCCAGCGCAGGTGAACGGCAAAGACCAGGACCAGCAGCATCGCCAGCCAGAAATTCGGCAGCGCGATGCCCAGATGCGCCGCCCCCATCGCCAGCCCGTCGCCTGCGCGGCCTCGTCGCGCCGCCGCATGAAGCCCGACCGGCAGGGCCAGGACCACGGCCAGCACAAGCGCCATGACCGCCAGGGGCAGCGACACCTGCAACCGTTCCCCGATCATTGGCGCGACCGGGGTCTTGTAGGTGAAGCTGGTGCCGAAATCCCCTTGCAGGATCGCGCCCAGCCAGCCCGCGTATCGCAGCGGCAGGGGATCGTCCAAGCCCATCTGCTGCCGCAGCGCCGCCAGCGTTTCCGGTTGAGCGCCGGTGCCCAGCATGAAGCTGGCCGGATCGCCCGGCACCAGCTCCACCACCGAAAAGATCACGACCGAGGCCGCAAGCAGGCTTGCCCCCATCACGATCATCCGGCGCAGAAGGTATCGCAGCATGGCGGCCTTGCTAACCCGCCCTGCCGGGCCGGTAAAGCGTCAGCCCGCCTCGCCGCGCGGATACCAGTTGGCAATGACAACCTCGCTTCCCGCGTCCGATGCCCCGACCAGGCGGGCGAATTCCTGAACGTCGCTGCCCCGGTGGTGATAGGGAAAGACCGTTACAGGCTGGAAGTCGGCGACCGCGTCGGCCGCCTGCTGGACAGTCATCGTATAGGGCAGGTTCATCGGCAGGAAGGCGACATCGATGTTGTCCAGGGCGCGCATCTCGGGCGTGTCCTCGGTGTCGCCGGCGATATAGAACCGCTTGCCGCCGATGGTCAGGACATAGCCGTTGTCGCGCCCCTGGGGGTGATACTGCTGCCTGTCGGGGCTGGTGTTATAGGCAGGCACGGCCTCGATCCCGATGCCCATGGCCTGGGCCTGGTCGCCGTTGGCCATGGCCGTGGCGCGGGACTGCATGTCGGCTGGCAGCATCGCGTGGACCGCCGGATTGGCGATGATGGCGACGGCGGGCAGGGCCTGCAGGGTCGGCAGGTCGTAGTGGTCGCCATGTTCATGCGTGATCAGGATCAGCGAGGGCTGCGGCATCCCGGCATACAGATCCGCGCCGCCGACCGGATCGACATAGATGACGCCGCCCGGCGTCTCGACCACCATCGAGGCGTGATCGACCGGGTGGAACACGACCTGCCCGCCTTCGACCGGATAGGCGAAAGAGGTCGGCGCGGCGGCGGTCTGGGCAAGGGTGATGCGGGGCATGAGGGGAACGCTTGCTGCGGCAAGACCCAGCATCAGGCTGGCGCGGCGGCTGAGGATCATGACGATTCTCCGAGACAAGGGTGATGGGAACGGGGTGGAACACGGATGGTGCAGGCGGGGTTCCCCTTGCCCCGTGTCGCACGTTATGACGACCGGGCGGCAGGACAGGGGAAAACGATGACGCATCTGTGGCTGCGGGCCGAAAGCCGCCCGAACGAGGATCGGACAGGCATCACCCCGGACGGCGTGGCGGCGCTGATCGCCAAGGGCTTCACCGTCACGGTCGAGGACAGCCCCCGTCGGGTGTTTCCGACCGACGCCTATGCCCGCGCGGGCGCTGCCATCGCGCCGCAGGGAAGTTGGCCCACCGCGCCCGGCGACGCCATCGTCTTCGGCCTCAAGGAACTGCCCGAGGACGGAATACCCCTGCGCCACCGTCACATCATGTTCGGCCATGCCTTCAAGGGCCAGCCCGCGGGACAGGTGCTGCTGCGCCGGTTCCGGGACGGGGGCGGAACGCTTTATGACCTGGAATACCTGACGGACGACACGGGCAGCCGCCTGGCCGCCTTCGGTTACTGGGCGGGGTATGCTGGGGCAGCCGTCAGCCTGAAGGCCTGGGCGGCACAGCAGGGCGGGGGCATCTGCGCCCCGATCCATGCCTATGCCGACAAGGACCTGTTGCTGGACGAACTGCGCGCGCAACTGGACGCCACGGGACGCCCGCGCCCGCAGTCCCTGGTGATCGGCGCAAAGGGCCGCGTCGGCACGGGGGCGGCGGATCTGCTGGTGGCCCTGGGGGTGCCCGTCACCCGGTGGGACATGGCGGAAACCGCGCATGGCGGCCCCTTTCCCGAAGTGCTGGCCCATGACTTGTTCATCAACGCGATCCTGGCCCAGCCCGGCGCGCCGGTCTTCGTCCCCGCAAGCGCGGTGGCGCCCGGGCGGCGGCTGACGGTGATCGGCGACGTCGCCTGCGATCCGACCAGCGACTTTTCCCCGATCAAGGTCTATGACCGCACGACAAGCTGGGACCGGCCCGTGCTGCGGGTGGCCGAACACCCGCCGCTGGACGTGATGGCCATCGACAACCTGCCCTCCATGCTGCCGCGCGAAAGTTCCGAGGATTACGCCGCGCAGCTGCTGCCGGTGTTGATGCAGCTTGACCGGATCGACGAAGGACCCTGGGGCAGGGCCGGGGCATTGTTCCGGGACCATCGGAACCGCCTGACACAGACGTGATGCCCTGGGGCGGAACGTGGGCAGGGGCCGCGTGTTGGACGGGCATCCCTGTCATCTGCACGAGGACCGCATGTTCATCCGCCTGACGACTTTCGCCGCTTCGGCAAGCCTGCTGGCCACGGGCGCGCTTGCCCAGGATTTCAACGCCGCGCCGCCGAATGCCCCTGATCAGCAGCCCGCCTTCGAGAACCAGACCCGCGCCCCGGTGCTGCCGGGCGACATGGCGCTGAACCAGACCGTCATCGCGGACGGGCTGGATCATCCCTGGGGCTTGGCCGAACTGCCGGACGGAACCTGGCTGGTGACGGAACGCGCGGGAAACCTGCGGCTGGTTGGCGCGGAGGGAACGCTGTCCGACCCGATCGGCGGATTGCCCGAGCTTGACACCCGCGACCAGGGCGGGCTTCTGGACGTGACCGTGGCCGATGACTTCGCCGACACGCGCCGCGTCTGGATCAGCTTTGCCCAGCCGCGCGAAGACGGCAAGACCGCCACCGCCGTCGCGACCGGCACTCTGTCGGCCGACAACAGCACCCTGGAAGGGACCGAGGTCATCTGGCAGCAGCAGCCCGCCTGGGATTCGACCAAACATTACGGATCGGTCCTGATCCATGACGGGCAGGGCGGGCTGTTCGTCACCACCGGCGAACGCTCGGTCCCCGATGCGCGCGTTTATGCGCAGAACGTGACCACGACGCTGGGCAAGGTGGTCCGCATCGACCCCGAAACCGGCGAGCCGATGGGCGATCCCGGCGTGGCCGAGGCGCTGCCCGAGATCTGGTCCTGGGGCCACCGCAACATCCAGGGCGCGGCGCTTGACGACCGGGGCAGGCTGTGGACCATCGAGCATGGCCCGAAAGGCGGGGACGAGTTGAACCTTCCCCAGGCGGGCCGCAACTATGGCTGGCCGCGCGTGACCTATGGCGTGGAATACAGCGGCGATCCGGTCGGGCAGGGCGTCACCCAGATGGAGGGCACCGAGCAGCCGGTCTATTACTGGGACCCGGTGATCGCGCCCGGCCAGATGACCTTCTATGACGGCGAGATGTTCCCCGAATGGCAGGGCGACCTGCTGATCGGTGGCCTGAAATCGAACGACCTCGTGCGCCTGGAACTGGATGGCGACCGGGTGAGTGGCGAAGCGCGCCACCTGCAGGGCATCGGCCGCGTCCGCGAAGTCGAGGTCGCCAGCGACGGCGCGATCATGCTGCTGACCGATGAAGACAACGGACGCCTGATCCGCGTCACCCCTGCGCAGAGCGACAGCTAGACCGCCCCCTCAGACGGGCCGCGTCACGTCGTCCTCGGCATCCCCGGGCGAGATGCCGAGCGCTTCCAGGCCCGATTCCAAAAGGTCGGCCAGACGCGGCTCGCCCATCAGGTAGTCCTGGGTGGGCGTCGTCCGTTCGATCCGGGCGGTCTCGATGGCTTCCTCAAGCTCCTCGGGTTCAAAGCTTTCCCGCCCGATCCACATGACGGCCACCAGCGAGGCCTGCTCATCCTCGTTCAGGTTGGCGATGAAGTCGCGCAGTTCGGATTGCACCCCGTGCTGCGCCCTGCTGCCCGAATGTGCCCAGGGGTTTACGCCGCTGTCATATTCGCGGGCGCGGATGATGATATGGGCAATCTTGTCGGGACTGATTTGCAGCATGGCGACGCTCCGTTGACTGCGGCGACTGTCGCGCCGTTCCGGTCAACGGTCAATCCTTGCGGCCGAACAGCCGCTCGATATCTGTCAGGCGCAGCTTGACCCAAGTGGGGCGGCCATGGTTGCACTGGCCGGATTTGGGCGTCCGCTCCATTTCGCGCAGCAGGGCGTTCATTTCGTCCGCCGTCATGCGCCGTCCCGACCGAACCGATCCATGGCAGGCCATCGAGGACAGCACGGCGTCAAGCCGCCCGCGCAGCCGGTCGGAGGCGCCCTGATCGGCCAGATCGTCCAGGATGTCGCGGATCAGCGCGCGGGCGTCCAGCCGGGTCAGCATGGCAGGGGTTTCCCGCACCGCGACCGCACCCCCGCCGAAGGGTTCGATGACCAGCCCCAGACCGGCAAGATCGCCTGCGATGGACAGGATGCGCGCGGCCTCGTCCTCGGGCAGTTCCACGATCTCCGGGATCAGCAGGGCTTGGCGGGCGACCCCCGCCGCGGCGGCCTGGGCCTTCAGCCGTTCATAGACCAGCCGTTCATGCGCGGCGTGCTGATCAACGATGACCAGCCCGTCTTCGGTCTGCGCGATGATATAGTTTTCGTGGATCTGCGCCCGTGCGGCACCCAGGGGGGCGTCGGCGGGTGCCACGGTTTCCTCCTCGGCGCGGCCCGAGGGAGCCTCGGCGAAACCCATCGTGGGGGCTTGCAGATCCAGGCTGGCGCGGATCGCCGTGGCCGATGGGCGGTAATCCATATGATAGGCGCGCGGGGCGGTAGGGGCAGTGGTGGCGGCGGGTTCGGCCTGGAAGGCCGCCAGTGTCGCGTCGCCCACCGTGGACGAGGCACGATGCCCCGCATTCGCCAGCCCATGCCGCAGCGCGCTGACCACCAGCCCGCGCGCGCCCTGCGGGTCGCGGAAACGCACCTCGGCCTTGGCGGGGTGGACGTTCACATCGACAAGCTGGGGATCGCAGGACAGATACAAGACCGCCGCCGGATGCCGCCCCGAGGCCAGCACATCCATATAGCCCGCCCGCAGCGCCCCGGTCAGCAGCTTGTCCCGCACGGGCCTGCCGTTCACATAGACATGCTGCGCCACCGCCGCCCCGCGCGAATAGGTGGGCAGTGCCGCAAGGCCCGAAAGCCGCAGCCCGTCGCGTTCGGCATCAAGGGGAATGGCGTTGTCGATGAAATCCCGGCCCATGACGCGCGACAGGCGGATTGTCAGGGCATCGAACAATTCGCCCTGTTCGGCATCGGCGCGAAAGATCTCCTTGCCGTCGGCGTTCAGGGTGAAGCCCACGAAGGGTTCGGCCATGGCCAGGCGGCGGACGCATTCGGCCACGGCCAACGTCTCGGCCCGCTCGCCGCGCAGGAATTTCAGCCGCGCGGGAGTGGCGAAGAACAGATCGCGCAGTTCGACGACCGTGCCGGGATTGGCGGCGGCGGGACGCACCGGCGCGGCGCGCCCGCCTTCCACCGCGATCACGGCGCCGTCCCCGCCCCGCATCCGCGAGGTGATCGTCAGCCGCCCGACTGCTCCCAGGGAAGGCAGCGCCTCTCCCCGGAATCCGAAGCTGCGGATCGCCAGCAGGTCGGTGCCGTCGATCTTGCTGGTCGCGTGGCGCGACATGGCCAGGGGCAGGTCTTCGGGCGCCATGCCGCAGCCGTCGTCGCAAACCCGGATCAGCCGCTTGCCGCCGTCCTGGATGGCGATGTCGATGCGGCTGGCCCCCGCATCCAGCGCGTTTTCCACCAGCTCCTTGACCGCCGAGGCAGGCCGTTCGACCACCTCGCCCGCCGCGATGCGGTTGGCGATTGCCTCGTCCAGTTGGCGAATGACGGGCCGGATATGGGGGGCATGGCTGTTCATGCCCCCAAATCTAGCAGCCGCTATCCCACCTCGCCAGCGATTCTAATTGGTGGGGGCGGGATCCGTTCCCTCGATGCCTTCCGGGCGCCCGACCAGCACAAAGCGCAGGTCGTCGGCGTCCAGCAGGCGGCTGGCGACGCGTTTGACGTCATCCGCCGTCACCGCCTCGACCTTTTCATTGCGGGTGTTCACATAGTCGATGGGAAAGCCGATCAGCTGCATCCCGGCCAGGATGCCCGCGATGCTGCCGTTGCCGTCGAAGCGAAGCGGATATTCGCCCGTCAGATAGGTCTTGGCATCCGTCAGTTCCTGGTCGGTCACGCCGCCTTCGGCCATGCGGTCCCATTCCTGGCGGATCAGATCGACGGCCTGGCCGGTCGTGGCGTTCGACCCCGCCATGCCGCCCTGCCAGGTCTGGCCATAGATGCCGGTGGCCAGCGTCGTGCCGACGCCATAGGTCAGGCCGCGCTTTTCGCGGATTTCCTCCATCAGGCGGGAACTGAAGCCGCCGCCACCCAGGATGTGATTGGCGACATAGGCCGCGAAGTAATCGGGATCGTCGATCGGAAGGCCCGGACCGGCAAAGCTGACGACCGTCTGCGGGCTGTCCCAGTCGATGACCGTGACGCCGCCCGTCAGTTGCAGGTCCGCCGGTTCCGGCAGCGGCGCGGTGCCCTGTTCCGGCAGGCCTCCCAGCACGGTGTCCACAAGCTGGCCCAGTTCTTCGGGCGTGATATCACCGGCCGCGCCGACCACCACGCGGTCGCGGGCCAGCACGCGGTTCTTGGCCGCGACCAGATCCTGCCGCGTCAGGGCCGCCACGGATTCCATGGTGCCGCTGATCGAGGTGGCATAGGGATGATCGCCCCAAGCCTGGCGCGCCATTTCCTTGGCGGCGATGGATTGCGGATCGGTCGCCTCGGACCGGATGATCGACTGGACCTGCGCGCGGACGCGTTCGATGGCGGCGTCGTCGAAGCGGGGCTGGGTCAGCGCCTCGGCCAGCAGGGCCGCGGCTTCGTCGCGGTTCTCGCTCAGGGCGCGCATCCCCACGGTCAGCGCGTCGTCGCCCACGTCAAAGGAAAACTGCGCCCCCAGGCCCTCGACCGCCTGGGCGAAGGCCACCGAATCGCGGTTGCCCGCGCCTTCCTCCAGCGTGGCGGTCATCAGGTTGATGGCGCCGCGCTTTCCTTCAGCGTCCAGGCTGGCGCCGCCCTTGAAGTTGAATTCGACCGCGACAAAGGGAATGCTGTCGTCCTGGACCAGCCAGGCCTTGATCCCGCCGGGCGAGGTGACCTCCTGGATGTCGATGGCATGGGCAGGAACCGCCAAGACGGCGAAGAATAAGGCGATGGCAGCGCGGATCATCCTTGCACCTCGGGGCTGGGGGTGTCGGTCGGGGCGGGGGCTTCAGGTGCGGCGGCAGGCGTCGTCGTCTGCGCCGGTTCGGCCGGCAGCAGCCAGCCGGTGACGCTGGCCTCGCTGTCCAGAACCTCGCGCGCAACGGTCATCACGTCCTCGGCCGTGACGGCCGCCAGGATGTCGGGCCAGTCGTTCACGTCCTGGACCGACAGCCCGGTCGCCAGTCCCTGTCCATAGTCATAGGCCCGGCCATGTGCCGAATCGAGTTCGTAGACCCGCGCGGCCTCGATCTGCGTCTTCACGCGTTCCAGATCGGCGGGGTCGGGACCGGTTTCCAGGAAGCGGGCCAGAACCTTGTCCAGTTCCGCCTCGGCTTCCTCGGGGGTCATGCCGTCTGCGGGAACAAGAGAGATGCCGAAGCTAGTCGGATCCACGGAAAAGCCGTCATAGCCCGCGTTCACCCACAGCGCCTTGCCCTTCATGGCCAGTTCGCGGCCCAGGATGGACGTCTGCATCGACCCGCCCAGCAGTTCCGCCAGAACGGTCAGCGCGGCGGCGTCCGCCTGGTCGCCGGGATTGCGTTCGGGCGCCAGATAGCTGCGCGTCATCACCGGCTGGGGCACGCGGGGGTCGGTCATCTCCATCCGGCGGGGGGCACTGTGATCGGGTTCCTGCGGGCGGATGCGCGGTTCGGCCTCGCCCTTGGCGGGGATCGGGCCATAGTATTTCTCGGCCAGTTCGCGGGCGCGTTCCGGGGTCACGTCGCCCGCCAGGATCAGGATCGCCTCGTTCGGGGAATAGTGGTTGTCATACCATTCCAGCGCATCCTCGCGCGTCAGCCCCTCCATCTCGGTGCGCCAGCCGATCACGGGGCGGCCATATGGGTGGTTGTAGTAAAGCGTGGCGTTGCGTTCCTCGGCGAACAGCGATGCGGGGTCGCTGTCCACGCGCTGCGCCCGCTCCTCCAGCACGACCTGGCGTTCGGCCTGCCAGTCATCCTCGCCGATGCGCAAGTTGGCCATGCGGTCGGCCTCCATCTCCATCACCAGGGGCAGGCGATCGGACGCGATGCGCTGGAAATAGGCGGTGTAGTCATAGCTGGTGAAGGCATTGTCCATGCCGCCATTGGCGGTCACGGTCTTGGACAGCTCGCCCGGTTCCAGCTTTTCGGTGCCCTTGAACATCAGGTGTTCCAGGTAATGCGCAATGCCCGATTTGCCGGGCGGCTCGTCAGCCGATCCGATCCGGTACCAGACCATCTGGACCACGACTGGGGAGCGGTGATCCTCGATCACCACGGTTTCCAGGCCGTTCGGAAGGGTGAAATGGGTGATGCCGTTGTCTTCAGGGGCGGCCGTTTCGGCCAGGACGGGCATCGCGCCCAGGGTCAGGGCCAGCAGCGCGGGCAGGGTCGGTCGAAGCATGGGGGCGAAACCTCCTTGGTCGAGGCAAATCTGGCCCGACAGGGGGGATTGCGCAACCTGCCTGACGCTAATGTGTGGCGACAGTGATGGGCAGGGACAGGGGGCCATGCGCCTGAAGGCCGGACTTCCAGGCGACGGGACCATCGATGCGGATGCTTCGCGTGCGGTCCAGAAGGGCCGTGAACAGCACCTCCATGTTCAGCCGCGCCAGGTTGTTGCCCAGGCAGACATGGGGACCGGCGCCGAAGGCAAGGTGCAGGTTCGGCCTGCGCCCGACATCGAAGCGGTCCGCATCAGGAAAGGCGCCGGGGTCGCGGTTGGCGCTGGCGTAAAGCAATCCGAAGGTCGTTCCCCTGGGCCAGTCCTGCCCGCAGATCGTCAGATCCTCGGCCGCGTGGCGATGGAAGAAGATCAACGGCGGGGCAAAGCGGAACATTTCCTGCACGGCCAGGGGCATCAGGCCGGCATCGGCGCGCAGCCGGGCCATCTGGTCGGGATGGGCCAGCAGCGCATGAAGCCCGCTGCCCATCACGTCGATGGTCGAACCGTGCCCGGCATGCAGGATCTGCATGACCGTCGCGATCAGTTCGTCATGGGTCAGAAGCCCCGCATCCTCGGCCCCGATCATCGCCGACATCAGGTCGTCGCGGGGCCGGGCCTTGCGCGCGGCATGAAGGTCTTGCAGCACGTCGTGGAACAGGCGCACGGCGTCCTCGGCCCGCGCCTTGCGGTCGGGGGTGCGGCGGCTCACGTCGAAATAGCTGACGGTTTCCTCGGACCACTGCGTCATCTGCGGGGCAAGTGCGGGATCGGTGCCGATCAGATGGCCGATCACCTGGCCGGGCAGATGGGCGGCCAGATCCGCGATGAAGTCGAAGCGGCCCCGCGGGATCAGGCGATCAAGCGCCTTGTCCACCCATTGCGCGACGAAGGGACGCAAGCTGTCCAGCCGCGTCCTGGTGAAGAACGGAAACACCGCACGCCGCAGCCGGTCATGATCCGGCCCGTCCAGTTCCAGCATCGAGGTCTGCACGAAGCGTTCGTGGAACGGCATGTCGTGGAAATTCTCGGCCACCTGCATCTGCCGCCTTGCCTCGGGCGGAAGAAAGGCGGTGCCCCGCACCATCCGGCGGTCCGATGCGATGGCGCGCACGTCCTCGAAACGGGACGCCAGGCGAAAGCCCTGCCAGTCGGGCAGGCCAGGCGTCGCACGCAGGCGGGCATACTGCGGCCAGGGATCTTCGCCGAAACCCGGCTGCGCCGGATCGAAATCCGCCGTCATTCCTCGGCAGGCGCGGGGGATGTCTGGGTGATGGCGCCAGCCCGCTGCCAGCGCTGCTGTTCGGCCTGCGAATCAAGCGCCAGCGGACGATAGGCGCGCTGATAGACGGTGGTGCCGAACAGCGCCTCCAGCGGGCGGCGCTTGTTGCGGGACCGCCATTCGGCGTCCGCTTCCGCCAGCTTTTCGCGAATCGCGGGATCGGTGCCGCGGCGCGTGGCATGGGCGACAAGGGCGCCGTCCGCCGCGGCGATGCCTTGGTCGGACAGGCGCGCCGGATTGCCGCCCAAGGCCGCGACCGCATCCGCGTTGGGGTTCGGATCGGTGATGTTGGCCCCGCCCGGCGTGGGGGCGGGCAGCAGCGCCAGGTCGGGCGGCATGGACAGGGGACGCGTGGGCAGGATGGCGAATTCGTCCGGGCTGTTCTGGCCGGTTTCGATATTCATCAGCTGGTTGCTGCCGCAGGCCGAAAGCCCCATGACGGCCGCTGCCGCGATGCCCCTGACGAAAGCCTGCATAAACCTGTCCCTTCGTTTCTTGCGCCCCGTTCTAGCCGGATTTGCCCGTCCCGTCACGGGGATTGTCGGCAGTTCTGGCACGCGGCTTGCGAACGGGTTTTTCCGGTTCCTTCTTCTGCGGCACCAGGACCAGCCCGATGGCACCCGCGAAGATGGCGATGTCGGCCACGTTGAAGCTGTAGGGGTTCTGCCATCCGGGCAGCGACATGTTCAGGAAATCCGCCACTGCACCGTATAGCAGGCGATCGATCACGTTGCCCACCGCGCCGCCGATCAGCAGCCCCGCCGCAACGCGGGCAAAGCGCCCGGCATCGGCGCGCCAGATCCAGATCCAGACCCAGGCCACGATGGCCAGCGCAACCGCGATCAGGAGCCATTTCGTGACATCCGTGTCCGAGGCCATCAGCCCGAAATTGATGCCTTGGTTCCAGGCCATGCGCAGGTTCAGCCAAGGCGGCATCACGTCGATTTCGCGCACGCGGTCCAGTTGCATCACATGGACCACCCAGTACTTCAGCGCCTGGTCCATCACGAAGATGAACGCGGCCACCCAGGCCACCAGACGCATGTCCGTGCGGGCAGGGGGCGCAGGCTTTTTGGGCGCGCGCGGACGCCGCGCCTTGGGCGCCGGTGCGGCCCCGGGGGCCGGCGGATCGAGGGGCAGTTCCTGCTGCATCAGTGCCGGAAATGCCGCTGGCTGGTGAAGACCATGGCCAGGCCAAGGCGGTTAGCGGCCGCGATCACCTCGTCGTCGCGCATGGACCCGCCGGGCTGGATGACGGCGCAGGCGCCGGCTTCCGCCAGGGCCTCGATCCCGTCGGCGAAGGGGAAGAAGGCGTCGGATGCCACCACCGCGCCGATGGTCAGGGGTTGGGCAAGGCCAAGCGCCTCGGCCATGTCCTCGGACTTGCGGCGACCGATGCGGGTGCTGTCCACGCGGCTCATCTGGCCCGCGCCGATGCCGACGGTCGCCATATCCTTCGCATAGACGATGGCGTTCGATTTCACGTGCTTGGCGACGGTCCACGCGAACAGCATGTCGCGCAGTTCGGCGTCATCCGGCTGGCGGTCGCTGACGACCTTCAGGTCCGGCAGGCCTACATGGCCGTTGTCGCGGCCCTGTACCAGAAAGCCGCCCGCGACCTGGCGGAAGGACAGCCCGCCCGCTTGCGGATCGGGCAACCCGCCGGTGGTCAGCAGGCGGAGGTTCTTCTTGGCGGCGAAGATGCGTTTCGCGTCCTCGTCCGCAGCCGGGGCGATCACGACCTCGGTGAAGATCCTGGCGATCTCCTCGGCGGTGGGGCCGTCGAGTACCTGGTTCAGCGCGATGATGCCGCCAAAGGCCGAGGTGCGGTCGCAGTCGAAGGCCCGCTTGTAGGCCTCAAGGGCGGTCGCGCCCCGTGCCACGCCGCAAGGGTTGGCGTGCTTGATGATCGCGCAGGCCGGGCCTTCGGCCGGGTCGAATTCGGCGACCAGTTCGAAGGCCGCGTCGGTGTCGTTGATGTTGTTGTAGGACAGTTCCTTGCCCTGCCACTGCTTCGCGGTGGCGACGCCGGGGCGGTTTTCCCCGGTGACATAGAAGGCCGCGGACTGGTGCGGGTTCTCGCCATAGCGAAGCGGCTGGGCCAAGGTGCCCGCAAAGGCGCGGCGGCGGGGCGTTTCCTCACCGATGGCGCTGGCCAGCCATGTGGAAACAGCGGCGTCATAGGCGGCGGTGCGGGCATAGGCAATCTGCGCCTGCCGCTGGCGGAAGGCCAGCGTGGTGCGGTCGTCGTTGGCGTCCAGTTCCGCCAGCAGTGCGTCATAATCCTGCACGTCCACGATCACGGTGACAAAGCCGTGGTTCTTGGCCGCGGCGCGGATCATCGCCGGACCGCCGATGTCGATGTTCTCGATGCAGTCGTCGTAGCCTGCGCCCTTTGCCACCGTTTCCTCGAAGGGATAAAGGTTCACGACCAGCAGGTCGATGGGGCCGATGCCGTGGGCCTCCATCGCGGCCAGATGTTCGGCATTGTCGCGCAGCGCCAGCAACCCACCATGGACCGCGGGATGCAGCGTCTTGACGCGGCCGTCCATCATCTCGGGGAAGCCGGTCACGTCCGCCACGTCGATCACCGTCAGCCCCGCCTCGCGCAGCGACTTTGCGCTGCCGCCGGTGGACAAGATTTCGATCCCCCGCGCGTCCAGCTTGCGGGCGAAGTCGATCAGCCCGGTCTTGTCGGAAACGGAAATCAGCGCGCGTCGGATCGGCACGGGACGGGACATGGGGGCCTCGCATCTGGTTTGCGGTGCATTAGCCCCATGCGGGCCAAAGGTCCAGTGTCGCTGCCGGGGGCGCTTCGCCCCCCGGTCCCCCCGAGGATATTTGCACCAGGGTGAAGGAATGTCTTCATTCTGGCCCAAGTATCCCGGGGTGAATTGGCCGCAGGCCAAGAGGGGCAGCGCCCCTTGTCCTACCCCGCCTTGCGCAGCCGGGCCATGAAGAAGCCGTCCATCCCGCCCCGGTTCGGCCAGTGGTCGGGCCGCGTACGCAACCCGCCTTCCGGGGTAATCCAGTCCGGTTCGGTTCCAGGCAGATCGGGCGTCTCGACCGCCAGCCCCGGATGCCGGGCCAGGGTGGCGGCGACCTGCGCCTCGCCCTCGTCCGGCAGCAGCGAGCAGACGGCATAGACCAGCCGTCCGCCCGGCGCGATCAGCGACAGCGCGTGGTCGATCAGCCGCGCCTGAAGATCGACAAGGGCGGGAATTCCCGATCCGTCGCGCAGGAAGGGCAGGTCAGGGTGGCGACGAATGGTGCCGGTGGCGGAACAGGGCGCATCCAGCAGGACCGCGTCCAGGGGCGCATCGGGCCGCCAGTCAAGCGCATCCGCCGCGACAAGATCGGCCGACAGCGCGCAGCGGTTCAGGTTCTCGGCCACGCGCTTCAGGCGGGCGGGGCTGATGTCCACCGCCGTCACTTGCGCCCCCGCTGCGGCCAGTTGCAGCGTCTTGCCGCCTGGCGCGGCGCACAGATCCGCGATGCGTTCGCCCGGTTGCGGGTCCAGCAGGCGCACCGGCAGGGCGGCGGCGGCATCCTGCACCCACCAGTCGCCCGTGGCAAAACCCGGCAGGGCAGAGACCTGCGCCGGTCCGTGAATGCGCAGGGATCCGGTGGGCAGCGGTTCGGCCCCCTCGACCGCGACGCCGGGCTTTGGCGTCAGATCCAGCGGCGCGCCGGCCTGGTGGGCGGCCTCGATGGCGCGCGCGGCTTCCTCTCCATAGGCGGCGGCGACGGGATCGCGCAGCCAGCCGGGCATCGGCTGCGGCGGCAGGTCCGCCCAGCCCCCATGCGCCGCTACCTTGCGCAGCACGGCGTTGACCATGCCTGCCGCGGCCTGGCCCTTCTGGCCCAGCCCGCGCGTCAGGGTGACGGCCGCGTCGACGACCCCGTGGGCCGCACCCTCCAGCTCCAGCAGTTCGACCGTGGCCAGGCGCAGGATGTCGGCGACCTGCGGGCTGGGCTTGCGGCTGACATAAGCTGCAATGACCGCATCGGCGCGGGACTGGTGGCGCAGCACCTCGGTCGCGAGGCACGCGGCGCGGGCTTGGTCGGGCGGCGCCAGGGCCTTCAGCGCGCCCGCCTGATCCGACAGGGACAGCCCGTCCCGCACCCCGGCCAGCAGGCGCAATGCGCCCGACCGTGCCATATCCATGCCCCGCTTTGCCAAATCGCTTTCCTTCACCTAAATCTTGTTGGAAGACTGACCCCGACCCCTTACCCCCGGATGGGAGATCTTTCCATGAGCGAACAGCCTCCGATGGACCGCGCCGACCTGCCGCCCGCCGCGCAACGCGCCTTGGCCGAGGCCGCCGAGCGCCGCAAGGCCGCCGCAGAGGCCCAGCCCCTGCCCAAGGAATACGGCGGCCGCGACGGTCCCGAACCCGTGCGCTATGGCGATTACGAAAAGAACGGCCTCGCGGTGGATTTCTGAATGGACTGGCTGCGCGCGCCCGCCGCCCAGCAGGGCCGTGCGATCATGGCGGGTCTTCTGGATCCCATCGACCAGTCCGAAGCCTATCTGGCCGCGATCAAGGCCCATCCCGACGCCCGGCGCATCTATGCCCGCGTGACGGATGTGCGCGCCCGGTCCGAATCGGTCGCCGCCCATGACCGCGCCAAGCTGGAATTGCGGCGCGGGCTTCTGGACGGCGTGGCGATCAGCTGGAAGGACAATATCGACAGCGGCGGCACCGTGACCGAGGCCGGGTCGAAGCTGCTGGAGGGCCGCGTGCCCCGCAAGGACGCCATCGTGCTGGCCCGCGCATCGCGGCAGGGCACGATCTGCCTGGGCAAGACCCATATGACGGAACTGGCCTTTTCCGGCCTGGGGCTGAACCCGAACACCGCGACGCCGCCCAATGCGCTGGATCCCGACCTTGCGCCGGGGGGATCGTCGTCCGGGGCTGCGGTGTCCGTGGCGCTGGGGCTGGCGGCGGCGGCGATCGGGTCCGATACCGGTGGATCGCTGCGCGTGCCGGCGGCTTGGAACAATCTGGTGGGCTTCAAGCCCAGCCATGATTCGCTGCCCGAAAAGGGCGTCGTGCCTCTGTGCCGCAAGTTCGACATCGTCGGCCCCATCGCCCGCACGGTCGAGGATTGCGCCGAACTGTTCGCGCTGATGTGCGGGACCAGGGCGGCCGACCTGCGGGGCGCCGATGTCGCGGGGCGGCGGCTGATGGTTCTGGACGGTGTGCCCTTCGCCGATGCCGAGGAAGGCCCCGTCGCCGCCTTCGAGGATGCGGTGGACCGTCTGGCCCGCGCGGGCGCGCAGATCCAGCGCGTGTCGAGCGATTGGGTCGCCAAGGCCATGCCCCTGTCGGCGGCGTTGTTTGCGCCCGAAGCCTATGGCATCTGGCGCGCGCAGATCGAGGATGCGCCGGAACTGATGTGGAAGCCGATCCTGGACCGGTTCCGCAGCGGTGCGGGCGTCAGCGCCTCGGATTACGTCGCGGCCTGGGAAAGCCTGGTCCGCATCCGCCGCAAGTGGATCAAGGAAGTGGCGTCGGCCCATGACGCGATCCTGCTGCCCACCGTGCCGATCCTGCCGCCGAACACGGCACGGCTTATGGAAGACGAGGCCGAGTTCGTGCGCGCCAACCTTCTGACCCTGCGCAACACCCGCATCGGCAACCTTTTGGGCCTGCCGGTCTGCACCCTGCCGACCGGTCATCCCGCCTGCGGGATATCGGTCATGGGCCATGCGGGCCGGGATGGACATCTGCTGCATGTGGCAGCGGGGGTCGAGGCCGCCTTGGCCGTGGCCTGACCCGGGCGGGCAGGGGCCGCCTGCACCCCTTTCCCGGCCCGGGGCCAGTTCAACCCCAAGGATATTTTGCCACGGCGAGGGGGCCGGCTTTCGCTGGACGCAAGGGCGCGATCACGCTAATGTTTTCCGGTGATAAACGGGGCCGAAGACCCTGGAAGCGAGGCAGAATGGCGATACCCGAGCGGTTCTCGAACCTGCCGGACTATGCGTTTCCGCGTTTGCGGGCGCTGTTGTCCGGCATCGAGCCGGGTTTGAAGCACGGCGAATCCCCGACGGTCCTGACCATCGGAGAGCCGCGCCATGCCATGCCCGATTTCGTGGCCGGGATAATGGCCGCGAATATCGAGGGATTCGCGAAATATCCGCCAAACGAGGGCGTGCCCGGCCTGTTGTCGGCCATCGGCGACTGGCTGGGCGGCCGTTACGGCCTGGACGTGGCGCCCGACCGGATCATGGCGCTGAACGGCACGCGCGAAGGGCTGTTCAACGCGGCCCTGGCATTGTGCCCGGAACGAAAGAACGGCCAGCGGCCGGCGATCCTGATCCCGAATCCCTTCTATCAGGTCTATGCGGTCGCAGCCGCCGCCGTTCAGGCCGAACCCGTCTTCGTCCCCGCCACGCCCGAGACCGGAAACCTGCCCGACTATGCCGCGCTTGCGCCTGAAGTGCTGGACCGCACGGCCATCGCCTATCTGTGCTCGCCCGCCAATCCGCAGGGGGCGATTGCCGACCGGGATTACCTGGAACAACTGATCGCGCTTGCCGACCGGCACGATTTCCTGGTCTTCGCCGACGAATGCTATTCCGAGATCTGGCGCGACGCCCCGCCTCCCGGTGCCCTGGCCGTGGCGACCGACATGGGTCTGGCCGACCGGGTGGTGATCTTCAATTCGCTGTCCAAACGGTCGAACCTGCCGGGGCTGCGGTCGGGCTTTGTCGCCGGAAGCACGGCCAATATCACCCAGATCCGCCGCCTTCGCGCCTATGCGGGCGCGCCCCTGTCGCTGCCCACCCAGGCCGTCAGCGAGGCCGCCTGGCGGGACGAGGCGCATGTCGCGGTCAGCCGCGACCTTTACCGGCAGAAATACGAGATCGCCGACCGGGTGCTGGGCAACGTGCCGGGATACCGCCCCATCCAGGGCGGGTTCTTCCTGTGGCTGCCGGTCGCGGACGGCGAGGACGCGGCCAAGACCCTGTGGGCGCAGGCGGGGATCCAGGTGCTGCCAGGCGCCTATCTGTCGCGCGAGGTTGACGGGCACAATCCCGGCAAGGGCTTCATCCGGGTGGCCCTGGTCGCGGATGCGGAACAAACGGAACCGGCGCTGCAACGGCTGCGTGCGGTGCTGTATGATGGAATGACGGACGGGGAAGGCTAGGGACCATGGCAAGCTGGCAGGCAAAACACCGCGATCCGCTGTTCGATCAGTCCACGCAGGCGGCGCTTGAACGGCGCGGCAAGGAACTGCTGGGCGCGGGCCTGGTCACCGTCGGCATCCTGATCGCCGTGATGCTGGCAAGCTGGTCGCCCGAGGATCCCAGCTTCCTGTCGGCCACCGACGAACCTGCGCAGAACATGCTGGGCAGCTTTGGCGCCTATGTCGCCTCGCCTCTGATGATGATCGCGGGCCATGGGTCCTGGATGCTTGTCATCGCGGCGCTGGTCTGGGGGCTGCGCTTCATGCTGCACCGGGGCGAAGAACGCTTCATGCGTGCGCTGTTCACCCCCATCGCTGCGGCGCTTGCCTCGGTCTATTGCAGCACGCTGGTGCCGGGCGAGTCCTGGGAACAGACCTATGGCCTGGGCGGGCATTTCGGCGACATGATCATGGGCGCGATGCTGAACCTTCTGCCGGTCAAGGCGCAGATCGGGATCCGTCTGGCGGGGCTGGTCGTCGCGCTGGGAACGCTGGCGATGGCGGCCTTCGTCCTGGGCTTCGAGCGGAGGGAACTGCGCGTCTTCTGGCACCGCTTCGTGGTCGGGCTGCTGACGGCCTTTGATCTGGCGATGCGCGGCATCGGGCGGGGTGCCGCCGCATCGGCGGGGCTGAAGGGCCGCCTGGCCGCACGGCGCGAGGCCAGGGCCGGCGAACCGGCCCCGCGCGCGCCCGTCGTGGCCCGGCGCAAGCCGGCAGCCCCCGTCTTCGAGCTTGAGGAAGACCTGCCCGAACCCGAACTGATCGAGCGTGACGCCGACTATGACGGCGACGCCCCTTCCGCCGAGGAGGTCCAGGGCCGCATCAGCGACGCGATCCGCACCCGGTCGGGCAAGCCTTCGGTCCTGGCAGCCGTGGCCGCCCGCCTGTCGCGCGAAAATGCCCGCGAGCTTCCCGAGGAGCCCGCTGCCGAGACAGTCCCCGCCACCGTGCCGTCGCTGAAGAAGCCGGCCCCGCGGCGGCCCGCGGCGCCTTTGGCCGAACCGGACCTGCCGTTCGAGGAGGTGCTGAACACCTATGAACGCCCGCCGCTGGCGCTGCTGACCATGCCGTCGGCTAGCGATCAGCAGACCGTGTCCGAGGAGGTGTTGATGGACAACGCCCGGATGCTTGAGGCGGTGCTGGACGATTACGGCGTCAAGGGCCAGATCACCGAGGTCCGCCCTGGCCCTGTCGTGACGCTTTATGAACTGGAACCCGCGCCGGGCCTGAAGGCATCCCGCGTGATCGGATTGTCCGACGACATCGCCCGGTCCATGTCTGCCCTGTCGGCGCGCGTCAGCACCGTGCCGGGCCGCACCGTCATCGGCATCGAACTGCCCAATGCCCGCCGCGAAAAGGTGCTGCTGCGCGAGATCCTGGCCTCCCGCGCCTTTGGCGACGGCACGCAGCCGCTGCCCTTGGCGCTTGGCAAGGACATCGGCGGCGATCCGGTCGTGGCGAACCTGGCCAAGATGCCCCACCTGCTGATCGCCGGGACCACGGGGTCGGGCAAGTCGGTGGCGATCAACACCATGATCCTGTCGCTGCTGTATAAACTGACACCGGACGAATGCCGGCTGATCATGATCGACCCCAAGATGCTGGAACTGTCGGTCTATGACGGCATCCCGCATCTGCTGTCCCCGGTCGTGACCGATCCGAAAAAGGCCGTCGTCGCGCTGAAATGGGTCGTCAGCGAGATGGAGGAGCGTTACCGCAAGATGTCCAAGATGGGCGTCAGGAACATCGAGGGCTATAACGGCCGCGTCCGCGAGGCGCTGTCCCGGAACGAGATGTTCAAGCGCACCGTCCAGACCGGCTTCGATGAGGACACCGGCGAGCCGATCTTCGAGACCGAGGAGTTCAAGCCCGAGACCTTCCCCTATATCGTCGTCATCGTCGATGAGATGGCCGACCTGATGATGGTCGCGGGGAAGGAGATCGAGGCCTGCATCCAGCGTCTGGCGCAGATGGCCCGCGCCTCGGGCATCCACCTCATCATGGCGACGCAGCGCCCGTCCGTGGACGTTATCACCGGCACGATCAAGGCGAACTTCCCGACCCGGATTTCCTTCCAGGTCACGTCCAAGATCGACTCGCGCACCATCCTGGGCGAACAGGGGGCCGAGCAGCTGCTGGGCCAGGGCGACATGCTGTATATGGGCAACGGCGCCCGCATCACCCGCATCCACGGGCCGTTCGTGTCCGACGAAGAGGTCGAGGAGGTCGTGACGCACCTGAAATCCTTCGGCCCGCCGTCCTACAAGTCGGGCGTGGTCGAGGGCCCCGAGGACGAGGTGGCCTCGGATATCGACGCGGTGCTGGGCCTGGGCGGCGACGGCGGGGACGATGCGCTTTATGACCAGGCGGTGATGATCGTCGCCAAGGATCGCAAGTGTTCGACCAGCTATATCCAGCGCAAGCTCGCCATCGGCTACAACAAGGCCGCGCGGCTGGTCGAGCAGATGGAGGAGCAGGGGGTGGTGTCGGCGGCGAACCATGTCGGCAAGCGTGAGGTTTTGGTGCCGGAGGTGTAGCTTTCAGGACAATTTCTTCTCGGGGAAGGGAAATAAGTAGATTGCTTCCTTAACCAGATTGGGAAAGTTTTGACCCGCTGCATGACCCTTGGCGATGAAATTCAAGCGCGCTGCATAAACTGGGTTGTTGTCGCCCTGTAGTCTTTTCCTGCCAGTAAAGTGCCGGAGGGTGGCGTCGTAAGTTTGTCGGCCAAAATGATGAATTTCGGCTAAGAGACATTCAGGCATTTCATGAGAACGAAGATAGCTAACAGACTGCAAAATATCGTCGGGAGTAAAGATGTGTCTGGCTGGCTGGTGAATTTTTGCCATGCGCGTTGGGCTATATGATGGTTGGCGTTGAAGCTTAGCCGTAGCTACTAGAAAGTTCTCGCATATCGTCCTTGCTTGATAATAGGCTGCGTCAGGGTGAATGCCCGTGAGCCATTCGTTCTGTCTGCCCGTAAGGCCCCGCATCCGATAGGTGCGAAAATGCGCATGAAGCTGGCGTTCAAGAGTGATAGGATCTGCATCCTCTATTAAAACATCGAAGCGAAGGCGTTCTACTCCAAAAGTCCGGCAGTATTCTGAAAACCTGACACGTAGGTTTTCTGAACGACCATATTTGGCGTTTTGCGAGTTGACCTTGATGCAGCGGTCGCGTCGAGACAGATCCTTGTCGTTTACCGATATTAGTTCTTCGCCCAGCAGACGAACAAAATAGATCCCGGAACTGATGGAAATTTGTGGCAAAGATCCGATACCTTATCGTAGCTGGTTTCAGCTATCTTGCGGTAGCTTGCCTTCGCTGGCAACCGCCTGCCACAGCCGCTATACCCACCCCATGACCTTCTGGACCCTCCACCTCCTGAACACGCGCCACGCCCTGACGCCTGTCCTGGCCGAGATCCGGCAGGCCAGCCGGGATGCCGTGGCGCGGGTCTCGGATCATGTCGACCTGCCCGACTTCGATCTGGTCGTGCGGGCGCAGTCCGACCGCTCTGCCGATGGCGCGGTCCAGGGTCATTGTCCCGCGCCCGGCGTGGTCGAGATCGCGGTGACGCCCGACCGCTTCGACCCCGCGCATTTCACCCGCGCGCTGGTCCGGCAGATGGCGCATCTGGTCCGCTGGGAAGGGCCGGGCTATGGCAAGTCGCTGGGCGAGGCCCTGGTCAGCGAGGGGGTGGCGGGGCATTTCGTCCTCCAAGTGCTGGGTGGGCAGGCCGATGCGCTGGACAGCGTCAGGCCGGCGCAAGGCACCCTGCGGCAGGCGATGAACGAATGGGCGCGGCGGGATTACGACCATCCCCGCTGGTTTGGCGGCAAGGGCGACCTGCGCAAGGGGACGGGCAACAGCCTGGGCCATCGGCTGATCGCCGAGCATCTGGCGCAGGCAACCGGGGATACGGCCGCGTCGCTGGTGACCGCCCCTGCCGAGCCGTTCCGCCAGATCCTGCGCCGGATCGCGGCTGCCGAAGGCCAGGCCGAGGCGGAACCCTCAGAAGGCTGACGGGCGCGGGCTGCGGCCCATGGCCATCCAGCCGCCCATGGCCAGCCCGGCCAGGGCGCCGCCCAGATGCGCTTCCCAGGCGATCGACGGCATCAGCACGGTCAGCGCCACGTTCAGCACCACCATCACGGCCACGCCGCGCCAAAGCTGGCCCAGCGGGCGGCGGAGGCGCCAGCCGGTCACGGCGGCATAGCCCACCAATGCGCCCGCCAGTCCGAAGATCGCGCCGGATGCGCCGATCATCGGCCCGCCGTCGGGGGCCATCAGCGCAAACAGCAGCGCCGCCGCAACCTGGCTTACGGCATAGACCACGGCCATGCGCCGCGGGCCGATCAGCCGGTTCAGTTCCCGCGCAAGCGCCACAAGCGACAGCATGTTCATGGTCAGGTGCAGCAGCCCGGCATGAAGGAAGCCATAGGTGACGAAGACCGACACGACATGGCCGGGAAAAACCCCGTGCCCCGCCCACAGGATCGGCGACCAGAAGCCGCCGAAGATCACCAGGGCCTGCCCCACGATGGGATAGCCCAGAAAATCCGCCAGAATGGTCATCCCCTGGATCGCGCAGCACAGCACGATCACGGCCTTGACCCACCAGGGCAGCCGGGGAAGCGACGAGTCCCGAAGGGCGGGATGATCAGTCTGGGCCACCATCAGTCAGCCTTGATCTGGCGGGCCTCGGACACCAGCATGATCGGGATTCCCGCACGGATCGGGAATGCCAGTCCGGCCGCCCTGGACACCAGTTCCTGCCGCGCCGCGTCATAGGACAGGGTCGCGTGCGTCACCGGGCAGACAAGCGCCTCGATCATGTGGCGGTCGAAGGGGGGCGGGGTCTGGCTCATTGCAGTCGTTCCTCGTTGTCGCCGCCGTGCAGGGCGAATTCGATCAGCCCTTGCAGCAATTCGCGCCGGTCGGCCAGGGACGGGCTTTCCAGAAGCGCCTGCTTGTCGCCGGGTGAAAAGGGCAGGGCCATCGCCAGGGAGTTGATCAGCGCCTCGTCCGGGGCCTCGGCGGCGGCATCCCAGTCGGTCGAAAGCTCGTGCGCCTCCATGTAGCGGCGCAGCAGGGGGAACAGCACGTCGCGATCCAGGGATGGATCACCCTCGGACCCTTTCAGGTCGCGGCCGAAGGACGTCCAGTCCACCTCGGCCATCAGATAGGGGGTGAAACCCTCCTGCACCTCGGTCAGGCGGAACCGCGACACGGCCAGAAGCGAGATCATCTGCCGCCCGTCGTCGGTTTCGGAAAAGGCCACCACCCTGCCCGCGCAGCCGATCGCGGCCAGGCCTTCCCCCTCGGGCTGGATCAGGCCGATCAGGCGATGATCGGTCTTCAGCGCGTCGTCCAGCATCTGCAGATAGCGCGGTTCGAACACATGCAGCGGGATCCGCGCCCGCGGCATCAGCACGGCCCCCGACAGGGGGAACAGCGGGATGCGCGCGGGCAGATCGAAGCGGAACCGCATCGGATCAGGCGAAGATCATCGACGACAGGCGGCGGCGGCCCTTTTGAACCAGCGGATCGTTGGGCTTGAGGCTGTCGAAGATGGTGAACAGCTGCGCCTTGGCCGCGCCTTCGTTCCAGTCGCGGTCGCGGCGGAAGCTGTCCAGAAGGATGTCGATGGCTTCCTCGACCCGGCCTGCGGCGTGCAGGGCCTGCGCGTATTCCAGGCGCGCCGGCTGGTCGTCGGGGTCGGCATCCACGCGGGCCTGCAGGGCATCCAGGGGACCGGCCTTGGCGGCCTGGCGCGCCAGGTGCAACTGGGCGCGCGCGGCCTCGACCGGGGCGCTGGTCGCGGCAGGGGCCGGGATCGCGTCAAGCGCGGCCTGCGCGGCGTCAAGATCGCCTGCGGCCAGATGCGCGCGGACCACGCCGGCCCAGGCGTCGGCGCTGGCCGGATCTTCCTCGGCAATGGCGGCAAAGGTTTCGGCGGCGTCGGTGAAGGCGCCCTCGGCCAGCATCTGCTCGGCCGCGGCAAGCGCCTCGGCCAGGCCGCCGTCATCGCCCGACAGCGCCGCCAGCTTGTCCACGAACTGCTTGATCTGGCTTTGCGGGATCGCGCCCTGGAAGGCATCGACCGGCTGGCCCTGGAAGAAGGCATAAACGGTGGGGATCGACTGCACGCGCAGCTGCGCGGCGATCATCTGGTTTTCGTCCACGTTCACCTTGGCCATGCGGACGCGGCCCTTGTGGCGCGCGACCTCGGCCTCGAGCTGGGGTCCAAGGGTCTTGCAGGGGCCGCACCAGGGCGCCCAGAAGTCCACGATCACAGGCACCTGCATCGAGGCCTGCACGACCTCGGCCATGAAATTCGCCTCGGTCACGTCCTTGATGAAGTCGGTGGGCTTGGGTGCGTCGGTGGCCCCGTCGAACAGCATGGTCATGGATTTTCCTGATCCGTCGATTCCGTGTTTGGGCCAATATGGGCGTTCATCCGGTTGAACAAAAGGGCGGATCATGCGTTCGCCCCGAAAGCGCAGCTGCCCGCGCCCGCCCCAGGGGGGTGCCCGGGCCTGTCCGGCCTGCCTGTCCACGGGAACTCTTGCCGGCCGCCCGCCGCTGCGCGGGACAGATGCAACAGGAGGGATTCGGACATGACCGAGACCGACACCGACGCCGCAACAGCGCGGCCCCTGCCGCCCTTCGGGCTGGCGCTGCTGCCGATCGTGCTGACGCTGGGCCTGCTGGCGATCCAGCTTTTCTGGTACGGCGACTTCACGCCCCATATCCCGCTGATCCTGGGGCTTGCGATCACCAGTCTGCTGGGGGTGCTGCGCGGGCAGGGGTGGATGGACATCCGCGCGGGCATCTTTCACGTCATCCATGTGTCGATGCCGTCGCTGTCGGTACTGATCGTGGTGGGAATGATCATCGGCGTCTGGATCGCGTCGGGCACGGTGCCCACGCTGATCTGGTACGGGCTGACGATGCTGAACCCGCAGATCTTCCTGGTGGCGGCCATGGTGCTGTGTTCGGTCGTGTCGCTGTCCCTGGGCACAAGCTGGGGCACCGTGGGCACCGTCGGCGTCGCCCTGATGGGGATCGGGGCGGGGTTCGGCATCCCGCCCTACTGGACCGCGGGGGCGGTCGTGTCGGGGGCGTTCTTCGGGGACAAGATCTCTCCGCTGTCGGACACCACGAACCTTGCCCCGGCGGTGACGGGGGTGAACATCTTCGACCACATCAAGAACATGCTGCCCACGACCGTGCCTGCGATGCTGATCGCCCTGGCGCTCTATTGGCTGGCCGGCAGCTTCCTGATTTCCCCGGCCGAGACAAGCTTTGCCCGGATCGAGGCGATCACCACCACCCTGGACGCCCAGTTCCGCCTGGGGCTGCTGCCGCTGCTGCCCGCCCTGGTGGTCGTGGGGCTGGCCGTCACCCGCCAGCCGCCGCTGCCTTCGCTGTTCGCGGGCGTCCTGCTGGGCGGGCTGATCGCGATCCTGTGGCAGGGGGCGGGGGTGCATGACGTCTTCACCTATGCCCAGTCCGGCTACAGCATCGAAACCGGCATCGCCGACATCGACAACCTTCTGAACGCGGGCGGCATCCAGTCGATGATGTGGACGATCTCGCTGATGCTGATCGCCCTGGGCTTCGGCGGTGCCCTGGAACGCACCGGCTGCCTGGAGTCGATCATCCAGGCAATCATCGGCCGCGTCAAAAGCTTCGCAGCCGTGCAAAGCAGCGCCATCGGCACCGCCTTCGCCACCAATGTCGTCGCGGGCGATCCCTATATCTCGATCGCGCTGCCGGGGCGGATGTATGCGCCGCTGTATCGCGGCATGGGCTATTCCACGCTGAACCTGTCCCGCGCGGTCGAGGAGGGGGGCACGCTGATGTCACCGCTGATCCCTTGGAACGCCGGGGGCGCCTTTGTCATCACCGCCCTGTCGCTGGGCATCATGGACGGCAACCTGACGAACCTGTTGTATATCCCGTTGGCCTTCGCCTGCTGGACGGCGCCGCTGATCGGCATTTTCTATGCCGTCACGGGCCTCTTCTCGCCGCGCGCCACGACAAGCGAGCGCCGCGACTGGGACCACCAGAACGAGGATGTCATGGACCTGGGCGATCACGCCCTGGCAGAAGCTTCGAAATAAGGTCTAGAGATCGAAGCTGGCCAGCACCGGCACATGATCGCTGGGCTGGTCCCATCCCCGGCAGGGGCGCAGGATGCGGCTGGCGTGACCGGCATTGGCGATGTCCCGGCTGGCCCAGATATGATCCAGCCTGCGCCCCTTGTCGGCGGCGTCCCAGTCCTTGGCGCGATAGCTCCACCAGGAATAAAGCAGGCCTGACGGGATGTCCTGGCGCGTCACGTCCACCCAATTGCCCGCGTCCTGGGCGGACAGCAGGTGATCGACCTCGATGGGGGTGTGGCTCACGATCTTCAGCATCTGCTTGTGGGACCACACGTCGTCTTCGCGGGGCGCGATGTTCAGGTCGCCGACCAGGATCGACTTTTGCGGGTTGTCGGCGTGGAAGACGTCGCGCATCTCGGCCACGAAATCCAGCTTTTGGCCGAACTTCTCGTTCACTGTGCGGTCGGGGATGTCGCCGCCTGCGGGCACATACATGTTGTGGATCGTCACGCCGTTTTCCAGCCGCGCCGAGACATGGCGGGCATGGCCCAGGCTGGCATAGTCGCGGTCGCCCGCATCTTCCAGCGGCAGGCGCGACAGGATCGCCACGCCGTTGTAACCCTTCTGCCCCCGCGCCACGACATGGGTGTAGCCAAGCGCCCGGAACTGGTCGAGCGGGATCTTCTCGACCGGGGACTTGCATTCCTGGAGGCAGAGGACATCCGGCGCCTCTTCCTGCAGGAACCGCGCGACCAGACCTTCGCGCAGGCGGACCGAGTTGATGTTCCAGGTGGCGATGGTGAACATGGCAGTCTCCTTTGGTGCGGGGACCCTAGCGGGCGGGGCGGCCGGAGTCGAGTTGAGGTTGCGGAGGAAATTTCCGTGCAACATCAATCGCGGCTTGGTGATCGGGCAAACCGGCGCTAAGCAGCCTCCATCCGGCAAAGGGGGCCAGCATGCGATTGACGGTGGACGAGGCATTGGCGCGCGGCGGGGCCGGGCGGTTTCAGTGGCGGCTTCTGGGGATCTTCGGGCTGGTCTGGGCGGCCGATGCGATGCAGGTGATCGCGGTGGGGTTCGCCGCGCCCTCGGTTGCCGCCACTTTCGGCATCGAACGCGTCACCGCCTTCCAGATCGGCACGGTGTTTTTCGCGGGCATGTTCCTGGGCGCCTTTGCCTTTGGCCGGATCGCGGACCGCATCGGGCGGCGCAACATCCTGGTATTGACCGTGGGGATGGACGCGATCTTCGGGTTGGCGTCGGTCTTTGCGCAGGACTTCACGCTGCTTCTGGTGCTGCGCTTCCTGACGGGCGTGGCCGTGGGCGGCACTTTGCCCGTGGACTACGCGATGATGGCGGAATTCCTGCCGCCGCGGAACCGGGGCCGCTGGCTGGTCTGGCTGGAAGGATTCTGGGCCGTGGGCACGATCGTGGTGGCACTGACCGCCTGGATCGCCGTGGCGCAAGGGGCGGTGGCGCCCTGGCGCTGGATCTTCGCGGTGGCCGCGATCCCGGCGCTGATCGGGATCTTTCTTCGCATGTGGGTGCCGGAATCGCCCATGTACCTGATCCGCAGGGGGGACGCGGCAGGGGCCAAGGCGGTGATCGACCGGGTGCTGGTCACGAACGGGATGCAGGCGCTGCCCCGTGATGCCGAACTGGTTCCCGCGCCGGTGCCGACCGGGGCCGAGACTTCGATCTTTTCGGATCTGCTGCGGGTGCGGACCATCGGCGTGCTGGCGGTGTGGTTCCTGGTGTCGCTGTCCTATTACGGCGTCTTCGTCTGGGTGCCGAACCAGCTTGTGACCGAGGGCTTCGGCTTCGTGCACGGCTACGGCTTTCTGGTGATCCTGGCCCTGGCGCAGGTGCCGGGCTATGCGCTTGCCGCCTGGGGGGTCGAGGCCGTGGGGCGCCGGGCCACGCTGCTGGGGTTCCTGCTTCTCAGCGCCGCCGGTTGCGCGCTGTTCACGGTGGCGACCGGCACGGCCATGGTCGCCACCGCGCTGATCCTGATGAGCTTTGCGCTGCTGGGCACCTGGGGCGCGCTTTACGCCTTTACGCCCGAGCTTTACCCGACCCACCTGCGCGGCACCGGCATGGGCACGGCCAGCGCCATGGCGCGGCTTGGCGGGATCCTGGCGCCCAGCCTGCTGGCCTTCGTCTTCGCCAGGGGGTTCGGCTTTGCCATCGGCGTTTTTGCCGCGCTGCTGCTGCTGGGCGCGCTGGCGCTGCTGCTGGTCAGGGCGGAAACCCGCGATCAGGCCATCGCCTGAAACCGCCAGCCGCCCCGGCCCGTTGCCCTGTCATCACGCGAAAGGATGGGGGCGATGGGGCAACTGGTCGAAGGCGTCTGGAAGGACGAATGGTATGACACGGGGTCGAGCGGCGGCGAGTTCGTCCGCGATACCTCCAGGCACCGCAACTGGGTGACGGCCGATGGCAGCCCCGGCCCGACGGGCGAGGGCGGCTTCAAGGCGGAAAGCGGGCGATACCACCTGTATGTGTCCTATGCCTGCCCTTGGGCGCACCGGACGCTGATCTTCCGGGCGCTGAAGGGTCTGGCGGATCACATCGACATCTCGGTCGTCCATCCCGACATGCTGTGGAACGGCTGGGAATTCCGCACCGATTTCGACGGGGCCACCGGCGACCGGCTGTTCGGCGAGCCTTACCTGTACAAGCTGTATCTGCGGGCCGATCCCAAGGCCTCGGGGCGGGTGACGGTGCCCGTGCTGTGGGACCGGGACGGGGACCGGATCGTGTCCAACGAAAGCAGCGACATCATCCGCATGTTCAATTCCGCCTTTGACGGGGTCACAGGCAATACGGGCGACTACTGGCCCGAAGACCTGCGTGATCAGATCGGACATCTGAACGACCGCATCTATGACACGGTGAACAACGGCGTGTACAAGGCGGGCTTTGCTACGTCGCAGGAAGCCTATGACAAGGCCGTCCACCCGCTGTTCGATAGCCTGGACTGGATCGAGGGGATCCTGTCTGACAACCGCTATCTGGCGGGCGACCGGCTGACCGAGGCCGACTGGCGCCTGTTCACCACCATCGCCCGCTTCGACGCGGTTTATCACACGCATTTCAAATGCAACCGCCATAGGGTCGTCGATTACCCGAACCTGTGGGGATGGGCGCGGGACCTGTATCAGATGCCCGGCGTGGCCGAGACGGTGCGTCCCGACCATTACACGCGGCATTACTACTTCAGCCACGACATGGTGAACCCGCACCGGATCATCCCCATCGGCCCGGATCTGGACTGGACCGCACCGCATAGCCGGGTATGAAAGGGAAGCCCCGGCGCGGGAAACGCCGGGGCATCAGAGGGAGAGAGGGAGGAGAGTGTGGCCGCATCCGCCGGCCACTGGGCTTCGGGGGATGAACGCAAAGTCAGGCCAGAGGTTCCAGAGTGCTGTTCCCCGCCTGCAACCCAAGGCCCGGCTGGCATCGTCAGGCGGCGGAAACCCTTGCCGGGGACCTGCTGACCGTCAGATGCCGGGCGCAGTCGTCCACGAACCTGCCTTGGGTCAGATAGGTGCGGCAGGCCTGGAAGGCCGCATTGGCCATGTGCCGCAGGCGTTCGGGATCGGCCAAGGCATGACGCACGACATCCTCGAAATCGGAAAAATCCCAGCGGACCGGCAGATAGGTTTCATGGGGGCGATAAAGATCGGGCAGGCTGTCCAGATGCGACATATCGGGCTTGACCAGGACCGCGCCGGTCATGAAGGCCTCGATATCGCGCCAGCACAGCTCGCCATAGCCGAAGGGACTCCAGCAAAGCTTCGACTGGCGCAGTTCCCGCAGGAAATGGGTCTTGCTGATCCGCTCGGGCGGGGTGGTGACGATGCCTTGCAGGCCTTGGGTAACCCGGACCGAATGTTCGCGCATCGCCTGATACCAGGATGTTCCCTCGGTCGCGAGGCGGACATGAAGATCAATCGGGCGATCCGCCGGATCGGGGGCCGCGCCCAGGAACCCCGGCATCAGGTGCGGAGCAGCCAGGAAATTCGGCATCAGATCAAGCCGATCCAATAGGGACACCGGCACCTGCCGGTCCACGATCTGCCCCGGAATGCCATAAAGGGTCATGTAGTATTCAGTCAGGTTCGTGTCACCCAACCGGGGGGACAGGAAGGCCTGCCGATCACGGAACAGGGCCTTGCGCAGATAAAGATCCACAAGCGGCTCGAGCGCGCGGCCGAAACGCAGGTCGATATGGGCGAAGCTGTCGAGGAAGACGACCTGGGCTGGATTGTGACGGGTGCGATAACGGGCAATCGCCTCGGCCAGCCGGTCGATGTCTTCGGTAAACCAGGGCTGGATCAGCACGATGTCAGCGGCAGGGACGCTGTCACGGAAGATATCGGTGATGGGCCGGGCGCGGAAATCGGTTCCATAGCGCGCTGCCAATTCGGAACCATAATGAAAATAGGGATAGATGCTGGCCCAGCAGATCCGGTTCGGGTGATGAAGGATGAGAACCCGTGTTTCCGCCCCGCGTGAGAAACCCGTCGCCAGCAAGGATCGAGAGAAGGGTTGATAAACCTGGTGCAGACGTTTGCGCGCCGCCCCGCCCCGGAGGCCGTGACTGAGAAAATACATTGTTAACCATTTCCGAACAGACAGTTACAGGAACAGGATAATCGGTCCGGTGCCGGAAATGCCGTTAATCTGAAGAAGCGGTTAACGGCCCGAAGCCCACTTCACGGGGCCGGGCGGTGAGGAAATGCCTGATCTGGCGGCTGTCTCGCCGGATGGCAACGTCCAGGGGGCAGCCCTCTGCGCCGATCCGGGCCGCAGGGGATGGCGCTTGCCGGATAAGCAAAGGGCCCGGCATCAAGCCGGGCCCTGCAATGTCGGTCCTATCCGGTCACGCCACCAGCCGATACCCCCCCGACTCCGTCACCAGCAGCCGCGCATTGCCCGGATCCGGCTCGATCTTCTGCCGCAGCCGATAGATGTGGGTTTCCAGCGTATGAGTCGTCACGCCGGCGTTGTATCCCCAGACCTCGTGCAGCAGAACGTCGCGGGCGACCACGCCGTCCTGCGCGCGATACAGGAATTTCAGGATGTTGGTTTCCTTCTCGGTCAGGCGGATCTTGCGGTCCTTGCCGTCGATTAGCATCTTCATCGCGGGCTTGAAGGTATAGGGCCCAAGCTGGAAGATCGCGTCCTCGGACTGCTCGTGCGTGCGCAGTTGCGCGCGCAGGCGGGCCAGCAGGACGGGGAACTTGAAGGGCTTGGTGATATAGTCGTTCGCGCCCGCGTCCAAGCCCAGGATCGTGTCGGCGTCGGTGTCGTGGCCGGTCAGCATGACGATGGGGCACTTGACGTTCAGCTTGCGCAGCTTCTTGCACAGTTCCCGCCCGTCGGTGTCGGGCAGGCCCACGTCCAGGATGACCAGGTCGAAGATCGCGCCCTTGGCGGCATCCACGGCGCCCGCACCGGTGCCGGCTTCGGTCACGTCGAATTCGTCGGTGGCGATCAGCTGTTCGGCCAGGGCCTCGCGCAGGTCTTCCTCGTCATCGACCAGCAGGATCTTTTTCAGTCCGGGCATGTTGCCTCCTGTCACATGTTGCGCGATCAGGTGGGCAGCCTCTGCCGTCCCGTCCAGCATCATGTCTGAAATCTCACATGGAGTTGTCGGGAAAGGCGCTTATGTTTCAGATTGTTTCAACCTGCCGGACCCTTGATGAGCCTGATCCCCACCCTGGCCGAGACCGTATCCCGCGCCCGCAGCGACCTGCGCATGGGACTGCCGGTGATGATCGGCCCCTGTCTGGTCGCGGCGGTGGAAACCCTGGCGCCCGCGCGGCTGGAGGCGATCCGCGCCCTTGGACGGCCCGTGCTGGCACTGACCGAGCGGCGGGCCGAGACGCTGAAGGCGCGCGCCTATGACGACGGGCTGGCGCGGGTGATCGTGCCCGACAGCGCCGATCATGCCTGGTTGCGGGCGCTGGCCGATCCCTCGGGCGATCTGATGACGCCGATGAAGGGGCCGCTGTTCACGGAACGCGAAGGCGACGCCACGCCCCATCTGGCCGGGCTGGCGCTGGCGAAATCCGCGCAGCTTCTGCCCGCCGTGCTGGTGGTCGCGGCGGAACCCTTGCCGGGCCTGACGCAGATTGCCCCCGGTCCGCTGCTGGCCCGTCTGGCGCACGAGGCCGCGATGGCCCCGGTTGCCGCCGCCAACCTGCCCCTGATCGCAGCGGAACGGTCCCGCCTGCACATCTTCCGTCCCGATGACGGCGGGGCCGAGCATTACGCCATCGAGATCGGCGATCCCCCTCGCGACGCGCCCGTCCTGACGCGGCTGCATTCGGCCTGCTTCACGGGCGACGTGCTGGGCAGCCTGAAATGCGACTGCGGACCCCAGCTTCATGCCGCGCTGTCGGCCATGGGTCAGGCGGGGCAGGGGGTGCTGCTGTATCTGAACCAGGAAGGCCGGGGGATCGGGCTTGCCAACAAGATGCGGGCCTATGCGTTGCAGAACCAGGGTTTCGATACGGTGCAGGCCAACCACCGCCTGGGGTTCGAGGATGACGAGCGCGATTTCCGCATCGGCGCGGCCCTGCTGCGGCGGATGGGGTTTTCGCAGGCCCGGTTGATGACCAACAACCCCCGCAAGGTTGCGATGATGGAAAGCCACGGCATCGCTGTCACCGAACGGGTGCCGCTGGTCGTCGGACGCAACCGCTTCAACGAGGCCTATCTGGATACCAAGGCCGAAAAGTCGGGGCATCTGCTGTGAGGCCGGACGATCTGGTCCTGACGCCCCAGGGGGTTCGGTATCGCGGGCGCCTGTTTCCGTGCAGCATCGGCAAGCGCGGCGTGACGCGCGACAAGCGCGAGGGGGACAAGTCCACGCCCTCAGGGATCATGCGGATCACCGGACTGTGGTATCGCCCCGACCGCCTGGCGCGGCCCGCCCCCTGGGCCCGCCCCATCGGCCCGGGCGACCTGTGGTGCGATGCGCCGGATCATCCGGGTTACAACCATCACGCCCGGGTGCCACTGGCAGCCAGCCACGAAAGGCTGCGCCGGTCCGATCCGCTGTATGATCTGGTGCTGACGACGGACTGGAACTGGCCCGATGCCGTGCCGGGCCGGGGGTCTGCGATCTTTCTGCACCAGTGGCGCAGGGCGGGTTTCGGCACGGAAGGATGCATCGCCTTTGCAAGGTCGCACCTGATCTGGATTGCCCGCCATGCGCAGCCGGGCACGCGGGTGATCGTGCCCTAAAGCGCGTTTCTGGGCATCGGCAGCTCGCCCCGATTATAGGGGCCCCAATCCGTCACCTCGGGATAGAACTGCCTGCGCCAGGCGCGGACGCGCGGGTTCATCCACCGCCGCCACAAGGGGGGAACCATCGCGGCCCAGGTCATCAGCGGATAGCCATGGGGCAGTTGCGGGGCCTCGTCTTCCCCATAAGTCTGCAGCAGGGGAAAGCGTCGGTCCGGCTTGTAGTGGTGGTCCGAATGGCGCTGCAGGTTGATCAGCAGCCAGTTGGACGCGGTGTGGCTGGCATTCCAGCTATGGCGCGGCAGGATATGTTCATAACGGCCATCCCCCAGGTGCTTGCGTGTCAGGCCGTAATGTTCGACGTAATTCACGACCTCAAGCTGCCAGACGGCGACGAACGCCTGGAAGACGAACAGCCCCAGGCCCTGTATGCCGCCCAGGGCCAGCGCCAGCAGGATCATCCCCCCTTGCAGCGCGGCGTAACGCCAGAACGGGTTGCGCCGGTCCCAGGGGCTGCGCCCCGCCCGCGCCAGCAGCCGGGTTTCCGCGCGCCAGGCGCTGCCCGGGCCATCGCGCAGCACGCGCCAGAAGAAACGCCAGAACCCCTCGTTATAACGTGCCGATACCGCGTCGCGAGGGGTGGAAACCCAGGCGTGATGGACCAGCAGATGCTCGGTCCTGAAATGCGAATAAAGCGTCGAGGCCAGCAGAAGGTCGCCCATCCAGCGTTCGAGGGCAGTTTTCTGATGCAGCAGTTCATGCGCATAGACCATGCCGATGGTGCCCGACAGGACGCCCACGCCGAAGAACAGGCCCAGTTTTTCCAGCCCTGACAGATGGCCCGCATGGGTCGCATACCAGATGCAGCCGAAAATCGCGGCGAATTGCAGCGGAAACCAGATCATCGTCACCGCGCGGTGCCAGAAAAGCCGCGCGGTTTCCGTCTGCGGATCGGGATTTTCGGTATTCAGCCCCAGCACGCCATCCAGGGCCGTCGTCAGATACCAGGCATAGGCGGGCAGCAGCATGAACCACAATCCCCCCCAGGCCGCCGCAAGCGCAACCAGAGGCAGCATGACGACGGACATCCAGAAGGGCGCGGCCGGGGGCAGGCCGTTGGGTGAAACGCTCATGCCCACGATGTTACGCGGCGATTTCCGCCCGCGCCATATCCCAGACCTTGCGCATCAGGCCGGGCAGCGCGTCCCGGTCGATTTGCCGCAGGTTGACCAGATGGCCGCGTGCGGGCGGCCCGTCCAGATCGCCCAGCATCACCTGCAGGGACAGGTTGAAATGGGTGAAGACATGCCGGACATGGCCGATGTGCCGCCAGTCCGCTGCGCCCGGCGGCGGCAGGTCGCGTCCGTCCCAATGGGCCGAGGGAAAGGCCAGCGTGCCCCCCAGAAGACCCTTGGACGGCCGTTCCTCGAACAGCACCGCGTCGCCCTGGCGGGCGACCCAGGCGATGCCGGTCCGGTCGGGCTTGGCGGCTTTCGGCGCCTTGCGGGGCAGGCTGGCGGCGATGCCCTGGGCGCGGGCATCGCAGTCGTGGATCAGCGGGCAGATGCCGCAGGCCGGGCTGCGCGGCGTGCAGATGGTGGCGCCCAGGTCCATCATCGCCTGCGCGTAATCGCCTGGCCGCTGCTGAGGGGTCAGGGTTTCGGCAAGCGCCACAAGTTCGGGCTTGGCGGCGGGAAGAGGCGTTTCCACCGCGAACAGCCGCGCCACCACGCGTTCGACATTGCCGTCCACCACGGTTTCCGGGGCATCATGGGTGATCGCCGCAATCGCGGCCGAGGTATAGGAACCGATCCCCGGCAAGTCCCGCAAACCGTCGCGCGTAGCCGGAAAGCCGCCCCTAGCCGCCACCACGCGGGCACAGGCCAGCAGGTTGCGGGCGCGGGCGTAATAGCCAAGTCCCGCCCATTCGGCCATCACCTGCGCATCCGGCGCGGCCGCCAGATCCTGCACGGTCGGCCACAGCGTCGTGAATCGCTCGAAATAGGCCTTCACCGCCGCCACGGTGGTCTGCTGCAGCATCACCTCGGACAGCCAGACGCGGTAGGGGTCGGCCTTGCCGCCGCCGGGCGGCACGCGCCAAGGCAGGACGCGCGCGTGGCGGTCATACCAGTCCAGCAGTCGCGGGGCGATCACCTTGGTGTCACGCAATTATCAGTCCCTCGTTTCCCTTGCCCGGCTTTCATCCGGGAAAGCGTCTGATAAGGATATGGGGGTGATAGCCCGGCAGGCAAAGATGGCACGACCGACCGACCATAATCCGAACCACACGGCCCGCCGCAGGCGCGGCTTCCAGCAGGCGTCGATCCTGCTGGCGGACCGGGTCCAGAAGGCCGCCGAAGGGCGGGGCTTCGCCATGGCGCGCCTTCTGACCCACTGGCCGGAGATCGCCGGACCCCAGCTTGCGGCCATGACCCGGCCCGTGCGCATCAGCCATGCGCGCACCGGCTTTGGCGCGACGCTGACCCTGCTGACCACCGGGCCGACCGCGCCGCTGGTCGAAATGCAGCTGCCGCAGCTGCGCGAACGGGTCAACGCCTGCTATGGCTACAACGCCGTGCAGCGCATCGTGCTGACCCAGACCGCGGCAAGCGGATTTGCCGAGGGGCAGGCGGTCTTTGCCACCGCGCCCGCCAAGGCCGCGCCGCCCGATCCGCAGGTCCGCGAACAGGCCGACCTGATCGCGCGCCAGTTCCAGGATCCCACGCTGGCCGAGGCGATGGCCCTGCTGGCCGTGAACATCGCAACCAAACGACACCGGAACCACCGAAAGGATTTTCCATGCTGATCCGCTCTGCCGCAGCCGCTCTGGCGCTTGCCTTTGCTGCCCCCGCCGTCATGGCCCAGGACGCCCCTGCCGCACAGGCGGAAACCCTGCCCGACATCGCCCTGGGCGCCGAAGACGCGCCGCTGACGATCGTGGAATACGCCAGCTTCACCTGCGGCCATTGCGCCAATTTCCACGAGGAAAGCTGGCCGAAGCTCAAGGCCGAATATGTCGATACCGGCAAGGTGAAATTCATCCAGCGCGACGTCTATTTCGACCAGCCGGGCCTGTGGGCGGGCGTCCTGGCCCGCTGCGGCGGGGACGACAAGTATTATGCCGTGTCCGACATGCTGTTCGACGAACAACAGGAATGGCTGGCCGGCGGCACCGGCGAGGAGATCGCCGCCAACCTGCGCAAGATCGGCCTGAAGGCCGGCATGACCGATGAACAGATGACCGCCTGCTGGGAAGATACCGCCAAGGCCGAACAGTTGATCGCGACCTTCCAGCAGAACGCCAGCGCCGACGAGATCGAGGCGACGCCGACCTTCATCATCGGCGGCGAAAAGGTCCAGAACCAGCCCTGGGACGACATCAAGGGCATCATCGACGCCAAGCTGGCCGAGGCGAACTGAGCCGCGATGCGGCCCGTCCGCGACCGGGCGGGCCGGTTCATCGGCGGAATTGCCTTTTGATTGTCGGGACAGCATGATTTGCAGGCGCCGGGATGGCGCGTGGCTTACAGGAAAGCTGTCATGATCAGAGAGTTCAGGGAATTCATCGCCCGCGGCAATGTCATCGACCTTGCCGTCGGGATCATCATCGGCGCGGCCTTCACGGCGATCGTGAATTCCCTTGTGGCCGATCTTATAAACCCGATCCTTGGTCTGCTGACCGGCGGGGTGGATTTCACCAACAAGTATTTCGTCCTGTCCGGCAATGTTCCCGAAGGCGCAAGCCTTGCCGCCGCCCGCGATTCGGGCGCGGCAGTCTTTGCCTATGGCGCCTTTGCCATGGCGGTGCTGAACTTTCTGATCATCGCCTGGGCGGTGTTCCTGCTGGTCAAGGCGGTGAACCGCTTGCAGCGCATGGCTATGAAGCCCAAGGAAGAAGTCGCGGCCGGCCCCACGCAAGAGGAGTTGCTGGCCCAGATCCGCGACCTGCTGGCGGACCGGACCGTCTGGGCCGACGGTCCCGCACCGCGGATCTGAGCCTGGGCCGCGCCCGCTTCAGCTTGCCAGCAACTGATCGGGCGTGATCGCCTCCAGTCCCAATGCATCGCCCACCGGGGGCGAGGTCAGCCGCCCCTGATGCGTTGACAGGCCCGCGCGCAGGTGGGGATCCTCCAGCACCGCCTGCCGCCAGCCCTTGTCCGCAAGCGCCAGCATGAAGGGCAGGGTGGCGTTCCCCAGGGCCTGGGTCGATGTCCGCGCCACGGCGCCGGGCATGTTCGCCACGCAGTAATGCACGATCCCGTCCACCTCATAGATCGGGTCCTGGTGGGTCGTCGGGCGCGACGTCTCGAAGCAGCCGCCCTGGTCGATGGCCACGTCCACCAGAACCGCGCCCGGCTGCATCGTGCCAAGCTGGTCGCGCGAAACCAGCTTGGGCGCGGCGGCGCCGGGGATCAGCACCGCGCCGATTACCATGTCGGCCCTGCGGATCAGGTCGGCCGTGGCGGCCGCGCTGGAATACTGGGTGGTCAGCCTGCCCATGAAGATGTCGTCGAGGTATGACAGCCGCGCCACCGAGCGGTCCGTGACCGTCACATTGGCGCCCATGCCCACGGCCACCCGCGCTGCCGCCGTGCCCACCACGCCGCCACCGATGATCACGACATTCGCGGGCCTGACGCCCGGCACGCCGCCCAACAGAACGCCGCGTCCGCCATTGGCCTTTTGCAGCGCCCAGGCGCCCATCTGCGGGGCCAGCCGACCCGCCACCTCGGACATCGGCGCCAGCAGGGGCAGCCCGCCGCGCGCATCCGTCACGGTTTCATAGGCGATGGCGGTCACGCCCGACGCCAGCAGGTCGCGGGTCTGGTCGGGGTCGGGCGCCAGATGCAGATAGGTGAACAGCACCTGCCCGTCGCGCAGCATCCTGCGCTCTGCCGCCTGGGGTTCCTTGACCTTCACGATCATGTCCGCCGCATCGAAGACGGATTTCGCGTCCGGTGCGATACTGGCCCCCGCAGCCGCATAGTCGTCGTCCGTGAAGCCCGCGCCAAGACCCGCGCCGCTTTCCACGATGACGCCGTGGCCACGGGACACGGCCTCGGTCGCGGCGGCAGGGGTCAGGCCCACGCGGAATTCCTGCGGCTTGATTTCCCTTGGACAGCCAATCTTCATCTTATCCTCCCTTGTTTTGGTCCAGTGTGGCACCGGCCCGTTGCAAGGTGCTGCGAAGGTTTTGCCCTCTGGCTTGGACCCGCCACAGAAAACGATGGAAATCGGTTCATCCGTCGAAGATTATCCCGCTATGTCTGATCTTGATGCAATAGACCGCCGGATCCTGGCCCTGCTTCAGAAAGAAGGGCGAATCAGCAATGCCGAACTGGCGCTGCGGGTGCATCTGTCGCCCTCGGCCTGCCACCGCCGCGTCCAGCGGCTTGAGGAGACGGGTGTGATCCACGGCTATGTCGCGCTTCTGGATGCGCGGAAACTGCGCCGCCAGACCACGGTTTTCGTGGAGATCACCCTGTCCGGCCAGGCCGACGAGGTGCTGGAGGCGTTCGAGAAGGGCGTGCGCGCCATCCCCGACGTGCTGGAATGCCACTTGATGGCGGGGACCGCCGATTACCTGCTGAAGATCGTGGTCGAGGATACCGACGACTTCGCCCGCATCCATCGCCAGCATCTTGCCCGGCTGCCAGGGGTGGCTCAGATGCATTCGTCCTTTGCGCTGCGCACGGTGTTCCGCACCACGGCGATCCCGGTGTGACATGGCCGTAAGCCGCCGCCGCCTGCTGTCCCTGCTGGCCGCCGCCGCGGCCTCGCCGTCCCTGGCCCAGCCCCCGCAAGACCCGCCCGACGAGATCGCCCATCCCCGCGCCAGCCATTTCGCCTTCGGCCCCTCGGGCGACCAATGGCGGATCCATGTGGGCCTTCCCGATGCGCCGCCCCCGCCGCAGGGATATTCGGCGATCCTGTCGCTGGACGCCCGGAAGACCTTTCCGCAGTTCTGGCGGCACCGCGAGGCCAGGGCCGCAAAGGCGCCGGTGATCTTGTTCGGCATCGGCTACGAAGGCGCCATCCGCCGCTGGCGCGACCTGACCTCGCGGGCGATGCAGCCGGTTCAGCCGATCCTTTTCTATCGCGGGGCGCCTGCCGACCGCGTGACGGGCGGGCGGGACGCCTTCCTGTCCATGATCGCCGATCAACTGTTGCCCGAACTGGCCCGCCGTTATCCCCTGAACCGGGGCGACATGACGATCTATGGCCATTCGCTGGGCGGGTTGTTCGTCCTGCACGCGCTGTTCACCCGTCCGCACCTGTTCGCGCGCCATGTGGCCGCCGACCCCTCGGTCTGGTGGAACGCGGGCGAATCCCAGCGCGAGGCGCAGGCTTTCGCGGGCGGGGTTGCGGCGGCGGGCGGGATCGTCGATCCCGTGATCCAGGTGATGATCGCGCAGGCAGGACGGGCACGCCAGGGGCATCCCCACGATCCCACCGCCCTGGTTCGGATCCTGTCAGGGATCCCTGGGATCGAGACCCTGTATCGGCCCTATCCCCAGGAAAATCACGGTTCGCTGATGGCACCCTCGACGCTGGATGCCTTGGACCTGCATTTGCGGGGATAGAGATTCAGGCAGGTATCGCCCGCGCCTGCGAGGCCAGGCCGGCCGCATAGCCGACCGCGAGGGAGAGGAACACCATTTCACCGCCGTCCTCGATGATGCCGACGATGCCGCCGAGTATCGAATAGGCCGGCGTATAGACGTGCAGGAAATCGATCGCAGAAGCGCAGAACGCGGCGGCCCCCAGCAAAAGGAACAGCGCAACGGTTTGACGCCTGATGATGAAAGGGGCCTTGATCCAGCCATAGACCAGGGTTCCGGCAACTGCGATCCCTTCGAACGCTATGAAGATCAGTTCTCCGGCCCCTGGCGGCAGAGCCAGGCCCGGAGCAATCGCCGCGACCAAGGGCGAAGCAAAGCGTTCGTGCAGTTGCAGGCTGTCGTCCAGCAAGGCGACAAGGGAAAAGATGAAGAATCCCAGATAGATGACCTGTCTTTGCCTGCGCAGCAGCAGCGCCGACAGCGCTGCAAGGACCAACCATTTGATGTAAGTCAAGACCTCGCCCATGGCCCAGTCGCGGTCGATGCGCAAGGCCTCGGGGAAGGTGGGAATCAATCCGTTCAGGAACAGCAAGCCGAGAACTGAATGAAGCAGGATCAGGACGGCATCGGCGATCAAGAACCCTATCAGGATGGGAACGTTAAACCCTGTCTCTCCGTAGTGAGAGATGGCAGCCAACCGGGATTTACCCCGATAGGGAAAACCGTTTCCTGAAATCATGATACTCATACACCACAGACGAACACAAAAACGTCACATAAGTTAACCGTTGAGGCAACCGCCTTGTGGCTGTGGATGGGCCAAACGCAAACCCCCGCAGCCTTGGGCTGCGGGGGTTTGTCATGAAACGCTGTCGCGCCGTCTTGCGGTGCGCCTTGGCGGCCCCTTAAAGGGCGCCTTCGCGCTGGGCCTTTTTCCGGGCCAGCTTGCGGGCGCGGCGCACGGCCTCGGCCTGCTCACGGGCTTTCTTGACGGACGGTTTCTCGAAATGCTGCCGAAGCTTCATTTCGCGGAACACGCCCTCGCGCTGAAGTTTCTTCTTCAGGGCACGAAGCGCCTGTTCGACGTTGTTGTCGCGAACGTTGACCTGCATGTGGTTGTCACCACCTTCCTAGGTTAGAGTTGCAAAGATTGCAGGATGCGCCCCCCTATCAAAGCCGGGCGCCCTTGTCCAGAGAGGCTGCCATGACCCGAACCGACCGCGACGCCCTTCTTGACGCCGCCCTGGCCCATGTCCCCTTCGAAGGGATGAACGACCGCGCCCTGATGGCGGGCGCCCGCGACCTGAACATGTCGCCCGACCTCGCGCGGGTGCATTTCCCCCAAGGCGGGGCGGGCCTTGCCGCCGCCTATCATCGCCGCGCGGATGCGATGCTGCGCGACAGCCTGTCCCAGACCCCGCCGGGCGGCCGTTTTCGCGATCGCGTGGCCGAGGCGATCTGGCGCCGCCTGATGCTGGTCGATGCCGAACTGGTGCGCGCGGGGGCCGCGACCTTGTCGCTGCCGCAGAATGCGGCGCTTGCGGCCCGGCTGGTTTGGGAAACGGCGGATGTGATCTGGACCGGGCTTGGCGACACGTCGCGCGACGTCAACTGGTATTCGAAACGCGCCACCCTGTCTGCGGTCATCAGCGCCACGGTTCTGTTCTGGCTGGGCGACGATTCGCCCGACCATGCCGAAACCCGCGGCTTCATCGACCGCCGCATCGACGGAGTGATGCGGTTCGAATCGGTAAAATCGACCTTGCGCAAGCTGCCGGGCGCGGAAACGTTGGCGCAGATGGCCTTTGGCTGGATCCGCGCGCCCGAACCGCGCAACCTGCCCGGCCGCACCCGTCCCTGACGCAAGGAGTAGGAATGTTTCCCGATGCCATGAACGCGGTCGAGATCGCCGCGCCCGGTGACGCCAGCGCGCTGCGGCCGACCAGCCGCCCGGTTCCGGTGCCGCGCCACGACCAGATCCTGATCCGCGTGGCCTGGGCGGGCGTGAACCGGCCCGACGTGCTGCAACGCCAGGGTCTCTATGCGCCACCGGCGGACGCGTCCGACCTGCCGGGGTTGGAGGTGTCGGGCGAAATCGTGGGAATGGGCGCGGGCGTCACCCGCTGGAGAAAGGGGGAACAGGTCTGCGCGTTGGTGCCCGGCGGCGGTTACGCGGAATATGTGGCCTGCCACGCCGATCACGCGCTGCGCATCCCCTATGGCCTGGGCTTGCGCGAAGGGGCCTGCCTGCCCGAAACCGCATTCACCGTCTGGTCGAACGTCGTCACGCGCGGCGGGCTGACCGGGGGCGAACGCTTCCTGGTCCATGGCGGCAGTTCCGGCATCGGCATGATGGCGATCCAGATCGCCCGCGCCTTGGGCGCCCGCGTCTTCGCCACCGCCGGCACCAACGAGAAATGCGCAGCCATCGCCGCCCTGGGCGCCAGGCCGATCAATTACCGGACCGAGGATTTCACCAAGGTCATGGCGGCCGAGGATGGGGCGGATCTGATCCTCGACATGGTGGGGGGAAGCTATATCCCGAAGAACATCAGGGCCCTGGCTCCCGACGGGCGGCTGGTGATGATCGCCTTCCTGGAAGGGCCGAAGGTGGAACTGAACTTCGCGCAGATCATGGCCAAGCGCCTGACCGTCACCGGATCGACGCTGCGCCCGCAATCGGACGCCGCCAAGGCCGAGATCGCCGAAGCCCTGCGCAAGCGGTTGTGGCCGCTGATATCGGCCGGGACGGTCAAGGTCAGGATCGACAGCGAGTTTGGCTTGAAGGATGCGGCCCAGGCGCATCGGCGGATGGAAAGCAGCCAGCATATCGGCAAGATCGTCCTGAAGGTGGCGGGCGAGGGTGCTTGAGGCGCGGGCAGGAGCCTCCGGCGGGGATATTTGAAGCACAGAAGATGACAGGGAGGCACACAGACCTTGCGGGCGTTCGTCCCCAAGGTCTGTGGCATCTCCTGTGGCGGTCATCGGCGTCCCCGCCTGTACCGCCTCATTACTTTGCCACGAGGGTGTTAAAACAGCGTAAACGCCGCATCTTCTGTGCTGAAATATCCCGGGGGAGGCCCGCAGGGCCGGGGGCAGTGCCCCCAGGATTCAGCGCACCTTTTCCATCAGCACGCTTGGCCGTGTGCAATCTCTTTGCACGTCGGGGGCGCAGTCGCGCGGTTGCAGGTTCCGGGTCAGGCAGATGCGGACCTCGGCCAGGATTTCGGCCTTGCAGGTGACGGTGACACCATCGGGCGTCAGGCGAGGATTGGCTTCCAGAAAGGCTTCCTCGACCACCGCCGGGGGCAGGGTGATGTCACGGGGCAGGCCGTCGAAGGGGCGGGGGATTTCGACCCTTTCGGCGGCCTCTCGCAGGGTGGCAAGATATTCCGCCGCCGACAGTCCCGAACAGCGGCCATGTTTCCGCCACTGGTAAAGGGCCAGCCCTGGCGCCATCAGGTCGCCCATGGCCTGCACCTCGCGCCGCGACGGGTCGCGTTCCGGGGTGTCGCAGTATTCCGGCCATCCTTGTTCATGTTGCGGCCAAAGCCCGTGAACCGTGAAGTCCAGGCCGCTGCCCCGGCCGCATTCCGTGGCATCGCGTCCGTCGCCCGTGTCCCGGCACCAGCTTGGCTGCCAACTGAGCGCGAGGACATAATAATCGAAATCGCCCGCCCCATCGGCGGTGGCGGGGACCGGCCACAGGGCCAGAGCAAGCGGGATCAGGAACGCGGCTTTCATGGCGCCACCATGACCTGCGCAAGGCCGGGCGTCCATCGGGCGGCGCGAATCCTCTTTTCCCCGCGCGCCGAAATCGCTATATGACCCGACAATTCCCCCCGAAAACGAGGAATGGCACCCGCCAAAAGCCGTTTTTCCGGCCTGAAACCTGCTGTTCGGGGCAGACACGCGAAGGAGATGGACATGAGCAAGCCTTTGATGGCCAAGGCGACCGCCGTCTGGCTGGTGGACAATACCACGCTGAGCTTCAAGCAGATCGGCGATTTCTGCGGATTGCACGAACTGGAAGTGCAGGGCATCGCCGACGGCGACGTGGCGGCAGGCGTCAAGGGCTATGACCCGGTCGCGTCGCACCAGCTTGACCCCGAGGAAATCCGCAAGGGCGAGGCCAGCCCCACCTACAAGCTGCGCCTGAAGCACAACCCCGCCGCCGAGGGCGAGGAAAAGCGCCGCGGGCCGCGTTATACGCCGCTGTCCAAGCGCCAGGACCGTCCGAACGCGATCCTGTGGCTGGTCAAGTTCCATCCCGAACTGCCGGACGCGGCCATCGCCAAGCTGGTGGGGACGACGAAGCCCACGATCGCGTCGATCCGGGAACGGACCCACTGGAACATCCAGAACATGCAGCCGATCGACCCGGTCGCCCTGGGCCTGTGCCGCCAGACCGAACTGGACGCCGCCGTTCAGAAGGCGGCCAAGAAGGCCGCTGCCACCGGCGAGGTGATGAGCGACGACGAACGCCGCAAGCTGGTCAGCACCGAGACCTCGCTGTCGATGAGCGACGAGCCGCGCCTGCCGTCCTCGATCGCGGGGCTTGAGAATTTCTCGCTGACGCGGGACGAGGACAAGGCGCCCGAACGCGATCTGGACGCCGACAGCTTCTTCAACCTGCCCGACGCGGATGAGGATGAGGACGACGAGGGTCGCTGATCCTTGCCCATGAAGACCATGAAAAAGGGCCGGTGCGTCGATGCGCACCGGCCCTTTTCCGTTCAGGCGGGGATCAGGCCCGGCCGCGCACCAGGCGGACCAGCCAGATCAGGATGCAGGCGCCGATCACGGCCACGATCAGCTGGCCGATGATGCTGCCCCCTGCGCTGCTGCCAATCAGCGCGTCGAAGATGAAGTTACCGATCAGCGCGCCGACGATGCCGACGACGATGTTCATCAGCAGCCCGGTATCGGTTTTCATGATCTTTTCGGCGATCCACCCTGCGATTGCGCCCAGGATGATCGACATAATCCAGCCAAAACCTTCCATGCACTTCCCCTTTTGCCAATGACCCCGCGTAACCGGAAGAAGGGGTCCTCGCCTGTCAATGCGCGGTGCCCCTCTTGCGTTCCCGCAAGCGACGGAAATCGTTGCGGTCTGTCAGATCGACAGGCAGATGTATTTCAACTCCAGATAATCCTCGATGCCGTGGCGACTGCCCTCGCGGCCCAGGCCCGACTGCTTGACGCCGCCGAAGGGCGCCACCTCGGTCGAGATGATCCCGGTGTTCACGCCGACGATGCCGTATTCCAGCGCCTCCTGCACGCGGGTGATGCGACCGATGTCGCGGGCGTAGAAATAGGACGCCAGGCCGAAGATCGTGTCGTTGGCCTTTTGGACGACCTCCTCCTCGGTCTCGAACTTGAACAGGGGCGCCAGGGGGCCGAAGGTTTCCTCGGTCGCGACCTTCATGCGGTCGGTGACGCCGGTGACGACGGTGGGCTTGAAGAACAGCCCCTCCATCCGCTCGCCGCCCGTGACGATTTGCCCACCGCCGTCCAGCACGTCGCGGATATGTTCCTCGACCTTCTCGACCGCATCCTCGTTGATCAGGGGGCCGGTGGTCACGCCGTCTTCCAGCCCGTCGCCCACGCGCAGCTTGTCCACAGCCGCCGCCAGCTTTTGCGCGAAAGCGTCATAAACACCGGCCTGGACATAGATCCGGTTCGCGCAGACGCAGGTCTGGCCGTTGTTGCGGAACTTCGACGCCATCGCGCCCTCGACCGCGGCGTCCAGGTCGGCGTCGTCGAAGACGATGAAGGGCGCGTTGCCGCCCAGTTCCATGCTGCACTTCATCACTTGGTCGGCGGCCTGGCGCAAAAGGATCCGCCCTACCTCGGTCGAGCCGGTGAAGGTCAGCTTGCGCACCAGCGGGTTTTCGCAGAACTCCTTGCCGATGTCGCTGGACCGTGACGAGGTGACGACCGACAGGATGCCCTTGGGCAGGCCCGCGCGTTCGCCCAGCACCGCCATGGCCAGGGCGGACAGCGGGGTTTCCGCCGCCGGGCGGGCCACGAAGCCGCAGCCCACGGCCAGGGCAGGGGCGACCTTGCGCGCGATCATGGCGTTGGGGAAGTTCCACGGCGTAATGGACCCCACCACGCCGATGGGTTGGCGCAGCACGGTCAGGCGCTTGTCGGGCATGTGGCCGGGGATGGTTTCGCCATAGACGCGCTTGGCTTCCTCGCCGAACCATTCGACGAAGCTGGCGCCATAGGCGATCTCGCCCTTGGCCTCGGGGAAGGGCTTTCCCATCTCGGCGGTCAGGATGCGGGCCAGGTCGTCCTGGTTCTGCATCATCAGGTCGAACCACTTGCGCATCACCCCTGCGCGGTCCTTGGCGGTGCGGGCGGCCCAGCCCTTCATCGCTTCGGCCGCGGCCTCGATGGCGCGGGCGGCGTCCTGGCGGTCCATGTCGGCGACCCTTGCGATCACGTCGCCGCGGGCCGGGTTCGTCACGTCGAAGGTGGCGCCGTCCCGCGCCTCGACCCATTCGCCGGCGACAAAGGCGCGGGTTTCCAGCAGCGAGGGATCGCGCAGCAGGGTTTTCAGATCGGTTGAATGCTTGGTCATGGCTGGCTCCGTATCGGTCAGGCCAAGATCAGCACGCGGGCCGAGGGATGTCAAAGCGGCGACGATGCCATGCGCGGCATCGGAAAAAAGTCGCGCCCTGCGTGAAACCCGTGAACCAAATGCGCGCAGCGGCGTTGGACCGGTATCGCTAAGCCTTCCCTCTTGGCGACCCTCTCTCTGATCTGGGGCGGTGCGCCGGTCGCGCGCCGCCCCTTTTTCATGCCTGAAGACTGCTCCAGCAGGGTTGCAGGTCGCCGGGCGCAGGGCTGGCGGCATGGACGCCGCGGGCTATGGCACGGGCCAGGCAGGATGCCGCGGCGTGCCCCAGCAGGAAGGGATCGGCAACGGGATCGGCCAGTGGCTTGGCGCCGGTCGAGACGGCAAAGACCAGGTCCCCGTCGAATGGTGTGTGGCTGGGCACCAGGGCGCGGGACATGCCGTCATGGGCGGCGACGGCCATGCGTTGCAGCGCCGGTTTGTCCAGGGCTGCGTTGGTGGCGACGATGGCGATGGTCGTGGCCTCGCCCAACCGCTTGGCGGGCGCGGGTTCATGGGTGGCGGGGAAGCTGGCGGGCAGGCCAAGGCCACCGAACTCGGCCCCCAGTTCCCAGGGGGCGGCCCAGAACTGCTGCGTCTTGCCCACCGTCGCCTGCCCAAGCGCATTGACCGCGACCAAGGCACCGACCGTCAGCCCGTTCTCCAGCACCGCTGACGCCGAGCCGAGCCCGCCTTTCAGAGTCCCCGTCATGGCCCCGGTCCCCGCGCCCGCCGTGCCCAGGGCAAAATCGGCGGCGGCGGCATCGAAGGCCGCGCGCCCAAGCGCCGGATAGGGGTTGTCGGACCACCCCTTGTCCCCGCCGTTCAGCAGGTCGAAGACGATCGCCCCCGGCACGATCGGCACCCGCACGGGGCCTACGGGAAAGCCCCGCCCCATCGCGCGCAGGCCCGCCATCACCCCGTCGCAGGCCGCAAGGCCAAAGGCCGACCCGCCCGACAGCACCAGCCCATCGACGCAGGCCACCAGCTTGTCAGGGGCCAGCAGATCGGTTTCCCGCGTGCCGGGCGCGCCGCCCATGACATGAACCGCCGCCGCGAAGGGCGCGTCCGCCGTCAGCACCGTGACACCCGATTTCAGATGCGGGTCGGCGGCGTTCCCGACCCGCAGGCCAGGGATGTCGGTGATCCGGTTCCGGGTCCCCGGTTTCATGCGCTATCCCTTCGTGAAGGCGATCTGGCGCACGCGGACATGGCGCAAGGATTCCACCATCAGCGCGGTCATCAGGCCAAAGCTCAGCAGCCCGTTGGCGGCGGCCAGGCCCCCCAGGATGCGCCATTCCTCGGGCATCAGCACGTCGCCGTAACCCAGCGTCGTGAAGGTCACGAGGGTGAAATACATCGCCTCCTCGAAATCGGCGAAGATGCGCAGCAGGTGGAATGCTCCGGCCCAAAGCCAGACCGACATCGTCACCATCGCCAGCACCGCCAGGCTGGAGGCCAGCACGATCAGGATCAGCTTGGGCCGGTGCGGGGCCTGCACCAGCCATCCTTCCCAGCGGGCGAAAGCCGTCTCCAGCAGCCAGATCCACAAGCCCGCGATGCCAATGCTGACCAGCATCAAGGCGGATCCGAACGCGATCTGTCCCAGCATGGCGGCCTCCCTTGCTGCAAGGGCTAATCCCGCCGGGGCCCGCGCGCAACGCGCATCTTTACAGACTGCCGCAGCACGCCTATCTGACAGCCTCATGGCCACCGATCCCGACAAGAACTACAAGATCATCGCCGAAAACCGGCGGGCGCGCTTCGATTACTTCATCGAAAGCGACCTCGAGGTCGGCATCGTCCTGACCGGGTCCGAGGTGAAGTCTCTGCGCACCGGCCAGTCCAACATCGCCGAAAGCTATGCCTCGGTCGAGGATGGAGAGCTTTGGCTGATCAACGGCTATATCGCCGCCTACAAGCAGGCGGGGGTCTTCGGCCACGAGGAACGGCGCCGCCGCAAGCTGCTGGTCAGCCGCAAGGAACTGGCGCGGCTGTGGCAGGCCGTGGGGCGCGAGGGGATGACGCTGGTCCCGCTGGTGATGTATTTCAATCACCGCGGCATCGTGAAGCTGAAGATCGGCGTGGCCAAGGGCAAGAAGGTCGCCGACAAGCGCGAGACAAGCGCCAAGCGCGACTGGAACCGCCAGAAGCAGCGGCTGCTGAAGCAGGGTTAGGCCATTGCAAGGGGAACCTGCCCCCTGTAGATCAGGCCCGCACCGGGACGGGAGGGGGCCATGCAGGACGATCCGAAAACGCTGGTCTCGACCGACTGGCTGGCGGCCCACCTGAACGATCCCGACCTGCGCATCCTGGATGCAAGCTGGCACATGCCCGCCACGGGCCGCGATGCCCGTGCGGAATACGAGGCCGCCCATATCCCTGGCGCGCGCTTCTTCGACATCGACGCGATCAGCGACAAGCGCAGCGCCCTGCCGCACATGGCCCCGCCGGTCGAGATGTTCATATCCCGGATGCGGGCGATGGGCGTGGGCGACGGGCACCAGGTCGTGGTCTACGACAATTCCGACCTGCGCAGCGCGGCGCGGGTCTGGTGGACCTTCCGCCTGATGGGCAAGACAGACGTGGCGGTGCTGGACGGCGGCTTCGCCAAATGGCAGGCCGAGGGCCGCCCGGTCGAGGACATGGCCCCGGTCCTGCGCGACCGTCACATCACCGTGCAGCGCCAGGCCGGACTGGTCCGCGACGTGACCCAGGTGGCCCTGGCCAGCAAGCTTGCCGACCATCAGATCGTCGATGCCCGCGCGCCCGAACGTTTCCGGGGCGAGGCGCCCGAGCCGCGTCCAGGCCTGCGGTCCGGCCACATCCCCGGCGCGCGCAACGTCCCCTTCGGACGGCTGCTGAACGAGGACGGCACCATGAAGGCGCCCGACGCCCTGCGGGCCGAGTTCGAAAACGCCGGCGTGGATCTGAAGCAGCCTGTCATCACCAGTTGCGGCAGCGGCATCACCGCCGCCGTCCTGGCGCTTGCGCTGGAACGGATCGGGCACCGCAACCACTCGCTTTACGACGGAAGCTGGACCGAATGGGGCAGCTTCCCGGACCTGCCCATCGCAACCGGAGACGCCTGAATGCTGTCCAACCTCCAACCTCAAGCCCCCGATTCGATCCTGAAGCTGATCGAGGAGTTCAAGGCCGATACCCGGCAGGGCAAGATCGACCTGGGCGTCGGCGTCTACAAGGATCCGCAGGGGGTGACGCCGGTCATGCGCGCGGTCAAGGCGGCGGAACGGCGGATCTGGGAGACCCAGACGACCAAGGCCTATACCGGCCTGGCCGGAGAGGCCGACTATCGCGACGCCATGGCGCGGATGGTGCTGAAGGACGTGCCGTCTGACCGGCTGGCGTCCTTGGCGACGGTCGGCGGCACGGGCGCGATCCGGCAGGCGCTGGAATTGGCGCGTTTGGCAAATCCGGGGCTGACGGTCTATGTCTCGAACCCGACATGGCCGAACCACCTGTCGATCATGAAGTTCATGGGCCTGCCCTTCGTCGAATACCGCTATTTCGACGCAGAGACCCGTGGCGTCGATTTCGACGGGCTGAAGGAAGACATCGCCAAGGCGGGCAAGGGCGACCTGGTGCTGCTGCACGGCTGCTGTCACAACCCGACCGGCGCGAACCTGACCATGGACCAGTGGGAGGAGGTGGCAGGGATCCTGGAAAAATCCGGCGCGATCCCGCTGATCGACCTGGCCTACCAGGGTTTCGGCGACGGGCTGGAGGAGGACGCCGCCGCCACCCGCATGATCGCCGCTCGCCTGCCCGAGGTGCTGATCGCGGCCTCCTGCTCCAAGAACTTCGGCATCTATCGCGAACGCACCGGCATCCTGTTCGCCCTGGCGGAAAACACCGCCGCGCGCGATCTGTCGCAGGGGGGCATGGCCTTCCTGAACCGCCAGACCTACTCCTTCCCGCCCGATCACGGCGCACGGATCGTCAGCACCGTCCTGACCGATGACGCGCTGCGCGCCGACTGGGCCGCCGAGCTTGAGGAGGTTCGCAACACCATGCTGGGCCTGCGGTCGCAGCTGGCGTCCGAACTGCGGGATCTCTCGGGCAGCGATCGCTTCGACTTCATTGGCCAGCATCGCGGCATGTTCTCCCGGCTGGGAGCCACGCCCGAGCAGGTGGCCAAGCTGAAGTCCGACGCGGCGATCTACATGGTGGGCGATTCGCGGCTGAACATCGCCGGGCTGAACCAGCACACGGTGCCGGTCCTGGCCCGCGCGATCATCGACGCAGGCGTCTGACCCGCGTCAGCCCGGATCGCGGCGCAGGTCGTTGACGCCGCGCAGCACGGGGCCGTTGTCGTCGAAATCGATGGCCATGGCCCCGGTCCGCCGCAGCCGCCTCTGGTCCAGCATCACGCAGGGCCATTCGCCTTGCGGCATCTTTGCCGACACCACGACGATGCGGTTCGGCTGGCAGGCGGCGGGGGCGCGTGTTTCGGCCCCCTTGCCGGTGAAATGCCAGACCTGCCAGCCTTGCGGCAGCGCGGCCATCCGGTCGCGCTTGTCGCCCCGCCAGGCGGGGCGGGAGGCCGACGCCTCTTGCATGGCGGTGTCGCCGTCCTCTTGCAGCCAGGTGCTGACGATGAAGGCCCCGCCGGAAGGCTTCGACACGGCTCGGCCCTGCGCCGTCATCAACCCGACCGCCTCGCCTTCCGGTGCGACCAGCAGCAGGGGGCGGCTGGCGGTCAGCCAGATCGCCCCGGATGCCGCCAGCATCGCCAGCCCCGCCAGAAGACCCGCGCCCGGCAGGCTGGCGCGCCGCGTACTGATGCCCCCGCGCCAGCACAGCACAGCCAGCGTCGCGCCAAAGCACATCAGCGGGATCACCGGCGCGGGCGGCAGGGGCAGCGCCACCACCGCGCCGCCCAGACCCGCCACATATTCCGCAACCCGCAGCATCCAGCGGGTGCCCAGACCCATGACCCACAGCGCCGGACCTGCCAGCCCGACCGGCGCCAGCAGCGCGCCGATTACGCCAGCGGGCATCACCAGGGCGCCCATGACCGGCACGGCCAGCAGGTTCGCGAGCAGGCCATACTGCGCCATCCGGTTGAAATGCGCTGCCGCCAGGGGCGAGGTCGCGATGGACGCCACCAGCGAGGACACCAGCAGCATCGCCACGGGCCGAAGCCAGAAGGGCAGGTGCGGGGCGATGCGCGACCATGGCCCGGCGGACAGGATCAGCGCGACGGTTGCCGCAAAGCTCATCTGGAAGCCGGGATGGGTCACGGCCTCGGGCGAGTAGATCAGGATAATGGTCGCGGCCAAGGCAATGGTGCGCAGCGAAATCGCGCGCCGGTCGGCCATGATCGCCAGCAGCATCACCGCCACCATGACAAAGGCGCGTTCCGTGGCGACGCCTCCGCCCGACAGCCACAGATAGGCGGCTGACGCCAGCAGCGCGCCAAGCGCCGCGATCTTGTGGACGGCCTGCGGCAAGGGGGCGCCCAAGCCCTGCGCCAGCACCAGGGCCATGCGCAGGGCGGTATAGACGAAGCCTGCCAGCATCGACATGTGCAGGCCGGAAATCGAGATGATGTGGTAAAGGTTCGAGGCCCGCATGACCTCGTTCGTGGCTTCCTCGATCCCCGAACGGTCGCCGGTCATCAGAGCCGAGGCCACTGCGCCTTCCTGCCCGCCGATTCCGTCCTGAAGCGCCCGGCTGATCGCCATGCGCGCGCGGTGCATGGCCCAGAGGCCCCCCTCGGCCGGCTCCACTGTCAGGATGGGGGTGCGGGTGTAACCGACGGCGCCCAGGCCTTCGAACCAGGCCAGCCAGCGGAAATCGAAGCTGCCGGGAGATGCCGGGGCGGGCGGCGGGCCAAGATGGCCTGTCAGCATCACCCGCTGCCCCAGGGGCGGCAGGGGGTCCGTCTGGTCCATCAGCGACAGCCGAACCTTGTCGGGAGTGCGGTCGCGTCCGGTATCGCGCAGCACCACCTGGTCCAGGGTGATGCGAATCCGGTCGCGGGCGGAACGGTCGATCTCGACCAGCCGCCCCTCGACCGGGCCGTAATAGCGCCATTCCATGATGGGGGCGGCGACCATGGCCGACCGCAGCCCGATCAGACCGAAGCCCGCGATCACCAGCAGCGCCGCCGCAGTCCCGATCCGCAGCCCATCGGCCAAGGCCCAGCCGATGCGCCCCCGCTCGGCCCAGGGCAGGGCCAGCCGTCCCACGGCAAATGCCAAGGCAGCCAGAAGTGCCAGCGTGATCCATGTCCTGCGGCCGGGTGCGACCGGCAGGGCGAACCACAGCGCGATCCCGCCGGCCAGGCAGACCGGAACCCAGGCGAACAACCCGGCCCGCAGCGTGGCCGACATCCGGGCGGGCGGCGCCGTGACATGGCGGGGGGCAGCCCGCGCCCCCGAAAAGCCCGGCAGCGCCGTCATGTCGCCCTGGGCGGCCATTCTTGTCCTTTCGCACCGGCTTCTCTATTCCTGCGCCAACGATGGCATGGACAGCTTACCAAAGCGTTAATGCCCGCATCGACCCCGAGGAGGCCGCCATGTCCGACACACCTGCAGATCGCCCTGTCGTCACCCGCTTTGCCCCCTCGCCGACCGGCTATCTGCATATCGGCGGGGCGCGCACGGCGCTGTTCAACTGGCTTTACGCGCGGGGCCGAGGCGGCAAGTTCCTGCTGCGGATCGAGGATACCGACCGCGCCCGGTCCACGCCCGAGGCGACCGAGGCGATCCTGAAAGGACTGACGTGGCTGGGCCTCGACTGGGACGGTGACCCGATCAGCCAGATCGCGCGCAAGGATCGCCATGCCGAAGTCGCGCGCGAGATGCTGGCAGCGGGCACGGCCTACAAGTGCTTTTCCACCCCCGAAGAAATTGCAGCTTGGCGCGAGGCGAATCCCCGCCAGCCGTTCCAAAGCCCCTGGCGCGACGCGACCGACCTGCCTGATGCCCCCTATGCGATCCGCCTGCGCGCCCCGCGCGACGGCGAGACGGTGATCGACGATGCCGTGCAGGGGCAGGTGCGCGTGGCGAACGACCAGTTGGACGACATGATCATCCTGCGGTCGGACGGCACGCCCACCTATATGCTGGCGGTGGTGGTGGACGACCACGACATGGGCGTGACCCATGTGATCCGGGGCGACGACCACCTGACCAACACCTTCCGTCAGGTGCAGATCTTCGATGCCATGGGCTGGCCGCGCCCGGTCTTTGCCCATATCCCGCTGATCCATGGCGAGGATGGCAAGAAGCTGTCCAAACGCCACGGCGCCGTGGGGCTGCACGAATTTGCGGCAATGGGCTATCCCCCGGCGGCCATGCGCAACTATCTGGCGCGGCTTGGCTGGAGCCATGGCGACGACGAGCTGTTCGACGACGCCCAAGCGCGGGAATGGTTCGACCTGTCCGGCATCGGCCGGGCGCCCGCGCGGCTGGACTTCAAGAAGCTGGAACATGTCAGCGGCCATCATATCGGCACCATGGAGGATGCCGACCTGCTGGCGGTCCTGGACCAGTTCCTGGCCGACACGGATGCCGTGCCCTTGACGCGGCAACAGCGGGACCGGATCACGGCGGCGCTGCCGGCCTTGAAGGAAAAGGCCAGGACTCTGCCGCAGTTGCTGGACCAGGCCCGCTTCGCGCTGGTCGAGCGTCCCGTGGAACCGGACGAAAAAGCATCAAAGTCTCTGGATTCGGTATCCCGTGGTATGCTGTCCGCGTTGACTGCCGCAGTGCAGCATGCTAGCTGGACCCGAGACGAACTGGAGCAGGCGGCCAAGCAGGTTGCCGAGGAGAACGGCGTGGGCCTGGGCAAGCTTGCGGCGCCCTTGCGGGCCGCCTTGGCTGGCTGCACGACGACCCCCAGTGTGTTTGACATGATGACGGCGCTAGGCCGCGAGGAATCGCTGGCCCGGTTGCAGGACCAGACGGATTTGGCAGGCTGAAGGCCTGCCCTTACATGCCAGGGTCGTCCCCCGTTCAATCGAAGGTCGGCCCGGCCCAGCCGGAAAGGACGCCTTGGATGGCCGACGCCACGAACGCCACACTCAAGATCAACGACTCCGAATACGAGCTTCCGATCCTTCGCCCCACGCAGGGACCGGATGTTCTGGACATCCGCAAGCTGTACGGGCAGGCGGATGTCTTCACCTACGATCCCGGCTTCACCTCGACCGCAAGCTGCGATTCGACCATCACCTTCATCGACGGCGACAAGGGCGAGCTGTGGTATCGCGGCTATCCGATCGAGCAACTGGCGGCGCAGTCGCATTATCTGGAGGTCTGCTACCTGCTGCTTTACGGCAACCTGCCCACGGCCACGCAGATGGAGGATTTCGAGCGTCGCGTGACCCGTCACACCATGGTGCATGAACAGATGCACAACTTCTTCCGGGGCTTCCGCCGCGACGCGCATCCCATGGCGACCATGGTGGGCGTGATCGGCGCGATGTCGGCCTTTTATCACGATTCGACCGACATCAACGATCCGTGGCAGCGCGAGGTCGCGGCGATCCGCCTGATCGCCAAGATGCCGACGATCGCGGCCATGGCCTACAAGTATTCGATCGGTCAGCCTTTCGTCTATCCGCAGAACGAACTGGATTACGCCAGCAACTTCCTGCACATGTGCTTCTCGGTCCCGGCCGAGAAATATGTGGTGGACCCGGCGCTTGCCCGGGCCATGGACCGCATCTTCACCCTGCACGCGGATCATGAACAGAACGCCTCGACCTCGACCGTGCGTCTGGCAGGGTCGTCGGGGGCCAATCCCTTTGCCTGCATCGCGGCGGGCATCGCCTGCCTGTGGGGTCCGGCCCATGGCGGCGCCAACCAGGCCTGCCTGGAGATGCTGCGCGAGATCGGCACCGTGGACCGCATCCCGGAATACATCGCCCGCGCCAAGGACAAGGACGATCCGTTCCGCCTGATGGGCTTTGGCCATCGGGTCTACAAGAACTTCGACCCGCGCGCGAAGGTCATGAAGGAATCGGCGGATGAGGTTCTGGATCTGCTGGGCATCCACGACAACCCGACGCTTCAGGTCGCCAAGGAGCTGGAGAAGATCGCGCTGGAGGACGAGTATTTCGTTTCCAAGAAGCTGTATCCCAACGTCGATTTCTACTCGGGCATCATCCTGGAGGCGATGGGCTTCCCCACCTCGATGTTCACGCCGATCTTCGCGCTGTCGCGCACGGTGGGCTGGATCGCGCAGTGGAAGGAAATGATCGGTGATCCGCAGGCCAAGATCGGCCGTCCGCGCCAGTTGTATGTGGGCGAGGGCAAGCGCGATTACGTCGAGGTCGGCGCGCGCTGATCGGTCGCAGGCTATCAGAGGCCCCTTCGGGGGCCTCTTTGCATGGCGGGCCTTGCGAAGGCGACGGGCCGGTGGCAAGGGGGCAGCCATGACAGAGACACAGAAAATCGCATTGGTGACAGGCGCTTCGCGCGGACTTGGCGCAGCCCTGGCCGAGGAACTGGCCTTGCGCGGCCATCACGTCCTGGCGGTGGCCCGGACCGTCGGCGCGCTCGAGGAACTGGATGATCGCATCCGCCGCGCGGGCGGCAGCGCGACGCTTGCACCCATGGACGTGGCCGAGGCGCCTGCGATGCAGCAACTGGCCCAAGCCGTGCTGGGCCGCTGGGGCGGGCTGGACCTGTGGGCGCATTGCGCGATCCACGCCGCCCCCCTGGCGCCCGCGCCGCATGTCGACGGCAAGGACTGGGCGAAATCGGTGCTGGTTAACATGGACGTGACGCGCGGGCTGATCGCGCTGCTGGAGCCGCTGCTGCGCGCGCGGGCTGGCACGGCGCTGTTCTTCGACGATCCCCGCGCGGGGCAGAAGTTCTTCGGGGCCTATGGCGCGACCAAGGCGGGGCAGATTGCCTTGGCGCGAAGCTGGCAGGCCGAGGCCGCATCCGTTGGCCCGCGCGTGGTCATTGCCGAGCCCGCGCCGATGCCGACCGCCGTGCGCGCGCGGTTCTTTCCGGGCGAGGACCGGGGGGCGCTGACGCCTTGCCGGGATGAGGCAGCGCGGATTCTGAACGCGTTGTGATTGCGTCCCGCGGCGGCCGGGGGACTTCACGTCCCACGGACCCCCTGTGGGATATTTTCATGAAGAAGAAGGTCCCAGCGGCCGGGTCGCCTCGTCGAGCCAGCCGCGCGTGTCGTCGTCCAAGTGGGGTGACAGCGCTTGGCGGACCTGTGCGTGATAGGCGTCGAGCCATTCCACCTCGTCCCGTGACAGCGCCGCAAGGTCGATCAGGCGGGTGTCGATGGGGCAAAGGGTCAGCGTCTCGAACCCCAACAGGGTGCGGCCGGCTTCGGACGGGGCAGGGGCGACGGCGATCAGGTTTTCGATACGGATGCCGAAGGCACCCTCGCGGTAATAGCCCGGCTCGTTGGAGAGGATCATGCCTTCTTCCAAAGGCAGGGTGCTGACACGGCTGATCCGCACCGGCCCCTCGTGGACGCACAGCGCCGCGCCGACCCCGTGACCAGTCCCGTGGTCATAGTCGAGGCCATGTGACCACAGGAACTGGCGCGCGAGGGCGTCAATATGGCCGCCCGACACACCCTGGGGAAAGCGCGCCCGGCTGATCGCGATCATGCCGCGCAGGACGGCCGTATAGGGGGCCACGGCATCGGGAAGCGGTTCGCCGCCCAGCGGCAATGTTCGGGTGATGTCAGTGGTGCCGTCGGGATACTGGCCGCCGGAATCGATCAGCAGGACCTCGCCTGCCGCCAGTCGTCGGTCGGTGGCGCGGGTGACGCGGTAATGGGGAAGGGCGGCGTTCGGTCCCGCGCCGCAGATCGTGTCGAAGCTGATATCGGTGATGCCTGCATCCCGGCGCAGCGATTCCAATTTCTCGACCACGGCGATTTCGGTCAGGTCGGCCGGATCCTGGGCATCCAGCCAGGCCAGCAGCCGCACCATCGCCACCCCGTCGCGCAGGTGGGCGGCGCGCATCCCGTCCAGTTCGGCCGCATTCTTGCGCGCCTTGGGCAGGATTGCGGGGTCGGACGCGCGGGCGATCTGGGTGCCTGCGCTTTCCAGCAGGCGGAAGGCGGCCTCGGGTGCGGTTGCCGGGTCGATGCGGACCGGGCCTTCCAGATCCAGCAGCGCCGGGGCCAGTCCCTCGGGATGCAGGATCGCGACCTGATTGCCCAGATGCGCCCGCAAGGTATCGTCGAACTTGGCGGGATCAGCGAACAGCGCCAGATGGCCGTCATCTGACAAGACCGCGAAGGACTGCACGATCGGGTTCTTGGGCAGGTCGCTGCCCCGGATGTTCAGCAGCCAGGAGATCGAATCCGGCAGGGTCAGCAGGGCCGCCGCCTGCCCATCCTGGCGCAGTTGCGCGGCCAGGCGGGCGCGCTTGTCGGCCGCCGTCTCGCCTGCCACGACCTCGTCATGGGCGCGCGCACGGCCGGCAGGGGGCGCGGGGCGGTCGGTCCAGATCACGTCCAGCGGATTGTGGTCCATTGCGATCAACCCGATGCCGCTGTCGGCAAGCGCCTTTTCCAGCGTCTCGATTTCCTGGCGGGTGTGCAGCCAGGGGTCGAAGCCCAGGCGCCCGCCTGCGGGCAGGGCGTCGCGCAGCCAGTCCGATGGCCTGGTTTCCGGCCAGGGGACCGGCGTGAAATGCGCCAGATCCACCTGCGCCTTGACCTGCACGCGGTAACGCCCGTCGATGAAGACCCCCGCCCGGTCGGCGGTGACGATGGCAAAGCCCGCGCTGCCGGTGAAGCCGGTAAGCCAGGCCAGCCGCGCATCGGCATCGGCCACATATTCGCCCTGATGGACGTCCGCACGGGGCACGATGAAGCCGTCCACCCCATCCGCCGCAAGCCGCGCGCGCAACTGCGCCAATCGAACCGGGTGATCCGCATCGCCCGCAGGATCGTCGAATTTCTGAAAGCTCACAGGTCGATCGCCTTCATGATCTCGGGTTCGATCACCCGCACGCCAGGCAAGCCTTCGATCAGCCCCTGGGCGGATTGTTCCAACAAGGGGAACGTCTTGTAGTGGCAGGGGATTACCGTCTTGAAGTCGAAGTACTTCCTGGCCGCCCAGGCCGCGCGCTTCATGTCCATGGTGAAGTGCCCGCCCGCGCACAGGATGCCGATGTCCGGCTGGTGGTATTCGCCCATCCAGGCCATGTCGGCCATGATGTCCGTATCGCCCGAGACATAGATCACGTGCCCCTCGCCCGCGACCATGTAGCCCGATTCATGGCCGGCATAGATCGGCCCGTCGGCGCCGTTCAACGAACTGGAATGGCTGGCGTTCACCATCGTCACTTTCGCTCCACCCAGATCGACCGTGCCGCCCTTGTTGAACCCGATCCCCTCGATGTCGTGATGCGTGGACCAGCTGCTGACCAGGTCATAGATCCCCGCCACGGGGATCTTCAGCTCCTTGGCGATGGCCAACGTGTCACCGGAATGATCGCCATGGCCATGGGTCAGAAGGATATGGGTCGCACCCTGGATCGCCTCGGCCCGCCGGTCTTCCGGGAAGACCGGGTTGCCGGAAATCCAGGGGTCGATCAGGATCACGGCATTCTCGATTTCCAGGCGAAAGCCGGAATGTCCAAGCCAGGTCAGTTGCATCGCGTTCCCCTTTGCCAATCCTCGGCGCAGGTTAGCGGGGACCCTGGGCCGTGACCAGACCGGTCAGACCCAATACGATCAGACGGGGGCCGCATCCTCCAGCCGCAGGCGCAGCCGTTCGCGTCCGTTCCAGGTCGAGAGATCCAGCTTGCCCGCCAGATGGAAGCGCCGCCCCCTTGCGCCAATCAGCGCGGGGCCAAGCGGGCCGGTCATGGCGCCCCACGCCACGGCCTCAAGCGCGGGGCCGCCGGCGCTGCGGAAGGACAGGCGCAGGTGGCTGTCGCCCATGGTTGCGGCGCTGTCGATCAGCTGGTCGGCAAAGGCGAAGCGCGGCGCGGGGGCCGCCTGCCCGAAGGGGCCCGCGTCTTCCAGGCGGCGATACATCTGCGGCGTTGCCCCCGTGCATTCCATCAGGCCCGAGATCCGCAGGTCGCGCGCGCCCGTCCTTTGCGCCAGATCGGCGGCGATCAGGTCGGACAGGCGTGCCATGGCGGCGGGGATCATGTTTTCGGCCACGGTCAGGCCTGCGGCCATCATGTGCCCGCCACCCTTGATCAGCAGGCCTTCGGATGCAAGCCGGTGGATCGCGCGGCCCAGATCGACGCCGGGAACCGACCGGGCGGACCCCTTGCCGATGCCGTTTTCCACGCCCATCACGACCGAGGGGAGGTCGGTGGCTTCCTTCACGCGCGCGGCGACGATGCCCACGACGCCGGGATGCCAGCCCTGACCGGCGGCCCAGGACAGGCGGGCATCGCCCCGCGCCTCGACCTGGGCCAGGGCCTCGTCACGCACGGCGGCCTCGATGGCGCGGCGGTCACGGTTCAGCATGTCGAGTTCGGCGGCCAGGCGCCCGGCTTCTCGCGGATCGCGGCAGGACAGGCAAAGCGCGCCCAGATCGGCACGCCCCACGCGGCCACCAGCATTGATGCGGGGGCCAAGCAGGAAGCCCAGGTGAAAGGCGCCCGGCGGGCCGTCAAGGCGCGCCACGTCGGACAGCGCGACCAGGCCGGGGCGGCGCCTGCGGGCCATGACAGCCAAGCCCTGTCGCACGAAGGCGCGGTTGACGCCGATCAGGGGCGCGACATCGGCGACGGTCGCCAGCGCCACCAGATCCAGCATCGCCATCAGGTCGGGTTCCGGCCGCCCCTGCGCGCGCAGCACGCGGGCTGCCTGGACCAGCGTCAGGAAGACCACGCCAGCGGCGCAAAGATGCCCCAGCGTGCCATCCTCGTCCGCCCGGTTCGGGTTCACGACGGCCAGCGCAGGCGGCAGGGTTTCCCCGCCCAGGTGGTGATCCAGCACGATGATATCCGTGCCAGCCGCTGCCGCCAGGGCGTCATGGCTCAGCGTACCGCAATCGACGCACACGATCAGGTCGTGATTGGCCGCCAGCGCCGCCATCGCAGGCGCGTTCGGGCCATAGCCCTCGTCAATGCGGTCGGGAATATACAGCGTCGCATCCCGCCCCTGGGCGCGCAGCCAGTCCAGCAGCAGGGCCGCCGAACTGCCGCCGTCCACGTCGTAGTCGGCGAAGATGGCGATCCGTTCGCCCTGGATCGCCGCCGCCACCAACCGGTCCGCCGCAACGCCCATGTCGCGCAGGGACAGCGGATCGGGCAGCAGGTCGCGCAACCGGGGCGTCAGGAAGCCTTCGGCGCCATCCGCCTCGACCCCCCGTTCGGTCAGGATGCGGGCCACGGCCAGGGGCAGGCCCGTCCGCTGCGCCAGCCCTTCGGCCAGGCGGTCGGCGGCACTGTCCGGGCCGATCCACCGCCGATTCGTCAGCGACTGCTCGATTCCCAGAAACGTCACGCCTGCACCTTCTTCTTCACCTAAATATCCTGGGGGGAAGTCCCGCAGGGACGGGGGGCGAAGCCCCCTTACTTGATCGGGTTGCGATAGATCATCCGCCGAACCGAGCCGGTCTTCGACCGCATCAGGATCGTCTCGGTCTGAAGATAGTTCGGCTCGCGCTTGACGCCCGCCACGATGGACCCGTTCGTCACGCCTGTGGCGGCGAAGATCACGTCGCCCGTCACCAGTTCGTCGCGGGAATAGATACGGTCCAGGTCGGTAATCCCGGCCTTGCGGGCGCGGCCCTTTTCGTCGTCGTTGCGGAACAGAAGCTTGCCCCACATCTGACCACCCATGCATTTAAGCGCGGATGCCGCCAGCACGCCCTCGGGGGCGCCGCCCGAACCCATGTACATGTCGATGCCGGTCAGCTCGGCCTCGGCGCAATGGATCACGCCCGCCACGTCGCCATCGGTGATCAGCCGGATCGCCGCGCCGGTGGAGCGGACCTCGGCCACCAGATCCTCGTGGCGCGGGCGTTCCAGGATGCAGACCGTAATGTCGCTGTCCTCGACACCACGGGCGCGGGCCAAGGCGCGCACGCGTTCCGAAGGCGACATATCCAGGCTGACCACGTCGGTCGGATAGCCTGGCCCGATGGCAAGCTTTTCCATGTACACGTCCGGCGCGTGCAGCAGCGTGCCGCGCTGGGCCATGGCGATCACGGTCAGCGCGTTCGGCATGTCCTTGGCGGTCAGCGTGGTCCCTTCCAGCGGGTCCAGCGCGATATCGACCTCGGGGCCTTCGCCGGTGCCGACCTCCTCACCGATATAGAGCATCGGGGCTTCATCGCGCTCACCCTCGCCGATCACCACGACGCCCTTGATGTCCAGCATGTTCAACTGGTCGCGCATGGCGTTGACCGCAGCCTGGTCGGCGGCCTTCTCGTCGCCGCGCCCGATTAGCCGGGCCGAGGCATGGGCCGCAGCCTCGCTGACGCGGGCAAGGCCCAGCGAAAGCATCCGGTCGTTGAAATCCTTGGGCGCGGTCATGTCCATCCCTCGTTGCGACAGCTTGGACGGGTCTTACGCCCCACCCGCCGCAGCGGCAAGCCTGTCGGCGCTAACGCCTAGGCATCGGTCAGATCAAGCGCCAGGGCATGGATGCGGGGCACGATATCGCCCAGCGTCCGGTGGACAAGGCGGTGCCGCTGCACCCGGCCAAGGCCTGCGAAGGCAGGACTGGCCATGCGGATGCGGAAATGGGTCTGGCCGCCGTCGCGGTATCCCGCATGGCCGCGATGGCTTTCGCTTTCATCGATGACCTCCAGCCAGGTGGGGCCAAGCTCTGCAAGCCTTTCGCGCATTTCATCCGCAATCATTCGTCAAGACCTTTCATGTCGCGTCAAAAACCCTAAACTGCCGCCTCCGAGTCGCAAAGGTGCCCCAGGATGAGCAGGAACGATCCGTTCGGATTCGACATTTCGGCCGCGAAGGACAAGAAGCGCAAGAACAAGGGCCGTCGCGGCATGTCTGGCGCCTTCGAAACCTCCACCCGCATCTGCGACAAGCATGGCTGCGACGAGCCGGGCCAGTATCGCGCGCCCAAGAACCCGCGTCACCTGGATGACTATTTCTGGTTCTGCAAGGATCACGTGCGCGAATACAACGCGAACTGGAATTACTTCCAGGGCCAATCCGAGGAAGAATTCCAGCAGTTCATCGACAACGCGACCGTCTGGGAACGCCCCACCAAGCCCTTTGGCAGGGCCGCGCAGGAAGATAAATGGGCCCGCCACGGGGTCAGCGACCCCTTGGAGATCCTGGGCGCCAACGGCACCGCCCCGGAAGTCCGTGCCAAGGCCAGCCGCAAGCTGCCGCCCACCGAACGCAAGGCCCTGGACATCCTGGAGGCCAAGGACACCTGGACCCGCGCCGAGATCCGCAAGCAGTACAAGTCCCTGGTCAAGGACCTGCACCCCGACATGAACGGCGGTGACCGATCCGATGAGGATCGGCTGGCCGAGGTGGTCTGGGCCTGGGATCAGGTCAAGGACAGCCGGTTCTTCAAGGATTGAGGGCGCCGGGGGGCTGCCGCCCCCGTCCTTCGGACTCCCCCGCGGATATTTGGATGAAGAAGAAGCCTGTCAGGCAGACTTGCGGCGGATGAGGGCTGCGGTCAGGGCAAGCAGCGAAAGCAGCATGGCGGGGGCACTGCCCCACCACATCCAGGGTGTTTCCGGCAAGGGTGCAGGCAGGGCGGCGTCGATCTTGCCTTCGACGCCAAGGCCGAGCGACTGGCGGACGTGGCCGTAGGGGTCGATCATCGCGCTGATGCCGGTGTTGGCCGCGCGGATCAGCGGCAGGCCGGATTCGATGGCGCGCAGCCGGGCCTGCGCCAGGTGCTGGTAGGGGCCGGAGAACTGGCCGAACCAGGCGTCGTTTGTGGCCTGCAACAGCCATTCGGGGCGTTGGTCAAGCCCCCGCAGATGTTGCGGAAAGATCGCCTCGTAGCAGATCAGGGGCTGGAAAGCGGGCGCGCCCGGAGCGGACATGATTGCCGGGCCGGGACCTGCGGAATAGCCGTTGCCCTGCTGTGCCGCGAAGGCGGTGATGCCCACCTGCGCCAACGCATCGCCCCACGGGATATATTCGCCGAACGGGACAAGGTGGAACTTGTCATAGATCTGGCCCACCGTCGCATCCGGGTTCAGCGTGACCAGACTGTTGTAGAAACGGCTGCCTTCACGCCGCTGGATGCCCATCACCAGCGGCGCGCCTGCCGCCTGGGCCATGGCGGGCAGGACCGGGCCTGCATCCTCCAGCAGGAAGTTCACGGCCGTTTCGGGCCAGATGACCAGATCGGGCGCGCCGGGTTGCGCCGACAGAGCCAGCAGGCGCTGGAAGAACACCGCTGCCCATTCCGGGTCCCATTTCAGGTGCTGTTCAGCATTCGGCTGGACGATGCGGACGATGGTTGGCCCGTCGGGGGGCAGGGGTTGCGCCAATCGTGCCAGTCCCGCCGCCCACAGTCCGCCAATCAGGGCCAGCCCCAGGGCAGCGGCCGGCAGCGGGCGCAGAAGCGAAGGAAGGACGGCCAGAGCCAGCGTGATCAGGCTGAGGCCGATCGCGCCCGTCCAGGCGGCGGTTTGGGCGACAGGCGTGTCGATCCAGACATGTCCCGTCAGCGACCAGGGTAGGCCGGTGAAAATCCAGCCGCGCAACCAGTCCGACAGTACCAGGGTCGAGGCAATGGCCAGCGCGCGGCGGGGGACACCTGTTGCAAGGCGTGCGGCCAAGGCAGCCGGGACGGCCCAGAACAGCGCACCGCCCAAGGCCGTCAGGACAAGCGCGAAAGGGGCCATCCAGCCATAAATTCGGGCCTCGACCAGAAACGGTTCGACAATCCAGACCATTGACAGGCCAAACCACCCAACGCCGCCGGCCAGCAGGGGCCAGAAGGCGTTGCCCGGACCTGCGGCGCGGCGAACCAGCAGCGCCAAGGCCACCGGGGTCGCGATCCAGATGCCAAAGGGTTGCAGACCAAGCGCCGCGATCAGGCCAAGCGCCAGGTCAACCCAAAGCCGCCGCAGCCGCCCTTGTGGCACAGGGACGCGCATCGGTGGCGGTCAGGCGTCCGCTTCGACGTTGGCCTGGGGTTCCGCGGCGGGCGCCTCGTCAGATTTCTTGCGACGGGTGCGCTTGGGCTTTGGGGTTTCATCGGCCACAGGTTCCACGGGCTCCTCAGCCTTCTTGCGGCGAGTGCGCTTGGGTTTCTCGGCGGGTTCGGCCGGGATGTCGGTGGCCTCGGCCTCTGCCTTCTTGCGACGGGTGCGCTTGGGCTTGGGCGTTTCCTCGGCCACTGGATCGGCGCCCTGAGGGAGAACGACAGGCGCATCGGCCACGGGCACAGGTTCCTGTGTCACCGCCTCGACTGGCATGGCTTCCAGCGGGGTTGCCTCGGGCGATGTCTCGGCCGGTGCAGGGGCTTCAGCGACGGCCTCGACCGCGGGCATATCGGCCAAGGGGGCATCGGGCCGCGCTTCGGACTTCTTGCGGCGGTTGCGGCCGCGGCGCGGCTTGTCGGCCTGGGGCTGGGCAGGTGCAGCCTCGGCTGTCTCGACCGGCTTCTCGGCGCGGTCTTCCGGCTCGGCGGCGACCGAGGCGAGGGCCGGGCGCAGTTCGACCAGCATGAATTCGGGAACGTGATCGCCCATGCCCATCACGGCAGGGCCGCGATGATCCTCGCGGCGGCCCCGACGATCGCGCGAAGGATCCCTGCGGTCGTCCCGGCGGTCTTCACGCTTGTCGTCCCGACGATCCTCGCGGCGCGGTTCCTCGCGCACGGCCTCGGCGCGTTCCTCGCGCGGTTCGCGGCGTTCTTCGTCGCGGTTCCGGTGTTTGTCGCGGCCGCGGTTCTTGTCGCGGCCATTGCGACGATCCTCGCGTCCTGCATGGCGATCGGTCTCGGACAAGATGAATCCTTCTGGCAACGGCGCGCGGGGCAGGGTCTGTTTCACAAGATTTTCGATGGCGGACAGATATTTGTCGTCTGCCGGGGTGGAGATGCTGAAGGCGCTGCCCAGCCGTCCGGCGCGGCCGGTGCGGCCGATGCGGTGGACGTAATCCTCGGCATGCGAGGGCAGGTCATAGTTGAAGACATGGCTGACGGCCGGAATGTCCAGGCCGCGTGCCGCCACGTCGGAGGCCACCAGCAGGCGCAGCTTGCCGTCGCGGAAATTGTCCAGCGTGCGGGTGCGGTGGCTTTGGTCCAGGTCGCCATGGATGGGCGCCGCGTCATAGCCGTGCTTGGCCAGCGACTTGGCGACGATGTCCACGTCGGTCTTGCGGTTGCAGAAGATGATCGCGTTCGTCAGCTTCTCGCCTTCGCCGTCGATCAGGGCGCGCAAGAGGTCGCGCTTCTGCTTGGCGGCAAGATCCCGACGCGAGGGCGCCAGTTCGACCAGCTTCTGGGTGATCGTCTCGCTGGTGGTGGCCTGGCGCGCGACCTCGATCCGTTCGGGGGCGTGGAGGAAGGTGTCGGTGATCCGCTCGATCTCGGGGGCCATGGTGGCGCTGAAGAACAGCGTCTGGCGGGTGAAGGGGGTCAGCTGGAAGATCCGCTCGATGTCGGGGATGAAGCCCATGTCGAGCATCCGGTCAGCCTCGTCCACCACCATGATCTGCACGCCGGTCAGCAGCAGCTTGCCGCGTTCGAAATGATCCAGCAGCCGGCCGGGCGTCGCGATCAGCACGTCCACGCCGCGGTCGATCAGCTTGTCCTGCTCGCCAAAGGACACGCCGCCGATCAGCAGTGCCTTGGTCAGGCGGGTGTGTTTCGCATAGGTGTCGAAGTTTTCCGCCACCTGGGCGGCCAGTTCGCGGGTCGGGCACAGGACCAGCGACCGCGGCATCCGGGCGCGCGCGCGGCCACGGCCCAGCAGCGTGATCATCGGCAGGGTGAAGCTTGCGGTCTTGCCGGTGCCGGTCTGCGCGATGCCCAGCACGTCGCGACCTTCCAGCGCAGGCGGGATGGCGCCGGCCTGGATCGGAGTCGGCGTTTCATACCCTGCCTCGGCGATGGCCTTCAGCACATTGGGGTCAAGCTTCAGATCGGAAAATTTCGTCATTCAGGGGCTTTCCAAGACTTGCGCGCACATGTCCGGCGCGATGCGTTCCATTGCCGCGTTGCCCGGATGGCTGGTGCGGCCTGCAATGGGACGCAAGACTCGCACGCCCCTTCAGTCGGTCCGCCGGATGCGGAGCCATGCAGGGGCTTAGACCAAGTGGACCGCCACGTCAATGTTTCGGCCCGGAAACGTTGCGAAAAATGCCGGTTTTCGGGCTTTGTGTTGACCAAGGGCCACCCCAGGCGGTAACCCGCGCGGGACAGTCAGGAAAGCGATGATGAACCTATTCACCGATCTGCGCGGGGTCGTTCTGGCCGCGCTGGGGCAAATGACGCAGGCGGGCGAACTGCCGCAGGGCCTGGATTTCGCCAATGTGGCCGTGGAACCCCCGCGCGATCCCGCCCATGGCGACATGGCCACCAATGCCGCGATGGTGCTGGCCAAGCCCGCGGGCATGAAGCCGCGAGAGATCGCCGACAAGCTGGCCGCCCGCCTGACCGACCCCCGCATCAGTGCGGCCGAGGTCGCGGGGCCGGGCTTCCTGAACCTGCGCCTGTCGCCCGCCGTCTGGCAGGGCGTGGTGGCGACTGCCATCCGCGAAGGCGCTGATTTCGGGCGTTCCCACATCGGGGCGGGGCAAAAGGTCAACGTGGAATTCGTCAGCGCCAATCCGACCGGCCCGATGCATGTGGGCCATGTGCGTGGCGCGGTCTTCGGCGATGCGCTGGCCAACCTGCTGGCCTTTTCGGGCCACGAGGTGACGCGGGAATATTACATCAACGACGGCGGCGCGCAGGTCGATGTGCTGGCGCGGTCAGCCTATGAGCGGTACCGCGAGGCCAACGGGCTTGAGCCCGAGATCCGCGAGGGGCTTTATCCCGGCGACTATCTGATCCCGGTGGGCGAGGCGCTGAAGGCGAAATACGGCACCAGCCTGCTGGACAAGCCCGAAGCCGACTGGCTGGCCGAGGTGCGCGATTTCGCGACCCTGGCGATGATGGCGATGATCCGCGAGGATCTGGCGGCCCTTGGCGTGCGCATGGATGTCTATTCCAGCGAAAAGGCGCTTTACGGCACCGGCCAGATCGAGGCCGCTATCGAGCGGCTGCGGTCCCTGGACCTGATCTATCGCGGCGTCCTTGAGCCGCCAAAAGGCAAGCTGCCCGAGGATTGGGAGGAACGCGAGCAGCTTCTGTTCAGGTCCACCGCGCATGGCGACGACGTGGACCGGCCTATCCAGAAGTCGGACGGGGCCTGGACCTATTTCGCGCCCGACATCGCCTATCACTGGGACAAGATCGACCGTGGTTTCGACCAGTTGATCGACGTCTTCGGGGCGGATCACGGCGGCTATGTTAAGCGGATGAACGCGGCCGTGAAGGCCCTGTCGAACGGGCGCGTGCCGCTGGACATCAAGCTGATCCAACTGGTGAAGCTTTTCAAGAACGGCGAGCCTTTCAAGATGTCCAAGCGCGCGGGCACCTTCGTCACCCTGCGCGACGTGGTCGAGGAAGCGGGCGCGGATGTCACCCGCTTCATCATGCTGACGCGCAAGAACGACGCGGCCCTGGACTTCGATTTCGCCAAGGTGCTGGAGCAGTCCAAGGACAACCCGGTCTGGTATGTCCAGTATGCCAGCGCGCGGGTTCATTCGGTCCTGCGCCGCGCGGCCGAATCAGGCATCGACGTCAGTGATTCGGTTCTGGCGTCGGCGGATTTGACGCAGCTTTCCCATCCGGCGGAACTGGATCTGGCGCGGAAAGTCGCCGAATGGCCCCGGCTTGTCGAACATGCCGCCCGCGCCCATGAACCCCACCGGGTTGCGTTTTTCCTGTATGAAATCGCCTCTGACCTGCATTCGCTGTGGAACCGCGGCAATGAAGACCTGTCCCTGCGCTTCGTGCAGGATGGCGATCCTGCCACGTCGCAAGCAAAAATTGCGCTGGTTCGCGCAGTTGGCGTTGTTATTTCAAGTGGTCTTGCTATCCTTGGTGTCACGCCGGTCAAGGAAATGCGCTGATTTCACAAAGCGCCCCAGCCGGTTGGAACGGGCAGTCAAGTTCAGGTCGGATCAACCGGCAGGCAGGCAGGCATGGCAGTGATGGATTTCCGCGAAGGCGGCTATGTGTTCTCGCGTCACAAGGTGAAGCGCGAATTCTCGTATGATCAGGGCGGCTGGGACGACCGGTCTGGGGGTGCGCGAATCGCGTCCGAACCCCAGGGCGACGAAAGCCTGACCACCCGATTCGCGCGGCTCACGCATTACCTGGGCGCGGTCGCATCCGTCGCGCTGATGGTGGGGCTGATGGTCTGGGGCTGGCAACTGGTCTCGCGCGACGTGTCGGGCGTGCCGGTGATCCGCGCCATCGCCGGTGACGCGCGCACAACCCCGGCCGATCCTGGCGGGGAACTGACCAACTATACCGGCTATGCCGTCAATACGGTGGCCGAGGGGGTTGATCATCAGCCGACCCAGCAGGTGGCCATCGCCCCTGCGCCCGTGGGCCTGTCGGATGAGGATGTGGCCATGGGCCAGCTGGGCGCCACCGCCCGCGAACCCGTCACCACCTCGGAAGTGCCGCTGAGCTTTGCGGGCGATCCCATCGTGCCGCTTTCGGACAGCGAAGCCCGCGCCCTGGCCGAGGCCGAGGCCCAGCGGCTGGCTATGGCCGACAGCGCCGTCCAGGAAGCGACCATCATCGACGCCCCCGCCAGCGAAGGCCCGGTGAACGAGGCGCTGACGGATGAAAACGGCGCCCCCGCCCAGGCGGCCGCCATTGCCGAAGCCCTGGTCCAGGCCCAGGCCGAGGCCAATCCGGGCGTGTTGACCACCTCGACCCGGCCCGCGCCGCGCCCGCGCAGCACCCGCGTCGCCTCGGCAGGGACGACTGCCACCGACGCGCGCCCCGTGGCCGAGGATCGTCCAGCCGAAGCACCCCAGGCTGCGCCCGAAGCCGCACCCGCCGTGGCACAGGCCAGCGGCCCGCAGGTGCAGCTTGGCGCCTTCGACAGCAGCGCCATCGCTTCCAGCGAATGGAACCGGCTGATGAACAAGCATGTCGTCTTTGGCGGCAAGCAGCAGGTGATCCAGCAGCACCAGTCGAACGGCCGCACCTTCTGGCGGTTGCGCGTCGCAGGCTTCGATTCCCTGTCCGAGGCACGCCAGTTCTGCGCCGCGCTGAAATCGGCGGGCACGGACTGCCTTGCCCTGAACTGATGCCCGCCAACGCCACGATCCTCGGCGGCATCGCCGGAACAGAACTGACCACGGCCGAGCGGGACTTCTTCCGCGCGGCCGATCCGTGGGGCTTCATCCTGTTCGGCCGCAATGTCGAAAGCCCCGACCAGCTGCGCCGCCTGACGGGCGACCTGCGCCACGCGGTTGGCCGCGATGCCGTCATCACCGTCGATCAGGAAGGCGGCCGGGTGCAGCGCCTGCGCGCGCCCCACTGGACCGACTGGCCCGCGCCGCTGGATCAGGTTGGCGCCGGGCCGCGCGCCATGTGGCTGCGCTATCACCTGATCGGGCGGGAACTGCGCGCGGTCGGCATCGACAGCAACTGCGCCCCCACGCTGGACGTGGCGCAGGCCGACACGCATCCCTTCCTGCGCAACCGTTGTTTCGGCACCGATCCCGCCACCGTTGCCGCCCTGGGGCGCGCCGCTGCCGACGGGATGCTGGCGGCGGGCGTGTTGCCGGTGATGAAGCACATGCCGGGCCATGGCCGCGCCATCGCCGACAGCCATCACGGCCTGCCCACCGTCACCGCGTCCGATGATGAACTGGACGCTATGGACTTCGCCCCGTTCCGCGCCCTGCGCCACCTGCCCATGGGCATGACGGCGCATATCCGCTTTACCGCGCTGGATGACGCGCCTGCCACGGCATCGCCCCGCATGATCGCCCTGATCCGCGACCGCATCGGCTTCGACGGTCTCTTGATGACCGACGATATCACCATGAACGCCCTGTCCGGGACCGAGGCGGAAAGGGCAGCCGCCAGCATCGCCGCAGGCTGCGACCTGGTGCTGCATTGCAATGGCACGATCGCCAGCATGGAGCCGGTGGTCGCCGCCGCAGGCCCCCTGAGCCTGGACGCGCAGCGCCGCGCCGACGCCGCCCTGGCGATGCGTTGTGCGCCGCAGGATGCGGATCTTGATGCCCTGATGGCGGAATGGCGCGGCCTGACGGCGGCCATTGCTTGACAGGGAAGCCGCAGGCGCGGATTCTGGAACGCCCGGAAAGACAGCCGAAGCCGTGACCGCACCCGACATCCCCTATCTGCGCCCCGTCCCCGACGGCGACAGCGTCGCGCAACGCCGCGCCGAGGAATCGCTGATCGTCGATGTGGACGGCTTCGAAGGCCCGCTGGACCTGCTGCTGACGCTGGCACGGACCCAGAAGGTGGACCTGATGCGGATTTCGGTCCTGCATCTGGCGGAACAATACCTGGCCTTCGTTGACCAGGCCCGCGCCCTGCGGATCGAACTGGCCGCAGATTACCTGGTCATGGCGGCCTGGCTGGCTTTCCTGAAGTCGCGCCTGCTTCTGCCCCCCGACCCCGAGGCCGAGGGGCCGTCCGCCGAGGACATGGCTGCGCACCTGGCCTTCCAGCTTGAGCGTCTGCAGGCCATGCGCGAGGTCGCGGCGCAACTGATGGCGCGCGACCGGCTGGGGATCAGCCGCTTCGCGCGCGGGGCACCGGAAACCGTGGCGAAACGGCGGCGCACCGAATGGCAGGCGGGCCTGATCGACCTGATGCGCGCCTATGCCCGGCTGAAGACCCGCGACGAATTCCGCCCCTATGCCTTCGACCGGCAGGACGTCTTCACGATGGAACAGGCCCTGGACCGCCTGCGCAGCCTGATCGGCTATGCGGGGGACTGGACGGAACTGGCCGACTTCCTGCCCGATGGCTGGAACGCAGGGGGCGAGCGCCGACGGTCGGCCACGGCGGCAACCTTTGCGGCATCGCTTGAACTTGCGCGGCAGGGCCGGATCGAGATAAGGCAGGCAGCTTCCTTTGCCCCGATCCATTTCCGCCGAAAGCCCGACAGCGACCAGCCGTGACCGATTTCCCGCCCCCATCGCTGGCCCAGCAGGAACGCATGGTCGAGGCGATCCTGTTCGCATCCTCTGCGCCCGTCACGGTGCGCGACCTGGCGCAGCGCCTGCCGACGGGTTGCGACCCGGCCGAAGCCTTGGCCGGGCTGCGACGGACCTATGCGGATCGCGGTGTGGTGCTGGAACGGATCGGCGACGGCTACGCCTTCCGCACCGCCCCGGACCTGTCCTTCCTGATGCGGACCGAAACGGTGGAACAGCGCCGCCTGTCGCGCGCGGCCATCGAGACGCTGGCGATCATCGCCTATCACCAGCCCGTCACCCGCGCCGAGATCGAGGAGATTCGCGGCGTGGCCGTGTCGCGCGGCACGCTGGACCAGTTGATCGAGATGGAATGGGTCCGCATCGGCCGCAGGCGGATGACCCCCGGCCGACCCGCGACCTTTGTGGTCACGGAAACCTTTCTGGACCACTTCGGCCTGGAATCCGCCCGCGACCTGCCGGGGCTTGCGGAGCTGCGCGCGGCGGGGCTGCTGGAATCGCGCCCGCCCGCGCCGGGACTGCACGTTCCCCTTGCCTTGCTGGACGGGGATGACGATATGTCTGCCACGGCACCCGCTGACGACCTGTTCGAGGACGAATGACCCGATGAGCTTAAAGTCCATCATCAACACTCTGACCCGCATGGTTTCCCGACGCGCCGTGAACTGGGGCGTCAACAAGAGCATCGACCGGATCGCGAAATCCGGCGGCAAGCCTGCCAAGGTTTCGGCCAAGCAGGCCAAGGACATGCGCACGGCCGTCAAGCGCGCCCGTCAGGCCGCCCGGCTGACCCGCCGCATCGGGCGCTGACACTCGCCTTTGCCGCGCGTCCGCGATAGGGCTGCGCGATGGATGACAGATTCGAGATTTTCCTGGTGGCGACGCCGGGGCTGGAAGCACCTCTGGCCGCGGAAGCCGCAGGTTTGGGTTGGCAGCCGGTCGTGCAGCCGGGCGGCGTGACGATCACGGGCGGCTGGCCCGATGTGTGGCGCGCGAACCTGTGGCTGCGGGGCGCCACGCGCGTTCTGGCCCGCGTGGGCAGCTTTCGCGCCTTGCATCTGGCGCAACTGGACAAGCGGGCGCGGAAATTCCCCTGGGCCACCGTCCTGCGGCCCGCTGTGCCGGTCCGCGTCGAAACCACCTGCAAGGCCAGCCGCATCTATCACGCGGGCGCGGCCACGCAGCGCATCGAACGCGCCATCGCCGAAGAACTGGGCGCGCCCATCGCCCCGGACGCCGCCCTGGTCGTCAAGGTGCGGATCGAGGATGACCTTGTCACCCTCAGCCTGGATACGACGGGCGAATCGCTGCACAAGCGCGGGCACAAGGAAGCCGTCGCCAAGGCCCCCCTGCGCGAGACGATGGCCGCGATGTTCCTGCGCGAGATGGGCTTTGACGGCAGCCAGCCGGTGCTGGATCCGATGTGCGGGTCGGGCACCTTCGTGATCGAGGCGGCCGAGATCGCCCTGGGCCTTGCGCCGGGCCGCAGCCGCAGCTTCGGCTTCCAGCAGCTTGCCAGCTTCGATCCCGCCGCTTGGCAGGCGATGCGCGCGGCCGATGCGCCGCGTCCCGCGCCTGCGCAGTTCTTCGGCAGCGACCGCGACGCGGGCGCCATCCGCATGAGCCAGGCGAATGCCGAGCGGGCAGGGGTGGCGGGCGTGACGCGCTTTGACTGCCGCGCCATCGGCGACTTGCAACGTCCCGGGGGCGCTCCGGGTATCGTCATGGTGAACCCGCCCTATGGCGCGCGCATCGGCAACAAGGGGCCGCTGTTCGGGCTGCACGCCGCCATGGGGCAGGTGTTCCGCGAACGCCTTTCCGGCTGGCGGGTGGGGATCGTCACCAGCGAAGGTCCATTGGCCAAGGCCACGGGCCTGCCGCTGGAATCGGGGCCGGTGGTCGCGCATGGCGGGTTGAAGGTGCGGCTGTGGCAGACGGGGGCGCTGTAAGCCGGGGGCCAGCCCCCGGACCCCCGGGATATTTCGGCCAAAGTGAAGGGGCCTAGCGGAACTGCTTGGCCAGCTTCAGCCCCTGGCCCTGATAGTTGGACTTGATGCCCGCGCCATAGAGACAATCCGGGCGGGCCGCCATGCGTTCATAGACCAGACGGCCGACGACCTGACCATGTTCCAGCACGAAGGGCGCCTCGTGGCAGCGGACCTCCAGCACACCGCGCGCGCCGGTGCCGGTTTCGCCAATGCCGAAGCCGGGATCGAAGAAGCCTGCGTAGTGGACGCGGAATTCGCCGACCATCGCCAGATAGGGCGCCATCTCGGCGGCGTAATCGGCGGGTATCGCCACCGATTCGCGGCTGACGAGGATATAGAAGGCCCCGGGATCCAGGATCAGGCGGCCATCGGTCGTATGCAGTTCGTCCCAGAAATCGCGGGCGTCATAGGCGCCGATCCGGTCCAGGTCGATCACCCCGCTGTGGGGCCGGGCGCGATACCCCACCAGATCGCCGCCTGCAGGTTTCAGATCGACCGAGAAGCCCAAGCCATTGTCGATCAGGGCCGGACCGCCCACCAGCGGCTCGCGGGCGTTCAACTCGCGCAGTTCGGTGTCCGACAGAACCGCCTGGCCCCGCCGGAGCCGCAACTGGTTCAGCCTCATGCCGGGACGGACCAGGACGGAAAAGCTGCGTGGGCAGATCTCGGCGTAAAGCGGTCCGTCATAGCCTTCGGGCAGGCGATCGAATTCGGTGCCGTCATCGGCGACCAGCCGGGTCAGCAGATCAAGCCTGCCCGTCGAGGACTTGGCGTTCGCCACCGCCGTCAATCCGGCGGGCAGCGCCACGCGTTCCATCAGCGGCACCAGATAAACGCAGCCGCGTTCGAGGACCGCGCCCCCCGACAAGTCCATCTGATGCATCTGCACGTCGGGCAGGCGGTCCATCACCCGGTTGCCGCGTCCTGCCAGAAAGCTGGCGCGCAGCCGATAGGCGACCGATCCCAGCCGCAGATCAAGGCTGGCGGGCTGGATCTGTTCCGGCGTGATCGCGGGATCCGCCGAAATCGCGCCCGATCGGATCAGGTCGCGGATACCGCTGTCGGGAAGAACGCCGTTCATGCTGGTCCTTTCATGCGAAAACGCCCACCCCCGGCAGGGGATGGGCGTTTTCGAAATGGTCGGGCCGGCGAGATTCGAACTCGCGGCCTTCCGCCCCCCAGACGGACGCGCTAACCAGACTGCGCCACGGCCCGACGCGCACCGTATAGAGCGATCCTGCGCCGCTGCACAAGGGCTGCAATGCGGAAATCTGCGCGGTAACGCCCCAGCTGGTCAGCAAAACCGCGCCAAGGCATCGCGCAGCCGCGACAGGGACGCGCGATGATGGGGCGTGGTCGCGTCGCTGGGGTGCAAATCGCGTAACCGGGCGTTCAATGCCACCATCTCGGAAAGCCATCCTGCGGGCGGGCCATCATGGAAATCAGCGTGGTTCCGGTCGGATGCGGATTGCGGGACAGACATGGGCCGCCTGCGCACCCTGGATCGCGGTTCGTGCCGGGGAAGGGGATCGACATCGTCCTCGACGCTTTCGGGTTCGGGAAAGTCGCTGTCGATCAATGTCTCGACAGCATCGTTCAGGCGCGCCATGCCGCGTTCGCGGACAGATGCGCCCCGGTCGCGGGCCAGAAGCTTCTTGGCGCCCCGGATCGTCAGCCCCTCGTCCCGCAGCACGGTGCAAAGTCCCGCCGCCAGACGCACGTCGTCAGGGCGATAGTAACGCCGCCCGTCGGGGCGCTTCATCGGCTTCAGCAAGGGAAACTGCGTTTCCCAGTAGCGCAGGACATGCGGTGCCACGCCCAGAAGCCTTGCGACTTCGCCAATAGACCGGAATGCGTCTGCGCCTTTCGTCATTCAGTCAGAACGTCCTTATCCCTTGTTTCCGGCGGCGACGCGATCCTTCATCAGATGCGAAGGGCGGAAGGACAGCACGCGGCGCGGGGTGATCGGCACTTCCTCGCCCGTCTTGGGGTTGCGGCCGATGCGTTCGTTCTTGTCGCGCAGGCTGAAGGTGCCGAAGGACGAAATCTTCACCTGTTCGCCCCGGACCAGGGCATTCGAAATATGTTCAAGAACCGATTCGACCAGCTGGGCGGACTCGTGTCGGGACAGACCCACGTCCCGAAAAACGGCCTCTGCGAGATCCATCCGAGTCAGCGTCTTGTCACTCATGACTTTTCCCCTTTGATTTCACTAGGATGGTTGGAATTCTTCCCGCTGTCAACGAGAAGGGGGCTTTTTCGTTCCCCCGCGTCACGTCAAGAGGGGGCGCAGGGCGTTGCAGAAAAACCCGCCGATCCTATCTTTCGGGCAAGGCAAGGAGGCGGTCATGGCCGGTGGATGGGCGCGCGACGACGCGGTGAACGACCAGATCGAGATCAGCACGGCCGAGGCCGTGGCCCGCGCCCGTTTGCGCGCCGGGCAGGGCAAGGCCGTCCGGGAAAGCGCCGAAGTCTGCATCGATTGCGACGAGCCGATCCCCCCGGCGCGGCGTCAGGCGCTGCCGGGTGTGCAACTGTGCCTCGATTGCCAGCGCGACCGCGACCGGGCCTGGCGCCCTGCGGGCGGCATCAACCGGCGCGGCAGCAAGGATTCGCAGTTGAAGTAAGGCCCTACCAGCGAAGGACGACCGATCCCCAGCTGAGACCGCCGCCGATCGCCTCGGTCACGATCACGTCACCGGGGGCGAAACGGCCCTGACCGTCGGCCACCGACAAGGCCAGCGGGATCGAGGCGGCCGAGGTATTGCCGTGGTCAGCGACCGTCAGGATCACCTTGTCCATCGGCAGGCCCATCTTCTGCGCGGTCGCCGTGATGATGCGGGCATTGGCCTGGTGGGGCACAAGCCAGTCCACCTGGGCAGGGGTCAGTCCGGCCTTGTCCAGCGCGACATGCGCGGTCTTGGCCAGCTTTTCGACGGCATGGCGGAAGACCAGGTTGCCCTGCATCCGCAACTGCCCCGCCGTGCCGGTGGTGGATACGCCGCCATCGACATAGAGCAGGTCGCGATACTGCCCGTCGCTGTTCAGGTCGCTTGCCAGGATGCCCCGGTCGTCGCTGGTCCCTGCGCTGTCCTGCCCTTCGAGCACCAGGGCGCCGGCGCCGTCGCCGAACAGGACGCAGGTGCCGCGGTCGGTCCAGTCCATGATGCGGGAAAACGTCTCGGCCCCGATGACCAGGACGCGCTTTGCCAGGCCGCCGCGAATCATCGCGTCCGCATTGGCCAGCGCAAAGACGAAGCCTGCGCAGACGGCCTGGACGTCATAGGCGAAGCCATGCGTCATCCCCAGCCCGTGCTGGATCATCGTGGCCGAGGCGGGAAAGGTGTAATCGGGGGTCGAGGTCGCGAGGATGATCCCGTCGATATCGTCGGGCCGCAGCCCCGCCTTGTCCAGGGCCGCGCGGGCCGCGCGCAGGCCCATGTCGCTGGTGGCCTGGCCTTCGGCGGCGAAATGGCGCCGCTCGATCCCGGTGCGGCTGCGGATCCATTCGTCGGTGGTGTCCAGCCGTTCCTCGAACCAGCTGTTCGGGACCACACGTTCGGGAAGGTAATGGCCGGTGCCGCGCACCACGGAACGGATGGTCACGATGCGGCCTCGGCACCCGGGGCGCTTGCTGCGGCTTGCGCCACGCGCGCGGCCAGGCGGTCCTGGAAGCCGGACCGTGCCAGCGTGAAGGCCAGCTTGATCGCCGCCGACACGCCCGTGGCGTCAGCCGATCCGTGCGACTTGATGACGGTCCCGTTCAGGCCCAGGAAAATCCCGCCATTCACGCGGCGGGGATCGATCCGCTTTTGCAGCCGCTTGAGAGAGGTCATCGCCAGAAGGGCGGCAAACTTGGACATGATGGAATTCGCGAACGCGTCCTTCAGAAGGGTGCCGACCAGCTTGGCGGTGCCCTCGCCCGTCTTCAAGGCGATGTTGCCGGTGAAGCCGTCGGTGACGATCACATCCACGCGCGCCGAGGGAAGGTCCCCACCCTCGACAAAGCCGACATACTCGAACTTGCCCGAATCCGCCGCCGCCATGATCAGATCCTGGGCCTGCTTCAGTTCCGCGCGGCCCTTGTGCTCCTCGGTCCCGACATTCAGCAACCCCACGCGCGGACGGTCAAGGCCCAGGCCGTTGCGGGCATAGGATGCCCCCATAAGGGCATATTGCAGCAGGTCGGGTGCGTCGGCGCGGATATCCGCGCCCACATCCAGCATGATATTGAAGCCATGGGGGTTCAGCGACGGCCACAGGCAGGCGATGGCGGGGCGGTTCACGCCCGGCAGCTTGCGCAGGCGCAGCATCGACAGCGCCATCAGCGCCCCGGTATTGCCGCAACTGACCGCGGCCCCGGCCTCCCCCGTCTTGACCGATTCGATGGCCGACCACATCGAGGTGCCGTCGCCCTTGCGGACGATCTGGCTGGGCTTGTCTTCCATGGTGACGACACCTCCGGCGTGGCGGATGTCGCAGCGCCCGGCAAGCACCTTGCGGCGGCCGACCAGCCGGCGAAGCTCGGCCTCGTCGCCGTGCACGATGAAGCGGATGTCGGGATTCTTGGCGGCGCTTTCGGCCATGCCCGCGACAACCGCCGCCGGGCCGCGATCGCCGCCCATGGCATCGACCGATATCACCACGACGTCCCCCCGGTCAGGGGGCGGCGCCGAGGAGAGGGTCACGTCACGGTCGATCATCTGGCGCGAATGCCAAGCCCGCTCAGGCCGCGTCGTCGTCCAGGTCGATCGTGTTCGCCTGCGCCACGACTTCGCGGTCGGCGTAATGGCCGCAGGACGGGCAGACGTGATGCGGACGCTTCAGTTCGCCACAGTTCGAGCATTCGTTGGGATTGCCGGCGACCAGGGCATCGTGGGCGCGGCGCATGTTCCGGCGGGACCGGGTAACGCGATTCTGAGGGACAGCCATGTCACAACCTCGGGCTAGACGGGATGCAACGCGCGGGCGTCTGGCACATCCCAGGATTTGAATTCGAAAATGAACCGCGCAGATACGCCATGACGGCCCCGCCCGCAACCCCTTGCAGCGGGGCAGGCAGGGCTAATTGCACCAGATGGCAGCGTTTGCGCCAGTGCCAGGCGTGCCTGCGGGCAATCACCCCCGCCCGATGTGACCCTTGCGCAACGGTCCGGGGCAGAATCGTTCAGTCCGTGTCGCGACGGCGCAGCAGCTTGTCCAGATCGGCAAAGGGGCGGCGGGTGTCAGGTGCATCCTCCTCTGGCGCTGCTTCGAACGCGACACCCTCAGCGCGCGGATATTCGGGCAGGGCCAGGGCCAGTTCCTCAATCATCACGGCGCCCAGGTCGATGAACTGGCCCAAGGGTTCCAGCGTCTCGTCCAGCATTTCCACCTCGTCGCCCTCGGGGGTGGAGATGTGGGGGGAATAGTGACGCTCGACTTCTTCGTCCAGGGTGGTCTTGACCGCTTTCAGCGTGACGACGCAGGGCTGGGTGACGCGGGCGCGCAGCCGGCCCGTCAGCGCCCAGGCCTCGCCCGCTTCGGCCCGGATTTCCCCGGCAAAGGACAGCCGGGACAGGGCGGGAATGCCCAGCTCAGCGGCGATGGCGGCACAGCGTTCCGCATCGGGCACCAGCGAAAAGGGCGTCGGTGCGCGTGGGTTCAGATGCGCCACGCGCAGGCGTTCCGGCTGGTGGGCGGGCTGGTTGGCGGGGGCGGTCATGGCGGGCCTTTGTCTGCTGTCGGTCAGGGGTCCGCACCGGCAGGCGGCGCCAAATCCCCGACGGGATTGTCATTCTTGAGCGCGGTGCCCGAGTTTGCTAAGCCGGGCGGGCCGCGTCAACAGCGCCTTGCAAGGGAAAGACGGAATGACAGCCATCCGGCATCTAATGGTTCTGGCTTTCGCGGCCGTTCTTGGCCTTGCGGCTTGCGCGCCTGTCTATCGCAACCACGGCTTCATCCCCGCGCCCGAGGATCTGTCCCAGGTCGTGGTCGGCCAGACCACCGTGGATGAATTGCAAGGCCTGATCGGCCGCCCGTCCGCCCAGGGGCTGCTGACAGGGTCGGGTTGGTATTATGTGGGATCCCGGTGGCGCCATTTCGGCGCGCTGGAGCCGCGTGAGATCAACCGCGAGGTGGTGGCCGTGTCCTTCGCGCCCAGCGGCGTCGTCACCAATGTCGAACGCTTCGGGCTGGAACGCGGCCGTGTCGTCACCCTGTCGCGCCGTGTGACCGAGGGCAGCGTGACCGAAATCTCGCTGATCGGGCAGCTTCTGGGCAACCTGGGCAACTTCCAGGCGGGCGATTTCATCGACTGATGGCTGTGGCTGCGGTGCGTGCCAGCACGCACCCTACAGCGCCTGGATGATCCGGTCGGCCAGCATGTGCAGGTCGTTGCGGTATCCCGTCCGCGCAGACGGCTGGTCGGGATCCGAGGTCATGGCGATGGCAACCGCAGGCTGGCGTCCCGTCGCGGGAAAGACATAGATCATCTGCCCGCCATAGCCCCAGCCGTAACGCACCGGGCGGCCACTGGCCTGGCCGATGAACCAGCCATAGCCGTAACCCTGGCCGCTGAAGATCGAGGCGGTGCGCGTTTGCCAGCTTTCCTCGATCCAGTCGGCGGGCACGACCTGCCGCCCGCCCGCGCGCCCGCCATCGGCATAGATCGCGCCAAAGGCCAGCAGGGACCGCGTGCTCATCGCCATCTGGTTGCCGCCCAGGTAGATGCCCTGAGGGTCGCGTTCCCAGCCGGCGATGGCAAAGCCCGGCACATCGCCCAGCCAGTCGCGCGCCAGATCCAGCGTGGACCGGCCGGTCACCCGCGTCAGGATCGCCGAGACCAGATGCGTGGAGGCCGTGGAATACTGCATCCGCCCGCCCGGATCCTGCGTGAAGGGCGCGGCCAGGGCGGCGCGGACCCAGTTGCGGCTGCTGACCCAGGCGCCGTAATTGGCGCCCGACTGCCGTTCCAGCCCCGCCTGCATGGACAGAAGGTTGCCCAGCGTCACGGTGGCCAGGCGCGGATCGGGATCGGCCGGCAGCTGGTCGCGCAGGATCGGTGCGATCGGCTGGTCGGTTCCGTCCAGTTCACCCCGATCGATGGCAATGCCCGCCAGGGCCGAGATGATCGACTTGGACGCCGACTTGATGTTCGTGGGATCGTCCGGCGTGAAGCCGTGATAACCTCGGGCAGCGATTTCCCCGCCCTGCCAGACAGCAATGGCTCGCAGGTTTTCCAGTCCTGCGGCATCGTCCAGGATCGGGCCAAGGCTGGCTTGGCCCAGGGCAGGCGCGGCAAGCAGCGGCGACAGGCTGGCGGTCAGCAAAAGGGTGCGGCGTTTCATGCAGACTATATGTGGCAGTATCCGCCCGGTCGGGAATCACGGTTGCGTCAGCTTGGGCTTGTTCCGGGGGCAGGGCGCCATTAGGGCAGGCAGCGACCGTTTCCGCAGCAGGAAGGCCCGCCATGACCGCCCTTGACGACCTTGCCCCGGTTCCCTTCCACGATGCCGCCGCGCCCCAGCGGGCGCGGATGCTGTCGCGGCTGGCCGATACGGAACTGGCCGTGGCCCTGGTGGCCGAACCAATGGGCGACCAGGTCGAGTTGCGCATCTTCCCGCTGGAAACCGGTCCCGTGGCCCTGGCCTGCGATACCGAGGACCGGCTGGCGGGCTTTTTCGGCGGCCCCGTTGCCTATGCCGCAATGCCGGGGCGGGTTCTGGCGGGTCTTCTGAAGTCCGAAGGGGCGGGCCTGCTGGTCAATCCGGGCCTGCCATCGGAAATGCTGATGGACGCGGCCATGCTGGACTGGCTGACCGGCGCGCTGTCCGCCGCGCCCGAAGCGACGGATGCCCACCTGCGCCTGACCCCGCCCGCCCCCGGAACCGTCGAGGCCCTGGCGCAGCCCCTGGCCGAACGCCTGGGCGACATGCGTGGTCTGATCGCGGGGGCGGCGCTGGCGGGCACCGAAGAAGGGCACGTGGTCCTGATCGCGGGCGCCGATCCCGCCCATCAGCCCGCGATCGCCAAGGCCCTGGCCGAGGCCCTGGCCTTCCTGCCGGAACAGCCCGGCGGCGTCGATGTCAGCTTCACGGACGCCGCCATGCCCGCGGGCGTGCTGCGCTTCGATCTGTCGGTCCCCGAGGTTCCTCCGCGCCCGAAAGGTCCGCCAATCCTGCGCTGATCGGCCAAGCACGGTTGCGTGATCGCCGCCAAACTGCCAGAACCGGGCCATGAAGACGCAACACAAAGCCCTGTCCGTTCACCTGCTGACCGCCACCGGCGCCGTGCTTTCGATGCTGGCCATGCTGGCCGCGGTCGAAGGAAAATGGTCGCTGATGTTCCTGTGGCTGGTCGTGGCCTTGGTCGTTGACGGCATCGACGGTCCCCTGGCGCGGAAATACGACGTCAAGATCCACTCGCCGAACTATGACGGCGTGCTGATGGATCTGATCATCGACTATCTGACCTATGCCTTCATTCCGGCCTATGCGCTGTTCAAGTCGGGACTCTTGTCGGGCTGGACCGGCTGGTTCGCGATCATCGCCATCGTCTATGGCAGCGTGATCTATTGGGCCGATACCCGGATGAAGACAAAGGACAATTCCTTTTCCGGCTTTCCGGGCTGCTGGAACATGGTGGTGCTGGTCCTGTTCGCGACCGATCCGCACTGGACGGTGATCCTGCTGATCGTCGTGGCGCTGACGGTGGGAATGTTCCTGCCGATCAAGTTTATCCATCCGGTGCGGACCGAACGCTGGCGCGCGATTTCGCTGCCCATCGCGATCCTGTGGTGCGTCTTCGCCGCCCGCGCGGCCTGGGTTGATTTCCACCCCGACAGCTGGGCCAACTGGGGGCTGGTCCTCACCTCCCTCTGGCTGATGCTGGCGGGGGCCGCGCAGCAACTGATGCCCGAACGCGCCTGAAGGGACACCCATGATCCATGCCCTGAAACCGCTGGCCGCCCTGTTCCTTCTGGCGCTGCCCGCGAGCGCCCAGGACGCCATCACCCTGGGCATGGTGCTTGAACCCCCAAACCTGGATCCCACTGGCGGGGCGGCGGCGGCCACCGACGAGGTGGTCTATGCCAATGTCTTCGAAGGGCTGACCCGTTTCGGTCCGAACGGGGCCATCGAGCCCGCCCTGGCCGAACGTTGGGACGTGGAACAGGACGGCCTCGTCTATGTCTTCCATCTGCAGGACGGCGTGATCTTCCACGACGGCGCCGCCTTCGATGCCAGCGACGTGGTCTTCACGCTGGATCGCGCGCGGGCGGCGGATTCGACCAATGCCCAGAAGGTGCTGTTCCAGGGCATCCAGTCGGTCGAGGCCCTGGATCCCCTAACCGTCCGCGTGACGCTGGCGGCGCCGGACGGCAACTTCCCCTTCAAGATGGCCTGGGGCGATGCGGTGATGCTGGACCCGGCCAGCGCGGAGGGCCTTGCCACCAAGCCCGTCGGCACCGGCCCGTTCCGGCTGGACCAATGGGTGCAGGGCGACCGGATCGTTCTGTCGGCCTTTGACGATTACTGGGGAGACAAGCCCGCGCTGCGGACCGCGACCTTCCGCTTCATTCCCGACCCCTCGGCCGCCTTTGCGGCAATGATGGCGGGCGACGTGGACGCATTCCCGAACTTCCCCGCGCCCGAGACGCTGCCCCAGTTGCAGGCCGATCCCCGCTTCAAGGTCATGGTCGGCACGACCGAGGGCGAGACGATCCTGGCCATGAACAACACCCGCGCGCCCCTGGACGACATCAGGGTCCGCCAGGCCATCGCGCACGCGATCAACCGCCAGGACATCATCGACGGCGCGATGTTCGGATACGGCACCCCCATCGGCAGCCATTTCGCGCCCCACCATCCCGATTACGTTGATCTGACCGACATGTCGGAATACGATCCCGAAAAGGCCAAGGCCCTGCTGGCCGAGGCAGGGGCCGGTCCCATCACCCTGCGCCTTGCGCTGCCCCCCACCCCTTATGCCCGGCGCGGCGGAGAGATCATCCAGGCCCAGCTTGCCGCCGTGGGCATCGGGACGCAGATCACCACCATGGAATGGGCGCAATGGCTGGAAACCGTCTTCAAGGGCGGCGACTTCGACCTGACCGTCATCAGCCATACCGAGCCGCTGGACATCGATATCTATGCCCGGCCGGATTACTACTTCCATTACGCCCGGCCCGAATTCGTGACGCTGATGAACCAGCTCCAGGCGGCGGTGACGCCGCAGCAGCGCAGCGACCTGCTGAAGCAGGCGCAGGAAATGATCGCGGGCGACTACGTCAACGCCTTCCTGTTCCAGCTTGCCAAGACCGGCGTGGCGGATGCCCGCATCGAAGGCTTGTGGGAAAACGCGCCCACTCAGGCCAATGACCTGACCCAGGTGCGGTGGGTGCCATAGCATGTCGCGGCTGCGCTGGATCCTGTCGCGGCTGCGCCGGACGTTGTGGATCCGCGTCTCGCTTTATGCGCTCATGGGCTTTGCGGCGGCGGTGGCCGCGACGCTGGCGTCATGGCTGCCTTGGCCCCTGCCCATCGACATCAGCGCCGAGGCGATCGACAGCCTGCTGAACGTGATCGCCTCGTCCATGCTGGCGGTCACGACGTTTTCGGTCACCGCGCTGACCTCGGCCTATGGATCGGCCACGTCGAACGCCACGCCGCGCGCGACCCGGCTGCTGACCGAGGACGATTTCATCCAGTCGGTTCTGGCGACCTTCATCGGATCGTTCCTGTTCAGCGTCGTGGGTCTGGTGGCGCTGCGGGTGAATATCTATGGCCCGCAAGGCCGGGCGCTGCTGTTCGTGACCACGGTTCTGGTCATCATCCTGATCGTGCTGGCGCTGCTGCGCTGGATCCATCAGCTGACCAAGCTGGGGCGCGTGGGCGACACCATCGACCGGCTCGAGGACGCGACCCGCCGGTCCATGGAAGCACGGCTGGACCTGCCCTTCCTGGGCGGGCGCCCGCTGCCCGATGATGCGCCGACCGCGCCCGCCATCCTGTCGGACCAGGTGGGCTATGTCGAATTCATCGACACCGCCGCGCTGTCCGCCTTGTGCGAGGATCGCGACATTCACCTGGACATCCGCGTGCTGCCCGGTGCCTTCCTGTATCACGGCACCCCCCTGGCGGTCGTGCAGGGCGCACCACTGGGCGAGGACTTGGCGCGCGAGGTGCGCCGTGCCTTCACCATTGCGGCGGCCCGGTCCTTTGATCAGGATCCCCGCTTCGGCCTCATCACCCTGTCCGAGGTCGCGCTGCGCGCCCTGTCGCCCGCCGTCAACGACCCTGGCACCGCCATCGACGTGATCGGGCGGCAGGTGCGCCTGCTGACCCTGTGGTCCGAGGGCTGGCACAAGGCCGAACTGCACAAGGCTGAATATCCCCGCCTGCGCGTGCCGCCCCTGCTGTATGACGACATCTGCGACGACGCCTTTCACCTGATCGCACGCGACGGGGCGGGGCAGATCGACGTGCTGACCCGCCTGGTCAAGGCCCTGGACGCCCTGCGCCGGATTGGCCCCGCCTCGGCGCGTCAGGCGGCGGAGCGCCAGTTGCGCCTGGCAGCTGACCGGGGCCTGGCAGACCTGCCGGGCGAGCATGATCGCGACCGGCTGCGGCAGGTGCTGGAGGGCCTGGATCGCAGCTGGGGCGCGGCGTGATTTCCGCTTTTCATTTGCCCCCTCACGCGGCATAGTCCGCGCCATGACCCGGATGCTGGACATTCCCGCCGCCCCGACCGCGCCACACGGCGCGCGCGTGGCCGTGAACCTCCGCGGTCTGCTGCTTCTTACGCTGCGCTGAGCGGGTCTCCGGGCCGCCGCTCAGCCAGGACGTGCCCGGGCAAACCCAGCGACAGAACTTCCGTAAGAAAGCATATCCCATGTCCGACAAGAACCGCGTCGTCATCTTCGACACCACCCTGCGCGACGGCGAGCAGTCGCCCGGCGCCACCATGTCCCACGAGGAAAAGCTGGAGATCGCCCAGATGCTGGACGAGATGGGCGTGGACATCATCGAGGCGGGCTTCCCTATCGCATCCGAAGGCGATTTCGCCGCCGTCAGCGCGATTGCGAAGCAGGCGAAGAACGCCGTCATCTGCGGCCTGGCCCGCGCGCAACTGCCCGACATCGACCGCTGCTGGGAAGCCGTGCGCCACGCCCGCCGCCCGCGCATCCATACCTTCATCGGCACCTCGCCGCTGCATCGGGCGATCCCGAACCTGGACATGGACCAGATGGCCGAACGGATCGAGCAGACCGTGACGCACGCCCGCAACCTGTGCGACAACGTGCAGTGGTCGCCCATGGACGCCACGCGCACCGAACACGACTATCTGTGCCGGGTGGTGGAAATCGCCATCAAGGCCGGCGCGACGACGATCAACATCCCCGACACCGTGGGCTATACCGCGCCCCGCGAATCCGCCGACCTGATCCGCATGCTGCTGGAGCGCGTGCCGGGATCGGAAAGCGTGGTCTTCGCCACCCATTGCCACAACGACTTAGGCATGGCGACCGCCAACGCCCTGGCCGCCGTCGAGGCTGGTGCGCGCCAGATCGAATGCACCATCAACGGCCTTGGCGAACGTGCCGGCAACACCGCGCTGGAGGAGGTGGTAATGGCGCTGAAGGTGCGCCACGACATCATGCCCTTCGATACCGGCATCGACACGACGAAGATCATGGGCATCTCGCGCCGTGTGGCGCAGGTTTCGGGCTTCCCGGTGCAGTTCAACAAGGCCATCGTCGGCAAGAACGCCTTTCTGCACGAATCCGGCATCCATCAGGACGGCGTGCTGAAGAATGTCGAAACTTTCGAGATCATGCGCCCCGCCGATATCGGCCTGAACGAAACCAACATCGCCATGGGCAAGCATTCGGGCCGCGCCGCCCTGCGCGCCAAGCTGGCCGACCTGGGATACGATGTGGGCGACAACCAGTTGAAGGATATCTTCGTCCGTTTCAAGGCGCTCGCCGACCGCAAGAAAGAGGTCTATGACGAGGATATCGTGGCGCTGGTCCAGGACGCCTCGGCCAATACCGGCGACGATCATCTGCAAGTGAAGCACCTGCGCGTGGTCTGCGGCAGCGACGGGCAGTCGGCGGACCTGACCATGATCGTGGACGGGCAGGAAAAGACCGTCCACGCCACCGGCGACGGCCCGGTCGATGCCTGCTTCAATGCGGTCAAGCAGATCTTCCCGCACAATGCCACGCTGAAGCTCTATCAGGTCCACGCCGTGACCGAAGGGACCGATGCCCAGGCCACCGTTTCCGTGCGGATGGAGGAGGACGGTCGCATCGTCAACGGCCAGGCCGCCGACACCGACACGATCCTGGCCTCGGTCAAGGCCTATGTCGGCGCGTTGAACCACCTGATCGTGCGCCGCGAACGGGCGGGCCGGGACGGCAAGGAAATCAGCATGTATTCGCATTGAGAAAATGCCCGGTCCTGATTCGTCAGGACCGGGAAAGACGCCTGCTGCATGACATTCCAGCAGCCTTGCCGCTTTTTGTGGGCGCGTGGGAAAACAACCACAGAGTGTTCTGTGTGAGGTCTTTGCACACAGCCAGTGATCTTCGGGGCCCTGCAAACGCATTCGCCTGCCAGAAAGTTCAAATTTTCTTTTTTTGCACGCACTGGTTAGAGTAAGGCGTTGTTCGGTCATGAGCAGTTGGGCGCGTGCCAAGGAGTAGTTTAATGATGAAGGCGGTTATCATGGCGTCGGTTCTGGCGCTGACATGCGGCGGCATCGCGCAGGCGGCGACATGCACTGCAACATTCGTTGAAGCGAATGGGAACGGGAACGTCAATAAGAACGGGAACGGGAATAAGAACGGCAACGGAAGCACCAAGACTGTTTCCTACTTGCTGGAACAGGGCAGTGGCAATGTCACTGCGGCCTGCCATTCCAACAATGACACGAATACCATTGACGCCGCTTTCTCGATCAATGGCATCAGCGGCTGGGAATTGGCCGACAAGACTGACGATGGCGACTCTTATCTTGACGGCGGTTTCAGCCAGTTTGGCCAAGGCACCTGGTCGGTCCTGAACCCGCTGGGCTATGAAAGCATCATGGTTACCCTGAAGCAGGGGAAAACCTTCGCTGCCTTCCTGTTGGATTCCACGGCACCGCTGACAGGGATCTGGAATACGTTCGGCCCCGGTGAGGGCAGCGGCGGCTTGTCGCACGCTTCGGTCTATTTCGCAGGCGAGCCTCAGCCCGCCCCGGTTCCGCTGCCTGCCGGTGCGGCGCTGCTGCCGGCCGGACTGGCCGCTCTTGCCTTCCTGCGTCGCCGCCGCAAGGCAGCCTGAGACGACCTGAAGAATTCCTGACGGCGCCCATGCCGGTCATGGGCGCCTTTTTCATGCGCTCATGCGATGCCGTAATGCATCCCCAGTTCGGCCCATCGCGGGAACAGGGCTTTCGCGCTGCAACCCAGGCTTCTATATGGGGGCACCGCCGCGTGCATCGATTCCGCGCCGTGGCTGCGCTTGAAGCGGACAAGAATGGGGACAGCCGGTGAAACCGGCGCGAAAGGATAACGGGCATGGCATTCGGCGGTTTGTTTTCGACCGACATCGCAATCGACCTCGGAACGGCGAACACGCTGATCTATGTGAAGGGCAAGGGCATCATCCTGAACGAGCCGTCGGTCGTGGCCTATCACGTCAAGGACGGCAAGCGGCAGGTCCTGGCCGTGGGCGAGGACGCGAAACTGATGCTGGGCCGCACGCCGGGCAGCATCGAGGCGATCCGGCCCATGCGCGAAGGCGTCATCGCCGATTTCGACAGCGCCGAGCAGATGATCAAGCACTTCATCAAGAAGGTGTTCAAGCGCAGCGGCTTTTCCAAGCCCAAGGTCATCGTCTGTGTGCCCCATGGCGCGACCCCTGTTGAAAAGCGCGCCATCCGCCAGTCGGTCCTGTCCGCCGGCGCCCGCAAGGCGGGGCTGATCGCCGAACCCATCGCGGCGGCCATCGGCGCGGGCATGCCCATCACCGAACCCACGGGCTCCATGGTCGTGGACATCGGCGGCGGCACGACCGAGGTTGCGGTCCTGTCCCTGGGGGACGTGGTCTATGCCCGGTCCGTCCGCATCGGCGGCGACCGCATGGACGAGGCGATCATCAATTACCTGCGCCGCAACCAGAACATGCTGATCGGCGAATCCACCGCCGAACGCGTCAAGACCAGCATCGGCACCGCCCGGATGCCCGACGACGGGCGCGGCGCCACGATCATGGTGCGCGGCCGCGACCTGCTGAACGGCATCCCCAAGGAAATCGAGATCAGCCAGGCCATGGTGGCCGAGGCCCTGGCCGAACCCATGCAGGCCATCTGCGAGGCCGTGATGGTCGCGCTGGAAGCCACGCCCCCGGATCTGGCCGCCGATATCGTGGACCGCGGCGTGATCCTGACCGGCGGCGGGGCGATGCTGGGCGACCTGGATCTGGCGCTGCGCGAGCAGACGGGCCTGTCGATCACGCTGGCCGACCAGCCGATGAACTGCGTGGCGCTTGGCACCGGCAAGGCGCTGGAATACGAAAAGCAGCTGCGCCACGTGATCGACTACGACAGCTGAGGCGGCCCGGAAGGGGGCTGCGTGAATGGCACGCAAGGGACCAGATTTCGCCACACCCGTCCGGCGCGTGCTGATCGCGCTGATGGCGCTTGTGCTGGTTGCGCTGTTCCTGTTCTGGCGCATCGACAGCCCGCGGGCCGAGGCGATGCGCGTCGCCATCATCGACCGCGTGATCCCCTCGTTCGATTGGGCCATGGCGCCCGTCACCCAGGTCAGCCAGATGATCGGCGGCTTTCAATCCTATGCCCGGATCTACGAACAGAACCAGGAACTGCGCCGCGAACTGCAGAAGATGCAGGCCTGGAAGGAAGCCGCCGTCCAGCTTGAGCAGGAAAATTCCAAGCTGATGGCGCTGAACAACGTCCGCATCGACCCGGCCCTGACCAGCGTGACGGGCATGGTCATGGTGGACAGCGGTTCCGCGTTTCGCCAGTCGGTCCTGCTGAACGTCGGTGCCGATGACGGCATCGTCGAGGGCTGGGCCACGATGGACGGGCTGGGCCTTGTCGGGCGCATTTCCGGGGTGGGCAAGCGGACCAGCCGGGTGGTGCTGCTGACCGATCCTTCCTCTCGCATTCCGGTGACCATCCAGCCGTCCGGCGAACGCGCCCTGCTGACGGGCGACAACACGCAACTGCCTTTCCTGGACTTCATCGAAACGCCCGACAATGTGCGGCCCGGCGACCGTGTCGTCACCTCGGGCGATGGCGGGGTCTTTCCGCCGGGGCTGCTGGCGGGGCAGGTCGTCCAGGGCAGCGACGGGCGGATGCGTCTGCGCATGGCCGCTGATTACGGGCGGCTGGAATTCCTGCGCGTGCTGCGATCCCATCCGGCGGAAACCGTGGTGGATTCGGGTGCGGTCATCACGCCCGGCGATCAGGGCTTCATCGGCCCGCAGGTCCCCGCATCCCCGGTCGAGGCCGCTGCCATGTCCGATCCCCTGGCCGCAGGGACGGATTGATGAACCGGCAGGTGCTGATCGGCACAATGCTGTTCTGCGCAGCGATGGCAGTGCTGCTGTTTCTGCGCCTGCTGCCCCTGTCGGCGGGGGCCGCGCGCCTGCCCGGCCCTGACCTGGGTCTTTGCCTGGTGCTGGCCTGGGTGCTGCGCCGCCCCGACCAGTTGGCGGCCCTGGTGATCGTGCTGGCCTTTGTCGTCCAGGACATCATCCTGCTCAATCCGCTTGGGCTGTGGCCCGCCATCGTCCTGATGGGGACCGAGGCCGCACGCTTGCGTGAGGCCCGTTGGCGCGATGCGCCATTCATGGTTGAATGGCTGCGCATCGCGGTGCTGATCGGCGCCATGATGCTGGGCTATCGTATCGTGCAGGGGCTGTTCATGATGCCGGTTCCGGCCTTGGGTCTGGTGATCCTGCACTACATTGCGACTATCGCTGCCTATCCGCTGGTGGTGCTGGGCGCGCGTGTTCTGCTGGGCCTGCGCCGTATCACCCCTGTCGAGGTCGAGCAGATGAGGGCCGTCCGATGACCAAACCCCCCCGCCCCGGCGACACGAATGGCCGCAGCATCACGCGTCGGGGCCTGATGCTGGCGGGACTCCAGCTTGGCGTGATCACCACGCTGGCGCTCAAGCTGCGGTCGATGCAGGTCGAGCAGGCCGAGGAATACCGGATGCTGGCCGACGGCAATTCCATCAAGATCCGCCTGCTGGTGCCCGCGCGCGGCCTGATCCACGACCGCAACGGGATTGTCATCGCCGGTAACGAACAGAACTATCGCGTGACGCTGACGCGCGAGGAGGCGGGTGGCGATGTCGAACCCGTTCTGCGCAGGCTGGCGCGGCTGATCCCCATCAGCGATGCCCGCATGGCCGAGCTTCTGGACGAATTCGCCAAGCGCAGTGCGGTCACGCCCATCGTCCTGGCCGACCGCCTGACCTGGGAACAGTTCAGTTCCATTGCCGTCAACGCGCCGTCGCTGGCGGGCGTCACGCCGGAATCGGGCCTGTCGCGCGTCTATCCCCGCGCGGGCGATCTGGCGCATGTGCTGGGCTATGTCGGTCCTGTCAGCGACTATGACCTGTCCAAGATCGAGGATCCCGATCCCGTCCTGATGCTGCCCGAGTTCCAGTTGGGCAAGGTCGGCTTCGAGGCCCGGATGGAGGACGTTCTGCGCGGCAAGGCCGGTCAGCGCCGGGTCGAGGTGAACAGCGCCGGACGCGAGATGCGCCAGCTGTCCCGCCAGGAAGGCGAACAGGGCGCGACCGTGCAGATGACCATCGACGCGCAGTTGCAGAACTATGCCGCGCAGCGCATGGGAACCGAAAGCGCGGCGGCCGTCGCCATCGATGTGCAGACGGGCGATATCGTCACGATCTGTTCGTCCCCCTCCTTCGATCCCAACAAGTTCGTGCGGGGGATTTCGTCGGCCGATTACAAGGCGCTGATGAACCACGACCACCGTCCGCTGGCCGACAAGACGGTGCAGGGGGTCTATCCGCCCGGATCGACCTTCAAGATGGTCACGCTGCTGGCGGGGCTGGAAGCGGGCGTCATCAATGCGGGATCGCGCTTCTATTGCCCCGGCTACACCACTGCGGGCGGGCGCCGGTTCCATTGCTGGCGCAAGGGAGGGCATGGCACTGTCGATGCGGTGACCAGCCTGTCGCACAGCTGCGACGTCTATTACTATGAACTGGCGCAGAAAGTCGGCATCGACCGCATCGCCGCCATGGCCCGCAAGCTTGGCCTGGGACAGCGCCACGAGCTGCCCATGTCCGCCGTGGCCGAAGGGATCGCGCCCGACCGGGCGTGGAAGCAGGCGCGGCACGGACAGGCCTGGCAGGTGGGCGACAGTCTGAACGCCTCGATCGGGCAGGGCTATGTGCTGGCCTCGCCCCTGCAACTGGCGGTGATGACCGCGCGCATCGCATCGGGTCGAGAGGTCAGTCCCCGCCTGGTGCGTGCCATCGACGGCGTGCAGCAGCCTGTCCCGGAATTTCCTGTCCTGGACATCGACCCCGCCTTCCTGCGCGTGGCCCGCCTGGGCATGGACGAGGTGATGAATTCCGACAGCGGCACCGCCCGGCGGTCGCGCATCATCCGCGAGGACTGGCGCATGGCGGGCAAGACCGGCACCAGCCAGGTCCGCAACATCACCGCCGCCGAACGCGCGCGGGGGGTGGTGTCGAACGACCAGTTGCCCTGGAACCGCCGCGACCACGCGCTGTTCGTCTGCTATGCCCCCTATGACGCGCCGCGCTATGCGATCTCGGTGGTCGTCGAGCATGGCGGCGGCGGATCGGCTGTTGCCGCGCCCATCGCCCGCGACATCATGCTGTTTGCGCTGAACGGCGGGTTGCCGCCCCTGGATGCCGTGCCCGACGATCAGCGCGCCGCGATGGAGGAACGTCACAACGCCATGCACCTGTTCCCGCCTGACGCGCCCCGCCTGACGCGGGCCTGATCGCCATGTCCTATCTTGACTACAAGGTCGCCCAGACCCCGACCGGCATCCGCAAGATCCTGTATCTGAACTGGCCCCTGGTTTTCCTGATCGCCGCCGTGGCCAGCATCGGGTTCCTGATGCTGGTATCGGTCGCGGGGGGCCGCGTGGACACATGGGCCGAGCCGCAGATGTACCGCTTTGCCGCCGGCATGGTCATCATGATCGCGCTGGCCTTCGTGCCGATGTGGTTCTGGCGGGGCATCTCGGTTCCCGCCTATGTCTGCTGCTTCCTGCTGCTGATCGCGGTCGAACTGGTGGGCGAGATCGGCATGGGCGCGCAACGCTGGATCGACATCGGTCCGATCCGCCTGCAACCGTCCGAGCTGATGAAGATCTCGCTCGTGCTGCTGCTGGCGGCCTATTACGACTGGCTGCCCGCGCGCCGGGTGTCGCGGCCCTTGTGGGTGCTGATCCCGGTGGTGCTGATCCTGGCGCCCACGGGGCTGGTGCTGATCCAGCCCGATCTTGGCACGTCGATCATGCTGGTGGCGGGGGGCGGCATCGTGATGTTCGCGGCGGGCGTGTCCTTGTGGTATTTCGGCGTGGTGATCGCGGCCGCCGTGGGGCTGGTCGCGGCGGTGCTGGAAAGCCGGGGCACGGACTGGCAGCTTCTGAAGGATTACCAGTTCCGCCGCATCGACACCTTCCTGGACCCGACCGCCGATCCCCTGGGCGCGGGCTACAACATCATCCAGAGCCAGATCGCCCTGGGATCGGGCGGCTGGTCGGGGCGGGGCTTCATGCAGGGCACGCAGTCGCGGCTGAATTTCCTGCCAGAAAAGCACACCGACTTCATCTTCACCGTCCTGGCCGAGGAATTCGGCTTTGTCGGCGCCATGTCGCTGCTGGGGCTCTACACGCTGATCATCGGCTTCTGCCTTTATTCCGCGCTGTCGAACCGCGACCGCTTCGCTGCGCTGATCACCATCGGTATCAGCGGCACGTTCTTCCTGTATTTCGCGATCAACATGGCCACCGTGATGGGCATGCTGCCCGCCAAGGGCTCGCCCCTGCCGCTGGTCAGCTATGGCGGGACGTCGCTGATGATCCTGATGCTGGGCTTCGGGCTGGTGCAGGCCGCCCATGTGCACAGGCCGCGATGATGCGCGTCCTGTTCGCCGCCCCCGACGCGCTGTGGCCCGCCTGGGCGCCCGCCCTGACAGGGCTTGCGCCCGAAATGGAACTGGTCCGCGCCAATGAGGCCGCCGATCCGGCTGGCATCGACGCCATCATCTTCGCGCCCGGCGGACCCATCGACGACCTGTCGCCCTTCGTCAACGCGCGGCTGGTGCAAAGCCTGTGGGCCGGGGTCGAACGCATCGTGACCAATCCGACCCTGACGCAGCCCCTGGCGCGGATGGTCGATCCGGGGCTGGCGCGCGGCATGGCGGAATATTGCACCGGCTGGGCCTTGCGCGCGCATCTGGGGATGGATCGTTACGCGCAGGACGGCGTGTGGCGCAACGGCCTGACCCCGCCCCTGGCCTGCGACCGGCAGGTGACGATCCTGGGGATGGGCGAACTGGGTCGCAGCGTCGCCGCCATGCTGGGCGGCATCGGCTTTCCCGTGTCGGGCTTCAGCGCGTCGGGCCGTCCGGTGCCGGGGGTGCGGGTCTTTGGTCCCGGCGAACTGGTCCAAGCCCTTACGGCGGCCGAGATCCTGATCACCCTGTTGCCCGACACGGCGCAAACGCGCGGGCTTCTGAATGCCGAACGACTCGCACGGCTGCCGCAGGGGGCATGGTTGATCAATCCAGGGCGCGGCACGGTCCTGGATGACGGCGCGGTTCTGGCCGCCCTGGACAGCGGCCATCTGGGTCATGCCGTGCTGGACGTGTTCCGGGCCGAGCCGCTGCCCGCCGCCCATCCCTTCTGGTCCCACCCCCGCGTGACCGTCACCCCCCATATCGCCGCCGAGACGCGGGTGGAAACCGCCGCACCCGTCGCCGTGGAAAACCTGCGCCGCGCGATGTCGGGCCGACCGGTCCTGTATCTGGTGGATCGCGACAGGGGCTATTGAACCAAAGCCGGTCGGCATGTGTTAACGCGCGGGTAAGGCAACCTATTGCGACACTCCGGCAAGGGCAGGTATGGCAGGGGGACAACTGGAAAGCCGATGCTTCATGACCAAGGACGATTCCCTGCGTCGCGTTCTGATGACCGGGACGCGCGACCTGCATGATCGCCTGGATCAGGCGGTCGGCACATTTGCCGATGGCGGCGCCTATCGCGCATTCCTGTCAGGCAGCTATGCGTTCCGCGCGGCTGTCGAACCCGCGCTGACCGGCGGTGACTGGCCGTTGCAGCGGCTGGCGCCCGTGATCGCCCAGGATCTGGCCGATCTGGACCAGCCCCGCCCTGCGCTTCCCGATACGCCGGTGCTGGCAGGCCCTGCCGCGCAGGCCGCAGCCCGCTATGTGCTGGAAGGTTCTGCCCTGGGTGCGCGGCTGCTGGCGCGGCGCGCGGCGGATCTTGGATTCACGCCCGGCCACGGCGCGCGCCACCTGGCGGCGCAGACCGCCTCGCCCCATCGATGGCGGCAGTTCCTGGACTGGATGGAAGGCGCCGATCTTCCCGCAGCGCCCACCCTTGCGGCAGCGCGCGCCGTATTTGGGGTTGCGCTCTGCGCCTATGGCGTCAAGTCTGCGACATGAACGAAAACGCCGCATCCGACGCGTCCCTTGTCGGCAAGCCGATCGACCTGACCAATTGCGACCGGGAACCGATCCATATTCCCGGCAGCATCCAGCCCCATGGCTGCCTGCTGGCCTGCGACAATGCGGGCCGGGTGGTCCTGTATCATTCGGACAACGCGGCTGCCCTTCTGAACCTGACCCAGGCGCCGCTGGACCAGCCGCTGGCCGAGGTGCTGGGGTCGGAAAACGTGCATCGGCTGCTGAACGCCCTGGCCGTGTCGGGCCGAAGCCTGCGCCCCAGCTTGATCTTCGGGATGGTGGTGAACGGGCAGGCGCTGGATGCCACCATCCACCGCTTCAAGGGCCGCACGATCATCGAATTCGAACCGGCCTCGGACCGGCTGGGCACGATCATCAGCCTGTCGCGGACGGTCATCGAACGGCTGCGCGTCATGGGCGACGCCGAACGGCTGATCCAGCAGGCGGCGATGCTGATGCAGGCGCAGCTGGGATACGACCGGGTGATGGTCTATCAACTGGGCGATGACGGCGCGGGCAAGGTGGTGGCCGAGGCCAAGCTGGACGAACAGGAAAGCTTCCGCGGCCAGTATTTCCCCGCCGGCGACATCCCCCAGCAGGCACGGGCGCTGTATCTGCGCAACCCCATCCGGGTGATCGGCGACGCGTCCTTCGTGCCCGTGCCGATCTGGGCTGGCGATCCCCGGGCCGAGCCGCTGGATCTGTCCTATGCCCATTTGCGCAGCGTTTCTCCGATCCATTGCGAATACCTGCGCAACATGGGTGTGTCGGCATCCATGTCGATTTCGATCATCATCGACGGCGCCTTGTGGGGGCTGATCGCCTGCCATCACTATTCGCCCAAGATCCTGTCCATGGCCGACCGTGCTGCCGCCGAAATGGTGGGCGAGTTCTTCTCGATGCACCTGGACGCGCTGACCCGCCGCCAGACCCGAGAGGCCGAGCTGGCCGCCCGCGGCGCGCTTGACGACCTGATGCTCGATGCCCGCAAGAACGAGGATGCGGCCGCCGCCCTGCAGGTCCGCCTGCCGGCACTGGCAAGGCTGATCCCCGCCGACGGCATCGGGATGTGGCTGGACGGGTGCTGGACGGCGCATGGCCATGCGCCCGCCGAACATGACATCGCGCCGATCCTGGCCCTGGCCGAAAGCCTGCCCCAGGGCCAGGTCTTCTCGACCGACAACCTGGCCGCTCTGACGTCGATGGATTCGTCTGCGACGGGGATCGCGGGGCTGATGATCGTGCCGCTGTCGCGGCGCCCGCGCGATTTCCTGTTCTATTTCCGCAGGGAAGCCGTGCAGACGCTGGACTGGGCGGGCGATCCGAACAAGACTTATGCCACCGGCAAGTTCGGCGACCGCCTGACGCCGCGCAAGAGCTTTGCCATCTGGAAGGAAACCGTCCGCGACCGAAGCCACCCCTGGTCCGAAAACGACCGCCGCTTTGCCGAGGCGCTGCGCATCGCCGTGGTCGAGGTGCTGCTGTTCAACAACGAGCTTCTGGCCGACGAACGCGCCCGCGCCGCCGTCCGCCAGCGAGTGCTGAACCAGGAACTGAACCACCGTGTCAAGAACATCCTGGCGGTGATCCAGTCGCTTGTCAGCCGCAAGCCCAAGGAAGGCGAGGCCCTGGCCGATTACGCCAATGCCCTGCGCGGGCGCATCCAGGCCCTTGCCTTCGCCCATGACCAGGTGGTCCGCGACGACCAGGGCGGGCTGCTGCACGACCTGCTGGCGGCGGAACTTGGCCCCTATGCGGACGACGGCAAGCCGATCCAGATGGACGGTCCGGCGGTGGTCCTGGACGGACGGGCCTTTTCGGTCATGGCGCTGATCTTCCACGAGATGGCGACCAATGCCGCCAAATACGGCGCCCTGTCGCGGCCCGGCGGGCATCTGTCGGTGGACTGGCGCATCGATCCCGACGGTCATTGCCGCATCCGCTGGACCGAGAACGGGCTGAACGGGTTGACGCCCCCGCAGCGGACCGGCTTCGGCTCCGCGCTGATCGAGCAATCCCTGCCCTTTGATCTGGGCGGCGAGGCGCGGATCGCCTATCGCCCCCAGGGGATCGCCGCCGCCTTCATGCTGCCTTCGGATTTCGTGCGCCTGGCCGATCCCGGTCCCGCGGCCACCTTGCGTCCCGCCGCCGCACAGGCTGCCCCCGCCCCCCTGAACGGGCGGCGCGTTCTGCTGGTCGAGGATCAGACCCTGATCGCCATGGCGCTGGAAGCCGAATTGCAGGACCATGGCCTGCAGGTCACCGGACGTGCCGCCACGGTCCAGGCGGCCCTGGCGATGATCGACAGCGACCCGCCGGATCTGGCCGTCCTTGACGTCAACCTGGCGGACGAGGACTCGCTGCCCGTGGCCGAAGTCCTGCGCGCCCGCGACATCCCTTTCGTCTTCGCCACCGGCTATGGCGGGGATATCGGCCTGCCCCAGGGGTTCGGTGGCATCCCCGTCGTGGGCAAGCCCTATCAGGTGGGCGACATCCTGCAAAAGCTGGCCGAGGCCGAACGGCGGTAATCCCTGGCTGCAACCCTGCCATGTCCGCGCAACTTTCGGGATGCGCGGCATTCTCTTTCCGCAGCATCTGGGTTAGCGCGGGGCCTGCCCGGCATCTTCCGCGATGCCGGGCCTTTCCCTGACAAGCGGACGATGAACCATGACTGATCAGACCATCACTGCGCCCGCCAAGGCGCGCGGCACGCCCATCAATTCCCCTGCACGGGTGCTGCTGGCCAGCCTGATCGGCACGACGATCGAATTCTTCGACTTCTACGTCTATGCGACGGCTGCCGTGCTGGTCTTTCCAACCCTGTTCTTCCCGGCCGAGGACGCGACCACGGCGCTGCTGGCGTCTTTCGCCACCTTTTCTATTGCCTTCTTCGCGCGGCCCTTCGGCGCCATTGTCTTCGGCCATTTCGGCGACCGTATCGGACGCAAGGCCACGCTGGTTGCGGCGCTGCTGACCATGGGGATCTCGACGGTGATCATTGGCCTGCTGCCGACCTATGCCCAGATCGGCGTCGCGGCGCCCGCGCTGTTGGCACTGTGCCGGTTCGGGCAGGGCTTCGGCCTGGGCGGCGAATGGGGCGGGGCGGTCCTGCTTGCGACCGAAAACGCGCCCGAGGGCAAGCGAAGCTGGTACGGCATGTTTCCCCAGCTTGGCGCGCCGGTCGGGCTGTTCCTGTCCTCGGGCTTCTTCTGGGTGCTGCTGCATTTCATGTCGCAGGACGACCTGCTGGCCTGGGGCTGGCGGCTGCCCTTCCTGGCCTCGATCATCCTGATCGTCCTTGGACTGTGGGTGCGCCTGTCCATCACCGAGACCCCGGAATTCGCCGAAGCGGTCAAGCGCGACCAGCGGGTGTCCGTCCCGGTCGTGGAACTGTTCCGCAACCACAAGCGCAGCCTTTTCCTGGGCACCTTCGTGGCGCTTGTGACCTTCGTGCTGTTCTATATCTGCTCGGCCTGGCTTCTGTCCTATAACGTCAAGGTGCGCCAGATCGCCTTCATGGATGCGCTTCTGATGCAGATCTATGGCTCGGTGATCTTCGGCATTGCGATCCCCTTCGCGGGCAAGATCGCGGATGCCGTCGGGCGGCGCCCGTTCCTGGTCGTTGTCACGGTGCTGATCGGGGCGTTCTCGTTCTTCCTGGCACCGCTGATGAGCGGAAGCGACGCGGCCCTCTACGGCTTTGTCACCATCGGCATGTTCCTGATGGGCCTGACCTATGGCGTCATCGGCGCCGCCCTGGCCGCGCCTTTTCCGACGCGGGTGCGTTACACGGGGGCCTCGATCACCTTCAACTTCGCGGGGATCTTCGGGGCTTCGCTGGCGCCCTATGCCGCGACCTGGTTGCAGCAGACCTATGGCCTGGCCCATGTCGGCTATTACATGCTGGCGGCAGCGGTGATCACGCTGGCCTGCATCCTGGCATCGGGCCGGGACGAGGTCTGAATGGCCGAGGGGATGCGCAGGCGGCAAGCCACCACGGTGCTGATCGGCGCCGCGGGCGTGGCGCTGTTCTGGCTGTTGCACCTGCCGCTGCCTTTCCTGTTCGGACCGATGATCGCATCTCTTGTCGCCGCCCTGATGGGCGCGCGGCTGGCTGGGCTGGGCCAGGTATCGGTTGCGGCGCGGTCGGTGCTGGGCGTGGCCATCGGCGCGGCGGTCACGCCCGCGCTTGTGGCGCAACTGCCGTCGATGCTGGCCTCGGTCGCGATCATTCCGTTTTATATCGCGGCGATCGGGCTGGTGGGCGTGCCGTTCTTCCGCCGTGTCGTGGGCTTCGATCTGGTGACGGCCTTCTATGCCGCGATGCCGGGCGGGGCCGCCGACATGACCGTCTTCGCGGCGGAAGCCGGCGCCAACATCCGCCAGGTCTCGCTGGTCCATGTCACGCGGCTGCTGGTCATCATGATCGTCGGCCCGCTGGTGCTGGTATCGGTTTACGGCGTGGAACTGACCCATCCCGTGGGTCAGCCCGCAGCCGACATGCCCCCGTCCGAACTGGCGATCATAGCGGCTGCCGCCCTGATCGGGTGGAAGGCCGCCGAACGCATCGGCCTGTTCGGCGCGGCGATCCTTGGCCCTCTGATCCTGGCCATGGCCCTGTCGCTGGCGGGCGTGCTGCACATGCGCCCCCCGCGCGAGGCCCTGCTGGCCGCGCAGTTCCTGATCGGCATCGGCATCGGCACCAGCTATGTCGGCGTCACGCTGCGCGAGTTGCGGGAAACGGTGGCGGGTGGCGCGGTCTTCGTCCTGATCCTGGCGGTGATCGCGGCGGCGGTGACGGAATTCGTGACCCTGACCGGCCTTGCCCCGCCGGTCGAGGGGTTCTTGGCCTTCATGCCGGGGGGGCAGGCGGAAATGTCGATGCTGGCGCTGATCGCGGGGGCCGATCTCAGCTTCGTGGTGGTCCACCACATCACGCGGGTGATCCTGGTCCTGACAGGCGCGCCGATCCTGTTCGCGGTGATCCGGCAGCGGCGCCCCTAGGCTGCCTCAGGCCAGCGTCCGGCGCATTGCCGCGATCAGGTCGTGGAACCGGTCCCCCTGCACGATGACGTGATCGTGCAAGGCCCGCGCCGCGCCGTCCCCATCGCCATCCCGGATCGCCGCCACGATGGCGTCGTGTTCCGCAAAAGACCGGCCCATCCGGTTTCGAACCTGCAACTGCATCCGCCGATAGGGTTGCAGCATGGCGTGCAGCCGCGCGGCTTCTTGCACCAGGAAGGCATTGTGCGTGGCGCGATAGATGCAGTGGTGGAATTCCGAATTGCGCGCGTAATAGGCCTCGACCTCGCCAGCCTCGGCCTGGCGGCGGCAATCGTCATGGACCTTCTGGAAGGCGTCCAGTTCCGCCTGGGTGATGCGGCGCGCGGCCAGGCGGCCGCAGCTTGCCTCGATCTCGGCCATCACCTCGAAACGTTCGGCCAGTTCCTCGGGCGACCACTGGCTGACGAAGGTGCCGCGCTTGGGCATGACGCGCACCAGTCCCGATGCTTCAAGCTGCTGGAACGCTTCGCGGATGGGGGTGCGGGAACAGTCAAATTCCTGCTCCAGCGCCTCGGGGTCAAGGCGGGTGCCGGGCAGATAGCGACCCGCGACGATGGCATCTTCCAGGGCGCGCCTGATGCGCAGGGTATTCGGAACGCTGGTCAAGACTGATCTCCTTGCCATTTCAGCCTAACAAATCAGCAAGAAACATTCATCATTCATTCTGTTATATACATCAAGTGTGATCAGGCGTATAACGCAAGCAATCTGAGGATTCGTGTGGAGGCGAATCCCCAAGTTCATGCAGGAAGGGGAGAACCGCATGACACCTCATCTGATTTCCATCTATGCCCTGGTTCTGATGTTCGTCGTGGCGACCATCTGGCCGATCAACATGGGCGTGCTGGCCTTCGTCGGGGCCTTTCTGGTCGGCACGCTGCTGGCTGCGCAGACCACCAAGGACATCCTCGGGGGGTTTCCCAGCGGGCTGTTCCTGACTCTGGTGGGCATCACCTGGCTGTTCGCCCTGGCACAGAACAACGGCACGATCGACTGGCTGGTGCGCATGGCCGTGCGCGCGGTCAAGGGCCGCATCGGGGCAATCCCCTGGATCATGTTCGGCATTTCCGCGCTGCTGACCGCCGTGGGCGCGGTCAGCCCCGGTGCGGTGGCGATCGTGGCGCCCATCGCGCTGGGCTTTGCCTTTCGCTATCACATCAACCCGCTGCTGATGGGCCTGATGGTCGTGCATGGCGCGCAGGCCGGGGGCTTTTCGCCCATCAGCATCTATGGCGGCATCACCAACGGCGTGGTTCAGGAAGCGGGCCTGCCCCTGTCGCCGCTGACCACCTTCGCGGCAAGCTTCCTCGTCAACGCGGCGGTGGCGGCGATCCTGTTCATGATCCTGGGCGGGCGCCAGCTGATGGCTGCGCGCGACACCATCGAAGCCATGCCCGTCCCGCATGTAGAGATCGCCCGCGCCGCTACCGGCCCGCAAATCTTCGGAGACAGCGAAGCGCAGGCCCTGACCAAGCGTGTCAGCCGCGAAGGCGGCGGCGATTCCAACCGCCTTGTGGCCGAGGTCGAGGAGGGCAACCAGCCCGACGGCACGCCCTATCAGATCTTCACGCTGGCGGGCCTGGTCCTGCTGGCGGTCCTGGTGCTGGCCTTCAACCTGGACATCGGCTTCGTCGCGCTGACCATCGGCCTGGCGCTGGCGCTGTGGAACCCGACCATGCAGAAACGCGCCATGGCGCAGGTCGCCTGGCCGGAAATCATGCTGATCACGGGGGTTTCAACCTATGTCGCGGTGCTGCAGGAGATGGGCACCATCGACTTCGTGGGCGACAGCGTGGCCGGCATGGCTTCGCCCCTGCTGGCGGCCTTGATGCTGTTCTTCATCGGCGCCGTGGTGTCGGCCTTTGCCTCATCGACCGCAGTCCTGGGGTCGCTGATCCCGCTGGCGGTGCCGTTCCTGCAAGGGGAAAGCGGCGTGGGCGCGATCGGCTTCATCGCCGGGATGGCGGTTGCGTCCACGATCGTCGATGTCAGCCCGTTTTCCACCAATGGCGCCTTGGTGCTGGCGAATGCGCATGGCGTGGACAAGCAGGCCTTCTTCCGCAAGCTGCTGAACTATGGCGCCATCGTCACCCTGGTGGCGCCGGTCGTGCTGTGGCTGATCTTCGTCGTGCTGCCGGGCTGATCCGGCGGCACCCTTGAAAGGAGAGAATGCGTGACCAGGACCGTGCAGACCCCCCGGACGAACCGCTTTGGCGATCTGTTCGACATGCTGACCGACCGCGGCCGCGCCCTGCTGCGCTGGCGCGACCCGGCGGGACGGGTAACCGCCCCGCCCAGCCTGCCCGAGATGGGCGAACTGCTGCTGTCGCGCCGGGGCGAGGCATCGGGCGTTGCCCTGGCCCAAGCCCTGGTCACCGCTTTCGAGGACGCGGACGAGGCCAATCGCCTGGACTTCCTGGCGACCCTGGCCGACCGCTTCGGTCCCGATCCCAAGGCCATCGCCAAGGCGCTGGATGCCGTGCGGCGCGACCCGGGATCGGCCGAGGCGGTCGAGGCGCTGCACATCGCCTCTGAACCTCGCCGGCAGGAACTGCTCCGCCGCCTGAACCTTGCCCCTGGCGGCACCGCGGCCCTGGTCAGGATGCGCGAGGAACTGCTGCGCCATCTGAAGGACAGTCCGGACCTGCGCCGGGTGGACAGCGATTTTGCGCATCTGTTCGCGTCCTGGTTCAACCGGGGCTTTCTGGTGCTGCGCCATATCGACTGGAATACCCCCGCCGCGATCCTGGAAAAGATCATCCGCTATGAGGCGGTGCACGCCATCCAGAACTGGGACGACCTGCGCAACCGCCTGCAACCGACCGACCGGCGCTGCTATGGCTTTTTCCACCCGCAGCTGGTCGATGAACCGCTGATCTTCGTCGAGGTCGCGCTGACCAGGGCGGTTCCAGACACCGTGGCGCCGCTGCTGGATCTGGCCCGCACGCCCATTGACGCCGACCGTGCCACCACGGCGGTGTTCTATTCCATATCGAACACCCAGAAGGGGCTGGCGGGGGTGTCCTTCGGCAACTTCCTGATCAAGCAGGTGGTCGAGGAACTGAAGGCCGAACTGCCGGACATCCAGACCTTCGTCACCCTGTCCCCGGTGCCGGGCTTCGCCGCCTGGCTGGCCCGCGAGCGCGAGGAAGGAAAGATGCTGGACGACGATCTGCGCGCGGCCCTGAAACCCCTGGACCAGCCGGGCTGGCATGTGGACCGGGACACCGCGCAGGCCCTGCGCGAGCCGTTGCTGGCCGCGGCCGCGATCTATTTCCTGCAGGCCCGCGACGCCAGGGGCCGGGCGGTCGATCCCGTCGCGCGCTTCCATCTGGGCAACGGTGCCTGCCTGGAGCGGCTGAACTTCCTGGGCGACGTGTCGGCCAACGGCTTGCGGCAATCGCATGGGTTGATGGTCAATTACCTGTATGATCCCGGCCGGATCGAGTCCAACCACGAAGCCTTTGCCGAGCGCACCGAAATCGCCGCGTCAGACGCGGTTCGCCGCCACCTGCCCGCCGGGCAAGCCACTATCAGGAAAGAAAAGCCATGAACGCCAACCTGTTCGACATTCTGGAAACGGGCATCACCGATCCCGATGCCACAGCCATCGAGACTGCCGTGGGCGAACGCATCAGCTATGGCGATCTGGTCGCGCGCACCGGACGGATGGCCAATGCGCTTGTGTCCTTGGGCGTGCAGCCCGGCGACCGCGTGGCAGCCCAGGTGGAAAAGTCGGTCCAGGCGATCATCCTTTATCTGGCGACAGTGCGCGCCGGCGCGGTGTTTCTGCCGCTGAACACGGGCTATACGCCCGCTGAGATCGACTATTTCATCGGCGACGCCACGCCCGGGATTCTTGTCTGCGACCCGGCGAGGGCCGATGCGCTGTCGGACGCCGCGGCGCGGGCAGGTGCCCGGATCATGACACTGGATGCGAACGGGCAGGGCAGCCTGACGGATGCCGCCGCCGGTGCCTCGCCGGATTTCGCCACCATCGCGCGCAATGCGGATGACCTTGCCGCGCTGCTTTACACATCGGGGACGACGGGCCGCAGCAAGGGCGCGATGCTGACGCATGGCAACCTGGTGTCCAACAGCATGGCCCTGCGGGATGCCTGGCGTTACACCGCGCGGGACGTGCTGATCCATGCGCTGCCGATCTTTCACACGCATGGCCTGTTCGTCGCCACCAACGTGACGCTGCTTTCCGGCGCCAGCATGATCTTCCTGCCGAAGTTCGACCCCGACCGGATCATCGCGCTGATGGACCGGGCGACGGTGCTGATGGGCGTGCCGACCTTCTATGTCCGGCTGCTGCAGGACGACCGGCTGGACCGCGACATCACCGCGCATATGCGGCTGTTCATTTCCGGCAGCGCGCCGCTTTTGGCGGAAACGCATCGCGAATGGCAGGCCCGCACCGGCCATGCGATCCTGGAACGATACGGGATGACGGAAACCAACATGAACGCCTCCAACCCCTATGACGGCGACCGGATCGCCGGGACCGTGGGGATGCCCCTGCCGGGGGTCGAGATCATCGTGACCGACCCCGAGACAGGCGCCGAACTGCCCCGGGGAGAGATCGGCATGATCGAGGTGCGCGGCCCGAACGTCTTCAAGGGCTATTGGCAGATGCCGGAAAAGACCGCCGCCGAACTGCGCGCGAACGGCTTCTTCATCACCGGCGACCTGGGGAAGTTCGACGACCGTGGCTATCTGCACATCGTCGGGCGTGGCAAGGACCTGATCATCACCGGCGGCTACAACGTCTATCCCAAGGAAATCGAGACCGAGATCGACGCCCTTCCCGGCGTGGTCGAATCCGCCGTGATCGGCCTGCCGCACCGCGATTTCGGCGAAGGCGTGACGGCGGTGATCGTGCCGACCGGCAAGGACGCCATTTCCGAACAGGATGTGCTGGCGGCGCTCGACGGGCGGCTGGCGAAGTTCAAGCAGCCCAAGCGGGTGCTGTTCGTGGACGAATTGCCGCGCAACACCATGGGCAAGGTGCAGAAGAACCTGCTGCGCGACCAGTTCGGTGAGCTGTATCGCTGACAAGGTTTCCTTGCACCACGGGGGCGGGCCATGGCCCGCCCTTTCTCATCTTGAACACCTCGCCATCGCGCGTTACTGAAATGTAATAACATATCGCTAATGGAGGTGACGGATGGCAGGGTCTAAAGGAATGGCGGTCATGGCCGTAATGCTGGTCATGGGGTCCGCAGCCATGGCGCATGACCACGGCAAGGATCACGACCACGCCCATGCGCACGCCCATTCCCATGCGGAACAGGCGGTGCATGACGGCTATTTCGACGACGCTCAGGTCCAGCCCCGGCCTCTGTCCGACTGGCAGGGCGACTGGCAGTCGGTCTATCCGCTGCTGGCCGATGGCACGCTGGATCCGGTCATGGCGCACAAGGCGGAACACGGTGACAAGACCGCCGGCGAATACCGCGCCTATTACGACACCGGCTACAGGACCGACGTGGACCGCATCACCATCCAGGGCGACAGCGTGACCTTCCACCGCGGCGACCAAGCAGTGCAGGGCCGCTATCAGGCGGACGGCCAGGAAATCCTGACCTATGCCAAGGGCAACCGCGGCGTGCGCTTCGTCTTCCAGAAGGTCGGCGGCGATCGGGCGGCGCCGCGCTTCATCCAGTTCAGCGACCACCGCATCGCGCCCGAGGTGTCGGACCATTTCCACCTGTATTGGGGAGAGGACCGCGCCGCCCTGCTGGCCGAGGTGACGAACTGGCCCACCTATTACCCGGCCTCGCTGGACGCGGGCGCTATCGTGGCCGAGATGCTGGCGCATTGATGGTGTAGGGTGCGGGCTTGCACGCACCGCTGTTTCGCCCTTGACGGTGCGTGCAAGCACGCACCCTACGGCGTGCGGGCCAGCAGCGCGCGCAGTTGCGACGGGAACAGTTGCAGGATCAGCGTTTCCGTCATCGCGGTGCCGCCATGATCGACATAGGCGCGCAGGTCGATGGGTGCCGTGTCGGTTTCCGCGAAGGACAGGTCGAACAGCGCCCGCCAATAATCGGTACCCACGACCGGATAGACGGCGGTGTTCGACACCTGCGCCTGCCCTGTGGACACCGAAAGCGCCAGCCCGTCCTCTCGGCCAAGGCCCTTCAGGTTCGGCCCGGCAAAGTCGCAGACGACCTTGACCACCCCCCTGGGGCGCGGCTGGCCGGGAATGCCGCCCGCGCCAAGGCGGGTGGCGGTGAAATGCGCAATCTCGCTGACCGCGGGGTTGTCGCGCACCCAGTCCAGCCGATAGGCAAAGTCGTGTTGCTGGCCCTTGGCGGTTGGTTCGGCAGGTTGCCAGAAGGCCACGATGTTGTCGTGGATCTCGTCGTCCGTGCGCAGTTCGGTCAGCACCACCGATCCGTTGCCCCAGTCGCCCTTGGGGGTGATCCATGCGCTTGCGCGGCGTTCGTAGAAGACGCCGTCGTCCTGGTATTGCGCGAAATCGCGTTCGCGTTGCATCAGCCCGAAACCCTTGACCGATGGCGAGGCAAAGCTGTTCACCATCGTGCCGGGCGGATTGTTCAGGGGCCGCCAGATGCGTTCGCCATTGCCCGCCAGGATCTCCAGCCCGTCGGAGTCATGCACCTCGGGCCGCCAGTCGGGCGAGACATGGGGCGTGTTCTTGCCGAACCAGAACATCGAGGTCAGCGGCGCGATCCCCATCCGTTCCACCGCATCGCGCAGGAAGACCGTCGCGGTGATGTCCTGCGCCACGCCATTGCCGCGCCGCGATTCGATGCGATAGGCGCCGGTCGCGCGCGGGCTGTCCAAGAGCGCATAGGTGGTCAGGTCGCCGTTTTCCGCAGGTTCCAGCCAGAAGCGGGTGAACAGGGGAAACTCCTCGGGTCCATCGGGGATCGCCGTGTCGATGGCAAGGCCGCGCGCCGACAGCCCGAACTGCCCGCTGTATCCCGAAGTCCGCCAGTAGGATGCGCCCAGGAATGCCATCCAGTCGATTTCCGTCCTGGCATCCTGGACCCGGAACCCTGCGAAGCCCTTGGTGCGGGTCAACTGGCGGGCCGGGTTGCCTTCGGGAATGTCGAACAGGTCCAGCGAGAAGGGCACCTCGGTCGCCATGCCGTTTTCGACCGTGAAGATCCGCACGGGATTGCGGAAATACATTCCGGGAAAGAACGCCTGCACGGGCGAGGTATCGCCCTGGCCCCGCCACAGGCTGCGCTCAGCGCGGAAACGGACCTGGTTGTGGCGGTCGTAATCCACCTGGTCCAGGATCTCGGGATCGGCGATCTCCGGGGGGGTATGGGGTTTGCCGGCCATGTCGCGGGCCATGTCGCGCAGCCAGTCAAGGGAAAAGGGCTGGCTGTCGCCCGCCGCGCCCTGCGCCCGCACCAGATGCGGAAGCAGGAAAAAGGCCCCGCTGCCCAGGGCGGCTTGCAGGATATGGCGGCGGCTCAGGTGATCGGTCGGCATGGAATCCCGGATGACAAGGCGGTTGCGCGGCATCAAATGTTTGCTTCCGGCGCAAATGCAAGTGCGGGCCGGCTGTTCGGCGGTCTGTTGCCGCCGAATTGCCCAAGCCCTGTCGCAACCCTGCCATCAGGCGGGCCGGGCCGCGCATCGCCGCCCGGCCTTTTTGCGTCACCAGATGAAGTCGTCGCCATCCAGCTGGTTCAGGCGCGTGTCTTCGACCACCAGCCGGTGGATGCCTGCCTTGATGACGATGTCCGTGCCCACCTGGGTGGCGGCGGCGCGGATGCTGGCGAAGCTGTTGAACTGCCCAAAGGCCGACAGGTCGATCTTGTCGTCGCCGTTTTCGAAGTCGGTGATTCGGTCGATGCCGCCGTTGAAGACGAAGCGGTCGGCCCCTTCGCCGCCCGTCAGCAGGTCGTTGCCAAGGCCGCCGTTCAGCACGTCATTGCCCTCGCCTCCGACCAGCGTGTCGTTCCCCGCCTCGGCGATCATCACGTCGTCGCCCTCGCCCCCGCGCAGGATGTCGTTGCCCGCCCCGGAAACGATGCGGTCGTTGCCTTCGCCCCCGTCGATGGTGTCGCGGCCGCCCAGGGTCACGGCGGTGTCGTTCCCCTCGGCCAGGCTGACCGCATTGTTTCCCGCACCGGCGCGGACCGCGTCATTTCCTTCCCCCGCGACGATGCGGTCGCTGCCCGCGCCGGTCCAGATGGCATCGTTGCCCGATCCGCCCCAGATGACGTTGTTCCCCTCGCCCCCCCACAGCCGGTCGTTTCCTTCGCCGCCGTCGATGGTGTCGTTGCCGCCAAGGCCCGACAGCCGGTCGTCGCCCGACCGGCCGAAAATCCGGTCGGCCAGATTCGTCCCGTTGTAGATGTTGGAATCGTCGTTTCCGAAATAGGTCGCCATGTCAGTCTCTCCTGCATCGGGCGGATTGATGAAGGCCGCGCCGCTCCGCCCTTTGGCAGCCGCGTCCCGTTTCCCTTCTCCGGGCGTCACGCCAGGACAGGTGATCCGATCGGGCGGCACGGCTGATGGACGCTGGCCATGCCCGTGACCGCCTGATGCAGCGTTTACGGAAACAGGGGCGTGACTATTCCAGGGCGGCGCAAATTTTTCTCGCCCCAGAAGAAAGGCCCCCGGTTCTGGGGGCCTTTCATCCGATCGACTGCTTGTGACGCGCTACTGGGCCAAGGCGGCCGCTTCATCCTCGGGCGTCAGCGGGTCGCCCGCGCCGGTATCTGCCAGCCAGGCGTCCAGGGCCGCGATATCGCCCGATGCGGGGACATAGCCATCGGCTGTGGTCAGGTCGCTGGCGAATTGCTGTTGCCAGCGATCCCCGTCGCGGCAGGCGACGCTGACCGTCAGGGCCGTATCCCGCGCCGTTTCGTATTCCCGGCAGAAAACACCCTCTGCCGTGCGATAGGACGCAATCATGGTCAGGTCGCGCCCGTCCTCCAGCAGCACTGCCTGACCCGAGGGAAGGCTGTCCAGGGCCGCGACCTCGGCCTCGGGCAGGCCAGAGGCAGGGCCACCCATCTGCCACCAGCCAAGGCCCACCACCACGACCGTCAATGCGGCCGCCAGGGCAGCCAGGGGCGCGCGGTTCCTGTTGGCGGGCGCGGTGGCCTGGACAGGGGCATCAGCGAGGGCCTGCGCCGGGACGCTGGCCGCGCGGATGCGGGCGATCAGGGGGTCGTCCGCGGACGCCGGATGCGACGCGGCGGCGGACAGTGCCTTCAGCCGCGCCCGTGTTTCCGTGAAGCGGCGCAGGCGGGACTGGGCCTCGGGATCGTCGGCGATCGCGGCCGAGACGCGCGCGGCCTCGGCCCGGTCCAGTTCGCCGTCCGCCAGGGCCATCAGGGTTTCGTCGTCAATCCGCATGGCCGGATCCTTTCGAACGGGTATCGCAGGAATACGCATGGCGCGTCATTTTATTCCCAGCCTTTCCCCAAGCGCCAGCCGGGCGCGGGACAGGCGGCTCATCACCGTGCCCTTGGGGATGTCCAGAACCTCGGCGGCTTCCGCATAGCTCAGCTCCTCGATGCAGATCAGGTGCAGGATCTCGGCCTGCTCGGGCGGCAGGGTCTTCATCGCCTCCTGCGTGGCGCGCAGCATCAGCCGCGCCTCGATGGCGCGGTCGCTGTCGTCGGGCAGGGCCTCGGGGATGTCGAAGACATCGACCTGCACCCCCTCGGTGCGCTGGCGGCGGGTCAGGTCGATGAAGGCATTGCGGGTGATGCGGAACAGCCATGGCTCCAGCCGCACCGACGGGTCATAGCTGGCCGCCGCCCGGATCGCGCGTTCCACCGTGGTCTGCACCAGGTCGTCGGCCAGATCCCCGCGCCGGGCCAGCGACAGCGCATAGCGGCGAAGATTGGGCAGCAGCCGGATCAGGGCTTCGCCGAAATCTGGGTCCATGCCCACCCTCTTGGATTTTTCCTGCGTCGGGGGAATATTTGCGGGTCTGCCGCGTCAATGTCCAGAAACCAACTGTCCGAAGGAAACCGGCCATGCCGAAGCTGTTGCTGTTTCTTGCCGCCGTTCTCCTGGTGCTGGCCGGCCAGCCGCGCCTCCAGCCGGACGGCTGGTCCTGGGCCGCGATGGCCCTGGCCGAAGATGACGACGACGATGATGATGACGACGATGACGACGACCGCGTGGTCCGCCGCGCGCGTGCCGCGCCCCCGCCGGCCCCGCTGCCGACCCGCGCCGAAAACGAGGTTCTGGCCCGTGGGTTGACCGACGCCGACTTGGCCACCCTTCAGGCCGAGGGGTTCGATGTCCTGCAAAGCCGCGCGTTGTCGAGCGGTGACAGCCTGGCCCGGCTGCTGAAGCCCGCCACCTTGACCATGGTTCAGGCCCGCGACCGCGTGCGCCGCCTTGCCCAAGGATCGCAGGCGGATTTCAACCATTTCTATCGCAGCGAACAGGCGGCCCAGGGCGGGCGCTGCGACAATGCGGACTGCCTGGCCCGCGACATGATCGGCTGGCCTGCCGGTCTGGCAGGCTGTGCCGCCCTGCCGCGCATCGGCATGGTGGATACCGGACTGAACGCCGATCACGCCGCGCTCTCGGACGCGCGCATCCGCGTTCACCGCATCGACACCGGGGCCGCGCCGTCGGATCTGCTGCATGGCACCGCCGTCGCCTCGCTGCTGGTGGGCGATACCGACAGCCGCAGCCCCGGTCTGATTCCCGGTGCGGAACTGATCGCCGTCGATGCCTTCCAGAAAACCGCCCGGGATCAGCGTGCCGACGCATTCGCGCTGATCGAGGCCCTGGATTATCTGTCCGCCCAGGACGTCCGCATCGTCAACCTGTCGCTGGCCGGTCCGCCGAACACCGCCCTGGCCCGGCAGATCGCCGACATGGCGGCGGCCGACATGCTGCTGATCGCGGCAGCGGGCAATGGCGGTCCGCGCGCCGCGCCCGCCTATCCGGCAGCCTATGATCAGGTGCTGGCGGTGACGGCGGTGGACCGGCGCGGCCAGGTTTATCGCCGGGCAAACCGGGGGAATCACATCGACCTTGCGGCGCCGGGGGTGAATGTCTGGACGGCGGCCTCCATCAGCGGGGCGCGGACCAAGACCGGCACATCCTATGCCGCGCCCTTCGTGACGGCGGCTGCGGCGCTGATCTGGCAGCGCGACCCGTCGCTGTCTGCGGCGCAGTTGCGCGACATGCTGCGCGATGCGGCCCGTGACCTTGGGCCGGATGGGCGCGACGCGATCTTTGGTGCCGGACTGATCGCCCCGCCGCCGCCCTGCTGAGGGGCTTGGCAGTCCGCATGTCCCATGCGACATCTGCCGCATGGGACGTTTTGTCTGGATGATTTGTCTTCTTCTGGCGTCGCCCGCGGCGGCCGAGGGGCTGCGCGTGGCGACCTATGACCCCGGTCTGACCCGCAAGGGGCCGGGCCTTCTGTTGCGCGACATTCGCCGCGACGATCCGCAGGTCTTGGCAGCGGCCCAGGTGATCGTGGCGGCGGCGCCCGACGTGATCCTGCTGACCGGCATCGACTGGGACCACGACGGACTGGTCCTTGCGGCCTTTGCTGAAGTTCTGGAGCAGGCGGGACATCCGATGCCCCACCGTTTCGCCGCCCGACCCAGCAGCGGGATGCCGACCGGCCTCGATCTGGACGGCGATGGACGGACCGGGGGGGCAGGCGATGCGCAGGGTTTCGGCCAGTTCACGGGGCAAAATGCGATGGCCGTCCTGTCGCGCCTGCCGCTGGGGCCGGTCGCGGATCATACGGCGATCCTGTGGCGCGACCTGCCGGGCAACCTGATGCCACCCACAGCGCCTAAGGATCAGCGACTGTCGTCCACCGCGCATTGGGACGTGCCTGTTCTGACCGATGCGGGTCCACTGCACCTGCTGGCCTGGTCGGCGACCCCGCCGGTCTTTGACGGGCCCGAGGATCTGAACGGCCGCCGCAACCACGACGAGGCGGCCTTCTGGCTGCACCATCTGCCGCGCGCGCCCTTCGTGCTTCTGGGCAATCCGAACCTGGATATCGTCGATGGCGAAGGGCGGCCGCAGGCGATGACCGCGCTGCTGGACCATGCCCAGGATCCGCAACCCAAGGGAGCATTCCAGCCCGAACAGGAAGGGGCGAATGCAGGGCAGGGCGGCGATCCGGCCCTGGACACGGCGGTCTATGACGCGGCCGGACCGGGCAACCTGCGGGTGGATTACGTCTGGCCCGCCAAGGTACTGCGGATCATCGACAGCGGCGTGATCTGGCCCGCGCCCGGCGAACCCCTGGCCCCGGCAGTCGAGGCCGCGTCCAATCACCGGCTGGTCTGGGTGGACATCGACTTGGACTCGGTGGCGGCCCAGGCCGGTCGGTGACCTGTGCCGCGCCATGGACTCGCCAAAAGGGCGTGGGATCGGGTCGGCAACATCCCGTTAGGAATGGGCGGGAGGCGCAAGTCCCGGCTGCGGCCATGCCGCCCGCTTCAGGCATTGCCTGGAACGCCGGCGATCGCCATGAAGGCCCGGGCTGTGCGGATTGAACCTCAGGATCCTTCTGCCATAGGGGTCTTGCCGTCGCGCAGTCCCAGGCCGCACCTCTCTGATCCGCTGGGTAAGTTTCCCCTGCCATCGCAGGTTCAAGAACCGCCCTGACATCAGGCGATCAGTATTTCGGCGCCTTTTCATCCGCGCGTCGCTGTTCCGACAGGTTCAACAGCACCTCGGCCCGGCCGAATTCGCGGGCGGCATCGCGGCGGGCGGCTTCGAACCGGGGCTGCATCCGGGCAACCTCGGCCTCGGCCTGGCGCAGTTCGCGCGCGCTGCGGCCTGCCTGGGCGTTGGCGATGCGAGCCTCGGCCACGGACAGGGGGGCGCCGCTGCGATAGCTTTGGTCAAGGGCGGTGCGCATCGCGTCGGCGTGGCTTTGCGTCTGTTTCATATGCAGGCTGAAGGCCGCGAACCGCTTCAATTCGCGTTCCGCCTTGATGCGGGCGATCCGTTCCAGTTGCGCAAGCTTGTCGCTTTCCCGAGTCATCCGGCCCTCACCACCCCGCCCTTGCCTTTTCACGCATCTTTTCGGCGAACCGGATTGCGGCGGCGACGGCGGCGAACTGTTCGCGGCGGATTTCCTGCCCGATCTCGACAGTGGCGTGGATCGCCCGCGCGCAAGGCGGGTCCGAAAAGATCGGCACCTTGTTGTCGCGCGCGCGTTCGCGGATTCGGGCCGCAACCTCGTCCGTGCCCTTGGCAAGGCAGACCGGCGCCCGCCCGCTGCCGCGTTTCCATTCCAGGGCCACGGCGTAATGGGTGGGGTTCACGATCACCACATCGGCTTTGGCGACATCGGCCAGCATCTGCTTGGTGGCGATATCCACTGCACGCTGGCGGCGGGCAGCCTTGAAATGCGGATCGCCCTCGGAATCCTTGTATTCGTCCTCCATTTCCTTGCGGCTCATGCGGTTCTTGCGGCGGTGGTCGAACACCTGCCAGCCCATGTCCAGGCCCGCGAACAGGACCGAGATCGCCAGCGCCAGGGCCAGCACCCGCCCCAGCAGCACGCCCAGGTCGGCGATCCAGCGGTCCCCCGCCAGCGGACTTGCCACAAGATGGCCGAGAAGGTTCTGGAACAGGAACCAGCCCCCCAGGCCCACAAGCGTCACCTTGCCCAGCGAGATGCCGAAGTTCACAAGACCCGACTTGCCGAATTTCTGTGCCGCCGTCTTCATCGGGTTGATGCGGTTCAAATCGAAAGCCAGCTTTGCCGGCGCGAAGACCAGGCCGCGCCCGCCAATCAGCGCCACCACGATCACCAGCGACGGCACGGCGGCCAGCCCCAGCACGGCCCATCCGGCGTATTGGCCCAAGGCCATCGCCACCGCCCCCGTCGTGCCGGGCGTCCAGCCTTCGGACCCCAGAGCGCGCATAGCCATCGTCATCCAGGCCTTGACGGCAAAGCCCGCACCCACGGCGAATGCCAGCCAAGCCCCCAGGTACATCGCCGCCACGTTCAATTCGGCGGAACGCGGAATGTCCCCTTTTTCCCGGGCACGGCGAAGCTTCTGCTCGGATGCCTCGAAGGGCTTGTCGTCGTTCTCCTCGCTCATGGCGCACCTGGCAGCATGTAACCCAGGACGGCATCGGCCCACAGCCCGATCAGAACGGGCGCCAGAAGGGCCAAGGCCGCCAAGGCCAGCATGATCGCGGCGGGCGAGCCGATGAAGATCACCGGCAGGGCGGGCATGACGCGGTTGATGACACCGGACAGCGCCTGGAACATGAAGCCGCCCAGCGTGAAGGGCGCGGCCAGAAGCATGGCGATCCAGAAGCTGCGGGCCACCAGGCGGATCGCCTCGGCGGCAAGGCCGTCCGCGTCGGGCCAACCGCCAGGGGGCCAGATCACCAGACTGTCGGCCATCAGCTGCACCAGCATCACCGGAAGGCCCATCACCATCAGCACCGCAAGCCCGGCCAGATGGACCAGGTTGCCGATCGGATGGGGCGCGGCCTCGTTCTGGCCGCCGACCAGTTGCGACAGTGATGCCGTGGCCGTGATGGCCGAGGTCGCGATGTCCAGCGACAGCGCCAGCAGCCGAAGGCCCATGCCGGCGGCCAGCCCGATCAGCGTTTCGCCCGCCGCCTGCCCCAGGGTCGCCAGCGTGCCGCCTGGGGCGGAGACGGGTGGTATCAGCCCAGCCAGCATGGGTGTGACGGCCATGGCGGCTGCGGCGCGGACGCGGACCGGGATCGCCCGTTCTCCCAGGCCGGGCAGGACCAGGACCAGCGCCTGCACGCGCAGATAGACCAGCACCCAGGTCCAACTGAATCCCGGCAGCATCTGGGAAAGCTGATCCCACATCACCCGACCTCGATGGTGCCGACAAGGCGCAGTTCGGCGCCGGGGTCGATTTCCTCCAGCCCCAGGACCGGCATGGCGATGCCGTTCGATCCCAGAACCGCGCGCAGCATCCGGCGGCGATGATCGGGGGCGACCAGCACCGTCTGCAAGGCCGGTTCGACAGCCGCCATGGCACGGCGCGCGGCCTCCAGCAGCTTGCGCGACAAGGCGGGCGTGATCGCCCCGCCGCCCGCACGGCCGGTCTCGGCATCGGCACGCACGAACTCGGCCTCCCATGCCGGGTGCAGTTGCAGGGCCGAGACGGCGCCCGCCGGATCGCTGTATTGCTGGGTGATCTGGCCGCGCAGCCGCTTGCGGACCAGTTCATAGACCGTCTCGATCGAATCGATGGCCCGGAATTCGGCCATAGCATCCACGATCAGCGGCAGGTTCCTGATCGAGACCTTTTCGTCCAGAAGCGCGCGCAACACCGCCAGAAGCGTCTCGGGCGAGACCTTGTCGGGGATCATGCCGTCGAAATAGCGGCGGTTGCGCTCGGCCCGCGCGCTGTCGGACAGCGTCTTCAACTCCTCGATCTGGCGCTGCATGGCGCCCAGGGTTAGCAGCGCCGACAGGTTGGCCTTCACGACCTCCATCAGATGCGTGGACAGAACCTCCATGGGGGTGACGACGGTGGCACCCTGCGTCGCCGCCTCGTCCTGGAAGTTCCGGTCGATCCAGCGCGCGGGGCTGAGATAGACGGGCTCGCGCACCGGGTCGCCCGAGAGGCCTTGCAGCACATGATCGGGTCCAAGCGCAAGGACCGCGCCCGGACGCAGGCTGCCGCGCCCGCGCACGACGCCGTGGATACGGATCTGATAGTCGCCCGGATGAAGGTCGTCGGTGTCGGTGATGCGCACATCGGGAAGGATCAGCCCATAGGCGCGGGCGATATGGATCCGCAGGTTGGTGATCCGGCTGCCAAGGCCGCGCGCCTGGTCCAGCGAGATCAGCACCAGGTCGCTGCCGATCTCGACGCTGATCTCGTCGGTGTCCAGAACGTCGCCGATCCGGGCGGCGGGGCGGGGCGCCGCGGCATCGGCCTTGGGTTCCGGCAGGGGAGGGGGGATCAAGCCCTGTCGGTAAAGCTTCCAGGCGCCGAAGGCCAGGGCGCCCGCAATGGCCAGGAACAGCAGGCGCGGCATTCCCGGAACGAAGGACATCAGCAGCATCGCGGCCGCGACCACGGCGGCGGGCTGCCAGCCGCGGATCAACTGGTGCGACAGCATCCTCGCGGTCGTGTCGGTGGCTCCGCCGCGCGACAACAGCAGGGCCGCCGCCATCGAGGTAATGACGGCGGGGATCTGGCTGACCAGCCCGTCGCCGATGGTCAGGTGGGAATAGGTGGCCATCGCCTCGCCCACGGGCATTCCATGCGCCACGATGCCGATGCCCAGCCCTACCAGCAGGTTGACCAGGGTGATGACGATGCCCGCCACCGCGTCGCCCTTGACGAACTTGGACGCCCCATCCAGCGAGCCGAAGAAGTTGATCTCCTGCTGGTCGCGCGCCCGGCGGGTCTTGGCCTCTTGGTGGTCGATGGCGCCGGCGTTGAGATCCGCGTCGATGGCAAGCTGCTTGCCGGGCAGCGAATCCAGCGCGAAGCGGGCCGCGACTTCGGCCATGCGGCCAGAACCCTTGGTGATGACGATGAAGTTCACGATCGATATGACGGCAAAGACCGTCACGCCGACCATCAGCGATCCACCCGCGACGAAGCTGGCAAAGCCGTTGATGATATGGCCCGCCGCATCCGTCCCGGTATGGCCTTGGGTCAGGATCAGCCGGGTGGACGACACGTTCAGCGACAGCCGGATCACCAGCGTCACAAGCAGCAGCATCGGGAAGGCCTGGAAGTCGGTGGGCCGGTCCACCAGCGAGGCCATGACAAGGATCAGCGTCGCCGCCGCGATGGACAGCGCGATGCCGAAGTCCAGGACCGAGGACGGCAGCGGAATGACCATCGACAGGACGATCACCACCAGCCCGCCCGTGACAAGGACCGACGTGTCGATGGACTTCAGACGGCTGCTTGCGCTGCTCATGGGGCGGCTTCCTGGCCAGGGGCGGGATCCAGGATGTCGGACAGCGCCCAGGCATCACTGGTCAGCAGGCCGGACCGCCGCAGGAACACCAGGGCCTGCAGCCGCGCCTCGGGCGGCATCCGCATCAGCCGCGCGCGATAATCGGGGGGCAGGGCCTCGCCTTCCAGAAGCCAGCCCGTCGCGTCGTCTGCCAGGGCCGCAGCATCGGGCAGCAGGGCCGCTTCCGTTGGGGCACTGCCCGACAGGGCGATTGCCATTACCATCGCCCCGATCATCACGCAGCCTTCTTGAGATCGCGCAGCGCGGCCTCAAGCGTGTTGAAGCTGGGCCGGACATGATCGGGCACGGTCTGGCGGCCGACCTCGACGCACAGGTTGGTGGCGTGCTGGTGCAGGCCCGCGATCAGCACCGACTTGATGACATCGAAAAACGCCAGGTCCTGCTTGATGACGCCGCCCAGCCGGCCCGCCAGGGGGGCCACGAAGCCATAGGCCAGGAACACGCCCAGGAAGGTGCCGACCAGGGCGCCGCCGATCATGCCCCCCAGAACGGCGGGGGGCTGGTCGATCGCGCTCATGGTCTTGATGACGCCCAGGACGGCCGCCACGATGCCAAGCGCGGGCAGGGCATCCGCCATGCTTTGCAGCGCGTGGGGGACATGCATCGCATCCTCGCGCAGGCCGGCCAGGCGGCGCGACAGCATGTCCTCGACCTGGTAGGGATCGTCATAGTTCAGGCTGGCCGACCGCAGCGTGTCCGCGATCAGCGAGACGACCTCGTGATCGGCCAGAAGCCGGGGATAGGCGGTAAAGATGGACGATTCCGTCGGGTTTTCGATATGCTGTTCCAGGGCAACGGGGTTTTCGCGCGCGATCTTCAGAAGCTGGAACATCAGGCACAGCACGTCCTGGTGGTCGGATTCCTTCCATTTCGGCCCCTTGAAGGCCTGGATGATCCCCTTCGGAGTATGTTTCAGCGTGTGGCTGTCATTGGTCAGCAGATAGGATCCGATGGCCGCCCCCCCGATCATCATCATCTCGAAGGGCAGGGAATGCGTGATCACGCCCATCTTTCCGCCGGCCAGGATATAGCCGCCAAAGACCATGGCGAAGGTGACGACGATGCCGACGATGCCGAACATGGGCTTTCTCTCCTAGTCGTTCTGGACGCTGCGCGCGCCCATCTGGGCGGTCAGCAGCGCGGCCTGGCGCGGCTCGACCGAGGCGATGATGCGGGCGCCGGTCTCGGGCTGGACGCGCATCAGGATCTCGGCGGCGAAATCGGGGGGCAGGTTGGTCAGGACCGCCGCGGCTTCGGCGGGCTTCATCTGGTCATAGACGGCGACAAGGCGGTCAATATCTTCGCGCACGGCCTGAGACGCCGTGTCGCGGCGCGACTGGATGCCTGACTTCTGCTGGCGAAGCTCGGTGGCGCGGGCCTTCAGCGCGGCCTCGGCAGTGGCGATCTCGGCCTTGCGGGTGTCCAGCGCCTCCATGTAGCGCTCGATCCGCAGGGCGCGGTCGCGCAGTTCGGTGGCCAAGGCCACGGCTTCCGGGACGTCGGTGCAGCCTTGCAGCAAATCCCCCGAACTGGCCGAGGCCGCGAAGAACCGCGACAGATCCCCCGCCTGCCAGATGGCCGCGCCCGCAGGCACCGCAAAGGCCAGTGTCAGCATCATCAGGGCCGATCTACGCATCGGCGGCCACCACGCGCTTGCGCAGCCGGCGCATCGGGATGACCGGGGCCGCTGCTGCCACGGGCGACTGCGCCTGGGCCTGCGTGATCTTCTGGCGCAAATCCCACAGGGCGCGTTCCTTGCGGGCCGAGGCGATCTCTCGCGACAGGGCCTCGGCGGCGGCCGCCGCCTCGGTCTTGGCGTCGCGGACGGCACTGTCCAGCCGGTCGACCTCGGCCGCCATGACGGCGATCGCGCCGCCCAGGCCGGTTTCCAGGTCGTTGAGCCGCCGCAGCCTGCGCGACAGGATCATGCAGAAGGCGCCAAGCCCCAGCGATGCCGCCAGAAGCGCGGCTTGAAAGGCATGTTCCAGTATCATTTGAAGCGAAACTCCGTAATCAGCAGGTCCTTGATCGCCTCGGTTCCGAGGACATAGCGGGATCGGGTCAGCAGCTCGGCGCGGATGATCTCCAGCACGCCGCGCTTGTCATAGGCGGCGGGGTCGATCCCCGAGAGAAAGCTCGTGAAGGCGTCCAACACGCGCGGCATCAGATGCGCCACCTGGGCCTGATGGGCGCTGTCGGTCTCGATGCTGGCCGAGAGGACCAGGCTCTGACCCGACCCGCCGGGAATTTTCAGGTCGATGGTGGGGACAGGCACGAAGACCACCGCAGGCAGGGCAGGCGCTTCCTCTTTCGGGGCAAGGATCGCTGCGGGCGACCACAACCCCAGATAGGTCGAGGCGAAGCCGCCACCCGCCAGAACCGCAGCCGCCAGGATCGGGATCAGCTTCTTCTTGCCGGACGGCTTGGCAGCGGGGTCGATGGTCGCATCGGTCATGGTGATTCTCCGTCGTGACAAGACGGAATTAGCACCCCGCGACTAACCAAATCTTAACGACGCCCATGCGATCACCATCAGGACAAGGGAACCTGACGCTGATTCGAAAGGGCCGGTTTTGCAAAAATTGCAGGACTATTGGACAGAGCGAAGCTCTCAACAGAAAGCCATCCTGGTGGCGGCGTTTCTGGCGACATTCATGGCCATCGCGGGCTTTGCCTGGGTGGCCAACCGCCCCTCGATGAGCCTGCTTTACGGCGGTCTCGATTCGGCCCAGGCGGGCGAGGTGGTGGCCGGGATCGAACGGGCCGGCGTGGCCTACGAGGTGCGCGGCGATTCGATCTGGGTCGATGCCGCCAGCCGCGACAAGCTGCGGATGGATCTGGCGGCGCAAGGCCTGCCCGCCGCCGGCGGCGCGGGTTACGAGCTGCTGGACGGAATGTCGGGCTTCGGCACAACCTCGCAGATGTTCGACGCCGCCTACTGGCGCGCGAAGGAAGGAGAGCTTGCCCGCACCATCCTGGCCCTGCCCAACGTCAAGACCGCGCGTGTCCACCTGGCGATCGAAACCGGACGGGGTTATCGCCGCGACAGCCAGGGCAGCGCCTCGGTGACCATCGCCACCAATGGCCAGGCCATCAGCCGAGAGCAGGCGGCCGCGCTGAAATACCTGATCTCCTCGGGCGTGCCGGGAATGGACCCTGAATCGGTGACGGTCATCGACACCCGCAACGGCATCGTCGCCGCCGGCGAGGACGAGGCGGGCGCCGACCGCGCGGCCGAGATGAAGCGCAATGTGGAACGTATCCTGGAACCCCATGTCGGCATCGGCAATGCCATCGTGGAACTGAACCTGGACGTCGTCACCGAGACCGAGATGCTGACCGAACAGCGTTTCGACCCCGACAGCCGCGCCCTGATTTCCCAGGTGACCGAGGAAACCACCGACCAGAGCAACTCGACCGGCACGGGCGCCGTGACCGCCGCCTCGAACCTGCCGGACGGCGACCAGGCCCAAGGCGACAGGTCCGAGGCCAACCGCCAGGAAACCCGCCAGCAGGCCAATTACGAGGTGACGCGAACCACCCGCGAGGTGTCCCGCCAGCCCGGATCGACTCGGCGCCTGACGGTGGCGGTGCTGGTCAACGGCGTGGCCGAGGAAAACGCCCAGGGGGAATCCCAGATGGTGCCTCGTCCGCAGGCCGAACTGGATGTGCTGCGCGAGCTTGTAGCCTCGGCCGTGGGTTACGACGAGGCGCGGGGCGACCAGATCACCGTCAAGTCGCTGCCCTTCACCGGTTTGGGCGAAGGCGGAACGGCCGCTGCGCCGGGCTGGATGGACCGGCTGGAGCTGAATGGCCTGGCACGGATCGGGCTGATCGGTCTCTTTGCGCTGGCTCTGGTGTTCCTGGTGCTGCGCCCGGTCCTGAAGGGGCGGGCCGCCCGGCCCGCGCTGGATGACAGCCGCCCGCCCGCGGAAGCCCCGGCCCTGACGGGGACGATCCTGCCTGCCGCAGAAGTCATCGCAGAACCTGTCGCCCCGATCGTGTCCCCCCGCGCGCCTGAACAGCTTGCGCTGCCCCCCGGCGATCCGGTGGCCCGGCTGCGCAATATGATGAAGGAACGCCATGACGAAAGCGTCAAGATCCTGACCGGCTGGATCGACAACAAGGAGAACGCCCATTGAGCCTCGCTGTCTTCAAACTCGAATCCTTCGGTGCGGCGGCCCAAGGGGCCCTGACCTTCGGCCGCGACGCCGTGGATCAGGCCTTTGCCGATGGGCTGGCCGAAGGCATGGCCCGCCAGCAGGACGAACAGGTCCGCACCTTGAACGCCGGGCTGGAGCGGCTGGCCCGCGCCCTGGCCGATGACGCCGCGCGCCGGGCCGACCTGCGCCGCGAGGCAGTCGAGGCGCTGGCGCCGATCCTGGCGCAGATCCTGGACTGCCTGGCCCCTGCGGGCGAATCACGCCGCCTGGAAGCCGCCTTGACCGAGGAGTTGCTGCGCCTGTCCCGGTCTGCCCCGCCACTGCGTGCCTCCATCACATGCGGACCGTCGCTGCGCGCGATGGTTGATCGTTGCCTTGCCGAATGCGGGCTTGAGGGGATCGAGGTCGCGGCTGACGAGGCGGAACGGATTTCGCTGTCGCTGCAGGGGGGCCGGATCGAACTGGATCTGGCTTGCGTGACGCAGGAGATCCGCAAGCTGATTGCCGAAATCAACGGGGACGAGACATCATGGACGCATTGAATCATCTGATCGACACCGACGCCATCCAGGTCGAGGTGACGGTCCGGCTGGGCCGCACCCGCCAGACCGTTGCGCAACTTTCGTCGCTGCGGGCCGACGACATCCTTCTCTTGGATCAATCCATCGACGAAGGGGTCGAGATCTGCGTGGGAGACAAGGTGATCGCACGAGGCGAACTGACCGCCGACGCCACTGCCGAAGACCGGCTTTGCGTGCGCATCCTGCCCGCCCCCGGCGCGGCATGATCCGCAGCACCGCCTTGGCGGCATTGCTTGCGCTTCTGCCCGCCGCCGCCTTGGCGCAGGACCAGTTCGGGCAGATCGCCGAACAGGTCGGACAGGGCCTGGGCCAGAACGCCGTGCTGCTGGTGGGGGCGCTGACGGCGCTGTCGCTGGCGCCGGCCATCGCCATCATGGTGACGTGCTTTCCCTTCATCGTCACCGTGCTGTCGATCCTGCGCCAGTCGATCGGCCTGCAATCATCGCCGCCCAACATGCTGATCGTCAGCTTGGCGATGTTCCTGACCTGGTTCATCATGGACCCGGTCCTGCGCGAAGCCTGGGCGGTCGCGGGCGCCCCCTTGCAGGAGGGCAGCATCACCCTGGGCGAGGCGATCCGGCGCGGGATCGTGCCCTTCCAGGACTTCATGGCCGCGCGCACCGATCCCGACACGCTGGCCGGCCTGGCCGAGATCGCGCCCGGCACCGGCGACCGCAGCACGCAACTCTCGGTGCTGATCCCGTCCTTCATGCTGTCCGAAATCCAGCGCGCCTTCGAGATCGGCTTTCTGATCGCGCTGCCGTTCCTGATCATCGATCTGGTGGTTTCGGCCGTGCTGATGTCGATGGGGATGATGATGGTGCCGCCGGTCGTGGTGTCGCTGCCCTTCAAGCTGGCCTTCTTCGTGGCGGTGGACGGCTGGTCCATGATCGCGGGCGCTCTGGTGCGCAGCTATCAATAGGCGGTCCGGGGTTGCGCGGCGGCGGCGTTCCGGGCAAATCCCGGCCAGGACGACAGGAGGCCGGCGAATGGCGGCAGGATCTGAAGAACGGCCGGGATACGGCCGAGGATGAGCGTGGATCTGCGCGGCGTCGGCGTGACCCTGGCCGGGCGCGCGGTCCTGCAGGACGTGACCGCTCGACTGACCGAAGGGCGGGTTGGTATCGTCGGGCGCAACGGTTCGGGCAAGACCACGCTGGCGCGGGTGATCGCCGGGCTGGTCGTGCCGGACGCGGGCGATGCACGGACCTATGGCATCGACATGGCGCAGGACCGCCGCGCGGCTCTGGCGGCTGTTGGAATCATTTTCCAGAACCCTGATCACCAGATCATCTTCCCGACCGTGATCGAGGAAATCGCCTTTGGCCTGACCCAACAGGGCTTGCGCCAGCCCCAAGCCGAGGCCGGGGCGCAGGAGATGCTGGCCCGCTTTGGAAAGGCGCATTGGGCGAATGCCGCGACGCACAGCCTGTCCCAGGGGCAGAAGCAGCTTCTGTGCCTGATGTCGGTGCTGGCAATGCGGCCGCGGGTGATCGTCATGGACGAACCCTTCTCGGGTCTCGACATTCCGACGCGGCTGCAACTGATGCGCTATCTGGACGGGATTGCGGCGCAGGTGGTGCTTGTCACCCATGATCCGGGCCAGGTGCGGGGTTTCGACCGGATCCTGTGGCTGGATGGGGGGCGTCTGACCGCCGACGGCACGCCTGCGCAGGTGCTGCCCGCCTTCGAGGCGCAGATGCTTGACTGGGGAGGGATGGATGATCTCGCTCACCTCGCCCCTTGAGATCTGGGCGCATCGGGTTCCGGCGGGGGCCAAGCTGCTGGCGCTGTCGGTCCTGACGGTGCTGCTGTTCCGACTGGACCCGGCGGGGCTTGCCCTTGCCTTCCTTGCGGTCGCTTGCCTGTATCTGACCGGGGGCCTTGCCTTCGCCGGGCAGGGGGCGCGGCATCTGCGGCTTTTGTGGCCGTTCCTGCTGCTGGTCGCCCTGTGGCACGGCGTGACGGGCCAGTTCCAGGCAGGCGCAGCCATTGCCCTGCGCCTGCTGACGATGCTGGCGCTGGCGAATTTCGTTACCATGACCACGCGGCTGACCGACATGATCGTGGTGCTGACCTGGCTGCTGGCGCCGCTGCGCCGCCTGGGGCTGTCCACCTGCGCAGTCGAACTGGCCATCGCCATGGTGTTGCGCTTTACACCGATGCTGGTCGAGAACGGGCAAAGGCTGGCGATGTCCTGGCGCGCGCGGTCCCGTCGCCGGCCGAACTGGCGGATCGTGATGCCGATGGCCGCCTTGGCACTGGACGACGCCGATCATGTGGCCGAAGCTTTGCGCGCGCGGGGCGGAATTCTGCCCCCTGCCAAGGGAGGGATTGATGGAACGTGACATGACCCGGATCGCGCTGTTCGCGGCGCTGATCGCGGCCCTGGGGCTGATCCCCAGCCTGACGCTGGCCTTCGGCGTGCCGATCACCGCCCAAAGCATGGGCGTGATGCTGGCGGGCGCGATCCTGGGCGCGAAACGCGGCGCGCTGGCCGTGCTGCTGTTCATGGCGCTGGTGGCGCTGGGCCTGCCGCTGCTGGCGGGCGGGCGCGGGGGGCTTGGCGCCTTTGTCGCCCCGACCTCGGGCTTCTTCCTGGGCTGGCCGGTCGCGGCCTTCGTCATCGGGCTGATCGTGGAGCGGCTGCGCAGCGGGCCGCTGGCGGTCACGGTCGCGCTGGCCTCGATCATCGGCGGCATCGTGGTGATGTATGCCTTCGGCATCGTCGGCATGTCGATCGCGCTGAAGAAGACCTTGGCCGAATGCGCGGTCCTGGTCACGGCCTTCATTCCGGGCGACATCATCAAGGCGGTGCTGACCGGACTGATCACCCAAGCTTTGGCTCGATCACGGCCCGCCGCCCTGCTGTCGCGGCAATAGAACAGCCGGAATTTTCGGTGAAAGATCAAAGAGTCTTTGACCTGTCACGCAGCGGGGATATGCTTCAAGGCGGTTGACCGGCGCCCATGGGGACGGCCGGTCATGGTTCCTGCCGTCCCAGGGGGAGAGGCCCCGCAGGGCGGCGCTATTGGGGGTTGGTAAACATGAGCAGACTTGATCGCCGCGGGCTTCTGAAGGGCGCGGGTGCCGCCGCGGGCCTGGCCCTGGCCGCGCCGCTGGTGGCGCGTCCGGGCTTTGCCCAAGGGTCGGGCACGGTGAATATCTTTGCCTGGTCAGGCTATCTGAACGACGAAATCCTGGGCGCCTTTGAAAAGGCCACGGGCATCAAGCCGAACTATACGGGCTATGGCACCAATGACGAGTTGCTGAACCAGTTGCGCGCCAACAATGGCGGCGGCTTCGACCTGATCTGGCCGACCGTGGACCGGGTGCCGAACTATGTCGAATTCGGCCTGGTCCAGCCCCTGGACGAATCGAAGATCGAGGTGGCGAAGGTCCTGCCGAGCGCCTGGGAAAATTCGACCAACCTTGGCGCGGTCGTGGACGGCAAGCGTTACCAGGTGCCGACCGATTGGGGCACCGAGGCCGTGGCCTTCGACCGCGACCAGATGCCGCTGGAATACGGCACGGCGTCCTATGGCGACATCTGGGGCGAGGCTGCGGCAGGCAAGGCCACCGTGCGCGCCCATTCCGCGCTGGTGGGCCTGGGCCTGTGGCTTGAGGCCGAGGGCAAGCTGCCGCGCCCGCTGCTGGACGCCTTCAAGTCACCCGAGGCGCAGACCGAGATCTTCGACGTGATCCTGGCCGAAGCTGTCGCCCGCAAGGGCAACATCATCCAGTTCTGGAACAACGAGAACGAGGCCCAGGGCGCCTTCCGCGTCAACGGCGCGGCCATCGGCCAGACCTGGGATTCGACCGCCGCCGCCTTGTCCAAGGAGGGGCTGCCGATTGGCTTTATCGCGCCCAAGGAAGGCGCGCTGGCCTGGATGGAGGGGCTGTCGATCCCGGCCGGGGCCGAGAACCTGGACAATGCCTATGCCTTCATCAACTGGTTCCTGACGCCGGAAGCGGGGGCGATGTATACCAACGCGACCTCGATCAACTCGACCGCGGTCGGGTCGGCCGACCTGCTGTCGGACCAGGCCAAGGCCTTCTTCGCCGCCGCCTATCCGGGCGACGCGCTGGAAAAGCTGTGGTGGTGGCCGATCCAGGAAAACTGGTATGTGACCAAGCGCAACGAATACCAGGACCGCTTCCTGTCGGCCTGATGACGCATGGGGACAGGGGGAAGCCCCTGTCCCCACCAAGAACATACGGGGGATGGATGTCGCATTCGGTCGAGCTTGACGGGATCGGGATGAGTTTCGGTTCGACGCGCGCGGTCAGCGACGTGTCCTTTACGGTCCAGGCGGGCGAGTTCTTTTCGATCTTGGGGCCTTCGGGCTGCGGCAAGACCACCATCCTGCGCATGATTGCCGGCTTCCTGGAACCGACCGAGGGGCGCGTGCTGATCGGCGGGCGCGACATGCGCGGGCTGGGTCCGAACCAGCGGCCGACCGCGATGATCTTCCAGTCGCTGGCCTTGTTCCCGCTGATGCCGGTCTGGGAAAACATCGCCTTCGGGCTGGAAGCGCGCGGCATGGGCAAGGCCGAGCGTCGCAGGCGCGCCGACGACCTGCTGCGGCTGATCGCGCTGGAAGGATATGGCGACCGGATGCCGGGCGAACTGTCGGGCGGGCAGCGCCAGCGTGTCGCCATCGCCCGCGCGCTTGCGGTCGAACCCGATGTCCTGCTGCTGGACGAACCGCTGTCGGCGCTGGATCTGAAGCTGCGCCAGCACATGCGGGCGGAGCTGCGCAGCCTTCAGAAGCGCACGGGCGTTACCTTCATCTACATCACCCATGACCAGTCCGAGGCGCTAGCCATGTCCGACCGCGTAGCCGTGATGTCGGCAGGCCTGTTGCAGCAGGTGGCAACGCCGCGCCAGCTTTACGACAACCCTGCCACGCCCTTCGTGGCCGGCTTCGTGGGCGAGACGAATGCGATCAAGGGGCGGGTCAGCGCGGTGGGCGACGGCATGGCGCGCGTCGATACCGCGCTGGGTCCACTTCATGGACGCGCCCAGGGCGCTGTCGCCATCGGCCAGACCGCGACGCTTTATGTCCGACCCGAGGCGCTGGTGCCCGGCGTCGGTGCCAATACCCTGCGCGCCCGCGTCAGCCGCATGGATTTCGAGGGTGCCTTTGCCTTGGTCCACGGCCAGTTTTCCGATGGTGCGGCCCTGACGGCGGCGGTGCCTTCGACCCGGCTGGCTGATGCGCCCGCACCGGGGACGGATGCCAGCTTCTTCTTCGCGCCCGAACATGCGGTGGTGCTGGCCGATGCGTGATCTTTACGCGCGCTTTGGCGGCGGCCTGGCGACGATCTTTTTGTCGCTGGTGCTGATCTGGCTGGCGGCCATGGTGCTGGCGCCGAACCTGATGATGATCGACTATGCCCTGCGCCCGAACCTGCCGCCCGCGCAGATCGGGTCCGAGGCCGACACCTGGTCGCTGGACAACTTCACCTATCTGGCGAACGAGGCCGTGCATCGCGCGATCTTCTTCAAGACGATCTGGGCCAGCGCCCTGGTCGCGGCGCTGACGCTGGTCGTCTGCTATCCCATCGCCTTCTGGATGGCGCAGCGCGCGACGCCCGGCCAGCTTTCCATCGCGCTGATGCTGGTCATCATCCCCTTCTTCATCAACGAAGTGCTGCGGACGCTGGCCTGGTTCATCATCCTGGCCTATCGCGGGCCGCTGAACGCGGTGCTGCAGGGGATCGGGCTGATCGACGCGCCGATCCGCTGGCAGGGCGACGGCGGCGTGCTGGCGGGGATGGTCTATGCTTATATCCTGTTCATGCTGCTGCCGATCTACAACGCGATAGAAAGCCTGGACCGCTCGCAGCTGGAAGCTGCGCGCGACCTGGGATCGCCCACCTGGCGGACGCATTGGCGGGTCGTCATTCCCCATGCCAAGGCGGGCATCGCCACGGGCTGCGTCTTCACCTTCATGCTGGCCGCCGGATCCTATGTCGCGCCTGCGTTGCTGGGGTCGCCCGGCAGCCGCTGGTTCACCGAGATCATCTACAACTGGTTCTTCGAGGGCGGCGACTGGAACCGGGGCGCCGCCTATGCGCTGACGCTGCTGGTCCTGTGCCTGGCCGTGGTGCTGGTCACGCTGCGGCTGTTCCGCGTCAACCTGACGGACGTGGCGAAATGACGGCGGATCGCATTTTCCGGGGCCTGTTCGTTCTCTATCTGCTGGCCTTCGTGATCTATCTGTTCGCGCCGCTGATGATCATGTCGGTCGCGGCCTTCAACACCAGCCGCTTCCCCACCGTGATCCCCTGGCAGGGCACGACGATGGAATGGTTTTCCGCCATGTGGGCCGATGCCGCGATGTGGAGGGCGCTTTGGACCTCGGCCATCGTGGCGGTGCTGGTGGTGGTCGTGGCGCTGCCGGTGGGCACGGCGGCCGCACTGGTGCTGACGACGCTGCATTCGCGGGCGCGCAGCGTGGCCTATGCGGTGATGGTTTCGCCCCTGCTGACGCCGGGGGTGGTGATCGGGATTTCCACGCTGATCCTGTGGCGGCAGGTGGGCGTGGGCGGGGGCATCGCGCTGATCGTGGTGGCGCAGACGACCTTCATCATCTGCTATGTCATGCTGATGGTGATGGCGCGGCTGCAACGCTTCGATCGCACGCAGGAGGAAGCGGCCCTTGGCCTGGGCGCGTCGCGGGTGATGGTGTTCCGCCGGGTGCTGCTGCCCTTCCTGCGGCCCGCGCTGCTGGCATCCGGGGGACTTGCGATCCTGCAATCGGTCGAAAACTACAACACCACCCTGTTCGTGCGCGGATTCGAGACGCCGCTGACCGTGTTCATTGCCACCAAGGTCCGCACCGGGTTGACGCCTGCCGTCAACGCCCTGGCCCTGGTCATCATCGCGGCCACCATCATCGGCGCCATTGCCTGGGAAATCGCCCGGCGCCGGCAGGTCACAGCGCGGCCGCGTTCCTGATCGGGCTGCGCGACATCTGCGCCACCGCGTCCCGCAGGCGTTTTCCCAACGGCGACAGGGGGCGGCGCTTCAGATCCAGCAGGAAATAGGGAGACACTCGGATCGGCTGCGGCGTCGGCAGGATCGTGAAGCCCGCCTTGACGGGCGGGCGGATCAGCAGTTCGGCGACCTCGCGCGAAACCGGCGTGATCGCGTTCGACTGCGCCAGATAGGCGATGGTCAGCAAAAGCGACGGGCTGTTGACGATATTGTCCGGCTCTGACAGCCCGACGTTGGCAAAGGCGGCAAGCGTCGCTTCGCGGATCGGCGCGCCGCGCTGCTGCATGATCCATTCCTGGCCCACCAGTTCGGTCAGCGTGACCAGGCGGGCACGGGCCAGTGGATGATCGGCGCGGGCCATCAGCGCCACCCTTTCGTCCGCCATGGGCAGGATGTTGAAGCTGTCGCTGTCGAATTCCGGCAGGATGCGGCCCAGGACGAAATCCATCTCTCCGGCCGCCAGTTGCAGCAGAAGGTCGCGTGACGGCATCACGTCCACGGTGATGTCGGCGGCGGGGCTTTCCTCCTTGATCCGGCGGATCGCGCTGACAAGATAGCTGACCGCTGGTCCCGTCACCGCGCCCACCCGGACCGACCCGGCATAGCCGCCGCGCAGGGCGCGCACGTCGGCCTCGATGCTGGCCATCTCTCGCAGGATGACGCGGGCGCGGCGCAGGACGGTGGTGCCGATCTCGGTCGGCTCCATGCCCTTGGGCTGGCGGATGAACAAGGGCGCGCCGATCTGGCGTTCGGCCTCGGCCAGCATCCGGGACGCGGCGGGCTGGGTCATCGCCAGGGATTCGGCGGCAAGCTGCAACTGGCCGTGCAGGGCGACTTCGTGGATCAGCCGAAGCTGGGCAGGCTTCAGCACATGAAAGGACATATCAAATCCGGTATGAAGATTGCCGATTTTCTCATTTTACCGGCATGAAAGCATTGCGCTACATCTTTCTGACCTATGGGGGATGCGCGGCCAGCGACGCCGCGCCAGGGAGGATACAGATGAAGTTCAGAACCGCTGCGGTCGCGCTGGCGATCGGGGTTTCGTGGCTGGCGACCGGTGCCATGGCCGAAACCATCGGCATCGCCATGCCGACGAAATCGTCGGCCCGCTGGATCGACGACGGCAACAACATGGTCAAGCAGTTGCAGGAAGCCGGCTACGAGACCGACCTGCAATATGCCGAGGATGATATCCCGAACCAGCTGGCACAGGTCGAGAACATGATCACCAAGGGCGTGGACGTCCTGGTGATCGCCGCCATCGACGGCACCACCCTGTCGAACGCGCTGGAAAACGCCGCCGCCGCCGACATCAAGGTGATCGCCTATGACCGGCTGATCCGCGGGTCGGAACATGTGGACTATTACGCGACCTTCGACAACTTCAAGGTCGGCGTCCAGCAGGCCACGACCCTGGTGGACGGGTTGAAGGAACGCTTTCCTGACGTGAAGCCCTGGAACGTCGAACTGTTCGGCGGCAGCCCCGACGACAACAACGCCTTCTTCTTCTATGACGGCGCGATGTCAGTCCTCCAGCCGCTGGTCGACGACGGCTCGATCGTGATCGGGTCCGGCCAGACCGGCATGGAAACCGTGGGCACGCTGCGCTGGGACCCGGCCGTGGCGCAGGCGCGGATGGATAACCTTCTGTCGTCGAACTATGCCGACAAGCAGGTTCATGGGGTGCTTTCGCCTTATGACGGGCTGTCGATCGGGATCCTGTCGTCGCTGAAGGGCGTGGGCTATGGGTCGGGCGACATGCAGATGCCGATCGTCACAGGCCAAGACGCCGAGATCCAGTCCGTCAAGTCCATCGAGGCTGGCGAGCAGTATTCGACCATCTTCAAGGACACCCGCGAACTGGCCCGTGTTACCGTGGGTATGGTCGATGCCGTTCTGAAGGGGACCGAGCCCGAGATCAACGACACCGAAACCTATGACAACGGCGTCAAGGTCGTGCCCTCCTATCTGCTGGAGCCGGTGCCGGTGACCAAGGAGAACTGGAAAGAGGTCCTGGTCGATTCCGGCTACTACACCGAAGACCAGTTGAAGTGATCCCTGCGGGGCGGGCCGGAAGGTCCGCCCCCCGATCGACCGGCACCTTGGGAGGGGATGCGAATGACGAAGCTGAGACAGATGCTGACCGTTGCCGCCATGGCGCTTGCGGTCCCGCTGGCCGCGACTGCGGCCGACGAAAAGGTGGGCATCTCGATGCCTGAAAAGGTCACCGCGCGCTGGGTCGCGGACGGTGAGAACATGGTCAAGCAGTTCCAGGAAGCGGGCTATCAGACCGACCTGCAATATGCCAACGATGACATCCCGGCGCAGCTGAGCCAGATCGAGAACATGATCACCACCGGCGCCAAGGTGCTGGTGATCGCGGCGCTGGATGGCACGACGCTGTCGAACGCGCTGGAAAACGCGGCCGCGTCCGACATCAAGGTCATCGCCTATGACCGGCTGATCCGCGAAACGCCCAACGTCGATTATTATGCCACCTTCGACAACTTCAAGGTCGGCGTGATGCAGGGCACAGCCTTGGTGGAGGGCCTGAAGGAGCGCTTCCCGGACCAGAAGCCCTGGAATGTCGAACTGTTCGGCGGCAGCCCGGACGACAACAACGCCTATTTCTTCTATGACGGCGCGATGAGCGTGCTGCAGCCGCTGATCGATGCGGGCGACATCGTGATCCCCTCGGGGCAGATGGGCCTGGACACGGTCGGCACGCTGCGGTGGGACGCGGCCACGGCGCAGGCGCGGATGGACAACATCCTGTCCGCGAACTACGGCGACAAGGAGGTTCATGGCGTCCTGTCGGCCAATGACGGGCTGGCGCGCGGGATCATCTCGTCCGTGAAGGGCGTGGGCTATGGCTCGGGCGACCTGAAGATGCCGATCATCACCGGACAGGACGCGGAGATCGCCGGCATCAAGGCGATCATCGACGGCGAACAGTATTCGACGGTTTTCAAGGACACGCGCGAGCTGGCCAGGGTCACGGTCGGCATGGTCAACGCCATGCTGGAGGGCAAGGAGCCCGAGGTGAACGACACCGAAACCTATGACAACGGCGTCAAGGTCGTGCCGTCCTATCTGCTGGAGCCTGTCTCGGTCACCGCCGACAACTGGAAAGAGGTTCTGGTGGATTCGGGCTATTACACCGAAGACCAGTTGAAGTGATCATGGTGGTCCCGGCTTGCGCCGGGACCCCACACGATCGGAGGAACACGATGACGGCCATCCTCGAGATGCAGGGCATCACCAAGACCTTTCCCGGCGTCAAGGCGCTAAGCAACGTGAACCTGTCGGTCCGCGAAGGCGAAATCCACGCGATCTGCGGAGAGAACGGCGCAGGCAAGTCCACGCTAATGAAAGTGCTGTCGGGCGTCTATCCGCACGGCAGCTATGACGGCGAGATCCTGTATGACGGCAAGCCCGCCCGCTTTCGCGACATCCGCGACAGCGAACATGCGGGGATCGTCATCATCCACCAGGAACTGGCCCTAGTCCCGCTTCTGTCCGTGGCCGAGAACCTGTTCCTGGGCAACGAGGTCGCCAAGGGCGGCGTCATCAACTGGCCGCTGGCCTACCAGAAGACCGAAGCCCTGCTGAAGAAGGTGGGCTTGACCGAGGCGCCGACCACCAAGGTGGAAAAGCTGGGCGTCGGCAAGCAGCAGCTGGTCGAGATTGCCAAGGCGCTTGCCAAGAACGTGCGCCTGCTGATCCTGGACGAACCGACCGCCGCGCTTCAGGAAAACGACAGCCAGAAGCTGCTGGACCTGATGCTGGAACTGAAGGGCCAGGGCGTCACCCAGATCATCATCAGCCACAAGCTGAACGAGATCCGCCGCGTCGCCGACCGCGTAACGGTGATCCGCGACGGATCGACGGTATCCACGCTGGACCGCAGCGAGATCACCGAGGACCGGATCATCCGCGACATGGTGGGCCGCGACATGGCCCACCGATACCCGGACCGCACGCCGAAGATCGGCGAGGTGCTGATGGAGGTGCGGAACTGGTCCGTCATGCATCCCGAACAGCCGCGTCAGGTGATCCGCGACGTGTCCATGACCGTCCGCAAGGGCGAGATCGTGGGCATCGCCGGCCTGATGGGCTCGGGGCGCACCGAATTTGCCATGAGCCTGTTCGGCCGCAGCTATGGCCGCGACATTCGCGGAGAGGTGACCCTGGCGGGTGGCAAGCCGGATCTGTCCACCGTGTCCAAGGCCATCGACGCCGGGCTGGCCTATGTGACCGAGGATCGCAAGGTCCTGGGCCTGATCCTGGACGAGCCGATCCTGCGCAACATCTCGCTTGCGAACCTGGAGGGCATCTCGAAGGGGGCGGTGCTGTCGCGAGGGCGCGAACAGCAGGTGGCCGAAAAATACCGCAAGGCCATGAACATCCGCACGCCCACGGTCTTCCAGCGGGTCGTGAACCTGTCGGGCGGCAACCAGCAGAAGGTGGTGCTGTCCAAGTGGCTGTTCACCGATCCCAAGGTGCTGATCCTGGACGAACCCACGCGCGGCATCGACGTGGGCGCCAAGTTCGAAATCTACAACATTATGAACGAGCTGGCAGGGCAGGGCCACGGCGTCGTCATGATCAGCTCGGAAATGCCTGAACTGCTGGGCATGTGCGACCGCATCTATGTAATGAACGAGGGCCGGATCGCCGGTGAGCTGACCCGCGCCGAGGCCAGCCAGGAACGGATCATGGCCCTGATCCTGCAAGACGGAATGAAGGGGGACGCCGCATGAGCACCGCCGAAACGAACAAGCCGGCCCCGTCGGGGATCGGCGCCCATCTGGGCAGCCACCTGCGCGAGAACGGGATGATGCTGGCGCTGATCGCCATCGTCCTGTTCTTTTTCATCATCGTGCGCGCCGTGCAGGGCGTGGACTTCCTGTCGGCGCAGAACATCACCAACCTGTTCCTGCAGAACAGCTATGTCATCATCATGGCGCTGGGGATGCTGCTGGTGATCGTGGCGGGCCATATCGACCTGTCGGTGGGATCCGTCGCGGCCTTCACGGGCGCGGTGGCGTCGATGCTGCTGGTGCAATACGACCTGCCGGTGCTTATGGTGATCCCCATGGTTCTGGTGGTGGGCGGGCTGATCGGCGCCGCGCAAGGTTACTGGATCGCCTATTGGCGCATCCCGTCCTTCATCGTGACGCTGGCGGGGATGCTGGTCTTTCGCGGCCTGACGCTGTGGCTGCTGGGCGGCCAGAACATCGGCCCGTTCGAGCGGTCCTTCCAGGCGCTGTCCACCGGCTTCATCCCCGACCTGTTCGGCGCCGACAAGCCGAACTTCACCGCCCTGATCCTGGTCGCGGTGGCCGCCGCCGCCATCGTCTGGGCGGGCATCCGGGGCCGCGCCCGAGAGGCCGAATTCGGCATCGCCCCCGAGCCTGCAGGCTTCTTCTGGGCGCGCAATGCCGTGGTGGTGATCGCCCTGCTGTTCGTGGGCTGGAAGCTGGCCAGCTTCCGGGGCCTGCCGAACGTGCTGCTGATCATGTCGGTGCTGATCGTGCTTTACGCCTTCTTCACCGAATCGACGACCACGGGGCGGCGCATCTATGCCCTGGGCGGGAACGAGAAGGCGGCGAAACTGTCAGGCATCAAGACCGAGCGGCTGGTCTTCTTCACCTTCGTCAACATGGGCGTTCTGGCGTCCCTGGCGGGCATGATCGTCACCGCGCGCCTGAACAGCGCCACGCCCAAGGCAGGCGTCGGGTTCGAACTGGACGTGATCGCGGCCGTGTTCATCGGCGGCGCCTCGATGACAGGGGGATCGGGACGCATCATCGGGGTCGTGGTCGGCGCCCTCATCATGGGCGTGATGAACAACGGCATGTCGATCATGGGCATCGGCATCGACTACCAGCAGGTCATCAAGGGGCTGGTGCTGCTCGCCGCCGTGATCTTCGACGTTTACAACAAGACCAAGCAAGGCTGAACCATGTTCCTGTCGCAACTGAAAAGCCCCGGCGGGGACCGGGCTGTCGCTGCACGAGAGAACGACAGTGCCTGGATCGTGCCGGGTGCGCGTTCCACCCGCGACCTGGCGCAGGCCGCCATCGCCGCCGGCCATGGCCTTGAGGCTGAGGTGAAGGCGCGCGGGCAGGGCGAGGCCGTCGATCTGGCCGCCGCCCTGGCCGAAGGGCGGGTGCTGCTGCCGCTGGACCACGACGACCCGGCGCACCTGCACCTGACCGGCACGGGCCTCACGCATCTGGGCAGCGCCGCCACGCGCAATTCGATGCACGCCAAGGCCGATGCCGAGGCGCTGACCGACAGCATGAAGATGTTCCGCATGGGACTGGAAGGCGGCAAGCCGCAGGGCGGAGCGGTCGGCGTGCAACCCGAATGGTTCTACAAGGGTAATGGCGTCAACGCGGTCGCCCCCGGCGCGGCGCTGGTATCCCCCGGCTTCGCGCTGGATGCGGGCGAGGAGCCGGAGATCGCGGGCCTTTACCTGATCGGCCTGGACGGCACGCCCTTCCGCCTGGGCTTTGCCCTGGCGAACGAGTTTTCCGACCATGTGACCGAACGCGGCAACTACCTTTGGCTTGCCCATTCCAAGCTGCGCCCGGCCAGCTACGGCCCCGAGATGCTGGTCGGCGATCTGCCGCAGCATGTCGAGGGCACCAGCCGCATCCTGCGGGGTGGCCAGACGATCTGGGAAAAGCCCTTCCTGTCGGGTGAATCCAACATGTCGCATTCGCTGGCGAATCTGGAACACCACCACTTCAAATATGCGCTGTTCCGCCAACCGGGCGACGTGCATGTGCATTTCTTCGGCACCGCCACCCTGTCCTTCGCCGACGGCATCAAGGCGCAGGGCGGCGATGTCTTCCAGATCGAGGCGCCGGGTTTCGGCCTGCCGCTCTCGAACCCGCTGGACCAGCAGCAGAACGGCGCAACCCCCGTCGCCGTCGCCACTCTCTAGAGGCCCAAGATGACCTTCAAACCCGCCCCCTGGCCCCGCCAGCTTCGTTCCCAGCACTGGTATGGCGGCACCTCGCGCGACACCATTTATCATCGCGGCTGGATGAAGAACCAGGGCTGGCCCCATGACCTGTTCGACGGCCGCCCGGTGATCGGCATCCTGAACACCTGGGCGGATCTCACGCCCTGCAACGGCCATTTGCGCGAACTGGCCGAAAAGGTGAAGGCGGGCGTGTGGGAGGCTGGGGGCTTTCCGGTCGAGGTGCCGGTCTTCTCGGCCAGCGAAAACACCTTCCGCCCCACCGCGATGATGTTCCGCAATCTGGCCGCACTGGCGGTCGAGGAGACCATTCGCGGCCAGCCGATGGACGGCGCGGTGCTGCTGGTCGGCTGCGACAAGACCACGCCGTCGCTGCTGATGGGGGCCGCGTCCTGCGACATCCCCTCGATCGTCGTGACCGGCGGGCCGATGCTGAACGGCTACTTCCGGGGCGAGCGCGTCGGGTCCGGCACGCATCTGTGGAAGTTCTCCGAGGCCGTGAAGGCAGGCGAGATGACGCAGGAGGAGTTCCTGGAGGCCGAGGCCTCGATGTCGCGATCCACCGGCACCTGCAATACGATGGGCACGGCTTCGACGATGGCCTCGATGGCCGAGGCGCTTGGCATGGCGCTGTCGGGCAACGCCGCGATCCCGGCGGTGGATTCGCGCCGTCGCGTCATGGCCCAACTGTCGGGGCGGCGGATCGTGCAGATGGTCAAGGACGACCTGAAGCCCAGCGACATCATGACACGGCAAGCCTTCGAAAACGCCATCCGCACCAACGGCGCCATCGGCGGGTCCACCAATGCGGTGATCCACCTGCTGGCCATCGCGGGCCGGGTGGGGGTGGACATCACGCTGGACGACTGGGACCGCTGCGGCCGCGACGTGGCGACCATCGTGAACCTGATGCCCTCGGGGCAATACCTGATGGAGGAGTTCTTCTATGCCGGCGGATTGCCGGTGGTGCTGAAGCGGCTGGGCGAAGCCGGGCTTCTGCACAAGGACGCGCTGACCGTCAGCGGCGCCTCGATCTGGGACGAGGTCAAGGATGTCGTCAACTGGAACGAGGACGTGATCCTGCCCGCCGACCGCCCGCTGACGGCCCAGGGCGGCATCGCGGTGCTGCGCGGAAACCTTGCGCCCAAGGGGGCGGTGCTGAAGCCATCGGCCGCCAGCCCGCATCTGCTGGTCCATCGCGGCCGCGCGGTCGTGTTCGAGGATATCGACGACTACAAGGCCCGGATCGAGGACGAGTCGCTTGATATCGACGAGACCTGCGTGATGGTGATGAAGAACTGCGGCCCCAAGGGCTATCCCGGCATGGCCGAGGTCGGCAACATGGGCCTGCCGCCCAAGGTGCTGCGCAAGGGCATCACCGACATGGTGCGGATCTCGGATGCGCGCATGTCGGGCACGGCCTATGGCACCGTGGTCCTGCACACCTCTCCCGAGGCTGCGGCGGGCGGCCCGCTTGCGGTGGTCCGCGACGGCGACATGATCGAACTGGACGTGCCGAACCGCCGCCTGCATCTGGACATTTCGGACGAGGAACTGGCCCTGCGCCTGGCCGAATGGCGGCCCAGCCATGATCTGCCGACCAGCGGCTATGCCTGGCTGCACCAGGCCCATGTCGAGGGGGCCGATACCGGGGCGGACCTGGACTTCCTCAAGGGCTGCCGCGGCAACCCGGTCGGACGGGACAGCCACTGATGAAGATCGCGTTAGTCGGCATCGGGAAGATCGCGCTGGACCAGCATGTGCCCGCGCTTGCGGCCAGCCCGGATTGGGAACTGGCCGCGACCGTCAGCCGCCACGGCACCGTGGAAGGCGTCGAGCGCTTCACCGACATCAACGCCATGCTGGACGCGCGGCCCGACATCCCCGTGGTCAGCCTGTGCCTGCCGCCCGTGCCGCGCTTTGACGCGGCGCAGGCGGTGCTGCGGGCGGGCCGCCACCTGATGCTGGAAAAGCCCCCCGGTGCGACCCTGGCCGAGGTTCATGCGCTGTGCGATCTGGCCGAACGGCAGGGCGTCACGATCTATGCCACCTGGCATTCGCGCATGGCGATGGCTGTGGCCGCCGCGCGCGACTGGCTGGCGGACAAGACCGTCCATGAAGGCCGCATCACCTGGCGCGAGGATGTGCGCAAATGGCATCCCGGCCAGGACTGGATCTTCGATGCGGGCGGCATGGGCGTCTTCGACCCCGGCATCAACGCCCTGTCGATCCTGACCGAGATCCTGCCCCAGCCGGTGCGCCTGCTCTCCGCCGATCTGGATTTCCCGGCCAACCGCCAGGCCCCTATCGCCGCTCGGTTGCAGTTCAGCCAGGGGATCAGCGCGGATTTCGACTTCAGCCAGGAAGGCCCGCAGACCTGGGATATGGAGTTCCGAACAGACGGCGGACAGATGGCGTTGCGCATGGGCGGCAACCGGCTGGAAATCGACGGCGGCCATGTCCAGGGCGCCGACGATATCATGGGCGAATACCCCGCGCTCTATGCGGGGATGGCAAGGCTGGTTTCCGGCGGGAACCGGGACGCGGACCTTGCGCCCATGGTTCTGGTGGCCGATGCCTTCACCCTCGGGCGGCGCAACACCGTCGCGGATTTTCATTTCTGAGGATATTGCAATGACCTTCACCCCCCATGGCAAACATCTGGTCGCAGGCGAATGGCTAGATGGCGAAGGCACATTCAGATCGTCCCCCGCCCAGGGCGACGGTCACGACTTCAGCGCGGGCACGGCCGATCTGGTGAACCGCGCCTGCGAGGCAGCCGAGGCGGCCTTCGCTGCCTACAGCGCCACCAGCCGCGAAGACCGCGCCCGCTTCCTGGAGGCCATCGCCGACGAAATCGAGGCACGCGCCGAAGCGATCACCGCAATGGGCACGGCGGAAACCGGGCTGCCCGAGGCGCGGCTGCAAGGCGAACGGGGCCGCACCACCGGCCAGTTGCGGCTGTTCGCGGACCATATCCGCAAGGGCGATTATCTGGACCGCCGCCACGACCCCGCGCTACCCGATCGCCAACCCCTGCCGCGCCCCGACCTGCGGCTGATCCAGCGTCCGATCGGCCCGGTCGGGGTGTTTGGCGCCTCGAACTTTCCGCTGGCCTTTTCCACGGCCGGCGGGGACACCGCATCGGCGCTGGCGGCGGGCTGCCCGGTCGTCGTCAAGGGCCACCCCGCCCATCCCGCCACGGGCGAGATCGTGGCCGAGGCCGTCCATGCCGCCATCCAGGCGACCGGAATGCCCGCCGGTGTCTTCAACTTCATCCACGGCAACACGCATCACGTCGGCGCGGCCCTCGTCCAGCATCCGCTGATCAAGGCGGTGGGCTTTACGGGCAGCCTGCGCGGGGGCCGCGCGCTGTTCGACCTGTGTGCCGCACGGCCCGAACCGATCCCCTTCTTCGGCGAGTTGGGCAGCATCAACCCCGGCTTCGTCCTGCCGCAGGCGCTTGCTGCGCGGGGTGCCAAGCTGGCGGAAGGCTGGGCGGGCAGCCTGACCATGGGCGCGGGCCAGTTCTGCACCAATCCCGGCCTGATCGTGATGCCCAAGGGCGTCCTGGCCGAGGCCTTCGCCAAGGCTGCGGGCGACGCGCTGGCCAAGATCGGCCCCCAGGTCATGCTGTCCGACGGTATCGCCGAGGCCTATCGCGCGGGCACCAACCGTGCAGCGGGTGTGGCCACGCCAGTCTTCGAGGGCGAAAGCCATGGCCGCAATGCCCTGCCCGCCATCTACAAGACCACGGCCGAGGAATTCCTGCGCGATCACACCCTGGCCGAGGAGGTGTTCGGACCCATGGGCGTGATCGTCACCGTCGCAGACGGAAACCAGATGCTAGACGTGGCCGAAGCCATGGAGGGCCAGCTGACCGCGACTCTGCATCTGGATGACGGCGACATGCACCTGGCCCGGCGGCTGATGCCGATCCTGGAACGCAAGGCGGGCCGCATCCTGGCGAACGGCTGGCCCACCGGGGTCGAGGTCGCGGACGCGATGGTCCATGGCGGGCCATATCCCGCCACGACGAATTTCGGCGCGACCAGCGTGGGGACCATGGCGATCCGCCGTTTCCTGCGCCCGGTCAGCTATCAGAACATCCCCGAGGCGCTGTTGCCCGAGGATTTGCGGGGCCTTTAGGCCCTGCATCAACCCGTCGGCAAAGGACCGGCGGGATCAAAAAGGGAGGAAGACCATGACCATCAAGACCCTGCTGGGAACAGCGGCATTTCTTGCCATGACCGCCGGCGGCGCGTTTGCCGAAGGCGAAACTGTCGGCTTTTCGCAGATCGGATCCGAATCGGGCTGGCGCGCGGCTGAAACCACGCTGACCCGCCAGCAGGCCGAGGAACGCGGCATCCAGCTGCAATTCTCGGACGCGCAGCAGAAGCAGGAAAACCAGATCGCCGCGATCCGGTCCTTCATCGCCCAGGGCGTGGACGCGATCCTGCTGGCTCCGGTGGTGGCGACCGGATGGGATTCCGTGCTGCAAGAAGCGAAGGAGGCCGAGATCCCCGTCGTCCTGCTGGACCGGCAGGTGGATAGCAGCGAAGATCTCTACCTGACCGCCGTGGGCTCGAACCTGGTCCACGAAGGCGAGGTTGCGGGCGAATGGCTGGCGAAGGAAGTCGGCGACCGCGAATGCCGCATCGTCGAATTGCAGGGCACGACCGGATCCAGCCCCGCCATCGACCGCAAGACCGGCTTCGAGAACGCCATCAAGGACCACCCGAACCTGTCCATCGTGCGCAGCCAGACCGGCGATTTCACCCGCGCCCTGGGCAAGGAGGTCATGGAAAGCTTCCTCCAGGCCGAGAACGGCGGCAAGGACATTTGCGCGCTTTACGCCCATAACGACGACATGGCCGTGGGCGCCATCCAGGCCATCAAGGAGGCCGGGCTGAAGCCGGGCAGCGACATTCTGGTCGTCTCGATCGACGGTGTGCCCGACCTGTTCCAGGCCATGGCCAATGGCGAGGCGAATGCCACCGTCGAACTGACGCCGAACATGGCCGGCCCCGCCTTTGACGCGCTGGCGGCCTATTGGGCGGACGGCACGGTGCCGCCGAAGTTCATCCAGACGGAATCGAAGCTGTACACCCAGGCCGACGATCCCGCCGGCGAATACGAACGCCGCAAGGGGCTGGGCTACTGAGCCTTTCGCCGGGCCGCCCCGCGCGGCCCGGTGTTCCATGACGAAGGGGAAGGCGTCATGCTGCTGTCCATCCGGTCGCTGACCAAGACATTTCCGGGCACGCGCGCGCTGGATGCGGTCGATTTCGACCTGCGCGCGGGCGAGGTTCATGCGCTTCTGGGCGAGAACGGCGCAGGCAAGTCCACGCTGATCAAGTGCCTGACCGGCGCCTATCGCCGCGACGGCGGCACGGTGGTGCTGGACGGCGCCCCCATCGACCCCCAGTCCACCGCCCATGCGCAGGAATTGGGCATCGGCACGGTTTACCAGGAGGTGAACCTGCTGCCGAACCTGACGGTCGCGCAGAACCTGATGTTCGGGCGCGAACCGCGCCGCTGGGGCCTGATCCAGACCCGCGCCATGCGGGCGCAGGCCCGCGCGATGCTGGCCCAATACGGGCTGGACCTGGACGTGGACCGCGACCTTGGCACCTATTCCGTGGCCATCCAGCAGATCATCGCCATCGCCCGCGCGGTGGCGCTGTCGGGCAAGGTGCTGATCCTGGACGAGCCCACCGCATCGCTGGACGCGGCCGAGGTGCGGATGGTCTTCGACGTGGTGCGGGGGTTGCGGGAACGGGGCCTGGGCATCGTCTTCGTGTCGCATTTCCTGGACCAGGTGTTCGATCTGACCGACCGGGTGACAGTGCTGAGGAACGGCCGCAGGATCGTGACCGCCGACACCGCCAGCCTGGACCGCGTCCGCCTGATCGAACACATGCTGGGCCGGGAACTGGAGGACGCGACCAGCCATCAGGCCCTGGCGCGCGGCCCCCGCCCGCCCATGCTGGAGTTTCGCGGGCTGGGTCGTCGCGGCATGGTGGAACCCTTCGACCTGGCGGTGGGGCAGGGCGAGGTCGTGGGCCTGGCCGGCCTGCTGGGATCGGGCCGCACGGAAAGCGCCGAACTGCTGTTCGGGCTGCTGGGCGCCCATTCGGGGCAGGCGCGCGACCAGCAGGGGCCGCTGGACCTGCGCAGTCCCCGCACGGCCATCGCGGCAGGCTTCGGCTTCGTCCCCGAGGAGCGCAAGACCGACGGGATCGTGGCGGACCTGTCGATCCGCGAGAACATCATCCTGGGCCTGCAAGCCCGGCGCGGTTGGGCGCGGCCCATTCCGCGCGGCGAGCAGAACCGGCTGGCCGACGACTATATCCGGCGGCTGGACATCCGCACCTCGGGTCGGGAAAAGCGCATCGGGGAACTTTCGGGCGGCAACCAGCAGAAGGTCGTGCTGGCCCGCTGGCTGGCGATGAACCCGCGCTTCCTGATCCTGGACGAACCCACGCGCGGCATCGACGTGGGCGCGCATGCCGAGATCGTGCGCCTGATCCACGAACTGGTGGAGCAGGGCATGTCTCTGCTGGTGATTTCCTCGGAAATCGACGAGCTGATCTCCGTGTCCGACCGCGTGATCGTGTTGCGCGACCGCCGCCATGTCGCCGAACTGACGGGCGAGGAGATCGCCCCGAACCGCATCATGCAGGCCATCGCCGCCACCGAAAGGGCCGCGTGATGGAGATGCTGAAGCGCCTTGCCCCGCAACTGATCGCCCTTGCCGCCCTGGTCGCGGTGGTGACGGCGCTGTATCCGGCCTTCCTGACCATCCAAATGAACGACGGGCGGCTGGTCGGGCCGGTCATCGACGTGCTGAAGCGCGCGGCCCCTGTGGCCCTTCTGGCGGTCGGCATGACGCTGGTGATCGCCACGCGCGGCATCGACCTGTCCGTGGGCACGATCATGGCGATCTGCGGCGCGGTTGCCGCCGCCACCATCGCCGCCGGGTGGGGCCTGCCCGCCGCGCTGCTGCTGGCCCTTGGCGCGGGCGTCTTGGCGGGGCTGTGGAACGGCACGCTGGTCGCCATTGTCGGCATCCAGCCCTTCGTCGCCACGCTGATCCTGATGACCATGGGGCGCGGCGTGGCCCAACTGATCACCGAGGGGCGGATCCTCACCTTCACCGATCCGGGCTTCGGCTGGATCGGCTCGGGCGCGGTCCTCGGCCTGCCGGTGCCCACCTGGATCTGGATCGTCACCGCCATCGCCACCGCCCTGTTGATGCGCCGCACCGCGCTTGGCCTGCTGGTCGAGGCCATCGGCATCAACCGCCGCGCCAGCACCCTGGCGGGCGTCAACGCCACCGTGCTGCTGATCGCGGTCTATGTGGCATCGGGCCTTTGTGCCGCCTTGGCTGGGTTGATCGTCACCGCCGACATCCGCGGGGCCGACGCCAACAATGCCGGGCTGTGGCTGGAACTTGACGCGATCCTGGCCGTGGTGATCGGCGGCAATTCCCTGCTGGGGGGGCGGTTCTCCATCGCGGCATCCATCATCGGCGCGCTGATCATCCAGACCATCAGCATCGGCATCCGCCTGATCGGCTTTCCGTCGGAATACAACCTCATCATCAAGGCCGGGCTGGTGCTGGTGATCCTGGTCCTGCAATCGCCGCGCATCGCCGCCGAATGGCGGTTGTGGCGCGACAGCCACCGCGCGCAGCGCGAGGCCACGTTGCGGAGGCCGACATGAACACCCGCGCGCTGCCCCTTTACGTCACCGTCGGAATCTTCCTGCTGGCCTATCTGGTCTTCTGGCTCCAGTTCCCGAACATCCTGTCTACGCGTGTGATAGGCAACCTGCTGACCGACAATGCCTATCTGGGCATCGTTGCGGTCGGCATGACGCTGGTGATCCTGTCGGGCGGCATCGACCTGTCGGTGGGCTCGGTGATCGCCTTTTCCGGCGTGTTCATCGCGATCCTGTTGCGCGACACCTCGCTGCATCCGCTGCTGGTCTTTGCCCTGCTGCTGGCGCTGACCACTGCCTTCGGGGCGGGCATGGGCTTCCTGATCGACCGGCTGGCCATGCCCGCCTTCATCGTCACGCTGGCGGGCATGTTCCTGGCGCGGGGGGCGGCCTATATCCTGTCCATCGACTCGGTCCCGATCCAGCACCCCTTCTATGAGGCGCTGCAAAAGGCCTATTGGCTGATGCCGGGCAAGGGGCGGCTGACGCTGATCGGGGTGCTGATGGTCCTGACCTTTGTCGTTGGCATGATCGTCGCCCACAAGACCCGCTTCGGCGCATCCGTCTATGCCCTGGGCGGGGGCGAGGCGACGGCCCGGCTGATGGGCGTCAGGCAGGGGCGCACGACGGTGCTGGTCTATGCGTTCTCTGGCGCTATGGCTGGATTGGCCGGGATCGTCTTTTCCATCTACACCGGGTCGGGCTATTCGCTGGCGACGGTGGGGACCGAACTGACGGCCATTGCCGCCGTGGTGATCGGCGGCGCGCTGCTGACCGGGGGCGCGGGCTACATGTTCGGCACCTTCGTGGGCGTGCTGACCATGGGGCTAATCCAGACCTATATCGTCTTCGACGGCAGCCTGTCGTCCTGGTGGACCAAGATCGTCATCGGGATCCTTTTGCTGGCCTTCATCCTTCTGCAAAAGGGATTGCTGAAACTGTCGCAGATGCGGCTTGCCAAGGGGACATGATGATTCACGACAACCGCCAGTGCCAGTTGGGCGAGGGCGCCTTCTGGCACCCCGAGCGCCAGCAGTTCTTCTGGTTCGACATCCTGGGCCGGCGGCTTTTGTCGCAGGACGCGGATAGCAAGCCGCTGGAATGGGGACTGGACCGCATCGCCTCGGCCGCGGGCTGGATCGACCGCGACCGGCTGCTGGTCGCGACCGAAACGGGGCTGGCGGTCCTGTCGCTGGAAGACGGGTCGCTCACCGAGGTGGCAAAGGTCGAGGCCGACAATCCCGCCACGCGGTCGAACGACGGCCGCGCCGACCGGCAGGGCGGGTTCTGGTTCGGCACGATGGGCAAGAAGGGTGAGCCTGGGAAGGGCGCGCTTTACCGCTTCCATCGCGGAGAGATCCGCAAGCTGGTGGATCCCATCACCATTCCGAACTCCCTCTGCTTTTCGCCCGACGGGCGGACGGTGCATTATTCGGACACGGACCGCAGCATCGTCTGGCGGCAGGGGCTGGACGGCGACGGCTGGCCGGTGGGGAACCGCCAGGTCTATCTGGACCTGTCCGCGCAGGGCTGGTCGCCTGATGGCGCGGTGATCGACGCCGATGGCGGCTTCTGCTGCGCGATCTGGGGGCAGGGCGCGGTGATGCGCTTTGACGCCGACGGCAACCGGACTCATGAATGGAAGGTCGGCGGCCAGCATTCGTCCTGCCCGGCCTTTGGCGGCCCCGGCCTGTCGCACCTGCTGGTCACGACCGCCCTGGACGGGATCGAGGATCCCGATGATGCTCAGGGCAAGACCTATCTGCTGGAAACCGGCCTGGCCGGATTGCCGGAACCGCAGGTGATCCTGTGAGCGACTGGACCCTGCCGGACGGGCGCAAGGTTGACCGGCTGACCCTGCGCGGCGGCGGGCTGACGGCGCAGGTCCTGACGCTGGGCGCGACCGTGCAGGATCTGCGGATGGAGGGGGTGGATCATCCCCTGGTCCTCGGCTGCCCGAACCCGGCGGATTATCTGGGCGGCGGACTTTACATGGGCGCCATTGTCGGGCGCTTTGCCAACCGCATCGGCGGCGCGCGGTTCACGCTGGACGGGCGGGAACACCGCACCGATCCGAATTTCAAGGGCCGCCACACCCTTCATGGCGGGAAGCACGGGACGAACTGGCACATCTGGACGGTCGAGGCTGCGCGTGACGACAGCGCCACCCTGTCGCTGCTGCTGCCGGATGGAGAGATGGGCTTTCCCGGCGCCATGACCATCCGTGCCACCGTCGCCCTGCGTGATGGTGCCCTGGTCTTCGACATCCAGGCCAGCACAGACGCACCGACGCCATGCAACCTGGCGCATCACGGATACTTCAACCTCGATGGCGGGGGCGATGTGCGGAAGCATCGGCTGCGGGTCGCGGCGGACCGCTATCTGCCCGTTGATGACGACCTGATCCCGTTGCCGGGCATCGCGCAGGTCGCGGGCACGCGCTTCGATTTCCGGCATGCGCGGCAGATCGAGCCGGGCGAATACGATCACAATTTCTGTCTGTCTGACGGCCCCGTCGCTCCGTGCGTGGTGGCCGAACTGACCGGGCAAAGCGGCATCCGCATGCAGGTCGAGACGGACCGGCCCGGATTGCAGGTCTATGACGGCGTGCATTTCGGCGGCCTGGCGGGGCTGGATGGCCGCCGCTATGACCGCTTCGCCGGGGTGGCCCTGGAAACGCAGGGTTGGCCCGACGCGCCGAACCGGCCTGATTTCCCCGACGCGATCCTGCGCCCTGACCAGGTTTACCGCCATCACGCCGCCTACAGGTTTTCCCGATGACGGCTTTGATCGGCATCGACTGGGGCACGACATCGTTCCGCGCCTGGCGCATGGGGCAGGGGGGCGAGGTGCTGGAAACCGTCAGCGACGGCCCCGGCATTCTGGCCGCCGGCGCCTTGCCGGGCGGGTTCCGGCAGGTGTTGACAGATAGCATCGGCGGCTGGCTTGGCACCGCTCCGATCATCGCATCGGGCATGATCACCAGCCGCAATGGCTGGGTCGAGACGCCTTACCTGCCCCTGCCGCTTGACACCGCCACCCTGACCGGCAGCCTGACCCTGCATGACGGCATCCATTTCGTCGCCGGCGCGGTCAGCGACCCCGACGGCCCCGCCCCCGACGTGATGCGCGGCGAGGAAACCGAGATCATCGGCCATCTGGCAGGCGGAGGCGGCGACGGTCTGTTCGTTCTGCCCGGCACCCACAGCAAATGGGCCATGGCCCGGGGCGGCAAGCTGACCGCCTTCCGCACCGTGATGACGGGCGAGGTCTTCGGGGCGCTGCGCGACCACACCATCCTGGGCCGCCTGATCCAGCCGGGTCCGGGCAGCGAGAAAGCCTTCCGCCGCGGTGTCGAGGCCGGGCGGCAGGGCGGGGCGCTGCTGGGGCGCATCTTCTCGGCCCGGACGCTGGCCCTGATGGACCGGCTGGCGTCTGATCAGATCGCGGATTACCTGTCGGGCCTGCTGATCGGGGACGAGGTCGCGCAAGGCGCGCGCGACGCAGGCGGCCCCGTCACGATCATCGGGCGCGGCGATCTGGCCGCGCGTTATCAGGCAGCCTTCGAGGTGCTGGGCATGGCCGCGCAGATCGCACCGCCGGGCATGGCGCAGCGGGGGCTTTGGGAAATCGCCCGGACGAGGGGACTGACATGACCGACTTCGACACCGCCTTCGCCGCAAATCCCCTGATCGCGATCCTGCGCGGCTTGCGCCCCGAGGAGGCGGCCGACACCGCCCTTGCCCTGACCGGCGCGGGCTTCACGATCATCGAGGTGCCGCTGAACTCGCCCGAGCCGCTGGACAGCATCGCCCGGATGGTCGCCGCAACCCCCGATGCCGTCATCGGCGCGGGCACCGTCCTGACCCCCGATCAGGTTGGCGCCGTGGCGGATGCGGGCGGCCGCATCATCATCGCGCCGAACTTCGACCCTCGCGTCGCCGCCGAGGCGAGGCGCCTGGAGCTTTCCTATTGTCCCGGCGTCGGCACGGTCAGCGAAGCCTTTGCCGCGCTGGAGGCAGGGGCGAGCGCGCTGAAGCTGTTCCCGGCCGAGATGATCCCCCCGGCAGCCGTCAAGGCGATGCGCGCGGTCCTGCCGCGCGAGACGCGCCTGCTGCCGGTTGGCGGCATCGGCCCGGCGACCATGGCGGAGTACGTCCAGGCGGGGGCGGACGGATTCGGGTTGGGATCGGCGCTCTACCGGCCGGGCCAGGATGCTGCGACAACAGGCCGACGGGCGCAGGACTTCATGGCTGCCTGGCGGGCCTTGTAGGCCTTGACTTAAGTTAAGCCTGCCATCGTTGGGGGAACATTGCCCCAATGGGTGCGTTTGAGCCCGTGCGCCGCAGGGGAAGGCGCGACAACATCCGGGAGGATCAGATGAAACCCATGACCACAGGGATTGTCGGGGCTGCCTTGCTGGCAATGACCGCTGTTTCCGCACAGGCCGATTGCGCCGCCGAGCTTGCGCGCCTGACCGAAGGCGGCGCATCCGGCAGCGCATCCCAGGGAATTTCCAAGGACGGATCGCTGGCGCCGCTGGAGGGTGCATCTGACGCGGCTGCCACCGGTTCCGCGGCCACGGGAGCCATGTCCACCGACACGGCAACCAGCGATGCCACGGCCACTGGTGCGGCAACCGCCGCCTCTGCGTCCAGCGACCCGGCGGCTGCAGGCGCGGCAGATACGGCCGAGGCGGCAGGCATGAACAGTGCCGCGCCTGATGGCAGCACATCGGCGGATACCGCCGCCACCGGCATGGCATCAACGGACACAGCAGCCAGCGGAACGGCATCGACGGATACGGCCGCTGCCGGGGGCGAGGGAATTGCCAAGGACGGATCCCACATGCCGCTGGAGGATGCCTCGGGCCAGCAGGCGGGGGTCGCCATGTCGGGCGCCGATGCGCAGGCCCAGCAGGAAGGCCAGCCGACCGCGGCCGAACAGGCCATGGGCGAACAGGCTTCCACCGGGCATTCGGCCGGCGCCGGAGACCATTCCACCCGTGACGCGCATATCCAGGCCGCGCGCGACGCGCTTGCCGCCGGCGACGAAGAAGCCTGCATGAAGGCCGTGCAGGCAGCACAATCGATGTGATGAACGCCCAGGCGGGGGCCGATGCCCCCGCCATACTTGCCGATCATGGCCGTTCGGGCAAATAAGGCTGGAATGACGCGCCGCTTTCTGATGAGAGGGGCGCGATCACAGCCTTGGCCCGGACGGACGATGCGATGAGCATACATCTTTACCCCAACGACCTTCCCGAAGACCTCAACCTTGGCCCGGTGGTGGCCATCGACACGGAAACCATGGGCCTTGACCCGCGCCGCGACCGGCTATGCCTGGTGCAGCTGTCCTCGGGCGACGGGAACGCGCATCTGGTCCAGATCGAGCGCGGCCAGACCGAGGCGCCGAACCTGTGCCGGCTGCTGACCGATCCGAAGGTTCTGAAGCTGTTCCATTTCGGCCGCTTCGACATCGCCGCCCTGGAAAACGCCTTTGGCGTCGTCACCGCGCCGGTGTGGTGCACGAAGATCGCTTCGAAGCTGGTGCGCACATTCACCGACCGGCACGGGCTGAAATACCTGCTGAGCGAACTGGTGAATGTCGATGTCAGCAAGCAGCAGCAGACCAGCGACTGGGGCGCGGCGGATCTGACGGATGCGCAACTGGAATACGCGGCTTCCGATGTGCTTCACCTGCACAGGCTGAAGGAAGCGCTGGAAGAACGGCTGCGCCGCGAAAACCGCATTGGCCTGGCGCAGGCCTGTTTCGATTTCCTGCCCGCCCGCGCCCACCTGGACCTGCTGGGCTGGGGGGATGAAAACGACATCTTCAAGCACTAGATGTCCGGCCAAGGCCGGGGGCGCTTCGCCCCCCGGACCCCCAGAGGATATTTGGACCAAGGCAAAGGCAGGCGGTTTGAGCGATTATCTGGACACGGCGCGGCGGGTGATCCGTTGCGAGATGACCGGGCTGGAGGCTTTGGCCCAGGGGCTGAATGGCGATTTCGCGCGTGCGGTCGATCTGATCCTGAAGGCGCAAGGGCGCGTCATCGTGTCGGGCATGGGCAAGTCGGGCCATGTCGGGCGCAAGATCGCGGCCACGCTGGCCTCCACCGGGACGCCCGCGCAGTTCGTCCATCCGGCCGAGGCGAGCCATGGCGACCTGGGCATGGTCACGCCCGCCGATGTGGCCCTGGTGCTGTCCAACAGCGGCGAGACGCCGGAACTGGCCGACCTGATCGCCCATACCCGCCGTTTCGAGATCCCGCTGATCGGCATCGCCTCGCGGTCCCAATCGACCCTGCTGCGGCAGGCGGATGTGGCGCTTGTGCTGCCCACGGCGCCCGAGGCCTGCGGCAGCGGCATCGTGCCCACCACCTCGACGACCATGACGCTGGCCCTGGGGGATGCGCTGGCCGTCGCGCTGATGGAGCACCGGCAGTTCACGCCCGAACATTTCCGCACTTTTCATCCTGGCGGCAAGCTGGGCGCGCGGCTGGCCAAGGTGGGTGACCTGATGCATCGTGACATGCCTCTGGTGTCCGAGGATACGCCGATGACCGACGCGCTGCTGGTCATCAGTCAGAAGGGTTACGGCGTGACGGGCGTGACCGATGCGGCGGGACGGCTGACCGGCATCATCACCGATGGCGACTTGCGGCGGCACATGCAGGGCCTGCTGGATCACCGCGCGTCCGAGGTGATGACCCCCAGTCCCCGCGTGATCGCGCCCGATGCCTTGGCCGAATCGGCCCTGGCACAGATGCAGGACCGCAAGATCACCTGCCTGTTCGCGGTGGCCGACGACATGCCGCAGGGCATCCTTCATATCCACGACTGCCTGCGCGCCGGGATCGTCTAGGCGATGAACCGCACCCGCACCGTCCGCTGGCTGCGCGTGCTGCTGCCCTTGGCGGCGCTTGCGATGCTGTCGACGCTGTTCCTGTTCTCGCGCGGGGGGGACAGCCCGTCGCGGATCCCCTATGCCGACGTGGATGCCGAGGCAATGGCCCGCGATCCGCGTCTGGTCGCCCCGGAATATGCGGGCGTGACCGATGACGGGGCGCAGCTGACCCTGCGCGCGACCGAGGCCGCGCCGGGGCAGGGCGGCGGGTCCGCCCGCGACCTGCGGCTGGACTGGCAACGCCCTGACGGCTTGCGCGCGGATGTGACCGCGCCGCAGGGGGGGCTTGCGGATGGGGCGATCCGGCTGGACGGCGGGGTGCGGATCACGACCTCCACCGGCTGGACGCTGGACGCCCAAAGCGTGGAAGCCGCGACCGACCGGTCCCGCATCGCCGCCGAGGCGGGGGTGAAGGCCGAGGCGCCCTTCGGCACGCTTTCGGCGCAGCGGATGGAGCTTGCGCCCGGCGCGGACGAGGATGCTTCGATCTTGAATTTCTCGGGCGATGTCCGTCTGATATACCAGCCCTGATCCATCGAAGGACAATTCCGATGCTGCGCCCTCTGCTGACAGCCCTGATCCTTGCCGCCCCGCCGGCTGTCGCGCAGGACGTGGCCTTCGGGGGAATGCGCGCCGATATCCAGGCCCCGGTCGAGGTTGCGGCGGACAACCTGTCCGTGAACCAGGCCGACGGCAGCGCGGTCTTCACCGGCAATGTCGTGATCGGCCAGGGCGAGATGCGCCTGTCCGCCGACCAGGTGACGGTGATCTATGCCGAGGGCGGGCAAAGCCGCATCCGGTCGCTGGACGCCAAGGGCAACGTGACGCTGGTGTCCGGCCCCGACGCGGCCGAGGCAGAGGCCGCGACCTATGACGTGGAAACCGGGAATGTCACGCTGACCGGCGACGTGGTGCTGACCCAGGGGCAGAACGTTCTGACCGGCGACACCATGCAGGTGAACCTGGCATCGGGCACCGCGCAGGTGCAGGGCCGGGTGCGGTCGGTCCTGCAGCCGGGCGGCAACTGATGCGGGGTGCGGCGGCACGCACCGGGGACGGCCTGAAGGTCCGGGGGTTGCGCAAGTCCTATCGCAACCGGCCGGTGATCTGTGATGTTTCGGTCGATCTTGCGCGCGGAGAGGTCGTGGCCCTTCTGGGTCCGAACGGGTCTGGCAAGACCACCTGCTTTTATTGCATCGCGGGGCTTGTGCCGCCCGATGCGGGGCAGGTGCTGATCGACGGCCGCGACGCGACCCGCCTGCCGATGTTCCGCCGCGCGCGGATGGGCATCGGCTATCTGCCGCAGGAGATGTCGATTTTTCGCGGCCTGACCGTGGAACAGAACATCATGGCCGTCCTTGAGGTCGTCCACGAGGATCCCCGCCACCGCCGCGACCGGCTAGAGGAGTTGCTGGGCGATTTCTCCATCGAACACCTGCGCGCCGCACCCGCCCTGGCCCTTTCCGGGGGCGAGCGGCGCCGGGCCGAGATCGCGCGCTGCCTGGCGTCCGATCCCAGCTTCCTGCTGCTGGACGAACCCTTCGCGGGCGTCGATCCGATCGCCGTGGGCGAGATCCGGGGCCTGGTCCATGACCTGAAATCGCGCGGCATCGGCGTGCTGATCACCGACCACAACGTGCGCGAGACGCTGGGCATCGTCGACCGCGCCTATATCCTGCACGATGGACATGTCCTGATGTCGGGTTCGACCGAGGAGATCGTGGCCGACCCCCGCGTCCGCGAGGTTTATCTGGGCGAGGGGTTCCGCATGGCCTGAGGGCCGCGCATGTGAATCTGCGTTCCCTCTGCAAGCGCCCCGTTGACAGACGGCTTTGGCTATCACCAGATTAACATATGCGGGACGCGCAGGAACCGTATCCCGCCACCCCCGTTTCCGCCCTGTGCCGGCAGACGGGCCGGCGCATTGGAAGACGGGCAACCGAGAGGAATGACGATGCGCTATACCATCAGCGGAAAACAGATCGACATCGGCGATGCGCTTTCGACGCATGTGAAGACGGAACTGGGCGAAACGGTCGGCAAGTACTCGCAGCGCCCGACGGATGCGACCGTCACTTTTTCCAAGGATGCCCACCAGTTCATGTGCGACGCCGTGGTGCACCTGTCCACCGGACTGAACGTGACGGCCCGGGGCGCCGCCACCGAGATCTATGCCGCATTCGAGGCTTGCCGCGAAAAGATGGACAAGCAGCTTCGCCGCTACAAGCGCCGCCTGAAGGACCATCATAAGGACAGGTCCGAGCCGGTTGAATTCGGCCAGGCAGGCATGTATGTGCTGGCCGCTGACGAGGATGAATGGGAAGCGCAGGACAGCGGCCTGCAACCGATCATCATCGCGGAAATGGAAACCCGCGTCCCGACCCTGTCGGTGGGCGATGCGGTGATGCAGATGGAGTTGTCGGGGACGCCGCTTCTGGTGTTTCGGAATGAAAAACACGGGGGCGTCAATGTGGTCCATCGCCGCGAAGACGGCAATGTGGGCTGGATCGACCCGCGCGGCAACGGATAGGGCCGCGCGCGGCATCCCTGACTGAATCGACGCGCCCCTGCCGTTGCGGGGGCGCTTGAGCCTTGGGAAAGACGCAAAGCCATGCAGTTGACCGAAATCCTCAGACCGGGCGCCGTGCGGTCCCTGGGCCAGGTTACGTCGAAAAAGCGCCTGTTTCAGGAATTGGCCGACCTGGCCCATGCCGAATACGGCCTGAACGCGACCGAGGTTCTGGATGCACTGCAGGAACGCGAAAGCCTGGGACCAACCGGCGTGGGGCAGGGCGTGGCATTGCCGCACGCGCGCCTGCATGGGCTGGACCGCGTGGTCGGGCTGTTCGTGCGGCTGGACAAGCCGCTGGATTTCGACGCGGTGGATCGCCAGCCGGTTGATCTGATCTTCTGCCTGCTGGCGCCCGAGACCAGCGGCGTCGATCACCTCAAGGCGCTTGCGCTGGTGTCCCGCACGCTGCGCGACACAGACCTGCGCGCGAAGCTGCGCGCCAACGACGATCCGGTGGCCCTGCACGCGGTTCTGGCCGCCCAGGGGGTCAAGGCCGCATAAGGCTTTGGATCGGGGCCGATTCGGTCCTATACAGGGCCTCCACCTTTAAAACAGGAGGCGAAGATGACCAAGCCGATCAGCGACAAGCCCGAGGACCGTGGAAACAGCCGTCTGCGCGCGTTCACCCGGCAGGAGCGCGAAGCAGGCACCCATCCGGCCATCGAGGTGCTGCGGACCCGCCCGCAGACGCGGAGCGAGGAGAACCGCAGAGCCATGGAATACACCCGAATCGAACGCGGACGGGTGAGTTAAGGGTTGAAGACCTGGGGCCGTTCGGCAAGGGCGGCCTTCTTGTTCAAGCCGGCCGTTGTATTGAGTCTCGGCTGCTGTTCTGGCTGTTCCAAGGACCCGTGCTATCGCTTCCCTTTGAGGAAATACGGTCGCACATTTCATCTGCCGATCTCACCCGGTGCCACCAGCGACGACAAGATCATGTCTTCGCTGGATGGACTGATGGTGGAAGACCTTGTCGTTACTGAAAAGATGGACGGTGAGACTACGACCATTCATGCTGGCGGCTCTCATGCGCGCAGTCCTGACATCCCGAGACTGGCTCAAGGGGTTTGCCGCAGGGATTTCACCCTATCTGGCAGAGGGCGAACGCATTGTTGGTGAGAACCTTTATGCACGTCATTCGGTCGCCTATGATGCACTGCCTTCATATTTTCTTGGCTTCGCCTGGATCGTCGGCGATGAAGTGCAATCGTGGGATCTGATGCAGTCACGTTTCAAAGAGTTGCGCATCCAGCCTGTTCCGACGCTGTATCGAGGCCCTTACCGCCGATCTGACGCAGTCGCTTGATTGGGGGCGGCAGGAAGGTTTCGTAGCAAGGGTCGCTGACTCATTCCATGAAGCCGACATGCCGAGGCGAGTAGGGAAACATGTCCGCCAAGGACATGTTCGGTCTGAAACCCACTGGATGAAGGCTGAACTCATCCCAAATCGCTTGGCCACAGTTTAACGACAGCAGCAAGCGTAGGGTGCGTGCTTGCACGCACCACATCAGGCAGGATCATGGTGCGTGCAAGCACGCACCCTACGGGTGGGGGCCGCCCGGGGCAGCCCTTTCCCTTACGCCCGCACCAGCCGCTCGTAATCCTCGGCCACCTTTCGCGTCATCTGGCCGACCTGGAAGTGCCAGTCGCCGATCTGCCCCACGGGCGTCACTTCGGCCGCCGTTCCCGTCAGGAAGCATTCCTGGAAATCCTCCAGCTCCTCGGGCTTGATGCGGCGTTCGTGGACCGTCGTGCCGTTGTCGCGCAGCATCTGGATGATCGTCTGGCGGGTGATGCCGTTCAGGAAGCGGTCTGCCTGGGGGGTGTGGACCTCTCCGTCGCGGATGAAGAAGATGTTGGCGCCGGTCGCCTCGGCCACATAGCCTTCCCAGTCCATGAACAGCGCGTCGGAACAGCCCTTCGCCTCGGCCGCGTGCTTGGACATGGTGCAGATCATGTAAAGGCCGGCGGCCTTGGCTGCGGTGGGAATGGTTTCGGGCGACGGGCGCTTCCATTTCGCCACGTCCAGTTTCGCGCCCTGCCATTTGGCATCGCCGTAATAGCTGCCCCATTCCCAGACCGCGATGGCCATGCGGATCGGGTTGCGCGCGGCCGACACGCCCATGTCCGGGCCCGAACCGCGCCACATCACCGCGCGGACATAGGCGTTGGTCAGCCCGTTGGCCTTCAGCACCGCCTCTTTCGCGGCGTCGATTTCGTCCGCCGTATAGGGGGATTCCATGTCCAGCAGACGCGCCGATTCGATCAGGCGCAGCGAATGTTCGTGGCCTTTGAAGATCTTGCCGTCATAGCACCGCTCGCCCTCGAAGACCGAACTTGCATAATGCAGCGCATGGGTCAGGATATGCACATTCGCTTGGCGCCAATCGACCAGTTCGCCGTCCATCCAGATCTTGCCGTCGCGATCGTCATAGGCCGCCGTCATCTTTCTCTCCAATCCCGCCGGGCTTTGCGATTCTTGCGCCAGCTTGCCCGGAACCAAACAGTTTGTTGCGCGAAGTGCTTGACGCCTAGCAATCGAATCTTGGAAAGTCAACAAGACTGCCCTATCAAGGCGGCGTTCGGGAAAGGGAAGGCCATGGCCGAGACGATGCGCGTGCATACCCTGGGGGGCGAGGATCTGCTGTTCCTGACGGACGAGCAGATCCGGCGCGGGATCGAGGCGATGTTTTTCGCCTATCGTGCCTTCACCGCCGACCCGGACCTGATCCTGGCGGGAATGGACTATGGCCGGGCGCATCACCGTGCGCTGCATTTCATCCATCGTGATCCGGGCCTGACCGTCACCTCCCTGCTGGCGGTGCTGGGGGTGACGAAGCAATCGCTGAACCGCGTGCTGCGCACCCTGATCGAGGATGGCCTGGTCGAAAGCCGCGTCGGCCGCCGCGACCGGCGCGAACGCCACCTCCATCTGACCGCCGAGGGCGCGGCCCTGGAACGCCGCCTGTCCGAGGCGCAGCGGGCGCGGATGCGCCAGGCCTATCGCGCGGCGGGACCGCAGGCGGTGGCGGGGTTTCGTCAGGTGCTGGAAGCGATGATGGACCCCGATACGCGGGCGCAGTATCAGTCGATGAAGGATCTGCCCCTATAAAGGCCCGCCATGAGCCAGAACGATGCCCATCTGCTGATCGTCGATGACGACGAACGCATCCGCGCGCTGCTGGGCCGGTTTCTGCGCAAGAACGGCTTTCTGGTGACGCTGGCCCGCGATGCGGCGCAGGCCCGCCGCTTGCTGGCGGGGCTGGAATTCGACCTGATCGTCATGGACGTGATGATGCCGGGCGAGGACGGCTTTGCCCTGACCCGATCCTTGCGCGAACGGCTGACGACGCCGATCCTGCTGCTGACCGCTCGCGGCGATACCGAGGATCGCATCACCGGGCTGGAAGTGGGCGCGGACGATTACCTGCCCAAGCCCTTCGAGCCGCGCGAACTGCTGCTGCGCATCGGCGCGATCCTGCGCCGCATTCCCGCCCCAGAAATGCACCAGCCCAAGTTTCTGACGCTGGGCGCGCTGCGATACGACATCGACAAGGGCGAATTGTGGCAGGGCGAGAATCACCTGCGCCTGACCGGCACGGAACAGGCGCTGCTGCGCCGTCTGGCCGCCAGCCGGGGCGAACCCGTCAGCCGGGCCGACCTGATCGAGGATCTGGGCCGGGGCGGCGCGGACGAGGCCGAGAACAGCGAACGCGCCATCGACGTGCAGATCACCCGCCTGCGCCGCAAGATCGAACCCGACCCGCGTGAGCCGCGCTTTCTGCAAACCGTGCGCGGCACAGGCTATATGCTGGTGGTGGACTAGTGGACCATCCGACCTGGCACGGGATCGAGCTTGACGCGGAAACGGCGCTTGCCCTGCTGGAATGGCAGGCCGAGATGGGCGCGGACGAGCCCCTGCTGGACGCGCCCCTGGATCGCTTCGACCTGCCGGCCCCCCCCGCAGCACCGCAGATCCCGCTGGCCGCGCCCGTGGCGCCGGCGCTGTCGCTGACCCCGGACGATGAGGATCTGCCCGCCCGCGTGGCCCAGGCCGAGGCCTTGGCGGCGCAGGCCGGGACGCTGGATGCCCTTGCCGCCGCGCAGGAAGCCTTTGACGGGATCGAACTGAAGAAGGGCGCGCGCAATTTCGTCTTTGCCGACGGCAACCCGGCGGCACGCGTGCTGATCCTGGGCGAGGCGCCGGGGGATGAGGAAGACCGGCAGGGCCGCCCCTTCGTGGGCCGGTCGGGGCAGTTGCTGGACCGGATGTTCGACGCCATCGGCCTGTCGCGCCAGGCGGTGGACGCGGAACGGGCGATCTATATCACCAATGTCCTGACCTGGCGGCCGCCCGGCAACCGCGACCCCCAGCCGGACGAGATCGCCGTCAGCATGCCCTTCGTGCGCCGCCACATCGAATTGGCCGCGCCCGACCTGATCGTGCTGATGGGCAACATCGCCTGCGAGGTGGGTCTGGGACGGCGCGGCATCCTGCGGCTTCGCGGAACCTGGGACCAGGCTTTCGGCCGTCCCGCCCTGCCGATGACGCATCCCGCCTATCTGCTGCGCAACCCCCCTGCCAAGCGGGAAGCCTGGGCGGATCTGCTGTCCCTGTCGGCGCGGCTTGACGGGCGGGCCTAGCCTGCGCATCCCCGCATCTCGACCGCGCCGTCATCGTCGATCACGGTAAAGACCAGCCGGTCCCGGGACAGATCGAAAGGCGCGGCTTCGGGGGGCACGAAATCGGTGACCATCGTGGTCTTGTCCGGGGTGACCTGCATTTCGGTCCCCGAGGTCCAGACATCGCTGTCCGCCAGTTCGATCGCCGCCAGCGTGACCGGACCGGGCAGGGTGGCGGTCACGCGCATTCCGTCGTCGATCGCCTTCACCGTGCAATCGGGCTGGCCGGGGGCGGGGCCGGGAACGGCCTCCATCGCGGACAGGATGGCGGGATCGGGCGCAGCGGCAGGCGGTCCCGCCGTCAGCGTGACATGGGCTGGAACGCAGATGTCCTTGCACAAGCCGAAATCGACGCTGACCGCCAGATCGACCGGCTGGCCGGGATCGGCAGGCCGGGCGGTAAAGGGCAGAACCAGCCGGTCGTGATACCCAAGCGCCACGCCATCGCCGGACGGGATTGCCTCGGGGGCGGGCCAGTGCAGGGTCAGGCCGGCAAGGTTGGCCGATCCCGACCAGTCGAAGGTGGGGGGAAGGCCGGTGTCGCCCGGATTCCGCCAATAGGTCTTCCAGCCGGGGTGCAGCCGGAACTCGATGGCACCGATGCGGCTTCCGTCAGACAGGGTCCAGCCTGGCAGGATGCGGGCATCCGCCAGGCCGGGCGACGGGCTTTCCGCGGCCAGGGCCGTGGCCGACAGGAACAGGCAGGTGAAGGACAGATATCGGATCATGGCCCAGCGATAACGGTTGGCGGAACAGGGATGAAGTCACAATCGCGCGCAGCCCTTGCAACGAAACGGCCCAGAACCGATCTTGAACAGGAAGGAGAACCGATGAGCAGTCCCGACATTCATGGCAGCCGACCCATCGGCGTCCCCAGCCGGACCAACCTGACCGGCAAGATCCTGATCGCCATGCCCGGCATGGCCGATCCTCGGTTCGAACGGTCGGTCGTGCTGATCTGCGCCCATACCGACGAAGGTGCGATGGGTCTGGTCCTGAACCGGCCCATGCCGGAAATCGACTTCGGCGACCTGCTGGAACAGCTTGGAATCGCCACCGACGCCTCGGCCAGGCGGATCGAGGTGCGGTTCGGCGGCCCCGTCGAACCGGGGCGGGGTTTCGTGCTGCACAACGTCCCCGAATATGGCGACGACCCGGAAGGGCGGCTGCGCATCGGCCAGACATTGGCCATGACCACGACGCGCGACATTCTGGAGGAACTGGCCCATGGGCACGGTCCTGCTTCCGCCGTGCTGGCGCTTGGCTATGCCGGTTGGGGTCCGGGGCAATTGGAACAGGAAATGTTGCAGAACGGCTGGCTGACGGGCGAGGGTGCCGATGAGCTGGTCTTCGGCACTGCCCATTCCGACAAGTGGCAGGCTGCCCTGCGCGCCCAGGGCATCGACCCGTCGCTGCTCTCCGCTGCGGCGGGTCGCGCCTGACGCGCCGCCTTATTCGGCGGCGCTTTTGCGGGGCAGCACCCAGTTCGGGCGCGGGAAATGGCAGGTATAGCCATTGGGGAACCGTTCCAGGTAGTCCTGGTGCTCGGGTTCCGCCTCCCAGAAATCGCCCACAGGCTCCACCTCGGTCACGACCCGCCCCGGCCACAGGCCGGACGCGTTGACATCGGCGATGGTGTCTTCGGCCATCTGCTTCTGGTCATCGTCCGCGTAATAGATGGCCGAACGATAGCTGGGGCCGATGTCGTTGCCCTGCCGGTTCGGCGTGGTGGGATCGTGGATCTGGAAAAACACTTCCAGCAGCTTGCGATAGCTGATGATGCTGGGGTCGAAGATCACCTCGATCCCCTCGGCATGGGTGCCGTGGTTGCGATAGGTGGCGTTCGGAACGTCGCCCCCGGTATAGCCCACGCGCGTCGTGATGACGCCCGGCAGGCGGCGGATCAGATCCTGCATTCCCCAGAAGCAGCCTCCGGCAAGAACGGCGCGTTCGGTCATCGTGCCGCCTCCTCGACCTGGGACAGATAGGCGCCATAACCCTCGGCCTCCATCCGGTCCCTGGGCACGAAGCGCAGCGCGGCGGAGTTGATGCAATAGCGCAGGCCGCCTGCCTCGCGCGGGCCATCGGGGAAGACGTGGCCCAAGTGGCTGTCGCCGTGCTTCGACCGGACCTCGACCCGGATCATTCCATGGGACGTGTCACGCAATTCTGTGATGTTGTCGTCGATGGGCTTGGTGAAGGCGGGCCAGCCGCAGCCGGAATTGTATTTCGTGGAACTCGCGAACAGCGGCTCGCCCGACACCACGTCCACATAGATCCCCGGTTCGAAATGGTGGTCGTATTCGCCGGTAAAGGGGCGTTCGGTGCCGCTTTCCTGGGTGACGCGATACTGCTCGGGCGTCAGCCGGGCCACGGCTTCCGGCGTTTTCTGATAGGCCATGCTTATCCTCCGCTGGTCCTGTTTGGCCCCAATATGGGAAGGCCAGGCGGAATCGCAAAGGTCAGCCGCAGATTGCAGCCCTTGCCGCCGCATATTCGGCGGCCAGCCGGTCGATGCGCGTGACGGCCGGCACGATGTCGCGCACCGCGCCGATTCCCTGGCCGGATCCCCAGATCTGGCTCCATGCCTTTGCCTTGGACGAGCCGCTGCCGAAGTTCATGGCCGAGGCATCGGCGGTTTCCAGATTGTCGGGATCCATTCCCGCCGCCCGGATCGAGGGGGCAAGGTAATTTCCCGACACCCCCGTGAACAGCGACGAGGTGACGATGTCCATGGCCCCGCTTTCGGTGATCATCCGCTTGTAGTCGCCGGGCGCATTGGCTTCCTCGGTCGCGATGAAAGGGCTGCCGATATAGGCCAGATCGGCCCCCATGGCCTGCGCCGCCAGCACTGCGCGCCCCGTGGCGATGGCGCCCGACAGCAGCAGCGGGCCGTCGAACCAGTCGCGGATTTCCTGGACCAGGGCAAAGGGCGACTGCGGCCCGGCGTGCCCGCCCGCGCCCGCCGCCACCGCGATCAGCCCGTCCGCGCCCTTCTCGATGGCCTTTTTCGCGAAGACGTTGTTGATCACGTCATGCAGGGCGATGCCGCCGCAGTCATGGGCGGCCTGGTTCACCTCGGCCCGTGCCCCCAGGGAGGTGATCCAGATCGGCACGCGGTGGCGGTGGCAGATCTCGATGTCGCGTTCCAGCCGGGCATTGCTGCGATGCACGATCTGGTTCACCGCAAAGGGCGCGGCGGGATGGTCGGGATTGGCCTGGTTGTGGCGGTCCAGTTCCGTGGCGATGCGGGTCAACCAGGCATCCAGCAGGGGCGGCTCGCCATCCTTTTCGCGGGCGTTCAGCGCCGGAAAGCTTCCGACGATGCCCGCCTTGCATTGCGCGATCACCAGGTCCGGCCCCGAAACGATGAACATGGGCGAGGCGACGACGGGAATGCGCAGGTTGGACAGGATGGGCGGCAGCATGGGATCCTCCGGGTTTGCGCGACGATGGCCTGCGTGTCGGGATCGGGCAAGCCTGACGCGGCGGAAAAACCGGGGACGCCAGTGAACCAGAACCACGTCCGGGGGTTGGGTCATGACATTCGTTGCAAAGGAGAATGCGCGCCGATGCAGCCGCTGGCCCTGTCACTTCCCGTCCTGACCCCAGACACCGCCCTGTTCCTGGACTTCGACGGTTGTCTCGTGGACATCGCCCCCCGCCCGGACGCGGTGGTGATTCCCCTGGGCCTGCCAGAACGGCTGGCGCGCCTGCATGATGTGCTGGACGGGGCGGTGGCGCTGATCTCGGGGCGGGACGTGGCCGATCTGCGCCGTCACCTGCCTGGCTTCCCCGGCGCCATCGCGGGCAGCCACGGGGCGGAACTGTCGCTGGCGGGGCATGTGATCGAAACCACGCATCAGGCCGATCTGGATCCCGCCGCGCTGCACCGCGCGGCGGCCGATGCGGTGGCGGATCATCCCGCGATCCTGGTCGAACGCAAGCCGCATGGGGTCGCGCTGCATTACCGCGCTGATCCGTCCCTGCGCCCGGTGGTCGAAGAGGTTATGGCCCGGCTGGCCGATGCGCACCCGGACATGGTCTTGCAACCAGCCAAGATGGCGATGGAACTGCGTCCCGCGGGCACCGGCAAGGACGGCGCCTTGGACAGGCTGTTGGCGACGGCCCCCTTTGCGGGCCGGGTTCCCGTCTATGCGGGCGACGACCTGACGGACGAGGTGGCGATGGCCCGCGCCCAGGCCCTGGGCGGGCATGGCATCAAGATCGGCGCCGGTGAAACCGTCGCCCGCCATCGCCTGCCCGATCCCGCCGCCCTTGCCCGCTGGCTGGACGACGCGCTGGAGGAGTTGCGCTGATGTCGCGTCTGGTCGCCGTTTCGAACCGTATTCCGCTGGGGGACAGCCCGTCCGGCGGGCTTGTCGTGGCCCTGGAGGACGCCTTGCGCAGTTCAGGCGGGCTGTGGGTCGGTTTCTCGGGCGAGACGGTGGAGGAACCTTCCGAAGACCTGGCCTTTCATGAAGGGGCGGCCTTTCAGCGCGCTTCGTTCGACCTGACGGTGCAGGATCACGACGACTATTATCTGGGCTATTCCAATTCCGTCCTGTGGCCGGTCTGTCATGGCCGGGCTGACCTGATGCGGATCCTGCCGGAATACCTGGAAGGCTATCGCCGGGTGAACGAACGCATCGCCCGGCTGCTGGTGCCGCATCTGCGCCCGGACGATCGCATCTGGGTTCAGGATTATCAGTTGTTCCCGCTGGCCCAGGAACTGCGCAGGCTGGGGGTGCAGGGACCGATCGGGCATTTCCTGCACATTCCCTTTCCCGGCCCCACCGACTGCGCCACCTTGCCCAACCCGGCCGAACTGTTCGAATGGTTGTCCCACTACGATCTGGTGGGCTTTCAGGCGCAGCGTGACCTGGATCATTTTGCCGCAAGCGCCCGCAGCCTCGCGGATGCCGAACAGGTGTCGGACACGGATTTCCGCATCGCGGGCCGTCCCCTTCGCGCGGGTGTCTTTCCCATCGGCATAGATGCGGCGGCCTTCGTGGCCGAGGCAGGCGGGGCACGAGAGGAAGACCGGATGCGCAGCCTGACCGGGGCCCTGTCCATGATCGGCGTGGACCGGCTGGATTATTCCAAGGGCATCCCGCAGCGGTTCCGGGCCTTTCAGTATCTGCTGGAAAACAACCCCTCGCTGACGGAAAAGGTGATGCTGCTGCAGATCGCGCCGCCGACACGTGAATCGGTGGATGCCTATCAGCAGATCCGCGAGGAAACGGAACATCTGGCGGGCCGCATCAACGGCCAGTTCGCCACCGTCAACTGGACGCCGATCCGCTTCATCCACCGCCCGATCCCGCGAAACGAACTGGCGGGCCTTTACCGCCAGGCGCGGGTGGGCCTGGTCACGCCCCTGGCCGACGGGATGAACCTGGTCGCCAAGGAATATGTCGCGGCCCAGGATCCCGCCGATCCCGGCGTCCTGATCCTGTCGCGCTTTGCTGGCGCGGCCGAGGCGATGACGGATGCCCTGATCATCAACCCCCACGATCCCGACGAACTGGCCCAGGCGATGCAGCAGGCGCTGGACATGCCGCTGGACGAACGCCGTGCCCGCCATTCGGCCCTGCTGCAAGGGGTGATGGAACAGGATGTCGGCTGGTGGTCGGCGGCCTATCTGGACGCCCTTTCACAGGTCCGCGGCTGATTTCCCGCCTTGCCCCGAATGTCATGGGGCCCCGTCTGTCACAGGGCGCGATCAGCCGATGCCGCGATCCTGATCCCTTGCCTTGCGCACCTTGGCGATGCGCGCGGCCATCGCCTGCGCCTTGCGCCGGTGATAGCGGCGCACGATGGGGATCGTCAGGTAATAGGTCGCGACGGCGGCGATTCCGCCCAGGACCGCGCCGCCCGCCGCATAGGGCAGAAAGATCTCTTGCCAGAACTCGGAAAGCCCGCTCCAACTGGTCGGGCCGGGACCCAGGACGGACATGACGTTGTGCCAGGTTTCCGCCGTGGCATGGGCGAATTCGCGAAAGATCACCTGCGGCGACATGTCGCCCGGAAGGCCCAGCAGCGTCCGCCCCAGCCCCACCGCGCCAAGCGCGATAAAGGGCGTGGTCAGCGGATTTCCCGCGAATGTGCCCACGAAGGCCGCCAGAACGTTGCCGCGGATCGCCAGCGACAGAAGCGCGGCGACAATGAAATGAAACCCATGCAGCGGCGTGAAGGACAGGAATACCCCCGCCGCCATGCCGCGCGCGATGCGATGCGGCTGATCCGGCAGACGCCGCAACCGGTACCAGAGATAGGTGGTGGACCGGCGAAACCCGCCCGGCGGATAGACGAATTCGCTGGCCAGTTGCCCGTATGTGCGCGGCTTGCTGCGCTTGAACACGGTTTCCGTTCCCTTATTCCCTGGGCAATATCCGTTCAGGGCTTCTTCGCGATATCGCGGATGCGCGCAACCTGCGCGACATCGCTTTCGGCTTCAAGCGCGGTCAGCAGGTTATGCAGATGTTCCTGGTCCCGCAATTCCACCTCGACCTCGATGCGATAGAAGTCGGGCTTGCGGTCCTTGAATTCAAGGTTCGAGATGTTGGCCCCCTGCGCGCCGATCAGGCTGCAGATGCGGCCCAGAACGCCTGCATCGTGGCGGATCGTCAGAGACAGGATCGTGGAATAGACCGCCGGGTGCCTGCCCGCACGCCATTGCACATCGACCCAGCGGTCGGGGCTGTCCTCGTATTCGGCCAGCACCGGGCAGTCGATGGCATGGATCACCACCCCCTTGCCGCGATAGGTGATGCCGACGATGCGTTCGCCCGGCAGCGGACGGCAGCAGGGCGCGCGCTTGAAGTCGGCATCGGCCTCGACCCCCGCGAAGGGGCGGGTGCCGTCGATCTCGTCCTGGTGGGCGGCGAGGTCGGGATACAGGACCTGCAGCACCTCCTTGGCCGAATTCTCGGCGCTGCCGATCCGGGCCAGCAATTCGTCGCCGTCGGCCAGACCCATCTGCTTGGCGGCGGTGCGCAGGGCCTTGTCCGTAACCTTGCGGCCGACATGTTCGAAGCTGACGCGGACCAGTTCGCGGCCCAGCCGGATGAAGCGGTCGCGGTCTTCCTCGCGCAGGGACCGGCGGATCGCGGACTTGGCGCGTCCGGTGGCGACGATGTCCAGCCAGGTCGATTGCGGGCGCTGGCCCGATGCGGCGATGATGTCCACCGCCTGGCCGTTCTTCAGCCGCGTCCACAAGGGCACGCGGATCCCGTCCACCTTGGCGCCGACGCAGGAGTTGCCCAGCCGGGTGTGGATCGCATAGGCGAAGTCGATGGGCGTGGCCCCCTTGGGCAACTGAATCACGTCGCCCTTGGGCGTGAAGCAGAAGACCTGGTCCTGATACATCTCCAGCTTGACGGCTTCCAGGAACTCGTTGTGGTCCTCGCCCTCCAGCCGGTCGGTCAGGGCGTCGATCCATTCGGCGGGATCGACCGCAAAGGGGTTCTTGGTGCGAACGCCGTCGCGATAGGCCCAGTGGGCTGCCACCCCCGCCTCGGCCACCTCGTGCATCTGGCGGGTGCGGATCTGCACCTCGACCCGCTTGCCGTCGCGGCCCGACACGGTGGTGTGGATCGACCGATAGCCGTTCGACTTGGGCTGGCTGATATAGTCCTTGAACCGCCCCGGCACCGCGCGCCAGCGTTGGTGGATCACGCCAAGCGCGCGATAGCAGTCCATCTCGGACCGGGTGATAATGCGGAAGCCATAAATGTCGGACAGCCGCGAAAAAGCCAGCTGCTTTTCCTGCATCTTGCGCCAGACGGAAAAGGGCTTCTTGGCGCGGCCGAACACGTCGGCCTCGATCCCCTCGCGTTCCAGTTCCGCGCGGATGTCGGCGGTGATCTGGCCGATGATGTCGCCGCTGTCCTTTTGCAGGCTGACAAAGCGGCGGATGATGGAGTTGCGCGCCTCGGGGTTGATGACCTTGAAGGCAAGGTCTTCCAGTTCCTCGCGCATCCACTGCATCCCCATGCGCCCGGCCAGGGGCGCGAAGATGTCCATCGTCTCGCGCGCCTTCTTGACCTGCTTTTCGGGACGCATGGACCGGATGGTGCGCATGTTGTGCAGCCGGTCGGCCAGCTTGACCAGGATCACGCGCAGGTCGCGCGACATGGCCATAAACAGCTTGCGGAAATTCTCGGCCTGCTTGGACTGCGCGGAGGACAGCTCCAGGTTGGTCAGCTTGGTGACGCCATCGACCAGATCGGCGATCTCGGCCCCGAAGGCGGCGGCAAGGTCGTCCTTGGTGGACCGGGTATCCTCGACCGTGTCGTGCAGAAGGGCGGTGACGATAGTCGCATCGTCCAGCCGCATTTCCGTCAGGATGGCGGCGACGGCGATGGGATGGGTGAAATAGGGTTCGCCAGAATGGCGGAACTGCCCCTCGTGCATCCGCATCCCGTATTCATAGGCGTCGCGGATCAGGCGGGCATTGCTGCGAGGGTTATAGTTGCGGACAAGCGCGATAAGGTCTTCGACGTCGATCATGTCTTGTGCCGAAGACCCTGTTTCGTGGCCGTTAACGCTGGTTCGCTTCCAGCATCATGCGCAGCATCCGTTCCTCGGATTCCTCGTCGGCGGGCTTGGGACGATCCACCTCGGCCCCCAGCAGCAGGGCCATCGCGTCCTCCTCCGGCTCATCCACCTCGATCTGGGTCTGGGTGGATTCGATCATGCGTTCGCGCAGGTCGTCGACAGGCTGCGTTTCCTCGGCGATCTCACGCAGGGCGACGACCGGGTTCTTGTCGTTGTCGCGGTCCACCGTGGCCGGGCTGCCGGCGGCGATTTCGCGCGCGCGATGCGAGGCAAGCATCACCAGATCAAAGCGGTTCGGGACTTTGTCAACGCAGTCTTCAACCGTTACGCGGGCCATGTCTCACCTGTGCAGTTGCGAATCAGATATCCTGGGCGGAAACCGAGGTTCTGAACGTCGTGGCTGGAAATGTCAAGAACACGCCAACCCGCCGCCCGGTGGCAGCGGTGTCATCCCCGACAGGGCATCGGGTCCAAGCGCCGCCAGCATCTGCGACACGTCTTGCCCCGTCAAGGGGTGGCGCCAGCCGGGTGCGATTTCCGCCAAGGGCGCCAGGACGAAGCCGCGGTCCTGCATTCGGGGATGGGGCAGGATCAACCTGTCGGGCGCCAAGGTCCGCTGATCGGCGGCGCCAAGGTCCATCCAGTGCCGCACCGTTTCCGGATCGGGCAGGATCAGTCCGTCCAGGGCGATCAGGTCCAGATCAAGCACCCGCGCCGACCAGCGGCCCGTGCTGCGGTCGCGTCCGAACCGTGCCTCGATCCCGTGCAGGCGGTCCAGAAGGGCGGCTGCATCCAGTTCCGTGCGGATGGCGGCCACGGCATTGGCGTAATCGGGTCCAGACCCCGCAGGAACCGCGGGCGTCCGCCAGATGCGGCTGACGGCCGCTATTGAAATGTTTGGTTCGGCATGCAGAATCGCCATGGCATCGCAGAGGCTTTGGGTCACGGCGCCTGCGGCGGACGGCAGGTTGGCACCCAGGGCAACGATACCGAAAGACAAGTTTTCCATAGGCCCCTGTTCGTTCTATGAAGTCTTGCGGCCGGGCCATCGGCGTCCCGCCCTGGAACGAGCAGTCTCATTGAAGGCAACAGGAATGTTTTACAAGGACGATCGCCTGGCGATCTTCATCGACGGAGCCAACCTTTACGCCTCGGCGAAGGCTTTGGGCTTCGACATCGACTACAAGCTGTTGCGGCAGGAATTTGATCGTCGCGGCAAGCTGATGCGCGCCTACTACTATACCGCCCTGATGGAGGGCGAGGATTATTCCCCCATCCGCCCGCTGGTGGATTGGCTGCATTACAACGGCTATTGCGTGGTGACGAAGCCGGCCAAGGAATATACCGACACGATGGGCCGCCGGAAGGTCAAGGGCAACATGGACATCGAACTGACCATCGACGCCATGCAGCTTGCCCCCCGGCTGGACCATGCGGTGCTGTTTTCCGGTGACGGCGACTTCAAGCCGCTGATCGAGGCCTTGCAGCGCCAGGGGGTGCGCGTGTCCGTGGTGTCCACCATCCGCAGCCAACCGCCGATGATCGCCGACGACCTGCGCAGGCAGGCCGACAACTTCATCGAACTGGACGCGCTGCGCGACATCGTGGGCCGGCCCCCGCGGGATCAGCAGGCGGGCGAAAGCTGAGCGTTCCGCCCGGCCCCCGATAGGACCGGGTTCCCGCGGCTCAGACCAATCGCCCTTCTTCCATCGCTGCCCGCACAAAGCCCGCAAACAGCGGGGCGGGCTCGAAAGGCTTCGATTTCAGTTCCGGGTGGGACTGGACGCCGATGAACCACGGGTGGTCGGGATATTCGATCACCTCGGGCAGCTTGCCATCGGGCGACATGCCTGAAAAGCACAGGCCCGCCTGTTCCAGCGCCTCGCGATAGGTCGCGTCCACCTCGTAGCGGTGGCGGTGGCGGTCCTCGATTTCGGTCGCGCCGCCATAAACTTCGCTGATCTTCGAGTCGGGCGTCAGCACGGCAGTATAGGCGCCAAGCCGCATGGTGCCGCCCTTGTCGTCCGTCACCTTGCGCTGCACGGTGTAATTGCCCTGCACCCATTCCTTGAGGTGATAGACAACCGGCGTGAAGCGCGTCTTGCCCGCCTCGTGGTCGAACTCCTCGGATCCGGCGTCGGGCATCCCGGCCAGGTTGCGCGCGGCCTCGATCACGGCCATCTGCATCCCCAGGCAGATGCCCAGATAGGGCACCTTCTTTTCCCGCGCGTATTTCGCGGCGGCCAGCATCCCCTCGGTGCCGCGCTCGCCAAAGCCGCCGGGCACGATGATGCCGTGATAGCCGTCCAGCAGATGCGCGCCTTCGCCTTCCAGCTTCTCGCTGTCCACCCAGTCGGCCTTGACGCGCACCCGGTTGGCCATGCCGCCATGGGTCAGCGCCTCGGCGATGGATTTGTAGGCGTCTTCCAGCTGGGTGTATTTGCCCACCACGGCGATGTTCACCTGGCCTTCGGCATTCTCCAGCCGGTCCATCACGTCTTCCCACTTGGACAGGTCGGGACGCGGGGCGGGGCTGATCTGGAACGCATCCAGCACGGCGCGGTCCAGGCCCGCGCGGTGATAGGCCAGCGGCGCCTCGTAGATGGTCTTCAGGTCATAGGCGGGGATCACGGCGTCGGGGCGCACGTTGCAGAACAGCGCGATCTTGGCGCGTTCCTTTTCCGGGATCGGGTGTTCGGACCGGCAGACCAGCACGTCGGGGGCCAGGCCGATGGATTGCAGTTCCTTGACGGAATGCTGGGTGGGCTTGGTCTTCAGTTCGCCGCTGGCCGCCAGATAAGGCAGCAGCGTCAGGTGCATCAGGATGCACTGGCCGCGTGGGCGTTCGTGGATGAACTGGCGGATTGCCTCGAAGAAGGGCAGGCCCTCGATGTCGCCGACGGTGCCGCCGATCTCGCACAGCATGAAATCGACCTCCGTGTCGCCGACGGCCAGGAAGTCCTTGATCTCATTCGTGACGTGGGGGATCACCTGGATCGTCTTGCCCAGGTATTCGCCCCGGCGTTCCTTTTCCAGCACGTTGGAATAGATGCGGCCCGACGACACGCTGTCGGTGCGCCGCGCGGCCACGCCGGTAAATCGTTCGTAATGGCCCAGATCCAGGTCGGTTTCCGCGCCGTCATCGGTCACGAAGACCTCGCCATGTTCAAAGGGCGACATGGTGCCGGGATCGACGTTCAGATAGGGGTCCAGCTTGCGCAGGCGCACCGTGAAGCCACGGGCCTGCAGCAGCGCGCCCAGTGCCGCCGAAGCCAGGCCCTTGCCGAGCGAGGACACGACGCCGCCGGTGATGAAGATGTAACGCGCCATGAGGCCCCCGTGATTCCTGAAAGCGTGATTTCGCAAGTTCAAAATGGTTGCGGGTCCTGCGACCTGCATCACGGGACCCGAGATATAGCCGATTCGCCCCGTGGTCGCAAGGAACCGCAAGTTGATGTGGGGGCAAGAAGTCCCGCCCCTAGTTGTGGTATGACTTAGTTTGCCGGGGCTTCGGCCGGGGCGGCGGGCGCCGCTGCGGCAGGGGCCTCGGGCTGAGCCGGGGCGGTGGCCTGCGGTTCGGCAGGCTGGGTCGCTGCAGGCTGTGCGGGTGCCGGGGTCGCGGGTTCCGCGGCAGGCGGGGCCACGGGTTCGACAGCGGGTGCCGCTGCCTCGGGTGCGGCGGTGCCTGCCGCGGGCGCATCAGGCGCGGGCGGGGTCAGCGGATCGCCCGCGGTGCCGGTCGAAGGCGGCGGAACATAGGCCGGCGCCGCCGGCAGCGTCGATTCCTGGCGGCCGGCGGGCACGCCCAACTGATCCATGATCGAGCTGTTGGACACCTGCCGCGCGGCAATGATGGTCAGCGCGATCGAGGTCACGAACAGCGCGATGCCGAAGATCCAGGTCAGCCGGGTCAGGGCGTTCGCGGCCTGCCGGCCGGTCATCACGCCGCCACCGCCGCCGCCCATGCCAAGCCCGCCACCCTCGGATCGTTGCAGCAGCACCACGCCGGTGAGCAGCACGGCAAGGATCAGATGGATGGTCAGGACGACGTTTTCCACGGCTTTCGGCCTTTCGCTTTCGGACGCGCCTATCTAGTCATCCGGGCAGATGTTGGCAAGCAGAGTAAACCCATGCCCGCGCTGATGATCCAGGGCACCGGATCAAATGTCGGAAAGTCCCTGCTGGTGGCGGGCCTGTGTCGCGCCGCGCGCAACCGGGGCCTGTCGGTCGCGCCCTTCAAGCCGCAGAACATGTCGAACAACGCAGCCGTCACCGCCGACGGCGGAGAAATCGGCCGGGCGCAGGCCTTGCAGGCGCGGGCCTGCGGAATCGAACCGCTGGCCGACATGAACCCGGTGCTGCTGAAGCCCGAAACGGATACCGGCGCGCAGGTGATCCTGCAGGGCCGCGCCATCGCGCGCGCCGAGGCGCGTGATTATGCAACGCTGCGTCCCCGGTTGCTGGCGGGCGTGATGGACAGCTTCGCCCGGCTGTCCGCCGCCCATGACCTTGTGATCGTCGAAGGGGCGGGCAGCCCGGCCGAGGTGAACCTGCGCCCCCGCGACATCGCCAACATGGGCTTTGCCCGTGCGGCGGGCGTGCCGGTAGTGCTGGCAGGCGATATCGACCGGGGCGGGGTGATCGCGCAGATCGTGGGCACGAAGGCGGTGATCGATCCGGCAGACGCCGCGATGATCCGCGGTTTCCTGGTCAACAAGTTCCGCGGCGATTTGCGGCTGTTCGACGACGGCTACCAGATGATCGAGCAGGCGACCGGCTGGTCCGGCCTTGGCGTCCTGCCCTGGTTCGCCAGCGCGCACCGCCTGCCGTCCGAGGATGCGGTGGATCTGCGGGCGTCACAAGGGCAGGGGCTGCATGTGGTCTGCCTGTGCCTGTCGCGGATCGCCAATTTCGACGACCTGGACCCGCTGGCGGCGGAACCGGGGCTGCGGCTGACCATGCTGGGTCCCGGCCGGGCGATACCCGGCGATGCCGACGTGGTGGTGATCCCCGGCACGAAATCCACCCTTGGCGATCTGGCCTTCCTGCGGGCGCAGGGCTGGGACATCGACCTTGCCGCCCATGTCCGGCGGGGCGGGCATGTGCTGGGCCTCTGCGGCGGTTTCCAGATGCTTGGCCGGGTGGTCCGCGATCCCCTAGGCAGCGACGGACTGGCCGGAGAGGTCGCGGGCCTTGGCCTGCTGGACGTGGAAACGGTGATGGCGCCCAAAAAACGGCTGGAGCGCGTGACGGGCACGGCGCTTGGGCAGAGGGTCACTGGCTACGAGATCCACATGGGCCGCACCACCGGGCCTGACTGTGCGCGGCCCTTTGCCCACCTGTCCGGCCCCGACGGCGCGATCAGCCGCGACGGCCGGATCGCGGGCACCTATCTGCACGGGCTGTTTTCCGACGACGGCTTCCGCGCCGCCTGGCTGGCGCAGTTCGGCGCACCGTCGCGGCCCGGATACGAGGCGGGGGTGGATCAGGTGCTGGATGACCTGGCGGGCCACCTCGAGGCGCATCTGGACGTGGCGGGACTGCTGACACTGGCCGGTTTGTGACGGGCTTGCCGCTGGACGAAGCGGTCCGGGCGCGCTACCTCGGGGGCATGGAACACGCGAAGCCCCCCCTGATGCTGTATCTTGCCGCGCCGCGCGGCTTTTGCGCGGGCGTGGACCGTGCGATCAAGATCGTGGAACTGGCGCTGCAGAAATGGGGCGCCCCCGTCTATGTCCGTCACGAGATCGTCCACAACAAGTTCGTGGTGGACGGGCTGCGCGACCAGGGCGCGGTCTTTGTCGAGGAACTGGACGACGTTCCCGACGATCGCCCGGTGGTCTTTTCCGCCCATGGCGTGCCCAAGGCGGTGCCCGCCGAGGCGCGGCGGCGCAACCTGATCCATGTGGACGCGACCTGTCCGCTGGTCACCAAGGTCCATAACGAGGCCGCGCGCCATCACGCCGAGGGGCTGCAGATGGTGATGATCGGCCATGCCGGCCACCCCGAGGTGCTGGGCACGATGGGCCAGTTGCCCGAGGGCGAGGTGATCCTGGTCGAGACGGTCGAGGATGTGGCGATCATTGCCCCCCGCGATCCTGACCGGCTGGCCTTCATCACCCAGACCACCTTGTCGGTCGATGACACGGCGGAAATCGTGGCGGCCTTGCAGGCGCGGTTTCCGGCCATCGCGGGCCCGGCCAAGGAAGACATCTGCTATGCCACCACCAATCGTCAGGCGGCGGTCAAGGCGATTGCGCACAAGATCGACGCGCTTCTGGTGATCGGGGCGCCGAATTCCTCGAACTCCAAGCGCCTGGTCGAGGTCGGGCGGGCTGCTGGCTGCGCCTATTCGCAGCTTGTGATGCGCGCCGACCAGATCGACTGGCGCGCCATCGATGGGGCGACCGCCGTGGGCGTCACCGCAGGCGCAAGCGCGCCCGAGGTGCTGGTGAACGAGGTGATCGACGCCTTCCGCGCCCGCTATGACGTGACGGTCGAGATCGTCGAGACCGCGCAGGAGAATGTGGAATTCAAGGTGCCGAAGGTCCTGCGGGAAACCGCCTGAGGCACGCATGCGCCGGGGGCGCTTCGCCCCCCGGACCCCCCGAGGATATTTGGACACAAGAGATGCCAGGGATGCGGCTTTATTCCATGCCTTCGTCGGGCAACAGCTACAAGGTGCGGCTGCTGCTGGCGCTGCTGGGGCGTTCGGTGGGCGTGGTCGATGTGGAATACATGACCGAGGCGCTGGAGGGGGCCAAGGCCTCGGGGCGGCTGCCCTTTGGCAAGGCCCCGGTGCTGGAACTGGATGACGGGAGGCTGCTGCCGGAATCGAACGCGATCCTGTGCTGGCTGGGGGAAGGAACGGGCTTCGTGCCGGCCGATCCTTTCGCGCGGGCCGAGATGCTGTCATGGATGTTCTGGGAACAGAACCAGCATGAGGGCGTGATCGCCGTCCGGGCCGCCTTGCTGACCTATCCGCATCGGCGTGCGCAGGCGACGCCTGACCGGCTGGCCGCGCTGCTGGACAGCGGCCATGCCCTGTTGCAGGTCATGGAGGATCGGCTGACGGGTCGCGAATGGCTGGTGGGCGAGGGCGCGACCTTGGCCGATATCTGCCTTTACGCCTATACCCATACGGCAGGCGGGCGGGGCGGGTTCGAGATGGCGCGCTTTCCCGCCGTCAACGCTTGGCTGGCCCGCGTTGCGGCGCTTCCGGGATATGTGGGGCTGGATGGCTGAACTATTCGCCTGGACCGACGGCGCCTGCAGCGGCAATCCCGGCCCCGGGGGTTGGGGTGTTCTGATGCGCGCCATGGATGGCGGTACGGTTGTCAAGGAACGCGAGTTGGCGGGCGGCGAGGCGCTGACCACCAACAACCGGATGGAGCTGATGGCCGCGATTTCCGCGCTCGAGGTGCTGGCGCGGCCGTCGGCGATCACCATCACCACCGACAGCGCCTATGTGAAGAACGGCGTGACCCAGTGGATCCACGGCTGGAAGCGCAACGGCTGGAAGACCGCCGACCGCAAGCCCGTCAAGAACGCCGAACTGTGGCAGCGCCTGGACGAGGCGCAGCGCCGCCACACCGTCACCTGGGCCTGGATCAAGGGCCATGCGGGCCATCCCGAAAACGAACGCGCAGACGAACTGGCGCGGGGCGGCATGGCGCCCTTCAAGCCCGCGAAGGTCGCGGGGTGACGCCCGGCCTGCTGGTTCCGCTGCTGGATTATGCGGCGGTGCTGGTCTTTGCGCTGACCGGCGCGCTTGTGGCCAGCCGGGCGCAACTGGATCTGGTGGGCTTCATCTTCTTCGCCACCCTGACTGGCATCGGCGGGGGCACGGTGCGCGACCTGATCCTGAACCGCGACGTGGTCTTCTGGGTGGGCCAGCCAGAGCTGATCCTGCTGACCTCGGGCGCGGCGGTGCTGGTGTTCTTTACCGCGCATCTGTTCGAAAGCCGCTATCGCCTGATCGTCTGGCTGGACGCGCTTGCCTTGGCAGTGGCCGTGCCTGCGGGGGCGGGGATTGCGCTGCAGGCGGGTGTCAGTCCGGTCGTCGTGGTCGCCATGGGAGTCGTGACCGGCACTTTCGGCGGGCTGATCCGCGACGTGGTGGGCAACGAACTGCCCATGGTGCTGAAGCAGGGCGAGCTGTATGTCACCGCGGCCTTTGGCGGCGCGGTGGTGGCCGTGACGCTGATCGGGGTGGGGATGCCCCGGCCGATGGCGCTGATCTTCTGCGGGTTGGTGGTGATTGCCCTGCGCGCGGGCAGCCTGCTTCTGGGGTGGAGCCTGCCTACCTATCGGGCGCGGCCGCCGCGACGTTAGCGCAGGATCGGCGGGCCGTCATGGGTGGGGCGGATGTCCTCGACCCCCATGCGCAGGCCCTGGCCGATCCGATGCGCCAGGGCCGACCAGGCGCGGGCGGCATCCGGGGACAGGGTGCGGCGCAGGGTTTCGTCGAAGAGCGCCAGCCAGATCGGGAAGTGGTCGGCCCGCACGTCGCCCGCCTGCATGTGGGCGCGCATTGGGCTGCCGTCATAGCTGCGTTCGTAAAGGATCGCGTTGCGCCAGAAGGCGGCGATCTTCGCCTCGTGCGCGGGCCAGTCGTTGATGTGGTTGGCAAAGACCGGGCCCAGCACCTCGTGCCGCCGGACGGCACGGTAGAAGACGGCGACGACCTGGTCGATCTGGTCTGCGGTGACATCGAAGCGGGGCGGGATCATGGCAGGCACCATGTGGCCTTCCTGCCGGTGTTTCGCAAGGCGCGGTTTGACGCATCGGGCGGCGGCTGCTATCGCCATCCGCCGCCAAGGAGATCCCATGACCCATTACACCGATGCGCTGATCCAGCTTGGCGCCAAGACTGACCTGCCTGCAAGTCCCGAGGAAGCCGTTCTTGAACGGGTGCCGAACCCGCAGGCGGGCGAGATCTATGTCGTGCGCTTCACCCAGCCGGAGTTCACCAGCCTGTGCCCGATCACGGGCCAGCCGGATTTCGCGCATCTGGTGATCGACTATGTTCCCGGCGACTGGCTGGTCGAATCGAAGTCGCTGAAGCTTTACCTCGGCAGCTTCCGCAACCACGGCGCCTTCCACGAGGATTGCACGGTGGGCATCGGCAAGCGGCTAGTTGACACCATCGCGCCCCAATGGCTGCGGATCGGCGGTTACTGGTATCCGCGCGGGGGCATGCCCATCGACGTGTTCTGGCAGACCGGGGCGGCGCCTGCGGGGTTGTGGCTGCCCGACCAGGGTGTCGCGGGCTATCGCGGACGCGGCTAGCGCAGGTTCCGCCAGATCATCATCGCGGCGTCCGACAGATCGCCCGCCCGTGCCAGCAGATGTTCGCGTTCCAGGCCCGGCCCTGGCTGGGCGCGGTCCAGCCGGTCCAGCAGGCGCAGGATGCGGCGGCGATGGGTGCCGGTCACGACCTGCACCGGATCGGCCACCAGTCCTGCGAAGGTCGTGACCAGCGATCCGATCACCGCAAGCGCCACCCCGGTCAGGATCACCTCCCACGGGGACAGCTCGACCGGGAAGGCCCAGTACCAGGCGCGGCCCAGCCAGTCGCCCAGCAGGAAGTCGCTGACGGCGGTCGAATGCGCGCGCATCTCGGCCAGCGGCCCGGCCAGCGAGATCACGCCGGGTGTGGCGCGGTTGAACAGCAGCCAGCCCGAGACCAGAACGATGACCGAGGTCGTGATCTCGGACACGGCGTTGCGGGTCTCGGCCATGGCGGCGGCGGCCTGGCGGGTGAGGGCAAGCGGGGCAGTGGGGCCGATGCCCTGCGCGTCCAGGTCGGCCACCAGGGCCTCCAGGTCGGTCTGGATCACCCGGCCCATGTCCGAGGGCAGGAAGACCCGGCGCGCCGAAAGCCAGGCGCCCGCGCGGCGCAGGCCCAGCCGGGGCAGCGCCCAACCCACCAGCCGCGTCAGAAGAAAGACCGGCGACAGCATCACGTTGACCGGCGCGCGCAGCAGGTCCCACCCAAGCGCGGCGCGGTGCAGACGCAGCGTGCCGCGCGGCCCGTATCGGTCGCGGACAAAGCGCGACACGGCGGCGCGGCGCCGGGCCAGGGCATCGTCGGTCAGGGTTGCGGGCACGCGGGCGGCTTTCTATAGAGGGCGGCATGGAATTTCTGGCGTTCGGACCCCGAATTAGCAACCCGGTGGCGTGAGGTTTCGCGCCGCCGGGTCGCCGCTTGTCCGAACCCCCGACCGCCTCTCATGCCCTCGAAGGATGCCCCGATGGCCGCCGATACCCCCGCTACGACCGATGCCCCCGACTACCGCGACACCGTTTTCCTGCCGCAGACCGAGTTTCCGATGCGCGCCGGCCTGCCGCAGCGCGAGCCCGAATGGCTGGCCCGCTGGGACCGCATCGGCATCTATGACCGCCTGCGCGAACGGGCTGAAGGCCGTGCGCCCTTCATCCTGCATGACGGGCCTCCCTATGCGAATGGCCACCTGCATATCGGTCACGCGCTGAACAAGACCATCAAGGACATCATCGTGCGCAGCCACCAGATGATGGGCCGCGATGCGCGATATGTTCCCGGCTGGGATTGCCACGGGTTGCCGATCGAATGGAAGATCGAGGAGAAATACCGGGCGGAGGGCCGCGACAAGGACGCCGTGGACGTGGTCGAGTTCCGCCAGGAGTGCCGCCGCTTTGCCGATGAATGGATCGACATCCAGCGGCAGGAATTCAAGCGCCTTGGCATCACCGGCAAGTGGGACGATCCCTATCTGACGATGGATTTCCACGCCGAGGCCGTGATCGCGGCCGAGTTCATGAAGCTGGTGATGAACGGCGCGCTGTATCAGGGGTCCAAGCCCGTGATGTGGTCGCCGGTGGAAAAGACCGCCTTGGCCGAGGCCGAGGTGGAATACAAAGACCACACCAGCCATACGATCTGGGTGCGGTTTGGAGTGACTTTCGGTGTTCAAGCGACCGATGTTGAGATTGCTCCACTCCACTCTGGAGAGGCAAAAATTGGTGGCGTGCCATATGGTCTTGAAGCCCGTACTAGCGTGGTGATCTGGACCACGACGCCTTGGACCATCCCGCAGAACCGTGCCGTGGCCTATAACCCGGCGATTGCCTATGGCCTTTACGAGGTCGGGACCGTGGCCGAGAATGCGACGGCGCAGCCGGGCGAGAAGCTGGTGCTGGCCGATGCCCTGGCGGAAAGCGTCATGAAAGCCGCGAAGGTCGAGGAGTTTGCCCGCCTGCGCGACGTGCCGGCTGACGAACTTGCAGGCGTGACCCTTGCGCATCCGTTCCGTGGCATCGAAGGCGCCAATGGCGAATGGGACTATGACGTGCCCCTCCTCCCCGGCGATCACGTCACCGACGATGCCGGCACGGGCTTCGTCCACACCGCGCCCAGCCACGGCGACGACGACTATCAGCTTGGCCTGCGCTTCAAGCTGCCGATGACCTACAACGTCGAACCCGACGGCAGCTACCGCACCGACCTGCCGCTGTTCGGGGGCCAGGCGATCATCGACGCGGATGGCAAGGACGGCCCGGCCAATGTCAGCGTCATCAAGCAGCTGGCCTATGCGGGCGCGCTGCTGGCCAAGGGGAAGATCAAGCACTCCTATCCGCACAGCTGGCGGTCCAAGGCGCCGCTGATCTATCGCAACACGCCGCAATGGTTTGCGGCCATCGACAAGCCGCTGGCTGACGGCATGGGCGCGCATGGCGACACGATCCGCACGCGGGCGCTGAACAGCATCGACAAGCTGGTGAAATGGTGGCCGCAGACCGGGCGGAACCGGATCCATTCGATGGTGGAAAACCGCCCCGACTGGGTGCTGTCGCGCCAGAGGGCCTGGGGCGTGCCGCTGACCTGCTTCGTGCGGCGCGGCGCCAAGCCCACCGACGACGACTTCCTGCTGCGCGACCAGCGGGTCAACGACCGCATCATTGCCGCGTTTGAGGCCGAGGGCGCCGATGTCTGGTATCGCGACGGCTTCAAGGCGCAGGTGCTGGACGGCATCGTGAACCCCGACGATTACGATCAGGTCATGGACGTGCTGGACGTGTGGTTCGATTCCGGCTCGACCCATGCTTTCGTGCTGCGCGACCGGGCGGATGGGGCGCCCGACGGGATCGCCGACGTGTACCTGGAAGGCACCGACCAGCATCGCGGCTGGTTCCAGTCCTCGCTGTTGCAGGGCTGCGCGACCAAGGGCCGCGCGCCCTATCGCAACGTGGTCACGCATGGCTTCACGCTCGACGAGAAGGGCATGAAGATGTCCAAGTCCCTGGGCAACACCATCGTCCCCGCCAAGGTGATCGAGCAATACGGCGCCGATATCCTGCGCCTGTGGGTGGCGCAGGCGGATTATACCGCCGACCAGAGGATCGGGCCGGAAATCCTGAAAGGGACCGCCGACAGCTATCGCCGGCTGCGCAACACGCTGCGCTTCCTGCTGGGGGCGCTGGATGGGTTCACGGATGCCGAGAAGGTCGAACCGGCGCAGATGCCCGAACTGGAACAGTGGATCCTGCACCGGCTCGCGCAGCTGGATCACGCGGTGCGCAAGGGCTATGACCAGTTCGATTTCCAGGGCGTGTTCCAGACGCTGTTCCAGTTCTGCACGGTCGATCTGTCGGCCTTCTATTTCGACATCCGCAAGGATTCGCTTTACTGCGATGCCCCCACCGACCCGCGCCGCCGGGCCGCGCGGACGGTGCTGGACATCCTGTTCCACCGCCTTGTCACCTGGCTGGCCCCGATCCTGCCGTTTACGACCGAGGACGTGTGGCTGTCGCGCTTCCCGTCTTACGAGGACAGCGTGCATCTGCAAGACTTCCCGGTGACGCCTGCCGACTGGCTGAACGAACCGCTGGCGGTCAAGTGGGACCATGTCCGCCGCGCCCGCCGCGTGGTCACCGCCGCGCTGGAGGTGAAGCGGACCGACAAGACCATCGGCGCCAGCCTGGAAGCTGCGCCGGTCATCCATGTCGAGGACCGCGAGATGCTGGCTGCGCTGAAATCGGTGGCCTTCGCGGATGTCTGCATCACCTCGGACCTGTCGCTGACCGCCGATCCGGCCCCGGCCGAGGCCTTCCGCATGGCCGAAACCCCCGGCATCGGCGTGGTCTTCGAGATTGCCGAGGGCGAGAAATGCCAGCGCTGCTGGAAGATCCTGCCGGACGTGGGCACGCACAGGCATCCGGGCGTCTGCGCTCGCTGCGATGAGGTTCTGTCATGACTGATTACCGGCCCGCCGACACCCGTTACGATCGGATGCAATACCGCCGCTGCGGCCAGTCAGGGATGATGCTGCCGGCGATCAGCCTGGGCCTGTGGCACAATTTCGGCCATGACACGCCCCACGATACCAAGCGCGACATCTGCCGAACCGCGTTCGACCTGGGGATCACGCATTTCGACCTGGCCAACAACTATGGCCCGCCCCCCGGCAGCGCCGAGGAAGCCTTTGGAGAGATCCTGCGCAGCGATTTCGCGGGCCACCGGGACGAACTGGTCATCAGCAGCAAGGCGGGCTGGCGCATGTGGCCCGGCCCCTATGGCGAATTCGGCAGCCGCAAATACCTGATTGCCTCGTGCGATCAATCCTTGAAGCGGATGGGCCTCGACTATGTCGATATCTTCTATTCGCACCGCTTCGACCCGGACACGCCCTTGGAGGAAACCATGGGCGCGCTGGACCACATCGTGCGGTCGGGCCGGGCCCTGTATGTCGGCATCAGCAGCTACAACAGCGCGCGGACCCGAGAGGCGGCGGAAATCCTGCGCGACCTGGGCACGCCCTGCCTGATCCACCAGCCCTCCTACAACATGCTGAATCGCTGGATCGAGCGGGACGGGCTGCTGGACACGCTGGAACACGAAGGCATGGGCAGCATCGTCTTCACGCCGCTGGCGCAAGGGATGTTGACCGGCAAATACCTCAAGGGCATTCCCGCCGACAGCCGGGCGGCGCAGGGCAAGTCGCTGGCGCCGGACTGGCTGACCGATGACCTGATCCAACGGCTGAACGGTCTGAACGACTTGGCGGCGGAACGCGGACAGACGCTGGCGCAAATGGCGGTGGCCTGGACGCTGCGCGACAGCCGCGTGACCAGTGCGCTGATCGGTGCATCGCGCGCGTCTCAGGTCGCAGATTGCGTGGGCGCATTGGACCGGCTGGACTTCACCGCCGAGGAACTGGCGCGCATCGACGAGTTGTCGGCAGGCGGCGATGTGAACATCTGGCGCGGCTCGACCGAGGACGCGGGCGAGCGGTGACAGACAGCGCGTCCCGATCATGCTAGGCTGGCCTTGGACAGCAAGGGGATCGCCATGCCCGTGGTCAGCGTCAGCCTGATGAACCTGCCGGGGACCGAGGCCGCCCTGGGCTGGGCCGGCAGCCATTGCATCATCGCCGACCGGCCCGAAGGCAAGGCGGGCGGCATGGGCCTTGGCTTCAACGGCGCGCAACTGCTGGCGCTGGCCATCGGCGGCTGTTTCTGCAACGACCTGCGCTACATTGCGCACCGGCGCGGGGTGGCGATCGCCTCGGTCGCGGTGAAGGTGCATCTGGCGATGGAGGGCGATCCGCTGATCGCCACAGGGGCCGAGATGGTGGTGCAATGCACCATGGAGGACGGTTCCGACCCGCAATCCCTGATCGACGAGGCCAGGGACAGCTCGATGGTCGGCTGTTCGCTGCCGCGCGGCATACCTGTTGCGGTGTCGGTGGGGCAGGGTGGCTAGTCCCACCACCAGCCGTTCTTCTTCAGCGCCTGCCGGATCGGCTTTTCCCTTGGCGGCAGCCCGCCCGCGAACAGCGGGCGCACCTTGTCGCGGCCCTTGCCCTGGTAGATTAGCTTCTTCGCCGGCTCCCAGTCCTTCAGCCGCCGCTTGATGCGATTGGGCGCGGCTGCAGCCTCCAGCACCTCCAGAACCGCGTCGGGTTCGCGCGCATAGAGCAGCGGCAGCTTGCGGTAATGGCAGGTGACGGCGCCATCAAGGCCCGCCAGCGCGGGGCCGGGACGCCCGCCGTCCAGGCTGTGGATCACCAAGGGCAGAATCACCTGGTCCAGCCAGGGATCGAGGCTCTGGCAGGCCAGTTCCTCGGGTGGGTCGCCTTGCACCGACAAGGCCCAGTCCAGGAAGCGTTGGCCAAAGACGGCCGGATCGGGACCGAAGAACCAGCCCGCGTTGAAATACAGGTATCGTTCCCAATGCTCGTCAGGCCGCAACAGGTCCAGCGAGGAGGCGAAATCCAGGCCGAAACGGTCGTAGAGCGATTTCCAGATGGCTCCATAGCCGGGTCCGTAAAGCGGCGGTTCGGGCCAGGTCCCCTCGCGCCGCATGGACGCGGCAGGGGGGCGGTCGAAAGGCACCTGGTCCAGCGGCCCCACAATCAGCGTGTCGGTGTCGAAAAAGGCGAAGGGCTGGTCCGGGGGCAGGACTGATAGCGCCTCGATCTTGTTGCCGTAAGGGTAGGCCGCGCCGAAATGGCGGGCGGTGAAGGGCAGGATCTGGGCACCCAGGCTTTCGAGAACGCCGCGCGTGTCATCGCCCATCAGCGTGTCGTGCCCCGCCCAGGCGCCATCAGGACGCGGCTCGGCCACGATCAGGCGGCCCGCGAAATCGGGTGCCGAATGGCGCAGGCTGGCGGCGAAGATAATCGCCTCGAATTCCAGCCGCCCGGCCTGGGCCACGATCAGCAGGTTCGGCGCGGCCATCAGCCCGCCAGCAAGTCGAAGACGGTTTCCTTGGGGCGGCACAGCCGCGCGTCCTTCGGCCCGAAGACCACCGGGCGTTCGATCAGCGCCGGGTGTTTCGCCATGGCCGTGATCAGCGCATCGTCGGACAGCGCGGGATCGTCCAGGCCCAGGTCGTCATGGGGCGTGTTCCTGCGCCGCAGCAGGGCGCGCGGCGCGATCGCCAGCCGATCCAGCGCATCGCGCAGTTCGCTGGTCGAAGGCGGCTGGGCCAGATAGTCGCGCACCTCCACATCCACCCCGGCCTCCTGCAAGGCTTGCAGGACGAAGCGCGAGGTCGAGCATTTCGGGTTGTGCCAGATGGTATAGTCAGCCATGGACGCAGCCCTAGCGCGCGCTGTCGGGGATGGGAAGCGCGCTGGTCGCCTTGATTTCCTCCATCGACAGAAGGGCGGTGACGTTGTGGATCTTCACCTCGCCGATCAGCGACTGGTAGAAGCGGTCATAGGCGCGGGCGTTTCGCACCTGCACCTTCAGGATATAGTCGATGTCGCCTGCCAGCCGGTGCGCCTCGATCACCTCGGGGCGTTCCCGCAGGGCTTTCAGGAACCGCGCGGCCCAAGTCTTGTCATGTTCGCTGGTGCGGATCAGCACGAAGAAACAGGCTTCCAGCCCAAGCGCCTCGGGGTCCAGAATCGCCACCTGGCGGCGGATCACGCCGGCTTCGCGCAGTTTGCGGATCCGGTTCCAGACCGGGGTCTTGGACGCCCCCACGCGATCGGCGATCTGGTCCAGCGACAGGCTTGCATCCTCTTGCAGCAGGGACAGGATTTTGCGATCCACCTCGTCCAGGCGGAAATTGGTTTTCGGCGAACCCGAAATCTGTGGAAGCTGTTCCGTCATGTTTGACCATAGGGGCTGAATGTCCTTATTTTCCCGACCCTATCGTAAAGATCCAGAACAAAATTCTATATTGGACAGACCAATCCGAAAGGGTCCGATCATGAGCAAAGCCTTCGTCCCGACGGCCGCGAAACCCGGCGTCATCACCGCAAACGATCTGCGCGAAGGCCATAACGTATGGATGTGCGAGGACGGCTGGACCGCCGATCCCGCGCAGGCGATCCTGTTCGAGGACGAAGCCATCGCCGATCTGGCGCTGCTGAAGGCGGTGGGCCAATCGAACATCGTCGTCGGCCCCTATCTGGTCGAGGCGCGGCGCGGTCCCAACGGCCCCGAGCCTACCCATTTCCGCGAGGCCTTCCGGCAGCGCGGGCCGTCCAACTATTTCCACGGCATCCAGACCCTGAAGCAAGCCAAGCAGTCCGAGGCCAGCAATGTTTGACGTCCGTCCCGTCGATACCGACTATGTGCGCCACCGTGCGGCCCAGTTCCGCGCCCAGGTCGAACGTCGCCTGGACGGAAGCCTGACCGAGGACGAATTCCGGCCCCTGCGCCTGATGAACGGCGTCTATCTGCAACTGCACGCCTATATGCTGCGGATCGCCATTCCCTATGGCACGATCAGCCCCGACCAGATGCGGATGCTGGCCCATCTGGCCGAAACCTATGACAAGGGCTACGGCCACTGGACCACCCGCCAGAACATCCAGTTCAACTGGCCCAAGCTGGTGGACATCCCCGACATGCTGGACAAGCTTGCATCCGTCGGGATGCACGCGATCCAGACGTCCGGCAACACGATCCGCAACGTCACGACCGACGCCTTCGCAGGCGCGGCTGCCGACGAATGGATGGACCCGCGCCCCTATGCGGAACTGCTGCGCAGCTGGTCCACCGACCATGCGGAATTCCAGTTCCTGCCGCGCAAGTTCAAGATCGCCATCACTGGCGCCGCGCGCGACCGCGCCCTGGTCGCGGCCCATGACATCGGGCTTCGTCTGATCCAGCGTGACGGCCAGACCGGCTTCGAAGTCTGGGTCGGCGGCGGCCTTGGCCGCACGCCCATGCTGGGCAAGGTGATCCGCGACTTCCTGCCCGAAGGCGACCTGCTGGCCTATATCGAGGCGATCATCTCGACCTACAACCTGTCGGGACGGCGCGACAACAAGTACAAGGCCCGCATCAAGATCACCGTGCACGAGCGCGGCCTGGATGTCTTCAAGGCCGAGGTCGAGGAGGAATTCCAGAACCGCCGCCGCGATTTCCACGGCGCCGACCGCGAGGCGCTGGCGATCTTCCGCGACCGCTTCGCCGCGCCCGCCTTCCGCAACGGCCCGACCGATGGCTATGAGGCAGAGAGGGCGAAGAACGGCGCGTTCCGCAGCTGGACCGACACCAACCTGCATGCCCACAAGGTGGATGGCTATGCCAGCGTGATCGTCACCTTCAAGACGCATGGCGAGACGCCGGGCGATGCCAGCGCTGAGCAGATGCGCCTGCTGGCCGAATTGGCGGAACAGTATGGACATGCCGACCTGCGCATCAGCCACGACCAGAACGTCGTGCTGCCCCATGTCCACAAGTCGGACCTGCCGGCCGTCTATGCGGCGTTGCAAAAGGCGGGGCTGGCCACTGCCAACGCGGGCCTGACCAGCGACATCATCGCCTGCCCGGGCATGGACTATTGCACGCTGGCCACCGCCCGGTCGATCCCCATCGCCCAGGAAATCGCGACGCATTTCAAGGATGCGGGCCTTGAGGACGAGATCGGCAAGCTGAACATCCGTATCTCGGGCTGCATCAACGCCTGCGGGCATCACCACCTCGGCCATATCGGCATCCTGGGCCTGGACCGGGCAGGGGTGGAAAACTATCAGATCACCCTGGGCGGCGACGGATACGACATCCCGGCCATCGGTGAACGCGCGGGCGCGGGTTTCCCCTATGACCAGGTCGTGCCCGCCATCGACCGGCTGCTGCGCGCCTATCTGGAGGTGCGGCAGGACGCGTCCGAACGCTTCATCGACGCCTATCGCCGTCTTGGTCCTGCCCCCTTCAAGGCCGCGCTCTATCCCGAGCCTGCCGATGCTTGACGGGAACCTCGACATGCGGGCGGGGCGGCTGAACGACCGCTATCGCCACCATGCCGCGACCGAGGTTCTGCGCCGTGCCGTGACCGACCCCGACCTGGGGCGGGTGGCGCTGGTGTCGTCCTTCGGCGCGGAATCGGTGGTGCTGCTGCACATGGTCAGCCGCGCGGCGCCGGGCCTGCCGGTGCTGTTCATCGACACGCAGATGCTGTTCCCCGAAACGCTGGACTATCAGCGCGAGGTTTCGGCCAGGCTGGGCCTGACCAACGTGCAGGTGATCCGGGCTGCCGAAACGGATGTGGCCCGCCAGGATCCCGATGGCACGCTGCACCGCTTCGACGCCAATACCTGCTGCGACCTGCGCAAGACGGTGCCGCTGGAACGCGCGCTTTCGGGCTATGACGCCTGGATCACGGGCCGCAAGCGGTTCCAGAACAACGACCGCGCCGCGCTCGAGTTCTTCGAGCCCGAGCCTCCCTCGCGCCTGCGCATCAACCCGCTGGCCCATTGGCGGGCCGAGGATGTGCAGGAATACATGGTCGAGAACAATCTGCCGCGTCATCCGTTGGTCGCGCGCGGCTATCCGTCCATCGGCTGCGCGCCCTGCACATCCCCCGTCAAGCCGGGCGAGGATCCCCGTGCGGGGCGCTGGCGGGGCAGCGACAAGACCGAATGCGGCATCCACTTCATTGGCGGCAAGATCGTCCGCGGAAAGGTTCCGGCATGAGCGAAAGACTGAACAGCGAACGCGTCATCGCGCGCGACGACGGCTTTCATCCCCTGACCGAGGAAGCGCGCGTCGTGCTGGCCCCCGACACGCCGTTAGAGGAACTGACCGATCATCTGCATCGCGACCTGATCGCCATCGACTTTCCGGCCTTCAACGATGGGCGCGGCTTTTCCCTGGCCCGCCGGTTGCGCGAACTGGGCTATACCGGCCGGTTGCGCGCGGCGGGGCGCCTGATCGCCGACCAATATGCCATGGCCCGCCGCGTGGGCTTTGACGAAGTCGAGGTCGCCCCCGACATCGCCGCCCGCCAGCCCGCCGAACAATGGGTCGCGCGCGCCGATTGGCGGGACTTCGATCATCGCGCCAAGCTGGCAGGCTAGGGGTTTCGCCCCGCTGCCCCATAGACTAGAACACGCAGGACTTCCCATGACCCTGGACATTCCCGTGGCCGACGCCGCCCCCCAGCCCACCCCCAAGACGCTGCCCGACGCGCAGACCGTCACCGCAGTCAAGCACTGGACCGACAGTTTGTTTTCGTTCCGCGTGACGCGCCCCGCGTCGCTGCGTTTCCGGTCGGGCGAATTCGTGATGATCGGCCTTCTGGGCGACAACGGCAAGCCCCTGCTGCGCGCCTATTCCATCGCAAGCCCCAACTGGGACGAGGAACTGGAATTCTATTCCATCAAGGTGCCGGACGGCCCGCTGACCTCGAAGCTGCAGCACATCCAGCCGGGGGATCAGATCATCCTGCGCCCGAAGCCCGTGGGCACGCTGGTGCTGGACGCGCTACTGCCGGGCAAGCGGCTGTGGTTCCTGGCGACGGGCACCGGCATTGCGCCCTTCGCGTCGCTGATGCGCGACCCGGAAACCTATGAACGCTACGAGCAGGTCGTGATGATGCACACCTGCCGCACGGCCGACGAACTGGCCTATGGCCGCGAACTGGTCGAGAACCTGAAGCACGATCCCCTGCTGGGCGAGATCTATGGCGAGGATTTCGCCAACCGGCTGGTCTATTACCCCACCACCACGCGCGAGGAATCGCCGCGGATGGGCCGGATCACGGACAACATGACCTCGGGCAAGGTGTTCACGGATCTGGGCCTGCCGCCGATCAGCCCGGAAACCGACCGCGCGATGGTCTGCGGCAGCCTGGCCTTCAACATCGACGTTAAGGCGGTGCTGGAAGGATTTGGCCTGCGCGAAGGGGCGAATTCGGATCCGAAGGAATTCGTGGTCGAGAAGGCTTTCGTGGGCGACGGCGTCTGAAGGAAGGCTGGCAAGACAGGGAAAGGGCGCGGCAGGACCGCGCCCTTTCTTGTTGGGACATTCCGCCGATCACGCCCTGGTCACGCGCATGTTTGGAACCGGGATCTTGGCCTGCCGGTTATTCCGGCAACAGATGATCCGTTCGAGGGAGAGGAGTCCCCATGCGCCGCATGATCAACAACACCACCGCCATCGCCGCCTGTCTGTCGCTGCTGGTGCCGCATGCCGCACTGGCACAAGGCGCGCCTGCCGGTGGCGAACAGCCGCCGGTGCCGCCGGTCCAGGAACAGCCCGCGCCGCAAGCCGCCGATCCGGCCGCCGAACCGCAACAGCCCCCTGCGGCTGCCCAGGCGGAACCCACGGCAGAGCCTGCCGCCCGGGCCGAACCACAGCCGGAACCTGCACCGGAAGCCGCTGCCCCCGCGGCAGAACCGCAACCCGAACCCGCACCGGCCGAGGCACCCGCCGAAGCGGCCCCTGAATCGGCCGAACAGGCCGTCCCCGAACCCGCACCTGCCGAAGTCCCGGAAGCCGCGCAGGCCCCTGAACCGGCAGCCGAGCCTCAGCCTGAACCCCAGGCAGCCGAAGCCCCGGCCGAGCCGGAGGAACGGCCCGAGCCTGCCCAGCGGGAACAGCAGCAAGAACGTCCTGCACAGGCCGAAAAGCGTCCTGCCGACCAGGAAGGCAAGCCGCAGCGCGCCCAGGAACGCGCCGCACGTCAGGCGGACCAGGAGGAGGCAACCCGTCAGGGTCAGGCCGAACGTCCTGCCGCCGCAGCCCGGCAGCAACAGCAGGAGCCGCCGGCACAAGCCGACACGGCACGGCAGCAGGAACAGCAACGCCCCGCCGCTGCCGCCCGCGACCAACAGGCCGAACGCCCGCAGACCGCCCCTGCAGAGGCCGATCCCCTGCGCGAGGCACTGGAGGCCGAACGGAACGACGGCCAACAGCCTGCCGCCCCCGCGAACGACCCGGCCCGGACCCAGGCCCAGAATGCCCCTGCCGCCGCCGATGCCCCTGACGAAGACGAACTGCGCGATGCCCTGACCCGCGACCAGGCGTCCCCGCCCGCCGCGGCAGGCCAGGCAGCAGCCGAGGGTCAGGCCCAGCCTCCGGCCGCAGCCTCACAACCCGCAGAGGCCCCCCAGGCCAATGCTCCTGGATCCGGCGCCCCTGTGACCGACGCAGCCCGGCAGGCTGCGCAGGAAACCGCCGCCCCCACCGCAGCGGCCCTGAACGAGGATCGGCAGGGCGAGGTCGTCGAACAGCAGATCACCGAGGAAAACAGCCGCTCCTCGGACGAGGATTTCGCGACCAGCTTGCGCGAAGCCTTGGCCCCGCAGGCGGAACAGCCGGCTGCGCAAGCAAATGAGACTGCGCAAGGGAATGATGATGACGATGACAACGACCTGGCTAAGGCGCTGCTGCTGGGCCTGGGCGCTGTCGCCGTGGGGACCTATCTGAACAACAATCGCCAGGTTGCGCTGTCCGCCCCAGACCGGGTGGTCGTGACCCATCCCGATGGCAGCCAGCAGCTGATCAAGGATGAGGTCGCGCTGCTGCGCCAGCCCGGATCGACCGTGACGACGGAAAACTTCGACGACGGCTCGTCGCGCACGGTCGTGACCCGCAGCGACGGCAGCCGCGTCGTGACCATCCGTGACGCCGACTTGCGGGTGCTGCGGCGCACGCTGGTATCGGCCGACGGCACGCAGACCCGGCTTATCGACGACACCGCCCCGGTTGAGCCGGTGGATGTCGCGACCCTGCCCCAACCCGCGCCAGTCGCACCCACCGGCGCCTTCCAGGACGAGGCCGCGCTCCGCGAAGCCTTGCAGAGCGAGGTCGATATCGACCGCCGCTTTACCCTGGGCCAGGTCCGCACCATTCCCGAAGTGCGCGCGCTGGTTCCGCCGGTGACGATCGACGCCATCACCTTCGACACGGGTTCGGCGGCGATTTCCCCGGATCAGGCACGGCAGCTTTCGACCCTGGGCAACGTCATCCAGGATGCGATCGCCCAGAACCCGCGCGAGATGTTTCTGATCGAAGGCCATACCGACACGGTCGGCGCGGATGCTGCCAACCTTGCCCTGTCGGACCGCCGGGCGGAGTCGGTCGCCCTGGCGCTGACCGAGTATTTCGACGTACCGCCGGAAAACATGGTCGTGCAGGGTTACGGCGAACAATTTCCGCAAGTCCGACAGGAAGGCGATGTCCGCGAAAACCGCCGCGCGGCGGTCAGGCGGATCACCGGCCTGTTGCAGACGGCGGAAGCGCAGTGACGATAAAGGCCCCGGCGATTGCCGGGGCCTTTTCGTTACAGATGGCGGGGAAACTCTATCTTGGGGCATCGGTCCTGGATGACCGTGATGCCCCTTGCCTGTGCCTTGGCGGCGGCGGCGTCATTACGGATGCCCAGTTGCAACCAGATCGACTTCAAGTCGGGAAGATGAGCCAGAGCATCATCCACGATGGGACCGACCGCTTCAGACCGGCGGAAGATGTCAACCATTTCCACATGCGCCGATTTCGGAATATCCGCCAGGCTTGCATAGACGGTCTCGCCCAGGATCGTGCCGCCGGCGTGTCCGGGATTGACCGGGATGACCCGGAAGCCATTGGCTTGCAAATAGCGGGCCACGCCCCAGCTTGGCCGCAGCTCGTTGGGCGAGAGCCCGACGACCGCCACGATCCTTACGGTGCGGGCAATGCGTGCAATATCCTCATCGTCCTTGAAATCGACTTCCATGACGGGCCTCCCCTCCTCGTCCAAAAGTTGTAGAACCCTCGCATAGAAAAGGCGCCCGGTCCAGAAGTCTGGCCGGGCGCAAGTCGCGGAACGAGGGACAGTGATCTGAACATGACGGTTCCGAGGTCATGTTCCAAATGGTAAATGGGCAACACCCTGGAAAAGTTCCAGAGATATCGCAATTTCGTGATGGAAAGAGCGGCCCGGATCTTACCGGGTTTTCCAGCTTTCCTGCGCGCGTGCCAGGATGTCGTGGGGGGCTTGCTGCAGCTTGCGCGCGGACCCCTGCGACCCGACAAGATATAGTGTATCACCGATCACGACGAAGTGTCGAGCGTCACCCTGCACACGCCGTCCTTCTGCAAGGGCGACAGGGCACAACCCGCCGAAAGCCGGGGCAAAGCTGCGGGGATCGGCTTCGAAGCGGTTGCGGTTCTCCTCGGACGCGAAATGCCAAAGCTGGCCTTTCCACAGCGTCGAAATGTCGCGCCTTCCGGGAACGGGCTGACCACTTTCCAGAAAGCCGACAGCATCGAATCCGTCAATGGCCCAGTCCTGGGCAAGGGCCGGCAGAACAGGCGCCGAAGTCAGGATCAGCGAGAGAAGCAGCGTTTTCATGAGTCAGGCGTTTCTTGGCAGCAGGATGCCTAATTGGCACCGCTGGCCCTGATTCTCAACGCTGCGGCGAAAAATGTCGCAGCGATGTGATCCCTATGCCATGCTGGCCGCATACAGCGCGACCGCCGCCGCGTTCGATACGTTGAGCGATCCGAAGTCGGCGGCAAAGGGGATGCGCGCGACATGGTCGCAGCTTTTCATGGTCAGCTCGCGCATTCCCGGTCCCTCGGCCCCCAGGACCAGGCACACGGCCCGGCCGGGCAGCCTGCCCAGCAGGTCGGGCAGGGCGGTCGTCCCGGTTCCGTCCAGGCCGATCAGGATGAAGCCCATGCCCTTCAGTTGCGACAAGGCCTCGGCCAGGTTCGGCACGCGCAGATAGGGCTGCCGTTCCAGGGCGCCCGATGCTGTCTTGGCCAGGGCGCCCGTTTCGGGTGCGGAATGGCGTGCGGGGGCGATGACCGCGCGTGCGCCGAACACCTCGGCCGATCGCAGGATGGCGCCGATGTTGTGGGGGTCGGTCACGCGGTCAAGCGCCACCAGCAGGGGCCGCCTTTCGCCCGCGGCCTCGCGCAGGACCACATCGCTGAGACCGCCCCATTTCAGGGGCTTCACCTCCAGCGCGGCGCCCTGGTGGACGCTGTCGGGGGCCAGCGGCACCGCCTTTCCGAAGACGCGGGGATCGGTGATCTCGGGCGTCAGGCCATGCAGGTCGCCCAGCCGGTCCACCGCATTGGGCGTCACCACCAGCCGCAGCTTTTCGCGCCGGGGATTGGCCAGGGCATCGCGCACCGCGTGCAGCCCGAACAACCACACGGTTTCCGCCGCAGCCGCGCGGCGGGCGCGTTCCTTGTCGATCACCCAGGTGGGTTTCTTGGATTTTCCCGGTCGCTCGGTCATGCGCGGATCCTTTCGGCTGGCCCCTTCATCGCGCGGGATGCGTACCGGGCGCAAGGCCCCGAAATCCGCTTGACGCCCCGTGTCCCGCCCGCTAATGACCCCCCACGCCGATTGGCTCGGCGGGCGACGTGCTGCAAGGTGCGGCAGCGGACTGTAACTCCGCCGGGGAGACCCATGCCTGGTTCGATTCCAGGGTCGCCCACCACTTCCCCTGGTAATTCATTTCACGACCTGCCCAGCCTGCGGGTCAGGATCGAAGGCTGTCCAAAGGGATGGTCTTGCCGAAGCCTTCCTTCTTGGGGAACATCTGCCTGACATCGGCGTCCGAGGGTGACTTATCGGCCAGGGCCTTGCGCGCCTCGAAGATCGCGATTTCCTTCTTGATCGCCAGCACTCGGACCAAGATGCGGGGAATCTTCACCGCTTCCAGCGTGGCGACCACGGTAAACAGCAGCGCCAGCGATTGCAGGCCCCGCCGCGCCGCGTCGGGAATCTCGGTTGGGGCATAGGGCAGCCGCCAGCCGATATCGGGGACGACCGCAATCACCATCAGCAGCGCCACGACAACCGCGACAAGGCCCAGGATGGAAAACAGGGTATGGACAGCGCGCGTCAATTCCTGCGCCAGTTCATCGATCTTCATGACCGAACGCCCCGCCGACGACAGGCTGCCGATCACCAGGGAAACCGTCGGAAGGATGCTGGCCGACACCAGCCCCAGAAAGGTCACGAGCATCCGCGACGGATCGCCGATCAGAAGCGCCGGCGGCAGGATTGCGCCGGCTGCCAGGCCTGCGGTCAGTGCAACAACTCTTGGCCCTCGAAGCGGCAATCTATCTTCCCGGCAGCGGCCCATTCCCTCAGGGCCTCGACGATCCGAAGCATAGCATCGGTCGGATCAAGAAGCGATCCTTCCGTTGCGATGTCCTTCACCACCGAGAGCTTGACCATGCCGCCCTGTTCCCGTCCGTCGCCATGCAGGCCCAGATCGGCGGGATCGAGGTTCCGCAGCGCCTCCTCGACCGCCGCCCTGGGAATGCGGACCTTGTGGCGCCGGTCCTTGATGAAGACCTTCAGCAGCCCTTCGACCCGGCCTCCCTCTGGCACCTCGGCCTCGAGCCGGGCGAGCGCATCGTCCTGCCAGCCCATCATGCGCAGCATGTCGAAGACCGTCGCCCCTTCGTCGCGGGCCTCGCCCGCAAGGCGGGTGAACAGATCCCCGCACTGCGGGCTGCGATACCGCGGGCGGGCGGACAGGGTCAGGTCGCTGAACTCGGTAAGCCCCTTCTCCCCGGACGCCAGGAACCTTGCCAGAAGGATGATGCGTTCTTCCCCGCCCAGTTCGCCTGCCTGCCGAAGCAGGGCCGTAAGATAGCGTTCCAGCATGGCCGCCTTGACCGCCGTGCTTTCGATCAGGCCGACATGGTTCTGGTTGACCGCGAAATACAGCACCCCTTTGACAACCCGCGCGCCCCGCCCGATATCGACGTTCTGGACCAGGAATTCGTCTGTATCGTCGTCCAGCGACTGCAACACCGCCTGGATATCCGCCCCGGCCTTGACATGGATGATCTGGCCGCAAAAGACCGGCCCGTCCCAGGTGGGGGGCGAGGATACCTTGTTCAGGACGACATGGCTGCCATCCCCGTCCAGGTCGATCGCCCTCAGCCGCGCGTTCTCTCCGATCAGGTGATTCTCGGCCCGGCGGCGCAGGACATCGACCAGCGTTGCCTTCAGGTCCATTCCCCGCAACGCGCCATCCGCCCTGGCTTCCCGGTATTGAATGGTCGCCCGTTTCAGCAATGCACTGCTCCTGGTTGTTCGAAGGACAGTATTGCACGTCGAGAAAGTGAACGAAACAAGAACATTTGCGAAGGGTGATCACTTTGTCACTCGTGCCGGATGCCAGGTGATACCTGGAAGGTCCGGCCCGGCCGTCCAGGCCGCCCGCCACCTGGAGAACGCATGAAGCCCCCAGAAAAGCCCCATGTCCTGATCGCCTATCCCTTGCGCCCCCGTGTCATGGAGATGCTGGAGGCCTGCAATAGCCTGCACCGTCTTGACCAGGCCGCACCGCGATGGTGGTGAAACGGGCAGGTCGCGGTCGAGGCGTAGCCTGCCCGCGATGAAGCTGGTCGAATGCGACACCTCGTCCGTTCGGGCGATTGGGCCGCAAGGGGATGTTCCCACGTCGATTGCGCGCAAGCGCGCGGGCCCGGATCTCCCGGATCGATTGTTTGGATTACTTCATTGATTTCTTTGAATAATGAATTTGCGGAAACAAACCCCTGCTCCCTATGCTGAACAAGGCAAACAGGATGAGATCAAGGGTCATGCGGACTGCTGAACTTGAGCCACGTTTGGGACCTGCCGACAGACAAGGGGCTTTGGTGCTGGGTGGTGGCCAGATCGTCCGCGACGATGGCAGCGTCGTTCGGAACGATATCCTGATCGAAGGTAACGGACGCATCGCGGCGATCGGTCCCGACCTGCCGCTGCCGCCCGACGCAAACCGCTGGGACATGGCGGGAACGCTGATTTCGGCGGGTTTTGTGGACATGCACCAGCATCTGGACAAGACCGGGGTGCTGCGCTTCACGCCGAACCCGTCGGGCACATTGCAAGGGGCACGGGAAGCCTTTGCGAAATATGCCCGGACGGCCGGACCGGAAGACATCACCCGCCGCGCGACCCGGACGATGGGGCGCTGCCTGTCGCGGGGGACCACCGCGATCCGCAGCCATGTCAACGTGGACAAGGACGCCCGCTTCAACGGGATCGAGGCCCTGGCACGGCTGCGCGACGAATGGGCCGACCGGCTGACGCTGCAACTGGTGGCCTTCATGACCCCGCATCCGGGGCAGGATTTCGACTGTCTGACCGAAAATATCGACGCGGCGCTGGCCATCGGGGATGTCGTCGGCGGAACGCCCGCGGTCAGCGAGGATCCGGCGCGCTATATCGACATCCTGTTCGCTGCGGCGGCGCGGGCGGACAAGCCGGTCGATCTGCATCTGGACGAACATCTGGATCCCGCGCGGGTCCATTTCGATGCCGCGCTGGATTGCGTGGAACGCTATGGGATGCAGGGCAGGACGGTGTTCAGCCACATCTCGGTCCTCAGCGCGATGCCGCGCGCGGATGCAAGGCGCATCATGGACCGCATGATCGAACTGGATGTCGGCGCGGTCACGCTGCCTGCGGCGAACCTTTATCTGCAAGCCCGCGATCACGAGACGCTGCCGCCGCGCGGATTGACGCGGGTGGCCGAACTGATGCGCGAGGGCGTGGCGGTCGCCACCGCCTCGGACAATATCCAGGATCCCTTCGTGCCGACAGGATCGGGCGACATGCTGGAAATCGCCCGGTGGACCCTGCTGGCAGGCCACCTGATGGCGGACGAACTGGCCGACGCTTATCGGATGATCACCTCGGTTCCCGCGCGGCTGATGGGGCTGGGTGGCGATCACGGGATCAAGGTCGGCGCCTGGGCCGACCTGGTGCTAACCGACTGTATCGACACGGAAACCCTGGTGGCCGGGGGCGCGGACCGGATGCGGGTCCTGTCGCGGGGCCGGCTGGTTTCCGAAACCTCGGCCCGGCTGGCCGATCCAGAACCCGCCCGGGTGGCCTGCGCGCCGTAAGGGGCGCCGGCCTGCATCACGACCGGGCATCACCCCGCTGACAGGAGTATGACGATGGAAATGCGTGTATTTCGAAATACGGCGCTGAAAAGAGCCAGGCCTTTGGCCCTTGCCGGGATGCTTTCGGCAGGCGCGCCTGGGCCGAGGAATTCAAGATGGGGCTTCTGGTTCCCGGCAGCGTATCCGAGGAAGGCTGGAACCGCATCGGCTACAACGCGCTGAAGGGCGTCGAGGAACAGCTTGGCGCGCAGATCAGCTATATCGAGCTTCAGCAGAACCCGGCCTCGTTCGAGAAGGCCTTCTATGACTATGCCAGCCAAGGCTATCAGGTGATCCTGGGCCACGGGTTCGAGTTCCAGGACGCGGCGCTGAGCGTGGCCGAGGATTACCCGGACACGATCTTCCTGATCTCGTCCAGCGACATCCACGAGGGCAATGTGATCGGGCTGAACACCGACGCCAGCCAGCCGTTCTACCTGATGGGCTTCGTCGCGGCGAAGATGGGCAAGAAGGCCGGGCTTGTCGGCGGCATGGAAATCCCGCCGATCCAGCAGGCTTTCGCGGGCTTCAAGGCGGGCGCCCGCAGCGTCGATCCCGATTTCCCGATCAGCGAGGCCTATATCGGCAACTTCACCGACACCACCGCCGCCAAGGAAGCCGCGCTCAGCATGATCGCGCAAGGGGCGGATTTCGTGGTGCCGAATGCCTCGGGCGCCACGGTGGGCGGATACCAGGCGATCGCGGAAGCGGGTCCTGACGTCAAGACCTTCAGCATCTTCAGCGACTTCACCCAAGTCGCGCCCCAAAACATCCTGGGCCTTTACGTGGCGGATTATGCGCAGGGCGTGGTGGATGTCGTTAGCGCGATCCGGGAAGGCACCAGCCGGAATCGAATGTCGTCTTCGGGCTGAAGGATCCGAACGTCATCAAGTTCAGCTTTCGCGAAGACGGTCCCGCGCCCGTTCCCGCCGAGCTGCAGGCCGAGGTGACCGAGGTCGCGGCCCGTATCGCCTCGGGCGAGATCCAGACCTATAGCCAGTAATGGGATCCCGCCGCGATCCCCGCGCAGGGGTCGCGGTGGATCAGGGGAGAAGGTCCATGAGCATGACACAGATCGAACGGGACGGAGAAGGCCTCGCCTCGACGCCCGCGTCCCGGCGGATCGGCCGGGCCTTGAGGGCCGCGGCCCTGGCCATCGCGCGGCCTGCCGCCGCCGTTGCCTCGGCGCTTGTCTTCGGCGCGGCGCTGCTGGCGCTGAGCGGGTTCAACGGTCGGATGTCTTCACCGTGATGATCCTGGGCGTCTTCCAGGACTTCCGTTCGGTGACCGAGATCCTGCTGAAGGCCGTGCCCCTGATCCTGATCGGCGCCGGGCTTTGCGTGGCCTTTCGCTGCTCGATGTGGAACATCGGGGCCGAAGGACAGCTTTATGTCGGTGCCATCGCCGCGACCCTGGTGGGCGTCAGCTTCGAAGGCCTGACACCCTGGCTTTATGTCCCGGGGGTCCTGATCGCGGGTGCGGTCGGCGGCGCCTTCTGGGCCGGGATTGCAGGCTGGCTGAAGGTGCGCTTCCACGCCAGCGAGATCGTAACCACGATCATGCTGAACCTGCCGGTCGATTCCGGGCGGGTGATCCTGCGGGGAGAGGATGTTACAGGCATGGATCAGGCCCGGATCAACACACGCGGTTTTGCCCATGTCCCCGAGGACCGGCACAAGATGGGCATCCTTCTGCCCCTGACCCTGGCCGAGAATGCCATCCTGCACACCCACGACCGGCCCCCCTTTGCCGCCCGCGGGATGCTGCAACGCCGCCGGATCGCCCGGCACACGCGCGACCTGATCGCGCGCTTCCGCATCAAGACCCCGGACGAGACGCAGGCGATCGGCAACCTGTCGGGGGGAAACCAGCAGAAGCTGGTCGCGGCCCGCGAATTGGCGCGCGACCCCGACTTCATCCTGGTCAGCCAGTTGACCCGCGGCATCGACATCGGCGCGATCGAGTTCATTCTCCAGGAAATGCTCAGGCAGCGCGACAAGGGCAGGGCGATCCTGCTGATCTCGACCGAGTTCGAGGAACTGTTCGCCGTTTGCGACCGCATCCTGATGATGGCGGGCAAGAAGCAACCGCCCGGCGCAGCCGGGGCGGTGATGCACCATCCCGCCGGGGCGATGTCGGCTTGACCGCGGAAATGGCACCAGACGGATCCTTCGGGCGTGGTCCGGGGCGATCATGAACATCACCCTGCGCCAGGTCCGGGCTTTCATCGCGGTCGCCAATCTGGGGCGCTTCAACGTGGCGGCCAACAGCCTTGGTCTGACCCAGTCCGCCGTCAGCATCCTGATCCGCGAACTGGAAACGGAAATGGGCGTTCGGCTGTTCGACCGCCATACCCGCATGGCCAGCCTGACCAGCACGGGCCAGGAGTTCCTGCCCCAGGCCCGCAAGGTTCTGGAGGATCTGGACCGGGCCACGCGGGGCATCCGCGACCGCGCCACGCTGAAATGCGGGCAGGTGACGGTCGCGGCGGCCATCGTGCTGGCGGCCACCATCGTGCCGCCGCTTCTGGCGCAATTCCTGGAACAGCACCCCGGCATGACCGTGAAGCTGCACGACATGGCCGAGGAACGGATCCGCGTCGCCCTGAAGCGCAACGAGGTGGACATCGCCATCGGAACCCTGCTGGACGATGATCCAGAGATCATGACCACCCCCGTCGCCACCGACCGCCTGATGGTCACATGCCGCGCGGATCATTCCTTCGCGCAGCGCGAACAGGTCCGGTGGGAGGAATTGGCCGCAGAACGGTTGATCGTCCTGGCGCCCGAAAACCCCCTGCGCGACATCGTCGAACGCACCATGATCCGCGTCGCGCCGAATTTCCGCCCCAGCTACGAGGTGGGCTTTTCATCGACGGCGATCAGCATGATCTCGGCCGGGATGGGGATTTCCGTCCTGCCCGAGAATTCGCAGCAACTGGCCCCGGCCGTCCAGGTCCGCAAGGTCGAACTGGTAGAGCCGCGGGTCACGCGCGTGATTGCCGTCCTTCAGCACCGCTATCGCAGCCTGTCCCCCGCCGCGGAACGGCTGCGCGAGATGATCCTGGCGAATGCCGCGGCCATCCGTGCCTTCCACGCCGACGCCACGCCGCCACCCGCGCTTGCCTGACGCCGCATCAGGCAGGACCCGACAGATCGCCGGGCCGGTCGATGTCATGGGCAGTCCGCGTATCGATGGGGATCAGCCGATCCCGGGGCAGCGTCGCCAGAAATTCCCGCGCGCCCTGGTCCCCCTCGAACCGGCCAAGGGCCTTGCCGAAATCACCCGCCGCGATATGGGCGGGCGGCATCCGCCTGTCGCCCTGCACGCAGGCGCAGCTTTCCCCTGACGTCAGCAGCCGCCGCAACAGCGCGGCCGAAACGTTGGGCATGTCGCCCAGGCAGATCAGCAGGCCATCCGCGCCTGCAACCCTGGCTTGGCGCAAGGCAAGGCCGAACGATGCCGACATCGGCAGGCCGGACGGCAGGGTATGCAACACGAAATCGTCCGGCAGGACGGCACCGACCGCTGGCGACGAGATCACCGCGCCCAGCCTGTCGCAGCCCGATTGCATCAAGGCCTCGGCCGCCCAGGTGATCAGCGGCCGCCCCTGCCAAGGCGCAACCAGCTTGTCGTCTGCCCCGAAGCGCAGCGACTGGCCAGCCGCCAGGATCATGCCCAGGCGCATCAGGGCGTCGGGGCCACGACCGGATCGCCGGCGGCCATCACCACCTCGGCCAGGACCGAGATCGCCAGAAGCCGGGGGTCGCGCGACGACGGGATCAGCCCGATGGGGCCGCGCACCCGTTCCAGAAGATCGGGCGGCACGCCCATCCGGGCCAGATGCTCCAACCGGGCGGTCTGGGTTGCGCGGCTGCCCTGGGCCCCGATGTAGAAGGCCGGGCGGTCCAGAAGCGCGCGCAGGATCTGGGGTTCGTAATCGTGGTCATGATAGAACAGCAGCGCCGCGCACCGGTCGTCAGGGACAAGTTCCTTGAAATCCGGCATCGGACCCAGGCGGCGGACGGTGCAGCCCATCGCCTGGGCTGCGTCCAGGTTGCGATCCTCGTGCGACAGAAGCACATGGTCATAGCCCATGGATTTCACCAGATCCGCAAAGACGGCCGCCTCGGCCCCCGCACCGAAGATCACGAATCGGATGGGCGCCTTGAAGGGGATGATGACACCGCCTGCTGCGCCCCTTTCTGCCGCATCAAGGGCCAGGCGGCCGTCTGGCGACAGCCTCAGCGACACGGGGCGCCGGTCGGCGCGGCTGCGGGACAGTTCTGCCAGCAGATCGAGGTCGTTGACCCGGAACAGCATCACCTCGATCGCGCCGCCGCAGGGCAGGCGCAGGTCGATGAAGGGCGATCCCTGGCCATAGCGCAGGTGCAGCGGCCTGCCGTCGGCGCGGACACGCTGGGCCTGCAGGATCAGGTCGGCCTCGATGCAGCCGGACGTGAGCGTGCCTGCGAAGCGGCCATCCGGCGCGATCGCCATGGCCGTCCCGGGATTGCGATACGCGGGACCATGGGTGGCGGTCAGGACCGCCATGACCGTGCCCGGCCCCGCCGCCAGGGCTGCCTCCCACGGATCCAGAAGGGCAGGATGGCTGCAGGCCTGCGAATCCGTCTGGGCAGGGCTGGGTTGCAGGTCCATGGCACGATCTTTCATTGTGGAGGACGCAAGAACATTGTTGACAATCTTTCGGCGCAATAGCAAGCTGAGAATTGTTGACAATCTGGCGTGATATGAACCAGGCACATTTTCCCATCACCGCCCACGGGGTTGAGGCTGACGAACCGCGCAAGAGCGGCGCCGAGGCCGAGGAGCGCGTCATGCGGCTGATCAATGACGCCATCCAGCAGCATCGTGTTCAGCCCGGCGACCGGCTGGTCGAACGCGAACTGTCGGCCGGTGCGCAGGCGAACCGGCAGGCGGTGCGCAATGCCTTGGCCCGGATGGCCCAGGCCGGTCTGGTGAACCTGACACCCAACCGGGGCGCGACCGTGGTGCAGTATTCGCCGGAAACCACGCGCCAGATCATGCATGCGCGGATCGTCAACGAAGGCGCGGCCCTGGTCGCCCTGGCAGGACGTCTGGACGACGGGGGCCGCGACCGGCTGGAAGGCATCCTGCGCCAGGAAGCAGCGGCCTATGACGAAGGCCGCATCATCGAGGGGCGGCACCATTCGCGCGCGTTTCATGCGGCGTTCACCGAACTGGCCGGCAACGTCATGATGTCGCGCTTCGTGAGCGAACTGATCGCCTGCCAGCCGCTGCTGGGGATGCGCAATTCCGGGCGGCAGTCCAGCTTTTCGGGCGTCATCGCCCATACCAGAACCCTTGCGGCCCTGCTGCGTGGCGACGGGCACGAGGCCGAATCCGTGAATACCCAGCTTCTTCTGGCGCTTGAGCGTGAATTCCTGCGCGAAAGCACGGCGGACCCCGCCTGAGAAGAGGCTCGGAAACCAGATATCCCGGCGTAGCCCCCTGACGGAAAGCGGCCAGGCAACAAGACAGATGCTTGCGACCAGCCAGAGGAGGGCGAATTGAGACGATTCGACTATCACGAACCCACAACGCTGGAGGAGGCCTCCCGGTTGATGACAACCTTGGGGGAAGGCGCTTTTCTGCTGGCCGGGGGCACCGACCTGTTCGTCGAAATCCGCGAACGGCTGCGCAGCATGTCGCACCTGATCAACATCAAGCGCGTGCCGGGTCTGGACCGCATCGACTGGTCGGAAGCCGAGGGGCTGCGCTTTGGCGCCCTTGTCACCGCCGGGCAACTTGAGGCTTCGCCCCATGTCGCCGCGCGCTATCCGAACCTGCAGACGGCGATGCGGGCCCTGGCCTCGATCCAGGTGCGCAACCGCGCCACGGTGATCGGCAATATATGCCGGGCCTCGCCTTCGGCGGATTCGATCCCGCCGCTGATCGCCGACGGGGCCTCATCGGAATGCCCTGGGGCTGACAAAGCCCAGATCGCGATGCGGGTCGGTGCCGGCCTGTTCTGCTGCACAGTCCGGGCTTCGGAGGTGATTGTTTAAAGGTTTCGGGATTTGTTGCCCTGTGGTCCCAGCGGCATAAGGTGGATTTTGGGCTTCGGGCATTCAATGATATACGTGCGTTAGATTGAAAAACATGGCGGCCATGAAGCCCAAGCACCTGTGCCGGGACGACGTGCTATTGCGATCATCTCGACCCTCGTGCCGGGTCGCGCAAGCGTCACGCCGCAGGTTGCTCGTGCCGGAGGATGCTTGCGATCAATCCAGGCGTCCCAGACTGCGTTCATGCCCGGAAAATCCGCCATGTCGCTGAGCCACACCTGAACGGATGCGATGTCGGCCTTGCTGCCGCCCAGTTCCGCCATGACGGCGTCGATGCCTGTCAGGACCTCGGCGGTTTGAACCGCCATATCGCCTTCCAGCGTCGTCTGGATCTGGCCGGCCAGAAAAACGATATCGCCGACTGCAACGGCCTCGCTCATGCGCGGTCCGGGATTGAGGCGATCCAGCATCATGGAATTACTTTCGGATCAGTCGTTGTCATTGCTGCTTGCCCCGGCACCCCGCGCATCTGCCGGAAGATGCCTTCCGACCAGTTCGCATATTGCAGCCCGTCGACCAGCGGCGCGCGGATCATTCCGGCGCCCCCGCCGCGACATAGGCTGTTTTCACGGTGGTGTAGAATTCGGCGGCATAACGGCCCTGTTCGCGCGGGCCGAAGCTGGACGTCGCGGTCGCCGAAGGGGACGTGGTAATCGGTGCCCGCCGTGGGCAGGTTCACCATCACGCAGCCCGCCCGCATGTTGGCGCGGAGATGGCTGGCGCGCGCAAGGCTGCGGGTCATGATGCCCGCGTCAGCCCGAAGGCGTTGTCATTGGCGATGGCCAGCGCCTCGTCATAACTGCCGGCGCGGATGAAGCAGGTGATCGGCGCGAACATTTCCTCGCGGTTGATGCGCATGTCGTTGCGGGTGCGGGCAAAGACGGCGGGTGCCATGCAAGGACCCGGCGTTTTCCGCTCCAGCCGCTCGCCCCTGCAAAGCAGTTCGGCCCCTTCCTCCTGGCCGATGCAGAGAGCTTGGGCCGCCCCGAGCTTCTAAGCCGCCAGACCTGTTTCGTTACGTGGATCTGTCTGCGAGTTCGTTCCTGGATGTGTAACCGAGGGCTGAGGATGGTTGCCAACGGCCATCCTGATTGTTGCCGTCCTGACCGATGAAGGCCAGGCCGGCAACGACTGGTGCGGGCTTCCAAGCCGGATCTGCCCATGGCTTCCCCAAGTGTCCGGCTTGCGGATCAACTCTCGATCCCACCCTCAGGCGTCATGTCGGCCTGGCGGGAGGGGCGGTTCAGGACGGCATAGACTGCCGCTGCCGCGACGAACGTCACAGGGGCCGAGAAAGTGGCCATTCCGCCGCCCGCAAAATGCAGGGCAAGCCCGATCCCTGCGGCAAACAGCCAGGCGCCCAGGCCTGCGGGATCGATCGCGGGCGTGTCGCGCAGCCGGAAGCTGATCCGGTCATGGGCCGCGCCCTCCTTGCCCTCGGTCAGGATGTGGACCAGCGCGATGCCGACCCAGGCCACCACGAAGATGCCCTGGTAGGCCAGCGCCTGGAGGATATAGGCGAAGACATCGGCCAGCATCAGCAGATAGCAGATCACGCCCACCACGCAGGCCCAGAAGATCTTGGGCAGCTTCAGCCGGAACACCGTCTGGGCGAAGCTTTCCATGTTCACGGCGGCCAGGTAATAGTTGGCGGTGTTGATCCGCGTCTGGCTGATCCAGACAAAGGCCAGCCCCGCCAGGCCCATCAGCTGGATCAGCGCCAGCACGACCGACACCTCGGTCACGCCGCCTTCGGTGGGCAGGCTTGCGGCCAGAAAGATGCCCGCAAGGCCGTTCAGCAGGAAGGCCACCAGATAGAAGGGCGCGCCGAAATTGACTGCCGCGTGATAGGCCGCGTCCTCGGCCCTGCCGAAGCGGGCGTAATCATAGGTGAACATCATCAGGATCCAGATGCCCATGAAGGCCACGAAGCAGTCCCACCAGCCGGTCGCGGGCGCGCCGCCTTCCGGCCCCAGGTTCAGCCAGGCGTCGGAATAGCCGTATTCGGCAATGGCCAGGCCCACCGCGGCCAGCAACCCGAGCAGATAGAAGGGCAGCAGCAGGCCGTTCAGCTTGTCCAGCCAGTTCTGGATGGACCCGAAGATCAGCAGTACGGAATAGACAACCACCACCAGCGCGGCCAGGGGATAGGCCAGGCCCGACTGGCTCTGGATCGCCAGGGCGATGACCGATCCCTCGAAGACCGCGTAATAGATGGCGGTCGCAAAGAAGATCAGCGTGGCGATGGCCGCGCCCGTGCGCCCCAGCAGGATGCGCGAGAACAGCGACACCGACAGGCCGGTGCGGATCGCGTGCCGCACCAGGACGGCATTGACGGCGGCATAGGCCGCGACCGACAGCACCAGGCCGATGATCGCGTTGACCGATCCATAGGCCAGCGCCAGCGTGGCCGCCACGACCAGATAGAACATCGCCGAACAGACCGACCACCAGGCCATCGTCAGCGGAAGACGGCCCATGCGCTGGTCGGCAGGCACCGGGCGGTCGGAAAACTCCAGCTCCTGCGCCTCGGAGGCGGTTTGCAGGGTTCCAGCCATTGATAAAACTCCCCGTATTTTGTTGGACTTTTGACCGAACGGGGATGGCGCGTGGCAGATTGCGGTCTCACGGGCGCCAGGACGTGATCGGCGCCCGCAGGTCGGCGTGATCCCCGTTTCAGTGCCGGTGATGGTGCGAAAGGGGCGCGGCCGCGTCTTGTGCGGCAACGCGCGATTTCTTGTCAGGCGGCGCCGCAGGCCGTGCGGCGGCAGTCTGACGGCGTCATGCCGAACTGCGCCTTGAACAGCCGCGAAAACTGCGCCTGGTCGGAAAAGCCGAAGCGATAGGCGATTTCGGCCAAGGATAGCGTCTGCGACGAGGAAATCGCGTCGCGTGCCGCGAACAGCCGTTCTTCGCGGGTGAACTGCGCCACGGTCTTGTCCGTGTCGCTGAACAGCTCGTGCAGATAGCGTTTCGAGATGCCGCAGTGATCGGCCACGAAATCGGGCGACAGCGCGGGGTTCGACAGGTTCTGCCGGATCACCCGTTCAGCCCGGCGCAGATGGCCCGCCCGGACCGAGGACTTGACCCCCTGGTCGCGGTCCAGCCGTTCGTCAAGCGCGATGGCCAGAACCTCGACGATCTGGCGGCCCAGGATGGCGGCGGCATGGGCTTCGGTCCCGGTCAGCGACTGCAATTCGGCCATCATGACGGTCATCAGCCGGGGCAGGCCGGACCGGGCGTCGATGACCTGGGCGCAGAAGCGGTCGGGGCTGCGCAGCCGTTCCGCCAGCATCCGCTTGGGGATCTTCAGCACGCACAGCTCGTTCGGCTCGGCATAGGAAAAGCGATAGGGTTCGTCGCCGCGTTCGACGATGAAGCCGCCGGGGTCGCAGCGGACATCGCGCCCAAGCTGGCGAAAGCCGACCGGGCCGCGCCGGGGCACGGTGATCAGGTATTCCTCGGGGTCGGCATGGGAAATGTGGCGGGCCTGGCGTTCGTATTGCATCGGACCGGTGGCCAGCCGCGACAGCGACACCTGCCCCATGCTGCGCCGTTCCAGCCTGCCGGAAAATGCCGCCGGTTCCCTGAAGGTCAGTTGCAGCGGGAAATAGGTGTCCGCGATCACCCGGCTCCATTCGGCGGCGCGGGCCGTGGGATCGAGCCCCGCAGTGCTGTATGCGGTCAGGTCCATGTGCCCTCCTTCCAGAAAGCCCCCTGCCATGGTAGTGGGCGAACCGCGCTGTCGCAAGAAACCGGATTCTGCCGCCCCTGCACGGGCTGACAAGATTTCCTGCGCCCGCCGGCAAGGGCCGCCCCGCCGCTGCACGCATCGGCAACAGATCCTTCGCCCCGCTGCAAGAACGGGGGTCCGTTCGCAGCCATTCTCGACCGATGCCGGGCGGCGGATCAGGGGACGATGAAACCCCACGCCGCCGCCGCCGCCAACACGGGAGAAACCTGAGCAATGAAGAAACGCAATGTCGATCCGATCACGCTGTCGGTGGTGCGCGGCGTGCTGGAAACGGCCCAGCGAGAGATGACGCTGACCCTGGAACAGACGGCGCGCAGTTCGGTCTTCAACCTGGCGCATGATTATTCCACGGCGCTGTTCAACCACACGCCCGAGATGATCCTGCAAGGCCAGGACATTCCCATCCACCTTGGATCGCTGATCCCGGCGATGAAATCGGTCGCCCGCTACTTTGACGGCGACATCCACGAAGGCGACCTGATTTTGCACAACGATCCGGCCTATGGCGGGTCGCACATCATCGACACCTGCATGTACATGCCGGTCTTCTATCAGGGGGAACTGGTCTTCTGGACCGTCTGCAAGGGCCACCTGACCGATATCGGCGGCCCGGTCCCCGCCGGATACAACCCCAACGCCAAGGAGATCTTTGCCGAAGGGCTGCGCATCCCGCCCGTCAAGATCTGGGACCGGGGCAAGCCGCGCAAGGATGTCATGAACCTGCTGCTGACCAACATGCGGGCGCGTCGCGACCAGGAAGGTGACTTCAACGCGCTGATCGGGGCCTGCCAGGTCGGCGCGCGGGCCTTGATCCGCATGATGGACAAATACGGCAGGCAGGTCGTGCAGGACTGTATCGCCGAACTGCTGGACATGGCCGAGGCGCATATGCGCAAGCTGATCGCCGGGGTGCCCGACGGCACCTATTCCGGCACCGCCATCCTGGAGGACGCGGGCCACGGCTTTGGCGATTTCGAGATCACCGCCACCGTGACCATCGCGGGCGACAACTGCCATATCGCCGTCAACTCTCCGCCGCAGGTGCCCTATTTCATCAACAGTTATGAAGGCAACAGCCATTCCGGGGTCTATCTGGGGTTGATGATGTTCGCCCAGCTTCCGCCCCCCTACAACGAGGGGCTGTATCGCTGCGTCACGACCGACATGGGGCCAAAGGGGACGCTGTGCAACGCGCAGTCGCCCGCGCCGCACATGAACTGCACCACCACGCCGATGGAGACGCTGACGGATGCCGTGCGGCTGGCCTTCGAACAGGCGGCGCCCGCCAAGGTTTCGGCCAGCTGGGGCCATGCCAACGGCTGCAACATCGCCGGCTGGGACACCCGCCATGACGAGGAGTACGTGACCATGGTGCTGGCCTCGATCATCTCGGGGGCGGGGGCCACGGCGACGCAGGACGGCTGGCACGCCTGCGGGCCGGAATGCTGCTTCGGGGCGCTGACCAGCGGCGATATCGAGATGCTGGAACACAGCTATCCCATCATCATCCACCGCTATTCCCTGATGGAGGATTCGGGCGGCGCCGGCAGGCATCGCGGCGGGTCGGGCACCTGCTGGGAGGTCGAGCCGCTGGACAGCCCCATGACGCTGATCACCTTTGGCGAAGGCCGCCGCATCCCCGCCATGGGCGCGGCGGGCGCGCGGTCCGAGATGGTGGAAACCAAGGTCGGCCGGCTGGAGGTCACGCGGGGCGGCGAAACCCGGATCATCACCGAAAACGTGATCGAGACCATCCGGCCCGGCGAACGCGCCGCCAACAAGAACCCCGGCGGCGGCGGTTACGGCAACCCCTTTGAACGCGACATCGCCCGCGTTCTCCAGGATGTCCGCGACGGCCTTGTCAGCGTCGAGGGCGCGCGCCGCGACTATGGCGTGGTGATCGCAGACCCCGCATCCCTGACCGTGGACGAAGCCGAAACCGCGCGCCTGCGCGCCGCCTGATCCCCGTTTCCCCATGACGCCGGGGCCTGCACGGCCTGCCGCCTGTGCCCCCGGTTTCCCGCAAAGGACGCATCCCATGCAGAACCAGTATCGCCTTGGCATCGACGCCGGCGGCACCTTCACCGACTTCATCCTGGCCGACCGCAAGGGCGAGGTGCGCATCTTCAAGGCGCTGTCCACCCCCAACCGCCCGACCGAGGCCATCCGAAACGGCCTGAAGATCATCGAGGAGGAAACCGGCCTTTCGCCCGACACCATCGTGTCGAACGCGGATCTGTGCATCAATGGCACCACCGTCGGGCTGAACGCGCTGATCACCCATACCGGCGCGAAAACCGGCCTGATCGCGACGAAGGGCCACGAGGACAGCATCGAGATCCGCCTGGGCCACAAGGAGGACGGCTATCGCTATGATCCCGAATACCCGCCCGCGACCATGCTGGTGCCGCGCTATCTGCGCCGCGGCGTGTCCGAACGGGTGCTGTCGAACGGCACCGTCCACACGCCCCTGGACGAAGACGATGTGCGCGAGGCCTGCTGCCATTTCCTGCGCGAAGGGGTGGAATCGGTCGCCATCTCCTTTGTCTGGTCGGTGCTGCATCCCGACCACGAGCTTCGCGCCGCCCAGATCGTGCGCGAGATGATGCCCGACGCGCGCCTGACCATCGGCAGCCAGCTTTACCCGCAGGTGCGCGAATACACCCGCACCTCGACGGCAATCGTGAACGCCTATCTGGCGCCGATCCTGCAACGCTATGTCCGGGCCGTGGACGGATACTTCCAGCGGCTCGGCGCGCGCCAGCCGGTGCGCTACTTCCAGTCGAACGGCGGGCTGGCCCTGGGCAAAGTCGTGGCCGACCAGTCGGTCTATGCGATCAATTCCGGCCCCGCATCCGCGCCCCAGGCCGCGATGTGGCTGGGCGAGCCCTGGGGGATGCGCGACATCATCACCGTGGACATGGGCGGCACGTCCTTCGACATCACCCTGACCCGCGACGGACGCGCCAATGTGTCGAAGAACATCGACTTCCTGCGTTATCGCATCGGCATCCCGATGATCCAGGTGGAAACCCTGGGCGCGGGCGGCGGCTCGATCGGCTGGATCGACGGCATGGGCCTGTTGCAGATGGGGCCGCAATCGGCTGGATCCGAACCGGGACCTGCCTGCTATGGCAAGGGCGGCGAAAAGCCCACCACCACCGATGCGAACCTGGTGTTGGGCTATCTGAACCCCGAAGGCCTGGTCGGCGGCCGCCTGCCGCTGGACGTGGAGAAGGCGCGCAGGGCCATCCGCACCCACCTGGCCGATCCGCTGGGCATCAGCGTCGAAAAGGCCGCCCATGGCATGTTCACCATCGTCAACAACACCATGGTGAACGCCATCCGCCGCGTGTCGGTCGAACGCGGCTATGACCCACGCGACTTCGTGCTGAACTGCGCGGGCGGCGCGACGGGCGCGCATATCACCGCGCTGGCGCGCGAGATGGGCATCCGCAAGGTGCTGGTGTCGAAGCTGGCCTCGGGGCTGTGCGCCTTCGGGCAGATCCTGTCGGACGTGAAATACAACTACATGGCCCCCGCCCCCGTGCGGCTGGAGGGCGCCGAGGCAGCGTCGCGGCTGGACCGGCTGTTCACGGGGCTGGAGGCCCGGGGCCGCGAGGATCTGGCCCTGGACGGCTTTGCCGATGGCAAGATCAGCATCCGCCGCAGCCTGGACATGCGCTATGTCGGGCAGGTGCATGAATGCACCGTGGACGTGGACCCGTTCGAGATCACCGAATCCGCGCTGGACCGCCTGAAGGCCGCCTTCCACGCCCGGCACGAGGAGCTTTACACCTATTCCGAGCCGCAAAGCGCGGTCGAGGTCGTCAATGTCGAAAGCGCCATCACCGGCGCCGTGGACCGGCCCGGCCGCACCACCCTGGCGCGGGGCAAGGGCGCCCATTCCGCGCTGCGCGGCACGCGCGAGATGATCTTCAACGCCGAAGGGATCCCGCACGAGACGCCGGTCTATGACGGGGCCCTGCTGGGCGCCGGGGACCGCATCTCCGGCCCCGCCGTGATCCAGGAGGTGACGACGACCATCGTCATCGAACCCGGCTGGCTGGCGGAACTGCACGAATCCGGCGTCTATGTCCTGACCCTGGGCGTGCAGGCCGGGATGGCGCAGCGCGCGGAACTGGCCGCCGAGGAGGCCTGAGGGCCAGGGGCGCGGGGCCGCCCGTGGCCCCGCCCGTTTCACAGATAGGGGGGCGTGCAGGCCGACACCACCACCGCCTCGCGGTCGCCCAGGTTGCGGAACCGATGGGGCAGGGTGGAGTCGAACAGATAGCTGTCGCCCGCCTTCAGCACGGCGATGTCGCCGCCCACGGTCAGCTCGATCTCTCCGGCGATCACGACGCCGCCTTCATGCGAGGCGTGTTCCAGCATCTGTTCGCCCGTGTCCGCGCCCGGTTCATAGCGTTCGTGCAGGATTTGCAGGTTATGCGCCCGGGCATCGCCCACCTGCTTCAACGTGATCCGGCCCCGGGGATCGTCCAGGGTGGAATACAGCCGCGCCGTCAGGTCGCGCATGTCCTGCGGACGAAAGAACACCGCCTGCGTGACGGGCATGTCAGGCTCGAAGAATTCCGACATCGTCAGCCCCATTCCGCCCAGGATCCTGCGCAGAGACGCGACGGAAGGGTTGGAGCGGTTCATCTCGATCATCGAGATCTGGCCATGCGGCACGCCCGAGGCATCCGCCAGCTGCCGCTGGGACAGGCCCGCGACCCGGCGCAATTCCCGCAACCTTTCACCGACATCGAAATCCTGCATGGGGTCCATCCTTTCCGGGCGAACACGTCCGACCTGCGCCACAGCGCCCGATCTCTTGTCGCAGGGCGCGCAGGATCGGGAATGATCTTGCCCAGAATATTGAGCAAACCCTAGACAGGATCAACCCGTCCGATGAGGTTCAGATGACCAGCACCGCCGAACTGTCCGCCCGCAAGTCCCATTCCGTCGCGCGTGGCGTGGCGACCCGGGGCATCTATGCCGCCCGCGCCGAGAATGCCGAGATCTGGGACGCCGATGGCCGCCGCTTCATCGACTTCGCCGCCGGCATCGCGGTGAACAACACCGGCCACCGCCACCCCCGCGTGATGGAGGCCGTGGCCCGGCAGGCGCAGGCCTTCACCCATACCTGTTTCCACGTCGCGCCCTACGAATCCTATATGCGCCTGGCCGAACGCCTGAACGCCGCCACCCCCGGCGATTTCGCCAAGAAGACCATGCTTGCCACCACCAGGGCCGAGGCGGTCGAGAACGCCGTCAAGATGGCGCGCGCCTTTACCGGACGGTCGGGGGTCATCTCGTTTTCGGGGGGCTTCCACGGGCGCACGCTGCTGGGCATGGCGCTGACCGGCAAGGTCGCCCCCTACAAGAAGGGCTTCGGGGCCATGCCGCCCGAAATTCTGCACGCCCCCTTTCCGAACGCCTTCCACGGGGTGACGGAAACCGAGGCCCTGGCGCAGCTGGAACGGCTGCTGGCATCGTCCATGGATCCCGACCGCGTGGCCGCGATCATCATAGAGCCGGTGCAGGGCGAGGGCGGCTTCACCATCGCGCCCGCGGGCTTCCTGCGCGCGCTGCGGGCGATCTGCGACCGCCATGGCATCGTGCTGATCGGGGACGAGGTGCAGGCCGGCATGGCGCGCACCGGGCGCATGTTCGGCTTCGACCATGCGGGCGTGGCGCCCGACCTGGTGACGATGGCCAAAGGCCTGGCGGGCGGCTTTCCCCTGTCGGCCGTGACGGGCCGGGCCGCCATCGTGGACGCCCCCGACCCGGGCGGCATCGGCGGCACCTATGCGGGCAATCCGCTGGCGGTGGCTGCGGCCCATGCCGTTCTGGACGTGATCGCCGAGGAACGCCTGTGCGACCGCGCGGCGGAAATCGGCGAAGCGATCCGGTCCCGCCTGACGCAGATTGCCGCCCGGCAGGGGATGGAGTGCATCGGCGAGGTGCGCGGCCTGGGCGCGATGAACGCCTTCGAGCTTGTGACCGACCGCGCCACCAACGCCCCCGACGCCGCCCTGGCCAGCGCCATCGTGGCCGAGGCCGAGGCACGCGGCCTGATCCTTCTGTCCTGCGGCACCCGCTACAACGTGATCCGCCTGCTGCCGCCCTTGACCATCCCGATGGCGCAACTGGACGAGGCGCTGGACATCATCGAAGCCTCGGTCGAGGCGGCGACGATGCGGCAGGCCGCCTGATCCCCCGGAGGGCGCGCCTGCGGGCCTGCCGTCTTCCCATTCCCTCTGTCAAAGGCCAGGCCCGTGTCCGACATCCGTCCCCACCTGATCAACGGCCGCTGGGTTCACGGCGGCGAGGCGGTCGAAAACCGCAACCCCTCGGACCTGTCCGACCTGATCGGGCTTTACGCCGCGGGCACCGCCGATGACGTGGCGCAGGCCGCGTCGGCGGCGTCAGCGGCGCAACCCGCCTGGTTCGCCGCAGGCCCGCAGGCGCGCGCCGACCTGCTGGACCGCGTTGCCGCCGGGATCGAGGCGCGCGCGACCGAGATTGCCACCATGCTGGCGCGCGAGGAAGGCAAGATCCTGCCCGAGGCCCGGGCCGAGCTGCGCCGGTCGGCCCAGATCTTCCGCTTCTTCGCCGGAGAGGCGCTGCGCGTCACTGGCGAGGCGCTGGCATCGGTTCGCCCCGGCGTGGACATCGAGGTCACGCGAGAGCCGGTGGGCGTCGTGGGCCTGATAACCCCCTGGAACTTTCCCGCCGCCATCCCCGCCTGGAAGGTCGCGCCCGCACTGGCCTTCGGCAACGCGGTCGTGCTGAAGCCCGCCGAGCTGGTGCCCGGCACCGCGCACCTGCTGGCGCAGGTCATCCAGGATGCGGGCTGCCCTGCGGGGGTGTTCAACCTGGTCATGGGGTCGGGGCGCGTCGTCGGCCAGGCCATCGTCGAGGCGCCCGAGATCGCCGCCCTGTCCTTTACCGGATCGGTCCCCACCGGCCGCGCCATCGCCGCCACCGCCATCCAGCGCATGAAGAAGCTGCAACTGGAAATGGGCGGCAGGAACCCCATGCTGGTGATGGATGACGCCGACCTGGACCAGGCGGTCGAGGCCTGCCTGAACGGTGCCTTTTATTCCACGGGACAGCGTTGCACCGCGTCCTCGCGGCTGATCGTGCAGGCGGGCATCCATGACGCCTTCGTTGACCGGCTGTTGCGCGCGATGCTGGCCTTGCGGGTCGGCCCCGCCCTGGATCCTGCCAGCCAGGTCGGGCCGGTGGTGTCGGGCGCGCAGCTGGAGGGCAACCTGGGCTATGTCGCCCTGGCCCGCGCCGAGGGCTGCGAGGTGATCGGCGGCGAACGCCTGGACGGCCCGGCCGAGGGCTTTTACCAGCGCCCCGCCCTGTTCCTGGGCGCCCATAACGGGATGCGCTGCGCGCGCGAGGAAATCTTCGGCCCCTGCGCGGCGGTCATCCGCGTCGATGATTTCGACCAGGCGGTCACGGTGGCCAATGACAGCGACTTCGGCCTGTCGGCGGGCATCTGCACCACGTCGCTGCGCCAGGCGCGCGAATTTCGCAGGCGGGCGCGGGCGGGCATGATAATGACGAACCTGCCCACCGCGGGCGTCGATTACCACGTCCCCTTCGGAGGCACCAAGGGCAGCTCCTATGGACCGCGCGAACAGGGCCGCCACGCGGTCGAGTTCTATACGACCGTCAAGACCTCCTACTGCCTGGCAGGTTAGACAATGGACTGATCCCACATCCTGACCATCAATCCGGGCACCACGACCATGCGGCTTGGCCTGTTCCGGGCCGAAGGCGCCCAGGTTACGGCCATAGCCGAGGATACGATCGAACATGACGAGTCGGTGATGGCCCGCTTCGGCACCATCGCCGAACAGCTTCCCTTCGGGGCGCGGCGGGATGCTGGCACCGGTTCCGGCGAGGGTGAGAGAGATCTCGCCCTTTTCGCGCGAACGGGCGGGCGGGCTGTCGCCGATGTCGCTGATCGACCTGTGCTATTCCGGCGCCTATGACAAGGACAGGCTGAAGCGGCGGCTTTACGGGCAGGGCGGCGTCTTCGCCTATCTGGGCACCAAGGAGATGCGCCGGGTGGAGTTGCGAGCGCTGGAGCAGGACGGCATCCTTCGGCCCCCCACGCGCCTTCCCGGGGCGCGGCTCCGTTGGCTCGAGGCGGATGGAAAGGCACTGGCCGACGAATTGAACGCCTGGCAGTTACCGAGCCCGGCGAGGTGAGGTGAGAGACCATCCAGAAGGCTCAGGCCAATAGCGGGATTTCTGTCGGGCGCATCATCGCCGCAATCCGGTCGGGGAAGATTCGTGCCCATGCGCACCCGGCAACCGGCCCTATCACGGTTTCATGGTCTGTCGTGGTGAGTTCGGCGTAATCGAATAGGCAAGACGGACCCTGGCAGCAGGGTAAAAAGCCGCGGCACCAAATCCGGCCAGGTTGCTGCCGGAACCCGCGCTTGCGCAGGACGCGGGAGTCTCCGCAGCGAGAATTCCTTTTGCAGCAGCTATTTAGGCGATCACAGGCGGCTTGCCCCTGCAAAACCCTTGCCAGGGGGCGTGCACGCGAAGGCTGAAACGTGCACGCTTATGCCTCATTCGCACACCGTGAATTCACTGGTGACCCCGACAGGACTTGAACCTGTAACCTGCCCCTTAGGAGGGGGCTGCTCTATCCAGTTGAGCCACGGGGCCGCCTTTGCCCTTTTGACCCCTGGCAGGGCGTTTGGCAAGGTTGTAGCGGCGTCAGACGAACGCTAACATCGGGGAAAGACCTGACCGACCGGTGCCCGATGAACGTCCCCAGACCCCGCCGCCCGCTGACCCTACGGGATGTGTCCGAAGCATCGGGCGTGTCCGAAATGACCGTCAGCCGGGTTCTGCGCAACCGGGGCGACGTGTCGGCCGCCACGCGGGAAAAGGTTCTGACGGCGGCCAAGACGCTGGGCTATGTCCCCAACAAGATCGCTGGCGGACTGGCCAGCCAGCGGGTGAACCTGGTTGCCGTGGTCATTCCGTCGCTGTCGAACCTGGTCTTTCCCGACGTGCTGGGCGGGGTATCCGCCGAACTGGACGATACCGGCCTGCAACCCGTGATCGGCGTTACCAACTATTCCCCCGCGCGGGAAGAAATGGTGCTCTACGACATGCTGTCCTGGCGCCCGTCCGGCGTGATCCTGGCAGGGCTGGAACACAGCAAGGCGTCCCGCGCCATGCTCGCCAATTCCGGCATCCCGGTGGTCGAGATCATGGATATTGACGGCGAGGGGATCGACACGGTCGTGGGTATCTCGCACCGCCGCGCGGGGCGGGAAATGGCCGCGCGGATCCTTGCCGCGGGCTATCGCCGGATCGGCTTTGTCGGCACCCACATGCCCGAGGATCACCGCGCCCGAAAACGCCTTGCGGGGTTCGAGGAGGGTCTGGCCGAGGCGGGCGTCGCGCTGGAGGCGCGCGAATATTACCAGGGCGGATCGTCGCTGCTGAAGGGGCGCGAGCTGACCGAGCGGATCCTGACCCGCGCGCCGGATCTGGATTTCCTTTACTTCTCGAACGACATGATCGGGGCAGGGGGGCTGCTGCATTGCCTGGACAGGGGATACGACATTCCGGGCCGCATCGGGCTTGCGGGCTTCAACGGCGTCGATCTGCTGGACGGGTTGCCGGTGCGGCTGGCTACGACCGACGCGCGGCGCGTCGATATCGGGCGGCGGGCGGCGCGGCTGGTCGCGGGCAAGGACGCCATTCCCGAAGACCGGATCGTCGCGCTGACCCCCACCTTCCTGCCGGGCGACACGATCCGGCATGGCTGACGCTTGCGGCAGAGGCTTGGGGTGATTAACTCTGCCTCATGCGTATTCCCTATCTCGACCGTCTGACGAACAAGGGTCCCCGCGTGTCGGTGATCCGCCTGCATGGCGCCATCGGCATGGCCGGGCGCGGCGGCGCCTTGTCCGACGCGGTGCTTGCCCCCGTGATCGAACGTGCCTTCCGCAAGGGCAGGCCCGTGGCCGTGGCGCTTTCGGTCAACTCGCCCGGCGGGTCGCCGGTGCAATCGTCGCTGATCGCTGCCCGGATCCGGCGGCTGGCCGAGGAAACGAAAACCCCCGTCCATGCCTTTGTCGAGGATGTCGCGGCATCCGGCGGATACTGGCTGGCCTGCGCGGGGGACCGGATCTGGGCCGACGAAAGCTCGATCCTGGGGTCGATCGGGGTGATCTCGGCGGGCTTCGGCTTCCAGGACCTGATCGCCCGCTGGGGGATCGAACGGCGGGTGCATACGGCGGGCCGGTCGAAATCGACGCTGGACCCGTTCCGCCCCGAGCGTGCCGAGGATGTGGAACGCCTGCACAACGTGCTGGAACCAATCCACCAGGCCTTCAAGGATCACGTCACCGCCCGGCGCGGCGACCGGCTGGCCGCGGACCGCGATCTGTTCACTGGCGAATTCTGGGCCGGGCGGCAATCGGTTGCTCTGGGCCTGGCCGACGGCATCGGCCATCTGGTGCCGCAGATGAAGGCGCTTTACGGCGACAAGACGCGCTTTGTCGTCCATGCCCCGCGCCAGTCGCTGTTCCGCAGGCTGGGCTTGTCTGCGGGCACGGTGCTGGATGCCGCCCAGGAACGCGCGGCCTTTGCCCGCTTTGGTGCCGGAGGATGAGCGTCCGTATCGTCATCCTGTTCCTGATGGTGATGGTTGCCTTGGCGCTGATACGCGGTCCGGCCTTTCGCCGCGGCATCCGCCGCCTTCTGGGTATTCCCCCGTCCCGTCGCAACCGCAGGTGACTGACGTTGTCCCCGTTCAGGTAAGATTCGTTAAACAAGGGCCTGAAACTGCGCAAGTTTCGGCGCCCCACGCTGGCCGCAATAAATTTCCAAAAGATAACAAAGACTTGCTTTTCTGCTTAAAAATTAGACAAAGTCATCATTCTGTAACGATTGCTGGTGGGGAATGCTCTGCCTCACAGGACTCTCACAGAATTATCCACAGCGGCGGTGGACAGCTTTGACCTTGTAATTCCTGCCCCGAACTTGCAGCCCGCGACGGGAATCACCTATCTGACGGATATGACCCAGGACACGACACCCAAGACCGGCCATGCGCTGATCCAGGACTATCTGCGCCAGCTTGACCGCAGCCCCGGCGTCTATCGGATGCTGGATGCGCAGGGGGCGGTTCTCTATGTCGGCAAGGCGCGCGACCTGCGCGCGCGGGTGTCGAACTATGCCCGGCCTTCGGGCCATTCGGCGCGGATCGCGCGGATGATCCGCGAAACCGCCTCCATGATGTTCCTGACCACGCGCACGGAAACCGAGGCGCTGCTCTTGGAACAGAACCTGATCAAGCAGCTGAAGCCGCGCTACAACGTGCTGCTGCGCGACGACAAATCCTTCCCGAACATCCTGGTCGCCAAGTCCCACGCCTATCCCCAGATCAAGAAGCACCGCGGGGCCAAGTCGGAAAAGGGTGACTATTACGGCCCCTTTGCCAGCGCGGGGGCGGTGAACCGCACCCTGACGCAGTTGCAGCGGGTGTTCCTGCTGCGCAACTGCACGGACGCCACCTTCGAATCGCGCACGCGGCCCTGCCTGCTGTTCCAGATCAAGCGGTGCAGCGCGCCCTGCGTCGGGCGCGTCTCGCCCGAGGATTACAACGCCCTTGTGGCCGATGCCGAACGCTTTCTGCAGGGCAAGACCACCGTGATCCAGGCGAACCTGGCCCGCGACATGGCGCAGGCAGCGGAAAACATGGAATACGAACGCGCCGCCGCGCTGCGCGACCGGATCAAGGCGCTGACCGCCGTGCAGTCGGTCCAGGCCATCAACCCCAAGCGCGTGGCCGAGGCCGATATCGTCGCCCTCCACATGGAAAGCGGGCAGGCCTGCGTGCAGGTCTTCTTCATCCGCGGCAATCAAAGCTGGGGCAACCGCGACTTCTATCCGCGCCTCGGCGGCGTCGAGTCGCCGGCCGAGGTGATGCAGGCCTTTCTGCTGCAATTCTATGACGACAAGCCGCCGCCCCGGATGGTCCTGCTGTCGCACGCACCCGATGAGCCTGATCTGACGCAGCAGGTCCTGTCCGAACGCGCCGCCCGCCGCATCGTCATCGGCGTGCCGCAACGGGGCGAAAAGTTCGACCTGGTGGAAAACGCCCTGCGCAATGCCCGCGAAAGCCTGGCCCGCCGCATGTCCGAAAGCGCCACGCAACTGCGCCTGCTGGAAGGCGTGGGCGAGGCCTTCGACCTGCCCGCCGCCCCGCGCCGGATCGAGGTCTATGACAACAGCCACATCATGGGCACCAATGCCGTGGGTGGCATGATCGTCGCGGGCCCCGAAGGCTTCATCAAGAGCCAGTATCGCAAGTTCAACATCAAGGGGACCGAGATCACGCCGGGCGACGACTTCGGCATGATGAAGGAGGTGCTGTCGCGCCGCTTCACCCGCCTGCTGAAGGAAGACCCCGACCGCAACACGGAAGCTTGGCCCGACCTGCTGTTGATCGACGGCGGCGCGGGGCAGGTCTCGGCCGTCGATGGCATCCTGGCGGAACTGGGGGTCGAGGACATTCCCATCGTGGGCGTCGCCAAGGGCATCGACCGCGACCAGGGGAAAGAGGAGTTCCACCGCCCCGGCCGCGCCCCCTTCGCGCTGCGCATGAACGACCCGGTCCTGTATTTCATCCAGCGCCTGCGCGACGAGGCGCATCGCTGGGCCATCGGCACCCACCGCGCCAAGCGCGCCAAGTCGGTGATGGCGAACCCCCTGGACGAAATCGCGGGCATCGGCGCGGCCCGCAAGCGTGCCCTGCTGGCCCATTTCGGCAGCGCCAAGGCCGTCAGCCGCGCGGGCCTGGCCGATTTGCAGGCGGTCGAGGGGATCTCGGCGGCCATGGCGCAGAAGGTTCACGACCATTTCAACGCCCGCGGCTGAGACGGGGAATGACGTTCCAAACTTGACCGGCCCAAGGGAACGGAGATCCCACCCAAAAACCTGCGCCATTGCGGAAATTCCGCAGAAGCAGGCACTTGCACAGCCTTGCAGGATTGCCCCGCCACCCCGCGCCGCGTCCGATCGCCGCGCGGTATCATGGCACCACTGTCTGAGGGCTGGATCGCGCTATGGTTGCCGCTTCTCAACAAGGGAAAGAGGCTATCATGACCCGTTTGCCCGAACCCGGCATCGTTGCCCCGCGGTTCCTGCCTGCCGGCCTGCCAAAATCCGCTCGGGGGGATGAATTCAAGCCGCATCTGATGGAACTGACCGGGACCGTCACCGACAACTACAGCACCGGCAGCGATCCGGTGCTGTGCGTCAGCGATGCGGATGGACGCAACTGGACGGTGGAACTGGCAAGCCGCGTCCGCAACGCCGAAGTCGGCCTGTCCAGGGCGGTTGCCATGCCCGGCGATCCCATCCGGGTGATCGGCCACCGCACCCGCCGCTTTGGCGAACAGCGCATCAAGGCGGTCCACCTGACCATCGCCGGACGCGGCTTTGCCCTGGTCGAGGGCGCCCTGGGCTGATCCGCGGCGCAATCCGGGCGCGGCGCATTTCGCCGCGCCGCCTCTTTCCAAGTCCGGCGGCACGGTCTAGCTTGCCCCTATGCGCTGGACCGTCCCCAATATCCTGACCCTTCTCCGGTTGATCGCGGCCCCCGCCGTGCCGCTGATGTTCCTGTATTTCAGCCGCCCCTGGGCCGACTGGGCCGCGCTGGCGCTGTTCCTGGTCGCCGCCGTGACCGACTGGATCGACGGCTATCTGGCACGCAGCTGGCAACAGGAAAGCCGCTTCGGCGCGGCCATGGACCCCATCGCCGACAAGGCCATGGTGGTGATCGCCATCGTGGTCATCACCGGCTATTCCGGCATGAACCCCTGGCTGATCCTTCCCGCGACGCTGATTCTGTTCCGCGAGGTCTTCGTGTCGGGCCTGCGCGAATTCCTGGGATCGAACGCGCGGCTGCTGAAGGTGACGAAGCTGGCCAAATGGAAGACCACGACGCAGATGGTCGCCATCTCGGTCCTGTTCCTCGGCACGGGGCTGGCCTATGTCGAACACGGCCGCCCGCCGCGCGTGGGTGAACCGGGATTGCCTTTTTCCCTCTCCTGGGCGGATCTTGCAACACAGGTCGGCTTGCTGCTGGTCTGGATCGCCGCTGCCCTGACAGCCTGGACCGGTTGGGATTATTTCGTGAAGGCGCGCCCCTATCTGCGCGAACCCGGCCATGACGCTTGACGTGCTGTATTTCGCCTGGCTGCGCGAACGCATCGGCCAGCCGCGCGAACGGGTGGAAACCGACGCCGCCACCGTCCGCGACCTGATCGCCGACCTGTCCGGGCGGGACGACTGGCACGCGGCGGCATTCGCAGACCTTGCCGCCGTCCGCTGCGCCGTGGACCAGCAGCTTGCCGATCTGGACGCCCCCCTGGCGGGCGCCCGAGAAGTCGCCTTCTTCCCCCCCATGACCGGCGGCTGACCATGACGGCCCGCGTCCAGACCGCGCCCTTCGACCTTGCCGCAGAACTGGCGGGCTTCGGTGCGGGCGCGGGGGCCATCGTCACCTTCACCGGCGTGGTGCGCGACGACACCGGGACCATGGCCGCGCTGGAGATCGAGCATTACCCCGGCATGACCGAACGCGCGCTGACCGATTACGGCACCCAGGCGGCAGAACGCTTTGCCCTGACCGACTGGCGCATCGTCCACCGCCACGGGCGTCTGGCCGTGGGCGAGCCGATCATGATGGTCGCCACCGCCGCGCGCCACCGCCATGCGGCCTTCCGGGCGGCGGATTACCTGATGGACTGGCTGAAATCCCGCGCCCCCTTCTGGAAGCGCGAGATCGGCCATGACGGCGCCGCCCACTGGGTCGATGCCAAGCCCAGCGACGAAGACGCCTTGTCGCGATGGTAGGCTTCTTCTTCACTCAAATATCCATCCCCGCTTGCCGCCCATGATCCGGCCCGACCTGCGCGCCTGGCTTGCCACCCGGTCCGAAGCCCTGGTCGCCGGAGCCATCCTGCTGGCCGGGCTGTGGCTGGCCCTGCGCGGCGGCTGGTTCTTTGCGGCCGTGGGCGGGCTGGTCCTGCTGGTGGGCCTGTCCCTGCTGGTCGGCGCCTTGCGCAGGCTGCCCTTCCGCCGCCAGGTCGCCGCCCCCGGCGTGGTCGAGGTGGACGAAGGCGCCATCCGCTATTACGGCGCGGCGGTCCTGGGCGGGGAAATCGCCCTGCGCGACCTGGTCGAAATCCGCCTGCTGCGGCTCAAGGGCCAGGGCCACTGGCGTCTGCGCAGCGCCAGTGGCGAGGCGCTGCTGGTCCCCGTCGATGCGGCGGGCGCCGAGGCGCTGGCCCATGCCTTTACCGCGCTGCCGGGCCTTGACATGGGGGCGGTGTCCGCCGCGCTTGCCCATGTCGCGGACCAGCCTGACGCCGTGCGCACCGTTTGGCGTAGGGCGTCTTGAGGCGGGTTGACTTGGCCCCCGCCGCGCGTCACCTGTGACGCGCGAACCCAGAAAGGCCCCGCCTCATGTCGATACCACAACAGGGCGGAGGCCCGATCGAAAGCCGCGACCAGCTTGCCGCATATATCGCCAGCGGTGAAAAGCCCCGCGACGCTTGGCGCATCGGGACCGAGCATGAGAAGTTCGGCTATGACAAGGCCAGCCTGATGCCCTTGCCCTATGAAGGCGCCTGTTCGGTCCATGCCATGCTGTCGGGCCTGCAGGAACGCTTTGGGTGGAACCCGGTGATGGAGCAGGACAAGCTGATCGGCCTGGAACGCAACGGCGCGAACATCAGCCTGGAACCCGGCGGCCAGCTTGAACTGTCAGGCGCGCCTCTGGAAACCATCCACCAGACCTGCGACGAGGTGAACGGGCACCTGGCCGAGGTGAAGGAGGTCGCCGATCGCATCGGCGCGGGCTTCATAGGCCTGGGCGCCGCGCCGATCTGGGGCCAGGACGACATGCCGATGATGCCCAAGGGGCGCTATCGGCTGATGACCGACTACATGGACCGCGTGGGCACCCTGGGCAAGCAGATGATGTACCGGACCTGCACGGTGCAGGTGAACCTGGATTTCGGCAGCGAAGCCGACATGGTCCAGAAGATGCGGGTGGCCCTGTCGCTGCAGCCCGTGGCCAATGCGCTGTTCGCCAACTCGCCCTTCCTGGACGGCAAGCCCAACGGCTGGAAAAGCTGGCGCGCGCATATCTGGCAGAACCTGGACGCCGCGCGCACCGGGATGCTGCCCTTCGTGTTCCAGGATGGCTTCGGCTATGACGCCTGGGTGGACTATGTCCTGAATGTGCCGATGTATTTCGTCTATCGCGACGGGAAATACATCGACGCTTTGGGCCAGTCCTTCCGCGACTTCCTGGATGGTCGCCTGCCCGCCTTGCCGGGCGAGGTGCCGACCCTGTCGGACTGGGCCGACCATATGACCACGGTCTTCCCCGAGGCCCGCGTCAAGAAATACATCGAGATGCGCGGCGCCGATGGCGGCCCTTGGCGGCGGCTGTGTGCGCTGCCTGCGCTGTGGGTGGGGCTGATCTATGACCAGGGGGCGCTGGATGCCGCCTGGGATCTGGTCAAGGACTGGGACGACGAAACCCGCGAAGGGTTGCGCCGCGAGGCCGGGCTCCACGGCCTGCAGGCCAGCGTGAACGGCGTTCACATGCAGGACCTGGCGCGCGAGGTCGTAGCCATCGCCGAACAGGGCTTGAACCATCGCGCCCGTCCCGGCGCGGGGGGCCTTGTCCCGGACGAGACGCATTTCCTGAACGCGCTCAAGGAAAGCCTGGACAGTGGCAAGGTGCCGGCCGACGAACTGCTGGAAAAGTACCACGGCGAATGGAACGGCGACCTGACGCCGATCTATCGCGAATATTCCTATTGATGCGTCAGAACCGCCATGTCAGGCCCAGCAGCGGGCCTGACATCGTGGCATCCACCCGCGTCCCGCCGCTGCGGTAATCCACGTCCAGCCGCCGATAACCCGCCGAGACATAGGCCCGGTCGGTCATCTGGTAATTGACCGTGGCGACGACCTGCGTGGTGCTGTCCGAGCCCATGCCGGTGATGCCGTGGTCGATATAGGCGATGGCGGACCAGCGGGGCGCCAGGGTGTAATTCGCCCGCAGCGCAATGATCGGATCGACGAAATCCTTGTCCCCCGACCGGCTGACGGCCCCGCCCGCGACCGACACCTCGGCCTTGATCTTCCAGGCGCGCACCCCGCCCAGCACGTCCAGGGCCAATCCTTCGTTGTCGATGGCCCGCCAGCCTGCCGCCAGCGTCAGGGACCGCTGGGTCAGTTCCCCCTCGGCAGGCAGGCCCGGAGGGATCAGGCCGGATTTCGAACTGGCCGAATAGCTGAGATCGCCCAGGACGACAAAGCGGTCCTTGCGCGCGTAAGCCGACAGGAAGAAGGCTGCGTCCAGATCCTCCAGCACCTCGGAGAAGCTCTTGTCGAAGGACAGCGTGGGCGCGCCGGTAAAGGGGGTGACATCCCCTCCCAGGCCCGAGGCCCAGACATAGGGCGTGATCTGGGCATTCCAGTCCTGGGCCATGGCAGGGGGCGCGGCCAGCAAGGCGGCAAGGGCGGCAAGCAGCCTGATCATATCGAGTCCCCCGATAATTCGTTCTTGAACAGGCGGCCGTTCTTCATGACCAGCCGCAGGTTGCCCGGATCGCCCAGCCAGTCGAGGCTCTGCTCGGGCTCTCCGTCGATGACCAGCAGGTCGGCAAGCGCGCCTTCCGCGATCACCCCCAGCCGACCGTCATAAGGTGCCCGCGCGCCCGACAGCGCCAGCATTTGTCCCGCGGCCCCCGTCGCGCGGTGCAGCGCGGACAGCGGCGACATGAAGCGCGCCAGCTTGGCCAGTTGCCGCCCCTGGCTTTCGCCGCCGCCATACAGGATGTCGCTGCCGAAGGCCCAGTTGACCCGGTGCTTGTCGGCCCATTCGAAGGCCCGCGCCGTGCCCTCGGCCACCTGCCGCTGGGCGGCGATGGCCTTGGGGTCGGTGTACTGGTTTGCGTCCTCGTCGGCCAGGAAGGGCTGGATCGACCACCAGGTGTCGCTGTCGGCCATCAGCCGGACGGTATCTTCGTCGGCAAGCTGCCCATGCTCGATGGACTTCACTCCGGCGGCGATGCAGCGACGGATGCCGGGCGAGGTATAGACATGGGCGCAGACATAGGTGCCCCAGTCGCTGGCTGCATCCACCGCCGCGCGCATCTCACCTTCCGTGAACTGCAGCGATTCCAAGGGGTCGTATTGCGACGCCACCCCGCCGCCGGCCGTGATCTTGATCTGGCTCGCGCCCTTCATCAACTGCTCGCGGGTGCGGCGCAGCACCTCGGGGACGCCGTCGGCAAGCGCGGACATGCCTTGCTGGCTTGCGTAATCGGCCGGATCGCCCGGCATCATCGGCAGGCTGTTCTGGAAGCGGAAATCCCCATGCCCCGAGGTCTGCGAGATGATCGCCCCCGCCGGAAAGATCCGCGGCCCCGTGACCACGCCCCGGTCGATGGCGGCCTTGAGGCCAAAGGCCGGGCCGCCCACGTCGCGCACGGTGGTGAAGCCGCGCATCAGCGTGGCCCCGGCCTCTTGCCCCGCGATCAGGTGCAACAGGCCGATATCCTGGGTCATGGCGGCGATCTGGCTGACCGAGGCCAGGGTGGCGTGCCAATGCGTGTCGATCAGGCCGGGAATGACCGCGCGCCCGCCGCAGTCGATCACCTGCGCATCCTGCGGGCCTTGGCCGGGGGCGGGCAGGGCGGCGATGCGTCCGTTTTCGATCAGGATGCCAACGCCCTCGCGCAGGGACAGGGCCTCGCCGTCGAACAGCCGCAGGTTGGTCAGCAGGACAGGCCGCCCCGGGGTCTGGGCCTGGGTTTCACGAGGCGCCAGGCCGAAGCCCGCGAACATGCCCACGACCGCAGCCATGCCGCCCAGCATCTGGCGGCGGGAAATGTCGGCCTCGATCCGGCGCATGATGGCCAGGGTGGTCGGGCTGCCGCAATGGCAGAAATGCACCGCCCCGGATACGGGATCAGGGTGGAAGCAGACCTGACACATGGCGAATCACCCAAAGCGATGGAACCGGCTACATCCCATGCTTGTAGCATGGCACGCCCGCATCAAGAAAAGCGTTTTCTTTCCGCAGGATCATCCATCCGTTGTTTGCGGGGCGCTGCCATGGCAGCGCCCCTCGGTCCGTTCAGGCAGCCTTGCGGCGGCGCAGCAGCGCCAGCCCGCCCAGGCCCGCCAGCAGCAAGGGGGCTGCGGCAGGCAACGGCACCGGCGCGGGGTGCTGGGCATCGACCACGGTGCGTCCGAAATCGGTGTAATCGGTGAAGAACCCGTCCAGGCCCCAGTTCAGCATCGGCTGGATCATGGCAAAGGCCTCGTCCTCGCTGAGGGGGCGGAAGGTATAGGCATGGACCTTCAGGCCAAGACCGTGGGCGGCCTGGATGAACGACTGGGTGATGCCGCCATAGCTGACGCCGACGCCTGTCGCGACCGACGCGATCTGGTCCAGCGTCCTGAACCCGTCGCTGCCGTTCACGCCATAGATGCCGTCCTCCAGGCGCACTGACCCGAGTTGCGCCACCTCGGCTTCCATCCCGTTGGTTTCCAGCAGGCTGGTCAGGTTGATGATGGATTGATGGGCGAAGGATTGCAGGATCACCTTGTCGGCCGCCGTGTCAAAGCCGTTGCTTTTCAGCGAAGCGATGATCTTTGCTTCCTTTTCCGCGTCGAAGGGGGCCTTTGCCTCGGGATAGATGCCGACGGATGTGCCGTTCGCGGCGTTCTGGGCGTTCAGGAACACCAGCACCTCGTCCAGGGTCGGCACCTTGTAGGGATCGGGCATGCTGGGCGTGAAGCCGGGATAGGTCGAATCGGGCCGCGACAGCGCGCCGGTGGGCTTGACGGTCAGCGTCTTGATCTCGGCCAGGGTGAAGTCCTTGACGTTGTAGGTGCCGTTCCGGGGTTCGAACAGGGCCGCGACGTCGGTGGTGCGGGTCAGCGTCGTGTCATGCATGGCGACCAGATGGCCGTCCTTGGTCATCTGCACGTCGGGTTCGATGTAATCCGCGCCCAGCTTGATCGCGAGTTCATAGCTGCCCAGCGTTTCCTCGGGCAGATAGCCGCTGGCGCCGCGATGCGCGACGACGATGGGCGCCTCGCCCGTCAGGGTGTTCCAGGTCGCGGCATGGGCTGCAAGGGGCAGGGCCAATGACGAAAGGGCCGCAAGGGCGGCAAGCTGCATCTTCATAAAAGCGTTCCCGATCTTTGGATCATCATGCCTGCGCAGCCGGCCGGCGCGCAGCCAGGCGAGGGTGCCCAAGATGGTTAACGGTTTTGCGACGCTTTTGTTCTGGTTCGACAAAATCTTTGCGTCTTCCGCCTTTCGGATCCACCGCACGACAATATGACCATGGGGCATCTTGCGCGGACCCCGCCCTGGTGGCACGCGTGGGCAAAGCGAAAGGGGAAGGCGATGAAGGTGGATGCGATGGTGTGGGTGCAGCGGATCATGGGCGCGGTCTTCGCGGTCGGCGTCGTGGCCCTGATCGGGGCCATCGTCACCCAGGTCGGCCAGGCCGAAGGACTGCCGCCGCTGCCGATCTTCGTGGGGCTTCTGGGGATCGTGGTGCTGATCCTGCTGTCGGGCGCCTGCCTGGCGCTGATCTCGCTGGCGATCTCGGCGCGACGCGGGGCCGAGGCACTGCGCCGCATCGCAGGGCAGGGCGGGGCCGCGCCTGTGGCCGCCCCGGTGCGGGTCTTCAACCAACCCTCGCTGCGCGAGGTGGTTTCCGAACCGCAGCCCGAACCCGCCCAGGCCCGTCCCTCGCGACCGGCAGGCCGGACGCTGGTGGCCGAACGCTGACACGGCAACCCCGGCCGGTCGCAACCGGGAATTTTGGAAAATCTTCGTTGTCCCCAAGCCCTTCCTGCATTTAGCCTGAAGTGATGCATTCGGGGGGATCATGCGTAAATTTTTCCTGGCTATTGTTGTCATCGCAGCACCGTTGACGGCGCAAGCATCGGTCGTGACCGATACCTTCACCAGCTTCTGGGCCTTGGGGGACAGCCTGACGGACAACGGCAACCTGCCGCTTCCCGTCTTTGCGGCGGGCCGTCCAAGCGCGCCGATTTCGCCCGAGGCGGGCAAGGCGGCTTACTATGCGCCCGCGAACGGGCCGCGCTTTTCGAACGGCCGGACCTTCGCGGAATACGTTGCGGCCGAATTCCAGGCCGCGGGCCGGCCAACCGCCAATCTCGCCCATGGCGGAGCGGAGGCAGCCGAGCCGATCGATCCAACCGATCCGACGCCCGGCCTGTTCGCGCAGCGTCAGCAACTGGCCGCAGCTTCCGCAGGCTTCGGGACGCGGCCCCTGGTGTCGATCCTGATGGGGGCGAACGACATCTTCGCAGGACTTGCCAGCGGCGATCCGCTTGCAAATGCAATCGGCGGGGCGATAAGGGCTGCCGACGCCGTTGCGGAAACGGCAAGCTTTCTTGGCACCTATGGGGTGCGCGATTTTCTGATCGCCAATCTGCCCGACCTTGGTGCGACGCCGGCCTTTGCCCTGTTCCAGCCCCAGGCCCGGCTTCTGGCCAGTGCGGCCAGCTCTGCCTATAACGCCCGGCTTGCGGGGAATGTCGCTGCGCTCGAAGCGGGCGGACTGAATGTCATCAGCCTGGACATCCATGCCCAGTTGAACGGCATTCTGGCCGATCCTGCTGCCTTCGGCTATGGCAACACGGTGCTGCCCTGCCTGTTTCCCAGTCCGGGCGTGGCCGCTGCGTTCGGACAGGCGCCTGTCTGCAGCGACACGGAATCGCTGTCGCGATTGTTCTTCGACCCGGTTCATCCCAACCTTCTGGCTCATGCCCAGTTCGGGCAAACCGCGTTGGACCTGATCGAGGCGGATCTGGCACCCGTCCCGCTGGCGGGCGGCCTGCCCCTTCTGCTGACCGGCTTGGGGGCGTTCGTCGCCCTGCGCCGCCGCCGGACCTAGCGCCGGCCGATCCGCGGCTCGGACCCGTCCATCAGGCGGACGATGTTCGGGCGGTGCCGGACGAAGATCAGCACTGCCATGAACAGGCTGACGGCGATCAGGTCGCCGCGGCCCAGGCCCCAGGCGAAAATCGGAGACAGCGCCGCCGCCAGAAGGGCGGACAGGCTGCTGATCCGGCTGACGATTGCCGTCAGCAGCCAGACGGCGCAGGCGATCAGGCCCAGCGGCCAATGCAGCGCGATCAGCGTGCCCAGGAAGGTCGCGACGCCCTTGCCGCCCTTGAAGCCCAGCCAGACCGGGAAGCAATGGCCCAGGAAGGCCGCGCCGCCCGCCAGCACCGCCGCCGCATCGCCGCCAAGCTGGCGCGCGACAAGCACCGCGATGGCGCCCTTGCCCGAATCCAGCAGCAGCGTGGCAAGCGCCGCGCCCTTGTTGCCGGTGCGCAGCACATTGGTCGCGCCGATATTGCCCGACCCGATCTTGCGCAGGTCGCCCAGGCCAAGCGCCCGCGCGATCACCAGCCCGAAGGGGATCGAGCCGAGAAGATAGCCGAAGACGGTCCACAGGATCAGGGTCATGGCTGGCCTCCGAACACGCGGTGCCCAGCGACCCAGGTGCCCAGGACGCGCCCTTCCATCCGGGCGCCGTCGAAGGGTGTGTTCTTCGATTTCGACAGCAGCGAGAAGCGGTCCAGCACGAAGGGCGCGTCCGGGTCGAACAGCACCAGATCGGCAGGCGCGCCCGCCGACAGGCGCCCGCCCGGCAGGCCCAGCCGTTTCGCCGGGTTCAGCGACATGGCGCGCCACAGTTGCGGCAGGCTCAGCCCGCCCTGATGATACAGCCGCATCGCAGCCGGCAGCAGCGTCTGCAGGCCCACCGCGCCGGGGGCGGCAGCCTCGAAGGGCAGGCGCTTGGATTCCTCGTCCTGCGGCGTGTGGAAGCTGGCGATCACGTCGATCACGCCTTCGGCCACCGCCTCCACCATGGCCAGCCGGTCGTCCTCGGACCGCAGGGGCGGGGTGAAGCGGAAGAAGGTGCGGTAATCGCCCACGTCGTATTCGTTCAGCGTCAGGTGGTGGATCGAGATCCCGGCCGTCACGTCCAGACCCGCATCCCGTGCGCGGCGCAGGGCGGGCAGGGCGCGCGCCGTGGTGATCTGGTCGGCGTGCCATCGGCAGCCGGTCATCTGGACCAGGGCTAGGTCGCGGTCCAGCCCGATCACCTCGGCCATGGGCGAGACGGCAGGAATGCCATAAATCGAGGCGAACTTGCCGCCCGTGGCCGCCGCCCCGCGCGACAGGCCAGCATCCTGCGGATGGCCCACGATCAGCGCGCCCAGACCGCGGGCATAGGTCATGCAGCGCGACAGCAGGCGCGTGTCGGTCACCTGCCGCACGCCATCGGTAAAGGCCACCGCGCCCGCATCGGTCAGAAAGCCGATCTCGACCATCTCGCGGCCCTCGCGGGCCTTGGTCAGGGCGGCCATGTGGCGGATGTTCACGGGCGCGTCAGCGGCGCGGCGAGTCACGAATTCCAGCGATTCCGGCGTGTCGATGGGCGGCAGGGTGTCGGGGCGGGCGACGATGGTGGTCACGCCTCCCGCTGCGGCGGCAAGACCCGCGCTGCGGAAGCTTTCCTTGTGCCGCTCGCCTGGCTCGCCGATCTTGACGCCCCAGTCGATGATCCCCGGCGCCAGCGCGCGGCCGTTGCAGTCGATGACGGTGGCGCCTTCGGGGGCGTCGATGTCGATGCCCTTGATCACGCCGTCGCGGACCAGCAGGTTGCCCAAGGCATCGGTCTGCGCCTCGGGGTCGATCAGGCGGGCGTTGGTGAATAGAGTAAGCGTCACTCCTTGGCCTCTTCGGGCAAGTTGCCTGTATTTTCTCGCGGCAGATTCAAAATCAACGGCTTGAATATAATGTGCATTTTTTCTGCCATTGAGACCAGCCAATCATGTTGGCGCGACCAATCCTCTTCGTTTGTGGGGTCGGCATTTTCTAATACACAAGAGATGCGTGATTCTGTTGCCTCAGGCAGTAGTTGCCAGAATAAAGCTGAACCAATTTTCTGCTCTATATTATCCCGGAGCTTCTCAAGAAGTCGGTAGCGCCCCTTGGCAAATGGTCCGCTCAGTGATATATCAACCCTTACCCATTTGGATCGTGTATTCATCGCCAAGCTTAATCCTGTGCCTGTGCGTCCCAATCCATGCATAATCCATGACTGCGCAAGAGGCTTGACTGAGCGAAGTGACTTGCATCTTTCCAGAATTAGGTTTTCGACAGCGGTCCAATATTCAAGCTGCTGCTGACGACCTGCAGTAAGTCCTAACTCGTCAATCTTCGTCTTCGCGGAAGCAACGGATCGCGACCAATTGTTAGGCTGGGATACTATATTAAACTTAGGCGCAGATGGGCTGGAACCAATCCGCCATAACTCGACCTCTATTCCAAAGACTCGTACATTATCGTTAGTCACTTCATTCAGCCAATCGCAGGCTGCACGATGTTCCTCTGCAAATTTTGCTGCAATCCAGACGATCGTAGCTGCCTTTAGTCCAGCGGCATAGGTGATCAACTGACCAAGATGAGTATGATCTGTCCGTTCCAATTGATTTTCAATAAGCACCCAGGTGCTGTAATCCTTGTCCTTGCAAACAAGGTCAGCACGGAACGGGCCAACGGAACGTTCTTGAGCCTCTAACTCAAGGTCAATACCTAAGGTTTCACCAAGCAATGCAAGATTTTCCTCTTGCGCCAACCACGGAGTAAAATCCCTTGGTTCGCTTATCCAGCCATTGCGAAGATCGACCCGTTCGAGCCGCCCAAAGTTGCTCATACCATCACCCCCGCCGCCGCCCGGCCGCGTTCCGCCCGCAGGTTCCGCGCCAGCAGGTCCAGCGCGGCCATGCGGACGGCCACGCCCATTTCCACCTGGTCCTGGATCACCGAGCGGTTGATGTCGTCGGCGATGGTGCCGTCGATCTCGACGCCCCGGTTCATCGGGCCGGGGTGCATGACGATGGCGTCGGGGGCCGCAGCGGCCAGCTTTTCGGCGTCCAAGCCGAAACGGTGGAAATATTCGCGCTCGGACGGGATGAAGCCGCCGTCCATGCGCTCTTTCTGAAGGCGCAGCATCATCACCACGTCGGCCCCCTTCAGGCCCTCGCGCATGTCCTCGAACAGTTCCACGCCCATCTCGCCCGCGCCCGCTGGCATCAGGGTCGCGGGGCCGATCAGGCGCAGACGATTTTCCATCTTGCCCAGCAGAAGCAGGTTCGACCGCGCCACGCGGCTGTTGGCGATGTCGCCGCAGATCGCGATGGTCAGGCGGTGCAGCCGCCCCTTGGCGCGGCGGATCGTCAGCGCGTCGAGCAGCGCCTGCGTCGGGTGTTCGTGCCGCCCGTCGCCCGCGTTGATGACGGCGCAGTTCACCTTTTCCGCCAGCAGGTTCACCGCGCCGCTGTTCGGGTGGCGGACGACCAGCAGGTCGGGCTGCATCGCATTCAGCGTCAGCGCCGTATCGATCAGCGTCTCGCCCTTCTTCACGCTGGAATGCGCCACGGCCATGTTCATCACGTCGGCCCCAAGCCGCTTTCCCGCCAGTTCGAAACTGGCCTGCGTGCGGGTCGAGTTCTCGAAAAACATGTTGATCTGGGTCATCCCCTCCAGCGCGTCGGCGTGCTTTATCGTGCGGCGGTTCAGGGCGACGTAATCCTCGGCCAGATCCAGAAGGGTGACGATTTCGGGCGGGGAAAGGTGGTCGATGCCAAGCAGGTGGCGGGCGCGGAAGGTCATGGCGGGCCTCTGGGTCGGGTCGGTCGCTCTATCGCAGATGGCCCGCCATGCGGCAAGCGGGCAGGGGGCTGCCTGCCCCCGCCGCGCGTTCCGCGCCTGGGCTTTGCCCGTTCGCCGCTGAAAAAGGTCCACTGGACCTTTTTCCGGGCGCGTCTCACCCCAGGGATATTTGGGCACAGAAGATGGATCAGCCCGGGGGAAGCCTGCGGGCGGGCAGGTCGGCCATGATCCGGCGGCGGATTTCGGGCGGCAGCGTGGCCCAGGCGGCGATCTCGTCCAATGTCCGCAGGCAGCCGGTGCAAAGGCCCGATGCGGGGTCGATCACGCAGACCTTGATGCAGGGGCTGAGGGTCATCGCGCCAGATACCGCAGCCGGTCGAGGGCGCCCTGCAGGATGTATCCCGCCGCGACCTGGTCGATGACCTCGGCCCGGCGCTTGCGCGAAGTGTCGGCCTCCAGCAGCGCGCGCTCGGCGGCCACCGTGGACAGGCGCTCGTCCCAGAAGCCGATGGAGAGATCCGTCAGCCGTTCCAGGTTGCGGGCGAAGGCGCGGGTCGATTGCGCGCGCGGGCCTTCGCTGCCGTCCATGTTGCGCGGCAGGCCCAGGACCAGCCCCACCAGCCCGCGATCCTTCGCAATCGCCAGCAACTCGGCCGCATCCAGCGTGAACTTCTGCCGCCGGATCACGGTCAGCGGAGAGGCCACCTGCCGCAGCCCGTCGCTGACCGCGACGCCGATGGTCTTGGTGCCCAGATCCAGCCCGGCGATGGCGCCGACCGAAGGCAGGCTGGACGCGAAGTCGGCGATTTCGGCGCGGATCATTCGACAAGCCCTGCCTCGATGGCGGCCTGCCGCACGATCTCCAGGGCCTCGGGCTGGGCTGCGAACCGCGTCTGGGCCTCGGTCCAGATCTCGCGCGCGTGGTCCGCATTGCCGATCACCACCAGCGAGGAAATCAGCCGCGCCCATTCCTCGGGCGTGCCCCCTTGGCTGGCCAGCCGGGATTCCAGCTGGCTGACCATGCCCGCGATCATCTGCTGGCGCTCCTCGGGGGTCATGTCCTCGGCTGCTGCCATGGCGTTTGCATCGGGTCCCGGCATGGAGGCAGGCGGGACGTAATCGGGCTGGCCCGCCAGCCAGGCCAGATCGGCAATGGCTGTGCGGATGGGCGAGATCCAGGGCGCGTCCTCGGGGCCTTCCTCCAACAGGGTGCGCCAGATCGGAAAGGCGCGGTCGGGACGGTCGTTCTGCAATTGGAGCATCCCCAGAAGATAGCGCGCCTGCGGATGGGTGGGTTCCCGGGTCAGGGCGCGGGCAAGCATCTCCTCGGCCTCGGGGGTGATCAGACCGCCTGCGGCCTCGATCATCAGGGCCGACAGGCGGACCAGTTCATCGGCGCTTGCATCTTCGCCGCGCAGTTCGACCAGACGCTGCTGCGCCTCGCGCGCGGCAGCCAGGTTGCCCAGCCGGATCTCGTTCGTGGCCAGCAGGGCAAGGCCTTGCGGATCGTCGGGATTCTTAGCAACCGCTTCGCGCAATTGCTGGATCAGCGCCGCAAATTCCTCGGGCACCTCGGGGACGACGGGGGCAGGGGCCTTGGCCTCGGCCTCGGCCTGGCTGGGGCGGCTTTCGTAAATTTGCCGTGCGTTGGCGATCCGCTGCGCGATGGGAAGGTCGTCGCGCCCCGGCTGACCCTCGTACAGATAAAGCATCACCGCCCCCGCGAACAGCAGCGCCAGCAGGCCCAGGGCCAGCAGCCCGCGCCCGCCCGCCTTGTCTGCCGTGTCCTGCGACAGCCGGCGATCCGCATCCAGGACCTTTCGCCCGATCTCGGTCCGCAGGCGGGCGGCGTCCTCGGCCGCGATCACGCCGCGTTCCAGGTCGCGCTCGACCTCTTGCAACTGGTCGCGATAGACCCGCAGGTCGAAGGCCGCAGCGGGTTCGCCCGTTCCACGGTTGCGCAGCAACGGCGCGATGATGGCAAAGCCGACCGCGCCCGTCAGCACGGCGCAGATGATCCAGAACATTCAAGCCCTCCGGTTAAAGCCCTTCTAGGGCGATTTGACCGGCGCGGAAAGCGTCAGCCTGTCGCATTTTGCCGTGATCGGGCGCAACACGGCTTGAGCCTGCGCCCCGGTCTGGTCATCCTGTCCGCAAATCGAACGGAGGTTTCATGCCGTCACGCCGTTATTCGGTCTTCGCCATCGCGCGAGAGGCGCTGCGCCAGCACAGCGGCTGGAGCCGCGCCTGGGCCAGTCCCGAACCGCGCGACCGCTATAAGGTGGTGATCGTCGGCGCGGGCGGGCACGGGCTGGCGACGGCCTATTACCTGGGCAAGAATCACGGCATCACCGATGTCGCGGTGATCGAGAAGGGCTGGCTGGGCGGCGGCAACACGGGCCGCAACACCACCATCATCCGGTCGAACTATCTTCAGGATCCGTCGGCGGCGATCTATGACAAGGCGCTGAAGCTGTATGAAACGCTATCGCAGGACCTGAACTACAACGTGATGTTCAGCCCGCGCGGGCTGATCATGCTGGCCCAGACCGAACACGAGGTAAGGGGATACAGGCGCACGGTCCATGCCAACAACCTGCAGGGCGTGGCGACCGAGTGGGTCGAGCCTGCGCGGGTGAAGGAACTGGTGCCGATCATCAACATCGACGGGCCGCGCTATCCGGTGCTGGGGGGGCTGTATCAGGCCCGCGGCGGCACGGCGCGGCACGACGCCGTGGCCTGGGGCTATGCGCGGGCGTGTTCGGACATGGGCATGCATGTCATCCAGAATTGTGAGGTCACGGGGATCGAGACCGCGAACGGACAGGTCCAGGCGGTCAACACCACCAAGGGCCGCATCGGCTGCGACAAGCTGGCGCTGGTGGTGGCCGGTCATTCCAGCCAGCTGGCCGAGATGGCGGGCTTCCGCCTGCCTATCGAAAGTGTGCCGTTGCAGGCGATGGTCAGCGAGCCGATCAAGCCCTGCATGGACGTGGTGGTGATGGCGAACACCGTCCACGGCTACATGTCCCAGTCCGACAAGGGCGAGATGGTGATCGGCGGCGGAACCGACAGCTACAACGCCTTCACGCAGCGCGGATCCTGGCACCATATCGAGGAAACCGTCCGCGCCCTGATCGAAACCTTCCCGATGATCTCGCGTCTGAAGATGCTGCGGCAATGGGGCGGGATCGTGGACATGACGGGCGACCGTTCGCCCATCCTGTCCACCACGCCGGTTGGCGGGATCTTCGTGAACTGTGGCTGGGGCACCGGGGGCTTCAAGGCCATTCCAGGATCGGGCTGGGCCATGGCCGAACTGGTCGCCCAAGGTAGGCCCGGTCCCCTGGCTGCCGCCTTCGGGATGAACCGTTTCCGCGAGGGGCGCTTCATCGACGAATCCGTGGCCGCCGGTGTGGCGCATTAGTCATGGAGTGCACCTTGCAGCATCGTCCGGGAACCCAACGGGCATCGGCTTCATTGTCCGATTATCAAGGGTTGAACCGAAAGGGAAAAGCATGGCCGAACCCAACAGCAATCGCATGTATATCATCATCGGGGCCATCGTCGTCGTGGTGGCTCTGCTGTTCTTCTTCATGTCCGGCGGCGACGATCCCGCAGTCGACGCGACGGCAACGGACGACGCAGCCACGACCGCTCCGGCCACCACGGCCGATCCTGCCGTCGATGACGCTGTCGAAGTCGAACCGGCCACGCCCGGAACCACGGCCCCGGCGAACTGACCGCGCCAGACTTCACGTTTCTTCTTCACTGAAATATCCGCGGGGGTCCGGGGGCAGCCAGCCCCCGGCCTTCCCGCCTGAACCACCCGCAGCCTTTCCGCGCGGGTGGTTTTCGTCGTTGATCCCCCACCTGCCGAGCCTGTCATGCTGATCCTCACCTGCCCCTATTGCGGCGTCAAAGCCGAGGAAACCGAACTGTCCCCAGGGGGAGAGGCGCATCTGAAACGCATCGGCCCAGACGGCACGGCCGAGGAATTCGAGGCCTATCTGTTCGCCCGCAAGAACATCAAGGGCGTGCATTTCGAACGCTGGCGGCACGCCTATGGCTGCGGCAAGTGGTTCCTGGCCGCACGCGATACGCATACGATGCAGGTCTATGGCACCTACAGGGCGCAGACGGCGCACGCGACCGATGAGATCGTAGCCAATGCCCGCCAGGCCCGCGCGGAATGGGTGCCCGATTGGCCCCAGGCATCCGAGGCGGTGGTCGGATGAGCCGCACACCCCCCTTCCGCCTGCCGCGCGGCGGTCGCCTGATCGACCGCGCCTTCCAGCTTGGCTTCCGCTTCGACGGCCGCCACCTGCGCGGTGTGCAGGGCGACACGCTGGCATCCGCCCTGCTGGCCAATGGCCAGATGCTGGTGGGCCGGTCCTTCAAGTATCACCGCCCGCGCGGCCCCCTCGCCTCGGGCGCCGAGGAGCCGAACGCGCTCTTCGGCCTGGGCCAGGGTGGCCGGTTCGAGCCGAACCAGCGCGCCAGCACCACCGCGCTTGTGGCGGGCATGGTGCTGCGCAGCCAGAACTGCTGGCCCTCACTGGACGCGGATGTCGGCGCGATCAACAACTGGCTGTCGCCGCTGCTGCCGGCGGGCTTCTACTACAAGACCTTCATCCACCCGCGACCCTTCTGGAAGCATGTGTTCGAGCCGATCATCCGCCGCAGCGCGGGGCTGGGCCGCGCGCCGGTCGATCCTGATCCCGACCGCTATGAACAGGCCTATGCCTTTGCCGAGGTGGTCGTCGTCGGCGGCGGCATCGCCGGGCTGACGGCGGCGCGCGATGCCGCCGACAAGGGCGGGCGCGTGATCGTGCTGGAGCAGAACCCGGTCTGGGGCGGGCGCACGCCTGTCGACCACGACGGCGGCCAGGCCGCCATCGACGCGCTGCTGGCCGACCTGCGCGGGCGCGGCAACGTGACCCTGCGCCGCAACACCATGGCGACCGGGCTTTACGACCACGGCTATCTGCTGGCCCGCGAAGCCTTGGCCGACCACGACCCGAACCAGGGCATCCCCCGCCAGCGGTTGTGGCGGATCCGTGCGGGCCATGTGATCACGGCGACCGGCGCGCTGGAGCGTCCGCTGTCCTTCGCCTGCAACGACGTGCCGGGGGTGATGCTGGCCTCTGCCGTGCGCGATTTCATCACCGATTACGGCGTGGCGCCCGGCCAGCGGATCGTGGTCGTCACCAACAACGACGACGCCTATCGCACCGCCCTGACCGCCCAGGCGGCGGGGCTGGAGGTCGTGGCCGTCATCGACGCCCGCCCGCAGGCGAGTGGCGACCTACCGCAGGCGGTGCGGGCGGCGAATATCCCCGTGATGACCGGCAAGGCCGTGGCGAAGGTCAAGGGCAGCCATCACGTCGAGGGCGTGGCGCTCTGCGATCAGGCAGGCAATGGCCGCGTCACCGGCACGCTTGATTGCGACGTGGTCGCCATGTCGGGCGGCTGGTCTCCGGTTGTTCATCTTTACAGCCATTGCGGCGGCAGGATCACCTGGGACGAACCCGAGGCGATGTTCCGTCCCGACCCCTCGCGCCCGCCTTTGGGCGCGGATGGCAAGGCCATGGTCACGGTCCTTGGCGCCGCCAATGGCGATCTGCGCTGCGCGGGCGACCTGGAACGCTCCGAGGCGCCCACCATGCCGGTCTGGGTCATGCCGCAAAACGCGCCCTACAGGCTGCGCGCCAAGATGTGGCTGGATTTCCAGAACGACGTGAAGGTCAGCGACGTGGAACTGGCTGCGCGCGAGGGCTATGCGTCCGTCGAACATGCCAAGCGATACACGACGCTGGGCATGGCGACCGACCAGGGCAAGGTCAGCAACATCAACGGCTTGGCGGTGCTGTCGAAGGCCCTGAACCAACCGCTGGAAACCACGGGCACCACCACCTTCCGCCCGCCCTATACGCCCCTGACCCTTGGCACCATCGCGGCCGAGGCCAAGGGCGATACCTTCCAGCCGCTGCGCAAGACGCCAATCCACGCCTGGCACGCCCGCAACGGTGCGTCGTTCGAGCCCGTCGGCCACTGGCGCCGCCCCTACAGCTATCCCCGCGCGGGCGAGGACCGGCATGACGCCGTCAACCGCGAGATTTTGGCGGTGCGCAAGTCCGTCGGCACGCTGGACGCCTCGACCCTGGGCAAGATCATCGTCAAGGGACCGGATGCCGGGCGGTTCCTGGACATGATGTATACCAACATGATGTCCACGCTGCCGGTCGGCAAATGCCGCTATGGCCTGATGTGCAACGAAAACGGCTTCCTGATGGATGACGGGGTCGTCGCCCGCCTGTCCGCCGACACCTGGCTTTGCCACACCACAACCGGCGGGGCAGACCGTATCCATGGGCATATGGAGGATTGGCTGCAATGCGAATGGTGGGACTGGCAGGTTTATACCGCCAACCTGACCGAGCAATACGCCCAGATCGCCGTGGCCGGACCCAAGGCGCGCGAATTGTTGCAGCGGCTGCCCGGCACCATCGACCTGTCGCAGGACGCCTTGCCCTTCATGCAATGGGCCGAAGGCGAGCTGGCGGGCATCCCCGCGCGCATCTATCGCATCAGCTTCTCGGGCGAGCTGTCCTATGAGATCGCCGTGCCCGCGGGCCGCGGGCTGGAGTTGTGGGAGAAGCTGCACGCCGAGGGCCGCGACCTGGACATCACCCCCTATGGCACCGAGGCGATGCATGTCATGCGTGCCGAAAAGGGCTTCATCATGATCGGGGACGAAACCGACGGCACGGTGATCCCGCAGGACCTGGGGCTGCATTGGGCGATCTCGAAGAAGAAGCCGGACTATATCGGCAAGCGTGCGCAGGCCCGCAGCTTCATGAAGGATGGCAGCCGCTGGCAGCTGGTGGGGCTGGAAAGCCTGGATGGTCAGGTGCTGCCCGACGGCGCCTATGCGGTCGAACCGGGCGTGAACGCCAACGGACAGCGCAAGACGCAGGGGCGCGTCACCTCCTCCTATCACTCGCCGACGCTGGACCGCCCCATCGCCATGGGACTGGTGCGCCACGGCCCGGCGCGGATGGGGCAGGAACTGGAATTCCCCCTGCCATCGGGCGAGGTGATGAAAGCGCGGATCGTCGATCCGGTCTTCTACGACAAGGAAGGAACCCGTCTGAATGGCTGAGGCGCTTGCAGACATCGCCCGTGTCGATGGGCTTGGCATGGTCACGATCCGGGCCGGCCTGGACCGCACAGGCAACACGATTGCCGAGGCCGCGGGCCTGGCGATTCCCGGACAAACCCGCATCGTGACCGATGGCAGCCGGTCGCTGGGCTGGATGTCGCCCGACGAATTGCTGCTGATCCTGCCTGCGGCGGAACTGGACGACGCGATCACGACGCTGACCGATGCCCTGGCTTCCGAACATGCGCTGGTCGCCGATGTGTCGGACGCCCGCGCGGTTTTCGACGTGACCGGTCCCCATGCGGGTGACGTGATCGGGAAGCTGATGCCCGTCGATCTGGACGACCTGCCGTCCGACGGATTGCGGCGCTCTCGCGCGGCCCAGACGGCGGCGGCGCTGTGGCGCATCCCCGGCGGCTTCCGGCTGATCGGTTTCCGGTCGACGGCGGATTACCTGCGCCTGGTCCTGGAAAACGCGGCCATTCCCGGCAGCGGGCTGGCCCCGCGCTAGGAACCCGGCCCGCACCCCTTGCGTTTGGCCCGCGAATGCGGGACCGTGCGCCCGACCAAGGCTCAACCCCTTCTGAAAGGACAGAAAATGGCTTTCACGCTTCCCGATCTTCCCTATGCGCATGATGCACTGGCCGAAGGCGGCATGTCCAGGGAAACGCTGGAATTCCACCACGACAAGCACCACAAGGCCTATGTGGACAAGCTGAACGAACTGGTGGCAGGCACCGAATGGGACGGCAAGTCGCTGGAGGACATTGTCAAGGGCACCTACCAGAAGGGCGCGGTCGCGCAGAACGGCATCTTCAACAATGCCAGCCAGCATTGGAACCACGCGCAGTTCTGGGAAATGATGGCGCCGAAGCCGGGCGCCATGCCGTCGGAACTGGAACGCGCGATCACCGAATCCTTCGGCTCGGTCGATGACTTCAAGAAGAAGTTCACCGAAGGCGGCGTGGGCCAGTTCGGCTCGGGCTGGGTCTGGCTGGTCAAGAACGCCGACGGCGGGCTGGAAGTCACCAAGACCGAAAACGGCGTGAACCCGCTGTGCCACGGGCAGACCGCGCTTCTGGGCTGCGACGTGTGGGAACACAGCTATTACATCGATTTCCGCAACGCACGTCCGAAATACTTGGAAAACTTCCTGTCGAACCTGGTGAACTGGGAAAACGTCGCCTCGCGCATGTGATCCTTGCCCCATCGGCAAAAGGCCCGGCGGATCCGTTCCGCCGGGTTTTTTCTTGTGATCGGCGCGGCATTGGCTTTCCGCCGCGTGCCGGTATAAGACAGGGCGCAAGACGGTTGCGGAAGGCAAGGATGGCCAATCAGAACGACAACTTCATCGACGAGGTGTTCGAGGATCTGCGCCGCGAGCGCCTGTTCCGGCTGTTTCGCCGCTGGGGCTGGGTCGCGGGCCTGCTGATCCTGGGCATCGTCGCGGGCGTGATCTGGCGCGAATACAGCCAGTCGCGCGCCGAAGCCCAGGCGCGTGCCTGGGGCGATGCGATCCTGGCGGCCCAGGCAGGCGACGATCCGGCGGCGATCATGGCGGTCGATCCGCAGGGCGCCGAATCCCGCCGCGTGCTTGCGGCGCTTCTGGCGGCCTCGGAATGGTCCGAGGGCGACAGCGACGATGCGGCGGCCGATGCCCTGCGCGATGTGGCGGGCGATGCCGCCGCGGGCACGGTGCTGCACGACCTGGCCGAATTGAAGCTGGTCATGCTGCAGGGCGAGACGATGGATCCCGCGCAGCGCGACGAAATCCTGTCCCGGCTGTCGCGTGCGGGCGCTCCGTTCGAACTCTTGGCGCTGGAACAGAAGGCCATCGCCCTGATCGGGGCGGGCCGGACGGAAGATGCCGTAAACCTGATCCGCCAGATCCAGGAAAAGGACGGCATGACCGAGGCCTTGCGCCTCCGCCTGTCCGAGATGATGATCGCCTTGGGCGTCGAGCCGGAACCATCCGAAAACATGCCCGCGGGCTGATCCAGCGGGCCACCGAACGATACGAGGGAGAGGCGAGGAATGACCGCCACGCTGCGACTGACCCTGGCCCTGGCGGCCGCCCTTGGCCTGCAAGCCTGCGGCGAACGGGAAGTGATCCTGCCGGGGCAGCGGCTGGACCCGCTGGCCGTGACCTCGCCCGACGGGCCGGCGATCGAAGGCCCGGCACCCGTCACCTCGACCGCGCTGCGGCTTGCGGCGCCCGTCACCAATGCCGAATGGACCCACCGCGCGGGCAATGCCGCGCATCAGCCGGGCCACCTGACCGTGGGGCAGGGCACGACCCGCATCTGGACGGCCAATATCGGCGAAGGCAGCGACAAGCGCCACCGCATCAGCGCCGACCCGGTCGTGGGCGGCGGGCTGGTCTTCACGCTGGACAGCCGCACGCGTGTGACGGCCACCACCACCGGCGGAGCAACCGCCTGGACCAGCGACATCGCCCCCGCGCTGGAAACGCGCGACAGCGTGTCGGGCGGCGGCTTGGCCTATGAGGCGGGCCGGGTCTATGCAACCAGCGGCTTTGGCGAACTGGTCGCGCTTGACGCCGCGTCTGGCCGGGTGCTGTGGCGCCAGCGGGTCGATGCGCCGATCGGCGGCGGTCCGGCGGTGCAGAACGGCGTTGTCTATGTCCTGGGCCGCAACGACATCGGCTGGGCGGTGCGCGCGTCCGACGGCAAGGTGCTGTGGCAGACCTCGGGCACGCCCTCGACCGCGGGGGTGATGGGCGTGTCGGTTCCGGCGATCCAGGGCAGCACGGTGATCTTCCCCTTCGCCTCGGGCCAGCTTCTGGCAGCCGACCGCGAAACCGGCGCGACCCTGTGGACCGCGCAGATCGGTGGGCTGCGGATCGGCCGCGCCATCGCCAATATCCGCGACGTGACCGGCGATCCGGTCATCTCGGGCAACATCGTCTATGGCGGCACGTCGTCGGGCCGCATCAACGCGGTCGAACTGGACAGCGGGATCCAGGCGTGGTCGGCCAAGGACGGGGCCAACAGCCCGGTCGTCGTGGCGGGCGGGTCGGTCTTCGCCGTCAACGACCAGGCCGAGCTGATCCGCCTGGACGCCGCGACCGGCGGCGCGATCTGGCGCGTCCAGCTTCCCTATTACACGACCGAGCGTGTCCGCAGGCAGGACCGCATCCACGCACATTTCGGCCCGGTCCTGGCGGGGGGGCGCCTGTTCGTCGTCTCTTCGGACGGGGTGATGCGGGTGTTCGACCCCAATTCCGGCGCCCTGGTGGGCCAGGCCGAAATCCCCGGTGGTGCCGCCACCGCCCCCGCCGTTGCGGGCCAGACGATCTATGTCGTCTCGCGCAACGGCCAATTGCACGCATTCAGATGACATTCACCCTCGCCATTGTCGGTCGGCCCAATGTTGGCAAATCGACCCTGTTCAACCGCCTCGTCGGCAAGAAACTGGCCTTGGTCGACGACCAGCCGGGCGTTACGCGCGACCTGCGCGAAGGCGCGGCGCGTCTTGGCGACCTGCGCTTTGTCGTGATCGACAGCGCCGGCCTGGAAATGGCCGATGATGACAGCCTTCAGGGCCGGATGCGTCGCCTGACCGAACGGGCCGTGGACGAGGCCGACATCTGCCTGTTCGTGATCGACGCCCGCGTGGGCGTCACCCCGGTCGACGAATACTTCGCCGACATCCTGCGCAAGCGCGCGAAACACGTGATCGTCGCCGCGAATAAGGCCGAGGGCCGGGCTGGGGAGGCGGGCGCGATGGAGGCCTATGGCCTTGGCCTGGGCGAACCCTTGCGCATCAGCGCCGAACATGGCGAAGGCATGGACGATCTTTACCGTGCCCTGGTCCCGCTGTCCGACCAGATCGAGGCCGAGCGCCCGTCGCCGGTGGCGGCGGAAACCGACATCGACATCTCGGACGAGGATGCCGAAAGCGGGGCAGGGGCCGAGGACTGGCGCCCATCCGCCGCGCGTCCCTTGCAACTGGCCGTCATCGGGCGTCCCAATGCGGGCAAGTCCACGCTGATCAACAAGATCATCGGCGAGGATCGGTTGCTGACCGGACCCGAGGCGGGAATCACCCGCGATTCGATCAGCGTCGCGACGACCTTCATGGGCACGCCCATGCGGATCTTCGACACCGCCGGGATGCGCAAGCGCGCCAAGGTCACGGACAAGGTGGAAAAACTTTCCGTGGCCGACGGCCTGCGCGCCGTCCGCTTTGCCGAGGTCGTGGTGGTCCTGCTGGACGTGGCCATCCCGTTCGAGCAGCAGGATCTGCGCATCGCCGATTTCGCGGAAACCGAGGGCCGAGCGGTCGTCGTCGCCGCGAACAAGTGGGATCTGGAAGACGACAAGCCCCAGAAGCTTAACGAATTGCGGGCGAATTTCGAAAAGCTTCTGCCGCAGTTGAAGGGTGCGCCGCTGGTCACCGTGTCCGCGCGCACCGGCAAGGGGCTGGACCGGCTGCATTCCGCGATCCTGAAGGCGCACGAGGTCTGGAACCGCCGCATTTCCACCGCGCGGCTGAACCAGTGGCTTGGGGCGATGACCGAAAGCCACCCGCCCCCCGCGCCGGGCGGGCGGCGAATCCGGCTGCGCTACATGACCCAGGTGAAGACCCGGCCACCGGCCTTTGTGGTGAAGGCCACGCATACCGACAAGCTGCCTGACAGTTATCAGCGGTATCTGGTCAACGGGCTGCGGCAGGATTTCGACATGCCCGGCACGCCGATCCGGCTGTTCTTCCGCGACCAGGGGGGTGACAACCCCTACAAGGAAAAGGCAAACAAGATCAGCCAGTCTGGCGCGCTGTCCAAGCACAAGAACCGGCAGAAGCCCAAGGGCGCCTAGGTTGCAGCCCGCACCAGCACGACGCCCATCCCCGATATCCCGATGATCGCGGCCAGGGCGACACCCGGATTGCTGCCCATGGTGGAAATGGCGACTGCGCAGAAGGCCCAGATGATCGCCAGCGAGAATCCCAGCGTTCGGCCCAGCCGTTCCTGGGCGATCATGCCGATGACAGCGCCGGGCAGGATCGCCAGGATCGCGGTCTGCGGCGTGGTCAACTCCAGGGGCGCGCCGATCAGCGTGGCGACGGTGCCGGTGCCAAGCGCGACGCTCCACCCCGCCAGGAAGCCCAGGGCAGGGCGGCGCTGGCCCCGCCCGCGGATCGCCCCCGACAGGGCCGCAGTCAGCATCAGCAGCGCGCCAAGTGTGGCCAGCGGCTTGTGCAGATCGGCCAGCCAGGGCCAGGCCGCGCCCACAGCCAAGGCCAAGGTCAGAGGATGCCAGGCAGGATGGGGGCCATGGTCGGACGGATCCAAGTATTGCCCAAGACCGTCCAGCAGCAGCAGCAACCACAATGCAATCAGCAAGGCCCACATCAGCGGGGTCTGCGGCTGGACATAAAGCTGCGGCAACGTCGCGATCGGCCCTGCCGGATTGCCCCCAAAAGCCTCGTAGCCCAGTCCCGGAGACAATGTAGGCGCGGCGATTTGCAGGGCGGGACGCCCCATGGTTGAAAGCAGTAACCCGCTGGCAACGAACATTGTCACCGATCCCAGGTAAAGGATGTCCGCTGCGCGTGCCATGCAGGACAACGCAGCGATCGGCGGGCAGTTTCTGTGCCAGGCGGAAAGTTGGGCCGATCAGGCCAGCTTGCCTTCGGCGGTCAGGGTCGTCGCCCCGCCCAGATAGGGATGCAGCGCGGCGGGCAGGACCACCGACCCGTCGGCCTGCTGGCCGTTTTCCAGCACCGCGATCAGCGTCCGTCCCACGGCCAGGCCCGATCCGTTCAGCGTATGGACGAATTCCGGCTTTCCGGTTCTGTCGGACCGATAACGCGCGTTCATCCGCCGCGCCTGGAAATCCCCGCAATAGCTGACGCTGCTGATTTCACGATACTTGTCCTGGCCGGGCAGCCAGACTTCCAGGTCATGGGTGATCCGCGCGCCAAAGCCCATGTCGCCGGTGCACAGGACGATTGTGCGATAGGGTAGTTCCAGCGCCTCCAGGACCGCCTCGGCGCAGCGGGTCATGCGGTCATGTTCCGCCACGCCCGTGTCGGCATCGGTGATCGAGACCATCTCGACCTTTTCGAACTGGTGCTGGCGCAGCATCCCGGTGGTATCGCGGCCCGCGCTGCCGGCCTCGGACCGGAAGCATTGGCTGTGCGCGACCATGCGGCGGGGCAGGCTGGCGTGATCCACCAGATCGCCGTTGACGGTATTGGTCAGCGTGACCTCGGACGTGGGGATCAGCCAATAGCCTTCGCGGGTCAGATAGCTGTCCTCGCCGAATTTCGGCAGTTGCCCGGTGCCGACCATCATGTCCTCCAGCACCAGGACGGGGGTCCAGGTTTCCTGAAGGTCGTGCTTGGTCACATGCAGGTCCAGCATGAACTGGGCCAGCGCGCGGTGGATGCGCGCCACGCCGTCCTTCAGGACAACGAAGCGGCTGCCCGACAGCTTTGCGGCGGTTTCGAAATCCATGCCGGGACGCACGCCCGCGATCTCGAAATGCTCGCGCGGGGTGAAGTCGAAGGCGCGCGGGTTGCCCCAGCGGCGCAGCTCGACATTGTCGTTCTCGTCTCGGCCGTCCGGCACGCTGTCCAGCGGCAGGTTCGGGATCTCCATCAGCAGATCGCGGAGCCGACCATCCAGAAGCGAGGCCTCGGCCTGCATCCGGGTCACGTCGGCCTTCTTTTCCGCGATCATGGTGCGCAGGCGGTCGAACTCGGTGTCATCGCCGCGCGCCTTGGCGGCGCCCACGTCCTTGCTGGCGCGGTTCTGGTCGGCCTGGGCCGTCTCGGCGGCGACGATGCGGGCGCGGCGGTCGGCGTCCAGCGACAGGATGCGGTCTGACATGGCGGCAAGACCGCGGCGCGACAGGGCGGCGTCAAAGGCTGCGGGGTTTTCCCGGATGGCACGGATGTCATGCATGATCGTCACCTGGACTGAAAGCGTTGCCCGGTGACTAGCCGATGCGCGGGGCGTGGGAAAGCCCGCTCAGCGGACCCGGTCCAGCAGGGAGGACAAGGCGGGCCAGAACTGCGCCGCCGTCATGTGGCCTTCCAGGCGCCCGACCTCGGACCCGCCGTCCAGCAGGATGAAGGTGGGCGTGACGAAAGGGCGCCGCGCGAGGGCCAGCCCGTCGGGATAGGGGCCGTGGATGTCCACGCGCATCAGCGGGGCGGCGCGACCGGCGTCTGATGCGGCATAGCCCGGTCCGATGTTGCGGTCCCAGGCCTCGCAATAGATGCAGCCGTCCTTCTCGACCATCAGCAGGCGCAGGGGGTCGGCGGCGGCGGGCAGCGTCATCAGGGCAAGGGCGGCAAGGAAGCGGATCATGGCGGCATTATCGGGTGGCGGCGGTGGCTTGGCAATCGCCCCCTGGCCCCCTATCCCTTCCTCATGGACGAGCTTCTGGAACCCCTGGTTGCCAAGGACCGCCGCGCGCTGTCGCGGGCGATCACGCTGATCGAATCGACGCGGCCCGATCATCGCGCCCGCGCGGTGGCGCTGCTGGCGGACCTGCCCGACGGCCAGGCGCTGCGGATCGGTCTGTCGGGCACCCCCGGCGTCGGCAAGTCCACCTTCATCGAGGCCTTCGGGACCATGCTGACCGAACAGGGCCTGCGCGTGGCGGTGCTGGCGGTCGATCCCTCGTCCACGCGGTCGGGCGGGTCGATCCTGGGCGACAAGACGCGGATGGAGACGCTGTCCCGGAACCCCATGGCCTTCATCCGGCCCACGCCGTCCAATGCCCAGCTTGGCGGCGTGGCGCGCCGCACGCGAGAGGCGATCCGGCTGTGTGAGGCGGCGGGTTACGACGTGGTGCTGATCGAGACGGTGGGCGTCGGCCAATCCGAAACGCTGGTAGCCGAGATGTGCGACCTGTTCGTGCTGCTGCTGGCGCCGGCCGGGGGCGACGAATTGCAGGGCGTCAAGCGTGGCATCATGGAGATGGCCGACCTGATCCTGGTCAACAAGGCCGATGGCGAGTTGCTGGGCACCGCCCGGCGCACGGTCGCGGATTACGCGGGCGCGCTGCGCCTGTTGCGCAAGCGCCCACAGGACCCGCAAGGATTTCCCAAGGCGCTGCCGGTATCCGCTGCGACCGGCGATGGTTTGGCAAAGGCGTGGGACGACATGCAGGCCTTGGCCGAATGGCGGCGCGCGCAGGGGCATTTCGCGGCCAACCGGGCCGAACAGGCGCGGCACTGGTTTCTGGCCGATGTGCGCGCGGGCCTGCTGGCGCAGCTGGAAACGCCCGCCGCGCGGGACCGGCTGATGCAGTTGGGCGATGCCGTGGCCCATGGTCATGCCGTTCCCGCCGAAGCCGCGCAGGACATGCTGGATTGGCTGGCGGCGCAGAAATAGACGCCCGATTTTGCGGCCCGTGCTGCCCCGCGAATCGGGTAGGATCGAAGGCATGGATAGGGTGAACGACATGCTGGACCTGCCTGATCACGATACGCTTTATGCCGCGCTTGTGGCGCGCGACCCCGCCTGGGAAGGGCGCGCCCTGGTGGGCGTTGCCACCACCGGCATCTTCTGCCGCCTGACCTGCCCGGCCCGCAAGCCGCTTGCCAGGAACTGCCGCTGGTTCGCATCCGCGAAGGACGCGCAGGCCGCAGGCTTTCGCCCCTGCCTGCGCTGTCACCCGCTTGGCGCGACTGCCGAAGGCGATCCGCTGGTCCGCGACCTGCTGGCCCGGCTGGAGGAAACCCCGGACCGCCGCTGGTCCGAATCCGACCTGCTGGCGCTTGGACATGACCCTTCGACCGTGCGGCGGGCCTTCAAGCGGCATTTCGGGCAAAGCTTCCTGGAGATGGCGCGCGCGGCACGGCTGCGCAGCGGCATGTCCAGCCTGGTGAAAGGATCGGCGATGATCGAGGCGCAGCTGGACGCGGGATTCAATTCGGCGTCAGGCTTCCGGGCGGCCTTCGCGCGGCTGTTCGGCCATGCGCCGCACCAGTTGCGGCAGGGGTCGGACCTGCTGGCCGACTGGATCGACACGCCCCTGGGCGGCATGATTGCCATTGCCGACGACCAGGCGCTGCATCTTTTGGAGTTCATCGGCCGCAAGGCGCTGCCCGAAGGCCTGCGCCGCCTGTCCGCGCATGTGGACGGTCGCGTCGGCCTGGGCCGCACACCCGTCCACGACCTGACCGAGGCGCAGTTGGCGGCTTATTTCGCGGGCCGGGCGCCGCGTCTGGAGGTGCCCGTAACCCTGCACGGCACGCCTTTCCAGCAGCAGGTCTGGCGCGCGCTGCAAGCGATCCCGGCGGGCGAGACGCGCAGCTATCTGCAATTGGCCGCCGCCATCGGGCGTCCCACGGCCATCCGCGCCGTTGCCCGCGCCAATGCCACGAACCGCATCGCCCTTGTGGTGCCCTGCCATCGGGTGATCGGCGCGGACGGCACCCTGACCGGCTATGCGGGCGGGCTGTGGCGCAAGGAAAAGCTGATCGCGATCGAGCGCGGCTATGCCTGATTGCGTCCCGCGAGCGCCGGGGGCGCTTCGCCCCCCGGACCCCCCGAGGATATTTGAACCAAGGCAAAACGGCAGGGGGGTGATTCCGGCTTGACGGCCCGCGCGGCTTCCATTAGGGACGCGCAAACGGAATTCCGGGCGCTGCCTCGCGGCGCCCTTTCACTTTGGGCCGGAACCCCCTGCCGGGACCGCCCGCATAGCAAAGACGAAGGATCAACACCATGTCGCGCGTCTGCGAACTGACCGGCAAAGGCCCGATGACCGGCAACAATGTGAGCCACGCCAACAACAAGACCCGTCGCCGGTTCCTGCCGAACCTGAACGAGGTCACGCTGATGTCCGACGCCCTGGGCCGCAGCTATTCGCTGCGCATTTCGGCCGCGGCGCTGCGTTCGGTCGATCACCGGGGCGGCCTGGACGCCTTCCTGGCCAAGGCGAAGGATGCCGAACTGTCGGACCGTGCCCTGAAGATCAAGCGCGAGATCGCCAAGGCCGACGCGCCCCAGGCCTGATCCAGCCGATTGACTGCGGCATTATGCCCCGTCGTTTCCACGGCGGGGCTTTTGCATGTCGGTTGCCTTCGTCCGCCGCTTGGCTGATGGTCCCCCCATGCGACACCCGGTCCATCTTGCGCTGATTCTGTGCCTTGCCATCACCGGCATCGGCCTGGGCGGGGCGCGCGGCACCGTTATCCCCGCCGAACAGGTCGTGCTTTGCACCGGCCATGGCGTCGTGGTCGTCGATCACCCGGATGCGCCCCGATCCCTGCAGATCTGCCCGGACATGGCCTTGGCCCTGCTGGCCGCGCTGCAAGATGCGCCCTTGGATGGACCTGTCATCCGCGGCTTCGGCACGCTGGCGCGCTCCGTGTCGGCCTTGCCCCTGCGGGACCAGCAATCCCCCCGGCCCGCGGCGCGCGATCCTCCTCGGTCACGGTTTTCCGCAATCAGAACCGTTTGACACGAAGGACAACACAGATGATCCGCATGACCCTGGCCGCCCTGGCGGTCCTTTCCCCCGCAGCCGCGCTTGCCGATGACGGGCTGATGATCCGCGACGCCTATGTGCGCAGCACCAATCCCAAGACCGCCGCCGCCTTCATGGTGGTGGAAAACCAACAGGATGCCGAATGCCGCCTGACGGGCGTGTCGTCGGACGCGGCCGAAGTGGTCGAATTGCATACCCATGCCGAGGTGGACGGCGTGATGAAGATGCAGAAGGTCGAGGGCGGCATCGCCATCCCGGCCGGGTCCGAACATGCCCTGGCGCGGGGCGGCGACCATGTGATGCTGATGGGGCTGACCAAGCCTCTGGCCGAAGGTGACACCGTCGCCCTGACGCTGGATTTCGGAGACTGCGGCACCCATCCGGTCGAGGCGGTGCTGGACAACGACCGTGCCGAGGAAAGCCACGGAGGCCATCAGGGCCACTAGCCCGCCAGCATTTCCCGGACCTTCGGTCCAAGCGCGGCCGTCATCAGCCGGACGCCAGCGGCGTTCGGATGGATGCCGTCAGCCAGCAGATAGTCGCGGTGCCGAACCTTGGGCAGGGCGGCAAGCGGGGCGTAAAGGCTGGGCAGCAGCACCGCGTCGTGACGGGCGGCCAGGCGCGGCCAGATGGCGCGCCAGGCCTGTCTCCAGCGGGCTTCGCCTGGAATGGGGTTCAGCCCGACCAGCAGCAGGGGGCGGCCGTCCGCCCCGGCCTGGGTCAGGATTGCGTCCAGGTTCGCCTCGGCCCGAGCGGCGGACCAGCCCAGCAGCATGTCGTTGCCGCCAAGCTCCACCATGACGGCATCGGGACGGTGGCGGCGCAGCGAAAATCCGATGCGCACCCGCCCGCCATAAGTCGTTTCGCCCGACAATGCCGCCGGGATGATCGTGGCGGGCGTTTCGTCGCGGTCAAGCCAGGCCTGCAACTGGGGCACCATCCCCTGATCCTGCGCCAGGCCATAGCCTGCGAACAGGCTGTCCCCGAAGGCCAGCACGCGGGGTCGCGGCGGGGCAGCCCCAGCCAGGGCAATCGCGCCTGCCCCGGCCAGGACGCCCCGCCGCCCGATCATCGCACGCCCCGCAGGCGCAGGGCGTTGCCCACCACGCAGACCGAAGACAGCGCCATGGCCCCGGCCCCCAGCATGGGCGACAGTTGCGGCCCGCCGAAGGGCACCAGCACGCCCATGGCGATGGGGATCAGCGCGGTGTTATAGGCGAAGGCCCAGAACAGGTTCTGGCGGATGTTGCGCATGACCGCTCTCGACAGGCGGATGGCGCGCGGCACCCCTGCCAGATCGCCGGACATCAGCACCAGATCAGCTGATTCGATCGCGATGCTGGTGCCGGTGCCGATGGCGATGCCGGTTTCCGCAGCCGCAAGCGCCGGGGCATCGTTGATCCCGTCGCCCACGAAGACGGAACCTGCGCCCATGTCGCGGATCGCCTCCAGCTTGTCGCCGGGCATCAGGCTTGCCCGCACGTCGTCGATCCCCAGCCGCCGGGCCACGGCGCCCGCAGTGCCCGGAACGTCGCCGGACAGCATCGCCGTCTTAAGGCCCATGCCGTGCAGGGCCGCGATCAGGTCGGGCGCGTTGTCGCGAATGGGGTCGGCCAGGGCGAAGCTGGCGACATGGCGGCCATCGACGGCCAGATGGACCGGGGTCGCGCCTTGCGCCGCGGCTTCCTCGGCCGCCGTGCGAAGGGCGGGGGCAGGGGAGATCCCGGCGTCGGACAGGGCGGGCAGGTTGCCGATCAGCAACCGGCGCCCCTCGACCACGCCCGACAGGCCGCGCCCGGCTGTGGCCTGGATGTCGCTTGCCGGGGGCAGGTCCAGCCCGCGTGCGGCCGCACCGGCGACGATGGCCGCGCCAAGGGGATGTTCAGACCGCGCCTCGGCGGCGCCGGCAAGGCGCAGGGCCTCGTTCTCGGCAATGCCGTCGGTCTGGATCGCGACCAGTTCCGGGCGCCCGCGCGTTAGGGTGCCGGTCTTGTCGAAGGCGATCAGCCGGGCGTTCGACAGGCGCTGCAGGGCCTCGCCCCGCCGGAACAGCACGCCCAGTTGCGCGCCGCGCCCGGTGCCGACCATGATGGACACCGGCACGGCCAGCCCCATCGCACAGGGGCAGGCGATGATCAGCACGGCAACCCCCGCGACAACCGCATGGGCCAGGTCGGGGCCGAAGACCAGCCACAGTGCGAAGGTCAGCGCCGCCAGCCCGATCACCACGGGCACGAAGACGCGGGTGATGCGATCCACCAGGGCCTGCACCGGCAGCCGGGCGTTCTGCGCGCCCTCGACCATCGCGACGATCCGCGACAGCGTGGTTTCCGCGCCCGTGGCGGTCACGCGATAGGTCAGCGCGGCGGTGCCGTTCACCGTGCCGCCCGTCACCGGGTCGCCGGGGGATTTCTCGACGGGCAGGGGCTCGCCGGTCAGCATGGATTCGTCCACATGACCCCGGCCTTCGGTGACGACGCCGTCGACGGCCACCCGTTCGCCGGGCGCCAGCAGCACCAGATCGCCCGGCCACAGATCGGCCACGGCCACGGGGACAGGCTTGCCGTCGCGCAGGATGGTCGCACGATCCGGGGCCAGTTCGATCAGCGCGCGAATCGCGGCGCCGGCCTGGCCCTTGGCCCGGGCTTCCAGCCAGCGGCCCATCAGGATCAGGGTGACGATGACCGCCGCAGCTTCGAAATAGACATGGCGGGACGCGGGCGGGATCACACCGGGGGCCAGCACCACTGCCGCCGAGAACAGGAACGCCGCCCCGGAGCCAAGCGCGACAAGGCTGTTCATCTCGGGTCCGCCGCGCAGCAGGGCGGGAATGCCGGTGGTGAAGAACCGCCGCCCCGGCCCGGCCAGGACAAGCGCCGTCAGGACCATCTGCATCCAGTTCAGCGGCGCGGTGCCGACCTGCGCGTGCAGCCAGTGGTGAAAGGCGGGAACCAGATGGCCGCCCATTTCCGCCGCAAAGACCGGCAGGGTCAGGACAAGCGCCGTCAGGAAGGCGCGCTTCAGGGTCGCGGCCTCGTCGGTCCTGGTGACCGGAGCGGCGTCCTGGGGAACGGTCGCCGGATAGCCCAGCCTGGTCACGACCTCGGCCAGGTCGGCGGGGGACAGGGTGGCGGCGTGGCGGATGCTTGCAGTTCCTGCCAGCAGGTTGACCTGCGCGTCCGCGACGCCGGGACGGGCTGACAGGGCACGCGCGACGCGGCCGGAACAGGCGGCGCAACTCATGCCTTCGACGGACAGGCGGGTGGTGATCAGGTCGCCCGGAACGGGCAGGTCAGATGATTGAACGGTCATGATGCTTGTTTCCTGAATTCGTGCCAAGGGACGGGTTCAGGAAACGGGGCGGCGCCTGGGGGCGCAGGGGCGCCCGGCGGGGGAACTGCGCGGCGATCAGCGCGCGCGGATCACGGCGCGGGGCGCAAAGGGGGCGTGCCAGGCCTGGGCGCGCATCCTGGTGGCAGCGGCAGGCCCGATCGCCCCGACCCCTGCACAGATGCGCGGGCCGCCGCGGCGGGCGGCGCTTCGCATGGCAGCAGGGGGGGCGCACGGAAACCATATCCAGCAGATGTGTGCCAGAAGGATCGGGGTCAAGGGCTATTTCCCGCCGAAACGCCGTCGTGAGTTGCAACAAGGGGCCGTCCCTTGCTATGGCGGGGCGAGAGCAGAAGAACACCAGACCCACAGGATCACCATGAATCGCCGTGAGATGATGTCGCTGGCGGTGCCGCTGATGGCCGCCGCCTATTTCGCCCCCTCGCTGGCCTTCTCGCAGGAAGCCGCCCCACAACAGGCCCGCGATCCCTATGCCCCGACCGAAGTCGCCATCCGCGAGGATTTCGAGGTCGGCAGCATCGTCGTGGTCAGCAAGGACTTCTTCCTTTACCATGTCATCGCACCGGGCCGGGCCGTTCGTTACGGTGTGGCCGTGGGCACGGCCGAACTGGTCTGGAAGGGCCGCGCGACCGTGGGCCGCAAGGTCGAATGGCCGTCCTGGACGCCCACGCCGGACATGATCAAGCGCAAGCCCCAGCAATACGCAAAATGGGCCAACGGGATGCCCGGCGGTCCGCAGAACCCGCTGGGGGCACGGGCGCTGTATCTTTACAACGACAAGGGCCAGGACACCGCGATCCGCATCCACGGCACGACCGAGCCGGGATCCATCGGCCGCGCCGTATCGAACGGCTGCCTGCGGATGCGCAACGAGGCGGTGATGGCCTTGTATGACCAGGTGCCCGTCGGAACGCCCGTCTACGTCTATTGATGTGCCCCTGAGACTGACACAGGTTGCGGACCCTGCCATGGCTGGGTTCGACGACATCATCGATGTGCGGTCGCCCGCCGAGTTTGCCGAGGATCACCTGCCCGGCGCGATCAACCTGCCCGTGCTGGACGATGCCGAACGGGCGCGCGTCGGAACCATCTACAAGCAGGTTTCCCCCTTCGATGCCCGCAAGATCGGCGGCGCCCTGGTGGCTGCCAATGCGGCGCGCCATATCGCCGGGCCTTTGGCCGACCGCGACGGAAGCTGGCGGGGGCTTGTCTATTGCTGGCGCGGCGGGCAGCGGTCGGGCAGCTTCACGACCATCCTGTCGCAGATCGGCTGGCGGGTGGACCGGATCGACGGCGGCTACAAGGCTTGGCGCGCGCTGGTGGTGGACCGGGTGCAGAACCAGCCCGTCGCCGCGCCCGTGATCGTGCTGGACGGCAATACCGGCAGCGCCAAGACGGCAATCCTGGGGCGGCTGGCCGCGCGCGGCTGGCAGGTGATCGACCTGGAGGGCCTCGCCAACCATCGCGGCAGCCTGTTCGGCGGCCACCCCGAGGGCCAGCCCAGCCAGAAGCTGTTCGAAGGGCGGCTGGCCCTGTCGCTGGAAGCCCTGGATCCCGCCCGCCCAGTCCTGGTCGAGGCCGAAAGCAGCCGCATCGGTCGCGTGACGGTGCCCAAGGCCATGTGGCAGGCGATCTGCGCCGCACCCCGGCTGCGGCTGGAGGTGCCGGTCGCCGCCCGTGCGGCCTATACCGCAGGCGCCTATGAGGACATGGTGGAGGACCCCGCCCGGGTCGAGGCGATCGTGGCCGCGCTGTCGCCGCTGCATCCCGCAGAGCGGATCGAGGCCTGGCAGGCTGCGGTCGCGGCGCGCGATTGGCGCGGCCTGGCCGAGGGGCTGCTGCGCGACCATTACGACCCGCGCTATCTAAAGCACCGGCTGCGCTATGCCGAGCGTGAACAGGCGGTCGTCACGCTGGACGACCTGCATGACCTGGAGGCAGCGGCGGGACAGGTCGAGGCGGCACTGGCGCGCCTGGCCTGAAGCCCCTGCACCGGTGGCGGAGACAGGAGCCTCCGGCGGGGATATTTGGGTGAAGAAGAAGCTTAGGCGTTGCGCAGGAAACGGCGGAGGATGCGTTCCAGCTTGGCGGCGCCCAGGGGGGCCATGGCCTTGGTGTGGTCGTGGCTGATCGATTCGTCCGACAGACCCGCGCCCATGTTGGTGACGACCGAGATGGCCGCACAGCGGATGCCCAGGAAGCGGGCCAGGATGATTTCCGGCACCGTGGACATGCCGACGGCGTCGGCACCAAGGATTTTGGCCGCGCGGATTTCGGCGGGGGTTTCGAAGCTGGGGCCCGAGAACCAGCAATAGACGCCCTGGGGCAGGGCGATCCCCTCGGCAACGGCGGCGGCGGACAGGGCTGCACGCATGGCGCTATCATGGGCGTCGGTCATGGGCACGAAGCGGGCGTCGGTCACCTCTCCGATCAGCGGGTTGGTTCCTGCGAAGGCGATGTGGTCGTTCAGCATCATCAGGTCGCCGGGCGGGATGTCGGGGCGCAGCGATCCGGCGGCATTGGTCAGGATCAGTTTGCGGGTGCCCAGGGCCGCCAGCACCTCCAGCGGCAGGCGCATGGCATCGGCACGGCCCGATTCGTAGTAATGCGACCGCCCGCCGAACACGGCGACGCGGCGGCCTTCCAGCTGGCCGATCACCAGCTGCGGCACATGGCCCGACACGCCCGCATGGGGAAAGCCCGGCAGGTCGTCATAGGGGATCGCCACGCCATCTACGGTGCCCGACAGGTGCCCCAGGCCGGATCCCAGGATCAGCCCATATTCCGGGGCGGCATCGCCCGCGCGGGCGCGGATGATGCGGGCAAGCTCAACGCTCTTTGACATAGGGTTCTCCTCCCGCGCGCGGGGGGATGGCGCGGCCGACAAAGCCCGCCAGAATGATCACGGTCAGGATATAGGGCAGGGCGTTCATGAACATCGACGGCACGGTGACGATGCCCAGATCCAGGTTCGGATAGCGGTTGGCGACGGCTTCCAGCAGCCCGAACAGGAAGGTCGCGCCAAGCGCCCCCCAGGGCCGCCACTTGGCGAAGATCAGCGCGGCAAGCGCGATGAAGCCGCGCCCGGCGGTCATTTCCTTGACGAAGCCCGCCGACAGCCCGGTCGCAAGGTAAGCCCCCGCCAGCCCGCAGAGCAGCCCGGCGATCGCCACGGCGGCAAAGCGCAACCGCGTCACGGACACGCCCGCCGTATCGACCGAGGCGGGGTTTTCGCCGACCGCCCGCAGCCGCAGCCCGAAGCGCGTGCGATACAGCACCCACCAGGTCAGCGGCACCATCCCGAAGGCCACATAGACCAGGATCGTGTGGCCCGAGATCACCTCGGCATAAAGCGGGCCGATCACCGGCACGCCCCGCAGCGTCTCGGCCAGCGGCAGGGTGATTTCGCCAAAGCGCGGCGTGGCCGTCAGGGCCGCCGCGCCATCGGGTCCGGTCACGCCCGACAGCCAGGTGCGGAACGGGTTGACCTGCGCCTCAAGTTCGGCCCCCGGCGTCAGGCTGGGGGTGCGCCCGCCCAGGCCGAAGATCTTCTGGCCCAGCAGCACTGTCAGCCCCGAGGCCAGGAAGTTGATCGCCACGCCGGAAATCAGCTGGTTGCCCCGGAAGGTGATCGAGGCGATGCCATGGACCGCCGACAGCATCAGCGCGCCCAGCAGGCCCGCCAGCAAGCCCAGCCAGACATTGCCGGTCAGCGCGGCCACCGTGGCGGCGGAAAAGGCCGCCATCAGCATCTTGCCTTCCAGCCCGATGTCGAAGACGCCCGCGCGTTCGGAATAAAGCCCGGCCAGGCAGGCCAGCAGCAGCGGCGTCATCAGACGCACCGCGCTGTCCAGGATTTGCAGGACGGTGTTCAGATCCATCATGCGCCCCTTTTCCGCATCGCCATGAACATCCGTTCCAGCGGCACCCGCACCATGTTGTCCAAGGCGCCCGTGAACAGGATGACAAGCGCCTGGATCACGATGATCAGTTCGCGCGGGATCGAGGTCCACAGCGCCAGTTCGCCACCGCCCTGATACAGGAAGCCGAACAGCAACGCGGCCAGGAAGACGCCCAGCGGGTGATTGCGGCCCATCAGCGCGACTGCGATGCCGATGAAGCCCGCGCCTTCGACCGCGTTCAGGACCAGGCGCTCAGCCTCTCCCATCACGTTGTTGATGGCCATCAGCCCGGCAAGCCCGCCCGAGATCAGCATGGCGATGATGGTGATGCGGACGGGGCTGATGCCCGCGTAAAGCGCGGCGGGCTCGGACTTGCCGAAGGCGCGGATCTCGAAACCCAGGCGGGTGCGCCAGATCAGCAGCCAGACCAGGATGCAGGCGATCACGGCCACGAAGAAGCTGATGTTGACGGGGGTGTTGTCGCCCCATTCGAAACCCAGGGCCAAGGCCATGTCGGACAGCTTGGGCAGGTGCGTGGATTCGGGAAAGCGGGCCGAGGCCGGGTCCATGCTGCCCACAGGGCGCAACAGGTTCACCAGGATATAGTTCAGCGCGGCGGCGGCGATGAAGTTGAACATGATCGTGGTGATCACGATATGGCTGCCGCGCTTTGCCTGGAGCCAGGCGGGGATCAGCGCCCAGGCCGCGCCGAACGCTGCGGCCCCGATCATGGCGGCGGGCAGGGCCAGCGCCCAATGCGGCAGGGGCAGGGACAGCAGCACCAGGGCCACGCCCAGGCCGCCCATCGCCGCCTGGCCCTCGCCGCCGATGTTGAACAGGCTGGCGTGATAGGCGACCATCACCGCAAGCCCGGTGAAGATGAAGTTCGTGGCATAATACAGCGTGAAGCCCCAGCCATAGCTGGACCCCAGCGCGCCGTCGATCATCGTGGTCAGCGCCTCGGCCGGGCTTTCGCCGATGGCCAGGATCACAAGCGCCGAAATCGCCATCGCCAGCACCAGCGAGATCAGCGGTGTCAGCAACACATCGGCCCATTTCGGCATCTTTTCCATCGGCTCAGCCTTTCATGCCTTGGCACAGCGCCAGGAAGGCGCGTGGATCGGCGATCTGGTCCCAGGTGATCGGATCGCCATTGCCCGCCATGCGTGCCAGGCTGCGGGCGCGGGGGACCGCGCCGCCCGCGCCGGGAAAGCCGCGCACGACCAGCAGGTTTTCCTCGGCCCGCGTGGCGCCTTGGCGCGCCTCTCCGGTGCAGCGGCTGCCGTCGGCAAGCGTCGCAAAGGCGATGGCCACGCGGCCCGTGACCTGGGGCGCGGTCGCGGCCTCGGCAGGCATCTCGACCGGGGCGTGGTCGGCGCAGGCGGTGCCCTGCGCGGCGGTCACGCAGTTGGCCGCAAAGTCGTTTTCATAGTCCGATTCCCGGACAGGATCGGCCACGGCCCAGCTGCCGTCGGGATTGCGGGCGCGGGTCTGGGCGCGGGCCTCGGCGGCCATGATCAGGCGGTCAGGGGCTTCGCCATCGGGCCAGATGTCCATCTTGGGCATCCGGGGCATCGCGCCGCTGCTGCATCCGGCAGCCAAGGCAAGGGAAACAAGGCAGGCAATTCGGGCAGGCGTCATTCAGGATTCTCGGGAAGGATTGTCTTGGGTCTGGGGTGCGGCGTCCACGCCTGCCATCAGCAGGCCCAGATCGCCGGTCGTGGTGTCGCCCGGCAGGCGTTCACCCATGATGCGGCCGTCGAACATCACGGCCATGCGGTCCGACAGCGACATGATCTCGTCCAGTTCCACGGACACCAGCAGGATCGCCTTGCCCGCGTCGCGCAGTTCCACGATGCGCTTGTGGATGAATTCGATCGCGCCGATGTCCACACCGCGCGTCGGCTGGCCTATCAGCAGCAGGTCGGGATTGCGTTCGATTTCTCGGGCCACCACGATCTTCTGCTGGTTGCCGCCGGAAAAGTTGCGCGCGGCCAGGTCGCAACTGGGCGGGCGGACGTCGAAGCGGGCGATCTTGCCTTCGGCGTCGCGGCGGATGGCCACGCGGTCCATCAGCGGGCCGCGCCCGTATTCCGGCGCGTCGTGATAGCCAAAGGCGACGTTTTCCCAGGCCGAGAAATCCATGATCAGCCCCTCGGCCTGCCGGTCTTCGGGAATGTGGCCCAATCCCTGACGGCGGCGTTCGGCCGCGTTGCAGGCTGCGCCGCCCAAGGGCAGGGGCGCGCCGTTCACCCGCACCTCGCCCGATACGGTGCTGCCCTTTGGGGGATAGCCGCCCAGGATTTCCAGAAGCTGCGTCTGGCCGTTGCCCGACACGCCGGCAATCCCCAGGATCTCGCCCGCGCGGATGTCCAGATCGATGCCCCGCAGCCGTTCGACGCCCGCCGCATCGACCAGGCGCAGGTTGCGGATCTCCAGCACGGGCTTGCCGGGCTGCGCGAGCGCCTTCTCGACGTTCAGCAGCACCTTGCGCCCCACCATCAACTCGGCCAGTTCCTCGGGACTGGTTTCCGCAGTCTTGACGGATGCCACCATCTCGCCGCGCCGCATGACGGATACGGTGTCGGTGATCTCCATGATCTCGCGCAGCTTGTGGGTGATCAGGATGATCGTCTTGCCCTCGGCCCGCAGGCCTTCCAGGATGCGGAACAGGTGGTCGGCCTCGGCCGGGGTCAGAACGCCAGTCGGTTCGTCCAGGATCAGGATGTCGGCCTGGCGATACAGCGCCTTGAGGATCTCGACCCGCTGCTGGTGGCCGACCGAGAGGTTTTCCACCACCTCGTCGGGATCGACGTTCAGTTCGTATTCCTGGGCCAGTTGCCGCAACACGCCGCGCGCCTTGGACAGGGACGGGCGCAGCAGACGGCCTTCCTCGGCCCCCAGGATGATGTTTTCCAGGACGGTGAAGTTCGGGACCAGCTTGAAATGCTGGAACACCATGCCGATGCCGGCGCGGATCGCGGTCTGGCTGTCGGTAATGGTCAGGGGACGCCCGCCCACCAGGATTTCGCCCGCGTCGGGTTTGTAGAAGCCATAGAGGATTGACATCAGCGTCGATTTACCCGCGCCGTTCTCGCCGATGATGCCGTGGATCGTGCCGCGTTCGACGCGCAGGTGAATGTCGCGGTTGGCCTGCACGGGACCGAAGGCCTTGGAAATGCCGCGCAGTTCGATGGCCGCAGGGGCGGCCGTTTCCAGCCGCCCCTGTGTCTGCGTCATGGCCGCCACGTTACTGGACCGGGCAGGTGTTGTCGGTCATGTAATCGTGGACCGTGATCTCTCCGCTGGCAATCTTGGCCTTGGCCTCGTCCACGGCCGCCTGCATCTCGGGGGTGACCAGCGGCTTGTTGTTGTCGTCGATGGCCACGTCGACGCCGCCCGCCTCCAGGTCCATGACCTTGACGCCCGGCTCCACGCCGTTCTTGAAGGCGTCATAGACCGCATTGTCCACGCGCTTGACCATCGAGGTCAGGACCTTGCCTGGGTGCAGGTGGTTCTGGTTGCTGTCCACGCCGACCGACAGGATGCCCTCGTCGGCGGCCGCTTGCAGGACGCCGATGCCGGTGCCGCCCGCCGCGGCATAGATCACGTCGGCGCCCTGGCTGATCTGGGCCTTGGCAAGCTCTCCTCCCTTGACCGGGTCGTTCCAGGCGGCGGGCGTCGTGCCGGTATAATTGATCAGCACCGTGCCGTCGGGCCTGGCGGCCTTGAAGCCCTGGGCGAACCCGCATTCGAACTTGTGGATCAGCGGGATGTCCATGCCGCCGATGAAGCCGACCGTCCCCGACTTGGACGCCATCGCGGCCATGATCCCGGCCAGGTAGCTGCCCTGTTCCTCGGTGAAGACGATGGATTGGACGTTGGGCTGTTCCACGACCATGTCGATGATGGCGAAATCGGTGTCGGGGTAGTCCGGGGCCACCTGGTTCAGCACGTCGCCGAAGGCGAAGCCGGTCATCACGATGGGATTGGCGCCCGTTTCGGCCAGGCGGCGAAGCGCCTGTTCGCGCTGCGCCTCGGACTGCATCTCCAGTTCCTTGTAGGTGCCCCCGGTTTCCTCGGCCCAGCGTTGCGCGCCGTTGAAGGCGGCTTCGTTGAAGGACTTGTCGAACTTGCCGCCAAGGTCGAAGATCAGCGCCGGTTCCGCCAAGGCGGCGGCACCCGTCAGGGCCGTCAGCGCCACGCCCGCAAGCAGCGATTTCGTCAGGGACATAAGGAAACCTCATCCTGTTGTTTGCAGGCGATTCAAGCCGCCTGCGAGATGGCCCGATTAGGGCGCATCGACTGCGGTCGGTCAACCGCCTTGTTGGACAGGCGGCAACGCAAGGGTCATCACGATCGCGTCCAGATCGGGACCATAGTAACGCCGCCTGCGCCCGGATTCCCCCCAGCCTGCCGCACGATAGAGCGCCCGCGCGGTGCCATTGTCGGCGGCGACCTCCAGAAAGGCGCGGGTGGCGCCGCGTTCTTGTGACGTGGCGGCAAATTCCGCCAGCAGGTCGCGGGCGATCCCCCGGCGGCGGGCCTCGGGGGCGACGGCCAGCGTCAGCAGCTCGGCTTCGTCCGCGACGGTGCGCCCCAGCAGGAAGCCCTGGGGGCGGGTCAGCAGGAAGGCATGGGGGCTGTTCAGCAGATCGGCGAACTCCGCGCCGCTCCATGGGCGAGGGTGGACGAAGCAGCGGGCGTGCAGGGCAGCAAGCCCGTCAGGGGTCATGGCAGGATCAGCGGGGCTGCCTCGCGCGCGGGCGCGGCATCGGCGGGGCGCAGATAAAGCGGGGCAGGACGCGGGCCGGGATCGGCGTGGCGTTGCAGGGCAATGCGGGCAATCGCCACGGCGGTCGGAAGCATGGGCATCGCCGGGGCGGGGCCGGGCGGCAGCATGTCGGACTGTTCCTGCTGCGGGCGGGATTCCAGCCCGCCGAAATCCTGCCACACGACCTGACCCGCACGCAGCGGCAGCACCACCCGGCAGGGGCGGGGCAAGCCGAAGGCGGCGGCCTCGGTCGCCGTGACGCCGACCGCCGGAATGCCCAGCGACAGCGCCAGCCCGCGCGCCGCGGCGACGGCGATGCGGATGCCGGTGAAGTTGCCCGGTCCGATCCCCACGCCGATCACGGCCAGATCCTGCCAGGACAGGCCAGCATCGGCCAGCAATCCGTCCAGCAGCGGAAAAAGCCGTTCCGCCTGCCCCTTGGTCATGTCTTCGGATGCTTCCGCCAGGACGGCATCGCCCCGCAGCAAAGCGGCCGCGCAATGCGCGGCCGATGTGTCGAAGCCCAGGGCGATGGGGTCAGGCAACGGGCCGGACCTCGACCACCTCGGGGATGTAATGACGCAGCAGGTTCTCGATCCCCATCTTCAGCGTCAGGGTGGATGAGGGGCAGCCCGCGCAGGCGCCCTGCATGTGCAGATAGACGATGCCCCGGTCGAAACCGTGGAAGGTGATGTCGCCGCCGTCCTGCGCCACCGCCGGACGGACGCGGGTGTCCAGCAGTTCCTTGATCTGGGTGACGATCTCGGTATCGGGGCCGTCATGGCTGGCATGGCCCGACTGTTCCGCCACACCCTCGATGGCGGGGGCGCCGGACTGGAAATGCTCCATGATCGCGCCCAGGATCGACGGCTTGAGGTGATCCCAGGGCTGGTCGTCGGCCTTGGTCACGGTCACGAAGTCGCGGCCCAGGAAAACGCCCGTCACGCCGTCCACGGCAAAGATGCGTCGCGCCAGGGGGGATTTCGTGCCGGACTGCGCGTCGGGAAAATCGGCGGTGCCGGTTTCCAGAACGATGTCGCCGGGAAGGAACTTCAACGTCGCGGGGTTCGGTGTGGTTTCGGTCTGGATGAACATTTTGGCCAAGGCTCCTTTGGACGGGATATGGCGATGCGGGGCCTGCGGGTCAAGCGGGCGGCATCAGGTGATCGCTTCCAGCCGTTCCTTGGAGATGTCGGCGGGCACGATGGTGATGGGGCAGGGCAGCGATGCGGCGTCGCGCAGCAGCCGCGTCAGCACCGGGTTCTGGTCCGACCGGTCCGATCCCAGGCCCATGGCGACGATGCCGACCTCGGGGTCCTCGTGCAGATAGGCCAGCAGTTGCTCGGCCGGGTCGCCTTCGCGGATGACCAGTTCCGGTTCGACTTTAGGACGCATTCTCATCCACTTGGCGAAAACCTCGAAATGCGCCTCGATCCGTTCATAGGCTTCGGCGCGCATCACCTCGGCCACGCCGAAGCCATGCTGGATCTCGTCGGGGGGGACGACCGCAAGCACCGTCACCGCGCCGCCGGAATTGGACGCCCGCATCGCGGCAAAGCGCATCGCGTTCAGGCATTCCCGGCTGTCGTCCAGCATGACAAGAAATTTCCGCATCATCGCCCTTGCATTGCCGTTCCGGGCCGACAGTGACCCCTTTGCCATGGTCGCGCAAGTCATTCGGCGGATTGCCGCGGGGGGCGGTTTTCATATGTGCCGTCCTATGCTACCGGGCAGAAAAGAGTTAATTGTTGCAGGGCAGGCATCGTGACGATCCACCATGACTGGGACAAGACCAAGGCAGCGTATCTTCCGGCCACCAGCCTGACCTGGCTTATGCAGCAGGCCAATCTGGCCGACGTGAAGCCGTTGCCTCGTCGTAAGCGCCTGTTCGATATCGTTCTTGCCCTGATCCTGCTGGTCCCGCTGTCCATGGTCATGGCTGTCGTGGCCGTCTTGCTGCTGGTGGTGCAGGGCAGGCCGATCTTCTATGCTGCCCCCCGGATGCGCACTCCGACCGAGACTTTCCTGCATCTCAAGTTCCGCACAATGCTGCAGGAAGACAAGGATTCGGGTGTGACTGGCGCACACAAGAACTGGCGGATCACGCCGTTGGGCCATTTCCTCCGCCGCAGCCGCATCGACGAAATGCCGCAGCTGTTCAACATCCTCAAGGGCGACATGAGCTTTGTCGGCCCGCGTCCCACAATCCGCGAATATGTCGATCGTTTCCCCGCCGTCTATAGCCAGGTCCTTAAGAACCGGCCTGGCGTGACCGGCCTCGCCACCCTGATTTATCACCAGCACGAGGGCAAGATACTGTCCTGCTGCCGCAGCGCAGAGGAAACCGAGCGCGCCTATGCCCGCCGCTGTCTGCCGACCAAGCTGAAGATCGACCTGATTTATCAGAAGAATCGCACCATGGCGCTTGATCTTTGGATCATGTGGCAGACCCTGGTCGTCGTGTTGGGCAAGGGCGCGCGGCCGCGCAGAGGCAATCGCGGCAGCTGACAGTTGCTGCAACTTACGGGATTTTCGACAAAAGGATATTTTCCCGTCCTGCAGACGCGATAGGCGGGGGATAGTCGCAGTGGGCAAGTTTCTTATTACCGGGGGAGCCGGCTTCATCGGAAGCCATCTGGTCGACCGTCTGATCGCAAGGGGCGATGAGGTGGTGATCCTTGACGACCTCTCATCGGGGCAGCGTCGAAACATTCACAAGGGCGCGCGCCTGGTGCAGGGCACCATCCTCGACGGACCGCTGGTGGACCGGCTGGCGGCGGGAACCGACGGCATCTTCCACCTGGCGGCACAGGTTTCAGTGCAGGCCTGCATCGACGACTGGATGGGCGCGCATCGGATCAATCTGGATGGTGCGCTGACCGTATTCCTGGCGGCGCAACGGAATGGCAACCTGCCTGTCGTCTTCACCTCAACCGCCGCCGTTTACGGGGATTCGCCGAACGAGTTCTGCCGGGAAACGGATGCGGCCCTTCCTGTTTCGCCATATGGAGCGGACAAGCTGGCCGCCGAACTTCACCTGCGCGCCTTGTTCGCAACGCGGGGGCTGCCCTCGGTCAGCTTGCGGCTGTTCAACGTCTATGGCGACCGGCAGGATCCCCGGTCGCCCTATGCGGGCGTCATTTCCAAGTTCTTTTCCGATGTGCGCGAGGGGCGCCCCCATACGGTCTATGGCGACGGCCAGCAGGTCCGCGACTTCATCTATGTCAATGACGTGGTCAGCGGTTTGCTGGATGCCTTTGCGTTCATCACCACTCAACCCGGTGCGCATTGCTTCAACCTCTGCACCGGAAAGGCGACAAGCGTGATCGATCTGGCCCGCAGGATCGATGCCGTCTGCGCTGAGGGGTTGGTGGCCATCAGGCACGTCCCGGCACGCAAGGGCGACATCCGCGTATCGAGGGGCGCCGGAGACGCTGCACGGTCCGCATTCGGGTTCTTGCCTGCCTTCACGGTGGACCAGGGGTTGTCCGATCTGCACCGCGCAATGGGACGGGACTGAACCGGTCAGGCGAACGGATCCTGCGGATAGCCGACGCCGCACAGGTAAAGGCCATGCGGCGGGCAGACCGGCCCACAGGCCGCGCGGTCGCACGCGGCCAGGACATCGGCCACCCGGTCCGGGGACCAGGAACCCGCGCCGACCCGTTCCAATGTCCCGACGATCGAGCGGACCTGGTTGTGCAGGAACGACCGCGCCCGCAGGTGAAACCGGTATTCGCGCCCGTGGGGGATCTCGACCTCGCTGATATGGATCTCGTCCAGGGTTTTCACCGGGCTGGCCGACTGGCAGATCGAGGACCGGAAGGTCGTGAAATCATGCCGCCCCACCAGATGCGCCGCCCCTTGCCGCATGGCATCAGCGTACAGCGGGTGCAGCACCTGCCAGACCAGGCCCCGGTCATGCGTTGCAGGCGCGCGGCGGGCCTGCAGGCGGAACAGATAGCGCCGTTCGGTGGCGGAAAAGCGGGCGTGGAAATCGTCGGGAACGCGGGCGGCTGCAAGCACCGCCACGGGGGCGGGCTTCAGATGGAAATTCAGCGCCTCGGCCAGCCGGAAGGGATCCCAGTCACGCGCCAGATCGGCATGGGCGACCTGCGCGGTGGCATGGACGCCCGCATCCGTGCGCCCCGCAGCCGCGATCCGCGCACCTGCCGCGAAACCCGCGTCCAGCCGGGCAAGGGCCCCTTCAATGGCCGTCTGGACTGACGGCTGGTCGGCCTGCGCCTGCCATCCGGCAAAGGGGCGCCCGTCATATTCGATCTTCAACGCAAAACGCGGCATCGGAGGATCAGCGCGCCTTGTCCCGATCGGGGGTCAGCAGGCCGTCAAGGAACTGCGCGGTTTCCGTGCGCGGCGCATCAAGGGCCGCCGGTTCGCTGGCCCGCACGCCTTCGCGCGCCAACCGTTCGCGCAAGACCGAGATCTCGATCTCCAGGTCGGTCTTCCCCCCTTCAAGCAATCGTCGGGACTTGGCGCTGAAATCCTTTTCCAGATCGTCCAGAAAGGTCTCATAGGACAACCGTGTCGCCGGATCCTGGGTCTGGCGATACAGGTCGGCGAACTTCACCGTCGCGTCGCGGGCGCCCATCAGATAGACGCCCAGATAGCGACGGGCGGCGGACAGATCGCCCGGATTGCTGCGCACCCGGTCGAACAGGTCGCCGACCGTCGCGGCAAAGCGATCCACGCGCGCCTCCAGCCAGCGGTCGTCCAGGCGGCGGATCGCATCGCGCATCTGATCAAGATGCGCCTCGGCGTCCTCGATCATCTTCTGGGCGCGTTCGCCCTGGAACCCCTCGGTCCCGGACATGCCCTTGTCGCGCATGGGATCCGCGCCGAAGGCCAGCCAGTGCAGCACCATGCCGGTGGCACCGACGACGCCCGCCCCGGCCAGGCTGCCCGGTTCGGCCATTCCCAGGCCCAGGCCCAGCCCGGTCATGACGCTGCCGAACAGCTTGCGCGGGATGGCCGGGCGGCGGGCGACGCGGCGCACCTGATAGGCGGCCTCGGCGGCCAGGCCTTCGCCGGTCATCCACATGGCGCTGGCGATCACGCCGAAGGCCGCAAGGCTGCCGGCCATGCCCGCCGGTTCCTGGAAGAAGGCGCCGAACAGAAAGGGCAGGGCCGCGAAGGTGACGTATTTGGGGCGCCCGGCCAGCGGGTGCCGGATCGGCGCCGCGGGCACGGGGTTGAGATTGCCGTCCTGCGGTCCAAGGCCGGGCGAATAGCGCCCGCCAAAGCGTTTTGCCATGACCTTACCCCGCCCCGAAGGACGCATAAAGCGTCACCAGAACCAGCAGATAGAAGCTGAGCCGCTGAATGGCCTTCTGCGACATGCCTGTCCTTTCCCTGGGGCCGCGGTGGCCCGTCCCGCCCTATATCGGGATTGTGCGCCCGATTGCAAAGATCAGGGGCGCGGAAACAGCCGGTTAAGCGCCTGGTCCAGGGGCGCCGGATCCTCGATGGCCAGCCGCACCGGCAGGGTCATCACCCTTGGCCGGAAGGACCGGGGCAGGCGGGCCGCGTCCTTTTCGGTGGTGACAAGCTGCGCGCCCAGCAGCCGCGATTCGGTTTCCAGCCGGGTCAGCAGGGCGGGGGTGAAGGGCTGGTGATCCTCCAGCGCCTCGGCCCGGACCAGGTCGGCGCCCAGGGTCGCCAGGGTGGCGAAGAACTTTTCGGGGTGCCCGATGCCCGCAAAGGCCAGGACGCGATGGCCTTGCCAGTCCATGCCCATTTGCAGGGGCGCCAGATGCCCGCGCAGATGCGGCGGGGCGTTCGGGGGCGCGGCAAAGCGCGCCTGCGCATCCGGCGGGCCAATGGACAGCAGCAGGTCGGCGCGCGCAAGACCGGCGGCGACGGGTTCGCGCAGCGGTCCGGCGGGAATGCACAGACCGTTTCCGAAGCCCTTGGCGGCATCGACGACCACCAGCGACAGGTCATGGGCCAAGGCCGGATCCTGGAAGCCGTCGTCCAGGATGATCGCCTGCGCGCCGTCTGCAACGGCCGCCCGTGCGCCCGCCAGACGGTCCTTGGCCACCCAGACCGGCCCGAACGCCGCCATCAGCAGCGGCTCGTCCCCCGTCAGCGCGGCCTCGTGGCGGGCTTCGATCACCCGCAGGGGGCCTTCCGCGCTGCCGCCATAGCCACGCGACACAACATGGGCGGCGATGCTGCGCGCCTGCAGCGCCTGTTGCAGATGGACGACGGTGGGGGTCTTGCCGGTGCCGCCCGCGTTCAGGTTGCCCACGCAGATCACCGGCACGCCCACCCGCGCGCGCGCCCCACCAGCCAGCCGCCGGGCGGTGGCGCGCGCATAGGCCGCGCCCAGCGGCGACAGCAGGCGCGCGGTGAAAGCAGGCGGGTCTTGATACCAGAAGGCAGGGGCGCGTCTCATGGCTCGGCCTTTCCGATGGCGTCCAGGACGGGCGCGCAGATCCGCATGGTGACATCCGCCCCGCCGGTGCTGACCGTCCAGGCGTTGCTGGCCAGCGTGGCGATCAGATCCGGCTGGGACAGTTCGGCGATGGCGGCGGCCAGATCCTCGGCCGAGTTGACCTGCCGCGCCGCGCCCGCGCCGCCAAGCTGCTGCCATTCGGTCGCATGGCGTTCCGTATGGGGGCCGTGAACGATGGCCGATCCCAGGGCGGCGGGCTCGAAGGGGTGGCGCGCGGCCGCGTCATCGCCCGACAGGGTGCCGCCCAGATAGGTGACGGGCGCCAGGCGATACCACAGCCCCATTTCGGTTGGGCCGTCGGTCAGCATGACCTGGACATCGTCGGTCGGATCCTCGTCCAGCGACCGGCGCGCGACGACAAGGCCGCTGGCCTCGATCTCGTCGGCCAGGGGATCGATCCGATCGGGGTCGCGGGGGGCCAGGAACAGCAAGGCGCGGTGGGATTGCGCCAGGGCCGCGTGATGGGCGGCCAGCACGGCGTGTTCCTCGGACGGGGGGACGGATGCGGCAAGCCAGGCATGGCGGCCGCGCAGAAGCTGGGCCAGGGTGCTGCGCTCGGCTTCGGAACAGGGCAGCGGGTCGCGGATCTCGGCAACCGGCCCGGTCATTGTCGCGCGCCTGCGGTCGACGCCCATGCGCAGGACGACCGAATGGCTGGCCGGATCGGTCACGAGGACCGCGCGCATCTGGCGCAGCAGGGCGCGGCGCGCACTGGCCCGCAGCGCCCAGCCGAGGTCGTCGGACGCAAAGCGTCCTTCGGCCAGGAAGATGGGCAGGTCGCGGCGGGCCGCCGCCTGGATCAGCGCGGCGGGCAGGTCCGATCCCAGCAGCAGCAGGGCGGCGGTACCGGCCTGCATCAGCGTCTCGGCCGCGGCGGGCGCGGGATCGCCCGCGTCCAGGATGCGCAGATCCGGCCTGCCGCGCATCAGGCGCCGCTGGACCTGGCCAAAGGCCGCACGGGCTTCAGGCGCGACCTGGACCAGAAGCAGGGGGCCTGCGCCCGGTGGGATGTCGGGCAGGGGGGTATCGGCTTGCGCGACCCGGCGGCGCTGCCACCAAAGGCCAAGCTGGCCGATGCCGGTTCCCCTGATCATGCGCCTGCGCCCGTTCGGCCCGATCAGTCCCTGACTTCCAGTTCCTCGGTCGAACTGGCGGCCGCTTCCTCGTCCCGCAGGCGGTGCAGGTGCGCGATGAAGTAGCGGGTGTGGGCGCTGTCCACCGTCCGCTGCGCCTCGGCCTTCCAGGCGTCATAGGCGGACTGGTAGTTCGGGAAGATGCCGACGATGTGGATGTCGTCGGTGTTTCGGAATTGGGTGCCCTGCGGGTCGATCAATTCGCCGCCGAAGACAAGGTGCAGGCGTTGGCTCATGAGTGGTTTCCCCTGGTTGTTTCGGCGCGGACCTTAGACCGGCGGCGCGCCAAGATGAAGCGGAAGGCCGGGGGTTTCACACCCCCGGTCCCCCGTGGGATATTTCTGCCAGAATGAAGGACCCGTCACAGTCCCGCCAGCTTCAGGATCGCGGCCCATTCGGCCTCGGTCACGGGCTGCACCGAAAGGCGCGAATTGTTGACCAGCACCATGTCCCTCAGCGCCGGTTCCTGCTTGGCCTGATCCAGCGAGAGAGGCCGGGGCAGGGGCTTTAGGGCCTTGATGTCCACGCATTCCCATTTCGGATCATCGGCCGTGCTGTCGGGATGGGCCTCGGCGATGACCTGGACGATGCCCACGGCTTCCTTGCCGATGTTGGAATGATAGAACAGGCCCAGATCGCCCACCTTCATGGCGCGCATGAAGTTGCGGGCCTGATAGTTGCGCACCCCGTCCCATTCCTCGCCCGCGTCGCCCTTGGCGACCAGGTCGTCCCAGCTGAAGACGTCGGGTTCGGATTTGAACAGCCAATAGGCCATCAGCCGATCACCTTCTTCCATTCGATGACTTCCACGCTGTCAAACAGCCCGGCCGACTTGTAGGGGTCGTTCGCGGCCCAGTCCTGCGCGGCGGCCAGGTCGTCGGCTTCCAGGATCAGCAGCGATCCGCGCATCTCGCCGTCCTGGATCAGCGGGCCGGCCATGCGGACGATCCCGCTGTCGCGGATGAAGCCCAGATGCGCCTCGCGCGTGTCGAGACGGGTTTGCAGGGCGCCGGGCTTGTCCCGGCAGATCACGGCGAACAGGGGCATCATTCCTCCTTCAGGGGGCGGGTCATCAGCATCTCGGCCGCGTTTTCGATGGAAACCCTGCCTTCGGCAAGGGCCGCGACCATGGCGGCGATGGGCATGTCGCAGCCGATCCGCTGCGACAGGGCGGCGACGGCGCGGGCGGTGGCCGCGCCTTCCACGGTGGTGTCGGCGTCGAAGGGTTGATGGGCACCAAGCGCCTGGCCAAAGCGGAAGTTGCGCGACTGCGCCGAGGTGCAGGTCAGCGTCAAATCGCCCAGCCCCGACAGCCCGGTCAGCGTTTCCGGGCGGGCGCCCAGCCGGGCGGAAAGGCGGGTCATCTCGGCGAAGCCGCGGGTGATGATGGCGGCGCGCGCGCTGTCGCCCAGGCCCGCGCCGATGACCACGCCCGCCGCGATGGCGATGACGTTCTTCAGCGCGCCGCCCAGTTCCGCGCCGATCACGTCGGTGGTTCGGTAAAGCCGCAGGACAGGCGTGGACAGGTCATGTTGCAAGGCCTTGCCCGCCACGGGATCCGCGCAGGCCAGGGTCAGGGCGGTGGGCAGGCCGCGCGCGATATCGGCGGCGAATGACGGGCCGGTCAGGACGGCGACTGTCGCCGAAGGGCAGGCATCGGCCAGCAGAACGGATGGTCCTGTCAGCCGGGACAGATCTATGCCCTTGGCGGTGCTGACCAGGTTCTTGCCGTCCAGAAGCGCCGCGCGGTCGGCCAGAAACCCGCCAAGCGCCTGCGCGGGCAGGGCCAGCAGCAGCGTGTCGGCCTTCGTGGCCGCGTGCAGGTCGTCGGTGATGCGCACGGCGCCGGGCAGCACCACGCCGGGCAGGCGGGGATTGTCGCGGCCCCAGCTTGTGTCCCGCGCCCAGAGCGTCACCGGGCCGTTCGCCGACAGCGCCACCGCCAGTGCCGTTCCAAAGGCGCCCGCGCCCAGGATCGCGATGCTCATGCCTTGGCCCCCTTCTTGCCGCCGCCCAGCATCGGCGCGGCGCTGCCGTCCAGCGGCCAGCGGGGGCGGGCGGCCAGGTCCATGCCGTCGCGCTGCCCCAGGGCAAAGCGTTCGGCCCCGGCCCATGCGATCATCGCGCCATTGTCGGTGCAAAGCGCCAAGGGCGGGGCCAGGAAGCGGGCGCCCGCATCCTGCGCGACCTGCTGAAGCGCCGCGCGGATGGTGCGGTTGGCCGCCACGCCGCCCGCGACGGCCAGGATGGGGACAGGGCTGGCGGCCAGGGCGCGGCGGGATTTTTCGGCCAGAACCTCGGCCACGGCTTGTTGGAAGGCGGCGCAGAGGTCGGCGCGATCCCCCTGCCGCAAGCCGCCCTGTTCCGCAATCAACTGGTCGCGCAGACGCAGCGCGGCGGTCTTCAGGCCCGAGAACGACATGTCGCAGCCCGGCCGGTCCAGCAGCGGACGGGGCAGGGCGAAGCGGTCGGGATCGCCGGTCGCGGCCTCGGCCTCGACCGAAGGACCGCCTGGCTGGGGCAGGGCCAGCAGCTTGGCCAGCTTGTCGAAAGCCTCGCCCGGGGCGTCGTCGATGGTGCCGCCAATGCGGGTGAAATCCTGCGCGCCGTCCACGCGCAGGAACTGGCAATGCCCGCCCGAAACCAGCAGCATCAGATAGGGAAAGCCGATCCCGTCGGTCAGGCGCGGGGTCAGCGCGTGGCCCGCCAGATGATTTACGCCGATCAGCGGCAGGCCTGCGCCCGCGGCGATGCCCTTGGCGCACATCACGCCCGCCATCACGCCGCCGATCAGCCCCGGCCCCGCCGTGACCGCCACCGCCGTGACGTCGGACAGCGCGACCCCTGCTTGCGAGAGCGCCTGTTCCACCGCCAGATCCAGCCGTTCCGCATGCGCGCGCGCGGCGATTTCCGGCACCACGCCGCCGAAATCGGCATGCAGCGCGGTCTGGCCGTGAACCACCGAGGACAGGATCCGACGGCCGCCCGTCACCAGGGCGGCGGCGGTGTCGTCGCAACTGCTCTCGATGCCAAGGAAAATCTGGTGGTCGTCCATGCTCTTGCCGGGCGGGGGAATGGCGCTTAGGCGTTAGGCCCTAGCATCGGTCATGGGGTTTGCCAATGTCCAGTCCCGCGCGGCCTGTCCTGTTGCTGACACGCCCGCTGCAAGATTCGCGACGCTTCGCGGCGATGCTGCCGGACTGGGATGCCGTGATCTCTCCGCTGCTGGAAATCAAGGCCGTGGATCACGACAGCGCGCCCCTGCACGCGGCGCCGGGGCTGGTCTTCACCTCGGCCCATGCTGTGGCTTCGGCGGGGCCTGGACGCGGGCGGCTGGCGCTGTGCGTGGGCGGGCACACGGCGCAGATGGCGCGCGAGGCCGGGTTCGACGTGCGCGAAGGAAACGGCTTTGCCGAGGGTCTTTTCCCGCTGATCAAGGCGGCAGACGTGCCGCTGATCCACCCGCATGGCCGCCATCTGGCCAAGCGCCTGCCGGTGCCGGGGGTGATTGTCTATGACCAGCAGGCCCTGCCCTTGTCCGACCGGGCGCGAGCGCTGCTGGCGGGTGACGCGCCTGTGGTGCTGCCGCTGTTTTCGCCACGCAGCGCCCGGCTTGCCTCGGATGCCGCGCGGGGCGCAAGGGCGGCGTTGTGGCCGGTGGCGATCAGCGACGCGACCTTGGCTGCCTGGGATGGGCCTTCCACCGGCCACGAGGTGGCCGACCGGCCCGAGGCTGCGGCCATGGTTGCGGCCATTCGCCGGCTTGCCTTGGCGGAACAATGATGCGCAGGGCGGGTTGAGAAGCAGCCGCGGTCTTATTAGGCTGCAGGCCAGACGCGGCTATGCTGCTGCCGCGAGACGGGGACAAGACGTGAAAAAGCCAAACAAGACGAAAAGCTCCAGCCCTTCCGAGACTGCGCAGGACACGCCGCCCCTGATGCTGAAGAAGAATCCGGCCGAACCGGGCATCATCGCCCAGACCGACATCGCCCCGGGCGAACCTGCCGCCCCTGCCGGGTCGGGGACCGAGATCAGGCCGGTGGAATCCACCCTGCTGGGGGATGGGACGGACCAGCACCCCCCCGCTGCGCGCAAGGCCCAGGATGCCCCCGAGGACAAGCCAGCCGAACCCGTTGTGCGCGATGCCCCGGCACTGGATACGGCCACGGTCTCGACTCCGGTCTCGACCGCTGCCCCGGCGCAGAAGGTGACCGTGCGGAAGACCGGCTTCTGGCCCGTGTTCCTGGGCGGGGTGGTTGCAGCGGGACTGGGATCGGCCGCGACCATCTGGGCGCTGCCGCACCTGCCCGCAGGCTGGCTGCCCGAACAGCCCGAATCCCAGGTTGTCGCCACGGCAGCCCCCGAGATCGATGTCGCTGCCATCCGCAGCGAGGCTGTGGCCGCCGCCCAGGCCGCGACGTCTGAGCAGATCGACGCCCTGCGCGCCGAAATAGCCCAGGCCCCCGCGGCCCCGGAGACACCCGCCGGCCCTTCGGCCGAGGATCTGGCCGCGCTGCGCCAGCAGGTCGAATCGCAGGCTGCGCGGATCCAGGAACTGGCCGCCCGCCCGCAGATCGACCCCGACATTGCCGCGCGCGTGCAGACCCTGGCCGAGCAGGCCGACACGCTGGAGCAGCAGCTTCAGACCGCAGCCCAGGCCGCGCAGGCCCGGATCAACGCAGCCCAGGCCGAGGCGCAGCAGTTGCAGGAAGCCGCCGCGGAAAGCACCCGCCGGGCCGAAGCCGTCGCCGCCGTTGCGGCGCTGCAAGCCGCCCTTGACCGGGGCGTGACCCCGGACGAGGCGCGCCAGACCCTGGAAGGCGCGGGACTTGAGGCGCCCGAGGCGCTGACGCGCGAGGTTCCCAGCCTGGACAGCCTGCAGGCGTCCTTCCCTGAAGCGGCGCGGGCGGCCCTGCGCGCATCCCTGCGCCAGGACAGCGCGGCGGGCAATGGCAGCCTGTTCGGCAACTTCATCCGCGCCCAGACCGGCGCCCGATCGGTCGAGCCGCGCGAAGGCACGGACCCCGATGCGATCCTGTCGCGCGCCAACGCGGCGGTCGAGGAAGGCCGCATCGGTGATGCCGTGACGGAAATCGAGGCGCTGCCGGAACCGGGCAAGACCGCCACCGCCATGGCCGAATGGCTGGCCGGGGCTACCGCCTATCGCGACGCGCAGGCGGCCCTGTCCGACCTGTCCGCCCCTGCAAACTGAGGTCCGGGCAATGCTGCTGTCCCTGTTGAAAATCCTGTTCTTCTTCGCCTTCGTGCTGCTTGTTTCCCTGGGCGCCATGCGCCTGTCGGAAACCGGGCAGATGCTACGCCTGGAATATGCCGGCACCGAATACGCGCTGACACCCGTCAAGGCGGTCGTGGCGCTGCTGATCCTGATGGTCCTGGCCTGGCTGGTCTTCAAGCTGCTGGGGCTGTTTGTGGCCTTTCTCCGCTTTCTGGCCGGGGATGAAACCGCCATCGACCGCTATTTCGCGCGGTCCCGCGAACGCAAGGGCTATCAGGCCCTGGGCGAGGGGATGCTGGCCGTCGCGTCGGGCGAAGGCAAGCTGGCCCAGGACAAGGCCGCCAAGGCCGAGAAATACCTGAACATGCCCCATATCACCAACCTGCTGTCCGCCCAGGCGGCCGAGGTGGCGGGCGACAAGGCGCGCGCGGGTCAGGTGTATCGCACGCTGCTGGAAGACGACCGCACGCGGTTTGTCGGCATCCGGGGCCTGATGCGCCAGAAGATCGACGAAGGCGACACCGCGACGGCGCTGCTGCTGGCGCAAAAGGCCTATGCCCTGAAGCCCAAGCACCGCGAATTGCAGGACACGCTGCTGACCCTGGAAATGCGCGAGCATGACTGGAAGGGCGCGCGGCAGCTGCTGAAGGACAAGCGCCGCCAGGGCGACCTGCCCAAGGACGTGCATATCCGCCGCGACGCCGTGCTGGCACTGCAGGAAGCCAGCGAGGTCCTGGCCCACGGCAATTCCATCAGCGCGCGCGAAGCCGCGATTTCCGCCAACAAGGCTTCGCCCGACCTGATCCCGGCGGCAGTGCTGGCGGCGCGCAGCTATATCGCGCAAAAGGATTACCGCAACGCCTCGCGCGTGCTGGAAAAGACCTGGTCGGTGCGCCCGCATCCCGATATCGCGGCAGCCTATGCCGAGATCGTGCCGGACGAGACGCCGTCGGCCCGGCTGACGCGCTTCGAGCGGCTGATCGCCAAGAACCCCAACGACGAGGAATCGCGCCTGCTGCGGGCCGAACTGCTGCTGGCGGCCGAGGATTTTCCGGGCGCCCGCCGCGCGCTTGGCGATCTGGCGGAAAAGCATCCGACCGTTCGGACCCTGTCGATTATGGCGGCGGTGGAACGCGGCGAAGGGGCCGACGACAGCGTCGTGCGCGGCTATCTGGCGCGCGCTCTGACGGCCTCGCGGGGGCCGCAATGGGTCTGCGACAAGTGCCACAACGTGATGTCCGACTGGGCGCCAGTCTGTGACAGTTGCGGCGGCTTCGACACCCTGACCTGGCGGGAACCCGACAAGGTCCGGGCCGTCGCCACGGCAACCAAGGGCGCCGAGATGCTGCCCCTGCTCGTCGGCGCACCGAAATCCCGCTCCAACGGGTCTGACACGGCGGAAGATGCGACCATCGCCGATCCCGCGCCCGAGATTGCACCGCCGCCCCCGGCTGCGAAGCGCAAGCCCGATGCGCCGAAAACCCGCCGGGTCGAGGTCGCGGACGTGGCGCCCGGAATGGTGCCGCGTGAACGCGATTACGTGATGATCGAACCCGTCAGCACCGTCACGACACCCGAACCGGCACCTGTGACCCCGGAGCCCGTCAAGGTCGAGGTCCAGCCCATGCCGGCCCCGCAGGATGCCCCTCCCGCAACACACAAGCCTGCCCCCGAGCGTCCCTTCGACAGGGATGACCGTCCTGAACCTGTCCTGGTCCGCCCGGATGTCCTGCCGCCCGAGGATGCCGAGTGGACCGAGGGGAAGACGCGTCCCTGACTGATATCCCCTGGGGGCGTGCAGAAAATATGCCGCGCCCCCTTTTCCCCCGCCGGGGAACCTGCTATCGGGCGCGTCACCAGATGCCGGTGTAGCTCAGCTGGTAGAGCACGTCATTCGTAATGATGGGGTCGGGGGTTCGAGTCCCTTCACCGGCACCACCGATTCAGAAACGGCCAGCTCCCCCGGGGCTGGCCGTTTCTGCATTCAAGGTCTGCAAGGATGGTCCGGGCGGCGGGACTTTCAACCATGACCTGCGGACATTCACCTTGAGACGATGATGGTAGCCACGAAATAGCAGAACGAAGATGACATCCTTTCCGGGAATGCCATCCTGGAAAGGCGCGGATGTCTTCTTCCTGCTTTCCTGGGAAGCTTGGGGCGTCCGGCCTGATGGGTTCAGTCGATGGGCAGGGTAAAGCCTGCCTTGACCCGGTCGATGACGACCATGGTCTTGAAGCCCTTGATGTTGGAGTTCTCATAGAAGAAGCGGCGCGTGAACTGCTCGTAATCCGCCATGTCGCGTGCGGTCACGACCAGGATGAAGTCCGCCTCGCCCGTCACATAATAGCCGGTCATGATCTCGGGCGTTTTCCTGATCGCGGCCTTGAAGCGGTCGATGATGTCGGCCCGCTCGCGCTCCAGGGACACCTGGACCAGCACCTGCACCGGGCGGCCAAGGGCTTCGGGTGCAATGATCGCCACATCCGCCTCGATGACGCCTTCGGCCCGCAGCCGCTTGAGCCTGCGCTGGCAGGCCGTTGCGGAAAGGCCGACAAGTTCGCCCAGTTGCTCGGTCGGGAGCCGGTTGTTTTCCTGAACCGCCTGGAGAAGGCGGCGGTCAATGCTATCCAGATTCATGATGAGGAAATCCTGCACAAGAATACCAAAAGAAGATGTTTTTCATCGCGTGAGAGGATAGTTCGCAGATTACTGTGCCGGACAAGGCGATACCATGGGTCAAATCCGGCCTTATGGGGCCGAGGGTCTGACAGCAAGGATTTCACATGAGCCTCGACATACGCCAAATTGCCGACATGGACCGCCGCAGCGTCCTGCATCCCTTCACGCAGCTGAAGGACTTCGCCACGGGCAAGGCGGGCGATCCCACGATCGTCACCGGCGGCAAGGGCATCCGCATCCAGGACGCCAAGGGCAACCAGTTGATCGACGCCTTTGCCGGGCTGTATTGCGTCAACATCGGTTATGGCCGCGACGAGGTGGCCGAGGCCATCAGCCGCCAAGCGTATCAGCTGGCCTATTACCACAGCTACGCGGCCCATACGACCGAGGAACTTGCGCGCCTTTCCGACCGGCTTGTCCGCATGGCCCCCGGCAGGATGAGCAAGGTGTTCTATGGCATGTCGGGATCGGACGCCAACGAAACCCAGGCAAAGCTGGTCTGGTATTACAACAACCTGCGGGGCAAGCCGAACAAGAAGAAGATCATTTCCCGTGAACGCGGCTATCACGGCTGCTCGGTCATTTCCGGCTCCATGACGGGCATGAGCTTCTATCACGACCACATGGACCTGCCGATGGGCATGATCAGGCACACCGGCGCGCCGCATCACTATTGGGGCGCCGAGCCGGGCGAGACAGAATTGCAGTTCTCGGCCCGCCGCGCGCAAGAGCTTGAAGACCTGATCCAGCGCGAAGGCCCCGATACGGTAGGGGCGTTCATCGGCGAGCCGGTTCTGGGCACCGGCGGCATCACTCCTCCGCCCGAAGGCTATTGGGCCGCGATCCAGGCGGTGCTGCGCAAATATGATGTCCTGCTGATCGCCGACGAGGTGGTGACCGGATTCGGCCGCACCGGCGCCATGTTCGGCAGCATCAAGTACGACATGGAGCCGGACCTGATCACCGTCGCCAAGGGCCTGACCTCTGCCTATGTCCCGCTTTCCGCCTCGATCGTCAGCGAGAGGGTTTATCAGGTCATGGAGGACGCGGCGGACCGGATCGGAGCCTTCTCGCATGGCTACACCTATTCCGGCCATCCCATCGGCGCGGCCTGCGCCAATGCCGTGCTGGACATCGTCGAACGCGAGGATCTGCCTGGCAATGCCCGGACCACCGGCGAATACTTCCAATCGGAACTGCGCAAGGCCTTTGCCCAGATGCCGATCGTGGGCGAGGTGCGTGGCGTCGGCCTGATGGCAGCGGTCGAGTTCGTTGCCGACCGCGACAAGAAGACCCGCTTCGACGCGGGCCTGAAGGTGGGTGCGCGGATTTCGGCTGCCGCCCGCGCCCGTGGCCTGATTGCCCGTGCCATGCCGCATGGCGACATCCTGGGCTTTGCGCCCCCGCTGGTCGTCACGCCCAAGGAGGTGGACCAGATCGTCGGCCTGGCCGCCGAGGCCGCGCGCGAGGTCATGAACGAGCTTGCGGGCGAAACCGCGCTCGCCTGATTGCAGATGATTTCCGGCAGGGGCGCCGCGGCGTCCCTGACCATTCCCCGTCCTGCGGTTCGTTCGAACCCGCAGTCGATGCCTTGCAGCCCTCTGACAGGTCACAGGAGCCGATGGTGAACTCCATTTCCGCTTTCGCTACCAACGACATCACCGTTCGCAATCCCTTTTCCGGCTTGCCCGTCGGTGCCGTCGCACAGACTTTGGCGGCGGATATCGACATGCTGATGAACCGGGCCCGGCGCGGGGCAGCGGTGGCCCGCGACCTGCCGCGCCACAAGCGTGCCGAGATCCTGGAAAGTGCCGCTGACCGCATAAGGGCGGATCTGGAAATCCATGCCCGGCAGATCACCGCAGAGGCCGGCAAGACCATCCGCCAGGCCCGGAAGGAAGTCCGGCGCTGCGTCAATACCCTGAAGCTGTCCGCCGAAGAAGCCCGCCGCAATGCGGGCGAGGTCGTCCCGTTTGACGCCTATCCCGGATCCGAAAGCCGCATGGGCTGGTTCAGCCGCGAACCCCTGGGGATCATCCTGGCGATCACGCCGTTCAACGATCCGCTGAACCTCGTCGCCCACAAGCTGGGCCCGGCCATTGCGGGGGGCAATGCCGTCCTGCTCAAGCCCTCGGAACTGGCGCCGCTGTCGGCGCTGGCGCTGGTGCTGGCGCTGATTGAATCCGGCCTGCCAGAGGAGGTGGTCACCACGGCAGTCGGCGGGCCGGACCTGGGCGCAGCCCTGGTCGCCGCGCGCGAGGTGCGCATGGTCTCGTTCACCGGGGGCTTCCGCACCGGCGAGGCGATCGCCCGCGGCGCAGGGCTGAAGAAGCTGGCGATGGATCTGGGCGGCAATGCGCCCGTCATCGTCATGGCGGACGCCGATCTGGATCACGCGGTCGAAGCCTCGGTTTCCGGCGCCTTCTGGGCCGCAGGGCAGAACTGCATCGGCACGCAGCGGGTCCTTGTCGAACGGCAGGTTTATGACACGTTCCGCGACCGTTTCGTCGCCCGCACCGCCCGGCTTGTCGCAGGCGATCCCTTGATGGAGACGACCGATGTGGGTCCCCTGATTTCCGAGGCTGCGGCCGAACGTGCAGAGGCCGCGGTGGACGCAGCCGTCGCCCTTGGTGCGCGCGTCCTGATCGGGCACCGCCGCGATGGCGCCGTTTATGCGCCGACCGTCCTGGAGAATGTGCCCCATCATGCGGCCATCTGGTGCGAGGAGGCATTCGCCCCCATCGTGACGCTGGAGCCGTTCAACAGCTTCGATGCGGCGATCGAGATGGCCAACGCCATCGACTTCAGCCTGCACGCGGGAATTTTCACATCGGATCTGGGCCTGGCCCTGGAAGCCGCAAGGCGGATCGAAGCGGGGGGCGTGATGGTGAACGACTCGTCGGACTATCGCTTCGACGCGATGCCCTTTGGCGGGTTCAAGCACGGCAGCCTTGGGCGTGAGGGGGTCCGCTTTGCCTATGAAGACATGACCCAGCCCAAGGTCGTCTGCATCGACCGGGCAGCAGCCGCCCCGCACGGACGCTGGCCGACCTGAATGCAGCACAATTTCATTACAATCCCGATATGATCTGAATTACATCTCTGGTCATTGTCGGGGAGATCATGTCATTATGATCCATGCATCTTCGGCGTGGATCGACATGACCTCCTGGCTTCCCAATCCCGCTACCCTGCGTCGTCCCGCTTATCAGTCCCTGGCCGACCAGTTCGCGCAGGCGATTGCAAAAGGCATCCTGGCGGCGGGCGCGCGCCTTCCGCCGCATCGCAAGCTTGCAGACGATCTTGGACTGTCGGTCCAGACCGTTTCGCGTGCCTATGAGGAACTCATCCGCCGCGGCCTTGTGGTCGGAGAGGTCGGGCGCGGCTCCTTCGTGCTTCCCCCGGCGGCAGAAAATCGCGCGCCCTATCTTGCCCAGCGAGAGGCGGCGCTGATCGACCTGTCGATCCTGAAGCCGGTCACCGAACGCAGGCATGTCGAGATATTCCGCAAGGGCCTGCACTGGGTGGCGGACAACCTGACGGAATCGGCGGCCCTGGCCTTTCGGCCAAGTTCGGTCATGCCCCGGCACAAGCAGGTTGCGGCGGACTGGCTGGGGCGGAACGGCCTGGATGTGGCGCCCGACAACATCACCATCACGGACGGCGCAACCTCGGCCATCACGACCGCGGTGATGAGCGCGGTTCCGGTCGGCGGGACGATCGCGGCCGCCACCCTGACGCATCATCTTCTCATTCCCTTGTCGAAATACCTGGGCCTGCACCTTGAAGGGTTGCCCTTCGACCGCGATGGCATCTTGCCGGACGCCTTGGATAAACTGGCCCGCAAGAACAGCCTCCACGCGCTTTACTTGCAGCCTTCCGCGATCAATCCCCTGGCCATTGTCAGCAGTCTGGAACGCCGCCGCGAAGTGGTCGAGGTGGCCCGGCGGCACGACATCCAGATCATCGAGAACGACATGCTGAACAAGATGATCGAGCATCGTCCGCCGCCCGTGGCTGCCCTGGCGCCTGAACGCGTCCTTTATGTCAACGGCTTCACCAAATCGACCCTGCCGGGCCTGCGTGTCGCCTGGCTGGTATCCCCGCCGCGCATCGCCCTTGCGACGGCCAACCGCCATCTGGTCACGAACTGGATGGCGACGCCTGCAATGGCGGAACTGCTCAGCCACTGGATCAGCGACGGCACCGTGGACCGGCTGATCCTGTGTCAACGCGAGGCCCTGCGCGAACGCCACCAGATCGCGCAAGAGGTTCTGGGCGACGCATCCTTCCACACCCACCCGCAAAGCCTGCACCTCTGGCTGGAACTGCCCCCCGGCAGCAACGAAGACGATTTCGTGGCGCAGGCCCGGCGTCGCGGTGTTGCGGTGGCATCGGGCGGCGCCTTTCGCATAGACGACCGGGGACGGCGGGATGCGGTACGCATCGCCCTTGGCTCCACCAGTGCCGGCGACCTGCGCCGGGGTCTTTCGCTGGTGAAGGACAGCCTTGGCAGCATGGCCGAGCCGCTGCTTCCGCTGATCGGATAGTCAAAGCGGCCCCAAAAAATTGATATGATATTATTTTCTGTATTGACCTGATATAATCCAGAGGCAAAGGTCGCGCTGACAGCCAGGGGGACATCTTGGACCAGCCGATCATCCGCATCCAGAACCTTCGGAAATCCTTTGGGACGCTGACCGTCATCGACGGCCTCGACTTCGATGTGATGAAAGGAGAGAAGCTGGCCCTGATCGGTCCATCGGGGTCCGGCAAGACGACGATCCTGCGCATCCTGATGACGCTGGAGGATATCTCGGGCGGCCGGATCGAAGTCTGTGGCGAGCCGCTTTACCACATGACCAGGAACGGCGCCGAGGTTTCCGCAGACGAGGCCCACCTGCACAGGATGCGCCGCCATATCGGCATGGTTTTCCAGCACTTCAACCTGTTCCCGCACAAGTCGGTGCTGCAGAACATCACGATGGCGCCGATCCTCACCAAGGGCGAGAAGCGCCCGGATGCCGAACGCCGGGCGCGCGAATTGCTGGACATGGTCGGGCTTGCGGACAAGGCCGACTACATGCCCAGCCAGCTTTCGGGCGGCCAGAAGCAGCGCGTGGCCATTGCCCGCGCCCTGGCCCTGCAACCGCAGATCATGCTGTTCGACGAAGTGACCTCGGCGCTTGATCCCGAACTGGTCGAGGAAGTGCTGGAAGTCATGCAACGCCTGGCGCGCGAAACCGACATGACCATGCTGCTGGTCACGCACGAGATGGGCTTTGCCCATGACTTCGCCGACCGCGTGCTGTTCTTCGACAAGGGCCGCATCGTCGAACAAGGTCCGCCCGACCAGATTTTCACCGCGCCGCAAGAGGACCGCACGAAGTCCTTCCTGCGCAAGATCATCGCCGCCGGACAGCGCGTGTGATGCACACCCAACTGGAGAGAACGATGAAAACATGCCTGATCGCTGCCGTTCTTCTGGCAGCCCCAATCCCCGCGCTTGCCGACAAGCTGGAGGATCTGAAAGAAGCCGGAACGGTCCGCATCGCCATCGGCAACGAACCGCCCTTCACCGCCATCGACAGCTCCGGCAAGGTTTCCGGGGCCGCCCCTGACGTGGCCCGCGCCGTCTTCGCCGCGCTTGGGGTCGAGGATCTGGAGGCCTCGATCCTGGATTACGGCGCCATGATCCCCAGCCTTCAGGCGGGTCGTGTGGACGCGATCACGGCGGGCCTGTTCATGAAACCCGAACGCTGCGACGCGGTCGCCTATTCCGAGCCGATCCTGTGCGATGCCGAGGCGCTGCTGGTGCCCGCGGGCAACCCCAAGGGCTTCCAGTCCTACGAGGATTTCGCCAAGGACCCCGAAGCCCGTCTGGGCGCGCCCGGTGGCGGGACCGAGGAAAAGCTGGCCCTTGACGCGGGCGTGCCGCGTGACCGGCTGATCGTGGTGCCCGACCCGCAGTCGGGGCTGAAGATGGTGCAGGACGGCCGCATCGACGCCTATTCGCTGCCGGTCCTGTCGCTGAACGACCTGCTGGCGAAATCGGGCGACGACAAGCTCGAGGTGTTCGCGCCGGTCGTGGGCGCCCCCGTTTACTGCGACGGCGCGGCCTTCAACAAGCGCGACACCGACCTGCGCGACGCCTTCGACGCCGAACTGGCCAAGCTGAAGGAATCGGGCGAGTTCGCGAAGATCATCGAACCCTACGGCTTCTCGGCCCAGGCGGCGATCTCGACCAATCGCGAGACGCTTTGCGCCCAGCAGTGACCTGACAGGCGGGGCCGCGCGCCCCGCCCTTTGACCGCAGACAGGAAAGGCAGGCATCAGCGCATGGGCGACTGGTCTGGATATCTGACGCTGATCTTTCAGGGGGCCTGGACCACGATCCAGCTGACGCTGATGGGGTCGGCTTTGGCCTTGGTTATGGCCTTTCTGGCCGGGCTGGGCCGCCTTTCCCGCCATGCCGTGCTGCGGTGGCTGGCGACGGTCTATATCGAGTTCTTCCGCGGAACCTCGATCTTCGTGCAGCTGTTCTGGATTTACTTCGTGCTGCCGATGACGGGGCTTTGGGCGCCGACGCCGATGCAGGCGGGGGTGCTGGCGCTTGGGCTGAATGTCGGCGCCTATGGGGCCGAGGTCGTGCGCGGCGCGATCCTGGCCGTGCCGCGCGACCAGACCGAGGCCTGCATCGCCGTCAACCTGACGCGCTTCCAGCGGATGCGCCACGTGATCCTGCCCCAGGCCCTGCCCCTGATGCTGCCGACCTTCGGAAACAACGCGATCGAACTGCTGAAGGCGACGGCGGTCGTGTCGCTGATTTCCTTGGCCGACATGACCTTCCAGGCGCAGATCGTGCGGTCGCAGACCGGCAACACGCTGCTGCCCTTCATCACCATCCTGGTGCTGTATTTCGCGATGTCCTCGGCCATTTCTTTCGGGATGCGGCGGCTTGAACGGCGCGTGACGCGCGGCCTTGACGGGGTGCGCTGATGGAATGGGATTGGGAATTTGCCTGGTCGATCCTTCCGCAGCTTCTGGACGGCTTCAGGATCACCATCCTTGCCACCGTCCTGGGCGCCATCGTGGCGGCGGTGCTGGGGCTGGTCTTCGCGATCCTGCGCCGGTCGCCCAGCCGTCTGGTGTCGCGCGGCACGGGCTTCGTGGTCGAATTCATCCGCGGCACCCCGCTGCTGGTGCAGCTTTACTTCATCTTCTACGTCCTGCCCGACCTGGGCATCCGCCTGCCGGCGCTGACCGCCGGGGTGATCGGCATGGGCCTGCATTACGCCACCTATACCGCCGAGGTTTATCGCGGCGGGATCGAAGCCGTCTCGCGCGGGCAGTGGGAAGCCGCCAAGGCCACCAACCTGACCACGCGCCAGGCCTGGATCCACGTGATCCTGCCGCAGGCGGTCCCGCCGATGATCCCGGCCATGGCGAACTATCTGCTGGCGATGTTCAAGGAAACGCCGCTTCTGTCGGCCATCACCGTGCTGGAACTGATGAACCAGGCCCGGTCCGTCGCCAACAGTTCCTATCGCTATGTCGAGCCGATGACGATGGTCGGCGTGATGTTCCTGATCGTCAGCGTGATTTCCGTGGTCGGGCTGCGGTGGCTGGAACGCCGTTACGGAGGGGTCGGCAAGTGACCATCCTGGACCTGCCCCTTACGCTGGACGACCGCCCGCTGCCCCGCCGCGTTGGCCTGGTGACGCTGGCGACCGACCACACGACCGAGGTCGATTTCGCCACCCTGCCGCCGCGCGGCATCGGCGTCTATGCGACACGCATCCCCTTCGCCAATCCGGTGACGCCGGAAACCCTGGCCGCGATGGCGGGCGACGTGACGCGGGCCGCCGCCCTTATCCTGCCGGATGAGGGGTTGGACGCGGTGGTGTATTCCTGCACCTCGGCATCCGTGGTGATCGGCGACGACCGCGTGCGCGCGGCCATCGACGCGGGCAAGCCGGGGGCGCGGGCGATCACGCCCATCTCGGCCGGGTTCGCGGCGCTGCGGGCGCTTGGCGCGGACCGGATCACGCTGCTGACCCCTTATACACCGCAGACGACGCGGCCCATGGCCGACTGCTTCGAGGGCGGCGGCTTCGCGTTGCGGGGTATTTCCTGCCTGAACATGACCGACGATCGTGCCATGGCCCGCCTGTCCCATGCCACGATCATCGAAGCCGCCCGCGCCGCCGTGGCGCCAGGCAGTCAGGCGCTGTTCATCGCCTGCACCGCCGTCCGCGCCGCCGGGATTGCGGCCCGGATCGAGGATGCGGTGGGCCTGCCGGTCGTCTCGGCCAATCTGGCGACGCTCTGGGCCGCGCTGCGGGCCTGCGGCGATGCCGGGGCCGCGCTGCCCGGCCAATTGATGAGGCTGTCATGAGCGTCACCCCAGACGACATCCGCGCCGCCGCCGCCCGCATTGCGGGCCATGTCGCGCAGACCCCGATGGTCGAGGATCAGGTGCTGTCCGCGCGGCTGGGCCACCCGGTCTGGCTGAAATGCGAACACCGCCAGACCACCGGCGCCTTCAAGCTGCGGGGCGCGACCAATGCAATCCGGTCGCTGGACCGGGACCGGCTGGCGCGGGGCGTCATCACCGCCTCGACCGGCAATCACGGGCGCGCGCTTGCCCATGCGGCGCGGGCGCTTGGGGTGCGGGCGACGGTCTGCCTGTCCCGGCTGGTGCCCGCGAACAAGATCCAGGCGATCCGCGCTTTGGGGGCCGATGTGCGCATCGTCGGCGACAGCCAGGACGACGCGATGGTCGAGGTTTCCCGCGCCGTGGCCCATGAGGGGATGACCGCAATCCCGCCCTTCGACCATCCCGACGTGGTGGCGGGGCAGGGGACCATCGGGCTGGAAATCGGCGCCCCCGAGGCGGTGCTGGTGCCGCTGTCCGGCGGCGGCCTTGCGGCGGGGATCGCCTTGGCGATCAAGGCGCTGTCGCCCCGGACCCGCGTGATCGGCCTGACGATGGAGAACGGCGCGGCCATGGCCGCCAGCATCCGCGCCGGACACCCGGTCGAGGTCGTGGAAACCGCCAGCCTGGCCGACAGCCTGGGTGGCGGGATCGGGCTGGGAAACCGCGTGACATTTCCGCTGTGCCGCGACCTGCTGGATCAGGTGATCCTGCTGACCGAGGTGGAAATCGCCGAAGGTATCCGCCACCTGGGCCGCGCGGGCCATGTCGTCGAAGGCGCGGCGGCGGTCGGAACGGCGGCGCTGCTGGCCGGAAAGATCACGCCGCGCGGCCCGGTCGTCACCATCCTGTCGGGGGCCAACATCGACCCCGCCCTGCATGCCCGCGTCATGGCGGGCGCATCGGAGGCCGCATGAGACCGCCGGTGAAGATCCTGACCGAGGCCGACCTCCGCGCGCTTGTTCCGCTTGACGCCGGGGCCGTGGCCTGCATCCGCGACGCCTTCGTGGCCCTTGCGACGACGCCGGTGGCCATGCCGCCGATCCTGCGGCTGGACATCCCCGAACATCGGGGGGAAGTGGACGTGAAGACCGCCTATGTGCCGGGCCTGTCGCATTTCGCGATCAAGATCTCGCCCGGTTTCTTCGGCAATCCGGCGCTTGGCCTGCCGTCCACCAACGGCATGATGGTGGTGCTGTCCTCAACGACCGGGCTGGTCGAGGCGCTGCTGCTGGACAACGGCTGGCTGACCGATGTGCGCACCGCCGCCGCGGGGGCCGTTGCCGCCGACGCGCTTGCCCGCAAGGATGCCGTGCGGGCGACGATCCTGGGCGCGGGGATGCAGGCGCGGATGCAGTTGCAGGCGCTGTCGCTGGTGCGTCCGCTGACCGGCGCAACCGTCTGGGCGCGCGACCCCGCCAAGGCGCAGGCCTTTGCGGCCGAGATGACCGCCGCCTTGTCCATTCCCGTTACCGCCGCCGCGACGGTGGACGACGCGACGGCAGGGGCCGACATCGTCGTGACCACAACGCCCGCCACTGCGCCGATCCTGCACCGCGTCGCGCCCGGCACCCACGTGACCGCCATGGGATCGGACGCCGAGCACAAGAACGAGATCGCCCCGCGCCTGATCGCCGCCGCCCGCTATGTGGCCGACCGGCTGTCGCAGACCCGTGCCCTGGGCGAACTGGCCCATGCGGGGCTTGACGGCGATTTCCCCGAACTGGGGCAGATCCTGGCCGGTCAGGCGCCGGGGCGCAGCGACGACGCGCAGATCACCCTGGCCGACCTGACCGGGACCGGCATCCAGGACACCGCCATCGCCACCCTTGCCCTGGCCCGCGCGGCCTGGGCGGGGGCTGGCCAAGACTTTACCTTCTGAAAGCAACCCCGATGACAGATGTCGCACTGAAATTCACGCGCGAGGAATATGCCCAGCGTCTGGCCCGCACGCGCCGGGCGATGGAGGAAAAGGGCGTCGATCTGCTGATCGTCACCGATCCCAGCAACATGAACTGGCTGACCGGCTATGACGGCTGGTCCTTCTATGTCCATCAATGCGTGGTCGTGCCGCCCGATGGCGAGCCGATCTTCTTCGGTCGCGCCATGGACGCGGTGGGCGCGCGGTTCACGGCCTATCTGTCCGAGGCCAACATCATCGGCTATCCCGATGATTACGTCATGAACACCCAGAAGCACCCGATGGACCTGCTGTCGCAGATCCTGACGGACAAGGGCTGGGGCACACGGCGCATCGGCGTCGAGATGGACAACTACTGGTTCACCGCCGCCGCCTTTGCCGCGCTGCAAAAGCATCTGCCCGATGCGCGGTTCAGCGACACCACGGGACTGGTGAACTGGCAGCGGGCGGTGAAATCGGCCACGGAACTGGACTACATGCGCAAGGCGGGCGCCATCGTCACGAAGATGCACGAACGCATCTTCGAGAAGATCGAGCCGGGGATGCGCAAATGCGACCTCGTGGCCGAAATCTATGACGCAGGGATCCGGGGGACGGACGGCTTCGGCGGCGACTATCCGGCCATCGTGCCGCTGCTGCCCTCGGGGAGAGAGGCGGCAGCCGCGCATCTGACCTGGGACGACCGGCCGATGCGCGCGGGCGAAGGCACCTTCTTCGAGATCGCCGGCTGCCATAACCGCTATCACGCGCCGCTGTCGCGGACCGTGTTCCTGGGCAAGCCGCCGCAGGTCTTCCTGGATGGCGAACAGGCTGTGCTGGAAGGCATGGAGGCAGGCTTGGAGGCAGCGCGCGCCGGCAATACCTGCGAACAGTTCGCGGGCGCGTTCTATGCCGTGCTGAAGAAATACGGCATCACCAAGGACGGGCGCACCGGCTATCCCATCGGCGTCAGCTATCCGCCCGACTGGGGCGAACGCACCATGTCGCTGCGTCCCGGCGACAGGACGGTGCTGGAACCGGGCATGACCTTCCATTTCATGACCGGCCTGTGGTCGGACGAGATGGGGCTGGAAATCACGGAATCCATCGTCATCACCGAAGGCGCGCCGGAACTGCTGGCCTCGGTCCCGCGCAAGCTGTTCGTGAAGGACTAGGGTCATGTTGCAGATGCAGCTGACGCCTTCGCCCATCACGGCGACGGTGGATTTCTCGGCCGCCGGGGTCAGCCACGGCTTCCTGCGGCTGCCCTATTCTCGCGACGACGCGGCCTGGGGATCGATCATGATCCCCATCACTGTCGTCAACAACGGCGAGGGGCCAACCGCGCTGCTGACGGGCGCGAACCACGGCGACGAATACGAAGGCCCGATCGCGCTGTTCGATCTGGCCTCGACCATCAGGGCCGATCAGGTAACCGGCCGCATCATCATCGTGCCCGCGATGAACTATCCGGCTTTCGGCGCGGGGACGCGGACATCGCCCATCGACAAGGGCAACCTGAACCGCAGCTTTCCGGGCCGCCCGGACGGCACGGTGACACAGAAGATCGCGGACTATTTCCAGCGTGTGCTGCTGCCCATGGCGGACGTGGTTCTGGATTTCCATTCGGGCGGCAAGACCTTGGATTTCCTTCCCTATTGCGCGGCCCACGTCTTGCCTGACAAGCGGCAGGAGGCACAGTCCTTCGATCTGGTCCGCGCTTTTGGCGCCCCCTGGTCGGTAAGAATGCTCGAGATCGACGCCGTTGGCATGTACGACACCGCTGCCGAGGACATGGGCAAGACCTTCGTCACGACCGAACTGGGCGGCGGCGGCACGGCGACGGCGCGCACCGCGGGTATCGCCAAGCGCGGCTTGCGCAACATGCTGGTCGCGGCGGGCGTGATGAAAGGTGAGATAGAGCTCCAACCTACACAATGGCTGGACATGCCGGACGAGGATTGCTTCACCTTCGCCGAAGATGGCGGGCTGATCGAGTTCCTGGCCGACCTGGGGGATGGCGTCACCTGCGGCCAGCCTGTCGCCCGCATCTTTCCCGTGACCCGCACCGGCCTGCCGCCCGTCACGGTTTGTGCGCGTCGATCCGGCCTGATGATGGCGCGGCATTTTCCTGGAATCGTCAAGCCCGGCGACTGCGTGGCGGTCATCGGCGTCGAGGTCGAACACGCATAGGAAGCCGACGCCGCGGCTGATCACGGGTCGGTGCGTCCTGCCCGGGCAGGGCGGTCGGCACGCGACCCTGCGCCTCGGCGGCCGGATCCCTCATGGCTTTGCGGTGTCGGGGAACCTGTTGATCGGGATCTTCAGGTAGCTGTGGCCGTCGTCCTCGGGGGCGGGCAGGCGGCCGCCGCGCAGGTTGATCTGCAGCGCGGCAAGGATCCGGTCGGGCAGGGGCAGGGTGGCATCGCGTTTGTCGCGCAGGGCGATCCAGTCCTCGCGCCGGGTGCCGTCCTTGACGTGCCTGTTGCCCGCGCGATGTTCATCCACCGTCGCCTCCCACTGCGGCTCGTCGCGAGTCTCGGTGCCGTAGTCGTGGCCCACGAACAGCCGCGTGTCCCCTGGCAGGGCCAGGATCGCCTGGATCGAATCCCACAGTTCGGCGGTGTCGCCCCCCGGGAAATCGGCGCGCGAGGTGCCGACATCGGGCTGCATCAGCGTGTCATGGGTAAAGGCCGCGTCGCCGCAGACATAGGTGACCGAACCCAGCGTGTGGCCGGGCGACAGCATCACCCGCGCTTCCAGATCGCCGATGCGGAAGGTCTCGCCGTCTGCGAACAGGCGGTCGAAGTCGCGGGCGGGGTCGAAGGCACCCGGCAGGTTGTAAAGCCCGGCCCAGAGGCGGGCGATATCGCGCACCTTGTCGCCGATGGCTGCGGGCGCGCCGGTGCGCTTCTTCAGATGCGCCGAGGCCATCACGTGGTCGGCATGGGGATGGGTGTCGAGGATCCACTGCACCGTCAGCCCGTTCTGCCGCACGAGGTCCAGCACCTGATCCATGCTTTCGGTCGAGAAGCGATAGTTGTGGGTGTCGAGGTTCCAGACCACGTCGATCAGCGCGGCCTGTTTCGTCGCGGGATCGGCGCAGACATACTGGATCGATCCGGTGTCGGGTTCATAGATGCCCCAGACATCGGGGCTGCCCGCGCCCGTCGAGGGCGAGTGGCGGACGACCCGCTCCTTCAGCCTGGATGTGCTCATGACGTCGCTCCTTTGGCTTGCAGATGGCCGCCTGTCTTGATCCGCGCGCCCAGCCACAGGCCTGCCAGCATCGCCGGCAGAAAGACCAGCGTGCCCGGCGCCAGAAGGGGCAGGGCGGTGAAGGCCGGGCCGGGGCAGAAGCCGCCGATCCCCCAGCCGATCCCGAACAGCGTTGCCCCCACCAGCAGCGGCCGATCGATGGCGCGGGTCTTGGGAATGTCGAAGGCCCGGTCCAGGACCGGCGCGCTGCGCCGCCAGACCAGCCTGTAGCCCACAAAGGCGCTCAGCGTCGCCCCGCCCATCACGAAGGCCAGGCTGGGGTCCCAGGTCCCGGTCAGGTCCAGGAAGTTCAGCACCTTGGCCGGGTTGGCCATGCCCGAGATCACCAGCCCCAGCCCGAAGACCAGCCCCGACAGAAAGCCCCACAGCACCCGCATCACGCAGCCCCCCAGATATGGCGCAGCACGAAGACGGTGGCAAAGCCCGCCGCCATGAAGGTCGCGACCGCCGCCAGCGACCGGCCCGACAGCCGCGCCAGCCCGCAGACCCCGTGTCCCGAGGTGCAGCCCGAACCAAGCGCCGTGCCCGTGCCCACCAGCAGCCCGGCGAGGGCCATGCCCGGCAGATTGTCGGGGACGGTCTGCGCCACCGTCCCGCCCCCGGCCATCACCGCCAGCGGCGCGACGATCAGCCCGGCCAGAAAGGCCCACCGCCAGTCGCGGTCCTTCGCCGCGCCGGACAGCGCCATCGCCCCCTGGGCAATGCCGGCGATGCCTGCGATGCGGCCGAACAGCCCCATCACCATCACCGCGCTCAGCCCGATCAGCACCCCGCCCAGCAGCGAAGCCAAGGGCGTGAACGCGGTCTCGATCCCGATCTCCATGCACTTCCTCCGTGACTTGCGGCGACGCTTGCTTGATCCGCCCGCCAGGTCTATATATTAACCATGTCTAAATCAGTCAATGCTAATATACAAGACGGGGACAAGGCGACCCGCGCCCTGCAGGACCGCGCCGATCACGTGGCCGGGCGGCTGGCGCTTGTCGCCAATGCCAAGCGCCTGCTGATCCTGTGCGAGCTGACCAAGGGCGAGCGCTCGGTCGGCGCGCTGCAGCAGGCGGTCGGCCTCAGCCAATCCGCGCTGAGCCAGCACCTGGCCAAGCTGCGCGAGGCCCAGATGGTGGACACCCGCCGCGAAAGCCAGACCATCTTCTACCGCATCAGCGATCCCGACCTCGAGGTGCTGATGGCCGCCCTCTACGACGCCTTCTGCAAGGATCTGTGATGCAGCCGTGGCTGCCGCCGGGGCAGAGGCCGAAAAGTCCGGCGATCTGTTCGCTGTGACAGCCAAGGCAGACGTCCGGGACGGGCATTCGTCATCGCCGCCCGCGTTCCTGCCGCCGCGCGTCATGCCGGGCCGAAGCGGTCGCGCAGCAGGTGCTTCTCGATCTCCAGCACGCCCAGGGTCATCGCGCCGATCAGGATGATCGCGAGGCCGTCCAGAAGGCCCAGCGGGCGGGAATCGAAAATCCTGTGCATCACCGGCAGATAGGTGAAGGCCAGTTGCCCCGTCACCACCAGGGCGATGGCCGCCAGCACCGGCCCGGTGCCCTTGACCCCCGTCAGCGTGAACGAGGTCATGTGCAGATAGCGGATGTTGAACAGATAGAAGATTTCCAGCACCACCAGCGTGTTCACCACCACCGTCCGGGCCTCGGCGATGTCGCGGCCCTGGTTCAGGGCCCAGAAGAAGACCGCCAGTGAGATGGCTGTGAACAGCAGCGACACGAAGACGATGCGCCAGACCATGAAGGGCGTCAGCAGCCCCGCATCGGCCTTGCGGGGCGCGCGCGCCATGACGCCGGGCTCGGACGGCTCGAAGGCCAGGACAAGGCCCAGCGTCGCGGCAAGGATCAGGTTGACCCACAGGATCTGCACTGGCGTCATCGGCAGCGCGAAGTTCAGCAGGATCGCGGTGACCACAGTCAGCGCCTCGCCGCCATTGGTGGGCAGGGTCCAGGCGATGACCTTGCGGATGTTGTCGTGGACGGTGCGCCCTTCCCGCACCGCCGCCACGATCGAGGCGAAGTTGTCGTCCATCAGCACGATCTCGGCCGCTTCCTTGGCGGCCTCGGTGCCCTTGATGCCCATTGCGATGCCGACATCCGCCTGCTTCAGCGAGGGCGCGTCGTTCACTCCGTCGCCGGTCATCGCGACCACGTTGCCTTGGGATTGCAGCGCGCGGACGATGCGCAGCTTGTGTTCGGGACTGGTGCGGGCGAAGACCTGGGTGCGGGCGACGGCCCCGGCAAGATCGGCATCGGGGATCGCGTCCAGATCCTTGCCGGTCAGCACCTGCGGGTCGGGCGCCAGGCCCAGTTGGCGGGCGATGGCCGTGGCGGTCTCGGCATGGTCGCCGGTGATCATGCGCACGTCGATGCCCGCGCCGTGGCATTCGGCGATTGCGGCGATGGCCTCGGGGCGCGGTGGGTCGATGAAGCCGGTGATGCCCAGGAAGGTCAGTCCGTCCCGCACGTCGGGAAAGTCGATCCTGGCGGTGCCGTCGGGCATGGGCTTGGTCGCGTAACCCAGCACGCGCTCGCCCTCGCGTCCGGTTTCGGCGATGCGGTTGGTCCAATAGGCGTGATCCAACGGCTGCGCGCCCGCACCCGAGGCCTGGTCCGTGCACATCGCCAGGATCCGTTCCGGCGCGCCCTTGACCAGCATCACCCGGTTCCGCCCCGGCACGTCGTGCAGCGTCGCCATGAAGCGATGCTGGGCATCGAACGGGATTGCGTCCAGCCGCCGGGCCGCGCGTTCGGTCGCCGGATCCAGCCCTGCCTTCATCGCGGCGGCGATCAGCGCGCCCTCCATCGGGTCGCCTTCCACCTTCCAGGTGCCGGGATGGAGTTCGGCATCATTGCACAGCAAGCCCGCCCGCAACAGATCGCGCACGGCAGGGACAGGGTTGAAATCATGGCCTTTTGGGTCATAGCCCGCGCCCTGAACCACAGTCACGCCGTCGGCCGTCACCACCCGGCCCACGGTCATCTCGTTCCGGGTCAAGGTGCCGGTCTTGTCGGAGCAGATGATGGATGTGGCACCCAGTGTTTCCACCGCGGGCAGCCGACGGATCACCGCGCGGCGGGCGGCCATGCGCTGCACGCCGATGGCCAGCGTGATGGTGATGACGGCGGGCAGCCCTTCGGGGATAAGCCCCACGGCAAGCGCCACCACCGCCATCAGCGCCTCGTCCCAGGCATAGCCGCGCAGCGAGACGGCAAAGGCGAAGATCAGCGCCGCGCCGACGAACGCCAGCAGCGTGAAGCGACGGGCAAAGGCGTTGATCTGGCGCAGCAGCGGCGTCGTCAGCGTCTCGACCTCGCGCAGGAGGGTGCTGATGCGGCCGATCTGGGTCGCGGTGCCGGTTGCCGTTACCACGCCGCTGCCCTGGCCCGCCGCGACAAGCGTGCCGGAAAAGGCCATGGACCGGCGGTCGCCCAGGGCCGCCCCTGCCTCAACGGGATCGACTTCCTTGGTCGATGCCACGGATTCCCCCGTCAGGATCGCCTCGTCCACCAGCAGGTTGCGCGCGGCGATCAGGCGCAGGTCGGCGGGCACGCGGTCGCCCGCCTCGATCAGGACCACGTCGCCGGGGACCAGGTCGGCCATGCCGACGCTGATTCGCCGCCCGTCCCGCAGCACGCTGGCCTTGGGCGCGATCATGCTGCGGATGGCGTTCAGCGCGCTTTCGGCCTTGCCTTCCTGCAGGAAGCCCACGACCGCGTTCACGATCACCACGGCCAGGATCACGCCGGCATCGACGAAATGGCCCAGGGCGGCGGCGGCCCCCGCCCCGGCCAGCAGGAAATAGATCAGCGCGTTGTTGAACTGGGCCAGGAAACGCAGGATCGACGGGCGCGGCCTGGCGCCGGGCAGGCTGTTGGGGCCGTGGCGGGACAGGCGGGCCGCAGCCTCGGATGCGGTCAGCCCGGTGGCGGTGGCATCCAGGACGGTCAGGACTTCGGAAGCGGGACGGGCATGGGCGTCGTCAAGGGCGCTCGGGTCGGGCATCGGGCTTTTGTCGTTCCTTGCAGGGCGCGGGGGCCGGCTCAGGGACCACCCGCGATGAACCCCGGCAAGGGGCCGCACGGGCATTTCGGCCTGCGGATCAGGCGGCCTTGTGCATTGCCGGCACGGCGGCCTTCATGGCGCGGGCAAGGCGGTTGCCTTCCTCCCCGGCAACCTCCATCAGCTTTCGGGCATAGTCGCTCTGGATGGCGGCGGCATCCATGGGCAGGCTGACCTGGGCCATGCTGCGCAGGCATTCGGCCCGCAGTTCTGCCATCCGCGCCATCGTCAGAAGCGTTTCCCGCCACAGCATTTCCTGCATCCGCAACGGCCAGAGAAGAACGTGGGGCAGGTTCATTCCGGGAGAATCCGGCAGAACGGCCGTTTCCGGCTTCGCGATCTTGTCGTCTTTCATGTCCGTGATCCTGTCTGATGAAATCTGGATGGTAAGGCCATGATCCGGCAGCGAACCTTGACTCAGGTCAAGATCACCCGATGCTGGACCCCGTAAGGATAACCCGCAGACCCCGACCCACCAAGGACCGAGATGCCCGACCAGACCGACTCCATTGCCATGCCTGCGGTGATGCCCCCGGTCGATCAGGACGCGTCGCTGGGCCTTGCGGCGTTCCAGGCGATGGACCGGATGCGAGAGGCGCTTGGCGGGCAGCTGACGGGCGGCATTTCTCCGGGATCGCTGGCGCTTGCGGGTTTTGACTGGGCCTTCCACCTGGCCCAGGCGCCGGGCAAGCGGGCCGAGCTTCTGTGGAAGGCGGGGCGCAAGACCGGGCGGCTTATGACGTGGCTTCTGTCCACGGCCATCGACCCGAAGACGCCCCCTGCGATCCGCCCGTTGCCGGGCGACGCCCGCTTTCGCCACGAAGGCTGGCAACGACCGCCCTTTTCGATGCTGGCGCAGGCCTTCCTGCTGGGCCAGCAATGGCTGCACAACGTCACGCACGAGGTGCCGGGCGTGATGAAGCACCATGAGGATGTGGTCTCCTTTGTCGCCAAGCAGTGGCTGGACGTCTTCTCGCCCTCGAACAATCCCCTGACCAACCCCGAGGTGCTGGCCCGCACCTGGCAGACCGGCGGCATGAACCTGTGGCAGGGCTGGCAGAACTGGGCCGAGGACGCCCTGCGCCTGATGAACCGCCAGCCTCCGCCGGGTGCCGAAGCGTTCCGCCCCGGCGAAACGGTTGCGGTGACGCCCGGCACCGTCGTCTTCCGCAACCACCTGATTGAACTTATTCAATACGCGCCATCGACCGGGCAGGTCCGGCCCGAGCCGGTGCTGATCGTGCCCGCCTGGATCATGAAATACTATATCCTGGATCTGTCGCCTGAAAATTCGCTGATCCGCTGGCTGGTGGGCCAAGGTTTCACCGTCTTCGCGATCTCGTGGCGCAACCCAGGCGCAGGGGATCGCGACCTGACGCTGGAGGATTACCGCCGCCAAGGCGTGCTGGCCGCGCTGGATGCGGTGGGGACCATCGTGCCGGGGGCCAGGGTCCATGCCACCGGCTATTGCCTGGGCGGCACGCTGCTGTCGATCGCGGCGGCGGCCATGGGGGCTGCGGCAGGGGACCGCCTGGCCTCGCTGACGCTGTTTGCCGCGCAGGTCGATTTCACCGAACCGGGCGAACTTGCGCTGTTCATCGACCCCAGCCAGATGCACTTCCTGGACAGCATGATGTGGAACCGGGGCTATCTGTCGGACGACCAGATGGCGGGCGCCTTCCAGCTTCTGCGGTCGAACGACCTGGTCTGGTCGCGGGCCGTGCATGATTACCTGATGGGGCAGCGCCGCCCGATGACCGACCTGATGGCCTGGAACGCCGACAGCACCCGGATGCCCTGGCGGATGCATTCGGAATACCTGCAACGCCTGTATCTGGACAACGAACTGGCCGCCGGGCGCTTCATGGTCGAGGGACGTCCCGCCGCGTTGCAGAACATCCGCGTGCCGGTCTTTGTCGTGGGCACCGACCGCGATCACGTCGCGCCCTGGACCTCGGTCTACAAGATCCACCAGTTCACCGATACCGACGTGACCTTCGTGCTGACCTCGGGCGGGCACAATGCCGGGATCGTCAGCCCGCCGGGCGACCCGCGCCGCCATTACCGCATCGGCACGCGGCTAAAGGACGGCGCGCTGATCTCGGCCCCCGACTGGCGGGCCGCGCATAACCCGGCCGAAGGATCCTGGTGGCCCGCCTGGGGCGACTGGCTTGCCGCGCAGTCGGGGCCGCCCGCCGCGCCGCCGCCCCTGGGGGCCGCGGAACAGGGGCTTTCGCCACTGATGGACGCGCCCGGCAGCTATGTCTTTCAGCGATAGGAGGAGGATGTGAACGGCATCCTGAAGAACCACACCTTCGCGTCGTTGAAGATCGGGGACGAAGCTTCGCTGACGCGCACGGTCGGGGTCAACGACATCTCGATGGTCGCGGCGCTGTCGGGCGACGTGAACCCCGCCAGCCTCGAGCCGGTCTTCGCGGGCGCGTCGCGCGGCCACAGCGCGGCCCATGGAAGCTGGACGGCGGCCATGGTCGCCGCCGTCATGGGCACGCGCTTGCCCGGCCCCGGCACGATCCATCTGGAACAGAACTTCCGCTTTCTTGTCCCCGCCATGCCGGGAGACACGGTGACCGCCACCGTCCGCGTGACCGAAAAGCACGAGGCCGGCCGGATGGTGCGGCTTGAGGCCGTCTGCACCAACCAGCGAGGAGAGCGGGTGCTGGAAGGCACCGCCGCCGTGATCGCCCCCGACACCGACATGACCCTGCCCGCCGCGCCCGCGCCGCGGGCCGTGCTGCTGCCCGCCAGCCGCTATGCGCCCTTCATCGACGAGGCGCGAAGCCTGCCGCCGATCCGCGCGGCCATCGTCCACCCCTGTTCGCGCGCCGCGATCCTGGGCGCGATCGAGGTTCGCGACGAGGGCCTGCTGGAGCCGCTGCTGATCGGCCCCGAGGCCAAAATCCGCGCCGCAGCCAATGAGGCGGGCGTGTCCCTGGACGGCATCGACATCGAAAGCACGGAACACAGCCATGCCGCAGCCGCGCGGGCGGTGGAGCTGGCCGTCTCGCGCCGGGTCGAGGTTCTGGTCAAGGGCAGCCTGCACAGCGATGAACTGCTGGGCGCGGTGGTGGCGCGGGATTCGGGGTTGCGGACGGCGCGGCGGATCAGCCACGCCTATGTCATGGACGTGCCCGCCTATGGCAAGCCGGTGATCGTGACCGATGCCGCCATCAACATCGCGCCGACGCTGGACCACAAGCGCGACATCGCCCAGAACGCGATCGACCTGATGCGGCTTCTGGGGACCGACCAGCCCCGCGTGGCGGTGCTGGCCGGGGCGGAAACCGTGAACGCCGCCATGCCCGCCACGCTGGATGCCGCAGCCCTGACCGTCATGGCGGCGCGCGGCCAGATCACCGGCGGGCTGGTCGATGGTCCCCTGGCCTTCGACAACGCCATCAGCCCCGAGGCCGCGCAGACCAAGGGCATCGCCTCGGCCGTGGCAGGGCAGGCCGACATCCTGCTGGTCCCGGATCTGGAGGCGGGGAACATGCTGGCCAAGCAGCTGATCTATTTCGCCGGCTCGACCGCTGCCGGGCTGGTCCTGGGCGCGCGGGTGCCAATCGTGCTGACCAGCCGGGCCGATCCTTTGTCCGCGCGCATCGCCTCGGCCGCTCTGGCCAGGCTGATCGTGGCGCGCAGGGCAGCCGCGGGGGCGCGGCAATGACCGAAGCGATCCTGACCTTCAACGCCGGATCCTCGACGGTGAAGCTGGGCATCCATGCCATTGACGGCGACCGCACCCGGCCTCTGGCCCGCGCGGCGATCGACTTTCGCGACGATCCGCTGGAGGTGCGGCTGACCCTGGGCGGGCACCGCCTGTCCCATCCCCTGCCGGGCGCGGATATCGGCGACATGACCGCGGTGCTGGGCACCGCGCTCGACTGGCTGGGACGCCAGATCGACCTGTCGGATCTGGCGGTGATCGGGCATCGCGTGGTCCATGGCGGCGACATTTTCGCCGGTCCGGCGATCATCGACGACAAGACCCTGGCGCAGATTGAAGGCCTGTCGCGGCTGGCGCCCCTGCACCAGCCGCAAAGCCTGCGCCTGATCAGGGCGGCGCGCAGGCTGTATCCCGACCTGGTGCAGACCGCGTCCTTCGATACCGCCTTCCACGCCACGCACGATCCCCTGGCCCGGCGCCTGGCGATCCCGCGGGCGCTGCACGACCAGGGCATCCGCCGATACGGCTTTCACGGGTTGTCCTATCGCCACATCGCGGACGCCCTGCGCGGCACCGACCTGGCCGCGGATGCCCGCGTGGTAGCGGCGCATCTTGGCAGCGGGGCCAGCCTTTGCGCCATGCAGGGCGGCATCAGCCGCGACAGCTCGATGGGCTTTTCAACGCTGGACGGGATCCCCATGGCCACGCGCTGCGGGGCACTGGATCCGGGGGTGCTGCTGCATCTTCTGGGGCCGATGGGCTGGACGCTGGCCCGGGTGGAACGGATGCTTTACCACGAAAGCGGGCTGCTGGGCGTGTCGGGCATCGACGCCGACAGCCGCGAGCTTCTGGACAGCGACCGGCCCGAGGCGGCCGAGGCGATCGGCCTGTTCTGCCTGCGCATCGCTGGCGAGGCCGCGCGCCTGGCCGCCACCATGGGCGGCATCGACGCCCTGGTCTTCACCGCAGGCATCGGCGAACACCAGCCCCGCATCCGTGCCATGGTGGCGGACCGGCTGGCCTGGCTGGGGCTGGTGCTGGACGGTGCCGCCAACGCCGCCAACGCGCCCCGCATCAGCAGCACCGACAGCCGCCTTGCCGCATTCGTCATTCCCGCCGACGAGGAACGCGTGATCGCCGGGGAAGCCCTGGGCCTGCTTGGCAACCGCGCCGCCCCTTGACCTGGGTCAAGGTCGGAACCGCCCTCTGGCGTCACCTTGGCATCCTGATGAACCTGAAAGGAACGTGCCATGACCGACATCCGCTTCGACTTCTCGGGCCGAACCGCAATCGTGACCGGCGCCGCCTCGGGGCTGGGCCACGAGATCGCCCTGGAGCTTGCGGCGTCCGGCGCGCTTGTGATCGTCAGCGACCTGAAGGACGAAGCCTGCCGGGCTGTGGTTGACGAGATCGCGGCAGCCGGGGGCAAGGCCAAGGCCTTCGCCGCCGATGTCACCGACGAGGACGCCATGCGCGAGATGGCGGCGTTCGCGGAAAAGGACTGCGGCGGGCTGCACATGGCGGTGAACAACGCGGGCATCGGCGGGCCGTCGAAGCCGACCGGGGACTATCCGTCGCAGGACTGGCGCCGCGTGATCGACATCAACCTGAACGGCGTCTTCTACGGGATGCGGTGGCAGATCCCCGCGATGCTGCGCGCCGGGGGCGGGTCCATCGTCAACATGTCCTCGATCCTGGGATTGGTGGGCTTTGCCAATGCCGCGCCCTATGTCGCGGCCAAGCACGCGCTTCTGGGGCTGACCAAGACCGCCGCCATGGAATACGCGCGGCAAGGAATCCGCGTGAACGCGGTCGGCCCCGCCTTCATCGACACGCCCCTGCTGTCGGCCAACCTGTCGCCCGAGGTCATGGAGGGCCTGGCCGCTCTGCACCCCGTGGGCCGCATCGGCAAACCGACCGAGGTGTCGGCCCTGACCTGCTTCCTGCTGTCGGACCGCGCCAGCTTCATCACCGGCAGCTATCACCTGGTGGACGGCGGCTATACGTCGCCCTGAAAGAGCTTCCCACCGACGCGGAGGGGGGCTGTGGCGGCCCCTTCGCCCGCCTGTCGCAAGTGGTCCTTCCTGAGGCAGGCTCGAACCTGCGGATCGCGCGGAGACCTACGGCTGCACTGTTCGCGCCGACATCCGCAACGGACTGGACGGGGCGATCATTGCGGTTTCCACGAATGTCACTGCCACGACGATCCGTGCCGCTGACGGCACGTCTCTCGACGGAAGCCTTGGCAAAGGGGCTGGACAGGCATGGGCCCAACCGCAGGAACATCAGGAACCATGGCGTGTGTTCAAGGCGTTCGATCGGCTCACGGGCATGGGTTTCGCAAGCTGTGCCGGAAATTCGTGCCCTGCTTCGTTCGGCGTGGAGATCCTTGCCTCTGGACATCGCTGGTGTGGACATGACGCGGGCGAAGAAGGCGAGGTATTCCCACCTTTGCGCGATCATCGCCACGCTTCACCGGGGAGGCCGACTGGCGGGGGAAAGCGATGGTAGGCCCACCGGGACTCGAACCCGGACTGAAAGGTGTTTAAGACCTCTCCCTCTACCAATTGGGGTATGGGCCCAGTCGCTCTCTTACGAAACCGGTTTGGCCTCGGTGTGGCCCCGGTTGGAAACTGATAGCACAACGCCTTAGAAAGGCTATGCTTCTTTGTGCAGACGGCGGAAGTTCAGTCCCATGCGTCTGCCATTCAGCCATGCCCGTGCCTTGATTTCGCTAGCGGGCGGGACAGGGAATGACAAGGGCCGGTCGTTGCGGCCCTAGAAGCTGCGGGTGGGGCGGTCGAAGACCTTGCGTCCCATCAGGCTGCCCACCAGATCGACCATCAGCTTGGCCGTGCGGCCCCGTTCGTCCAGAAACGGATTCAACTCCACCAGGTCCAGAGACGTGACAAGGCCGGATTCGTGCAGCAGTTCCATGACCAGATGCGCCTCGCGGAAGGTGGTGCCGCCGGGAACGGTCGTGCCCACGGCGGGCGCGATCGACGGATCGAGGAAATCCACGTCCAGCGAGACATGCAGCAACCCGCCCGCCGCCGCGACCCGATCCAGGAAGGCGCGCAGGGGCGCGACGATCCCCTGTTCGTCCAGAACCCGCATGTCGTTCACGGTGATGTCGATGGCCAGCATCGCGGTATGTTCGGCGGGATCGACGCTGCGGATGCCGAACATGCAGATGTTTTCGCCCGGCACGGGATGCGGAAAGGGCGGAAACGGATCGAAGCCCGGCAGGCCCAGGGCATAGGCGATCGGCGTGCCGTGCAGGTTGCCCGAGGTCGTCGTCTGGACCGTATGAATGTCGCTATGGGCGTCCAGCCACAGCACGAACAGCGGCCTTCCCTGCCGCTGCGCATGGATCGCCGCCCCCGCCACGGTGCCCAGTGCAAGGGCGTGGTCGCCCCCCATGATGATCGGCAATCCCTCGGGCAGCGCCTGGACCACCGCGTCTTGCAGCGCATTCGTCCAGGCGATCACTTCCGGCAAATGATGGACGGCCGGATTGGCGCAAGTCACCGGGGGCGCCGGGTCCGGCTGCACATCGCCCATGTCCCGGACCGTGTGACCCAGGGCCGCAAGGGTGCCTCCCAACCCCGCCACGCGATAGGCCGCCGGCCCCATCAGGCAGCCGAGGCGACGCTGGCCTTCGTCGACGGGCGCGCCGATCAGGATGCAATGGGTCATGCCGTGCCTTTCCTCCTGGGATGTTTGTCCCGAATAAAGGCAGGCGGGACGGGAATGTCCACCGCCACGCGGTGTTACTGGCGCACGCCCTTGAATCGCTCGGCCCATTCGGCGCGTTGTTCGTCGGTGATCTTGGCGAACAGCACATCCGGCACGGTGAAGGCGTGACCTGCGGGCAAGGCGGTCAGTGCCGCCGCCACGTCGTCAGGCCAGGTGTCGTCGCCGGTTCCCATCGCGTCCAGCATCGCGCGCGACGCAAAGGGGATGAAGGGCGCGGACAGGACCGCGTAAAGGCGGATCAGGTTCAGGCCCAGGCGCACCTGCATCGCCGCCTTTTCCGGGTCGGTCTTGAAGGTGGACCAAGGGGCGGCAGATTGAAGGTATTCGTTGCCCAGAACCCAGATGGCGCGCAGTTCGGACGCGGACTTGCGGACATCCATCGCGGCCATGAAACCTTCATAAGCGCGGATGCGGGCGGTCAGGGCCTCGACCAAGGCGGCTTCCTCGGGACCGTATTGGCCGCCCTCGGGGACCGTCTCGCCGAACTTCGACCGGCAGAACTTGGTGATGCGGCTGACGAAATTGCCCAGGACGTCGGCTAGATCCTTGTTCACGGATTGCTGGAAATTCTCCCAGGTGAACTCGCTGTCGCCGGACTCCGGGGCGTGGGACAGAAGCCACCACCGCCAGTAATCCGCCGGCAGGATTTCGAGCGCATGGTCCATGAAGACGCCGCGCCCCTGGCTGGTGGAAAACTGCCCGCCGTCATAGGTCAGATAGTTGAAGGACTTGATGTAATCGACCATCCGCCACGGCTCGCCGGACCCGATCAGGGTGGCCGGGAAGGACAGGGTGTGGAAGGGGACGTTGTCCTTGCCCATGAACTGGGTATAGGTCACGTCGTCCGCGCCTTCGTCGCGGCGCCACCAGCGTCGCCAGTCGGCGTCAGTCTTGCCATTGGCGTCCGCCCATTCGGCGGTCGCGGCGATGTATTCGATGGGGGCATCGAACCAGACATAGAAGACCTTGCCCTCCATCCCCGGCCAGGGCTGGTCGCCGCGTCGGACGGGCACACCCCAATGCAGGTCGCGGGTGATGCCCCGGTCCTGCAAGCCCTCTCCATCGTCCAGCCACTTGCGCGCGATCGAGGTCGTCAGGATCGGCCAGTCGGTCTTGCTGTCGATCCAGTCGCTGATCTGGTCCTTCAGCGCGGACTGGCGCAGATAAAGGTGCTTGGTTTCCCGCACTTCCAGATTGGTGCTGCCGGAAATCGCGCTGCGCGGGTCGATCAGGTCGGTGGGGTCAAGCTGCTTGGTGCAGTTCTCGCACTGGTCGCCGCGCGCCTTGTCGTAACCGCAGTTGGGGCAGGTGCCCTCGATATAGCGGTCGGGCAGGAAACGGCCGTCGTCCACGGAATAGACCTGCTTTTCGCTGACCTCGGCGATATAGCCGTTGTCGGCCAGCCTGCCCGCGAAATGCTGGGTCAGCGCATGGTTCTGAGGGCTGGAGGACCGGCCGTAATGGTCGAAGGACAGCCCGAAGCCCCGCGCCAGTTCCGCCTGAACCCCGTGCATCCGCGCGCAGTAGTCGGCCACGGGTTCACCCGTCTTGGCGGCGGCCAGTTCCGCCGGGGTGCCGTGTTCGTCGGTCGCGCAGATGAACATCACCTCGTGCCCCCGCGTCCGCAGGAAGCGGGCGTAAAGGTCGGCAGGCAGTTGCGACCCGACAAGGTTGCCCAGGTGCTTGATGCCGTTGATATAGGGCAGGGCGGAGGTGATGAGGTGGCGGGCCATTCCGGTTCCTGTAAATCTGATCGGCCCCGTATCTATATAGGCGCGGGCGGGAAGGCCAGCATTTCACGGCGCGCTTGATCCCCCTGTCCCGGCCCCCTAGGCTGCCCTTTCGTGCCGTCCGCCAGCCAGCCGCCAGAACCGGAGCCAGTCCTTGCGCCACAGTCTTCTGCAACCTGCGACGGTGCTGTCGCTGATGCTGGCAGCCCTTGTCCTGATGCTGGCGGTGGATTTGCTGCTGCACGACACCATCGCCCAGATCTTTCGCGAGGGTCATACGATCGAGTTCCTGTCGGGCGTCTATTATCTGGCAGCCGCCGTGCTGCTGGTTGCGGTGATGCCCACGGGCCTGCGGCGCAGCCAGTGGCACCTGCCGGTGATCCTGGTCCTGATGTTCCTGCGCGAACTGGACTTGGACAAGGCGCTGACGACCGACGGCGTGTTGCAACTGCGGCTTTATTCCGGTCCTGCGCCCTTGCCTGAAAAGATCGCGGGCGCGGCGGTGATCGTGCTGATCCTGGTCTGCGCCTGGCGGCTGGCGACCCGAACCGTTCCCGGCTTTGTCCGGGGGCTGCGCGCGGGACGGGCGGACAGTTGGCAGGTCCTGCTGGCGGGCATCGCCGTGGCCGTGTCGAAAAGCCTGGACGGGATCGGGCGCAAGCTGTCCGCGATCAGTCACGAGATCGGCGCCGAGGTCGTGGTCCGGGCCTCGAGGATCGAGGAGATGCTGGAACTTGTCGCCTCGATGTTGCTGGTCATGGCGGTGGTCCTGGGCCGCCGGATAGGCTGGGCACGGCAGGGCTGAAGGGTCCTGTCCTGCAAGCGGTCCGCCCCCCATGCCCGGAAGTCGTGATGGCCCGGTTCGTGATGAACCGGGCCGGCCCCAGGGAGGCGGGGTTTGCGATTGTTTCAGCCCCGCAGGCTGCGCATGTAGTAGATGGTCCCGCCAAGCGCCGCGCCGATCAGCCACGCATAGCCGGACAGCTGGTTCAGGAACGGCACCCAGACCGCCGCAACCGAGAAGATGGCCGCAGTGGCGAAGGCAAAGACAGCCTTGTCGTTCCAGCCGTTGCGATAGTGATAGATGCCGCCCCGGTCGTCATACAGATCCGCGACTGCCAGTTGTTGTTTGCGCAGAAGATAGTAGTCGGCGATCAGGATGCCATAAAGCGGGGCCAGGGTCGCGCCCAGGGTATTGACGAACCCGTCAATGCCCACCTGACTGATGAAGCTGGTCCAGAAGCCGCCGACCACCAGCGCGATGGCCGAGGTGATCAGGCCCGCCATGCGGAACCCGATGCGGCCTGGCGCCAGGTTGGCGATGCCATTCACGGCTGGGATGAAGTTCGCCACCAGGTTGATGCCCACGGTCGCCGCGAAGAAGGTGATGGCGGCAATGATGGCCAGGATCACGCTGTCGGTGCGCTCGACGATTTCCGTCGGGTTGATCAGGGCCTCGCCATAGACGACGGCGGCGCCGGCCGTGGTCAGCAACGCCAGGGCCGAGAACAGGATCATGTTGAAGGGCAGGCCGGTCAGGTTGCCAAAGGTCATCGCCCGCTTGTTCCGGCAATAGCGCGAGAAATCGCTGAAGTTGATCATCACGGCGGCGAAATAGGCGACCATGGTGCCGACGATGGCAATGAACCCTGCCAGTTCGGTGCTCCAGGTTCCTTCTGGATTGGCGAAGATGGTCTGGGCCTGCGCCAGCAGTTGGCCGTCCGAACGCTGCCACAGCACGACGACCAGGCCGATCATCACCAGATAGACGAACGGTCCGGCGATGTTGAGGAAGGTTTCGACCCACCCCATGCCGCGCCAGAAGATCAGGATATGGAACACCCAGACCAGCAGGAACGACGTCCAGTCGATCGCGGTCAACCCGAGGAATTCGGTCCCGCCGGTGATTCCGGTCACCGACCGGATCAGCAGGGCAAAGGCCGTCGAGGCGAAATAGACCTGCACCCCATACCAGAAGACCGCAACCGTGGCGCGCAGCACTGCAGGCAGCTTGGCCCCGGCCGTTCCCATGCTGGCACGGGCAAAGACCGGATAGGGAATGCCGTAGCGTTCCCCGGCCGCGCCGGACAGGTTCACCAGGAACATCACCAGCAGACCCGCCGCGATCAGCGCGGCGAAGGCGGTCCAGCCGCTGACGCCATAGGAGATGAACAGGGACGCGACCAGCGAATAGCCGAAAAGGGACTGGATATCGTTTGCCCAGACGTTGAAGATCGCGAACCAGCCCCAGCTTTTCTCGTCGGGCGAGACAGGGGCCAGAGGGTCGCGATCCGTTACGGGGACTGTGCCGTCGAATGTTGTACTGTGCATGGTTCATGCCTTTTGCAGGGGCGCGATCGGCTGTCAAAGGAACCGGCCGGCAAGGGGCTTGCAATCTGAAGTTCCAGGTAACATGTTAGCTAAGATTGTTGACGCTTCGTCATCACGATTTCTGAAAGCTGTATCTACGAAAATTGCAAAATCCCTCGCGGGAAGGAGGTATCAGGAATGGCCATGGATATCGCCCTTCCAAGCGCCCAGGACGATCGCACCCAGCCGGAACTGCTGGCCGAGCGGGCGCATCAGGCATTGATTGCCCAGCTATGCGACGGACATCTTCGCAGCGGATCCTTTTTGTCCGTCCCCGCCTTGGTCGAGCGCCTGGGCCTGCCCATCGCGGCCGTGCGCGATGCCGTCAAGCGGGCCGAGGCCGCCGAACTGCTGGTCATCATGCCCAAGCGCGGCATCATGGTGATGGAGTCAAGCCCTGCCATCACGCGGGAATGTCTGGACCTGCGGGCAATCCTTGACTGCGAAGGTGCGCGTCGGCTGGTTCGTGCGGGACTGCCCGATTCCTTCGCCAAACTGCGGCAGGCCCATGAATCCTTGCGCGACCGCGCGATCCGTGCGCCGACGCCCGAATTGCCCCCTCAGGCGATCGCCACGGACCTGTCCCTGCATGACGCCTTGTCCGAAGGTCTGGACTCGCGCCTGGCGCGCCGCATCTATGCCGAGAACCGTGTGCGGATTGCCGTGATCCAGAATACCCGGCCTTTTCTTGCCGACCGGATCGTCTCGGCCATGAACGAACATCTGGACATCATCACGGCCCTCGAGGCTGGCGATGCCGAGGGTGCCTGTGCGGCCATTGGACATCACCTTGTCCAAACCCTGCGCTGGTGGGGCATCACGGAACAGGGCGACGCCACTTCGACTGCAGTGCCCTGAACTCCATGGGCATGCTTGTTGTAACACAGGCCTTTCAAGAGGCAGGAGGTCGCGAGGACAAGCGAGACTGACGGGTTTCCCGATCCGATTGCGTGCGATGCGACTTGTCGCCGCCTGCCATATCGGCGCGTCACAAGCAGCGCGAAGTTCTGGGTGAATTCATGGAAATTTAAGGGCCTTGTGATCGAAATGCATGGATGAGGCGAACGGGATGGCAAACCACCCCCTGTCACGACGACCATGCGAAAGTCCAACCTGTGCAAGACCATTCACCTTCGGATCGTGCCTGGATACCGACACCCGGCGACCGGCTGGGCTATTGCCTGTATCGCAGCATAGCCCATCCCCAGCTTGACCGATCTGCGCTGGACAGGATCCTGGAACAATCACGCCACCGCAACCGCATGCGCGGCCTTACCGGCTGCCTGCATTATGAGAACGGGACATTCTTCCAGTGGCTGGAAGGTCCCTGGCAACAGGTTTTCCACCTGCTCGACATGTTGCGCGAGGACGACCGCCACATGAGCATGACAGTGCTGGACCAGGGGACCCTGACACAGCGCCTGTTCAAGGACTGGGACATGCGTTTTTCGGACCACGCCACGGCATCGCTGTTCGAATGGCTCGCGGACTGGAACAGCAGGACTGACGATCCGCGTGCCTATGTCGACCGGGTCAACGCCTTTCTGAAATCCGTCAGCCAGACCACCGCCGGCGCTTAGCGCCGCCGGTCTCGGCGCGAGCTCATCGGCTGGAAGGCCACGCTGACATGGGCTTCGCAGTAAGGCTTGCCCGATTGACTGGGCAGGCCGCAGAACCAGAACTTCTCGGTCGCGGGATCACCGATCGGCCATTTGCAGGTGCGCTCGGTCAGTTCCATCAGCGTCAGCTTGCGGGCGCGCTTTTCCACCTCGCGGACCGAGGCCAGGGTTTCCGGGCTGATCTCGTTGGCCGAAGGCTGCGGCGGCAGGGGCTGGCCCGCCGGCACGATGGGGCGGCGCGGAACAGGGGTGAAGACAGGCTGGGACACGGGTTCTTCCGGGGCAGGGTCGGCCGGCGCGGCCGCGACTTCGGGCTGGGGTTCGGGACGGGCGGGTTCGGCGGCAGGCGCGGGCTTGCGGTCGATCTTCTTGTCCGCCACGGGTTCGGGGGCAGGCGCCGGTGCGGGTTCGGGGTCATCGTTGCGGTTGGACAGCCCAAGCCGGTGGACCTTGCCGATGACCGCGTTGCGGGTCACGCCGCCCAGTTCCTTGGCGATGGCGCTGGCCGACTGGCCCTCGGCCCACATGCGCTTCAGCGTCTCGACGCGTTCGTCCGTCCAGGACATGGCTGCCTTTCCGGGCGCGCGATCCGCGCCGCCCCATCTTGAAACCTGCGATTGCCCCCGTCAGAAACGGGATGCCCGGATTTAGCCGCCGACGCGCAGAAATTCAAGGACCGCCTGATGCCTCCTACGATCCGCACCAACACCCCGGCCATGGGCGTGCGCCGCTTCGGCCGTTTCAATTGGCTGGGCCTGCGCACCCTCGCCACCCGAGAGGTGATGCGCTTCATGGCCGTATGGCAGCAGACGATCTTCGCGCCGCTGATGACGGCGGCGCTGTTCGTGCTGATCTTCGCCCTGGCGATGGGGCAGGGGCGGGGGCAGGTGATGGGCCTGCCCTATCTGGTCTTCCTGGGACCGGGCATCCTGATGATGACGGTGATCCAGAACGCCTTTGCCAACACGTCCAGTTCGATCACCTCGGCCAAGGTGCAGGGCAATATCGTCGACACGCTGATGCCGCCCCTGTCGGCGGGCGAGTTGCTGGTCGGTTACTTGGCCGGGTCTGCCGCGCGCGCCGGTCTGGTGGGCCTGGTGATCGGCACCGGGATGGTGCTGGTCACGGGCCAGGGGATCGCGCATCCCGCCTGGGCGCTGACCTTCATCCTGCTGGCCGCGCTGATGCTGGGGGGGCTTGGCATCCTCGCCGGGGTGCTGGCGCAGAAGTTCGACCAGATGGCCGCGATCAGCAACTTCGTCATCACGCCGCTGTCCTTCCTGTCGGGCACCTTCTATTCCGTCCAAGCCCTGCCGGAACCCTTCCGCACGCTGTCGCACTGGAACCCGGTCTTCTACCTGATCGACGGCGCGCGCTATGGCGTCACGGGGGTCAGCGACGCGCCGGTCTGGCGCGGCCTGGTCATCTGCATCGTCGTCGTGGGCCTGATCCTGTGGCTGGCCTGGCACTGGCTGAAAACCGGCTATCGGATGAAAGCGTGATTGCGCGGGATGTGAAACGGCGCTATGGCCGATGCCATGATCACGCGGACCGCCATCCTTGCCCGTCCCCGACGTTGACGTTTCGTCACCGTCCGATCCCGCCTGCCTTCACATTCCGTCCTGCCAATCGGGGAGTCCCCAATGATTTCGCACGTCCTGCCGACCTATAACCGCGCGCCCATCGCCTTTGAAAAGGGCGAAGGGGCCTGGGCCATCGCCACGGACGGCACGCGATATCTGGACCTGGGGTCGGGCATCGCGGTGAACGTGCTGGGCCACGCGAACCCCGACCTGGTGGCCGCGCTGACGGAACAGGCGGGGAAAATCTGGCATGTCTCGAACCTGTACCAGATCCCGCAGCAGGAACGGTTGGCGGACCTGCTGGTCGAACACACCTTCGCCGACACCGCCTTCATTACCAATTCGGGGACCGAGGCCGCCGAACTGGCAATCAAGATGATCCGCAAGTACTGGCACGATCAGGGCCAGGACCGCATCGAGATCCTGACCTTCGAAGGCGCCTTCCATGGCCGGTCCACCGGTGCCATCGCCGCCTCTGGGGCCGAGAAGATGGTCAAGGGCTTCGGCCCGCTGATGCCCGGCTTCCGCACGCTGCCCTGGGGCGATCTGGACGCGCTGAAGGCTGCGATCAGCGACAAGACGGCGGCGGTCATGCTGGAACCCGTGCAGGGCGAAGGCGGCATCCGCCCGCTGCCCGATGCGGACCTGCGGCAAATCCGCGCCCTCTGCGACAAGCACGGCGCGCTTCTGGTCCTGGACGAGGTGCAATGCGGCATGGGCCGGACGGGCCGGCTGTTCGCGCATGAATATGCGGGCATCACCCCCGACATCATGATGGTCGCCAAGGGTATTGGCGGCGGCTTTCCCCTGGGTGCGGTGCTGGCGACGGAAAAGGCCGCCGCAGGCATGGTCGCGGGCACGCATGGATCGACCTATGGCGGCAACCCCCTGGCCTGCGCCGTGGGCGCCCGAGTGATGGAGATCGTGGCCGACGACGCCTTCCTGGCCGAGGTGAACCGCAAGGCCGCCCTGTTCCGGCAAAGGCTGGAAGGCCTGGTCGCCGCCCACCCCGATGTCTTCGAAAGCGTGCGCGGCCAGGGCCTGATGCTGGGCCTGAAATGCAAGGTGGCCCCCACGGATGTCGTCAAGGCCGGATACGCCCAGCACCTGCTGACCGTGCCCGCCGCCGACAACACCCTGCGCCTGCTGCCGCCCCTGAACATCTCTGATGACGAAATTACCGAGGCGGTGGCGCGGCTCGACCGCGCGGCGGCAAGCCTTGGCTGACCTGGCGGCCAGACGGGCCACCGGCGGCGGGGATCATCCCTGCCGCCTGCTGACGCGCCGACGATAACCGCTTCTTCTTCACGCAAATATCCCGGGGGAACGCGCGGCACGCGCGTGGGGGCAGCGCCCCCCCCTCTTGACCCGGCCGGCCCAAGCGGGCTTCCTTGCCCAAATCGTCGAAAGCCACAAAGATGAAGCATTTTCTGGACATCCATACCACCGGCAAGGCCGACCTGCGGTCGATCATCGATCAGGCCCTTGCCATGAAGGCCGCCCGCAACAACCGCCCCAAGGGGATGCCTGATGACGACCAGCCCCTGGCGGGCCGCATGGTGGCGCTGATCTTCGAAAAACCGTCCACCCGCACCCGCGTCAGCTTCGACGTGGGCGTGCGGCAGATGGGCGGCTCGACCATGGTCCTGTCTGGGTCGGAAATGCAGCTGGGCCATGGCGAGACGATCGCCGATACCGCCCGCGTGCTGTCGCGCTATGTCGATCTCATCATGATCCGCACCTTCGAGGAGGCGACCCTGCTGGAGATGGCGGAATACGCGACCGTCCCGGTCATCAACGGCCTGACGAACCGCACCCATCCCTGCCAGATCATGGCCGACGTGATGACCTTCGAGGAACACCGCGGCCCCATCGCAGGCCGCAAGGTGGTCTGGGTCGGCGACGGCAACAATGTCTGCGCCAGCGTGATCCATGGGGCAGGCCAGTTCGGATACGACTTCACCTTCAGCGGCCCCCCGCCGCTCGATCCCGAACGCGAGGCGCTGGAATTCGCCCGCGCCCAAGGCGTCCGGGCCGAGATCGTGCGCGACCCGGCCCAGGCGGTCGAAGGCGCCGACCTGGTCATGGCCGATACCTGGGTGTCGATGCACGATCCCCAATCGGCGAAGGAACGCCGCCACAACCAGCTGCGCGGCTATCAGGTCAATGAAGCGCTGATGGCGAAGGCCAAGCCCGACAGCTTGTTCATGCACTGCCTGCCCGCTCATCGCGAGGACGAGGTGACAAGCGCGGTGATGGACGGCCCCCATTCAGTCATCTGGGACGAGGCCGAGAACCGGCTGCACGCCCAGAAGGCCGTGATGCGCTGGTGCCTGGGCGTCTGAACGGACCTGCCGGACGCCCGCCATCCGGCGGGCGTTTTCGTCAAACCTTCACAAACCTGACGCATCCCTGTCGCACCGCCCCCCTAATCGCTGCCCGACAGGCCCCGTGGCCCCAACGACAGCCAGGAGAGCGCGATGCGTGACCAGCAGACCCGCAACATCTTTCGCACCAGCAAGCTGGAGGAGGCCTGTGGCCCCGGCCTGAACCCGACGAACAGCCGCACCATGGGCGAGATCATCGCGGCCCGCTTCTCGCGCCGCGGCTTCCTGAAGGGGTCCATGGCGGTGACGGCGATCTCGGCCACGGTCAGCCCGATCGCGCTGCTGTCCGCCACCGATGCGCAGGCGTCCTCGGCCTCGGCCTTCAACTTCCCCGAGGTGACGGCGGGCGTGGATGCCAACCACCATGTCGCCGAAGGCTATGACGCCGACGTGCTGCTTCGCTGGGGCGACAAGGTCTTTGCCGACGCGCCCGACTTCGATCCCGCCAACCAGTCCGAGGCCGCGCAGGAACGCCAGTTCGGCTACAACAACGACTTCGTGGGCTTCATCCCGCTGGACGGCGCCGATGATCGCGGCCTGCTGGTCGTGAACCACGAATACACCAACGAACACCTGATGTTCCCCGGCATCGTCACCATCAAGGACGGCGAGATCGAGGTGTCTGACGCCGACGAAACCCGCGTGAACATCGAGATGGCGGCCCATGGCGGCACGATCATCGAGATCCGGCGCGTGGACGGCAAGTGGCAGCCGGTGCTGGACGGCGCGCTGAACCGCCGCATCACCGCCAAGACGGAAATGGAACTGCGCGGCCCTGCCGCCGGTCATGCGCGCCTGCAGACGGTCGCCGATCCATCGGGCCGCAAGGTCTTCGGCACCATCAACAACTGCGCGGGCGGCGTGACCCCCTGGGGCACCTACATCATGGCCGAAGAGAATATCCACGGCTATTTCATGGGCGAGTTGCCCGAGGGCCATGCCGAGGCCGCCAACTACGAACGCCTCGGCATCCCCGAATCGACCTATGCCTGGGGCAGGTTCCACGACCGCTTCGATGTTGCGAAAGACCCGAACGAGGCCAACCGCTTCGGCTGGATCGTCGAGGTAGACGTGATGGACCCGGCGTCGACCCCGAAGAAGCGCACCGCGCTTGGCCGCTTCAAGCACGAGGGCGCGGAAAGCGTGGTCGCCAAGGACGGCCGCGTGGTCTTCTACCTGGGCGACGACGAGCGGTTTGATTACGTCTATAAATTTGTGACGGCGGGCAAATACAATCCCGAGGACCGCGCCGCCAACATGGACCTGCTGGACAAGGGCACGCTGTATGTCGCGCGGTTCCATGATGATGGCCGCGTGGAATGGATGCCGCTGGTCCATGGCGAAGGCCCGCTGACCGCCGCCAACGGCTTTGCATCCCAGGCCGACGTGCTGATCGAGACCCGCCGCGCCGCCGACCTGCTGGAAGCGACGCCGATGGACCGCCCCGAGGACATCCAGCCGAACCCGGTCACAGGGCGCGCCTATGTCATGCTGACCAACAACACCAAGCGCGAGGAAGCGAACGCCGCCAATCCCCGCGTGGACAACGCCTTCGGCCATATCATCGAGATCATCGAGGCGGACGGCGACTTCACCGCCACCACGGGCACCTGGGAAATCTTGGTGAAATGCGGCGATCCGAAGATTGCCGAGGTGGGCGCGACCTTCTCGACCGAAACCACGGTGAACGGCTGGTTCGGGATGCCGGACAACGCCGCCGTCGATGCCGACGGGCGCCTGTGGGTCTCGACCGACGGCAACTCGATGTCGGACACGGGCCGGACCGATGGCCTGTGGGCGGTCGATACCGAGGGCGCGGCGCGCGGCACGTCGCGCCTGTTCTATCGCGTGCCGGTCGGCGGAGAGCTTTGCGGCCCCTGCATCACCGAGGACATGACCACCTTCTTCGTGGCCGTGCAGCACCCGGGCGATGGTGGCGATGACTGGGAAGGCCACGGCCGCCCGTCCTATTACGAGGATCTGTCCACCCGCTGGCCGGATTTCAATGACGCGATGCCGGTGCGCCCGGCGGTCGTGGCGATCACCAGGCAGGGCGGCGGCCGGATCGGGTGATCCCGTGGGGTGCGTGGACGGTGCGTGCAAGCACGCACCCTACGTTTGGTGATCCCCTCATGCCGTAGGGTGCGTGCTCTGCACGCACCGCGTCCCGAAAGCAAAAGGCCGCGCAACCCGCGCGGCCTTTCCTGTTCATGTCCGGTCCGTTCAGCCGATGGCCGCCGCGCGAACCTCATCGTCGATGGCTTCCAGATATTGCGCGAAGTTGTCGCTGAACATCTGCACCAGCTTGGCGGCCTGCTTGTCATAGGCGGCCGGATCGGCCCAGGTCTGGCGCGGATCCAGCAGCTTGTCCTCGACGCCCGGCACCGACACCGGAACCTCGAAGCCGAAGTTCGGGTCCTTGCGGAACTGCACGTCGTTCAGGCTGCCGTCCAGGGCCGCCGCCAGCAGGGCGCGGGTCGCGGCGATCGGCATCCGCTTGCCGGTGCCGAAGGCCCCGCCGGTCCAGCCGGTGTTCACCAGCCAGCAGCTTGCGCCATGCTGGGCGATCTTTTCCTGCAGCAGCTTGCCATAGACTTCGGGGCGGCGCGGCATGAAGGGCGCGCCGAAGCAGGTCGAGAAGGTCGGGACCGGCTCGACCACGCCGACCTCGGTCCCCGGCGTCTTGGACGTGAAGCCCGACAGGAAGTGATACATCGCCTGCGCCGGGGTCAGCCGCGCGATCGGCGGCAGCACGCCATAGGCGTCGCAGGTCAGCATGATGACGTTCTTCGGATGACCGCCCAGGCTGGTTTCCGACGCGTTACTGATCGCCTCCAGCGGATAGGCGCAGCGCATGTTGTCGGTGATCGAGTTGTCCTCGAAATCCAGCTCCAGCGTGTCGGGATCAAAAACCATGTTCTCGATCACCGTGCCGAAGCGAGAGCAGGTGGCATGGATTTCCGGCTCGGCCTTGGGCGACAGGTTGATGGTCTTGGCGTAGCAGCCACCCTCGAAGTTGAAGATGCCGGTATCCGACCAGCCGTGTTCGTCATCGCCGATCAGCACGCGCGAGGGATCGGCCGACAGCGTGGTCTTGCCGGTGCCCGACAGGCCGAAGAACACGGCGCTGTCGTCCGGGTTGCCGATGGCGTGGTTGGCGGAACAATGCATCGGCATGATGCCCTTTTCCGGCAGCAGATAGTTCAGCAACGTGAACACCGATTTCTTGTTCTCGCCCGCATAGGCGGTGTTGCCGATCAGGATCAGCTTTTTCGCGAAGTTCAGCGCGATCACGGTCTCGCTGCGGCAGCCGTGGCGTTCAGGATCGGCCTTGAAGCCGGGGCAGTTGATGATGGTAAAGTCGGGGGTGAAGCGTTCCAGTTCAGCGGCGTCCGGGCGGCGCAGCAGGTGGCGGATGAACAGCCCGTGCCAGGCCAGTTCGGTCACGACGCGCACGTCCAGGCGGTTGTCGGCATCGGCGCCGCCGAACAGGTCCTGCACGAAATAGTCGCGGCCCTTCATATGGGCCAGCATGTCGGCGTGCAGGCGGTCAAAGGCCTCGGGCGACATCGGCTTGTTGTTTTCCCACCAGATCGTATCCTCGACCTCGGGGGTGCGGACCACGAACTTGTCCTTGGGCGAACGGCCGGTGTGCGCGCCGGTGGACACCAGAAAGGTTCCGCCCAAGCCCAGTTTGCCTTCGCCACGGGCGACAGCCTCGGTCATCAGCGCCGGCTCCAGGAGGTTGTAGTAAACCCGGCCGAGGCCCTCGATTCCCTGATCCTCAAGCTTGCAGTTCGGGTTTACACGGCTGGACATGGTTTCTCCTCATGCGATGGCATGCAACACTTTCGTGAAGCAGTATGGGGCGGCTATAGCATGGGCCGAAGGGCAAAAAAGAAGTTGGCGCGAACAGTTAGCGGAAACAGATAATGTTATCGCCAACAGGGGCAAGATACGCCGCGTCTCAACCCGATATTAGCGAAATCTGCCGATGATGGGATCAGGAGGTGATTCGGAATGCAGCTTCATGCAACCACGGTATCCATCCGGAACGCTGGCCTGATGATCCTGGGGCCTTCAGGCGCGGGCAAGTCTGCCTTGGCACTGGAACTGCTGGCGGCGGGCGCATCGCTGGTCGCCGACGACAGGACCGACCTGCGCCGCGACGGGGCTGATGTCATTGCCAGTTGCCCGCCCGCCTTGTCGGGGCGGATCGAGGCACGTGGGATCGGTATCCTGGCCGCGGACCCCGCCGGGCCTGTCCGGGTCGCGCAGGTGGTCGATCTGGGGGCTGACCCTGATGAGCGCCTGCCACAGTCGCGCAGCTATGATGTGCTTGGGGTGGCCTTGCCCCTTGTCAGCGGTCCTTATCGACCGCATCTTTATGCTGCACTGCGGCAGCTTTTGCTGGGCGGCCGTGTCCTATGACGAACGATCTGTATCCCTTGCAGGCAGGAAAGATGGTCGATCTGGCCGACGATCCCACCACCGCATCCCCTGAGCTTCCCTCGGTATCGGACGAGGGGGTGCAGCGATTGGTTCTGGTCACGGGTCCATCCGGTGCCGGACGGTCCACGGCAATCAATGTGCTTGAGGATCTGGGGTTCGAGGCGATCGACAACCTGCCCCTGTCGCTGATCCCCCGCCTGCTGGACGGGCCAAGCCGCCCCGAGCCGCTGGCCCTGGGCCTTGACGTGCGCAACCGGGATTTTTCCGCCAGCAATGTCATCGAATTGATCGACCGTCTGACCCGCGATCCCCGCTATGCCCCCGAAGTGCTGTTTCTGGATTGCGCGCCCGAGGTGCTGGAACGGCGCTATAACGAAACCCGCCGGCGTCATCCGTTGTCGCCCGACAGCGCCCCTGCGGCAGGCGTCATGGCGGAAATCGACCTTCTGTCCCCGATCCGTGTCCGGGCTGACGTTCTTGTCGATACCTCGGAACTGTCGCCCCACGACCTGAAGGCCGAACTGACGCGGTGGTTCGATATTCGCCCGAACCGCAGGCTTTCCGTGTCGCTGCATTCCTTCAGCTACAAGCGGGGGGTGCCGCGCGGCATCGACATGATGTTCGATTGCCGGTTCCTGACAAACCCGCATTGGGAACCCGCGCTGCGCCCGCTGACCGGGCGCGACGCGGCGGTGCAGGACCATGTCGCGGGTGATTCGCGCTTTGCGGAATTCCATGATCGCGTGTGCGACATGATCCTGTTTCTGCTTCCAGCCTATGTCGAGGAAGGAAAGTCCCATCTGGCGGTCGGATTCGGCTGCACCGGCGGACAACACCGTTCCGTCACTTTGGCTGAAAAGGTGGCCCTGGCGCTTGCGAAGGCGGGTTGGCCGGTGTCAATAAGGCATAGGGAACTCGAGCGTCGCATTCCGGCGCCGCCGGTCTTGGGCGATGCCACGGGCAGCGCGCAAGAGGCGGGTCGGCTGCGCGCTGTTGAACGTGGTGGAACGCGTTGATTGGAATCGTGATCGTGGCGCATGGCGGCCTGGCCAGGGAATATCTTCTGGCGGTCGAACATGTGGTGGGACCGCAAAGCGGCATTGCAGCCGTCGCGATCGAGGACGATCACGACCGCGCCGCCAAGACGGCCGAAATTCAGGCGGCAGCCAATGCGGTTGACGACGGCAATGGGGTGGTGGTGGTGACGGACCTGTTCGGGGGATCGCCGTCGAACCTGTCGCTGCCCGCCTGCGCCATGCGCGACCGTACCATCCTTTACGGCGCGAACCTGCCCATGCTGGTCAAGCTGGCCAAGTCGCGTCATCTGCCGGTGCCCGACGCCGTGGCCTTTGCGAAGGAAGCGGGGCGCAAATACATCAATTCCTATAATGTCCCCGTCGAGGCTGTCTTGGACACAGGACCGCGCTTCGGATGACCGGACCGATCACCCGCCGGCTTGCCATCATCAACGAAAAGGGCCTTCACGCGCGGGCCAGTGCGAAATTCGTCGATCTGGTCGAACGGTTCGACGCGCAGGCGCAGGTCGAAAAGGACGGCATGTGCGTGTCGGGCGATTCCATCATGGGCCTTCTGATGCTGACCGCGCCGCGCGGCAGCCAGATCACGGTGACGACCAGCGGCCCGGACGCCATGGCCCTGGCCGATGCGCTTGAAGCCTTGGTGTCGGATTACTTCGGCGAAGGCATGTAGGTGCCCGACCGCAAGACCTATCACCACGGCAACCTGCGCCAGGCCCTGGTCGAAGCGACCGCCGTGCTGATCCAGGAAACCGGCCCCCTGGCCTTTACCCTGTCCGAGGCCGCCCGCCGCGCGGGCGTGTCCCCGGCCGCGCCCTATCGCCATTTCAAGGGTCGCGAAGACTTGCTGGAGGAGGTGGCCCGGCAGGGCTTCGTCGATTTCGGCACGCGGCTGGAACAGGCTTTCGACGACGGCAGGCCGCGCCCCCTGACCGCCTTCATGCGCATGGGGCAGGCTTATCTGGATTTCGCGGCCGAGCAGCCGGGCTATTACATGGCGATGTTCGAATCCGGGATCTCGATCGCCGGAAACGCCGATCTTGCCGCCGCTTCGGACCGGGCGCAGCAGGCGCTGATCCGTGCGGCCGAAACCATGGCCGAGCGGCTGCCGCCTGGCCGCCGCCCGCCCGTGCGGATGGTGGCCAATCACATATGGGCGCTCAGCCATGGGGTGGTCGAGTTGTTCCTGCGCGGCAAGCCCGGCGGGCGCAGTTCCATCGGCGCGTCCGAGATGCTGGAAAGCGGCGCGATCATCTATCTGCGAGGGCTGGGGCTGATCGGCGAATAATTTTAGGGGCACCGCTTGACGGAAACCTGGAGCCCCCTAACTATGTAAATGTGATTAACATTAACATGGGAGGTTCCCGGATGCATAGCGCATCGTATCGAATGCCCGCCTATCCTGTGCCGTCGCGTGTCCAGGGTCCGCTGATCCGCGCCCGCGACTGGCTGGATGCCCGCGGCAAGCCCGCCTGGGTCATCGCCATGATCCTTGGCTTCGTCTTCTTCTGGCCGCTTGGCCTTGCCCTTCTGGCCTACATGATCTGGAGCAAACGCATGTTCGGTTGCAGCAACCGCCGGGCGCAGGCCCGCTATCACGCCCCTACCACCGGCAACAGCGCCTTTGACGCCTATCGCGCGGAAACGCTGAAGCGGCTTGAGGATGAGCATCGCGAATTCGTGGACTTCCTGGAAAAACTGCGCGAGGCCAAGGACAAGGCCGAATTCGACCAGTTCATGCAGAACCGCGGCGAAAAGACCGACGTCCAGCAGGGCGCCTGACGAAAAAGGGCCGGGATGACCGGCCCTTTCCCTTACTCGCCGCGCGGGAATCGCTGGTTTTCCTCCAGCACGTTCAGGTCCATGTGGTTGCGCATGTATCGTTCCGACGCCAGTTGCAGCGGCTGGTGGTCCCATGGATAGTAGGCGCCGTTCCGCAGCGCCTCATAGACGATCCAGCGCCGGGCCTGCGACTGGCGCACCTCGGCGTCATAGGCGTCCAGGTCCCATTGCTGCATCGCCAGGACGCGCAGATGGGCCAGCGGCACCGCATGGCCGGGATCGCCCGCGACGTTGTCGCGTTCCTCCGGGTCGATCTCCAGGTCGAACAGCATCTCGGGGTCGGCGTTGCAGGCAACGTATTTCCACCGGCCGTCACGGATTGCCACCATGGGCGCCACGCTGCCTTCGGCGGCGTATTCCATCGGCACCGGGCCGCGCACCGCCCCTTGCGCCAGCGACTTGCCGTCCGTCCAGGGCGCGATCTCGTCCATCGGCAGCCCCGCCAGATCGCAAAGCGTGGGCAGCACGTCGATGGTGCTGACCGGCTGATCGACGCGGCCTGGCGCCATGCCGGGGGCCGAGATCATCAGCGGCACGCGGGCCGAGCCTTCGAAGAAGTTCATCTTGAACCACAACCCGCGTTCGCCCAGCATCTCGCCGTGGTCGGACAGGAACAGAATGATCGCCTCTTGCCGGGTGCGCTCCAGCACGTCCAGGATCTCGCCGATCTTCTCGTCCACATAGGTGATGTTGGCGAAATAGCCCTGGCGCGCACGGCGGACATGATCCGGCGTGATGTCGAAGGCCCGCCAGTCGCAGGCATCCATCAGGCGGCGCGAATGCGGGTCCATGTCGTCATAGGCAATGGCCGCGGGCGGCTCCAGTTCCGGGCTGCCCTCGTAAAGGTCCCAATACTTGCGCCGCGCGACGAAGGGGTCATGCGGGTGCGTGAAGCTGACCGTCAGGCACCAGGGCCGGTCGTCCTTGCCCCGCGACAGGTCGTAAAGCTTGCGGCAGGCGTTGAAGGCCACCTCGTCGTCGTATTCGTACTGGTTGGTGATCTCGGCCACGCCTGCGCCCGTAACCGAACCCAGGTTATGATACCACCAATCGATCCGTTCGCCCGGGCGGCGGTAGTCAGGGGTCCAGCCGAAATCGGCGGGATAGATGTCGGTGGTCAGCCGTTCCTCGAACCCGTGAAGCTGGTCGGGACCGACAAAATGCATCTTGCCCGACAGGCTGGTCTGGTATCCCCCCCGCCGCAGGTGGTGGGCATAGGTGGGGATGTCGGAGGCGAATTCCGCCGCGTTGTCATAGACGCGCGTCCGCCGTGGCAACTGCCCCGACATGAAGCTGGCCCGCGCGGGCGCGCAAAGCGGGCTGCCGGTATAGGTGTTGGCGAAGCGCGTGGACCGTTCGGCCAGGCGCTTCAGGTTCGGGGTGTGCAGGAAAGGAGCAGGGCCGTCGGGGAAAAGCACCCCCGACAGTTGGTCGGCCATCAGGATCAGGATATTCGGCTTCAAGATCTTACCCGGCAACTGCTGCCTTCACCGCATCCGTGCCCGGCTGGCCATCCAGCGTGGTCACGCCCTCCAGCCATGCGTCCGCAGCCTCGGGGTTTTCGGCCAGCCATTCCCTTGCGGCTTCCCTGGGGTCCATGCCGTCGTCCAGGATTTTGCCCATCAGCACGTTTTCCATCGGCACGTCGAAGACCAACTGGCTGAACAACCTGGCGGCATTGGGACAGGCTGCGACCCATTCCTTGCGCGCCAAGGTATGCACGGTCGCGCCGCCAAAGTCAGGGCCGAACTGCGCGTCGCCGCCCGACAGATAGGTGATGTCGATGGTTTCGTTCATCGGGTGCGGCGCCCAGGCCAGGAAGACCACAGGGCTGTCGCCGCTGCGGGTGACCTGCGCCAGCATCGCCTGCTCGCCGGACTCCACCAGTTGCCAGTCACCCAGGCCGAATTCATCCGCGTCGATCATCGCCTGGATCGACTGGTTCGCGGGGGCCCCGGGTTCGATGCCATAGATCTTGCCGCCGAAGGCCTCCCTCTGCGCATCCAGATCGGCAAAATCCTTGACCCCTGCATCGGCGCCCGCCTTGTTGACGGCCAGGGTGAACTTGGCGCCCTCCAGGTTCTGCGCCAGCACCTCGATGGTGCCTGCCGCATCCAGGTCATCGCGGAATTTCTGTTGGGCCGGCATCCAGTTGCCCAGGAACACGTCGGTCTGGCCGCCTTTCAGCGCCTCATAGCCCACCGGCACCGAGAGGGTCGAGATCTCGGGCGTATAGCCAAGCGCCTCGAGCACGACGGCCGCGACGCCGTTCGTCGCGGTGATGTCGGTCCAGCCGGGATCGGAATAGCGCACCGTGCCGCAGGTGGCGGCATCATCCGCCAGGACGGGCAGGGCCGTCGCGGCCAGCAGCATGGCGGCCGTCATCGTCAAAGCCTTCATCATCTACCTCCTTTTGGACTTTGCTTTTCCGCTCAATCAAGAACGGATCGCGGCCGCCGTCGCGCCTGAAAGCGACATGCGCCCCTCTCACCGTGTCGGAACGGGTGTTTCGCCGCGATAGTCGTAGAAGCCGCGGCCGGTCTTGCGGCCCAGCCATCCGGCCTCGACATACTTGGTCAAGAGCGGGCAGGGGCGGTACTTGGTATCCGCCAGGCCGTCGTGGAGCACGTTCATGATCGCCAGGCAGGTGTCCAGCCCGATGAAGTCGGCCAGTTCCAGCGGACCCATCGGATGGTTGGTGCCCAGCTTCATCGCGCTGTCGATGGACTTCACGTTGCCCACCCCTTCATAGAGCGTATAGACCGCCTCGTTGATCATCGGCATCAGGATGCGGTTGACGATGAAGGCCGGGAAATCCTCGGCACTGGCCGCCGTCTTGCCCAGCCTTTCCACCACCTCGTGGAGCGCCTTGTAGGTCGGCTCGTCGGTGGCGATGCCGCGGATCAGCTCGACCAGCTGCATCACCGGGACCGGGTTCATGAAGTGAAAGCCCATGAACTTCTCGGGCCGGTCGGTGCGCGAGGCCAGCCGCGTGATCGAGATCGACGAGGTGTTCGAGGTCAGGATCGTGGTGGGCTTCAGATGCGGGACCAGGTCCTCGAAGATCGCCTGCTTGACGGTCTCGCGCTCGGTCGCGGCCTCGATCACCAGGTCGCACTGGCCCAGGTCGGCCAGCCGCAGCGTGGTGCGGATCCGGGCCATGGCGGATTTCTTCGCATCGGCGTCGATCTTGCCGCGGGTGACCTGGCGTTCCAGGTTGCGCTCGATCAGCGACAGGGCCTTGTCCATCGCCTCGGGGCTGATGTCGGTCAGCAGCACGTCATAGCCGGCAAGCGCAAACACATGCGCAATCCCGTTGCCCATCTGGCCCGCACCGATCACACCAACCGTCTCAATCGTCATGGCGTCCCGTCCTTCCTGAGTTGGCGGGACGATAGGGCGGGCGCTGCGCTGCTGCAACGCAAAACCGCCCCCGTCTGGGGGCGGCTGCGGGAAGGGTAAGGACTTGCCTTCCCCTTACACTTTCTGTGTCATTTCCGGCACCAGCTGGAACAGATCGCCCACCAGGCCGTAGTCTGCGATCTGGAAGATGGGGGCTTCCTCGTCCTTGTTGATGGCGACGATGACCTTGCTGTCCTTCATGCCCGCCAGATGCTGGATCGCCCCCGAGATGCCCACGGCGACGTAAAGCTCGGGCGCGACGACCTTGCCGGTCTGGCCCACCTGCCAGTCGTTCGGGGCGTATCCGCTGTCCACCGCCGCGCGGGACGCGCCCACGGCGGCGCCCAGCTTGTCGGCCAGGGCCTCGATGATCGCGAACTGCTCCTTGGAGCCGAGCGCCCGGCCGCCCGAGACCACCCGCTTCGCACTGGTCAGTTCGGGCCGGTCCGAGGCCGCGACCTCGTCGCCCAGCCAGGACGACAGGCCCGGATCATCGGCCAGGCTGGCGTCGCTGACCGGGGCGGCACCGCCCGCGCCCGCCGCGTCGAAGCTGGCGGTGCGGATGGTGAGGACCTTCTTGCCGTCGCGCGAGCGCACCGTCTGGATGGCGTTGCCGGCATAGACCGGGCGCTCGAAGGTCTGGGCGTCCACCACCTTCGAGACCTCCGGGATCACCATCACGTCCAGAAGGGCCGCCACGCGGGGCATGACGTTCTTGGCGTCCGTGGTGGCGGGCGCGGCGATATGCTCGTAATCCCCCGCAAGCGCGGCCATCAGCGCGGCGGTCGGTTCGGCCAGGCGGTGCCCATAGCGGGCATCCTCGGCCACCAGGACACGGGCCACGCCGGCGATACCTGCGGCTTCCTGGGCGGCGCTCCGCGCGGAGGCGCCCGCGCAGAGCACCGTCACCTCGCCCAGGGCCCCGACCGCCGCGACCGCCTTGGCCGTCGCGTCCCGGTTCAGAACGCCGCCCGTCACCTCTGCCAGAAGAAGAACAGCCATCAGATCACCCCCGCTTCTTTCAGTTTCGAGACCAGCTCGTCCACCGATCCCACCTTGATGCCCGCCTGCCGGCCTTCCGGCTCGCGGGTGGACACGATCTCGAGACGCGGCGTGACATCGACGCCGTAATCACCCGCGGTCTTCTCCTCGAGCGGCTTCTTCTTGGCCTTCATGATGTTGGGAAGGCTGGCATAGCGCGGCTCGTTCAGGCGCAGGTCGGCCGTCACGATGGCGGGCAGACGCACCTCGATGGTCTGCAGCCCGCCGTCCACCTCGCGGGTGACCTTGGCCGCATCGCCCGCGATCTCGAGCTTGGAGGCAAAGGTCGCCTGGCCCCAGCCCAAAAGCGCCGCCAGCATCTGGCCCGTCGCGTTCATGTCGTTGTCGATGGCCTGCTTGCCCGCGATCACCAGGCGGGGCTGTTCCTGATCGACCACGGCTTTCAGGATCTTGGCCACCGCCAGGGGCTCGATGTCCTGGTGCACGTCGTCCGCGGCCACCACCAGGATCGCCCGGTCCGCCCCCATCGCAAGCGCCGTGCGCAGCGTTTCCTGGGCCTGCTTCACGCCGATAGAGACCACCACGACCTCCTCCGCCGCGCCCTGCTCCTTCAGCCGGATCGCCTCCTCGACCGCGATCTCGTCAAAGGGGTTCATCGACATCTTCACGTTCGCCAGGTCAACCCCAGACCCGTCCGCACGAACCCGGGCCTTCACGTTGTAGTCTATAACCCGCTTCACGGGCACCAGGATCTTCATGGAGCGATCTCCCCTTCGTATCTGCTTGTCGGGGGCAGTGTTACCGACGGACCGGCGCGGTTTACAACATAAAAGCGTCCACCGACGCAGCGTTTGCGCCAGCATTCGATATTGCTGTCTGACCTAGCGGCTTGCCCCCGGTACCCACAGGATATCGTCGGCCCCACCGTTGTTGGCGACACGGGCCGCGACGAACAGCCAATCGGACAGGCGGTTGAGATAGCGTATCGCCGCCCCGTTCACGTCGCCCCCGGTCGCCAGATCAGTCGCCCGGCGTTCGGCCCGGCGGGCCACGGTGCGCGACAGGTGCAGATGCGCGGCGAGAGCCGAACCGCCCGGCAGAATGAAACTGCGCAGCGGGTTCAGCTTGGCGTTCATGGCGTCGATTTCGGATTCCAGCCGCGTCACCTGGGCGTCGATCATGCGCAGGACAGGATACCCCGCCTGATCGTCGGCGGCCATGTTCGGGCGGGCCAGATCGGCGCCCAGGTCGAACAGGTCGTTCTGGATCACCGCCAGCCGGTCGGCCAGGTCGCCCGTCGCATGAAGGCGGCAAAGGCCCAGGGTCGCGTTCAACTCGTCCACGGTGCCATAGGCCTCGACCCGCGGATCGTGCTTGGCGACGCGGCTGCCATCCGACAGGGCCGTATCGCCCTTGTCCCCCGTGCGGGTATAGATGCGGTTGAGGACGACCATCAGCGGCCTCCTCCAAGCCAGACGAACAGCATGATCAGCGCCACCGCCACCGCTTGCGCGATCAGGCGCCAGCGCATCATCCGGTTGCCGTGCTTTCGGTTGAATTCGCCGCCCTTGGCGAAGCCGCCGATCCCCGTGGCCAGGATCGCCAGAACCGCCAGCATCGCCAGCGCAATCACGTAGAACAAAGGACTGTCGGTCATCGTGCCGCCTTTCGTTGGCCTGGGACCCTAGCCGTGGCGCGCGAACCAGTCCAGTGCACGCGTGGGAAGAAGCCGTCGCGCCGCGCCCGAAATCCAGGTCGGCGTCGTCACGTAATAGCGGGGGCGGGGCCGCGCCGCCGTCAGGGCGTGGACGATCCGGTCGCTGACGGCCGACGGCGGCAACTCGAACCTGTCCTTGCCGGATGGCTGGTAAAGGCGCTTCAGCAAGGTGTCGCGGTATTCCTGGGCGCGGGCGCTGTTCTGCCAGTTTACCCAGCGTTCGAAATGCGGAATGGCATTCACGCGGATGCGGCTGGCGATCGGACCCGGTTCGATCAGAATGACCTTGACGGGGGTGCCTGCCATTTCCAGCCGCAGGACGTCGGTCAGCCCTTCCAGGGCGAATTTCGTCGCCACATAGGGACCGCGCCAGCGGATGCCGATCAGCCCCAGGACCGAACTGATATTGACGATCCGCCCGCCGTTTTCCCGGAAATGCGGGATCAGGCGGACGGTCAGGTCATGCGTGCCGAACAGGTTCGCCTCGAAGATCGCGCTCAGGGCGCCGCGCGGCATGTCCTCGACGGCGCCGGGCAGGGCGAAGGCTGCGTTGTTGACAAGGGCGTCCAGAGGGCCGCCTGCCAGCACCTGATCGGCCACTTGGGCCACGCTGTCGGGATCGGAAAGTTCCAGGTGATGACATTCCATCCCCTCGGCCTTGCGCGCGGCAATGTCCTCGGGCTTTCGGCAGGTGGCGACGACCTGCCAGCCGATCGCCTGCATCCGGCGTGCGGCGTCCAGGCCGATGCCCGACGAACAGCCGGTGATCAGGATCCGGCCCGTCATGGGGCAGTGGCCGACAGGAAGCGCCCCGCGATATAGCCCGTGCGGCCATTGGCATCGCGGATATTGACCCATTCCGCATCCGGCGGGCCAAGCGGCTGGACCGCCGTGCCCCGCGTCAGCGAGGCGACGACCCTGTCGTTCGTCGATGGTCCCGCCCGCATGTTCACCCTGTCCCCGGTCACATACAGCACCGGTCCGTCAGGCAGTTCCGGGGCAGGTGTTTCGCCCGCATGTTCGGGCGAAGGACGCAACGCCGGGCCGGGGAAACGCTGCACCTGCTCGGGCGTTTGCGATTCGGCCCGAATGACGGCGGCGGGTTCGACCTGCGGTTCAGGCACGACGGATGCCTGGGCTTCGGCATCTTGCGCGGCAGGCTGGACTTCCGGGGCCGGCCGATTTGCGGCGCGGGGATTGCCCTCGCCCCAGATGGTCAGGACCAGGAACAGGCCCGCCAAGGTCGCCAGCAGCAGCGCGCCCAGTCTGATCATCCTTGCCCCCGCCGACCCTTCGGGATCTTGTTAACCTATGATGCCTGGCAACGCCAACGCCCTTGGCCCCGTTCCGCGATTCATGCTGGACCACAGGTGCTTCGCGCCCTATCTGATGCCGCATGTCCAGCCTGCCCCCCGAACCCCCCGTCGACCCCGAAGACAACACCCAGTCCGAACCCCTCAGCCGCGCCATCGGCGAGCGGTATCTGACCTATGCCCTGTCCACGATCATGCACCGGGCGCTGCCCGACGCGCGCGACGGGCTGAAGCCGGTCCACCGCCGCATCCTTTATGCGATGCGCGAATTGCGGCTGGCGCCGAACGGCGCGTTCCGCAAGTCGGCCAAGATCACCGGCGACGTGATGGGCAACTATCACCCGCACGGGGACGCCGCGATCTATGACGCGATGGCCCGCCTGGCGCAGGACTTCGCCATGCGCTATCCGCTGGTGGACGGGCAGGGCAACTTCGGCAACATCGACGGGGACAACCCAGCCGCGGCCCGATACACCGAGGCGCGGCTGGCGCAGGCATCCGAACGCCTGATGGACGGGCTGGCCGAGAATGCGGTCGATTTCCGCCCGAACTATGACGGCACCCTGACCGAGCCGGTCGTCCTGCCGGCGGCGTTCCCGAACCTGCTGGCCAATGGCGCATCGGGCATCGCGGTGGGCATGGCCACCAACATCCCGCCCCACAACCTGCACGAGGTGATCGACGCCTGCCTGCACCTGATCAAGACCCCTGACGCGCGCGACGATACCTTGGCGGGCATCCTGCAAGGGCCGGATTTCCCGACCGGCGGCGTCATCGTCGAGAACCGCGACACCATTGCCCAGATCTATCGCACCGGACGCGGCGCGTTCCGGGTGCGTGCCCGCTGGGCGGTCGAGGATCTGGGTCGCGGCCAGTGGCAGGTCGTCGTGACCGAGATCCCCTACCAGATCCAGAAGTCCAAGCTGATCGAGCGGCTGGCCGAATTGATCCAGACCCGCAAGATCCCGATCCTGGCCGATGTGCGCGACGAATCCGCCGAGGACATCCGCATCGTGCTGGAGCCAAAGGCCCGAACGGTCGATCCCGAACAGCTGATGGGGGCGCTGTTCCGCGTCAGCGACCTGGAAGTCCGCTTCAACATGAACATGAACGTGCTGATCGACGGGCGCGTGCCCAGGGTCTGTTCGCTCAAGGAGGTTCTGCGTGCCTTTTTGGACCACCGCCGCGACGTGCTGGTCCGCCGCGCGACGCATCGCCTGGACAAGATCGCCGCCCGGCTCGAGGTGCTGGAAGGCTATCTGATCGCCTATCTGAACCTGGACCGCGTGATCGAGATCATCCGCAACGAGGATGATCCCAAGGCGGTGATGATCGCGGAATTCGCCCTGACCGAGGTGCAGGTCGAGGCGATCCTGAACATGCGCCTGCGCGCCCTGCGCAAGCTTGAGGAAATCGAACTGCGCGCCGAACGCGACGCCCTGCTGGATGAGCGGCAGGTCTTGGAGGCGATGCTGGCCGATGAACGCGCGCAGTGGGTGCGTGTCAGCGACCAGTTGAAAGAGGTGCGCAACCTGTTCGGCAAGTCGCGCCCCGAAGGCCAGCGGCGCACCCAGATCGCCGAGGCCCAGGAGGTCGCCCCGCTGGACATGGATGCGATGATCGAACGCGAACCTCTGACCGTGATCCTGTCCAGGATGGGCTGGATCCGCGCGATGAAGGGACATCAGCCGCTGGACGCCGAGATCAAGTTCAAGGACGGCGACGGCCCCGGACTGGCGATCCATGCGGAAACGACCGACAAGTTGATGATCTTTGCCTCGAACGGTCGTTTCTATACGCTGCCTGCCAACAGCCTGCCCGGCGGGCGCGGGATGGGAGAGCCTTTGCGCCTGATGATCGATTTGCCGAACGAGGCCGAGGTGATCGCGATGTTCCCCTGGCGCGAGGGCGAGAAATATCTAGTGGCATCGAAGTCGGGTGATGGCTTCATCGTCGCGGCTGTCGACATCCTGGCGCAGACCAAGACGGGCAAGCAGGTGCTGAACGGCGAGGCGCTGCTGTGCCGCCCGGTCAGCGGGGATCACGTTGCGGTGGTCGGCACGAACCGCAAGATGCTGGTGTTTCCGCTGTCAGAACTTCCCGAAATGTCGCGCGGCAAGGGCGTCAAGCTGCAGAAATACCGCAGCGGCGGCGGGCTGGTGGCAGACGACACTCTGTCGGACGCGGCCTTCATCACCCTGGCGGATGGTCTTCGCTGGCAGGAAAGCGGCGGCCGGACCCGCACCGAGCCTGACCTGAGCGCCTGGCTGGGCAAGCGCGCATCCGCCGGCAGCATGGCCCCGCGCGGATTTCCCAGGGACAACAAGTTCAACTGACGAAGGGCTGACGCCCTTCGGAGTGATTTCCTTGGGGGCTTTGCCCCGTCCTTCGCAAGCGAAGGACTCCCCAGGATATTTGGAACCAGAATGAACGGGCGTCCCCCTGCCGCGCCGGCATGATACGGATAGGCAGGGGGCCTTCACTCTGGACGGTCATCGGCGTCCCCGCCTGTACCGTGGTTTCGTTGTGCCCCGGAAATCCTTTCACTCTGTTTAAAATATCCCCGCCGGAGGCAAGAATTTTATCTTACAGGCCGCTGCCTCCGACCGATCCGAAATATTCGCCGGTGATGTAGCTTGCCTCGTCCGAGGCCAGCAGCACATAGATCGGCGCGATCTCGACGGGCTGGCCGGGGCGGCCAAGGGGTTGGTTCTTGCCGTGTTCGGCCGCTTTCTGGGTGGGTTGCCCACCCGAGACCTGCAACGCGGTCCAGTAGGGGCCGGGGCAGACGGCGTTCACACGGATGCCGCGTGGGGCAAGCTGCTTGGCCAGGGACTGCGCGAAGGCGACATTGGCGGCCTTGGACTGCGCATAGTCGAACAGGATGTCCGACGGAGAGAAGGCCTGCACGGACGAGGTGATGATGACCGAGGCCCCAGGCTCCAGATGCGGCAGGGCCGCGCGCGTGACCCAGAACGGCGCATAGACATTCGTCTTCATCGTGGCGTCGAAGGCTTCGGTGGTCAGATCCTCCAGCTTTTCGCAGAACTGCTGGTGGCCGGCGTTGTTGACCAGGATGTCCAGCCCGCCAAGACCCTCGACCGCCTGATCGACCAGGGACTTGCAGAAATCCTCGTCCCTCAGATCGCCGGGGATGGAGATCGCCTTGCGGCCCTCGGCCTTGATGAGGGCCAGGACCTTGTCGGCATCCTCCTGTTCCTCGGGCAGGTAGCAGATCGCGACATCCGCCCCTTCGCGGGCAAAGGCGATCGCTGCGGCCGCGCCGATGCCGCTGTCCCCGCCGGTGATCAGGGCGCGCTTGCCCTTCAGGCGGCCCGTTCCGCGATAGCTGGTCTCTCCGTGATCGGGCAGGGGATCCATGCGGCAGGCAAGGCCAGGGGCAGCCTGTTCCTGCTTGGGGAAATCGGGTTCCGGCAAGCGTGGGTCGCTGATCGCGCCGCTGCGGAAGGGGTGTTTGCTGGACATGGGGGTTCCTTTCGGTTGCCCTGTCCAACCTGCGGCGGCTGTAGGGGTTCCCCCTAACGCCGCCGGACCCATTTCCAGCCGGTGATCATGGGCTGGACCAGATCCTCGCGCTTCCAGAGGCGATAGAAGATGATGACCGCCCAGTGCAGCAGCACCAGGATCAGGATCAGGTCTGCGCCTCGATGATGCCACCGCAGTGCTGCTCGCGACGTGTCCGAACTGACCGTCGATGCGAGAGGGCCGACATTGATGTAGTCATCGGGATCTGCGAACAGCCCGGTCGCTGTCTGCAGGATAAGGACCGCCAGCATCGCCACGACCGCCAAGGCGCCCACAGGACTGTGTCCGGGCCAGTGGCTTGGCCGGGGACGCATCATTTCACGGGCATAGCCCAGCACCGCGCGCGGTCCCTGGATGAAGCGGGTGAAACGCGCGGCTGGCGGACCCGCAAAACCCCAGATCAACCGGAAGACCAGCAGCACGATGATGCCATAGCCCAGCCAGAAATGCAGCGTCATGTCCGAGGGGCCGATCTTGCCCAGCAGCCAGTTCGCAATGACCAGCAGGGCCAGGGACCAGTGGAAGACGCGCAGCGCCGGATCCCAGATCCGTTCGCGCTGCGCCGGGGCATTCGGCATCAGTCGGCCTTGCGGTAGTCGTCGTGACAAGCCTTGCAGGCCCCCCCCATCTTTTGCAGCACCGGGCCAAGATTATCCTGGCCGCCCTTCACCGCCTCGGGGCTGCCTGCCGAAGCTTCCGCCAGGCCGGCGAACTTGGCACGGAAGTCGTCGGGTTTTTCCCAGATCGCGGGCAGTGCGTCGGAGTTGTCCTTCTCCTCCGAGGAGGTGCCTTCGACGAACAGCGCCGGGGCGTCATATTGCGTCAGCGCCACGATATTGGCGGCCGCCCGCGACGCAGCAGCCTCGTCATAGGGGATTTCGCCTTTGGCCATCCCCGAAAGCTGGCCCATGTTGATGCCGAGCATCTTCATGAAGCCGTGACGTGCCTCGATCGCGTTTTCGGCCGCATCGTCGGCGGATTGCCCAAGGGCGAGGCCGGGAAGGGCAAGGCCGAGGGTAATGACAACTGCTTTGACGGGGGTCATGGGCTGGCTCCTTGCAGGGGACTGGCTATGATGATCACGCGACTTCCAGGAAAAGAGTGGCAGAATCAAACTTCTGGATCAATCAGACCGAAGGGCAATCACGGATATGCGAAAACAGCCCCCGAAGGGGCTGCTGCAAGGGGTCACGAGTAAAGCTTCGTGACGCCGACTTCCTGGTGGATGTCATTGACCGCGGCTCGATCAAGGTTCAGCGCGCGGGCCAGCCGGTCCAGATAGCGGGCTTCTTCCTCGTGATCCAGGTCGATGGCCAGGACCGACATCAAATAGACCTGCGATTCCAATCCCTTCGGCACCTCGCGGGCCAGGGCCTCGGGGTCCACGGGGGCGGCCATCTGTTCGCGGATGAACTGGCGTTCATCATCGTCCAGATCGTCGCCCAGCTTGCCCAGCAGGCGCTGCTTTTCGGCCTCGTCGATGGTGCCGTCGGACTTGGCGGCCTGGATCATGGCGCGCAGCATCAGGCCCGCCACGGCGTTCTGTTCGGGGGTGGGTGCGACTTCGGGTTCGCCCTGCTTGACCACGGCATCGTTGAACAACTCGCCGAAGCTTGCATCATTGGTCGGCTGGGAATCCTTGCGTGCCAGGCCGCCCGCGACGCCGCCCGCCGCGGCGCCCCCCAGAAGCCCTCCCAGAAGATCGCCAAGCCCTCCGCCGGCACCTGCGCTGCGCGTCTTGGTGCCGCCGCCAAGCTGGCCCAACAGGTCGCCCAGGCCGCCGCTGCCGCTGCTTCCGGTCCGGGCCTTGTTGGTCAGGCCATCCAGCAACCCGCCAAGCCCGCCCGATGCGCCACGGGAATGCGGCCCGCCATAGCGCGACCCGCTGCCTGGGCGCCCGCCGCCCAGGACCTGCCCCAGCATGTCGTTCAGGCTGCCGCCCGCGCCCGCCTGCGTGTTGTTTCCGAACAGATCGCCCAGCAGCCCGCCCTGGCCGCGGTTCTGCGGGATCTGCCCCGGACGGCCCTGCTGGCGCTGCTGCATGGCCGCGCCCAGGCCCTTGGCAAGAATGACACCGGCCGCCACGCGGCCCAGGGTTTTCATCAAGCTCATCGAATCCATCCTCCTATGCGGGGTGTCGAGACTTGGGGCACCCCCGGTTCGCCCCCGAACAGAACTGTGCCCTGAATGGTTCCACCGGGCAATCGGAACGCAGGTCCGGCGAGCCTGTCCCGCCTTCCGGGCGCCCTTGATTTTTCCCAGGCGGGCTTATACATCGCGGCGCACGTCAATTCGGGGCCGTCTTCGCCATGCCCCGCGATCAGGAGGCCATCCATGGCAAAGGCAAAGTTTGAACGGACGAAACCGCACGTCAACATTGGCACGATTGGTCACGTTGACCACGGCAAGACGACGCTGACGGCGGCTA
>NZ_JAVCWH010000050.1 GCF_030846195.1 Paracoccus yibinensis
AGCCAATGCTCACGCGCAATCGCCCTGTAGGCAGCCGTGTCGCTGGCATAGTCGCCACGGTTCTCTCGGAAAAGCCGAACACCGCGTTCGCGAAGCTCGGCCGGATAGGCGGGGGTGAATCTCGGCTTTGACATAGGGCTCATCCTTTGAGTGTTTTACTCTCCGGTAAACCCGGGGCGGTTCAGGGTGCCGGTGACCTGGGCCTTGGGGTTTCAGACCGATCCAGAATGACCTGGCTGCCTCTCAACGCAAGAGGGCGGAACGGCTGGTGAGTTCAAACGCCCTCATCGTTGCAAGACCGGCGAGGCTTCACCCCTTTTCCGCGTCACCCGCATACTGGTCGACGGCTCCCGCCATCTGCAGCATCAGGGTTTCCATCGAGATCGAGTTCTCGCTATACGGATAGAAAACGGACCTGTCACCGGCCTGCCATCTCTGCCGCAGATCGGGTTGGGTAATGTCCCAGTCCTTGTATGTTCGCTGCCCTAGGTCGCGCAGGTCGGCATGAAGCTCGGCCATCGCGGGGCGTCCCCAGTAATAGTAGCCGTTGTAGACCTTGAACACCTCTAGCCCGCGGCCCAGCACAATGGTGTGCGGGATCATCACGTCGTGGGACGTGTCAGTGTACTCCTTGATATCGAGATCCTTCTGCACCACCCGCTCCTCGTCATAAAGGAACGGCCAGGGCGCCGAGGTCTGCTGGCGATAGTTGTTGGTCGTGTGCCAATCGTCGGTGGTGATGGTAACCAGTTGCGTATAGCCGACCACAAACTGCGGATGAAACCGCACCAGCTCCAGCATGTGCTGGCGATCCTTGGGGCAGAAGAAGCCACGGGTCAGGACCACGATCATCAGCTGGTCGCCTTGCAGGTCGGAGAGGCGGCGCCGGGTTTTGGTATGGTCCGCCAGGACATAGTCGGGAAACCTTGCCCCGGGAATGATATCTGGGCTCATGGCAGCATCCTCTGATCGGTGGAAGCATTCTCAACCAGCCTGCTGTCTAAACGTTCCTGCTGACCTGCGGCGGACCGACCTCACTCCGGCAATCGATAGGCGATGATGTAATCGCCGATGGGTGTTTCCATGAAGTGATGGCCGGTCGCTGCGATCAGGACATATTGCTGGCCGTCCACCTCGTAGGAGATCGGGTTGGCCTGTCCGCCTGCGGGCAACACATCCTGCCAGACAGTCTCGCCCGTCTCGATGTCGATGGCGCGGAACAGGTTATCGGTCGCGGCCGCGATGAAGATCAGTCCGCCGGCCGTGACGACCGAGCCACCGTTGTTGGGCGTGCCGATCTTGAAGGGCAGCATCGAGGGAATACCGAAGGGTCCGTTGCGCCGGGCGGTGCCGATGGGCGTGTCCCAGAGCGTCTCACCGGTGTTCAGGTCGATGGCGCGGATGCCGCCGTAGGGCGGTCGCGTGCAGGGCACACCCGTCACGTCGTTGCGCCAACCCGCGTTCACATCGATGGCGTAAGGGGCACCTGCCTGGGGATCGCCCTCGCCCTCGGCCCCTCCCACATCCGCGTTCTCGCCGGCTTCGCTGCCCTGCGGCTGCTCGTTGATCGGGCGCAGGCCCAATTCATTGGCCTCCTCGCGCGGGATCAGCCGGTTGTAGTTTGGCACGTCGTTGTAGTTGGCCACAATGATGTTACGATCGGTATCGACCGCGACCGATCCCCAGTCCGACCCGCCATTGTAGCCCGGATACTGGATCCAGCGCTGATCGGCGGTCGGCGGCGTGTAGAAGCCCTTGTAGCTGGCGCGGCGGAACTGGATGCGACACCACAGCTGGTCGATGGGCGTGAAGCCCCACATGTCCTTTTCCACCAGCTCGTCCTTGCGCAGGGTATGCCATTCGGACGTTGGTTGCACATCCGAGATGTAGTCAGGCTCGACGCTGGGTTCCTGCGGCGTTTCGATTTCGCCGACCGGGGTCAGCGGCTCGCCCGTGGCGCGGTCAAGGATGTAGATGTCGCCCTGCTTGGACGGCAGCAGGATCGCGGGCGTGGTTTCGCCCCCGCCCGTGGGGAAGTCCAGCAAAGTTGCCTGACTCCCAAGGTCATAGTCCCAGACATCATGATAGACGGTCTGAAAATCCCAGATCGGCTCGCCCGTCAGCGCATTCAGCGCGACAAGGCCGGTCGCCCATTGGTTTTCCAACTCTGAGCGGTTGGATCCATAGTAATCCACCGAGGAATTGCCCATCGGCAGATAGACAAGGCCAAGCTCCTCGTCCCCGGTGGCGGTGGTCCACATGTTGGGCGTGCCGCGGGTATAGGTCTCGCCTTCGGGCGGCTGGCCGTTTTCGCCGGGCCTGCCCAGATCCCAGGCCCAGATGAACTCGCCCGTGACCGCGTCAAAGCCGCGGATGACACCGGAGGGCGCATCTTCGGCTTGCCCGTCCTTGACCTGCGCGCCCGTGACGACGACGCCGCGCACGACGGCGGGCGGCGCGGTGACGGCGTACCAGCCGGGCACCCTTTCGCCGATATTCTGCCACAGGTCCACCTGCCCGCCTTCGCCGAAATCGGCGCAAGGCTGGCCCGTGCGCAGGTCGACCGCGATCAGCCGGGCGTCGAGAGTGCCTTCAATCACGCGGGTCTTGCATTGCGCGTCGTCGGGCAGGTCAGGTGCTGTATAGGCCGAGACGCCTCTGCAGGAGGCTGAATAGGGAATGGCCTCGTTGCTGACCAGAGGGTCGTAGCGCCAGTTCTCCTCACCTGTGGCGGCATCAATTGAGATCAGAATGTTCTTGGCTGAACACATCACCAGCTGGTCGCCGATCTTCAGGGGCGTGGTCTCGGCCGCATACTTGCCTTCGGCGCTGCCGGTCGGCATGTCGCCGGTGCGATAGACAAAGGCGCGTTCCAGCTGATCCACATTCTCGCGCGTGATCTGGTCCAGGGGTGTGTATCGCGTCGCTTGCGCATCACCGCCCCAGAAGGGCCAATCGGCGCCGATCTTAGGTTGCGGCCGGGGGGCTCGATCAGCCTGATCCGTAGGCTCGGTCGCCCCTGCTTCGGCAGTCTCTTCGCCGTTGGGCGTGGCAGCAGCGGGGCTTTCCAAGGCAGGGCTGTCGGGCGCAGATGTTTCGCCGGGAGCCTGAGCGGGAGTAGCAGGCTGGCCCGTGGGCTGAGTGGCAGGTTCAGGCGCAGGAGGCGTTTGCGACAAGGCAGGGGCCGTTGATGCCATCAGGATCGCGATGGCCGAGGCGGAAAGGAGAAGATTGTTCATGGCGATGTCTCAACGTTTGCGGCGGTTGCCCAGGGCGATGGCAGTGGGCAAGATCAGGACCAGAACGACGGTCGGGGCGACAAGGCGCGGGACCTGCGCCCACCAGTCGGTGCCGACCTCCCAGAAAGCCCAGATCACCGTGGCGAGCCAGATTAGCCCGTAAACAGGCAGCGCGTCGTGAGTATTGGTGACCAGCAGCCAGGCTGTCACCAGCAGACCGGCACCCGCGAGGGCGTAATACCAACTGCCGCCCAGGAAGATTAGCCAGACGCCGCCAGCAAACAGCGCCAGTCCGAACAGCGCCAGCACGATGGCAAGGATGATTGCAAAGATCCACCAGCCGCCGCCGCGCAGGTGGTCCGACCTGCGCGAACGCAAACTATCGGCATGAAAATTGGACATGATTGCTCCTTCCGAGTTGTCGGGCCCTGCTGTGGCAAGGGGCTGGTGACACGGATCCCAACCCGGAGAGCAGGACAGTGTTCCGACTGACTTAGGTGCGCATCTGATCTTTCGAGTGGCCGAACTCTGCCTCTTTTGTGATGCGGCGGCTGGATAGCGGACGAGATAACGGTGTGTCGTAGGGCACACACCCGGGCGCAAAGTCGAAATCAGTCATTCATTGATGACACCAGACAACGCATCGTTTGGTGAATGTGGCGCGAACTGGGAACATTCCGTTCTCTTTGCAAGTTGGCTGCTGATCTACGGCTTGAAAGCAATCAGCGAACGCACGGGGATCAGCACAAGTGCCTCGCGAGAGCCTTCATGATGCCAGGTAACGTTCCACATGATTGAACGCTTGGCGATTCAAGAAAAGAGAAATCGTCTTGAGGGAGTGTCCTGAACTTTGTGTATCTAGCCCGGTCCATGCGGTTTCAGATACTCAAGCGTCGAAGCGCTCGCCGAACATTATGGCGAACT
>NZ_JAVCWH010000051.1 GCF_030846195.1 Paracoccus yibinensis
CGAAGGCGCTTGCACGGCTTTGCTGCTGGGCAAATTTTGACAGGTCGCCATAGCTGGTCGCACCCAACACCTCGAAACCCTCAGCCTCAATGGCCTCGGCCAAGCCGCGAATGCCTAGCCCCGACGTGTTTTCGGACCGAAAGTCTTCATCGATGATGACTACGGGGAAACGGAATTTCATAGGGCTTCCTTTCGGACATCATCTCGATTGCCTGTTCTTTCCAGTGACGACCAGGTCGTCAAGGACATGCGCATAGCTGAACACCTCAGCGATAACCTTCATTGGCAGCGCACTATCCATATCGAATGCCTCAAAGGCGCATCTTCCCGCTCCGCTTCACCTGTGCCCAGCTTTGATGAACATCTCGCGGCAGCAGAAGGTGACGCTGCGGCGCTACTCGGTTGGATCGTCGCTGGCGGAACCACGGCCGGTGTTGCGGTCGAACGTAGGCTGGCGTGCGGTGCCAGATGGCTTGATGGGTTGGTCGCCCTTTGTCAGCGAAGGACGCGTGGTCTGATCCTTCTCCAGATCCTCTTCCATGCTTTTGTCTTTATCGGACATCTTCAGCTCCTTTCCCATTTCGAGAAGCAACTGTCGCAGCAAAGCATCGTTCCTCCGGGCGGAAGTGAAGGTTCGGCCTTGGTAGGCAACCATGACCAATTGAGGCGGGACGAATTTATAGCGACGATGTCGTGAAATTCCCCCATACCTCCCGCGGCTGCGACATCCTTGCGCTGCAGGGCACGGGTGGGGACGGGCTCTTATGCTGTTTCGCTGCCGACTAGGCAGCGTCGCTCAAGAAGAAGGGCGTGAAAGCTGAGAAAGAGCGGCTGTTGCCGCTTGAAGGGTAGTCCGATCACAGCTTGGGGCAGAGACACGGCAGCTGCATGCCACCGTGAACATGACACTGCTGGCCACGAGCGCCGATCCCGCGAGCAAGTCACACCCCACGGAGCCTGTAAGAAGGCTACAAGCTCGTATTCCATAATACCCGTACTGCGTGGACGATTTACGAAGGCCTTGATCCCAAAGTCTCTGCAAGGAACAAGGCTGGCCCTGACTTGCCGGCGCCATGACCTGCATCCGTAGCAGTTTCGCCCGCACATGGCGGCCCATGGTTCAATGCCGCTCGATTGCGGTTTCGTCCCATACGGCTAAGGTTGTCCGCGTGAGCCCACACCTGCGGACATACGCCGCTCCACGTCGGCTGTTTCTGATTCGAAACCTGCTGTTGCGGCCGTAGCCTGGTCAGGCAATCCGATCCACCAGATGCTGGAGCTGGTGGCCCCGTCAGATTGCAGAATGCAGCCATCAAGAGAGAGCATGACAAACCCCCGAGAGCGTTACTGGGTGATAGATGACCTTCCCTTGTCCGGACTTGCGTGGGGACCGGAGGACGGAACGCCTGTGCTGGCGCTGCATGGATGGATGGACCATGCTGGCAGCTTCCAGATCCTGGCGCCGCTCCTGCACGGCTGCCATGTGGTGGCCCTGGACCTGAGCGGACAGGGCCACAGCAGCCATCGCGCAGCCCATGCCACATACAACATCTGGGATGATCTTCCTCAGATCGTCGGCTTGCTGGATCAGCTTGGCTGGCAGGATTGCGTTCTTCTTGGTCATTCCCGCGGCGCAAACATCTCTGCGCTGCTTGCAGCAGCGCTGCCCGAAAGGGCCCGGGCCTTTGTCGCCTTGGACTCACTGGTGCCAGAGCCCACCAAAGATAGCGTCGTTGCCACGCTGCGGGCGTTCTTCCAGCAGACGCGTAGCCAAGCCGAGCGTCCAGCGAGGATCTTCAAGGACCGGGGTGCCTACATCACCCGCCGTGTGAAGCAGGGCAATTCCGTTGGGACTGCAGAGGCGCTTGCCGGCCGGGCCCTTGAGGAAACGCCTGAGGGGTTCCGGATGCGCGGTGATCCACGGCTGTTTGCCAGTTCCGCCATCAAGCTGACGCAGAGCCAGGTCGTGGATGTGTTGCAGGCGATCCGGTGTCCGATCCTGAACGTCTGGGCCACCAAGGGTATCCTGCAGTCCTGCCCCAAGTTTGCCGGTCTGGTGCGACGGGCTGAAAACCTTGTCTCGAACTACGAGAAACTCCAGCTTGCCGGCGACCATCACCTCCATCTCGAGGCTAATGCCGCCCGTCAGATCGCCAAAGCCGTGCTGGCGTTCCTGGAACGGCATGGCCTTCGGTGACAAGAGAGGGCTCATCAGGATAGTACGCCTCCCAAGATGACGGCCGGTTGAACCCAAAGCCACGGTATGAATAAGCGTCGGACCCAATGCCCCAACTGAGCGCAATCCTTTGTCCTCCGCCATATTGGGATACACCTGGTCCAGCCATCAGCGTCAAAGATGCGACGGCCAGTTGCGGTAAAGCCTAGCCCGACGGCGACGATCCTTGAAGGTCGTGGCGGCACCGCTTGCGCGGTTCTCGTGGAGCAGATCGAGGTTGATCGTGCCGGTGACCGCCATTTCCACGTTGCTTTGTGCTTCCGCGATGATGCCTGCCGGATTGTCCCAGGCCATGTCGCAGGGACCCAGGATGGAGCTGCGCGCCCATCCGTTGGGCAGGGGAGCGCCAGGCTGTCCGCCAAGGCAGCAATGGACCTGGTACACCTGGTTTTCGATGCAGCGCGACTGGGCGCAATGCCTCACGCGCCAGAAGCCCTGTTCGGTAAAGGTGGCCGAGGGCGTCAGGATCAGCTCGACCCCCTGTTCGGCAAGCGCGGCCGCACATTCGGGGATCTCGGCTTCATAGCAGATGTTGAAGCCCACCTTTGCGAAGGGCAATTGAAAGGCCTCCATCCTGTCGCCCTCAGAGGTGGACCAGTTCGCCTCGGCAGGGAAGATGTGGGTCTTTGAATGGCTGTAATGCTCTCCATTCGGCCCGAAGAGATGGGCGATGTTCTCGTACCGTCCTGCCGACACCTCTTCGAGATGCGAGCCTGCGGCGATGAACTGGCCTCGGCGCTTGGCCTCCGACCGGAAAAGCTCGTGATAGGCCTCGGTGTGCTCAGCGATCCTGAACAGCTCGGCAAGGGGTCGGTCCCGCCACGCGGGCAGCGTCGTGAAAAGCTCGATGGTGAACAGTTCGGGAAAGATCGCGATGTCCGAGCCGCCTGCCTGGTCCAGAAGCGCGCGGACCCGCGCCGCCATGTCCTCGAAGCTGCTGATTTCCCGCACCAGATACTGGCAGGCCGTTATGGTAACCTCACGCGGCATGGTTTTCCCTCTCCATTATGGGTGGTGAGGAGATGCTGGCCCGGTCCGTTTGTCCATGCTTGCCGTGGCTGCGGTATTTACATCCCTGGATCCCGTCAGGGCCGCTTGCTCGCTCTGATGCTGTAGACGCCCCCCGACGGTCTCTTCGTGCCATGGTGGGTTTGTTTTGATCCACTTTGGAGGCGTTGATGAGCGAAGTTGGCATGATCGGGCTCGATCTCGCGAAGCATGTGTTTCAGGTCCACGGCGCCGATGCGCTCGGCCGGCCGGTGCTCCGCAAGCGGCTGCGGCGGGGACAGGTGCTCGAGTTCTTCAGTCGGCAATCCCGCTGTGTTGTGGCGATGGAGGCCTGTTCCAGCGCACACTTCTGGGGTCGGGAAATTGCGAAGCTGGGCCACGAGGTGCGGCTGATCCCGCCGGTGAGAACGGCAGTGAGAAATTAGGCCACGGAAGCGGCGGCATGGAGCTGCTGCGGGCGGCGTAAAAGTCGTCCACCCTTTCCCTT
>NZ_JAVCWH010000052.1 GCF_030846195.1 Paracoccus yibinensis
ATCGCATAGCATCTCACCAGACGGCAAAGCTCATCGGCCGACCAGGATGACCGCCCCAGAAGCGATTGGATGCGGTAAGGACGCTCGAAGCCCGCTTCTTCCGCCAGCATCCAGCCGGTCTTGCGTTCGGCTCCCGACAGCACGCCGTCAATGAAGGCGTTAGCCGATTGCTGCTGCTCGCGTCGCCCAAAGGCCGGCGCGATGATCTCTCTCAATTCCTTGAGCGCGGCCTGCCAGTCGATCAGGGTTCCCGTCCAGTCCGCAACAGACATGCCAACCCACTCCCCGCCAAGCGACATAACCACATTGGATCAGGGAATAACATAAAGCGCAACTGTAGTACTAATGCGGTATGATTTTTATGCCGGATTAGTGGCAGGACAGGCCTGGCGACATGAAGACAGGTTGCCGGTCCCTTTTGCCAGTCGCTTGCGCCACATAGGCCTTATGAGAGATCATGCGCTGCTTATGCATAATCCGCGCTCGTCGTAATCCGCATGCTCAAATCGTTGAGCTTATATGAAAAATCCGGGGCGCTCCAAGAGAGCCAGATTAAGCCTAGCCGCCTCAGCAGGTCTTCGGAACCTGTAGGCAACTGCTTCCTACTTGTACTCTATCAGTCCGGCTTGGCGCTTGGTGATGCGCTTCAGCCCGTATTCCAGCACCCCCATGGCCTCAGGCAGTTTTCCTAGGGTTAGGAAGACCGCTTGCGCCAAGTCGCCGTTGCGCCGCCACAACCGGATGACCTGCAAGGGCCACGCCAGCAACAGCGCCAGCAGAAGTGGATGGGCCAGGACTGCGCCCAGAACCGCGGCCACCGGCAGGACCAGGCCCCAGAACAGCGCGCGGCGGGTTTGTGCGACGTTGTGGCGTTCAGGCGCCCGCCCGTGCAACGCCGCCCCTAAGGCATAGGAATAACCCGCCCGCCGGGCGCGCCGCCACCATTGGCTAAAGCGGTGCATGGCTGCGTCGTGCAGCGCCATTTCAGCGTCCAGGCGCCAGATCTGCCAGCCCGACTGGCGCAGGCGCAGGCATAGTTCTGGTTCCTCGCCTGCGATCAAGGCGGGGTTGAAGCCCCCGGTTTCGTGGAAAGCCGTTGCCCTGAACAGGGCGATGCCGCCGCAGGCTTTGACCTGACCCACCGGCGTGTTCCACTCATGATCGATCAGCCGGTTGTAGAGCGAGACTTCAGGCGCGACCTCACGCAGTCGGCCGCAGGCCACGGCGACCTGGGGATTTTCCATCAGAAACCGAAATGCCTGCGGCAACCAACTAGGATCCAGTATGCAGTCCCCGTCGATGAACTGGATGAAGTCGGCTTCTTTGTCCTGCAAGGCCGCAACCCCCGCATTGCGCGCCCGCGCGGCGGTGAAAGGCGACGACATGTCTAGCCGCACAACCGTCACGCCGTGCGCTTCGGCTTGGGCGACGCTGTTGTCGGTCGATCCGGAGTCGACATAAACGATTCGCTGGAAACCGGCGGCCAGCAGGCTGTCCAAACAGCAGACCAGCCGCTGGCCTTCATTGCGGCCGATGGCTACGGCACAGATCACGGGCGCCTCCTTTCTCATGGTAGGGCCGCTGCCTGTGCCGGATGGCGGCGCGTCTGCCGGGTATAGGCGCTGTGCCGGATTGGTCTTGCCAAACCCGTTTCCTTTCCCGTATCGACGACGCGGCCCAGTTCAAGCCGGCCCGCCAAGGCCCCGGCTAGAAGCCAGGTCACGGGGGTCAATGTCGCATTGGGGATCAGGTCGATCATGTTGGCGGTCAGGGCCAGGCTCAGGCCTGCGGTTGCCGGCGTCAGGGCCAATGTCTTCCAACGAAGCCCCAGAAAGATCATCGGGACCAGCAGCAATCCGAATTCGGAAAGATAGCCGATCCAGCCACGGGTCCCAATGGCCAGGATCCAATAACCGTCCGTGACGCTCATGTCCCAACCTTCGTCATTGAAGACGCGATTGCGCCCCCAGCCTCCCCAGCCAAAAGCCGGACGCTGATTGGCCTTGTCCAGCAGAATATCTTCGTTATCAAAACGAGTCTTCAAGGATGCCGCCCGGCCATGGTCGACGGCTTCAGCCAGGGTTAATGCGGCTTCGGTCGGTACCATGTCGGCCCCCCTCAGCATCGGATAGACCAGCAGAACGGCGGCAAGGACAGCCGCGCCGATAACCTGCAGCCGAATCGGCAGAAACAGGATCATCGCTCCCAGCAGCAGGCCAATACCTAGGGCACCGACACCCTTGGACAAGACCAGAGTCATGAATAGCCAGACCGAGGCCGCAAGCCATCGCATCCTGTCCTTGCCCGAACTGCTGCGCCATAAGGCCAAGGCTGCCAGGAAGGATGTGCAAAAAAAGATCGCCAGCCACAATCCATGAGACAAGAAAACCACAGGGCGAAAGCCCCCGCCACGCAGATGCTGGACCCAGTCATGGGGAAAGTAGCCATAGATGTTGCGACTGAGCTGCGGCGACATCCGCACCTCGTAGAGAGCAGGTAACGAATAAATAAGTGCCGCAACCACAAGCCCGACCAGCAGGATCTTTTGCGCATCTGGGTGGGCCAGATATTTGCGTGCCAGCAGGAAAGGCAGAAGCGAAAAAAGGGTGTATCCCAAGGCAGAGGCCGCGTCATAGGGCCGCAACGCAGGCAAAACCTGCGGCCCGTATCGCAAGGTGTCGCCGTTGGTCAAGACAGTGGCAGCCGCGCCCCCCAGCATCATGATGAACAGGATCCGAATAACGCGGCTGCGTGGCCACAGGCCCGGCAGCACCATGCCCGGAACCAAAGCGTGCAGGCGCGGTCCCTGGATCAGCATCGCAGCCGCCAAGGTCGCGGCCAAGGCAGGGATGGAATCTTTGTTCAGGCTGGGCACGGCGGGAAGTTCGATAGAATAGTTCCGGGGTAGCAGCAGGTAGGCACCCAAAATCGATGTCGTTACTGCTGCCGCAGGGGATCGGTTGGCAAAAAGCCAAAAAACGACAAAGGGTGAGGCCAAGACAACAAGTACCGAGATCATGCCGCCTTCCTGCCACACCCTGGCCAAGGAGGCTACGGAGATTTGAGACCAGCTTGCATCCTAAAGCCAGAACCACCGAGCGTGACAAAGGGCCATGGCTCGACAAAGGCTTTTCTTCTGCCATTTGTGGCCGGGCCTAGTTTTCCGGTTTTGTCGACCTTGGGCATGAGGTCGTTGCTGTTGGCTGGGGTGTAGCACGGGTTTGCCAGGCGATTGTTGTGCTCGAGGCGTCGGCGGACGGTATCGAGGGGCGAC
>NZ_JAVCWH010000053.1 GCF_030846195.1 Paracoccus yibinensis
CCTTCCCCCGCCGCATCAGACGCCGCAGCCGACGCCGAAACCGCATCGTCCCGGTAAATCTGCGACAGACGCGCGGCAAAATGGGCATCCGGCACAGCGTGAAAGTCGAGATCTGGTCCAGCGACGCGTTGCACTTCGGCCAGGGCAAGGAAGGGCGTGTCGAAGCGGTGCAGACATGTCATCCGACCCTCCACGTCCTGCAGCAAGACACCATGACGCCGTGCGAATCCATAGGGCAGCAGGGGACCCTGGTTGGCTTTGACCCCCGGCGTCACCGCCGCACCGTCATGGTGGCATTCACGATCCCGGGGTCTGTCGTCCGATCCATCTCCATGGCAACGATCCGTAGGCCTTGCTCGATCTCGAGTTCGGCGAACCACCGGATGATGTCGTTGAAATCCGCCTTTTCGATCGACAGCGAAGTTCCCGCCCCTGCCGGCTCGATGCGCCGGATCGTCAGATCGCGCGCGGCGGCTGTTCTGGTTACAACTGTGGAAACCGGCACCTTCCCTGCCCCGTCCTCTTGCAAGACGCGAGCCGGGTCAGCCAATCGCGCCCCCTTTGCTTCAGACAGTTCGATCGATGCCAGTGCCTTGGTCCTGGCTGCAAGCAAGGGCCGCAGGGCGGCGTCGAGAACGAGATAGGCGGCGACAGCCAGGATCACCCCGCATACTGCCATGCGCCCGCCCTTGCAGGGCTTCAGCGATCCCCGAAAAGGCATCCGCAACGATGTTGGTCTATTGCCCATCGATTGGCTCACTGATGACCAGCCGCATCTCGGCCGTGCCATTGCTGCTTGTGGCAAGTCCCGAAGATATGTTCAGTCCTGCGGCACGAAGTTGGTTTTCCAAGGCATTCAGGGCGGCAAGATCCTGTCCTTCCACCAGCATCCCAAGTTCGCCTGTATTGGCGTTGAACGCCATGTTGCGGACGACCAGTCCGTGGTTGAGCGCAGGCAGGGCCTCGCTGACCTGGGTCAGAAGCGGAAGGACGCCACCGGTTGCCAGCCCTCCGCCAGCCGCGCGTGCCTGCCGCTCTGCCTCTAGAGGGACCGCCGAGGGGCCTGCGGCTTCGCCGCGCCACAAGGCCTCGTGCCGCTCGGCAATCCTTTCAAGCGCAATTGTTTCCGCGCCAAGTATTGCAAGATGCCCGGTCAGCGCCAGCGCGGCAACCGCAGCCATGCCCCTGAAGGTTCGCCGGCGACCGCCTTTTCGCGCGTAGAGGTCTGTCATCAGATCGAATGTCAGCGCTTCCGGGGGTGGGACCTGGGGCATTGCCTGCATACTGCTGATCTGAAGCTCTGGCGGCAACTGGCCGTCGAGCAGCACGATCCCGGGCCTTCCTGCCGCGCGCCAGAAGGTTGGAAAGGCTTCGGTCCGTGTCGCAAAGCCGGTTCCATCAGCCAGCCGCACCAGAACCCGCCCGCCCGACTCGCACGCGTGCAGGCTGCCCGTCGGCGGCACGGGCAAGGCCAGCACATCGGGGACAAGACGCAGATGTCTTGCATCGGCAAGGGGTGCCCATTCCGCCATTACCCTGTGCCGAAGAACCGCGACAAGAAATTCGCCCTGCCCAAGTTCCGGTCCCTGAACGATGTGGACCTGATCAAGCGGATCCGTGACCAGGTCCTCGACTGCTGAACGCAGGGCTGTCTGCCATTCGCGACGTGCAACCGGCGGCAGCTTCACCCGCGCCAGCAACACATGTTCACATGGAATGGTGATCGCGTCGTCGCCAACGCTGCCTTCATTCCCGCCATGCAGCGCCAGAGGGCTGCTCACGGGCGGATCGATCCGCTCGGATAACACAGGCGCTAACGACATTGCCCGCACTCTACGGACAGCAGGTTCTGCGGCACCACAGGGATCGGTCCATCTTCAAGACTCTAGATAACTGGATTGTAGCGGGAAAGTCTGGACCTGTCCCGGTTCAGTTCCCGGATGCCGTTCCGGTGCACCTGCCGGCCCGCGCCGCCATCGGCCAGGGCCGTCGGCCCGGCAACACATCGGCGCGGCGCCCGCCCTTGATCGCGTTGCGGCGTGGGTTTGCAGTATAGGACAGCCCGTCAAGAAGCGTGCGAGATGGGTGACCGAAAATCCGAGGGTGAGGTAGCGGCGCGTTCTGTGAAGCGAGAGCGTCGTGATGAACCGAGGGGTTGTTCGCCGTCACATCGCCAAGACTTCGCACATGCTGGTTGCGGATCAGTTCCTCGGCATGGACCGTCACGCAGAACGGTGCGGGTTGGACGGGGATCTTGTGGGCGAGGACGGCGACGTGACAGGCGACATACACCGAGCCGCCGGAACGCCAGTGCTTTGAGGGACCGCCAAGGCGAGACCTTGCACATCTCTGTCGGCCATGTCGGCCATGGCAAGCCCATCATCCAGGTATGCTCGACCAACCTCAAGAACAGCTGCACAAGTGAGCGTCACAAGCAGATAAATAGAGGCGGATGACGCCATGCCCGCATTACCGAAGTGATTCGCGGATCAGGGCAACAGACCACCCTGCCCGGAATGACATCCGATAAGGACCCCTTATCGGTTTCATTTGATGGCAAGTTTTTTGAAGGGAGCGGGGCCTATAAAGAACCCTTTTTCGTCTCCGGCTCGAGGATCATGTGGAACCGGGCCTGGTAAGGCCTGGACGATGCTATCGGGTTCCGCCTTCATCTTTGGACTATCAGGCGCACCGCAAAGCCCAGAAATGCAGAGGCAGTTTCGGGCCGGGGCATCGTCGGGGCACAAGCCGGGACAAAAGCGCTGTTTACCGGCGGATCTGTAGCAAGCTGTCCTGAGAATGACAGAAAACAGAGCGATACGGGAACTGATCTATTCGCCAGGCCGCGAAAAGCACAATGGCTGGGGCATTGACGCTGGAACGGGGAAGCTGCTGGCAGTCTCGCTACCTCAATTTCTGCCGATCAGCGCAGCAGATCCATCGAGGCAACGGCGGTTCCCTGAGTGCGAGATAGCCGGAACCTTACGGTGCCGGAACCACAGCCATCTTCAAGCAGGCGGAGGAACTATAGGCCCATGTCTTCGGCGCGAACTGCCAGGCAGGCCTGACTACCTTCCGACCCCCTCTGTTCTCATGATAAAGGCTTGCCATTCGGCAAGCCTTCGGGCCTTCCCCTTACACTTTCTGTGTCATTTCCGGCACCAGCTGGAACAGATCGCCCACCAGGCCGTAGTCTGCGATCTGGAAGATGGGGGCTTCCTCGT
>NZ_JAVCWH010000054.1 GCF_030846195.1 Paracoccus yibinensis
TCCAGAAGTTCCTTGGAGATCGTCATGCATGCTTCCTTTCGGTGAAGCATGGACCGGATCACTCATACACAAAAGATCGGACACTCTCCGCTTCCAGCACCACGCGGCCCTTCGCCATGGCAACCGCCCCCCGCAGCGTGTCGGTGTCCATGTTGTCCAGCAGGACCACATCCGCACCGCCTTCGTCCAGAACCTCGGCCAGTTGGTCCAGCCGGTCCACTTCGATCTGGGGCGATAGGAGCAGGGCTTGGCTGTTCTTGTGCGTTTCTTGAGCTATGCGGGGTGACTAGAAGACAACGCAGATCTGCGCTTCGGCGTGAGTTCACAGCACGGGGCGCAAGCCCCTGTGCTGTTCACCCAACCTTTACCGAGAAGCGAGCTGCACCGGTACCCCTTGAGCTGAGATCTCGACGGCATTGGCCATGCCCGTAAAGGTGTAAAGCGTCTGTGGCTCACCCGGCATTGAGAACTGTACCTCATCTTGGTCTTCCAGGCGCATCACAACACGCTGCGGCTCTTCGTTGGTGCGGCCGCGGAACACTGCCGTCACTTCATGGGCTCCCTTGGGGAGTTCGACCCGATAAGCGACCACGTCCAATGCCCCAGAGTGGAGGCTTTCGGCCTGAAGTGGTGCGGACAGGACAGCAACTTCGGCCACCGCAGGAGCTGCAATAGCAAGGGAAGCGACCGCGGAAAGCAGGATCGTTTTCATGGACAGGTTCTTTCTTCGAGAGAGGAGTTTTATCAGGGCCAGCCCAGCATCGACTGGGAGCAGGGGGAACGCGGCACGACCGGCAGATCGGGAATGCCAGGAGAGACGGCGTCAGTCCCTCGCGAAATCAGAGGGCGGCATATACACCCATGATCCGGCGCATCTCGCCCTCACGGGTCATGCCCCTAGCCGACAGGGCGTGGTCCGATAGATGATTAAGCTGGTTCAGTGCGCGCATCTGCGCGTTGGCTTCGGCCAACATGATAATGAAACGGCTCACGGCACGGAGCGGAGCCACCAGGATGGCGGACAAGCGGCTGGGAGACTTACAATAAGCAGAAGCGATGGTCGCCATGTGGAAACTCCTTGCGGGTGACAAAGTCGTTTCCTCCCCTGCAAACAAGATCGACCTTCCCGGGACCGATCACAACAGCTGATGCTGCATGGCAGCATTGCGGCTGAGACAACTAAGGGGTTTGTGGAAAAAATCGTGGCGCGTCAGCAACAAAAACTAGGGCTAACTTGAGGATTGACGTCTATAAAGGGGAAGCGATCTTCGTTCGGTCCAAGGTGCTCAGGACGCCGGAAATCTGCCAAGCCGCTGAGTAACGGAGCCAAAGCCAAGTCACGACTATGGAGACCTCGTTTCTCGTCTCCTTGGACACTCCAGCTGTTATCCCGACGCAGCATCTATCGTACGGCGCTCTGCGACTTCGGAAAAGAAGGGCTGCATCGTCGATTGCCGGTAAACCTCCATGTGCGGTCCTGATCATCTGCGGCGCTCTCCGCATCGCCAACACAAGGACAGCCCCATGCCCAGAGATGCCGAGCCTAATCCAGACTGACCGTACCTTTGCGGATGCTCTTTCTGTGCCGGAGAAAGAAACGCACCATCTCACGGGATGCGTCGGGGCCCGAAGGATCCACGAAGCGCCCGGCTGGCGACCCTCCAGACCAGGCGTGGCCGGACCCTTCGATCAGCCAGTGCTCGACGAGTGGTCGACCTTGTCCTATCCGATGGGTGCTCTTCACATAGCTGCGCCCGCCTTTGACTTGCCGTTTGAGATGTGTCCCCCGGACCCCAGCAAAGGGTTCGAGCGCGCGGATGGCTATGAAGCGTCCGTTGCGGGCATGTACGACACGATCATCGCTTCCATGAAAGATAATGGTGGGCATCGGAACCGTGCACCGAGCGCCGGGATTTCCCTGTGCCATCGCCATCATGGCGGAAGCCTTGTTCTGAGCAGCACCAACGGGAAGCCCGGAATGGACACCGACTGCGGCAAAGATATCAGGGTAAGCCCTTGCCAGAACCAGGGCCGCTGATCCACCGGCCGACAGTCCAGCGACATAGACCCTTGCCGGATCGGCCACATGCCGTTTCAGGACGTCGCGAGTAAGGCTGGCGAGAATGGCCGGCTCCCCTGCCTGTCGGCCTTGATCGCCGGGCTGAAACCAGTTCCAGCATCGCTTCGGATGCGCCTCACGGGTCTGAGCAGGATAGACGACCAGGAACCTGAACTCCTCGGCCAAGACGTTCATGCGCGTGCCCGTGGCAAAATCATCTGGGGTCTGGCCACACCCATGCAGCATGATCAGCAGTGGCATAGGCTCCAGGGAACTGGCGGCCGAGGCGGGCGTGTAGATCTTGTAATCCCGCTGCCCAAACTCACTGCTGTGGGTGGCAGTCCGGAACGATGCACGAGTTGGCATGATGACCTTGCGGGGCCGGGATGCAACATCTGCAGTGGACTTGGCTGCTCCCGCGGGTTTTCTACGGGCAGGTTTCTGAGTTTTTCCAGGTGTGAAACTGACCTGCTTCAATGCCTGCTCACTTGCCCGCACGGCAGAACTGAAGATCGCAGACACCATGCCCGTTGCGGTGATGGCACGTGGCCTCAGATGGACGGGCTTGAATGGGAAACGCGGTCGCTTCGACACGTCCAGGGTCCTTTCTGCGAACGGCACCTTCTTTTTGCGTTACATGCGCCACCCCGTCCCACAAGCTGCAAAACAGAACTATCGTCGCAAGGCGGCTATGCAGGAACCAAGTGCACGGACCGGAGGTCGTCTGGCAATGACAGAAAAGCCACGAGCTCTTGCTGAGGTGGAGGTATTGGCTGTTAGCCGCAATGGGCTCGGGACGTTCGAGGTATCACCGGAGTAGTGACGAAGATCCTCCATCTAAAGCCTGTTGCACTCAATCGGCCTCATACCCTGCAGCTTTGAAGTAGTTGTAGCATTCCTCGTCGGAGAAGAGGTCGCAGACCTGGCCAACCGCAGCCCAAAGCTGATCGTAGGTGCGGGCGGCGGC
>NZ_JAVCWH010000055.1 GCF_030846195.1 Paracoccus yibinensis
GCCCCGTGCTGCCGGGCCTGCTGGATCAGATCCCGTCCGATGAACAGGTCGGTACCGTGACCGGCGACGGCGCTTTCGACACTGGGCGTCGCCACACGGCCATCCTGGATCGCGGAGGCACGGCCATCATCCCGATCCGCAGGAACGGCCGCCTGTGGAAGGAGGACTGCCCGCCGCCCGCGCCCGCAACGACATCCTTCGCGCGAGCAAACGCTTCAGTCGGGCCACCTGGAAGCAGTGGTCCGGCTATCACCCCCGAAGTCCACATTCGTGTCGCAATCATGGACCGCTTCAATGCACTCGGCACCGCCGAGATCAAGCGCGTGGCATGAGGTTAGCGGGGTAAGGGGAACTCACCTCAGATGGTGAGTTCTGCAACAATGCCGATCAAGCCCGATCATGCTAACTTCGCTCATTGACGCCTCTAAAAGAGGATCAACACAAATTCACCGTTTCACAAAGAGATCGTCGGGGGAATCTACAGCATCAAAGCCGGACAATGGTTGTCGGAACCGATTAGGCAGGCGGCGGTTCCTTCTCGGCCTCGTTCGGGGCGGTGAAGGGATGGGCCCAAGGGAATGATGGACATGCTCAGCTTTCAGCCGGGCCGGAACTGCTGGCGGGTCGAGACGGCCGAAAGGCTGGCCGTGATCATCGACGGCAAGGCCTATTTCCGTGCCCTGCGCGAAGCGCTGCTGAAGGCGCGGCGGCTGGTCATGATGATTGGCTGGGATTTCGATTTCGAGATCGAGATGCTGCCCGGCGAAAGCGACGCGGACGGGCTGGCGCCCGACGGCTTTCCGAACCGGGTGGGACCGTTCCTGGACGCCATCGTCGATCAGCGCGAAGAATTGGACATCTTTCTGCTGAAATGGAGCGGCGGCGCGTTGATCGCGCCGGGCGGCATCCTCCCCGCCCTGCAGGTCAAGCTGATGTCGCCCGACCAGATTCACTTGGCTTTCGACGGGCGTCACCCGCTTGGCGCCTGCCATCACCAGAAGATCGTCGTCATTGATGACAGCTTGGCCTTCTGTGGGGGCATCGACGTGACCGATGGCCGCTGGGACGACCGCGATCACCTGGACGAAAACCCGCTTCGCTGCCTGAAGAACGGCACTTGCGCCCCGCCTTGGCACGATGCCTCGGCCGTGATGTCGGGACCGGCGGCTGCGGCGCTATCCGAACTGGCCCGCGCCCGCTGGGGACGCGCCCATGATGCCGAGGTGGGCGAGGAGTTCCGGCCCGGCGCCGATATCTGGCCCGACAGTATCGAGTCCGCCTTCCACGACATTCCCGTGGCTATCGCCCGCACCGCGCCGCCCGAAGCGAACCGGGCCATCACCCAGGAAATCGAGGATCTGTATCTGGATTCCATCGCCGGGGCGCGCCACAGCATCTATATCGAATCGCAGTATTTCTGCGCTGATCGCATCACCCGCGCCATTGCCCGGCGGCTATCGGAACCCCATGGTCCCGAAATCGTCGTCATCAATCCCCATGCCGCCTTGGGTGCCATCGAAGACCAGGCCATGCATGTCACTCGCAGCCGGATGGTAAGGCAGTTGCGCGCCCAGGATCGGTATGGCCGGTTTCGCATTCTCTATCCCGTGACCGACAGCGACCAGCCGATCTATGTCCATGCCAAGATCATGATCGTGGACGATCTGCTGCTGCGCATCGGATCCAGCAACATCGACCGCAGGTCCATGGGATTCGACACGGAGTGCGACGTGGCGATCCAGGCCCCTGATCAGGCAACGCGCGCGCTTATCCGCGATTTCCGCGACGAATTACTGGCCGAACACCTGGGCCTTCCCACAGCCGAGGTGACGGCCCGGATCGCCCGGCAGGGCAGTCTTGTGGCGGCGATCGACGCGCTGTGCCGTCCGCAGGGGCGCAGCCTGCGCCCCCTGCCCCTCCGTCGAGAAACCTGGCTGGGAAGCCTTCTGGCCGACACCCGTTTCTTCGATCCCCGCTATCGCCGCAGCGCACAGGCCCGGACCGGGATCACCGCGCGTCATCTGCTGATTGGATCCGCGATCGTGGCCGGCACGGCTTTGGTATGGCGGCGCAGACAGCAGGCTGATTGACCCCTCGGAGGAACAAGCCGACACATTCGGCTGAAATTTACCTTTCCTCTTTCGTCGGCTGATGATGTGACCGCTCCCCTTTATGGATCGTTGCAGACCCACCCTGGCACATCAGATGCCGTCGGGGGACGGTCACATCATCAAAGCCGGTGCATGGTGCCAACGGCGCGAGGAGGGCTGTTCTACGCAAAAGGATACGGCGTACTCAGGTGCTGGAGTTATTCTGCCGACTGCTCTCTTGCATTTTGGCGATGAAGACCTGTGGCGACCCGGATTTTTGGGCTTGAGACCGCGTGAATCCTGCAGCAGGCCGAGTTTTGTTCTGCAACAATGCCCAGCAGACCTCGCACGGCGACTGAAGCAGAAGCAGATTACGCAAAAACCAACGTTTTGCGCGCACCACGGTGATCCGACCACACATTCCATGAACATCCGACCGGGCATTCCACGACCATCCGACCACCCGTTCCAGCCGCATCCGACCAGGCTGAGCTGAGCGGGTTCCGTCACGCGGGGCGGGTCTGAGGCAGACCACCTGCGCTACCCAGAAGCTGTT
>NZ_JAVCWH010000056.1 GCF_030846195.1 Paracoccus yibinensis
CCCAGCTCTGCGGGCAACATCCGCCAGGGGATGCCGCTCTGCAGGACAAACATGATCCCGGCCAGAGCGGCCCGGTCGCAGACCCGAGGCCGCCCACCTTTCGCGGACCGAGACGTGGATGGCAACAAAGGTTCGATCACGCCCCAAAGGCCGTCCGAGACAAGCGTGGCAGACATAAACCGCGAATCTAGCAGGACGAATCCGCCTGCAAGTGGTTTTGAAACGCCCTCTTAGACCTTACCAGCTCTTGAGCTGGGACAAGAGAAATTGAGCCAGCGAAAGCCTGCGTCCCCAGGTGGAACGCAGGTCTCCTTTTAGGTCCTGCCCTTATGTATCAGCTGTCGCCTATTTTCTTTCTTGGTTCACTCTGCGGGCACGGTCGAATACTTCCAGCCGGCACTTACCCAAGCCACAACAGCAAAAGACCACTAGGGATAAGGATTCTCCTGCCGAGGATCGTCTATCTAGTCCACACGGCGCAGCGCCGAGACATATCCATCAGCCTCATGCCAGGCCTGCACTTGGAACCGCTTATAAATGTGCAGGACAGCCTGCAACGCGTGCTGCGGTGACGTCATAGCGGTGGCAAGACACCAGGGAAGACTTCGACTTGGCTGCACAATCAGCGCTAACCGCTGACTTGGATTTTTATTGAAGGAACCCAACTTTATGTTGTCTTATCGACACAGAGTGGATCAAAGAGTCCGGCGAACAGACGGTTTCAATGCAGGTTGAAGGCATCAATCCGGCGGTCCTTGTATGGGCACGCAAAACAGCGGGGCTGTCTTCCGAAGACGCCGCGCACCGGATTGGCTTGTCTTCCACGCAGAAGGAAAGTGGCGTCGAGAAGCTAGCAGCTCTCGAGCGAGGTGAACGCCTTCCTACTGCGGCTCAACTCACCAAGATGGCTGCAGTTTATCACCGGCCTTTGCTCTCCCTTTATATGAGCGAACCGCCTCGTACTGCCGACCGGGGTGAGGACTTCCGCACTACCGCCGTGCCTGTCGCTACAGACGAAGCCGCACGGTTGGACGCACTGGTGCGGGACGTGCGTGCTCGCCATGCCATCCTCAGGGACATGATGACCGAAGACGAGGATGCTGGCCCGCGCGCATTCATCGGCTCCCTGTCCATCACAACACCAATCCCGCAAGCAGTCAGGCGCGTTCGGGATGCTCTCGGCATTGTCAATGACAGCGATGTGCGAGGCGGTGCGTCCAAGCCAGCAGACTTATTTGCCGAGCTTCGTCGGCGGGTCGAGGCCTTGGGCGTTTTCGTGATCTTGCTGGGCGATCTGGGCAACTATCGTACAGCTATTTCTCCAAACGTGTTTCGCGGCTTTGCAGTCGCCGATGATCTCGCGCCTTTGATCGTCATCAACGATCAGGATGCAAAAGCAGCGTGGGCCTTCACACTCATCCATGAGCTTGTGCATCTGTTCGTTGGAAGCACGGGAGTCAGCGGCGCCCCGACGACAGTGCAGCCGCACACGCTTGCTGCTCGGGTAGAGCGGTTCTGCAACGATGTTGCGGGAGAGGTGCTCCTGCCATCTCAGGCTATCGTCAGCTATGGGAAGATGACGACCGCGCGTGACGTAATCGAGCTTGCTGAGATGCTGTCCGATATCTGGAAGGTGAGTGCGGCGATGGCTGCCTATCGGCTATGGCGCTCTGGAAAGGCGGACGATCAGGCCTACTCCGAGGCAGTCGCGGTCATGGCGCAACGCTGGCGGCTACATCGGCAGAACGAAAAGGAAAAGGCCAAGCAGAAGGAAAGCGGTCCCAACTTCTACACTGTGAAGCGCCACCGATTGGGTGATGCGCTTCTTACCTTCGTGGGGCGCAACCTGCGCGCTGACGTGGTGACACATACTACCGCCGCAAAGGTCTTCGGCGTCAAACCTGGCGCAGTTGAGGGCCTGCTGGCCGGGGTGCAAGGCTTGGGCGGCGCCCGGCCAGCACGGGGGCGATAAAGCTTCCTTATGTATTTGCTCGATGCCAATACCCTGATCCGGGCAAATGCCGATTATTATCCTCTTAAACGCATTCCGCAGTTCTGGGATTGGCTGATCGACAAGGGGAACTCTGGTGTTGTCAAAATTCCCAACGAAATCGCCGACGAGATTACCACCGGGCGCGATGACGTGTCGGAATGGCTCAAAGATCGTAAGGCTAAGGACGCACTGCGTTTAAATGAGGCAGTTGACCCAAGCTTGCTGCGCCGTGTCGTAGCCGAAGGTTACGCGCCGGATCTTACCGATGCCGAAATGGAGTTGGTGGGCCGAGATCCGTTTCTAGTAGCCTATGGGATGGCTGCAAGCGGCCGCTCGGTCGTCACCAAGGAAAGATTGAGAACGGCAGTGAGAAATTAGGCCACGGAAGCGGCGGCATGGAGCTGCTGCGGGCGGCGTAAAAGTCGTCCACCCTTTCCCTTTCTGCGACAGC
>NZ_JAVCWH010000057.1 GCF_030846195.1 Paracoccus yibinensis
CCGGCGGGCGGCCTGCCGAGCGGCTCTTGCACCGCTTGGGCCTTGGGGTCAGTGATGACACGGTGCTTAGGCAGCTGAAGAACCGTGCTCAAGACACTGCCGAGCCGCCGACCGTCATCGGGATCGACGACTGGAGCTGGCGGAAGTCGCAGACCTACGGCACGATCATCGTCGATCTGGAGCGTCGCGCGGTCATCGATGTTCTCGAAGATCGTGATGTGGTCACCTGCACCGACTGGCTGAAACGACATCCCGAGGTGGAAGTGATCAGCAGAGATCGCTGCGGTCTCTACGCCCAGGCTGCCCGGCAAGGCGCGCCGCAAGCGGAACAGGTCGCCGACCGGTTTCATATCGTGCAGAACCTGCGGCAGGCTATCGAGGAGCAGATGAACCTTCACGGCCGTGCGACCGGCAGGGCGCTGCTGTCCGACGCCGACAATATCACCGCAGAGGGAAGCCTTCTGAAGTCCCGCCTTGCGCACAGGACGTCTCGGGAAGAGATTCTCACCACCATCCATGCGCTTCGAAATCAGGGGCTTACCTGCAGCGGGATTGGGCGGCGAACAGGGTTCCCTCGTCGCAGCATCGCGAAATGGCTGCAGTTCGAGACGCCGCCGGACCGCAGGCGGGCAGCTTTGAAGCCGACTTCGCCGTGGTACTTTGAAGAGTTCCTGAGCCAAAGCTGGAAGGGCGGAATTCGAACTGGAAGCGCCCTGTTCCGTCTGATCCGAGAGCGTGGCTACGAGGGGAGCCCGACGCATTTGCAGCGGCTGCTGGCGGGGTGGCGCAGAGCCGAAAAGCAAGCGAAGGGCCCTGCCTTGGAGCACCAGATCCTGGAACCGGTCCGGGACCCGGAAACGGGGCACGCGATCTCCCCGGTCATCGCGGCAGCGCTGTGTATCAAACCCCGCGGAAAACTCACCCCGGATCAGGCGCGGAAAGTCGACGCGCTCAAGGCTGGCTCTCCCGCCTTCGCAACGATGCGCTGCCTCGTCATGCGGTTCAACGGTATCCTGCGTGGCCGCGAGGCAGACCCGCTCCCTGCATGGATCGACGACGCGATCGAAACCGACCTGGCGCCCATCGTGCGCTTCGCACGCACATTGAACCGGGATTTCGATGCGGTAAAAAACGCTATCGAGATGCCCTGGAGCAACGGCCAAGCAGAAGGTCAGATTAATCGTCTGAAGACCCTCAAACGTGCCATGTACGGCCGAGCCGGGCCAGAACTGTTGAGGGCAAGAATGCTGCCCCTCCGCCACACAGATTGAGGCAGAGCCCGCCAATTGGTCATGGTGGCCTACCAAGGCCGAACCTTCGCTTCCGCCCGGAGGAACGATGCTTTGCTGCGACAGTTGCTTCTCGAAATGGGAAAGGAGCTGAAGATGTCCGATAAAGACAAAAGCATGGAGGAGGATCTTGAGAAGGATCAGACCACGCGTCCTTCGCTGAAAAAGGGCGACCAACCCATCAAGCCATCTGGAACCGCACGCCAGCCTACGTTCGACCGCAACACCGGCCGTGGCTCCGCCAGCGACGATCCAACCGAGTAGCGCCGCAGCATCACCTTCTGCTGCCGCGAGATGTTCATCAAAGCTGGGCACAGGTGAAGCGGAGCGGGAAGATGCGCCTTTGACGCATTCGATATGGATAGTGCGCTGCCAACAAAGGTTATCGCTGAGGTGTTCAGCTATGCGCCTGGGCTTGACGGTCAGAGCGGTACTGGAAAGAACAGGGCAGCAGAGATGATGCCAAAAAGGAAGCCCTATGAAATTCCGTTTCCCCGTTGTCATCATCGATGAAGACTTTCGGTCCGAAAACACGTCGGGGCTAGGCATTCGCGGCTTGGCCGAGGCCATCGAGGCTGAGGGTTTCGAGGTGTTGGGTGCGACCAGCTATGGCGACCTGTCAAAATTTGCCCAGCAGCAAAGCCGTGCAAGCGCCTTCGTATTGTCAATCGACGACGAGGAATTCAGCCCCGGCCCCGACCTTGACCCAGCCGTGGTGAACCTGCGGTCGTTTATTGAGGAAGTACGGTGGAAGAACGCCGACGTGCCGATCTTCCTGCATGGCGAAACAAAAACCAGCCGGCATCTGCCCAATGACATCCTGCGCGAGTTGCACGGCTTCATCCACATGTTCGAAGATACGCCGGAATTCGTGGCCAAGCACATCATTCGCGAAGCCAAGAGCTATTTGGAAGGCATTCAGCCGCCCTTCTTCAAGGCGCTTTTGGATTATGCCGAGGACGGTTCCTATTCGTGGCACTGTCCGGGCCATTCAGGCGGTGTGGCCTTCCTGAAATCTCCCATCGGACAAATGTATCACCAGTTCTACGGTGAGAACATGCTGCGGGCCGACGTCTGCAACGCGGTTGAGGAACTGGGCCAGCTTCTGGACCACAACGGCGCCATTGGCGC
>NZ_JAVCWH010000058.1 GCF_030846195.1 Paracoccus yibinensis
CTGTTCCGACCCTGCCGCTTACCGGATACCTGTCCGCCTTTCTCCCTTCGGGAAGCGTGGCGCTTTCTCATAGCTCACGCTGTAGGTATCTCAGTTCGGTGTAGGTCGTTCGCTCCAAGCTGGGCTGTGTGCACGAACCCCCCGTTCAGCCCGACCGCTGCGCCTTATCCGGTAACTATCGTCTTGAGTCCAACCCGGTAAGACACGACTTATCGCCACTGGCAGCAGCCACTGGTAACAGGATTAGCAGAGCGAGGTATGTAGGCGGTGCTACAGAGTTCTTGAAGTGGTGGCCTAACTACGGCTACACTAGAAGAACAGTATTTGGTATCTGCGCTCTGCTGAAGCCAGTTACCTTCGGAAAAAGAGTTGGTAGCTCTTGATCCGGCAAACAAACCACCGCTGGTAGCGGTGGTTTTTTTGTTTGCAAGCAGCAGATTACGCGCAGAAAAAAAGGATCTCAAGAAGATCCTTTGATCTTTTCTACGGGGTCTGACGCTCAGTGGAACGAAAACTCACGTTAAGGGATTTTGGTCATGAGATTATCAAAAAGGATCTTCACCTAGATCCTTTTAAATTAAAAATGAAGTTTTAAATCAATCTAAAGTATATATGAGTAAACTTGGTCTGACAGTTAGAAAAACTCATCGAGCATCAAATGAAACTGCAATTTATTCATATCAGGATTATCAATACCATATTTTTGAAAAAGCCGTTTCTGTAATGAAGGAGAAAACTCACCGAGGCAGTTCCATAGGATGGCAAGATCCTGGTATCGGTCTGCGATTCCGACTCGTCCAACATCAATACAACCTATTAATTTCCCCTCGTCAAAAATAAGGTTATCAAGTGAGAAATCACCATGAGTGACGACTGAATCCGGTGAGAATGGCAAAAGTTTATGCATTTCTTTCCAGACTTGTTCAACAGGCCAGCCATTACGCTCGTCATCAAAATCACTCGCATCAACCAAACCGTTATTCATTCGTGATTGCGCCTGAGCGAAACGAAATACGCGATCGCTGTTAAAAGGACAATTACAAACAGGAATCGAATGCAACCGGCGCAGGAACACTGCCAGCGCATCAACAATATTTTCACCTGAATCAGGATATTCTTCTAATACCTGGAATGCTGTTTTCCCAGGGATCGCAGTGGTGAGTAACCATGCATCATCAGGAGTACGGATAAAATGCTTGATGGTCGGAAGAGGCATAAATTCCGTCAGCCAGTTTAGTCTGACCATCTCATCTGTAACATCATTGGCAACGCTACCTTTGCCATGTTTCAGAAACAACTCTGGCGCATCGGGCTTCCCATACAATCGATAGATTGTCGCACCTGATTGCCCGACATTATCGCGAGCCCATTTATACCCATATAAATCAGCATCCATGTTGGAATTTAATCGCGGCCTAGAGCAAGACGTTTCCCGTTGAATATGGCTCATACTCTTCCTTTTTCAATATTATTGAAGCATTTATCAGGGTTATTGTCTCATGAGCGGATACATATTTGAATGTATTTAGAAAAATAAACAAATAGGGGTTCCGCGCACATTTCCCCGAAAAGTGCCACCTGACGTCTAAGAAACCATTATTATCATGACATTAACCTATAAAAATAGGCGTATCACGAGGCCCTTTTGTCTCGCGCGTTTCGGTGATGACGGTGAAAACCTCTGACACATGCAGCTCCCGGAGACTGTCACAGCTTGTCTGTAAGCGGATGCCGGGAGCAGACAAGCCCGTCAGGGCGCGTCAGCGGGTGTTGGCGGGTGTCGGGGCTGGCTTAACTATGCGGCATCAGAGCAGATTGTACTGAGAGTGCACCATATGCGGTGTGAAATACCGCACAGATGCGTAAGGAGAAAATACCGCATCAGGCGCCATTCGCCATTCAGGCTGCGCAACTGTTGGGAAGGGCGATCGGTGCGGGCCTCTTCGCTATTACGCCAGCTGGCGAAAGGGGGATGTGCTGCAAGGCGATTAAGTTGGGTAACGCCAGGGTTTTCCCAGTCACGACGTTGTAAAACGACGGCCAGTGAATTGCCTGATGCGGTATTTTCATTAATGCAGAATTCCCATCATCAATAATATACCTTATTTTGGATTGAAGCCAATAT
>NZ_JAVCWH010000005.1 GCF_030846195.1 Paracoccus yibinensis
GCCATCAATGCGGGTCTGGCCCTTCTTCACCAGCTCCGGCTCGAAGCTGCTGTCGCGGTCACGGGGCACAGCCACCGGCAGTTCGCCGTCCTGGCCCTTCAGCACCTTCGTCGACGAGCCGTTGCGCCGGTTCGCCTGGCCGGGCGGTGCTTCCTTGCCTTCCTCATAGCCCAGATGCGCGGTCAGCTCCGCGCCCAGCATCCGCTCCATGAGCCGGATCTTCAGTTCCTTCATCAGCCCGGCATCGCCGAGCAGCTCCTCAGGGCGCTCAACACCCTTCAGCAGTTCATCCAGAAGTTCCTTGGAGATCGTCATGCATGCTTCCTTTCGGTGAAGCATGGACCGGATCACTCATACACAGAAGACCTGACACTCTCCTTCACATCAGCCGCCTCGACCACTGCGGATATCGAGACCATGAGCATGATCCGCAAGGGCCAGTTCAGGCCCGGGCTGCGTCCCTTTCAGCAGTTCTGCCAGGTGGCTGCCTGAAACCGAGAAAGCCAGCCGCTAGCTGCACCTGCTACAGCGGTTTGCGACAGAGCCACTCCTCCGAAGACGTCAGTCCTCAAATCGGTCCTAGCCTCTTATCACCGACCTGACAAAATTTGCGACAGATCAGCCTAAACTGTCATGAAAGGCCTCCTTTCCGATCAAGGGATTGCGGCTTCGCGGCGCAGGGTTCCCCAAGGTCATCCGGGCATCGACGGCGCGATCCCGCGCCTAACGACAAGGGGTCTTCACGAGGCGGTCACGGCCATCAGGGCGGCCTGGGTGCGGTTCCTGGCACCCAGCTTGCGGCAAAGGGTCTTGACGTGCAGCTTGATCGTCACCTCCTGCAGGTCCAGGTCGCGGGCGATTTCCTTGTTGGACTTGCCTTGTCGCAGGCCGGACAGAACCTCGGCCTCGCGCTGAGTCAGGTTTCCGCCGGGTGCGGCCGCTGTGGTTTTCATCAGGTCATAGGGCACGAAGACCCCACCGGCCTGCATTAGGTGGATCGCAGCCGCCAAGGCCCGCGCGCTGAGCGTCTTGGGCAGAAAGCCGCAGGCCCCGGAATCCAGCGCCTGCCGTGCAAGGGCGGCCGAGGTCGTGCCCGTCAGGATGGCAACCGGGCGGCCGGGAACCGCCTCGCGCATTTGTCCCAACCCCTTCAACCCGTCCATGCCCGGCATGTCGTAATCCAGAAGCACAAGATCGAACCCGCCCGGGCCTTGCCGGACGGCCTGCAGCGCCGCCTCGAGGCTGTCAACCTCGGTCACGTCGAAGGCGCCTTCCGCCTGCAGGAAGCTGGAAATCGCCTCGCGCACGAGGCTGTGGTCATCGGCAATCAGGATCTTCATCTGCCACGCCTTTCTGGGCGAATCGTGGCCAGGCTAGCAGAGGCTGGTTTCCAAAGTGTTCAAGACGCGGCATTTTCCGCCGGCTCCAGGCCGCCCGCTCCAAGGCATCGATCGAATTGCAGGGACAGATCCGCGATCTGCCGGGCCGTATCGCCCTTGTCCGCGCCGCCGCGCAGCGCCTGTTCCAGCCGGACCAGCGCCCCATGAAGGCCGGAAAATCCGCCCAAGGCGGCGCTGCCCGCCAGACGATGCGCAAGGGCGGCCCGGTCGCCCGCACCGCCCGCAAGCGCCCCGACGCCCGATCGCAATTCGCAAACGATCCTGTCCATCAGATCGGGCGACAGGCGGGAAGACCCTGCGACGAGCGATGGCGAAGGTCCGGCAAGGGCGGGGCGCGCGGCAAGGACCGCCGTCAGATCTGCCAGCTGCAGCGGCTTGACCAGGACGCGTTCCATCCCCGCCTCGCGGAACCGCGCGATGTCCTCGGGCATGGCATGGGCGGTCAGGGCGATGATCGGCGTGGCCGCGTTCGGCCCGGACTGGCGGATCCGGCGCGCCGCCTCGACCCCGTTGAGCCGCGGCATGCTGATGTCCATCAGGATCAGGTCGAAGGGACGGGCGGCGGCCAGCCCGCAGCCGGAAAGACCATCCTCGGCCTCGGTCACCTCGCAGCCGTGAAGGCGCAGCATGTCGCCGACCACCAGGCGGTTGATGGCGTTGTCATCCACGACCAGAACCCGGCGGGAACCGGATGTCGGCACGGCGGCCGGCGGCGCGGGAACCGGCACCGGCCCGGTTGCGGGCGGCAGGTCGAAGGTCACGGAAAAGACCGTGCCCTGGCCGGGTTCGCTGGCAACCTCGATCCGGCCATGCATGGCCTCGACCAGGGTCTTCACGATCGACAGGCCCAGGCCAGTGCCCGGGACTGTCCGGTCGAAGGTCGGGCAAAGTGTCACGAATTCGTCGAAGATGCGGCTCAGATCCTCCTCGGCGATGCCGATGCCGCTGTCCGAGACGCGCAGTTCGACCTGCCCCGGCCCGCCGCTGCGGTCCAGTTCGACCTGGATCAGGCCGTTTTCGGTGAACTTGATCGCGTTGCCCACCAGATTGACCAGGATCTGTTCGATCTGCGTGGCGTTGCCGTACAGAAGGCCGTCGTGATCGCCCGTGACATCGACCGTGATCCGATTTCCCCTGGCTTGGGCATGGGCCTGCAATCCCGCGACCGTGCCGCGCACGATCGCTGCCGGATCCAGCGGCCCGGCCGTGGCGCCGCCCGCCGCGCGCGAGGCGTCCAGCACGTCGTTCACATGGCGCAGCAGCATCCGGCCCGATTGCTCCATCGCGGCCAGATACTGCTGCTGGCCGGGTTGCAGCGGGGTCAGCTTCAGCAGATCCAGCGTGCCCAGGATGCCGTTCAGGGGCGTGCGCATCTCGTGGCTCATCACGGCGATCATGCGGGCCTTGGCCTTTTCGCCCGCGACGGCGCGGTCGCGGGCCAAGGTCAGTTCGGCTTCCTGCTGCACCCGGCGCGATACGTCCCTGACAAAGGCGACCAGCAGCGGGCCCGCCCGGTCCGAGGCTATGGCCCAGGACATCTCGACCGGGACGATCCGGCCCGACTTGTGCTGGGCGGTGGACTGGATGACCTCGGCTCCGGCACCAACCCCGGCCCCGGCACCCTCGCCCCGGGCGCGCCCCTGCTGCACCCCGGCCAGAAGCGCGCGCGCCATGCCGCGCTGTTCGGGCGGGGTCAGCAGTTCGACCAGGTCGCCCCCGATCACCTCGTCGGGCTCGTATCCATAGAGCCGCCGCGCCGCCTTGTTATAGCCGCGGACCCGCCCGTCGGGGCGGGCGAACAGGATGGCATCGGTCGAGGCATCGAACAGCGAGCGCATCTGATCGCCCGCAGCGGCAATCCTTTCGGTCTGCACCCGCGCGGCGCGGCCCATCACGAACAGCACCACCGTCGTGCAGACCAACACCAGAAACAGCGGCACCACCAGCATCAACAGCTGGAACAGCGCCAGCACGACGTGCTGGCGCCGCCCGTCGGATTCGCCCGCGAACTGCCGCACGCCCGCCAGGGACACCTGCCGCACCAGCGGCAGCGCGGCGCCAAACCGTGCTTCCAGCATGTCCAGGGCCGCAACCAGAGGCGCGTCGTCCCCGTCGATCAGGGGGACCGTCGCCTCCAACCTGGCCTGCAGGTCGTCCAGGACCGGCGCCACCCCGTCAAGCGCGCGCAGGTTGGCAAAGGCCTGGCCGGTCCGCAGGGTCTGGACGCGCGAATAAAAAATGTCGAAGCGCCTGCGCACGTCGTCGGCCCGTTCGGGGACGCCGGGTTCGGCGCGCAGCAGCAGGATCGCGCGTTCCAGGGCCAGGGCCTCGACCTCGGACTGGGCCAGGAACCATTGGGTGCTGTCGGAATTGGCGATGCCCAGGTCCTCGATCTGGCGGCGGATGTCGGCATGAAAGGTCCAGGCGGCCACCGCCAGCACGCCGACCAGCAGCGCGAACAGGGCCGGGACCAGGTTCGTGGCCAGTCCCCTGCGGCCACCCGCCCCCTTCATTGCCCGGCGGCCAGCCGGTCAAGCTGCCAGATGCTGCGGGAATAGGTCACCTCGGTCTGCAAGGCCGGGTCGGCATCAAAGGGATAGATGACCCAAAGCGGCCCCTTGTCGCGCACCGACATCACCTGCCCGTCCATCCGATAGGCGACGATCGGATAATCCGCCGTGACCTCGGCCACGGGGATTTCGACGGCATAGTCGTTGATCGCCTTGGCCACGACGCTGCCTTGGGAAATCCGCGCCGCATCCAGAAGCGTCTTCAGCGGCACGCCCTGGAAGCGCGTGCTGCCCTTTGTCCAGATCGTCGAGGTCTGAAACTCGGCCATCGGAAACGCTTCGAGCGCGGGCAGGTCATAGGTCTGCACGCCGGAAGGCCCCACGACCGTCAGCAAGGGCGCATCGCCGGCGGCCGCGACGGTCGCGGACAGGGCCGCCGCCAGGCCAAGGGCGGCGACAAGGGTTGAACGAAACATTGCACACTCCTGTTTTTGGTGGTGCGTGATCCTGCCACGGAACGGTGCGGGGCCCAGTGTCTCTTTGGAACAGAACCCTGTGCGAAAGAATAGGAATCTGGCTAAAGGTTTCAGCATCCCCAGGGATCCGGCCAGCGATCCGGCCAGCGCGGGGAAGATCTACTTCCTTCGGATAGGATGGCGCCGTTCGGATAGGGGGTGATGGCCTTCCGCGCCGCCCCTTGATGCTTTCCGATCCACGACGAAAGGCGGCCCCCATGGCATAAGGCGGTCATTCAGCAGATGGAGTGATGGTCATGATGTCCGATGTTGCCAGAACCGCCCGGGTCGCTGCCGATGCAGGCGTTGCGCAGCCGGTGATCTCGATCCTTGGAATCGACGGCCGGACGGTCTTTCAGGCCGCTGCGCTGCTGCGCGCCGGGTTTCGCGTGATCTGCGCGGACAGCGATATCGACAAGGTCGAGACGCTGGCGCAGCGCATCGCCCTGGGGATCGACACCGCCGCCATGGCCGTCCTGCGGGCCGGGCAGGCCCGGGGGAACCTGATGGTCATCGACGACATCTTCGCCGCCGTGCTGGAAAGCGGCGTGACCTTCATCTGCCAAGGTCCCGGGACGGATTTCCTGGGGCAGGAGGATACCCATGCGCTGAAGGCCATCGGGCGGACCATCGGCGCCGCCATTGCCCTGAAGGGGGATTTTCATGTCGTCGTGCAGCAGGCGGACATCCTGCCCGACCTGACCCGCAGCATCCTGATCCCCGCGATCGAGGCTGCGTCGGGCGAAAGATCGGGCATGGGCTTCGGCCTGTGCCATGCCTCGGGCGCGCTTGACGCCGCGGCACAGTCTCGCACGGACAGCCCCCTGCCCGCCCCGGCGGGGGATGCGGACGACCGCGCGGCAAGCTGCCTCGATGCGATCCTGGGGCAGCTGGGTGCGGCCGCCCTGTCCGAAAGGGCGGCCCTGCGCTGATTTCGGGCGAAATCCCGGTCGGGACAGCGCATCGGATGAGGAGGAGGGCCGAGCCACCCAAGCCGCGCGCTGAGAGCGGGCAGCTCCTGCCAGCAAAAGGGAGAGGCGCGCGGTGAGGGGCGAGCCGGACCGGCCAAAGAGAGAATACCGCCCGGCTTGGCCCCCTTCCTCTCTCAGAAGACAGACCCATGACCCGGAACGATCTCCTTGCCGGCAGGCCGCTGCGGCAGCCTCAGACAGTGCCGCGAGCATCGCCGCGCGCTTGGCGAATACGAGGCGCGCGAACAGCGCAAAGCCGCCATGCGCCCGGCCAACAAGGCCCTGTTGTTCGATGCCTTGGCCGCAGCCGGCACCGTCACCGTGACGTTCGACGGTACGGCGGCAGCGGCCAGATCAAGGATGTCACCGCGCAGCGCGGCGACGCGATCGCCGATCTTCCCGCGGGCCAGGTCGCCCAGATGTCGGCCGAATGGAACTCGGAGGCCGTGTCCAGCGCGGGTGAACCTCGCGGCCGCCATCGAGCAGCTTTGCCATGACCTGCTTCAGCAAAGCCATCCCGGCTGGGAAAACAACGACGGCGCCTTTGGCGAGTTCGTCTTCGACGCGGCGGCGCGCATGATCACGCCTGATCACAACAAGCGCTACACCGCCACCGAACTCTCACCCGCAGGTTCTGACGGAGGCCCTGATGGCACATCCTGTCATCATGCGCTGTCCTCGCCGCGCAAATAGGGCGGCAGCGTCGAGGATTTCCTGCCATTCACGCCTGGTTCGACGCCAGCAAGGCGATCACGGCCGACTTCCGGCAACGGGCGTTGCGCCACCACGCCGAGGGCATCTTCATGGCCCAGACGTTCCTTGGCGTCACGATCACCCTGGAGTGGCAAATCCCGACGCGGTGAGTGGGCGAGCAGCATGTCCGCGAGGATCGGGGCCACCTCCCGAGCTTTGCCGACTGGGCCGGGCCGATCCGCCCGGAGCCCTGGACGGGTCGAAACGAAAGGACCGAGCCGACCTGGATCGCGTCCCCGGCCCGGGCGACCCAGCCAAAAGCATCGCGCCATGAGCCAGTATATCGTCAGGATCGGGTTCTGGCTGCGGGCCTTCGAGGGCCTTACGATCGAGGCGGATACCGATGCCGATGCCGAGGCCATCGAGCCGGCCAAGGCTGCCGCCCTGCTCGCCCTGGTGTCGTCGGCCTTTCCCGGACATATGGATCCCGGTGATCGTCGGGAAGGCACATCGCTTATATCGACCGCCTGACCGACACCGCTCCCAGGCTATCGCCGACATCGTATTCGACGACGCCCGCATCCATCCACCGGCGCCTTCCTCCTCATCGCTCTGCACACCCTGTCCCGTGGCCCGGCTCTGACGGGGGCGGCGACTGGGATCCCGAGGCCGAGCGGGGCTTTGTGGTCTCGGTCCATCCCGACGACAGCGGCACCTGGCTCTGGATCCGCGACGACGACACGGCGACCCCGAAATGGTCATCACACGCTGTGCCGCATCCCCTGCATCTGGTTCAGCGGCTTCTGGTTTCAGGGTGACGGCGCCTGCTGGGAAGGATTCTACACCTAACGCGGCGGCACGGTTCACGATAGTCGCGCCCATGCCCCGCAGGACGGGGAGCTGCACCGGAACGCCGGCACCGTGCAGGAGATCCAGCGGCGCAATGTCTATCAGTTCCGCGCCGAGGTCAGCCACGGACAGTGTCGATCCCGGCAGCCTGCGCCGCTTTCACGAACCGGCGGTCGAAAGTCAGAAACACGTCGTGGTCCGCCGAACGGCCGAGATGCAGCGCATCGGCGAAGTCCATTCCCCGCTCGGCCAGATCCAGGGCGCCGGCAATCGTGGCTGCATCCTCGACCGTGACCTGGGGCAGGCCACCAAAGGCGCGCAAGGCCCGCGCGACTTCAGCGGGCTTGTGGCCATAGGCGCTGCGCAGCACTCATTCCGTTTCCAGCACCACCGTCACCGGCACGAACACTGGCTACCGTCCACGATCTCGCGCGCCCGGGCCGCTTGCTGGGGGTGATCGCCGGTCAGGTAACGGACAAGGATGTTGGTATCAATCGCGACCATGACGCCTGCGGGCCTCGGCCAGAACCCCGGCCTCCATCTCCTCAAGCGTTTTCGGCGCGCCTGCATGAGCCAGCATCCCGAACACGGTTTCCGACCGGGTCGGCGCAAAGGCAGGCGCAGGCCGCAAGAGGACGCCCTCCGAGGTGTCCTCGACGATCAGCCGCGTGCCGGCATCCCTGGCGCGCCGCTCCGGCCCTGAATGCCCGGCGCAGGATCGGGACCATGGCGGTTGCCTGTTCCTCGCTTCTCATCTCCAGGCGCACGGTGAGCAGGGCCGCGCCTTTCGGGTCGTTGCGAGGCTTCGTAATTCCTGCTCGCGCGCGCAAGACCCTGAGGCGCCATGTCAAGGCCGCCCATGACCTCGTGGCGGGCGGGCGGAGACAGGAACGAAGCGACACGGCGTCCGACAGCGCCCAACTGCGTCAGGCGACAGGATCAACCGCGGTAATGACCATGACGCGCTTTCTCACGGATCCTGGAGCAGCCCCCTGCCTCCTTGTTCCTTTTGCCTCAACCGCACCCTGGGCCTCGTGCATGGCCTGATCTGGCCGAAGACCGGCTGCGCTTCGCGGGCCTGGGCGCAACGGCGCTGTCGCAACCTTCTTCCCCTGCCGGCCGCAGGCGGCCGTCATTCCTTGCGCGGCAAGAAGGTTCCTCCTCTGCCGTCAGGCCCCCGCGGGACGCGGGGGTGCGCCGGCCCGCGTCCTCGATCGGGCGATCGCCATCAAGGCCGTAGTGGTGCGGCTGGACCCAAAGCAACGGAGACAGGCCATGGCCACCATCGGCGCCTTCAAGAAAACCGCCGCCGACGAATATACCGGCGACATCGTCACCCTGGGCGTGCAGGCCCGCGGCGTGCGCATCGTCCCCGACCTCCGCGCCTCGGGCGAGAACGCCCCCAGCCACCGCATCCTGGTCGGCCGCGCCGAGATCGGCGCCGCCTGGTCCAGGCGCTCGACCGAGGGCCGCGGCTACCTGGACCTCAAGATAGACGATCCGAGCTTCACCGCGCCGATCCACGCCAACCTCATCGCAGACGAAGACGGCGAGGGCGGGGGCCACTTGCTGATCTGGTCCCACGCCACTCGCCGGGGCGACTGAACCAAAGGAACCAAGGGTCCAAGCCGACAGGCTTGCGCCTTCTTCCGTATGGCTGCGCAAACCCAGACCGCCTCAGGCGTCCCGGGGCGCGGCGCGGAGATAATCCGTCATCGCGTGAGATACATCGGCATGGGACCACGGCCCCATGGCAGAGAACGGACCGAGGGTCCGGTCCTTGCGGACGATCACCGCCAAGGTGCCTGGCCAGCAATAAAGAACCTCACGTGATCCCTTGGTGATCCGGGGTTCTGATGTCTGAAGTGTTCTGAAGAGTTCCATTCAGCCACTATGACCGGGAACGATAAAAGGCTGGTAAAGATCACGGCGTCTGCATCAAGAAAAGTGCCCGTCCGTCCGCCTGCAAAGTCGACAGCCCTGACTGTCGCGTGTCAATCGACAGCAACATCGTCCTTTATCTGCTCGATGACAGCGACAAGGCGGACCGGGCCGCGGCCCTGATGGCGGGCGGGGGCACGATCAGCACCCAAGTCCTGAACGAGGTGCTGGTCAACTGCATCCGCAAGGCCGGCATGTCCTGGCAGAAGGCAGGCGAGTTTCTGTCCGGGATCCGTGCGGCGTGCCGGGTGACCGACCTGTCCCTTTCCGTCCACGATGTCGGTCGGGCGCTTGGCGCGCGGTACGGGTTTACGATGCGCTGATTGTCGCAGCCGCCCTGGTCAGCGGCTGCGAGCGGCTGTATTCCAAGGATCTGCACCACAGCCTGCTGGTCGAGGACCGCTTGCGGATCGTCAATCCGTTCCGTGAGAGCGGCGCCTGAAGACTGCCGCGGCGCAGGCTGTCCCGCTGGCCTGCGATCCTGGGTTCCAATGCCGCGACGGCGACGACCGTCCCTGCCGCCGCCGGTCTCCTGCTGCCCCATCTCGAAGGCCGCCAGCGGATCGATGCCGCCATCCTGCGCGGTGCCATGGAGGCGGCCTTTGGCAGCTCCGATGCTGCCGCGGCCTGGAACGGGAAGACCGCCTATGACGCCTGCGAGGTCGCGATCGTGCTTTTCCTGCGCCGATACAGCAGGGTGCCGACGCAGACCCGCCACTCCGAGGACTCCAGACCTATCAGCAGTTCCCCACACCGATCCCGCTCGGCTTCGCCGCAGCGACAGCGGCGGCGATCGCGCCAGCCTTGCCGGCCTGCCCCCCGTGCCCGGCACCCTCGACCAGATCATCCAGCATTTCGGTACGGATATCGTGACCGAGGCGACGAGGCGCTCGCGCTGTATCCTGCGCAAGCCGGGGAACGGCGCCGAAAGCTTCGCCGTCACCGACCGGCAGGTGATCCATACCCACCCGCACACCGGGGCGGACCATAACGGTTTCCCCTCACGCTGGAAGGCCGGGCTTGCGGAGGTGCCGGAGTTTGCTGACGGCACCCTGCATATGGTGACGGGCCTCTTGCTGCCGATCTGGAAGCGGTTGCCGGACGATTCGACCCGTGCCTACCGGCTCAGACGGAGGCGGGCGAGCGCATCATCGGCCGCAAGGTCTCGCCGGCCTGGGCTGCCACCGCAAGCGCGACGACCACCGGCAGTGCGACGATCACGCCGCAGGATGCCTTCGCGGCGCTGATGGACGGCCGGGCGATTCCCGATCCCGCCGAGGGCCTCCAGCTTCGCCGGGTCCGCGCATCGCCGGATCCCGCTTCCGGCCGAGACAAAGGGATTTCCCTGACGATTGCATAGATAGCATCTGAGTTTGTAGCCGGGGGAGGCGCTGTCCTGACATCCGGCTTTCTGTGACCAGCAATGGGTTGAGCCATAAACGAAGACGGAATGAAGGTTCGGTTCTCTCACCTGTCCCTTTCCGAGCGCCGCAAGACCGAACCCTGGCGGCATATGAGCTGGGCCCCGAAAAGGTGGCGCGCGGACTTGGCCCTGTCCGAGGTCCGGCCGGACGCCGGAGCAGATCACCGGCCGGATGCGCTACGAGAACGCTCCGCGTCGGGCCTGCCAGGAAACCATGTGTTGCCACATCTATTCCCAGGAAGGTCGCTAGGCTAAGCTGCGGCGTCACCTGCCCTGCGGCCGCCGGGTTACCGGCTGCGCCAGCGACCGCCGCCGAAGTTCGCGCCGGAACTCGGCATCCTGTTCCGCCCCGAGGTCATCGCGCAGTGCAAGGCAGTTCGGGCACTGGGATGGGACAAATCCGTCGCGCCCGATGGCGCGGCGCAAGCCTGTCGAACGAAGTGGCGCTGTTTTGGCAGAAAGACGGCTCCGCCCGATGGCGCCACCATGACCTGCGCAGCAGCCGCTTCCTGGTGGCGTTGAGGAACGAGGCAAAGCGCACCAAGCCGGTCACGGCGCAGATCGCCCGGGTATTGGCGCCCCTGCCCCGGCATCCCTGCCGATCCATGAGCCTCGATCGGGGCGCCGGATGTGTCGATCGCTCCCTCTTCACGCCGGGGTGGCGGGCAGGCCCTCACCGCTATGGGACCGGACTGCCGGTCTGGCTCATTCCCTGGAACGGATGGGCGCGCACCCCCTGCCCGGTCAGCGGGTCCAGTTCGATCATGCGCTGGATGCGGAAGGGCGGAAAGCCTTCTTCCAGGCTGATGTAGCGTCCATATTTGTTGATGGTGACCAGGATGTTATAGCTGAGAACAGGACGGTTTCGCAGCCTGGTGAAGACACCGCCTGCACCACCTTCGGCGGCCCCGCAGCAGGTCAGCAGGTGGTCATAGGTGAACCGTGTGCCCGGCACCGCCCGTTCCACCGCGCCTGCAAGCTGCTGCGGGCTGATCAGATACCGCTGCCCGTTGATCTGCATGGTAAATCCGGCCAGATCGTCGTTGCCGTGAAAACCGCCGATATGCAGCGAATCCGCCAGCACGCCGTCATCCATCCAGTTCCTGACCTTGGCCATGTGGCGGTATCGTTCCTGGCCAAAGAACACGCCGCGCGGGGTGCCGGACGCGTCCCGCATGATCAGCGGCAGGTCAAGCGAGGTTTCGACCAAGGCTCTTTCAGCCGCGGTCGCGGGGGCGCGGGCACGCGCCATCAGCATCATGCCGGCGTCAGAGGCGTCGGGGACAATGCCGCCCAGCAGCCCTGCGCGGGTCGTGGGGGCGGCCATCCCTTCCAGGGCGCCGCCGACCGCAGCGCCACCCACCGTGACGCCCAGGGCGAACAGGTTCTCGCCCACGCGTTCCCAGTCACCGTCCGCGCTGCCCAGGACGATCTGTTCGGCCGCGCCCAGGGTGCCATAGAACATGCCGTCCGACATCGTCATGAAGACGGCGCCCGGATAGCTGTGGCCTTGCGCCATATAGGCGTCGGTCGATGCGGCGAAGCCGCTTTTCGGGACAAAGCCGCAGGAATAGCCCCAAGAGCATTTCGCCATTGCGGCCCAGGCACCGAGATTGTCGTGGACCAGGAAATTCCAGGATTCCACGACCGCCCCGCCCGCAGCCTTCACGACCCCGGTGCGAATGCCCCAATAGGCCGAAACGCCCCGGATGAACGGGCTGCGCGTGTCGGGCGCGGGGGATACGCTGATGGTTTCCACGTCGCCGCCGCTGAAGATATCGCTGGCCGGGCTGTATTCTGGATTGGCCGCGAAAAAGTTCTTCAGCGTCTCGCGGCTGGTGGCGCCGACCACATCCGGCCCGTTCGGCCCGTCGACCCGCAGCCAGAAGTTGCTGGAGGTCGGATCCCCGCCCGACACCGCGCCGGTGATCACGCCGTTTTCGTCGAATCCGATCTGCCCCTGCGACGGCCCGCCGCCCTGGGCCTGCCGCTTGGCATCCTCGGCCGCCTCGGCATGGGTGCCCTGGTCATCCTCGGTCCTGAAGCTCTGCGCGCTGCCCTGGGCCTTGCCGAACAGCGGCAGGAAAAGGTCGATCGGGCGGCCAAGATCCAGGAACGTCAATCCGCCAGCTATGCCCAGGGAACTGCCCGCCCGTTCGGGGGGACCGTTGCCGATGGCGTATTGGACCGATTCATCCAGGGTCCAGCCCCGGGACAGGCCCGCCTTGATCCCGGCCCGCACCCCGGCGACATAGGCCGCTTGGTTGGCGACGCGGATCGTGCCGTTGTCCCAGGCCTCAACGTTGAAGGTCTCGATCGCGATCCCGTCGACGATGATCGTGGTGGGATCGGGCGGCGTGATGCCCAGATAGCCGGTGGAATCGCGCAGCGCGGCGGGGTTGTTGTGGGCATAGCGGAACGGGTCGATGGCGTCGTTGGGATCGCTGGCCGCCGTGACCCCCAGCGGATCGGGCGTGAGGAACCGCCCCGTTTCGGCGTCATAGACGCGCACCCCGGCAAAGCGCAGCGGCGTCAGCGCGCTTGACCACATCTGGTGGAAGCCGAAGTCCACCGATGCAGGCGCCCCCTCGCCAAAGGCGGACAGGGCATCGCCCGCCAGGGTGGCGGCATCGCCCTTGGCCACGGCCCAGGGGATGATCGCGCCGTCTCCGTCCAGCAGCGCCACCACGCCCCCGTTGGCGTCGCGCACGATGTCCAGGTAACTGCCGTCCGCGCGCCGCTGCGAATAAACCTCGCCCGGCAGGTCGCTGGCATAGAACAGGTCGGTCCCGTCCCCGGTGCTGCGGGCGATGCGTTGGCCGTCGGCGTCGAACAGCATCTCCTCTCGCTGGCCATCCGGCAGCAGGATCGCGCGCAGCTGGTCGCCCAGGCCCCAGTCGAAGGCCAGGCCGCGGTGATCGTTCACGGGGCGCCCGTAAGCGTCCCAGGTGATTTCCGCCTCGGCATCGCCGGTCACGCGCGACAGGCGATTGCCCGGCGCATAATCATAAAGCTGCCTGGCCGCGCCTGCGGAGGATTCCGTCACCTTGGATATGCGCCGCCCAAGCGTGTCGAAGGCGTAGCGGTAGCTGCGCGGGCCGGCGCCGCCGGTGGCGGTTTCCCCCGTCAGCAGGTCGCGCGCATCATAATCCAGGGCGATGGTCTGGACATCCGTGCCCCCGGCGCGGCGGTCCGTAGCCTGCAACCGCCCAAGCGGGTCATAGCGATAGGTTTCCGCGAACCCCCCCGTGCCCGCCTGGACAGTCCGCGTCCGTTCCCGCCCCGCCCGATAGCTGTGGCCGATGCTGACGCCGCCCGCGATGTCCACCGACAGGTAACGCCCGCTGGGATCGGGCTTGCCGAAGGTGGCGATCGGCGTAGAGCGCGGGCCGAAACCCAGGTCGATCCGTTCCAGATGGCCGTTTCCGTCATAGCGATAACTGACCCGGTTGCCCGACGGATAAGTCACCAGCCCCAGCCTGCCGGTCGGCGTATAATCCCATTCCAGCCGATGCGAGGTTCCGGTGGACAGCGCGGGCGCCCCCGCCGCCGTGACCGTCCTGGTCCGGGTGCGGCCGAAATCGTCATGGGTCCATTCGACCCTGGATTCCACCCGGCCGTTGCGCCGCAGGGTCGCGCCGGTCCGATGCCCCGACGCGTCATAGGCATAATCCAGCCGTTCCCGCCGGTCGCTGCCAGCCTGCGTGATCTCGGTCCGGGCCGGGCGCAGGTATCGGTCCAGGGTAAAGTCGCTGCGGATGGCGCTGGCCGACGGGCCGCGTTCCTTGGCCACCACCACCGGAAAGGCCGGGTCGTATTCGAACCGGATCTGCGTGACGCCCGCCGCGTCGATCCGGGACAGCAGCATGGTGCCGTCATCGGCGTAATGCGACAGCGTGGCATTGCCCGCCGCGTCGGTCTGGGCAAGCTGGCGTCCACCGGGGGTATGGGCAAAGCTGACCGACCCCGTGGCGCAGGCGGCCGGATCGGCCAGGCAGGCGGACTCGGACCCCGGATCCATCCAGTCCCATTCGCGGGCGATGCGGGTTGACCTGTCGGCATAATCGTAACGCTTGACCGCCGCCGTCACGCCGTCCAGGCCGATGCGTTCGGAGCGGACCATGCGCCCGTCGGCAAAGCTGTTCTGCTGATACCCCGAGGCCGCGTTCCCCGTCAGCCAGGCCCGCGCCATCGCATCGACATAGCTGTCGATGGTCTCGCCCGTGGGCGCGGTGACGCGGGTGCGCAGGCTGCCGGTGGGCTGACCGGTCACGGGATGGGGCGCGTCGCGGGTGTAGTCGATCCTGCGGGTGCCCAGTCCCGGCGGGGTCGTCGCCACCACGCGGCCATAGGCGTCGTATTCGTGGCAGGTGACATCGCCCGCCTCGTCCACGCTGCGGACCAGCCGGCCCATCTGGTCGTAACCCGCCTGGGTCCGCGCCAGCACCGCGCCGTCGAACAGCGTCTCGCGCGCGACCACGCGCCCGCGTTCGTCGTAAATCGACCGTATCCCCTGGCCGCGCCGGTCGGCGGTCGTCTCGACCTCGTCCCGCGGCGAATAGGTCAGGGTCTCGGTCAGCAGCGCGGCGGGGCGGGCAGCCGGGTCATGGCCGATCAGCTTGCGCACCAGCCGCCCTGCGTCATCATACCGGAAGGCGGTGCGGAGGCCGTTCACGGTGGATTCCGCGATCCGGCCATTGCCGTCGTATTCGTGGCGCGCAATCGTCAGGGGCGTGCGGCGGGCCGGATCGCCGATGGTTTCGGCCAGCAGGCGGTTCATCGCGTCAAAGCTGCGCTGCCGCACCTCGCCGTCGGCATCGGTGGTTCGGACCAGATTGCCGCGCAGGTCGTATTCGCGCCTTTCCGTGGCGATCCCGGCGCCAGAGTCCACATCCAGCCGGACCGGGCGGTCCAGCCAGTCATAGCCCATAGTGACGGTTTCGCCGGTGGGGGTGGTGCGGCGCGATTCCCGGCCCCGGTCGTCGAATTCGGCCAGGCTTTCGGTGCCGTCGGGGGCCTGCTGGCGAAACGGCCGGTCAAGCGCGTCGATCCAGACGGTATAGGCATTGCCCATGCCGTCCAGCGTCTGCACCGAACGTGGCCGGACCGCGATCTGCAGCATCCTGCCGGGGATCGTCACCCCGCCCGGCCGGTCCCCGAACGGTTCCAGAAGGTCATCGGGAAGCAAGGCGCCGAAACCGTCGTCATAAACGCGCTGTTCCTGCACCACGCCATCCGGTCCCCGGATTTCGGTCAGGCGGCCATGGGCGTCATACTTCTTGGTGACGCGGTTGCCCAAGGCGTCGGTGATCGTCAGCACCTCGTCCGTGTCGGAAAAGGTCGCGCGTTCCGTGGCGCGCTTGCGGATCGGCGGGCCCTGGCATGTGTCCCAGACCTCGGCTTCCGGCAGGGTGGTGGACACGCGCCGCCCCCAGGGATCGAAGCCATGGGTGGTGATGTTGCCAAGCGCGTCGGTTTCCTCGACCTGTTCGCCAAAGGCATTCAGGCGCGCGCTGTTCATCAGCACGCCGTTGCGCAGCAGCGTGGTGACCGTGCCCCGGCGCAGCAGGTCGATGGTCAGCCCGTCGCCCGTCGTGGTTTCCCGCCCCAGGTCGTAGGAATGGCTGACCAGCCGCCCGTCCGGCAGCACCTGTTCGCGCAACCGGCCAAAACGGTCGTGCCGCGTCCGCGTGCCCGGCACGCTATCCAGGGCCACGGCGGGGACCAGACCGGAATGCGTGGCGGTGCCGCCCAGGGTCGCCTGGCCTTCGGGGCCAAAGGGCAGGCTGGTGAATCCCTCCAGCCCCGACAGGGCGTCGTAAAGGGTGACGGTGGTCGCCGTGCGGGCAGGATCCGCGCAGGGATAGGCCTGGTCCAGGCTGGTGGTCCAGGTGTCGGGCGCCCCGGCCCTGCGTTCGCAGACGACCTGTTTCCAGGACCGCCCGAATTCGTCCACATAGGTCTTTGTCACCGTCTGCGGACCGCTGGCGCCGCTGCGGATCTGGACCGCAACCGGCCGGGACAGCCCCGCCTGTGGATGGTAATCCAGCCGCAAGGTGGACTGGCGCGCCGGATCGGGTCCGGGCAGCAGGCTGTCGATGATCTGGCTGCGCAGGCGGCCCAACCCGTCATGGCTGGACAGTTCCTGCCTGCCATGGACGGTTTCGCGCCGGATCTCGCGGCAGATGGGGTCGCGCTCGACCTCCTCCCACCCCAGGGGGGTGCTGCGGCGGGACACCTGGCCGCAATGGTCGATCAGGAAGGATACGGCCCGGACCTCTCCCCATTCGGTTTCGCGGGTGATGGCGCCGTCGGAAAAGGTCCGGCTGCGCGACCGGCTGCGGTCCACCGTGGGCAGCAGGCCCCCGCCGGTGCGCTGGATCTCTCGGCCCCAGTCGGTTCCGGCATAATCCGCCAGGGGATATTCGAAGAACCTGCGGATTTGCGGCAGATGGACCGGGATCGGCGCGTCCGGGTCAGCCCGGGCGCTGTCCGCCGCCACGTCCACGGTTTTCCGCGTATGCAGCCGCCGGGTGGCCAGGGCGTCGTTCCAGGGGTGATAGGAAAAGGTCGTGACCGTCGAATCCCGGGTCGTGGTGACATCGTTCAAGGCCCGTTCTTCCAGCAGCACGCCCGCCAGGTCGTCCCATGCAAATTCCGTTACGCGCAGGCGGTTGTTCGTGGCGAACAGGGGGGCGGCATCGTCGATGTCGTCGACCTGCCCCTGAAGCACCCTGCCATCGGCGGTTCGGGCCAGGATATCGCCGCCATCCGCAAGGCCAACTGGCGGCAACTTCCCCGCCGGTGCCGCCCGCTGCCGCGATTGCAGCGGCCGGCGCGCCGTGTCGGCCTGACGGTCGCTGGTCACGCTGTCCAGCAGCCCGCGCGGCCCTTCGCTGCCGTCGAAATTCGCGCATTCGTCGATGAAGCCTTGCGGGTCATCTTCGCCCGCGTCGGCTTCGAAATCGAAGGAACAGGTGCGATGGACGGGGTTGAAGAACGGCGCCACCGGATCAAGCGCGACCCGCTGCGCCTGCGCACGGTCCAGATGCACCACCAAGCTGTGCAGCGTGCCGTCCTGGTCGTATTCCGCCTGATGCGCGATGGCGCCCAGGCGGCGGTTGTCGGTGACGAATTCCGTGACCTGGACGATGCCGGACGTGCCCCAGGCCTCGGCCGTCTGGAACCCGGCAAGGCGGCCGCCGATGAAGGTGGGCGCGGTGAAGCGGAAATCGGTGCGCCCGTTCATCCCCTCGATGGAGCCGATGACCGGCAGCAGGCCCGCACCCCCCTGCCCGCCCTCGGCCACGACGCTCCAATGCAACTCGGTGCGGCCGCCATAGGGACCGATGATCGCCGTCAACCGGCCCTGCGGGACGGCAAGCGTGCTTTGGCGCCACTGCGGCAGGTCGCCGCCCGCCGTGGCGGGATCGGCGGGATTCTTCGGATTGGCCGCGACGAAGACATCGGCCAGGCCGTTGCCGTCGACATCGAAATACCCCCCCAGCACGGCGTCGTCGCGCATCCCGGCCCAGGGCGGCAGGGATGCCGACTGGCCGTTCCACATGGCGGGCAACTCGACGCTGCCGGCGGGACAGGTGGTGGAATCCTCGCGCAGGCCGTGGCCGGTTTCGTCGCTGTTCCTGTCGGGGATCGCATTGGCCCATCCGCTGCCGCAGATCTGCATCATCTCGGCCCGTCCGTCGCCGTCGAAATCGGCAAGCGTCTGGTGATTGACGGGCGGGGTGTATTCAAAGGTCACGGCGGGCGCGGTCTGCACCGCATTCAGGCCGAAATCCCGCGCGCGCGGGCCGCCATACCAGTCGTAAAGCCCGCCGATGGACAGGTCGCCCTGGAAGAACTGCCCCCGGCCATTGCCCAGATAAACCCGGTTGATGCCGCCGCAGCGCCCTCGGGCGTCCTGCCACAACGGGGTGTCGGTGCCCAGGTCAAGTGCGATGGCGGCTTCCTCGGGCCAGCTGAGGGCCACCACGCGGTCGGTGATGCCGTCGTTGTTCGCGTCCGCATAGGTCGTGTGCCGCCAGACCCAGGCGGCAGGCGACAGCGCATCGCCTGGATCGTCGGTGCCCTGATAGGCATTGTCCGAAAAGCCGCGATGCACGCCCAGGTCGGACAGGGCAAAGCGCGCAGGCGCGTCGCGCGCCATGCAGCCCGGGGGCGGGCTGGCGGGCGGCAGGTCGGCGGGCAGGGATTTCGCCTCCTCATCCGGGCCATAGACCTGCAAGGGCTTGGCCTGGGCAGAGGAAAAGAACGGCGCCGCGCCGCTGTTCAGGAAATATTCCGTATCGCCCGCCAGATCCGGCTTGCCGTCGGCATTCACATCCGCCAGCTGCAGATCGCGGAACGGATCGTGAAGGCCCAGCGACGACGCCCAGGGCAGATCCTGGCCCGTTCCCTCCCATCCATTTTGGTGCCCTTGTAGAAGCGCCGGTCCCGCGCCAGGTCGCTGCGGCCGTTGTCGACATCGCCCGTCACCAGATCCGCGATGCCGTCGCCGTCCAGATCGACGATCAGGTAATCGACGCTGCCCGCGACCTGCTGCAACGGTCCCAGCCGGTCGTTCAGTTGCGCGCTGCGGGTGGCGTCATGGACAAACCTTCGCCCCGTGCCGTCGGGTTCGTTCAGAAAGACGCGGTGATGGGACAGGCATTGCGACAGCGCGGTCCGGGGGATGTCCACGACGCCCTTGTCCACCTCGACAATGCCGACGCCGTCGGGGTCGCGACCGCCGCCGCCGCTGGAAGGCGGATCCGGCGGCTGCTCGGGCGGGGATGCCTCGCAATCGGTGTTCAGCGCGATCAGGTCGGGCCGGGCGTCGGCATCGACATTGACCAGGATGCTGGTGCTGGAAAAGGCCTTGTCCTGCATCTCATCGGAAAAATCGTAATGCGCGGGGACCTGGGTTTCCCCCTGCACCGACAGGGGTTCCCAATCGTCCCAGGCCAGGGATGACAACGCCCGGTCGGCGTATTCGAAGCCTTGCAGCAGCACCGATTCGGTCGCGCCTTCCTCGACTGACTCCTGCCGGACCGAAGCCAGCAGCGACCGCCCGTCGGACAGCGCCTGGCCATAGTCGAACACATAGCGGAAGGCCAGGTGGTCGCCATCGTCGCGGATCGCCTTCACATCGACGCGGGCCACGCGCTTGAACAGGGTGCGTTCCACCCCGTCCTGGCGTTCCGTGCGCAGGTCGGGGCGGGTTTCATAGACGATGTCGATGACATGGCTGCCGCCGTTATAGCTGATCCTGACCGGCAGCAGCTTGCGGCTGTCGCTGCCCAGCAGGATCCGCTCGGCCTCGGTCAGGAACTGATGGTCGGCCTGGACGCGCGGCGCCAGGGGCGCGGCCCGAACCAGGCGGTCCACATTGGCGTCCTTCGAACGGGCCGGGGCCGCCACCGCGATGCCGGGGTAACGATCCCGCATCAGCCGCCGGCTGCGCGTTTCCAGCGTATCCAGCAGGGTGCCCGCCGGCAGGGGCGCGGTGCCGCGCCGGAAGCTGTCATAGGCGATGTCGATGGCGTTGCCATGCGCATTCTCGATGCGGGTCAGATACCAGCGGACCGGTTCGGTGCAATCGGCCGTGACGTATTCGACGCCCTCCTGGCAGAATCCGGCATCGGCATCGGATCCATAGATGCGCGTGATGCCGTCGCGCCGCACTTCCCAGGCGATGATGCGATTGACGAAGAACCAGCTGACCTTCGGTTCATAGACGGTGAAGGCGTCGTGTTCGGACCGGTATGTGCCATCGCCGTCCGGGCCGGGCACCAGCAGCGCGCCGTCGATACGGAACTCGAACGCCTCGCTGGGATCGTCGATGACGCCATGCATGTCCGGCGTGCCGCCGCCTGCGGCCCGGCGTTCGACCGTGGACATGAAGCCCCATTGCCAGCCCGACCCGACGGGTGAATCGCCGCGCTGCGCGGAATAGACCAGGGCCAGTTCGGGTGCCAACCCGCCCCGGGCGGGCAGGACGGCAAGCGGCAGGCTGGGCGTGAAATCGCCCCGGAACAGGTTCACCCCGGCGGTGCCGGGCTGCGAGCCGTTGACGGGATCGGACCCCCGCGGCACCGGCAAAAGGCCGCTTCCCGACAGGTCGGTCGGGACCGGGCGCGACACCAGGTCGCCGCCGGTCAGGCTGCGCGCATCGGCGGGCAGGGCAAGGCCCGCCCCCAGCATAGCGCATAACAGCGCCTGCGCCAGGACGCTGCCCGCGCGCCGCTTTCTCCACCAATCGAGGGCAATTCCAGATCGCATGGCACGACATCGCCTTGACGGCACGGCATGATCTGTCGCGAGCCAAGGCATGACGCCGATGGATTTGCATCGATGCCTTGGCGGCGCCGCTGCGCCAGTCGTCTTGACAAGATTGGCACGGATCTTACCACAGCGGCCCGATTCGCCAAAGCCGGATCAGGGTTCGGGCCGGCAAGCGATGCAACTGTCCAGGCGCAAGGCATGCCCCCGCCTTCAGGGGCAGCCGAAGTTTTTGCCCTGTGCTTGCCGCCCCGGGCCATGGCCCCCGGAAGGCCATGTCAGGCGGATCCATACCCAAGCCGACCATCGAGATCCTCAGCTTCGTCGCCATCGTCTTTCTGGTAACGGTGGCTTTCATCTGAGGCGTGCTGCCGTTTTACGGGCGGTGCTGTGGCGGTGATCCTGGCGATCCTGTTCAATCCCTTGCAGCAAAGGCGGGTCGGACGGTTGGGGGGCGCGGCAACCTGGCGGCGGCGGCCAGCCTTCTGGCCTGCATCTGCATCGTGGCTCTTTCCGAGTCGCTGCTTCTGACGTCCATCGCCCAGGAAACCAAGTAACCTTATGACCGCATCAGCGCGCGCGATCTCGACCTGGGGGCGATGCTGGGACAGATCCGCGCCGCCCTGCCGACCCTGACCTGGGCAGCGCCGCAGATCCTTTTTCCCAGTTAGCATGGAAAGAAGGTCAAGCGGACAAACTAAGGATGCGTCGGAACAACAGCAAAGCGTAGCGGACTTCCTGTGCTTGTACGAGAATAGGAAAGAAATCCCTTATCCAGCTCATGACAACTTTGGGATCAGCCGGTCGCATGCGCATCAGGTGGGCACTTCATCTGACAGAAGCCAGATGCCTGCAGAGTTCACCGCCCTCTTATGAAGCGAAATCTCTCTGCAACTCTTGGCACAAGGATTGCTCCCTGACCTGCCCCCCGGGTCGTCCCTCGTTCATAACGAGAGTCCTTGGGGTTGATAGTTTTCGGCTTCGGGTGTGGCAAGCGCGCCGGACGCGTTGCCATCAAATAGCTCAAGCGCCCGGCGCGCTTCTGCGGGCGTCTTGTTGCCCGGCGAGGAATGCGGCCTGACGTGGTTATAGTCGTAGCGCCAGAGAGCCAGCTTGCGGCGGGCATCGGCCAGGCTGTCAAAGATATCTTCGTTGAGTCACTCGTCGCGCAGGCTGCCGTTGAATGACTCGTGTCGCCGTTCCGCTGCGGCTTTCCGGGATCGATGTAATGCCATTTCACGCGGTTTTCGTTGGCCCACTTCAGGATCGCCTTGCTGGTGAACTTGGTGCCATTGTCACTGACAATGCAGCCGGGTTTCCCATAGATCCTGACAAGAGCGTCGAACTCCCGCGCAACTCTGGCCCCCGAGATGCTGGTATCGGCAATCAGACCGAGGTTTTCGCGGCAGCAATCGTCGTTCACGGCCAGAATGCGGAACCTCCGGCAGGCTCCAAACGTATCCGAGAGGAAATCCAGCGACCACCGCTGGTTCGGCAGCAACGGAACGGGCATGGGGCTCCGGCTGCCGCGCGCCCGCTTACGGCCGCGCCTGCGGCGCACCGACAGACCTTCCTCCCGGTAAATGCGATAGAGCTTCTCGTTCATGACCATGGCCTTTGCGCTCCAGCATGATGCCCACACGCCGATAGCCGAAACGGCGACGCTTCTCGGCAATCTTGTGCATCTCCTTACGGATCTCCTGATTGCCGGACGCCCGTTCGCGCCGCACAGTCTTCGGATCGCCCCCGATCAGGACGCAGGCCCGGTGTTGAGAGATCGGATGATCGCGCATTGCCCGCAACACTGCGTCCCGCCGGTGCATCGGCGTCGTCAGCGCTTTCCCAGGAGATCCTTCAGCACTACGTTATCGAGCATCGTATCGGCCAGCAGGCGCTTCAGCTTTGCATTCTCGTCCTCAGGCTGCTTCAGCCTTTTGGCGTCGGACAGGTCCATCCCGCCATATTTGGCCTTCAGCTTGTAGAAGGTTGCGGGGTATGAGCCATGTTTCCGGCAGAAGTCAGCAGTGGGCAAACCAGCCTCCTGCTCTTTGATCATCCCGATAATCTGCGCCTTGGTGAAACGGCTTTTTCTCATCTCGTCTGCTCCTTCAGGTTGGCCAGACTCCACATCACGGCGAGGGAGCTTCCGGCGAAGGTCAGGTTGATCACCTGCCGCATGAATGACGGCGGCCCCGACCGCATCGCCTGCCGTGACCTGTTCGATGCGGCGACCCTGGGCGGCGCTCGCGCGCTTGGCCGCGGCGACCTGGGCGTGATGCGGCCCGGCGAGTTCCTGGGCGTCGTCGGCGAAAGCGGCGTGGGCAAGTCGATGACAGGGGCCGCGACCCTGGGCCTTCTGGAACGCCCCGGACATATCGCCGGCGGAGAGATGCGCCTGGCGGGCCGCCGCATCGACGGCCTGGGCGACCACGCGATGGAAAATTGTGCGGCCGCGAAATCGGGGCAATCTTCCAGGATCCCCTGACCTTGCTGAACCCCCTGTTCACGGCGCGCAACTGTCGGAAACGATCCGCCAGCACATCCGCGGCACCAGCCGCGCCCAAGGCCCGGGCCCGCGCCGTCGAACTGCTGCAGGAAGTGGGCATCCTTGTCCCGCAGAACGCGTGGATCATTTCCCACACCAGTTTTCGGGCGGCATGCGGCAGCGCGGCTTCGATCCCGGCGCTTGGGGCGCGTGTCCAGACGCTGCACCAGATCGACGGCGCGATGCCGCGGCTGAATGCGATCCCGCCCGGCTGCGCCTTCAACCCACGCTGCCTTCTGGCCGGACCCCGCTGCCGCCGCGACCGTCCCAACCCGGTGCCCACCCGGTCGGGCCAGGCCGCCTGCTGGCTTTACCAAGGAGGTGTCGAATGACTGCCACACAGACCGCAGCGCTGCGGGTCGAGAAGCTGGATCGTGTGTTCGACGTGTCGGCCCCGTTTCTCAGCCGCCTCCTGTACCGCCAGGAACGGCGCTACCTGCATGCCGTGAACGATGTCAGCGTCAGCGTGCCCAGCGGAGGCTGCCTGAGCCTGGTCGGTGAATCCGGCTGCGACAAGTCGACCGTCGCGCGACTGATAACGGGCATCTATCCGCCCAAGTCCGGCCAGATCCGCTTCGCACCGGGCAGGTCGGGACAGCCATTGTCGGCGCAGATGATCTTCCAGGATACCTATGCCTCGCTGAACCCCCGCTGGCGGGTCAAGAACATCATCGCCGAGCCGTATCTGCACCGCATCGTCGAGCATGCCGAAACCGAGGTCGTCTTCGCCGACCCCAAGCATCCCTGTACCCGGCTGCTGCTGGAAACGATCCCGGACGTGAACAGCCCCCACCGCGACCGCAAGATCGTCGCAGGCGAGGTGCCCAGCCCGCTGTGCCCGCCTTCGGGTTGCACCTTCCACCCGCGCTACCCGTTGGCACAGGACCGCTGCAAGATCGAACGCCCGTCCCAGGAAGCCCGGCCGGAGGGCGCCCGTGTCGCCTGCCATTTCGCCTGATGCCACCAACCAGAAGACAAAGCCACTGGACCCGAACTCGATCCCGTCAACCGCGAACCTGACCTTCCTGAACCACATCTGGGAAGGACTGGTTTGCTATGATCCCGCCTTTGGGCCGAAGCCTGCGCTTGCGACAGAATGGGAATTGGTCAGGGGGCCGGCCTGGCGCTTCAAGTTGCGCGAAGGGGTCAAGCTCCACGACGGCGCGGACATGACCGCAGACGACGTGGGGGCATCGTTCCAGCGTGCGGCCGACCCGGCCTCTCCGCTGAAAGCAACATGCCGTTGTTCAAGGACATCAAGAAGATCGATGACATGACGGTCGAGATCGGCATGACCACGCCCTCGTCGCTGTTTCTGAACGCCATCACCAAGATCTTCGTCTTCGACCAAGGCTGGCTGCAGGCCAACAACACCGAAAAGCCCACCGGCTTCGGTGCGGGCGTCGAAGGGTATGCAACGAACAACACGAACGGGACAGGCCCATTCAAGCTGGAAAGCCGCGCGCCCGACAGCAAGACCGTGCTTCTGGTCCACGACAGTTGGTGGGACGAACGCAAGCACAACATCGACCGCCTCGAATTCGTGCCGATCACGCCCGCCGCGACCCGCATCGGCGCCCTTCTGTCGGGCGAGGTGGACCTGATCGACAGCGCGCCCATGCAGGATCTGGAACGGCTGAAGGCGGATCCTTCAATCGACGTGCAGACGCTGACCGAACTGCGCACCGTTTTCGTGGCGATGAACCGCCGCGCAACGCTGCCCGACGGGCGGCTGAATCGCTGCGCTTCACCTATACCTGCATGAACGACGAAAGCATCAACAAGGAAGACCGGTGCCAGGGCATCGCCAACATGCTGGCCCGCGCCGGCCTGCAGGTCGACATGGGTCCGCGCCCGGTCCAGTCACCCAAGCGGCCGCAGGGCAATACCGAGATGTTCAGCCTGAGCTGGGCCAATGAGCCGACGCTGGACGCCTTCTTGTTGCTGTCGCAGGTCCTATCGACCCGGGACGGGTGCGTACGGGGTTGCGAACCATGGCGGCTGGTCGGTCCCGGAACTGGACGAGCTTGTAAGGCAGGCCGCCGAAGCCGTCGTCCGGCCGAGCGCCTGAAGCTTGAGGAGCAGGCCCTGCGGATTGCCAAGGAAGAGGTCCTGCTAATCCCGTTGCACCAGCAACCGATCGCATGGGCCAGTCGCGACCGCGTTGAGTCGATCGACCTGCGCGCCGACAACAAGCCGCGCGACTGGTTCACCACCGTCACTCTGTAAGCAGGCATCAGAACCGGCAACAAGACGGCGTCCGCCACCAGGCGCCATTCCGACCGATCCGGCCGGTCCATCCCGGTGATCGAGATGATGGTACGTGGCATCAATGTCGCGGTCACCACCGACGGCACTGCCCCCAGCCGGTATTTCGACATGCTCCAGACCGCATGTCTGTTCCAGTCTGTCCAGCACGTCTTGTGTCGGGGCGTTCGTTAAGACGCAGACAGCGGTTTCCCTCATCGACATGTCGAGCCCCACGAAATGCTTCATCTTCTTCTGACTGATAAAAGCGGTGGCGTAACAGGAAAGCTGCCCCATCGTACGCCATGTGGTTCCAAGCACACCCCTTCGCGTTCCGCAGGCGTCCGGGCACACAGTCCGGCCTCCCCTCTCCTCGGTATCGCGCTTCGGGCTGTATCGATAGCAGGTCTCGCTGACGCCAGGTGCCCGGCAGGGCGAGACCACGTCCACCACGGGTCCGAGGACCATGGTCGAGCGCGATGCTGACACCCTTTGTCGCCACCGCCTTCTCGGCCAAGCCCCGGCGCTGAGCTGGCTGCGTTACCTTTTCACGCGCCTTCCAGAGCAGATCGGCCTGCATGCCGAGATCGGCGAACATGTGCTCCAGTCGCCGGTTCTCATTCGGCGCTGCGCTCGGACCGATGGTGTTCACCGCTCACTCTGGCTCATCATGGATGCATCCATGCCGCCATATTGCGCGCGATTTGGACACTGTCACGCTGCTGATCCCATGCTCCCGGCACGACTCGGGCATGGGTAATCCACCCTCCACCTGACGCAGAACGCCCGTGATCCCGGCCTCGGTGAAACGGCTCCTTTTCACGGGAACCTCCTGATCCATCCCGCCGAGAAATTTCACTCGCGCATCCCTTAAGCACGGTGAGGATTACCCAAGGATTGCAGCCAGTGCAGTCGAAAACAAATCGCGCCGGCGGTCGCATCTCGGGCGGAATTGCCTGCCAGCCGAGATGCTGACCGGTCTTGCCGCATCGTTGCAAGTGAAGCGGGCGCATGGCCCGCTTCACCTCGGGCGATCAGAAGAAGCCCAGTTTCTTCGGGCTGTAGCTGACCAGCATGTTCTTGGTCTGCTGATAGTGGTCCAGCATCATCTTGTGGTTCTCGCGCCCGATGCCCGACTGCTTGTAGCCGCCAAAGGCCGCATGGGCCGGATAGGCGTGATAGCAGTTGGTCCAGACCCGGCCCGCCTTGATCGCGCGGCCGAAGCGGTAGCAGGTATTGGCCTCGCGCGACCAGATGCCCGCGCCCAAGCCATAGAGCGTGTCATTGGCGATCGACAGCGCCTCGTCCTGGTCCTTGAAGGTGGTCACCGACACCACGGGGCCGAAGATTTCCTCCTGGAAGATGCGCATCTTGTTGTTGCCGCGGAACACGGTCGGCTTGATGTAATAGCCGCCCGACAGCTCGCCGCCCAGATCGGCCGCCTCGCCGCCGATCAGCACATCGGCGCCTTCCTTGCGGCCGATGTCGAAGTAGGAAAGGATCTTCTCTTTCTGTTCCGACGACGCCTGAGCGCCGATCATGGTGGCGCTGTCGCGCGGGTCGCCCTGCTTGATCGCCTCGACGCGCTTCAGCGCCCGTTCCATGAAGCGGTCATAGATCGACTCCTGGATCAGCACGCGCGACGGGCAGGTGCAGACCTCGCCCTGGTTCAGCGCGAACATCGCGAAGCCTTCCAGCGCCTTGTCGAAGAAGTCGTCATCCTCGCGGCAGACATCCTCGAAGAAGACGTTGGGGGACTTGCCGCCCAGTTCCAGCGTGACCGGGATCAGGTTTTCGGACGCGTATTGCATGATCAGCCGGCCGGTGGTGGTTTCCCCGGTGAAGGCGATCTTGGCGATGCGCGGATTGCTGGCCAGCGGCTTTCCCGCTTCCAGGCCGAAGCCGTTGACGATGTTCAGCACGCCCGGCGGCAGCAGGTCGGAAATCAGGTCGGCAAAGACCATGATGGTTGCCGGGGTCTGCTCGGCAGGCTTCAGCACCACGCAGTTCCCGGCGGCCAGGGCCGGGGCCAGCTTCCACACCGCCATCAGCAGCGGGAAGTTCCAGGGGATGATCTGGCCCACGACGCCCAGAGGTTCATGGAAGTGATAGGCAACGGTGTCGTGGTCGATTTCCGAGATCCCGCCTTCCTGCGCGCGCAGCACGCCCGCGAAATACCGGAAATGGTCGATGCCCAGCGGCAGGTCGGCGGCCATCGTCTCGCGGATCGGCTTGCCGTTGTCCCAGGTTTCCGCCGTGGCCAGCAGTTCCAGGTTCTGTTCCATCCGGTCGGCGATGCGGTTCAGGATCAGCGACCGTTCGGCGGCCGAGGTCTGGCCCCACTTGTCCTTGGCGGCATGGGCCGCATCCAGGGCCGCTTCGATATCCTCGGCGCCCGACCGGGCAATCTCGCCGATTTCGGCGCCGGTGATGGGGGTTGTGTTGGTGAAGTACCTGCCCGACTTCGGCGCGGTCCACTGACCGCCGATGAAGTTGTCATACCGCTTGGCAAAGGGCATCACGCCCACGCCACGAAATTCATGCGTCTGGTCGTTCGGCATTTCTTCCTCCTCTGGATATGGCCCGGAGTCTCTCCCTCTCCGGGTATGGATGACAGCTTGGCGCCGGGACGATTCGTTGCAAGCGGCTTTCCCGTGCCGCAATGCGGAAGCTGTCTCATCGGTGAGACAGTCAGCCGGTTTTTTCAGCCAAACCCAGGCGCGCCATCCGACGATACATCGTGGCCCGCCCGATCCCCAGGGCACGGGCCGCAGCCGATATATTGCCATCGGCACGTGCAAGCGCCCGGACAACTGCGGCACGTTCGGCCTTGTCGAACCCCTTCAGATCGTCGTCGCGGCCCAGAAGGTCGGCGGCGGGGCGCGGGCGGATCGCACCTTCGCGTTCCAGGCCCAGGGCGCGCCGGGCGGCGCGGGTCGCACCGATGGCAAGGTCGTTCCTGTCCACGGCCAGCAGGACCGCCGCCGCATCGGCATTGTCGTCGGATGCCACGACAATGCGTGCGTCGGGAAAGCTGGCGCGGAAGAAGACCGCCTCGATGGCGCGGGCGGTCTGGGCGACCTGGGCGGAAATCAGCCGGTTGTATCGCTCGGTCTGGTCGGCGCGGGCGGAGCTGACATCCAGCGCGGCCAGCAGCCGCCCGTCCGGTCCCCAGATCGGCGCGTCCATGCAGGACATGGCCGTATTGCGGGTATGGAAATGTTCGTTGCGATGGATCGTGACCTGCCGCCCCTCGGCCAGGCAGGTGCCGATGCCGTTGGTCCCCTGGACCGCCTCGGACCAGACCGTGCCCTGCCACAGGCCCCAGTCGCGGAACTGTTCGGCATCCGCCCCGCCGACACGCTGGTCCATCACCACGCCCTCGGCATCGGTCAGCAGCACGTTGCAGCCGGACAGGCAGACCAGGTTGAACAACTGGTCCAGTTGCGGGCTGGCCACGCGCAGGAACTGGTCCATGGCCTGGCGGCGACGGGACAGTTCCTCCAGCGTCAGGCGTTCCGGGCGCCGGACATCGGACGGGTCCAGCCCGTGCTTCAGAAGCGAACGCCGCCACGACGCCGCCAGGGCCGAGGTTGCGGAATTCGACTGCGACTGACTTGCGACATAATCCGCGTGACGCATACCGGGCCGGCTCCTCCTCCGTCGTCGGTAGCGGACACTATAGCACGCAGTCTGGCAATTCGACCAAGGGCTAATTGTCTCAGGCGGGGGCAGGCGCCGGGACGCGGGGCTGATAGGGGGGCAGATCGACGCCCGCGCGATACAGAAGCGACTGGCCGTCATGGAACAGGTGCAGCGCTGCCGGGTCGGCGGTCAGGCGCACGCTGCGGCCGTTCAGGCCGGGATGGATGCCCGGAAGCTTGGCGATGACCGGCACGCCTTCGCCGCGCGTGCCGAAATACAGAAGGGTCACTTCGCCCAGGGCCTCGGTCAGATCGACGATGCCTTCAAAGATGGCCTGCCCCTCGGTTTCGCGCATGTCCTCGGGGCGGACGCCCAGGTTGACGCGCATCCCCTCGTCGCCTGCGCGGGTGGGAATGGCGACCTGCGCCACCCCGCCTCCGTCAAGCTGGACGGTGGTCATGGCGCCGGTGGCGGCGACGCGGCCGGGAAGCAGGTTCATGGCCGGGCTGCCGATGAACCCTGCGACGAATTCATTCACCGGGCGCTCGTAAAGCTCAAGCGGCGCGCCGACCTGGGCGATGCCGCCGCCGGCCAGCACGACGATACGGTCGGCGAGGGTCATCGCCTCGGTCTGGTCATGAGTCACATAGATCATCGTGCGGTCGGGCATGGAGGCCTTGAGCTGCGCGATCTCGATGCGTGTGGCGACGCGCAGCGCGGCGTCGAGGTTCGACAGCGGCTCGTCGAACAGATAGACCTTGGGGTCGCGCACGATGGCCCGGCCGATGGCGACCCGCTGGCGCTGCCCGCCCGACAGCGCCTTGGGCAGGCGGTCCAGATAGGGCGTCAGTTGCAGCATCCGCCCCGCGCGGTCGGTGGCCTCCTGCACCTCGGCCTTGGACTTGCCGGCGATCTTCAGCGCGAAGGCCATGTTGTCGCGCACCGTCATGTGCGGATAAAGGGCATAGGACTGGAACACCATCGCAATGCCCCGCTGGCTGGGCGGGATGTCGTTCATCCGCTGCCCGTCGATTTCCAGCGTGCCGCCGCTGATCCGTTCCAGCCCCGCGATCATCCGCAGCAGCGTGGATTTCCCGCAACCCGAGGGGCCGACGAAGACGATGAACTCGCCCGACCGGATGTCGAGGTTGATGTTCCGCAAGACATTCACGTCGCCATAGGACTTGGCGACATCGGTCAGTTTCAGATCGGCCATCGGCGTCCCCCCTGTTGAAGCCTATCCCTCGATGATCTGGACCTGCCAGGGGCGCAGTCCCCCCGCCTCCTCGGCCGACAGGTTTGCCCGGATCTGCAGCGATTGCTGGCTGTCGGCGCGGTTGAAGGTCAGGACCGGCCCTTCGGCATGGATGTCGGTCATGTCGCCGCCCCGCAGCGCCGAATGCTTGCGCCGCAGCCCGATGGCCCAGCGGTAATGATGCAGCATCGACTGGGCGTCGGCTTCCTGGCCCACGACGGTTCGTTGCAGATGGGCATGGGGCACGGGCAGCCAGGGCCTGGCCGTCGAGAAGCCGCCATTCACGCCCATGTCCCAGACCATCGGCGTCCGGCAGCCGTCGCGGCCCTTGAACTCGGGCCAGAACTCCTTGCCGTAAGGATCCTGTAGATCCTCATAGGAAATGTCCGCCTCGGGCAGGCCCAGCTCCTCGCCCTGATACAGGCAGACGGACCCCTTCAGGCACAGAAGCACCGTCGCATAGGCCTTGGCGGCGGGGTCGGTCAGGCTCCAGCGGCTGATATGGCGCACGACATCATGGTTCGACATCGCCCAGCAGGGCCAGGAATTCGGCGCCACCGCGTGCAGGCTGTCAAAGACCTGGCTGATGCGGGTCGCGGCCAGGTCGTTGCCGGACAGGAAATCGAAGACATAGGACATCTGCATCCGGCCCGCGACGCCGGTATATTCCTCGAGCAGTTCCAGCGAGCGTTCGCTGTCGCCGATCTCGCCGATCACGGCCGCGCCATAGCTGCGCAGCAGGGCGGCGAAGCGTTCCAGGAAGGCGATGTTCTCCGGCTGCGACTTGTCGTATCTGTGGCTTTGGTGGTTGTAGGGATTCACCGCCGGTGCCGTGTCGGCCTTGCGCAATTCCCTGGGCAGGGGCGGGTTGTCGCGCAGTTGCGCGTCGTGGAAATAGAAGTTGACGGTATCCAGGCGAAAGCCGTCCACGCCCCGGTCCAGCCAGAACCGCGCCATCTCCAGCATCTCGTCCTGCACTTGCGGGTTGTGGAAGTTCAGGTCGGGCTGGGCGGTCAGGAAGTTGTGCAGGTAATACTGTTCGCGCCGCGCTTCCCAGTGCCAAGCAGGCCCGCCGAAGATCGACAGCCAGTTGTTGGGCGGCGTGCCGTCCGGTTTCGGATCGGCCCAGACATACCAGTCGGCCTTCGGGTTGTCGCGGCTGGCGCGGCTTTCGACGAACCAGGGGTGCTGGTCCGAGGAATGCGACATCACCAGGTCGATCATCACCTTCAGGCCCAGTTCATGGGCGCGGGCGATCAGGGCGTCGAAATCCTCTAGGTCGCCGAACAGCGGGTCGATGCCCCGGTAATCGGACACGTCATAGCCGAAATCCTTCATCGGCGACGTGAAGAATGGCGAGATCCAGACCGCATCCACGCCCAGCGACGCGACATAGGGCAGGCGCTGCGTGATGCCCGGCAGGTCGCCGATGCCATCGCCCGTCGTGTCCTGGAAACTGCGCGGATAGATCTGATAGATGACTCCACCCTTCCACCAGTCGATTTTCACTTCCGTCAAGTCTCATCCACCTTTCACGGACCCGGCCAGAAGGCCGCGGACCAGATATTTCTGCATCGCGAAGAACACGATCAGCGGCACCGCGATGGAAATGAAGGCCGAGGTGGCGAGGATTTCCCATTCGCCCCCCTTGGACCCCATCAACTCGCGCAGCACGCCGGTCATAACCAGCTGCTCGCGTGTATTGCCAAGGAAGACGGTCGCCACAAGCAGGTCGTTCCAAACCCAGAGGAACTGGAAGATGGCAAAGGAGGCCAGCGCCGGAAAGGACAGCGGCAGGATGATCTTGCGGAAGATCTGGAACTCGGTCGCGCCGTCCACGCGGGCGCTCTCGATCACCTCTCGCGGCAGGCCGACCATGTAGTTGCGCAACAGGTATATCGCCAGGGGCAGGCCGAAGCCGGTATGGGCCAGCCAGATCCCCAGGTATCCCTTGCCGATGCCCAGTTCGTTGTGCAGCCGCAGAAGCGGGATCAGCGCCACCTGCAAGGGCACCACCAAGAGGCCCACTACGGCGGCGGTCAGCAGGGCGCGGCCCGGAAACTCCATCCAGGCCAGGGCATAGGCCGCGAAGGCCGCGATCAGGATGGGGATCACGGTCGCGGGAATCGTCACCGTCAGCGTGTTCATGAAGGCGCGGCCCAGCCCTTCGGCGGTCAGCACGCGGTTGTAGTTTTCCGTGGTCAGCCGGGCGGGCGCGCCGGTGGTGACGAAGATCCGCTCTCCCCTCCGCATCTCGAAGGGGGTGTCCGAGGTCAGGCGATAGCTGCCGTCCTCGGCCACGGTCAGTTGCCAGCCATCCTCGATCTCGGTCGTCTCGCCGGGCTGGAAGGCGGCAGGTTCGCGCGCGCGGATGCCCCAGCCGATCAGGCTCTGGCCTTCCTCCAAGACGGTGCCCTCGATGACATATTGCCCGTCCTGCTGGACCGCGTCGTCGCCCGTACCGGTGCGCACGAAGCCCGTCGCCTCTTGCGCCGAAAAGGACTGCCACCAGCCCGAGGTCAGGATCTGGTCCCGGTCGCGAAACGACGACACCAGAAGCCCCAGCGTCGGGATCGTCCACAACAGCACCAGCAGGAAGGCGGCGATGTTGACCGCCCAGACCAGCGAGGATTTCTGTCCGGCCATGCCTTCCATCAGCGGACCTCCCGGCGGGCGTTGACGATGTTCCAGATCATGATCGGCGTGACCAGCAGCATCAGGATGATGGCGATGGCCGATCCGCGCCCGTAATCGGGCGTGCCGCGGAACATCCAGTCATACATCAGGTTCGCCAGCACCTGCGTGCCCCATTGCCCGTTGGTCATCACGAAGACGATGTCGAAGACCTTGAGGACGACGATGGTGATGGTGGTCCAGACCACCGCGATGGTGCCCATGATCTGCGGCACCTTGATCTTGAAGAACACCTGCCAGGGGGATGCCCCGTCCAGGATCGCGGCCTCGATGGTTTCTTCGGGAATTCCGCGCAGGGCGGCAGACAGGATCACCATGGCAAAGCCCGTCTGGATCCAGACCAGCACGATCATCAGGAAGAAGTTGTTCCAGGGGATCAGCGTCAGCCACAGTTGCGGATCGCCGCCAAGCGCCTGGACGATGGCGTTCAGAAGACCGATCTGGGGTTCGCCGGGCGCGCGGTATTCATAGATGAACTTCCAGATCACGCCCGCGCCGACGAAACTGATGGCCATGGGCATGAAGATCAGCGACTTGCCGATATTGCCCCATTTCAGCCGGTCGGTCAGCTGCGCCGCGATCAGCCCGAACAGGGTGGACAGCGCCGGCACCACCAGCAGCCACAGCATGTTGTTGCGCATGGATTCGCGGAACTTGCCGTCGCCCATGTGCCAGGCGTAATTCGACAGGCCCACGAATTCGCTGCCCCGCGCATTGTGCATGGACCGCCACAGGCTGTCGAAGATCGGATAGACCAGGTAAACGCCCAGGAAAAGGATCGCCGGCCCCAGAAACAGCCAGGGCCGGATCTGGTTGGCCTTGCGGATATTGTCGCCCGCATTGGGGCCGCGCGGCGGATAGATGCGGTCCAGGATCCAGTTCGATCCCCAGAACCACGCCACGCAGCCGAAGACGCCGACGACGATCGTGCCGATGGCCAGCCAGAACAGTTCCATCCTTCCCCCTCACCCCTGATGGAAAGCGGCGGAAGGCCCGCCGCAACCGGCTGTCAGTTCAGCGCGGCCCAGGTTTCCTGGACGCGATCGGCAACTTCCTGGGCCGAGGCGCCGCCCACGAAATCCACCATGGCCGTCCAGAATGCGCCCGCGCCGATGGCACCGGGCATCAGGTCGGACCCGTCAAAGCGGAAGGTCGTGGCATCCAGCAGGATCTGGCCCATCTTGCGCCGGGTGTCGTCGGCATAGGCCTCCATGTTCACGCCGGTGTGGGGCGTGGTGAAGCCCGACTGCGCCATCCACAACTCGTGCGCGGCCGGCGTCTTCAGGAAGTCGATGAAGGCCATCGCGACCGGATTGTCGGAAAAGACCGCGAACAGCGTGCCGCCGCCCAGGACCGGCTGGCCCAGGCTGCCATCGGCCGGGGCCGGGAAATAGAAGAAGTCGTAATCCTCGCCCACCATCATGTCTTCGGGAAAGAAGGACGGGATGAAGCTGGCCTGCCGGTGCATGTAGCAGGCGGGCGGGCTTTCAAAGAGACCGTTCGGGCTTTCGCGGAAGTCGGTCGAGGAGACCGAGGCAGGACCCCCCGCCACGAAATCCTCGTTCTTGGCGAACCAGCCGAACTCCTCGATGGCGGCCACCACCTTGGGATCGTTGAAGGGCAGCGCGTTCGTGGTCCAGGCGTCGTAATCCTCGGGCGTGTTCAGGCGCAGCATCAGATCCTCGACCCAGTCGGTCGCGGGCCAGCCCGTCGCGCCCCCCGACCCCAGGCCGATGCACCAGGGGGTTTCCCCGTCGGCGGCGATCTGTTCGGTCAGCGCCTTCAGTTCCTCGTAGGTTTCGGGGAGCTCGTAGCCCGCATCCTCGAAGTTTTCCGGCACATACCAGACCAGCGACTTCACGTCCGCCTTGTAGGGGAAGGCAAAGAACTTCTCGGCCCCGTCAGCGCCCGCATAGGTGCCAAGCGCGGCCCAGCTGTCGCCTGCCGCGTAATTGTCGCGCACCCATTGCGCCGTGTCTTCGCCCAGGTCGCGCAGGTGCCCCTTGGCGGCCAGTTCCGCCGCCAGCCCCGGCTGCGGCAGCACGGCCATGTCGGGGGGCGATCCGGCCTCGCTGTCGATGACGATCTGCTGCTCGAAGCTGTCGGACCCGGAATAGTTGACGGTCGCGCCCGTCGCATCCTCGAAATAGTCGACGATCGAGGTGAACAGTTCCTGGTCCGGCCCCAGCCAAGGACCCAGGATCGTGACGCTCTGGCCCTGGAGGTCGGCATGGGCTGCGCCGAAATCCTCGAGGCTTTGCCAATTGATGCGGTCGTCGCTGCCCTTCTCGATCACAAGCTGCGCTTGTGCGCCCCCTGCCAGCAACGCGGCGATGGCCACGGTCATATGGAACGATGTCCTCACGTCTCCCCTCCCTTTTCGCAACCAGTGTGCGAGCATTTGGTGTGATGGTCGCTTGATAAGACCCGTCCTGTCAAACCCTTACTCCCATTCCAGTTCCTTGAAGGCTGCGGTGGCGTCGCGTGCCGCCGATTCTGGGAAGGAAGCCCATTCCCCGGCAAAGGGCTGCAGGGCCTCGACGATGACCGGCACGGCCTGGGACATCGGCAGGCCGTCGCGGACCGCCTGGCGGGTCGCCTCGGCCAGGGTTGTCAGGAAATCCTGCTGGGCGGTGACGGCCTCGGACCAGTTTGCGGCGACGGGGCCGTGGCCGGGCACTACCGGTCCGCCGGCCTGCGGCGCCGCCATCCAATCCAGCCAGCCGGGCAGCGACCCGTCCACGATCGGCGTCAGCCCGCGAAACACCAGGTCGCCCGCGAAGAAGGTGCCGGTCGCCCGGTCCAGCACCGTCAGGTCATTGTCGCTATGCGCCGTGGCCACGGCTTTCAGCGTCAGGACCCGCCCGCCCAGGTCGATGTCCCGGCTGTCCGCGACCGCGACATCCGGCAGGACGACCCGGGTGCCCGCCATGGCACCCGCACCGTAAAGCCGGACAAGGTTTTCCAGGTAAGTCGGACCCCGCCCCTGCAAGGCGTCCGCCAAGCCTTCATGCCCGACGATTGTCGCACCCGCTTCGCGAAAGACCTCGGCGCCCAAGGCATGGTCGGGATGCATATGCGTGACGATCATGTGGCTGATCGGCTTGTCGCTGATCCGGCGGATGGCCGCGAACAGCGCCTCGCCCTGCCGGCGCGAGGCACCCGCGTCGATGACGGCGATGCTGTCCCGGCCGATGACGAAGCCCAGATTGGCGATCCATCCGTCGGGGCTGTCCTCGAACTGGGCAACCTGGCCGACATGGACGTGAACGCCGTCCGCGACGGGCTGGACCGGAAGGGCGGGCAGGTCGGCTGCGGGCGCGCATCGCGTGCCGTCCAGAATCCAGTCCGGCCGGCCTTTCAGCCAGCCGGCGGCGATTCGCGGTGCGGCTGCCGTGCAGGCCTCGGTTGTCTCGAAAGGCTCGCCAACCAGCGTAACCGCCCCGCAGGACCCAGAATTCGCCGCCAGACAGATGGACAAAATGGCATAAAGCATTGCCGATACTTCCCAAGACGACCGCAGGATGGCCAACTTTTCGTGACCCTGCGACCTTAGTCGTGTTGAAAGGCGTTGTCTCTCCTCTAACATACAACGCAGTCGCCGTGATGGCGGCCGTGGATTTGGAGGAAATGCATGGCTTGGACGAAACCGACCCTGAAAGAAATCGCCTGCGGCATGGAAATCAACATGTACGCCCCGGCCGAGGACGAACCGGTCCTGTTCTGAGGCACTTGCTTCAGGCATCATGAACGGCCCCGTCCGACACCCTCGGGCGGGGTCTTTTCGTCAGGGACATCATGAAGATCATCTTGCTGGGCGCCGGGGCTGGCGGCGGGCTGCCGCAATGGAACTGTGGTTGCGACAACTGCAATGCCGCACGGGCCGGGCGCATCCCGGCGATGACGCAAAGCTCGATCGCGGTCAGCGCGGATGGGAAGACTTGGGCGATCCTGAACGCCTCACCCGATATCCGCGCGCAGCTGGCGGCCACGCCCGCGCTGCATCCGACCGGGTTGCGCGACATGCCGCTGCATTCGGTGCTGGTGACGAATGGCGATATCGACCATGTGGCGGGGCTGCTGACGTTGCGCGAAAGCCAGCCCTTCACGTTGCTCGCGACACCTGCGATCCACGAGGTGCTGGCCCAGAACCCGATGCTGTCGGCCCTGCGCGGCGATCTGGTGGCGCGGCAGCCCGTGGCCCTGGACCAGACGGTCGAGATCGCGCCGGGTCTGACGGCGACGCTGTTCGCCGTTCCCGGCAAGGTGCCGCTGTATCAGGAAGGCGAGGTCGTCGAGACCGGCTTGGTGGGCGAGACGACGGTGGGCGTGGAACTGGCGGCGAACGGACGCCGGGCGCTGTATATCCCCGGCTGCGCCGAACTGCCCGGCTGGCTGTCAGACCGCATCGCCGGGGCCGACCTGCTGATGTTCGACGGCACGCTGTGGGACGATGACGAGATGATCCGCATGGGCCTGGGGCAGAAGACCGGCCGCCGCATGGGCCACATGCCGGTGATGGAAACCATGGCCGCGATGCGGGATCTGCCTGTCGGGCAAAGGGTCTTCGTCCACATGAACAATTCCAATCCGCTGACCGACCCGGCCAGCGATCAGACGCGCGAAGCAGAAGCCAGCGGCTGGCAGATCGGCCGCGACGGAATGGAGATCACGCTGTGAAAGACATCCAGGACCAGCCCCAGTCGCGCGAGGAGTTCGAGGCCCGCCTGCGGGCCATCGGCGCCAAGCGTTATCACGACCGCCACCCTTTCCACGAACGCCTCCATGGCGGCCATTGCACCCCGGACGAGGTGCGCGCCTGGGTCATCAATCGCTGGATGTACCAGTCGCGCATCCCGATGAAGGACGCGGCCTTCATGTCCCGCGTCGAGGATCCCGATCTGCGCCGCCACTGGCGCAAGCGGATCGAGGATCACGACGGCGGCGTGACCGAAGGCGGCGGCATCCGCCGCTGGCTGGCGCTTGCGCAGGCGGTGGGGCTGGACCCCGATTACGTCGCCAGCGGCGTGGGCATCATGCCCGCCACCCGGTTTGCGGTGGATGCCTATGTGCGCTTCGTGCGCGACATGCCCCTGCTAGACGCGGTGGCTGCCAGCCTGACGGAACTGTTCGCGCCGAAAATCCATGCCCAGCGGATCGAAGGACTTCTGGCCCATTACGATTTCGCTGACGACAGCAGCCTGTCCTATTTCAGGAAGCGCCTGACCGAAGCGCCCGAGGACGTGAAGTTCGGGCTGGATTACGTGCTGACCCATGCCGACACGAAGGAAAAGCAGGATGCGGCGGCGGCGGCGCTGATCTTCAAGACCGACGTTCTGTGGGCGCAGCTTGATGCGCTGTGGCACGGCTATGTCGAAGGCAACATCCCGCCGGGCGCCTGGCGGCCGGGCGAAGGAATGGCGCCATGACCGCCCAGCCAGCCAGCATCCGGCCAGCCCCCCTGGTTGCCCCCGACGACATCCCCTATCTGCCGCGCGGGGTGCGGTTGCAGGATGACCGGGTGCGCGGCATTCGCGTGCTGCAAGCCCCCGAACGGGCCATGCAACTGGATGCCATCGGCGACGCGATCCTGGGCGAGTTGGACGGCAGCCGCAGCATGGCGGCCATCGTCAGCGGCCTTGCCGCGCGCTATAATGCGCCGGAAGACCAGATCGCGGGCGATGTGCGCGACTTCCTGACCGGGCTGATCGAACGCCGCATGGTCTTTGTGAGGCAGCCATGAAGGACCAGCAGCACCAACCCCGCGACCTGGACGGCAACCCCGTTACCCCCGGCCTGCCCATGGCGATGCTGGCCGAGGTGACGCATCGCTGTCCCTTGGCCTGCCCCTATTGTTCCAATCCCGTGGAACTGACCCGCGCCGCGCAGGAACTGACGGCCGACGACTGGGGCCGCGTGTTCCGGCAGGCCGCGGATCTGGGGGTCTTGCAGGTCCATATCTCGGGCGGGGAACCGGGCGCGCGGCGCGATCTGGCGCAGATCGTGGCCCATGCCCGCGATGCGGGGCTTTACGTCAACCTTATCACATCCGGCATCGGCATCACGCGTGAGCGGCTGGAGGAACTGGACCGCGCGGGCGTGGATCACGTCCAGTTGTCCTTGCAGGGCATCCGCCCCGACATGGCCGACCGCATCAGCGGCCATCCGGGATCCTGGGACAAGAAGATGCACTTCGCCGAATGGGTCAAGGACATCGGCTTTCCCCTGACCATCAACGCCGTGGTCCACCGCCAGAACCTGGAACGCCTGCCCGACATGATCGACCTTGCCGAGACCTTGGGCGCACGGCGCATCGAGGTCGCGACCGTGCAGTTCCACGGCTGGGCGGATCTCAACCGCAAGGCGCTGATGCCCACCCGCGAACAGGCGGCCTTTGCCCGGCAGGTGGTGAACGACGCGCGCGTTCGCCTGCGGGGCCGCATGGTCATCGACTATGTTCCCGCCGATCACCACGCTGTCTTCCCCAAGGCCTGCATGGGCGGCTGGGGATCGACCGGGCTGAACGTCGCGCCCGACGGCACGGTGCTGCCCTGCCACGCCGCGCAATCCATTCCCTGGATGCGCTTTGAAAACGTCCGCGACCGCGACTTGGGCGAGATCTGGCAGAACTCGGACAGCTTCAACGCCTTTCGCGGCACCGGCTGGATGCCTGAACCCTGCCAGTCCTGCGACCGCAAGACCATCGACTTCGGCGGCTGCCGCTGCCAGGCCATGGCGCTTGCAGGCGATGCGCGGGCGACCGACCCGGTCTGTTCGCTGTCGCCGCTTCACGCCCAAGTGGTGGCCCGTGCCGAGGCCGATGCCGGTGCGGATACCGCCAACCTGATCTATCGCCGCATGAGGAAAGGAGACTAGCGATGAAGGCCCACATCCTTGCCGCGCTGCTTCTGGCCACGCCCGTGGCGGCACAGGACAACCCCCTGCAGAATTCACCCACCTGGGACGATCTGCGCGATTCCGTCCTGGGCCTGTCGGCCGAGGTTCCGCTGGATCTGGCGGTGCTGGATCTGGAGGCCCCCGTGCGCGCGCACGAGGCCGCGATCGTGCCCATCCGCCTGACCCAGCCCGAGGATGCCCCGCCGGTGCAGGCGGTGACCCTGGTGATCGACGAAAATCCCGCGCCGGTGGCTGCCGAATATACCTTCGGTCCCGCCATGGCCCCGCTGGATTTCGAGTTCCGGGTGCGCGTGGACAGCTATTCGGATGTGCGCGCCATCGCCGATACCGGCAACGGCAACCGCGTGATGGCGGGGCGCTTCGTCAAGGCCTCGGGCGGCTGTTCCGCCCCCGCCGGCAAGGACATGGCCGAGGTCGAGGCGACCATGGGCCAGATGCGGTGGAAAAGCGACCAGCAGGACGGCCGCGCCATCGGCACGCTGATGATCCGCCATCCCAACTTTTCGGGGCTGCAACGCGACCAGGTGACGCTATTGAACATCCCTGCCCATTTCATCGACCGGCTGGAGGTGCGGCAGGGCGATGAGGTGCTGTTCACCTTGCAGGCTGGCATCTCGATCAGCGAGGATCCGGTGTTCCGCTTTGCCTATCGGTCCAACGGTCAGCCCATCCGCGTCCATGTCGAGGATACGGAAGGCAATCGCTGGGACCAGACCTTTGATGCCGTCAATGGATAAGGAAACCATCATGACCAGACGCGCCGCCATCGCCGTGGATATCCAGAACGACTATTTCCCCGATGGAAAGTTCCCGCTGGAGGGGATGGAGCAGGCCGCCGCCAAGGCCCGCTCGGTTCTGGACGCCGCCCGCGAACGCGGCGACCTGATCGTGCATGTGCGCCACGAATTCGCCGATCCCTCGGCGCCGTTCTTCCATCCCGGGAGCCACGGCGCCGAAATCAATCCCGCCGCCGCGCCCCGGGGTGACGAGATCGTGGTGACCAAGAACAACGTCAATGCCTTCAAGGACACCGACCTGAAGCGTATCTTGGACGACAACGGCATCACCGACGTCGTGATCGTCGGCGTCATGAGCCATATGTGCATCGACGCCGCCACCCGCGCCGCATCCGACCTGGGCTACAAGACCACGGTGATCGCCGATGCCTGCGCGACGCGCGATCTGGAATTCCAGGGCACGACCGTCCCGGCGGCCCAGGTCCATGCCGCGATGATGAGCGGGCTGGCCTTCGGCTATGCGACCGTCACCGACGCACAGGACTGGATCGCCGGCCGGACCACCGCCTGACCGGTCCCGCCGACCGCGACTTTTGTCGCAGATGCGGGCTTGCTTTGCGGGGGCAGTGGCCTACACTCGGATCAAGAATGCGGAGGGGAGACCGCAGGACCATCCGAGGAGGGAAACCACATGACAGCCGCAGCCATGCAGGCGCGATCGCCGCAGACGCCACGGCAAAGTGCCGATCAGGTGCGTGAGATCCTGATCGTGGACGACCACCCGCTGATGTGCGACGCGCTTGCATTGACGCTGAAGATCAGCTTCGGTCTGAAGAATGTCCGCACCGCCCGCAGTCTTGGCGCGGCCCTTGAAGGGATCAAGGCGCAGGGCGCCCCGGATGCGGTGATCCTGGACCTGAACCTGCCCGACGCGCGGGGGGCCGAGGGCATCGTGACATTGCGCCGGCAGTTGCCCGACGTGCCGATCACGATGATTTCCGCCGACATGGACAGCGCGATGATCTCGGCCGCAATGGCGGCGGGGGCGCAGGGCTATATCAGCAAGTCCCTGGGGCGCGAAGCCCTGGTGGACAGTCTGCGCCGCATGTGGGAAGGCGAACATGTCACGCCCGAAGGCTATGCCCCCGACCAGGCCGACGCCGATGACGCGGCCAAGGCCGAACTTGCCCGCCGCTTCGCCACGCTGACGCCGCAGCAGATGAAGATCCTGCGGTTGATCTGCCAAGGCAAGGCGAACAAGGAAATCAGCTATGACCTGTCCATCGCCGAGGCGACGGTGAAGACCCATATCACGGCGATCATGTCCAAGATCAACGCGCGCCGCCGCACCCAGGCGGTGCTGCTTGCAAATACGGTCCGGCTGTTCGAGGCGGGCTGATGGATACCGGCCCGGTCGCGAAGGAGGGCGCCATCGGGCCGGTGGCCGTGCAGGCCGACCGCGGACAGGCCGATTGCGGCCGGATCCTGCTGGACGGCCTGCGCGGAGCCGATCCGGGCCTGGTCCTGATCTTCGGCGCGGATGGCGCCGAACTTGCCGCGCTTGACGCGGTGCTGCGCGCGGGCCTGCCCGACGGTTGCCTGATCGCGGGATGTTCGTCCGCCGGCGAGATCGGCCCGTCGGGCTATGCCTCGGGCAGCATCGTGGCGATCGGCTTTCCCGCGGCCCATTTCCGGGCCTCGGCCCTGATCCTGCCGAACCTGGATGCCCTGCCGGTATCGGACTGGATGGCGGCGCTGCGCCGGTTGCAGGCAGGATTCGGCCCCGATCCGCAACGGGCGCTGTTCGGGCTGTTGCTGGTCGATGGGCTGGCGGGGCAGGAAGACGTGCTGGTCGCCACCATCGACGCGGCCCTGCCATCCGTTCCCACCCTTGGCGGGTCTGCGGGCGACGGGCTATCCTTCCAGCAGACCTGGCTGCTGGCGCAGGGACAGGTCATCACCAATGCCGCCGTCTTCCTGCTGGTCGAAACCGATCTAGCCGTCAGCGAGGTGACCTTCGCCCATTTCAGCCCCACCGCTACCCGCGTCGTGGTGACGGCGGCGATCCCCGAAAAGCGCCGCATCCTGGAACTGAATGCCGAACCCGCGGCCGAGGAATATGCCCGCCTGACCGGGATCGCGCCCGATGCGCTGACACCCAGCGAATTCGCCCGCCACCCCCTGCTGCTGCGGATGGGCCGCCATCACCACGTCAGGGCCATCAGCGCCCAGACAGCCGATGGCGGGCTGTCCCTGATGTCGGCCATCGACACCGGCACTGTCCTGACCCTTGGGCGGGCCGAGGACATGACCCAGGGTTTCGCCGAGGCGCTGGCCTCCCTTCCCCGTCCGCCGCTGATGGTGCTGGGCTTCGACTGCATCCTGCGCAGGCTGGCCCTGGAACGCGAGGGGCTGCACGACCAGATGTCGGAACTGCTGGCGCGCTATCGGGTCGCGGGCTTCAACACCTATGGCGAACAGCACAGCGGGATGCATGTGAACCAGACCTTCGTGGGCCTGGCCTTCATGCCCAATACGGACGCGCCCGCCCATGCTTCGTGACGATGACGGGCCGGAACGCCGGGTCGAAAAGCTGTCCCGGATCAACCAGGTGCTGATCGACCGCATCGACCGGCTGGAGGAATCGCGCGGTTCCGCCTGGTCGATGTTCCAGGCGGCCGTCGCCCTGGAACAAGAGGTGATGGTCCGCACCCGCGATCTGGAACGCGCCCTGGCGGATCTGTCGCAGCGCAACCGCGAACTGGCCGTCGCCCGCGCATCGGCGGAAGAAGCCAACAGGTCCAAGACCCGGTTCCTGCGGGCCGCCAGCCACGACCTGCTGCAACCCCTGTCGGCGGCGCGGCTGTTTCTGGCGGCCCTGGCCGACACGCCCCTGAACGAACATCAGCGCGAACTGACCGACCGTCTTTCGGGCGCCTTCGAATCGGTGGAACAGCTGATGCACGCGGTGCTGGACATTTCCCGCCTGGACAGCCAGCGGATCGAGTTTCATCGCCAGCCCGTGCCTCTTGGCGATCTGTTCCGAAAACTGGCCATCGAATACGCGCCCCTGGCCGAGGCGAAGAACCTGCGTTTGTCCTTCGTGCCGACCGACGCGGTCGTGGAAAGCGATCCGGTCTTTCTGCGCCGCATTGCGCAGAATCTGGTGTCGAACGCGATCAAGTACACCCACCGGGGCGGCGTGGTCGTGGGGGCGCGACGGCGCGGACCTTTGTGCTGGCTTTGCGTCTATGACACGGGCGTGGGTATCCCCGCGGTGGACCGCAACCGGATATTCGACGAATTCCAGCGCCTTGGAAACGATGCGCGCACGCCGGGCATGGGGCTGGGCCTGTCCATCGTGCGACGTGCCTGCGCCAAGCTGGACCACCCGATCCGCCTGGATTCCGAGGCGATGCGCGGCACCGTTTTCCGTGTCGGACTGCCGCTGGTCCAGCAGGCCAACCGCCCCGGTCCCGACCAGCCCGCCCGTTCCACCCTGCCCCTGCGCGGCCGCGTCGCCCTGGTGGTGGAAAACGACCACGGCATGCAGCGCGGATACGAGATGATCCTGCGCGACCGCCTTGGCATGGTCGCCCGCGTGACCGGCGGCACGGCCGAGGCTCTGGCGACCATGGGCGACGACCCGCCCGACGTGATCCTGGCCGATTACAACCTGGAAAACGGCGATACCGGCGTCCAGGCCATCGCGGCGCTGCGCCAGTCGGCGGGCCAGGCCATACCGGCGGTGATGATCACGGCCCATCGCGATCCCCAGATCGCCCGCAGTTGCGCGGCGATGCATGTGCATCTGATGGAAAAGCCCGTCCGCCCCATCGAACTGGCCGAAATGTTGGGCGGGATCCTGGGGTGACCTGGATGATCTGCGACCAAAGGCCGAGGGATCGGGGGCTGGGCTTGTCCCCGGCCACCGCCTTGGCAACTCTGACACCGCATGTGGGAGGAATACCATGAGAAAAGCCATTGCCGCGGCCCTGTGGCTGGGCCTGTCCGCGCTGACAACCGGCCATGCCCTGGCGGGCGAGGCCGGGGATGCCGTCTTCGCCGAACGCGGCCCCTGGTCGCTGGACGGTCAGGAACTGCAATGGTCCGTCCATGTTGAGGGACCGGATGCGCCGGGCTTTCTGCGCGTCAACGACGGCAGCGTGATCCTGGCCGAGGCCATCGATCCGTCCGACCAGCAGCCGGTCCTGCAACTGACCCAGAAGACCGACACCCGGACCCGCCAGATCGGGCCTTTCCCGATTTCGGGCGGCGATCCGGTGCTGACCTTCTTTCTGGAACAGACGGCCCGCGACATGGCGGGGCTGACCGGCGGCAGCCCGCATTACATCCGCAACCGCATCAAGGACGCGCTGTTCCGCGGCGGCCAGATCACCCGGCAGGGCGAGGCATCGGTCGCCACCTTCACCCCCTTTGCCGAAGATCCGAATGCGGCACGCATGGGCGGGTTCCAGACGCTGACCCTGACCTTCGTCCTGGGCGATCCCAAGCAGCCGATCCGCGAATTGCGCGCCGAAACCCAAGGCGCGCAGCCCGGCTATCTGAACCGGATGGCCTTGCAATGATGCTGCGTCTGATCGCGCTTGGCACGGCCCTGGCTGCGGCCGCCCCGGCCCATGCGCAGGCGGTGAACGATTATCCGACCAACGCGCGGGCGGAATATGTCTTTGCCTGCATGGCCACGAACGGCCAGACCCGCGACATGCTGGACCGCTGTTCCTGCGCCATCGACCAGATCGCCGAAGTCCTGCCCTACGAGGATTACGTCCAGGCCGAGACCGTCCTGCGGATGCAGCAGACCACCGGCGAACGGTCCGGCATGTTCAAGAGCATGGCCCAGATGACCGAGATCGTGGCCGGGCTGAAGCGCGCCGAGGCCGAGGCCGAAATCCTGTGCTTCTGAGCCATCCCTTCGCCCGGTAAGTAACGGGCAGGCCGATCGACCGGCCCCTGTCAGACCAGCGCCATCCCCAGGGCCGCCCCCGCCCCCAGCGCCAGCACCACCGCCAGCCAGACCGGCGCGCCGCGCCGGACCAGAATGGGCTGGACCGGGCGCGCATCCTCGGGGTGGGCGCGTTCCCACAGGGCCTGTTCCACGATGCGCGGCAGAAGCGGGCCATATCGTCCAACGGTCTGCGCCACGCGCGCCATGTCGCCCGCCAGCGCCTTGGGTCCGATGTTCGACCGGATGTAGTCGGACACCACGGGCTTGGCCGCGTCCCAGATGTTCAGCTGCGGATCGACCGACCGGGCAACACCTTCGACCACGACCATGGTGCGTTGCAGCAGGATCAGCTGCGTCTGCGTCTGCATCCCGAAGCGTTCCGTCACCTCGAACAGATAGGCCAGCAGGTTTGCCATCGAAATCCGGCTGGCATCGGCACCGAAGATCGGTTCCCCCACCGCGCGCAGGGCGCGGGCGAACTGCGCCTCGTCCCGGTCGCGGGGAACATAGCCCGCCTCGAAATGGACGCGGGCGACGCGGCGGTAATCGCGCTGGATGAAGCCATACAGGATCTCGGCATAGATGCGGCGGGTGTATTCGTCGATCTCGCCCATGATGCCGAAGTCATAGGCCAGCACGTCGCCATTCGCCGCGACCTTCAGGTTGCCGTGATGCATGTCGGCATGGAAGAAGCCGTCGCGCAGCGCGTGCTGCAGGAAAAGCTGGATCACCCGCGCGGCGATCCGGGTGGTGTCATGGCCCGCCGCGACCAGTGCGGCGCGATCGCCCATCGGCAGCCCTTCCGCCCAATCGGACGTCAGCACCCGGCGCGAGGACAGGTGCCAGTGCGGCTGGGGAATGGCAAAGCCCGCGTCGCCCTTGGTGTTTTCCGCAAATTCGGACGCATTGGCGGCTTCCAGCCGCATGTCCTGTTCGGCGGTCACGGTGGATTCGAAATGGCGCACCACCTGACGCGGGCGCAGGCGGCGGCTGCCGGGCGACAGGAATTCGATGATGCCTGCGGCAAAATAAAAGGCGTCGATGTCGCGGCGGAAGGCGCCGGCGATGCCGGGGCGCAGCACCTTGACCGCGACCTCCTGCCCCGTCTCGCGGATCCGCGCGCGGTGGACCTGGGCGATGGACGCCGCCGCCACGGGTTCGGAAAACTCCGAAAACAGCTGACCCATCGGCTGGCGCAGGTCGGCCTGGATGATGTCCTTGGCAATCTCGGTCGGGAAAGCCGGCAGGCGGTCCTGCAGCATCCGCAACTGCTGGGCCATCTCGACGCCCACAACATCGGCGCGGGTGGACAGGATCTGTCCGAACTTGATGTAGGCAGGGCCAAGCGCGGTGATGGCCCGCGTGATCGGCGGCAGGTTCGGATCGCCCTTGTAGCCCAGCCAGCGGAACGGCCAGCCCAGGACGCGGGCCGCGATCCGCAGGCGGGGCGGCGCCTCGACTGCGTCAAGGACGGCGCTCATGGCGCCGGTGCGTTCGAAGGTGGCGCCCGTGCGGATCAGGCGCAAAAGGTTATGCGGACCCCTCACAGCTTCCAGCCCGAATGCAGCGCAGCGATCCCCATCGACAGGTTGCGGTATTGCACGCGATCAAAGCCCGCCGCGCGGATCATGTCGGCGAAGCTGTCCTGGTCGGGAAACTTGCGGATCGATTCGACCAGGTATTGATAGCTGTCGCGATCCCCCGTCACCGCCTGGCCCATCGCCGGAATGACGTTGAAGCTGTAGCGGTCATAGGCCCATTGCATCGCGGGCACCGGGATCTGGCTGAATTCCAGCACCATCAGCCGCCCGCCGGGCTTGAGGACGCGGTAAGCCTCGGCCAGGGCGTCGGGAATCCGGGTGACGTTACGGATGCCGAAGCTGATCGTATATCGGTCGAAGCTGTTGTCGGCAAAGGGCAGCGCCATCGCATCGCCCGTGACCCAGGACAGCCTGTCGCCCTTTTCCACCGCATCGGCACGCTTGCGCCCCTCGACCAGCATGGATTCGGTCATGTCGCAGACGGTGACGCGGGCCGCCGGCGCGCGGTCCAGAAAGCGGAAGGCCACGTCGCCCGTCCCGCCCGCCACGTCCAGAAGGTGCTGGCCGTCGCGCGGGGCCAGCCAGTCCATCATCGCGTTCTTCCAGACCCGATGGATGCCCGCGCTCATCAGGTCGTTCATCAGGTCATAGCGGCTGGCGACCGATGAAAAGACCCCGTGGACCATCCCGGCCTTGGCATCCTCGTCCACGGTCTGGAAACCGAAATGGGTCTGCTTCTTGTCGCTCATGCCGCTTGCCGATCCGCTGTTTCATCGCCAGATAAGCCCGACGCATCGGCCGCACAATGCAGCGAAAGGTCCGGGATTGCCAGAACTGCCCGAAGTCGAAACCGTCCGCCGCGGCCTGTTGCCGCACCTGGAAGGACAACGCATCGCCCGGGCCGAGGTTCGCCGCCCCGACCTGCGATGGCCGCTGCCGGTCGATCTGGTGCAGGTGCTGACCGGGGCCACGATCACCGCGCTGCGGCGGCGGTCGAAATATCTGCTGGCGGATCTGGACCGGGGCGGCACGCTGCTGATGCATCTGGGGATGTCGGGGCGGATGCTGGTCCAGGGCGGCAGCCTTGGCGATTTCCACCGCGATCCGGCGATCTTGCCGCGCCACGACCATGTGGTGCTGGTGACGGACGCGGGCGCGACCATCACCTTCAACGACGCCCGCCGCTTCGGCATGGTGGACCTGATCCGCGAGGGGACGGCGCATCCGCTGCTGGATCACCTGGGGCCGGAGCCTTTCGAGGACGCCTTCTCGCCTGCTTACCTTGCCGCCGCCTTCGCGGGCCGCAAGGTTCCGGTCAAGCAGGCGCTGCTGGATCAGCGCATCGTCGCGGGCCTGGGCAACATCTATGTCAGCGAGGCGCTGCACCGCGCAGGCATCGACCCGCGCCGGGCGGCGGGGCGCATCGGGGCCGCGCGCATCGCCGCGCTTGTGGGCCATATCCGCGACGTGCTGACGGACGCCATCGCGGCGGGCGGGTCCAGCCTGCGCGACCACCGGCAGGCCACGGGTGAATTGGGCTATTTCCAGCACAGTTTCCGCGTTTATGACCGCGAGGGCGCGCCCTGCCCCACGCCCGGCTGCACCGGCACCATCCGCCGCATCGTGCAGGGCGGGCGGTCCAGCTTCTTCTGTCCGGCGTGCCAGCGGTAGGCCGCTTGGCTTTCCGGCGCGGCTTTTGATAGGGTCCGCCGAAATGTCTTTGCAATGGGGACGCCGCCATGGCCTATGAAACCATCATCGTCGAGATCGAGGACAGCGTCGCCCTGATCCGGCTGAACCGCCCCGAGGCGCTGAATGCGCTGAACACCGCGCTGATCACGGAACTGGGCCAGGCTCTGGCAGATGCCGACCGCAACGACAAGATCCGCTGCGTGGTCCTGACCGGCAGCGAAAAGGCCTTTGCCGCCGGCGCCGACATCAAGGAGATGTCCACCAAGACCTTTGTGGACGCCTATGACGAGGATCTGTTCGGCGCCAAGATCGACGCCATCACCCGCATCCGCAAGCCGATCATCGCCGCCGTCAGTGGCTATGCCCTGGGCGGGGGATGCGAGCTGGCGATGATCTGCGACTTCATCATCGCCGCCGACACCGCCAAGTTCGGCCAGCCGGAAATCAACCTGGGCGTCATCGCCGGCATCGGCGGCACGCAGCGGCTGACCCGCTTCGTGGGCAAGTCCAAGGCCATGGACATGCACCTGACCGGCCGCTTCATGGACGCGGCCGAGGCGGAACGGTCAGGCCTGGTCAGCCGCGTGGTGCCCGCCGCCAAGCTGATCCCCGAGGCCATGGCCGCCGCCCGCAAGATCGCCGAGAAATCGCAGATCTCGGTCAAGGCCGCCAAGGAAACGGTGAACCGCGCCTACGAGACGACCATGACCGAAGGCATCCTGTTCGAGCGCCGCAACTTCCAGGCGCTGTTCTCGACCGAGGACCAGAAGGAAGGCATGGCCGCCTTCCTGGAAAAACGCGAACCGCAGTTCCGCGACCGCTGATTTTTCCCTTTCCTTGGCGGGCCATTTGCCCTATACGCCCCGGCTTACATGCGCGTGGGCCCGCTTAGGCAAGAATCATGACCGCTTCCCGCTGAAGCGGTTCCTTGGGTCTTTTGCGCGAACGAAACGCTGAAAGACCGATAGGATCCAGAACCCATGGCCAATACGCCCCAATCCAAGAAACGCGCCCGCCAGATCGAACGTCGCACCGAGGTCAACAAGGCCCGCCGCTCGCGCATCCGCACCTTCCTGCGCAAGGTGGAAGAAGCCATCGCCTCGGGCAATGCCGACGCGGCCAAGACGGCGCTGCAGGCGGCCCAGCCCGAACTGATGCGCGGCGTGACCAAGGGCGTGGTCCACAAGAATACTGCATCGCGGAAAATCTCGCGCCTGGCGTCGCGCGTGAAGGCACTGTCGGCGGTCTGATCCTTGCGCCCCTCGGGGGCGGAATCCGCTTGAAATCATGGCCCCGCCAAGGGCGATTCCAGACATCGGGTGCGGTTCCTTGCCGCGCCCGATTTTTCTTTGCCGCAGCTGCGAAATGTGGCAAAAATGCCTACATATCAAGGCGTTCAAGATTCTTTCCTTTTGAGTCAAGGACCTCGCAGATTCGATTTCGCAAAGCCCCTGTCAAGCGCAGAGTTCGGTTGCAGCCCAAGCGGCGCCATGGATAACCTGATGATGCGATTCACGTCGCTGTGTTGGGGACGGGCCGGTCGGGCTGCGGATTTTTCCGCATCGACAGGTCGGGCACCGGGGCAACAGGCGCCCCGCAAGCCCTCGGGATTCTTGCAGACGGCTGCCACTGGCTGCATGGAAGCTCGTGTCTAGGATTGGAATTCGGGCGCAAGCCTCGTCATGTGACCCTGTTTGGGCCGCAGGATGGGGTGTTGTCTGCAGTTCCATCGTCCGACCCGCGTCGCGGATCCTGTTTCGCCGGAAGGTCCGGCGAAGGCTGGGGACAGGATAGATAGGGCAAGACCATGGACGAGATTTGGGGCCAGGCATGTGCCGCGCTTGAAACAAGCGTGGGACCGAACAACTTCAACCATTGGATCAAGCCGTTGCGCCTGACGGGCGTGGATGCGGGAATCGCGCATTTCGCAAGCCCGACGCGCTTCATCTCGGACTGGGTGAACCGCCATTTCGCCAAGGATATCCTGGGGGAACTCAGCCGCCACGGCCAGCCGGTCGAACGGCTTCGCTTCGATGTCGTCCCGCAGACCGCGCCGGGCCGAACCCGTCCTGCCGCCACCGCTGCCGCGCCCGCGAAGCCCCTGCGCCCTGTCGCCTCGGCCGCGGCGCCCGCCTCTGCGCGGGTGGGACGCGCCGATCTGGGGGCACCGCTCGATCCCCGCTATACCTTCGGCAATTTCGTCGTCGGAAAACCCAACGAACTGGCCCATGCTGCCGCGCGCCGTGTGGCCGAGGGGGGGCCTGTGGGTTTCAACCCGCTGTTCCTTTATGGCGGCGTGGGCCTGGGCAAGACGCACCTGATGCATGCCATCGCCCATGACTACCAGACGCGCCATCCGATGGCGCAGGTCCTGTATCTGTCGGCCGAACAGTTCATGTACCGCTTCGTTCAGGCGCTGCGCGAAAGCTCGATCATGGATTTCAAGAGCATGTTCCGCAACGTGAACATGCTGATGGTCGACGATGTGCAGTTCATCGCCGGCAAGGACAGCACGCAGGAGGAATTCTTCCACACCTTCAACGCCCTGGTCGATCAGGGCAAGCAGATCGTCATTTCCGCCGATCGCGCCCCGGCCGAGATCAAGGGCCTTGAGGAACGCATCAAGTCGCGCCTGTCCTGCGGGCTGATCGTGGACCTGCATCCCACGACCTATGAGCTGCGGCTGGGCATCCTGCAATCCAAGACCGAAGGCTTCCGCGCCCAGCAGCCGGACCTGGAAATCGGCACCGGCGTGCTGGAATTCCTGGCCAACCGCATCACCACCAACGTCCGCGTGCTGGAAGGTGCGCTGCAGCGCCTGTTTGCCCATGCCAGCCTTTTGCGCCGCGAGATCACGCTGGAAGTCGCCCAGGAATGCCTGGCCGACATTCTGCGCACCAACGACCGCAAGATCTCGATCGACGACATCCAGCGCAAGGTGGCCGAACATTACAACATCCGCCTGGCCGACATGGTGGGCCCCAAGCGCGCCCGCAACGTCGCCCGGCCCCGGCAGATCGCCATGTATCTGGCGAAGCAGCTGACCAGCCGGTCCCTGCCCGAAATCGGCCGCCGCTTTGGCGGACGCGACCACACCACGATCATGCACGGCATCCGCAAGATCGAGGAACTGGTCACCGAGGATCAGGCCCTGGCCGAGGATGTCGCCCTTCTCAAGCGTCTGCTGGAAGCATAAGCGACTTGTGAGGGCGCGCCGGTCTGGTTACAAATCAGGTCCGTTCACGGGCCGGATGGCCGAAGGCACAGGGAAAAGCGATGAAATTCTCGATCGAGCGTGCGGTTCTGGTCAAGGCCGTGTCTCAGGCCCAGTCGGTTGTGGAACGTCGCAACACCATTCCGATCCTGGCCAACGTCCTGATCGAGGCGACGCCCGACGGCGTCAGCTTCCGCGCCACGGACCTGGACACCGAGGTCGTGGACCAGGCACCCGCCCAGGTCGAACGCCCGGGCGCCACCACCGTCAGCGCGGTCATGCTGAACGAGATCGCGCGCAAGCTGCCCGACGGCGCCCTGGTGCAGATCAGCACGGATGAGGCCGCGGGCCGGCTGTCGGTGCAGGCGGGGCGGTCAAGCTTCAATCTGGCGACCCTGCCGCGCGAGGATTTCCCGGTCATGGCGTCCTCCGAATACAGCGTCAACTTCAAGGCCAAGGCCGACGTGCTGCGCCGGTTGTTCGACAAGGCCAAGTTCGCCATCTCGACCGAGGAGACGCGCTATTACCTGAATGGCGTCTATATGCATGTGGCCCAGGTGGACGGCCAGCCGATGCTGCGCTGCGTGGCGACTGACGGGCACCGCCTGGCACGGATCGACGCGCCCCTGCCGGTCGGCGCGGACGAGATGCCGGGCGTGATCGTGCCGCGCAAGACCGTTGCCGAATTGCGCAAGCTGCTGGACGACGACGATACCGATATCGCGGTTTCGGTCAGCGAGACCAAAGTGCGCTTCGCCACGCCCACGCTGACGCTGACATCCAAGGTGATCGACGGAACCTTCCCCGATTATTCGCGCGTCATCCCGCTCAACAATGCCCGCAAGCTGGAGGTGGATGCGACCGATTTCGCCCGCGCGGTGGACCGGGTGGCGACGGTCAGCAGCGAACGGTCGCGCGCGGTCAAGCTGGCGCTTGACCAGGACCGGCTGATCCTGTCGGTGAACGCCCCCGATGCGGGCGCGGCCGAGGAAGAGCTGATCGTGGCCTATGCCGACGACCCGCTGGAGATCGGCTTCAACGCCAAGTATCTGCAGGAAATCGCGTCCCAGGTGGACCGCGACAATGCGGTGTTCCTGTTCAACGGATCGGGCGACGCTGCCCTGATCCGTGAAGGCGGGGACCAAAGCGCGGTCTATGTCGTCATGCCGATGCGGGTGTGACGCTCAGCCAAGTCTCGCTGGCGCAGTTCCGGTCCTGGTCCCGGCTGGACCTGGGCCTGGACCATCGGCCCCTGGCGATCTTCGGCCCGAACGGATCTGGCAAGACCAATATCCTGGAAGCCGTGTCGATGCTGGCACCGGGCCGCGGGTTGCGTGCGGTGCCCGCGCCGGACCAGGCGCGGCAGGGCAAGGATGCGGGCTGGCGAATTCGGGCGATGATCGACGGTCGTCCGGTCGAGACCGCAGCCCAGCCCGGCCAGCCGCGCGGCGTCAGCATCGACGACAAGCCGGTGGCGCAGACGGCGCTGGGGCGCCTGCTGCGCATCCTCTGGCTGGTGCCCGCCATGGACCGGCTGTGGTCAGACCCGCCCGAGGCGCGCCGCCGTTTCCTGGACCGCGTGACCCTGTCCCTGTTTCCCGATCACGCGGATCTGGCCCTGACCTATGACCGGGCGATGCGGGAACGCAACCGCCTGCTCAAGGACCAGATCGGCGACCCTGGCTGGTATCGCGCCCTGGAGGCGCAGATGGGAGAGGCAGGCGCGGCCCTGACCCGAAACCGCCACGATGCCCTGCAAGCCATCATGGCCGCGCAGGAGGGCGGCGATTTCCCCGCCGCCCTCCTGGCCCTGCTGCCGGGCGAAGGCCAGGCTGACGATCCCGACGCGGGCTCCATCACCGACCGCCTGGCCGCCATGCGCCCGCGCGACATGGCTGCGGGCCGCACGCTGACCGGTCCGCACCGCGCCGATCTGGGCGCGCATTGGGGGCCGCAGGACATGCCCGCCGCGCTGTCGTCCACCGGGGAACAGAAGGCGCTTCTGCTGTCGCTGATCCTGGCCAATGCCCGCGCCCTGTCCGACCAGCCGGTCGTGCTGCTGCTGGACGAGGTCGCGGCCCATCTGGACGCCGACCGCCGCGCGGCGCTTTATGACCGCATCTGCGGCCTGCCTGCGCAAAGCCTGCTGACCGGCACAGGACCAGAGCTTTTCGACAGCCTGGGACCACGGGCGCGGCGCCTGTCGGTGACGAAAACGGACGGGGTATCACAAGCTGTGGAACAGGGCGACTAAACGCCGCCAAAAAGGCAGAAAAATCCCGTCTTTCCCGTGACTTTCCTTGTCCGAACGCTTATATCGGCTGCACAGGAACAGGACAATCTCACCCATGACCGCAACAGCCGCGCAGACCGCCGAATACGGCGCCGATTCCATCAAGGTTCTCAAGGGATTGGAAGCCGTCCGGAAACGGCCGGGCATGTATATCGGCGACACCGACGACGGCTCGGGCCTGCACCACATGGTTTATGAAGTCGTCGACAACGGCATCGACGAGGCTCTGGCCGGTCATGCCGACTATGTGAAGGTGAAGATTCACGCCGACAACAGCGTTTCCGTCCGCGACAACGGCCGTGGTATCCCCGTGGACATGCATCCGACCGAGGGCGTTTCCGCGGCCGAGGTCATCATGACCCAGCTTCACGCGGGGGGCAAGTTCGACCAGAACAGCTACAAGGTTTCGGGCGGGTTGCACGGCGTGGGTGTGTCGGTCGTGAACGCGCTGTCCGACTGGCTGGAACTGCGCATCTGGCGCAATGGCAAGGAACATTACGCGCGCTTCGAGCATGGCGACACCGCCGAACACCTGCGCGTCGTGGGCGACGCGGAACCCGGCGAAAAGGGGACCGAGGTGCGGTTCCTGGCATCGGCCAAGACCAACGATCCGGCCGGAACGTTCAGCAATCTCGATTACGTCTACAAGACGCTGGAAAACCGCCTGCGGGAACTGGCCTTCCTGAACAGCGGCGTCCGCATCATCCTGGAAGACGAACGTCATGCCGAGGTCCAGAAGACCGAACTGTTCTATGAAGGCGGCGTGCGGGAATTCGTGAAGTTCCTCGACCGGTCCAAGACCGCCGTGATGCCCGAGCCGATCTTCATGACCGGCGAGCGCAACGGCATCGGGGTCGAGGTCGCGATGTGGTGGAACGACAGCTACCATGAAACGGTGCTGCCCTTCACCAACAACATCCCCCAACGCGACGGCGGCACGCATCTGGCGGGCTTCCGGGGCGCGCTGACGCGCGTGATCACGAAATACGCCCAGGACAGCGGCATCGCGAAGAAGGAAAAGGTTGATTTCACCGGCGACGACGCGCGCGAGGGGCTGACCTGCGTGCTGTCGGTCAAGGTGCCCGATCCCAAGTTCTCCAGCCAGACCAAGGACAAGCTGGTCAGCAGCGAAGTTCGCCCGGCGGTCGAGAACCTGGTAGGGGAGAAGCTGGCCGAGTGGTTCGAGGAAAACCCGGCCGAGGCGAAATCCATCGTCGGCAAGATCATCGAGGCGGCGCTGGCCCGCGAAGCCGCCCGCAAGGCCCGCGAACTGACCCGCCGCAAGACCGCGATGGACGTGGCCTCGCTGCCCGGCAAGCTGGCCGATTGCCAGGAAAAGGATCCGGCGCTGTCGGAACTGTTCATCGTCGAGGGTGACAGCGCGGGCGGTTCCGCCAAGCAGGGCCGGTCGCGCCAGAACCAGGCCGTCCTGCCCCTGCGCGGCAAGATCCTGAACGTGGAACGGGCGCGCTTCGACCGGATGCTGTCGTCCGAGATGATCGGCACGCTGATCACCGCGCTTGGCACCGGGATCGGGCGCGACGAATTCAACCTGTCTAAGCTGCGTTACCACAAGATCGTCATCATGACCGATGCCGACGTGGACGGCGCGCATATCCGCACGCTGCTCTTGACCTTCTTCTTCCGGCAGATGCCCGAACTGATCGACGCAGGGCACCTCTATATCGCGCAGCCGCCGCTTTATAAGGTGTCGCGCGGCCGGTCCGAGGTCTATCTGAAGGACGAGGCCGCGCTGGAGGATTACCTGATACAGCAGGGGATTGAGGGCGCCGTGCTGAAGCTCGCCTCGGGAGAGGAGATCGTGGGCGCCGATCTGGCCCGCGTGGTGGGCGAGGCGCGCATTGCCCGCCGCCTGCTGCGCGCCTATCCGACGCATTACCCGCCCCATATCACCGAACAGGCGGCGATTGCGGGCGCCCTGCTGCCGGGCCGGATCGACGGGAACGCCCAGGGCGCGGCCGATGCCGTGGCTGCCCGCCTGAACATGATCGCCGAGGAATACGAACGTGGCTGGACCGGCCGCCCGACGCAAGACGCGGGCATTCGCCTGTCCCGCACCCTGCGCGGGGTCGAGGAAAGCCGGACGCTGGACGGCCAGATGCTGCGCAGCGCCGAAAGCCGCCGCCTGGGCGAAATGACCCAGGCCTTGCAGGACGTCTATGGCCAGGGTGCGCGGCTGGTGCGCAAGGACCGCGACCAGCCGATCTTCGGCCCGCTGGGGCTGTTGCAGGCGATCTTCCTGGAAGGCGAAAAGGGCCTCTCGCTGCAACGATACAAGGGATTGGGCGAGATGAACCCCGAACAGCTGTGGGAAACCACGCTGGATCCCGGCGCGCGCACCATGCTGCAGGTCCGTATCGAAGACGTCGCCGAGGCCGAGGATCTGTTCACCAAGCTGATGGGCGACGTGGTCGAACCCCGGCGAGAGTTCATCCAGCAGAACGCGCTGAGCGTCGAAAACCTGGATATCTGACGCAACCTGTGGCGCAACTGCCGCGGCTTCCGGCCGTCCACGGCCGCTCTGCAGAACCTGACATGCGGCGTGGTTGCCGCATGGACAACTTGCCAGTATCGGTGGTCCGAAATGGCGATTCGTATCGCCCCGGTTGAGGATTGGTTGATGGGTTACAAATCTTTCATGGCGCTCTGCGCCCTGGGCATGATCCCGGGGGCGGGGGCTTTTGCAGGCGGCTATGTCGCCCCGGCTGTCGAACCGGCCATCGTGGCGCCTGTGGTCCAGGCAACCCCGGTCAGCGATTGGGCAGGGGGCTATGCCGGTGGCTCGCTGGGCTACAGCTTCGGCGCCGATGACGAGATAGGGCTGGATCTGTATGACGGCGGCGACCTGATCGAACGCAACTCTGGCCTGGGTGTAGTCGATGTGAAGGGACCGACCGTGGGAGTTCACGCGGGTTATCGCTGGCAGCGCGACAATTGGGTGTTCGGCCCGGAATTGTGGCTTGAAGGCGGCAGCGTGGATGCCACGGACAATGTCTTCCCGGACGGCCTCGAAGTGGAATCCTCGGTCAACTACATTGTCGGCCTGCAACTGAAGACCGGTTATGTCGTGGACCCGCAGACGCTGGTTTATGGCACGGTTGGCGCGGTTCACGGCGATTTCGACTACGAATTGTCGGACGATGATGGGACCACGACCGAGAATTACAGTGCCGGCGGCTATTCGCTGGGCCTTGGCGTCGAACGCAAGATCCGGCCGAACCTGGCGGTCTTTGCCGAATGGCAGTACCGCAACTTCGGAAAGACCGCTCTGACCTTCGAAAACACCACCCCCGACGTGGTGACCCGCGCCACGCCCGAACATCACAACATCAAGGTCGGCGTGAACTTCAGCTTCTGAAGACGGCGTATTCTTCAAAGGCCGGGCGCGGATTGCGGCCCGGCCTTTTCATGCCCGGTGCCCCCGCCGCGGCGCGGCGCCGACCGGCACCGGCAGCGCCCGGGCGCCGCAAGCGATGGCCAGACCCTGCGGAACCAAGGCTGTCAGCACCGGGCTGTCGATGGCAAGCCCGCCCGTATAGGCACCAAAGGCAGGCAGGATCAGGTGGTCGCGCCCGACCAGAAAGCAGCGCCGGCGGTCGCCTGCCAGCCGGACACAGGGGTGGAAATGCCCCGACACGTCCGGTCCCTGCCCCGCCTCATGGCGCAGGATCAGCCCCTCGTCCATTTCGCCCACCGTTTCGCCCGGAAGGCGCGGACAGAGGGGGGACGGGTCGTGGTTTCCGCTGACCCAGATCCAGCGGCGACCCCATGCCATGTCCCGCAGCCGATCGCACAGCGCATCCGGCAGCGCCAGGGCGGCGGCATCGTCGTCGAACCCGTCGCCCAGGCTGACGACGGCGGCGGGATCAGTGGCGGTGATTTCCGCTTCCAGCCGGTCCAGCGTCGCCAGCACCTCATAGGGCGGCAGCAGGGATCCGCCGCGCCGGGCCATGCGTTCGGACTTGCCCAGGTGCAGGTCGGCCACAATCAGCCAGCGGCGTTCGGGCCAGTAAAGCGCACCGGACGGCCGCGCCTCAAACGCGTGGCCCGCAAAGTCGAAAGCATAGGTCACGCCAGACCCGCCTCGGCCATCAAGGCCTGGGCCTCTGCCTCGGCCATGCGTTCGCGGCCCGCGCCGGTGATGGGGACGCGGCCGTATTCCAGCAGCAAGGGCGCGGCCAGCGGCGTGACGCGCCCGGTCATGCGATGATCATGGTGGGGGGAAAAGTCCAGCATCTCCTCGATCCGATCGAAATCGACAAGGCCCCGCCGCGCCTCGTCCGCGGTGATGCGCAGCAGCAGGTGGTCGGGGTCATAGCGGCGCAAGGTATCGTAAAGGATGTCGCTGGAAAAGGTCGCCTGCTTGCCCGACTTGCGTTGCCCGGGCATGTTCCGCTGGATCAGGCCCGAGATCACCGCGACATTCTTGAAGGTCCGCTTCATCACCGCATTGCCCGCCAGCCAGTCCCCCAAGCCCGCGCGCAGGGCGTCGCGATCCAGCAGCGGCGCGGGATCGGCCACCGGATCCAGCGACCAGATCAGCAGGGCATAGTCGGTGGCGATGAAGCCCAGGGGACCAAGGCCCGCGTCCTCCATCGTCTTGGTCATCAGAAGGCCCAAGGTCTGCAAGGCATTGCGCCCGGCGAAACCATACAGCGCTAAGTGCCACTTTCCCTGAAAGGGGAAGCTCTCGCTCAGCAATACGCCGGGCTGCGGCAGGGCGCTGATCCGGGCCTGAAGATCCAGCCAGTCGGCGGTGTCGGGCGGCAGCACCCAGTGGCGAGCCGGATCGCCGATCAGCGCCTGGACCCGATGCGAAAGCTGGGTCGATGTCGCCAGCTTCATCCCGGAATACAGCGCGATGCGCGGCTGCCGGGTCGGCTGCTTCGTCACCTCGACCACCATCTCGCGCAGGGCATCGTAACGCACGGTCTGCCCGCCGATCAGGAAGGTGTCGCCCGGCACCAGGGTGGCGGCAAAGCCTTCCTCGACCTCGCCCAGCAGGCCGCCGCCGCGGCGAAAGCGGACCTTCAGCATCTCGGCCTCGACGATGGTGCCGACGTTCATGCGCAGGTCGCGGGCGGCGCGGGGGTCGCGCAGCCGCCACAGACCGCCGCGCTGCATCAGCCGCTGCCAGCGGTCATAGGCTCGCAGCGCGTATCCCCCGGTCGCCGCAAAATCCAGGCAGTCGTCGAACTGCGCCCGGGTCAGACCGCGATATGGGCCAGCCGTGCGAACCTCGGCCAGCAGCGCGTCGGCATCGAAGGGCCCCGCGCAGGCCGTCAGCAGGATATGCTGGCACAGCACGTCCAAGGGGCCGGGGCCACGCGGATCGCCGTCAAGATCATGCTCGTGGACGGCTTCAAGGGCCGCAATGCATTCGACCACCTCGAAGCGGTTGGCGGGCACGATCCGCGCGCGCGAGGGCGCGTTATAGCGGTGGTTCGCCCGCCCGATCCGCTGGACCAGCCGCTTGACGTTCTTGGGCGCCCCCACCTGGATCACCAGATCGACCGCGCCCCAGTCGATGCCCAGATCCAGACTGCCCGTCGCCACCACGGCGCGCAGTTCCCCTGCGGCCATGGCGGCCTCGACCCGTTGCCGCGCCTCGCGCGCAAGGCTGCCGTGGTGCAGGCCGATGGGCAGGTTGTCGTCATTCGCGGCCCACAAGGCCTGAAAGAACAGTTCGGCCTGGGCGCGGGTGTTGATGAAGATGATGGTGGTGCGGGCCTGCCTGATCTCGGCCAGGACTTCGGGGACGGCGTAATGGCCGCCGCCGCCCGACCAGGGCGCGGGGCGGGCGGTCGCCAGCATGGCGATGTCGGGTTCAGGCCCGGGATCGGCATGGATGATCGCCGCGCCGCCCATGAAATCGGCCAGGGCGCGCGGATCCTCGACCGTGGCGGACAGGCCGGTGACGGTCACGCCGGGGGCCAGCGTCCGCAGCCGCGCCAGGCACAGCATCAGCTGGTCGCCGCGCTTGTTTTCGGCAAGCGCGTGCAGTTCGTCCAGCACCACGCGGCGCAGGCTGCCAAAGATCTGCGGCGCCTGTTCATAGGACAGCATCAAGGCCAGCGATTCCGGCGTGGTCAGCAGGATCTGCGGCGGGTCGACCCGCTGGCGCGCGCGTTGCGAACTGCGCGTGTCGCCGGTCCGATCCTCGACCCGCACGGGCAGGTTCAGTTCGGCCACCGGCCGCGCGAGGTTGCGCGCGATATCCGCCGTCAGCGCCTTCAGGGGCGAGACATAGAGCGTGTGCAGCCCCTTGTGCCCATCCTTCAGGTCGACCAGCGAGGGCAGGAAACCGGCCAGCGTCTTGCCGCCCCCGGTCGGCGCGATCAGCAGCGTGTCGCCCTGGGCTGCCAGCAGATCCAGCTGGTGCGGATGCGGCTGCCAGCCCTGCCGGGCGAACCAGTCCTGGAACTCGGGCGGCAGCGTCACGGGATCATCGCCTTCAGCGTGGACAGGTGATCGGCCTCGGACGCGGGCTTGTCCCAGCGGATGCGGCTGATGCGCGGAAAGCGCATGGCGACGCCCGACTTGTGGCGGCCCGAGGCATTCAGGCCTTCGAAGGCGACCTCCAGCACCAGCTTGGGCGCTATGGAGCGGACGGGGCCGAAGCGTTCGATGGTGTTGTTGCGCACGAAGCGGTCCAGTTCGCGCAACTCCTCATCGGTGAAGCCGAAATAGGCCTTGCCGACGGGGACAAGCTGGTCCGCGTCCCACAGCCCGAAGGTGAAGTCGCTGTAGAAGCCCGACCGCTTGCCATGGCCGCGCTGCGCGTAAAGCAGAACGGCATCGACCACATGCGGGTCGCGCTTCCACTTGAACCACGGCCCGCGCGGGCGACCGCCGACGTAAGGACTGTCGCGGCGCTTGATCATCACGCCCTCGATCACCGGGGCCGGGGGATCGGCGCGCAGGGCGGCCAGGTCGTCCCAGGTGGAAAACTCCAGCAGGGGCGAGACGTCGATGCGGTCGCTGCCGAAATCGGCGCCTTCCAGCACGGCCCGGCGGTCGATCAGGGGCAAGTCGCGCAGGTCGCGACCCTGCCAGATCATCAGGTCATAGACGCGCAGGCTGGCCGGGTGGCTGTCCAGCATGTCCTTGCCCACCTGCTTGCGGCCCAGCCGCTTTTGCAGGTCGCCGAAGACCGCCACGTCCTCGCCCCGGCGCACCAGCAGTTCGCCGTCCACGGTGCCGTCGAAGTTCAGCGCCTCGATCAGGTCGGGGAAGCTTCCGCTGATATCCTCTCCGGTCCGGGAATACAGTCGGCGCACACCGCCGTCGTTGATCCCCTGGACGCGGATGCCGTCCCATTTCCATTCGGCGATGTAGTCGGCGGGATCAAAAGCCCCAAGCTGATCCAGATCGACGGGCGTGGACAGCATCACCGGGCGGAAGGGCGCGCGGGCGGCCTGTTCGGGACGCGTGCCCCCCGCGATCCAGTCGAACAAGGGTTGATAGGGCGGCGTCAGCCCGTGCCAGATTTCCTCGATCTGGGCCACGTCGGGCGCACCCATGTCCGCCAGCGCGATACGGGCCATGCGGGCGGACAGGCCGATCCGCATGTTGCCGGTCGCCAGCTTCAGAAAGGCCAACCGCTGCGACGGACCCAGCCGGTCCAGCATCCCGGCGATGGCCGTGGGCAGGCCCGCCTTGCCCGTTTCCGACAGCAGCGCCACCGCCTGGGTCAAGGGCACGTCCTCGTCCCGGTCCGTGTCCCACAGTAGGGCGATGGTTTCCGCCAGATCGCCCACGAAGTCATAGGACATCGCGAAAAGCTGTTCGTCCACCCGTTCCACCATCAGCCCGCGCAACAGGCCCGGCGTCACCGTGCGCAGCTTCAGATCGCCCGTCAGTGCGGCCAGGGCATAGCCCCGATCGGGGTCGGGAGTCTGTTCTAGGTAATGCCGCAGCAGGCGCAGCTTGGCGTTGCGCGCGGGCGTGAAGGCCAGGCGTTCCAGCAGGTTCGCGAAGGCCCTCATTCCGGCTCGTCCTCGTATCCGACAAGGCGCAGCGGGCGGGCGGGGATTCCCTGCAATTCGCACCACCGCATCAGCCCGTCCTCGGTCCCGTGGGTAATCCAGACCTCCTGCGGGGCAAGTTCACGGATGGTCTGCGTGACCTGAGGCCAGTCCACATGGTCGCTGATGACCAGGGGCAGTTCGACACCCCTCTGCCGGGCACGCGCCCTCACCGCCATCCAGCCGGATGCAAAGCCGATGACCGGGTCGCGGAACCGCTGGACCCAGGCGGATGCAAAGGCCGACGGCGGCGCGATGACCAGTTGCGCGTCCACCTGTTTCGCGGTGGCGGGCACCAGCAGACCAAGGTCGATGCCCTGGTGGACATGATAATCGCACAGCCTTTGCAGCGCGCCGTGGATCGCGATGGGACCGTCGATCCCCGCCCCGCGCGCCAGCATGATCAGCCGCTGCGCCTTGCCCAGGGCATAGGCGCCGATCAGGTGGTGGCGTTCGGGGAACTCGGCCATGCTGGCCAGCAGGCGGGTCATCTCGCCCGCCGGATCGGGGTGCTTGAAGACCGGCAGGCCGAAGGTCGCCTCGGTCACGAAGATGTCGCAGGGCACGAGTTCATAAGGCGCGCTGACCGGATTCGGGTGGCGGCAATAATCGCCCGACACGACGATTTTCGGGCCGCGGTCCGGCTGCACGGCGATCTGCGCCGAACCCAGGATGTGACCCGCCGGGTGGAAGCTGACGGTGGTATCGCCCACACGGATGGGGCCGTCCGCCGCCTGCTGCTGGCCCGCGAAATCCTCGCCATAGCGGATCGCCATGATCTCCAGCGTCTGGCGGGTGGCAAGAACCGCGCCATGGCCCGACCGGGCATGGTCGCCATGGCCATGAGTGATCAGCGCGCGATGCACCGGACGGACCGGGTCGATATAGAAATCACCGGGGGGGCAATAAAGACCGGCCGGGGTGGGGTGCAGGATCTGATCGGCGCGCATGGGTCCAAGATGGTGAACATTCCATGAAAATCAACGCCTCCCGCTGTGGCCGTGTTCCCGGTGGGCATCGGCATAGTCGCGCACCAGCGCCACGCGCCGGGGGCGGAAGCTGTCGCCGGTGCGGCTGGCCGCGGCGATGCGGTTGACGTGGAACACGCGGTAATCCATGCGCAACCGGCAATGCGCCAGCAGCATCAGCGACTGGTCGGAATAGGACAAGCCCAGGGGCCAGATCACCCGGTGCGTCTTCGCGCCGTTCAGATCCAGATAATCGATCAGAAGCGCCTGTTCGTCCCAGCAGGCCGCGCGGATCAGCGCCAGATCGACCTGCGGCGCGGCGCGGTCTGGGCCTTGCAGGAAACAGCGCATGATCGCGTGCATCGCCTGTCGCGCCTGGCGTTCGGGCAGCGTCGCGACGATGCGGGCCAGCGCGTCGCGGCCGGCGCGGACCAGGTCCTCGTCGCCGATCCCCGCAAGCGATTCCACGGCCAGGCGCAGCGCCTCGATTTCGAGGCGCGAGAAGCTTTGCGGCGGCAGGGCCGGATCCTCGGTCAGGGTATAGCCCAGGCCCGCCGCCCCGTCGATCAGCGCACCGCCCGCGCGCAGGGTGGCGATGTCGCGGTAAAGCTGGCGCGGCGACACGCCGGTTTCCTCGGCCAGACGCGCGGCGGTGACGGGGGCGGGCAGGCGGCGCAGCGCATCCATCAGGCGCATCAGGCGGTCGGTGCGGGCCATGCTGTCACCTTCTGTCAGGGCTCCGCGCTATCCTGTCGCCACACCAACCCCGGAGACAAGCCCGTGCCCACGCTTTATCACGCCCCGGACAGCCGGTCCGACAGCATCCTCACCTTGATCGACCTGATGGGCATCCGCGACCGGATCGACATCGTCGAGGTGACGATCCCCCGCCAGGACGGCAGCGGCAGCCGCGACCCCAGGAACCCTCATCCCGAAGGCAAGGTGCCCTATCTGGTCGATCAGGGGGACCATGTCCGCGAAAGGGGGGCGATCATCACCTGGCTGACCGACCGCTTTCCCGAAAGCGGTCTTGGCCGCCCCGTCGGCCATCCGCAACGCGGGGCATACCTGTCGTGGCTGTTCTATTACCAGGGCGTGATCGAGCCTGTGTCCCTGCTGCATTACCTGGGGATTGACCACCCCGCGCTGCAGGCGACCTTTCGCGACCATGACGCGATGCTGGCGCGGATCGGGGAAGCCCTGGCGGACGGCCCCTTTCTGCTGGGGCAGGATTTTTCGGCCGCCGACCTGCTCTGCGCCTCGCCCTTTATCTTCTTCGGCGAGGAAATGCCCATGACGCCCGCGGTCAGGGACTGGGCGGGACGCTGCGCCCAAAGGATGCGCGCCCTTTAGGCGGGCGGGGCACGCCGGACCGGAACCACGGGGGCCGGCGCCTTGGACAGCTGCACCGCCAGGATGCCGGCCATGATGACGCCGACGCCGATCACGTCGCCTATGGCAAGCTGTTCGCCCAGCAGGGCCGCGCCCGTGGCGACCCCGAAGAACGGCGTCAGAAAATGGAAAGTTGCCGCCCGCACCGCGCCGATCCGGCCAACCAGCTTGAACCATACCCAGGTGGCGACCAATCCGGGCACGATCACCGTGTAAAGGAAAGCCCAGACCAGCCTGGGATTGGGATCGACATGCCAATCCTCCAGGATCGGGGCGATGCACCACAGGGTCACGGATCCGACCAGCATCTGCAAGCCCACGATCATCATCACATTGCCCCCGGAACTGGCCCCGCGCACCGTCAGCGTGGCGACGGCAAGCGCCAGGGCGGCGACAAAGCACATGAAGATGCCCACCGGGTCGCTGCCCCCGCCTTGCAGGCGCGCGCCCATGATGATCGCCACCCCCGCAAGGCCCAGAACCAGGCCCGCGACCCCCATGGGCCGCAGCCGTTCGCCCATCAGCATCCAGCCCAGGGCAGCCACGATCAGCGGCATGGTGGCCGCGATGATCGACGCCAGCCCAGCCTCGATCCACTGCATCGCCACCCAGTTCAGGCCAAGATACAGCGCGTTCTGGCACAGCCCCAGAACCACCACCGCCCGCCACTGCACGCGGGTCAGGGCACGCCAGGTCTCGCCCATCAGCAGCGCGATGACCACCGCCATGACCCCCGACAGGGCAAAGCGCAGGGCCAGGGCGAACAGCGGCGGCACCTCGGTCACGATCATCCGGGTCGAAGTGAAGGCCGAGGCCCACATTACCGCGAAGAACACCCCCATGAAGATCGCGCGAATGTCCATCCTGGCCCCGTGACTTGCAGATGATGCAGAAGGGCTAGCAGGTTCGGGGAATAGCGGGAAGTGGTGAAACTCTGGCAGGATAGCCAACACGGGGATTTTCATTCCCGGGCAATATCTCGGTCCGATCCGCGCTTGTCGATCAGATCCCAGCGATTGCCCCAAGGGTCCGACCAAACGACGACACGCCCATAAGCCTCGTCACGAGGGGGTGCTTCGATGCAGACCCCGGCCCTTTGCAACTGACGATAGTCGGCCTCAAAGTCGTTGGTTTCAAGAAAAAGCCAGACCCGGCCTCCGCCCTGCCGGCCGATCGCGGCAATCTGTTCGCTGGACACTGCTCGGGCCAGCAGAATCTCGGTGTCAGCGTTGCGAGGGGCTATTCTGACCCACCGCTTGCCATTGCCCAGATCCGTATCCTCCCGGCACTCGAAGCCGATGCGCGTGAAGAACGCAAGGGCTTCGTCATAATCCGGGACCAGCAGCGACACATGCGCAATCCGCTTGGGCATGTCGGCAAGGCTATCCGGCCCTTCAGGCAATCTCAATCTTTCAAGTCACGTGTGAAGCCGCGGCTTTTCAAACGAAAAGGCCGCGCCCACCGGCACGGCCCCTGTTCCTGCAACGTCGCAGGGATCAGCTGTTCACGCTGTCCTTCAGCGACTTGGCGACCGTCACCTTGACCTGCTTGTCGGCCGGCTTGGTCATCATTTCCTGGGTCTGCGGGTTGCGGACCTGGCGCTCGGGGCGGGCGCGGCAGGCGATCTTGCCGATGCCGGGGATCGTGACCGAGCCGCCGGCGGCGACTTCGCGGGAAACAACGGCGGCGATCGCGTCCAGCGCGGCGGATGCCGATTTCTTGTCCGAACCCATTTCCTCGGCCAGGGTCGCCACCAGCTGGGTCTTGGTCATCGGTTTGTCAGCCATTGATCTGTCTCCTCTTGCCCGGTTCTGCGGGGCCTGTGAATGGCGCCGTTTGCGGCATATCGCCTGCTACACACCGTTTTCCCCAACAGATCAAGCCTTTTTCGCCGTTTCCTGCCAAAGCAGGCTCCGCTTGGCCGGTTGACGCAAGGTCAAAGGAAGGCGGTTTCGTTGAACGACCGCAACTTGCGCGAATGGATCCGCTCCAACGGCATCTCGCGCAGCTTTTCCATGGCCCGGATGCCGATCAGCAGGTGGCTGGCGACCTGGGTGCGGTAAAAGTCGGTGGCCATGCCCGGCAGCTTCAATTCGCCGTGCAGCGGCTTGTCGCTGACGCAAAGAAGCGTCCCGTAAGGCACCCTGAACCGGAATCCGTTGGCCGCGATGGTGGCGCTTTCCATGTCCAGCGCGACGGCCCGCGCCAGCGACAGGCGGTGGATCGGCGTGTCGCGCAATTCCCAGTTGCGGTTGTCGATGGTGGCCACCGTGCCGGTCCGCATGATGCGCTTGAGTTCATAGCCTTCCAGTCGCGTGACCTCGGCCACGGCTTCCTGCAATGCCACCTGAACCTCGGACAGGGTGGGAAGCGGGATCCAGACCGGCAGGTCGGCGTCCAGGACGTGATCCTCGCGCAGATAGGCGTGGGCCAGGACGAAATCGCCCAGCCGCTGGCTGTTGCGCAGGCCCGCGCAATGGCCGACCATCAGCCAGGCATGGGGGCGCAGAACGGCAATGTGGTCGGTCGCGGTCTTGGCGTTCGACGGCCCCACGCCGATATTGACCAGCGTGATCCCCTGCCCGTTCGCGCGTTTCAGGTGATAGGCGGGCATCTGCGGCAGCTTGGCCAGGGTGGCCAGGGGCGTGTCGGCATCGGTGATCACCTGGTTGCCCGGGGCCACGAAGCTGTCATAGCCCAGATCGGGGTTGCCCAGGACGCGCCGGGCGAAGGCCTCGAATTCGTCCACATAGAACTGATAGTTGGTGAACAGCACGAAATTCTGGAAATGCTCCGCCGCCGTCGCCGTGTAGTGCTGCAGCCGCGCCAGCGAATAGTCGATGCGTTGCGCCGTGAAGGCGGCCAGGTGCAGCGATCCGTCGGGCATCGGCCCGGCCACGCCGTTCACGATGTCGTCGTTCATGGTGTTCAGGTCGGGCACGTCGAAGACATCGCGCAGCGAAAAGTCCAGCACCCCTTCCTGCGGCACGGCCAGGTCGCTTTGCGCGGCGACTGCGAAATGGACGGGCATGGGGGTGTCGCTGACCCCCACGGTGACGGGGACACGGTGATTGCGGATCAGCAATCCGATCTGCTCGCGCAGATAGTTGGCGAACAGGTCGGGCCTGGTGACGGTCGCGGAATAGCTGCCGGGCGCGACCACATGGCCGAAGGACAGGCGCGAATCGACCGCCGGATGGGTGGTCACGGTCAGGCGCAGTTCGGGATAATAGGCGCGATACCGGGCGACGGGCCTGTCGCCTTCCAGTGCCTTGGTGAAGCGGTCCAGCAGAAAGCCGGTCGCCTGCGTATAAAGCGCCTGCAGATGCGCAACGGCGGCGGCTGCATCGGTGAACTGCTGGCGGCCCGGCGTGTCGGGGGATTCGACCGGCAGGTAACGGGGATCCGTGTCCATTCTTGTTATCCTTCTTTGTTCCGACCCTGCCAGCGGGACCGGCCGCAGGCAAGCGTCTGGCGTCCCGGTTCCCGGACAGTTACCTTGCCGTCATGAAGATGCTTGTTTTCGGTCACGGTTATTCGGCGGGCTTCCTAACGCCCCTGCTCCGCAGGCGCGGCTGGCAGGTCGTGGGGACCACCCGGGACGATCCCGGTCGGGTGGCTGGGGCGGGCGCGCAGCCGGTCCTGTGGCCGGGGGATGAGGCACGGTTGCGGTCCGAGATCGCTTCGGCCGATGCGATCCTGGTTTCCGCGGCGCCCGGACCGCAGGGCGATCCTGTCCTGGCCGCGTTCCGCGATGATCTCGCCAAGGCGCGGCCGGGCTGGCTGGGCTATCTTTCGACCACCGGCGTTTACGGCGACCGCAACGGCGGCTGGGTGGACGAGGACAGCCTGCTGGACGCCACCGGCCCGCGCGGGGCGGCCCGCATCCGCGCCGAAGGCGACTGGCGCGCCCTGGCCGACCAGGCGGGGCTGCCACTGCACATCTTCCGGCTGGCGGGAATCTATGGTCCCGGCCGGGGGCCTTTCGAAAAGGTGCGGAACGGCACCGCGCGGCGGATCATCAAGCCGGGCCAGGTGTTTTCGCGGATCCACGCCGCCGATATCGCCCAGATCCTGCTGGCCTCGATCGACCGGCCCGCGCCGGGCACGGCTTATAACGTCTGCGACGACGACCCGGCCCCGCCGCAGGACGTGCTGGCTCATGCCGCTGACCTGCTGGGCCTGCCGCCGCCCCCCGAGGTGCCCTATGACGAGGCCGACATGACGCCGATGGCGCGGTCCTTCTATGCCGACAGCAAGCGGGTATCGAACCGGCGCATCAAGGAGGAACTGGGGGTCAGGCTGCGTTATCCCGATTACCGCAGCGGGCTGGCGGCAATCCTGGCAGCCGAGGGCGGATCGCCGCATGGACTTCGCGCCGCCGGCGTGCATGATCCGCGCCATGACTGATGTGGATATCCTGATCGCCGGGGGTGGGCTGAACGGTCCCACCCTGGCGCTTGCCCTGGCCCAGGCTGGCCTGCGCGTGGCCGTGGTCGATCCGCGCCCGGCCGATGCGCGGGCAGGCGACAACTTCGACGGACGCGCCTATGCGCTGGCGGTGGCCTCGCAACGGCTGCTGAAGGCGCTTGGGCTTTGGGCGGGACTGGCGGGCGACAGCCAGCCGATCCGGCAGGTGAAAGCGTCCCAGGGGCAACCGGGCGAAGGCGCCGCGCCCTTCTTCCTGCATTTCGACAGCGCCGAGATCGAGGAAGGTCCGGTCGGCTTCATGCTCGAGGATCGGTTCCTGTATCGTGCCCTTCTGGCCGCGATGCGGGATCGGGTGCAGCATCTGTCGGGCCTGTCGGTCGTGGACCAGCAGGTCGGATCGGGCGGGGTCGAGGCCGCGTTGTCGGACGGCCGCCGGCTGCGTGCCCGGCTTCTGGTGGGCGCGGACGGTCGCGGGTCGGGCGTTGCCGCCCGCGCGGGCATCCGGCGGCAGGGATGGGACTATGGCCAGACGGCACTTGTCGCGGCCATTGCCCATGACCGCCCGCACGAGGGCATCGCACAGCAGTATTTCATGGCGACCGGTCCCTTGGCGATCCTGCCCCTGCCCGGCAACCGCAGCAGCGTCGTCTGGTCAGAAACCCATGACAATGCCCGCGCCATTGCGGCGCTGCCGGACGAGGCCTTCCTGGACGTGCTGCGCCCGCGGTTCGGCGATTACCTGGGCGAGATTTCCCTTGCAGGCGCGCGCTTCACCTATCCGCTGAGCCTGTCGCTGGCCGACCGCTATGTCGCCGACCGTGTGGCCCTGGTGGGCGATGCGGCGCACGGCGTGCATCCCATCGCGGGCCAGGGGCTGAACCTGGGCCTGCGCGACGTGGCGGCCCTGGCCGAGGTGCTGGTCGATGCCGCCCGCCGAGGCGAGGATATCGGGTCGGATCTTGTGCTGGAACGGTATCAGGGCTGGCGGCGGTTCGATGCGACCAGTCTTGCGCTTGGCATGGACGGGGTGAACCGGCTGTTTGCCAGCGGCAATCCGGTCTTGTCGGCGGCGCGGGGGATCGGCATGGGGATCGTCACGGCGGTTCCCGCCTTGCGACGCGGCTTCATGCGGCAGGCGGCGGGGCTGTCGGTCGATCCGATGCCAAGGTTGCTTTCAGGTAGAGCGTTGTAAGGGGGCTGCCGCCCCCGTCCGCCAAGGCGGCCTCCCCCGCGGATATTTGGACCAAGGCAAAGATCAGGCGGCGAGCAACCGGGCGGCCTGGGTCAGGTCGGCGGCAAACTGGGCTTGGGCGTCCTGGGCCTGACGGGGATCCAGGCGCAGGATCAGGCTGGGGTGCCAGGTGATCAGCACCGGGCCGCCGTCCAGCGTCGTTTCCAGCGTGCCGCGACGGGGGGTCAGGGGCGAGCGGTCGCCGGTCAGCGCGAAAGCGGCTGTGGCCCCCATCGCAAGGGTCAGCTTCGGCTGGACAAGGCGGCGTTCCAGATCCAGCCACCAGCGGCATTGCCTGACCTCACCCGCGTTGGGGGTCTGGTGGATGCGGCGCTTGCCGCGCGGGGTGAACTTGAAGTGCTTCACCGCATTGGTCATCCAGATCCGCGCGGGATCCAGCCCGGCCTGGTCCATCGTCCGGTGCAGCAACTGCCCGGCAGGACCGACGAAGGGGCGGCCTTGCAGGTCTTCCTGGTCGCCCGGCGCCTCGCCCACGATCATCAGGGGGGCGGCGGGATCGCCCTTGCCCCAGACGGTCTGCGTCGCGGCGTGGCACAGGTCGCAGCGCGTGCAGCGCCCGGCCTGATCGCGCGCGGCCTCCAGCGTCTCGGGCGGGCTGTTGTCGGGGAGCTGCCGGATGCGGGCGGTCACGCGGGCCGCGAAGGCCGGGGCCTCGGACGCGCCTGCTTCGCGCATGGCCTGGACCCGGCGGGGGGCGTCGGCCAGCATCTCGGGGATCAGCGCGGTCTCGGGCAGGTTCTTCCAGTATTTGCGCGGCATCTCGGACCGCATGGCATCGGTCTTGATGCGGGCTGGGTTGAAGATGTTGGCGAAATAGGTTTGCCAAAGGGTATGGCTGGCATCCGCCGGAAAGTCCGGGCGCGGCGCGGGGGGCGCATAGGTGATTGTGCCGTCAAAGCGGGCGATGCCCTCGGGTGTGGCGATGAGCCAGTCCATGTCGGCGAAACGCCTGGCAAAGAACGGAGCGCCCGCTTCCAGGATCAGGTGTTCGGGTTCGAACCAGGCGCCGAAGCTGCGGCGGGGGCCGTTCCCCGGCAGTTCGTGGAAGCGCACGAAGGCGTGCATCTTGTGGATGTCGCGGCGCACGGATTTCCCCATGCGGGACAGCCGGTCGGTCAGAGGGTCGGCGGGGTTGGCGATGAAGCCGCGGTCGTCCTGAAGGCGGATCAGCGCGGCATAAAGCAGCGCCCAGCGTTCGGGATCGGAATGGCTGGCGACCGTCTGGGCGAGGCTCAGGAAATCCCTGGTCGCTGCCACCGGATGCGGACCGGGCGGTGGTAAGGGATCGGCCCCGAACAGTTCGGCGGGGCTGTCGTCATCGGCCCAGGTTACATCGCCCGCCGCGATGCGGTTACCGGCAAGCTGCCGGGCGGCATCGCGCCAGGCCGCGAACCGGCCAAAGCGGGGCAGATCGATGCGGATCACAGCAGTTGCAACTGTTCGGGCTGCGGGGCAAAGCGCGCGCGCAGGGAGGCGCTGTCGGTCAGCGCGCCGGGATGCCAGTCGGGCAGCGTCACGAAGGGCTGCGCCTTGGACATGATCGCCCCCATGCGCAGCAGGTCGCCGTAGCGCACCGGCCCGTTGCGCCGCGCGGCGAGGATGCGCGTCACGGTCTTGGTGCCGAAGCCGGGGACGCGCAGCAGCATCTCCTTTGATGCCGTCGCCACATCGACCGGGAACTGCGCCCGGTTCGCCAGCGCCCAGGACAGCTTGGGGTCGATCGCCAGATCCAGGAAGCCCGATGGGTGGGCCGCGCCAATCTCATCGGCCTCGAAGCCATAGAAGCGCATCAGCCAGTCGGCTTGGTACAGGCGGTGTTCGCGCATCAGGGGCGGCTTGATCAGCGGCAGGGCGGCAGAGGAATCCGGGATCGGGCTGAAGGCCGAATAATAGACCCGCTTCAGGTTATAGCCGGAATAGAGATTCGCCGAGGTCTTCAGGATGTCCCGGTCGGTCGCCGCATCCGCTCCGATGATCATCTGCGTCGACTGCCCTGCCGGGGCAAAGCGCGGTGGGCGCTTGCCGGTGTGGGTCTTTTCCTTTGCCGCCTCGCGCGACAGGCGCACATCGGCCATGGCCGCGCGGATCGTCTCGGGTCGCTTTTCGGGGGCCAGTTCGCGGATGCTGGCATCCTGTGGCAGTTCGATGTTCACCGACAGGCGGTCGGCGAAAAGCCCCGCCTCGGCCACCAGGTCGGGCGAGGCGTCGGGAATGGTCTTGAGGTGGATGTAGCCCTTGAAGCCGTGGTCCACCCGCAGCATCCGCGCGATGCGGACCATCTGGGACATCGTCTCGTCCGGGCTGCGAATGATGCCGGATGACAGAAACAGCCCCTCGATCATGTTGCGGCGATAGAATTCCAGCGTCAGGTTCACGACCTCCTCGGGCGTGAAGCGGGCGCGTTCGACATTGCTGCTGACGCGGTTGATGCAATAGGCGCAGTCATAGATGCAGAAGTTCGTCATCAGGATCTTCAGCAGGCTGATGCAGCGCCCGTCGGGCGTATAGGCGTGGCAGATGCCCATGCCTTCGGTTGATCCGATCCCGCCCCCCCGCGCGTCGCGGCGGGTCGTCCCGCTGCTGGCACAGGAGGCGTCGTATTTCGCCGCGTCCGAGAGGATCGCAAGCTTCTGCTGAAGGGTTCGCGCTGCCATGGGGCAAATATATGTTCGCGCTGTGTTCCGTTCAACCGGCCTGTGCCAGGAACCCTCACGCCCATGCGAGCGTTCGCCGCCCGTGCCATCCGCCAGACGTGATGTGCATCCCCGACCGGAAAGGATATGATCGGCGCCATGAACATCAGATCCCTCGCGCTTGCGCCCGCCCTTGTTCTTGGCCTTGCCTTCCCGGCCCTGGCCGAAAAGATTCCGCTGAACGAATTGTCGCGCTATCTCAACCGGCTGACGACCGCGACGTCGGAGTTCACACAGGTCAATCCCGACGGATCGATCTCGACCGGGACGGTCTATATCCAGCGGCCCGGGCGGGTGCGGTTCGAATACAACAACGACAACACACTGGTGCTGGCGTCCGGCGGAAACGTGGCGGTGTTCGATCCGAAATCCGGCGGGCCGCAGCAATATCCGCTGTCGCAGACGCCCCTGTCGATCATCCTGGATGCGAACGTGAACCTGGGCCGCGCGAACATGGTGACGGCGCACACAGAATCGAAGAACGCCACCGTCGTCACCGCGCAGGATCCGCAGAACCCGCAATACGGCAACATCCAGATGGTCTTCACCGCCGGGCCGACGCAGTTGCGCCAATGGGTCGTGACCGACGACAGCGGGCAGAAGACCACCGTGATCCTGGGCGAGATGCGCGAGGGCGGTTCGATTCCGGCATCGAAGTTCTCGATCAACAACGAACTGGCGCGGCGGAACTGATCCTTCGGTGCGATCCCATCATCGCCGGTGATGGATCGCATCACGCCGACGGGGCTTGATCTTCGGGCACGACGGGTCCAACGCTGGCCGCGACATCTGGCCGCGCAGGTTCCGTCATGCCCAATTCCCGTCTGTTCACGCCCATCCTGATCGGCGGATCGCTGATCCTGCTGATCAACTTCGCCCTGCGGGCCAGCTTCGGCGTCTTCCAGATCCCCATCGCCGCCGATTTCGGCTGGCCCCGTGCGGAATTTTCCCTGGCCATCGCCATCCAGAACCTGGCCTGGGGCATCGGGCAGCCGATCTTCGGCGCACTTGCCGAACGCTGGGGCGACCGCTGGGCGATCATCCTGGGGGCGATCCTGTATTCCACGGGCCTGATCCTGACCGCCTTCGCCACCAGCCCCGCCACCATGCAGCTGCTGGAGGTGATGGTGGGCTTCGGCATCGCGGGCACGGGCTTCGGCGTGATCCTGGCCGTCGTGGGGCGCGCGGCCAGCGACGAGAACCGCAGCCTGGCCCTGGGCATCGCGACCGCCGCGGGTTCCGCGGGCCAGGTCTTCGGCGCCCCGCTGGCCGAGGTTCTGCTGGGCTTTTATGCCTGGCCCACGGTGTTCATCATCTTCGGCGTGATCGTGCTGTCCTGCATGGCCTTCCTGCCGATGCTGGGCGACGGCAAGCCCGCCACCCGCCGCGAGCTTGAGGAAAGCCTGGGCAGCGTCCTGGGCCGAGCCTTCCGCGACCCGTCCTTCCTGATGATCTTCGCGGGATTCTTTTCCTGCGGCTATCAGCTTGGCTTCATCACCGCCCATTTCCCGGCCATGATCACCGAGATGTGCGGGCCGATCAATCCGATGGGCACGCTTGCCAGCATCGGCATCACCACCACCTCGGCACTGGGGGCGGTGGCGATCAGCCTGATCGGCCTTGCCAATATCGTGGGGTCGATCCTGTCGGGATGGCTGGGCAAGCGTTATACCAAGAAATACCTGCTGGCAGGGATCTATACCCTGCGCACCATCGCTGCCGCCGCCTTCATCCTGATGCCGATCACGCCGGCCAGCGTCATCATCTTTTCGCTGGTGATGGGCGCGCTGTGGCTGGCCACGGTGCCACTGACCTCGGGGCTGATCGCCTATATCTATGGGCTGCGCTACATGGGGACGCTTTACGGCTTCGTGTTCCTGTCCCACCAGATCGGGTCCTTCCTGGGGGTTTGGCTGGGGGGCAAGCTGTATGACGCTTATGGCGACTATACCCTGGTCTGGTGGGTCGGCGTTGGCGTTGGCGCGATCAGCGCGCTGATCCACCTTCCGGTGCGCGAGGCGCCGTCGCGACTGCCCGTTGCGGTTCCTGCCTGATCCGGCAGGCGGTCGTTGCCGCCAGCTTGGAACTGCCCTAACGTCACCCTGACAAGCAGGGAGGACAGACGATGACCCGAACCACCATCCTGGGCTGCGCCGTGCTGGCAACCTTGGCGGCACCCGCCGCCGGGCAGGACACCGCAGCGCCCGAAGCCCCCGCCAACACTGCCGCCTGCCCGGTTGCGGAATTCACGATGGGCGTCCGTTTCCAGCAGCAATCGGCTGAAATTCGGGCGCTGCAGCTTCAGGCCTATAACATCGCGACCGAGAAACTCGATGCCGCCGTCGAGGCCGCCGCCGATCCATCCAGGCTGGCGGTCGTCACCGACTTGGACGAAACGGTGATCGACAACACGCCGCTGCTGGCGCGGGATCTGGCCGATTGCCACACCTATGACGCCTGGGACACCTGGCTGCCCTGGGAACGCGACGGCAGTCCCACGCTGATCCCCGGCGCCAAGGAATTCCTGGACCATGCCGACAGCCTGGGCGTGGCGATCCGCTATATCTCGGACCGGGCGGACGAACAGAAGGACCACACATTGGCCACGCTGACCGAACTGGGCCTGCCGCAGGTCAGCCCGGAAACGGTGCTGCTGCTGGGCCCGCCCAAGGTCGAGCGGCGCGAGATCGTGGCGGCCGATCACCAGATCGTCCTGATGCTGGGCGACACGCTGCATGACTTCGATGCCCGTTTCCGCAAGACCCCGCTTGAGGATCAGAAGGCCACCGTGGCCGAGGAAGCGGACAGATGGGGGACCGAGTGGATCGTCTTCCCGAATGCCGCCTATGGCACCTGGTCCGAAGCAACGCTGACGGAGTGGGATGCCGAACCTGTCATCGAGGAATGGTAAGCGACGGTTTGACCTTCCGGCACGGCGGACCTAGCTTCCGCCCTGCCTAACCCCAGGGGACAAGCCGATGACCAACCAGCCGCGCCGCCATCATCCTTCGGAACGCGCCATGGCGATCCGCTATCAGCAGATGTCGGCCGAGGTGAAGGCGCTGCAGCGGCAATGCTATGCCCTGGCGACGCTGCGGCTGCGCGCGGCGGTTCAGGCGAACGGCACCGGCAAGGGTCTGGCCGTGGTCAGCGACATCGACGAGACGATCCTGGACAACACTGCCGTCATGGCCCATGCGATGACGCTCGGCGAACACCTGGACGGGTACGAGACCTGGAAGCTGTGGGAACGCGAAGGGACGCCGCATCTGCTGCCGGGCGCCGCCGATTTCTTCCATCTGGCCGACAGCCTGGGCGTGACGATCTTCTATGTCTCGGACCGGTTCGAGGAAAACAAGCTGGCGACCATCGCCACCCTGTCGCGGCTGGGCCTGCCGCAGGTCCATGCAGACCGGGTGCTGCTGTTCGGCCCGCCCAAGGCCGAACGCCGCGCCGCCGTCGAACGCGATCACCGCGTCATCCTGCACCTGGGCGACACGCTGCACGATTTCCACGGCTGCTTCGCGGGCGTGACGCTGGACGAACAGCACAAGCTGGCCAATGACCACGCCGACCGCTTCGGAGAGGACTGGATCGTCTTTCCGAATGCTGCGCATGGCACCTGGATGGAGGCGGAACTGCGCCCGTGGGAGGCGCCGAAGCCGCGCTAGTCGCCCAGATGCCCCGCAATCGCCCGGCCCAGGGCGAAGGCGCGCTGTTCCAGGATCACCGGCGTTTCGCAGACATAGGTCAGCGACTGCTGGCGTTCGGTGAAGATGCGCTGATCCCAGTCCAGCGCCTCCTCGGCGGCGTCGATGGCGTCGAAGTCGGGTTCCGCCGCGGATTCGAGTTCGGCCATGGTGGCGCGGCGTTCCTCGATCCGGCGGGCCAGATCGACCTGGCTGCGGCCATAACGCGCAATCCCTTCGATCAGGGCGGACCGATCAGGTTCGATCTTGCCCATGACCGCCACCATCAGTGCCGTCAGCCGGGCATCGTCGGCGCCTGCCGCGAATTCCGCGATGGCGGCCTCGGCTTCCTCCATCGGCAGGCGGCGCTGTTCCAGCCGTGCCGCCAGCGCGTCGATCTGCGGGTCGCGGGCCAGTTCCGTCACCCGGTCGTCCGGCACTGGCCCGGTCCAGACCTGGCCCAGCGACAGATGCGGCTGCTTGCGCTGGATGCAGGGCCAATCGGGGTCAGTGCCGGCGGCCGACCATGCCGGCCCTGCGGCGATCGTCAATGCGAACAGGATGCGTTTCATCCCCTCTCCTTCCGTCTGGCCCACAGGCCCTTGGCGGGATCATACATGAAGACGGCGGCACCGAAAAATGCCGCCAGGCAGCCCGCCACCACGGCCAGGGCCTGCCCGTTCCATTGGAGGTAAAGCGCAAAACGGATCAGCTCCACCGCATAGGTGAATGGGTTTGCCGCGCAGATGTCGTGCAGCAGGGGCGAGCTTTCGTTCATCCGCCACAGCGGATAAAGCGCGGAAGACGCAAAGAACATCGGGAAGATGACGAAGTTCATCACGCCCGCAAAATTCTCCAGCTGCCGGATGGCCGACGACAGGAACAGCCCCAGCGCGCCAAGCATGAGACCAGACAGCACCAGCGCAGGCAGCACCGCGACATAGCCCCAGGCAGGCGGGCGGATGTCCCAGAACCAGGCGATCAGCAGAAAGGCATAGGCCTGGATGATCGACACGATCACCCCCGCCATCAGCTTCGACCCCAGCAGGAACCAGCGGGGGAACGGGCTGACCAGCAGCGTCCGCATGGCCCCGGTTTCCCGGTCATAGACCATCGACAGCGACGACTGCATCCCGTTGAACAGCTGGATCATCGCCACCAGGCCGGGGGTCACATAGACCTCGTACAGCACATAGGTCTGATAGGGCGGCGTGATCGACAGGCCCAGGACGGCGCGAAAGCCCGCGGCGAAGATGAACAGCCAGACCAGCGGGCGGACCAGGGCCGCCATGAAACGACCGCGTTGCTGGACAAAGCGCAGCGTCTCGCGCCATGCGATGCCGCGGAAGGCGGTGGCCCAGGCCGCGGCGGGAAAACGGCGGGCGGTCATGCCGCCGCACCGGTCAGCGACAGGAAGGCCTGCGTCAAGCCCGACTGCCCCGACACCGCCGTGGCCTTGCCGCTGTCCAGCACGCGGCCCTTGTGCAGGATCACCAGATCATCATCCGGCTGGATTTCGTCCAGGATATGCGTGGCCCACAACGCCGACACGCCCTCGGACGCGATCAGGCTGCGGGTCAGGGCCAGAACCTCGGCTCGGGATTTCACGTCCAGACCCACCGTCGCCTCGTCCAGAAGCAGCAGGTCGGGACGGTGGATCAGGGCACGGGCGATTTCCGCCCGGCGCTGCTGTCCCCCCGACAGGGCCGAGACCCTGTCCCCCGCCCGGCTGTCCAGGCCGACCTGGGCCAGCACCCGTTCGATACGGTCCCTTGCCTGGGGGCGGGATATGCCGTGCAGGGCAGCGTGATAGGCCAGGTTCTGCGCCACGCTCAGATCCGCATCCAGGGCGCGGCTTTGAAACACCACCCCCAGCCGCGCCATGGCCTGTGCAGGCTGCCGGCGGACATCATAACCCGCGACCTCGATGCTGCCGCTGACATTGCTGTAAAGGCGCGTCACCAGCGAAAACAGCGTGGTCTTGCCTGCGCCGTTCACGCCCAGAAGCGCGGTAAAGCTGCCGCGCGGCACAGTCAGCGACACGTCCGACAGCGCCTTGACGCTGCCGAAGCTGTGGGACAGGCCGGTGATGCGAAGCGCGTCTGTGGACACGTCACTCCTATTGGATATTGAACACGGCCTGCTGGCTCTCGCCGGACGATCCCGGCACCGACAGTGTATAGCGTCCGGGCGTGACCGCAATGAAGCTGATCACCGCCGTGCCCGCATTGTCGAATTCGATGCTGTGGACGCCCATGGGGCGGATCTCGATGTCGTTGATGACGATCTCGTTGATCCAGATGGCGCGAAAGAAATCGCCGCCCGACAGCGCGAGTTCCTGGCTGCCGTCGGCATTGATGGCGATGCGGTAGAAGCCGCCGGACTTCAGCGTGTATTCCCCGCCCGCGACCGGCTGCCCCGACGCCAGCGTCAGCGGTGCCAGGTCGGTGCGGTTGTCGCGCGCCATGATCCCCGAAAAGCCGTAATCGAACTTGCCCTTGGCGTCATAGGTGGTGGCAGTGGCGCCTTCGTCTTCCTCCTCCTCGCCTTCTTCCTCGGCTTCAGTGGCCTCGGGCGCGGCTTCGGTGGCGGCAGTGCCCTCGGCAGCCGGGGTTTCCTGGGCCGCGGCGGGGACCGACAGGCCGGCCATGATCATCAGGACGGTCAGCAGACGGGTCATGTCATTCTCCTTGGGAAATGGATGGCATCAATTCGGGGCGACCACGACGCCCCAGGGCTGCTGGCCCACGGGGACGGATTTCACGACCTCCTCGGCGGCGACGTCGATGACCGACACGTCGTTGGAATTGCCGTTGGTGGTGAACAGGTATTTCTCGTCCGGGGTGAAGGCCATCTGCCAGACCCGCTGGCCTACCAGAAGGTAGTCCTTGACCTCGTCCGTCTCGCCGTCGATCACCGCCACCCGGTTCGACGGCCCAAGCGCCACGAAGACCTTCTTCCCGTCGTTCGTCACGCGCACGCCGACGGGCTGGATTGCCTCGGGCAAGACACCCGGCACTTCGAAGGTGATCTTCTTGATGATCTCTTGCGTCGCAGGGTCGATCACGCTGACAGTGCCGCCGATCTCGGCGCTGACATACAGCTTGGTGCCGTCGTGGTTGTATTCGGCAAAGCGCGGGCGGCTGTCCACCAGGACGTTGGCGACGATTTCAAACGTGTCTGTGTCGATGAAATGCGCCATGTTCGTCGTTTCCGACGTGTTGATGACGATCTTGCCGTCGGGGCTGACGCCCATCCCTTCGGGCTCGACGCCCACGGGGATTTCGGCCAGCACCTGCTTGGTCTTCACATCGACCACGGTGACAAGGTTGTCATCCTCGTTGGCGATATACAGCGGGTTCCCGGACGGGTGCAGCACGAACAGTTCCGGGTCCGGGCCTGACGGCAGGGTGTGCATCTCCTCCATCGTGTTGGGATCGAAGACCCGAACCAGGTTGTCGTCGGAGGCGCAGACGTAAAGTTCGCTGCCGTCAGGCGATATGGTGATGCCGCGCGGACGGTTGCCGACCGGATAGTTGCCCAGAACCTCCAGCGTTTCGCTGTCGAGGACGGTCACATCGTTGCCCTTTTCGTTGGTGACGAAGACGCGGTTGGCAAGCGCGGGTTCCGCCAGAAGGGCAAGGGCAGGGGCCAGGACCAGGAGATGCTTCATGGAACCTCTCAAAAGGAACATTCGGTTTCGGGACGGTCGATGCCCAGGGTGTCCAGCGCACTGGTCTGGTGCAGATACTGGTCCTGTGGGCTGACCGAGGTGGTCAGGACGCCGGTGGTCAGCAGGATCGGCTGGCGGACCTGATGGTCCCAGTCGCGCACCGTCAGCTTCTGGCCCTTGAAGCCCGCCACGTCGAACTGATCGGACAGGATGAATTCGCGCAAGACGGCCGGGTCGGCCGACTGGGTCCGGGTCGCGGCCTCTCCGACGATGCGCAGGGCCAGCCAGGCCTGGTAATCCTCCTCGCGGATGGGGCGGTTGGCCAGTCTCTCGAACCGGTTCTGGTATTGGATCCCGCCCCAGGCCTCCATCGCCGGGTGCCAGCTTCGCGGCACCAGCCCGGCGGATCCGGCGACGGGGCGCGGATCCCAGGTCAGATAGGGGAGATAGGGGGCGAAGATGTCGCTTTCGTCCGCCGCGATCAGCACGTCGTAATCGGGCGCGCGCTGCGTGAAGACGGGCATCTGCGCCTGCACCTGGACATGGCCCGAATCAGTGCTGCGGGCGCCGCCAGTATCCTCGAAGATGCGCTCCTCGACGATGGTGGCGCCGAACTTGGCTGCGGACCGGCGCCAGGCTTCGGCCAGCACCTGGTCCTCGGGGTGGCTGCCGTGGACCAGAAGCCAGTCGGGCCAGTTCTTCCACATCAGGAATTGCGCCAGCGCATCGGTCAGCATGGCATGGCTGGGCGCGACATGGATGGTGTTGAACCGGCAATCGACCCCGCGCAGGCTGTCGGCCCGTGCCCGTGCGTTCAGCAGCATCGCGCGGTCGCCCGTCTGGTCGGCCAGGGCAAGCGTCGTCGCGTCGTCGGCCAGAACCACGACGAACTGGATGCCCTCTGCCAGGATCTTGTCCAGCTCGGCTGCGGCGGTTTCGGGCGTGGCGGTGACTTCCAGCGCCTCGAAGTCCTGGCCCATGAAGCGGCCGGTGGTGTCGTTATCCTCGATCGCCAGGCGGGCGCCCGCGAATCCCAGATCCTCGACCGGCAGATCCAGCCGGGATATCGGCGGCAGCCTTTCCTCGTCCACGCGCAGCACGGCCGCGCGGATCTGCTGCATCTCGGGCTGGGGCTGCTGGGCCATGACAGGCCCGGCCAGCGCGGCGGCACCAGCCAAAAGTCCTATGATTCCCTTGAACATTTCATGTCTCCCTGCCGGTATGTTGGGTCGTGCAAGGCCTTGGGACAAGCCGGTTTTTGTTCCCGTTCCGACCGGGAAGATTTGGATCAGTCTTAGGTCTTATGGACGGACCGCCCCCGCCGTCGCATGGTCAATGGGCATTTGGAAGGAAGCAGACAGATGATGCAGAAGATCCTGGGCCTTGCCGTCGCAGCCACGCTGGCCATGACCCTGGGCGCAGAGGCGCATGGCCCGTCGCGGCTGAAGACCGAACAGTCCGTGGTGCTGGACGCCACCCCGGACGAGGTCTGGCAGGTCATCGGCAAGTTCGACGACATGAGCTGGCACCCCGCCGTCGCCCGGACCGAAATGACCCCGGAAGGCGCCCCTGCCGATGTCCCCGAGGAATCGACCCGGATCCTGCATCTGAACGCGGAAAGCGGCGATCCGACCATCACCGAAAAGCTGATGTCCATCAACCCGGACAAGCGGCAGTACAAATACATGATCACCGATGTCGCGGTCGAGGTTCTGCCGGTGACGAACTATTCGTCCACGCTGCAGGTCAACGACAAGAACGGTCGCGCCGAGGTGGTGTGGAAGGGCGGCTTCTATCGCGGTTTCCCGAACAACGATCCCCCTGCCGACCAGAACGACGACGCGGCGATGGCGGCGGTGAACGGCGTCTACCAGGCGGGCCTTGATGCCCTGGCCGAACGGTTCGGCAAGGCCGAGTGAGGCTTGCCGCAGTTCTTCTGATGCTGGCGTCCCCCGCCCCGGCGGGGGATTTGGCATTCGTCACCAGCCAGAACGCAGACATGGTGACGCTTGTCGAGACGGCCACAGGCACGGTGCTGGCCCGGACGCCGGTTCCCGGAAAGCCTGCGCCCGTCGCCTATGATCCGGTGATGGGGCGTGCCTATGTGATCGCGGCGGATACCGGGCGGCTCTTCGTGCTGGATGAGGAAGGCGTCGTGAGGGACAGCCTCGATCTGGGCGAGGGGGCCTTTGGCCTGGCCACGGCCGTGGACGGCGGGCTGTTCGTGACCGACTGGTTCGGGGCGCGGCTGATCCATCTGGACCGCGACCTGCAGAAGGTGTGGGAGGTTCCCACAGGCGCGGCCCCGGCGGGCGTTGCGGCCAGCGCCGACGGGCAATGGGTCGCGACGGCGGACCGTGATGCGGATGCGGTCAGCATCTTCGACGCCCGCAGCGGCGCGCTGCTGCACCGGATCGGGACGGCCGGGGCACATCCCTTCGGCATCACCTGGCACGAGGGGCGGTTCTGGACGGCGGATGTGCAAGGCGACACGGTGTCGGTGATCGACCCGGTTTCCGGCAGCCTGACAGGACAGGTTCCGACCGGCAGCCACCCCTATGCCGTGGCCTTCACCGGTGGACGGGGGTTCGTCACCAACCAGTATGACGGCACGCTGACCGTGTTCGATCCGGCCAGCCTGGACGTGCTGGCGGAAGTCCCGGTCGGCGACTACCCCGAGGGCATCAGCGCCCTGCCGGACGGCACTGCCGTCGCCGTGGCGAACTGGGATTCCGACACGCTGGCCGTGGTGAATGCCGAAAGCCTGGCGATCACGGCTGAAATCGACATGCCGTCCGGCCCCCGCGCCTTCGGGCAGTTCACGGGTCGGCAGGTGTCGCCCTGACAAGGGCCGCCCCACCGGCGGCCTGCCAGCCCTCGATCCCGCCGGGAAACCAGTGGACGCCGGTATAACCCAGGGCGACCGCGCGACGTGCGGCATTCCAGCTCATCCAGCAGTCGCTGCGGCAGAAGATCACCAGGGGCGCGGCCCGGTCGCCCCCGCTGGCCTGTTCCAGGCCGCGTTCCAGACGCGCCTGTTCGGCCGGGGCCAGGGCCTCCCAGCCGGTATCCGACAGCCAGATCGCGCCCGGGATCGTCTCGTGCGGGGGTTCGCGCCAGATCGTGCCCTCGGGCAGCCCCTCGGGCCGGGTCTTGCGCGGCAGCACGTCCAGGAAGGGAACCCCTTCGGCGTGCAGGCGCATTGCCTGTGTTGCGTCGATGACGGTGGCGCCCTGCAGGGTTGCGGGAACCGGGGCGCGATACGGCTCGCCCCGATAGGTGTCGGGCTCGGGAACCTGGGCGGTGGCCGGTCCCGCCAGCATCACGGCCAGCAGGACCGCGCGGATCACTGGATCAGCTCCTTGCCATAGTCATCGACCAGGGGCACGCCCGCCTCGCGCAGGATGGCGTTGATCTCGGGCTGGTGGCGGCGGATCAGGCTGTTGAGTTCCCGTTTCCATTCCTGTTCCGGCAGCCGCACCCCCATGGTGATGCGATAGAACATCTTAGGCCCCGTGGTTTCCTTCAGCAGGGGCGTGAATTGCAGGTCCGGGTCGTCCTTGACGCGCGGCCCGGCCAAGGGACCCCACAGCACGGCGGCATCCAGCGTGCCGTCCTTGACGCCCTGGATCAGGTCGCCCACCGGATCCTTGACGCGGCGGTCCACGAACAGGTCGGCGCCGCGCATGTCCTTGGCAAGCCCCGCCTGCGCCATGATCGAGGCGGGCGGCGATCCGGCGATCACCCCGATGGGATGACCCTTCAGCGCCGGATCGGTCAGGTGATCCACCTGGGCCAGGTCGCTGTCCTTGCGCGTCACGATGCCGAAGACCGATGTGTAGTAGTGGTTCGTATTCTGGACCAGTTCATCACCCTGGGCATAACCCATGACCACATCGCATTCCCCGGCCCGCAGGGTCTTGGCAATGAAGCCCATGCCGGACGGAAACCAGGTATAGGTCACGGGCAGGCCCAGCCATTCGCCAAAGGCCTCGGCCAGCTTGTTTTCAAAGCCCGACCCATCCTGCGACGACATGGGCGCATTGGCCGGATCGGCGCAGACGCGGAACTGCGTGGTGGACCGCAGATCCGCGACCTGCGCCGCAGCCGGCACCGATCCCAGGGCCAGCGCCACCATTCCCCAGCGGATAATACCCATCTTACATCGACATGCAGGAATCTTCCTGCGCCGTGTATTCCTCGGACTTGTCGGCGCGCTCTGCCGGGCGGCCGCGCGGCAGTTCGTCGGTGCCCCGCGCCAGCAGATAGACATAGATGTCGTCGATATAGCACCAGACGTTCTTGTTGGTGCCAAAGGCCGGCATGACAAGATTGGCCGCGCTGTTCACGTCCTGCTTGCCGGACGCCACGACCTCCTGGAAATCATAGTAATCCATCCGCAGCACCGACTCCTTCAAGGCCGGCGCATAGGTCGACCCCTCGCCGTCGGGACCGTGGCAGACATGGCATTCTGCGGAATAGCGGCGGAAGCCGTTGAAGGTCGCGAAATCGACCACGCCGTTCTCGATCTTGTAGGTCGGGATGCCCTCGGCGTTATACCAGCGGCCGTTTTCCTGGGTGACGGGAGTGATGTCCATGCCGTTGGGAAGGGTGGTCGCGCTCTCGGCCATCCCGACGGGTGCCTCGCCCCCCTGGGTGGGGGCGGCAGATTCCGCCGCCGGTGCCGCGCCGGACGTGGCGGCTGCGGCGCCTGCGCCGGCTTCGGCAGGTGGGGGGGTCTGGGTCGTCGTGTCCTGCGCCAGGGCGGCCGTTGCCAGAGACGCGGCAAGGACCAGCGACGCAAGGCTGGTGATGGCTTTCATGCTGTCATTTCTCCCGAATTTCAATTTACCCGTCCTCCTCAGGTAAAACTCCCCCCGAAGATATCCTCGGGGGGAGCGTTGGATAGCGCAACTTTACGTTAGCGGGCCGAAAGTATTAGCCGCTGGTGCCGCCTTCGGCGGGTGCGGGTTCCGCCGCCGGATCGGCAGCGGGTTCGGCTGCGGCCGAAGCCTCGCCCGGCAGTTCGAACACGGTCAGCTGGCCGCCCAGTTCGGTGTAATCGGACAGCGCCGCATAGCCGCCCACGGCGCCAAGGCCGTCGTTCGGGTTCGTCAGGCCGGCCGCAAGACCGATGCCCGCCCAGCCGCCGACGCCCGACAGGATGCCGACATACTGCTTGCCGCCATGTTCATAGGTCATGACGTTGCCGATGATCCCGGACGGGGTCTTGAACTTGTAAAGCTCCTCGCCCGTTTCGGCATCGACGGCCTTCAGGAAGCCTTCCAGCGTGCCGTAGAAGACCACGTCGCCCGCGGTGGCCAGGGCGCCGGACCAGACCGAGAACTGCTCGGGCAGCGACCATTTGATCTTGCCCTCGATGTTGTCCCAGGCGATGAAGTTGCCCATGCCGCCATGGCTGTTCGGGGCCGGATACATTGACAGCGTGGCGCCGACATAGGGCTGGCCTGCGGTATAGGCGACGCGGAACGGTTCATAGTCCATGCAGACGTGGTTCGTCGGCACATAGAAGGTCTGCGTCTTGGGCGAATAGGCCGCCGGCTGCTGGTCCTTGGTGCCAAGGGCCGCGGGGCAGATGCCGGTGGTGTTCTCGTCCTCGCCGTTCTGCGCGGTCGAGTATTCGGCCACGACCTGCGGACGTCCATAGGTCTCCGAATTCGGATCCATGTCCACGCCAGTGGTCCAGTTCACCGCCGGGTCATACTTCTCGGCCACCAGCAGTTCGCCGGTCTCGCGGTCCAGCGTATAGGCCAGGCCGTTGCGGTCGAAATGGGTCAGCAGCTTGCGTTCGGTGCCGTCGATCTCCTGTTCGGTCAGGATCATCTCGTTGACGCCGTCATAGTCCCATTCGTCATGGGGCGTCATCTGATAGAACCACTTGGCCATGCCGGTGTCGGCATCGCGGGCCATGATGGTCATCGACCACTTGTTGTCGCCCGGCCGCTGCGACGGGTTCCAGGTCGAGGGGTTGCCGGTGCCGTAATAGATAAGGTTCAGGTCTGGATCATAGGAATACCAGCCCCAGGTGGTGCCGCCGCCGATCTTCCACTGGTCGCCTTCCCAGCTGTTGAGGCTGCTGTCGGCGCCGATCGGCTTGCCCAGATGGGTGGTCTTCTCGGGATCGACCAGCATCTCCTCGTCCGGGCCGGTCGAATAGGCCTTCCAGGCCTCGGTGCCGTCGGCCAGGTTATAGGCGGTGACGCGGCCGCGCACGCCGTATTCGCCGCCCGAGACGCCGACGATTACCTTGTCCTTGACCGGCAGAACGGTCGCGGTGTTCGTCTCGCCGATGGCGGGGTCGCCGGTCTTGACGGACCACTTCACCTCGCCGGTCTTGGCATCCAGCGCCACCAGCGTCGTGTCGGCCTGGTGGCTGATGATCATCCCGTCGGCATAGGCCACGCCGCGATACACGGTGTCGCAGCACATGACCGCAATCACCTCGGGGTCCTGCTGGGGCTCATAGCGCCACAGAATCTTGCCGTCATTGGCCAGATCCAGTGCGAAAATGTTATTGGGGAACGGCGTATGGACATACATGATGTCACCGATCACCAGGGGGTTGCCTTCGTGACCGCGCAGCACGCCGGTCGAGAAAGTCCAGGCCACCCGCAGATCGCCCACGTTGTCGCGGTTGATCTGGTCCAGTTCGGAATAGCGATGGTTGGCATAGTTGCCGGTCTGGATCGCCCATTGTTCGGGCTTGGCCGTTTCGGCCAGGACGCTTTCGTTGGCCCAGCCCGCCGTGCCCGTCAGAAGCAGCACGGCTACCGTGCTGTTCAGCAATCTTTTCATGGAAGTTCCTCCGATGTTGGAAGCGAGCGACAGGTTCCCTCCTCCCATCGCCGTCCTGGAGGTAGTCTTTGACGGACAATGCCTTGCGTCAATCTGGCGTTCCGGCAATTACCCCTAAAGTCTTAGGGGCGTTTGCCAGAACAGCCGGGAAAGTTCGGCAAGCGTCACAGCAGCCGTTCGGCGTGCCACATCACGTGATCGCCCATGAAGGACTGGACGAAGAAATAGCTGTGGTCATAGCCGGGCTGCATCCTGAACTGCCCTGGCTGCCGACGGGCCATCATCGCCTGTGCCAGCGATTCGGGACGCAGCTTGTCCAGGAACTGGTCGGCGCTGCCCTGGTCGATCAGCACCTCGCCGGGATAGCCGCGTTCGGTCATCAGGATCGTCGCGTCATGGGCGCGCCAGGTGGACCGGTCATCGCCCAGATAGGCCAAAAGCTGCTTCTGGCCCCAGTCGGATTCCGTGGGGTTTGCGATCGGCGCGAAGGCGGACACCGAACGGAAGCGTTCGGGATGGGTCATGGCGATCGTCAGCGCGCCGTGCCCGCCCATGGAATGGCCGGTGATGCCCATCGCCTCGGCGTCTATGGCGAAGTTGCCGGTCACCAGTTCGGGCAGTTCATGGACGATGTACTGCCACATCTGGAAATGCGGCTTCCACGGATCCTGCGTCGCGTTGACATAGAAGCCCGCGCCCTTGCCCAGGTCATAGGCCTCGTCGTCGGCCACGTCGTCGCCGCGGGGCGAGGTGTCGGGGAAGACGATGGCGATGCCCGCCTCGGCGCACCACTGCTGGGCCGCGGCCTTGGTCATGGCGTTCTCATGGGTGCAGGTCAGGCCGGACAGATACCACAGGACCGGCACGCGTTCGTGCGCCACCAGTTCCGGCATGAAGACCGCGAAGGTCATGTCGGTGCCGGTCGATTGCGATTTGTGGCGGTAAACGCCCTGCGTGCCGCCGAAGCTGCGGTTTTCGGAAAGGGTTTCAAGCGTCATCGGCTGCTCCTGTCAGATCAAGGAACATGACCAGCGCGTCCACATAGCCATGCTGCGGGTGAAGAAACGCACCGGGCAGGCGCCCGACAATAGCGAATCCGGCCTTCTGCCACGAATGAACGGCATCGGCATTGGTCGAGACGACAAAGTTGAACTGCATCGCCCGGAAGCCCTGCGCCCGCGCCCAGGATTTCGCGTGTTCCACCAGCGCACGGGCGATACCCCGGCCCCGCGCCTCGGGATGGGTGGCAAAGCTTGCATTGGCGACATGGGACGCCGGACCGGGCCGGTTGCGCCCGACATGGCTGGTGCCCAGGACGCGGCCCCCAACCACGGCCACAAAGGCCGTGAAGGGCGCGGCGAACCAGTCCGCCAAGGCGTCGTCGCGGGAAATGTCGCGCGGGATGCAGTAGGTTTCGCCCGCGCGATAGACCGGTTCCAGGATCGTCCAGATGGCGTCGTGATCGCCGGTGGTGGCGGGGCGGATCGTGATGCCGCCCTGCCCCGTCATTTCAGTTCGTCGACGGACCGGATGACCTTGCCCAGAAGCCCATAGTCCAGCGCCTCTTGCGTGTTCAGCCAGAAGTCGCGCTGCGTGTCCTTTTCGATCCGCTCGACCGTCTGGCCGGTCGCGTCGGCAAAGATCTGGTTCAACCGATCGCGCATCAGGCGCACCTGCTCCGCCTGGATCATCATGTCCGACGAGGTGCCGCCGATCCCGCCCGAGGGCTGATGGATCAAAAAGCGCGTGTTGGGCAGGCAATAGCGGTTTTCCTGCTTGGCCGCGACAAAGATCAGCGCGCCGGCCGACGCCACCCAGCCCGACCCGATGGTGCGCACGGTGGGACGGATGAACTTGATCACGTCATGGATCATGTCGCCCGATTCCACGTGCCCGCCGGGGGACGAGATCAGCATGTTGATCGGCTTGTCGCTGTCCTCGGCCAGGGCCAGCAGATGCGCCACGGTGCGCTGCGCCAGCTTGTCGTTGATCGTGCCCGCGACGATCACCGTGCGCGACTTGAAATACAGCTTGCCGATCTTGTCGCCTTCGGGAAGGCCCAGGCCGCCGTCCTTTTCGCCTTCGTGGCGGCGGTCGTCTTCTTCCGGTTCGTCGTCGTCATCGTCCAGCCACTGGTGACGCATCGGCCTGCTCCTTCTTTTCCTCATGGCGACGGCGGGACCATGGCCCCGCCGTTCTTTTACCTATGCAGGGATGAACGATCAGTAAAGGACGACCGAGCGGATCGACTCGCCCTTGTGCATCAGGTCGAAGCCCTTGTTGATGTCCTCCAGCGGCATGGTGTGGGTGATCATCGGGTCGATCTCGATCTTGCCGTCCATGTACCAGTCGACGATCTTCGGGACATCCGTGCGCCCGCGCGCGCCGCCAAAGGCCGTGCCTTTCCAGACCCGGCCGGTGACAAGCTGGAAGGGCCGCGTGCTGATCTCGGCGCCAGCCGCCGCCACGCCGATGATGATCGACTGGCCCCAGCCGCGATGGGTGCATTCCAGGGCGTCGCGCATCACCTTGGTGCTGCCGGTCGCGTCGAAGGAATAATCCGCCCCGCCGATCTGGTCGAAGGGGGTCTTGGTCATTTCGACGATGTGCTGGACAATGGACCCGTCGATTTCCTTCGGGTTGACGAAATGGGTCATGCCGAAGCGTTCGGCCATGGCCTTCTTGTCGTTGTTCAGGTCCACGCCGATGATCATGTCCGCGCCCGCCAGCCGCAGGCCCTGGATCACATTGAGGCCGATGCCGCCCAGGCCGAACACGACCGCCTTGGCGCCGATTTCCACCTTGGCGGTGTTGATCACCGCGCCGATGCCGGTGGTCACGCCGCAGCCGATATAGCAGATCTTGTCGAAGGGCGCGTCCTCGCGGACCTTGGCCACCGCGATTTCCGGCAGGACGGTATAGTTCGAGAAGGTCGAGCAGCCCATGTAATGCCGGATCGGCGTGCCATCCAGCATCGAGAAGCGCGAGGTCCCGTCGGGCATCAGGCCCTGGCCCTGGGTGGCGCGGATGCGGGTGCAAAGGTTGGTCTTGCCCGACAGGCAGGACGGACATTCGCGGCATTCGGGGGTATAAAGCGGGATCACGTGATCGCCCGGCTTGACCGATTTCACGCCCGGGCCGACCTCGACCACGACGCCCGCGCCCTCATGGCCCAGGATGGCCGGGAACAGGCCTTCGGGATCGTCGCCCGAGCGGGTGAATTCGTCGGTATGGCAGATGCCGGTGGCCTTGATCTCGATCATCACCTCGCCTTCTTTCGGGCCGTCAAGGTTGACCTCCATCACTTCCAGCGGTCGGCCGGCCTCCAGGGCTACGGCGGCACGGGTTCTCATCGTCGCTCTCCTATTCGTTCGGGCATTCCGTAAGGGCAAAAGGGGCCGCAAGCAGCCCCTTTGCAGCTGTCTTCATTCGGGCCAAAGAGGTCAAGCCGCCAGCTTGCCCGACCGCTTCGCGACATGGGTGGCAATGGCGTCCATCAGGGGCGGGGACAGCGCGTCATAGGGTTCCAGCCCCAATTCGCGCAGGCGCGCCCGGATGCCGTCCATGCGCGAGGGATCCACACCGGATTCGATCACTGAACTGACGAAGGCCGCGAATTCGGGCGCGGCCCAGCCGTCTTCCTTGGACAGTTCGGTATGGACGAAGTCCAGGCCATAGAAGGGATGAACGCCGCAGCCCGTGCAGGCATACCGCTGGATCGGCGCGTCCTTGTTGACGATCTGCAGCTTGTCGCCGTTTTCCAGAACCTCGACCGCGTCGCGTGATACGACCGCCACCTGGCTGAAGATCGCGCCCTCGGGCTTCCAGCACTTGGTGCAGCCGCAGACGTGGTTGTGCGCCGTCTGTGCGCCGACCCGGACCCTGACCGGATTGGTCGCGCATTTGCAGGTCAGGGTGCCGCCGGAAAAGCTGGGATTTCCCTGCTTGATGCCATTGTCGACGGCGGGGTGAATCTTCACCCCATCAGTGCTGGCCATGGTTCTTCCCTCCCGATGAACCGAACGTCCTTCAAACGTCGCGCCATCGGGACATTTCGGCAAGTCAGAGGAAGGTTGTAGCGCCCGCCTAGCTGGCGGGCGTGGACGACACCCCGACCTTGGCCGGGCGCAGCAGCCGGTCATGCAGGCGGAAGCCGTTGTCCATCACCTGGATGATCTCTCCGGCGATGGTGCCGGGGACGGCGGCCTCGAACATGGCCTCGTGTTCGCTGGGGTCGAACTTGTCGCCGGGCTTGGGGGTGATGACGGCAATGCCGTGCTTGGCGAAGACGTTGTTCAATTCGCGCAGGGTCAGTTCGACCCCTTCGATCAGGGCGCTTGCGGCGGCGCGCTGTTCCTCGCCCGCGGCGTCCAGTGCGCGGGTCAGGGCGTCGTGGACCGGCAGCAAGTCGCGAGCCAGGCGCGAACCGCCATATTGCTCGGCCTCGCGGCGGTCCTTGTCGGCGCGCTTGCGCGAATTTTCTGCATCGGCCAGGGCGCGCATCCACTTGTCGCGCAGCTCGTCCCGCTCGGCGGTCAGGGCCGCGATCTCGCCCGCCGGATCGGCCAGCGGATCCGCCAGGATGTCGTCAAGGGGCTGTTCGTTCTGCTCGTTCATCGTCTTTCATCCTTTCCGGCCGGACAGCACCCGCCCGACCAGCTGCGCGGTGTAATCGACAATCGGCACGATGCGGCCATAGTTCAGCCGCGTCGGTCCGATGACGCCAACCGCGCCTACAATCTTTCGGTCGGCATTCATATAGGGCGAAACCACCAGAGCGGAACCCGAAAGCGAAAAAAGCTTGTTTTCCGATCCGATGAAAATACGCACCCCGTCGCCCTTTTCCGCCAGTTCCAGAAACTCCACGATGTCGCGCTTGCGTTCCAGGTCGTCGAACAGCACCCGGATGCGGTCCAGATCCGCGGCCTCCTGGTCCAGCAGGTTGGCGCGGCCCCGCACGATCAGGCGCGGATCGTGGGATTCGGTGTCCCACAGCGCCAGCCCCGACTGCACCAGTTCGGCGGCCAGCACATCCAGTTCCTGACGACGCGCCGCGATTTCCCGCCCGATATGGCCGCGCAGTTCGGACAGCGTCTTTCCCTCGGCCATGGCGTTCAGGAAATTGCCCGCCTCGCGCATCGATGACGGGGTCTGTCCGACAGGGGGCGTGAACAGGCGGTTTTCCACATGGCCGTCGGCAAAGACCAGAACCACAAGGGCGCGGTCGGGGCCGAGGCTCACGAACTCGATATGGCGGATCGGCGCCTCGTGCTTGGGCATCAGCACCAGCGACGCGCCGCGCGTGATGGAAGACAACGCGGTGCTGACCCGGTCCAGCAGGACGCCTGTCTCGGGGTCGTCGTTGCCCAGCGTCTGGTCGATGGCCGCGCGGTCGGGGGCGCTGACGGTGTCGACCTCCATCATGCCGTCCACGAACAGACGCAGCCCCTGCTGCGACGGCATCCGCCCGGCCGAGACATGCGGGCTGTCCAGAAGCCCCATCAGTTCCAGATCCTGCATGACGTTGCGGATGGTCGCCGCGCTGATCTTTTCGGAAAGCGCGCGGGTCAGGGTCCGCGATCCCACGGGTTCGCCGGTTTCCAGATAGATCTCGACCACGCGGCGGAAGATCTCGCGCGAGCGGTCGTTCATGTCCTGCAAGGGCGTCTTCTGGTCCATGTCCCTCGAAGGGTTGCGTGATGGGCCGCAGGGGCGGTATGGGGCGGGGATCTTCGCGAAAAGGAAAAACCATGCGCCCGTCTGGCCGGAATCTAAGCCAAATGCGTCCGATTTCAATCGAAACCGGCGTCATGGCCCATGCCGAAGGGTCGTGCCTGATCCGCGTCGGCAACACGCACGTTCTGTGCACCGCATCGCTGGAGGAAACGCCGCCGCGCTTCCTGAAGGGCACGGGCCTGGGCTGGGTCACGGCGGAATACGGGATGCTGCCGCGCGCCACCAACACCCGCAACCGGCGCGAAGCCGCCACGGGCAAGCAGTCGGGCCGCACCCAGGAAATCCAGCGCCTGATCGGGCGCAGCCTGCGGGCCGGCGTCGATCGCAGCGCCCTGGGCGAACGCCAGATCACCATCGACTGCGACGTGATCCAGGCCGATGGCGGCACCCGCTGCGCCTCGATCACCGGGGGTTGGGTCGCGCTGCGGCTGGCGGTGAACAAGCTGCTGAAGGCGGGCGCCATCACCAGCGATCCGATCATGGACCATGTGGCGGCGGTGTCCTGCGGCATCTATGCGGGCCAGCCGGTGCTGGATCTGGATTACGCCGAGGACAGCGAGGCCGGGACCGACGGCAATTTCGTCCTGACCGGCGCGGGCCGACTGATCGAGGTGCAGATGTCAGCGGAAGGGGCGACCTTCTCGCGCGACCAGATGGGGCAATTGCTGGATCTGGCCGAAGCGGGCATGGCCGACCTGGTCGCAGCCCAGAAGGCCGCCGTGGCATGAGGCGCTTCGACGGCAAGCGCCTGCTGGTCGCCACCCACAACGCGGGCAAGCTGGAGGAGATGCGCGCCCTGCTGGCGCCCTATGGCGTCGAGGTGATCGGCGCCGCCGAGGCGGGCCTGCCCGAGCCTGCCGAAACCGAGACCACCTTCATCGGCAATGCGCGCATCAAGGCCCGCGCCGCCGTGCAGGTGACGGGTCTGCCCGCCCTGTCCGACGACAGCGGCATCTGCGTCGATGCGCTTGGCGGCGCGCCAGGCGTCAACACCGCCGACTGGGCAGAAACCGGCAATGGCCGCGATTTCCGCATGGCCATGCAGCGGACTTGGGACGAACTGGAATCTCGCAAGGCCCCCGCCCCCCGCACGGCCCAGTTCCGCTGCACCCTGGTCCTGATGTGGCCCGACGGCCATGACGAGGTCTTCGAAGGCGTTCTGCCCGGCCAGGTCGTCTGGCCGCCGCGCGGGGTTGAAGGCCATGGCTATGACCCCATCTTCATGCCGGACGGGCATGACGTGACCCTGGGGGAAATGTCGCCCGCGATGAAGAACAGCCTCAGCCACCGGGCGCGGGCGGTGGAGCAGATGATAAGGGGCAGCTTTGCATAGGATCTCGACCGGATCGCCCTTCGAGGCGGCCATGGGCTACAGCCGCGCCGTGGTAAAGGGCGACTGGTGCTTCGTGTCGGGCACCACGGGTTATGATTATGCGACCATGACCATGCCCGACGATCCCTGCCAGCAGGCGCGCAACTGCTTTCGCACGATCTTCGCGACGCTGGAGGAGGCAGGCTTTGCCCCTGCCGACATTGTGCGCGTGCAATACACCGTCACCGACACAGCCGTGATGGAGGCGATCGCCCCCGCCTTGGGCGAGGCCATGGGCGAGATCCGCCCCGCTGCGACCATGGTCATCGCAGGCCTGATCCGGCCCGAGATGAAGGTCGAGGTCGAAGTGACGGCGATGCGCGGATGATGATGCCGGGGCCGGACAGCTTCGTGGAAGACTGGCGGGCGGGGGGCTTTGGCCTTTACGTCCACTGGCCCTTCTGCGCGGCCAAGTGCCCGTACTGCGACTTCAACAGCCATGTGGTTTCGGCCGTGGATCAGGCTCGTTGGGCCGCCGCGCTGTCGTCGGAAATCGCCCGGCTTGGCGCGGAACTGCCCGGCCGCCACCTGGGCAGCATCTTCTTTGGCGGCGGCACCCCGTCGCTGATGGAGCCTGAAACCGTCGATACCGTCCTGCGCGCCGCCCGCGCCGCCTGGGGTTTCGCCAACGACATCGAGATCACGTTGGAAGCGAACCCTACCAGCGTCGAACGCAGCCGCTTCCAGGGCTTTGCCGATGCGGGCGTGAACCGCTTGTCCATGGGCATCCAGGCACTGAACGACGCCGACCTGCGCGCCCTGGGGCGGATGCATTCCGTGGCCGAGGCGCGGGCGGCCTTCGACGTGGCCCGCGCGTCCTTCGACCGGGTCAGCTTCGACCTGATCTATGCCCGCCAAAGCCAGACGCGCGAGGCCTGGCGGGCGGAACTGGCGGAAGCCCTGGCGATGACCGTGGACCACCTGTCGCTTTATCAGCTGACCATCGAACCGGGCACCGCCTTCGGCGCGCGGGCAGCGGCGGGCAAGCTGCGCGACCTGCCGGACGACGATCTGGCCGCCGACATGTATCTGGAAACGCAGGAGATCTGCGAGGCGTCCGGCATGGCGGGCTACGAGACCTCGAACCACGCCCGCCCCGGTTCGGAAAGCCGCCACAACCTTGTCTATTGGCGGCAGGGCGATTGGGCGGCGGTCGGCCCCGGCGCACATGGCCGCATCACCCTGCCCGGCGGGCGATACGCCACCGAGGCGCATCGCGCGCCCGGAGCATGGCTGGAAGCGGTGGAACGACAGGGAACGGGGGAATCGCTGCGCGAGTTGGTCCCCCTGGATGAACAGGCCACCGAATATCTGCTGATGTCGATGCGATTGACCGAAGGGCTGAATCTGGCCCGGCATGCCCGGCTGGCGGGCACCCCCCTGGACGACGGCGCCGTTTCCCGGCTGGCCGACCTTGGCATGGTCGAACGGACGGATGGCCGCCTGCGCACCACCCGCCAGGGGCGCCCGCTTCTGAACGCCATCCTGCGCGAACTGGCGGCCTGACATGCGTTCCTTGTGGTATGCCCTTGGATTGATCGCCCTTGCTCTGGGCATCGTCGGCATCGCCCTGCCGGTCGTGCCGACGGTGCCCTTTCTTCTGCTGGCGGCGGGGGCCTTTGCCCGCAGCAGCCCGCGGCTGGAACGGCGCATCATGAACCATCCGACCTATGGTCCCCCCGTCCGCGCCTGGCGGGAACGCGGCGCGATCAGCCGTCTGGCCAAGACCTGGGCCGTTCTGGCCATGGCCTGCGGCGTGGGCTTCAGCCTGTTCGTCGGAATGCCGCCCTGGGTCGTGGCGATGCAGTTCATCCTTTGCACGGCAGTTGCCGCCTATGTCGTCACGCGGCCTGACAGCTGACGGGCGGAACGACCCTGGCCATGTCCGAGTTGTCCCGTCGCCCAGCGCAGATCGGAGAAACAGATGACCCAGGCCACCCTGACGCTTGACGGGATCGAACCGCTTCACGGCACGGTCGAAACCGGCGGGGACTATATCCGGTTCAGGACCCAAGGCATGGATCCTGATCGCCTGGCCCGTCTGACCGAAGGGCACATCGACATCGACGGCAAGTCCGAAAAGGTCATGATCAAGAACGTGCAGTCGCGGTCATCGGAACAGGGGGCGGAAAACGGCCTGGAATTGACCCTGCAACGCTTTGCCCCGACCCCCTGAACCGCCAAGGGCGGGTCAGGCTTCGTGCCCGCAGGCAGGCCACACGGAAAGATTGACAAAATACCGCCCTGGTTCATCATCGGCCCGCGCAGGGGGGCTTTGGTCGTGGGTGTCTGGTTTCTTGTCGCTTGGGCTTTTGTCGTTCTGGCCGGGATGCCTGTCATGGCGCAGGCCACCGATGAGGATCTGTCCCGCCAGGCCCATGCCCTGCGGCAGGTCATCTCGACCATGGAATCCGAGGCGGCGGAACTGGAGCCCCGGCTGGAACAGGCGCGCGGCCAGCTTGCCGATCTGACACAGCAGATTGCCGAGGCCACATCCCGGCTGGAAACCACCAGAAGCGGTCTGGCCAAACTGCAACAGGAAGAAACCCGGCTGCGCACCGCGATTACCGAGGGCCAGGCGGAACTGAAACGCCAGACGGCCGCAATCGAGGCAGCTACGGCAGAACTTGCCAAGCTGACTACACAGATCACCGATACCCGCGCCGCCATCAGCCAAGACCAGCAGGAACAGGATGGCCAGAAGGCTGCAGCCGATGCGGCCAGGGCGGAACTGGACGATTTGGCCCAGCAGATTGCCGATGCTCGTGCCACCATCAGCCAAGGCCAGGAGGAGCAGGACCGCCAAAGGGCCGCAGTCGAAGCTGCCAAGGCAGAACTTGCCGATCTGACCACGCAGATTGCCGGTGCCCGCGCCACGATCGCCCAGAGCCAGGAGGAGCAGGACCGCCAGAAGGCTGCCGTCGAGGCAGCCAAGGCGGAACTGGACGAACTGACCGCGCGGATCGCCGATGCCCGTGCCACAATCACTCAGAGCCAGGAAGAACAGGGCCGCCAGAAGGCTGAAGTCGAGGAGGCCAACGCAGAACTTGCCGATCTGACCAGGCAGATTGCCGACACCCGTGCCGCGATCGGCCAGGTGCAGGAGGAACAGGATCGCCAGACGGATGCGGCCGATGCGGCGAAAGCGGAATTGGACGCAGTGACCGCGCAGATCGCCGATGCCCGCACCACCTTGGCAGGGCTGAGGGAACAGGAAACCGCTCTGCAAGCGCGGCTGACCAGATCCGATGAACTGGCCGGCCAGATCGCCGAACAGGAAAGCCGTTCGGCCGAACTGTCGCAGCAGATCGCTGCACTGACAGCCGAACTGACCGCCCTGACCCGTGTGCGCGATGCTGCCGTCGCCCCGCCACCCGAAGCCGCCGGCGCCAGCGATGAGGACATGCCCCAGTCCCCTGCCCCTCAGGCGGCCTTGACGCGGCGCAATCCCGCTCAGGTCGATGCCGCCCTGGCCCTGGCCCCCGCGCTGCCTCCGGCCGACGGGCAACGCGCCCGATTGCGCGACATGCTGATCCAGGGCCAGTGTCCGACCGAGGCGCTTGCGCAGGTGCAGGATCCGATCAACCGCCAGACGCTCCTGGCTCTGGTAAGCAGGCTGGGGGGATGCTGACGATCATGATGGAAAGGGACAGGGCAATGGAACGTTTCAAACTGGTGCTGCATCTGGCCATTGCGGTCCTGGCGATCCTGGGAATGCGGCCCGCGCAGGCCCAGGATGCCCATCTCAGCATCATGACCGGTGCTTCGACGGGCACCTATCTTCAGATCGGGCGCGATCTGGACAACCTGATGCAGCAATGCGGCCAAGCCCTTGAAGTGGTGGAATCCGCCGGATCGCTGGAAAACTTCCTCGCCGTGCGGCAGCGGCCCAATACCCAATTCGGAATCGTGCAAAGCGATGTTCTTGAATACATGCAGACCTTCGCGGGCAACGATCCCGCGGTGGCCCGCGCCATTACCGGCGTCCGCATCGCCTTCCCCCTGTATGAGGAGGAGGTTCACATCCTGGCGCGCCGCGACATCGCCGGACTGGCCGATCTGGCGGGAAAGCGGGTCGCCATCGGGGTCGAGAACAGCGGCACCTTTCTGACCGCATCGCTGATCCTGTCGCTGGCCGGTGTCGAGCCTGCCGAAAAGCTGCTGGTGGCGCCCGCCGATGCCCTGCCGCAACTGAAGGCCGGCCAGATCGACGCCTTCTTCTATGTCGCTGGTGCGCCTGCCTCTCTTTATACGGAAGGCGACATCGACGGCGACCGCTTTCACCTTCTGCCCATTCAGGATCCGACCTTGCAGGCGGTCTATTCACCCGCCACGCTGGCCGGGGGAACCTACGGCTTCCAGCTCGAACCGGTCGAACTGGTCGCGGTCAAGGCCGTGCTGATGACCTATGAATACGACCCTTCTCGCAATGCCTATCATCGGGCAAGCTGCAAGGGCGTGTCGGATCTGGCATCGCTGATCCTGACGCGCATCGACACCCTGCGCGCCGAAGGCCATCCGAAGTGGCAATCGGTCGATCTGACCGACATTCCCCCCGGCTGGGATGTCGGAACCTGCGTCAATCGCGGGCTGGATCCGTCCTATCAGCTCAGCTGCCCCGGATCCGCGCCACAAGCCGTTCCCGACAGCGAAGCGAACGAGGCCTATCGCCGCAATATCTGCGCGGTGATCGGCTGCTGATCAGCGCGCACCCGGATCAAGCCGCGACCAAGCCGAGGCGGGTCCTTCGGACCCGTCAGACCGCAAGGCGATCACCCGCCATTGCACGACCGGATAGGGGACCAGCAGCGCCGAAAGCGTCGTGTCCAGACGGCGGACCTGCCCCTCGCCTCCGGCCGGGACAAGTTCGACCCTGAACCGGGGAACCGGCGCAGTGCCGGGGCCTTGCCACTGAAGTTCCGTTTGGCCTTGCGCAAACAGCCTTTGGAAGACCGGGACAGGCGGGTCTGCCGGTTCCGGGTTCGGCGGCCGGGGCGCGGCCTTCAGTTCCGCAAGCCGCGCCGGGGCACCGCCAATGTCACCGGCCGCTTCATACCAGGCTTCGGCGCGATAGGGATCGACCTGAAGCCCGATGCCCGTTTCGTAAAGCTGTCCCAGATAATAGGCTGCCCTGGCATTGCCCCAGGATGCCGCGCGGGTATAAAGCCGCGCCGCCCGAGCCGGATCCGCACTGCCCACGGCCAAGGCTTCGCTGAGAAGGCGGTCGGGATCAGGGGGACGGTCCACCGTCACCCGGCTGGGCAGGCCTCGGGGCGCGGGTTGCGGCGCGCTTATGCTGGCTGCAGGGCTGACCGGCAACAACGCCGCGGCGGTGATGGTGGTCTGTGTCCGTCCGCTGGGATCAACAGGCAGCAGGATCAGAAGCCCCGTCAGCACTGCCGCCAGCCCAACGTAACGCAGTCTTGCAAGACGCGGGCGCGATGCGGCCAAGGGCACCCGGACAGAGGTTTCTCCCGCAGCCGGTGCGGGTCCGACCGCCACCACGGGGTGCGGAGGTTCGGCCGAGGCTTGGGACACCGGCTTGGGATCGGCGCAAGCGGGAACATTGCCGGTAGGATGGGTCCGCAAGCCCTTCCCGGCCGGACCGATCAGATGCGCCAGCCGCCCGTCCTGGATCATGGACGAAAGGCAGGTTTCCACGAAGGCTCCGTCAAGGTGCCGGTGCCCGGCCGCCGTGGCCTCGAACAGACAGATCTGCACCAAATGGTTGATGACCCTGGGAACGCCCCTGGACAGCGCATGCAGATGGCGAAGGCCCGCCGCGTCAAAGACCTGGATACCGGCATGGCAGGCGCAACCCGGAACCTGGAAACGATGGGCAATGTAGTCTTTGGTTTCATCCTGCCCCAGAGGGGGAAGCCGGAAACGCCCGCCTGTTCGGGCGCGCAATCGCGCATGGGCGGGACTTGCCAGGCGGGTTTCGAGTTCCGTTCCACCAACCAGCAAGAGACCGATCGAGCATCCCTCCGCAGCAGAGGCGTCGATCAGTCCCGCCAGATAATCCAGTCCCCTGTCGGGCAGGTTCTGGGCTTCGTCCACGACAAGCAGGAAGCAGTTCCCGGTATCGGCGCAAGCCTTTCCAAGGGCGCGCGGCCCGCTTTCGGGGTGATCGAAGGACGGGCAGCAGGGTATCCCCAGTGCCTTGGGCACCTGATGGTGCAGGTCGATCAACTGGGCATGGCTTTGGCCGATCCGCCCGACCCGTCGGTCTTGACAAAGGCTGGCAATCTGCCGGGCCAGCGTGGTCTTTCCCGTGCCTGGTCCGCCCGTCAGGACAAGGACCACCGGATTGCGTCCAAGGCCGGCCAGAATTTCTTCCTGAACCTGCTGATGGGCTTTCGACAGATACAAGAACCCGGGGTCCGGCGCGAACCGGAAGCTGGGACAGAACGGTGCCAAGGGGGATCGTTCCATGATCCTCTCCTCATGCGGGCTTTGGACACTGGTCCGGACCAGAAAAGACTAGGCCCGATGGCGGGCCATGTCCATCAGGACCTGCGTCACTTTCGGCGAGGGAGAAATGCATTGGCAGATGCAGCCCCCCCTTGGCAAGGAAAGGAAGCCAAGTTGATCGACCCATGGTTCGGGCAGCGCCTTGCACCCTGCCGTCCCGCGGCGCGCTCTGCCGGAGCTAAAGGCTCAGGATCAGCTAGACCCCGAATGGCCAGGTATCGGATGCGCCTTCATGGTCTTGACTGTCCTGGCCCCGCCCATCTTCCGATGGGACAAGCGCCTGGCTTTGGTCGAACCAGACCCAGGCATCGTATTGCCGGGCCGCAGATGCGTGCATGTAGTGGCTGTAACGTTCGCTTTCGGGGCGATAGATCACCCCGATGAAGCGTTGCAGCATGGGCCTGGACAGACACCCGGCCAGATCGGGATCACCACCCAGGTCCAGCAGGAAGCGGCCGATGCCGGTGGCATGGCAATGGCCTTCAAGACTGTCAGGCCGTGACGGGCGCACGGTCATCACCTGGGCAGGGCGGTCCCAGTCGCTTGCTGCCGTGACGGTGCCCTGGTGGGTGCCGAAACCGATCAGGCCGACCCTGTCGCCCCAGCGTTCGCGGGCCAGCTGGCCCAGGTTATGTTCACCCCGCGTGCTTCCCATCTCTGTCGCCGAAGCGTCTCCGATATGGGAATTATGCGCCCATACCACGGACTTCGCATCCTCGCCCCCTGCTTGCAGCAGCAGATCCAGGGTTTCGATCATGTGGCTGTCGCGCAGATTCCAGGCCTCGGCGCCGCCGCGATACATCATTCGGTAATACCGCTCGGCCGAGGCGATCAGGCGGGCGTTCTGCGCGGCATCCAGCAGATCGGCGTCCTTGCCCCTGGTCGCCTGTTCCAGCAGATCGCGGCATTGCCGGACGACCGCCTGTTCGCAATCGTGGTGGCCCGATCCCGCCATCCGGCCATAGGCGGCAGGGTGGTCGGCCCAGGGTTCCAGACAGCCATAACGGGCGCGGGCCAGACTGGCCGCATCGGGATCAGCGCTGTCCAGATAATCCAGGACCGCGCGGATCGAGGCAGTCAGGTTATACATGTCCAGGCCATAGAAGCCTGCCTGATCCTGCGGCGGCCTTCCCTGGTTCCAGTCGCGCATCCAGCGAAGAAGCCGGGCGATTTCGCCGTTCCGCCACATCCACCGGGGAAAGCGGCGAAACGCTTTGGTCATGCCATCCGGCAGTGGCAGGCCGCGGATAAAGCGGTTCAGAATGGCCGCGTCAGGCCAATCGGCTTCCACCGCAACGATCCTTGTGCCGTGATGTTCGATCATTCGGCGGGTGATGGCCGCGCGCGCGGCATAGAAATCGGCCGTGCCGTGGGAGGCCTCGCCCAGCATCAGGACGCGGCGATCGCCCCAGCGGTCGAAGGCTGGGGCGAAATCGTCATCGGACGGCAAGGCCAGGGATTCACACGCCTCGGCGATGGCCCGGACCAGGCCAGGGTCGTCGGCTTGGTCCGGCGGGCGTGTCATTCCCGATCCTTGTCCCCATCCTCTTTCCGTGCCTCTCGCCGGTCCGATGCCTTCAGGTCGGGCCGAGGATCGAAATCGGGATCGGCATTGGTCGTGTCGACCTTCTTCTGGATGATCCGTTGCTGCTGATCGTGGGTCTTCTTGCCGACCATGATCATCTCCTATCGGTTTGTGCGGCCGCGTTGGCCGGGATCGACGCCGCCCTGGGGCGTGGTGTCGTTCAGCACATCGCCTTCGAAGGTGTTGTCGCCTTCCATTTGGGGATCGCTTCGATCAGCGCCCTTGGATCGGCCGATCCCCGGATCGTCGCGCAAATCCTTGTCGGACGGGGTGTCTGTCTTGGGATGCTTGCCCATGGCTTATCCTTGCCCATCATCGGCATCGTCGTCCTGGCGGTTCGCCACATGGTCTTGATGCTGCTCGTTTTTGACGTGACGGGAATCCAACCCGCGCTGATCCGAATGACGGGACGTATCGCGGTTCGACAGGATTTCCTGGCGGGGCAGTTCCTCCAGCGTGTCGGGGGACATGCCGCCTGTGCCGTCGCCCTTGCCCTGGTCCTGCTGGCCTGCGCCGAATTTCTTGCTGCTTGCGTTTGCCATTCTCGATCCTCCTGTTCGTATCGGTGGTGGCCAAGCCAAACCGGCAGGCAGGGTGATTTGTTCCCCCTTCGGGAACCGCCCGCCGCACGCGCTGTTACGAAGGCATGTCCCAGCACAGCGATCCAGAAGACCACCCCGCCCCCCAGACCGAAGGTCTGGAACGCATGGATGTCGAGGCTGCGGCAAGCGCGGCCCGGCACCGGCATCATCCCATGGTCAAGGCCTTGGGCACGGCCAGCGAATTGGCCGACCAGATGCCGCTGGCGGTGGTCTGCGGCGCGGTCATCGCCGGCGGGCTGATGGCCGGCCGCCCCAATGTCGCGCGGACGGGAATGCGCATGATGGCCGCCCATGTGATCGCCAATGTCGTCAAGCGCAGGATCAAGAACCGCCTGCGCCGCACCCGCCCCGAGGAAATCGTGAAGCGCCGCACTTACGAATTCGTGCCAGGGGAAAGCAAGGGGGGCAACGACACCTCGTTTCCCTCGGGCCATACGGCCGGGGCGGTGGCGGTGGCGGCGATCGTTGCCAGGGACATACCAAGCCTTAAGGTTTCTGCGGCGGGCGCTGCGGCCCTGATCGCCGGGGTGCAGATCCCGCGCGCCAAACATTACCCGATGGATGTTCTGGCAGGGGCCATGCTGGGCCTGGCTGCCGCACGGGCGGTCAACCTGCTGCTGCCTGGGGATAACGCCGCTTCGGGAAGGTAGCCCCGGACCATGTTGCCGGGAAGGATGCCATGGGACCGGGGACTTGGGCAGCTGGTCCCTATTCACCCGAGACGAACTTGTTGAAGCGGCTGGTACCGCCGTCGGCGGTCTTGTCCTGATACAGGAAGTTCAGGTCGTTTTCATCGAAGATCTGGAAGAACTCCTCCCACTCGATTCGGGTCAGGTTGTCTTCAGGCTCGCCGAAGTCGATGCGCAGGATCCCGCCTTTTCCGCCGGTTTCGACCTTGGCGGGATGGCCGTCACGGGATTCGGCCCATTTGCGGATGATGTCGTGATCGCGGGTGGTCTGGGACTGGGACATGGAACGCTCCTGGGTTTGCCATGCGGGGGAAACGCCCTTCGCGCGCCCCTGTTCCTTTGGGAAAGCGGTGGCCCGAGGGAACGCAGTCCCGGTCTGGCGGTTGAGGCGTGCCACCAGCCAGCACCGATGCCAGCATCCGGGGGATTCATGCAGATCACACTTCACTTGAACGGCGCGACCCATGACCTTGATCTGGATCCGCGCACCACGCTTCTGGATGCCCTGCGCCACCATCTTGGGATGACCGGCACCAAGAAGGGCTGCGACCATGGCCAATGCGGCGCCTGCACGGTGCTGATGGACGGCCGCCGGATCAATGCCTGCCTGACCCTGGCCTGCATGGCCCAGGACGCGCGGATCACCACCATCGAGGGCCTGGGCAGCCCGGATCGCCTGTCTCCCCTGCAACAACAGTTCCTGGACCATGACGGCTTCCAATGCGGCTATTGCACGCCGGGCCAGATCTGTTCGGCCACCGCGATGCTGGAGGAGATCGAGGCAGGCTGGCCCAGCCATGTCTCTGAAAACCTGGACGGCCCGTTCGAGCTGTCCCATGCCGAGATCGCCGAGAGGATGAGCGGCAATCTGTGCCGCTGCGCGGCCTATGCCAACATTGTCGCGGCCATCCGGCAGGCCGCCGGGACCACCGGCTGGCGCGAGGATGCGGCATGAGGGAATTCACCTATCAGCGCGCCGCATCGATTGCGGATCTGTCGCCGGACGCCACGATCATCGCAGGCGGCACCAACCTGCTGGATCTGATGAAGCTCGAGGTCATGGCGCCCCCTGTCCTGGTCGATATCACCCACCTGGATCTGGGCGGCGTCGAGCCGGAGGGCGAAGGGCTGCGGATCGGGGCCTTGGTCAGGAACAGCGACCTTGCCGCCCATCCGGTCATCCGCCGCGATTACCCTGTCCTGTCACGCGCCCTGCTGGCGGGGGCCAGCGGGCAGTTGCGCAACATGGCGACGACGGGCGGCAACCTGATGCAGCGCACCCGCTGTCCCTATTTCTATGACCGCCGCATGGCCTGCAACAAGCGCGATCCCGGCGCGGGCTGCGCGGCCATCGGCGGCGTCACGCGGAACCACGCGATCCTGGGCGCATCGGATCATTGCATCGCCACCTATCCCGGCGACATGGCTGTGGCCCTGCGTGCCCTGGATGCCGTGGTCGAGATCGATGGTCCGGCCCCCCGCAAGGTGCCGTTGTCCGATTTCCACCTGCTGCCAGGCAATACCCCGCATGTGGAAACCGTCCTGGAACCCGGCGAAATCATCACGGCGGTGATCCTTCCCGCCCCGCCTGGGGGCCAGCATCGCTATCGCAAGGTGCGGGACCGGGCCTCCTATGCCTTTGCCCTGGTGTCCGTCGCGGCGGTGATCGGGACCGAGGACGGTCGCATCAGTCATGCTGCCCTGGCCTTTGGCGGCGTTGCCGCGAAACCATGGCGCGATCCCGATGTCGAGGCCTTGCTGAAGGGCAGCGAACCCTCGGACGCGTTGTTCAGGGAAGCGGCCGAGATCCTGCTGCGCCCCGCGCGCGGCTGGGGCGAACATCAGTTCAAGATTCCCCTGCTGCGCCGCGCCCTGATCGCGACGCTGCGTGACGCGACCGGAATGGAGACGGCGGCATGACACGGCATCTGCGGGTCGATGGCCCGAACCACGACGACCGGTTGGACCACATGGCCCAGGGCATCCTGGGCCAGCCCCTGAACCGGCTTGAAGGCCCTCTCAAGGTGACCGGACTTGCCGCCTATGCCGCCGAGGCAAGGCCCATGAACATGGTCTATGGGGTCCTGGTCCAGGCGTCCGTCCCCGCCGGAAAGGTGCTCGAGGTCGGCGACGCACCCGGCGCCCTTGCGGTGATCCATGACAAGCGGATGGTCCGCTATGCCGCGCAGGGCATGGACCAGAAGGGCCCCACCTCGGGGCCGGACCAGATCGAATACATGGGTCAGGCCATCGCTCTTGTCGTGGCCGAAAGCTTCGAGACCGCGCGCCACGCCGCCCAGAACATTGCCGTCCGCTACAAGACCGCCAGCGTGCCTGTGGAACCCGAGGCCGTGAAGCCCGAACTGCCGCCGAAGAAGCAGTCGGCAGCGGGAAATGTGGACAAGGCGATGCAGGATGCCGCTGTCACGGTGGATCGGGTTTGGCAGACACCGTCGCATATGTCGGCGGCGATGGAACCTCATGCCGCCATTGCCGAATGGGACGGCGACCATGTGACGATCCGCGCGGCGCTGCAGATGCTGTCGTCGAACCGCAAGCAGATGGCCGATGCCCTGGGAATCAAGGAACAGAACCTTCGACTGCTGTCGCCCTATGTCGGCGGCGGCTTCGGATCGAAGCTGGGCATCAATGCCGAGGCCGTCGCGGCAGCCATCGCCGCCAAGAAACTCGGTCGTCCGGTCATGGTCGCCATGACCCGCCAGCAGGTCTTCGACCTGGCGCACCGCCGGTCCGAAACCCGGCAGCGTATCCGGCTGGCCTGCGATTCGGATGGCCGCCTGACGGGAATCGGGCACGAGGTTCTGGTGTCGAACCTGCCCAGCAGCGAATTCGTCGAACCCGTTGCCCAAGCGACGCCCTTTACCTATCAGGCCGCGCATCGGCAGGTGGTTCATGCTGTCGCGCGCATCCACCGCGGTTGCGCCGGATCCGTCCGCGCGCCGGGCGAGGCGGTGGGTGTCACCGTCTTCGAATGCGCCATGGACGAATTGGCCGAGGCGACGGGGATCGACCCGGTCGAACTGCGCCTGCGCAATATCCCCGATGTCGAACCCACCACGGACCGCCCCTTCTCCAGCCACAAGCTGGCCGAGGCGCTGCGCGAGGGTGCCCGGCTGTTCGGCTGGTCAAACCGCAAGCCCGCCGGACAGCGCGTCGAGGGGGAATGGATGATCGGCATGGGCATGGCCGCCGCCGTGCGGGTCAACATGCTGGTCGAATCCCGGGCACGCGTCACGCTGAACCAGGACGGCCATGCCATCGTCGAAACCGACATGACCGATATCGGCACCGGCACCTATACGATCCTTGGCCAGCTTGCCGCGGAAATGTTGGGCTTGCCCATGGAACGGGTAGAGGTCAGGCTGGGCGACACGAATTTTCCGCCCGCCTCGGGGTCGGGCGGTTCCTTCGGCGCAGCGTCCAGCGGCAATTCGGTCTATCTGGCCTGCGAGGAAATCCGCAGCCAGATCGCCCGAGCGATGAGTTGCGATGAAGTGGACCTGACCCTGCAAGACGGAATGGCACGGGCCGGCAACGTGGCCCGGCCGCTGTCGGATCTGATCGACGGCCAGATCAGCGGCGAAGGTCATCTGCAACCCGGCAAGACCGAAAAGTCCCACCGGCAAGCCACCTGGGGCAGCCATTGGGCTGAAGTTGCGGTAAACCGCTGGACCGGCGAGGTGCGCGTCCGGCGCATGATGGGCGTCTTCGCCTGCGGCCGGGTGCTGAACGAAAAGACCGCGCGATCCCAGTGCCTGGGCGGCATGACCTTCGGCATCGGCATCGCCCTAACCGAGGCGATGGAACATGATCCCCGTGACGGTCACGCCGTCAGCCGCGATCTTGCGGAGTATCACATCCCCACGCACGCGGATGTGCCCGCGCTTGAGGTGCATTTCCTGCCCGAACGCGATGCCTATGTCGGGCCGTTGCAAGCCAAGGGTTTGGGAGAACTGGGGATTTGCGGGGCAGGTGCGGCTGTTCTGAATGCCGTTCACAATGCCTGCGGGGTCCGTGTGCGGCAACTTCCTGCGACGCCTGACAAGATCGTCGCAGGATTGGAAGATTGACGATTCCCGCCCCCCTCCCAAGGATGGGACCAATGGCAGCACGACTGAACCCCGCTAGGGAGGCGCTTAAACGCGGTCGGGAGAATTTTGCGGTCCTGTCTGGTCCGTCCTGTCAGCGCGATGGCCATGCGATCCGCAAATTCCTGCTGCCAATCTTGGCCCATGCAGAATATCCGTATCGCAGAGATGTCCCGGCTTCTTCGAGGGCTTTATTCCATCATCAGCTTGGGCGCCCCAAAAGCTGGCATAACCGGTCGAGTTCATCCAGATTTTGGTATGTGATCGAAATCGTTCCACCCCCGTTATGGGCATGATCAATGGTGACGGCCATTTTCAACTGTGCAGAAAGGTCTCCTTCAAGGGCCCGGGTATCGGCGTCTTTGTCATCCTTGCGACGAGACTGTGATTTTTCAGCAGATGTTGTGGTTTTCGCCTGTCGACGCACAAGATCTTCGGTCTCCCGAACGGACAACCCTCCGTCAATGACCCGTCTCGCCAGAATGGCAGCATTGTCCGCCGTGATCAATGCACGAGCATGTCCGGCCGTCAGGCGACCATCCTTCACATAATCCTGCACCGGATCAGGCAAGGTCAGCAGCCTCAAGAGGTTGGCGATATGACTGCGGCTCTTGTTCAGTGCCTCGGCCAGTCTTTCCTGGGTATGACCGAAGCGATCCATGAGCTGCCGAAAGGACGCAGCTTCCTCGATGGCATTGAGATCGGCCCGCTGAATGTTCTCGATAATGGCGACTTCAAGAACTTCGGTATCGGACAGATCCCGTACGATAACCGGAAGTTCGTGCAACTGCGCCATCTGCGCCGCCCGCCAGCGGCGTTCGCCTGCGACGATCTGGTAAAGTCCCTCATCCCGGGGATGCTTTCGGACGATCAAGGGTTGAAGAACGCCCCGCTGGCGGAGGGAGTCTGCAAGTTCCTGCAAGGCCGCCGGATCGAAGTGTCGCCGGGGTTGATCCGGGTTAGCCGTGATCTGCTCGATGGGAACCATCGTCCGATCCTTGGCGGGCTTGGCCTCGCCCGGTGTATCGAGATCCAGATCCGCCATCAGTGCCGACAGGCCGCGGCCCAAGCCGCGTTTTGCAGATTTGCTGTCGGACATCAGGCAACCTCACTGGCAAGTTTAAGACGTGCCACAAACTCAGCGGCAAATTGACGATAGGCAAGGCTGCCTTTGGACGCAGGATCGTAAAGAAGGACCGGCTGTGCAAACGAGGGCGCTTCCGAGACACGGACATTTCGGGGAATGACCGTTGTGAAGACCAGATCTCCAAGCGTTGCGCGGGCGTCGGCCTCGACTTGCTGAGATAGATTGTTGCGGTAATCGGACATGGTCAGCAAGACACCATTCACCCGAAGATTGGGGTTTCCGCTTTGACGCACATGTTTTACCGTCGTCAAAAGCTGCGACAGGCCCTCAAGAGCATAGAATTCAGCCTGCAAGGGAACAAGGACGGCATCTGCAGCAACCATGGCATTCACCGTCAGCAGCCCCAAAGCTGGAGGACAGTCGATCAGGATAACACTGTCCTTTGGAGCTTCATTGAGCTTGCGCCTTAGAAGACGAGTGCGGTCCTTTACCTGTGCCAGATCAACGTCGGCCGAGGAAAGGTCAGGCGTTGCCGGAACAACTGACAGATTTTCGATTTTCGTGTGAACCAGGCAGTCTGCCAGAGACTCCGGCCCTGCCAGAAGGTCATAGACAGTTCTGTGACGTTGCTCTGCCTCAATCCCTAATCCTGTCGAAGCATTTCCTTGAGGATCCAGATCAATCAGGATCGTGTAGTGGCCTGACATGGCCAGTGCCGCGCCAAGGTTTATCGCAGTGGTGGTCTTCCCCACTCCGCCTTTCTGATTGGCGATGGCAATAACGCTAGGCTGCGCCATGTCTTACTCCGCTTACTTCCAGTATTGCTGCCCCTTCCTGTGTCCGGCTCGGGTGCGCAATATAATCGAAATTCCAATCTTTTTGTGCATCTTCAACTTCGTCTTTCCATTGAAGACCCTTCATCAGGAAAGCCTTGCCAGAAGGCGCCAGATGGAGCGCCAAATATGCCATTAGATGCCTGAGGGGAGCAAGCGCACGTGCGCTCACATAGGTCGCACTCAGCGACGGAAGAGACTCGATTCTCTTGGACAAGACAGTTACGTTGGTCAGCGCAGTTTCTCGAATGACAGTGCGAAGAAAAGCTGCTTTGCGCTGGTCGCTTTCCACCAAAGTGAAAGTCACTTCTGGATCGGTGTTGGCCATGGCAAGGACCAAGCCTGGCAAGCCGCCGCCGCTGCCCAGATCAACCCATCGGCCCGACTTGCTCCCGGCAAGAGCGGCCACTTGGAGACAATCTTCAAAATGCCGTGTTGCGAGATTAGAAAGAGTTGAGGGCGCAACAAGATTGATGCGGGGGTTCCATCTGGTCAGCAGATCCCCATAAACCTGAAGTCGTTCCATTGTTTCACGTGAAACAGTCATGCTGTTAACTTACTGCGGTTCTTCGACGCAACTGCCAGAAGTGTAAGCGCAGCCGGTGTCATCCCCTCGATCTTGGCGGCCGCAGCCAGTGTTTCCGGTTGGAGCATGTTCATCTTAGCTGCCAGTTCTCTAGACAGACCGGAAAGTTGTGCGTAGTCGAAGTCGTGCGGCAAAGAGATTGCCTCGTCCTGTTTCAGCAATTCAACGTCACGGGCTTGGCGATCCACATACTGATCATACAGAGCATCATTCCGTAGTTGCTGCACTGTAGCCGGATTGATGTCCCCAAGGGCAGGATAAAGACCTTCCAGTTGGCCCGGTGAAATATCTGACTGGCCCAATAATCCAAATACAGATCGCATCTGGCCATCTTGACGAACAATGATGCCAGCCTTCGAAAGAACAGATGGACTGAATGTGGCGGCCTGCATATCCCTACGCGCAATTTCATAGAGACTTTGGCGTTCCTCAAAGGACCTGCGACGCACTTCCCCTATGCAGCCTACCTTGAGCCCAAATGGCGTAAGACGCTGATCAGCGTTGTCAGCACGGAGCGACAAGCGAAATTCTGCACGAGAGGTAAACATCCGGTAAGGTTCGGACACGCCGCGGGATGTCAGATCATCGATCATGACACCAATGTAGCTATCGGCGCGGCTGAATGTCGCACTTTCCTTGTCTAGCGCTTTTGCTGCGGCATTCAGTCCGGCAACGATACCCTGCGCAGCCGCTTCCTCATAGCCAGTGGTGCCATTTATCTGCCCTGCCAGAAAAAGGCCATGCACGTTCTTCAATTCCAGCGTATTCTTCAGCGCACGTGGATCGATGTAATCATACTCGACCGCATAACCGGGCTGCAGGATTACAGCTTGCTCCAGACCCCTTATCGTCCGCACATATTCCAACTGAACATCGGCTGGCAGCGACGTGGAGATCCCATTGGGATAAACCGTATGATCATCCAGGCCCTCGGGTTCGAGAAAGATCTGATGGGCCTCCTTGTCACTGAAACGCAAGATCTTGTCTTCGATTGAGGGGCAATAGCGTGGACCCCGTCCAGAAATGTGTCCGCCATACATGGCGGATTTAGACAGATTGTTCCGGATAACGTCATGCGTCTGTATATTCGTATGAGTTATACCGCAGGAGATCTGACGCGTTTCTACGCCTGTGCTAAGATACGAGAACAAAGCTGGCTGATCGTCACCAGGTTGCTGTTCCAAGACATTCCAGTCTATCGAACGACTATCGAGTCTAGGGGGCGTGCCCGTTTTAAGACGCCCCATAGGGAGTTCATAACGGCTTACCGACTCAGCCAGTCGATTGGAAGCGCCATCGCCCCAGCGTCCTGCAGGTCGGCTTTCGCTACCTACATGGATGACACCATTCAGGAATGTGCCGGTGGTCAGGACAATAGCTTTGGCATTCAAGATTGTGCCATCTGCTAGTTCTACACCAGAAACCAATTTGTCGTTTCCGACCAGACAGGAGACTTCAGAGAAAACAAGATGGATGTTCGGATAATTTGATATCGCTTGGAAGGCATGAACTCGATATAGTTTGCGGTCCATCTGAGCGCGTGGCCCTTGTACTGCAGGACCCTTTTTCCGGTTCAACAGCCGGAACTGGATGCCGGCCCTATCTGCAATTCGACCCATCAATCCATCAAGGGCATCGACTTCCCTGACCAGATGGCCCTTTCCCAACCCTCCGATCGCAGGATTGCATGACAGAGTTCCAATATCTTCTCGACGCATCGTCACCAATGCCGTCTTGGCGCCGCGCCTGGCCGAAGCCGCCGCTGCCTCAAGACCTGCGTGACCGGCCCCAACAACAATCACGTCATATTGTTTCACGTGAAACACTCACTTTCCGATGCAGAAGGATGTGAAGATTACATCCAGATAGTCCTCTGCTCCGATTCTGCCAAGGAGGCGATCCAAAGACGAAGCAGTTCTCCGAATAGCTTCTGCGACAAGTTCTGGTGGTAGGTTATCAACCTCTGCAAGACCCTCGTACGCCTCCGACAAGGCTGTAAGTTGGCGCTGATGGCTGATCAAGGCCGCACTGGCTGCTCTGACGCTTAGGGTGTCAAAAACTTGATTGATTAATAGATCCAGCCCCTCAGAGGTCAAGGACGAGACTGGAAGACCTGCTGCCCGTTTATGCAAGTCCGATTTGGTGGCGACCAGTATATCCCCCTCCTGCCAAAGACTGTCGTCCTTTTTTCCTTCCGGGGAAAGGTGAAGACGCAGGTCAGCTCCGGCAGCCCGAGTTCGAGCGCGGTCTATTCCCAAGTTTTCGACAACGTCTTCCGAGGTACGAAGACCTGCGGTGTCCAGCAACGTGACAGCCAATCCCCGGATGTCCAAACGCAGTTCGATGATATCTCGAGTCGTTCCGGCAATATCTGATACCAAAGCCACTTCGCGACGCGCAATGCGGTTTATCAGACTCGATTTTCCTGCATTTGGGGGGCCAATGACTGCAACTTCAAATCCGTTGCGAATACGTTCGGCCGCAGCGTAACCGGCTATCTGTTCTTTCAGATCACGTCGCAGTTCTGCCAACAGTTCGAATACTTCACCCGGAACATCCTCTGGAACATCCTCATCCGCAAAGTCGACGCTGCTTTCCACAAGTGCGCCGGCGCGGATCAGAAGCGACCGCCAGTGGTCCGCTTTGCGAGCAAGTTCGCCGCTGCTCACTCGCAGGGCCAGACGCCGCTGTGCTTCCGTTTCGGCAGCCAGAAGATCGCCCAGGCCTTCGACTTCAGACAAGTCCATTCGCCCATTCAGGAAGGCACGACGGGTAAACTCTCCCGCTTCTGCAAGACGCAGGCTGCGGCTGGTCAATATCTGCCCCAAGCGGCGGACGATGACGGGGGCACCATGCAGATGGATTTCGGCCAGTTCCTCGCCGGTGAAGCTGTGGCCTTCTTCAAACCACATGACCAGGGCACGATCCAGTATTTCGTCCGTATCTCGGATTTCCCGAAGATAGGCATGGCGAGGCCGAGGCAATGCCCCTGCCAGATGCTCGGCCAGACGCCGCGCTCCTGCGCCGCTTATCCTGATAATGGAAACGCCACCCCGCCCGGGCGGGGTGGCTTCGGCATAGATCAAGTCCATTGCTGCCTCGTCAGGCGTTCATCGAATCGAAGAATTCGGAATTCGACTTGGTCTGTTTCAATTTCGAAATCAAGAATTCGATGGCATCGGTCGTGCCCATCGGGTTCAGGATACGACGCAACAGATAGGTCTTTTGCAGGTCCTTGGAGTCCACCAGCAATTCTTCCTTCCGCGTTCCCGACTTCAGAATGTCCATGGCCGGGAAGACGCGCTTGTCCGCCACCTTGCGGTCAAGCACGATCTCGCTGTTGCCGGTGCCCTTGAATTCCTCGAAAATCACCTCGTCCATACGCGAACCGGTATCAATCAAGGCGGTGGCGATGATGGTCAGCGATCCGCCTTCCTCGATATTCCGAGCCGCCCCAAAGAACCGTTTGGGCCGCTGCAAGGCGTTGGCATCGACGCCGCCGGTCAGCACCTTGCCTGAACTGGGTACAACAGTATTGAAAGCTCTACCAAGTCTTGTGATAGAATCCAGAAGAATCACAACATCTCGTTTGTGTTCCACCAGCCGTTTCGCTTTTTCGATAACCATTTCAGACACCGCGACGTGCCGGCTAGCCGGTTCGTCGAAGGTCGAGGAGATGACCTCGCCCTTGACCGACCGCTGCATGTCCGTCACTTCCTCGGGGCGTTCGTCGATCAGCAGAACGATCAGATAGCATTCCGGGTGATTGCGTTCGATCGAATGGGCGATGTTCTGCAACAGCACGGTCTTGCCCGTGCGCGGAGGCGCCACGATCAGCGACCGCTGACCCTTGCCGATCGGCGCCACCAGGTCGATGATCCTGGCAGAACGGTCCCGGATGGTCGGGTCCTCAATTTCCATCTTCAGCCGTTCATTCGGATAAAGTGGCGTCAGGTTGTCGAAGGCGACCTTGTGCCGGGCCTTTTCCGGGTCTTCGAAATTGATCCGCTCGACCTTGGTCAGCGCGAAATAGCGTTCGTTTTCACCCGGTGCGCGGATGACGCCTTCGACCGTGTCACCGGTGCGCAGAGAATGCTGCCGAATCATGTCAGGGCTGACATAGATGTCGTCAGGACCGGGCAGATAGTTGGCGGCGGTGGACCGCAGGAAGCCGAAGCCGTCCTGCACCACCTCCAGCACGCCATCGCCGCCGATGTCGAAGCCTTCCTCCGCATGTTCCTTGAGGATCGAGAACATCATTTCGCCCTTGCGCATGGTCGAGGCGTTCTCGATCTCCCACTCCTCGGCCAGGGACAGCAGTTCCGCCGGGCTCTTGGCCTTGAGTTCGGAGAGGTTCAGACGTTCTTCGGACATGATATCACCGCAATCGCGCGCAGCATCGCCGCGCGGTGGTCAAATTATGAATCGGGAATCCCCGTACCGGATGGCCGGGCTTGTCCGCGACATAGAGGGCAAAGCCCCCCGAGTCAATCTTTGCCCTAGAACTTGACGATCACCGACAGCACGATGACGATCATCAGCAGCGTCGGCACCTCGTTCATCATGCGATACCGCCGACCGGTCTGGCCCTGCCCCGCCAGCAGCCCGCGCCGCTGACCCGCGCACCACATGTGAAACCAGCTCATCCCCAGCACGGCCGCGGCCTTGGTCCAGGGCCACACCATCGACCAATCCACGATCCCCGGCGTCAGCACCAGGCAAACCCCGCTGATCCAGGTGGCAATCATCGCCGGATTCATGATCAGCCGCAGCAGCTTGTCCTCCATGATGACGAAGCTGCCGCCAGGCTCGGGCGCCTGCCCGCGTTCGGCGTGATAAACGAACAGCCGGGGGAGATAGAACAGGCCCGCCATCCAGGAAATCACGGCCATGACGTGAAACGCCTTGGCATAGGGATAGATCACAGAAAGCCCGTCCAGCATCGGCGTTTCTTCTTCTTAATATAGAAAGAAAGATAAAGGATGATGTTGATGTAGGGCCTGTGGACAGCAGGATAAAGCGGAAATCCCGTGATTTGCCCCCGGATCCTCCACCTGTGGATAAATCCGGGATGAAGGCCCCCTAGGGAAAAACAAATAAGCGAAATCAGAGGTATGTCATGTGGATAAGTCTGTGGAGATGCTTGGCGCGAAGCACTTCTCCACAGATCGGCCGGGAGCGATCGGGCAGTTGTCCACTTGGGGATGCAACGCCCTCGGGCCTGCCCCGTTCCTTGCCGGTTTTGGCGCATGGGCGCAAACCTATCGCCTGCCCCCATGATTCGACCCGATTCCCCCCGGTTCTTATCCACAAGCAGTCCTGCCACAGGGATCATGCCCTTACGGAATCGCGCTTTTTTTCGCTCTGCCCCCGGCTTAGGGTTGAAGCCCAAGCCAAGGGATGCCTGTGATGACCGACGACCAGCCAAGCCGCCCTGCCTTTGTTCCGCTTGCCGGGGTGATCGGGATGCCGATCGCCCATTCCCGATCCCCGCGTCTGCATGGCCATTGGCTGCGCCGATACGGCATTGCGGGCCATTACATCCCGATGCCCGTCATGCCAGAACACCTGGCCGAGGTGCTGCGCGCCCTGCCCCGGCTGGGCTTCGTGGGCATCAACGTGACCATTCCGCACAAGGAAGCGGCACTGACCCTGGCCGACGCCGTGACCGACCGCGCGGCGCTGATCGGGGCGGCGAATACGCTGATCTTCCGGTCCGACGGCAAGATCCACGCCGACAACACGGACGGTTACGGCTTCATTGCCAACCTGCGTCAGAACGCGCCCGATTGGCATCCCGATGACGGTCCCGCCGCGGTGATCGGCGCGGGCGGCGCGGCGCGGGCGGTGGTGGCCTCGCTTCTGGAGAGCGGCGTCAAGGAACTGCGTATCACCAACCGCACCCGGATCCGGTCCGAACAGATCAAGGCGGAATTCGGCGCCCGACTGATCGTCTATGACTGGGCGCAGGCCGGCAACATGCTGGACGGCGCGACCACCGTGGTCAATGCGACCTCCCTGGGGATGGAGGGCAAGCAGCCCTTGCGGGTGCCGCTGGATGCGCTGTCGCCCGCTGCCTTGGTCACGGATCTGGTCTATACGCCGCTGATGACGCCCTTCCTGCTGGACGCGCAGTCCCGCGGCTGCCGGGTGGTCGATGGGTTGGGGATGCTGCTGCATCAGGCGGCGCCGGGTTTCGAACGCTGGTTCGGTCGCCGCCCCGAGGTGGACGAGGAAACCCGCAGGGTCGTGCTGGAATGACCTTCCGGCTGGGCCTGACCGGCAGCATCGGCATGGGCAAGTCCACCACGGCGCAGATGTTTCGCGACATGGGCCATCCGGTCTGGGACGCCGACGAGGCCGTTCACCGTCTTTATGCGCCCGGCGGCGCGGCGGTGGATCCGGTGGCGGCGGTCTTTCCCGGTGCCTTGCGCGACGGCGGCATCGACCGTGACGCCTTGAAGGCCGCGATTGCCGGTGATCCCGCCGCCCTTGACCGGTTGTCGGCCATCGTCCATCCCATCGTGGCGGCCGACCGCGAGGCCTGTATCACCCGCCATCCCGATGCCCCGCTTGTCGTCCTGGATATTCCGCTGCTTTACGAAAACGGATATGAAACCCAGATGGACGGGGTGGCGGTCGTGTCGGCCGACGCGGAAACCCAGCGGCAGCGTGTCATGGCGCGGCCGGGCATGACTGCGGATCTGCTGGCCCTGATCCTGTCGCGCCAGATGCCCGATGCCCAGAAACGGGCGCGGGCGGACTGGATCATTCCGACGGACAGCATGGATGCCGCCCGCCGGGCCGTCGAAAACATCGTGAAGGAGATCGAAGCCCGTGCGTGAGATCGTGATGGACACCGAAACCACCGGCTTTGACGCGGACAAGGACGACCGCATCGTCGAGATCGGCGGGATCGAGCTGGTGAACCACCTGCCCACCGGGCGGACCTTTCATGTCTATATCAACCCCGAACGCCCCATGCCTAAGGATGCCTTCGAGGTGCATGGCCTGGGCGACGACTTCCTGCGCGACAAACCGAAATTCGCCGACATCGTCCAGGGCTTCGTCGATTTCATCGGCGACGATGCCCGGCTGGTGATCCACAACGCCAGCTTCGACATGAAATTCCTCAACGCGGAACTGCGCCGCCTGGGCCGTCCCGTCCTGCCCTGGTCGCGTGCCCTGGACACCCTGACCTTGGCGCGCGAGAAATTCCCCGGCGCCCCCGCATCGCTGGATGCGCTGTGCCGCCGCTTCGGCATCGACAATTCCAGCCGCCAAAGGCACGGGGCGCTGCTGGACAGCGAACTTCTGGCCGAAGTGTATCTGGAACTGATCGGCGGCAGGCAGCCCGACCTGGTGCTGGACCAGCCCGGGCGGGGCGGCGGCCCCGTGGCCGGTTCTCGGGACAGCGGCCCTCGTGCCCCGCGCCCCGCGCCCCTGCCGCCCCGCCTGACGCCGGAGGAAGCAGCCGCCCATGCCGAATTTGTCGCACGTCTGGGGGAAAGCGCGATCTGGGCGCGCTATGGCGGTTGACAGATTCCCTTGCCGGTGACGCCATGATCGGGGGCAGACCACAGGGGCAAAGGTGCCGATGCTGACCATGCTGCGCGAGATCTGGGCCTTCATGGCGGCGGTCATGGAGCGCATGGACAAGATTCACATGGGCCTGATCGCCGCGGGCGTGGCCTTCTACGCCATGTTCGCAGTCTTTCCGGGCCTTGCCGCCATCATCGCGCTGTGGAGCCTGTGGTTCGATCCGGGTGTCATCAACACCTATCTGGATGTGGCGCATGAATTCCTGCCCGACGGCGCGGCGGACCTGATCGACGCGCAGATCCTGTCGCTGACCGCGGCCGGCAAGACATCGGTCGGCTGGGCGTCCTTCGTGTCCTTTCTGGTGGCCACCATTGCCGCCCGCGCGGGGGTCGAGGCGGTGGTAGGTGGCCTGAACGCCGCCTATGGCGTGCGGTCCCATTCGACCGTCTTCAGCTTCATGCTGGCTTATGCACTGACGCTGGCCATCGTGGGAATTTCCCTGGCCGGTCTTGCCACCATCGTGCTGGTGCCGATCCTGCTGAATTTCCAGGTCTTCGAACAGGTGCGCGGCTGGCTGGTCGCAGGCCTGCCCTGGGGGGCGATGTTCATGCTGGTGATCCTGGGGATCGGGATCCTGTATCGCTATGGACCGAACGTGAAGACGCCGCGCACCCCGATCTTTACCTGGGGCGCGGTCTTTGCGGCCTTTCTGTGGGCGGCGGCGTCGGTGGCGTTCTCGGCCTATCTCAGCAGCTTCAACAGCTATAACCGCATCTACGGATCCATCGGCACGGTGGTGGCGCTGCTGATGTGGTTCTATCTGGCCGGGTTTTCCGTGCTGCTGGGCGCCCTGATCAATGTCGAGATCGCGCGCCGCCGCCGCGTCCGCGCCGCGCGCGAGGCCCGCGCGTCCCTGGTGGCGGATGTGAAAAAGGCGGCGGAATGACCCGCCGCCCCCAGGTTGCGCGGACGCCGCCTCAGGCCGCGTCCAATCCTTCGGTCGATGAGAAGAACATCGCCTGGCTGACGGCGGACCGGACCTGTTCCTCGGTATAGGGCTTGGAGATCAGGAAGGCGGGTTCGGGCCGCTCTCCGGTCAGAAGGCGTTCGGGGAAGGCGGTGATGAAGATCACTGGGATATCGCCCAGATCGCGCAGCAGTTCGTTCACCGCGTCGATGCCCGACGATCCGTCGGCCAGCTGGATATCGGCCAGGATCAGGTCGGGGCGGTTCTGGCCCGCCAGTTCGATGGCAGCCGTGTGGGTGCGGGCCACGCCCGTCACGTCATGGCCCATGGCCTGGACGATGCCCTTCAGGTCCATGGCGATGATCATCTCGTCCTCGATCACCATGACCTTGCCGCGCAGCGACGCGCTCATCTCGGAGAGGGCGATCTGGACCAGTTCCTCGGCCTCGGCCTGGTCGATCTGCATGACGCGGGCGATCTGGTCGGGGCGCAGTTCCTCGATCGTGCGCAGCAGCAGCGCCTCGCGCGAATTGGCGGTCAGGCCGCGCAGATGATCCTGCGCACGCGATTCACGCGCGGTGCGCTCTCCCTCGTCGATGGGCTGGCCCGAACTTTGCCAGATCGCATGGAAGGTACGGAACAGCCCGATGCGGATATCGTCTTCCCCGTCCAGGACGGACCGGTCTGACAGGATGGCCTCCAGCGTGGCTGCGGCATAATTGTCACCGGCACGCTGGCTTCCGGTCAGTGCACGCGCATAGCGCCGCAGATAGGGCAGCTCGCGTCCGATGGACTGGGCAAGATCGGCAGACGACATATTTCAAATCCTCGAATTCGGATATTGCGCGGAACCTATCCTAACCCCTACAGGTTGGATACCGTGCGCACAAGATTTCCGGGACTAACAAAGTAATGACATCGAAGCGAGATGATCGTCGCAAGGCGGCAGTCGAGAAACAGATCGACGAAAATCTTCGTCGCGCCTTTGAGCAGGATGCAACAGAGCAGGTTCCTGACCGCTTTCTTGCCCTTCTCGAACAACTGCGCGAGCAGAAGTGAGTTCCTTGCAATACGCGACGATATGCGACGGTGGACGGTGACAGAATGAAAACTCCCGCTGCGGGCGACCCGCGCGACCAACTGGTTGACCACCTGCCTGCCCTGCGCGCCTTTGCCTTGTCCTTGACGCGCGAAGGGGCTGCCGCGGACGATCTGGTCCAGGACACCATCGTCAAGGCCTGGACCAACATGGACAAGTTCCAGGCCGGCACCAATCTGCGGGCATGGCTGTTCACCATCCTGCGCAACACCTTCTATTCGGCCCGCCGCAAGACCAAACGCGAGGTCAGCGACACCGACGGCATCCACGCAGCGCGTCAGGCCACGCGGCCCGATCACGACGGGCGGCTGGCGCTGAAGGATTTCCGCATTGCGTTCCAGCAACTGCCGGACGAACAGCGCGAAGCGCTGATCCTGGTCGGCGCGTCGGGCTTTTCCTATGAGGAAGCGGCCGAGATGACGGGCGTGGCCATCGGCACCGTCAAGTCGCGGGCCAATCGCGGGCGGCGAAAGCTGGCGGAGCTGCTGCACATGGAAAGCGGTGAGGATCTGGACATGACCGATCAGGCAACACTGGCCGTGATGGCATCCAGCCACACCATCGCCCGATAGGGCGGGCCGGTGCTCCGGCGGATCAGCGACCGGCTGGATTTCACGCGCAAGCTGGGCTTCCGGCTGGGCGCCCTTCTGTCGGTGGCGATCCTTCCGCTGGGCCTGATCTCGCTAATCCAGAACTTCAACCTGGTCCGAGAGGCCGAGCGCGGGGTCGAACTGGCGCTGCTGGGCCGCACGTCCTCGGCCGCCGCAGGGGAACGGGCGTTGTTGCAAAGCGCGCTGGGTTCAGCCGACGCGCTTGGCCCTGCGGTGCTGGAATCGCTGGACCGTCCCCAGGTTTGCGCCGATCTGATGCGCAATTTCATCCAGCGCAGCGCGACCTATGTCTTTGCGGGCTTCGTGCCGCTGGACGGGCAGAGCACATGCAATTCGTCCGGGCAGGACGGACCGGTGGATTTCACCTCGTCCGAAGGCTTCCAGCGTTTCATGGCGGAACCGGGCACCTTGGTCACATCTGTCCAGAGGGGAGTCATCAACCGCCGGCCCCTGGTCTTGGTCATGCAGCCTCTGTATCGCGACAGTCAGATGCTGGGCTATATCGGCCTGTCGCTGACCACCGAATTGCTGCGGTCCACCCATAACATCACCTTCGGCACCGAAGGCGCACGCATCGTGACCTTCAACCATCGCGGGCAGATTCTGACATCGGATACGGATGCGCAGACCTCGACCCAGGACATCCTGCCGCAGAACGTCGATCTGATCAGCCTGCTCTCGCGGACGGAGACCAACTTCAAGGCGCGTGCCGGAAACGGGCAGATGCGCATGTTCACCGTGGTTCCCGCCGTTCCTGGCCTTGTCTATGCCTTGGGCAGCTGGTCGCCCAAGACCGCCAATGTCGGGATGTTCCAGTTGTCCCGGCTGGGGGCGGTCACGATCCCCATGGCCTTGTGGCTGGTGTCGCTGGCCGTGGCTTATTTCGCGGTCTTTCGCATGGTTCTGCGCCACATCACCGTGCTGCGCGGCCAGATGCGCCGTTTCGCCATCGGCAACCGCAGCGAACCGCCCCCCGTCCTGACCGACGCGCCGACCGAAATCTGCGACGTCAGCCAGACCTTTCACAACATGGCCCGCATCCTGATCCGGGACGAGGAACAGATGGAGGAAGCGGTTGCCGAAAAGACCGTCCTGCTGAAAGAGGTTCATCATCGGGTCAAGAACAACCTGCAACTGATCGCGTCCATCATCAACATGCAAAGCCGGGTGATCGACGATCCCGACGCCAAGCGCGTGCTGCGATCGGTCCAGGACCGCGTGGCCGCACTGGCGACGATCTATCGCAACCTGTATCAGGCCGAACACCTGGACGCGGTCGAGGCGGGGCGGCTGATCTGCGACATCGTCAACCAGATGGTCAGCGCCTCGGTCGGGCCGGGCAGCAACCTGCATGTAGAAACCCATATCGAAACGCTTGTCCTGCTGCCGGACCAGGCGGTTCCCCTGTCCCTGCTGGCAACCGAAGCCTTCACCAATGCCTTGAAATACGCAGGCGCGGCACCGGGTCGGGGAACGCCCTGGGTCAGGATCAGCCTGACGACGCCCAAGCCGGGGCTGGGCGTGCTGGAGATCGCCAATTCCATCGACGAAACCGACAAGTCGGGCGGCACCGGCCTGGGCAGCCAGCTGATCGAGGCTTTCACGACCCAGCTGGAAGGCCAGGCGACGTCCGGGTTGCAGGACGGCAGCTTTGTCCTGCGGCTGGAATTCGACGTCCAGACGGGCAATGTCACGCCCGAGGGGCGCAACGTGGTGCTGACCTCGGCCGCTCGGGCCGGGGCGCAGCACTGAATGCTTGCACGGGCAGGGCGGAAGATTATCTTGTCAGGCATGGATGCGCAGGACAGCTTCGATCTGACCACCGGCAGGGGATTGATGGCCTGTCCCCGCTGCGATGCCCTCCATGTGGAAGACGAACTGCAACCCGGCGAAACGGTGAACTGCATCCGCTGCGGCGGCGTGCTGGCCAAGCCGCGCGGCGGGGCCTTCACGCAACTGATCGCCCTGTCCTTCACCACGGTCGTCCTGATGATGGGGGCGATCTTCTTTCCGTTTCTGGAAATCTCGCGCATGGGGTTCGGAAACGCGACCTCGCTTTTCGGGGTGGGCATGGCCTTTGCCGATGGGGTGCTGCTGCCCCTGGTCCTGGCGGTGATGATGATGATCGTGGGTCTGCCGGTGCTGCGGGCCTTTCTGCTGGTCTATACGCTGGCGCCGCTGGCGCAGGGCCGCGCGCCCTATCGCCACGCGGCGCGGGCCTTTCGATGGTCCGAACTGTTGCGCCCCTGGTCGATGGCCGAGATCTTCGTGATCGGCACCGCCGTGGCCCTGGTCAAGGTGGCGGGACTTGCGACTGTCCATCTTGGCCCCGCCTTCTGGGCCTTCTGCGCCCTGATCCTGGTCAACCTCGCCTCGCGCGGCTTCATGTGCCAGACGACCATCTGGGACGCGATCGAGGATGCGGGCCTGCATACCGACGGGCGCGAGATGGTCCCGGGTCGCCTGTCGTGACCGAAGACGGTGCGCCCATCCTGACCGCGCATCGCGCAGGCCTGCTGGGCTGCCGGTCCTGCGGCCGCGTCTGGCCCGAGGATCAGGAAACCTGCGACCGTTGCGGCGCCGATCTGGTGCCGCCCGACCGGCGCGGCTTGCAGAAGGTCTGGGCATGGTGGGCCGCCGGGCTGATCATGTATGTCCCCGCGAACCTGTTCCCCATGATGCGCACCCAGACCTTTGCCGGGCTGCAGGGCAGTTCCGAGGCGACGATCCTGGAAGGCGTGGTCGAATTGATGCATTACGGCAATTACGACATCGCCATCATCGTCTTTGTCGCCTCGGTGATCGTGCCGGTCGCCAAGTTCCTGGCGATCGCCTGGCTTGCCACCGTGGCCGGCCGGCCTGCGACGGTGGAACAGGCCCATACCCGGCTGAAGATCTACGAGGTGGTGGAATTCATTGGCCGCTGGTCGATGATCGACGTCTTCGTGGTGGCGATCCTGTCGGCGCTTGTGCAGCTGGGCTTCGTCGCCTCGATCCATCCCGGCCCCGCCGCGGTGTCCTTCGCGCTGTCTGTTGCCTTCACCATGCTTTCCGCGCAAAGCTTTGATCCAAGACTGATCTGGCGCGGATTGCCGTTGCGAAGCCGGACAGGCACCGAGGGGCAGGACTGACACCGCAATGACCGACACGCCGCCGCCGCTGAAACCGGCAAGCCCCGTGCGCAAGACTGCCGCGCGCGCTGCCCAGGCCGGGATCAACGTGATCTGGCTTGTGCCCATCATTGCCCTGGTGGTGACCTTGGGCATCGCCTGGAACGCCTATTCCACCCGCGGCTCCGTGATCGAGGTCGAGTTCGCCGACGCAACCGGCGTCACGCCCGGCGAAACCACCCTGCGCTTCCGCGAGATCACCGTGGGCCAGGTGGAATCCGTCAGCTTCACCCCGGATCTGTCCCGCGTGGTGGTGGAAATCCGGGTGGACAAGGACATCGCCCCCTATATCGACAGCGATGCGTCCTTCTGGATCGTCCGTCCGCAGGTGACGGCCCAGGGCGTGACGCGCCTGGACACGGTCCTGACCGGTTCCTTCATCGAGGGATATTGGGACGCCAATGTCACGGAACCCCAGAACCATTTCGTCGGCCAGGACCGCCCGCCCCTGGTCCGCGAGGATGTTCCCGGCACGCTGGTCACACTGGCCATGGAAAACGCCGACGGCATCAGCGAAGGCGCGCCGGTCCTGTATCGCGGCGTCCAGGTGGGCCGGATGGAGAATATCCGCCTGGCCGATACCGAGGATCAGGTCATCGCCGACGCCTTCATCGAGGCGCCGCATGACAAGCGGCTGACGACCTCGACCGTGTTCTGGGACACCTCGGGCTTTTCGCTGTCGCTGGGCGCGTCGGGGGTCTCGTTCAACGTGAATTCCTTGTCCTCGGTCCTGCAGGGGGGCGTGGCCTTCGACACGCTGATCAGCGGCGGACGGCCCGTGGAGCCGGGCCATGTCTATGCCCTGCAGCCGGACGAGGATACCGCCCGAAACGACATCCTGGCCAGCGACAGCGGCGAACCGCTGCGCCTTGCCATGCTGATCGACGATTCCCTGCAAGGGTTGGCCAAGGGGGCCGATGTGCAGTTCCAGGGCCTGCGCGTGGGCCAGGTCACGGATCTGGCGGTGACGCAGGATGAACCGCGCGGGGAAATCCGGCAGGTCGTGACGATGGCGATTTCCCCGTCCCGGCTGGGGCTGCCCCAGGACGCCACGTCCGAAGACGCCCTTGCCTTCCTGGAACAGGCCGTGTCCCAAGGGCTTCGCGCGCGCGTGGCCAGTGCCGGGTTCCTGGGCACGTCGCTGATGGTGGAATTGGTGGAAATCCCCGGCGCCGAACCGGCCAGCATCAACACAAGCGCCCAGCCCAATCCCATCATCCCGTCCGTCCCTGGCGATCTGGACGACTTCAGCGCCAGTGCCCAGGGCTTCCTGTCCCGGATCGGCAACCTGCCGCTGGAAGAAGTGCTGCAATCGGCGACCGACATGATGAACAGCATCACCGCCATCGCCAGCTCGGAAGATACCCGCGCCATCCCCGAAAGCCTGCGGGAAACGCTGGACCAGACCCGCAGTGCGGCCACCGACATCGGCGGCATGGCCCGCGACCTGCGCGACAGCGGCACGGCCGAGAACCTCGCCCGCCTGGTCGATGAAGCCGCCGCCGCCGCCGAGGCCGTCAAGCTGGCCGCCGCCGACGTGCCGGACATGGTGGACCAGATCGACGCCGCCGCCACTGCGGTCGAGGAATTCGAATTCGCCGAGATCAGCGCCCAGGCCGAAGGGATCCTGGCCGACCTGCGCGCGATGCTGGGCAGCGAGGATGCCGAAGAACTGCCGCGCAACCTGTCCAATACGCTGGAGGCCGCGTCGGGCCTGTTGAACGACCTGCGTGACGGCGATGCGGCTGGCAGCCTGAACGACGCGCTCGACAGCGCCAGCACCGCGGCGGAGGAGATCGCCACCTCGGTCGAGCGCCTGCCGCAGCTGATCCAGCGGCTGGAAGCAACGGCGGCACGTGCGGATTCGGTCCTGGCGTCCTATGGCAGCCGTTCCGCCTTCAACACCGAGGCTGTCAACATGCTGCGCGAACTGCGCCGCGCGACCGAGGCATTCGGGTCCTTGGCCCGGATGATCGAACGCAACCCCCGCGCCTTCATTCTGGGACGATGACATGACCCTGCGCCTGCCCGTGACCCTTGCCTGCCTTGGCCTTCTGGGGCTGTCGGCCTGTTCCGACCCGGAAGATACCGCGCGCTACATCATCGACCCGCCGGTGACAGGCGAACAGGTGCCCAACCGGCTGGGCAGCGCGGAACTGAAGGATGTGTCCCTGCCCGAATACGCGTCCGGGCAAGAGGTCGCCTTCCAGACGGAAGACGGCGCCGTGCGGTCAAGCCCCGACAACCTGTGGGCCGACAATCCGCAGCGCGCCTTTACCCTGTCGCTGGCGCGCGCGATTTCGGACGCATCGGGCGCGACCGTGATCGGGGAGCCCTGGCCCCTGGCCGAACCTCCGCAGCGCGTGCTGGAGGTGCGGGTGGAACGCGCCCTGCCGCAGGCCAATGGCATCTATCGGCTGTCGGGGCGTTACTTCGTGGCGGATGAGGGCAGCGGGGCTGCAAATCATGCCCGCAGTTTCGACATCGCCGTGCCCCTGGGCGGGACCGGGCCGGGGGCCTCGGCTGCGGCGGCATCGTCGGCCATTGCGATCCTGGCCCGGCAGATCGCCACGCTGTCGGGACCCGGGCGCACCATCGCCACGACGGCGCCCGCCGATCCTTTCGCGCTGGATCCGCTGTTCTGAACCAAATTTGGCGGATGGACAAAAAACCATCCGCCAAACCACCCGCGACAGAAAACAGGGAACTGTCAAACAGAGGAACTTTGCGGGTTGTCCCGATCCCGGTAATCGCCAGGACGGGTGGCAGGATCGTCATGCAGGTTTGCCCGTCCCATGACGCGGACGATGACCGGCAGGACGAAGTGATCGAAACATCCACGATCGGGGGCGAAGGCACCGGGACGACCGACGCCTCCGCAATCCTCGCAATCCTCGATGCTGCCCCAGCAATTTGGGCAGGCACCCAGGGCGCAGGCCAGCATCTCGGCATGATCGACAAGAAGCTGGTTTTCCTGCTCGAGCCGGCGAAACGCGGCCCAGGTCGGACGGTCGGGTTCAGCGAGAGGAGCACTGAACCCTGACCGTCCCTGCATCTCCGCCAACAGGCTTTCGGGCGATTGGGCCGGCATATTCTGCACACCCCCCAGTCCATTGCCCAAGAGCTGAAGCGCGGCGATGACATTGCTGAAATTCGGAATTGTGTCACCCGGCATGTCCGTTTTCCCTCCTGCTGCTGCCAAGCGAGGCGTCACCCCGTGCGACCGATGAACGGTAACAATGGACTCACTCTCCACCGCGGGCGTGAAACGGGCGTGAATCGTTCAGGGGAAAACCGCGCGGAAAGCGTGAAATATGCCCGGGCGACGCCTAGAATTCGGGAAATCGCGTTGGGAAATCCAATACGGGCGTCGGCGCGGGGCGGGCGGACTGGTTTTCGGCCAGCTGGCGAATCGCCGCGCGGCTGCCCGGCCGCTGCCCGTCCGACAGTTGCCGGGCCAGCCAGCGGGCCAGTTGCGGGGCGGCCATCGACGTGCCCGAGGATATCTCGAAACTGCCGCTGTCGCGGCCCCGCAGGATCATGCCGGGGCTGTTGATCGCCCGATCGACAGGCACCAGGCAATCGCCCGGCTGGCCGTCGTTCAGCAGCGCGCTATAGGGTGTGGTGGTGCCCTCGTGCCGATGGATCGCCCCGCCCCGCAGCGGACGTTCGCCCGTGGCATAGGCGTTGACCGTGTCGGTGCGGATCACCGATGGATCGCCGCCGTTCTGCGCGTCGGTCAGGATCGGAAAGCCCGAGGGTTCATGGCTGCGATAGCCCGGGTCGTGGAACCAGCTTTGCCGGGCGCCCCGGCGGAATCCGCGGATCACCTCGTCGCGCTGCGCCGCCAGGTCATAGATCCCGCCGGGCGAGGCATCCGCGATCCGCACCCGCCATTCGCCCGGCGGGGCAAAAGCCTCTCCCAGGCGTTCGGGACAGGTCGGGACGGCGATCACGGTGATGCCGTCGCGCCACTGCCCGGCGCGCGTCTGATGCGGGGTGTAATAGGCCCGCGCCAAGGGCCGTCCGTCGGGACCGGACAGGACCGAATACTGCCAGGGCAGGGTAAAGGCGGTGGTGGCGGGGGCCAGTCCCGGCACCGTCAGAGTGATCTGCAGATCGCCGCGCGGGAAATGGGCGTGCGGCGGACCCCAGATTTCGATAGCGTTGATGGTGCTGTCGTCTGGCGGCAGGCGCCAGGCGACATCCTGGCCCGGTTTCAGCCGGGCGCGCAGCCGGTCCTGGCGATGATTGCCGACAGGCAGCACGAAGTGGATCGGACCCAGATCCGGGGCCGGGAAATCCGACACCGCGTCCATGAAGCGTTCCAGCGGGGTGGAACCGTCCCGCGGACCGGCGGTCAGGCCCAGGCTGATGTTGATGACGACCGGCAGGCGGACCGACCCCGGCGTCAGGTCGTGCCGCCTTTCGATGAAACGGCACAACCGCCGTGCCCGGTTGATGATGAACAGGATCCCCGCAAGGATCGGCACCGGCGCCAGAACGCCCATGGAATCCGCCGTGATCCGGGGCGGCAGGCAGACCGCGATCAGCGGATGGTTCCTGGCCCTGGGATCAGCTGGATCGAAACCCGCCGCCAAGGGCGCCACCGCCGCGCCATGCCCCGCCTCGAACGCGCCCGACGGGGTGGAGGACCGGGTCAGATCGACCGCGCCGGTCATGCGATAGATCGTCTCCTCGCCCGCGATGTCGCCTGATGCGGCGCGGGCCAGCAGGTCCGACAGTTCCGCCCCCCGCCATTCCGCCCCGGTCGGCAGGTCGTCCCCCGTTTCCGGCCGGAACCGCGCATCCTGCAGCCAGACCGAGGCCATGCGCGACAGGTTCCCCGGCAGGGTGAACCGCTGGTGGACGAAGGGGATGGCGTCGTCGATCACCCCGATGATGCAACCGGTCGCAGGATCGGGCAGGGCACCGTCCGACAGATAGGCAAGCGAGGGATCGTCCAGATCCCTGTTGTCTTCCTTGTCCCGAGGATCGGGGTTCCGGGCATCGGCCGACAGGACCCCAGCCGGATCCTCGAGGAAATCCTGGAAGGACGACAGGATGGCGAATGCCATGGCCATCATTCGAAGGTCCGCCGGACCAGATCGCGCAGCGCCCGTTCAAGCTGGCCCGGCAGGTCGGCGCCATCGTCGGGCCCATGGGGTTCGCGGGGCGGCGCGTCGCCCCGTTCGGCCCGCAGGTCATAGTAGTAATGCAGATAGGGCGACAGGCCGGCACGGAAGGTGTCATGCGCCGCCCGAGGTTCGGACCACCGGGCAGGGGGCGGATCGTCCTTCAGCTCCATCGGTTGCCCCATTCCTGTTGCGCGCGCTCGCACAGCGATCGCCACAACGGCGCCGGACGCGGCGCGGTCGCATCGTTCTTGAAGTCCGTCGCGGAATCCTGCCCTGTCACCATCCGGTCCAGAATGGCATAGTGGAAATCGCGCGGACCCGCCGCGTCGCGGAACTGGCGGCCATCGAATTCCGCCGATCCCACGTCCGTCTTCAGGCCCCGCGCCATCAGGTAACGCCCCAACTGGATGCCCAGCACCGCCCCGGCTGCGCTGTCCGCCGGGAAATGCACCCCTGCGACCGTCCGGTTGATGGCGATCCGGCAAGCCAGGCGATAGATCTGGCTGTCGGCCTTCACCGTTGCGGCGGGATTTTCCAGCAAGGCCAGCATGGTCGCCAGCGTGAAGATCTGGGTCGCGTGACCGCTGGGCAGGGACGGATGGGCCGGTTCGGGGATGATCGGCTGGATGCGGTCGCTGAACTGGTTGGGCCGAGGGCAGCCAAGCGCCAGCTTGACGCGCATCACCACGGGCGTGACCAGATCCAGCCCGACCTCCAGCATCTCGGCCAGGGCAGGGTTGCGGACGGGGTCGATGGGCAGGATGCTGGCCAGGAAGGGGATCAGGTATTGCTGCTGGACGGTGATTTCCGCCAACCGGTCGCCGCGCAATTCGGCATAGGCCGCCACCAGCGGGGCGGCCTGGCTGAAATCCGCGACATCGGGGCGCGCGATCCGGACCAGGGGCAGGTATTCCAGCGCCGCCCCCGTCTTGCGCCGCGACACGGTCATGGCCCGCGCCGTCTTTCCCGGCGGGTTGTCGTCCTCGGCCACGAAGGCCAGATCCTCCAGCAGTTCGGAGATCAGGACGGCGTTGCGGTATTCCCGCGCCAGGCGCGGCAGACGAGCCGCAAGATCCAGATGGCCCGCATGTGCAGGCGGTGGGTTGATCATTTCCGTGCCGACGATGGCATCGCGGGTCCGCATCAGGGCCGCGGACATCAAGGCGGCAGAACCCGGACCGCGGGTGCTTTCACCGTGTTCCCCATGTTCCCCGTGTTCGCCATGTTCGCCGTGCTGCAAGGACATGGTTCGACCTCGTTAACCCGAATGAATCCAAAACAATGTATCTTTGCCCTAGGGGAAAGCGTAACAACGAGTCAGGATTTCGCCTATAGCTTTTCTGTCCATGCTGCCGCTTACGCTTCGCCTGATGGGACCGGTCGAGCTGATCGGGCCGGGAAACCTGCGCCTGACTCCGCGCGGGATGCGGGCGCGTGGCGCGCTTGCGGTGATGGGAAGCGCGACATCCATGCGGATCCTGCGCGCGCGCTTGCAGGATCTGCTGTTCAGCACCCGAGAGCCGGAAAACGCCAATGCCAGCCTGCGCCAGGTGCTGCGAGAGATCCGCATCAGCCTGGGCGATGCGCGTGACGCCCTGCTCAGCGGGCCGGGCTGGGTTGGTCTGGACGGCGGGATCATCCGGCTGGACATGACTGCCCGGCCCGGTCCCGATGGGCAGATGCCGGAATTCGCGGCGGACCTGGATATTCCCGATCCCGAATTCGAAGACTGGCTGCGCGATGCGCGGATGCACGCGGAACAGGCGGTGACGCCCTCGGCCCTAAAGCCCTCTCTGCTGCCGGTTCTGCTCACGGCGGAACCAGTGGCAGGCAATACCGAAACCGGAGTGATCGCGGCGATAATCCTGGGCGAGGCCGCCGGCCGGGTCTGCGATCTGGTGCCCATGGTCGCCATGCCCGACCGCGCCGATCCGGGGCAATCGGCCATCGTCCTCTCTGCGGTGGCGAATCGTGTTGGCCAGGGGGTTCATCTGCTGGTCAAATTGACCCATCGACCCAGCAGCCGACTGTTTTGGTCGCACAAGTTCGTCCTGGACGCGGACAACCTGGCCGCCGCCATGAGCGATTGCACTGCCCAGGTTTGCGTCGGCGTGATGCGGGTCCTGGAGGCCGTACGCACCATCGACGCGGCGCTTGGCGTGTCCTTCGGCGATGTGTTCAGCTTCAACCATGCCCGGCTGGCCCGGGCCGAACAGGCTCTGGCGGGCATGGATGATGGGGTCAACGCATCCCTGACCATGGCGCTGCGGGCTTGGGTGCGCACCACGCAAGTCTTTGAACGCCTGGTCCCCGACCCCCAGGGCATCATCCAGGAGGCGCAGGAATTCGCCACCAGGGCGCGAGAAGCTGATCCTTACAGCGCCACTGCCCTGGGCGTGGCTTCCGTGGTCGAGGGGTATATGAAACACGGACAGGTCAGTTTTTGGCTGGCGCAGCAGGCAGTGCAAGCGGATGCGAAAAATCCCTTGGCCCGATATGCCTATTCGCGGGCGCTAACGGATCTTGGCCGCCACGAGGAAGCATATCGAGAGGCGCAGGCGGGCCTGGCCGAAGCACTGTCGGTCCTCAATCCAGCAACCTGGCAGATGCGCATGGGCATCGCCCTCACCCGCCTTGGCCGCTATGAAGAGGCCGAGCAGCGGTTCGACGCGGTCCAGCAATTCGCGCCGGAAAACCGCCCCTCGCTGCGGTTTCTGGCCGCGCTGCGCTATCACCGCCGGGACGAGGCTGGCGCCCTGTCCGCCCTGCAGGCCCTGCGCCGGGTCGAGCCGGGCTTTACGCTGGAGGCGATGCGCAGCGACGGCTATCCGGTCGCCACCCTGCGGCAGGGCGGGCTTCTGGGGGTCACGCGGTCGGGGCTGATCTAGGACCCCGGTCCTTCCTCGGCCAGGATCCTTTCCGCTTCCTCGACCATCGGATTCCAGTCGAAGCGGGCGACGATGATGCCGTGGTCGTTGTATCCCAGCCGTTTCCGCTGGCTTTCCGTCGCGGTCAGGTGGTCGTTCAGCACGCGCATCTCCCGAAACGACCAGGACCGGATCGACGAGTGGTCATAAAAGGAATCCGACACCATGATGTGATCCAGCGACTCCATCTGGTTCTGGAAGATATAGGTGTAATAGACGTGCCGGAAGGATCGAAGCTGTTGCAGCTTCTCGACCGTGTACAGCCCTGCATCCGACTTGCTGCCCGCCGTGCTTTTGGCAAAGAAGCGATAGCCCGGGTTGCCCGTCAGCAATTCCGTCGAGACCGAGGTGGTGGCGTCGTTCAGATCGCCCAGGACCACCACGGGCTTGTCGTTGCGGCGCATGGTGTCGTTCAGGATGGCGCGAAAGGCCCCGGCCTCGACCATGCGCCGGACATGCGACACCACGGTCTGCGCAATGAATTTGTGACGACGAAGCACCGGGTTGTCGTCGTCGCCCTGCAGCGCGGTCGGCCCCTTGGATTTCAGGTGGGCGACAAAGACGGTGATGTCGGGGGTTCCATCGGCCTTGTTCACCAGCACGCGCAGCAGCGGGCGCGAAAACCTGCGGATGGTGACGCTGACCGATTCCTCGGCATCGCGAGCCTCCTCCAGGTCGATGAAGCGGGCATCATCGGGCAAATCCGCGATCCATTCGGGCGGGCCTTGCAGCATCCCCTTGCGCACCGCAAGCGCCACCTGGATGCCCGGCGGATCGGTGGTGCGGGCCACCAGGTCATAGCGGCCGCGCAGCGCGGGGCGGTCGAAGATCTCGGCCAGGGCATCGGCGTTCCAGCATTCCTGAAAGCCGATGATGTCGGCGTCGATGTCGTCCAGGATGCGTTCGCTGAATGCGATTTTGGCGTCGTACTGGTCTTGGGTCCAGCCCGCGTCGTCATAGATTGGCTGGCCGGGCAGGTTGAGGTTCAACAGGTTGAAGTTGGCGATGCTGACGTCTTTGCGGGCCATCGGGATGCCTGTGAAAGCGAAGCCATGCCCGATCCTATCACGGAACCCGGATCATTCCCGCCGCTATCTGGGCATGCAGGCGCGGACCGGCCACGATCATCCCGTCCACCATGGCGCGCGCGCTGTTGAAGCGCATGGGACCGCCGTGGCGGTCGGTCGCCATCGCGCCCGCGCGCTGGGCGATCAGGCTGCCCGCGGCGATGTCCCATTCCCAGACATGGCGCACCGACAGGGCGGCATCGAAGCGCCCCTCGGCCACCAGGCACAGCCGCCAGGCCAGAGATGGGCGGAATTCGCGGCGAAAGGGCGGAGCCTTGCCATCCTTCCAATGCTCGGGCTCGGTCGCGGACTTGTAGGTCAGCACGCGCGCGCCCTGGATGCCTGCCTTGCTGGGTCGGATCGGCCGGCCGTTCAGCAGCGCCGGGCCGTCGGCATGGGCGGTGAAGGTCAGATCCATCGCGGGCAGATGGACCACTGCGGCCACGATCCGGTCCCCTTCGGCAATCGCCAGCGAATGCGCAAAGCCCGCCTGACCGGCGATAAAGGCGCGGGTGCCGTCGATGGGGTCGATGATGAAGCAATGCCGCGCATCCAGGCGGGATGCGTCGGCCTCGCTTTCCTCGGACAGCCAGCCATAGTCGGGCCGCGCCGTGGTCAGCATCTCGCGCAGGGTGTCGTTGACGGCCAGATCCGCCTCGGTCACGGGACCGGCGTCGCCGGGCTTGTCCCAGGCCTTAGGCTCGGCCTTCCAGAAGGACAGGGCGATCGGTCCTGCGGCCTGCGCGGCCTGCGCAAGCAGCGCCAGATCGTCCTCAGGCCCCGGCAACGGTCATCCCCCGGACCAGAATGCTGCCTGCCTCGATCCCCCGCCAGGGCAGGGCGTCATTCGCCGCCTCGATCGTCATCAGCATGTCGCGCAGATTGCCCGCGATGGTGCATTCGTTGACCGGCCAGGCGATGCGGCCCCCTTCCACCCAGAAGCCTGCGGCGCCCCGCGAATAATTCCCGGTGGTGCCATTGATCGAGGCACCCAGCATGGACGTGACGATCAGGCCCGTCCCCATATCCGCGATCAGGTCTTCGGGCGTGGCGGTGCCCGGCGTCAGGATCACGTTGCTGTTCGTGGGCGAGGGTGCCGACGACAGGCCCCGCGCAGCCGATGCCGTGCTGTCCATCCCCAGCTTGCGGGCGGTCGCCAGATCCAGTGTCCAGCCTTGCAGGACGCCGCCCTCCACGATTTTGCGGGCGCGGGTCGGCAAGCCCTCGGCGTCGAAGGGCCGGGACGAGGGATAGCGCGGGCGCAGCGGATCTTCGGTGAGGTCGAAACCTTCGGGCAACACCGGCTGGCCCAGATCCTTGCGCAGCCAGCTTGCGCCGCGCGCGACCGCCGTGCCGTTCACCGCAGACAGAAGATGGCCGATCAGCGACGAGGCGACGCGCCGGTCATAAAGGATCGGAAAGGCGCCGGTGGGCGGCTTCCTGGACCCTGCGCGGGCCAGCGTGCGTTCCGCCGCCAGGTGGCCGATGTCTTCGGGGGCGGGCAGATCCTCGGCCCAGACGCGCGATTCGCCGGCATAGTCGCGTTCCATCCCCAGCCCCTCGCCGGTGATGGCCACAGTGGATATCGCATGGGTCGTGCGACCATAGCCCCCCGAAAACCCGTTCGAGGCCGCAAGCCACAGGAATCGGCGGCTGAAGGATGCATTGGCCGATTCCACCTGGGAAATGCCCGGCATGTCGCGCGCCGCGGCTTCGGCCCGCAGGGCCAGGTCCTGCAGGTGGTCGGGCGAGGGATCCGGCCGGTCGTCGGCGATCTGCAATCCGGCCGCGTCGCGATGGCGGGCAAGCTGGTCGGGGTCGGCCAGGCCAAGGTTGTCATCGACCGGCGCCTCGCGCGCCATGGCGACGGCGCGTTCGGCCATCTCGGCGATGGTGGCCGGGCTGTGGCTTGATGCGGACACGCTGGCCTGCCGTCCGCCGATCAGAACGCGAAGGCCGATTTCCACGCCTTCCGCCCGGTCGGCATGTTCCAGGGCGCCGCCGCGCATGTCGATGCTGATGGACTGTCCGCTGGCGGTCAGCGCGTCGGCCTGGTCGGCCCCCGCCCGCCGCGCCGCATCCACCAGAGATTCAGCCAGCGACTGCAAATCCACGGGTGACATCGCGCCTCTCCTGTCCTGCGCATGGAAAAGGCCGGGACCATGGCCCCGGCCCCCGGCCCCGGGGCCTGCGTTTACTTGACCTGCTGGCCGTTGGCGAAGATCTGTCCGCCCTCGCGGAACTCGATCTCGGACGTCAGCCGGTCGGGATTGCCCTCGGCGGGCTTGGCGAACATTGCCAGCATCATGCGCATCCCCATCATCTGTTCCTGGGGCACAAGGCCCATGGCGACCAGCTTGTCCATCAATCCGTTGACGCCTTCGAAACTGCCGGTCAACTGGCCCACCGGTTCATTCGGATTGTCGCCGAATTCCAGGCTGCCGGTGATGTCGGCCGTGGCGCCCACGGCATCCAGGGCGATCCGGTTGACGTTCAGGGTCTTGGGCATGAACGGAGCCTCTGGCACCGCGTCGGTCTGGGGTTGCGCCTGGGCGGGATCGAACAGATCCTGCGACACCACCGCATCGCCCGACAGATCGACGGTCAGGCTGGCGGGGTCGCGGGGCAGCTGGCTGGTCGGGTCGAACAGGTTCCAGATCGCATCCCCGAAGGTCAGGTCTTCCAGGGCATAGACGAACTTGAAGGGCTGCGCGGCCTCTGCCTGCGACACTGGGATCAGCATTTCCGCACCGATGCGTTCGACGCCGTAGCTGATCGGGAAGGGCAGGGTGGCAAGGGTCATCTCGGCCGCCGCATCGGCGGTCGCCGCCTTGTAGCCCAGGCCCTGTTCCGACATCTGGAAGGCGATATCGGTGGCCCCGGTGGAAAAGCTGCCCTTGCCGGACTGGTCCTGCCCGTTTTCGTCCTTGCCCGTGACGTCGAAGCTGCCTTGCAGGGTTTCATAGGTCAGGGTCGTTTCCAGCACCAGCCCGGCGGCCAGGGCCTCGGCCAGCTGGGTGCCCAGGTCGAAGGACTGACCGGGGGTCTTTCCCGTGCCCTGGCTGGTCAGGTCGGTCAGCGCCACCTGGAAATCCACCGTGCCGCCGCCCACGCCGGCGTCGTCGGCAGGCATCTGGGCCTCGATCTGCATCGCCGCCTTGGCGGCCTTCATGTCGAAGGTCGTGTTCATGCCGCCATCCGCCGCCGCGACATTGCGCTGCGACCCGGCAAGGTCGGTGACGCTGCCGGTGACGGGGATCGTCACATCCTGTCCCGGCTCGGTCGGCAGGTCGAAATCGAATTCCAGCGTGGGATAGGTGAATTCGTACAGCATATCCTCGGGCATGCCGGACACGACCATTTCATTGCCCGGCATCCTGATCGTGCCGGTCATGGTCATCTCGACCATCTCGGGCGCCTCATCGGGTGCCGCGGGGTCGGCAGGGGCGTCGGCGCCCGCGTCGGGCGCGGCTTCGGTCGTTTCCTCTTCCTGGGGAACGGGCGCCATGAAGCTGCTGTCCACCGCTACATCGCCGTCGATCACAACGCGGACCCGCGCGTCGCCGGTTTCCTGGAAGGTCATCTTCGGAAGCGTGATCGTGCTGTTTCCGGTTTCGCCCGGCATCGAGAAGACGGCATCGGTGACGGTCAGCGTGTTGCCCGCGTCCTCGACGTCGCCGGTGACCTGATATCCGTATTCTGTGCCGTATTCCTGCAGGTTTTCCCAGACCTGCGCGGGTGTGACATCCGCCAGGACGGGTGCGGCGCCAAGGATCAGCGCAAGGGTGGAGGTTGCGGTGAAGCGGAACATGCCAAAGACCTTTCGGAGAACCTGAGCTTGTGGGATTTGTGGCACAGCGGCCCGTCCGCGCCAAGGGAGCAATCGCGTGATCCGTTTCGTGAACCAGGATGGCCTGGCCATCGTCACCCTCGACCGGCCCGGCAAGGCCAATTCGCTGACCGCAGGAATGCTGGCCGATCTGGTTGCGGCGTTCGACCGGATCGCGGCGGCCGGCGATGTCCGCGCCGTGGTGCTGACCGGGGCGGGCAAGATCTTTTCCGCCGGCGCCGATCTGGACGAGGCAAGGGCCGGGCTTGCGACATCGCCCGAATGGGAACGGGTGTCGGGACGTATCAGTGCCCTGCCCTGCCTGACGATCGCCGCGTTGAACGGCACGCTGGCGGGCGGGGCCTTCGGCATGGCGCTGGCCTGCGACCTGCGCATCGCCGTGCCGGACGCGCGGTTCTTCTATCCGGTGATGCGGCTGGGCTTCCTGCCCCAGCCGTCCGATCCCCTGCGTCTTGCGCGTCTGGTCGGGCCGGCGCGGGCCAAGATGATCCTGATGGCTGGCCAGCGGATCGGCGCGCCCGAGGCGCTGGCCTGGGGCCTGATCGACCGCATCGCGGAACCCGGCGCCCTGATGGACGCGGCCCGCGCCCTGGCCGCCGACGCCCTGGGCGCAGCGCCCGGCCATGTCGCGGCCATCAAGGCGATGATCTGACCTGAAGCGCCGCCGGGCCGTGACGGAACATTGTCCCGGCCTGCCCGTTTCCCCCGCGTCCCTTGTCCCAAGGCTGCGCTGCAGCCGCCTATCCTGTCCCTTTTTGCTGGCCGGGGCTTGCGGCCCGCCATCGCCCGGCGCATCTCAAGACCAAGTAGAATAAGGAGTTTTCGCCATGCGCAACCTGATCCTGACCGCCGCCCTGGCCCTGACGACCGCCCTGCCCGCCACGGCCGAGACGATCCGCGTCGGCATGTCGGGGGGCTATTTCCCCTTTACTTTCACCCGTGCCGACGAATTGCAGGGCTTCGAGGTGGATCTGATGAACGCCATCGGCGAGATCACCGGCGACGACATCGAATTCGTCACCATGTCCTTTTCCGGGCTGATCGGCGCGCTGGAATCGGGGCGCATCGACACGGTGGCCAACCAGATCACCATCACCCCCGAGCGCGAGGCGAAGTTCGCCTTTACCCAGCCCTATGTCTATGATGGCGCGCAGGTCGTGGTGAAGGCGGGCAACGAAGACGCCATCACCGGGCCGGAAAGCCTGTCGGGCAAGTCGGTGGCCGTGAACCTGGGATCGAATTTCGAGGAACTGCTGCGTGGCCTGCCCAATGCGTCGGAAATCGACATCCGCACCTATGAATCCAACATCGAACAGGATACCGCCCTTGGCCGGGTCGATGCCTTCGTGATGGACCGCGTGTCCTCGGCCCAGGTGATCAAGGAAAGTCCCCTGCCCCTGGCCCTTGCCGGTCAGCCCTTCAGCGAGATCCGCAACGCCCTGCCCTTCCGCAACGACGAAGCCGGACAGGCCCTGCGCGACAAGGTCGATGCGGCGATCACCACGCTGAAGGAAAACGGCCGACTGGCCGAGATTTCGCAGAAATGGCTGGACGCCGATGTCACGAAGCCCCTGGCCGACCCTGCTGAATGAGGCCGCTTGACACCGCCTACATGTGGGATCTGGTGCCGATCATCCTCGGCTATGTTCCCCTGACGCTGGGAATGGCGCTTGTCGCGATGGCGGCGGCGCTGGTGCTGGCAGCCGTCCTGGCGATCGTGCGCGTGCTGCGCATCCCGGTCGCCGACAGCCTTGTGGCAGTGTTCATCAGCTTCTTTCGTGGCACGCCTTTGCTGGTGCAGTTGTTCCTGTTCTATTACGGGCTGCCGCAATTGCTGCCTGCCCTGACCAATATCGACGGGATCACGGCAGCGGTGATCGGCCTGACGCTGCATTTCTCGGCCTATATGGCCGAAAGCATCCGCGGCGCGATTCTGGGCGTGGACCGCAGCCAGTGGGAGGCAGCAGCCTCGATCGGCATGACCCAAGGCCAGCTTCTGCGGCGGATCGTCCTGCCGCAGGCATCGCGCGTCGCGGCGCCCACGCTGATGAACTACTTCATCGACCTGATCAAAAGCACGTCCCTGGCCTTCACCCTGGGCGTGACCGAGATGATGGGCGCGGCGCAGAAGGAGGCGGCCGGCAGCTTTTTGTATCTGGAAGCCTTCCTGGTCGTCGCCGTGATCTACTGGATCATGGTCGAGGTCCTGTCGGTGGGTCAACGCTGGATGGAACGCCATCTGGGAAAGGCGGTGGCGCGGTGAAATGCGAGATCGACATTGCCGGGCTGACGAAGCGGTTCGGAACGAACACCGTTCTGGACGGCATCGACCTGTGCCTGAAACCGGGCGAGCGGGTGGCGATCATCGGCCCTTCGGGCACCGGCAAATCGACGCTGCTGCGATGCCTGAACTGGCTGGATGCGCCCGATGCCGGCCGGATCACGGTGGGCGATCTGTCGGTGGACGCGGCCCATGCCACGCGTGCGCAGATCCTGGCGCTGCGGCGGCGGACGGGGTTCGTGTTCCAGAACTATGCCCTGTTCGCCAACAAGACCGCCCGGCAGAACATCACCGAAGGGCTGACGACCGTGCGCGGCTGGTCCCAGGCCAAGGCCGCTGCCCGCGCGGACGAGATCCTGGCCCAGATCGGGCTGGCCGACCGGGGCGACAGCTATCCTTCGGCCATGTCGGGTGGGCAGCAACAGCGCGTGGGAATCGGCCGCGCGATGGCGCTGGATGCCGATCTTCTGCTGTTCGACGAACCGACCAGTGCGCTGGATCCCGAATGGGTGGGCGAAGTGCTGGATCTGATCCGCAGCATCGCCGATGGGCGCCAGACCATGCTGATCGTCACGCACGAAATGCAATTTGCCCGGGAAATCGCCGATAGAATCGTCTTCATGGATGGCGGGCGGATCGTCGAACAAGGCCCGCCCGCCCGGATTTTCGGCGATCCCCAGGATGATCGCACCCGCGCTTTCCTGCGCCGGGTCGGCTGAGAGAAGAAACATCTCTATTCGCCGAAGTATTTGAAAGCGTAAAACACGACTTTTGTGATAGATTATTGACAGTAGTCGTGGAGACCCGGTGATGGACGGATTTGCCCCCTGCATCGATCATGTCCGTGGACGGCGCAGCACTGGCCTTGCCCCGGTCGAGACAGCCTTGCGGCCCGCCCAGGCCAAGCAGGTCCTGGTCAAGCGATCGTTTCGTTCCCTGCCGTCTATCTGCGAGGACGAAGGAGTCAATCTTGGAAGCCTGGTGATCCCGGTCGTCCTGGCCTCCAACCTTGTCGTCTGGATCGCGGTTCTTGCGATGCTTTTCTAGCCTGGGCAGTCAGCGCAGCCCGGCGGTCTGATAATAGACATCCACGTCGCGCGCCGTGTCATAGCCGATGCCCGAGGCGATGATGCAGCTTGTATCGTCCCTGCGCGGCACGACCAGGGTCCAGGTGCCCATCTGATCGGACGCCCAAAGCTCGGTCGCGGCATGGCCGTCGCCCGGCACCGGGGCTTCGTTGAAATCCTGCTGCAAGGTCTGGTGGATTTCGGAATCGGTGGCGCAATAGGGCTGATCGCCCACGGCCATGTCGGACACGGGCAGATCCTGCGCCTGCTCCAGAAGGGTGGCGGTATCGACACCCGCCATGGCGGGCCAGGCCTGCACGGGCTGGTCCGGGCGCGTTGCAGAGGCGGCAGGCATGGCCAGAAGGGCCGCGACGCTGCCGGCCATCCCGAAGCGGGCGATGCGGATTGCGATGCGGGTCATGGTCGGGGCCTTTCATCCAGTGCGTGCTACAGGAAAACACGCCATCGGCGCCCGGGGTTCCCCCACCGGCCGCGACGCGGCGTTGCGCCGCCTTCGGAAACCGGGCAATTCTGGGGCGACTTGAAAGGCCAAGGCAATAGGAAGGACGAACCCCGAATGGCGACGCTTCTGGGCGATGTGGGGGGCACGAATGCCCGATTGGCGATTGCGCGGAATGGCAGCATCGACCGGGAAACGGTGACACGCTTTCGCGGCGACGATTATGCAAGCTTCGACGACGTGGTGCGCCAGTTCCTGCAGGAACAGGACCAGCCGCGCATCAGCGCCGTCTGCATTGCCGTGGCGGGTCCGGTCAGCAATGGCCACGCGCGGCTGACCAACCGGCCCTGGGACTTTTCCGAGGATCGGCTGGCACGGTTGACCGATGCGGATCAGGTTCGGCTGATCAACGACCTGACGGCGATGGGCTATGCCACGCCCGTCCTGTCGGGGGATGGCCTGGCCACCTTGCGCAGCGCGCCCGCCGGCCGGCCCCGCAACGGCCAGTCGCTGGTCGTGAACCTGGGCACCGGCTTCAACGTCTGCGCGGTTCGCAGCCTGCCCGGCGGCGCCATCGCCGCGCTCGAGGCCGAGGAAGGCCATACCAGCCTGCCCGCCAACATCTACCTTCGCCTGCTGGACGCCGTCGGCCCCGAGGCGATCAAGGGCTTCATCTCGACCGAGGAAGCCTTTGCGGGGCGCGGCCTGTCGCGCCTTCATGCCGCGCTGACAAACACAGCGCCCGTGCCGGGGGAACAGATCGACCGGGCGGCCGATGCGGGCGATCCGGTCGCCAATGCGACCTATGACCTGTTCACCGACTTGGTTGGCCTGCTGTGCCGGGAACTGGCGCTGCGCTTCATGCCGCTGGAAGGGATGTTCCTGGCGGGCAGCGTCGGGCGCAGCATCTCGGACCGGATGGATCGGTTCGAAACCTCGTTCCTGGCCGAGCCCTATATGCGCCATATCCCCGAAAACACGCCGATCTTCCTGATCCGCGACGACATGGCCGCGCTGCACGGCTGCCTGGCGGCGCTGGCCTGACGGCAACAGGCGGCAGAAACCCGTCCGCCGTCCCGGTTTCGGCCGATGAATCGCTTGGCTTCATCCGGCCGTCCTGTTCATATGGTCCAAAACCAAGAACAGGCAGGGCGCGGGACGATGCGGGCATATCTTCGGGCAGCATTGGTGGCATCCACGGTGATGGGCCTTGGCGGAATGGCCTGGGCGCAATCCGCGTCCTCGCCCTTTTCCGGCCTGTTCGGCGGGCGCGCCGACGAAGGCCCGGTCGATCTGCAATTCCGCGTTCAGGGGGCGGATGACCTGGACCGGCCGTTGCGCAACGCCTCGCTGATCGCGGGCGCGCTGTCCGAAGGCCGCACCACCGGGCAGGACGTCCTGGCCGCCGCGCGGGGCGATTATGCGCGGATCCTGGGCAATCTGTATGACCGGGGTTATTATTCGGCCATCATCAACATCACCCTGGACGGGGTCGAGGCGGCCGAGATCGCGCCCCTGGACGCGCCCGACATCGTGCGCCAGGTGGTCGTCAGCGTCCAGACCGGGCCCCGCTTCCGCTTTTCCCGCGCCGCCATCGCCCCGCTGGCGCCCCGCACCGACCTGCCCAAAGGATATCGCCAGGGCGAATTCGCGGGCACCGGCACGATCCGGGGCGCGGCCCGGGCGGGTGTCGAAGGCTGGCGCAACGTGGGCCATGCCAAGGCCGAGGTCGCGGGTCAGGAGATCACCGCCGACCACATCAATACCGTGGTGGACAGCCGGATCGGCCTTGCGCCCGGTCCCCGCGTCACCTTCGGCCAGTTGAACATGCGCGGCTATGACCGCATGGATCCGCGCCGGCTGCGCAAGATCGCGGGCCTGCCCGAAGGCGCGCGCTTCGATCCCGACACGGTCGAGGATGTCCGCAAGCGCCTGCGCAGGTCCGGTGTCTTTTCCGCCATCACCCTGGAAGAGGCCGAGACGCTGAACCCCGACGGCAGCATGGACATCAACCTGACCGTGGTGGAGCAAAAGCCCCGCCGCATCGGCGCGGGCTTCGAGATTTCCTCGACCGACGGGGCGATGGTGTCCGCCTACTGGATGCACCGCAACCTGCTGGGCGGCGGCGAACGGCTGCGGATCGAGGGCGAGGTCAAGGACATCGGATCCGACACCAGCGGCAAGGACGAACGGATCACCCTGCGCATCGACCGTCCGGCGACGATCACGCCCGATACCACCGCCTATGTCCTGACCAGCCTGGCGCGGATGCGAGAGGAGGATTACGACGAGGACACCGGCATCATCGGCCTTGGCTTCAACCAGATCTTCAGCGACCGCTTCACCTTCGACACGGCGATCCAGTATCAGTTCTCGCGCGTCTATGACGATCTGGGCGAGACGGACTTCAAGGTCCTGGCCCTGCCCACCAGTGTCATGTGGGACGCGCGCGACAACGAAAACAATGCCAAGCGCGGCTATTACCTGCACGGCGACGCCACGCCCTTCAAGGGTTTCGACGGCACAGACAGCGGCATCCGCCTGCTGGGCGAGGGTCGCGCCTTCTATTCCCTGGGGGCCGAGGATCGCGTGACCCTGGCAGGGCGCGCGCGCCTGGGCAGCGTGCTGGGCAGCGACATCGAGAACACGCCGCGCAACTATCTGTTCTTCTCGGGCGGGGGCGGCACCGTGCGGGGCCAGCCCTATCAGTCCTTGGGCGTCGAGGAGATCACAGGCCCCAACGGTCCCATCAAGACCGGCGGCATGAGCGTGGCGAACCTGTCGGCCGAACTGCGCTGGCAGGTCCGCGACCGCATCGGCGTCGTGGCATTCGCCGATTACGGCGAGGTCTGGGCGGAAGACGGCTGGAACGGCGACAGCGAATGGCACTCGGGCGCAGGGATCGGCGTTCGGTACGACACGCCCATCGGGCCGCTGCGTTTCGACGTGGCCGGACCGACCGGGGGGGACACCGGAGAGGGCGTGCAACTGTATCTTGGACTGGGGCAGGCTTTCTGATGCGCAAACTCTGGCTGATCGTCTTCGCGATCCTTTTCCCGCTGTCGGTGATGGCGCAAAGCGCGGCCGAGATTTCCCGGCAGGAAAGCGACGACAGGGGGTTCCTGACCCGGCTTCTGGAACGCAACCTGTCAAGCGCCGGCCGCGAGGTGGTGATCGACGGCTTTCAGGGCGCCCTGTCGTCCCGCGCGACCTTCGATCGCATCACCATCGCCGACGCCGAGGGCGTCTGGCTGACGCTGAACGACGGCGCGATCCAGTGGAACCGATCCGCCCTGCTGCGCGGCCGGATCGAGATCGCCGAACTGTCGGCCCGAGAGATCCTGCTGCCCCGCCTTCCCCAGGGCGAACAGCAGGCCGGGACCGTCACCGCCGAGGCGCGGGAATTTGAATTTGCCCTGCCCGAATTGCCCGTGGCCATCAACATCGAGCAGATTCGCGCCGAACGCGTCGAACTGGGCGAACCCGTGATCGGTCTTGCCGCCGCGGTTTCCGTGCAGGGCGGCCTCAGCCTGGAAGGGGGCGAAGGCCAGGCCAGGTTGACCATCCAGCGGTTGGACGGTCCGCGCGGCAACTTCAACCTGGACGCCGCCTTTTCGAACCAGACCCAGATCCTGCGCGTCGATCTGACCCTTGACGAGGCCGAGGACGGGCTGCTGGTCAACCTGATCGACCTTTACGACAAGCCCTCGGTCGTGGCCGAAATCAGCGGCGAGGGCCAGATTCGAGACTTCGGTGTGGACATCAAGCTGGCGACGGACGGGTTGCCGCGCGTGACGGGCCGGGTCAGCGCATCAGGCGGCCCGGACCAGGCGGGCAATCCCGGCACGAATTTCGCCCTGCAACTGGGCGGCGACGTGGCCTCCCTGCTGGCGCCGCAAAACCGCGCCTTCTTCGGCAACCAGGTCCAGCTTCGCGCCGAAGGCTGGCGGGGTCAGGACGGGCGGTTGCAAATCCCCACCCTGAACCTTGTGACCGAGGCGCTGTCGCTGGACGGATCGCTGGCCCTTAACGCCCAGGGCGCCCCCCAGAATGCCGAATTGCTGATCGCGCTGGGTTCGGACGCGGGGGCGGAACAGGTGCCGGTTCCCCTGCCCTTCGCGGGCGACGACTCGACCGTGGAATCGGGGCGGCTGGAGCTGCAATATGATGCGGCCGAAGGACAGGGCTGGACCTTGAGCGGACGCGTCGGCGCCCTGGACCTGGGCGAGGTGCGGCTGGGCGAATTGCAGCTGGACGGATCGGGTGCGGTGGTGCTGGATCAGGGCAGCCTCGAATCCCTGAACGGGGGCATCCGCTTCGCATCGCGGCAGATGGTCTTTGCCGATCCGGGCCTGGCCCAGGCCATCGGCCCGGAAATCACCGGCAGCACAAATTTCGACTTCACCCCCGGCAACGTGGTGGAATTCACCGATCTGACGGTCAGCGGTCCCGATTACGGCCTTGACGGTCTGGTCCTGCTGTCGGGCCTGCAAAGCGGCTTCGTGCTGTCCGTCGATGCGGATGCCCGATACGAGGATCTGTCCCGCCTTTCGGCCCTTGCCGGCCGGGACATACAGGGACGGGCGGATGCCAGCCTGCGCGGCTATTACCGCTTCCTGAACCGCAGCTTCGACATCGACGCCAGCGTGACCGGCACCGACATCGCGGTGGACCAGCCGCAGCTCGACCGGCTGCTGGAAGGCCGGTCCACCATTGCGCTGGATGCGCGGCGGGACGAAACCGGGATCGAGATCGACAATCTGTCCATCAACGCCCAGCGGCTGACCGCCCAGGCCCAGGGCTATGTCAACAGCCTGTCCAGCGACGTGACGGCGACGATTTCCATGCCGTCCCTTCAGGATGCCGATCCGAACTTCTCGGGCGCCTTGCAGGCCGAGGCGAAGCTGTCGGGCGCGTCCGGGTCGCGCCAGTTGACCGTCAGCGGCGAGGCCGAGGACCTGCGCATCGGCATCGAGGCCCTGGACAACGCGCTTGAAGGCCAGACCACCTTGACCGTGCTGGCCGCCGAAAAGCCCCAGGGCTACGAGGTCGAGGTGTTCCGCCTTGCCAACCCGCAGATCCGTGCCGAAGGCCGGGGCAGTTTCGCCGAAGGCGCGCTTGATGCCACCGTCGATCTGGCCGTGCCGGATCTGTCGGCCATCCGCGACGGCTGGACCGGCGGTTTCGATGCCACCGCGCGGCTGACCGAACAGGATGGCACACGGTTCATCGACATGACGGGATCGGGTCAGAACCTGTCCTTCGGCGTCCAGAACGCGGATGCGGCATTGACCGGAACGACCCGCCTGCGCGTCCAGGCCGAGGAACGCGACGGCACCGTCACCCTGCGCGACGTGCGGGTGGCCAACGACCAACTGAACGCCACTGCCGAAGGTGTCTATGGTCCCGGCGTCACCGATATTTCCGCCGATGTCGCCGTGTCATCGCTGGCGCCCTTCGGTCCCGGCTGGCGCGGCGCGCTGGATCTGACCGGCAGCTTCCGCGAGGCGGGCGACGGCGTCCGACGGCTCGAGGTATCGGGCACCGGGCGCGATCTGGCCTTTGGCCAGGCCCAGGTCGATGGCGCGCTGGCGGGCGAAACACGGCTGGCCGTCACCGGCACCGAACGAAACGGCATCTTCACCATCGAACAGGCGCAGATCGACAACCCGCGCCTGAACGCGACCGCCAGAGGCACGGTCGGCGGGGACCAAACCGACGTGACGGCGCGTGTGAATGCCCAGGATCTGCGCTTCCTGGGCAATGGCATCAGCGGCGCGCTGAATGCCGAGGGCCAGTTGGTCCAGCAGGGCGGGATCCGGCGCATCACCGTGACCGGGACCGCCAGCGGCCTGTCCCTGGGCCAGCCCCGGCTTGATCCGCTGCTGCGGGGCGAGACCAGCTTTGACGTCGCGGCCACGCAGTCGCAGGCGGGCCTGTCCTTCCAGCGGCTGAACGTGCAGAACCCCCAGCTGCGGATCCAGGCCCAGGGCGATACCGCCAGCGGCATGACCATCGACGCGCGGTTGAACGACCTGGGCCTGTTGCAGGCCGAATTCCCCGGCTCTGTCCAGGTCAACGGCACCATCCGAGAAAGCGGCGCGAATTTCGTGATGGATCTGTCCGCCACCGCGCCGGGCAACACGCAGATAGGGGTATCAGGCAGCGTGGCGCGTGACTTCTCGGTCCTGGACCTGTCGATCAACGGAACCAGCAACGCCTCCATTGCCAACAGTTTCCTCCGCACCCGCAGCATTGAAGGGCCCTTGTCCTTCGATCTGTCCGTCAACGGCCCGCCGTCCCTGCAATCCGTAAGCGGACAGGTGCGGCTGACCGACGGGCGGGTCGCCGATCCCGGCATCGGAATCCGGCTGGAAAACGTGAATGCCACCGCCAACCTGGCCGGGGGCAGGATCGCGCTGGATGCCTCTGCCGCCGTGGCGGCGGGCGGGCGTATCAGCGTGACCGGTTCCATCGACCTCGTCGCCGGAACGCTGGATCTGACGATCGTGCTGGACCAGGTCGTCGCGCGCGATCCGAACCTTTATGAAACCATCATCAGCGGCACCCTGCGCATGACGGGACGCAATGCCGAAGGCCCGCTGATTTCCGGCACCCTCAACCTGGGCGAGACCGAGATCCGCATCCCCTCGACCGGGCTTGGCGGGGCCAAGGCGATTCCCGACATCAACCATGTCGGCGACACGCGGCCCGTGCGCTCCACCCGTGCCAAGGCGGGGCTGGAACCCTATCCCAGCGAGGCCACGCGCGAGGCGGGGCTGGCCGGGCCGCCCTCGGTCCCGCCCTCGGCGCCGCCGCGCCTGGATCTGGTGATCAACGCGCCGAACCAGGTCTTCGTGCGCGGGCGAGGGGTCGATGCGGAACTGGGCGGGACGCTGCGGGTGCAGGGCACCACGCGCAACGCGATTCCCATCGGCTATCTGGAACTGATCCGGGGGCGGGTCGATCTGCTGGGCAGGCGGTTCGACCTGTCCGAGGGCCTGGTCGAACTGCAAGGCAGCCTGATCCCGGTGATCCGTCTGGTCGCGCAGACCGAACGCGACGGCATCACCACCCGCATCATCATCGACGGAGAGGTGCGCGACCCCGAGATCACCTTCGAATCCTCGCCCGAACTGCCCGAGGAGGAGGTGCTGTCCCAGCTTCTGTTCGGCCAGGGCCTGGACAATATCAGCCCCTTGCAGGCCGCCCAGCTTGCCAATGCGATTGCGGTCCTTGCGGGTCGCGGAGGCGAGGGGATCATCGGCAGCCTGCGCAACCAGGTGGGGCTGGACGATCTGGACCTGGCCACCGACGACGACGGGAATGTGCAGGTGCGCGCGGGCAAGTACCTGTCCGAAAACCTGTATACCGATGTCGCGGTGGGGGCGGACGGCAAAAGCACCTTGAACCTGAACCTGGACGTGACCGATTCGCTGACGGCGCGGGGATCGGTGGGAACCGAGGGCGACAGCACCTTGGGGATCTATTTCGAAAGGGATTACTGACGGCAGGCTTCCTTTCGGGCAGGGCAGGGTGACGTGACACCACGGGACAGATGACAGGCCGCCCCATGCAGCGCATCGGGCGGCCTGTTTCCCGTCTGGCAACCCTGTTCCAGGACCGGCCTGTGACGCTCGAACTCCAGGTCGGCGACATTTTGCCTTTTAGGAATTTCCATGCGGCCTTTTGGCAGTCCGCACTTTATGGTTGCGCTTGGTATCTTTCTTCATCCAAGGCGCGATCATGTCCTATGCCACCGCAAACGAACGCTATTTCGCCAGCCTGATCAACCATTCCCGCAAGGCCGAGGGGCTGGCGCCGCTTGCCCTGGAAAAGCGGTTGAACGATTCGGCCCAGGCGCACAGCCGGTGGATGCTGGACACGGATGTGTTTTCTCATACAGGGCAGGGCGGGTCTTCCTCGCGGCAGCGCATGGAAAAGGCCGGTTTCGACTTGGCGGGGCGGTGGATGACCGCGGAAAACATCGCCTATGTCAGCGTCCAGGGCGCAAGCGACCTGCAGGACGAAATCCGCCAACTGCATCGTAACCTGATGGAAAGCCCAGGCCACTATGCCAACATCATGGGCAATGCGGCCCATATCGGCATCGGGCTGGAGGTGGGGACCATCGCCGTCGGCGGCCGGAATTATCAGGTGCTGATGGCGACCCAGAACTTTGCCGATACGGATGGGCAGGTCCGGCTGGATGGCGGCACCTTCCTGCGCGTAGCCCCGCCCACGGCCAGCAGCGCGGTGCAATCGCGTTCCGACTGGCTGGAGGACTTTGGTGGCAAGGTGTTCCTGGCCGCCGGCAAGGGCACGGCGCTGAACGACGATTACCGGCTGACGGCCCGGCACGATGCCGTCCTTGCCGGGGCAGGGGATGACTGGGTCGCAGGGGGTGGCGGAAACGACCGGCTGCATGGCGAGCAGGGTTCCGACCGGTTGATCGGGGGCGCGGGGGCGGATGTCCTGAACGGCGGTCTTGGCAACGACATGCTGCAAGGCGGCAACGAGAATGACCAGCTGGCAGGGGAAGACGGGAATGACATGCTGTTCGGCGATGCAGGCCAGGACAAGCTGTGGGGCGCGGCCGGCTCTGATCGCCTGTTCGGGGGCGACGGTCTGGACCTGCTGTCCGGTCAGGCGGGCAATGACTGGCTGACCGGGGGCGCGCAGAACGACACCCTGTCGGGCGGCGATGGGAACGACACGCTGACAGGCGGGGCGGGCAACGACCTGCTGAACGGCGGGGCGGGGATCGACAGCTTCGTCTTTGCACAGGGCGGTGGCACCGATACCATCCAGGATTTCCAGCAGGGCGTGGACCGCCTGCTGATCGCCAAGGCCCTGCTGGACCAGGATCCGGCGGTTTTCATGCGCGACCACATGACGAAGACCGCCACAGGGGTGGTCATGGACCTGGGCGGCGGCCATCGCGTCGTTCTGGCGGGATCCGACCTGACGGTCGCCGGGGTGGCTGACGACATCTTCGGATACTGACGGCATTCAGGACGGTGAAGCTTCGTCCCTTCGCGTGAACATGGTTGCCGCAGCGTCAAGGACGCGCTAGGACCGCGCCAGCCATCATCATGCGAGGGCGCGCCACACGGTGCGCGGAGGAGCCGAGCTTGCTGGACGTGACGACCATCCGCGCCGAACTGGCGGCGCATTACGACCTGGAACCCTCGGTCGATCTGGCGCGCGAGATGGGCGCGATTCACGCGCGCATGGACCGGGTGATGCCCTTTCCCGACTGGGCGATCGCCGCGCCCTATGTGGCGGCGATCAACCGGCTCAAGGCGGAACGCGGCGCGGTGGTGCTGGCGCACAACTACATGACGCCCGACATTTATCACGGCATCGCCGACGTGGTGGGCGACAGCCTGCAACTGGCCGTCGAGGCGACGCGCGTGGACGCCGATATCATCGTGCAATGCGGCGTGCATTTCATGGCCGAGACCTCGAAGGTCCTGAACCCGGCCAAGACCGTGCTGATGCCGGACATGGAGGCCGGCTGTTCGCTGGCCGAAAGCATCACCGCCGAGGGGATCGGCCGAATGCGGGCAGAATACCCCGGCGCGCCGGTGGTGAGTTACGTCAACACCACGGCGGCGGTGAAGGCCGCGTCCGACATCTGCTGCACATCCTCGAACGCCGCGCAGATCGTGGCGGCGATGCCGGGCGACACGGTGATCATGACGCCCGACAAGTGGCTGGCGCAGAACGTCGCGAAACAGGTTCCGCAGAAGCGGATCGTCTGGTGGGACGGGGCCTGCATCGTCCACGAACGCTTCACGCCCCAGGATCTGCGCGAATTCCGGGGCTGGTATCCGGGGCTGAAGATCATCGCCCATCCCGAATGCCCCCCCGATGTGGTGGCAGAAGCCGACTTTGCCGGATCGACCGCCCATATCATCGACTGGGTGGGAAAGGAACGCCCAAGCCAGGCGATACTGGTCACCGAATGCTCGATGGCGTCGAACATCGCCGACGCCCACCCCGAGGTGGAGTTCCTGGGACCGTGCAACATGTGCCCCCACATGAAGAAGATCACCCTGGAAAAGGTGCTGTGGTCGCTGCACAGCATGACTGGCCAAGTCGAGGTGGACCCGAATGTCGCCGCCCCGGCCCGGCGGGCGGTGCAGCGGATGATCGACCTGTCCCGGTGGCTGGCGGCCTGAGGATGATCCAGACCGACCGCGTGGTGATCGTCGGCGCGGGTCTGGCCGCGCTTTACGCGGCCCTGGTGCTGGCGCCGCGCCCGGTCTTGATGATCTCGCCCGATCCCCTGGGCCAGGGGGCCAGTTCCGCCTGGGCGCAGGGGGGCGTGGCGGCGGCCATGGATCCGGGCGACAGTCCTGCACTGCACAGCGCCGACACGATGCGCGCGGGCGCGGGCATCGTCGATCCCGATGTCGCCCGGTTGGTCACGGACGAGGCGCGGGACCATATCCTGAACCTGACCCAAATGGGCACGCCTTTCGACCGGGATGCATCAGGCGGCTATGTCCTGTCCCGGGAAGCCGCGCACAGCCTGGCCCGCGTGGTCCGCGTCAAGGGCGACCAGGCAGGGGCCTGCATCATGCGCGCCCTGGTCGCCGCCGTGCGGGCGGTGCCTTCGGTCCAGGTGGTGGAAGGCTGGGTGGCGACCGGGCTGCTGCGGGACGGGGACCGTGTGTCGGGCGTCCGGCTGGCGCTGGCGTCGGGTTCGGATTCCATCGCGGTCGCCGCGCCTGCGGTACTGATCGCGGGCGGCGGGTCGGGCGGGCTTTATGCGGTCACGACCAATCCCTCTCGCATCCGGGGCGAAGCCTTGGGCATGGCCGCCCGCGCGGGCGCGGTGATCGCGGATGCCGAATTCGTGCAGTTCCACCCGACCGCCATTGCCTGTGGCGCCGATCCCGCGCCCTTGGCAACCGAGGCGCTGCGGGGCGAGGGCGCGTTTCTGGTCAATGCGGCGGGGGTCCGCTTCATGACGGCGCTGCACCCGGACGGGGAACTGGCGCCGCGCGATGTCGTGGCGCGCGGCGTTTATGCCGAAACCCGGGCGGGCCTCCGCCCTGCTCTGGACTGCCGGGGTCTTGGCGCGCGCATCCATGCGGACTTCCCCGCCGTGGCCGCAGCCTGCGCACAGGCCGGGATCGACCCGGCGCGCCAGCCGATCCCCGTGGCGGCGGCGGCGCATTACCACATGGGCGGAATCGCCACGGACGCCGACGGCCGCAGCAACCTTTCCGGCCTTTGGGCCTGCGGCGAGGCGGCCTCGACAGGATTGCACGGCGCGAACCGGCTGGCCTCGAACGGGCTGCTCGAGGCGCTGGTCTTCGCCCGCCGCGCGGCGCTGTCGATCGGACGCGACGGTCCGCCCGCCGTTCCGGTGGCCTTGCCCTGCCCGGCCGCCGCGCCCTTGCCTGACCCGATCCTGGTCGCGCGCCTGCGCCGGGCCATGACCGCCGGTGCCGGCGTGCTGCGCGACGCGCAGGGCCTGACCGACGCGTTGCGCACCATCGCCGCCATCGAGGCCGCGCAGCCCGACTGTCCCCGGCTTGCGAACATGACTGCCACCGCCACGTTGATCTGCGCCTCGGCCCTTGCCCGCCGCGAAAGCCGGGGGGCGCATTGCCGCACCGACTGTCCCGACCCGCTGCCTGTGGCGCGCCGCAGCCGCATGACCCTGGCGCAGGCCCTGGCCCTGCGTCCTGCCCCCCAGCCGGAGCCTTCATGATCCCGCCATTGCCCGACCTGATCCTGAAACCCCTGGTCCGCGCCGCCCTGATCGAGGATCTGGGCAGCCATGGCGACATCACCACCCGCACGGTGATCGCCCCCGACACCATCACAAGCGCCGCCATCCGCGCGCGTGACGCGGGCACCGTATCGGGAATGCAGCTTGCCGCTCTGGCCTTTCGCCTGATCGACCCAAGCCTGCGGTTCGAGGTTCTGGTTCCTGACGCCGCCCCCTTCGCCCCCGGCGACACCCTGGCCCGGATCACCGGGTGTGCCGCCGCGATCCTGTCGGCCGAACGCGTGGCGCTGAATTTCGCGGGCCGCCTGTCGGGCATCGCCACCCTGACCGCCGCCTTCGTGGCCGAAACGCGGGGAACATCCGCCCGCATCACCTGCACGCGCAAGACCACGCCCGGCCTGCGGCTGGTCGAGAAACAGGCCGTGCTGCATGGCGGAGGCTTCAATCACCGCGTCTCGTTGTCGGACGCGATCCTGATCAAGGACAACCATATCGCGGCGGGCGGCGGCATCCGTGCCGTCCTGCAAGCCGTCAAGGCCCGCGCGTCCCACATGATGCGGGTCGAGATCGAGGTGGACCGGCTGGACCAACTGGCCGAGGTTCTGGAGGAGGGGGGTGCGGATGTCGTGCTGCTGGACAACATGGACAGCGACACCCTGCGCCGGGCGGTCGCCATGGCCAAGGGCCGCGTGGTGCTCGAGGCGTCTGGCAACATGCGCCTGTCCCGCATCGCCGAGGTGGCGGCGACCGGCGTGGACTATATTTCGGTAGGCGCGCTGACCCATTCGGTGCCGGTCCTGGACCTGGGCCTGGATTTCTGACCACCGGGCGCCCAGCCGCTTTATCCGGCAAGCGCAAATAAAAATGCCCGCCGGAAAAACGGCGGGCATACTTGTCACTCTATTGCGGCACGGCAATCTCACTACGCGGCATTAACGACTGTTAACAAAGAAAGGTTCCTGGGCTTTTTCATTTTTTGGCCCGTCGTTCCGCGCGAGCCTTGGTTTTCACGACATGGGCAGGGGCGTCATGGTGCAGTCTGCCGAACTGCCCGGCGATAGAGGCGGCTGGCACGGCTTTTCGGATTGTTCCGCGGCCTTGCAGGCTGCCCAGAACGACAAAGGGATTGCCGGAACCAAATCAGCCTGATGAAGGCAAGCGGCGCCCGGGATACTTGAAGCCGCGCTTTGCCGAAGGCCCGGATGCCGACGGCCTGATGGACGTCGGCATCCGGCAAGACCCGCGGTCAGCCTTGCGACAGGATCGCCTCGACCACGCGGTCGGCGGCTTCCTCGGCTGTCAGGGCGACGGTGTTGACAACCAGTTCGGCCTGTTCGGGCGCCTCATAGGGGCTGTCGATGCCGGTGAAGTTCTTCAGCTGCCCAGACCGCGCCTTCTTGTAAAGCCCCTTCACGTCGCGCGCCTCGGCCACTTCCAGGGGCGTATCGACGTAAACCTCGATGAACTCGCCCGTGGCCATCATGTCGCGGACCATGCGCCGTTCGGCCCGGAAGGGCGAGATGAAGGCGGTCAGCACGATCAGGCCTGCGTCGGTCATCAGCCTGGCCACCTCGCCCACGCGGCGGACGTTTTCCACGCGGTCGGCATCGGTGAAGCCCAGGTCGCGGTTCAGCCCGTGGCGCACATTGTCCCCGTCCAGCAGGAAGGTGTGCTTGCCCATCGCGTGCAGCTTGCGTTCGACGATGTTGGCAATGGTCGATTTGCCCGAACCCGACAGGCCGGTGAACCACACGACGCGCGCGCGCTGGTTCTTCTGCGCGGCATGGGCCTCGCGGTTCACGTCGGTCGCCTGCCAGTGGATGTTCTGCGACCGGCGCAGCGCGAAATGCAGCATCCCGGCGGCGATGGTGGCGTTCGTCATCCGGTCGATCAGGATGAAGCCGCCCAGGTCGGGGTTGTCACCGTAGGCCTCGAACGGGACAGGCCGGTCGGTCGAGATGTTGACCACGCCGATGGCGTTCAGGCCCAGCGTCTTGCTGGCCAGATGCTCCATCGTGTTGACGTTCACCTCGTATTTCGGCTCGGTGATGGTGGCGCTGACAGTCTGGGTGCCGATCTTGAGCAGATAGGGGCGGCCCGGCAGCATTTCCTGTTCCGACATCCAGACCAGCGTCGCCTCGAACTGGTCTGCCACCTCGCAGGGGGCGTCGGCGCGCACGATCACGTCGCCGCGCGAACAGTCGATCTCATCGGCGAAGGTCAGGGTGACGGACTGGCCCGCGACGGCCTGGGTCAGGTCGCCGTCGAAGGTCACGATGGACTTGACGGTCGTGGTCTTGCCCGAGGGCAGCACGCGGATCGCGTCGCCCGGATGGACGGCGCCCGCGCTGATCTGGCCCGCGAAGCCACGGAAATCCAGGTGCGGGCGGTTCACCCATTGCACCGCCATGCGGAAGGGCGCGTCCTGCATCCGCGTGTCGCTGACCGGCGCGTCTTCCAGGTGGCCCAGCAGGGTCGGACCCTGATACCAGGGCATTTCCGGGCTTTTCGTGACGATGTTGTCGCCCTTCAGCCCGGAAATCGGGATCGGCAGGAAGCTGTCCATCCCGATCTGCTTGGCGAAATGCGAATAATCGGCGACGATCTCGTAGAACCGCTCGGCCGAGTAATCGACCAGGTCCATCTTGTTGACCGCCAGCACCACGTTGCGGATCCCCAGCAGGTTCACCAGATAGCTGTGGCGCCGCGTCTGGGTCAGCACGCCCTGGCGCGCATCGATCAGGATCACAGCCAGATCGGCAGTGGATGCGCCCGTGACCATGTTGCGGGTGTATTGCTCATGCCCCGGCGTGTCGGCCACGATGAACTTGCGCTTGTCGGTCGCGAAAAAGCGATAGGCCACGTCGATGGTGATGCCCTGTTCGCGTTCGGCGGCCAGGCCATCGACCAGCAGGGCGAAGTCGATCTCGCCGCCCTGGGTGCCCGACACCTTGCTGTCGGCCTCCAGGCTGGCCAGCTGATCCTCGAAGATCATCTTGCTGTCGTAAAGCAGGCGGCCGATCAGCGTGGACTTGCCGTCATCGACCGATCCGCAGGTGATGAAGCGCAGCATGGTCTTGTGCTGGTGCTTCAGCAGATAGGCGTCGATGTCCTGGGCGATCAGCGCATCGGTGACATAGACGGGATCCTGGGCGTGCGCGGTCATCAGAAATACCCCTCTTGCTTCTTCTTCTCCATGGAGGCGGCCTGATCCTTGTCGATGGCGCGGCCCTGGCGTTCGGACGTGGTGGTCAGCAGCATTTCCTGGATCACCTCGGGCAGGGTGCGGGCGTTCGATTCCACGGCGCCCGTTAGGGGATAGCATCCCAGCGTGCGGAAACGGACCGACCGCATCTGCGGAACCTCGCCGTCCTGCAACGGAAAGCGGTGGTCATCGACCATGATCAGCAACCCGTCGCGTTCGACCACGGGGCGTGGTTCGCTGAAATACAGCGGCACGATCTCAATCCCTTCCAGGTGGATGTACTGCCAGATGTCAAGCTCGGTCCAGTTCGACAGCGGGAAGACCCGGATCGATTCATCCTTGGCCTTGCGGGTGTTATACAGCTTCCACAACTCGGGCCGCTGGTTCTTCGGATCCCAGCGGTGGTTGGCCGAGCGGAACGAGAAGATGCGCTCCTTGGCACGCGACTTTTCCTCGTCGCGGCGCGCGCCGCCAAAAGCCACGTCGAAGTTGTACTTGGTCAGGGCCTGCTTCAGCCCCTCGGTCTTCCACATGTCGGTGTGCAGGGGACCGTGGTCGAAGGGGTTGATGCCCTGCGCCTTCGCCTCGGGGTTCTGGTGGACGATCAGGTCCATGCCCGCCTCCTTGGCGGCCCGGTCGCGCAATTCGTACATCGCCTGGAATTTCCAGGTCGTGTCCACATGCAGCAGCGGGAAGGGCGGCGGCGCGGGATAGAAGGCCTTGCGGGCCAGATGCAGCATGCAGGCGGAATCCTTGCCCACCGAATACAACATCACCGGATTCTCGGCATTGGCCACGACCTCTCGCAGGATGTGGATGCTTTCGGCTTCCAGCCGCTGCAAATGCGTCAGGGTCGCCGGGTTCATCGTGGTTTCGGCAAGGCTGTTCATGGGCATCGACTCTCGTTTCGTGATGCGGGCATCGTCGGTCGGGACGGCCCGCTATCCTTCAGCATCGGGCAAGTTGCAAGTTTGGAATACAGAAAAACCCAAGTTTCCTACAGTCCCGGTTCGTGCCGGAACACTATTCCGCCCCTGTCGCCAAAGCCAGACCATCGACCACGGCGGTGAATGCCTCGGATCGGTGCAGACATGCGCCGGGCATCATTCGCGCTGTCAGATTCGTGACCAGGTTCATCAGGCTTGACCCGCCCACCAGGACGATGTCGCCGATATCGCTGGCAAGGACACCTGCCCTTGCCAGCGTTTCGGTAACCGCCTGTTCCATTTCCGCACGATGGCCCTGCAAGGCCCGGTCAAGCGAGTCGCGGCAGATCGGCGCGGCCAGGCGCGGCTGGATGAAACCCATGCCGATCCGCGTGTCGTCCCCCCGGTTGGCGGCGATCTTGCCGCGTTCCACGGCAAAGGCCAGGTCGTGGCCCAATTCGTCGGTCAGCACCGTGACCAGCCTGTCCAGCCGTTCCGGTTCCACCGCAAGCCGTGCCATCCGTGCGGCCTGCCTGCGGTTTTCGGGCGTATAGACAAAGGGAATATGCGCCCAGGCCGCCAGATCGACATAGATCGCGTTGGGCACAGGCAGAAGGCCCGGACCCATGTCGCGGCGTAGTTGCGACCCATAGCCCAGCAGCGGCATCGCATGGGTCAGCGAGACCGCCCCGTCGAAATCCGTCCCACCCAGCCGGATGCCATGGCTGCCAAGGATCCTTACCCCGTCTTCTTCGGTCCGATAGACCGAGAAATCCGAGGTGCCGCCGCCGATGTCCACGATCAGCCCGGTCCGGTCCCTGGCGCCCATGCCGTGGCAGGCCAGGGCCGCGGCCTCGGGTTCGGGCATGAAGCGGATGTGATCGAAACCCGCCGCGCGATAACAGTCGCGAAGATCGGCCTCGGCCTGGGCGTCGCGGTCGGGGTCGGCGTGGAAGCGCACCGGGCGGCCCGACAGGACGCGGGTCTGCGGCTGGCCGGTCACGGCCTCGGCCCGTTGGCGCAGTTCGGTCAGGAAGGCCGCAATCACATCCGCAAGCGTCCGGCGGCGGCCGGCGATCAGCCGCGATTCCCCCAGCAGCGGCGTGCCCAGCACGCTTTTCAGCGCGCGCATGTAGCGTCCGTCCTGCCCGCCGGTCAGCGCCCGCTGCGCGGCATCGCCGATCCGCATCGCGCCGCCGCCCGCCGGAAAGAAGACCGCCGTGGGCAGCGTGTCCGACCCCGCCTCGGCCGGCAGGCGGCGCACCGCGCCGCGATCCAGGATCGCCACCGCCGTGTTCGAGGTTCCGAAGTCGATCGCAAGGGTCATGGCCAGCCTGGATTGAAAGGGCCTTGATTGAAAGGGCAGGGGGCTATCCCAAAGCGCCGGCCGCGGCAAGCCGGGCCGCGAATCCCGAAAGACGGGTTGACGCCACGATCAACAATGCAACAGTCATGGGGCAAGGCGGCAATCCCCGGAAGGCAGGCGCGACGGCATGATCGACCCACAGCAGGCAACGCCACGGCCCCAGGCGCCGGTGCCCGAGGATCCGGCCACGCTGCCCTTTCCGCTGATCAGCGACATATCCGCCGCGCGCTGGCTTCTGGTCTTCATCATCGCGGCGGCGGCCTATTTCTTTCACGGCTTCCTGGTGCCGGTGCTGGCCGCCACCATCATAACCTTTGCAAGCTGGTCCCTGTCGCGCAGCGTCCAGCGTGGGTTGGGGATCGACCGGACCACCACGGCCGCGCTGTTCGTGCTGGTGATCGTGCTGTTTCTGGTCGTGCCGATCACGATGGCGCTGCTTTACGCGTTCCGCGAATTGCAGCAGTGGATCTATTGGGTCTTCGAGGTCAACGCCAATGGCGCGCCCGCGCCGCTGTGGATGGTGGACCTGCCGCGGATCGGCGACTGGATCGACGAACAATGGTCGCGCCATATCGGCCGGCCGGGCGCCATCGCCGAACTGGTGCAGCTGACCAGCGGCGAAACCATCGCCTCGATCTATCGCAGCATCCTGGCCGCCGGGAACGTGGCCTTCCACCTGGCCCTGAACCTGCTGTTCATGCTGATCGCCCTGTTCATCTTCTATCGCGACGGCGACAAGATCGCGGGCCAGATCGACGTCATCGGCGCGCGCATCCTGCCCCGACGCTGGGAACGGCTGTCGCGCGTGGTGCCGCTGACGATCAGCGCCACCGTCACCGGCATGACCCTGATCGCCATGGGCGAGGGGGTGGTCCTGGGCATCGCCTACTGGATCGCGGGCGTGCCGTCCCCGGTGACGCTGGGCGTGATCACGGGGTTCATGGCGCTGATCCCCGGCGGCGCGCCCTTGTGCTTCACGCTGGTGTCGATCTATCTGGTGGCCAGCGGATCGGCCCTGGCGGGGGTGCTGCTGTTCGTCTGGGGGTCGGTGGAACTGTTCATCGTGGACAAGACCATCCGCCCCGTGCTGGTGGGCGGGCCGGTCAAGATGCCGTTCCTGCCGACGTTCTTCGGCCTGGTGGGGGGCGTGAAGACGATGGGCATCGTCGGCCTGTTCGTGGGCCCGGTGCTGATGGCCCTGCTGGTCGCGATCTGGCGCGAATGGCTGCGGGAAATCAGGACCCATCCGCAAAGGTCTTGATCGGCGGCGTCGCCTGAATATTATTCCGCGCCATGGCGTGTGCTGCGTGCGCCCAGGGAGGACCCTGAATACGGAGACTGGTCGCAACCGTTTCTGAGAAAGAGGGCTTTCATGGCAGGGCGTATTCAAAACACCATCCGCAAGTTTCTGGACAACGGGTCGTCGGGGGGGCTGCTTCTGATGGCTTCGGCCGCCCTGGCGCTTGTTGTCGCCAACTCTCCGCTGTCGGAGACCTATTTCCACACGCTTCACGCCTATGTCGGGCCGCTGTCTGTCGCCCACTGGATCAATGACGCGCTGATGGCGGTGTTCTTCCTGATGGTCGGGCTTGAGATCAAGCGGGAAATGGTGGACGGCCACCTGTCGTCCTGGCCGCGCCGGATCCTGCCGGGGGTCGCGGCGGCAGCAGGAATGGCCGTCCCCGCGCTGATCTATCTGTTCTTCACGGCAGGCACGGGAGCCACGCATGGTTGGGCCATTCCATCGGCGACCGACATTGCCTTCGCGCTGGGGGTGCTGTCGCTGCTGGGGCCGCGCGTGCCCACATCGCTCAAGGTGTTTCTGGCGGCCTTGGCGATCCTTGATGACCTGGGCGCGGTGATCGTGATCGGGCTGTTCTATACCGCCGACGTGTCGCCGATGTATCTGGGCCTTTCGGCAGTCGTGGTTGCGGCGCTGGCGGGATTGAACCTGTCCGGGGTCATGCGGCTGTCGCCCTATCTGGTGCTGGGCGTGGTCCTGTGGTTCTTCGTGCTGCAATCGGGCATCCACGCCACCATCGCGGGCGTGATGCTGGCGCTGACCATTCCGCTGAAGCGCACCCCCGCCACGCCCGAGGCGCGTGGGGCCGAAAGCCCGTTGCATCGTCTGGAACATGCGTTGATCGTGCCGGTGTCGTTCATCATCATCCCGATCTTCGGATTTGCCAATGCGGGCGTCAGCTTTGCCGGGCTGGGCATGGATGCGCTTCTGGCGCCCGTGACCCTGGGCGTTGCCGTCGGTCTGTCCCTTGGCAAGCTGGTCGGGATCTTCGGGGCCGTGGCGATCCTGGTCAAGCTGGACTGGGCCGACCTGCCGGTGGGCGCAAGCTGGATGCAGATGCTGGGCACGACGCTGCTGTGCGGGATCGGCTTCACCATGAGCCTGTTCATCTCGCTTCTGGCCTTCAACGAACCCTTGTTGCAGGACGAAGCCAAGATCGGCATCCTGATGGGATCGCTGGTGGCCGGCATCACGGGCTATCTGATCCTGCGCTTCGCCAAGCGCGAGGAACCGCGCCGGATGGCCGCGACCGGATGATCGGCCGGGCCGTTCACACCGGCCAGACCGCCAGGATCAGGGGCACCCCGGTCAGCACGACCAGGATCGACAGGGGAAGCCCCAGCCGGGGATAGTCGCTGAAGCGATATCCCCCCGGTCCCATCACCAGCGTGTTGCACTGATGCCCGATGGGCGTCAGGAAATCGCAGCCTGCGCCGACCGCAACGGCCATCAGGAACGCCTCGGGGGCATATTCCAGGGTATTCGCGAAGGTCACGGCGATGGGCGCCATCACCAGCACGGTCGCGGCATTGTTCAGGAACGGCGTCACCGCCATCGCCACGACCATGATCAGCGCGACCGCCCCCCAGACCGGCAGCCCGGTCGCCACGTCCGACAGCCAGGCGCCGATCAGATCGGTGCCGCCGGTCGTCTGCAGGGCGCTGCTGACGGGGATCAGCGCCCCCAGCATGATCAGCAGCGGCCATTCCACTGCCTCATAGGCGCCTTCCGGGCTGATCGCCCCGGTCACGATCATCAGCACCGCCGCGCCGAAAAAGGCGATGGCGACGGGCAGGATCCCGGCGGCGGTCAGGCCCATCGCAGCCCCCAGGATCAGGATCGGCATCAGTTCCTTGCGGACGCTGCCGATGCGCAGGCTTCGTTCCGCCAGGGGAAGCAGGCCCAGGCTGCGGATGCGTTCGGGCAGCAGTTCGACCGGCCCCTGCAACAGCAGCACGTCGCCTGCCTGAAGGCGGGTCTTCGACAGGCGTTCGGTCATGCGGTGACCCGAGCGCGACACGGCTAGCAGACTGATCCCCTGTTCGTCGAACAGCCGGATGCTGCCCACGCTTTTCCCCACCAGGCTGGAGGTCACGGCCGTCACCGCCTCGATCACGCCGATCTTGCCGGCGGGCAGTTCCAGCCGGGACGCCGTGTCATGGCGGGTCAGGGCCAGCCCGCCCTGGGCCACCGCGCGTTCCAACCCGTCCGGCTCGCCCCTGAGCAGCAGGATGTCGCCTTCCTCGATCACGGTGTCGAACAGCACCACCTTGCGCCGTTCGCCGCCCCGGATCAGGCCGGTCACGGTGATTTCCCCATCCGCCATGCCGATCAGCGCGCCGATGGTGCGGCCCGCCGCGGGGGATTTCTCGGGCACCGCCGCCTCGGTGTTGTAGTCGCTGATCTTGACCGCCTCGCCCAGGGATGCGGTGGCCCGGCGGTCCGACGGCAGCAGCCGCCAGGCCAGCATCAGGAAGGCCACCCCCACGGCGGACAGGCCCAGGCCCACGGGGGCGAAATCGAACATGCGGAACGGCTGGCCGGTCATTTCCTCGCGCACGCCCGACACGATGATGTTGGGCGAGGTGCCGACCAGCGTGATCAGCCCGCCCAGCAGCGATCCGAAGGACATCGGCATCAGGTAAAGTGACGGAGACTGCCCGGATTTCTTGGCCATCTTCAGCGCGGCGGGCATCATCATGGCCAGCGCCCCGATGTTCTTGACCAGCGACGACAGCAGCGTCACCGTGCCCACCAGCACCAGAAGCTGCGTCCCCATGGTCGTGAACTTGCGGACCAGCCACCGCAGCACGGCCTCGATGATGCCTGACCGCGACACGGCGGCGCTGACGACCAGGGCGCTGCCCACGATGATGACGATGTCGTCGGAAAAGCCGGTAAAGGCGTCGTCGGGCGCGACCGTTCCCGCCAGAAGCGATGCCAGCAGCGCCAGCATCGCCACCACGTCGTATCGGAGCCTGCCCCAGATGAACAACACCATCATCACGCCCACGATGGCAAAGGCAAGCATCTGCTGTATTGTCATGATTGATCCCGTCCGGCGCGCCCTGAGGGACGGCAGTTCCAGAACCGCCGCGCGGGGGGTTTGGTTGCCACGAAACACGTGGCTTGCAGCAAGATTTCCGTCAGCGGGATTTTCCGCCGGATGAAGGCGCCGCCCCAAGGCGGGCGGCGCATCCGGGTTCAGGCCACCAGCGGCTTGCCGTTCTGGTGGTGACGCACCGCCAGCTTGCGGCCCATGCGGCCCGAGGTCAGCAACCGGGCGGCAGGGCGCTCGGCGCCCTCGCGCAGTTCGGGAAAGATCGCGAAGATTTCCTCGCGCGCGGCGGGACCCACGGACTTCATGGCCTCGGCGCCGGGGTGCAGCGATTCCGTTTCCGCGCCGTTCGAGACGACGATCTGGTGGTCGTCGAACAGGAAATGGACATAGGTGACACCGTCCAGATCCTGTGCCAGGTCAATGCCGTCGATCTGGCACAGCTGCTTGGCCGCAACCAGCACCTCCTCGGCGCCGAACATCTTCTGCGCGATGCGCGACCGCACCAGGACGCGGTGCTGGGGCGAGACGACCAGATCCGCCCGGGGCAGGTCTGCGCCAAGCGCGCCCCTGGCGATGCGGACCGGGCGCAGATGCGGGGCCGCGTCCAGGTCGGCCGCATCCAGGCGGCGCTTGCCGATCCAGCGCACCGGCTGCGGCCCGTGGTCGCGCGTCAGAACCATATTGCCGATCCGCAGATCGCCGGCCGCGACCGGTCCATGCACCGTGTCGATCAGCACATCGGCCGCGAAGCAGATCACGTTGACCGTATCGCGGGTCAGGGCGCTGCCCCCCACGGCAGTGCCGCCGTTCTGGAGGCGAAGCGAAAAGTTCGCCCTGAAGCCGTTTGCGGTGGTGATGTCGTTCAACACACCGTCGGCCTGGTCGGCGCGCATCCAGCCCAGCGCAGTGGCATAGGGTTTCTGGCCCGCCGCGATCCTTGCCGCGTTGATCGTCGCCAGATTCGCATCGTTGTAGTAGCCCGACAGATCGACGAAATCGTTGTTGGCGGCATTTCCGTCATTGGCGTTGCCGCCCGCGGCAGTGCCGAAATCCGCGATCAGATCGCCGTTTCCGGCGATGAATCGGTCGAACCCCTCGCCGCCGGTCAGGGTATCGGCCTGGTTGTCGTCGGTGAAGGCGGCGCCGGACAGCGTGCCGCCCCCGATCACGTCATTGCCGGCACCCCCGTTGACCGTGTCGGTGCCCGCGCCGCCGGCCAGAAGGTCGGCACCGAAACCGCCCAGGACGGAATCATTGCCCAGGCCGCCGTCGATGGTATCGGCACCCCCCAGTGTATCCGTTCCCAGGGTGTCGTCGCCGTAAAGGACGTCGTTGCCGGCGTCGCCCAGGATCGAATCGGCGCCAGCTCCACCAAGGACGGTGTCGTTGCCGACGCCCGCGCGCACGACATCGTCGCCCGCGCCCCCGTCGATGGTGTCGGCGCCGCCCAGCGTATCCGTGCCCAGTGTGTCATCGCCGAACAGACGATCGTTGCCGTCGCCGCCCGACAGGGTGTCGGCCCCTGCGCCGCCGACCAGGCTGTCGGCATCGGCCCCGCCCAGCAGGACATCGGTTCCGGCGTCGCCCAGCAGGGTGTCAAGCCCTACCCCGCCGTCCAGCGTGTCGTTGCCGTCGCCGCCTTCCAGGCTGTCGTTGCCCGCCTCGCCCAGGATGGAATCGTTGCCCAGGCCCGACCGGACCGTGTCGTTGCCGGCCCCGGCGCGCACGATGTCGTTCAAGCCATCGGCACCGTCTATCACATCCGAGCCGTTGGCCACGGGTTCGACATAGGCGGCATTGATCAGGTCGTTGCCCGTCGTGCCCTCGACCACGCCGTTGTCAAAGCCGATCACCGTGCGGTCGGCCTGGAAATTCACATCCTCGAAATCGGTCGCCCCGCTCAGCCGGACGGTGGCGATCGGCTTGGCGGTCAGGGCCGGGTTGACGGTTGATCTGGGCGGGGCAAGGAACAGGTGTCCCCCGGTCGATTGCGCCACCGTCGCCGATGTGGTGGCGGTCGTGCCGTCGGCATAGGTGATCAGGACCGTATAGACCGCGCTTGCGTCATGGGTCAGGGTCTGGACGCCATTGCCGATATCCGTGCTGTATCGGTCGTTGATCACAAGGTTGTTGGTATCCAGCGCACCCGCGACGCCGCCCCGGTCGATGGTGGTGACCGAGGCCACCTTCTGGTAAAGCGGCGCACTGTTGCTGCCCCAGGTGGTGTTGTTCAGCAGCGACGCGCGTTCGGCATCCGAATTGCCTTCCTGATCGTCGATGAAGGTCGCGCTCTGGCCGAGGTAGATCCAGTTGAATGTGGTGGGCATCGAGGGGTCCTTTGTTCCCGAATGACAGACGCCTGAATGGTCGTGGCCGACATCTATCACGGGAAAAGGGCCGGTAGAAACGTCATCCTGCAGCGCGATGCAGATCTATCGGTCATATGGCATTCCGGTCATAATGTCTTGAGCGCGTGTGCCGGGCCGTCTGCGGTCTTGCCGTCCCTGCCACAGACCTTACCATGCGCGCCGCAAACGACCCGGCCGGGGGCCGCCCCACGGCCAAGGCGGCACGTCAAGGAGAGACGAGATGGATGACAAGACCCCAAGCGCGGGCGCGCTTTGCCCCATACAGGCGAGCGGCAACCGCAACACGCGCGCCAAGGCGCGGTCGAACCGCGAATGGTGGCCGGAACAGCTTAACCTGAAGATTCTGCACCAGAACAACGAACAGGCGAACCCGCTGGGCGCGGATTTCAACTATGCTGAGGCGTTCCGCAAGCTGGACCTGGACGCCGTCAAGGCCGACCTGCGCGCGCTGATGACCGACAGCCAGGACTGGTGGCCCGCCGACTGGGGGCATTACGGCCCGCTGTTCGTGCGCATGGCCTGGCACAGCGCCGGCACCTATCGCACCGCGGACGGACGCGGCGGCGCGCGGTCGGGGGCGCAGCGGTTTGCGCCGCTGAATTCCTGGCCAGACAACGTGAACCTGGACAAGGCCCGGCGTCTTCTGTGGCCGATCAAGAAGAAATACGGCAACGCCCTGTCCTGGGCCGATCTGCTGATCCTGACCGGCAACGTCGCGCTGGAATCGATGGGTTTCAAGCCCTTCGGCTTCGGCGGCGGGCGCCCCGATGTCTGGGAACCGGCCGAGGACATCTATTGGGGATCGGAAACGGAGTGGCTGGCGACCTCGGACAAGCCGAACAGCCGCTATTCGGGTGACCGCGAACTTGCAAGCCCGCTGGCCGCCGTGCAGATGGGCCTGATCTACGTGAACCCCGAAGGCCCGGACGGCAAGCCCGACCCGATCGCCGCCGCGCGCGACATCCGCGAAACCTTCAAGCGCATGGCCATGAACGACGAGGAAACCGTGGCCCTGATCGCGGGCGGCCACACCTTCGGCAAGACCCATGGCGCGGGCGAGGCATCCCATGTCGATGTGGATCCCGAAGGGTCCGCCATCGAATTGCAGGGCCTCGGCTGGACCAGCAAGTTCGGCAAGGGCCATGGCGCGGATACCATCTCGTCCGGGCTGGAGGTCGTCTGGACCCAGACCCCGACGCAATGGAGCATGGGGTTCTTCAAGAACCTGTTCGAATACGAATGGGAACTGACCAAGTCGCCCGCAGGCGCCTGGCAGTGGAAGCCCAAGGACGGCGCGGGTGAGGGCACGGTGCCCGACGCGCATGACCCGTCGAAGAAGATCGCCCCTGCGATGCTGACCACCGACCTGTCGCTGCGCGAGGATCCGATCTATCGCGAGATCTCGCTGCGCTTCCTGAACAACCCCGACCAGTTCGCCGACGCCTTTGCCCGCGCCTGGTTCAAGCTGACCCATCGCGACATGGGACCGAAGGTGCTGTACGAAGGCCCCGAGGTGCCGTCGGAAGACCTGATCTGGCAGGATCCGATCCCCGCGCCGCATCATCCGCTGATCGATGCCGCCGACGTGGCGGCGCTGAAGGAACAGGTGCTGGCCTCCGGCCTGACCGGGCCGGAACTGGTGGCGACGGCCTGGGCCTCGGCCTCGACCTTCCGCGGTTCGGACTATCGCGGCGGCGCCAATGGCGCGCGGATCCGCCTGGCACCCCAGAAGGACTGGGAGGCGAACCAGCCCGAGCAACTGGCCCGCGTCCTGTCGGTGCTGGAAGGCATCAAGGCCGATTTCGACGCCAAGGGCGCGAAGAAGGTGTCGCTGGCCGACCTGATCGTGCTGGGCGGCGATGCGGCGGTCGAAGCGGCGGCCCGGGCCGCGGGCTTTGATCTGCGGCTCGACTTCATCCCGGGCCGGGGCGACGCCACGCAGGACCAGACCGACGTGGAAAGCTTCGACTGGATGGAGCCTTTGGCCGATGGTTTCCGCAACTATCAGCGCCAGAAGTTCAACGTCCCGGCCGAGGAACTGCTGATCGACCGCGCCCAGCTTCTGACCCTGACCGCGCCCGAAATGACGGTGCTGGTCGGCGGCTTGCGCGCGCTGGATGCCAACTGGGACCATACCGACCACGGCGTGCTGACGGACCGTCCGGGGCAGCTGACGAATGACTTCTTCGTCAACCTCTTGTCGATGGACACGGTCTGGAAGGCGCAGAACGACGACCAGATGGTCTTCGACGGCACCGACCGCAGGACAGGCGCGCATCGCTGGACGGCGACGCGGGTGGACCTGATCTTCGGCTCGAACTCGCAACTGCGCGCCATCGCCGAGGTTTATGCCCAGGACGACTGCCAGCAGAAGTTCGTCCGCGACTTCGGCAAGGCCTGGTCCAAGGTGATGAACGCCGACCGCTTCGACGCGCGGCGGCAACTCGATCCGCAGTAATCGAATTGGAAAGCCGGGCGTGACAGCCCGGCTTTCCGTCACGCCATCCGGTGCCGCCCGATGGGCAGCATCATCGGCCGCCCCGAGGTGGGGTCGGGGATGATCCGGCTGTCCAGCCCGAAGACCGCGCGGACGGTATCGACCGTCAGCACGGCCTCGGGCGTGCCCTGCGCGTGCAGTCTGCCGCCTGCCATGGCGACCAGATGATCGGCATAGCGCGCGGCCAGGTTCAGGTCGTGCAGCACCATCACCACCGTCGTGCCGCGCCGGTGGTTCAGGTCGGTCAGCAGATCCAGCACCTCGACCTGATGGCTGATGTCCAGGAAGGTCGTGGGTTCGTCCAGCAGCAGCAGGTCGGTCTGCTGAGCCAGGGCCATGGCGATCCAGACCCGCTGGCGCTGCCCGCCCGACAATTCGTCCACCGCGCGTTCGGCCAGGTCGGTGGTCTTCGTGGCCTCCAGCGCGGCGGCCACAGCCTTATCGTCGGCGGGCGACCAGCGGGACAGGATGCCGTGATGGGGATGGCGGCCCCGGCTGACCAGGTCTGCCACGGTGATGCCTTCCGGCGCGACGGGCGATTGCGGCAGAAGGCCCATGACCTGCGCGACCCGCCGGGGCGGCATCCTGTGGATCGCCTTGCCGTCCAGAAGCACCTGGCCTGCGCGTGGGGTAAGCAGCCGCGACATGGACCGCAGCAGGGTCGATTTCCCGCAGGCATTGGCGCCGACGATGGCGGTGATCCGGCCCGGCAGCACGTCCAGATCCAGCCCGTGCAGGATCGTGCGGTCGCCGTAGCCTGCGACAAGGCCGTGGACGGAAAGGGAATGACGGCTCACAACGATCCTCCGGCGCGGTTCACGCGCACGATCAGGTAAATCAGATAGGGCGCCCCCAGGGCGCCGGTGACGACGCCAACGGGAAAGCGCGTGGGCAGCAGGAACTGGCCCACATAGTCGCCGACCAGGACCAGAAGCGCCCCCACAAGCGCCGCCGGGATCAGCACCGATCCGTTCGGCCCCAGGATCCGCGCGGCGATGGGTCCGGCCAGGAAGGCCACGAAGGCCACCGGCCCGGTCACGGCGGTGGCCACCGCGATCAGGCCCACGGCGGCCACGATCACCAGCAGGCGCGTCCGGGCCACGTTCGTGCCCAGGGCCGCGGCGGTGTCGTCGCCCAGGCGAAGCGCCTCGAGGTCGCGGACGCGGCTGACCAGCAGCCCGCCAAAGACCGCCAGCGACACCAGCAGGGGCAGGGCCTGGGACAGTTGCGCGCCGTTGACGCTGCCGGTCAGCCAGCGCATCGCCTCGGCCAGGTCCCACGAAGGCGCCCGCGACAGGGTATAGGCGATGAAGCTGTCCAGCATGGCCGATACGCCGATCCCCACCAGGATCAGCCGGGTGCCCGCAACGCCGCCCTGATGCGACAGGCCATGGATCAGGACCGCCACCGCAAGCCCGGCGATGACGGCAAAAACCGATAGCATCGGCCCGTCGATCCCCAGCACGACGATGCCGAACACCGCCGCGGCGCTGGCGCCCCGGCTGATACCGATGATGTCGGGGCTGGCCAGCGGATTGCGCAGCATGATCTGGAAGGCCGCACCCCCCAGCCCGAAGGACAGCCCCGCCAGCACCGACAACGCGGCGCGCGGCAGGCGCAACTGTCCCACGGTAAAGGACGCCCCTGGCACGTCATGCCCTGCCAGCACCCGCAGCACGTCGCCCGGCGGCACGAAGGACTGGCCCTGCATCAGCGTCAGCGCGAAACCCGCCAGCACCAGGATCAACAGGCCGCCGATGACCGTGACGCGGCGGCGGGCCCGGCGCAGGCGGCCGGTCTGGATCGACAGGGTGGCGGTCATAGGTCGCGCACCCTTGCGCGGCGCACGATCCAGATGAAGAAGGGCGCCCCGACGAAGGCGGTGACGATGCCCACGTCCAGTTCGGACGGGCGGGCGATCAGGCGCCCCGCAATGTCGGATGCGATCAGCAGGCAGGCCCCGATCAGGGCCGAGAAGGGCAGCAGCCAGCGGTGGTCCACGCCAACCAGCAGCCGGCCAAGATGCGGCACCACCAGGCCCACGAAGCCGATCGGCCCGCAGATCGCCGTCGTCGCCCCGCAGAGCAGGATCGCCCCAAGCGAAGCCAGGCCGCGTGCAACGGCCACGCGTTCGCCCAGGCCCGCCGCCATGTCGTCCCCCAGGGCCAGCAGGTTCAGCTTGCGCGCCGATATCAGGCAAAGGGCGAAACCCGCCGCCAGGAAGGGCAGCACATGGGCCATGCGCGCGAAGGTCGCGCCGCCCACCCCGCCGATCTGCCAGGCGTGCAGCCCGCCCGCGATGTCGCCTCGCGACAGCATCACCGCCGTGACCAGCGACACGAACGCAACCGAGGTGGCCATCCCCGCAAGCGCCAGCTTCAGCGGCGTCGGCCCGCCCCGTCCCAGCGATCCGATGGCATAGACGAAGACCGCCGTGGCCCCGGCCCCAAGGACCGCCACCCAGATATAGGCTTGGGCAGAGGCGATGCCGAACCATGCCACCCCCACCGCAACCGCCAGCGATGCGCCCAGGTTGACCCCCAGGATGCCGGGATCGGCCAAGGGATTGCGCGTCACCCCCTGCATGACGGCGCCTGCCACCCCCAATGCCGCACCCGCCAAGGCCGCCAGCACGGTGCGCGGAATGCGCGCCGCCACCGCCGTCTGGCCGATGCTGTCCGCCTGGCCCCGCAGTGCGGCGGCGATGTCGTCAAGCCCGACCTCGCGCGTGCCGATGGCTACCGATAGCGCGCACAGCACCCCCAGGGCCACAAGCATCGCGGCCAGCCACAGGGTCCGGGTGCCGCCAGGCCGCCAAGCCGGGCCGGAAATGGCGGAGTGGGCCGTCATGGGGATTTCTGCGCGGCCTCGGCCAGCATGGCGGCGTAATCTTCCAGGACATAGGGCAGCCCCAGCGGCGTCGGGTTCGCCGCATTGCCCAAGGGGTCATTCTTCAGCATGACCACGGCTTCGTGCGCGACGGTGGGCATATGCGCCATCAGCGGGTCGGCCCGCATCGCCGCCAGCAGGTCCGCCCCGCCATAGGTCACGAGGATGTCCACGTCGTCGAAGGCGTCGATCCGTTCCGCGCTGACGGATCCGAAGAACTGCCCCGGCTGTGTTGCCTGGATGACGCTTGCGGGCATGGCAAGGCCCAGATCCTGGAAGAACTTTACCCGCGTGTCATGGGCGGAATAGAAGTTCACGACCGACAGGTTGGTGCTGTCCAGATGCGTCACGAACATCGCCGTTTTTCCGTTCAGTTCAGGATGGCGGGCGACTGCGTCCGCGATGGCTGCTTCCATCCGGGCGATCAGGGCCTCGCCCTCGGCCGCCATTCCCATGCCGGCGCTGTTCATGCGGATCATCTGCCGCCATTCGGTCGTCCAGGCCCCGTCGGGATAGGCCACGACCGGCGCGATCCGGGACAGCGTGTCGTAATCGGCCCGGCTCAGGCCCGAATAGGCGGCCAGGATCACGTCGGGCCGGGTCGCCGCGACCGCCTCGAAGTCGATGCCGTCGCCTTCGTCGAACAGGACGGGGGGTTCGGCGCCCAGTTCGTCCAGCCTTTCGGCGACCCAGGGCAGCAGGCCGTCGCCATCGTCATCGCCGTAATTCGCCGCCGCCATGCCCACCGGCACGACGCCAAGCGCCAGCGGAACCTCGTGGTTGCCCGACGCGACCGTCGCCACGCGCTGCGGCTTGGCGGAGATGACGGTCGTTCCGAAGGCATGGGGAATGGTGACGGGAAATTCCTGCGCCAGGGCCATGCCTGCGCCGCCTATCCAGGCCAGAAGGACGGCAAGCGGACGAAGTCGGATCGACATGGGATCTCCTTCAGCGATAGGTGCGGATTGCCTGCGACCAGCCCCTGCCGTCAAGCGGCGGCAGGCCGTCAGGCGGCGGTTTCCCATGCTTTCTGACAAAAACCGTAGGAATCTACAAGACAAGGGCGGAAGGCCCGATTAAGACGCGCGGCAACGTGCCCATGCGATCCCCCCGGCCTGCCGGCGTGGGGGCTGCCGCATGGGCGCCTTTCCTGCCAGCCACCGGCATTCCCGGACGCCAGCAGCAACAACACTGACAATGCGGGACCTTGACCATGGCACATGACCTTTCATCCGGCGCCTGCCGGACCCTGACGGCCCTTCTGCTGGGCTGCACGGCGCTGATCGCATCCCCGGCCCTTGCCCAGGATACCGGCACCGGGACCGAGGAGTCCCCCTATCGCCTGTCGCCGATCCTGATCAATGCGGACGCCCAGGCCGATGACGACGCGAATTCGATCGTGGCCCAGGAACTGTGGGTCGGCGGCAAGGTGGCGACCAGCATCCTGGACACCCCGGCATCGGTGTCCGTCATCACCGAAAAGGAAGTCCGCGACCGCAATGCCGACACGCTGGAGGAAGTGCTGAGCTATTCGGCGGGCATCCATACCGATTACTATGGCACCGACGACCGCAACGACTATGTCCTGGTCCGCGGGTTCCAGGCGACCACCTATCGCGACGGCCTGACCCTTGGCTCCATGCGCAGCGTGCGCGAGGAACCCTATGCCTTCGAGCGGACCGAGGTGATCCGGGGCGGCAACTCGACCCTGTTCGGCACATCCGACCCGGGCGGCACGATCAACTTCGTGACCAAGCAGCCGCGCTTCGAACGGTTCGGCGAGGTTTACGGCTCCGTCGGCTCGCCCCGCAATGCGGAATACGGGTTCGATGCAGGCGACGTGCTGAACGCCGAAGGAACGCTGGCCTATCGCCTGACCGGCAAGGTCCAGGACGGCGAACGGGATTACGACCAATCCCGGAACGATTCGCGCTTTCTGATGGGCGGGTTGTCCTGGCAGCCTGGCGCCGCCACCACGCTGAGCGTGATCGCCGACTACCTGAAACGCGAGAACACCCCGAACAGCGGCGGCTATCCGCTGGACCGCGAATACGACCGCAGCGATTTCTTCGGTGAGCCGGATTTCAACTATCAGAACGTCGAACGCGCCAGCATCACCGGCCTTTTGGAACATGACTTCGAAAACGGCCTGAACCTGCGCGCGAACCTGCGCTACAGCGACCTGAAAAGCGACTTCGGCTATGTCTATCTGTCGGACAGCCCGGCGCGGGTCGGCACGGTCGTGGACCGCTGGTATTTCGGGGGCGACAACACCGCCGAGGAGCTGATCGGCAATGTCATCCTGCAATACGACCGCAGCCTTGAACGCTTCGACAGCAGCACCGTGGCCGGGATCGAGTTCCGCGACGCATCCACCACCAGCGCGCCGTTCTTCGGGGCCTATACCCCGATCGACATCGCCAATCCGGTCTATTCGGGGGCGCCGGGCGAACTGGCCGCGCCTTATGAGTTGCGCGACAACGAATACAGCACCCAGTCACTGTTCGTGCAGCAGAACCTGTCCTTCGACGATCGCTTCATCGCGACCCTGGGCCTGCGCCACGACCGGCTGGACATCGAGGAAACGCTGAACGGCGTGCGGTCCGCCGATGATTTCGCGGAAACCTCGGTCCGGGGGGCGCTGACCTGGAAGATCAACAGCGAGATTTCGGCCTATGCCAGCTATGTCGAATCCGTCGCCCCTCCGGGCATCGGCGTCGAACCCGAACGGGGCGAGCAATACGAACTGGGCATGAAATACCAGCCTGCCGGAACGAACGCGCTGATCTCGGCCTCGGTCTATGATCTGCGCAAGAACAACGTCACCGTGGCCGTGGTCCAGCCCGACGGCAACATCACCCGCGAACTGGTGGGCGAACAGCGCGCGCGCGGGTTCGACCTGGAAGGCAAGGCGGAACTGGCCGGCAATGTCGATGTGATCGCGTCCTATTCCTATATGGAATCCAAGGTGCTGCGGTCGGGCCCGATCCGGGGCGTGGACGTGGAAGGAAACGAGTTCAGCGACGTGCCGAACCACATGGCGTCGCTGTGGGTGAACTATACCCTGCCGGGCACCCAGACGCGCGGCGACATGACCTTCGGCCTGGGCGCGCGCTATGTCGGGTCGTATTACTTCGCGATCTCGAACGATACGGGCAAGGCAGAGTCCTCGATCACGCTGGACGCGGCCTTCAATTATCAGGTGCAGGACAACACCAACCTGGCCGTCAATGTCAGCAACCTGCTGGACGAACAGCATGTCGTGGGGCGCGGCACGGCGGATTACTACAATCCAGGGCGTGCCGTCGCCGTGACCCTGCGCCACAGCTTCTAGGGCGCGCTAACCTGCCAGCCGCATCCGCCGCCACGCGGCGGGTGTTTCCCCCGCGACCTGCCGGAAGGCGCGCGTCAGGTGCGCCTGATCGGAAAAGCCCAGTTGCGCCGCGACCTCGGCCACGGTCAGGCTGCTGTCCGCCAGCAGGCGCTGCGCCCGGGCGATCCGCTGGCCCAGTTGCCATTGTAGCGGCGTCTGACCCGTGGTCTGCTTGAAGACCGCCGCGAACCAGCTTTCCGACAATCCCACGGCCGCCGCCATGTCCGCCACCGTCATGCGCCGGTCGGGACGCGCCTCCAGCGCCGCCGTCAGCCTGCGCATCTGCGCGGGCGTCAGACCGCCCGAAGCCCGGTCGTTGCCACCCGCCGGAATGTCCAGAAGCCCCGTCGCGATGCTGCCCACCAGGCTTTCGGCAAAGGCCGCATGGCGGCTGGGGCGGGTCACCTCTTCCACCAGAAGCCCGGCCAGCGTGTCCAGGGCCGGGGCGTCCTGCACCTCGGCCGGGCGGCGCAGGACGGACAGGGCATCCGACGCGCCCAGCGACGGCGACAGGAACCGCAGCAGGCGGTCATGGTGGATATGCAGGTCAAGATGCGCGAACCGATGGCTGGCGGTGAAGCCGGACCATAACGGCTGGCCCGCCGGAACATAGATTGCGCGCAGCATCGGTCGACCCTGGGCCGGGACCGTGCCGTCGCGTTCCGAGATCAGGATATGGGCCGACACGTCGTTCAGAAACAACACGATGCGCGGGTCGGGTGACAGGTAATAGCCCTTGGCGCCCGCCTGCCCCTCGGCCTGCCAGAAGACGCCGGCCATGCCATCCAGCGCGCGCCAGCGGACCGGCACGGTCGCCCGGATCCCTTCGGTCCGGCAGGTCATCCTGTGCAGATAGCTCATGCGGGCGGCCGGTTTCCATATTGTTGACTAAATTTGTTCCGTATAAGAAAAGCCCATCCATGGAAAGGTCTGCTTCATGTCTCAACTGCGCAGCCACCGCAATTTCGGCACCATCCCCCGCGCATCCGGCGCAGCCGCGGCCGCGCTGAAGGCCCGCGCCGCCGCCTGGGAGGTGCCGCTGGTCGAAACGCCCGAGGCGCTGAGCATGTTCGTCTGGGGCTGCGAATTGCGGCTGGTGCCTGGCGGGGACGATCTGCGCGTCGAACTCAGCGCGCCCGAAAAGCGGCTGATCGGTTCGCTTCAGGACAGCGCCACCGAACTGTTCGCCGAAGCCGGGCTGGAGGTCGCCTGGGACCGCGTGGATACGGGCGCGCTGGCGCCGGGGCTGTCGCTGATGCGCGTGCGATCGGTGACGAGGCGGACGCCTGGCTTCATCCGGGTGCGGATTGCCGGACCGGATGCGGCACGGTTCGGCATGGGCAGCCTGCATTTCCGCCTGCTGTTGCCGCCCAGGGGCCGTGCGGCGGTCTGGCCGCGCATCGGCGCATCAGGCCGGACAGAATGGCCCGACGGGCCGGATGCGCTGCATCGGCCGGTCTATACCGTGGCAGACCAGCGGGAGGACTGGCTGGATTTCGACATCTTCCGCCATGCGGGCAGCCCGACCTGCGACTGGGCGCTGTCCGGGCCGGAGGGGGCCGAGGTCGGCATCATCGGCCCCGGAGGCGGCTGGTGCCCCGAGGCGGACCGCCTGCAGCTGTTCGGGGACGAGACCGCGCTGCCTGCCATCGCGCGGATGCTGGACCTGGCGCGGGGCGCGGCGACGGCCCATATCCGCGCCGCCTATCCCGACCTTGGCCCGCTGGCGGCCGACCCGCGCGTCACGCGCTGCGACGACCTTCTGACGGCCCTGGCTTCGGCCGACCTGGGGCAGGGTGATTTTGTCTGGTTCGCCGCCGAGGCCGGGCAGGCCCGCCAGGCCCGCCAGCACCTTCTGGCGCGCGGGATCGACCGCAAGGCCTTCACCGCCGCCGCCTATTGGGGTTAGGGCATCCGGGGGGCAAGGGTAGGGTGGGGTTTGCCCCACCGCGCCCACAAAGGTGGGGTGAAACCCCACCCTACGGGACCGATCCCGGCATTTCCTGTCTTGTCGGTCGATCGGGATCCCGGACTGAATGCTGGCCTTCAGGCCGCCAGCGCCGCATAGATGCCGCCCCTGGCGATCAGGTCGGCATGGCTGCCGATTTCGGCGATCCGGCCCGCCTGCATGACGACGATGCGGTCGGCGTTGCGGATCGTGCCCAGGCGATGCGCGATCACTAGGGTCGTGCGCCCCACCGCAAGCGCATCCAGCGCCGTCTGGATTTCCCGTTCCGTCTGGCTGTCGAGCGCGCTTGTCGCCTCGTCCAGGATCAGGATCGGGGGGTTCTTCAGAAAGGCGCGGGCGATGGCCACGCGCTGCTTCTGCCCGCCCGACAGCATCACCCCGCGCTCGCCCACGACGGTGTCCAGCCCGTCGGGCAGGTTGTCGATCATCTGGGTCAGCTGGGCCTGTGCGGCGGCCTGGCGGATTTCGTCATCCGTGGCGCCCAGGCGGCCATAGCCGATGTTCTCGCGCAGTGTGCCGCCGAACAGGAACACGTCCTGGCTGACCAGCCCGATCTGACGGCGCAGGCTGTTCAGCCGCATGTCGGCAAGCGCCAGCCCGTCCACCGTGATACGGCCCTGCGTCGGTTCATAGAAGCGGGGCAGCAGCGCCAGCAGCGTGGTCTTTCCCGCGCCCGACGGGCCGACAAAGGCCACGGTTTTGCCCGCGCGGACGGTCAGGTCGATGCAGTCCAGGATGGTGCGGCCTTCCTCATAGGCGAAGCCGACGTTTTCAAACCGGATGTCGCCGCGCAGGGCCGGGGCCTCGATGGCGCCCGGGGCATCGGCGATCTCGGGATCGGTCGCCAGCAGTTCCTGATAGCGGCGGAACCCGGCTATGCCGCGGGGATAGGTTTCGATCACGGCGGCGATCTTTTCCAACGGGCGATAGAAGACGCCGACCAGCAACAGGAAGCCCACGAAGCCGCCGGTGGTCAGGTCGCCCGACAGCACGAAGCCCGCGCCCACCACCATGACGACCACCTGCACCAGCCGCAGGCCCATGTATTGCAGGGCGTTGGACGCGGCCATGACCCTGTATGCGTCCAGCTTGGCCTGGCGGTAACGGGCATTGTCGGCGGCGAACAGGTGGTTTTCATGCGCCTCGTTGCCGAAGGCCTGGACCACGCGGACGCCGCCAAGCGCCTCCTCCAGCCGGACGTTGAAATCGCCCACGCGGGAATAGATGGCGCGCCAGGTTTGCGTCATGCGCCCGCCATAGACGATCACGATGGCCAGCATCGCCGGCACGATCAGCGCCACGATCACCGCAAGCTGCGGGTTGACCCAAAACATCAGCGCGAAGGCGCCCACGAAGGTCATGATGGCGATGAAGGCATCCTCGGGGCCGTGATGGGCAACCTCGCCGATCTCCTCCAGGTCGCGGGTCACGCGGGCGACCAGCTTGCCGGTCCGCGCGCGGTCATACCAGCGCCAGGACAGCCGCGTCAGGTGGTCGAAGGCGCGGGCGCGCATTTCCGTCTCGATGTTGATGCCCAGCTTGTGGCCCCAATAGATCACCACCGTCAGCAGGCCCGCGTTGACGGCATAAAGCACCAGCAAGCCAATGGCGGCGGCGACCGTCAGCGTCCAGTCGCCTTGGGGCAGCAGGTGGTCGATGAAGGCCGTGACGGCCAGCGGAAAGGCCAGTTCCAGAAGGCCCGACAGCACCGCGCAGCCGAAATCCAGCCAGAACAACCCCATGAACGGGCGGTAATAGGAAAAGAACTGGCGCAGCATCGGTTGTTTCCTTCAGGCGGGGATGGCCACCGGGCTGCCATCCGGGCGTGTCAGCACCTGCATGGGCAGGCCATAGATCCGTTCCAGCACCGCAGGTTGCATCAGGTCGGCGGGGCCGCCCTGCAAGGCCAGCCAGCCCCCCTTCAGCGCGACCACATGGTCGCAGAACCGGGCGGCCATGTTGACCTCGTGCAGGACGATCACGGCGCTGCGGCCCGCCTCATGGCACATGCGGCGGACAAGCGCCAGAACCTCGACCTGGTGAGCGATGTCCAGCGCGCTGATGGGTTCGTCCAGCAGCAGGGTTCCTGCCTGCTGGGCGACCGTCATGGCCAGCCAGGCACGCTGGCGTTCGCCGCCCGAAAGGGTATCGACCAGGCGGCCCGCGAAGAGGGAAACGCCGCATTCCTCCATCGCGCGGGCGACGGTGGCGTGGTCGTCGGGACCGAAGCGGCCAAGCGCGCCGTGCCAGGGGTATCGGCCAAGCGCCACCAGTTCGCGCACCGTCATGCCCTCGGCGGCGGGGGGGTGCTGGGGCAGGAAGGCCAGGCGTCGGGCGTAGTCTCGCGCGCGCCAATCGGACAGGGCGCGGTTCTCGAAGGCGACGCTGCCGCTGGCCGGGATCTGGCGGGCCAGCACCTTCAGCAGCGTCGATTTGCCCGATCCGTTGTGGCCGATCAGGGCGATCATCTGGCCCGGCGGCAGGTCCAGCGTCAGCCCGTGCAGCAACCGGCGACCGGGGACATCGACCGTCAGATCGGTGATGGAAAAAAGGTTCATCGCTGCGGTCTCATCATCAGCCAGATCAGCCAGGGCGCCCCGATCAGCGAGGCGAACAGCCCCAGTGGCAGTTCGTAGGGAAAGCCCGCCATCCGCGCCCCGAAATCGGCAGCCAGCATCAACCCCGCCCCGATCAGCGCGGCACCCGTGACGTGATCGCCGGGGCGGGCAAGGCCCAGGCGGCGGGCCATGTGCGGGGCCATCAGGCCCACGAAGGACAAGGGTCCGACCAGCACGGTCGCCGCCCCCGTCGCCACCCCGGCCAGGGCGATCAGCGCCATCCGCGCCAGCCGCAGGGGCAGGCCAAGCCCGCCCGCGACCCCTGCGCCCAAGGGCAGCACCGCCAGCCAGCGCCGCGCGGTCAACGCGCCAGCCCAAAGCGTTGCCGCCACCGCCGCCAGGGCCAGCGCCCCCGGCATCGTCACCGCCGAGGACGAGCCTGAAAGCCAGGCGAGGATCTGGAAGGACCGGGTATCCCCCACGGCCATCGCTGCCGACAGCACCCCCGAGGCCAGCGCCGAGACCGCGATCCCCGCCAGCAGCACCCGTTCGGCGGGCATGTCGCGGCGGCTGACGAAGGCTGCGACCAGCACCAAGGCCACCGCTCCGCCGGCCATCGATCCCGCCGTCAGCGCAACGGCGGTCGGCGCCGCGGCCAGATAGACCACGCCAGCATAGCCCATGGCCGCGCCGCCCGAGACGCCCAGCACCTCGGGCGAGGCGAGCGGGTTCGCCGTCAGCCGTTGCAGGATCGCGCCCGCGATCGCCAGTGCCGCGCCTGCCGAACAGGCGGCGATCAGGCGCGGCAAGCGCATCGGCAGGAAGGCCGCGAAGCTTTCGGCGTCCAGCACCGCCCATCCGCCCGGCACCCGTCCGATCCAGACCAGCACGAGGGCCGTCACCACCAGGGCCACCGCCAGTCCGATCAGCAAGGGCGCAGGGTGGTCACGGCGCGGCGCGGGGCCTTCGGCGCGCTCGGTCCCCGGCGGGGTCGAACCGCGCAGGCGGGGCAGCAGCCAGATCAGCAGCGGCCCACCGATCAACCCCGTCAACGCGCCGGTCGGAAACATCTCTCCCACGCGGTCGGCTGTCAGCAGCACCAGCCCGTCGCAGACCGACAGGATCAGCGCGCCGATCAGCGGGGACAAGGTCAGCAGGCGGGGGATCGAGACCGCGCCCAGGGTGCGCGCCAAGGCAGGCGCGGCAAGGCCCACGAAGGCGATCAGCCCCAGTTCGGCGGACACAGCGGCGGCCAGGATCACCGCCACGCCGACGGCGAGAAGGCGCACCGTGGCCACATTCACGCCCAGGCCCTGCGCGCCCTGGATGCCCAGCGACAGCACGCGCAAGGGGCGCGCCAGAAGGGCCGCCGCTACCATCCCGAAGGCCAGCACCGCCGCCAGCGCCCGCACCCCCGACCAGTCCTGCTGGACCAGCGAACCGCCGTTCCAGATCACCAGCGACAGCAGGTATTCGCCCTGCGCCAGCGTCATGGCCGTGGCCGCCGCGCCGGCGGTCATCCCTGCCAGCATTCCCGCGATCACCATCGTCACCGGCGCGAAGGCCCGCCGCGCGCCGATCAGCAGGACCAACCCGGCGGCCATTCCCGCACCCGCCATGGCAACCGGCCAGCGCCCCCCCTCCAACAGGGAGGGGGCCATGATCGTGGCCGTTACCAGCGCCAGTTGCGCACCGGCCGAGATTCCCAGCGTGGTCGGGTCGGCCACGGGATTGCGCAGGACGACCTGCAGGATTGCGCCCGACAGGCCCAGAACCGCGCCCGCCAGCAGGGCGACGATCCCGCGCGGCATCAGCCCGAAGCCCAGCAGGATCTGCGGAATGTCCATCCGTGCCGGATCCAGCGGCCAGGCAGGCCATTGGGCCAGGGGCAGCAGATGCAACGCCGCCCACAGCCACAGGGCTGCTGCCAGCAGGGCAAGGGGCAGCAGCCGCGCGGTCATGCGATGGCCTCTGGTCCCGTCTCGAAGGCCTGCGCCAGCAGCGTGGCAAAGCGCAGCGCGGCGGGGACGGCGCCAAAGGCATTGGTGTCGGGCAACAGATAGGTCCGCCCCTGGGCCACCGGGGGCAGGGCGCGCCACAGGATGCTGCGCGACAGCGCGCGGTCGGCGGCGGGGGGCAAGGCGCCGACATTGACCAGCCGAGCATCGGCCATGTCCGCAAGACGTTCCAGCGGAACCGGGGCAAGAAAGCTGAAGGCGGTGTCACCCGCCCAGGCGTTGCGCAGACCCAGCCTGTCCAGCGTGCTGCCAAACAGGCTGTCGAAACCGAAGACCCGCATGTGCCGCGCATCGCCGATGCTGACAAGGGCCACCGGCCTGTCGCGGAACGGCGCCAGCCGGGCCGCAAGACTGTCCAGTGTTGTCTCGGTCGCCGCCCTGGCACGCGCGCCTGCCGCCGGATCGCCGATGGCATCGGCTAAGGCGATCAGGGCGGCAAGCGCCTTGGGCAGGGGCGGTTCGGCAGGCACGAAGAAGGGCAGCGACAGGACCGGGGCGATCTGGCGCAGCCGGTCCTGATAATGGGTGTAATAGGGCGATGACAGGATCAAATCCGGCCGGACCAGTTGCAGCAGCTCGAAGTTCGGGGCGCCGCGCAGGCCCAGGTCGGTGACATCCGGGGGGATCGTGGGCGTGATCACATCCTGGCGGAAGCGGACCAGTTCGGCGGCGGCAATGGGCATGTGGCCGATGGCTGTCGCCGTTTCCAGCATCGCCCAGTCGATGGCTGCAAGACGTGGCGCAGGAGGGGCGGCCCGCAAAGGCAAGCCCGCCGCCAGGAATGCCCCGGCGGCGGTCAGGATCGCACGACGCGAGGGCATGATGCCCCCGCCCGTCACCATGTGTACTTGACCGTCGCCGACAGGGTGCGGCCCTCGCCGAAGAAGCAGCCGAAACTGGAACAGCTTGCGACATAGGCCTTGTCGGTCAGGTTGGACACGTTCAGCGCGGCCTCGACATTGCCGCGGGTATAGCTGGCGCCCAGATCCACCAGGGTCTGGCTGTCCAGATCCAGGGTATTGGCCTCATCCCCGAAGTGTTCGCCCACATGGCGAATGCCGCCGCCCGCGCGAATGCCGTTGCCGAAGTCGCGCATCACCCACAGGCTTGCCAGATGCTTGGGCGCGTTGGGCAGGGCATTGCCCTCGTCTTCGCCTTCAAGCTGTTCGGTATCGTTATAAGCATAGGAGGCCTGCACGTCCCAGCCATCCGCGACGGTAGCGATGGCCGACAGTTCCAGCCCGCGCGACTTCGCCTCGCCGATCTGGCGCAGGCCGCTGCGGGTTTCGCCGTCGATCTGCTCGGACACCGGGCGGGTCAGGTTGGTCTGGCGCAGATCGTAGATGGCAGCAGTGAACAGCCCCTCGAAGGCGGTGGGGCTGTATTTCAGGCCCACTTCCCACTGCTTGCCTTCGGTCGGTTGCAGGGCCGCGCCCTCGATGTCGGTGCCCGGCAGCGGCTCGAACGAGGTCGAATAGCTGGCATAGGGCAGAAGCCCGTTGGCGAAGGCATAGCCCAGGCCCAGCCGTCCCGTCACCTGGCTGTCGTCAAAGCCTGAATCCGCGCCATAGGATAGGCCGTCCTGTTCCGCCCGGTCATAGCGGATGCCGGCCGATCCGCGCCAGTTGCCCAGGGACACCTCGTCCTGGGCGTAAAGGCCGATCTGCTTGAAGGTGATGTCGCGCCCGCCCCGGAAGCCGTCCAGCGTGACCGCATCGGGGTTATAGACCGGGTTCGACGGATCCAGCGGCGCCGCCGTGCCGAAGATGGTGAAGTCTTCCGAATCGTATTTCTGCACGTCCAGCCCAAGCAGCACCTGGTGCGTCGCCGCACCCGTCACGATCTCGCCCGACAGGCGGGTGTCGGCGCTTATGGTCTGGCTGTCCTCGCTCTGGCGGATGGTGGTGCGGTCGAAGGTGCCGTCCGCGTTCAGCGGACAGAAGAAGGCGCAGGAGGTTGCGTCGTAGTTCCAGTCGAAATCCTCATAGCGCACGCCCTGTGACAGGGTCCAGCCGTTCGCCAGCTCGTGGCTGACCTCGACCCCCAGGGTGAACAGCTTGCGGTCGCTGTCATCGAAATCCGGTTCGCCCGCGTTCAGGTCGCGCAGGTCGTCCAGGTCGCCCGATTGCGTCAGCGCATAGGGCACGCCCACCGGCGTGATGGGGGAATCCTTTGTATAGGACGACAGGAAGTCGATGGTCGTCGCCTCGTCCGGGGTCCAGCGGACCGCGCCTGCCAGATAGCCGCGCGTGTTGTCCAGGTCATCGACCTGGGTGCGGATGTCGCGGCCCGTCCCGGTCAGGCGCCATGACAGGTCCGCGTCGGGGGCACGGTTCACGTCGAAGAACAGCTGCTTGCCTTCGTCGCTGTCGAGGCCCAGCCCGATCTCGCCGAAATCGGTGGACTGGGCGCGCTTCTGGACCTGGTTGATGATCCCTGCAGGCGAGCCGGAACCATAAAGCGAGGACGACGGTCCGCGCAGAACCTCGACCTGCTGCATCCCGTAGATCTCGTAATCGACGGCGCCGAACAGGCGGCCTTGGCGCAGTCCGTTCACATATTGCGCGCGTTCCCCGGGAAAGCCCCGCAGGGTCGGGTTGTTGAAGCGCGGGTCGTTGCCGAAGGGCTGGCCCAGCACGCCGGCGGAATAGTTCAGCGCCTCGCCCAGGTTCTCGGAACCTTGCTCGGTGATCTGCTCCTCGGTCACGACGCTGATGGATTGCTGCGCCTCGCTGATCGGCACCGACGACTTCGTGGCCTGCGCGCCATTGGCGAAATAGCCCGCGACGTCATCCACGGTCAGGGTGATGTCGCCCAGGACAAAGACCGAGTCGTCGGCAGGGGTGGCGGCATCCTGCGCCAAGGCGGGACAGGCCAAGGGCAAGCGCGCTGACGCTGGCCAGGAAAAGGGAACCGGACATAGGGAACCTGCTGGAAGCCGCTGGGCAATTGTTGGACGGGCAAGCATTCACCCGATCCTGAGCCTCGCGTCAAGGATTCCCGACTAAATTTATCTGTCTTTAACCCTGCTGTGGCATGTCCATGCCTTGCAACGCACGGGGCCGTGGACCGCCGGTGGCCCAGTCCAGCAGCTCGGCGGTATGGACGACCGGAACGCCGGTGCCCGATCCGATCTGCATCATGCAGCCGATGTTCCCGGCGCTGATGACCTGGGGCATGGTCGCCTCCAGCGTGGCGACCTTGCGCGCCTTCAGTTCCGCGCTGATGGCCGGCTGCATCAGGTTATAGGTGCCCGCCGATCCGCAGCAGATATGACTGTCCTTCGGCTCCAGCACGATGAATCCGGCATCGGCCAGCAACTCCTTGGGCGTGGCCTTGATCTGCTGGCCGTGCTGCAGCGAACAGGCGGCATGATAGCCGACGCGCAGCGGGGGGGCATGTGTCGCGTCCGACAGGCCCAGATCGGCCATGACCTCTGTGATGTCGCGGGCCAGACCGGCCACGCGCGCGGCGTCAGCTTCCAGCGGGTCGCCCGCGAACATGTGGCCGTAATCCTTGACCGTGGTCCCGCAGCCCGAGGTATTGATGACCACGGCGTCCAGTCCCTCGCCGTCCACTTCGGCCATGACCGCACGGATGTTGGCCGCGGCCATCGCGTGGCTTTCGTCGGTGCGGCCCATGTGATGGGTCAGCGCGCCGCAGCAGCCCATCCCCTTGGAGATCACCACTTCGCAGCCGTGGCGGCGCAGCAGGCGGATGGTGGCGTCGTTGATGTCGGTGTTCAGCGCCCTTTGCGCGCAGCCCACCAGCAGCGCCACCCGCTTGCGGCGCGGGCCTTGGGCGGCGAAGACCTGCGGGCGGTCGTTCAGGCTGGGCGGCGGGATGTCGCGCGGCGCCATGTCCAGCATCGCGCGCAGCCGGGGATCGGGCATCAGCTTGCGAAGCGGACGGCCCAGTTTCGCGCCACGCAGCGCCAGCCGGAAGCGTCCGGGATAGGGCAGGATCTTCGCCAGCATCCAGCGCAGCAGCCGGTCGGGCAGGGGGCGGCGATAGTTGGCCTCGATATATTCCCGCGCGTGATCGACCAGGTGCATGTAATGCACGCCCGACGGGCAGGTGGTCATGCAGGACAGGCAGGACAGGCAGCGGTCGATATGCTGGACGGTCTTCGCGTCCGGCACGCGGTTGTTTTCCAGCATGTCCTTGATCAGATAGATCCGCCCCCGCGGGCTGTCCAACTCGTCGCCCAAGACCTTGTAGGTCGGGCAGGTCGCGGTGCAGAACCCGCAATGGACGCAGGTCCGCAGGATCTCGTTCGAGCGCGCGGTCAGCGGATCGGCCAGTTGCTGGGCGGTAAAGGTCGTTTGCATCGGTCAGGCGTCCATCAGGCCGGGGTTGAGGATGCCCGCCGGGTCGAAGCTGCGGCGCAGCCCGTCCTGCAGCCGCGCGACGGCCGGGGCCAGCGGCGGGAAGGCCGGCCCTTCCGCGCCTGCGCGGCGAACCAGCGTGGCATGGGCGGAGAGGGCACGCGGGTTGCCGGGTCCGCGATACCAGATCAGGCCTCCGCCCCAGTCCAGCGAACAGTCCCCGCCCAGGGCCCGCAGGCCGTTGCAGAGGCCGGGCGCATCGGTGGGCTTGCACAGAATCCGCCACAGCGGGCCGCCGCCTGCGAAATGCGCCACGTCGCGGATGGCTTGCCAGGGGGCATCGTCCAAAACCTCGGGGCGGTGATCCGCCAGCAGCGCCAGAAGCCGGTCGCGGCGATAGGCAAGCTGGCCCTCCAGGCCCTCGATCCGCAGGTAGGCCGTGCCCTCGACATGGACCGCGCCCGATACCTCGAAAGGTGTGGACAAGGCGGCCGTGAAGATGCGCAGCGCCGTCGCTTCGTCGGTGCCGGGAAAGGCCAGCGTCGTGCGGGCGGGCAGCAGCGGCAGGGTCTTCAACACCACCTCGGTCAGCACGGCCAGGGTGCCGTGCGATCCGGCCAGCAGCTTGGACAGGTCCAGCCCGGTGACGTTCTTCATTACCCGCCCGCCGTTCTTCAGCACGCGGCCCCGCCCGTCCACGAAGCGCACCCCCAGCAGATGATCCCGGCAGGCCCCCGCCAGCAAACGGCGCGGGCCGCTGGCATTGGCGGCGACCATGCCGCCCAGGGTGGGCGTGCCGTTCCCGCCCAGCACGCCGCGCATGTCAGGCGGCTCGAAGGCCAGGGCCTGTCCTTCGGCAGCCAGCATCCGTTCGATTTCCGGCAGGGGCGTGCCGGGGCGGGCGATCAGCGTCATCTCGCCCGGCGAATAGGTGACGACACCGGACAGGCGTGACAGGGTCAGGGTTTCGCCGGGGGCGCGGTTTTCCACCCGCGTGCCGCCGCCCGCGATGCGCAGGGGAGTGCGGCGGGCGTGGCAGTCGGCCAGGATCTCCGCGACCTCGGCCTCGGTCGCGGGGGCAAGATCAAGGGCTACACTCATTCCGCAGCCCTCGCCCGATGCGTGGCGCTGGCGTCCAGCGGAAAGACCTTGGCGGGGTTCAGCAGCCATTGCGGGTCGAACACGTCCTTCACCTGCATCTGGATCGCCAAGTCGCCCGGCGCATACTGGTCCGACATCAGGTCGCGCTTTTCCACGCCCACCCCATGTTCGCCGGTCAGGCAGCCGCCCACCTCGACACACAAGCGCAGGATGTCGGCGCCAAAGGCCTCGGCGCGCGCCAGATCGCCCGGCTTGTTGGCGTCAAACAGGATCAGCGGGTGCATGTTGCCGTCGCCCGCATGGAAGACATTCGCGACCTCCAGCCCGTGTTGGCGCGACAGCTCGCCGATCCGGCGCAGGGTATGGGGCAACTGGCCCACCGGCACGGTGCCGTCCAGGCAGATATAGTCGCCCAACCGTCCCATCGCGCCAAAGGCCGACTTGCGGCCCTTCCAGATCGCCAGGGCCTCGTCGGCATTGCGGCTTTCGCGGAACTCGACCGGGTTCAGGGCCTCCGCAATGGCGCGGATGCGGGCGATCTGGTCGTCGATCTCGGCCTTGGATCCCTCGACCTCGACGATCAGGACGGCGGGGCAATCGGGGTATCCGGCCTTGGCGAAGGCCTCGACAGCGCGCAGGCAGGGTTCGTCCATGTATTCGATGGCGACCGGCAGCACGCCCGACCGAATGATGTTGGCCACGCATTCGCCCGCGACCTCGGGGGAATCGAAGCCGATCAGCACCGGCCGCGCGCCTTCCGGGCGGGGCAGGATGCGCAAGGTGGCCTCGGTCACGATGCCAAGCTGGCCCTCGGACCCGCAGAGGACGCCCAGCAGGTCCAGGCCCGCCGGGCCCAGTTCCGGCCCGCCCAGTTCCACGACCTCTCCGCTGGTCAGGACCACGGTCGCGCCCAGAAGGTTGTTGGTCGTGACGCCGTATTTCAGGCAATGCGCCCCGCCCGAGTTCATCGCGATATTGCCCGCGATGGTGCAGGCCAGTTGCGAAGACGGGTCGGGTGCGTAGAAGAAGCCGTGGGGCTCCAGCTCCGCGCTGACCGACAGGTTGGTGACCCCGGTCTGAACGCGGATGAAGCGGTTGTCGGTGTCGATCTCCAGCACGTCGCGCAGGCGCATGGTGCCCAGGATCACGCAATCGGCCGTGGGCAGCGCGCCGCCTGCCAGGGATGTCCCCGCCCCGCGCGGCACCACCGGCACGCCCATGTCGCCGCAGACCTTCATCACCGCCGCAACCTCGGCCGTCGTGCGCGGCAGGACCACGGCCAGCGGTGGGCAACGGTATGCCGTCAGCGCATCGCATTCATAGGCGCGGGTTTCCTGGGGATCGTCGATCACCGCATCGGGCGGAAGAACCGCACGCAGGGCGGCGACGATCTGCGGACCGCGCGCAATCACCCCCGCATCGGGTGTCGGCATGGCGATGGACATGGCTTTGCCTCCGGTGTTCAGGCTTTGGTAAAATAAATTGACCAAGCATGTCAATTGCGATGAAATGGGCGCGACGCTAGGGTTCGTGCCATGAGCGACTTTTCCATCCGCCCCGAACGCGCGGCCGAGGCCGTGGCGCGGCACATCGAGACGCTGATCCTCGAGGGATCGCTGGCCCCCGACGAAGGGCTTTTGCCAGAGCGCGACTTGGCGGCGCGGCTGAACGTGTCGCGCCCGACGCTGCGGGACGGGCTGAAGATCCTGCAGGATCGCGGGCTGCTGACCGGCGAAAAGGGGCGGGGGCTGCGGGTGGCGTCCCTGGGCAGGGGGGCGATCACCGATCCGCTGATTGCGCTGCTGGCCGACCATCCCGAGGTCGAGGATGATTACCTGGATTTCCGCGACGTTGTGGAAAGCCATGCGGCCGGACTGGCCGCGCTGCGGGCCACGGAACTGGACCGCAACCGCATCGCCGCCGCCCTGGACGCGATCGAAGCCGCCCATGTCGCCGCCCTTCCCGCAGACGAGGCCGAGGCCGACGCCGCCTTGCATCAGGCCATCTATGAGGCGAGCCACAACCTTGTCCTGCTTCAGATCATGCGGGCGCTGTCGGGCAACCTGCGCAGCAATGTCGCGCGGAACCGTGGGCGGATGTTTACACTGCCCCGGATCCGCGACCATCTGCGCGACCAGCATCGCGCCATCGGATCCGCGATCCTGTCGGGGGATCCCGATGCCGCCCGGACTGCGGCCCATGCGCATCTGGCCTATGTCCGCAAGGCCGCCCGCGACATCGCCGAATCGCAGGCCCATGACGAAACCGCCCGCCGCCGCCAGTCCGGCGGGGGGCTGGGACAGCGGCGCTGATGACGGACCCCGCCGCTTTCCTGCGCCGCCTGTTCGACCGCGCCGTCCAGGCCGCCGATCCCATGCGGATGCTGGCGGCCCATCTGCCGCCCAAGCCGCCCGGCCGGGTGGTCGTTGTCGGTGCGGGCAAGGCCAGCGCGCGGATGGCCGAGGCGGTCGAGGCCGCCTGGGGACCGTGCGAGGGGCTGGTCATCACCCGCCATGGCCATGCCCGCCCCTGCCGCGGGATCGAGATTGCCCTTGCCGCCCATCCCGTCCCCGACGAGGCAGGGACCCAGGCCACACTGCGGATGCTGTCGCTGCTGGACGGCCTGGGACAGGATGATTTCGTGCTGGCGCTGATCTCGGGCGGGGCCTCGGCGCTGCTTTGCGCCCCGGCCGAGGGCGTGACCTTGGCAGAAAAGCAGGCCGTGAATGCTGCATTGTTGGCGTCGGGCGCGCCGATCGGGGCCATGAACACGGTGCGCAAGCACCTGTCCCGCGTGAAGGGCGGACAGCTGGCCGCCGCCGCATGGCCTGCGCGGATGCTGACGCTGATGATCTCGGACGTGCCGGGCGACGATCCGGGGGTGATCGGATCGGGTCCGACGGTGGGCGACCCGTCCACCCCCGGGGACGCCCGCGCGGTGCTGGATCGCTGGGGGATCGCGCAGTCCCCAGGCCTGGCCCGCGTCCTGCAACAGGGCAGCGGCGTGGTCCCGCCGGGCGATCCGCGCCTGTCGCGGGTGGAAAACCGCATCATCGCGGCCCCCGCGCAATCGCTGCAGGCAGCCGCCGACCTGGCCCGCGACCTGGGCTGCGCGGTCGAAATCCTGGGCGATTCGCTGGAAGGCGAAGCGAGGGATGTAGCGGCGGACCATGCCCGGCTTGCCCTGGCAAGACAGGCCGCGCGCCGGCCAGGCGATTCGCCCCTGGTGATCCTCTCGGGGGGGGAACTGACCGTGACCCGCCGGGGCGACGGCGTGGGCGGGCCGAATGCCGAATATTGCCTGGCCCTGGCCCTGGCCCTTGACGGTGCCCCGAATCTTCATGCGCTTGCCTGCGACACCGATGGCGTGGATGGCGCGGCCGAGGTCGCGGGCGCGGTGATTTCGCCCGAAACCCTGGCGGCGATTGCCCCCGGCCAGGCAAGGCTTGCCCTGGAACGGAACGATGCGCATGGGTTTTTCGCGGCCCTGGGCGCGCAGGTGGTGACCGGACCCACCTTGACCAATGTGAACGATTTCAGGGCCATTCTGATATTGTGACAAATGCGACAGGCATTCCTGCGCAAGTTTCTTGCACAGTTGCGTTTTGATAAGAGAAATGTCGGCTGGTTGACACTTTGTCGCAGACAATAGGGCTATCAGTCTAAGGGCGCAGTCGTGGTGCGCTGCAAAATTCTGGTTGAGTGCGAGTTCGGCTATCCCGTTGCATCATGTTGATGCGATGTCCCCTGGGGCCGGGATAGCCATTTTTCCGTTTCATTCATGGTCCACTCTGGTTTACTGGCGTCCAGCCCCGTTGCCGATGGACCTGTGCCGCGATGATTGATCCGCATGATTTCGCCCATCTGTTCCAGGCCCCGATCCTGAAAGGTTTGACGCGGGACCAGAAATACGCGCTGCTGTCGGCCTGCACATCGCGCCTGGTGAGGGCCTCGACCCATATCCTGCGCCAGGGCGAGACGACCACCGGCAGCTATTTCATCGCCTCGGGCCGGGTGGAGGTCTGCTATATCGACAGTTCGGGCAATCAGGTGATCGTCCACATCGCCACCGCAGGAGAGATGCTGGGCGAGGTCGAGGCCCTGTCGGGGCGGCCCTGCGCGGCCAGCTGCATCACCCTGACCGACACGACGGTGCTGTTCTGTCCCGCCAGGGCGCTTTACACCCATGTCCCGCCGCAGATCCTGATCCCCAACCTGTGCACGCTGCTGCACGACCGGCTGATGCGGGAAAACCGCAACCGCACGGCGGATCACTATTATACCGCCGATCAGCGGATGCGGCTTTATCTGCGCCAACTGACCGGCGATTCGGACGATGCCGTGCGCATCAGCCAGTCGCAGCTTGGCGTGGTCATCGGCTGTTCGCGCCAGACCGTCAACAAGATGCTGGGCGAACTGCGCGACGCAGGCATCATCGAACTGGGCCGCAGCGCCGTCCGCGTCCTGGACCGGACGCGGCTGGCGGACGGGGCGCCGGCGATCGAATAGTCAGCGCAGGTCGGCGATGACCCGGCCGTCATTGGGCAGGCTGCCGGGCGGGACCACCTCGACCGAACCCTTGAGCCGCGTGATCTCGGCCAGCTTTTCCGCCAGGGCGGCGGCGGCGCTGCTGTCGGCATGTTCGGCCAGCAGATGCATCCGGTCCTGTTCGCCCGCGCGGGTGATTTCCAGCCGCAGCCGCCCGCAGCCTGCGATGGCGCGGCCGATGGCGGCGATCTGTTCGGGGCGCACGAACATGCCCTTGACCTTGGCGGCCTGGTCGGCGCGGCCCATCCAGCCCTTGATGCGGCGCGCGCCGGTCGCGCCGGGGATGATGGCCGACATGTCGCCCGTGGCAAAGCGCAGCAGCGGATAGTCGGCGTCCAGCCGCGTCACCACGATCTCGCCCACCTCTCCGTCGGAGACCGGATCGCCGGTGCCGGGGCGGACGATTTCGACGATCACCCCGTCGTTCAGCACCATGCCCGGCCCGCCGTCCTCGTATGCGACGATCCCCAGGTCCGCGGTGCCATAGCACTGGCTGACCGCCACGCCGCGCGACGAAAGCTCGGCCCGCAGGCTGTCGGGCAGGGCCGCGCCCGTGACCATGCCCACCTGAAGGCAGGAACGGTCCAGGCCGACCTCGTCGGCCTTGTCCAGGATGATCTTGAGGAAGTCCGGCACGCCCACATAGACGCGCGGGCGGTATTGCCCGATGGCCACCAGCTGGTCGGTGGTATTGCCCGGCCCTGCGGGGATGACCGGGCAGCCCAGGGCCTCGGCCCCCGCCTCGAAGATGAAGGCGGCGGGCGTCAGGTGATAGGAAAAGGTGTTGAGGATCACGTCGCCCCCCTGCACCCCGGCGGCGGTCAGGGCAGCCGCCGATCCCCACCAGTCGCGTCCCCGCCCCTCGGGGTCGAAGATCGGGCCGGGCGAGACGAACAGCCGCCGCAGCCCGGACACCGGCCCGCCGTTCAGGCCGCCAAAGGGCGCGTCCTTCGCCTGCATCGCGGCCAGGTCCGACTTGCGCAGCACCGGCAGGCGCGCAAGTTCGGCCAGCCTGTCCAGCGGCGTTGCGGGCAAGTCCGCCCAGAACGCCTGCGTGTCGCGCATCCGCGCCAGTTGCACGTTCAGGCGGGCAAGCGCGGTCCCCTCGCGCGTGTCGCGGGCGTGGTCAAGATCGACGGTCATGGGCTTTCCTCAGGCCAGCCAGCGTTTGCGCCGGCGATAGTGTTTGACGTTGCGGTAATCGGTATGTTCCGCCCCGCCCAGATAGAAGTCCTGCACGTCGGGGTTGGATTTCAGCACATCCGCCGCCCCTGACATCACGACCTGCCCTTGTTCGATCAGATAGGCGCGGGAAACGATGTCCAGCGTGGCCGCCGCGTTCTGTTCGACCAGCAGCACCGACAGCCCTTCGCGGGCGTTGATTTCGCCGATGATGCCGAAGATTTCCTGCACCAGCAGGGGCGACAGGCCCAGCGAGGGTTCGTCCAGCATGATGAGCTTGGGTTCGGTCATCAGCGCCCGGCCGATGGCCAGCATCTGCTGTTCGCCCCCCGACAGATAGCCTGCCTTGGACTTGATGCGTTCCTTCAGCCGCGGGAAATAGGCATAGACCTGTTCGCGCAACTCGTTGAAGCGCGCCACGCTGCGGCCGCGATAGGCGGCCACCAGGTTTTCGTCCGGGGTCAGGTGGCCGAAGATGCGCCGGCCTTCCAGCACATGCACCAGCCCGCCGGCCACGCGTTCGGGCGCCCCCATGTTCAGGATCGACCGGTCGCCGAAGCGGATCTCTCCGCGCGTGACCAGCCCACGCTCGGGGCCAAGCAGCCCCGAGATGGATTTCAGCGTCGTCGATTTGCCCGCGCCGTTCGATCCCAGCAGGGCGACCATCTCGCCCTCGCCAACCTCAAGCGAGACGCCCTTGATGGCAAGGAAGACCTTGTCATAGATCACCTCGACGTTTTCCAGAACAAGCGCGGGCATGGCGTCAGTGCTCGGCTGCGTATTTGGCGGCCGATTCCTCGATCACCTGACGGATCAGTTCGGGATAGGACGCCTTCCATTCGCTGACCGGCACCCATTTCTCACCGTCCCATTCCGACACCCGGCCCGCGCCGCCGCCCTGGTGATCCTCGGCGGTATAGGTGACGGGCGGCATCAGCCCTTCGGCGTCAAAGCCCGCGATCTTTTCGAAGCCCGCCTTCAGCGTCTCGCCCGTCAGGGGCTGGCCTTCCTCCAGGCCAAGGCGCGCGGCCTCGACCGCGACGGCCATGGTGGCGACGCCCAGGTTGTAATAGCTGTTGCCGACATTGGCCTGGTCGCCCGAACCCTTGCCCGCGTCGATGACCTTTTCCTGGATGCGCTGGATGATCGGATGGTCGGTGCCCGAGGCCGTCGCCTCGAACCGCTTCACGCCCTTCATCTGCGGGCCCACGTTGGCGGCGTCGGTTTCGGCCAGCCAGATCACCGAATGGATCTGTTCGGGGCGGATGCCGTTCTGGATGGCGGTGCGGACCGACACGGCCTGCCCGCCGCCCGCGCCCCAGATCAGGACGTAATCGGGGCGGTAGCGCCGGACCTCGGACCAGGCTGCGGACTGTTCGTTGCCAGGGCTGGCATAGGGGAAGGCCTGGAATTCGAACCCTTCCTGTTTGGACAGGGCTTCCAGGATCGGACCGGGTTCGCGGCCGAAGGGGCTGTCGATATGGACGATGGCGATCTTCTTGCCTTCCAGCCCGCCGGTTTCCTTCATGTGTTCGATCAGGGCGGCGGCCTGCGCCCAATAGGTCGGCAGCATCGGGAAGACATAGGGGAAGACCGTGCCGTCGGACGCGTCGCCACGCCCATGGGCGGGGGTGATGACCACGTTCTTGTCGGCCTGCGCCTGATCCAGGATCGCGGCGGACACTGGCGTGGACAGGAAGTCGAACAGGATCGCGCCTTCTTCCTTGGCGCGGTTATAGGCCTCGATCCCCCGCTGTGGCTGGTTGCCGGTGTCGCGCACGATGGCGGTGACGGTGTTGCCGTCGCCCAGGGTGCCTTCGGCGTTCACAAGGGCCAGGTAATCCTGCTGGCCCTGGTTGTACTGCCCAGTCACGAAGGTATAGACCGCCGTGAAATCCTGAAGCAGGCCGAACTTAACGTCTTCGGCGGCCACGGGGGCGGACAGCCCGGCCACCAGGGCCGTCGTCAGCGCCAGCTTGCGCAGAAAGGTCATGTGTTTTCCTCCCATGTTATGCGTTCCCCCTCCCAAGGGTCAGCTTCTGGCGTGGCGGAAGGGCCAGACCAGGAAATACTTGCGGATGTTGTCATAGATTTTCGCCAGGCCCAGCGGCTCCAGCAGCAGGAAGCCGATGATCATGGCACCATAGATCATCAGGGGCAGGTGCGACAGGAAGTTCTGGCTGACCGGCACCCAGCCCGATGCGGCAAGGCCCGACACCAGGTTGGTCAGGAAGATCGGCGCCAGCAGCACGAAGCCCGCGCCCAGCCAGGATCCGATCACCGACCCCAGGCCGCCCACCAGCACCATGGCGACCAACTGGATGGACACGTTGAAGCCGAACTGTTCCGGCGTTACCGCGCGATAGAAGCAGAAGGCCAGGATCGCGCCCGTCACGCCGCCCATGAACGAGGACGTGAAGAAGGCCATCAGCTTGGTCCTGAACGGATCGACTCCGATCACGGCGGCGGCGAAGTCCTTGTCGCGGATGGCGACCAGGGCGCGGCCGAAGGACGTGCGCTTGACGTTCATGAAGAACACCGTCAGCAGCACCGCCCAACCCAGGGCCAGCCAGTAACGCGAGGCGAGGCTTTCGATGGGCAGGAACAGGAAGCTGACTTCCGGCGTGCGCAGGGTGGCGTGGGCGCCCCCGGAAATCGCAGGCACGTTCACCACGACCCAATCGACCAGATATTGCATCGCCAGTGTGGCCATCACCAGGTAAAGCCCCTTGACCCGCAGCGCGGCGCCCCCGAAGACCGCGCCGATCACGGCCGAGATCAGCCCGGACAGCAGCAGCGCGATTTCGAACGGGATGCCCGCCCGGACCAGGTGGATTGAGGCATAGGCCCCGATCGCCATCACTGCGGCAAAGCCGAAGTGCAGCTGCCCCGCCAGCCCCATCAGCAGCGTTAAGGACAGCGCGGCGGCCGACCAGATCACCCAGGGCAGGACATAACTGCCAAGATACAGCGGCGAGACATAGAGCGGCGCGAGCAGCGCCAGGATCAGAAGCCCGATCACCAGCCAGCGATCCGTGGGAATCTTCCACAGCTTGCGGTCGGCCTGGTAGCTGGTGTGATAGGTGCCCGAGAGACGATAGAACATGGCTCAGATCCTCTCGATGTCTTCGCGGCCGAATATGCCGAAGGGGCGGACCATGATGGTCAGCAGGATGATAAGCGAGGTCACGACATCGCGCGTCGATCCACCCGCCACGCTGTCCAGGTATCCCGGAATGACGGTGCCCAGGACGCCCACCAGGATGCCGCCTACCAGGACCCCGGGCACCGAATCGACGCCGCCCAGGATCACCACGGCGACCGCCGGGAACAGCAGCGCGGAGAGCGTCCAGTCCACCCCTTGCGACGATCCCCACAGCGCGCCCGCGACCACGGCGGCGATGCCCGCCAGGCCCCAGGAAATGCCGATCGCGCGTTCCACGGAAATGCCCACGGCCCAGCTGGACACATGATCGTCCGACACCGCGCGCAGCTTGGTGCCCGTCCGGGTGCGGAAGAACAGAAGCGAGGCACCGACCAGAGCCAAGGCCACGATGCCGCCGTAAAGCGAGGTGCGGTTGATGAAGACGTCGCCGATGATGATCGGGGCAAAGTCGATCCCCAGGTCGATAGGCTTCGGCGTCGATCCCAGGATGCCCGGCACCATGCCGCGCAGCAGGATCTCAAGCCCCAGTGTCAGCATCACGACCATGATGACCGGCTGGCCGACCATGCGGCGCAGCAGCAGGCGTTCCACGACAAGGCCGAAGCCGAACATGATCGCGGCGGCGATGGGGATGGCGATCCAGACATTCAGGCCCCAAGCCATGACCAGCCAGACGGCATAGCCCGCCGTCATCACCAGGGCGCCCTGCGCCAGGTTCGGCACGCCCGCCGACTTGTAGATCAGCACGAAGCCCAGGGCGACCAGCGAATACATCAGCCCGGTGAGGGCGCCGGAAATCAGCAGTTCCAGGAAATAAGCCATCACGCGGCCCCCTTCACGTCGGACAGCCGCAGCACCCGGTCCAGCGACCCGGTCTGGCCGTTTTCATAGGTGATCTTCGCCTTGAAGTCGATCTGGTCGTCACCCCGGTTCAGCGCCTCGATGATCGGGCCGTACCGGTCGTCGATCACGTTGCGCTTCAGCTTGCGGGTCCGGGTGACCTCTCCGTCGTCGGGGTCGAATTCCTTGTGCAGGTTCACGAAACGGTCGATGGACAGCCCGTGCGGCAGATGTGCGTTCACCGCCGCGATCTCTCCGCGGATCAGGTCATAGATGCGCGGCTGCTGGGACAGTTCGGCATAGGAGGTATAGGACACGCCATGTTCCTGCGCCCATTGCCCGACCGCCTGGAAGTCGATGCAGACGATCGCCACCAGCATGTCGCGGCCTTGGCCGATCACCGCGGCGTCCTTGATATAGGCCGAGAATTTCAGCCGGTTTTCGATATAGGTGGCGATAAAGCGGGTGCCGTCGCGCTTTTCCACAACCTCGGACACCCGGCCCAGCACGACCAACTGACCGTCGGGTTCGATCTGGCCCGCGTCGCCCGTGTGCAGCCAGCCGTCCTGCAAGGCCTCGGCACTGGCCTTGGGGTTCTGGAAATAGCCGTCGAAGATGTTGTCGCCGCGCAGCAGGATTTCGCCATGCTCGTCGATCTTCATCTCGACGCCGGGGAATGGGCGGCCAACCGTGGTCAGCGAGATGTCCTCGGGCTTTTGCGCCACGGCCAGGGCGCAGTTTTCCGTCTGGCCATAGAATTGGCGCAGGTTCAGGCCGATGGCGCGGAACCACAGGAACACGTCTTCGCCGATGGCCTCTCCGGCGGTATAGGCGCGCTTCACGCGGCCCAGGCCAAGCTGGTCGCGGATCGGGCCATAGATCAGCCATTCGCCCAGGAACCGCGTCAATCCACCGCCCACGGGCTTGCCGTCCAGGCGTGCCCGTTCGGCCTCCATCGCGCGGGGCATGAAGTAATCGTAAAGCCGCCGCTTGATTCCGGTGGTTTCCGCGATCCCCACCTGCACGCGGGTCAGCATGGCCGACCACGCGCGGGGGGACGCGAAATACAGCGTCGGCGCCATTTCCCGAAGGTCGTGCAGGGCAGTTTCGTTCGCCTCGGGGATGTTGACGGTAAAGCGCAACTCCATCGCCGCGCCGACAGAAAAGATGAAGTCGCCCACCCAGGCCATCGGCAGATAGGCCATGTGGACCTCGCCCTGCTGGAAGTATCCGGCGGCGGCGGCGTTGCGGACGCCGGACAGGACATGGCCGTGCTTCAGCGGGATGCCCTTCGGCGCGCCGGTGGTGCCGGACGAATGCATCAGCACCACGGTGTCGTGAATGGTCGGGCGCGCGATCAGCGCCTTGGCCAGGGTCGGATCGGCCTTGAGCCGCGCCGCGCCCTCGGCCCGGATCGCGTCAAAGCCCGCCACGCCTTCGGGTTCCTGCCCGGCCAGCCCGCGCGGGTCGTCATAGATCACCAGGTCCAGATGCGTCCAGCGGCCCTTGGCCTCCAGCATCTTGTCGACCTGTTCCTGGTCCTCGGCGACCGCCACGCGGATGTCCTCGCGCTCCATCTGCGCGGCCAGTTCCTCGGTCGGTGCATCGGCATAGGCGGGGGACGGGATCGCCCGCAGGCAGGCCGCGCCCAGCATCGCGAAATAAAGGTTGGGGCGGTTGTCGCCGATCACCATGACCACATCGCCCGGCTTCACGCCACGCGCTTCAAGGCCTGCGGCGAATTCAACCACGGCGCGCAGGTAATCGGCCCAGGTGTATTCCTGCCAGATGCCGTGGTCGCGTTCGCGCATGGCGACCTGGTTCGGAACCTCGGCCGCGTTCCGGGCCAGGCGGGCCAGGATCGTGTCGTCCTGGCGCCAGTTCGGATGCAGCGCCTGGGCCTGCGCGATGTTCACCGGATCATGCTGCATGGCGGGGCTTTCCGATATAGGCCTCGACCACCCGGGGATCTGCAATCGCCTCGCGCGCGGGGCCCTGGGCAATTTCCTGGCCGTTGTTCAGCACCAGCACCCGGTCGCAGAGCGCGGTCACGACATCCATGTGGTGTTCGATGATCAGGACCGTCAGGCCCAGGGCTTCCTGCGCGTCCAGGATGAAGCGGACCATGTATTCCTTTTCCTCCTGGTTCATCCCGGCCATCGGCTCGTCCAGGACCAGAACCTTGGGTTCGGCACACAGCGCACGGGCCAGTTCGACCCGTTTCTGCAGGCCCAGCGGGATCACGTCGACATGTTCGTCGCGCGCGGGCGCCAGTTGCAGCAGGTCAATCACCTCCTCGACATGGCGGCGATGGGCGACCTCTTCCTTCTGCGCCCACCAGGGATAGAAGAAGGACGCCAGCGGGTTGGGCTTCATGAAGATGTGCCGGCCCATCAGGATGTTGTCGAGGACCGACATCCCGTGGAACAGCGCGACGTTCTGGAAGGTCCGCGCCACGCCCATCCCGGCGATGCGAAATGGCTTCAGCCCGTTGATCTGCTGGCCGTCCAGCGTGATGCGGCCTTCCTGCGGCGGATAGAAGCCGGTGATGGCGTTGACCAGCGTGGTCTTGCCCGACCCGTTCGGGCCGACCAGGCCGAAAATCTCGCCGCGATTGACAGCGACCGAGACGTTCTTCAGCGCAACAACCCCGCCAAAGCGGCGGGTGATGTTGTCGCATACCAGCATGTGATCGCCGCTCATGCGGACAAACGTCCGTTCAGTCCGCGCATAGCCTGTCCTCCCAAACAGTCTTGCTGGCCGGTTCCTCCTCCGACCACGGAATAAGGAAAGGCTAGCATCGGATATGTTTTTCGGTAAACCGAAAAGAATGGCAAAGTTGTTTCGGGATTTCTGAAATGCATCCGAATCTGGTCGATCATCTGCGCGCTTTTTGCGCCATTGCCGACACGGGCAGCCTGACGGCGGCGGCCAGGGAATTGCGGCGGCCGATCTCCTCGGTCAGCTATTCGCTGGCGCAGCTGGAAAGCCAGTGCGGCTTTCCCCTGCTGGGGCGCGGCACCAGCCGGGCAGACCTGACCGAACGCGGCCGCGTCCTGCTGGCCGAGGCGCGCAGCGTCGTCGAACGCGCCCGCAGCTTCACCACCCATGCGCAATCCCTGGAGAAGGGAGAGGAAACGCGCCTGCGCGTGCTGATCGACGTGCTGTTTCCGCGCGCCGACCTGAACCGGGCGCTGCGGGCCTTTGCAGACGACCACCCCCATGCGCGGTTCCAGTTCTTCAATTCATCGCTGGCGACGCTGTGGGACGACCTGCGGGACGGCAATTTCGATTTTGCCCTGACCTTGGCCGCCGCGATCCCTTCGGACATTGCCGCCCGCCATCTGGGAACCGAGACCCTGGGTCCGGTCTGCGCGGCAGGGCATCGGCTGGCCGGATTGCCGCAGCCCCTGGCCATGCGCGCCTTCGACCGGGAACGGCAGATCTATTACGTGGGATCCCCGCAGATCGACATGGAACGGGTGGGGCGGCTGTTTTCGACCGATGTCTGGACGGTGAACGACGTCGAATCGATCAAGTCGATGGTCGCGGCGGGCCTTGGCTGGTGCTTTTCCGCCAGCGGCACCTTCGCCCCCGAGATCGCGCGGGGCGAGGTCGTGCCGCTGGTCTGCGAGGACATGCAGTTCCACCCGGTCCGCACCGTGGTCATGGCCTGGCCCGCGCATCGCCGGCCAGGCCCCCTGGGGCGGCACATGGTGCAGACCCTGGCCGATCAGTTCGGCCAGGCAGAGGCCGTCAGGCCAGCAACCCGGTAAAGCGCAGCATCGCCTTGAGGCTGTCGATGGGCTGCGAGGGTTGGAACAGGTGCGGCGACCAGCGGTGCCCGCCGATCTTCGCGTTCCAGTATGAACCGGCGTCGTTGATCACCAGCCCGGCCAGCGTGTTGGCGACCAGATGGCTGCCCAGGGCGCCCAGATGGTTGCCGCCGACCAGTTCCGCCTCTCGCAGCACATAGAACCACAGGGGCGTTGCCGCATCGAGGCCCGGTCCAACCAGGAAATCGCATCCTTCGGACACCTGTTCGGGGGTCAGCACCGGGATCGGGCGGTAAAGGCCGGTCGCGTTGATCGCCTCGATCAGCCCTTGGGCCGACGGCATGTTCAGCCGGTAGCCGCGCCGCAGGTTGCGGCTGGCCAGGCGCTTCATCACCGCGGGATTGGCGGGCTGGTTGATCATGTCGTCCAGCGGCGGGGCCAGATGCGTGTCGATCTTGCGCGCCGAGCGCAGCGGGGTTTCGGCATGGACGAAGCGGTCCCATTCGATGACCCAGTTGCCGGGAAGGGACGTCTTGGGATCGGCGGTCAGGGGCGAGGGCATCTTGCCGCTGCCGGTGAATTCGAACAGTTGCACGAAGCTGGCGAAGGGCAGGATCTGCGTGGATCCCGCCACCGCCCGCCCGAAGAAGCGGTTGTGGTCATAGCCGCCGCGCACCATGGAATGCCCGAAGCGGAAGCCTGCCACCGAAAACTCCAGCGGCATGGGCATCCTGGCCGGGTCGGAGGGCGGGTTGGCCGCCAGGAACTCGGCATAAAGGGGCGCGCCGGTTGCCAGAACCTCGTCCACCACGTCGTTCGCACAGATCGCGGGCAGGAAGCTGTTGAGGACCAGCCACTGGTAATGGAAGCGGGTCAGGCGGCGGGCACCTTCGAAATCGTTGCCAAGGTCCACCAGGCGGTTGTGCAGGCGCAGGAAGGCCACATGCAGTTGCGCCACCAGCAGGTTTTCGTCGTTGCGCCCGTCGCCGATGATCGCCCGGGTGCGGATCGGGCCGTCGTCATCGACGAAGTTGGCGCGCAACTCCGGGGGCAGGGCGTTCAGCTCGGCCTCGGTGATGTCGCCCCGGTCCATCAGGAAGCCAAGCCGCAACAGGTCGGCGGCAGGATCGGCGGGCAGGGGCGGGCGCCCGTCGCCGGAATCGGCGGTCACGCCAAGGCGCATCTTGTCGGTGAAGGTCGGGTGGCGCATCAGACCGGCCAGCTTCAGGGCAAAGGCCCCCTGGCCGGGGGAATCGCCATACAGGCTGTCCAGGGCCAGCGTCCCTTCGCGCAGGTTGTCCAGGCCCTGTTCGACCTGCACCCGGTCCATGGGGGCGATGTCGCCTGCGATCTCGGACAGGCCCGCGACCTCGCGGTCGGTGTTTGCGGTGATGTCGTGGTCGATGAACTGACCGAAATAGGTGAAGATCGGCGCGACCGAGGCATTGCCCGGTCCGGTTGTCTCGGTGGCCATGCTGTCGGCAAGCTGGTCCAGCGCGGCCAGCGTGGCGGGGCCTGCGGGCAGCCCCGGCGCATCGCGGAACAGATAGCGGAAGGCGCCGGGCGCGGTGGACATGGCCCGCAGGCTGCCCGCTTCCGGGCCAAGGTCGGCCGCGCCGTCCACGACGGCGGACAGGGGCTTCACATCGAGGCGTTCCAGTTGGGCGGCGGGATTTTCCAGGACCGCCGTTCCCCCGGTCGGGGCGGCATCAATGGCGGGCTGCGGAACGGCGGTATCCTGGACGATCCGCGTTCCGTGGCTGAGAGAAAACAGCATCTTGAACTCCAGGCAATCGTGATCACACCGGCGCAAGAGGGTCTTGCGCCGAACAGGGAAGGGCCGCAGTGCTGCGGTCTGGCGGGATATTCCGGGCCGTCTTTTTCAGACCGGAAAAGCGATTCCCATTTAAATTAATAACATTAAATAAAATGATAATCCATAGATAATAAAGTAGAATATACCGGATAAATCTCCGATATATTCTTTTCTCTTATTCAGGCAATTTCAAATAGTTCTATTCGGCAGGCGCTTCAGGACTGCGTGCCGCCCCGTCCTCCCGCCGCAGGGCGGGCAGGCCGACGCCGGTGGCATCGAAGCCCCCGTCCACGGCCAAGGTCTGCCCGCTGATGAAGCTGGCCTTGTCCGAACACAGGAAGACGATGGCCTCGGCGATCTCGCGCGCCTCGCCATAACGATTCAGCGGGATCGCGTCGTAATAGGCGCTGATGATTTCCGGCGCGTGGACGGCCATGGCAAGCTTGGTCCTGACCGGGCCGGGGGCCACGCAATTGACGCGGATGCCCTGTTCGCCCAGTTCCGCCGCGAACTGCTTGGTCAGGTGGATGACGGCGGCCTTCGACGTGCCATAGGCTACCCGCAGCGTGGATGCCCGCAGCCCGGAAATCGAGGCGATGTTGACGATGGCCCCCCTGGTTTTCGCCAGTTCCGGGGTGGCGGCCTGGGTGCACAGGAACACGCCGTCCAGGTTCGTCGCCATCACCTCGCGCCATTGTTCGAAATTGGTCTGGTGGGCGCGGGAAAACAGCGCCACGCCTGCGTTGTTGACCAGGGCATCGACGCGGCCAAACCGGCTGACCACGGTGCGGATCACGCCGTCCACGGCCTGGGGGTCGGAAATGTCGGCCTCGACGGGCAGGACGTTTTCGATGTGATCACAGGCGCGGTGCAGTTCCTCGGTGTCGCGGTCCACCACGGCGACGCGCCAGCCCTGTTCCAGGAAGATCTCGGTCGCGGCAAGGCCGATGCCCCGCGCACCCCCGGTCACGATGGCAACCTTTGCGTCCTGCGTCATTCTTTGGTCCTTTCGATCAGCAGTTCCAGCGTCACGCCGACCGGGTTTGCCCCGCGCTCCAGCGTGCCGCGCATGATGGTGCCCGCAATGTCCACGACCTCGATGGGGATGGTGGCGCGGCCATGGGCCAGGGTGGCGCCATCCAGCCGCAACTCGGTGGCGTGGCAGTCCAGGCGGCGGCCGTCGGCAAAGCGCACATGGTCAATGCTGCCGACGCCGTGCAGGCGGGCCTTGGCGATGCCGTGGCGGGCGGCGAGGGTTTCGATGGCCGTGATCACATCCTCTCCGGGCCGGATCCGGGCCAGCAGGCCTGTGCCCGCGCCGTTCCCTTGCGGGGTGAACAGGGTGAAGGCGGTTTCCGCGTCAGACAGCGCCTCGAACCAGGCATCCGGGGCGCCGAGGCCGTGGACGGGGGCATCTTCCGCCAGGACGCTGTCGAAAGGCAGCAGATGGCCCATCGTTCCCGCCCATGTACCGTGGCAATGCAGGAAGGGCGCGCCGTCCTTCCAGCCGACCGTGGCCGTCGCGCGCCGGATCGTGACCGGCCCGTCCGGCGCGTGGGTGGCCGAATACCAGGCCGCATGGATGCCGTCGGTCGAGGGCGCGGGCAGGACAAAGCGCAGGGGATCGCAGGTCACGCCGTCCAGCCAGACCAAGCCGCCCTTGCAGCCGTGCCGCGCAAACAGATCGCCGACCGCCGCCATCACCGTCTGCCCCGCAGGCAGCACCCCGGCGATGGGCCGCAGGGCGGCGCGCACCGCCGCCGCCCGCTCCGCCGCGCGCGGGCCGGGATGGATCATCCGTTGCTTCATGCGATCATGCCGCGGGCTTCCAGCTCCTCGCGGATCATCTTCTTGGTGATCTTGCCATAGGCCGATTTGGGCAGGGCATCCCAGAACAGGAACCGCTTGGGCATCTTGTAGCGCGACAGCTTCCCATCCAGGAAGGCGGCCAGGTCTTCCTCGGCCACCGGGGCATTGGCCACGCAGACCGCCCAGCCGATCTCGCCCCACAGGGGGTCGGGGACGCCCAGCACAGCCACTTCGTTGATGGCGGGGTGGGTGAGGATCTTCTCCTCGATCTCGCGCGGATAGACGTTGGATCCGCCCGAGATGAACATGTCCGACTGCCGCCCGGTGATATAGACGAAGCCCTGTTCGTCCATGTGCCCCAGGTCGCCCGTGCGGAACCAGCCGTTGCGGAAGGATTTGGCGTTGGCTTCCGGGTTCCGGTAATAGCCCGCGAAGACGGCAGGGCCGATGCAGCAGATCTCGCCGGTTTCGCCCGGCGCGACCTCATGGCCCTGGTCGTCCTGGATCTGGATCTCGATCCCCGTGCGGGCATAACCGCAGGTGCCGATGTGGGCCTGCGGGCCGTCCTCGGCCTGGTGCAGGTGGGCGGGCAGGACGGTGATGTTGCCGGTGACCTCGCCCAGGCCGAAATACTGGACCAGCACCGGACCCAGCGTTTGCAGCGCCTTCTGCTGGTCCACCCGATACATCGGTGCGCCTGCATAGATGACATAGCGCAGCGACGACGTGTCGGCCTGCGCCGTCGAGGGATGTTCCACCAGCAGCTTCAGGATCGTCGGCACCGTGAACATGGTGGACACGCGCCAGTCCCGCACCAGATCCCACACCTGGGCCACATCGAACCGTTCGGTGGGCAGCAGGATCGTCTTCACCCCCCGCGCCACCTGGGTCAGCTGATGCACCCCCGCGCCATGCGAGAGCGGCGCCACCACCAGCGAGGCATCATCCCCCGTCAGCCCCGGCATCAAATCGGCCAGGTGGTTCGTCACCACGAAGGCCATCTGGCCGTGGGTCAGGACCGAGGCCTTGGGCCGCCCCGTCGTGCCCGAGGTGAAGAAGAACCAGCAGGGATCGTCGCGGTCCACCGCCGCCACCTGCGGTCGTTCCCCCATGTAGTCGGCGGTGATCGCAGTCACGTCCGGCCCGAAATCGGCCGTTCCAAAGGCCAGTGTCGTCACCCCGCAGGCCGCCGCGTGATCCGGGAAGCTGGCGTTGCAGAACATCAGCGACGCCCCCGAGGCCTGGGTCAGATAGGCCACCTCATCCGGCGTCTGGCGGAAATTGGCGGGCACCCAGACCCCGCCCGCGCGCCAGACCGCGAACATCGCCTGCATCATCTCCATGCAGTTCTGCGACTGGCACATCACCCGGTCGCCCTTCTGCAACCCGAAGCGGGTCTGCAAGGCATGGGCCAGCGCATCGGTGCGGGCGTTCCAGTCCGCCCAGGTCCAGCGGGCCGCGCCCATGACCAGGGCCACGCCCTCGGGGTCGCGGCGCGACGCCTGCGCCAAAAAGGTCGCCAGGTTCATCACGCGGGTGGACACCGGGGCCAGCCCGCCGGCGGGGTCCGTCATTTCTGACGCTCCAGGATGGAACAGTAGTTCGCGACGGCCGTGCCGCCCATGTTGAAGACGCCTGCCAGTTCGGCGCCCGGCACCTGCATCGCGCCCGCATCCCCGGTCAGCTGCATTGCGGCCATGACGTGCTGCGACACGCCCGTCGCGCCGATGGGATGGCCACGCGACTTGAGCCCGCCCGAGGGGTTCACGGGCAGCGCGCCGTCCATGCGCGTCGTGCCCTCGCGGATCACGCGCCAGCCTTGGCCGCGCGGGGCAAGGCCCATGGCCTCGTATTCGATCATCTCGGCGGTGGTGAAGCAGTCGTGGGTTTCCACCAGCGACAGGTCGGTGATGGCCAGCCCCGCCTGATCCAGCGCGGACCGCCAGACGCGATGCGCGCCCGCGAATTCGGTGGGGTCGCGGCGCGACAGGGCGAGCATGTCGCCCGCCTGGGCGCGGGCGCGGAAGCGGATGGCCCGGGTCAGGGTCTCGGCCACCTCGGGCGCGGCCAGCACGATCGCCGCCGCGCCGTCGGACACCAGCGAGCAATCCGTGCGCCGCAGCGGTCCCGCGACCAGCGGGTTCTTGTCCGAGGGTGTGTTGCAGAAGGCCAGATCAAACGCCTTCTGCATATGGGCGTAAGGGTTGCGCGTGCCGTTGTCGTGGTTCTTGGCGGCGATCATCGCCAGTTCCTCGGACCGGTCGCCGTTCTGCTGGAAATAGCTGTCGGTGATCCGCCCGAAGACGCCCGCGAAGCCGCCGGGGGTGTCGCCTTCCTCGGCCACGAAGCTGGCCGACAGCAGCACCCCGCCCACATCGGCAATGGGGATCGCGGTCATCTTCTCGGCCCCGATCACCAGGGCCACCTTGCCGCGACCGGAAGCGATGAAGTCGGCTGCGGCATAAAGCGCCGCAGACCCGGTGGCGCAGGCGTTTTCCGTGCGCATGAAGGGCACGCCCGCCAGTTCCGGGCTGCCCATCGCCACAAGCGCGCCTTGGAAGTCCTGCCGCTGGAAGCCGTTGTTGTAGACGCCGGTGAAGATGCCATCCACGGCATCGGGCGTGATGCCGGCATGGTCCAGCGCGGGCAGCGCGACCTCGGCCATCAGGGCCATGGTGTCGGGCGCCTCGGACTTGCCGAACTTGCTGTGCGCCCAGCCGACGATCAGGGGGTCTGTCATGCGGTATTCCTTTCAAGTTCGGCAAGGCTGGCAGCGATTGCCGCCGCCTCGCGGTGCAGCGCGGCGGCCAGGTCGGCCTGCCGCGCCGGGGTCATGCGGTTTTCGATGGCGGCGATGGACAACGCGCCCGCCGGCCGCCCGTCGGGCCAGAGTATCGCAACACCCAGGCCCCAGGAACCCGCCACGACGCGACCGGGGTTCAGCGCATGGCCATGGGCGCGGGCATGGGCCAGATCCTCCACCAGGCCCGGCATCAGGTCGCCCACCAGGGGCGCAACCCGGGCTAGCAGGGCGTCAGCCTCGGGCGCGGGCAGGGCGGCCAGGATTGCAAGCGCCCCTGCGCCGACGCCCGCCGGCTTGCGGTCGCCGCGCATCAGGGCATGGGTGCGGACGGGAAAATCACCCTCGATCCGTTCGAGGCACAGGGTGTGGTCGTCCTGCGGCACGGTCAGCAGCACCGTGTCGCCGGTTTCCCGTGCCAGCTTGATCATGCCCTCGCGGGCGTGGTGCAGGATGCCGTGGCGTTCCGCCGCAAAGCCCGCCAGCAGATAGGTTTCAGGGCCAAGGTAATAGCGGCGCGTCGCGCGGTCCTGTTCGACCATCCGCGCCGCGCCAAGCGCCAGCAGCAGCCGCCGCACCGTGGGCCGCGCCAGCCCCGAAGCGGCGGCAAGCTGCGCCAGCCCCAGGCCCTGCGCGCCGCCCCGCCCGACCAGCGACAGAAGCGACAGCGCACGCGCCACCGCCTGCGTGCCGCCGGTGTCAGAAGGGGCGGCGCCGTCCTTCATCAGGCCAGCGTCCGCCCGATGGCGGCTTCTAGGATGGACCAGGCCTCGTCGCCATAGGTCTTTTTCCATTCGGCATAGAATCCCGCCTCGCGCAGCTTGTCCTCGAAGGCTTTCGGGTCGGCGTCGTTGAAGACGAAGCCGTTGGCTTCCAGTTCACCGCGCAGCGAACCGTTCATCTGGGCGATGTCCTCGCGCTGTTTCAGGGCGGCGGCGTTGAAGTTGTCGGCCACGGCCTGCTGCACGTCCTCGGGCAGGGCGTTCCACGCCCGGCGGTTGCCCAGCATCCAGAAGCCGTCCCACATGTGGTTGGTCATGGAGCAGTATTTCTGCACCTCCCACAATTTCGCGACCTTCATGATCGCCAGCGGGTTTTCCTGCCCGTCCACGATGCCGGTCTGAAGGGCGGTATAGACCTCGGCGAAGTTGATCGACGCGGGCGCGGAGCCGAAGGCCGTGAAGAGCGAAGTCCAGAGCGGCGAGACCGGCACGCGGATCTTGAAGCCCTCCAGGTCGGCAGGCGTGGCGATCGGTTTCGTGGAGGAGGTGATCTGGCGGAAGCCGTTGTCCCAGATCTTCTCCATCACCACCAGGCCCGCGCCTTCGATCTGGCCACGCTCATAGGCGCCCAGTTCGCCATCCATGGCCTTCCAGACCGTGTCGTAATCCGGGAAGGCGAAGCCCACGCCGTTGATCGAGGCGTTGGGGACCAGGGTGGACAGGATGATCGGCGACAGCTGGAAGAATTCCACTCCGCCCGACCGCAACTGGCCCAGCACGTCGGTATCCGCGCCCAGCTGGTTCGAGGGGAAGATCTGCAGGTCGAAGCGCCCGCCCGTGGCTTCCAGGATCGCCTTCTGCGCCTCGGCCAGGCGGACGTTGCTGGGATGGTCCAGCGGCTGGTTGTTCGCCACCTTGTAGCTGAATTCGGCGGCCATCGCCGGGCGGACCCGGATGAACGGCGTGGCAAGCGCGCCAGCGGCGGCGCCCAGCAGGATGGTGCGGCGGGTGATCGTCATGAAACTCCTCCTCCCTGAGGTTATCAGAAACGGTTACAGCAATGCGGTCGAGAACCAGGGCACGGCGGCGATGGCCAGAAGCCCCACCATCAGCGCGGCCAGATAGGGCCAGATCTTCGCCATGACCTGTTCGGCGGGCACGTTGGCGATCTTGCAGGCGATATAGAAGCCGATGCCGATGGGCGGGGCCATCAGCCCGATGTTCATCGCGGTGACGATTACCATGGCATAGTGGATGTCATGGATGCCCAGGCCCCGCGCGATGGGGAACATGATCGGCGCCAGCAGCACGATGGCGGGCAGGCCTTCCAGCACGCAGCCCAGCACCAGGAAGATCGCGATGGAGGCCAGCATGAAGACCAGCCAGCCGCCCGGCAGGCCGGTCACAAGCGTCATCAGGTCGCGCGCGAAGCCCGATTGCGTCAGTGCCCAGGCCATTGCGGATGCCGCCCCCAGGATCAGCAGGATCGCGCCCGACATGGCGGCGGTTTCCACCAGCATCCCGCCCACGCGGCGCAAGGGGATGCCGCCGTAAAGCACCGCGCCGATGATGAAGGCGTAGAGCGTGGCGATGGTGCTGACCTCGGTCGCGGTGGCGACGCCGCCGCCGACCAGGCTGCGGATCATGAAGGGCAGCACCAGGGCGGGGGCGGCGATCAGGGCGGTCTTGCCGATGAGGTTCAGCGGCGCGCGGCGCACGCCCTCCATCCGCTCGCCCCTCGCCTTCCAGCGGGCGAGGATCGCCAGCACCACTAGCAGCACCATGGCGATGGCGAAGCCGCTGGTGAACAGCCCGGCAATGGACACGCCCGCGACCGAGCCCAGCACGATCAGGACGATTGAGGGCGGCACGGTATCCGCCATGGCCGCACCCGTCGCCAGCAGGGCGGTCATCTCGGGCGCGGAATGGCCCCGGCGGCGCATCTCGGGGAACAGCGCGGGCGCGACGGTCGCCATGTCCGAAACCTTGGACCCGGAGATGCCCGAGACGAGGAACATGGATCCCAGCAGCACATAGCTCATCCCCGCCTTCACATGCCCGAACAGGGACGCCAGGAAGCCCACGATGGCGCGACCCATGCCGGTCGCGTCCAGGATGCAGCCCAGCAGCACGAAGACCGGGACCGACAGCAGGATCAGCGACGACATGCCTTCGTCGATGCGGCCCATCATCACGAAGACGGGCGCGTTGGTGGCGAAGGTCAGATAGCCCAGCGTGGCAAGCGCGAAACAGAAGGCGATGGGCACGCCGATGATCAGCAGGAAACCCGCGAACAGGCCCAGGAACAGCGGCAGGTTCCAGTTGCCCAAGGCAAGGATGCCCGGCTTGGCGAACCACAGGGCCGCCACCAGCAGCCCGGCCACGGCCAGCGTCCCCCCGATCACGCCCCATTCGCGCGTGCGGACCACCGACAGGATCATCAGAGCCGCCATCAGCCCGATGCCTGCGGGCAGGGCGGATGCCCGCCAGGACATCGGCAGTTGCAGCGCGGGCGAGGTGACGAAGGATTCCTCATAGGCGTATTCGACGGCCACCGGGAACAACCGGACCAGCAGCACGCAGACCAGAACGCTGCCCGCGACCTCGGCCACGCGGGCCAGCCGGTCGGGCAGCAGCGGCAGGAACACGGTCAGACGCATGTGCTCGTGCCGGTCCACAGCCAGGGCGGCGCCCAGCATCGCCATCCAGATGAAGCTGATCGACGCAATCTCGTCCCCCCAGATCAGCGGCTTGGCCAGGACATAGCGGAAGAAGACATTGGCCAGGACGGTGACGATCATCACCACCAGCAGGGCGGCGGCCGCGATCTCGACCGGGCGCATCCAGCGTTCCGCGCGCTTCGGCTCGGACAGCGCCTCGATCCCGCCCAAGGCCAGTTCGGCGTCCTGCGCCTCGGTATGGTGCATCCTTCGTCCCCCGCTTCGGGCAACGGCCTCCCCGCCGCTTCCTGCGTCCATCAGGTGGACGCTGGATTGCCCCTTGGGCAACAGGGATAAAAGGAATTCTTCCGGTCAGGCAACAGGAAATTCCTCAACGGCGGGAAAAACGCTGCCTGCCGTTCCACAATGCGGACGGGCAGGGATTTTTGCATTCCGTGCATTGCGTTCCCAGGCCGCAGCCGTCAAACGGAAAAGCGACCCAAGGGAGAGAGACAGATGACACAGCGACCCGACATCCCCGAGGCCCAGCCGAAATGGAGCCTGATCGGCCCCGGCCTTGTCGTGGCGGCGACCGGCGTCGGCGCGGCGGATCTGATCGCCACCACCGTGGCGGGCAGCAAATACGGCTATGCGCTGCTGTGGGCGGTGGTCGCGGGCTGCATCATGAAGGTCATCCTGGTCGAGGGCGCGGGCCGGTATAGCCTGGCCACCGGCAACACCATCTTCGAGGGCTGGTCCAGCCTCGGCCGTTGGACGCACTGGTATTTCGGTCCCTATATCGTGATCTGGGGCTTCGTCTATGGCGCGGCCGCCATGGCCGGGACGGGGCTTGCGCTTTATTCGCTGCTGCCCTTCGGCAGCGTGGCAGTCTGGGGGATCGTATCCGGCCTGTTGGGCCTGGGGCTGGTCTGGTCGGGCCGATATGACCTGTTCGAGAAGGTCCTGACGGCGATGGTGATCCTGATGTTCGTCACCATGCTGCTGGCCGCCGCCCTGACCCTGCCCAACCTGGGCGAGATCGCGGCGGGCCTGGTGCCGGTCATTCCCGAGGGCGCGATGATCAACGTGCTGTCCGTTGCGGGCGGCGTCGGCGGCACGATCACGCTGGCGGCCTATGGCTATTGGCTGCGGGAAAAGGGCTGGAACACGCCGCGCTTCATGCGGGTGATGCGGCTGGACAACGGCATCGCCTATCTGGTTACCGGCCTGTTCGTGATCGCCACGCTGATCGTCGGGGCCGAGCTTCTGTACTCCGCACAGATCGCCATCGGCAGCGGCGACCAGGGCATGGTGGACCTGGCGGGCGTTCTGGCGGAACGCTATGGCGCCTGGATGGGCAAGCTGTTCCTGGTGGGTTTCTGGGCGGCGTCGATGTCGTCGCTGGTCGGTGTCTGGAACGGCGTCAGCCTGATGTTCGCCGATTTCTTCGGCCATGTGCAGGGCAAGCCGCATGACCATCCCGACCGGCTGTCGGGCGGGCGCTATTACAAGTTCTATATCTTCTGGCTGACCTTCCCGCCGATGGTCATGTTGTTCCTGGGCCAGCCGGTCTATCTGATCCTGGCTTACGGCGTGCTGGGCGCGCTGTTCATGCCCTTCATGGCGATCACGCTGCTGTGGATCCTGAATACCGCACGCACGCCTGCCGAATGGCGCAACGGGCTGCTGGTCAACATCATGATGGGTCTTTGCGCGCTGACCTTCGCGGCCTTGGCCATAGACCAGCTGCGCGGCGCAATCATGCGGGTGCTGTAAGGGCGACCGGCCCGGATCGGCGTCATTCGATCCGGGCCAGGGCGGCGCCGAAACCCAGCACTTCGCCTGCCTTGGCAGTCTGCGACAGGCAGCCCGCGCGATGCGCCTCGACGCGGGTTTCCATCTTCATCGCTTCCATCACCGCGATCACCTGGCCCGCCTCGACCTGTGCGCCGTCTTCGACCTGCCAGGCGGTCAGGGTGCCGGGAACGGGTGCGGTCACGGTGGCGTCGTCGGCCTCGGGCGCGGTGGCGGGCGCGGCGGCGGCGGGGGCCATCGCCATCAGGTTTGCGGGCAGGCCCAGTTCGTGGCGTTTGCCGTCGATCTCGATGGCGACGCGCAGCAGGGGCGCGCCGCCCGCCCGGGCCACGCGGGCATGGGGGGCCGCCGCCGCCGTCAGCCGGTCGGCGAAGTCGGTCTCGATCCAGCGGGTGTGGACGCCGAAGCTGCCATCCTCGGCCCGGAACTCGGGCTGTTCCAGGACCGCGCGGTGGAAGGGCAGGACGCTTGCCACGCCGTCGATGCGGAACTCGGCCAAGGCGCGGCGGGCGCGGGCGATGGCCTCAGCGCGGGTGCTGCCGGTGACGATCAGCTTGGCCATCATCGAATCGAAGCTGCCGGGGATCACCGAGCCCGCAACCACGCCGCTGTCCAGGCGAATGCCGGGGCCAGACGGCGCGTCGAAGACGTCGATCGGACCGGGCGTGGGCAGGAAGCCGCGGCCCACGTCTTCGGCATTGATGCGGAATTCGATGGAATGGCCGCGCGGGGCGGGCACGCCGTCGTCGGCCAGCTTCGCGCCACGGGCGACCGCGATCATGCCGCGCACCAGGTCGATGCCGGTGGTTTCCTCGGTCACCGGGTGTTCGACCTGAAGGCGGGTGTTCACCTCGAGGAACGAGATCGTGCCGTTCGCGGACAGCAGGTATTCCACCGTTCCCGCGCCGCTGTAGCCCGCATGGGCGCAGATCGCGCGGGCGCTGTCGTGAATGCGGTCGCGCTGTTCGTCGGTCAGGAAGGGGGCGGGGGCTTCCTCGACCAGCTTCTGGTTGCGGCGTTGCAGGGAGCAATCCCGCGTGCCGATCACCTTGACGGTGCCGTGTTTGTCGGCCAGCACCTGGGCCTCGATATGGCGGGGGCGGTCCAGGAACTGCTCGATGAAGCATTCGCCGCGGCCGAAGGCGGTCAGCGCCTCGCGGGTGGCGGACTGGAACAGCTCCTCGACCTCCTCCAGCCGCCAGGCGACCTTCATGCCGCGACCGCCGCCGCCGAAGGCCGCCTTGATGGCGATGGGCAGGCCGTGCGCCTTGGCGAAGGCGAGGGCGTCGGCGGGGGTTTCGACCGGGCCGGGGGTGCCCGCGACCAGGGGGGCACCGACGGCTTCGGCGATGCGGCGGGCCTCGATCTTGTCGCCCAGGGCGGTGATGACGGCGGGGTCGGGACCGATCCAGATCAGGCCCGCATCCTGCACGGCCTGGGCGAAGCCCGCGTTTTCGGACAGGAAGCCATAGCCGGGGTGGATGGCATCCGCGCCTGCGCGCCGGGCAATGGCGATGATCTTGCCGCCGTCCAGATAGGTTTCGGCAGGGCTGATCCCGCCAAGCGCGAAGGCCTGGTCGGCCATGGCCACGAAGGGCGCGTCGCGGTCGGCATCGGCATAGACGGCCACCGTTTCGATACCTTCATCGCGGCAGGCGCGGATGATGCGGACGGCGATTTCCCCGCGATTGGCGATCAGCAAGCGGCGCAGGGGCAGGGTCGGGCCGGTGGCGAAAAGGGTCATGGCTGCACCTTTATGTCGTGGAAGGGGGCGGCGGCGGTGAAGCGGATGCGCGCGCCGGGCGGGATCTGGCCTGCCAGATCAAGCGCGGACGGCAGCAGGGTCGCGATCACCGGATAGCCGCCGGTCAGGGGGTGGTCGGCCAGGAACAGCACCGGCTGGCCAGAATGGGGGATCTGGATGGCGCCGGTCTCGGTGCCTTCCGAAGGCAGTTCGCGCGTGTCGTCGCGCGTGACCGGGGCGCCTTCAAGGCGAATGCCCACGCGGGAAGATTGCGGGGTGACCAGCCAGTCCTGGGACAGGAAGTGCTGGATCATCTGGTCCGAGAACCAGTCGGCGCGGGGGCCGAGCGTCACGGGCAGTTCGACGGTGTCGCCCGGCTTGGGCAGCGCGGGCTGATCCTCGGGCGCAGAGATGGCGGTAGCGGGGTTGTTCGCGGCGTAAAGGCGCGCGCCACTGGTCAGCGGGTCAGGCCCGACGAAGGCCAGCGTGTCGGTGGCCGCCGATCCCAGCACTGGGGCCACGTCAAAGCCGCCGCGCAGGGCCAGATAGCTGCGCATCCCGGCGGCGGGGGGCGGGATCATGGCTTCGTCGCCTGCATCCAGCGCGAAGGCCGTGGGCATGGGATGCCCGGCCACCGTGGCCTGCGCCGCGCCGGTCAGGGCCAGCGTCACCGGCTGGTCCGCCCGCAGCCGAACGGGGCCAAGGGTGATTTCCAGAACCGGCGCACCGGAGGGATTGCCGACGGCGCGATTGGCCCGGCGCATCGCGCCCATGTCCAGTGCGCCCGAGGCCGATACCCCCTGCCCGCCCTGGCCCGGACGGCCCTCGTCCTGGAAGACGATGGGAAAGGCGGTCTGCACCACCGTCAGCGCCGGTTGCCCCTGGGGTTCCGGGATCGCGGCCGAGGGATGAACGTCAGCCACGCCCTCGACAAAGCGCGCCCGCACGCCGGGGCGCAGCAGGGCGGGCGGGTCGCGGGACAGATCCCACATCGGCACGCGGGTCGTGCCGATCAGCTGCCAGCCGCCCGGCGTGTCCTGCGGATAGATGCCGCAGAAGCGCGCCGCCAACGCCACCGATCCCGCCGGGATCCGCGTGCGCGGCGCGGGGCGGCGGGGCAGGTCGAAGCGCGGGTCGTCGCCGGTCATATAGGCGAAACCGGGCGCGAAGCCGCAGAAGGCCACCTGCCAGGTGGCGGCCTGATGGGCGGCAATGACCTCGGCCACGGTCAGGTTCATGTGGCGGGCGACGTCGTCCAGATCGGCGCCGTCATAGGTCATCGGGATCTCGACCGTCTCGACCGTGCCCTCAGGACGCACCGTGCCGGGCGCGGGTTGGCGGGCCTGGATCGCCGCCGCAAGCGTCCCGTCCGCGGCAAAGCCCGGCCCCATGCGGACCATCAGGGTGCGGGCGGCGGGGATGATTTCCGCCACCCCGTCGATGGGGCTGTCCAGCAGCGCGTCGAACAGCGCCAGCGTCTGGTCCAGGTCGGCCAGTTCCACCAGCAGCGTGCGCGGCCCGACGGGAAGAAAGCGCATCGTCACACCTGCCACTGGCTGTCGGGAATGTCGGTGATGAACATGTGCCCCGGCGCATGGGTGATGGCGAAGGGCGGCCTGGACGCCATGACGGCGGCCTGCGGCGTCACCCCGCAGGCCCAGAAGACCGGCAACTCGCCCGCGCGGATCTCGACGGGATCACCGAAATCCGGGCGCGACAGGTCGGCGATGCCAAGCGCCTCGGGCGCGCCGACATGGACCGGGGCCCCGTGGACCGCCGGGAAGCGGCCCGAGATCATCGCGGCATCCGCCACCCGGTCCGCCGGGATGGGGCGCATCGACACGACCATCGGCCCGTGCAGGCGTCCCGCCGGGCGGCAGGCGCGGTTGGTCAGGAACATCGGCACGTTGCACCCTTCGGCGATATGGCGCACCTCGATCCCGCCGGCCTGCAAGGGCGTCTCGAAGGTGAAGGAACAGCCGATCAGGAAGCTGACCAGATCGGGATGCTCGGCCCAGGCGTCCGTCGCGTCCGCGACCTCATCCGTCAGCACGCCGTCGCGCCAGATGCGATAGAGCGGGATGTCGGTGCGCAGGTCCGCGCCAGGCGCAAGCGCGGTCTCGAAACTGCCGGGGTCGGTCACGTCCAGCACGGGGCAGGGCTTGGGGTTGCGCTGCGCGAACAGCAGGAAATCCCAGGCCCAGTCGCGGGGCAGAGAGATCATGTTGCACTGGGTAAAGCCTGGCGCCATGCCGGCGGTCGGGGCAATCGTGCCGCGGCAGGCCAGCCGGGCGGCACGGGCGGTCTCCACGTCGGGACGCATCAGGCAGCCCTCGCGAAGGGGGCGACCGTGACGCCGCCCGCGACCAGTTCCTCGCGGATGCGGCGGGCCATCTCCACCGCGCCGGCGCTGTCGCCATGCACGCAGATGCTTTGCGCTTCCAGCTGCAGGGTGGATCCGTCGATGGCCTCGATCACGCCTTCGGTGGCAAGCCGCAGCATCCGGGCAGCCACGGCATCGGCGTCATGCAGCACCGCGCCCTTCTCGCGGCGCGACACAAGCTGGCCCTCGGGCGTATAGGCCCTGTCGCCGAATGCTTCGGCCACGGTGGCAAGTCCGGCATCCGCCGCGCGGGACAGGATTTGCGTCCCCGCCAGGCCCATCAGCACCAGCGAGGGGTCGATTTCCTTGATGGCGGCAATCACCGCATCGGCCTGCCGCGCATCGTTTGCGATGGTGTTGTAGAGGGCGCCGTGCGGTTTCACATACGTCACCCGCGTCCCGGCGGCGCGGGCGATCCCCTGCAGCGCGCCGATCTGGTAGATGACGTCGGCGGTCAGTTCCGCCGATGTCACGTCCATGGGGCGGCGGCCGAAGCCCACGCGGTCGGGGTATGACACATGCGCCCCCACCGCCACGCCGCGGGCGGCCGCGCCATCGACGGTCGCGCGGATGCTCAGCGGATCGCCCGCATGAAAGCCGCAAGCGACATTGGCGGAACTGACGATGCCCAGCATGGCTTCGTCGTCGCCCATGGCCCAGGCGCCATAGCCCTCGCCCAGGTCGCTGTTCAGGTCGATGGTGCGGGTCATCCGTTTCCTCCGTTACATGCCCAGGAAGGCGAAGATCGGGCCGATGGACTTGTAGCCCATGTACCAGGTCAGGGCGCAGACGATGGCGCTGAGGATCAGCAGCGGACGGTTGTAGCGGTGCCCGCCCATCAGGTCCGACCGCGCAAAGCCGACATAGGTGAAGATCGTCAGGCCGATGGGCAGGATCAAGCCGTTGAAGCCGCCGACAAAGACCAGCAGCGCGGCGGGTGCCGTGCCGATGGCCACGAAGACCGCCAGAGAGACGCCGATGAAGACCACGGTGGCGATGTTGCGGCTGCGCTCGGTCATGGTCATGAAGGCCACCAGGAAGCTGACCGAGGTATAGGCCGCCCCGATGACCGAGGTGATGGCCGCGGCCCACAGGACCACGCCGAAGATCCGCATGCCCCAGTCGCCAAGCGCGAAGGCAAAGGCTTGGCCTGCGGGATTCGCCGCCTGGCTGGACAAATCCAGCGTCACGCCCGAGGCAACGACACCCAGGATCGCCAGGAACAGCACGAAGCGCATCACGCCCGTGACCGCGATCCCGGTCAGCGAGGCGCGGGTGACGGCGGCCAGGTTCTGTTCGCCCACAAGGCCCTTGTCCAGCAGCCGGTGCGCGCCGGAATAGGTGATATAGCCGCCGACCGTGCCGCCGACGATGGTGGTGATGGTCGGAAAGTCGATCACGTCCGGGAACACGGTCTGGCGCAGCGCCTCGCCCACCGGCGGGTTCGAGGTGACGGCGACGATCAGCGTCATCAGGATCATCAGGATGCCCAGGCCGATGATCGACCGGTCCAGCAGCAGCCCCGCGCGTTTTGACAGGAAGACGCCGATGGCCAGCAAGGCGGAGATGGCGCCACCAATCTTCGGGTCAAGGCCGAACATGGCGTTCATCCCCAGGCCTGCGCCCGCGATGTTGCCCACGTTGAAGGCCAGCCCGCCGACCATCACCAGCACCGCCAGCAGATAGCCCGCGCCGGGGATGGCGGCATTGGCAGTCTCGGACGCATTGCGCCCGGTCAGGGCGGTGATGCGCCAGATGTTCAGCTGCACCACGAAGTCGATCAGGATCGAGGCCAGGATCGCGAAGGCGAAGGCTGCGCCCAAGGTGGCGGTGAAGGTCGCGGTCTGGGTAATGAAGCCCGGCCCGATGGCCGAGGTCGCCATCAGGAAGATCGCCGCCAGGAACCCGCCCCGCAGGGTGGCATTGGCGGCCGAGGGAACGGCTGTTGCACTCATCAGTCATGCTCCTGCTGCAAGGGAGAGTATCGATTTGGGAATAAGGCCAGCGTGACGGCCAAGAGAGGTTCTGTCAACGATTATGTGACATATTGATATAAATTGTTGAACAAAAATATTGTAAGAATGAGCAAAGCGCGAAAGATCAGGCAGCGAAAATGGCATCTTGTTGCAGTGGTTCGCCAATTCTGATGGGCGATTCGCTTGCCTTGGCCGACGGGGCGGACCATTCTGCAGCAGTCAGAAAAGGGGGCAGGACATGACCATCGACCCGCCGGGTCTGGCCGAGGAAACGGCCTCGCGCCTGCGAAATGCCATCATCGGAGGTGCCTTGCCGCCGGGTCAGCGGTTGTCGGAAACCCGTCTGGCTGCCGACCTTGGCGTGTCCCGCAACACCCTGCGCGAGGTGTTCAGACTGCTGACCCGAGAAGGGCTGCTGAGGCACGAACCGAACCGCGGGGTCTTCGTGGCCGTGCCTTCGATGGCAAGCATCGTCGACATCTATCGCGTCCGCCGCCTGATCGAGGTTCCAGCCCTGGCCCATGCCTGGCCCCGCCACGCGGCGGTGGCACGGATGCAGGCGGCGGTGGATGCGGCCCGTGCCGCGCGCCAGGCGCAGGACTGGCGCAGCGTGGGCAGCGCCAACATGGAATTTCACGCAGCCATCGTGGCCCTGACCGACAGCGCGCGCTTGCAGGCCTTCTTTGCCCAGGTTGTCGCGGAATTGCGGCTGGCCTTCGGGTTGCTGGACAGCCCCGAACGGCTGCACGAACCCTATATCGACCGCAATGGCGAAATTCTGGATCTGCTGGCGGCTGGACAGCAGGCCAGGGCGGCAGAGGTTCTGGCGGCGTATCTGGACAATTCGGAACGGGTGGTCCTGGAAGCCTTTGCCCGGCTGGGCTGACGGCCTAACCTGCGGCGTTCGCCAGCAGGGGCTGGCCCCCCGCCTGCGCAGGACCGGCGGCGTCGGGCAGGCGGAACCGGACCATCTGCCGGCCGGCGGGCAGCTTCGCCACCGCCCATCCCAGCAACTGCCCCTGCGGTCCGACCATCAGCCCGCTGTCGCGCAGCCCTTCGCCGGGCTGGATCAGCCGGGCGGCAAGGGCCTCGACACCCGGTCCGGCCTCGGCATGGGCGTTCCAGCAGGCCATCGCATTGCCCAAGCTGTCGGCGCCGGGCCACAGGTCGCGATAGGCCCGATTGGACATGACCACCTGCCCGCCCGGGGCAAAGACCGCCACGGCCTCGCCGATATTGTCCAGGATGCCATGACCCAGCGTCAGCTCGGCGCGGAACTTGCGGGTCAGGGTCATTTCCGATGTAATGTCCTCGAACAGGAAGGCCACGGCGCCGTCGGGATGGGGGCGGCCGGTGACGCGATAGGTCTGGCCGCCGGGCAGGGACCATTCCTCGACATGGTGGCCGGTGGCCGCAGAGCTTTCCAGATTGCTCATCTGCTGGCGCCAGCTGCGGAAATCCTTCGGCTCGGGCACCATCCGCAGTTCGCGCAGCTTGTCCAGAAGATCGAACAGCGTTGGCCGCGCGGTCAGGAAGCCGGTGGGCAGGTTCGTCAGGTCGATCAATGCGGGGTTGAACAGTTGCAGATGCCGCTGCCGGTCGAAGATCGCCAGGCCGATGGGCAGGTCGGCGAATGTCTTGGTCAGGGTCTGGACAAATTCGCGCAAGGACCGTTCGGCCCGCACGGCGGCATCGGCGGGAAGGGCGAACATCATCACCTGGTCGCCGATCTGGTGGCTGTGGCAGTCATACCAGAACACCGTGCCGTTCTGCGTCAGCGACGCGCGGCGCGTCCGCGTTCCCGCGCCCGGAACGGGGCGCGGCGAATCCAGCAGGCGCGGCAGCGGCCAGCCGATGGGTTCGTCGGCCTGCGCCTCGGCCTTGCGAAGATAGGCGGCGTTGGCCCAGGTCACGCGATCCTCGGCGTCCTGGCGCCAGACCAGCATGGGCGTCTGGTCCAGGGACCGGCGCAGCAGATCCAGTTCCTCCTCCATCGCCTGCTGGGACATCGAATCGACGACGATGCCCGCATATTCGGCCTGTGGGTCGGTCAGGGTGATCCGCAGCAGGTCCGAATCGACCTGTTCGGCCAGCAGCCGCAGGGCGGCGCTGCCGGTGCCGGATTGACCCAGGCATTCGAACCGTCCCGTCCGGTCGATGCGCGACATCCCTTCGATCGCGTCGGGAAAGCGCGGGCCGATCCATTGCAGCAGCCGCGTCCATTCGCCTTCGGGGGCGGAAATGCGGTCCAGCAGGGCGCGGGCAGGGGGCGTCGCGTCGATCAGAACCTGGTTGCGGAACAGCAGCACCATCGGCTTGAGGCTGCCGTCCACGCCTTGCGGCAGGCGCGGCCCGCGCCGTCCGGGACCGCGATCCCACCAGCGGATCAGCCCCACCGCCAGAAGGACCGAGACGGTGCCCGTCAGGACCGCCAGCAAGACCAGGCCGATACCGTGAAGAGACATCCCAAGCTCCTTCGCATTTGGACAACCATAGCGAGAGCAGGCTTAACGAACAGTTAAAACCTTAGAAACGGTGTTCGGGATTGGCGCCCAGTGGCGCCCGCGCGTCAGTGGCGATCCGGTCCAGCGGCCAGCGGACGGTCACGACCGCGCCCGGCCCGCCATTGTCAAAGCCCAGCCGCGCGCCCGACCGTTCCAGCAGGGTCTTGGCGATGAACAGCCCCAGACCCATGCCGTCATAGCCGGCGCGTTGCGCGCCGCCGCGCTTGCTGGTCAGGTAGGGATCACCGATCCGCGCCAGAAGGGCGGGGGGATAGCCGGGGCCGTCGTCGCGAATCGATACCGTCAGCCATCCCTGGTCGACCTGCGCCTCGATCACGACCCGGCTGGCCGCGAAATCGACGGCATTCTGGATCAGGTTGCGCAGCGCGTGGATGATGGCGGGATCGCGGCGGATATCGGGACCCTCCGCACGGATCTCGACCACGGGGCCGCGCCCGGCATGGGGTTCGGCCGCATCCTCCAGCACCGCGCGCAGGGGGGCCATGCGCAGGTGCAGGTCGTCCTTGCCCGCCCGGCCCATGCTGCGCAGGATGTCCGCGCAACGCACCGCCGAATCGCGCAGGGCCATGGCATCGGCCTGCAATTCCGGGCGGTCGTCCAGTTCGTCCGCCAGTTCCGCCGCGATCAGCTTGATGGTGGCAAGGGGGGTGCCCATCTCGTGCGCGGCGGCCGCGACCACCCCTCCCAGGTGCTGCAGCCGTTGTTCGCGCGCCAGCGCCATCTGGGTCGCGAACAGCGCGTTCGAGGTCGCCTGCAATTCGGCCGTGACCCGGTGCGCGTATCCCGCAAAGAACACCACGCCGATCATCAGCGCCGCCCAGTGCCCCAGCGTCAGGACCGGCGCCAGCACCAGTTGCCGGCCCGTGCTGTCGTGCAGCGGCAGTCCAAACAGCGAGACAAGCGAGATCAGGATCATCGTCGCGGCACCAAGGGCAACCGTCTGCCGGGCATCCAGCGATGTCGCGGCCACCGTCACCGGCGCCAGGACCAGCAACGCGAAGGGATTGGCCAGCCCCCCGGTCAGCGCCATCAGGGCGGAAATCTGGATCACGTCGAAGGTCAGATGCACCACCGCCATCCGGGCCGAGTTGCGGCGCGAAGGACCCAGGCCCTGCCACAGGTTCATGGCGATGGCCGCCGCGATCAGCGCCAGGACCGGCATGACCGGAAAGGCGATGCCCATCAGTTTGGCGACCACCACGGCGGCCAGCTGGCCCGCGATGGCGAACCACCGCAACAGGACCAGCGTGCGCAGCCGGATCGGCTCGGCCGGGGTGGCGGGGGAAAGGAAAGGATCGGACATGGCCACCAGGGTGCGACGATGCGGACCTTGATACGCGGGGGCAGATGGGCGATCAATGCGCCGCCTTGCCGCAACGAAGGAGTTCGATCATGGCCGACCGCAAGATCCTGCTGATTGGAAGCGTGGCTGCCCTGGCCTTGCTGGGGGTGGGCGGCGCCTGGCTGGCGGCACGTCAGGCCGGCGATCCGTTCACCGAATGCCAGGGCAGCGCCGTCGCGGGCGGCATGGACAGCTTCGGCACCGATTTCACCCTGACCCGTCAGGACGGGCAGCGCGTCACGGCCGACCAGGTTTTCACCAAGCCCTCGCTGCTTTATTTCGGCTATACCTTCTGTCCCGATGTCTGCCCCATGGACAGCGCCCGCAACGCCGAGGCTGCGACCTTGTTGCAGGAACAGGGAAAGGACGTGCAAACCGTCTTTGTCACCGTGGATCCCCGCCGCGACACGCCCGAGGTGGTGGCCGATTTCACCAGCCTGTTTTCCGACGACATGATCGGCCTTACCGGATCCGAGGAAGAGATCGCCGCCGTCAACAAGGGCTGGCGAAATTATTACAAGGCCAATGACGAGGAAGACCAGGAGTATTATCTGGTCGATCACATGACCAATACCTATCTGGTCATGCCCGGCAACCGGACCGTGGCCTTTTTCGGACGCGACACCCCGCCCGAGGTGATGGCCGAACGCGTGGGATGTTTCGTGGATGCCCTTGGCTGAGAAGTGATTGCCCCCGTCCCATCCTTGCGGCAGTGTTGCTGTTTACCGAAGGTGGGATACGCGCGTCATGGAAGACGAAACCCTTTCCCGAATGAATCCGGGACCCGATCCGTCGCTGCTGCTGGTTGACGATGATGAAATCTTTGTGACCCGGTTGGCCCGCGCGATGGAAAAGCGCGGTTTTGCCGCCCGCACTGCCATCAGCGTGGCCGACGCGCTGTCCATCATCCGCGAGGCCCCGCCCGCCTATGCCGTCGTCGATCTGCGGCTGGAGGACGGAAACGGCCTGGACGTGGTCGAGGCGCTGCGCGAGCTTCGGGACGATGCACGCATCATCGTGCTGACCGGCTATGGCGCCATCGCCACCGCCGTTGCTGCCGTAAAGATGGGCGCAACCGACTATCTGGCGAAGCCGGCGGACGCCAATGACGTAACGTCCGCGTTACTGTCCAGCAAGGAATCCCTTCCCCCGCCGCCCGACAACCCGATGTCCGCGGACCGGGTCAGATGGGAACATATTCAGCGGGTTTACGAGCAGTGCGACCGCAATGTCAGTGAAACCGCACGGCGGCTGCATATGCATCGCCGCACGCTTCAGCGCATTCTCGCCAAAAGAGGGCCGCGTTAACATATTCATGCCATCTTGTAATTGGGATCGTCTTGTATCAAATTGCTAATTAGCAATTCAATGTGGATACAAACGAAATGAACTTCGACCTCGACAAGATGACGCTGAAAGAACTGCGTGATCTTCGGGCAAAATTGGACCGGGCGATTAATTCCTATGAGGACCGGAAGCGGCGCGAAGCCTTGGCTGCGATCGAGGAAGCGGCGCGCGAACATGGCTTCAATCTGACCGACCTGACCGGTGCCAAGCCGCGCAGGTCGGGTTCCGTCCCCCCCAAATATGCAAATCCCGATGATCCGACGATGACCTGGACCGGACGAGGCCGCAAGCCTCGCTGGGTTCAGGAAAACCTGGAAGGCGGCAAGCAGTTGGACGATCTGCTGATCTGACCGCGTTTTTATGGAAAGGCCGTCCGCAGGGGCGGCCTTTTTTTGTCAGACCGCGCCGTCCGGGCCATGCATCAGCATCTCAAAGCGATCCAGAAAGGCTGCGCGCACCTGGGCGGGCGGCCTTAATTCAATATGCAATACGGACAAAATGGCGTCGTTCTGCAAGGGAAATAGGCCCCTTGCTTCGGACTCCGTGAATCCGGCGATTTGGACGGCTTCCAGCCGGGCTGAAATACGGTCTGCGCCCTTGATTTTCGACTTGATCGCCGCTGGTAAAACAGCAGGCAGCCCGAAACGAAGATGAATCGCGGCGGACAGGCGTTCGTCCATGCGGCCATATTCCGAACCAAGCGCCGCCTTGACCGGGGAAATCATGTCGCCGATCACGTATTCCGGCGCATCATGCAAAAGCGCGGCAAGCCGCCAGCGGACCTCGATGCCGGGATGAAGGCGCGTCAGGATGTCTTCCACCAAGAGCGAATGCTCGGCCACGGAATAGGGCCAGTCGCCGTGGGTCTGTCCGTTCCACCGGGCCACGAAGGCCAGGCCGTGCGCGATGTCGGTGATCTCGATGTCAAGCGGCGTCGGATCCAGCAGATCCAGACGCCGGCCCGACAGCATCCGCTGCCAGGCGCGGCGCTGTCGGGGGGCCATGACGGGTCAGGACAGGCGCTGGTCCGCGGGTGCGCCCGCCTGCTGGGCCTGCGCGCGCCGCGCCAGTTCCTGGCGATAGAGCGCCACGAAATCCACCGGATCCATGTTGAAGGGCGGGAAGCCCCCGTCGCGCGTCACGTCCGCGATGATGCGCCGCACGAAGGGGAACAGCATTCGCGGGCATTCGATCATCAGGAAGGCATGCAGTTGTTCTTCCGGCACCCCCTCGATCATGAACACCCCGCCGTAATCCAGTTCCGCCAGGAACAGGGTCGAATTGTCGCCCTTGTTGGTCGAGGTGACGCGGAACTTTGAAATCACCTCATATTGATGGTCGCCCGCGCGCTTGCGGGCATCCAGGCTGACCTGAACGGTGATCTCGGGCTGCACCTCCCCCTGCGGGGCGCCCTTGGTGGCGACGGCGTTTTCGAAGGAGAGGTCGCGGATATACTGCGCCAGGATCTGCATCCGCACCTGCGGGGCTGCGGTCGGGGCTGCGGGCGCCGTGCCGTTGGGGGTGGTTTCGTCGGCCATGGGTTTTCCCTTGTCGGATCATCGTTGCGCCCGGTTCTAGCAGGCGCGGGCCGGTGCCTCAATGGCGTGTCCAGCCGGAATTGCCGCGCCGTCCGGGATCGTCCTCCAGATCCTCGGGCAGGTCCAGCGGCGGGCGGGCATCGCGCGAGGGGGGCGCTTCCTCGACCACATAATCCGCGTCGATCACCCCGTCTGCATAGGGGGGGCGATAGGTTTCCCGCCGGGACACATGCACGGCCTGGACGCGCATCCGGCGCGCGGCCCGCCGCATGATCAGGTCGCGCACCGGCGGGATCAGCAGCAGCAGCGCGAGGATGTCGGTCAGAAAGCCCGGCACGATCAGCAGCGCGCCCGCCAGGATCTGCATCATGCCATGGGCCAGCGGCCGGGACGGATCGCGCAATTCGGCCAGGCTGCGCTGCGCCTGAAGCCAGGCATGCGTCCCTTGCGAACGGATCACCGCCACGCCCAGAACCGCGGCCAGGACCACCAGCCCCAGCGTGGCCCAGACCCCGATCAGCCCGCCGACCTGGATGAACAGCGCGATCTCGACGATCGGCAGCACGATGAACAGCCACAACAGCCGCATGGGGATTCCCTCCTTGCGGGCCAGGGGATAACTGGACTTGCCCCGGCCCAATCCCTACATAATGGCGCAGATCGCAGATACCAGCCAAGTCGGATAAGAGGCCAATCGCATGAACAACCCGCTGTTGCAGTTGCTTGTCCTGGCCGGGATCGCGATTTTCCTGATCCTGCGTCTGCGCAATGTCCTTGGGACGCGCGACGGATACGAGCCTCCGCAGGTCGAGGCCCCGAACACCCCCCGCCCGCGCTTCGACGTGATCGAGGGCACGGCCGAGGAGGCCGATCACGACATCCTTGACCATGCCGAAGCCGGCAGCCCGACCGCCCAGGCCCTGGCCGCGATGAAGGCGGCCGAGCCGTCCTTTGGCGTGATGGATTTCCTCAACGGCGCGAAATCGGCCTATGAGATGATCCTGATGGCCTTCGAGCGGGGCGATCTGTCCGACGTGCGGGCCTTTCTGTCCGAGCCGGTGGCGCAGGCTTTCCAGTCGGTGATCGACGCACGTGCCGCAAGCGGCCATACGGTCACGGCGCAGTATATCGGCACCCGCGAAACTGCCCTGGCGGGCGCCGAATTCGACCCGTCCACCGGCATGGCCGAGGTTTCGGTCCGCTTCGTAGGCGAGCTGATCGCGGCCACTCGCGACGCGGCAGGCAATGTGGTCGAGGGCGATCCCAAGGCGGCGCGCAAGCAGCGCGACACCTGGACCTTTGCGCGGCGCATGGGCCAGGACGATCCGAACTGGCAGCTGGTCGCGACCAGCTGATGGCCCGCCGGCAAGGTCGGCAGGGCGGCCTGACCCCCGAGGACAGGGACCTGTGGGCGCGTGTCACCCGAAGCGCCGTGCCCCTGCACCCCGAGCGGCCCAAGACCGCCGATTCCGAGATGCGCCCGGCGCCCAAGCCCGCCGTGCTGCGGGCGGCTCTGCCGGATTTCCGGATCGGCCAGATGGTCCCGTCGCGGCCCGTTTCCGTGGCCCATTCCCCCACTCCGGCGCAGCGCCTGTCCCAGCAGCCGCTGCGCATGGATCCCAAGACCCACCGGCGCATGGCCCAGGGCAAGCTGGTGCCCGAGGCCCGGCTGGATCTGCATGGGATGACGCTGGCTGCCGCGCATCCCGAACTGATCGGCTTCATCCTGTCCAGCCACGCCCAGGGGCGGCGGCTGGTGCTGGTCATCACCGGAAAGGGCAAGGGGGATCACGGTCCCCTGCCCACGCGACCGGGCGCGCTGCGCCATCAGGTGCCGCATTGGCTGCACATGCCGCCACTTGCGCCCGTGGTCCAGCAGGTCACGGCGGCGCATTACCGTCACGGCGGCGAAGGCGCCTATTACGTTTATCTGCGGCGTCGGTCGTAGGGTGGGGCGTCGTAGGGTGGGTTCCACCCCACCGATCCCCGGTAAAGGTGGGGTGGAACCCCACCCTACGGAATGCACCGCCTTCGATCTGGAAGATCCTAGAGCGCGGGGGACAGCACCACCTGCACCGCCTGTTCGACCCGGCTGACCGCGCCGCCGATCAGCCCGGGGGCCACGCCGCCCTGGTCGGGCAGGATCCGGTCCAGGTCGCGCATCCGTGTCAGGATACGCTGCAAGGCCGGCGAATCGGCCACGTTGAAATGGCCATAGCCGGTGTTGAAGGCCCCGGTATCCACCACGATCACATCCAGATCGGCCACCGGCTGCGCATCGGGGATATTGCCCAGCCGCAGCGGCTCGTCCGAGATCAGCGCCGCCAGTTGCAACGCCCGGTCCTGGGGCGAGGTGAGGATGACAAAGGGCCGGGGCAGCGGCCCGATGGCGCGGACCTGCGACCGGAACAGCCGCAGGTCCAGGTCAGGCGACATCAAAATCACGCCGTCGATGCGGTCGATCAGGTCGCGCCGCCCCGACAGGGCCATCTGTCGCAACCCCTCCATCAGCAGCTGGCTGCCCATGGAATGCGCCATCAGCACGATCTTGCCCCGGCCCCTGGCCTGCACCAGCAGCTGTATCGTCTGCACCAGCCCGTCGCGGGAATACAGCGCGCCGTCCCGATCGCCCGAATAGGCATAAGGTTTCATCCGCGACGGCCAGGAAAAATGCGCGTGAACGCCCGGCAGGCGCAGGTCATGGGCCAGTTGGGCGGTGCGATAGACGCCTTCGGCGAAGCTGTAGTTGTATCCGTGAATGAACAGGATGATGTCACGATCCTCCGGCGCGCGGCGGGCCAGGTCGGCTTCGATGGCGCGGCGGAAGGCATCGGCGCCCCCCAGCCGCCCGCCGCCGCTGACCAGGAATTGCGTGCCTGGATCCCCGCCGGGCCGGGGATAGGCCAGATCTCCGGGCGCTCGTTCGGGGGGAACCGAAACGTCGATGCGCGAGAACCACGGCTGCGGCATATGCTGCCCGTCCAGGCTGCGCTGGGATGCGATCCAGACGGTTTCAAGGATCGAGGGCCGGTATCCTTCGGGCGCCATGACCAGGGCGCCGCGCGGGGCGCAGGCGGTCAGGACCAGCACAAGGCACAAAAGAAAACGCCGCAAGCGTCACCTTCACGGAAACGATTGCGGCAAACCTGTCAGAGAAATCGGCCTCAGACCAGTCCCAGGATCATGCGGGACCGCCATAATTCGCCTTCGGTCCCATGAAATACCACAGGATCAACCCGACCACGGGCAGAATCGCGATCAGGGCGATCCACAGGATCTTGGTGCCCATGCTGGCATTCGTGTTGATGACGGACGCGATCGCCCAGACATCCAGCACGAAGATGATGATTCCGAAAACATAACCCATGCCAGTCCCCCTTTCGGTGCCAACCCGGAACCGCGCCGGGCGGTTCCTTATAGCACGTAACGTGACAGATCGGTCGACCGCGACAGATCGCCCAGATGGCGTTCGACATAGGCCGCATCGACCTGCACCGTCTCGCCGTCCTTGTCGGGGGCGCTGAAGGACAGTTCCTCGAAGACGCGCTCGATCACGGTATAAAGGCGGCGGGCGCCGATGTTTTCCACCGCCGCGTTCACCTCGGCGGCGATCCGGGCCAAGGCCGCGATGCCGTCGGGGGCAAAGCCCACGGTCACGCCCTCGGTCGCCATCAGCGCCGTGTATTGGCGGGTCAGGGCGTTGTCGGTCTCGGTCAGGATGCGGATGAAGTCGTCCTCGGTCAGGGCGCGCAATTCCACGCGGATCGGCAACCGGCCTTGAAGTTCCGGCAGCAGGTCGCTGGGCTTGGCGACGTGGAAGGCGCCCGAGGCGATGAACAGGATGTGGTCGGTCTTCACCGGCCCGTATTTGGTGGACACCGTCGTCCCTTCGATCAGGGGCAGCAGATCGCGCTGCACGCCCTCGCGGCTGACATCGCCGCCGCGCGCGTCCGAGCGGGCGCAGACCTTGTCGATCTCGTCGATGAAGACGATGCCGTTCTGCTGCACGGCTTCCAGGGCGGCCGCCTTGACCGCGTCGTCATCCAGAAGCTTGTCGGCTTCCTCGGCGATCAGCAGGTCATAGCTTTCGGCCACGCTGACCTTGCGCCGGACGCGCCGCCCGCCAAAGGCCTTCATCAGCCCCGACAGGTCCATCATGCCGCCCAGCGACTGCCCCGGCTGGCCGGGGATCTCCATCGCGCCGAAGGGGTTCGAGGTATCCTGCACCTCAAGCTCGATCACGGTGTCGTCCAGTTCGCCGCGCTTCAGCTTGTCGCGGAACATCTGGCGGGTGCCGTCGCGGGCGTCCTTGCCCGCCAAAGCCTCGATCACCCGGTCCTCGGCGGACTTGTGGGCGCGGGCCTTGACCTCCTCGCGCATGCGCTCGCGGGTGTCGATCATGGCGGCGTCGGTCAGGTCGCGGATGATCTGCTCCACGTCGCGGCCGACATAGCCGACCTCGGTGAACTTGGTCGCCTCGACCTTGATGAAGGGTGCGTTGGCCAGCTTGGCCAGGCGGCGGCTGATCTCGGTCTTGCCGACGCCGGTGGGGCCGATCATCAGGATGTTCTTGGGATACACCTCGTCCCGCAGGTCGTCGCCCAGCTGCTTGCGGCGCCAGCGGTTGCGCAGGGCCACCGCCACGGCGCGCTTGGCCTCTTTCTGGCCGATGATGAAGCGGTCCAGTTCGGATACGATCTCGCGCGGGGTCAGGTCGGTCATGGGTCTGCCTTTCGGTTTGAAGCGGCAGATATAGGCTTGGACCCGCAATTTGAAGGGATGCCTCCGACAGACTGTGCTTGATCGACGGGTCTGCCTGTCGGCATGATGGCGGTCATGACGCCGCCGACCACGCCAGCCTTGTCCTTCAGCCCCCTCACCGCCGCCGATCTTCCCCTGATCGCAGGCTGGATGGAGCAGCCCCATTGGCGCGCATGGTGGTCCAGCGATGTCGAGACAGAGCTTGGCTATCTTCGCGACATCGTCGAAGGGCGTGACAGCACTCGGGCTTTCCTGTTCCATCTGGACGGCAGGCCCACGGGATATATCCAGGTCTGGCGGATCGCTGACGCGCGGGTGGAACCCTGGCTGTCCGATGCGCCCTGGGTGATGGACTTGCCCGACGATGCGGTCGGCGTCGATCTGTCCATCGGACCGCCCGATCTTCTGTCGCGGGGTCTAGGGTCGCGCGTCCTGCGGGCCTTTGTGTCAATGCTGCGGTCGGAAGGGCACGAAACCATCATCATAGACCCGGACGAGACAAACCTGCGGGCGATCCGGGCCTATGGGAAGGCCGGGTTTCGCCCGATCGCGGAACTGGCTGACCGGACAGGGGACTGTCTTCTGATGCGTCACGAGGAACCCCAGGGCGCCACTGGCCTTACGGAACAATCGGGCGGGCGCCACGTTGCCCCCGGCACCCGAACACCGGAGGACAAGACATGCCTACGCCCGACGAACTGAAAGCCCGCCTTTGGAAAGCCCTTCGCTCTGACATGACCGTGATGCTGGGCTTGGTCGGCGGCGAACATGGCCATACCCGGCCCATGACCTCGCAGATCGAGGAAGGGGACAACGGTCCGCTGTGGTTCTTCACGTCGCGCGATAATGCCCTGGTGGAAAAGCTGTCGGGCGGCACGCAGGACGCGGGGGCGCATTTCGTGTCCAAGGGTCACGACCTCTGGGCCTCGATCGAGGGGACGCTGACCGAGGATACCGACCGGGCGGTGGTGGACCGGCTGTGGAACAGCCATGTCGCCGCCTGGTACGAACAGGGCAAGGACGACCCCAAGCTGGTCCTGCTGCGCTTCGATCCCCGAAAGGCCGAGATCTGGCTGGACGCGTCAAGCATCGTCGCAGGGGCCATGGTGGCGCTTGGCATCAGCGATCCCAAGGAAAGCTACAAGGACAACGTGGCGACCGTGCGGTTGTGATGCCCGTCTAGGCGCCCTTCAGCGGCCCTGTATTCCGCAGGGCCAAGGCCAAGGCCGCGCATCGGCGCGGCCTTTTGCCATTGTGCCGGCGGCTCAGCCCTCCAGGGTTTCGACCGTCAGCTTGCCGTTGGTATAGACACAGATGTCGGCGGCAATCGCCATGGCGTGACGCGCCACGCCCTCTGCGTCCAGGTCCGTTTCCATCAGGCCCCGCGCGGCGGCAAGCGCGAAGTTGCCGCCCGACCCGATGGCGGCCACGTCATGTTCGGGTTCCAGCACGTCGCCCGCACCCGTCACGACATAAAGCCCCTGGCCGTCGGTGACGATCAGCATGGCTTCCAGATTGCGCAGGTACTTGTCCATGCGCCAGTCCTTGGCCAGATCGACGCAGGCGCGCTGCAACTGGCCCGGCGCGGCCTCGAGCTTCTTTTCCAGCCGCTCCAGCAAGGTGAAGGCATCGGCGGTCGATCCGGCAAAGCCTACCACGACATCGCGCCCGCCCGGCGACAGGCGGCGCACCTTGCGGGCCGTGCCCTTCATCACCGTCTGGCCGACGCTGACCTGGCCGTCGCCCGCGACCACCACCTTGCCGCCGCGCCGCACCGCCAGGATCGTGGTGCCGTGCCAGCCGGGAAATCTGTCATCCGCCATAAGCTGTTCCTTCCATTTCGGCTTGCAGATATGGGCAGGGCACCGGCCTTGCAACCCATGGCCCCATCGCGACGCCCGTGAGCGGCTGCGGCCATGAAAAAGGGCGGCTGGCCCGCAGGCCGCCGCCCCTGGACTGTCGGGAAGCGATCAGATCGACTCGTCGATCCAGCTTTTCAGCGCGGCCTTGGGGGCGGCGCCCATGCGGTTCGACACGACCTCGCCGCCCTTGAACATGAACAGGGCCGGGATGCCGCGCACGCCAAGGGCTGCGGCCTGTTCCTGGTTTTCGTCGATATTGACCTTCACGATCTTGACCTTGCCCGCATATTCCTCGGACAATTCCTCCAATGCGGGGCCGATCTGCTTGCAGGGTCCGCACCATTCCGCCCAGAAATCCACGATGACGGGGGTATCGGACTGCCGGACTTCGGCGTCGAACTGGCTGTCGGTGACGGGCTGGGTGGCCATGGGAAACGCTCCTTCAAGGATGATGCCGAACGGGATGCGGCAAAAGACTGTCCCTCAACAGCTATGAAGCCAAGGCCCCCCGGTCAAGGGCCGGGGCAAGGGCGGCCATCGTCCGGTCCAGGACCAGATCGGGGATCGTCATCAGGCTGCGCGCGGCGGTCCACAGGATCGCCAGTTCGACGGGCCGGTCCGGCCAGATCATCCGCAGCGCCGCGCGATAGGCCCCCATCTGCCGCAGGATGCCGTCGGGGGTATCCTCGGGGCGGCCGGGGACGACCGCGTTCGACTTGTAGTCCACGGCCAGGATGCGCGCATCGGTCACGATCAGCCGGTCGATGCTGCCATGAACGGTGCCGATGCCCGGCAGGGGCGCGGTCAGTTCCACTTCGGACAAGACCTGCGCAGCAGGATCGGGGGCCATGATCTCGGCCAGGTCGGGGGCGGAGATGACGGCTGCGGCCTCGGCCAGCAGGTCCGCCTGTTCGGCCGCGTCGGGCAGGCCCCCCTCGGCCCCGGCCAGCAGGGCGCGGGCAAGACGCGGCCAGTCGGCGGCGGGATGGTGGGGCAGATGTTCCAAGAGCAGGTGCAGCCGCGTGCCGCGCAGCATGGCGGCGTCGGGGTCGGCACCAGGGGCAGGCGCGCCGATCACCTTGGCCCCGCCCAGGGCGGTCGCGGCGATCGCCAACTGGCGCGGCGGGGCCGGGGGCGCGCGGCGGCCCGCCCATTCCGGGGCCTGCGCGGTCGAGGCCAGCGTCACCTCGGACGCGACCGGCCCCTCGGGCCAGGTGCCGAAGGACAGCCGTTGCGCGCTGCCGATCCCGTCGATTTCGATCGTGCAGCGGTCCAGCGTGCAGCGTTCGACGCCGACCGAGATCATCGAGTGCCAAGACTCCAGCCCCGACCCGCAATCGCCCGCCGCCGCCACGATCAGCCAGCTTTCCGCCCGCGTCATCGCCACATAAAGCAGGCGCCGGCGCTCCTCCTCTTGCCGCTGCTCAAGATCGGCGACGGCGAGCGCGACGGGATCGGGACGGTCGACCGAAAGACCGCGCCATGCGGGGATGTCGCCCAGCCGGATCAGGGGCTGGCCCCGGCCCGGCCTGCGCTTGCGCGTTTCGGGCAGGATCACCACGGGACTTTCCAGGCCCTTGGACCCATGCACGGTCATCACCCGGATCAGCCCGTTCGCGCCGCCCGGCATCTGCCGCTTGATCTGCACGTCGTCGCTGCCCAGCCAGACCAGGAACCCCGTCAGCGACGGCGTTTCCACGCTGTCATAGGCAAGCGCCTGGGACAGAAGCTCGTCGATGCCGTCTTCGGCCTCGGGCCCCAGGCGGGCCAGAAGGGCGGCGCGTCCGCCGTGCCGGACCAGAAGCCGCGAGATCAGGTCATAAGGGCGCAGCACGTCGGCCTGGGTCAACAGGTCGTTGAGGATCTCATAGGCCTCGCGGTGCCGCGAGTTCCGCAGCCTTTGCCAAAGATGCTCTCGCCCCCGGCCCGCAGCCAGGCGATAAAGATCATCCTCGGACAGCCCGAACAGAGGCGATTTCAGCACGGCCGCCAGGCACAGGTCGTCTTCCGGGGTCGAGGCGACCGACAGCGTCGCGGTGATGTCGCGCACGGCCAGTTCGGCGGCCAGCTTCAGCCGGTCAGCCCCCGCCACGGGCAGGCCCGCCGCCTTCAGTTCCCGGATCAGGTCGTCGAACAGCCCCGCCCGCCGCTGGACGAGGATCTGGATGTCGCCCGGCCCGATGGCGCGGACCTGGCCTGTCTTGGCATCGGTGATGGGCGTGCCGATGATCGCCTTGACCTCGCGCGCGACGGCGCGGGCCAGTTGCGTGTCGGCCGCGTTTTCCGCCGGGGCATCGACCGGCGTGGTCCAGTCGCCGTGGTCGGGCTTTTCGGGTTCGGGCAGGGGCGGCCAGATGTCGACGCGGCCCGGCATGGCCCCGCGGAAGGCGATGTGGCGGGGCGGATCGCCCAGGCCCTGGGCCGCGTCGCCCTGGAACACCGTATCCACCAGCGACAGGATCGCGGGCGAGGACCGGAAGGAATGGGCCAGCCCGCGCTGCTGCATGGGCTGGTGCACGGCGTCGAAATCCTGGCGGAAGCGGTCGCGCACGGATTCGAAGACGGCGATGTCCGCCCCCTGGAAGGAATAGATCGACTGCTTGGGATCGCCCACCACGAACAGCGTGCGTGGCCGGTCATGCGCCCCCTGGCCGCTGGTGAATTCATCCGTCAGCCGCCGGATCACGCGCCATTGTTCGGGGCTGGTGTCCTGCGCCTCATCGACCAGGATGTGGTCGATGCCGCCGTCCAGCCGATACAGGACCCATTGCGCCATGCTGGATTCGTCCAGCAGGTCGGCGGTGCGGCGGATCAGGTCGTCGAAATCCAGCCAGCCATGGGTGGCCTTCTCGATGGCAAGGCGCCGGGTGAAATCATGCGCGAAACGGTGCAGGGCCAGCGTCTTTTCCGCCAAGGCCAGGCCCATCGACAGGGACCGGGCATCGGCCACGCGGCTCATCAGCGCCTCGAGATCGGCCATGAAGGCGGCGCAGGCGCCTTCGCGCAGCGCCTTGGTCGGAATGGATCCGATCTTGGGACCGAAGGGCACGCGGGCGGTCGCGCCGAACAGCAGGCATTTGCACAGAAGATGCAGATCGGGCAGGCCGGGGCTGCGCCAGTTGCAGCGCGCCAGCTGTTCGGCCAGCTTGGCGTCCGTCGCCCCGCCGCCCCGCAGGATCGGCACCAGGGCGACGACCAGATCGCCCTCGCCGCCCAGGAAGGTGCGCGACAGCAAGGTGGCCTGGTCCAGGTCGGGCGGCAGGCCCATCGACCGCCAGATCGGCGCGGCTTGGGGTTCGCGCGGGAAATCCGCCTCGGACAGGCCGGCCAGGAAGGCGTCCAGGTTGTCGCCCGTGACCAGGGCGGTCAGGTCGCGGATCGAGGGCGCGCCTTCGGCCGCCATTCCTTCGACGATATCGGCGCGCAGCGCGCGGGCGGACCGGTCGTCCAGTTCCATGAACCCCATGGGCACGCCCGCCTCCAGCGGAAAGCGGCGCAGAAGCGAGGCGCAGAAGCTGTGGATGGTCTGGACCTTCAGCCCGCCCGGCGTCTCGATCGCGCGGGCGAATAGGCGCCGGGCCTCGGCCAGGTCAGGCCCCGGCCCGGATGTCTCGTCCTCGCCCAGTTCCGCCAGTTCGCGCCGCAGGTCGGGTTCGGGCAGCATGGCCCATTGGCCCAGGCGGCGCAGAAGGCGGTTCTGCATCTCGGTCGCGGCGGCCTTGGTATAGGTCAGGCACAGGATGCGTTCGGGCGCGGTCCCCGCCAGCAGCAGGCGCGCCACCCGGTCGGTCAGCACGCGCGTCTTGCCCGATCCGGCATTGGCCGTCAGCCAGGTGGACCGGGCGGGATCGGCCGCCGCGATCTGGTTGAGAGAGGCTTCATCCATGCCCATCGCCCACCTTCGTCAGATGCGGCGCGTCGGCCAGCGACCATTCGCCGTATCGCGCCAGATGATCGTAATCGCCCGCATAGCTGGTCTGTTCGGGCGCCCGCATCGAGGCAAATCCGATCCCCCCCGCCAGATAGGCCGAAACCAGGCGCAGGAAGCCGTCCCAGTTCTCGGCCTCGAGCTGGGGGGAATAGTCGCGGGGATGGGTCTCTCCCTCGCCGCCAAGCTGGATATAGCTGATGCCCGCCACGTCCACCGGGCCAAGCGAATCGAAGCCGCCCCGCCGGGCCATTGCGGCCTCCAGGATCAGTTGCTTGTCAAAGGCCGCGATCTGCTTGTCCGTGGGCGGCTTGCCCGACTTGTAGTCATAGATCACCACCCGCCCGTCGTGCAGAAGGTCGATCCGGTCGGGCCGGGCGGTCAGGGTGAAATCCATCCCCGACAGCGTCACGCGGCCGCGCTTTTCCACCACGACCGGGCGCCCCTGGGACAGCCGGTCCAGTTCGTCCGCGACGATGCGGTCGGCGATGCGTTCCATGCGCGCGGCCCAGAAGGCGCGGGCGGCGGGCCAGGGCACGTCGCGCGCCAGCACGGTTTCCGTCAGGCGCAGGAACTGCGCCTTCAGGACGGCGTGCGGGGTATCGGGCGCGGGCTTCGATTCAAGCAGGGCCTCGACGATGGAATGCAGGGTCTGGCCGCGCAGCGAGGCGTCGGGTTCTGGGCGCAGCGGCGGCAGCGGGCGCAGGCCAAGGACGCGCTTGGCATAGACGGCATAGGGATCGCGGATCAGCAACGACACGTCGGTGACCGGCAATTCCCGGAACGGCAGCGCGGGCGGCACGGGCGAGGGGCGGGGCGCCGGCCTGACTGCGCCCGCGGGATGGGACACGGCGCGGGCGCGCGCCAGCCACAGGTCGCCCCGCGCGCGCATCGCCGCCAGGGCCTGCGGGCCGCGCCGTTCGGGCAGGCCGCCCATCAGGTTCGTCAGCCGGTTCAGCCAGCGCGACGGGATGGTTTCCGCCTCGGCGTCGCGGCGGGCGCGGGTCAGGATCACCTGGGGCAGGCCCATCACCTGCTGGAAGTCGTGGGCAGCCAGCCCGATCACGGTTTCCGGCAGGGGCAGTCCCGCCGCCGACCGCATCTGCCGCGACAACCAGGGATCGGGTTTCAGCGCCTGCGGCCAGCCGCCCTCGTTCAGGCCGGACAGGATGACAAGGCCATCGCCGACGATCCGCGCCTCTCGCGGGCCGCGGATATGCAGGTAATGGGCGTCGCCCTCGACGCGCACGGATTGCTGGCCCATTTCGTCCAGCAGCAGGGCGCAGAACTCGATCGCGCTCAGGCTTGGGCCGTGGCCCGCATGTTCGGCCAGATGGTCGATGGTGGCGCGCAGAAGCGGACCCCCCCGGTCGGTCCACAGCCGGGACGCCGCCGCATCCCCGTCCGGCCCCGCAGCCAGCGCATCCGCCAGCGACAGCAGGTCGCGCAGGCGATCAGGCAGGGGGCGGGGCGCGCGGTCGCGGGCCAGGGGCGTGATGCGGTCCAAGAGATCGGCCAGCCATTCGGCCCAGACCTTGCGCAGCCCGTCGCCTCGGCTGGCCCAGTCGCGCAGGCATTTGCCGTCGGGAAAGGCCGGGCCGTTGTGGCGCAGTTCCAGTTCCAGTTGCCGCGCCAGCAGCCGCGCCTCGTTCGCGCCGACCCTGGGGGATGCGGTGATCGTCATCGGATGCTTCAGCAGCACCAGCAGCCGGTCGATGGTCAGGGGCTGGCCGAACAGCGCCGCGACCTGGCGCAGGAACAGGCCCGGCGCGGTCAGCGTCAGCGGCTGGCCCGCGCTTTCGTCGGGGCGCAGGTGCCAGCGGTCCAGGGCGGCGTTCACGCGCCGGATCAGGTTGCCGTCCGCCGCGATCAGGGTGGCCGAATCGTGGCGTTCGGCGGCGTCGCGCAGGATCAGGGCGATCACCTCGGCTTCGGCCCCCGGCTGGTCGGCCTCGATCAGGGTCAGGCCTTCGGTGGGCGCCATCAGGTCGGGCAGGCGCGGGCCTTCGGCGATCCACTGGTCGGTCACCGGCGCGGGCCGCAGCGCAAGCGAGATCAGGCGGTTGCGCTGCGGCACCGGCGGGATCGTATCGGTCCAGCGTGCTGGGCGGCCCAGGCTGCGGATCAGGGGCGCGAAGCGGGATTGGGGGTGATCCTCGGTCCCCTGGTCCAGGCTGTCCCAGACCGATAGAGGCTGGTCGAAGTCGAAGCCGGGCAGCACCACCGCGCCCTCGGGCAGCCTTGCCACGGCCTCCATGAACAGGCGGGTGGCGCCGTGCGATCCGGTGGATCCGGCGACGATCACCGGACCGTCGGGCAGGTTGATCCCCTGCGCCCAGTCGCGCGCCATGGTTTCCGCCGCGTGCCGCTGGCGCGCCGCGCGGTCCACGGGCGCGCCGTCCAGGTGGAACTGCGCGGCGATGCGCAGGAAGGCCAGGGCGTTCTGCCAGTGCCGGGCGTGATCGCCGGTGTCGATGCCTTCCAGCGCGTCAGGCCCCAGCCCCTCGTATTGCATTTCCTGCATCAAGCCGGCCAGCGATCGCGCCAGGCTGGCGATGGAGTGGCCGGCCGCAAGATCGCGCCGCGCATCCAGAAGCCGGGCCACCAGCCGGGCCAGCTGCAGACGCCGGGCCAGGGGCGCGGCCTCGGCCTGGCCCAGCATCTCGGGGGTTTCCAGGTTCGTGACCGGCAAAAGGCGCGGCAGCAGCAGGGGGCCGCGCTTGTCGAAGGCGCATTTCATCTCGGCCAGGGTGCGCGAGGCATTGGCATAGATGGTGACGCGGGCCATCGCCTCGGGCGGGCGGCCCGCCATGCGGTCCAGAAAGCCGTTGACGAATTCGCGGGCGAAATCGGTGCCGGGCGGCAGCGCGTAAAGGCCGCGGAAGGAAGGTTCAACCATGCAGCACCCCCTCGGCCACGGGGATCGCCTCGGGATAGCCGACGTCGCACCAGCCGCCCTGGTGGATCAGCCCGCAGGCGCGCCCGTCGGCGATCAGCAGATCCCACAGGCGGTTGAGCGAAAACACCCGGTCGGGAATATCCGCCAGCCGGTCAGGGCGGATGATCTGCGCGCCGCCATAGACGTAATCGCCCCGGCGGCTGATGCGGCCGCCTGCATCCAGCGAGAAATCCCCTGCCCCCTGCCGCGCCCTTGCCCGGTCCACCGGCACCAGCATCAGAAGTGCGTCCATGTCGTCGCGCCATGCGGCATCCAGCGCGGCCAGCGGGTTCGGCCCGGTCCAGACCACGTCCGGGTTCAGCGTCATGACCGGCCCCTCGCCCAGCAGCGGCAGCGCCTGGCGCAGCCCGCCCCCGGTATCCAGGATCGTGCCGGACTCGTCGCTGATGGCCACGTCCTGCCCGGCCAGATGGTCGGCGATCTGGCCGCCCAGGTAATGCGTGTTCACCACCACCGGCCCCGCCCCGGCATCGCGGCCCAGATCAAGCGCGCGGTCCAGCAGGGTCCGGCCCGCGACCGGGATCAGCGGTTTCGGCAGGCTGTCGGTCAGGGGCCGCATCCGCGTGCCAAGCCCTGCGGCAAAGATCATCAGCGGGCGCATCGGGCGCGGATCCTTTCGATGACGGCGGCATCGGGCGCGGGCAAGGCGGCGACGGCATCGGCCAAGGGGGCAAGCGCCGGATGGGCCAGGTTGCGCCGGACATAGCGCCAGACGCGCGGCATGAAGTCCAGGTATCGCGGCTTTCCGTCGCGCAGGCACAGCCGGGTGAAGATCCCCAGGATCCGCAGGTTCCGCTGCGCCCCCAGCAGGGCATAGGCTGCCCGGAACCGATCCGGGTTCCGTCCGGTCGCGGCCAGATAGCGGGCGATGCAGGCGGCCTCGATCGCCGGGTCCACGTCGCGGCGCGCGTCCTGCAGGGCGGACACGAGGTCATAGGCCGGGTGACAGGCCACCGCGTCCTGGTAGTCGATCAGCCCCAACGCAGCATCGCCCCGCCAGATCAGGTTTTCCGCGTGGAAGTCCCGCAGGGACAGGACCGGTGGCACATCGGCGGCCAGGTCCGCGTGCAGGCGGGCGATCAGGGGCGCGATCTCCTCGCCGCCACTGCCGCCAGCCGCCTGCGGATACCATTCCGCGAAAAGCCCGACCTGTTCGGCCAGGGCCGGCCCGTCCAGCGGGGCCACGAAAGGGGGAACCGGGTGGCGGTGCAGGTCCACCAGGAAGTCGGTGATCCGGTCATAGATCGGTCCCGCCATCGCCGGGTCGCGTTTCAGCACCCGGGCCACCAGATCGTCACCCAGGTCCTGAACCAGCAACAAGCCCGCCGCCTGGTCCTGCGCCAGGATCGCGGGCGCGCCGAAACCGTGCCCCCTCAACCATTCCGTCATCGCCAGGAACGGCCCGCAGGACCCGCCGGGGTCGTCCATCAGCACCGCGCTGCCCCGCGCGCCCGCCAGCCGGAAATAGCGCCGGGCCGAGGCATCGCCCGCCAGCGGCACCACCCGCGCGTCGGCCCAGCCCGCGCCCGCCACGAAGGCCGCGCGGGCGGCGATCCGGGCGGCGTCGGGCGCGATCAGGGTGATGCTGCGCAGATCGGGATCGGGATGGGACGCGATGGACAGCGTCAGCGCGCCGTCGGGCAGCCGTTCCAGCCGGTCGGGCCATTCGATCAGGCAGATCGCATCCGTCAGCGCCTCGTCCAGGCCCAGTTCGGCCAGCTCCGTCGGATCGGTCAGGCGATACAGGTCGGCGTGCCAGATCTCGGACCCCAGGGGGTCTTCATAGGTCTGGACCAGCGTGAAGGTCGGGCTGGGCACGTCCTCGGCCGCACAGCCCTGGCGGGCGCGGATGAAGGCGCGGGCGAAATGGGTCTTGCCGGCGCCCACCGGCCCGTCCAGCAGGATCGTCTGGCCGGGCCGCATCGTGGCGGCCAGCATCCGCGCCAGGGCGGCGGTCAGGTCTTCGTCGGCAATCAGGCGCGTCGTCATGGCATTGTTCTAGCGGCTTCGTCGGGCGGGGGGAACCATCCGTGAACGGACCCCGTGGCATGTGGCGGCAAAGCCGCTAGACTGTGACCAAGAAAAGGAGTCCCCCGATGTTCCGCACAGCCCTTGCCCTGACGCTTGTCCTTGCCGGTCCTGCCTTCGCCACGCAGGAATACATCCTGCCCACCCTGTTCGACGTGACGGGCGTGGCTTCCGATGACGTCCTGAACATCCGGGCCGCGCCGAACGCCAAGGCCGCCATCATCGGCACCCTGGCGCCTGACGCGACCAGGATCGAGGTGGTCGAGGAACGCCAGGGCTGGGCGCGGGTGAATGCGGGCGAGGGGTCCGGCTGGGTTTCGGCGCGCTATCTGGCCTATCGCACCGATGTCTGGCAGCCAGGGGAGCTGCCGCCCGCCTTCCGATGCCTGGGGACCGAGCCGTTCTGGGACGCCAAGGTGGAAGGGGGCGATCTGGTCCTGCGCAGCCCCGAGGATCAGGCAGGCGACCGCCGCCCTGTGCAGAGCGTGCTGGACAGCGGCATTTTCCGCGATCCGTCGCGCGTGGTCGTGGCGCGCGACATGACGCTGTTTGCCCATCCGCAGATCTGTTCGGACGGCATGTCGGACCGGATCTTCGGGCTGGCGGCAACGCTGGTGCTGCATGGGGAGCAGCCGTCCATGCTGTCGGGGTGCTGCATGATCCAGCCTTGAGGGGGCCTTGGTGGGGTGGAACCCCACCCTACGGGATCTGCCGTGCCCTGTAGGGTGGGTTCCACCCCACCAGACCCGATCTCAATTCAACCCCAGCACGTCCTGCATGTCGTATTCGCCCGGCCCCTTGTCCTGGCCCCAGATCGCCGCGCGGATCGCACCCCGCGCGAAGATCGCCCGGTCGGTCGCCAGATGCCGCAGGACGATCCGTTCGCCCTCGCCCGCGAAGATCACGTCATGCTCGCCCACCACGTCGCCGCCCCGGATGGCCGAAAAGCCGATGCTGCCCGGCTCCCGCGCGCCGGTGATGCCTTCGCGCGCAGGCGTGCGCAGTTCGGCCAGCGTCGCCCCGCGCCCCTCGGCGGCGGCCTCGCCCAGCATCAGGGCGGTGCCGGACGGGGCATCGACCTTGTGCCGGTGATGGGCCTCGACCACGTCGATGTCCCAGTCGGTGCCCAGGGCGGCGGCGACCTTGCGGGTCAGGCCTATCAGCAGGTTCACCCCCAGGCTCATGTTGCCGGCACGGATGATCGGCGCGTGTCGCGCGGCAGCCTTGAGGCAGTCCAGATGCGCCTGTTCCAGCCCCGTGGTGCCGATCACATGGACCGCGCGGGCCTGCGCGGTCAGTTCGGCAAAGGCCACGGTCGCGGCGGGGGCAGTGAAGTCGATCACCGCCTGCGCCTGCGCAATGGTTGCCACCGCATCGTCGCTGACCGTCACGTCCAGGGCCGCGCCGCCCATGGCCTCGCCCACGTCGCGGCCCAGCCAGGGATGGTCAGGTCGTTCCAGCGCGCCCACCAGCCGCACTTCGGGGTGTTCGGCGATCAGGCGGATCAGCATCTGCCCCATCCGGCCCGAGGCGCCGGTGACGACGATCCCCGGCAGGGCGGGCGCGTCCGTGTTCTGCAAATCGCTCATGGGGCCTCCGGTGTTTTCCCGCCTCATATCCCGTTGCGGCGCGGCCCGCGACCCCCTACATCGGGACGCATGGCACAGAACCGCTTTTCCCATGGCTCCGGCCCCTCGCAACGCCAGCTTCGCGTGGGCGAGCTGATCCGCCGCACCTTGTCCGACGTGCTGCTGCGCGCCGACGTGCATGACCCGGACCTGAACCGCCATTCGATCACCGTGGGCGAGGTGCGCACCTCGCCCGACCTCAAGGTCGCCACGGCCTATGTGCTGCCCCTGGGCGGCAACGATGCCGAGGAGGCCTTGGCCGCGCTGCGCCGCAACGCCCCCGAACTGCGCCACCTGGTCGCCAAGGCCATGACGCTGAAATACGCGCCGCAGCTGCGCTTCCAGCTGGACGAGACCTTCGACCGCCTGGACGACACCCGCCGCATGTTCGCCGACGAACGCGTCCGCCGCGATGTCGAGGGGGCGGACGAGGACGGCGATGAGGATTGACCTGCGCCCCCTGGGCGTCGCGGTCGGAATGCTGGTTGCGATGGCCATCCCCGCCGCGGCGGACGGCTGCGGGCGCATGACCCATGACGGCCAGGGCTATGTCGTCTGCGAGGTCTCGGCCGCGCAGGAACCCGCGCTGCGGCTGTGGCAGGACGATGCCACGGGCCAGCCGCTGCGCAACTTCGCCAATGTGCGCGCGACGCTGGGGCAGGGCGAGAGCCTGGCCTTTGCCATGAACGCGGGAATGTATCACGCCGATTACCGTCCCGTGGGCCTGCTGGTCATTGACGGGGTGGAACTGCAGCCCCTCGTCACGGGCGCCAGCAACGACAATTTCGGGATGCTGCCGAACGGGGTCTTCTGCACCGGCGGGGCGCGGCCCTTCCAGGTGGTTGAAAGCCGCGCCTTTGCGCAAGCGCGTCCCGACTGCCGCCTTGCCACGCAATCCGGGCCGATGCTGGTGATCGACGGCGACCTGCACCCGCGCTTCCTGGTCGATTCGGACAGCCGTTATGTGCGGAACGGCGTTGGCGTCTCGCCGGACGGGCAGACGGCCTGGTTCGCGATTTCCGACCGGGCGGTGACCTTCCACGAGTTCGGCCGTCTGTTCCGCGACGGGTTGGGTGTGCGGGATGCCTTGTATTTCGACGGGTCGATCAGCCGACTTTACGCGCCGGGGGTGAACCGGGCGGATTTCGGGCGATCCCTGGGGCCGATCATCGGACTGGTGGACAGCGCCGGTTGACCTTGCGCGGGCGGCTGGCTATGCCGCCGCCTTTGCAAGGCAGGGGTTGGACATGGCACGCAAGAAGGGCCGCGGCATCAATGGCTGGCTGATCGTGGACAAGCCCGCGGGCGTCACCTCGACCGCCGTGGTGGCCAAGGTCCGCTGGGCGCTTGACGCGAAGAAGGCAGGCCACGCGGGCACGCTGGACCCCGATGCCACCGGCGTCCTGGCCGTGGCCCTGGGCGAGGCGACCAAGACCGTCGCCACCGTCACCGACGCACTGAAATGCTATGACTTCACGGTCAACTGGGGCGCCGAGACGACGACCGACGATGCCTCGGGCGAGGTCCTGCGCATCTCGGACGCCCGCCCCGACCGCGCCGCCATCGAGGCTGCGCTGCCTGCCTTTACCGGCAACATCATGCAGGTTCCCCCGGCCTTTTCCGCCGTCAAGGTCGATGGCGAACGCGCCTATGACCTGGCGCGCGAGGGCGAGGAACTGGAGCTGGCCGCCCGTCCGCTGTGGGTCGAAAGCCTAACGGTGCTGGACTGCGACCGCGACAGCGCGCGGCTGGAGATGGTCTGCGGCAAGGGCGGCTATGTCCGCTCCATCGCGCGCGACCTGGGACGGGCGCTTGGCTGCCTGGGCCATGTGGCCCATCTGCGCCGCACCTGGTCCGGCCCGTTCGAGGCCAGCGAAGGCGTGCCCTTCGACAGGATCGACCGCGAGGCGCAGGACTGGCTGGACACCCAGCTTCTGCCGCTGGAGGTCGCGCTGGCCGACCTGCCGATGCTGCGCGCCACGCCCGAAGGCGCGGTGCGGATCCGCAACGGCAATCCGGGACAGGTGACGGGCACAGCGGAATGGGGCGACCTGGTCTGGGTCGCGGATGCCAGGGGGCCGGTCTGCATCGGCAGGTATCAGGGCGGGCTGGTGCAGCCGGAGCGGGTGTTCAACCTGTAGGAAAATGCCCATTCTCGACCGGGCGGGATCAGGAAACGCATGTCGTTTCCCCCGCCCGCGCGCGACAGTGCCGCCAGAAACGTTGCCAACCCGCGACCACGGTAGGCCAGCGCCCGCCGGGGCGGGGCGGGCGCTGGCCGGGCCTTTGGGGCCCGGCGGTGATGGTGGCACCCGCAGCGCGCGGCGAAGGCGATGGCCTTCGCCAATCTCGGGCGCTCACCCCAGATAGGCCCGCAGCCCCGGCGGCGGGTTGTCCAAGAGGGGCCCGGTGGGCACCGGCGGATGCGCCACGCCGCCCTCCACCAGGATCGTCTGCGGCGCGAAGCTGCGGGCATCCTCGGGATCATGCGTGACCATCAGAACCGTGGCCCCGGTCCCATCGGCGATGCGGGCCAGCAGCGCCAGCATTTCCGCCTTCAAGGCCGGGCCAAGCGCCGCGAAGGGTTCGTCCAGCAGCAGCACCGGCCGCGCGCGCAGCAGCACGCGCGCCAGGGCCACGCGGCCTTGCTGGCCGCCCGACAGGTTCGCGGGACGGCGCGCCTCCAGCCCCTCCAGCCCGACCTCCTCCAGCACCTGCGTGACGCGGGCGCGCTGCGGGTCCGACAGGCGTAGGTCGGGGCGCAAGCCAAGGCCCACGTTCTGTGCGACCGTCAGATGCGGAAACAGGTTCTGGTCCTGGAACAGCATCGACACGGGCCGCTGCCCCGGCGGCAGGGCGGTGATGTCCTCGCCGTCTACACGGATACGGCCCCGGTCGGGGGCAAGGAAGCCGCCGACCAGCGACAGCAGCGTGGACTTGCCGGACCCAGAGGGGCCGATCACCGCCACCCGCGCGCCCGTGGGGACGGACAGGTCGGCGGACAGGGTGAAACTGCCGCGCGTGACGCGGATGCCGTCGAACTCAAGCAAGGCGGCCCCCTTGGTCAAAGATCCAGAACAGCCCGAAGCTGATCGCCATCAGCAGCACCGCGCAGGCCGAGGCATCGTCCATCCGATAGGAACTCATCAACTGGTAAAGCTGCAAGGGCAGGGTCGGCCGGTCGCTGGCAAAAAGTGTGATCACACCCAGGTCCCCCATTGCCAAGGCCGCCGCCAACCCCCCCGCAAAGCCCAGCGGCCGGGCCAGGCGCGGCAGGGTCAGGTAACGCAGCCGAGCCCACCCGCGCAAATCCAGCGAATCCGCCAGCCGCCCGTAATCCTGGTGCAGCGTCCGCGCCGCCGGGATCAGCGCCCGCAGCCCGAACGGCAGCGCCATCACCGCATTGATCGCCACCGTCACCGGCAGGGCCAGCGCCTGCGGCGAGAACCAGCCCCGCAACAGGATGAACAGCCCCGTCCCCAGCACCAGGGGCGAGGCGATCAGCGGCAGCATCCCCGCCGTCTCGATCCAGCGCATCCGCCCGCGCGCAAGCGACAGGGCCAGCGTCAGCGACAAGGTCAGCGCCAGCAGGGCCGAGATCAGCGCCATGACCACCGACCGTCCTGCCGCCTGCCAGACCTCGGGCGGAAGGACAGCGATCTGCGGCAGCCCGCGCAGGGTAACAGCCGCCATCGGCCAGATCAGGAACCCAGCCGCGGCTGTGATCACAAACATGTCGCTGATCCGGTGCCAGCCGCCTGGCGCTGCGGGTATATGGTCCGCGTCCAGACCTGCACCGAAGGCCGCCGGAATGGCGACCCACCGCGCCAGGGCCATCGCCGCCACGCAGATGGCGATCTGGACCAATCCCAGGCTCGCCGCCCGGCCCAGGTCGAAATCGAAGCGGAAGGCCTGGTAGATCGCCAGTTCCACCGTGGTCGCGCGCGGCCCGCCGCCAAGCGCCAGGGCCACGGTGAAGCTGGTCAGGCAGACCAGGAACACCGCCAGCCAGACGCCCGGCAGCACCGCACGCAGCATCGGCCGTTCCAGATGCCGCGCCACGTTGCGGGGGGCAAAGCCCAACGATGCGGCCAGCCGAAACCGTTCCGCCGGGATCGCCTGCCAGCCTTGCAGGACCAGCCGCACCGACAAGGGCAGGTTGAAGAACACATGCGCCAGGATCACGCCCTGCCAGCCATAGATGCTGATCTCGGGCAGGCCCGCGAAGCGCAGGACATCGTTGATGGCGCCATTGCGGCCAAAGACCGCGACCAGCCCCATGATCGCCACGATCACCGGCAGGATGAAGGGCGCGCCCAGCAGCGTCACCAGGGCCGACCGTCCCGGAAAACGCCGCCGGGCCAGGGCGCGCGCGACGGGGACCGCCAGTCCCGCCGACAGCGTGGCCGACAAGGCTGCCTGCCACAGCGTGAACCAGACCGCCCGCCAGTCCCAGGGACCAAGCCCCGCCAGTCCCTGCGCCGCCCAGGCCACAGTGGCCAGCGTGCCCAGGATCAGCGCCGACAGGCCGGTGGCGGCGATGGCGCCCCCGGCCTCGGCCCGGGTCAGCCGGAAAAGGCCCGCAGCCATTCGTCCAGCGCGGGCTGACGCAGCGCCTCGGCCTCGTCTTCGGAATAGAACAGGGTCTTTTCGGGGCGCGGCAGGTCGCGCATGACTTGGGGCCATTGGTCTTGCGGCAGTTTCGCAGGCAGCGACCAGTTGGCCAGTGGGATCACGGTCTGGAACTCGGGCGTCAGGATCCAGTCCATGAACTTCTGGGCCAGTTCCGGCTGGTCGGTGGTGCGGAGCTGGGCTGTCACCTCGGCCATGAAGTAGTGGCCTTCGGGGAAGATCGCGGCCTTCTTGGTCCGGTCGTCCTCCTCGGAAATGTGATAGGCGGGCGAGGTGGTGTAGGAGAGCACCATGTCCGCCTCTCCTTCCGTGAACATGCCGTAGGATTCGGACCAGCCCTTGGTCACGGTCAGCACCTTGGGGGCAAGCTTGGCCCAAGCCTGGGGCGCTTCATCGCCATAGACCGACTTCACCCACAAGAGCAGCGCCAGACCCGACACCGACGACCGCGGATCCTGAATCACGATCTTCAGGTCGTCGGGCGCCTCCAGCAGTTCGGCAAAGCTGGCAGGCGGGTTTTCCAGCCGGGTTTCGTCATAGACAAAGGCCGTCTCGCCCCAGTTGTAGGGCAGGAAGATGTCGTCCGTCCATTCGATGGGCAGCGACAAGCCCGTCGTGTCCTGCCCATGCGGGGCGAACAGGCCCGATGCGCGGGCGCGGGCCGTCACGTCGGTGTTCAGGCCGAAGACGATATCGGCTTCAGTCCGTTCGCCCTCCATCAGGATGCGCGACAGTTCGTCCCCGGTGACGAAGCGCAGGTCGCAGGCGCAGAAGGCCTCGAACCCTTCCTCGATCTTGGGGCCAGGCCCCCATTCGCTGGTGATGGATTCGCCCGCATAGACGGTCAGGACGGGCTTGTCCTGCGCGGTGGCGGGGGTGGCGGCCAGAAGGGCCAAAAGCAGGGGGAGTCTCAACGCTGCCTCCTTTCAAAAGGGAAAACGAAAGAAAGGACAGCGTCACCTTCCCTCCGCCGGTGTTAGCCGGATCAGGTTCAACGGGTCCGCTTTCGCGTCTCAGCCAGATGGCCCCCCGAGGTTCCGTTGAATGTAGGGATTTAACCGTGCCGCGCAAGCGGATAGAAACGCCGCCATGACGAAGGACGTGACCGACCAGCCCACCCCGATGATGGCGCAATACCTGGCGATCCGGGACGCCAATCCCGGCGCGCTGCTGTTCTATCGGATGGGCGATTTCTACGAGATGTTCTTCGACGACGCGGTCGCCGCCGCGAGCGCCCTGGACATCGCGCTGACGAAACGCGGCACGCATGCGGGGGAACCCATCCCGATGTGCGGCGTGCCGGTCCATTCCGCGGAAAGCTATCTGCTGACGCTGATCCGCAAGGGGTTCCGCGTGGCCATCGCCGAGCAGATGGAGGATCCGGCCGAGGCGAAGAAGCGCGGGTCGAAATCCGTCGTGGCCCGTGACGTGGTGCGCCTTGTCACGCCCGGCACCCTGACCGAGGAATCGCTGCTGGAGGCGCGGCGCCACAACTATCTGGCGGCATTCGCGCAGGTGCGCGAGGATTGCGCGCTGGCCTGGGTGGACATTTCCACAGGCGCCTTCCAGGTGATGGACTGCGCCCAGGCCCGGCTGGCTGCGGAACTGGCCCGTCTGGCGCCCCGCGAGTTGCTGGCTGCCGACGGGTCGGGGCTGGACGATCTGGCGAATGATGCCGGGGCGGCGCTGACTGACCTGCACGCAAGCGCCTTCGACAGCGCGGCGGGGCAACGGCGGCTTTGTGCGCTGTATGGGGTCGACACGCTGGACGGCTTCGGGTCCTTCACCCGCGCCGAACTGTCGGCCATGGGCGCCATCGTCGATTACCTGGAACTGACGCAGAAGGGCAAGCTGCCCCTGCTGCGCCCGCCGGTCCGCGAACGCGCGGGCGGGGCGATGGGGATTGACGCCGCCACCCGGCGCAACCTGGAACTGACGCAGGCGCTGTCGGGCGGGCGCGAGGGCTCGCTTCTGGCGGCCATCGACCGCACGGTGACGGCAGCGGGCGCGCGGCTGCTGGAACGGCGCATCAGCGCGCCCTCCCGCGATCTGGCGCTGATCCATGCGCGGCAGGATGCGGTGGCGATGCTGGTGGATGACCCGCGCCTGATGGCGGACCTGCGAACGGCCCTGGCGCGGGTGCCCGACATGGACCGGGCCCTGTCGCGGCTGGCGCTGGACCGGGGCGGACCGCGCGATCTGGCCGCGATCCGGGCGGGGCTGGCGCAGGGCGCGGCGATTGCGGCGCGGCTGCCGGGTGACGCCGCGCCGGTGCTGGCGGAGGCCGCGCGCGACCTGACGGGGCATGATGACCTGATCCGGCTGCTGGACGATGCGCTGGTGGCCGAGCCGCCCTTGCTGGCGCGCGACGGCGGCTTTGTTGCCAGCGGCTACGATGACGATCTGGACCAGACCCGGCGCCTGCGCGACGAGGGCCGGGGCGTGATCGCCGGGATGCAGGCGGATTATGCGGCTCTGGCGGGGGTGGGAAGCCTCAAGATCAAGCACAACAACGTGCTGGGCTATTTCATCGAGACGACAGCCACCCATGCCGAACGCATGATGGCCCCGCCCTTGAACGCGACCTTCATCCACCGCCAGACCACCGCCAACCAGATCCGCTTCACTACCGTCGATCTGTCGGAGCTTGAGACGCGGATCCTCAACGCCCGCGACCGCGCGCTGGAGATCGAGCGGGGCATCTTCGATCGCCTCCGCGCGGCGGTGCTGGACCGGGCCGCAGCCATCGGGCAGGCGGCGCGCGCCCTGGCCGAGATCGACCTGGCCGCAGCCTTCGCCGATATCGCCACGGGCGAGGGCTGGACGCGGCCCCTGGTCGATGACAGCCGCGCCTTTGTCATCGAAGGCGGCCGCCATCCGGTTGTGGAACGCGCCTTGAAGCGCAAGGCCGAAAGCTTCGTCGCCAACGACTGCGCGCTGACCGAAGGGCAGACCCCGGCGATCTGGCTGCTGACCGGCCCGAACATGGCCGGCAAATCGACCTTCCTGCGCCAGAACGCGCTGATCGCCGTGCTAGCGCAGGCAGGGGCCTTTGTCCCTGCCCGGCACGCCCATATCGGCCTGGTCAGCCAGCTTTTTTCCCGCGTCGGCGCCGCAGACGACCTGGCGCGGGGCCGGTCCACCTTCATGGTGGAAATGGTGGAAACCGCCGCGATCCTGAACCAGGCCGACGACCGTGCGTTGGTGATCCTGGACGAGATCGGGCGCGGCACCGCCACCTGGGACGGGTTGTCCATCGCCTGGGCGGTGATGGAGCATCTGCATGGCGTGAACCGCTGCCGCGCGCTGTTCGCCACCCATTACCACGAGATGACCGCGCTGTCGGCCAAGCTGGACGGCGTGGAAAACGCCACCGTTGCCGTGCGGGAGTGGGAAGGCGAGGTGATCTTCCTGCATGAGGTCAGGAAGGGCGCGGCCAACCGCAGCTATGGCGTGCAGGTCGCGCGGCTGGCGGGGCTGCCCGCATCCGTCGTGGACCGCGCCCGCGCCGTGCTGGACGCGCTGGAATCGGGCGAACGGGAAGGTCGGATGGGGGGCGCGGCCCGCCCCGCCGCCCTGATCGACGACCTGCCCCTGTTCCGCGCCGTGCCCCCCGCGCCGCCGCTGGCCCGCCCCAAGGAAAGCCTGCTGGAGGCGCGGATGAAGGACATTCACCCCGACGCCCTGACCCCGCGCGAGGCGCTGGATCTGATCTATGACCTCAAAGCCCTGAGCAAGGACACCGCATGAGCTTCAACACCTTCGGCCGCGCGTTCCGGTTCACTACCTGGGGCGAAAGCCACGGCCCCGCACTTGGCGCCACCGTCGATGGCGTGCCCCCCGGCGTGGCCCTGGACGAGGCCTGGATCCAGCAGTTCCTGGACCGCCGCCGCCCCGGCACATCGAAACACACCACGCAGCGCCGCGAACCCGACCAGGTCCGCATCCTGTCGGGCGTCTTCGAGGGCCGCACCACCGGCACGCCCATCCAGCTGATGATCGAGAACACCGACCAGCGGTCCAAGGATTACGGAGAGATCGCGCAGGCCTTCCGCCCTGGCCACGCCGACATCACCTATCACCTGAAATACGGTCACCGCGATTATCGCGGCGGCGGCAGGTCCAGCGCGCGCGAAACGGCGGCACGGGTCGCGGCGGGGGGCGTGGCGCAGGCGGTGCTGCGCGACCTGCTGCCGGACCTGCGGATCACCGGATACATGGTGCAGATGGGGACGCTGCACCTGGACCGCACGCGTTTTGACGCCAATGCCATCGGCGAAAACCCGTTCTTCCTGCCCGATGCCACAGCCGTGGACCAGTGGTCCGACTATCTGGACGCCATCCGCAAGGCGCAGGACAGCGTCGGCGCGGCCATCGAGGTGCTGGTCGAGGGCTGCCCGCCCGGCCTGGGCGCGCCGGTCTATGCGAAGCTGGACACCGATCTGGCGGCGGCGATGATGTCGATCAATGCCGTGAAGGGGGTCGAGATCGGCGAGGGCATGGGTGCCGCCGCCCTAACCGGCACCGACAATGCCGACGAGATCCGCATGGGCAATGACGGCCCGATCTATCTGTCAAACCACGCCGGCGGCATCCTGGGCGGCATCAGCACCGGCCAGCCGATCGTCGTCCGCTTTTCGGTCAAGCCGACCAGTTCGATCACAACTCCGCGCCGCACCATCGACCGCCACGGCAACGACATCGACCTGATCACCAAGGGCCGCCACGACCCCTGCGTGGGGATTCGCGCGGTGCCGGTGGCCGAGGCGATGGCTGCCTGCGTGATCCTGGACCACCTGCTGATGGACCGGGCGCAGACCGGGGGCCAGCGCGGCCTGATCGGCGATATGTCGCAAGACTGACGCGAAACTTTCAAAAACCGGCCGTCTGTCATAAAAGGGTCATGCTTCTTTCGCACAAGCGTCACCTGTGGCGCTTAGGTCACGCACAGCCCCAGCTTGGGCGTGAAGTAACAGGAGAGATCCATGTCCACCGTGAAATTCACCGTCTCGGCCCTGGCCGTGATCGCCGCCTCGGCCACCACTGCGGCCGCCCGCGATCAGGTCCAGGTGTCGGGGTCGTCCACCGTGCTGCCCTATTCGACCATCGTGGCCGAGCTGTTCGGCGAGAACATGGATTTCCCCGTTCCGGTGGTGGAATCCGGCGGCACCGGCGGCGGGCTGCAGAAGTTCTGCGAGGGCGTGGGCGCGAACACCATCGACATCGCCAATGCCAGCCGCCCGATCCGCGACGCGGAACGCGAAACCTGCACCGCCAACGGCGTGACCGACATCATGGAGGTCCGCATCGGCTATGACGGGATCGTCTTCGCCAACGCGGCCAGCGGCCCGGATTTCGCCTATACTCCCGCCGACTGGTTCAACGCCTTGTCCGCCAAGGTCGTGAAAGATGGACAGATAGTCGATAACACTGCCGCGAATTGGTCCGACGTGAACCCGGATCTGCCGCAGCAGGAAATCCTGGCCTTCATTCCCGGCACCAAGCACGGCACCCGCGAGGTCTTCGAGGAAAAGGTCATCCTGGCCGGCTGCGAGGAATCGGGCGCCATGGAAGCCTTTGTCGCCTCGGGCATGGACGAGGACGCGGCCGAGGAAGCCTGCACCACGCTGCGCACTGACGGCCGGGCCGTGGACATCGACGGCGACTACACGGAAACGCTGGCCCGCATCGAATCCTCGCCCAACGGCATCGGCGTGTTCGGCCTGTCCTTTTATGAAAACAACACCGACAAGCTGAAGGTCGGCACCATCGGCGGCGTCACGCCGTCCACCGAAACCATCGCCTCGGGCGAATACCCGGTGTCGCGCCCGCTGTTCTTCTATGTGAAGAAGGCGCATATCGGCGAAATCCAGGGCCTGCAGGAATTTGTCGAATTCTTCGTGTCCGATGAAATCGCCGGTCCCGATGGCCCGCTGGCCGAATACGGGCTGGTGTCCGATCCCGAACTGGCCGCGACCCAGGAAGCCGTCGCCGCCGGAACCACGATGCAGTGATGCCGGGGGGCGGCGCGTGTCTTGCGCGCCGTCCCGACCCTTTCGTTCTTCCCTGAAGGATTGCCCTTTATGCCGCTGTCATGGGCGTTGTTTGCAAGTTTCCTGCTGGCCGCGGCCGGTTACGTCGTCGGCCGCAGCCGCGCCTTTGCCACGGCCGGTCCCGATGTCCGCAGGCTGCACAGCCGCCCCACCTATCACGGGGCCAGCGTCGGATTGGCGGCCCTGCTGCCCGCGCTGGCGGTGATGGCTGCGGGGTCCATCCTTCGCGTGGCCGGCGTTCTGTCGGACCAGACCGGCCCGATCATCGGCATTGTCGCCCTGATCGCGGCCATCGCTGGCCTGGGCTTCGGCGTCATGCGCATCGGTCAGCAATACCAGGCCCGCAATGTGGTCGAACACATGGTCCTGGGCCTGCTGATGCTGTGTTCGCTGATCGCCATCGTGACCACTGCCGGGATCGTGCTGTCCCTGGTCTTCGAAACCGGGCATTTCTTCCGCGTCTATGACTGGAAGACCTTCTTCTTCGGCACCGAATGGACGCCGCGCTTCCAGGGCAATTCGCAACTGGGCATCGTGCCGCTGCTGTGGGGCACGCTCTATGTCTCGGCCATCGCGCTGCTGGTGGCGGTGCCCATCGGGCTGTTCGCCGCCGTCTATATGTCGGAATATGCGTCCCGCCGGGTGCGCGGCTTCGTCAAGCCCGCGATCGAGGTTCTGGCCGGTATCCCCACCATCGTCTATGGCCTGTTCGCCCTGATCACCGTGGGGCCGCTGCTGCGCGATTACTTTGCGCAGCCGCTGGGCCTGGGCAATTCGGGCACCTCGGTCCTGACCGCCGGGCTGGTCATGGGCATCATGCTGATCCCCTTTGTCAGTTCGCTGTCGGATGACATCATCAACGCCGTGCCGCAAAGCTTGCGCGACGGCGCCCTGGGCTTGGGATCGACGCCTTCGGAAACCGTGCGCCAGGTGGTGCTGCCCGCAGCCCTTCCGGGCATCGTCGGTGCGGTCCTGCTGGCCGCCAGCCGCGCCATCGGCGAGACGATGATCGTGGTGCTGGGCGCGGGCGCCGCCGCCCAGATGAGCCTGAACCCGCTGGAGGCGATGACCACCATCACCGTCAAGATCGTCAGCCAGTTGACCGGCGACAGCGACTTCAACTCGCCCGAGACGCTGGTGGCCTTTGCCCTGGGCCTGACGCTGTTCCTCATCACCTTGGCCCTGAACGTGGTCGCGCTCTACATCGTGCGCAAATATCGCGAGCAATACGAATGACCGATATGCCGCTGTCCTCTTCGGTCGCCGCACCCGACCGCAAGCCTGCCTCGCTTCTGGAACAGGATGCGCGCACCAAGGCCCGCAACGCCGCCGAAAGGCGCTTTCGTCTCTATGGCATCGCCGCCATCGCGATTTCCATGATCGCGCTTGTGGTGCTGCTGGCGACGATCCTGACGGGTGGGGCAGGGGCCTTTCGCCAGACCTACCTGAACATCCCGGTCGAACTGGATGCCGCCGTTCTGGACCCCAAAGGCAACCGCGACCCGGCCGAGATGGCCAAGGTGCTGACCCTGTCCTATGGTCGCGTGCTGGACGCCGCGGTCGAGGCGACGGTCGCCCGCCACGGCATCCAGATCGAGGGCCTTTCCGAAGATGACATCGACAACCTGATCTCGAAGGAAGCCTCGGCCCAGGTGCGCAACCGGGTGCTGGCCAATCCCGAGCTGATTGGCCAGACGGTCGAATTCGACGTGCTGACCAGCGGACGCATCGACGGCTTCTTCAAGGGCCGCGTGACCATGGAAAGCGCGGAACGCGACAGCAACACCTCGCCCCAGCAGCTGCAACTGGCGCAGGAACTGGCTGACCGAGGCGAAATCGTCACCCGCTTCAACTGGAACTTCCTGACCAATGCCGACGCGTCCGACCAGCGGCCCGAGGCCGCGGGCGTGGGCGTGGCGATCCTGGGGTCGTTCTACATGATGCTGGTGGTGTTGGTCCTGGCGGTGCCCATCGGCATCGCTGCCAGCATCTATCTGGAGGAATTCGCGCCCAAGAACCGCATCACCGACATCATCGAGGTCAACATCTCGAACCTGGCGGCGGTGCCGTCCATCGTCTTCGGCATCCTGGGGCTGGCGGCCTTCATCAACTTCGCGGGCCTGCCGCAATCGGCGCCCATCGTGGGCGGGCTGGTGCTGACGCTGATGACGCTGCCGCGCATCATCATCCCCACCCGCGCCGCCTTGAAGGCCGTGCCGCCGTCCATCCGCGACGCCGCCCTGGGCGTGGGCGCGTCCAAGATGCAGTCGGTCTTTCACCATGTCCTGCCGCTGGCGACACCGGGCATCCTGACCGGGGTGATTCTGGGTCTGGCACAGGCCCTGGGCGAAACGGCGCCGCTGCTGCTGATCGGCATGGTGGCCTTTATCCGCGACCACCCGGACGGGTTGCCGGGGGGCCTGTTCGACCCGGCATCCGCCCTGCCGGTGCAGGTCTATAACTGGACGCAGCGGTCCGACCCGGCCTTCATCGAGCGGGCCTCGGGGGCGATCATCGTCCTGCTGATCTTCCTGCTCTGCATGAACGTGCTGGCCATCTGGCTGCGCCGCAAGTTCGAACGCCGTTGGTAAACGCCCTGAAGGAGGCCATATGTACGATACGAACCGCCGCCTGGAGAGTGCCGTGACCCAGACAGAAACCAAGATTTCCGCCCGCAAGGTGCAGGTCTATTACGGCGACAAGCACGCGCTGAAGGATGTGGACGTCGATATCCTGGACAAGACCGTGACCGCCTTCATCGGCCCGTCGGGTTGCGGCAAGTCCACCTTCCTGCGCTGCATCAACCGCATGAATGACACCATTCCCATCGCGCGGGTGGAAGGCGAGATCCTGCTGGACGGCGAGGATGTCTATGACCGCCGCGTCGACCCCGTGCAACTGCGCGCCAAGGTGGGAATGGTCTTTCAGAAGCCGAACCCCTTTCCCAAGTCGATCTATGACAATGTGGCCTATGGTCCCCGCATCCACGGGCTTGCGCGCAACCGTGCCGAACTGGACGAGATCGTCGAAAAGGCTCTGCGCGGCGCTGCGCTGTGGAACGAGGTGAAGGATCGCCTGTCCGAACCCGGCACCGGCCTGTCGGGCGGCCAGCAGCAGCGCCTGTGCATCGCCCGCGCGGTGGCCACCAGCCCCGAAGTCCTGCTGATGGACGAGCCGTGCAGCGCGCTTGACCCCATCGCCACCGCCCAGGTCGAGGAACTGATCGAGGAACTGCGCAGCCAGTTTTCCGTGGTGATCGTCACCCATTCCATGCAGCAGGCCGCCCGTGTCAGCCAGAAGACGGCCTTCTTCCACCTGGGCAACCTGGTCGAATACGGCGACACCGACGACATCTTCACCAGGCCGAAGGACAGCCGGACCGAGGCCTATATCTCGGGCCGGATCGGCTGACAGGACAAGGGCAGGAATGATGAACCGCGAAAAGCATATCTCGTCGGCCTTCGACCGCGATCTGGAAACGATCCAGGCCCTTGCCGTCAAGATGGGCGGCATGGTCGAGGCCGCCATCACCGACGCCGCCACTGCCCTGGAAACCAGCGACGTGGAACTGGCCGAACAGGTCCGCCGCCGCGACAAGGCCATCGACGCGCTGGAAATGCAGATCAACGAGGACGCGGCCCGTCTGATCGCCTTGCGCGCCCCCACGGCCACCGACCTGCGCATGGTTCTGGCGGTGATGAAGATCGCGCATTCGCTTGAACGCGTGGGCGATTACGCCAAGAACATGGCCAAGCGCACCCATGTCCTGTCCCAGATGCCGCCCATCGAGGGCGCGGGCCTTGCCCTGCGCCGGATGAGCAATGCGGTGGGCAAGATGGTCCAGGACGCGCTGGACAGCTATATCCGCCGCGACGCGAGCCTTGCCGGGGACGTGCGCCAGCGCGACCTCGAAGTGGACCAGATGTACAACGCGCTGTTCCGCGAATTCCTGACCCACATGATGGAAGACCCGCGCAACATCACCGCCTGCATGCACCTGCATTTCATCGCCAAGAACGTGGAACGCATGGGCGACCTGGCCACCGCCATCGCGGAACAGGTGATCTATCTTGTCACCGGGGAACTGCCCGATGACAGCCGCCCCAAGGACAACAGCGTGCCGGGCATGGAAGCCGACCTGGCAGCAGGGGGCTGAGGGATGGCGCGGCAATCTCCTTGTGTCCTGGTGGTCGAGGATGAGGGCGCGCAGCGTGAGGTGCTGCAATACAACCTCGAAGCCGAGGGCTTCGAGGTCGTGGTCGCCGACAATGGCGAAGACGCGCTGCTGCTGGTCCAGGAGGAACAGCCCGACCTGATGGTCCTGGACTGGATGCTGCCCAAGGTCTCGGGGATCGAGGTCTGCCGCCAGGTCAAGGCCGACCCCGCCACGCGGTCGATCCCGATCATCATGCTGTCCGCCCGCAGCGAGGAAAGCGACCGCGTGCGGGGCCTTGAGACTGGCGCCGACGATTATGTCGTGAAGCCCTATTCCGTGGTCGAGTTGATGGCCCGGCTGCGCACGCAACTGCGCCGCACCCGGCCCGCCAGCATGGGCGAACGGCTGTCCTTCGGCGACATCATCCTGGATGCGGCCGAGCATCGCGTGTTCCGCGCGGGTCAGGCGCTGCACCTGGGGCCGACGGAATTCCGGTTGCTGTCCACGCTGATGGAAAAGCCGGGCCGGGTCTGGACGCGCGAACAGCTGCTGGACCGGGTCTGGGGGCGCGACATCTATGTCGATACGCGCACCATCGACGTGCATGTGGGCCGGTTGCGCAAGGCGCTGATGCAGAACGGCGGCGACAATCCGGTCCGCACCGTGCGGGGAACCGGCTATTCGCTGGGCTAGGTCCGGTTGGCGATGAAGGGAATCACTTCCTCGATCCCCGGAATGGCATCGCCTGCCCCGGGAATCGTGACCTTCAGCGCCGCCGCGCCCGCCGCCAGGCGCAGTGCCGCAGGGACCGCGTCGCCCCGATCCAGGGCTGCCGCGAAATAGCCTGTGAAGGTGTCGCCCGCCCCTGTCGTATCCACCGGATTGACCGGGAACGCCGCCTGGCGATGAACCTCGCCCGTCACCAGATCCCGGTATTCCGCGCCGTCGCCCCCGCGCGTGATCAGCAGGCCCTGCACGGGCAGATCCCCCGGCATGGCCGCGAACAGGGCCTCGGCCTCGCCCGCGTTCATGGCCAGGATCGTCGCATGGGGCAGGATCGCCCGAACCGCGTCGATATCGAAAGGCGCCGCGGAATAGATGACCCGCGCGCCTGCCCGCCGCGCGATCCGGGCTGCCTCGGTCTGGCAGCCGGTTTCGTTCTGGATCAGCAGCATATCCTGCGGCTTCATGGCCGATAACGGCTTTTGCAGCATCGCCGGGGTGATCGCCCGGTTCGCGCCGGGATGGATGACGATGGAATTCTCGGCCTGATCGTCCAGCAGGATGATGGCATGGCCCGTGGCCTGGCCGGGCAGGCGCAGGATATCCGCGGTGCAGACGCCCCGGTCGCGCAGGCGGTCGATCACCCAGTCGTCTTCCGGGCCGATGGCCCCCACATGATGGGTGATCGCGCCCGCACGTGCGGCCGCGATCGACTGGTTCGCGCCCTTGCCGCCCAGACCCTGCGCATAGCTGCGAGAGGCGAGCGTCTCGCCCGGCCTGGGCAGGTGATCCAGCCGGTAGACGTGGTCGATATTGATCGACCCCAGGTTCCAGATCGCCATGAGCTTCCTTTCGATATGCGTCCCGGCCATGGTGGCGGGCGCGCGCGACGATTGTCCAGTAACGAAAAACGCGCCCCGCAAGGGGGCGCGCCTGGATCGCGGGATTGTGGATCAGTGCTTCTTGTGAAGCTTCCGCTTGTGCGGCGCCCACAGCCGCTTGTTCGTCAGATACAGCAGCGAGGTCAGCACGATCAGGAACAGCACCGACACCAGACCAACCGTCTTGCGGTCGGTCAGCTTCGGCTCGGCCGTCCACATCAGGAAGGCCGACACGTCGCGGGCCATCTGATCGACCGTGGCGGGCGTGCCATCCTCATACGTCACCAGATCGTCCGACAGCGGCGGCGGCATGGCGATGTTGCCGCTTGCAAAGGCGGTGTTTTCATAAAGCACCGTGCCCGCCTGCTCGACTTCCTCGCCGGTATAGCTGGTCAGAAGCGCGTGGATGTATTCCGGTCCGCCGATGCCGTTGACCAGCTGGCTGATACCCGTCCCGTAAGGACCATGGAACGCCGCACGGGCCTTGGCCATCAACGACAGATCAGGTCCCATGCCGTCGCCCGTGACCGTGGGGAAGTGGTCCGTCGGAAGACGGGCACGTTCCTCGCCGGTTTCGGGGTCCAGGATCGGGGTCAGGTTCGCGGCATAGGCACGGACCTGGTCCTCGGGCAGGCCGGGGCCGCCGTCATCATGCAGCGTGCGGATCGGCACGAACTTGAGGCCGTGGCAGGCCGCGCAGACCTCAGTATAGACCTGAAGGCCGCGCTGAAGCTGGAACTGGTCGAACTTGCCGAACGGTCCTTCGAAGCTGAAGGCGATGTCCTCGATATGAACCGCGCCGTGGCTGTCGGCATGCTCTTCCTCGCCCTCGATCGCGGTGTGACCCTCGGCTGCGCTGGGATCATCCTCGGGCGTGCCCTCGATGTCGTCATGGCGTTCCTCGGCCACCACCGTGCCGGTGGTTTCCGCCGGGGCTGCTGCTTCGTCGCCCTCGGTCAACTGGGCCGCATCGGCGGCGTCCTGGCCCGCGCCCGGCTCTTGCGCAGCAGCCTCGGCAGCCGGTTCCTCGGCGGACGGGGCGGCTTCCTCGGCAGCCTCGGCCGCAGGTTCTTCCGCAGCCGGTTCCGCCGGTGCCGCTTCTTCCTCGGCCGGGGTTTCGCCATCCGCTGCCGTTGCCGCGGGCGCTTCCGGGGCTTCCATCGGCGTCAGCTCTCCCCCTGCCGGGGTGGAGGTCGGTTCGGACGATTGGGTGGGCGCCGTTGCGGATTCACCGGCAGGGGTTTCCCCCGATCCGGCCTCGACCGGAGCGGCGGGTGCCTCGGCCGGGGCCTGGTCCGGGGCCGTGGCGGGGGCCGCCTGGTCTTCGGTCGCCGGAGGAAGGGCCACAGGCGGGGTCGCCTGCGGGGCCTCGGCCCCTTGCTGGGCCGGGGCAATCGTGACGGCATCCTGCGCAAGCGCGCCGCCGGCAGAGATCGCCAGGGCCAGAGCGGCCGTGAGCGTCTTGGTTCTCAGGGTCATCTTCTGGCTCTCCTTACTCGGCCATGCGCGTGGGCGAATCGTAATGCGCAAGGTAGTCTTCCTCGATTGTGGCGGGCATCGGCTCGGGCTTCTCGATCACGCCCAGCAGCGGCAGGATGACCAGGAAATAGGCGAACCAGTAGGCCGAGGCGATCAGCGAGATCGTGGCATAGGGTTCCTCGGCCGGCATCGCGCCACACCACATCAGCAGCATGAAGTCGAAGGCCAGAAGCCAGAACCACCACTTGAACTGCGGGCGATAGCGCCCCGAGCGCACGCGGCTGGTGTCCAGCCACGGCACCAGCGCCATGACCAGGATCGCGCCGAACATCGCCAGCACGCCGAAGAACTTGGCGTCGATGATGCCGAAGGACAGGAACTGGACGATCTGCACGATCCAGACATCGGCCGTGAAGGCGCGCAGGATCGCGTAGAAGGGCAGGAAATACCATTCCGGCACGATATGGGCGGGCGTCACCAGCGGGTTCGCCTCGATATAGTTGTCGGGGTGGCCCAGATAGTTCGGCATGAAGCCCACGACCGCGAAGAAAACCACCAGAACCACGCCCAGCGCGAACAGGTCCTTCATCACGAAATAGGGCCAGAAGGGCAGGGTGTCCTTTTGGGCGTCTTCCTTGCTGGTGCGGCGCACCTCGACCCCGGTGGGGTTGTTGTTGCCGGTGGTGTGGAAGGCCCAGACGTGGACGATGGCCAGGCCCAGGATCACGAAGGGCAGCAGGTAGTGCAGCGAGAAGAAGCGGTTCAGCGTGGCGTTGTCCACGGCCGGTCCGCCCAGCAGCCATTGCTGGATCGCGCCGCCGACGCCCGGGATCGCGCCGAACAGGCCCGTGATCACCGTGGCGCCCCAGAAGGACATCTGGCCCCAGGGCAGCACATAGCCCATGAACGCGGTCGCCATCATCGCCAGATAGATCAGCATCCCGATGATCCAGGTGACTTCGCGCGGTGCCTTGTAGCTGCCGTAGTAAAGGTTGCGGAAGATGTGCAGATAGACGGCGACGAAGAACAGCGAGGCGCCGTTCGCGTGCAGATAGCGCAGCATATAGCCGCCGTTCACGTTGCGCATGATGTGTTCGACCGACGCAAAGGCCATGTCCACATGCGGCGTGTAGTGCATCACCAGAACGATGCCCGTGACGATCTGCAGAACCAGGCAGAACATCAGCACGATGCCCCAGATCCACATCCAGTTCAGGTTCTTCGGCGTGGGGATCATGATCGTGTCATAGACGATCGCAACGATCGGCAGGCGGCGGTGCAGCCACTTCTCAAAGCCCGTCCTGGGCTCGTAATGGTCGTGCGGAATTCCGGCCATCGAGATTCCTCCTCAGCCCAGCTTGATGGTGGTGTCGTCGAGGAATTCGGCGACGGGAATATGCAGGTTCTGCGGCGCGGGGCCGCGGCGAATGCGTCCGGCGGTGTCGTAATGCGAACCGTGGCAGGGGCAGAACCAGCCGCCGAAGTCGCCCGCGCCGTCGCCGATGGGCACGCAGCCCAGATGGGTGCAGACGCCGATCTGCACCAGCCATTCGCCGGCCTCGTCCAGGGTGCGGTTCTGGTCCGTGGCAGGTTCCACGCCAGCGAGATTGGCGTTCTGCGCCGTGGGGTCGATCAGTTCGCTGATATCGACCGCCCGGCCGGCTTCAATCTCCTCGGGGGTGCGGCGGCGGATGAACACGGGCTTGCCCAGCCATTTGACGGTCAGCTGCGTGCCCTCGGCCACGCCGCTGACATCGACCTGGATCGAGGCAAGCGCCTGCACGTCGGCCGAGGGGTTCATCTGGTTCACAAGCGTCCAGGCGGCGGCACCGGCGGCCACCGTGCCTGCGCCCGCCGTGGCATAGTAGAGGAAATCCCTCCGGGTGCCTACGTGGTCATCTGCGTGGGACACGGGTCATTCTCCAATTCGGGCCGGGGACCGGCCGATACGACAATCCGGGCCGCGCATCGTCGCAGCCTTCGCGGGGGCGGTTCTAGCGTTCAATTATCCTTCAGTCCAGCGGGTAAGCCCGTCTGTCCTGGCCCATTCCCCAGCCGCTGTTGGAAAATTGTCGCGGGCATTTCGTCGCAGGTCCGAAGCAGGCAGGGGGCTTTCAGCCCCCTCGGCCGCTGGCGCGGCGTTCACCCCCTGAGGATATTTGGGCACAGAAGATCACAGCAGGCCCTGGCTGCGGAAGGACAGTTCGCGCGACTTGCCGATGATCAGGTGGTCGTGGATGATGATTCCCATGCTGTCGGCCGCCTGGGCGATACGGGCGGTCATGGTGATGTCGGCATCCGAGGGCGTGGGATCGCCCGAGGGGTGGTTGTGGACCAGGATCAGGGCCGAGGCGTTCAGTTCCAGCGCACGCCGGATGATTTCACGCGGATAGACCGGGACGTGATCGACCGTTCCCCGTGCCTGCTCCTCGTCTGCGATCAGCACGTTCTTGCGGTCGAGATAGAGGACCCGGAACTGCTCGATCTCGCGATGGGCCATCGCGGTGTGGCAGTAATCCAGAAGCGCGTCCCAGCCGGACAGGACGGGTCGGTGCATGACCTTGGCCCGCGCCATGCGCTGTGCCGCAGCCTCGACGATCTTCAGTTCGGTCACGACCGCCGGGCCGACGCCCTCGACCTGTTCCAGCCGGGTGGCGGGGGCGGTCAGGACGCGGTTGAAATCGCCGAAGGTCTCGATCAGGCGGCGGGCAAGGGGCTTCACATCCTGGCGCGGGATGGCGCGGAACAGAACCAGTTCCAGCATCTCGTAATCCGGCATCGCACTGGCGCCGCCCTTCATGAAGCGGTCGCGCAGGCGGGCACGGTGATCGGCCAGATAGGACGGCGCCTTGCCGCCGGGGATCGGGACCAAGGCCGCCTCGTCCTGGGCGGGCTGGAAAAGGGGCAGGGGCATTTCGCCAAAGGTGCGATTCGGGTCCATGGAACCAGCATGGACCCGCAGCGGTGAAGGAAGGGTTAACGCGGGATCAGCCGCGCATCCCCTCCCAGAAGGTCTTGACCTTGTTGAAGAAGCTGTCGGATTGCGGGCTGTTGTCGGCCTGCTCGGCTTCGAATTCGCGCAGCAGTTCGCGCTGGCGGGCGGTCAGGTTCACGGGGGTCTCGACGACCAGCTCGATCAGCATGTCGCCCGGCTCGCCTGCGGCGCCGGGACCGTGACGCAAGGGCGGCATCCCCTTGCCGCGCAGGCGCATCTGACGACCGGACTGGCTGCCTGCGGGCACCTTGACACGGGCGCGGCCTCCGTCGATCGTGGGCACCTCGACCTCGCCACCCAGGGCGGCGGTCGCCATGCTGACCGGCACCTGGCAGGCCAGGACCTTGCCGTCTCGCAGGAAGATCGCGTGATCCTGCACCTCAATGAAGATATACAGGTCACCAGCAGGACCGCCGCGCAGGCCTGCCTCACCCTCGCCCGCCAAGCGGATGCGGGTGCCGGTTTCCACGCCCGCAGGGATGTTGACCGACAAGGTGCGTTCGCGTTCGATGCGGCCGGCACCGTGGCAGGCCTTGCACGGGTTCTTGACGATCTGACCTTGACCGCCGCAGGTGGGGCAGGTGCGTTCGACGGTGAAGAAACCCTGCTGCGCCCGGACCTTGCCCATGCCCGCGCAGGTGGGACAGGCGGCGGGCTGGGTCGCACCTTCGGCCCCGGTGCCGTGGCATTCCTCGCAGGCGATGGAGCCGGGAACGGTGATGGACTTCTTCAGCCCGGCATAGGCGTCCTCCAGGCTGACGCGCAGGTTGTAGCGCAGATCCTGGCCCCGTTGCGCCCGTGACCGGCCCCCGCCGCCGCCACCCCGGCGGCCCATCATGTCGCCGAACAGATCCTCGAACACATCCGCGAAGGCGCTGCCGAAATCGCCCGGATGCGCGCCGCGTCCGTTGAAGCCGCCCATGCCGCCGTCGAAAGCCGCATGGCCAAAGCGGTCGTAGGCCGCCTTCTTCTGGTCGTCCTTGAGGCAGTCATAGGCCTCGTTGGCTTCCTTGAAATGGGCTTCGGCCTGGGGGTTGTCCTTGTTGCGGTCGGGATGAAGTTCCTTCGCCTTCTGGCGATAGGCCTTCTTGATTTCCTCGGCCGATGCCCCGCGCGTCACGCCCAGAACCTCGTAATAGCAACGCTTGGCCATCTTCTGTCCTGTCTGGTTCCCCAACGAAACGGCCGGCCCGCGTCAATGCACGGACCGGCCCCGAAAGGGTGCGGCCCGGATCAGCCGCGCTTCTTGTCTTCGCCGAGATCCTCGAAATCGGCATCCACGATGTCGTCATCCACGTTGCGGGCGCGGTCGCCGTCGTCGTCACCGGCCTCTGGCGAGGCCTGCTGCGACTTGTAGATCGCCTCGCCCAGCTTCATCGACGCATCCATCACGTTCTGGATGCCGCCGCGGATCTTGCCCGCGTCGTCCGATTTCAGCGATTCTTCCAAGGCGCCGATGGCCAGTTCGATCGCCTCGACGGTCGAGCCATCGACCTTGTCGCCATGTTCCTCCAGCGACTTCCTGGTCGAATGGATCAGGCTTTCGGCCTGGTTCCTGGATTCGACCAGTTCGCGGCGCTGCTTGTCGGCATCGGCATTGGCCTCGGCGTCCTTCACCATCCGCTCGATATCCTCGTCGGTCAGGCCGCCCGAGGCCTGGATGGTGATGTTCTGCGTCTTGCCGGTGCCCTTGTCCTTGGCGCTGACTGACACGATGCCGTTGGCGTCGATGTCGAAGGTCACCTCGATCTGCGGCAAGCCGCGCGGCGCGGGTGGGATGTCCTCCAGGTTGAACTGGCCCAGCAGTTTGTTGTCGGCCGCCATTTCCCGTTCGCCCTGGAACACCCGGATCGTCACGGCATTCTGGTTGTCTTCCGCGGTCGAGAAGATCTGCGACTTCTTGGTCGGGATCGTGGTGTTGCGGTCGATCAGGCGGGTGAAGACCCCGCCCAGCGTCTCGATGCCCAGCGACAGCGGCGTCACGTCCAGCAGGACCACGTCCTTCACGTCGCCCTGCAGCACGCCGGCCTGGATGGCCGCGCCAAGCGCCACGACTTCATCGGGGTTCACGCCCTTGTGGGGTTCCTTGCCGAAGAACTCGGTCACGGCCTCGATCACCTTGGGCATCCGGGTCATGCCGCCGACCAGAACGACTTCGTCGATGTCGGACTTGGACACGCCCGCGTCCTTGATCGCATCCGCCACCGGCTTCATGGTGCGCTTGATCAGGTCGGCGACCAGGCTTTCCAGCTTGGCGCGGGTCAGCTTGATGACCAGGTGCAGCGGCGTGCCCGAGTTCTTGTCCATCGAGATGAACGGCTGGTTGATCTCGGTCTGCGAGGACGAGGACAGCTCGATCTTGGCCTTTTCGGCGGCTTCCTTCAGGCGCTGAAGGGCCATCTTGTCCTTGGTCAGATCGACGCCGTGTTCCTTTTTGAACTCGTCCGCGAGATAGTTGACGATGCGCATGTCGAAGTCTTCGCCGCCCAGGAACGTGTCCCCATTGGTCGATTTCACCTCGAACAGGCCGTCGTCGATTTCCAGGATGGTGATGTCGAAGGTGCCGCCGCCGAGGTCATAAACCGCGATGGTCTTGCTGTCCTTCTTGTCCAGGCCGTAAGCCAGGGCCGCAGCAGTCGGTTCGTTGATGATGCGCAGCACTTCAAGGCCCGCGATCTTGCCCGCGTCCTTGGTTGCCTGACGTTGTGCGTCGTTGAAATAGGCGGGAACCGTGATGACAGCCTGCGTCACCGTCTCTCCTAGGTAGCTTTCCGCCGTCTCCTTCATCTTCTGAAGGATCATCGCGCTGACCTGCGCGGGGGAATACTTCTCGCCCCGCACCTCGACCCAGGCGTCGCCATTGCCGCCGTCCACGATGCTGTAGGGGACAAGCTTCTTGTCTTTTTCAACCGCCTCGTCGCCGATGCGGCGGCCGATCAGGCGTTTCACGGCGAAGACGGTGTTGGTGGGGTTCGTGACCGCCTGGCGCTTGGCAGGCTGGCCGACCAGACGCTCGCTTTCCGTGAAGCCCACGATCGAGGGCGTGGTGCGGGCGCCTTCGCTGTTCTCGATGACCTTGGGCTGGCTGCCGTCCATGATCGCGACGCAGCTGTTCGTGGTGCCGAGGTCGATGCCGATGACTTTTGACATGCTTGTTTCCTTCTTGCGGCGATTACACTGGACTTCGGGTCCGTTACGGCCCCCGAGGCCCGATCCCAAATGCGATTCAAGGTCCGGCGGGCCGGACGCTTCGGGGGTGTATATAGGGATGGTTTGAAGCCCCGCAAGCGGCGGATGCGGGCAATTTGCGCAAGCTCAATCAGCCGCGCTCCAGCTGAGGGATTCGTATTTGCGAGTGGTGAAGTTGATCAGAAGGCCGATCATCATCGCCGCCAGCGAAAACCAGAGCGCGTAAAGCGGATCGGTTTTCAGGGGCGTGTAGTTGATGAACAGAAAGCCGCGCTGCTGGTCGATGATGTGGAACAGCGGATTCCAGATGAACCAGGGCAGCAGGGCATTGGGCAGCAGGTTGCCCACGAACATCTTGCCCGAGGCGAACATGTTGATGCGCTGAAAGACCGTAGTGATCAGTCGCGACCCGCGCGGCGACCAGGGCCGGATGCCCAGGAACACCAGCCCGATACAGGCCCCCGAAAACCACGACAGCAGATACATCGCCAGGCATCCCGGCCAGAAGTCGAACCGGATCGGCGCGATCACCACATGATACAGCCACAGGATCGCGATGCAGCTGACCGTCTGCCGATAAAGCACCGCCAGGGCCGCTGAGGCGATCAGGATCGCGGGATTGAGGGGTTCGTGCTTGACCAGCCCGCCCGAGACGGAGTGGCTGCCCGCCACCGCGCCCGAGGCCTGGACATGGACCATGAACATGAAGATGCCCGACATCAGATACAGCATGAAGTCGCCGCGGATAGGCGAATTGCGCACCCCCATGATCAGGTAGATCAGCAGGAAGGCCATCATGAAGATCGCGGATTGCAGGATCGTCAGCAGCAGGCCCATGACCGCGTTGCGGTGATCGTTGCGCAGGTTGTAGACGGTCTGGTGATAGATCAGCCCAAGCGTCGTTCCGCCCGCCTGGATGATGCTGTTGTTCTTTCGCTGGTTGAACAAAGTCCGTGCCTGCCCGCTGCCCTGTCCGACGGGCGCTTGCCCAAGCCGTCTGCCGCGATCATAAGAGGGTCGGGTCCCCCTCACAATCGGCGGGGCCGCGCTGAAAGGGCCGTCAGGGAAGGAAACTAGATGGAATTTGAACGACTGACCGCCCTGATGCGGCATCTGGCCTTGCAGGCCGGGGCGAAGATCATGGAAATCTATCAGGCCGAGGATTTCGAGGTCCGGGCAAAGTCCGACGATTCGCCCGTCACCGCCGCGGACGAGGCCGCCGATGCGCTGATCTCGGCCGGGCTGCGCGAGGCGTTCCCCGACATCCCCCTGATCACCGAGGAGCAGGCCGCGAGCCATGGCCAGGCCGCCCGGACTTTCCTGATCGTCGATCCGCTGGACGGGACCAAGGAATTCGTGCAGCGGCGCGGCGATTTCACCGTCAACATCGCCTATGTCCAGGACGGCGTGCCGCTGCATGGCGTGGTCTATGCCCCGGCCAAGGGGCGGCTGTTCTATACCACCGCCGACGGGCGCTCGGTCGAGGAGCACGGCCCCTTCGGCGAGATTCCGGGCGAAACCGTCCCCATCGGCGTGAACCCGATCCCCGACAACCGCGGGCTGATGGTGGTGGCCTCGAAGTCTCACCGCGACGCCGCGACCGATGATTACATCGCCCAATACGCGGTGCGCGACATGACCAGTGCCGGGTCGTCGCTGAAGTTCTGCCTTGTCGCGACGGGCGAGGCGGATCTCTATCCGCGCCTGGGACGCACGATGGAATGGGACACGGCGGCGGGCGATGCCGTGCTGCGTGGCGCCGGCGGCGAGGTGGTCCGCTTCGACGATCACACCCCTCTGACCTATGGCAAGCCGGGGTTCGAGAACCCGTTCTTCATCGCCTTCGCGCCGGGCGTGCTGCTGGTCCGGGCCTGACATGTCGGTGGTGATCGTCATTCCCGCCCGTCATGCCTCGACGCGCTATCCCGGCAAGCCGCTGGTGGACCTGCGCGGCGCGTCAGGCCAGGCGCGCAGCCTGATCCGGCGCAGCTGGGACGCGGCCATGGCGGTGTCTGGCGTGGATCGCGTGGTGGTGGCCACCGACGACGACCGCATCCGCGACCATGCGCAGGGTTTCGGGGCCGAGGTGGTGATGACCTCGACTTCGTGCCGCAATGGCACCGAACGCTGTGCCGAAGCGGTGGCGAACCTGGCCCTGACGCCCGAGATCGTGGTGAACCTGCAGGGCGACGCGCCCCTGACCCCCGCCTGGTTCGTCGAGGATCTGGTGGCGGGTCTGCGCGCCGATCCCGCCTCCGACGTGGCGACGCCGGTCCTGCGCTGCACGGGCCGGATGCGCGCGGATCTTGTGGCCGACCGCCATGCGGGCCGCGTGGGCGGCACGACGGCGGTCTTCGGTCATGACCGCCAGGCGCTGTATTTTTCCAAGGAAGTCATTCCCTTCGCGGCAGGCGATTTCGGCGAGGAAGACCCCAGCCCGGTCTTTCATCACGTGGGCGTCTATGCCTATCGCCCCCAGGCGCTTGCGGACTATGCGACCTGGGACGAAGGCCGCCTGGAAGGGCTGGAAGGGTTGGAGCAGCTGCGGTTCCTGGAACGCGGCCGCCGGATTCTGTGTGTCGAGGTCCAGTCGCGCGGCCGGCAGTTCTGGGAACTGAACAACCCCCAGGATGTGCCCCGCCTGGAGGGCATGATGCGGGCCATGAATCTGGACTGAACGTCCCCCATCCGTCGATGGATAGCATTTGCTGTAAATCAGGTGCGTTTTTCTGCGATTGCATTGGCGCCAAACTGCTTAGGCCGCTATGATTGCCCTTGAACGATGCAGCCTTTGCGGGTGATTTGGCGTTAAGCTGCGTTCGGCCCCTGGCCGCCCCGAAAAGATCGAAAAGGTGTCAGCACATGACTCGTAAAGTAACCAAGGCCATCTTCCCCGTAGCTGGTCTGGGGACTCGCTTTCTTCCCGCCACGAAAAGCATCCCGAAAGAGATCATGACGCTGGTCGACCGGCCCCTGATCCAGTACGCCATCGACGAGGCGCGGGCGGCGGGCATCACCGAGTTCATCTTCGTCACTTCGCGCGGCAAGGGCGCGCTGGAAGATTACTTCGACCATGCGCATGAACTGGAAAGCAGCCTGAAGAAATCCGGCAAGAACGACCTGCTGGAGATCCTGCGCACCACCAACATGGAATCGGGCGCCATCGCCTATATCCGCCAGCACAAGGCGCTTGGCCTGGGTCATGCGGTCTGGTGCGCGCGCCGCCTTGTGGCCGATGACGAACCCTTCGCGGTGGTGCTGACCGACGACGTGATCATGGGCGACCCGCCCTGCCTGCAGCAGATGATCGAGGCTTATGGCGAAACCGGCGGCAGCATGGTCGCCACGATGGAGGTCGCGCCCGAAAAGGCGCAGGCTTACGGCGTGCTGGATGTGGCCGAGGATATGGGTGCCATTGTCAAGGTGCGCGGCATGGTCGAAAAGCCCCCGCTGGGCACGGCGCCGTCGAACCTGGCGGTGATCGGCCGCTATATCCTGGCGCCATCCGTCATGCAGAACCTGAACAAGCTGAAGGCCGGGTCGGGCGGTGAAATCCAGCTGACCGACGCCATCGCCGACGACATCGCCGCAGGGCGCGACGTCTTCGGCCTGCGCTTCCGCGGCCAGCGTTTCGACTGCGGGTCGAAGGCCGGTTTCCTGCAGGCGACCGTCGCCTTCGGACTGGAACGCGACGAACTGAAGCAGGAATTCGCCGAATACCTGCACGACATCATGTCGTTGCGCCGGGCGGCCGAATAATCCATGTCCCGGACGGTATTGGTGACGGGGGGTGCAGGCTATATCGGCTCGCACGCCTGCAAGGCCCTGGCTGCGGCAGGCTATGTGCCGGTGACGCTGGACAACCTTTCGACCGGCTGGCGCGACGCGGTGAAATTCGGCCCCTTCGTGCAGGCTGACCTGCTGGACCGCGCGTCCCTGGACGCGGCATTCGCCGAACACCAGCCCGCCGCCGTCCTGCATTTTGCGGCGCTAAGCCAGGTGGGCGAGGCGATGGCGGAACCCGGCAAGTACTGGCGCAACAATGTCAGCGGATCGCTGAACCTGATCGAGGCCGCCATTCAGGCGGGCTGTCTGGATTTCGTCTTCAGTTCCACCTGCGCGACCTATGGCGACCGCGACGGCGAGGTTCTGGACGAGGATACCCCCCAGGCGCCGCTGAATGCCTATGGCGCATCCAAGCGCGCGATCGAGGACATGCTGGTCGATTTCGGCGCCTCGCACGGGCTGCGGTCGGTGATCTTCCGCTATTTCAACGTGGCGGGTGCCGATCCCGATGGCGAAGTCGGCGAACATCATCGTCCCGAAACCCATCTGATTCCGCTGATCCTGGACGCGGTCGACGGCAAGCGGGCGGCGCTTACGGTTCATGGAACCGACTATCCAACCCCTGACGGCACCTGCATCCGCGATTACGTCCATGTCATGGATCTGGTCGATGCTCATGTGAGGGGTCTGGAATGGTTGCGCGCCGGCAAAGGCAGCCGGGTTTTCTGCCTGGGCACCGGCGACGGCTTTTCCGTGCGCGAGGTCGTGGACGCCACGCGCCATGTCACCAATCGCCCGGTGCCGATGGTCGATGGCCCTCGCCGGGGTGGCGACGCCATCAAGCTTGTCTGCGGCAGCACGCGGGCCAAGGCTGAACTGGGCTGGCAGCCCCTGCGGTCCACCATGCAGCAGATGATCGGGGATGCCTGGCGGTGGCATCAGAACGGATCCTATCAGGCGTAACCGTCGGTCGGCCCCCGGCGTGGCGCCGGGCCTGGTCGGCCTGGCGCCAGCGCTGGAAGCGTCGGAAGCTGTTGTGGCGCTGCCTGCGGGCCGCCCGCGACCTGACCCCGCTTGCCGACCGCACGGCGGCGATCCGGCCAAGGGCCATCCTGTGCTTTGCCACCGTCCGCAACGAAATGCTGCGCCTGCCGCAGTTTCTGGACCATTACCGCCGTTTGGGCGTCACGGCCTTCCTGATCGTGGACAATGCCAGCACGGATGGCACCGGCGGCTTCCTGAGGGATCAACCGGACGTGTCGCTGTGGCATGCGGCGGGCAGCTACCGGGCGGCGCGATTCGGCATGACCTGGCTGGGCGCGCTGCTTTTCCGATACGGGCATGGGCACTGGTGCCTGACGGTCGATGCCGATGAATTGCTGGTCTATCCCGATTGGGACCGCCGCCCGCTGCCGGAACTGACCGCACATCTGGACGCGGTCGGGCGGCCTGCGATGGGTGCGATGATGCTGGATCTGTATCCGCGAGGGCCACTGGACCGGGCCGAGGCGGGTCCGCAGGCCCCGTTGACCGAACGGCTGCCCTGGTTCGATCCGTCCCCCTATCGCTGCCGCGAGGTTGCCCCGAAGCGCAATCGCATCCTGCATGGCGGCGTCCGGGAACGGGTGTTCTTTCCCCGCGACCCCGACCGGGGACCAACGCTGAACAAGCTGCCGCTGGTGCGCTGGAACCGGCGATACGTTTATGTCAATTCGACCCACTCCCTTCTGCCGCCCAGGCTGAACGACGAATATGACGGCCCCGGCGACCCGCGCCTGTCCGGGGTGCTGCTTCATGGCAAGTTCCTGCCCGACAGCCCTGCCCGCGCGTCCGAGGAACTGGTCAGGCGCCAACATTTCGTTGCCCCACAGGACTATCGCGGTTATCACGCGGCGATCGCCGAGGCCCCAACCCTCTGGCACGAGGGATCGGTCAGGTACGAGGGATGGCGGCAGCTTCTTGATCTGGGGCTGATGGGGGCGGGACAATGGCACCCCGGTGACGGTTGAATCGTTAACGGTCTTTTTACCAAGGGCGTGTATCCGGCATGTCGGTGTGTTTGTGATATGCAGGCGTTACAGGTGGTGACAGGGGCGGGGATCCGAAGAAGGCTGGGGGCGCTTCCGATCATCGGTCGCCTGCGCCGACGCGTGGAACGGCAACGCCTGATTGCGCGGGGCCTGCGCAGCCGCACCGCCTTGCGTGCCATATCCGACCGCACCCGGCTGATCGAACGCGGCGATATCCTGTGCTTCGTCACCTTGCGGGATGAACGGGCGCGGCTGCCCTGGTTCCTGTCCTATTATCGGGCCATGGGGGTGCGGCATTTCCTGATCGTGGACAATGCCAGCCAAGACGGCGGCGGCGATTATCTGCGCGCCCAGCCGGACGTGTCGCTGTGGTGGACCGATCACAGCTACAAGGTTGCGCGCTTCGGGATGGACTGGATGAACTGGCTGCTGCTGAGGCATGGCCGGGGGCACTGGTGCCTGACCGTCGATCCCGACGAATTCCTGGTCTATCCGCATCATGATCAGCGTCCCCTGGCGGCGCTGACCAGTTGGCTGGATGCCATCGGGCGCCGGTCCTTTCCGGCAATGCTTCTGGACATGTATCCCAAAGGCCCGATCGAGGATGCGGTCTGCGTCGAAGGCCAGGATCCCCTCGATATCGCCCGCTGGTTCGACCCGGCCAATTACTCGATCCAGAAGAACGACTATTTCGGCAACCTGTGGATCCAGGGCGGGCCGCGCACGCGGGCCTTCTTTACCCACGATCCCCTGGCCGGACCGGCGCTGAACAAGATCCCGCTGGTGAAGTGGAGCGCGCGCTATGCCTATGTCAGTTCCACGCATATGCTGCTGCCGCGCGGGCTGAACCTGGTCTATGACGAAGATGGGGGCGAACTGATCTCGGGCTGTCTGCTGCACGCCAAGTTCCTGTCCAGCTTCTCCGCCAAGTCGGCCGAGGAACTGGACCGCCGCCAGCATTACGGCGGCAGCCAGGAATATCGCGCCTACCACGCGGGCCTGCATCGCGGCGTCCGGTTGTGGTGCAGCGAATCGCGCGAATATCGCGACTGGCAACAGCTCGAGGATTTGGGCCTGATCTCTCGGGGGAACTGGGCGTGAAGGCGGCGGTGCGCCTTGGCGTGGTGCTGCTGTGCCATGATGATCTGGGTCTGGTGGCGCGGCTGGCGCGGATCTGGACAAGCGGCGGGGCGCGGGTGGCAATCCATGTCGATGCCAAGGTGTCGGCCGCACGGGTCGCCGGGCTGCGCCAGGCGTTGGAGGATTGCGGCCAGATCATCTTCAGCAGGCGCCACCGCTGTTCCTGGGGGCGCTTCAGCCTGGTCCGCGCGACCCAGGATGCCGCCGCCGAACTGCTGCAACGGTTCCCCGACACCACCCATGTCTATCTGGCCTCGGGTGCCTGCCTGCCGCTGCGGCCGATATCGGATCTGACCGCCTATCTGGCGGCCGACCCTGATCGCGATCATATCGAAAGCGTCAGCACCCATGACGTGGGCTGGACCGTCGGCGGCCTGAACCACGAACGCTTCACCCTGTTCTTTCCCTTCGACTGGAAGCGGCGCCGTTGGCTTTTCGACCGCTTCGTCGATTGGCAGCGCAGGCGAGGCATCGGCCGCCGAATGCCCGCCGGGCTGTCCCCGCATCTGGGATCGCAATGGTGGTGCCTGACCGCGCGCACCCTGCGCGCGATCCTCGAGGATCCGCGGCGGGCAGAGTTCGACCGTTTCTTCCGTTTTGTGTGGATACCCGACGAAAGCTATTTCCAGACCCTGGTGCGGCGCCATTCGACGACCGTGGAAAGCTGGTCGCTGACCATGGCCAAGTTCGATCATGCCGGCCGGCCTTATTGCCTTTATGACGACCACGTCGCCATGCTGGCCGAATCGCGCTGCTTCGTTGCGCGCAAGGTCTGGCCCGGCGCCGCGCACCTGCTGTCGCATTTCCCGCTGCCCGACGAAGACCGCCCGCAGGTCGATCCGCCCCAGCCCGCGCGGATTTCCCGCATCATCAACCAGACCGTGCGCCGGCGTGTCCTGGGCAGGCCGGGGCTTTACATGCAAAGCCGCTTTCCCCGCAAGGATGCGGAGAACGGCAAGACCTCGGCCCCCTATGCGGTGATCCACGGGCTGACCGACATCTTTCCCGGCTTCGAGGACTGGCTGCGGGGGCATCTGTCATGTCATGTCCATGGCCACCTGTTCAGCCCCGAGGGGGCCGAATTCGCCGGTCGGCCGTCCATCGGGCCAGGCGCGATCTCGTCGGATCCGCTGGTCCGCGACCGCGATCCCCAGGGCTTTCTGACTTCCCTGATCCGCATCACGGACCGGATGCAGGTGTTCCAGTTCAGCCCGCGCGACAATCAGGCGCTGAACTGGTTCATGGCGACCGACCCCCACGCGCATATGCTGGTCGTCACCGGCGCATGGAAGCTGCCGCTGCTGCATTCGGGGATGCCCTTCGACGACGTGCGGCGCATCTTCGCGCAGTTGCAGCGGATCGAACTGGAACAGCTGGACGTGCTGAATTCCCTTTGGGTCCGGGCCAGGCTGCACCATCACGACCTGGGCGAATTCCTGCTATATCCCCGACCGATCCTTCAGGACTTCCTGTTGCGGATCGATCCTCATTCACCGCCCATCACCACGCTGCCAGCCATGCGCGACCTGACCGGGCTGGACCAGATGCTGCGGCGGCTGCGCAATTCTGGACTGCGCCCGCGCCTGACAGGCGAGGATCTGCCGCCCGTCGAGCTTCTGACCGCCGAAAGGGCGGCCGCCGAATGACCGAAGGCTTCCGCAGCTTCGTGATCTTCGCCGAGATGCGCACCGGGTCCAACCTGCTGGAAGCGACGCTGAACGCCGTCCGTGGCGTCACCTGCTTTGGCGAGGCGTTCAACCCCTATATGATGGGCTGGCCCGACAAGGACGAGATGCTGGGCATCACCCGCGAGGCGCGCGAGGCCGATCCGCTGCCGCTGCTGGCCAAGCTGACCGGCCGGCCAGGGCATCTTCCAGGGTTTCGCTATTTCCACGACCACGATCCCCGTGTGTTGGAACCGATCATCGCGGATCGGCACTGCGCCAAGATCATCCTGACGCGCAATCCGCTGGACAGCTATGTCTCGACGCGGCTGGCCTGGGAAACGAACCAGTGGAAGCTGAACGAGACGGAAACGCCCATCCCCGCCCGCATCACCTATGACGGGGCCGAATTCCGGCAGATGCTGTCGGCCATGGACGAATTCCGCAGCCATGTCGTCAGCCGCCTGCAAACGACGGGCCAGGTGGCTTTTCATCTGGATTATGACGATCTGCGCGATGCAGGCGTGATGACCGGGCTGCTGCACTGGCTGGGCCGGACCGACCTGGACCGGGTGGAGCCTGCCCGCGACCAGGTGCCCCAGAACCCGCAGGAACTGGCGCGGAAGGTCGCGAATTTCGATGCCATGCAGGCCGATCTGCACGACATGGATCCGTTCCTGCTGCACCGCCTGCCGCTGTTCGAACCCCGGCGTGGACCGGCGGTGCCCAGCTTCGTCGCGGCGGATTCGGGGCAGGGGCTGCTGTTCATGCCGGTCAGGGGTGGACCAGAACGGACCATCCGGGACTGGTTGGGCGGGTTGGCCGCGATCCAGGGGGATTTCACCCAATCCACCCTGCGCCAGTGGAAGCGCGCCAGGCCGGGCCACCGCAGCTTTACCGTCCTGCGCCATCCGCTGCTGCGGGCCTGGACAGCCTTCGACATCCTGCTGACGCGCGGCAATCCCGAACAGCGTGAGGTTCTGCGCCGCCTGCACCGTGTCCCCCTGCCGCCCGACGATGCGCTGGCGGATTTGGCGGGGGACGCCCGCATCGCCGTCTTTGCGGACTTCCTCGCTTTCCTGCGCCGAAACCTGAATGGCCAGACATCGCTGCCCACCCAGCCCGCCTGGGCCAGCCAGACCGAGGTTCTGGCGGGCTTTGCCCGCTTCGCCCTGCCCGACATGGTGGTGCGCGAAGATCGGCTGGCCAAGGATCTGGGGCATCTGGCCCGCGCGGCGGGGATCGATGAGACCAGACTGGACGGGGTGGCGGCTGCCCCTGTGCCGGAGGCGCTGCGCGATCCCAGGCTGGCCGAAGCGGCGCAGGCGGCATACCTGCGTGACTACATCACCTTCGGGTTCGACTTGATGCCGTAGGGTAGGGTTTTACCCCACCTTGCCCGGCAAAAGGTGGGGTAGAACCCCACCCTACCCAAGCTGCAATTCAGTCGGGCGACATTGCTACCCCTGCAACAACGCAGCCAATTCCGCCTGCTTTTCGCGGACCAGGGCCGCATTCCCATCCGATTCAAGGTTCAGCCGGACCACCGGTTCCGTGTTCGACTTGCGCAGGTTGAAGCGCCAGTTGCCGAAATCCAGCGACACCCCGTCCAGGTCGTCGCGGCCCTGCGCCTGGGGTTCGTAGCGTTCGATCAACCGCGCGATCGCCGCGTCAGGGTCGTCGATGTGATAGTTCGTCTCGCCCGAGGACGGATAAAGCCGCATCCGCTCCTCCAGCAGCTCGGCCAGTGTCTTGCCCTTGCGCGACAGCAGTTCCACCATCAGCAGCCAGGGGATCATGCCGCTGTCGCAGTAATAGAAGTCGCGGAAGTAATGATGCGCCGACATCTCGCCGCCATAGATGGCGCCCACGTCGCGCATCTTGCGCTTGATGAAGGCATGGCCGGTCTTGCTGACGACCGCCTCGCCGCCGGCCTCCTGGATCATGGCGCGGGTGTTCATGATGACGCGGGGATCGTGGACGATCTTCTCGCCCGGCGATTTCTCCAGGAATGCCGCGCCCAGCAGGCCCACGATGTATTCGCCGGGAATGAAGCGGCCATTTTCGTCGAAGAAGAAGCAGCGGTCGAAATCGCCGTCCCAGGCGACGCCAAGGTCGGCGTTTTCGGATTTCACCTTTTCCACCGTCACCGGCTGGTTCTCGGGCAGCAGCGGGTTCGGAATGCCGTTCGGGAAGCTGCTGTCCACGTTGTGATGCATCCGCACGAAGGTCAGCGGCGCGCCGCGCTTTTCCAGTTCCGCCGCGATGGCGTCGAAAGTCGGGCCTGCCGTGCCGTTCCCGGCGTTCACCACGATCTTCATCGGCTTCAGCACGGACACGTCCACAAAGTCTGCCATGGCACGCGCGTAATCCGCGCGGGCATGGCTGAAGTCGGTGACACTGCCCTTGGTCGCGGGCGCAAAGCTGCCGCTGGTGGCCAGTTCCACGATGGGCGGCAGTTCGGTCGCCGGATCCAGCGGGGCCGATCCGCGCCCCACGATCTTCATGCCGTTGTAGTTGATCGGGTTGTGCGACGCCGTGACCTCGATCCCGCCGTCGGTGTCGTGGAAGCCGGTGTGGAAATACACTTCCTCGGTGCCGGCCAGGCCCAGATCCAGCACGTCGGCGCCGCCGTCCGTCAGCCCCTCGATCAGCGCGGCGGCCAGTTCGGGCGAGGATTCGCGGCTGTCCCGGCCAACGACCACGCGCTTGGCGCCGCGCGCCTGGGCGAAGGCCCGGCCGATCCGATAGGCGACATCAGCATCCAGGTTCTTGCCCAGTTCGCCGCGAACGTCATAGGCCTTGAAACAGGTGATGTCGCGATGGCCGAGATTGCCTTTGTCGCTCATGGGCATGATCCTTGCTGAACAGTCGAACTGACCAAGCGCTAACAGGACGCCTTGGAATTACAAGGCGCATCTGGTCCTTCTGGTCTAGGTGACGCGCAACGCGAAGGGCGTTAGAACCGTTCCCGACGAAGGAGATGCCCATGGATACCAAGACCCTGATCGCCGCCTATTACGACGCCTTCAACGCGGGCCGAACCGACGACATGCTGGCCCTGCTGCATGACGAGGTGGAGCATCACGTCAACGAAGGGGGCATCCGCAAGGGCAAGGCGCTGTTTTCGGACTTCAACCGGCACATGACCGAAAGCTACAAGGAAACGCTGACCGACATGGTGATCTTCGCCAATGAATTGGGCGACCGCGCGGCGGCGGAATTTGTGGTGAACGGCACCTATCTGAAGACCGACGATGGCCTGCCCGAGGCCAGGGGCCAGACCTACCGTCTTCCAGCGGGCACCTTCTTCACCATCCGCGACGGCAAGATCGCCCGCGTCACCACCTATTACAACCTGGCGGACTGGACCCGGCAGGTCAGCCAATGACCGTCACGACGCGCGTCCTGACCGGAGAGGCGCTGGCTGCCGCGCTGGAAGACGTCGCGCGTCTGCGCATCCGCGTGTTCCGCGACTTTCCCTATCTTTACGATGGGGATGCCGATTACGAACGCGATTACCTGCGCGCCTATCAGTCGCCCGGTGCGGTGGTCGTTGCGGCGATGGACGGCAGCCGGGTCATAGGGGCGGCGACCGGCGCCCCCATGGCCGACCATGCCGCCGATTTCGCCGCAGCCTTCGAAGGCAGGCCCGAACCGCTGGACCAGATCTTCTATTGCGCGGAATCGGTGCTGCTGCCGGAATATCGCGGCCAGGGCATCGGCCACGCCTTCTTCGACGCGCGCGAAGCCCATGCCCGCGATCTTGGGCTGACCTTCAGCGCCTTCTGCAGCGTGATCCGGCCTGCCGATCACCCGGCGCGTCCGCCTGATTACCGCCCGCTGGATGATTTCTGGCGCAAGCGGGGCTATCGGCCGCTGCCGGGTGTCATCGCGCAGTTTTCCTGGAAGGATCTGGGGGAAAAGGCCGAAACCGAAAAAGACCTGCAATTCTGGATGCGTTCCCTGTGAAGATCGCCGCCGCCGCCTATCCGATCGACTGGTTCGACAGCTTCGCCGATTACGAGGCCAAGCTTGCCCGATGGGTCGCCGATGCCCAGGGCGCCGACCTGCTGGTGTTCCCCGAATATGGCGCGATGGAGCTTGCCTCTCTGGGGGGGCGCGACGCGGCGGGCGATCTCGAGGCATCTCTGCACGAGGTGGCAAAGCATTGGGCCGCCGTGCAAGAGCTGCACCTGCGGCTGGCGGCAAGGCACGGCTGCCATATCCTTGGCGCGTCCGGCCCTGTTTTCGACGGGCGGCGCCCGGTCAACCGCGCGATCCTGTATGGTCCCGGGGGCATCATCGGCCACCAGGACAAGCAGATCATGACCCGGTTCGAGCGTGAGGACTGGGACGTGACCGGGGCGCCCGGCCTGCGGGTCTTCGACACGGCCCTGGGCCGGATCGGCATCCTGATCTGCTATGACAGCGAATTTCCCTTGCTGGGCCGCGCCCTGGCCCGGGCCGGGGTGGAACTGCTTCTGGTGCCAAGCTGCACCGACACGGTGGCCGGTTTCAACCGCGTGCGCATCGGCGCCATGGCGCGCGCGCTGGAAAGCCAATGCGTCGTGGTCCAATCGCCCACCGTCGGAGCCTGCGACTGGATGCCCGCTCTGGACGAGAACCGGGGCCGCGCGGCGATCTATGGGCCGCCCGACGGGTTCTGGCCGGAAACCGGGGTCATCGCAGAAGGCGTGATGGACCAGCCGGGCTGGGTCATGGCCGAGGTCGATCTGTCCCGTGTCGCGGAAAGCCGCCGGAATGGCGCGGTGCTGCCCTTTGCCCATTGGCCGGAAAGCGAAGGCGCAGAAACCATTTCTTAACCGCTCGCGTTTTATGAACGACCGAGGCTGTTCGCGGCCTCATTCCGTGCCATATCCTGCGGCCATGCTGCATATCAACGACACCATCACCATCGAGGAGTGGGAACTGACCGAACAGTTCACCAGATCCCAGGGGCCGGGCGGGCAGAACGTCAACAAGGTCGAAACCGCGGTCGAACTGCGGTTCGAGGCTGCGCGATCCCCGAACCTGTCGGATGCCGTGAAGCGTCGTCTGGAGCGGCTGGCAGGGCGGCGATGGACCCGCGATGGCGCGGTGGTGATCCTGTCCCAGGAAACCCGCAGCCAGGCCCGCAACCGAGAGATTGCGCGCGAACGGCTGGCGGAACTGATCGGCCGTGCCGCCGAACCCGTCAAGCGCCGGGTCGCCACCAAGCCGACCTGGGGCAGCCAGTTGCGCCGCCTGAAGGCCAAGACCGCGCGGGGCGAGGTCAAGGCGATGCGCGGCAAGGTGGGGGAAGGCGAATGACCGCCCTGCTGCGGTCCCTGGGAATGCTGTTCGGGCGGCGTCCCCCTTCGATGCAGGTGGGCGCCGTCTGCCGCTGCGTCAGGACGGGCGAGGTGGTCCTGATCACCAGCCGGGGCACGGGCCGCTGGGTGATCCCGAAGGGCTGGCCGATGGAGGGCAAGAGCCTGCCCGCCGCCGCCGCGACAGAAGCCTGGGAGGAAGCGGGCGTCGAGGGACGGATGCATGAATCCGAACTGGGCCGCTATCGCTATGACAAGGAACAGGACCGGGGCTATTCCGTCCCGGTCGAGGTCCGGGTCTTCCTGATGGATGCGGATCGCGAACGGGCTGATTTTCCCGAATCCAGGCAGCGCCGGCGCCGCTGGTTCGCGCCCCAGGATGCTGCGCGCCTGGTGGCCGAACCGGGACTGCAGGAAATCCTGCTTGCATTGCCCAAGGTGTCCGGCTGACATCGGGGCATGACGCCACCTGACCGCCGATATGACGTTCTGGACAAGGATTTGCGGCGGATCACCGTTGCGGAATCGGCCCAGTTTCATGCCGTACGTCCCGTCCTGCGGCTGGGTGCCGCCATCCTGCTGGGGGTGGCGCTGATCTTTCTGGCCCTTGGCGTTACCGGACAGCAGCCCGGCCTGATCGCCACCGGCGTGGGGTTCGTGGTGGCGGGCTGGCTGGGCCTGTCGATCGGGGCAAACGACATCGCCAATTCGCTTGGTCCGGCCGTGGGCGCGGGGGCAATCGCCATCGGGCCGGGACTGGTCCTGATCGGGTTGGCCGAAATCGCCGGGGCGGCGCTTGCGGGCCACGCGGTCACGCATCGGCTGGCCGAGGGGATCGTCGATGCCGCCGTCCTGGAAAGCGGGGCGCGGGGCCAGGTCATGATGCTGGCCGCGCTGATCGGGGCCGCCGCCTGGATCACCATCGCCACCGGAGCCAGCCTGCCGGTCTCGACCTCTCATTCCATCGTCGGGGCGATTGCGGGGGCAGGGCTGGTTGCGGCGGGGGCATCGGCCCTGTCCTGGGGCGGGATTCTGGCGATGGCGCTTGCCTGGGTGATGACGCCTTTTGCGGCGGCGGTGTTGGCAGGCGCCCTGCTGGCCCTGCTGCGCATCCGCGTGGCCGAGGCGCAGGACCGCGCGCGTGCCGCGAAGGCATGGCTGCCGCCGCTGATCGGCACGATGGTCGGCCTGTTCGTCGCCTATGTCGCGACCCTGCTGCCCGCCCTGTCCCTGCGCCTGCCCCTGGCGCTTCTGCCGGGTGCGGGGGCGGGCCTTGCCGTGGCGTTGCTGATGCGCCGCCGCCTGATGCAGACGCTGTCCGAGGGGGGCGAAAAGCCCGGCATGAAGCGCATCCTGGGCCAGCCCCTGCTGTTTGCCGCAGTGATGATGGGCTTTGCCCATGGCGCGGGCGATGCGGGCAATGTGGCGGGGCCACTGTTGGTGATCCTGACCCCATCGCAGACAGGGGCATTGCAGGTGCCGCTGCTGATGCTGGTGATCGCGGGCGCGACCATCGCGCTTGGCGCGCTGCTGTTCGGCCGCCGTCTGGTCGGCATGGTCAGCGAGGGGATCACCCGCCTGAACGCCGTCCGGGCCTTCTGCATCACGCTGGCCACCGCGATGATCGTGCTGTTCGCGTCGGGCTTGGGCTTGCCGGTGTCATCGACCCATGTGGCCGTGGGCGGCGTCTTCGGCGTGGGCTTCGTGCGCGAGATGCTGGACCGGCGCAGCAACACCAAGCGCGCCGCCCCCCTTCCGGCCGAGGAACGGCGCCGCCGGATGCTGATCCGCCGCAGCCATGTGGCCACGATCACGGTGGCTTGGGTGGTCACGGTGCCGATCACCGCCGCCCTGGGTGCGCTGTGCTGCCTGGGGATGCTGTGGGTGACGGGGGTCTGAGGCGTCAGACGACCACATCCATCCGGGATTGCTGTCCCACGCCGAAGACCCGGCGATAACGTGCGATTTCATCCACCGGACCGGTCGCCTTGGCAGGGTTGTCGGACAGCTTGACCGTGGGGCGGCCATTGGCCGAAACGGCCTTGCAGACCAGGCTGAAGGGCGCCAGACCGTCGCCTGCGACAAGCCCCCGAAAATCGTTGGTCAGCAAGGTGCCCCAGCCGAAGCTGACCTTGACGCGCCCGTGGAACCGGTGATGCAATTCCACGATTTTCTGGACGTCCAGCCCGTCCGAGAAGATCACCAGCTTCTTCTTCGGATCCTCGCCCCTGTCCTGCCACCAGCGGATCGCGGTTTCTGCCCCCTGAGCGGGGTCGCCGCTGTCGATGCGGATGCCCGTCCAGCCCGCCAGCCAGTCGGGCGCCCCTTTCAGGAAAACGTCCGTGCCATAGGTATCGGGCAGGATCATGCGCAGGTTGCCGTCATGTTCTTCATGCCAGTCGGCCAGAACCTCATAAGGGGCCTGGCGCAGTTCCTGATCCGTGTTTGCCAGCGCGGCATAGACCATGGGCAGTTCGTGGGCATTGGTGCCGATCGCCTCGATGTCGCGCCGCATGGCGATCAGACAGTTCGAGGTGCCGGTGAAGCCTTCGCCCAAGCCCTCGATCATGGCCTGCACGGCCCAGTCCTGCCACAGGAAGCTGTGGCGGCGGCGCGTGCCGAAATCGGCGATGCGCAGGTCGGGCAGGGTGCGCAGCACCTCGATCTTTTCCCACAGCCGGGTCATGGCGCGGGCGTAAAGCACCTGCAATTCGAAGCGCCCCAGGGTTTCCAGGACGGCACGGGACCGAAGCTCCATCAGGATGGCCAGCGCGGGGATTTCCCACAGCATCACCTCGGGCCATCTGCCCTCGAAGGTCAGCTCGTATTGGCCGTCGCGCTTTTCCAGGTGATAGGGGGGCAGGCGCAGGTTCTCAAGGAACTCCATGAAATCGGGGCGGAACATCTGCCGCTTGCCATAGAAGGTGTTGCCGCGCAGCCAGGTGGATTCGCCGCGCGTCAGTCGCAGGCCGCGCACATGGTCCAGCTGTTCGCGCAATTCGCCTTCGTCGATCAGGTCGGCCAGCCGGATGGATGTGGAACGGTTGATCAACTGGAACCGAACCACCGTGTCGGGCCGGTTGCGAAAGATCGACTGACACATCAACAGCTTGTAGAAGTCGGTGTCGATCAGCGACCGCACGATCGGGTCGATCTTCCATTTATGGTTATAGACGCGGGTGGCGATATCGACCATCGGCTTACTCCAGTCTGACGCCGGCGGCGGCCATGTCGGCGCGGGCACGGTCGCGGCTGCCGTCCAGGTCGATGGCACGGGTGGCGGATTCGATCACGGTGGCGGTGAAGCCCAGCTTCGCGGCGTCGATCGCGCTCCAGGCGACGCAGAAGTCATGGGCCAGACCCACGAAGGTCAGGTCCGACAGCCCCCGGTCGCGCAGGTATCCGGCAAGGCCCGTTGGGGTCGCGTGGTCGTTTTCGAAGAATGCGGAATAGCTGTCGATCCCCGGGCGGAACCCCTTGCGGATCACCAGGTCTGCACGGTCCCGGTCCAGGCCGGGGTGGAAATCCGCGCCTTTCGTGCCGATCACGCAATGGGCGGGCCACAGCACCTGCGGGCCGTAAGGCATCTGCACCAGGCTGAACGGATCCGCGCCCGGGTGGTTGGCGGCAAAGCTGGCGTGATCGGCAGGATGCCAGTCCTGGGTCAGCACCACGGCGTCGAAATCGGCCATCAGCGCGTTGATGGGACCGACGATCCCATCCCCGCCCGCCACCGCCAGGGCACCGCCGGGGCAGAAGTCGATCTGCATGTCGATGACGATCAGGGCGCGCGGCATCGGTTCCCCCTTTCCCAGGATGATCATGCCTAGGAACTGCGCGCCCTGGGGTCAATGGCTTGCAAGACCGGGCATTGCTGGCTAAGGCCGCGCCCATGCTGACCGTTGCCGCGCTGTATCACTTTACCCGTTTTGAGGATCCCGCCGCCCTGAAGGGCCCGCTGGCCAAGGTGGCTTGCGCCCATGGCGTGCGCGGCACGCTGCTGCTGGCGGCTGAAGGCATCAACGGCACCATCGCCGGCACGCGCGAGGGGGTGGACGCGGTGCTGGCCCATATCCGCGCCCTGCCGGGCTGCGCGGGGCTGGAGTGGAAGGAAAGCACGGCCCCCGCGATGCCCTTCGGCAAGATGAAGGTGCGGCTCAAGCGCGAGATCGTGACCATGGGCCAGCCCGATGTCGATCCGCGCGCCGGTGTGGGCCATTACGTCGATCCCGCCGACTGGAACGCCCTGATCAGCGCGCCCGACGTGGCGGTGATCGACACCCGCAACGACTACGAGGTCGAAATCGGCACCTTCGCCGGGGCGATCGACCCGGGGACCCGCAGTTTCCGCGACTTTCCCGCATGGTGGCAGGCCAATCGCGACCGCTTCGCAGGCAAGCGCGTGGCAATGTTCTGCACCGGCGGTATCCGCTGCGAGAAATCGACGAATTACCTGCTGTCGCAGGGCGTCGGCGAGGTCTTCCACCTGAAGGGCGGCATCCTGAAATATCTGGAGGACGTGCCTGAAGAGAGCAGCCTGTGGCAGGGCGAATGCTTCGTCTTCGATCAGCGCGTCAGCCTGACCCACGGCCTGCAGCCCGGCCGCCACGGCCTCTGCCATGCTTGCCGCCGCCCCCTGGCGCCCGAGGATCGCGACCGCCCCGAATACGAGGAAGGCGTCAGCTGTCACCGCTGCGCGGGCGAATACGACGAAGCCGACCGCAGGAGGTTCCGCGAACGACAGCGGCAGATTGCGGCCGGAGAGCTAAAATTCGAAGGAAATTCCCACTCGTCAGAGGGATGAGCCCGGCGTAACCAAGGGATTGCTATGTCAATCCGGGTCCACGATGGCGATTGTTTACAACGGCACTGCGTCGGCCGACCGGCTGAATGCCAAGAGCGTCTTTCCCTATCGCGACATCATTCAGATGCAGGGCCATGCGGGGCATGACGAATTGTCGGGCGGCTTTCTCAACCCGAACCGGATCTTCGGCGGGGCGGGGGATGACACGCTTCATGGCGGGGCGGATATCAATCTGCTGGACGGCGGGGACGGCAACGACGTCCTGAATGCATGGCAGGGGGATCATTCGATCCTTCGCGGCGGTGCCGGGAACGACCAGATCACCGCGGGGTGGGGCGGTGCGGTTCTGGATGGCGGGACCGGGGTGGATCTGATGACCGGCGGCGATGGCGGCGATATCTATGTCGTCGATCATCGGCGCGACGTGGTGGTGGAACAGTATCGGCCGCGTTACCACAACGATCCCAACCCCGCCGATCAGGTCAAGACGACGGTGGACTGGATCCTGGGCGCAAATCTGGAACATCTGGTCCTGCAAGGAAGCGGGTCGATCAACGGCACCGGGAACGCGCTGTCCAATGCGATCGTCGGCAATGCGGGGAACAACATCCTGGCAGGCGCCCGGGGCGCGGACACGCTGGACGGCGGGATGGGCAATGACATCCTGGACGGGGGCGAAGGGGTGGACACGGCAAGGTTCACCACGGCCGCGGCGATTTCCGTCAATCTGGGAACGGTTCTGGCGCAGAACACCGGTGCGGGAACGGACATCATCCGCCATGTGGAAAACGTGATCACGGGCGCGGGGAACGACCGCCTTTTGGGAAATGCCTGGGCCAACGGCATCGTCGCGGGATCGGGCAATGACGTGCTGTCCGCGATGGGGGGCAATGACCGGCTTGCGGGGCAGGCGGGCAACGACCGCCTGCAAGGCGGGGCAGGGAACGATATTCTGACCGGCGGGGATGGGGCCGATCATTTCCTGTTTTCCAGGAACGGCGGCACTGACAGGATCACGGATTTCACCGATCGCATTGACCGCATCGTTATCGACAGCGGGGCCGAGACATTTGCGCAGGTCAGGATCGCTGACCTGGGTGCAGATGCCCGCATCACCTTCGGCGACGTGATCGTCATTCTGTCCAATGTCGATCACGCCCTTCTGGGGATCGCGGATTTCAGCTTTGTCTGACAGCCCTCAGCGGGCGTTCCCCAGCCCGCCCGCCGAAATGGCGGCCATGTTCAGGATGTCGTTCACCGTCGAGGTGGTGGAACAGATCTGGATGGGCTGCGGCACCCCGGTCAGGATGGGACCGATCACCGTAGCCCCCGCCATTTCCTGCATCAGCTTCACGCTGATGGAGGCCGAATGGCGCGCGGGCACCACCAGCACATTGGCAGGACCCGTCAGGCGGCTGAAGGGATAGCGCGCGGCCGAGTCCATGTTCAGCGCCACATCCACGGTCATCTCGCCCTCGTATTCGAAATCGACGCCGCGCCGGTCCAGGACCTCGGTGGCCTTCGCCATCTTCACGGCCCGCTCGCTGACCGGATAGCCGAAGTTCGAAAACGACAGGAAGGCCACCCGGGGTTCAAGTCCCAACCCGCGCGCCACGCCCGCGCCGCGCGTGGCGATGTCGGCCAGATCCTCGGCTTCGGGCCATTCATGGACCAGCGTATCGCCGATCAGCACGATCCGGCCCTTGTGCAGCACGGCGGTGATGCCCACCGCGCCATCCTGCGGGCGCAGGTCAAAGACCTTGCCCAGTTGCGCAAGCACCGGAGCGTTCTTGCGCGTGGCCCCCGTCACAAGCCCGTCGCCATGGCCATGCGCCAGCATCAGGGCGGCAAAGACATGGCGGTCGCGGTTGGCCAACTTGTGCGCGTCTTCCCGGTCCACGCCCTTGCGTTGCAGGCGGGCGTAAAGAAATTCGTGATAGGCATCCAGATGCCGGGAATTGGCCGCGTTCACCACGGTCAGTTCGCGCACCGCGTCGCCAAGGCCCACCGTTTCCAGCTTTTCCTTCACATCGGCCTCGCGCCCCACGACCAGGGCCTGGCCCATGCCCCCGCGCTGCCAGGCGACGGCGGCGCGCAGGACGCGGGGATCGTCGCCCTCGGCGAAGATCATGCGCGCCTGGCTCTGGCGGGCGCGGGCGTGGATGCCTTGCAGTATCGCGGCGGTCGGATCCATGCGGTTCTTCAGCGACTGGACATAGCCGTCCATGTCGATGATCGGGCGGCGGGCGACGCCGGTGTCCATGCCTGCGCGCGCCACCGCAGGGGGGACGACATGGATCAGGCGCGGATCGAAGGGCGTCGGGATGATGTAGTCGCGCCCGAATTGCAGCTTGCGCCCATAGGCCACGGCGACCTCATCGGGGACATCCTCGCGCGCCAGTTTAGCCAGAGCCTCGGCGCAGGCGATCTTCATCTCGTCATTGATGGCGCGGGCGTGGATGTCCAGCGCGCCGCGGAACAGGTAGGGAAAGCCCAGGACGTTGTTCACCTGGTTCGGATAGTCGGAGCGCCCGGTGGCGACGATGGCGTCGGGGCGGACGGCATGGGCGTCCTCGGGCGTGATCTCGGGGTCGGGGTTGGCCATGGCGAAGATCACCGGGTTGTCGGCCATGCTTTCGACCATGGCCTGCGTCACCGCGCCCTTGGCGCTGACACCCAGGAACACGTCGGCGCCCTTCATCGCGTCCTCCAGCGTGCGCGCCGAAGTCGCGACCGCATGGGCCGATTTCCACTGGTTCATGCCCTCGGTCCGGCCTTGGTAGATGACCCCCTTGGTGTCGGCCATGATGCAGTTTTCATGTCGCGCACCCATGGATTTCAACAGTTCCAGGCAGGCGATCCCGGCCGCGCCCGCGCCGTTCAGGACGATTTTCACGTCCTCGATCTTCTTGCCGGACAGCTCCAGCGCGTTCAGCAGCCCCGCCGCGCAGATCACGGCCGTGCCGTGCTGGTCGTCGTGGAAGACGGGGATGTCCATCATCTCCTTCAGGCGCTGCTCGATGATGAAGCATTCGGGCGCCTTGATGTCTTCCAGGTTGATGCCGCCGAAGGTCGGCCCCATCAGGCGCACGGCGTTGATGAATTCGTCCGCGTCCTCGGTATCCAGTTCGATGTCGATGGCGTTCACGTCGGCGAAGCGCTTGAACAGCACCGCCTTGCCTTCCATCACCGGCTTCGAGGCCAGCGCGCCCAGGTTCCCCATTCCCAGGATGGCGGTGCCATTGGAAATCACCGCGACCATGTTGCCCTTGGTGGTATAGTCATAGGCCGTCTCGGGCCGGTCGGCGATGGCCTGAACGGGAACGGCGACGCCCGGCGAATAGGCCAGCGACAGGTCGCGCTGCGTGGTCATGGGGGTGGACGCGACCACGTCGAATTTCCCCGGGCGCGGCTCCATGTGATAGGCCAGCGCCTCCTCGGGGGTGATGCGGGCGCGGTTGCTGGTCTTTTCGCTCATGGGATCCTCCGAGGGTGGTGGTCCCGTTTAACGTTACGTCACGTCCGGCTCAACATGGATCAGCGACAAATCTGTGTTGCCGCAGGGCGCAGAATTCAGATCGTGACCCTGACGAAGCTGTCGCGCAGGGCGGCGGACCAGGCCGCGCTCATCCGCGCGAAGTCGGCATCGCCGTCTTCGATACGGCGGCGGTGCGTGATGGCGCAGGCGCCTTCCTCGATGATCGCCAGATCCAGCGGCATGCCCACGGACAGGTTCGATCGCAACGTTGAATCCATCGACAGCAGCACCGCCTTCTGCGCATCGGCCAGGCTGGTCGCGGGCGTCACCACGCGGTCCAGGATCGGCTTGCCGTATTTGTGTTCGCCGATCTGCAGGAAGGGCGTGTCCTCCGTCGCCTCGATGAAATTGCCCTCGGGATAGATCAGATACATGCGCATGTCGCCGCCCTGGCGCTGGCCCGCGACGATCATGCTGGCGGATGCCTGCTGGCGCAGGTCGCGGCATTGTTCGGCGATCTCGCGCCGTGTGCGCGACAACGTGTCGCCGATGATCGTGGCGACCTGCAACATCGTCTGCGCCTTCATGATCGAGGTCGTCTCGTCCGCCATATCGTCATGGATGGCCTCGTTCAGGCGGGCAAGCGTCGTCTGCGTGACCGACAGCGACCCGGCCGTCATCACCACGATGGCGCGTTCGCCCGGCTGTTCGAAGAAGAACATCTTGCGATAGCAGGCGATGTTGTCCAGGCCCGCATTCGTGCGCGTGTCCGACAGCAGCACAAGTCCGGCATTCAGCTTCAAGCCGACGCAATAGGTCATGGCTGCGTCTTCCCCGTCATGATGGCCGCAATCTAAAGGCGACAGGGGTAGGCCGCAATCCGTCCTTTCCATTCACTTTGGCTCAAATATCCGCCGGGGTGAATTGGCCAAAGGCCAAGAGGGGTCGGCAGACCCCTTAGCTTTGCGTCTGGCTTTGGCTTTGGGTCTGGAAACGCTCCACCTCCTCGACATTCACGGCGACATCCAGGGTCTCGATCCCCTGGCCTGCCGCGATTCCCCGGATCGGGGCTGCGTCCGACGCGTCCAGTCCCGAACCCAGCCGGACATAGCGTTCGTCCGGGCAACATCTGTTGGCGGGATCGAAGCCGACCCAGCCCAGGCCCTGCACATGAATCTCGGCCCAGGCATGGGCTGCCTCGTGCGGCTCTCCCTCTGTGGTGCTGTGCAGATAGCCCGAGACATAGCGGGCGGGCAGGTCACGCAGGCGCGCCACGGCGATCAGCGCATGGGCATGGTCCTGGCACACGCCTTGCCCCTGCGCCAACGCCTCGGCGGCGGTGGTATGGAATTCCGTCTGGCCGGGGGCATAGGCGATCGCCTCCGACACACCGGCCGACAGCCGATGCGCGAGATCCAGGAAATCGGTCGTGTCTGTCACGGAACCTGCCAGATCGCGCAGCCCTTCGTCCGGTTTCGTGGCCACGGTGTCGCGCAGATAGGCAAGCGGATGGATCAACTCGCGATATCCGCGCAGGACGCCTGCCGTGTCGCGCGTCTCGACCCGGCCAGTGACGGTGACGGTCACTTCCTCGGTCGGGCCGCGCACGGTCCAGCCTTCGATCCAGTCGCCCGCCCCGTCGCGGAAACCGGGGCCGCGGGTGCCCCCCGACACGCTGATCGCCCAGTCATGCGTGCGCTGCCCTTCGAACACAGAAGGCGTCAGGCGCAGGCTTTGCACCAGGTTCCTGACCGGCCGGTCATAGCGATAAACGGTCTGATGAAAGATCCGCAGCTTCATCACGATCCCCCCAGCAGGTAATCTTCATGGACCAGGGTCGAGATGGTGCCGATTTCCCCGATGAACCAGGTCAGGAATTCGTGCAGCCCCTCGTCGAAGACCATGTCGATGTCATGGGCCTGCAAGCGGCTCAGCACCTCGCGCGCCTTGTCGCGGGCATTGGTCGGCACCGTTTCGCCATACCGCTTGGCAAGCCCTTCCAGATTCCACACTGCCTCGTAAAGCGATGTGATCAGCGACCGCGGGCTTTCCCCGTTCAGGATCAGGAAATCCGCGACCCGTCCCGCCGTGATGTCGCCGCCGTAAGCCCAGTGATAGGCCCGATGCGCCGAAAGCGCCCTCAGGATCACCTGCCATTGATAGGTGTCCAGACCCGATCCCACGAATTCGATCCGGGGCAGAAGGACGTAATACTTCACGTCCAGCAGCCGCGCCGTCGCATCCGCGCGTTCCAGGCCATAGCCCAGGTTCATGAAATGCCAGCCGTCATTGCGAAGCTGCGTGGCATTGATCGCGCCCCTCACGGTCGAGGTGTGGCTGGTCGTGAAGTCCGTCAGCGAGGCCGTGTCGATCTTGTCGCGCGGCGTCTTCTCGATCCGGCGTAGATCCTGATAGGCCACGTTCAACGCGTCCCAGACCTGGCTGGTCAGCGCGGTGCGCACGATTCGGCCCGACTCTCGCGCACGCTCGATGCAGGACATGACGGATGACGGATTGTCGCGGTCGAAGAAGATAAATTCCTCGATGTTTTCCTGGCTGATCTCGCCGTATTTCTCGGCGAACAGGCTGGCTGTGCCCGAGGCCTGCAGCAGGGAGTTCCATTCGTTCTGATAGCCCGAGGCGGTGTTGGGCAGAAGCGTGATCCGCTGGCCCACGTCCAGCAGGCGCGCGGCGGTGTCGGCGCGTTCCAGGTGGCGGCCCATCCAGAACAGGTTGGCGGCGGTGCGGCTGAGCATCTCTGACCCCCTTATTCCGACAGGACCCAGGTGTCCTTGACGCCCCCGCCCTGCGACGAGTTCACGACAAGGCTGCCTTCGCGCAGCGCCACCCGCGTCAGCCCGCCCGGCACCAGTTCGATCCGGTCGCCGCACAGGCAATAGGGGCGCAGGTCCACATGGCGCGGCGCCAGCCCTTCGGCGACGAAGGTGGGGCAGGTGGACAGGGCCAGCGTCGGCTGGGCGATGTAATTGCCGGGATCGGCCTCGATCTTCCTGCGGAAGGTCTCGATCTCCTCCTTCGTGGACTTCGGGCCGACCAGCATCCCATAGCCGCCCGATCCATGAACTTCCTTTACCACCAGGTCCGGCAGGTGTTCCATGACGTATCGGTAATCGTCGTCCTTCCACAGCGTCCAGGTCTGGACGTTCTGCAACATCGGCTCCTCGCCCAGATAGAAGCGGACCATTTCCGGCACGAAGGTATAGATCGCCTTGTCATCGGCCACGCCCGCGCCCGGCGCCGAACAGATCGACACGCCCCCGGACCGATAGACATCCATCAGCCCCGGCACGCCCAGCATCGAATCCGGGCGGAAGCACAGTGGATCCAGGAACGGATCGTCGATCCGTCGATAGATGACATCGACCCGCTTTGGTCCCTGAGTGGTGCGCATATAGACGAATTCGCCGTCCACGAACAGATCGGCGCCTTCGACCAGTTCGACGCCCATCAGGTTCGCCAGGAAGCTGTGTTCGTAATAGGCGCTGTTGAAATGGCCCGGTGTCAGGACCACGCAGGTGGGCCGGTCGTGGCATTTGGCGGGCGCGACGGATTCCAGCGTGCGGCGCAGAAGGTCGGGATACTGGTCCACCGGCTCGATCCGGTTGCCGCGAAACAGGCCGGGGAACATCCGCATCATGATTTCGCGGTTTTCCAGCATGTAGCTGACACCCGAGGGGGTGCGGCAGTTGTCCTCCAGCACGAAGAACTCGTCCTTGGACGTGCGCACCAGGTCGATGCCGATGATGTGGGAATAAACCCCGCGCGGCGGCACGACGCCGACCACGGCCTTCTCATAGGCCTCGTTCTGATAGACCAGCCGGGCGGGGATGCGGCCCGCGCGCACGATCTCGGCCCGGCCATAGACGTCGCGCAGAAAGGCGTTCAGCGCGCGCGCCCGCTGCTTGATGCCGCGTTCCAGCTTGCGCCATTCTGACTGTTCGAAAACGCGGGGCATCATGTCGAAGGGGATCAGCCGGTCCGGGTCGCCCCCCTCGCCATAGACGGCGAAGGTGATGCCGATTCGCCGGAACAGGGCCTCGGCCTCGGCCTGCTTCATCTGCCGAAAATCGGCGGGCATCGTCTCGACCCATTGGCTGAGCCGGGCATAGGGTTCGCGAACCCGCGACCCTTCATACATTTCGTTGTAATAGCTCATTCGTCCACCCGCTGACCCCGGACCCTTTGCGGGCCTTCTTCCGCTGATGATCGGAGACGGTTTTTCCCAAGTCCACAGAGGAATAGCGGTTCCTGCGCGAAAGTTCCGCAGGCCAAGTCCGCGTTTTAGGCAGCAAGGGATCCTGCACGCGGCCGCTGCCGTGATTTTGGGCAATGTGAAGGCGCCGGTCCTGCCATTCCTGATATGTCGTGGCGCTTACCGGATCGTAACCTTTTGCCCTTAAGGCTGGTGCCAGGAAGCGCAGGGGAACGACATGCCGACACTGATCGTCAACGAAACCGAAACGCAGTTGACCGTGATCGTGGAAGAAGCGCGCATCGACGCCGCCATTGCCACCCGGTTCAAGGACCGGCTGCGGGAAATCGTGCTGCGCGGTCGCAAGCCTGTCCGTCTGGACATGCGGCGTGTCGATTTCATGGACAGTTCGGGATTGGGTGCGATGATCGCGGTCCGAAAGGCCCTGCCCGAATCCCTTCCGCTGGTCCTGGAAGGACTGACCCCCAACGTGGAGCGCGTGTTCAGGCTGACCCGGATGGACAGTGTTTTCGACATACGACCGGCCACCACCTTACAGGAGTAGTTGTTTATGAGTTCCAGCGAACGGCAGAATGCCGGACCCAAACCCCGTCCCGCGACCCGGACGCAGCCGATGTTTCACCGTGTGCTGCAAGCCGAACCCCAGGACGTGCGGCAGACGTTGGAGGATTTGCGCATCCGCTTCGCCAAGGAGGTGAGCGCCGATGCAATGGGGCGGCTGGAACTGGTCCTGGCCGAGGTGATGAACAACGTGGCCGAACATGCAAGCGACACGGCCACGCCAGCGACGGACGCCCGGTCGATGCATTTGTGCGTGGTCATGCACGACAACGGGTTGTCATGCGCCATCACAGACGATGGCGGCATGCTGCCCGCCGATTGCCTGCTGCCGCGCACCCTGCCGGCCCTTGATCCGCTCGACTTGCCCGAAGGCGGGTTCGGCTGGTGCCTGATCCAGGGGCTGACGCAATCTCTGTGCTATTACCGTGAAGGCCAGCGGAACTGCTTGGCATTCACGGTACCCTATCACGGCTAGTTCAGCGGACCCATCAGCGGATAGCGCCCGTCCTCGAAGTCACCGAACATCTCGAACATGTCGGGGTGGTTCAGGGGTTCGCCGGACTGGTCCGGGACCAGGTTCTGTTCCGAGACATAGGCGACGTAATAGGTCGCCTCTGTTTCGGCATAAAGGTGATAGAAAGGCTGGTCCTTGGCAGGACGCGCATCTTCAGGGATGGAATCGTACCATTCCTGGGTATTGGCGAATTCGGGATCCACATCGAAGATCACGCCGCGAAACGGACGGTTCCGATGGCGGACGACCTGACCCAGGCTGAATTTGGCAATTCGGTTGTTCAGCTGCATGAATGGTCCACTGCTTCGGATCTGGCGGCTGTTTTAACCCCGCAGCGCGATTCTGTCCACCAGATCACCAGCATTTGCACGATTTCCGCAGCTGCCGCGGTCCGGCGGCATCTGGCAGAAGGGATCAATTCGCACCTGGCCCGCTTGTGGTGTCGGGTGGCAGGGGCACCGTGGACATCGACATCTTGGCCGATCCTTCGCTCAACTCGCTCGCATGGGCCAGATAGATCAGCACCCGGTTCTTCGCGTCATAGATCCGCTTGACGCGCAGGGACTTGAACAGAAGCGAGCGGCCTTCGCTGAACACGTCCTCGGGACGGCCGGGCCGCAGCGTGCTGACATCGACCGAACCCGTCATCGCACACTGAATGGCGCTGTTCGAGGGATCCTCGAACCAGTTGCCCTGACTGAGACGGTCCAGAACGGACCGTTCGAAATAGGCCAGGTGACAGGTGACGCCGCCCACGACCGGATCGGCGACCGCCTCGATGACGATGTCGTTGCCGACCCAGTCGACGCCGACCTGGGCGATCTCCTCGGCCCCAGCCAGGGCGGGCATCAGCAGAAAAGCAAGCGCGGTCAATCGCATGGCAGGTTCTCCGGTTCCAAGGGCAGGCGGCCGTCGTCGGCCAGCAGATGCACGCCATCCCTTTCGATGACGACCGCGCAAAGAGGGCGCCCATAGGCCGCGCCGCCATCGACATTCAGGCGGTTGCCGTAATGGGTGGCGGTCTGGATCGCGGTATGGCCATGGACGACCAGCGGCCCATGATCCACGGGGCTGTTCAGGAAGTCCTGCCGGATCCATACCAGATCCTCCTCGGTCTGGTCCTGCAGATCGACGCCCGGCCGGATGCCCGCGTGAACGACCAGGGCCAGCGGATGCAGAAAATACAGCGGCAGAGAGGCAAGATAGGCCGCATGGACACCAGGCACCGCCCGCTTGGCCTCGGCCAGCATCCGATCCGGGGCCAGGGTGGGATCGACGCCATAGGACCGCAGCGTTTCGGGCGCGCCCAGCCCGGAATGCAACGTCCAGTGCAGCCGGGAACTGAGGTCCGGATCGACCCAGTCAGGCTGCATCACATATTGCGGCAGAAAGCGGTCGTGATTGCCACGCGTCACCGTCCATGGCCGCCCTTCGGCCTGGCCGGTCATCAGGTATTCGACGACACCGCGCGAATCCGGTCCCCGGTCGATCAAGTCGCCCACATGGGCAATCACGGCATCCCGCCCGCCATCGCGAAAGACGCGGTCATGCGCGGCCTTGAGCTTGTCCAGATGCCCATGGACATCGCCAATGACATAAAGCCGCATCACCGCCTCGCTGCATCAAAAGCCGCGCCCCCTGCCTAAGGCGACGCGGCGGGATCGTCAAACCTCGAACTGCAAGCGGCGGGCCTGCAGGAACTTGCCGGTCTTCTGCAGCGTGGCCAGGGCCTCGTCGCTGATCGGCTCGTCCAGGTACAGGATCGCAATGGCATCGTTGCCCTGGGCCGAGCGGCCCAGCGTGAAGTTCGCGATGTTCACGCCCAGATCGCCCAAGGTCATGCCAAGCGCCCCGATCACGCCCGGCACGTCCTTGTTGCGGGTATAGAGCATGTGCTGCCCCACCTCGGCGTCGATGTTGATGCCGCGAATCTGGATGAAGCGCGGCTTGCCGTCGCTGAAGACGGTGCCCGCGATGGACCGTTCGCGCGTGTCGGTGACGACGGTCAGCTTGATATAGCCCTCGAAAACGCCGGCCTTGTCCTGCGTGGTGGTGGCCACCTGCACGCCGCGTTCCTTGGCCATCACCGGGGCGGAAACCATGTTCACGTCCGGATTGGTGGCCTTCATGACGCCCGCAATCACCGCCGCATTCAGCGCATTCAGGTTCATGGTCGCGGCAACGCCGTCATACAGGACGTTGATCGCCTTGATCGGTTCGTCCGTCATCTGGCCCACGAAGGCGCCCAGATGGCCCGCCAGCTTGATCCAGGGACCCATGACCGCGGCCTCCTCGGCCGTGACGGATGGCATGTTCAGCGCGTTCTGCACCGCGCCGGTCAGCAGGTAATCCGACATCTGCTCGGCCACTTGAAGGGCCACGTTCTCCTGCGCCTCGGTGGTGGATGCGCCCAGGTGCGGGGTCACGACCACGTTCGGCAGGTTGAACAGCGGGCTTTCGGTGGCAGGCTCGACCGCGAAGACGTCGAATGCGGCGCCGGCGACGCGGCCGTCCTTCAGCGCCTCGGCCAAGGCTTCCTCATCCACCAGCCCGCCGCGGGCGCAGTTGATGACGCGGACGCCCGGCTTCAGCTTGGCAATGGCCTCGCGCGACAGGATGTTGCGGGTCTTTTCCGTCAGCGGCACGTGGAAGGTGATGAAGTCGGACTTGCCCAGCAGTTCGTCCAGTTCGACCTTGGTCGCGCCGATTTCCTTGGCGCGCTCGGGCGACAGGAAGGGATCATAGGCCAGCACCTTCATGTGCAGCCCCAACGCGCGGTCGATGACGATCGACCCGATATTGCCCGCGCCAATCACGCCCAGGGTCTTGTTGAACAGCTCGACACCCATGAAGCGATTCTTTTCCCACTTGCCCGCATGGGTGCTGGCGCTGGCCTCCGGCAGTTGCCGGGCCACCGCGAACATCATGGCGATGGCGTGTTCGGCGGTGGTGACGCTGTTGCCGAAGGGCGTGTTCATCACGATCACGCCCTTTTTCGACGCCGCCGGAATGTCCACATTGTCCACCCCGATCCCGGCGCGGCCGATCACCTTGAGGTTGGCGGCGTTCTGCAACAGCTTTTCCGTCACCTTGGTCGCCGACCGGATGGCAAGGCCGTCATACTGGCCGATCACCTCGGCCAGCTTTTCCTTGTCCTTGCCCAGATCGGGCAGGTAATCGACCTCGACCCCGCGATCGCGGAAGATCTGGACGGCGGTTTCCGACAGTTTGTCGGACACGAGAACCTTCGGCATGTCACTCATCCTTCTATGCGGCATCCGGGCAAAGCCTCGCGGATGCCATGTTCATTCTGGTGGAAATATCCTGGGGGTCCGGGGGCAACGCCCCCGGCCTGTTTACGCTTGCGCGGCCAGTTCGGCGCGATAGGCCCATTCGATCCAGGGCATCAGCGCCGCGACATCGCTGGCCTCAACCGTCGAGCCGCACCAGATCCGCAGGCCCGCCGGCGCATCCCGATAGGCTCCCGCATCCAGCGCCACGCCTTCCTTCTCCAGCCGTTTCGCAACAGCCTTGGCGAAGGCCGCGCCGTCTTTGATGGCCGGATCGGTAAAGCGCAGGCAGACGCTGGTGTTGGACGCGGTGGCCGGATCCTCGGCCAGGTCGGCGATCCAGTCCTTGCCGGCGATGAAGTCGCGCACGGCGGCGGCATTGGCATCGGCGCGTGCGATCAGCGCCTTCACGCCGCCCAGCGACTGTGCCCATTTCAGCGCGACCAGGTAATCCTCGACCGCCAGCATGGAGGGCGTGTTGATCGTCTCGCCCTTGAAGATGCCCTCGATCAGCTTGCCGCCCTTGGTCATGCGGAAGATCTTGGGCAGCGGCCAGGCCGGGGTATAGGTTTCCAGCCGTTCCACCGCGCGCGGCGACAGGATCAGCATCCCGTGCGCGCCTTCGCCGCCCAGAACCTTCTGCCAACTGAAGGTCACGACATCCAGCTTGTCGAAAGGCAGGTCCATTGCAAAGGCGGCCGAGGTCGCGTCGCAGATGGTCAGGCCCGCGCGGTCAGCGGGGATCGCATCGCCGTTCGGCACGCGCACGCCGCTGGTGGTGCCGTTCCAGGTGAAGACCACGTCCTTGTCGAAATCGACTTCCGCGAAATCGACGATCTTGCCATAGTCGGCCTTGCGGACGGTCGCGTCCAGCTTCAACTGCTTGACGGCATCCGTGACCCAGCCTTCGCCAAAGCTTTCCCAGGCCAGCATCTCGACCGGGCGGGCACCCAGCAGGGACCACATTGCCATCTCGACCGCGCCGGTGTCGGATCCCGGGACGATGCCGATGCGGTAATCGGCGGGAACGCCCAGGACCTCGCGCGTGAGGTCGATCGCCTCGGCCAGCTTCGCCTTGCCGATGGCGGCACGGTGCGAGCGGCCCAGCGGAGCATCCGCCAGCAGGTCCAGGGTGTAATGGGGGATCTTGGCGCAGGGGCCAGAGGAGAAGCGCGGATTGACCGGGCGCGCAGCCGGGATCGTCAGATCCTTCATGTCAGCCTTCCAGCTAAAAGCCCTTCGTTGGGGAAGGGTGTCCCGCCGCCGGAGATACGCGGGACCATGCCGTTTCGCAAGTAGAATCTAGCCGTAGTCGCGTGCGCCAAAGATGGCCGATCCCACGCGCACATGGGTCGCGCCCTCGGCAATTGCCGTTTCGAAGTCCGCGCTCATCCCCATCGACAGGTTTGGCAGGCCGTGATCCTGGGCCAGGCGGCGCAACAGGCGGAAATGGGGCAAGGGATCCTGGTCCTCGGGCGGGATGCACATCAGGCCTTGCGGCGACAGGCCAAAGTCGCGGCAGGAGGACAGGAACACCGGCAACTCGTCGGCGAGGATCCCCGCCTTCTGCGGCTCGTCCCCGGTGTTGATCTGGATGAACAGCTGCGGGCTGCGGCCACCCTGGCCGATCTGCTGCGCGAGCTTGCGGGCCAGTGTCATGCGGTCCAGCGTGTGGATAGCGTCGAACAGTTCGACCGCCGCCTTGGCCTTGTTGGATTGCAGGGGGCCGATCATGTGCAGGTCCACCCCCGGGTATCGGTCGCGCCAGCCGGGCCATTTGCCCTGCGCTTCCTGCACGTAGTTTTCGCCAAAGACGCGGTGGCCCGCATTCAGCACGGCGGTCACGCGGTCTTCCGGCTGCACCTTGCTGACGGCGATCAGCGTGACGCTGCCGGGCGCGCGCCCGGCCCGTTCCTCGGCCGCAGCGATGCGGCGCTTGATGTCATCCAGTCCCATGATGCGACAAGACAAAAAGAAAAGAGCGGGCGCAAGGCCCGCTCCTCAAGTTTGACGTCCGATCCGGGGATCAGAAGTCGAAGCGCACGCCCATGTCGGCGGTCACGTTTTCGTCATAGTCGCGGTGCAGCGAGGCACCCAGACGGGCGCCGCCCAGGTCGTAGTTGACGCCGATACCGAACGCATTGTCGGTTTCCTTGTCGTCCAGGTCGTTGTTGGTGATATAGGCTTCGATGTTGGTCAGACCATCGGCCAGGGTGTAGTCGCCGTAAAGGGCGATCGAGTTACCGGCGTCAGCGACCGAGTCGTTGCTGGCGTCGACATAGTTCAGGCCGATGCGGGCGTTCTCCATAACCGCATACCGGGCGCCGATGAAGAAGATGTCGTTGTCTTCGAAACCAGCACCGTCGGTGACATAGGCTGCCGACAGTTCCAGACGCTCGTTCCAGGTGTAGTCGACCGAGAGGCTGAACTCTTCGTTGTCGCCCACGAACGCCGTGGAGTCGGTCTGGTCGGGGTCGACATAAGACGCGCGGACGGTAGCACCGGCGATCGAGTACTCGGCGGCAACGCCCAGGCGGCCAGCGTCGTCATAAGCGTCCGAGTCATAGGCGAAGAAGGCGCCCTGCAGGAAGCCAACCTGACGGTCATACGAGCCCAGTTCGTTTGCATAGAGCAGACCGGCCGAGTCGAAGGCGGTGTCGACGTTACCGACTTCAACGGTCAGGCCGCTGGAGGTCACGTACAGTTTGCCGGCGTTCAGTTTGCCGTTGTCGTCCTGGTTCTGGTCCCACTGGATGCGGAAACGAGCACCGAAGTCCACGCCCTGGTCGGTCGAGGTCGCGGCGTCGATGTTCATCCGCAGGCGCGAGATCACCTGGGTTTCGTTTTCATCCGTGTCGTTTTCGTAATAGATGACGCCGGTGCGGCCGTAGCCCGAGATGGTCACGTCGGCGGCGGCGATGCCGGCGGTCAGGACCAGCGCGGTGGAGGCGATAAGAGCCTTTTTCATGGTCAAGTTCCCTCTTGTCTCTCTGATGCCCAAACCGGCATTACCGCCTTGGGTATGCTGCTTGTTTCCCCCGTCCGCACCCGCGATGCAACGGAATCGCGCGGCTGCCCCGGCTACGGCGGATTCTGTGATGCACAAGGGCCACACCTTTGCGTGATCCCCTCCGCCGTCCGTCCGAAGGTCACGGGCCAAGGCGCTTGTGGGGCAGGGGTGATCCGCGCTAAAGCGTGGCCTGACGCGAAAAACGGGGGACCGCATGAACATTGCACGCGCCGCACGCCTGGTGATCGCAGCATCGCTTTGCGCCGCATTGGCTGCTTGCGGCGGGGGCGGGCGCAATGCCGGACCCATGGACAGCGCCGACATGAGCCCCGAGGTGCGGACCACGACGATCTGGGATGTCTTCGAGGGATCGGAAAACCCGAACACCAGCGTCGGCGTGAACAAGTACCTGTGGAACGCCAGCCTGGAAGTGCTGAACTTCCTGCCGGTGCAGACGGTCGATCCCTTCACCGGGGTGATCCAGACGGGCTATGGCACGCCGCCGGGCGGGGGCCGGTCCTATCGCGCCACCATCAAGATCGCCGACCCGGCGCTGGACGCGCGCAGCCTGAAGCTGTCGCTGCAAGGGCCGGGGGGTGCGGCGGTGGAACCCGGCACCGTGCGCGCGGTGGAAGACGCGATCCTGACCCGCGCGCGGCAGTTGCGCATCCAGGACGGGCGGTTGTGACCGGGGTGGGGTAGAACCCCGCCCTACAGGCTGGACCCGCCAAGTCGTGCCGTATAAACCCGGCGGCGACGAATGACGCCAAAGGTCCGCACGATGCCCTATGATCCCTCCAGCAGCGAATCCCGGTGGCAGCAGGCCTGGTCCGACGCCGGCAGCTTCACCGCCACGCGCGATAGCCGGCCCAAGTATTACGTGCTGGAGATGTTCCCCTATCCGTCCGGGCGCATCCACATGGGCCATGTGCGCAACTACACCATGGGCGACGTGGTGGCCCGCTTCAAGCGCGCCCAAGGGTTTTCCGTGCTGCACCCGATGGGGTGGGACGCCTTCGGGATGCCCGCCGAGAACGCCGCGATGGAGCAGGGCGGCCATCCGCGCGACTGGACCTATGCCAACATCGCCACCATGCGCGAGCAGTTGAAGCCGCTGGGCCTGTCCATCGACTGGAGCCGCGAATTCGCCACCTGCGACGACGCTTACGTCCACCAGCAGCAGGCCATGTTCCTGGACATGCTGGAGGCCGGGCTGATCACCCGCAAGTCGGCCCAGGTGAACTGGGATCCGGTGGACATGACGGTTCTGGCCAACGAACAGGTGATCGACGGCAAGGGCTGGCGGTCCGGCGCTACGGTGGAACGGCGCGAACTGACGCAGTGGTTCTTCCGCATCTCGGATTATTCGGACGAGCTTCTGTCGGCGCTGGACGGGCTGACCGGCTGGCCCGACAAGGTGCGGCTGATGCAGGCCAACTGGATCGGCAAGTCGCGTGGCTTGCAGTTCCGCTTCCAGACGGTCGATGCGCCGGAGGGCTTCGAGGCGATCGAGGTCTATACCACCCGCCCCGACACGCTGATGGGGGCCAGCTTCGTGGCGCTGTCGCCCGATCACCCGCTGGTGCGCGACCTGGCGGCGGCGGATCCGAAGGTCGCGGCCTTTGTCGAGGACTGCCGCAAGATCGGCACGACCGAGGAGGCCATCGAGACCGCGCCCAAGCTGGGCTTCGACACCGGGTTGACCGTGAAGCATCCGCTGGACGAAGGCTGGCAGTTGCCGATCTGGATCGCAAATTTCGTGCTGATGGATTACGGCACCGGCGCGATTTTCGGATCTCCGGCGCATGACGAGCGCGACCACGAGTTCGCGACGAAATACGGCCTGCCGATCCGCGCGACCTTTGGCGAACGCGGCATGTCGCTGGAGCAGGCGGATGCCCTGGTCGCCAAGGTGCCATATGTGCCCCTGAAATCGGAAATTGTCACCTATGTGCGCGGCTTCTCGGGTCAGGCCGAGCAGACCGGAGAGGCGGCGGTGGACGCCGCAATCGCCCATGCCGAGGCCCATGGCTATGGCGAGGGCGTCACCAAGTTCCGGCTTCGTGACTGGGGCATTTCCCGTCAGCGCTATTGGGGCTGCCCGATCCCGGTCCTGCATTGCGAAAAATGTGGCACGGTGCCCGAGGCCAAGGAGAACCTGCCCGTCCTGCTGCCGCAGGATGTCACCTTCGACGTGCCGGGCAACCCGCTGGACCGCCACCCGACCTGGCGGCAGGCGGTGTGTCCGTCCTGCGGCGGCGCGGCGCTGCGCGAAACGGACACGATGGACACCTTCGTCGATTCGTCCTGGTATTATGCGCGCTTCACCTCGCCCCATGCGGCCACGCCCACCGACCGGGCGGATGCCGATTACTGGATGAACGTGGACCAGTATATCGGCGGGATCGAACACGCGATCCTGCACCTGCTCTATTCGCGCTTCTTCGCGCGGGCGATGGTCAAGACCGGGCACCTGCCGGAAAGCGCCAAGGAGCCGTTCGACGCGCTGTTCACGCAGGGGATGGTGACGCACGAGATCTACATGACCCGCGACGAGCGGGGCCGTCCGGTCTATCACCTGCCCGAGGATGTTTATCGACTTCATCTAAAAGGAAACGAAGTTGCTGTCCTGAAACGTGAAGGCTTCGACGACCTCAGTGATGAAGAAGCAATCGAATATGCTGAGGCATTCGCAGGTGAGATAGAAATTATCCCATCGGCGAAGATGTCGAAGTCGAAGAAGAACGTAGTTGATCCAGTCAACATCGTCCAAAGCTTCGGTGCTGATACCGCACGTTGGTTCATGTTGTCGGACAGTCCGCCGGAGCGAGATGTTGAATGGACGGCTGTAGGGGCTATAGGCGCCAATAGGTTCCTGGCACGCGTTTGGCACTTGGCAAGTCTTGATATTCAGGAGGCCGAGGATCCTGACCTGACCCGCGCCGCGCATCGCGCCATCGCCGATGTGACGAAGGCCATCGAGGGCTTCGCCTTCAACAAGGCGGTCGCCAAGATCTATGAACTGGCGAACGCGGTCGGCAAGTCGAAGGCCGGGGGCGAGGCCCGCCGCGCCGTGCTGCGGATCATGGCGCAACTGATGGGGCCGATGGTGCCGCATCTGGCCGAGGATGTCTGGGCCATGGCTGGGGGGCAGGGCCTGCTGGTCGATGCGCCCTGGCCCAAGGCGGATCCCGCGCTGCTGGAGGATGACACGGTCGTCCTGCCGATCCAGATCAACGGCAAGCGCCGGGCCGAGATCAGCGTCGCCAAGGACATGCCCAAGGACCAGATCGAGGCCATGGTGCTGGCCGACGAAACCGTCCGCCGCTTCCTGGAGGGTGCCGCGCCCAAGAAGCTGATCGTGGTGCCGGGGCGGATCGTCAATGTGGTCGCCTGACCGGCGGACTGCCCTGCTGGGATTGCTGGCGGTGACCGGCTGCGGGTTGACGCCCGTCTATGGCCCGAACGGTGCCGGGCAGCGGCTGTTCGGCAAGGTCCGCCCGCGCGATCCCCAGACCTATCAGGACTTTGCCTTCAACCGCCGCCTGGGCGAACGGCTGGGCGGCGAAGGGACGGATTACGACCTGGACTATCGCATCAATGTGGGTGTCGTGCCGCAGGCCATCACCACGGACGAGGTGACGAACCGCTATTCGCTGAACGGCACCGCCGATTTCGCGCTGACCGACCGGACGGGCCGGGTTCTGGCGCAGGGGCGGGTCAGCAACTTCACCTCCTATTCCACCACCGGCACGACCATCGCCACCCTGTCCGCCGAAGGCGATGCCAGGTCGCGGCTGGCCGAGATGCTGGCCGACCAGGTCGTCACGCGGCTGCTGGCGGCGTCAAGCCAACTGCCGGAATGATCCTGAAGGGCGCGGAAATCGCGCGCTATCTGGCGCGGCCCGATCCCTCGCGTCCGGCGCTGCTGATCTATGGCCAGGACGCGATGCGCGTCGCGATGAAGCGTGCCGAGGCGGTCAAGGCCCTGGTCGGCGAAAAGGCGGACGAGGAGATGCGCCTGACCCGCCTGCCGGGCGCGGCACTGCGCAAGGAGCCCGCGCAACTGCTGGATGCGGTCAAGGAGGTGGGGTTCTTTCCCGGCCAGCGGGTCGTGCTGGTCGAGGATGCGCCCGACGCGGCGGCCGACGCGATCCGCGAGGCGCTGTCGGAGTGGAAGCCGGGCGATGCGGCCGTGGTCGTGACTGCCGGAGGCCTTGGCAAGGCCTCGGCCCTGCGCAAGCTGTTCGAGCCGCATCCGGCGGCGGTGACCGCGCCCATCTATGACGATCCGCCGGGCGAGGAGGAAGTGGCGCGGTGGCTGGCGGATGCCGGGCTGCGCCACGTGCCACAGGCTGCGATGAAGGAGATGATGGTGCTGGCGCGCGCCTTGGACCCGGGCGACCTGCGCCAGACGATCGAGAAGATCGGCCTTTACAAGCATGGCGACGACACCCCCCTGACACCCGAGGAAATCGCTCTGATGGCCCCCGCCACCATCGAGGCCGATTTGGACGAGCTGATCCACATCGTGGCCGAACGACGCGAGGGCGAGTTCGGCACAATGATGCGGCGGATCGAAGGGCAGGGGGTGAATCCCGTGACGCTCTGCATCGCCGCGCTTCGCCATTTCCGCGCGCTGCATGGGGCCGCGGCCGACCCCGCCGGCCCGGGGGTGGCGCTGTCGCGGATGCGCCCGCCGGTCTTCGGCCCCCGCCGCGACCGCATGGCCCGGCAGGCGCAGGCTTGGGGCATGGGGCCACTGGAGGAGGCGGTGCGGTCGCTACTGGACTGCGACCTTTCCTTGCGCAGTTCCACCCGTGCGCCGCAGATGGCCCTGGTCGAACGCGCGCTGATCCGCCTGGCGATGACCAGGGGCCGACGGTGAGCGAGCCGGTTGACGCGCTGATCGTCGGCGCGGGACCGGCCGGGCTGATGGCGGCCGAGGCACTGATGGCGCCGGGGCGCCGCGTCGTGGTGGCCGAGGCGATGCCCACGCCCGCGCGCAAGTTCCTGATGGCGGGAAAGTCGGGCCTGAACCTGACCAAGGACGAGCCGTTTCAGGCATACGCGCGAAGGCTCACCCTTGGCAGCGGGGGCTGTCTGCCCCCGCACCCCCGAGGATATTTCGGTGAAGAAGAAGGCGTGTTCGGTCCTGCCGAGATGATGGCTTGGGCTCGCGGCTTGGGGATCGAACTGTTCACCGGATCGACGGGGCGGGTGTTTCCGGTGGGCATGAAGGCCTCGCCCTTGCTGCGGGCCTGGCTGGCGCGGCTGCGGGATGGCGGGGTCGAGCTGCGGACCCGCTGGCGCTGGATCGGCGGCGGGTTCCGGTTCGAGACGCCCGAGGGGCTGCGGAGAGTCCAGCCGCGCGTGGCTGTGCTGGCGCTTGGGGGCGCAAGTTGGCCTCGGCTGGGATCGGACGCGGCTTGGGTGCCCTGGCTGGAGGGGGCAGGGGTGACGGTGGCGCCCTTCCGACCTGCCAACATGGGGTTTCGCGTGGCCTGGTCGCCACCCATGGCGCGGCATTTTGGGGCGGCGGTCAAGGGGACCGCGCTGCGGGCAGGCGATCTGGCCAGCCGGGGCGAATGGATCATCGGCCGCCAAGGGATAGAGGGCGGGGGCATCTACGAAATTTCCGCCGCGTTGAGGGATGGAGCGCCGGGTCATGTGGATTTGGCGCCGGACCTGGATACCACAGTGCTGGCCAGGCGATTCGAGAGGCCGCGCGGCAAGCTGTCGCTGGGCAACTGGTTGCGGCGGGTGCTGGACGATCCGGTCAAGGTGGCGCTGCTGCTGGAATGGGGTCAGCCCTTGCCCGGGGATCCTGCCGGGTGGGCCGGCTTGGCGAAGGCGCTGCCTATCCGCCATGGGGGGGCGATGGCGATTGAGACGGCGATTTCCTCGGCCGGGGGTGTGACCTGGGAAGCGTTGACCGAAGGCCAGGAGCTGCGTGCCATGCCCAATGTCTTTGCCGCGGGCGAGATGCTGGACTGGGAGGCGCCGACCGGCGGCTATCTTCTGACCGCCTGCCTGGGCAGCGGGTTGCATGCCGGACAGGCAGCCGCTGCGCGGCTTGCCGCGATGGGCGCAGGCTGACCCCCAGGGCGCTTGACGGCGTGGGGGGCCTGATCCATCCTGGCCGACGGGAGGAAGCCACCTATTGCCATGGAAAGGGTTTCCGATGGCCTACACGATCACCCATTTCGCGCCCGAGACGCGGGGCCGCATCGACGCCTTCTTCAACCGCCTTGGCCAGGGCGTGAACGTCTATCTTGAAGCGCGGGCGCGATCCGCGCAGATCGATGCGCTGGAGGCGAAGACCGACGCCGAACTGGCCTGCATGGGGTTGACCCGCGACCGGATCGTGGCGCATGTGTTTCGCGACACCTATTGGGTTTGACCGGATCTAATCCTTCCAGTCGATCACCACTTGCGTCTGCGTGACGATGGCTGCGGCCTTGCCGTCGCCGCGGGTGATGGTGGTCTGCCAGATCTGCGTGGTCCGGCCGATATGCAGGGGCAGGCTGACGGCGCGGGCCACGTCGCCCAGCCGGATCGGGCGCAGGAAGTTGGTCTTGCTTTCCAGCGTGGTGGTGGTCTTGCCCTTGGGCAGGTTCAGGAAAGTGCCGGTGCCGCCCGCATTGTCGGCCAGACCCATGATCGCGCCGCCATGCAGCACGCCGTTGCGATTGGCCAGAACTTGCGTCACCGGCATCTCGAACTCGACCCGTTCGGGCGTGGCGCTGACCAGCCGGGCGCCGATATGGATGGCGAATTCGGGCTGGTCCTCGGCCTCGCGCCTGATCTGTTCGTCCATGGGATGTCCTTCCGCTGCCCGGCCATATCAACCGGGCAGCGGGGGAAGGGCAAGGGTCACGCCTTGCGGCAGGACACCAGTTGCGCCCGATACATCTGCGCCCGCTGGCCGACCTGGTTCGCGACCCGCACCAGCCAGGGCTTGCCAAGATAGGACTGGCGCGCAAATCCCGACCGGCCTTCGTGATAGGCCAGGTATTGCCCTGTCGCGTCCCATTTGGAGATGCCAAGCCGGCGCGAGGAATTGTGCATGTACCAGCCCATGAAATCCGTCGCATGGCGGATGTTGTCGCGCTTGGCGCGGCGGTTGCCGGTCTCCTTCTGGTATTCCTCCCACGTGCCGTCGAGCGCCTGGGAATAACCATAGGCACTGGACTGGCGGCCGATGGGAATCACGCCAAGCGCGTATTGATGCGGCGTGCGGGCATCGCCGATGAACTTCGATTCCTGGTGGATCGCCGCCATCTGCACATGGATCGGGATGCCCCATTTGCGTTCCGACGCCTTCATGGCTCGGTAATAGGCGGGCCGTTCCGCCACGATGGCGCAGGCGTTGTCCAGTTGCCGGGGCGCCGAATAGTTGCCGCCGCCGCATGACGCGACCAGCCCGACAATCGCGAGTTTCAGAAGCCTGCTCATCCTGCCCTCTTGTCGTTTTCCGGCGATCTTACGGAAATTCACGCAGGGGTGAAATCACAAAGCCGGAAGATCACACCGACAGGACTGCCTGCACCGCCCTTTGCCAAGCGGAATAGCGCCGATCTCGGTCATCGGGCGACATCCCGGGCTCGAACCGGCGGTCAAGCTGCCAGGCTTGCGCATAGTCGTCGGGCGCCGGGCACAGACCTGCGCGATAGCCCGCCAGCCAGGCCGCGCCCTGGGCGGTCGTTTCCGTGTTCTTCGGACGGTCAACCGGCGCGCCCAGGATGTCGGACAGGAACTGCATCGCCGGTTCGCTGGCGGTCATGCCGCCATCGACGCGAAGCACCGCGTCACCCGCCTGCGGCCAGTCGGCCCGCATGGCTTCCAGCAGGTCGCGGGTCTGGAAGCCCACGCTTTCCAGGGCGGCGCGGGCGAATTCGGCGGGTCCTGTGTTGCGGGTCAGGCCGAAGACCGCGCCGCGCGCCTTGGGCGCCCAATGGGGCGCGCCGAGGCCGGTGAAGGCTGGGACCATGATGACCTGCTGGCTGTCATCGGCCTGTGCGGACAGGCCTTGCGTTTCTTTCGCCTCGCGGATCAGCTTCAGCCCGTCGCGCAGCCATTGGACCACCGCGCCGGCGATGAAGATCGACCCTTCCAGGGCATAGGTGGTCCTGCCGTCCAGGCGATAGGCGATGGTCGTCAGCAGCCGGTTCTTCGACCGGACCGCCTGGTCGCCCGTGTTCAGCAGCGCGAAGCAGCCGGTGCCATAGGTCGATTTCATCATGCCGGGCCGGAAGCAGGCCTGACCCACGGTCGCCGCCTGCTGGTCGCCCGCCACGCCCGTGATCGGGATCTCGCGCCCGAACAGGTCGGCGCGCGTGGTGCCGAAATCGTCGGCGCTGTCACGGACCTCGGGCAGCAATTCGCGGGGCACGCCGAACAGGCGGCACATGTCGTCGGACCAGTCGCCCTTGCGGATGTCATACAGAAGCGTCCGGCTGGCATTGGTGGCGTCGGTGACATGGGACCGTCCGCCCGTCAGCTTCCAGATCAGGAAGCTGTCGATGGTCCCGAAGGCCAGTTCGCCCGCCTGTGCGCGGTCCCGCGCGCCGTCCACATGATCCAGCAGCCAGCCGATCTTGGTGGCGCTGAAATAGGGGTCCAGCAGCAGGCCGGTGGTGTCTGTCACCTGATCCTCGGCCCCCTCGTCGCGCAGGCGGTTGCAGATGTCGGCGGTGCGGCGGTCCTGCCAGACGATGGCGCGGTGGATCGGTTCCCCGGTCTTGCGGTCCCAGATCACCACGGTTTCTCGCTGATTGGTGATGCCGATGGCGTCGATGCGGGGGGCGCCCGCCTTCTCGATGGCGGCGCGGGCGGTTCCGGCGCTGCTGGTCCAGATGTCGCCGGGTTCGTGTTCCACCCAGCCCGAGCGCGGAAAGTGCTGAGGAAACTCGTGCTGGGCCGTGGCCTGCACCGTCAGGTCGTCGCGAAACACAAGCGCGCGGGACGAGGTGGTCCCCTGATCCATCGCCAGTATCGTCATGGTTCCTCCGTTTTCATCAGGGCGCCGATGGCGGCAAGGTCGGCCGCCCCCTTGTCGCGCAAAAGCCGCTCAAGCGATTCATAATGGTGCAGGACCGCCTGGCCGGTGGGCGTGACCGTCGCCCCGCCGCCGCCTGCCCCGCCCCGGTTGCTGTCCACCAGCGGGGCGGCAAAGGCCGCGTTCATTTCCTCGACCAGGGACCAGGCGCGCTTATAGCTCATCCCCATCTGCCGTCCTGCGGCCGAGATCGAGCCATGCTGCCCGATCAGCCGCAGAAGCTGCGCCTTGCCCGGCCCCAGCACCAGCGGCGCGTCGTATTCCAGCCGCAGCTTGATCCGGGGTCCGTCCCTGTCCATGCGATTCGGTTCCTGTCTTTGCAGCAGGTTAGCCGCAGCGTCCGCGCGACGCCACGGCGCGCTTGGCCGAAGGGGCGGGCTGGGCCTATGCTGTCCCGGCAACCAAGGGAAGGGGTTCACCATGTCCACCGAGATCGTCATCCTGTCCGGCGCGCGCACTGCCATCGGCACCTTCGGCGGCAGCCTTGCCGCCATTCCGCCCATCCAGCTGGCGACCATCGTGACCCGCGCCGCGATGGAGCGGGCAGGGGTTGCGCCCGAGAAGATCGGGCAGGTGGTCTTTGGCCATGTCATCAACACGGAACCCCGCGACATGTACCTGTCCCGCGTGGCGATGCTGGAGGCGGGCATTCCCGACACAACGCCCGCGATGAACGTGAACCGGCTTTGCGGGTCGGGCGCGCAGGCCATCGTCTCGGCGGCGCAGGCACTTATGCTGGGCGACGCGGATTTCGCCGTGGCGGGCGGCGCCGAAAGCATGAGCCGCGCGCCCTATGCTGTCAGTTCCGCACGATTCGGCGCCAAGATGGGCGACCAGAAGATGATGGACATGATGACCGGCGCGCTGACCTGCCCGATGGGCACGGGCCACATGGGCGTGACGGCGGAAAACGTCGCGGGCGAACATGACATCAGCCGCCAGGCCCAGGACGAATTCGCGATGGAATCGCAGCGTCGCGCGGCGGCGGCCATTGCGGCGGGGTATTTCCGCGACCAGATCGTGCCGGTCGAGGTGAAGGGCCGCAAGGGGCCGGTGACATTCGACACGGACGAGCATCCCAAGGAAACCAGTCTGGACAAGCTGGCAGGGCTGAAGGCGGTCTTCAAGAAGGACGGCAGCGTCACGGCGGGCAATGCCAGCGGCATCAACGACGGTGCAGCGGCCCTGGTGCTGGCGCGGGCGGACGCGGCGCAGGCGGCGGGCCTGACGCCCCGCGCGCGGATCCTGGGCTATGCCGTGGCGGGCGTGCGCCCCGAAGTGATGGGCATCGGCCCGGTCCCTGCAGTGCAGAAGCTGCTGGAGAAGACGGGCCTGTCGGCGGGCGATTTCGACGTGATCGAATCGAACGAGGCCTTCGCCGCGCAGGCCCTGGCGGTGAACAAGGGCCTGGGCCTGGATCCTGCCCGCGTGAATCCCAATGGCGGGGCCATCGCGCTGGGCCATCCGGTCGGCGCGACAGGCGCGATCATCACCGTCAAGGCACTGCATGAGCTGGAACGCACCGGAGGCCGTAAGGCATTGATAACCATGTGCATCGGGGGAGGTCAGGGGATTGCCATCGCCATCGAAAGGACCTGACGCCCGATCCCTTTCCAGAAGCTGACTGGTCAAGTTTTTTTACCAAAACTCTTGACCAGCTAGGCTTCGCCTTCAATTGTGCCCTGCATTAGAAGGGAGGATATTCTGATGCAGGGACTGATGTTCTTTGCCGCCTTGCTGCCTGTGCTTGCGGTATTTGTCTTGCTGGTCGTCATGCGGAAATCGGCGAAGCTGTCGATGCTGGTGGCCTATCTTGCCACCGTCGTGCTGGCCTTGCTGGTCTGGGGGGCGCCTTGGGAACGCGTCGCGGGGGCCACCGTGAACGGCCTGGTGACGGCGATCACGCTGCTCTACATCGTGTTCGGGGCGATCCTGCTGCTTTACACCGTGCAAGAATCGGGGGCGATCCGGGCGATCCGGCGCGGGTTTACCGATATCTCGCCCGACCGGCGCATCCAGGCGATCATCATCGCCTGGATGTTCGGGTCGCTGATCGAAGGGGCTTCCGGCTTCGGCACGCCTGCTGCGGTGGCGGCGCCCCTGCTGGTGGCGATCGGCTTTCCCGCCATGGCGGCGGTCATGGTCACGCTGATCATCCAGTCCACGCCGGTGTCGTTCGGCGCGGTCGGCACGCCCATGCTTGTGGGCCTGGGCACCGGGCTGTCGAACAGCGAGGAGGTGGCGACCGCCATCAGCCCTGCGGCCCTGGATCAGTATGTTCCGGTCGTGGCGGCGAACGTGGCGCTGATCCACACGATGATCGGCTTCCTGATTCCCCTGCTGATGGTGGGGATGCTGACGCGGTTCTTTGGCCGCAGCCGCAGCTTCGCCGAAGGCTTCCGCGCCTGGAAGTTCGCGCTGTTCGCGGGCCTCGCCTTCACGCTGCCCTATCTGCTGGTGGCGCGGGTTCTGGGGCCAGAATTCCCGTCGCTTCTGGGCGGGCTGATCGGCCTGATGATCGTCGTTCCGGCCGCGCGCGCGGGATGGTTCATGCCCGCTGACCGCTTCGATTTCCCGCCTCGCGCGGAATGGGAGCGGGATTGGCAGGGCTCGGTCGAGGCGGCCGACGCCGATGCCGAGCTTTCCCCGCATAGCGCGGCGCCCCGGCGCGAGATCTCGCTGCTCAGCGCCTGGATGCCCTATGTGATCGTGGCGGCTCTCCTGGTGCTCACCCGCACCATCGAACCGCTGAAGGCCTGGCTGACAGGGCCGTCCACGACACTGGCGTTGCGCGACATGTTCGGGTCGGGGATCAACGCCTCGGCGCAGTTCCTGTATTCGCCGGGAACGGTGATGATCATTGCCTCGCTGATCTCGGTCGCGCTGTTCCGCATGCGCGGGTCGGATTACGGCCGGGCCTGGGCGATCTCGGGCAGGACGATGCTGGCCGCCGCCCCCGCGCTGCTGCTGGCGGTGCCGATGGTGCAGGTCTTCATCAATTCGGGATCCGAGGACACGGCCTCGATGCCGATCATGCTGGCGCAGGGCATGGCCGCTGCGACGGGCGATGCCTGGCCGCTGTTCGCCCCCATCGTCGGCGCGCTCGGCGCCTTCATCGCCGGGTCGAACACGGTGTCCAACATGATGTTCTCGCTGTTCCAGTTCTCGACCGCGCAGGGTATCGGGCTGGACCTGGCGGGCATCACCATCGTGGTGGCCTTGCAGGCTGTCGGCGGCGCGGCAGGCAACATGATCTGCGTGCACAACGTGGTCGCGGCCTCGGCAACGGTGGGTCTGACGGACCGCGAGGGCGACCTGATCCGCAAGACGCTGATCACCATGGCCTATTACGTGGTGCAGGCCGGCCTGATCGGCATGGGCCTGATCCAGGGCGGCCTGTGGTGGCCGGCGGCCGTTGTCTGGGCGCTGGTGGTGATCGGCGGGATGGGCACGAACCGGGGCGAGGCGCAGCTGCGTCCCGCGCGCTGATCCGCTGGGCGGGGGGGCTTCGCGCCCCCCCATTGCTGCAGGCACGACGAAGACCGGATGCAGCATCCAGAAAAGGAACGGGCCGCCTCAGATCAAGGCGGCCCGCGAGATCCACGGAGATGGTCCGGTTAGGGATGGCGGATGTTCCGGTCCCAACCAGGGTTTACGACCCTCGGGGCTGCCCTCAGGCCACGGCCCCCCTGACTGTTCCGACACCTCTCTCCAATATCACTCTCGACACTGGACCACCTCCTTTCAATTGGTTGCCGTATAAGGAAAGCGTGCCACAGATCGGACCTGTGTCAATCAGATTGTTCGTTCAGTTCGCAACAAATTGCGCACGATGATGCGGAAGGGCACAAGGGCAAGTATGGCCAGACTCATCTTGACCAGCCAGTCGGCAGTTGCCAACGAAACCCACAGGGCGGTGACCGGTCCTTGACCAAGAAGCGGAACAGCCTCGTTCGCCCAGGCTGTGTTGGCGTCATGCGGCAAGGCGGCGGTGAAGGCGACCGTGAAGAAGATGGCCGTGTCCAGGACCGAACCCACCGACGACGACATCAGCGGCGCGACCCACCAGCGGCGTTTGCGCAACAGGTTGAAGACGACGATATCGACAAGCTGCGCGACCAGGAAGGCCGCGCCCGACCCCACGGCGATTCGCAGCGTGGTCTTGTCCATGCCTGCAGCAACGACCGAGGACAGCACGCCTACCACGAAGCCCGCCAGCACCACCCGGCGGGCGGCGGCGGGACCATAGACGCGGTTCATGATCTCGGTCACGAGGAAGGCGAAGGGATAGGTGAAGGCGCCCCAGGTCAGCCATGCGCCGACGGTGAATTGCACCAGGATGTTCGAGGCCACGACGATGATGGCCATGGCAAGGATGCCGGGCAGATAGCGGGTCATTGATCTTTTCCGTTTTACAAGGTCGCGGAACAACTCGGCCCCGCGTCTTGCGGGACAGCGCGCCTTAGGCGGTGGGGCGGGCCGTTGTCAATCGCGCAGCCGGTATTCGACCAGTTCGGTGCGCTGCAGGGCCAGGAAATTGTCGTCCGAGATCATGGTCAGCCGGATCCCCTGTCCATCGTGCCAGACGGCCAGCCCTTCCAGGTTGTCGTATTGCAGGGCGCGGGTGGTCAGCAGGATTTCCTCGTCCACGGGGCCGTCTTCGGTCAACTGCATCCGCCTGATACGCGAGGCAAAACCGAGGATACCGCGAAAGTCGCGTTCCAGAAGGTAGAACCATCCATCCGGCCCGAAATCGGCCCCGACCGCCAGCCAGCGCGGGTCGCGCCGGATTTCCCCGGCCTGCCCCCACTGGTTGTCGCGGAAGGTCAGGATCGGGAAGGGATCGCCTTCGCGCCCGGATCGTTCGGGCACGGCGATGACCGTGTCGCCGCGAATCGCGATCGCCTCCATCCCCGAATTGATCCGCATCCAGGGCAGCTTGGGCGGCAGGCGCCGGCGGGTGGGCACCGCATCGGGGTCTTCGTAAAGCGCGATGCGGTTCAGCCCCTCGAAGCTGATCCAGATCCGGCCGTCCTCGCCGATAGCCAGCCCTTCGCTGTCGCCGTGATAGCCGGGTTGGAGAGGGACGCCCTCGCGGTCCTTCAGATGCGCCCGCCCGCCGATGTTCATGGCGCGGATGACGCCCTGCGAATCGCGGTCGATGCTGCCCCAGTAAAGATGGGCGCGGTCGGTCAGGGCGTGAAAGCCGGTGCCGTCGGGGCTGATCTCGATTCCCGAAAAGCCGCCGAAGCTGTCGTCATCGCCGGTCCAGACGAAGGTGCCGACATAGTCCAACGATGCCGCCGGCGCGGGAACGCCGGCGGCAATCAGGAACAGGGCTGACAGGATCGTTAGGGCGCGCCGGCGACGGTTCGGCATTGGCGGGGCAGTTCGGAAAGGCGGAAGGTCCGGGGATGGCGATAGTTCGGGTCGGGCGGCGTGGGTTCCACCCGGCTGGGGTCGATGCGGTTCCTGATCCATTCGGCCGCCTCGGCGCAGCCATCGCCGGGGGGAGGCGGATCCTGGCGGTCGCAGATCGACCCGCGCGGGCAGGCCAACCGGACGTGGAAGTGATAGTTGTGGGCGTTGATCGGCCGCACCTTGCGCAACCAGGACCGGTCGCCGCGCTCCATCTGGCACATGGCGACCTTGGCGACCGGATCGACCAGGATGCGTTCGACGCGCGGGTCGCGGGCGGCGGCGCGCATGATCGACATGTGCCCGCCGTTCCACGCGCTGGTCAGCGCCACGCCCCTCCGGTCGGTGATCGAGACCGAGGACAGGCTTTCGCGCTGCGCGGGCGACAGGTTCAGGGACGAGGGCGGCAGCATCCAGATGTCGGCGTCCAGCCCCAACTGGTGGCTGGCGTGTCCCGAGGTCATGGGCCCGCCGCGTGGCTGGCTCATGTCGCCGATGTAAAGGCCGCGCCAGCCCGCCTGCTGGGCGGCCTGCGACAGGCCGATCAGGAAGTTGACCAGTTCGGGATGGCCCCAGTTGCGGTTCCTGGACAAACGCATGGCCTGCCAGCTTGGCCCGCTTTCGGGCAGTTGCACGAATCCCTGTCCGCAGCCCTTGGAATAGAAGCCGATGGACACGGCCGGTCCCTGCGAGGCGCTTCGGAAGCTGCCGAAGACATCCTTGGCCAGCGGATCGGCCGATGCGGGCATGACAAGGCCAGCCACGATGGCGGCGGCGGTCAGGAACTTGCGGATCACTGCTCTACCTCTCCTTCGGGTTTGACCCAGACTAGCAGAACAACCGACAGGATAAACAGCGCGATCAGCGGAGAGATGCCCAGACGCTGGTTCCCGCTGATGTCGGTGACGACGGCGATCAGGAAGGGCGCCAGGAAGGCCGTGGCCTTGCCGGACAAGGCGTAAAGGCCAAAGCCTTCCGTGGCGCGGGCTTCGGTCGTGTGGCGGACCATCAGGGTTCGGCTTGCCGCCTGCATCGCGCCGCCCGCACCGCCGATCAGCGCGCCGCAGAGGAAGAACACCAGATCCGGCACGTAGAAGCGCCCGAAGACGGGGTTGTCGGGGACAGCCATGCCGAACAGCGTTTCGCGGTCCATGCCGACGACCACGATGCAAACGCCGTTCAGGATCAGGATGGTGGCGATGATGACGGGTTTTGGCCCGTAAGCGCGGTCGGCGCGGCCCCCCAGCCAACTGACTATGGCCGCGGCGATGGCGCTGACCACGCCGAAGACGCCCGCCAGAAAGACCGGCCAGCCCAGCACCGTCCCCGCATAGACCCCGCCAAAGCCGTAAAGCGCATTCAGCGCGTCGCGCGACAGCATGGACGATGCCAGCCAGGCCGCCAGGCTGTGACGGTGGCGCAGGCTGCGGATCAGCGCCCAGAGGTCGCGCAGGGCCGGACCGACGCGGACCGGCTGGCCCGGGCCGCGCGGTTCGCGCACCCACAGGAAAAACGGAATCATGAAGACGACATACCAGATCGCGACGAAGGGGCCGACGAAGCGCGTCCCCTCTCTGGCGGCGGGGTCCAGCCCGAACAGGGGATCAAGGCCGATCAGCGTCTTGCCCGAAGGCGTTTCCTGGAACAGCGCCAGCATGATTGCCAGCGACACGACGCCGCCCAGATAACCGAAGGCATAGCCGGACCCCGACAGGCGCCCGATCTCGTCCCTTGGGGCAAGGCCCGGCAGCAGGGCGTTGGTGAAGATCGTCGCGAACTCGACCCCGATCAGGCCGATGCCGAACAGCACCACCGCCTGAACCAGGGCAGGCTGCTGCGGCATCAGGAACCACAGCCCGGCGGAACCGACGATATAGAGGATCGAGAAGAACCGGATCCAGGGCATCCGCCGCCCCGAGGTGTCGGCTATGGCCCCCAGAATGGGTGCGCCCAGGGCGATGATGATGCCCGCGACCGACAGCCCGTAGCCCCACAGCGCCTGCGCCTGCGCGCCCGCCAGCCGCAGGTCGCCGCCGATTGCCAGGAAGTGGCGCTGCGCGACCTCGGCGAAATAGACCGAAAAGACGAAGGTCAGCAGAAGCGTATGAAAAGGCTGGCTGGCCCAGTCGAAAAACCACCAGCCCCAGATCCGTTTGCGGTCCATCCGCCCCTCGTGCGCCGTTCGCGCGCCATAAGGCCGAAGCCGCGTCAGGCTGGCAAGTGGGCTTTTGCGTCAGGGGGAAGCACGGGTGGCCAGGGACGCTGTCCGTCCGCTTCGATCCAGGCGGCGATCCAGTCGGGCAGGGGCGGGCTTTCGGGGGCTGCGCCAAGCGCGGCCATCACCTTGGCCGGGGGCACGATCCCCTGGGCCGATGTGATGGCCGACCGGATCAGGACCTGGTTGCAGCAATCGGCACCCTTCCACATCGACTGGTCCATGTAGATGAAGCGGTTGTCCCAGCCCACGACGCGAGAGATCATCGTGAAGCGTTCAAAGGCGCGGATGCGGCGGCGATAGCGGACCGAACTGCCCGCGACGGTGATGCCCCATTTGCGTTCGCGCAGGATCGGGATCAGCCCGCTGCGCTGCGCCATGGGGATGCGGCCCAGGTCGAACAGGGTCAGGGTGCGGCCGTTGTTCAGCTCGACCCACGGATCCAGGTCCCAGGGCCAGCAGACATGGGTCGAGACATGCGTCCCCGTCACCCCCAGCAGCGGGGCATTGCGGAACTTGACCATCTCCTTGGCGAAGCGGAACAGGGGATACATCGCGGGTCCTTCGGTTGTCTGGCCACGGGCGTGGCCCCGGCCCACGCGATCGTCAACGGGGGACGCTGCGGCAACTTGCTTGCGAAGCACCGCCCGCATCCCCATAACAAGCCCGAACACGAAAAGAGGGGCATGATGGGAACGCTTTACGAGGCCTTGCAACTGATCCTGCAGGTGGTGTGGTTCGTGATGATCGTCCATATCATCATGTCCTGGCTGATCAATTTCCAGGTGCTGAACCTGCGCCAGCCGCTGGTCGCGCAGCTTTGGGACGGGTTGAACCGCCTGCTGGAGCCTATCTATCGCCCGATCCGCAACGTGCTGCCGAATACCGGCGGGCTGGATCTGGCGCCCCTGGTCCTGTTCATCATCATCATCATCCTGCAGCGCGCCCTGGCGAACAACGCGGGCTTCTTCTACGGATTCTGATGACCGTCCCTGATCCATCTGGCGACCTGCTGCGACAGGTCTGGGGCTTCGATGGCTTCCGCCCCGGCCAGCAAGAGATCGTCGAAGCGGTGGCCCAGGGCCGCGACGTGCTGGCGATCATGCCCACGGGCGGCGGCAAGTCGCTGTGCTTCCAACTTCCCGCCTTGATGCGCGACGGGGTGACGGTGGTGATATCCCCGCTGATCGCGCTGATGCGCGATCAGGTCCGCGCGCTGCGCGAGGCGGGCGTGGCAGCGGGCGCGCTGACCAGCGGCAACACGGACGAGGAAACGGATACGGTTTTCCAGGCCCTGTCGCGGGGCGAGTTGAAACTCCTGTATATGGCGCCGGAACGGCTGGCCTCGGGTGGGACGCTGTCCCTGCTGCGCCGCGCCGGCGTGACCGCCATTGCGGTGGACGAGGCGCATTGCGTCAGCCAGTGGGGCCACGACTTCCGCCCCGACTACCTGCGCATCGGCGACCTGAAGCGCGCGCTGGACGTGCCGCTGGCGGCCTTCACCGCCACGGCGGACGTGGAAACACGGGCCGAGATCGTCTCGCGGCTGTTCGACGGGCGGGAGCCGGTCACCTTCCTGCGTGGCTTCGACCGCCCGAACATCCGCCTGGCCTTCCAGCCCAAGGACAGCCCGCGCCGCCAGGTTCTGGCCTATATCGCCGCGCGGCGTGGCCAATCCGGCATTGTCTATTGCGGCGCCCGCGCCCGGACCGAGACCCTGGCCCAGGCGCTGCGCGAGGCGGGCCACCCGGCCATCGCCTATCACGCGGGCCTTGATCCCGATGCCCGGCGCGAGGCCGAGGCCCGCTTCCAGCGAGAGGACGGCCTGATCGTCGTGGCCACCGTGGCCTTCGGCATGGGCATCGACAAGCCCGACATCCGCTGGGTGCTGCACGCCGACCTGCCCAAGACCATCGAGGGCTACTACCAGGAAATCGGCCGCGCGGGCCGCGATGGCGATCCGGCCGATACGCTGACGCTTTACGGCCCCGACGACATCCGGTTGCGCCGCACCCAGATCGACGAAGGCTTGGCCGAACCCGCCCGCAAGGCCGCCGACCATGCCCGGCTGAACGCGCTGTTGGGCTTGGCCGAGGCGACCGGCTGCCGCCGCCGCAAGCTGCTGGCCTATTTCGGCGAGGATCTGGCCGAGGATTGCGGGAACTGCGACCTGTGCATCGCGCCGCCCAAGCTGTTCGACGCCACGCAGCCCGTGCGAAAGGCGCTGTCGGCCATCGTTCGGACCGGCGAATGGTTCGGTGCCACGCATCTGATCGACATCCTGACCGGCAACAACACGGAAAAGGTGCGCGAACGCGGCCATGACCGGTTGCCGACCTTCGGCGTCGGGCGCGACCACAGCCGCGCGCAATGGCAGGCGATCTTCCGGCAGATGATGGGCCGTGATCTTTGCCGCCCCGATCCCGAGCGCCACGGCGCCCTGCACCTGACCGAGGCCGCCCATCCCGTCCTGCGCGGCGAGGAGAGCGTGACCCTGCGCCAGGACATCACCGCGACCAAGCCCGCCACGGTCCTGCGCACCCAGGTCAGCGAGGAGGACGAGCCGCTGCTGTCCGCGCTGAAGGCCAAGCGCCGCGCCCTGGCCGAGGCCGCGCGCGTGCCCGCCTATGTCATCTTCCCCGACCGCACCCTGATCGAGATGGCCGAAAGGCGCCCGCAGACCCTGGACCAGATGGCCCAGGTCGGCGGGGTAGGGGCCAAGAAGCTGGAAAGCTATGGCCGCGACTTCCTGTCGGTGATTGCGGGCGAGGTGCCCGATATGCACCCTCAGCGCCGCAAGCTGGCGGGCCGCCCCGAGGGCGCGCTGTTCGACCGGCTGGTCGCAGTGCAGGCCGATCTGCTGCGCGGGCCGGACGGGACGGAAAAACCGCTGTCCTGTTCCACCGCCCAGATCCGCCGCATCGCCGAGGCCCGTCCCGGCGACGAGGCCGGGCTGGCCCGCCACCTGGACCAGGCGCGTCTGGACCGTTTCGGCGCTGCCTTCCTGCGCGAAATCGCAGCGGCTTGATGGAACTGTCAGTGTAAAGTGAACGTGATGCCCTGCCCGGGGCGTTTCTGCGTCAGTATCCTGATGCGGCATCCTTGGGAGAGAGTCATGAAACTTCGCTGGTCCGACGTCACCCCGAAAGCCGACTATCTCAACCGCCGCGCCTTTATCGCGGCGGGCGCCGTGGCGATGGCCGCGCCCGCCTGGGCCTTGACCGGCAAGCCGTCGGCCTTTTCGACCGTCCAGAAGCCGAACACGCTGGAAGAGATCACCAACTACAACAACTTCTATGAATTCGGCATGGATAAGACCGATCCCGCGCGCTACGCGGGCGCCATGACCACCGACCCCTGGTCGGTGGAAATCGGCGGCCTTGTCGATCGCCCCGGCAGCTATGGCGTGGACGACCTTGCCCCCGCCAATGCGCTGGAAGAACGCATCTATCGCCTGCGCTGTGTCGAGGCATGGTCGATGGTGATCCCCTGGATCGGCGTGCCGCTGTCAGGCGTGCTGGAAAAGGCGGGCGTCCAGCCCGGCGCCAAGTTCGTGGCCTTCGAGACGCTGTATCGCCCCGAGGAAATGCGCGGCCAGTCGCGCCCGATCCTCGACTGGCCCTACAAGGAAGGCCTGCGCTTGGACGAGGCGATGCATCCGCTGACGATCCTGGCCACAGGCCTTTACGGCGACGTGCTGCCCAACCAGAACGGCGCGCCGATCCGTTTGGTCGTGCCGTGGAAGTATGGCTTCAAGTCGATCAAGTCGATCGTCAAGATCACGCTGACCGACCGCCAACCGGTATCCACCTGGCAGGCGATGCAGCCGTCCGAATACGGCTTTTATGCGAACGTGAACCCGCAGGTGGATCACCCCCGTTGGAGCCAGGCCACCGAACGCCGCATCGGCGCGGGCCTGTTCGGCGGGCGCGAGGAGACGCAGATGTTCAACGGCTATGGCGACCAGGTGGCCTCGCTTTATGCCGGGATGGATCTGGCAAGGGATTATTGATGCGCGCCGCCGCGAACGGATGGCTGCGGGCCATCCCGGTCTGGGCGCTGTGGCTGGGCGGGCTGGTGCCGCTGGCGCTGCTGGTCTGGGACACGCTGAACGGCGGGCTGGGGATCGATCCGATCCGCGACATCGAGCATCGGCTGGGACGCACCGCGCTGTACTTCCTGGTCGCCAGCCTGGCGGTGACGCCGATCCTGCGCATCACCGGGATCAGCTTCATCCGCTTCCGCCGCGCGCTTGGACTTTTGTGCTTCACCTATGCGGGACTGCACGTGCTGTCCTGGGCGGTGATGGACATGGCGCTGCTATGGGGCGCGATGGCGCGCGACGTGGTCAAGCGGCCCTACCTCGTCTTCGGCATGGCGGCCTTCCTGATGCTGCTGGCGCTTGCCCTCACCTCGAACAACGCCTCGATCCGCAGGATGGGCAGTGCGGCGTGGCGCAGGCTGCACAAGCTGGCCTATGTCGCCGCACCCTTGGTGACGCTGCACTGGATCTGGGCGCTGAAGACCTTCCCCTTGGAACCTGTCCTGTGGCTGTCGGCGATTCTGGTTCTTCTGGGCCTGCGAGTCGCCGTCCCCCGGCCCATCCGCTGGGACCAGGCCGCGGCGGTAAAATAAATATCCTTCAAAAACATATGGTTGCGTGAAATATGGCAGTTCTGCGAAAAAACTTCGCCTGACCCTCTTGCCCTCCTCATCTTGTCTCCGTAAATACCGCTTCACCGAAGGCGGGAACGCTGGCGGGGCGGAACGGGAAGCGGGATTGCTGA
>NZ_JAVCWH010000059.1 GCF_030846195.1 Paracoccus yibinensis
TATAGGGTCTGGTGGTGCGGCGAATGACCTTGAGTGTCGCGCAGGCGCGTTCGAACGCCTCGGCGGTAAAACAGGAGCCGCGATCCGTCAGCACATGCGTGATCCGGAAGGGGAAGGCTTTTTGTGCCTCAGCGAGAAAGGCGACCGCATTGGCGGCGGTCTCGGCGTCGTAGACGGCGAGATGCACGAAGCGGGAGAGCGATCGATGGCCACATAGAGGTAGCGCTTGCGCACGTCACCGTCTGCTGTCCTCAGCTTCGGCAAGTGTTTGACGTCGATATGGACATAGCCGAGATCATAGTCCCGGAAGCGCCCTTGTCCTTTGGCAGGCAGGGTTGATGGCTTGGGAGGGCGCCGGTTCAGGCCTTCAGCCTTCAGGACACGATAGATGCTGTCGCGGTTGAGATGCGGCAGGAAGTGACGCAGCACAAAGGTCAGGTCATCCAGGGGAAAGCCCGTTGCGTGTCGCACGGCGCAGATGATCGCACGCTCTTCCTCTGTCACACGCCACGGCAGGCGGTTTGGCCGGCTTGACCGATCCTGGCAGGCCTGTTCACCGCGCTTGCGCCATTTGCGCACCGTTTCCTCGCTGATGCCGTAGCGCTTGGTCAGGATCCTAACGGGTTCGGTGGAGCGGGCGATTTCAGCCCAAACAGCCGGTGTGGTCCGGGCTTGGGGATGGATCTGCATCATCACGTCACCTCGGCAAGAACGGGTTCAAAGCGCCAGGCATGTTCAGCAATGGCCCAGCTTACTTGTGCTGCGCCACAGCATCTCAACCATCTGCGGTGAAGCCTCCGATTTATTCGCTCCTTTAAGGTGCATTTTAAACAAATGTGCACACGTAAGCTGTTTTTTAATGCCTTGGGTCTATCGAGATAAGCACCTCAAACCCGCACCAGCGGCAGACATCTTTCTTTGTTCTTTTCAGAGGCAGTAAATGAAAAACCCAGCCGCTCGCACTCAGCCAGAAGTTTTGAAGCATAGTAATGTGATCGCTTCTGCAAAGATTGATGCGGCACTCTCGGAAGCGCTTGCGACAGCCGATGCAAATTTTTCCATGATCAGCATCAAGGCGAGCAGCCGGACCACAAAGAATGACATCCTTGGCGCCCATGTGAATGAAGTGATCGATCATGCCTCTGATGGGAATAACCACAAACCTGAGCCCCAGCCGGAGCCCGCTCGTGCCGACGGCTTCAAGGCATCTTGGTTCGTGACCGGCAATGGCTCGAACCGCCTGTCGGATATCGATTTCGACGCCAAGCCCGCCACTATCGGCACACTCGACAGTATCTCGTTCAAACCCGGAACGAAGGCCTTCTGGGAAGGCGGCCCCAGCGATCACTTTGCGGGACGCATCACTGGCGACCTGACGATCGACAAGCCGGGGACCTACACCTTCTACCTGAAGTCCGACGACGGCTCGGCCTTCAGCCTCGGCGGTGAGCGGGTCATCAACAACGACGGCGCCCATGTCGCGCGTGAGATCACCGTGACCCTGAAGCTCGAGGCAGGCACCATTCCCCTCGAGGTGCTCTACTTTGAAAAGACCGGCGGTCAGGTCCTCGAGCTGTCCTGGAGCGGCCCTGCCACCGGAGGCGTGCGCGCTCCTCTCGGCTCCGATCATGTCTCCCATGTGAAAGATGCGGTGGTCGCTCCCCAGCCTGCCCCCCAGCCGCAGCCTGCCCCCCAGCCGCAGCCCGAGCCTGAGCCCCAGCCGCAGCCTGAGCCCCAGCCGGAGCCCGCTCGTGCCGACGGCTTCAAGGCATCTTGGTTCGTGACCGGCAATGGCTCGAACCGCCTGTCGGATATCGATTTCGAC
>NZ_JAVCWH010000060.1 GCF_030846195.1 Paracoccus yibinensis
ATCCACAGTCTGGGCAGATGCCGTTTGGTGTCAGACTGCCGGATACAGTCCACCCGCCGGAATCGCGCCGCTCAACGCTTTGAACGGAAACATCGCTCCCGGGCGACCAGTGCTTCCTTGAAATCATCACTATCCCTCCTGAATCTTCCCGTTCTCAGGATAGTGCGCCACACAGATTGAGGCAGAGCCCTTTTAACAGGCTGCTGATTTAGTCAGGACTGGGCGGAACGTTTTCCTCGTGGTCTGGCTTGGATGCCGACTGGGTAGTCGTCGATTTCCTCCACGCCTGGTCCCTTGGGCATTCTTCTTCCTCTATGCCCCCAGAAGCCGTGGCAACCGGGCCAGGTTGCTGGCGGCCATTGTCAGGATGAAGCGCGACCTCACCCGTTCAACGCCACGATAGACGGTCTGGGCCATGCCGCCGATGGTCTTGGCCCAGCCGAAGGGCTCCTCGATCCGCTTTCGATGCTTGATGGACAAGGCATAGCCCTTGTGTCGAGTGGTTCGTCCGTCGATTGCGGAATGCCGCGCTTTTTGGGCGACATGCGGAGTGACGCAGGCCCCGCGCAGATCGGCCACGAAGCCAGCGGCATCATAGGCCTTGTCAGCGCCCACCGTCAGTTTCCGGGTTGAGCCTGGGGAGTGACGATGCAGCATATCGAGCGCGGCCTTCCGTTCGGCATGGCCATCGGCCTGGGTCAGGTCGCCCTGAACGATCAGTCCATTCCGGTTCTCCATCAGAGCATGCCCCATGAAGCAGAGCACGGCACTCGCGCCGGGGGCTTTCTTGTAAAGCCGCGCCTCCGGGTCGGTCGTAGAGGCATGGGTCGCGTTGGAGCGCTTCTCGCCTTTGAAGTCGACCTCGGCATTTCGGCTGCGATGGGTGGTGCGGGGCATCGGGGCAATCTCGGGGTTGGTCTCGGCAGTTTGATTGTCGGGGGTGTCACCATGGGCGGGCGGACCGCCAGGGCCCTCGTCGTCGGGCGGCGTGCCCTCTGCCTTGGGCTTGAAGCTTTTCATCGACGCCCAGGCCTTGATCAGCGTGCCGTCGACCGAGAAGTGATCATCCGACAGGAGTGGCGCCACTTCGCGATGGGCCAGGATCGCCGCCATGACCTTGCGCGACATCTCGGTCGTCAGCAGCCGGTCGCGGTTCTTCGAGAACACCGTTGGCACCCAGACCGCATCATCGATGCCCAGACCCACGAACCAGCGGAACAAGAGGTTATACTGCATCTGCTCTATCAACTGCCGCTCGGAGCGGATCGAGAACAGGATCTGGATCAGGCTGGCCCGGATCAGCCGCTCCGGTGGGATCGAGGGGCGGCCGAAATCAACATAAAGACGGTCGAATTCATCATCGAGGCTGGCGAGCGCGTCATTCACGACCTGTCGGATCTTGCGCAAAGGGTGCCGCGCAGGGATGCGGTCCTCAAGATCAACATAGCTGAACAGCGACCCGCTCGTCTCGTCCGCTCCGCGCATGATCACTCCCACTGTCTTCCTGCCAGCGATGAATCATGTTCTGCAAACTACGTCGAGAGCCGACTATTTCAGATGGGATGGTTGCCGCCCTCCCCTGACGGCATCGCAGTGTGCCAAGGTCGTGGTGTTCAACGCCACGCAACGGAGAGGACGGCAAGATGAAGG
>NZ_JAVCWH010000061.1 GCF_030846195.1 Paracoccus yibinensis
ATGGCCAATCACTTGGAGCGATTGGCCATGAAAGGCTGGCGTCTCACAATCCAGACATGGCGCAGAGCGGCGACGTCCTTTCGCTTCTGTTCAAGCGCCTGCAGAGTTTTTTTTATGGGTCAGTCCGAGACCCCGCAGAACGCGCCAAACGGTCGTGTCGCGAATGTGGTGGAAATTGCCGAGCAGCGGGCTCCGGGCATGTACCGATGGCTCCAGTCAGGCCGCGAGGTCAAGGGACATTGGCTCGAGAGGCTGGGACAGGGTTTCCCAGCCATCGACCTTTCGCATCTGAATCTGACCGGAAGCCAGCAGCGCCCAGAGCAGCATCGGCACGGTTTCGGCGCAGGGCAGCACGGTCTGGGTCTTGATGCGGCGCCGGAATTCCTCGTTCAAACGCTCGATGGCATTGGTGGTCCTTGCCGACTTCCATTGCGAAGGATCGAGGCGGGTGAAGCTGAAGAGCCGGTCGCCCGCTTCCTCGAGGCTGTCGGCCACGGCCCGGCACTTCAGCTTCCACTTGCGAAGAAAGGCCTTGCGGCGCGTCTCGATCTCGGCGGCGGTGTCAGCATAGATCATGTCGCGGTAGTCTTCGCTCAGCTCGTCATGCAGGCGCTTGGGGGCATGGCCAAGCAGGTTGCGGTGCTTGTGAACCGTGCAGCGCTGGATGGGCAGGTCCCCGCCCCATAGCGCCAGGAGCGCGGCCTCCAAGCCGGGGGCGCCGTCAACGATCACGAACTCCGGCCGCCTCAGGCCCCGCGCATCCAGATCGGCGAGGAATTGGCACCAGGCAGCCGTGCTTTCGCCGCCCATGTTCCTGATTGAGAGGAGCACCTTTTGTCCGTCGCGCCGAACACCGATCGCCGCCAGTACCGAGATATTGGTGGCCTTGCGGTCCAGCCGGGTCTTTATGACGGTGCCGTCGAGAATGAGCCGCACGATATCCTCTTCGGCCAGGTCGCGGGTGGACCAGGCGTCCCAGTCGACCTTCACCTTGCGCCAGGCGCGGCTGACCACGTCCTTGCTCACCGCCCCCTCGAACAGTCCGAACAGCGCCCGCTTGACCCGGCGCGTGTTGGTTCCGGCCAGGTAGACCGCCGCGATCAGGGCCTCGGCCTTTTTGGTCAGCCGCTGGTAGCGCGGCAGTGCCTTCGAGCGCCATTCGGTGATCTTGCCGGCCTCGTTCTCGATCCGGGCACGAGGAACCCGCACCGTCTCGGTGCCGAATGTGCCGGTCAGCTGTCGGTCGCGATGCCCGTGGCGGTAGCCCTTGGCCCGCTCGTTGCCGCGGCCGTAACGAAGCCGACCAAGAAAGACGGCCAGTTCCTCTTCGAACATGGCCTCGATGGTGGCACGGACATTCGCCCGCAGGCGATCCTCGATCGGATCATACCCGCTTGCGTCGGGCAGTAGCGAAAAGGGCGAGCTGTCGATATTCTGCTTCATGGCGTGATCTCCCTGGCGGTTGGCGCCGCCGGTTGGGTGGGTGTCAGTTCACCCGGAGATTACGCCGCCTTCAAATTTCCACCACTTCCGAGACACGACCCGCCAAACGGTGGCGCGGTGAACATCGATGCCATGCGTCTCAGCCAGTTCGGCCACGAGTTCATCAAGCGTGATCCCGCTTTTGGCCGCGACGCGGG
>NZ_JAVCWH010000062.1 GCF_030846195.1 Paracoccus yibinensis
CAGGGCGCTTGTCACGGCGGCCGAGAGCCACGAGAGCTTTGGCCTGAGCATACGGCAAGCCGAGCTGGCCAGGGAGCGGCTTCTCACGCGTGAGCATCAACACAAGAGACCGCAGCATGAGTTGCGCCGAAAGGATCACGATCTGGATTTGTAAGAGCGGCAAGCGGCGTTGGACCGGTCGGGACGTGCCTGACGACGATGTCGTCGGCGCGACGACATGGAAGCCAAGAAAGTACCCCATGTTGCGGATCAAAAGTGTGACTTGATAACTGTTATGAATGCTGCCACTTTGGTTCCAGTATAAGGAGCGGGACATGTTGAGTGCCGAACTTGGACCGAAACTTGAGAGCTATGTGGCGGAGTTGGTTGAAAGCGGCCGCTACAACTCGAAAAGCGAGGTCGTGCGTGAGGGCATCCGCCTGATCCAGGAACGCGAGATGCGTCTGGCCGTGTTGGACCAGGCCTTGGCTCGCGGCTTGGCCGATGCCGACGCAGGGCGGGTGCGGCCTGCTGCGGACGTGGCGGCGCGGCTGACAGCCAGATACGAGGCATGGCCGCGCGGCACGGAATGATCGTCGAGATCACCGCCACGGCCGAGGCGGACCTGGAGGGGATCGGCGACTATATCGCGCGCGACAATCCTGCCCGCGCCGTGACCTTCATCCGAGAGCTTTACCAGTGCTGCATGGATCTGGCGGAGATGCCACTGGCGTGGCCGATCGTGCCCCGCCAGGAGCGCCATGGCATCCGGCGCCGGGTCCACGGGCGCTATCTGATCTTTTACCGTGTTGCCTCCGATCGGATCACGGTTCTGCATGTTGTGAACGGCGCCATGGACATCGATGCGATCCTGTTCCCGGAAGGATGAAGTCGCAGGCCAGCAATCCCGAGCCGCTCAACGCTCCCGGACAACGATATCATGTCCCTGATCATGACAGGTCGATCTCCGCAGTGGCGGCAGCTTTCGTTTCCTGCAGCTCATGATCGAAGGCGTCCATGCCTGCCTGGGCTGCCATCACAATGTCATCGCCTATGATGACGGATCCCGCCGGAACATCTGGTTCTGCCTCGACTATCTGTGGCCAGAAGCGCCAGAACGTCGCCGCTCTGCGCCAAGTCTGGATTGCGAGACGCCAGCCTTTCATGGCCAACCATCTGGAGCGATTGGCGTTCATCGATGGTGAGGCGTGAGCCCGCCACTGGTCCGAGGGCCACGCCGAACGGGGTCAAGACGAACATGGCCAAGACCACAGGATGGGCACCCTGCGGGCAGCGCCTCGTTGATCATGCACCGTTCGGATATTGGCGGAGCCAGACCTTTGTCGCGGCCCTGCGTCATGACCGGCTGGACGCGCCCTGGGTGATCGACGGCGCAATGAACGCCGAGATGTTCAACCTTTATACCAAAACCCAGCTGGTCCCGACGCTCAGGCTCCGTGACGTCGTCATTCTGGACAATCTCTCCAGCCACAAGAACTCGGCCGCAGCGGCA
>NZ_JAVCWH010000063.1 GCF_030846195.1 Paracoccus yibinensis
GGGCTGACGACCGAGCCATGTCCAATCGCTAGCAGGTCAGACAGGCAAGGGGTGGATCATGGCACGAGGGCGGCCGGCCTCTTCCCAAAGGAAAGCCAGCGTGATCGGCAGGTGGAAGCGGCGGGGGCCGGCTGCGCCGGGGTTCAGCCAGAGGGTGCTGCCGGTTTCCTCGATGCCGGGCTTGTGGGAGTGGCCCGAGATCACGACGTTCCACCCCTCGGCTCCCGGATCGGCCCGCAAGGCCTTGCGATCATGGATCATGTGGATCCGCAGGCCTCCGATCGTGAGGCTCACCGTCTCGGGCAGGGCCTCGGCCCAGGGACCGCGGTCGATGTTGCCGCGGATTGCTGTCACCGGGGCGATGCGCGCCAGCGCGTCAAGGTGGCCCGGATCGCCGATATCGCCCGCGTGCAGGATGCGCTCGACGCCTTCGAGCGCCTCAAGCGCCTCGGGACGGAGCAGACCATGGGTGTCGGAGATGACGCCGATGCGCTCCCCCGGAGATGGCTGGATGAATGGTTGCATGGGCAGCTCCTGTTGTCATTGCATGCCGGCCATGCGTCAGTCCGGCAACGTGACGGCGATGGCGCCGCGACGAGCCGCCACAACGGTATGCTGGGATGAAAAGCTGTCCAGACCAGCATATCGCAGGCTCCGCCCTTTTCGGCAGCATAACGCAGCCAGGCGGACGAGATATCCCCAGAAGACCCCCCTGCCCCGGATTGACAGGCTCCGCTATGATGGAACAAAACAAGAACGAGTCTGTTTGTTCCCAACTGCCTTGGATCTCTTCTGATCATGCCCGCACAGTCCTTCAACCCTGCCATTGCCGCCTTGCGCGCGCAGATCGCGCGGCTGGAGGGGGATGGCGGACCTGCGCGGGGCGTGTTGCCCTTTGGCGTACCCGAGCTTGACCGCCGT
>NZ_JAVCWH010000064.1 GCF_030846195.1 Paracoccus yibinensis
ATCACGCCTTGACCACTGAATGACCGGAAATCCATAGTCAGAGGTGGCTCACTTCTCGATGGAAATGCCGGCTCAGTTCTGGGTGGAAATCAACACGCAGTGCATCAAGACGGTCAGAATCTGGTGCGGCGAGACAGCATGCAAGGCGATCCGACTGTCCGCAGCCCACTCAAAAATGGAGAAGGTTCGCTTGTCGACAGAGCCTGCGCGCACCACGGTGATCCGACCACACATTCCATGAACATCCGACCGGGCATTCCACGATCATCCGACCACCCGTTCCAGCCGCATCCGACCAGGCTGATCTGAGCGGGCTCCGTCACGCGGGGCGGGTCTGAGGCAGACCACCTGCGCTACCCAGAAGCTGTTGCGACAGCGGAAGAAGGGGCGCGATGAGGAGACTGCCGATGAGGAAGATCGAGGACGTGCTGCGCCTGCATGCGCAGGGCATGTCGACCCGGCGGATCGCACTTGCGACCGGTGTCGGGAAGACGACAGTGATCGAGTATCTGCGCCGTGCCGCGGTGGCTGGCCTGTCCT
>NZ_JAVCWH010000006.1 GCF_030846195.1 Paracoccus yibinensis
TCCCATGCCTGGCTCCCAAGGATCGACACGATGCTCATCCAGGGGAGTGTGACATTCCTGAATTGCAGAGGTGAGACATTTTAACTTTGCGGCTATATCTTCAAGGCTGATAATCCGACTTATGGAACCTGAATCCCGGCTTCGTTCGTGTGACATCCCGGCGCAGTTTGCAGTGCAGCCAAATGTCTTGTTCCTGCCGGGGGTCTGAAGGGTTGGGGAACCGGTGGCGGCGTTTCTGCCTGGTTTGGCCGCAGCCCCCCTAGCTGCTAATCAGGACCACGCCGCCGAACAGATCAAGGGCGATTTCCACACGATAGAAGCACGCCTTGTTTCGACCGGGGTCGTGGCAGGGCACAAGAATATCGCTTGATCCCGATAGCATAGGCGGGTTTTCGACCCCCTGGGCACGAAATCCAATGACAATCGTGGATCAGAGACCAGTTGACCGATTCCGATCCTCGATGGGTGCTCAGGTCTCGATCCGCACCGGGGCGCTCTTGTAGGCTGGGGTCTTGGAGGCCTGGTCATGCAGGGACAGTGGCACCAAGGGGTTCGCTTCGGGGTAATAGGCGGCGACGCAGCCGCGCGGCAGGTCATAGGGCACGACGCTCAGCCCCTCGACCCGGCGGAGGATTCCGTCATCCGCTGCCGAAACCAGGGTAACACGCTGGCCATCCGCCAGCCCCGCCCGTCCCATGTCTTCCCGAGAGATCAGGACGATCATCCGGTCCCCCGACAACCCCCGCAACCGGTCCGAAAAGCCATAGACGGTGGTGTTGAACTGATCGTTCGACCGCAACGTGATCAGGGTGAAGGCATCGGGCGCGGGATCGCCGCCAAGCGCGGACAGGCTTGCAGGGATCGTGAGTTCCGCCTTGCCGCTTTCGGTCTGCCAGTCCCGTTCGCGCGCCGAATTGCCGCGATAAAAGCCTCCGGGCTGGTTCATGCGGCCATTGAAATCGGCGAACTGGTCGGGAAAGGTCGCCTCGATCAGGTCGCGGATGCGGCCGTAATCCGCAATCCAGTCATCCCATTTGACCTGCGGGTTTGGCGGCAGCGTCGCCTTGGCCATGCCTGCGACGATGGCGGGTTCCGACAGAAGATGCCGCGATGCCGGCGAACGCTTGCCGATGGATCCGTGGATATGGCTGAGACTGTCTTCCATCGAGACCATCTGCGGACCGGATTTCTGCTTGTCGCGTTCTGCCCGCACCAGGCAAGGCAGCAGCCAGGCGCCAGGACCGGCCAGGACATGCGTGCGGTTCAGGCGGGTGGCGATCTGCACGTTCAGGTCCAGCCCCGCCCATGCCGGCTCGGCCCGCGCCAGATCGGGGATCGCCCGGCCGAAATTGCCGCCCAGGCCGATGAAACCCCGGACGGTGCCGTCGATCATGCCCTCGACCGCCTCGACCGTGGTCATGCCGGTGTCGCGCGGGGGTTCGAAGCCGAACAGCTCGGCCAGCTTGTCCAAAGGCACCAGTTCAGGCTTTTCCGCGATGCCCACCGTCCGTTGGCCCTGGACATTCGAATGGCCGCGCACCGGGCAGATGCCGGTCCCCTCTCGCCCGATATTGCCGCCCATCAGCAGCAGGTTCACCAGCATCCCCACGCTGTCGCCGCCATGGACGTGCTGGGTCAGCCCCATGCCATAGACGCCGATCACCCGCTTGGACTTGGCGTAAAGCTCGGCCACCTCGATCAGATCCTGCCGGGGCAGGCCCGAGGTCGCCTCGATCCCGTCCCAGGTCTGGGCGCGGATCCATGCCTCGAACCCATCGAAGCCGTGGCAATGGCGAGCGATGAAGTCGCGGTCCAGGGCGCCCTTGTCGAACAGGTGCTTGCAGATCCCCGCAATGGCCGCGATGTCGCCGCCCGGGCGCAGTTGCAGATAGATGTCGGAGACCGGCGTCGCCCTGCCCGACAGCATCTCGGTCGGGCTTTGCGGGTTCATGAACTCCACCAGGCCGCGTTCCCGGACCGGGTTGAAGGTGACGATCCTGCAGCCGCGCTTGACCGCCTGCTGGATGGGATGCAGGAAACGCGGGCTGTTCGAGCCGGTGTTCTGGCCGAAGAACAGCATCAGGTCGCAATGGTCGAAATCGTCCAGGACGCAGGTGCCGACCGGCGCGCCGATGGTCCGCTTCAGCGCGACGCTGGTCGTCTCGTGGCACATGTTGGAACTGTCGGGCAGGTTGTTGTGCCCATAAAGCCGCGCGAAAAGCTGATACAGATAGGACGTCTCAAGGCTGGCGCGTCCCGAGGTATAGAAGATGGTGGATTTCGGGTCCAAGTCCCTCAGCGCCTGGCCGATCGCCGTGAAGGCCTGCCCCCAGGTCGTACGGACATAACGGTCGCTCGCCGGATCATAGCGCATCGGGTGGGTCAGCCTGCCCGCCGCCTCAAGGTCGTGGTCGCACCAGGTCCGCAGTTCGGTCAGGGTGTGGCGGGCGAAGAAGTCGGGACCGCAGCGGCTGCGGGTCAGATCCCAGATGGTGGCCTTGGCGCCGTTCTCGCAGAACTCGGCCAGATGGGGGGATGGCGGCTTGGCCCAGGCGCAGGATGTGCACATGTGCCCGCCTGGCTTGTTCTGGCGGCGCAGCGTGTCCAGGGTGCCCAGGCCGATCCGGTCCTTCGCGGCATGTTTCAGCACGCTTTTCAGCGACCCCCATCCACCGGTCGGCTGATCGTAATAAGGCGTGGTCGGATCCTGATCGCGTTCCTGGGTCATGTCGTATCCTGTCGGGCGGGTTCATGGATGGGGCAGCCGTTGAATTCGGACCGGAAGTCGGACGACATCCGGTAAGGCTCGCGCCGGGCGCGGTTGATGGCGCCCAGCGGGCGATGCGCCTGGACGCCCGTCCAGACGGAAAAGCGCATGTGTTCATCGACCAGTTCGGCTGCGTCCTCGCTCCAGCCGGTTTGCGCCAGGACGTGCAGGCGCGCCACCGTGACGAAGGGGGACAGGCTTTCGTCCCACAGGACCGAGGGATCCTCGACCGGCATCCGGTCCAGGTCGCGGCAAAGCTGGACGCGCAGGTTCCAGACGGCATCGCCCGTCTGCATGTCTGCGGCCACCGTTTCGCGGATCGCGTCGGGGCGGCCCTTGGTGTCGATGACCTGTCCGGTGTGGCGGGTCAGGCTGTCCGAGGCGGGTTCCAGCGACAGCTTGGCGATATGGTCGCCGAACCGGAAAGCCGTCTGCGTGTAATAGGTTTCCCCCAGCGGATGCACGTTCGGCGCGCCGCCCAGGGTCTGCAAGGTCGCACTTTCGCCGCCTACCGTTTCAAGCGCCTTTTCTGCCCCGCGCAGCACCGCCGACAGCCCGCGCTTGGCCCATTCGGCGCGGTCGGTGGTCCCGGCCAGAAGCTTGAGGTTCTTCAGGAATGCCGCCGGATCGGGTGCGGGAAAGGCAGGGCCGTTGACGAAGATGAAATCCTGGTTTGTCCCCTCGGCCCCTTCCAGTCGCTCGCCCTCGACCCCGATGATCTTCAGCGCCAGCCCGCGCGGGACCGAGACGGAATCGTGCAGCAGATCGCCGGGATTGGTCGAGATGCGGATGATCGCACCATGCCGCCCTGGCTTGGCGAAGATGCCCTGGGCCAGTTCGGTGGGCAGGTCCGGCAGGACCTCCAGTTCGCCCCGCAGGATGCCGTGGCTTTTGGCATGGACCGCGCGGACGGCATGGCCGTAGTCCTTGGACGTGGTTTCCAGGATGTCGCGCAGGGTGTCGGACAGGGCGCGGATCACCTGCGGCTCGTCAAGCGTGACGGTTTCGACGTCAGAGGAGTAGCGGACGGCTGGCTGCATGATCTGCCCTTTGCGACTGGCGTGCCAAGGCACAACCGCCAGGCAGGCCAAGCGTTCCGGGCCACGCGATCGTCAGGGGATCACAAGTCAGGCAATCGCGGGGTTCACGTTCGACAGGAAATGAAACAGCGCCTCGGTATCCAGGGGCTTCGACATCGGGAACAGACCCATCCGCGCACAGCGTTCGCGCAGCACCGGCGAGCGATCGGCCGAGATGATGCGCGCCGGGCGCCAGCCGAACCGCTTGCGCAGCATCGCCACCAGATCCAGCCCGTCCACGTCATCGTTCAGCTGATAGTCGATCAGCATCGCGTCGGGGACGAAATCCATCTCGTCGATCAGGGCGATGGCGTCTTCGGGACCTTCGGCGTCCAGGACGGTGATGCCCCAGCCTTCCAGCAGCGCCACCATGGCGCGGCGCAATTCGTGGTCGTTATCCACCAGCAGCACCAGAAGCCCCGTCCCCGCCAGCGACGGCAGGCGGCGCGCATCGCCGCTGTCTTCGCTGCCGCCCGGCCGCGCCGTGGTTATCGGCACGGTCACGCGGAAGACGCTGCCCCGGCCGGGGCGGGACAGAAGGTCCAGCCCATGCCCCAGCCGGGCGCAGGCCCGTTCCACGATGGCCAGTCCCAGTCCCATCCCTTCGCTGGCCGAGGCGCGGCGGTGCAACCGGCGGAATTCCTGGAAGATCACGTCCCGATCCTCGGGCCGGATGCCGGGGCCGCTGTCCCAGACCTCGATGCGGATGCGGTCGCCGCGCCGGCGCGCGCCCACGAAGACCCCGCCCCGGTCGGTATAGCGGATGGCATTGGAGATCAGGTTCTGCACGATCCGCTGCAGATAAAGCCCGTCACTGACCACATGCGCGTCCGTCGGGCGAACGCGGAACCGCAGCCCCTTGGCCGCCGCCGCCGGGGCAAAGCTTGACGCCAGCGACGACAGGATGTCGTTCAGCGCCAGATCGCCCTGGGAAAGCTGTTCTTCCTGGGTTTCCAGGCGGGATATGTCCAGCAGGGCCTCGATGATGCGTTCGACACTGGTCAGCGCCTCGCTCGCCTTCTGCACGCTGCTGTTGGTACCGGCGGCGTCGGCGGCGGACAGATACAGCTTGGCGGCCGAAAGGGGTTGCAACAGGTCGTGGCTTGCCGCCGCGACGAAACGCGACTTGGACGCATTCGACCGTTCCGCCCGTGCCAGGGCATCGCGCAATTCGTCGGTGCGGGCCGCGACGCGGGCCTCAAGCTCCTCGTTCGCGCGGGCCAGGCGGCGCAGGGCGTCGCGTTCGGCGGTGACATCGGTCAGGGACAGCACGAAGCCTTCATCGGGCAGGCGCTGTGCAAACCCGTCCAGCGTCATCGCGCCGTCCTTTTGCGTCAGCTCAAAGGATAACGCGCCGCGCCCGGCCCGGTCCTGCATCCAGGCGGCTATCCGGGCGGCGGACTGGCTGTCGGCCAGCCGGAAGGATTGCTGGATCTGGTCGGTCACCCGCTGGAACCGGGTGCCCAGGGTGAAGGTCTGCGGCGGCAGGCCGGTCAGGATGCGGAACCGGCGGTTCCAGCCCGCCAGCAGGCCTTCGGCATCGAAGATCGCGACGCCCTGCGCCAGATGATCCAGCGTCGCGCGGATGATCCGGCCCTGGTTGTCCAGCAGGCGTTCGCGCTGTTCGCGTTCGGCGCGCATCAGGTCCGACACGTCGGTCTGCACGATGGCGGTGCCGGAATTCGCCGTCCGATGTTCCGAAACCTGCATCCAGCGGTCGTCGGTCAGCGCCAGGTTGAAGATCACATGATCGCGCCGGTGCCGCCGCATCCGGGTCTCGGCCCAATCCTCGGGCGTCTGGCCCGCAGGCAGGCGCAGCATCGCCGAACGGCTGACGACCTGGATATAGTCGGCAAAGGTCATGCCCGGATGCAGCCTGGCCCGCACATCGGGCATCTGCCAGCAGAAGCGGCCGTTGAACAGCAGCAGGACGTCATCGACGCCGAACAGGGCAAAGCCTTCCTGAACCGCCTCGATGGCGCTTGCCAGATCCCGGCGCGCGGCCTCGATCTCGACATTGGCGGCGGACAGGCGGGCGTTCGATTCGTTCAGCAGGGCAAGGGCGCGTTCCAGTTCCTCGGTCCGGCGGCGGACCTGGTCTTCCAGCACCACGGCGCGTTCGAACTGGGAATAGGCGGCGCCGTCGCGGTCGGTCTGGGTTTCGACGCGGCGCATCAGCACCTGGCTGATCTTTTTCAGGCGGGCGATCTGCACATCCAGGGGTTCGGCGGGATCGACAAGGTTGTCCATCATTCGCCCTCGGGGGCATAGATGGCCACCCCGGTTATGGTCAGGTTCACATGCATGGCGCCGAACTGTTCGCCATAGGTCGAAAAGCCGGTGACGTTGTGGCGGGCCAGAACCTCGGACACGGCGCGCAACTGCTGCTTCTGCTGCGCCTCGATCCGGCGCAGGATGCAGTCGCAGGCCAGGATGCTGTCGGGCGCCCCCCCTACCCCCAGCCCGGCAAGGCTGGCTTCCAGCGACCGGGCGATGTCGCCCGGCGTCGCCAGCGTCAGCACGACGCCTTCGTCAATGGCGCTGAAGAACACCAGATCCGTGCCGTTTTCGACCCGCTGGATCGACCGGACGTGGTAACGGCCGCCGACGCGCACGACCAGCGGATGCGCGGCGAAGGTGAAGGGATCCAGCTGCCCGGCGGGCTTGCCCAGCAGGCGCGCGTATTCCGTGGCGGCGGGGGCCGCATTGATTTCATGCACCCGCCGCTGCGCCGGATCGGCGCCGGTCACGACCATCTGGCCCGTGCCCGCGTCCAGATGGTCGAAGCTGAAGACCCTGACCGGGCATCGGGTGCGGATGAAGGTCAGGAAGGCCGCGTTCGTGCGCACCTGCGCGCCTTGGGCGACATAGCCTTGGCCGAACCGCGTGCCGTCGCCCGCCGATCCCCCGAACAGTGGCACGGGGCCAAGACCGTGGCCCAGGACGGCCATCAGCGCATCTTCCCGCAGGGTGCTGCCATCGACCATCAGATAGGCGAATTCATGGGCGAAACCCGGATGCTGCGCGCCAAGCCGCTGGCGGGCGCGGATCATCCGGTCGATCAGGATGGCAGGCTCGATCCGGTCCAGATCCTCGATGGCGATGGTTTCGGCGGCGAAGTCGCGTGCGGGAAAACCCACGGCGACGATCCGATCCTCGACATAGCCGCCCGCGATCTCGCCCGCCGTGGTGCAGCCCAGCACCGGGGTCTCGCCAAAGAGCCGGTCGGCCGCCGCCATGGTCGCCCCGAAGTCCGCCGTGGGCGAGGCAAAGACCAGTACAAGCGCAAGGCCCGGCCCCAGATCGGCCGCCAGATGCAGCATCGCCGCCGGATCGCCCGCCGGGGCCTGGCCGCGCCGCAAAACCCGTCCGGTGGCGCCTGTGCCCATGTCCGCCCCCGTCAGGGCGGCTGTCGGATCCCCTCCGTCCATCCTGCCATCGCCTGTCCGCGCCCCTCGGGCGGGCAGGATGTCACCGCGCTGCAAGGCTGTCAAACCGCGCGGACTGCACGGCCAGAACGGCCTGCGTGCGGTTCTGCACGCCCAGCTTGCGCATGATCACCGTCACATGTGCCTTGACGGTCGATTCCGCGATGTCCAGGTCATGCGCGATCTGCTTGTTCAGCTTGCCTTCAGATATCAGCGCCAGGATCTTCGACTGCTGTGCGGTCAGGCTTTCCAGCCGATCCCGCGTCAGGGCCATCGGCTTGCCGCCGGGGTCCGAGGCCACGAAGCCCTCGGGCAGATAGATCTCGCCCCGGCTGATCCGAGCCAGGGCTTCCTGGAACACCTGCCGCTGGCTGTGCTTGGGGACATAGCCGGAGGCCCCGAAATCGATGGCGGCATTCACGATGGCCGGGCTGGTCAGCGACGACACGATCAGAAGCGCCGCCCGGGGTGCGGCCTTGCGCACCTTCATCAGCCCGTCCAATCCGTCGGCATCGGGCAGATTCAGGTCCAAAAACACCGCGTCGGGCGGCGGCCCGACGGCCAGTTGGCGCAGGCAGTCCGCGATGGAGCTGGTGGTGCGCACGCTGCTGATGCCGCCGACGATCTGAAGCGTGATCGACAGCGCGTCCGAGAACAGCGGATGATCCTCGACGATCAGGACCGAGGCGATGGGGCGGTAGGTCTGGGTCATGGCGGATGCCCTTCGCGGTTTCGGTCAGTTTAGGGCCGGTCGGGGGGCGGCGTCCATGCCGCAGAGGCTGGCGCCGATGGGCAAGGGGTCCACCGGCTGCAAGGCGCGTCCCGCATCGGCCCAGTCGTCCACGCCGCCCGGATACCAGCCGATGTCCCGCTGTCGCAAGGCGGCGCCATGCTGGACCCCATTCCAGCCTATCCAGCAGCCGGTGTTGCGGAACAGGACGAGGGGCCGGCCCGTGCAGCCTTCCAGCGACTTCCGCAGCCCAGCGGCAATGCGCGGGTCGGCACGGCCGCGTCCGATTTCAGGCAGCCAGTGCGCGTCGGGGATGGTCTGGTGCGGCGCGGCAATGATCCAGGCGCCGTCGGATGTGATGGCATGACCCGGCGCGGCCATCGCGTCGATCAGCAGTGCGCCGCCACCGGTCATTGCGGCGACCGTTTCGGCGTCCGGCACGCGGCATCCCGGCACACTGCCGGGGACCGGCGCGCGATAGTCCGCGATGCGCGGTCCGGTGGTGGCATCAAAGGCCTGTTCGGCCCCGGCGGCGAGGGGCATCAGCGCGATCAGCGCGGCGGGGATCAGGCGCGGCAGGCTCATGCGTCCAGCCTTTCACACCGGCCGGCCCCCACCAATTCGACCTTCAGCCTAAGACTTCCTACCGGAGGGACCGTTGGAAAATTGCCCAGAACCGCCCCCTGCCCCGATCCCGTGCCGAACGATGAACAAGGGGGAAAACGGAATGCGCAAGGCACGATCTGGCCGGCTTCGGCATCATCCTGCGGGCGGCGGCGCTTGGTCATGGGGACGCCGCCCCGCAGTCGGTGGACACGACCGGCCTGCCCGAACAGCCGCAGGACAAGGCCACGGCGCTTGCCCCCGAACTGGTCGCGGCGGGCGAGGATGCACGCCATGTCCCCGTGCTGGCAGATGCGACCGGGCTTGGTCCCGTGGACCGCATGGTCGTCACCATCGACTATAGCCCCTTTCCCTTGGCCCTGGTCTTTCATCCCGGCCGCGCCCTGCCCCTGCTGGGTTTCGGCGTGAATACGAAATCGCCGGACCGATCCGGGCATCCGCGCTGACGGAGGCGGAACGGATCATGGGCGGCGGCTGTCCCCGCCCGCCACAACCCATGCGCGTCCCGACTGGCAGGAGGGCTTCGGAGAAATGCTCGCGCGCCTTTGGCCTTACAGCAGGCGGCTGCGCGTAAGCATCCGTCATCCGATGGACACGGGCCTTGCCGACGGCATCCCCGCCCATCACCTGACCGACCGGACCCTGACGGATGCGCAGGGTGCCGAGATCGCCCGACTGAAAACCCACGAGCCGCTGGAGGAAACCCGGTCCTGACCTTTCTGCTGCCCCGCAACCTGGCGCAAGTCCCGGACGGCATCACCGCGCGCGACACCGGTGGCTTCCGCTTTTCTGGAATGGTCGCGCCGGAATACCGGCCGGCGCCCGGGCAGGTGGCGCAGGGCGTCCGGCTGTCCGAGGGGGCGCGGGACAGCATCACGCGCGGCAATGGCGGGGCGATCTGCAACGTGGCGATGCTGGAAACGCCGCAGGGCGCGATTGTCGTCGATACCGGCGGCACCATCGCCGCGCAAAGGGTCGGGGCGCAGGCGCTGACCGACGGGCGTACCGGCCCCTCGGGTTCGTGGATGAAGGGCACGGCGCCCCAGCCTGCCACGGCCGCCATGAAGGGTGGCGACCTGACCCTGGGCGGACGCGTCCTGACGGTCATGGCGCTGTCGGGGCACACCCGGGCCGATCTGGCGCTGATCGACCAGCGAACCGGCACCTTGATCGCGGGCAACCTGCTGTTCTGGACCGCGCGCCCAGCTTTCCCGATGCCGATATCGCGGCATGGCGGGCGACGCTTGGCACCCCTGGGGCGCTGACCGTGGTCCCCTGCTGCGACGTCATCAACCGGGGTGTCGCGATCTATGGCGACAAGGTCTATTTCGGCGCCTTGGATTCCAGCGTCTATGCGCTGAACAAGGGCACCGGCAAGGTCGAATGGCGCAAGAAATGCGCCGATCACAAGGTCGGCCATACGATGAGCGGCGCCCCACCATCATCAAGGACCAGGAATCCGGCAAGGTGCTGCTGATCCAGGGTTCCTCGGGCGACGAATTCGGCGTCATCGGCCGCCTTTACGCCCGCGACCCCCGATGCGGGCGAGGAATTGTGGATGCGCCCCTTTGTCGAAGGCGACAAGGGCAGGCTGCCGGGCGCGGAAAGCACGCCCACCGGCAACCCCGTGCCCTGGAACACCTGGGCGCGGTCGTGGGCGTCTATCAGCATACTCCGAACGACGCCTGGGACTTTTCCGGCAACAACGAGATCATCCTGTCCGACTATACCGACAAGGACGGCAACCCGCATCGCGCGGCTGAGCGCCTTCCCTTTGTGGACCAGATCACCTGGGCCAAGGGCATCGACCTGGAAACCGTCTGCCCGGCCGCAGATGCTGGGCTTTGCCAGCGATGATGCGATCCTGGTGGCCTGCCTTCTGGATGACGCCACCGGCGCGGTGGTCCAAAACCTGGATCCCGGCGGCGCGGGAACCGGGCATTTCCTGATCGAGACGCCCGGCACCTGTCGCGTTCAGGTCGATGCCTCGGGCGGGTGGCGCATCCAGCTTTCGCCGCCCTGAAACCCGTCTATTCCGCCGGAACGGCAACGGGGGCAGGTGTCCTGTCGCGGTCCAGTTCGGGCGAGGTCTTGTGATGGGTGGCATAGATCATCGCGCCCACGAAAGTCAGCCCGCCGACCAGGTTGCCGATCACGGTCGGGATCTCGTTCCAGATCATATAGTCCATGATGGTGAAGTTGCCGCCCAGCAGCAGGCCCGCCGGGAACAGGAACATGTTCACGATGGAATGTTCGAAGCCCATGTAGAAGAAGATCAGGATCGGCATCCACATCGCCATGATCTTGCCCGACACGCTGGTGGACATCATCGCGGCCACCACGCCGGTGGACACCATCCAGTTGCACATCACCGCGCGCACGAACAGCGTCAGCATCCCGGCGGCACCATGGGCGGCGTAACCGACGGTGCGTCCCTCGCCGATATGGCCGATCTTCTCGCCCACGGCGTTCGGGGCCTCGGACCAGCCGAAGGTCACGATGATCGCCATGAAGATCGCGACGGTGAAGGCGCCAGCGAAATTGCCCGCGAAGACCAGCCCCCAATTGCGCAGCATTCCCTTCACCGTGACGCCGCGCCGCCTGTCGATCAGCGCCAGCGGCACCAGCGTGAAGACGCCCGTCAGCAGGTCGAAGCCCAGAAGATAGAGCATGCAGAATCCCACGGGGAACAGCAGCGCGCCGATCAGCGGATCGCCGGTGTTCACGGTGACGGTCACGGCGAATGCTGCGGCAAGCGCCAGGATCGCGCCCGCCATATAGGCGCGGATCAGCGTGTCCTTGGTGGACATGAAGACCTTCGCCTCTCCGGCGTCGATCATCTTCCTGGCGAAATCGGAGGGGGTGACATAGGACATGGGGGTTCCTTTCAGGCGATACGGCGGTGGCGGAAAGCGCGGGACCAGGCCCCAAGGAGGGGGGCGGGCAATCGTCGCTTTCAGGAGGGCCGCATCGTTGCGGGCGGGCCGCTGGCGCGCCGTTGCGCCGGGCCATGGATGCAGCGTCGCCCGGCGGCGCAGTCTTGCCAAGCCCCAAGGCGCGGGGACAGGGCGCGAAAAGGGGCGTGCGCGGAAGGATTGCGCGCGTTGCCCGGCTTTTGGTCAGTTCGCGGATGCCGGATCGAAGGTGAAACCGTCGAAGAACGCATCCGCCCGCAGAATCATCCCGCCGCGTTCGGCGGCGACGCTGCGATCCTGGGGCAAGGCGCCCTCGACCCGCTGGGATGCGCCGGGCAGGGGCGCGCCCGCCGGGCGCAGGTGCTGCCGATACAGATCCGTGCGGAAGCGGGCCATGGCACGGGACGCCGCCGTTTGCGGATCCAGCCCGTGCCGGGCGGCGATGCGATGTGCAAAAAGCGCGGCCAGGCTTTTCCAGGGGAAAGAGGCCCCGCCCGCGTTGAACGCCAAGAAGCCCGGCGTGTCGCGCAACTCGCCGTTGCCGGAAATCGTCATGCGCCCTGTCAGGCCCCGCTCGGCCAGTTCCGGGGGGAGGTTCAGATAGGCCGGGCGCGACAGGATTTCCGCCGCCGTGCAGCGATGATCGGGATCGTCCAGCCAACGTCCCGCCCGCCACACGGCCCGCATAAGGGCGCCGGTTTCGCTGGTGCGCGCTTCGGCAAAGTCGCGCAGCAGCACCAGCCCCTTTTCGGGCGGCGCGGCCCAGATCGCGGTGCCCGGCAGCAGCAGGGCGGCCACGCCCCGTTCGACGGCAACACTGGCCCAGGGCTCGCCCACGCAGAAGGCGTCGACATCGCCGCGTGCCATGGCATCGGCCATCATCGGCGGCGGCACCGTGACAAGGTCCAGCTCTCCCGCCGCAAGGCCGCAGGCGGACAGCCAGTGCCGCACCAGTTCGGACTGGGTGGACAAAGGAAACGGCACCCCGACGCGCAGCCGCCCTGTTACCGCCGCGCGCACGGCCTCGCCTGCCGCGCGAGCGTCGTTGAAGGCGAAATCGTGACCCGCCCCGCGCAGGCGCCGTTCCAGGTCGCGGTTGACGGCGACGGCCTGTCCGCCATGGGACAGGAACATCACCAGATCCATCGCGGGCAGCGCCGGTCCCAGCCCAAGCGCCTGCCCCACCGGCATCGGCACCAGCATCTGCGCCGCGTCGATCAGCCCCGCGCCCAGCATGTCACGCGCCTGCGCCCAGGCCCCCAGTCGCACCAGATCAAAGGCCAGGCCTTCCTCGGCCGCGAAGCCAAGCTCCTGCGCGACGATCAGGGGCGCGGCGTCGATCAGGGGAACATAGCCCAGGCGCAGCGTCATCATCTGCCCAGAAGCCCCGCCGCCATGACAAGCTGCTGCGCGATGTCGGCCAGGCGCTTGCCCTGGTCCATCGCGGTCTTGCGCAGCAGGGCATAGGCCGCTTCCTCGTCGATGCCGCGGGCCTTCATCAGCACCGCCTTGGCGCGGTCGATGATCTTGCGTTCCTCCAATGCGGCACGGGTTGCCGCCAGTTCGGCGCGCATCTGCTGGAAGATGTGAAACCGCGCGATGGCCGCGTCCAGGACGGGCTTCAGCCGCTCGGGGCGCAGCCCGTCCACGACATAGGCGGAAATCCCGGCCTCGATCGCGGCGCGGGTCAGCCCTTCGTCGGACCGGTCCACGAACATCGCCACGGGCCGTTCCGAAGGGCCTGATGCCAGGGCCAGTTCCTCGAGGATGTCGCGGGACGGGTTGGCGATGTCGATCAGCACCACGTCGGGGCGCAGATCGGCCACCTGCCGGGCCAGGCCCGACTGTTCGGCGATGATGCGGATGTCATGGTCGCCCGCATCCCTCAATCCCTCTGCAATGGGCTGCGCCCGTTCCGGGTCGGGTTCGACGACGACGATTAAAAGGCGCTTCGACATGGATCCTGCTTGCACGGGCCACGGGCCGGGCGCAATGCCGGGTGTGAGGCGGACGGGGGCGGGGCAGGCAAATGGCGAAAGAATAGGCATCTGGCCGCGCCAATCATCGTCCGGCATGGCGCGATCGGCAAAGGATGCCTATCCGAACAACTCTCCTGCCCGGTCCACCTGTCCCGCCGCAATCAGCGCGGCCAGCAGCACCCGCGCCTGCCCGGGCCGCAACACGCGCGACAGCACCGCCCCGGCGCGGACCAGGTCATGCCCGCCCCCGCCCCCGCCATAACTTGCGGCAAGCCGCCCCATCGGCACCCGGCTGGAGATCACCACCGGCACCCCCGCCGCATGGGCGCGCGCCACCCCGTCCCTGATCGCAGCGGATGCGTTGCCGGACCCAAGCGCCGCCAGCACGATGCCCTGCGCACCCGCCGCCAGGCTGGCGTCCAGATGCGTGGCATCAGCGCCGGGATGGATCGCCACCAGATCCACCCGCACCCTGTCCACCGGGGCGCGAAGCGTCACATCAGGCGCCACGGCCTCGGCCGCCAGGCGGAAGGCGTCTGCGCTGTCGGTCGCGTGCTTGACCAGCCCCCAGGCTGGCAGCAGCCGCCCGCCAAAGGCCAGCCGCACGCCCCCGCCGTCCAGAACCGCCCGGATCGCGGCGGCCATGTTGGCGGGTCCGTCGGCCTGCGGGTGGTCGTCGGTGAACTGCGCCCCGGTCAGCACCACGGGCGCGCCGGGATGCTGCAAGGACAGCAGCAGGGCCGTTTCCTCCATCGCGTCGGTGCCGTGCAGGATCATCACGCCCGCAGCACCGCCGGCAAGTTCCGCCCCCGCCGCGTCGCTGATCGCCTGCATGTCCGCCAGCGTCAGGGTGGACGAATCTTGCGCCATCAGATCGGCCACGCGCAGCCGGACCGGCGGCAGATCGCCCAGCCGGGCCAGCAGCGCCTGCCCGTCCAGGCTGGGGGTGCTGGATCCATCGGCGTTCTGCTGACTGGCGATGGTGCCGCCGGTGGTGATCAGGGTGATGCGGGGGGTCATTGCGCCGCCCTCAGATCCAGCCGCCCTGCCATGCGCTGCGAAATCACCGCGCAGACCGCCAGTTGCAGCAGGTGGAACACCATCAAGGGCAGGATGACCAGCGATATGTCCTGCCCTGCAAACAGGATCCCCGCCATGGGCAGCCCGGTGGCAAGGCTTTTCGTCGATCCGCAATACAGGACCGCCATCAGATCGGCATGGCCCATCCCCGCCATGCGCGCGATCATCACCGCCGCGCCCATCACAGCGGCCAGCAAGGCCAGGCACAGCGCCACCAGCACGGCCAGCGACGGGCCCGAGATCACCTGCCAGATGCCATTCACCACACCGGCCGAAAAGGCCGCATAGACGATCAGCAGGATCGAGCCGCGGTCCACGATCATCGCGGGCCTGCGATACCGCGCCAGCCACCCGGCCAGAAGCGGGCGGCACAACTGCCCTGCCGCGAAGGGCAGCAGGATCTGCTGGACGATCTTCCAGATCGCCGAAGGCTCGATCCCATAGCCGGTGCCCTGGGGGATCAGCAGCGCGAACAGCAAGGGCGACAGCACCACCCCGATCAGGTTGGAAATGGACGCGGCGCAGACCGCCCCGGCCACATTGCCGCCCGACACGGCCGTGAACGCGATCGAGCTTTGCACCGTCGAGGGCAGGCAGCCGATATAAAGGAACCCCACCCCGATGGCCGTGGGCAGCCAGATCAGCGACAGCGGCTTCAGCGCAAGGGCCAGGACCGGAAACAGCAGGAAGGTCAGCGCCAGCACCGACAGTTGCAGCCGCCAGTTCGCAAGTCCCGCCACGATGGTCGCCGTCGACAGCTTGGCGCCATACAGAAAGAACAGAAGCGCGATCACCCAGTAGGTCACATGGGACAGGATGGCCGCACCGGCCCCCCGCGCGGGCAGAACGGTCGCCAGCACCACCGTCAGCACAAGCATCAGCATGTAGCGGTCGAAGCCGAAACGGGCCAGCACGGCCTCGGCCCTGCGCAGGGACATTAACCACTCCTTCGGACTTTCCGGCTCTGCGGCTTGTATAAGTCGGGCGGATGCAATCCAAAAGGGGATGATGTCCCTTGATGCGACCCTTCTTGCAGAACAGATCATCCAGGCAATCCTGGAGGGCAGCCTTGCCCCCGGCACGCGCCTTGATCCGCCCGGTCCGCACCCGGCCGATGCCCTGATGGACGCGGCCCTCGATCAGGTCTGCGCCTGCGGCATGGCGGAACGCCATCCCGATCTGGGGGTGCGGGTCATTGTCCCCGACCCCGTGCTGCTTCTGGACCGCTTCGAGGCCCTGGGCGAAATTTCGGGCCTGTGCGCAAGCCTTGCGGCCCGCCGCGCATCCTCGTCCGACATGATCGCGATCGAGGAACTGGTCGGCCAGATGCAGGATGTGGGTCCCGACGCCTATCGGCGGATGGGCCTGGACCTGCACGACCGTATCTGCCGGATGACGAAGAACGCCGAACTGGGCCGGGTCTGCGCCGACCTGCGGTCGCGCCTTGCACCGATCTGGCCCCTGTGGCCCGAGCAGGCCGAGTATTGGCGGCGGGCCAGGCACGAACACCGCGCCCTGGTCGAGGCGATCTGCGCCCGCAACGAGGCCCAGGCGGGCATCATCATGCGCGGCCACCTGCGCGCCATCGCCCGCGAGGTTCTGTTCACCGCAGGCATCTGCCCCACCGACCCGGTTTGACATCCCCCCGCCCTGCCCCTAGGCCCAAGGCTGCGAAGCCCAGACCGGATCCGCCGATGACCCAGACCGACCTGATCCAGCGATTGACGGCGGGCCTGCCGATCACCGCCGGGTCCTTCATCGTCACCGTCTATGGCGACGTGGTGGTGCCGCGCGGCGAAGTCTTGTGGATCGGCAGCCTGATCGACATCTGCGCCCGCATCGGGATCAGCGAAAACCTGGTGCGCACCGCCGTGTCGCGCCTGGTCGCCGGGGGACGGCTGGAGGGCGAGCGGGTCGGGCGGCGCAGCTTCTATCGCCTGGCCCCCGCCGCCCGCGCCGAATTCGCGGATGCCGCGCGGCTGCTTTACGCGCGGCCCCGGCCTTCGGGCGACTGGCTGGTGATTCTGCATCCCGACATGCCCGAGGGGCTGGCCCGACGTCACCGCATGGCGCGCTTGGGGGGCGATCTGTGGATCTGCCCGGCACGCGACGATGTGCCGGACGGTGGCGGGCTGGTCCTGCGCGCCGTTCCCGTGGCGGGAACGGACCAGTTGCCCCGGCTGGCGGGGTTCTGGGATCTGGATGCCCTTGCCCAGGGCTATCGCATGGTTCTGGACCGTTTCGGACCCCTTGCAGATGGCAGCTTTTCGCCCGAGGACGCGCTGATCACCCGGCTGCTGCTGGTGCATCTTTATCGCGGCGTCCTGCTGCGCGACCCCGGCTTGCCGCCGGATGCCCTGCCTGCCGACTGGCCGGGAACGGACGCGCAGGCCTTGTTCCGCGACCTTTATGCGGCCCTGACCCCCCTTGCCGAAGCGCATGTCGCCCGCGTGATGGAGGGCGAGGACGGCCCCCTGCCCGAAGCCACCCCCCGCACGCAGGCCCGACTTTCCGCGCTTGCTTGAAACATTACACCAGAATGCACATTTCTGTTTACGATGTAATGTGTGGCCTGCTATAAGCTGACCAATCGGTCGATGAATTGGGAGAATCATCGGCTTCATCTGAAAATTACTGGGGGTCTGCATGTCCGAAGCCTTCATCTGCGATGCGATCCGCACGCCGGTCGGCCGTTACGGCGGGGCGCTTGCCACGATCCGCGCCGACGACCTGGCCGCCCTGCCCTTGCAGGCGCTGATGTCGCGCAACCCCGATGTGGACTGGTCCGCCGTGGACGACGTGATCCTGGGCTGCGCCAACCAGGCGGGCGAGGATAACCGCAACGTGGCGCGCATGGCCGTGCTGCTGTCGGGAATGCCCATCGGCGTGCCGGGCACCACGGTCAACCGGCTGTGCGGGTCGGGGATGGATGCCATCGGCATGGCGGCGCGGGCGATCCGGGCGGGCGACTGCGACTTCATGGTCGCGGGCGGGGTCGAGTCGATGACCCGCGCGCCCTTCGTGATGCCCAAGGCGGAAACTGCCTTTGCGCGCGCCAACGCCGTCTATGACACGACCATCGGCTGGCGCTTTCCGAACCCGGCGCTGCGCAAGGCTTACGGCACCGACTCGATGCCCGAAACCGCCGATAACGTGGCCGCCGATTACGGCATCAGCCGTGCCGACCAGGACGCCTTTGCCGCCCGGTCGCAGGACCGCTGGGCTGCCGCGCAGGCTGCGGGAATCTTCCGGGACGAGATCGTGCCGGTGCATGTGCCCCAGAAGAAGGGCGATCACCTTACCGTCGATACCGACGAACACCCGCGCCCCGGCACCACGGTCGAAACGCTTGCCAAGCTGAAGGGCGTGAACGGCCCCGACCTGACGGTGACGGCGGGCAACGCATCCGGCGTGAACGACGGGGCGGCCGCCCTTGCGATCCTGTCCAAGGACGCGGCCCGCGCCCAGGGCCTGACGCCCAAGGCGCGGATCGTCGCCATGGCGGCGGCGGGGGTCGAGCCGCGCATCATGGGCATCGGCCCGGTGCCTGCGGTGCGCAAGGTCCTGGCCCGCGCAAAGATGTCGCTGGACCAGATGGATGTGATAGAATTGAACGAAGCCTTTGCCGCACAGGGCCTGGCCGTGCTTCGTGACCTGGGAATTGCCGACGACGATCCGCGCGTGAACCCGAATGGCGGGGCCATCGCCATCGGGCATCCGCTGGGCATGTCCGGCGCACGCCTTGTCACCACCGCGATGTACCAGCTGATCCGCAGCGGCGGGCGCTACGGCCTTTGCACCATGTGCGTCGGCGTGGGCCAGGGCATCGCCATCATTATCGAACGCGTCTGAGGGGGAACTGCCATGTATGCACAGATGGTCAAATCCGAGGGTTCGAAATCCCGCGACGAGATGACGCCCGAGGAAATCGCTTTCCAGGAGCGTATCGACCGGAACGAGAAGATCGAGCCGAAGGAATGGATGCCCGAGGGCTATCGCAAGACGCTGATCCGCCAGATCGGGCAACATGCGCATAGCGAGATCGTGGGGCAGCTTCCCGAAGGCAACTGGATCACCCGCGCGCCCACGCTGGAACGCAAGGCGATCCTGCTGGCGAAGGTCCAGGACGAGGCGGGGCATGGGTTGTATCTTTACTGCGCCGCCGAGACGCTGGGCGTCAGCCGCGACGAGCTACTGGAAAAGCTGCACAGCGGCAACATGAAGTATTCGTCGATCTTCAACTATCCGACGCTGACCTGGGCCGACATGGGCGCGGTGGGCTGGCTGGTGGACGGCGCGGCGATCATGAACCAGGTGCCGTTGCAGCGCACGTCCTATGGTCCCTATTCCCGCGCGATGATCCGCATCTGCAAGGAGGAATCGTTCCACCAGCGGCAGGGTTACGACATCATGATGAAGATGTGCGCGGGCACCCCGGAACAGAAGGCGATGGCGCAGGATGCGCTCAACCGCTTCTGGTATCCGGCGCTGATGATGTTCGGGCCGTCGGACAAGGACTCGGTCCATTCCGCGCAGTCGATGGCGTGGAAGATCAAGATGAACACGAATGATGAACTGCGCCAGAAGTTCGTGGACCAGACTGTGCCGCAGGCCGAATACCTGGGCCTGACCGTTCCCGACCCCGACCTGAAGTGGAACGAGGAAAAGGGCGGCTACGATTTCAGCGAGCCCGACTGGTCGGAGTTCTTCGCGGTGATCGCAGGGAATGGCCCCTGCAACGCCGAACGCCTGGGCGCCCGCGTCAAGGCTTGGGAGGACGGCGCATGGTTCCGCGACGGCCTGATGGCGCACGCCGCCAAGGCCGATGAACGCGCCCGCGCCGCCCGCCACGCCGCAGAATAGGAACGCGCCCCCGCGCGCCCAGCCACAACCCGCATCTTTGGGAGGAGCCATCATGTCCAGCGAATGGCCGCTTTGGGAAATCTTCATCCGGGGCCAGCACGGCCTCAACCACCGGCACGTCGGCAGCCTGCACGCGCCCGATGCCGAGATGGCGATCCGCAACGCCCGCGACGTCTATACCCGCCGGAACGAAGGGGTGTCGATCTGGGTGGTGCGGTCGAACGACATCACCGCGTCCTCGCCCTCGGAAAAGGGGCCGCTTTATGACCCGTCGAACAGCAAGGTCTATCGCCACCCGACCTTCTTCGACATTCCCGACGAAGTGGGGCACATGTGATGCCGTCCCTTCCCGACATGACCACCCCGAACCTGACGGCACTTGCCGGTCAGGCCCTGGCCGACAGCGGCCATGTTCAGGTGCCCGCCCCCGATGCCGGGCAGGAACAGTTTTCCGAGTGGCTGCAACGGCTGGGCGACAACTGCCTGATCCTGGGCCATCGCGTGTCCGAATGGTGCGGCCACGCCCCGGTGCTGGAGGAAGACATCGCGCTTGCCAACCAGGCGCTTGACCTGATCGGCCAGTGCCAGTTGTGGCTGGGCCTTGCCGCCGAGGTCGAGGGCAAGGGCCGCGACGCCGATGCGCTGGCCTATCTGCGCGACGCGGGGGCCTTCCGCAACCTGCTGCTGGTGGAACTGCCGAATGGCGATTTCGGCGTGACCCTGATGCGCCAGTTCCTGTTCGACGCCTTCCATATTGAACTTCTGCGGGCGCTGAAAACGTCATCCGACAACCGCGTGGCGGACATCGCCGCCAAGGCCGAGAAAGAGGTCGCCTATCACCTGGAACGCTCGGCCGACTTGGTGATCCGGCTGGGCGACGGCACGGACGAAAGCCATCAGCGAATGCAGGCCGCGCTGACAAAGCTGTGGTCCTATACGGGCGAGATGTTCCTCGACGACGCCGTCGATCAGGCCATGGCGGATGCCGGGATCGCGCCCCTGCCGTCCTCGCTGCAACCCGCCTGGGACAAGACCGTCGCGGCGGTTCTGGACGAGGCGACCTTGGCTGCGCCAACTGGCGCATGGCAGCACAAGGGCGGGAAAAAGGGCATCCACACCGAACACCTGGGCTATATCCTGGCCGAGATGCAGTTCCTGCAGCGCGCCTATCCCGGCGCCAAGTGGTGATGCAATGGCAACCACGACGCTGCCCCATACCGACCAGATCTGGGAATGGCTGTCGCAGGTGCCGGACCCGGAAATCCCGGTCATCAGCCTGACCGACCTGGGCATCATCCGGGACGTTCAATGGCAGGGCGATACCCTGGTCGTGACGGTCACGCCCACCTATTCAGGCTGCCCCGCGACCGGCATCATCAACCTGGACATCGAGTCCGCCCTGCGCGCCCACGGGATTCAGAAGCTGGAACTGAAGCGCCAGCTTTCCCCCGCCTGGACGACCGAGTGGATCACCGCCGAGGGGCGCGAGAAGCTGCGCGCCTATGGCATCGCGCCCCCCGTCGATGGCACGGCGGCGGATGGGGTGCTGGCGGGACGCGTGTCGCGTCTGATGGGCAACAACCTGACCATCCAGTGCCCGCGCTGCGGATCGACGCATACGCAAAAGGTCAGCCAGTTCGGCTCGACCCCCTGCAAGGCCAGCTATCGCTGCGCCGACTGTCTGGAACCCTTCGACTATTTCAAGTGCATCTGACTGCACTCCCCCTAGACGCCCAAGGAAAGACACCCCGATGGCACGCTTTCTGCCCCTGAAGGTCACCGATGTGCGCCGCGAAACCCGCGATGCGGTCGTCGTGACCCTTGCCCCGCGCGAGGAAGACCGCGCGCTGTTCGACTTCACCCAAGGGCAATACCTGACCTTCCGCCGCAGCTTCGACGGAGAGGAGTTGCGCCGGTCCTATTCCATCTGCGCGGGCGTCGATGACGGCTGCCTGCAGGTGGGCATCAAGCGCGTCGATGGCGGTGCCTTCTCCACCTGGGCCAACGAGAACCTGGCCCCGGGCGACATGATCGAGGCGATGCCGCCGATGGGCAAGTTCTCGATGCCGCTGGACCCGGACGCCGCGCGTCACTACGTGGGCTTTGCCGCAGGATCGGGGATCACGCCGGTCCTGTCGATCGTGAAGACCGTGCTGCGGCGGGAACCGAAGTCGCGCTTCACCCTGGTCTATGCCAACCGCCAGATCAGCAGCATCATGTTCCGCGAGGAGCTGGAGGATCTGAAGAACCTGCACCTGGGCCGCTTCTCGGTCCTGCATGTGCTGGAAAGCGAGGCGCAGGAGATCGACCTGTTCACCGGCCGCATCGACGCCGCCAAGATGACTGCGCTGTTCGACCGCTGGATCGACGCCAAATCGGTGGATGCCGCCTTCATCTGCGGGCCGGAACCGATGATGCTGACCGTGGCGCAGTCGCTGCGCGACCATGGGCTGCGCGACGACCAGATCCGGTTCGAGTTGTTCGCATCAAGCCAGCCAGGCCGCGCCAAGGCCCGTCCGGTGTCCAAGGCCACGGATGCGGGCGAGGGAACGCAGGCCACCGTCACCCTGGACGGCGCCACCCGCGTCTTCACCATGCCGCGCGAAGGCCAGACGATCCTGGACGCCGCCATCGCCGCCAACCTGGACGCGCCCTATTCCTGCAAGGCGGGCGTCTGTTCCACCTGCCGTTGCAAGGTCCTGGAAGGCGAGGTCGAGATGGCGGTGAACCACGCGCTTGAGGATTACGAGGTCCGCGCGGGCTATGTCCTGTCCTGCCAGTCCTATCCGCTGACCGACCGCGTGGTCGTCACCTATGACGAGTGAGGGTGCAATGTCCGACACGATGAACATCGAGGACTATCTGGCCCAGGGCGGCATGCTGACCGCGCCCGGCAACGTGCCCGCCCGCTATCGCGGCGAGTTGATGCGGCTGATGTCGTCCTTCGTGGACAGCGAACTGGCGGCCTCGGCCGGGTTTGCGTCCTCGATCAACTTCGCGCCGGGCATCAAGGAACGCATCGCGGCCAGCCGGATTACCCTGGAAAAGGCCGACCATGCGGAACGCGTGCTGGCGGTGATGGGCGATTTCGGCACCGACACGCGCCGCTATCAGATGCAACACGACTGGGCCGCGCGGGTTGATCGCGACAGCGACCTGGGCGCCACGCGCCGGGAAGGCGACATGCGCCTGTCGGTCTTCCACTATCCGATCACCGGCTGGACCGATGCGGTGGTGATGAACGTGCTGCAAGGCCTTGCCACCGGCGTTCAGATGGAAGAACTGAGCCGCGTCTCCTATGCCCCCCTGGCCGAGGTTTTCCGCGCGATCGCCCCGCGCGAGGCGCGCCACGCCGAACTGGGTCTGGAAGGGCTGAGGCGGATCGTGGAAACCGACGCGGGCCGCGCGCAGGCGCAGGCCAGCATCGCCTATTGGCGCCCCCGCGTGGCGGCGGGCTTCGGTGCAGCGAACTCGTCCCGCTATGACACGCAGGCGCGTTTCGGCATCCGCCATACCCCGAACGAGACGCTGCTGGCCCGCTGGGAACAGCTGACCGACGAACATCTGGCCGCCCTGGGTCTCTGACCCTGGCGGCTTTTGAAGAACTGGAAGGACAAGCCATGACCATCACGCTTCGCGCTCCGCGCCGCCTGGAAAGCCATGTCTGCGGGGAATGGGTGCCCGGCGCGAAAGAAGGGCAGACCCTTCTGGACGCGGCCACCGGCGCGCCGGTGGCGACCATCGATTCCACCGGCATCGACTTCGCGGCGGCGCTTGACTATGGCCGGACAAAGGCCGGGCCGAAGCTGCGCGCCATGACCTTTCACGAACGCGCCGGCATGTTGAAGGCGCTTGGCCTGGCGCTGATGGCCCAGAAGGAAGACTTCTACACTGAGAGCCTGCATACCGGCGCCACCCGCGCCGATGGCTGGGTGGACATCGAGGGCGGCATCGGCACCATGCTGACCTTCGCCTCCAAGGGCCGCCGCGAACTGCCCAATACCCGCGTGCTGACTGACGGCGATGTCGAACTGCTGTCCAAAGACAACACGTTCAGCGCCCAGCATATCCTGTCGCCGCTGCATGGGGTTGCAATTCACATCAACGCCTTCAACTTTCCCGTCTGGGGGATGCTGGAAAAGATCGCGCCGACGCTGCTGGCGGGCGTGCCCTGCCTGGTGAAGCCCGCCAGCCAGACCGCATATCTGACCGAACTGGTGGCGCGCCGCATCATCGACACGGGCATCCTGCCCGATGGCGCGCTGCAACTGGTCTGCGGATCGGTGGGCGACCTGCTGGACCACGTGACCGAACAGGACGCCGTGACCTTCACCGGGTCCGCCCACACGGGGCGCAAGCTGAAGACGCATCCGGCGATCGTGCAGCATTCCGTCCGCTTCACGATGGAGGCCGACAGCCTGAACGCCACCATCCTTGGCCCCGACGCGGTGGCGGGCACGCCCGAGTTTGACCTGTTCGTGAAGGAGGTCGCGCGCGAGATGACCTCGAAGGCGGGCCAGAAATGCACCGCCATCCGCCGCGTCATCGCCCCGCGCGGGCAGGTGGACGCGCTGATCGCCGCCCTGCGCGACCGGCTGGAGAAGACGGCCCTGGGGATGCCGGGCGACGAAGGGACCCGGATGGGTCCGCTCGCCAGCCTCGGCCAGCGGGACGAGGTGCGGGCGCGCATCCGCGAATTGCAGGCGGTGGCCGAGATCGTCGCGGGCAACCCCGACGATGTGCGGATCGCGTCCGGCGATGCGGAAAAGGGCGCCTTCCTGAACCCGGTCCTGCTTTACGCCGACAAGCCCTTCGAGGCGGCGGCGGTCCATGATTGCGAGGCCTTCGGCCCGGTTTCCACCGTCATGGCCTATGACGATCTGGACGAAGCCGTGGCTTTGGCCGCGCGGGGGCGTGGCTCACTGGTGTCCTCGGTCTTCACCGACGACAAGGACGTGGCCGAACGCGTGGTTCTGGGCGTCGCGCCCTTCCACGGGCGGGTGCTGATCGGCAACCGCGCCTCGGCCAAGTCCTCCACCGGGCATGGCTCTCCCCTGGCGCCGCTGGTCCATGGGGGTCCGGGCCGCGCGGGCGGCGGCGAGGAGATGGGCGGCATCCGTGGCGTCAAGCACTTCATGCAGCGCACCGCCGTCCAGGGCGCGCCGCGCCTGCTGTCGGCGGTGACAGGCCGCTGGATCGAAGGGGCGGATACGCAACAGGGGGAACACCCCTTCCGCAAGTCGCTGGCGGAACTGCGCATCGGCGACCAACTGGTCACGGCGGCGCGGCAAGTCACGCAGGAGGATGTCGAGCATTTCGCCCATTTCACCGGCGACACCTTCTATGCCCACATGGACGCCGAGGCCGCCAAGGCCAACCCCTTCTTCGACGACCGCGTAGCCCATGGTTATCTGATCGCCTCCTTCGCCGCCGGGCTGTTCGTGGAACCCAATCCCGGCCCGGTCTTGGCGAATTACGGCGTGGACAACCTGCGTTTCCTGACCCCCGTCTATTTCGGCGACACGCTGCAGGTCCGCCTGACCTGCAAGGAGATCAACCCGCGCGAAAATGCAGGCCACGGAGAAGTCCGCTGGGACTGCCAGGTGACGAACCAGAAGAAAGAAGTGGTCGCGCAGTACGACGTGCTGACCATGGTCGCGAAAACCTGGCCGCCGGTGGAATGATGGCCAAGGTCTATTCCTGGGACGGCATCGTGCCGGTGATCGACCCGCAGGCCTTCGTCCACCCCGAAGCCGTGGTGATCGGCGACGTGATCGTGGATCCCGGCGTCTATGTCGGCCCCTGCGCCGTCCTGCGCGGCGATTTCGGGCGCATTATCTTGCACGCGGGATCGAACGTGCAGGAAACCTGCGTGGTCCATTCCTTTCCCGGCAAGGATGTCGTGGTCGAGGAAGCAGGCCATATCGGCCACGGTGCCGTCCTGCACGGCTGCCATATCGGCCGGAATGCCATGGTCGGCATGAACGCCGTGGTCATGGACGAGGCGGTGGTGGGCGAGAACACGATCATTGCCGCCATGGCCTTCGTGAAGGCCGGGGCGCAGATCCCGCCGAACTCGCTGGCGGTCGGATCGCCCGCCAAGGTGGTGCGCGAGTTGTCGGCGGACGAGATCGCCTGGAAGCGCCAGGGCACCGGCGTCTATCAGCAGCTTGCAATCGAGGCAAAGACGAAACTGGCCCCGGCGGTGGCGCTGTCCGAGATTGAGCCGGACCGGCGGCGGGCCGAGGCGCCGCGATATGATCCGCTGGTCATGGCGCGGAAGGGTTTTGATCGGTAGGGTGCGTGCTTGCACGCACCGTTTCGGTAGGCTGCAGGATGGTGCGTGCAAGCACGCACCCTACAGAACGCCCTCCCAATCCCGGCCCGCCGTGAAAATCCGCAGGATCGTCACCGTTTCGTCACCCACGATGAAGGCCACGGTCAACCGGCGCTCGAAGCCGATGATCCGCAGATTCGGGCGGATATCGGCGCGAAGATGCCCGCGTTCAGATCCGACACCCAACCGCCTGCAAAAGCCCTCGACCCGCGAAAGATAGGCGATGGCGACCTGGGGCGATGCAGCATCGGCGATCCAGTCGTAAAGCGTGGCAAGATCCTCGGCCGCCTCGGGCGCGAAGACGACCTGGCGTTCCTTCACGAGCGGCCTGCAAGCGCCCTGGCATGACGGGCGCGGATGGCCTCGAACACCCGATCCGCCGACAGGCCGCGCGCGGGGTCGGCCTCCATCGCGTCATAGACGGGCGCGACCTCCTCTCGCAGCCAGCGATCGACGGCGGCGTTGCGTTCCTGCAAGGCGCGCAATCCCGCCCGGACGACCTCGCTGGCCGATGCATAGCTGCCCGAGGCGACAAGGTCGTCGATGAAGGCGGCATGTTCGGGGGGCAGGCTGACGGTGCGCTTTTCAACGGTGGCCATGGGTCTCTCCGGGCGGGTATGGGGAATTCATACCACGCCTGATGCACCTTGTCACCGCACCGCCTTGATCCCTTCCAGGATCAGCGTCGTCGCGACATCCGCGTAATCCTCGCGCGAGATGCGGCCGCCGTCCTTGAACCACATGTAGACCCAGTTCATCATGCCGAACAGCGACATGGTGACGGGCATCAGCAGCGGGCGTTCGCGGGTGTTCAGGTCCGGGTTGATCTGGTCCAGCACAATCGAGAACCGCTTCACGATGCTGCGCTCCACCGCCATGATCTGGGCCTTCTGGTCGTCGGTCAGCGCCGCCGTGCCATTCAGCTGAACCTTGTGCTGGTTGTCGGCCCCGCGGTAACCTTCCAGCACCGCGCCGACCAGCCGGCGCAGGCGCTGATGGGGCGGCAGCGTGGGATCGTCGGCGGCTTCGATCGCCAGTTGCAGCTCCTCCAGATGGGTCATGATGATCGCGAAGATCAGCGCGTCCTTGGACGGATAATAGTGATACAGCAGGGCCTTGCTGACCTGCGCCTGCTGCGCGATCTGCGCCATCGAGGCCTTGTCCATCCCCTGTTCGGCAAAGACAAGCGCCGCATGATCCAGGATGATGCGGCTCTTTTCCTCGAAGTCCTGTGCCCGCGTTCGCGCCATGGGGTCACTTTCCTGTTGGGTCGTGTGCCGCTTTAGCCGGGGGTTGTGGCAAAGTCACCACCACCCCCGGCCTGGGCATCATTCTTTCGGGCGGTTGTCGATCACCCGCTTGGCCTTGCCTTCCGACCGGGCAATGCCGCCGGGATCGCGCACCTCGATCCGGGTCGAAACCCCCACGACCGACTTGATATGGTGCGCCAGTTCCTTGGCCGATGCCGCGCGGGCGTCGGCTGCGGCCTGATCCTCGGCGCATTCGACATGGACGGTCATCGTGTCCATGCGGCCCGACCGGGACAGTTCGATCTGGAAATGCGGCGCAAGGCCCGCGCATTTCAGGATCTGCTCCTCGATCTGGGTCGGGAAGACGTTGACGCCGCGCAGGATGATCATGTCGTCGGACCGGCCGGTGATCTTCTCGATCCGGCGCATGGACCGCGCGGTGCCGGGCAGAAGGCGGGTCAGGTCGCGGGTGCGATACCGCACCATCGGCAGGCCTTCCTTGGTCAGCGTGGTGAAGACCAGCTCGCCCATCTGGCCGTCGGGCAGGACTTCGCCGGTCACAGGGTCGATGATCTCGGGATAGAAGTGGTCTTCCCAGATGTGCAGCCCGTCCTTGGTTTCCACGCATTCCTGGGCCACGCCCGGTCCCATGACCTCGGACAGACCATAGATGTCCACGGCGTGCATGTCGAAGGCCTCCTCGATCTCCTGGCGCATGGCGTTGGTCCAGGGTTCCGCGCCGAAGATGCCCACTTGCAGCGAGGACTGGCGCGGGTCGAGGCCCTGGCGGCGGAATTCGTCCAGGATCGACAGCATGTAGGAGGGCGTCACCATGATGATGCGCGGCTTGAAGTCGTTGATCAGCGTCACCTGCCGTTCGGTCATGCCGCCCGACATGGGAACGACCGTGCAGCCCAGCCGCTCGGCCCCGTAATGCGCGCCAAGCCCTCCGGTGAACAGGCCATAGCCATAGGCGTTGTGCAGCATGTCGCCGGGCCGCCCGCCTGCCGCGCGGATCGAACGGGCGATCAGGTTGGCCCAGTGGTCGATATCGGCCTGGGTATAGCCCACCACGGTCGGCTTGCCGGTGGTGCCCGACGATCCGTGGATGCGCACCAGCTTGGACTGCGGCACCGCGAACATGCCGAAGGGATAGCAGTCGCGCAGGTCCTGCTTCACGGTGAAGGGGAACTTGGCGATGTCCTTGAGGGTCTTCAGATCCTCGGGGTGGACATCGGCCTCAATGAACTTCTTGCGGTAGAAGGGCGAGTTCTCGAAGGCGTGCTTCAGCGACCGCTTCATGCGGTGGAATTGCAGGGCCTCGATCTCGTCGCGGGACGCGGTCTCGATGGGGTCGAGATCCTTGGGGTTCGGGGTCAGGTCTTCCATGGGTCTCCTCCCTCGGGTTGCGGTCAGGCGGGCAGGTGGGTGCCCTTGACGGTGCGCGAATGGCCGCGGAATTCGGCCACATGCGCCCCGTCCTGGTTGGTGATGCGGATGTCGTAGATGCCCGACCGGCCCCGGCGTGACGTCTCCGTGGCGATGGCGGTCAGCCGGTCGCCGATGCGGCCAGGAATCAGGTAGGTGATCGAGCAGTGCTGCGCCACGACCATCTGGTTGTAGCTGTTGCAGGCGAATGCGAAGGCGCTGTCGGCCAGTGTGAAGATATAGCCGCCGTGGCAGTTGCCGTGCCCGTTCGACATGGCATCCGTGATGGTCATCGACAGCGTGGCCCGGCCGGGTGCGATATGGTCCAGGGTCATGCCAAGCCGCTGGCTGGCCGAATCGTCGTTCCACATGGCCTGGGCCGAGGCTTCGGCCAGTTCCTGCGGGGTCATCTCGCTGACGGGCTTCATTGGCCGCTGAACCTTGCCGGGCGCTTTTCCAGAAAGGCGGTGACGCCCTCGGCATAGTCGGCGCTGCGGCCCGCCTGCTGTTGCGCGTCGCGTTCGGCGTCAAGCTGCTGGTCGAGGCTGTTGGTCGCGGCGTCCTGGATCAGGCGCTTGGTCAGGCCAAGGCCGAGGGTCGGGCCAGCCGCCAGTGAGCGTGCCAGCGTTTCCGCCTCGGCCATCAGGTCGATGTCCTCGACGGCCTTCCAGATCAGGCCCCAGTCGGCAGCTTTTTCGGCCGTCAAAGGCTCGGCGGTCAGGGCCAGGGCCTTGGCGCGGGGCTCGCCCAGGATGCGCGACAGGGCCCAGGTGCCGCCAGCGTCGGGGATCAGGCCGATCTTGGCAAAGGCCTGGATGAATTTCGCCGATTTCGCGGCCAGCACGATGTCGCAGGCGAAGGCGATGTTGGCCCCTGCCCCTGCCGCCACGCCGTTGACCGCGCAGACGACCGGCTTTTCCAAGCTGCGGATCAGCCGCAGCGTCGGGTTGTAGAAGGTGTCCAGCGTCTTCCCCAGGTCCGGCGCGGGTCCGCCCTTGCGCGGATCGCGGTCGCCAAGGTCCTGGCCCGCGCAGAAGCCGCGTCCCGCCCCCGTCACCAATACGGCGCGGACCGCCGAATCGTCATGCGCCCGCTGGATGCCTTCCCGCAGCGCCAAGTGCATGTCCTCGTTGAAGGAATTAAGCTTTTCAGGACGGTTCAACGTCAGCGTCAGCACGCCATCGGCCAAGGCCGACAGCACCGTGGGGGATGCGGTCATGGTGTTTCTCCCTTCGCGCCGATTTCTCGGCCTCCTCGAAGAAATCTGTTGCATAAACCGACCGGTCGGTCAATGATATTCGCAAGCCGGAGGAGGAACCGGCGGAGGAGCCCATGACCGACCTGTTTGCCCGCCATCGCCAGATGCTGGATGACGCCGTGAACGCCCTTCAGGAGCGCGGCTTCTGGACCCCCTTCCCCGAGGTGCCCAGCGGCAAGATCTATGGCGAGACCGCCAAGGCGGATGGCGAGGCAGCTTATGCCGCGCTGCTGGGCCAGACCTTCACCCTGCCCGGCCACCCCGAGCGGCGCCGCATGGGCGCCGAGGTGTCCCCTTGGGGCGATGCCCTGCGAATCACCTATCCGGCGGCAGATGCGCCGGCGATGATCGCGGCGGCCCAGGGGGCGGCTGACGATCTGGCAGCGGCCAGCGTGGAAGCCCGCGTCGGCGTCTGCCTGGAGATCCTGTCGCGGCTGAACCGGATCAGCTTCCTGCTGGGCCACGCGACGATGCACACCACAGGGCAGGCCTTCGCCATGGCCTTCCAGGCGGGCGGTCCGCACGCGCAGGATCGCGGGCTGGAGGCGGTCGCGGTCGCCTGGACGGAAATGACCCGCTTTGCCGACAGCGCCCGCTGGGAAAAGCCGCAGGGCAAGGCCGCGCCGCTGGTGATCGACAAGCATTGGACGCTGGTGCCCGCCGGGATCTCGCTGGCGATCGGCTGCAACACCTTCCCGACCTGGAACAGCTATCCCGGCATCTTCGCCAGCCTTGCCACCGGCAACCCGGTGATCGTGAAGCCGCACCCGGCGGCGATCCTGCCGCTGGCCCTGACCGTGCAGGTCGCGCGCGAGGTCCTGGCCGAGGCTGGCCTGCCCGCCGACGCGATCCTGCTGGCCGTCGATGAGCCGGGGGCCGAGATCACCAAGCAACTGGCCTCCGATCCCGCCGTGCGGCTGATCGACTATACCGGCTCGTCCAGCTTCGGCAGCTGGCTGCGCGAGAATGCCCGGCAGGCGCAGATCTTCACCGAGGAAACCGGTGTCAACAGCGTGGTCGTCGCCGCGACCGACGATTTCGACGGCATGTGCGCGAACCTGGCGTTTTCGCTCTCGCTCTATTCCGGGCAGATGTGCACCTCGCCGCAGAACCTTTATGTGCCGCAGTGCGGGATCGAGACGGACCAAGGACACAAGACCTTCGATCAGGTGGCAGACGGGCTGGCCCAGGCCATCGACACCCTGCTGGCCGACCCGAAGCAGGCGGCGGGCGTCTGCGGCGCCATCGCCAATCCCGCCACACGCGACCGGGTAGCGCGCGCGCGCACCCAGGGCCGCGTCATCCGCGACGGCACGCCGCTGTTGCTGGCCGTGGACGCCGACGCCCCCGTGGCGCAGGACGAATGCTTCGGCCCGGTGGCCTTCGTGATTCCCTGCACGGACGCCGACGACGGCATCGCCCGCGCAGCACACTTGGCCGCGACCAAGGGCGCCATCACCGCAGCGCTCTACGACACCGACGATGCCCGCATCCGCCGCGCGGTGCAGGCCTTCGCCCGCGCGGGCGTCAACCTGTCGGTCAACCTGACCGGCGCCATCTTCGTCAACCAGTCGGCCGCCTTCAGCGACTTCCACGTCACCGGGGCCAACCCCGCCGGAAACGCCAGCCTGACCGACACCGCCTTTGTCGCGACCCGCTTTCGCCGCGTGATGTGGCGCAGGCCGGCCGCTGCCACCGCTTGACCAAGTTCTCTGGGGAGGAGACGACAATGCAGAAGACCCTGACCACCACGGCCCTTGCCACGCTGCTGGCCCTGGGCGCCACCGCCGCATCCGCCGAAATCCGCATCGGCGCGTCCGTTTCGGCCACCGGCCCCGCCGCCTTCCTGGGCGACCCCGAGGCGAAGACGCTGGAAATGCTGGTCGAGCAGATCAACGAAAAGGGCGGCATCAACGGCGAGGAGATCGCGCTCACGCTCTATGACGACGGCGGCGACCCCAACAAGGCGCGCACCTTCGCCACCCGCCTGATCGAGGATGACGAGGTCGTGGCGATCATCGGCGGATCGACCACCGGCACGTCCATGTCGATCCTGTCGGTCGCCGAGGATAACGAGATCCCCTTCATCTCGCTGGCGGGCGCCATCGAGATCATCGACCCGGTGAAGCCCTTCACCTTCAAGACCCCGCATACCGACCGCATGGCCTGCCAGAAGATCTTCGAGGACATGCAGAAGCAGGGCATCACGAAGATCGGCATGATCTCGGGCACCGACGGCTTCGGCGCATCGATGCAGGCGCAGTGCAAAGAGGTGGTCGGCGAATACGGGATCGAGGTTCTGGCGGACGAAACCTATAACCCGACCGACGCCGACATGACCACGCAACTGACCAAGATCCGCAACACGGATGGCGTGCAGGCCGTGCTGAACCCCGGTTTCGGCCAAGGCCCGTCCATTGTGACGCGCAACTATCGCCAGCTGGCCATCGACCTGCCGCTTTACCAGTCGCATGGCGTGGCGTCCGACGGCTTCATCGAACTGGCTGGTGCGGAAGCGGCCGAAGGCGTGCGCCTGCCCGGCACCGCCCTTCTGATCGCCGACCAGTTGGGTGCGGACGACCCGCAGAAACCGGTCGTGGACGCCTACAAGACCGCCTTCGAGGAAAAGACCGGCACCTCGGTCGGCACTTTCGGCGGCTATGCCCATGATGCCTTCCTGATCCTGACCGACGCCATCACCCGCGCCGGCAGCGCCGAGCCGCAGGCGATCCGCGACGCCATCGAGGCGACCTCGGGCCTGGCAGGAACCACCGGCATCTACAACATGTCTGCCGAGGATCACCTGGGCCTCGACCTCTCCGCCTTCCGCATGCTGGAGATCAAGGGCGGCGAATGGACCGTGGTGGAATGATCCGCTGACCGCCGCGCCCCTTCACGGGCGCGGCACCACCTGACAGCTTTGGGGTCGCCATGGCGGAACTGCTGCAATTCCTGTTCTCGGGCGTGACGGTGGGCGCGGTCTATGCGCTTGTCGCGCTTGGCTTCACGATCATCTACAACGCATCCGACGTGGTGAACTTCGCACAAGGCGAATTCGTCATGCTGGGCGGGATGCTGACCTTTGTCTGCCACGCGGCGGGCCTGCCGCTGCCCCTGGCCGCGCTGATCGCCATCGCCGCCACATCCGCCATCGGCGTCGCCATGAACAAGCTCGCGATCGAGCCTGCGCGTGGCGCCCCCGTCGTGTCGCTGATCATCATCACCATCGGCGCGTCCATCTTCATCCGGGGGGCCGCGCAACTGCTGTTCGGCAAGCAGATCCACAGCTTTCCGGCATTCTCGGGCGACACGCCCCTGCGTATTGGGGGTGCCACGATCCTGCCGCAAAGCCTGTGGGTGATCGGCGGCGCGGTGGTGGTCTTCGTGGGCCTGTGGCTGTTCTTCACCCGCACGCTGACGGGCCGCGCGGTGCTGGCCACGTCGAACAATCGCCTGGCCGCGCAACTGGTCGGCATCAACACCGGCTTCGTGATGACGCTGTCCTTCGCGCTGTCGGCGGGCATCGGCGCGCTTGCGGGCGTGCTGGCGACGCCGATCACCCTGACCTCCTATGACGTGGGGCTGGCCTTTGCGCTCAAGGGCTTTGCCGCCGCCATGCTGGGCGGGATGGGCAATCCCAAGGGCGCGCTTGCGGGCGGGTTCCTGCTGGGCCTGATCGAGGCGCTGACGGCGGGATACCTGTCCTCGCAATACAAGGACGCCGCAGCCTTCGTCGTGATCCTGTTGGTGCTGTTCTTCATGCCCCAGGGCCTGTTCGGCCGCAAATCGACCGAGCGGGTGTGACCATGAAGATTTCCGCCAAATCCGCCACGCTGCTGGTCCTGGTCGTCCTGATCCTGCTGTCGCCGGTGCTGTTCCCCTCGGGCTATTACTACCGCGTAGGCGCGCTGATCTTCGTCAACGCCATCGCCGTCACCGGCATCGTGATCCTGACCGGCTATGCGGGCCAGATCAGCCTGGGTCACGCGGGCTTCGCCGGGATCGGTGCCTATGCCTGCGCCCTGGCGCCGGTCCATCTGGGGCTGCACCCGTCGCTGGCGCTTGTGCTGGGTGCCGCCATTTCCGCTGTCCTGGCCTTTCTGGTCGGCCGCCCGATCCTGCGGCTCAAGGGCTATTACCTGGGCGTCGCCACCCTGGGCTTCGGCATCCTGGTGTCGATGGTGCTGAACAACGAACGCCAGCTGACCGGCGGTCCCGACGGGATGGAGGTGCCGGAACTGGGCCTGCGCGGGCTGCTGGAGGACGCCGGGCTGGATCTGACCAACGGCCAGTTCTGGTATTTCTTCTGCGGCATCGTCCTGATCCTGGCCGCCTGGCTGGCCCTGAACCTTTACAACAGCCCCACCGGCCGCGCCCTGCGCGCGCTGCACGGGTCCGAGGTCGCGGCCCGCACCGTGGGCGTGGACGTGGCCCGGCTGAAGCTGCAGGCCTTTGTGATCTCGGCCGTCTATGCCTCGGTCTCGGGGTCGCTTCTGGCGCTGCAGAACAAGTTCATTACGCCGGATGTCGCAGGCTTCATGCACTCGATCGAGATGGTGACCATGGCCGTCCTGGGCGGCGTGGGATCGGTCCTGGGCGCGATTTTTGGCGCGGCGGTCCTCACGCTGCTGCCGCAGGTGCTGACGGTCTTCGCCGAATATGAACAACTGGTTCTGGGCCTGGTGATGATGCTGGTGATGATCTTCCTGCCGCAGGGGCTTTTGCCGTCGATCCTGCGCAAGGTCCGGGGGAAAGACGAATGACCGCGCTTCTGTCAGTCGAAGGGCTGGGCATCAGCTTCGGCGGCCTGAAGGCCGTGAACGATGTCAGCTTCACCGTTGAACCGGGCGAGATCACGTCCGTGATCGGGCCGAACGGCGCGGGAAAGACCACGCTGTTCAACATGATCTCGGGCGTTTACCAACCCGGCAGCGGGCGCGTGGTCCTGGGGGGCGAGGACGTGACCGGCATGGCCCCGCATCTGCTGGCCCGGCGCGGCATGTCGCGGACCTTCCAGAACCTGCAGATCTTCCAGTCCATGACCGTGCTGGAAAACGCCATCTCGGGCTATCACCTCCGGGAACGCGGGCCGGTGCTGGCGGATCTGTTCAACCTGCCCTCGTCCCGCCGCCGCGCGGCCCAGGCACAGGCAGGCGCGCGCGAGTTGCTGGCCCGCGTGGGCCTGGACCGCGCAGCGGAGCGTGAAGCCGGGAACCTGTCCTATGGCGCGCTGAAACGGCTGGAAATCGCACGCGCCCTGGCACTGTCGCCCAGGATCCTGCTGCTGGACGAACCCGCCGCCGGCTGCAACGCGGTCGAAACCGAGGAGATCGACCACCTGATCGCCGAGGTCGCGAAATCCGGCGTGGCGATCCTGCTGGTCGAACACGACATGAAGATGGTCATGCGCATATCGAACCACATCGTCGTGCTGGACCATGGCGAAAAGATCGCCGAGGGCGACCCCGCCAGCGTCAGCCGCAACCCGGCTGTCATCGCCGCATACCTCGGAACGGAGGCCGCCCATGCTGACGGTTGAAGGGCTGCGCTCGCGCTATGGCCGGATCGAGGTGCTGCACGGCATCGACCTGACCGTGCAGTCGGGCGAGATCGTCACGGTGGTCGGCGCCAACGGCGCGGGCAAGACGACGCTGCTGAAATGCCTGTCGGGCACCCAGCCCGTGTCGGGCGGCACCATCACCTTCCGGGGTGAAAGCCTGACCGGCGTGCCCGCGCATCGCCGCCCGGCGCGGGGGCTGACCCAATCGCCCGAAGGCCGCCAGATCTTCACCAACCTGACGGTCGAGGAGAACCTGCGCCTTGGCGCTTACCTGTTCACCGACGACCGGGTGGAGAAGGACATGGGGGACGCCTTCGCGATGTTCCCGATCCTGCGCGAGAAACGCAACCTGCCCGCGGGCGGGCTGTCGGGCGGGCAGCAGCAGATGCTGGCCATGGCCCGCGCGCTGATGGGACGCCCGTCCTGCCTTTTGCTGGATGAGCCGTCGATGGGCCTGGCCCCGATCATCGTTCAGCAGATCTTCGACGTGGTCAGCGGGCTGAAGGCGCTTGGGGTCACGGTGCTGCTGGTCGAACAGAACGCCTTCGGTGCGCTGAAGATCGCCGACCGGGGATACGTCATGGAAACCGGCCGCATCACCATGTCGGGCGCGGCGGCGGACCTGATCGCCGACCCGCGCATCCGCGAAGCTTACCTGGGGATCTGAGATGTCAGTCGTGACCATCAGCCGAAACGGCGACATCGCCGTTGTCACCGTGGACAACCCGCCCGTGAACGCCCTGTCGCAGGCCTTGCGGCGAGGGCTGTGGGATGCAGTGGAAACGCTGGACGCTGACCCCCAGGTCCGCGCCGTAGTGCTGATCTGTGCGGGCCGCACCTTCATCGCCGGGGCCGACGTGACCGAGTTCGGCAAGCCCCCGCTTGAGCCGCACCTGCCCGACCTGGTGGACCGGATTGAGGCTGCCGCGAAGCCCTGGGTGGCCGCGATCCACGGTTCCGCCTTGGGCGGCGGCTTCGAGGTCGCGATGGGATGCCGCTTCCGGGTGGCGGTCGAAGGCGCTTCGGTCGGCCTGCCCGAGGTGTCATTGGGCATCGTGCCGGGCGCATCCGGCACCGTGCGCACGCCCCGTCTGGCGGGGGTAGAGGCTGCGGTGGATCTGGTCACGTCCGGCAAGCCGGTGAAGGCTGCAAAGGCCCTGTCGCTGGGTCTTGTGGATGCGGTCTTCGCAGGTGACCTGCAAGCCAATGCCCTAGCCTTCGCGCGCGACGCGCTGACCCGCGAGTTGCCGCCCCCTGTCTTGGCCCGGCCTGTGGCCGCCCCGGATGCCGCCTTCTGGGACGAGAAGCGCAAGGCGGTGGCGAAAGCCGCCAAGGGGGCCGAGGCGCCGCTGCGCGCGCTCGACTGCCTGCGCAAGGCGGCGGAAGCGCCCTTTGCCGAGGCGATGGCCTTTGAACGCCAGACCTTCCTCGACCTGCGCGCGTCCGATCAGGCGGCCGCGCTGCGCCACGTGTTCTTCGCCGAACGCGCCGCGCCCCGGCCTGCGCATCTAAAGGGCGCGGACCCCCTGCCGCTGCGAAGCGCGGGCGTGATCGGCGGCGGCACCATGGGCGCCGGCATCGCGGCGGCCCTGCGCGACGCCGGCATCCCCGTCACCCTGATCGAGCGCGACGACGAGGCGCTTGCCCGTGGCATGGCCAACCTGCGCGGCATCTTCGACGGCGCCGTCAAGCGCGGCAAGCTGTCCGAGGCGCAGGCCGAGGCCCACATGGCAGGCGTCACCGCCACCACCGACTATGCCGCCCTGTCCGACGCCGACCTGGTGATCGAGGCGGTGTTCGAGGAGATCGGCGTGAAGCGCGCCGTCTTCGACCGGCTTGCCACGGCCTGCCGCGCTGATGCGGTGCTGGCCACGAACACCTCCTACCTCGACCCGCGACTGATCGCCGAGGGGCTGCCCCACCCGGATCGCTTCATCGGGTTGCATTTCTTCAGCCCTGCCAATGTCATGCGCCTGCTGGAGATCGTGCCGGTGCCGGAAACATCCGACCGGACGCTGGCAACCGGCTTTGCGCTTGGCCGAATGCTGAACAAGGTCCCCGTGCAGTCCGGCATCTGCGAAGGCTTCATCGGCAACCGCATCCTGAAACGATACCGCGCCGGGGCCGAGACGCTGGTCCGTCAAGGCGTCGCCATCGCCGACATTGACGCCGCCATGCGCGCCTATGGTTTCGCCATGGGACCATTCGAGGCGCAGGATCTGGGGGGCCTGGACATCGCCTTCCTGCAACGCGAAGGCGCGCGGGCGGCGGGGCAGGATGTGCCGGAAACCCTGGGCGACATCCTGGTCCGCGCAAATCGCAAAGGGCAAAAGACCGGCGGCGGCTGGTACGACTATGCCCCGGGCGAGCGCAGGCCGCAGCCATCTGCCGCCGTGGCGGAGCTGCTGGCGGACCGGATCACCGGTCGCACGCAAATGGACCCTGAAGCCATCGCCCGCCATCTGGTCGGCGAAATGGCCGCCGAGGGCCGGGCAATCCTGGACGAAGGCATCGCCGCCAGCCCCGCCGACATCGACCTGGTGGAAATCCACGGCTATGGCTTTCCCCGCTGGCGCGGCGGACCGATGTTCGCGGCCAGCCGGGCCTAGGCGCCGGCCTTCCCTCTCGTCACCCGGTCCAGGATCAGCGGCATCAACCCGCCCCTGGCCAGCGTTTCGATTTCGAGGCTGGTTTCGATGGCAGCCGTCGCGTCAAGACCCTCGGCCGGGCGACCCGGCCGGTGCAGCAGCACGCGGACGGGTGCGCGTGGTGCGAGGCGGGCGGGATCGAGGTCGATTTCGATCCTGTCCTGCGCGGTCAGGGCCAGCGATCCTGGCGTGACGTCATCGGGCAGGCGCAGGGGCAGGATGCCCATGCCGATCAGGTTCGACCGATGGATGCGTTCGAAGCCGACCGCCAGCACCGCCCGCGTGCCCAGAAGCGCGGCCCCCTTGGCCGCCCAATCGCGCGACGACCCCATGCCATAGCGTTCGCCCGCGACGATCACGACGGGGGTGTCCATGTCCCGATACCGCCGGGCCGCCTGCCACAAGGGCAGGACCTCTCCGTCGGGCAGGATCGTGCTGCCGGGGGGTATGCCGGGGGCCAGCAGGTTCGTGACCGCGCCGTTGGTGAACAGCCCGCGCAGCATGGCTTCCCAGTTCCCGCGCCGGGATGAAAAGACGTTCAGGTCATGCGGGGCATCGCCGTTTTCGATCAGATACCGGCCCGTCTCGCTGTCCTTCGGGATCGCCCCTGCGGGCGAGATGTGGTCGGTGGTGATGTCGTCGCCCAGAACCAGGATCGGGGCCGCGCAAATATGGCTGTCTCGCGGCGCGGCGAAATCGGCGAAGGGCGGGCGGCGGATATAGGTCGATTCCTCGTTCCAGGGAAAAAGCGGCGTCGCAGGTGCGTCCAGATCGCGCCAGCGTTCATTCGCCTCGGCCTGATCATAGGCAGCGGCATAATCGGCGCTGTCCTGGGCCAGGGCAAGGGCTGCGTCGATCTCGGCCCCCGTGGGCCACAGGTCGGACAGGCGGACGCCCGGCGCGATCTCATCCGCCAGGATGTCGCGTTCGACATCGCCTGCAAGCGCGAAGGCCACGACCAGGGGGGGCGAGGCCAGGAAGCCCGCCTCCAGTTGCGGATGCACGCGGCCCGGGAAGTTGCGGTTTCCCGAAAGCACCGCGACCTGCAACCGGCCCTCGGCCTGGGCCTGGACGGCGGCGTCGGGCAAGGGGCCGGAATTGCCGATGCATGTGGTGCAGCCGTATCCGACGATGCCGAAGCCCACGGCCTCCAGATCCTCCAGCAGACCGGCGCGGCGCAGATATCGTTCCGCCGTCGGCGATCCCGGCGCCAGCGAGGTCTTGACATGGGGCGGCGGTGCCAGGCCCAGGGCGCGGGCCTTGCGCGCGACCAGACCGGCGGCCACCAGCAGGCGCGGGTCGCTGGTGTTGGTGCAACTGGTGATCGCCGCGATGGCGACCGCGCCGTCGGGGGCATGGCCCGCAGGCGCGGGCTTGGGCACGCCGCGCATCGCCGCCGCGGCCTGGGCGGTGGCCTGGGCCGGAATGCGGTCCTGGGGACGGCGGGGACCGGCGACGCTGACCTGAACCCCCGACAGGTCCAGGTCCACGACATCGGTGAAGACCGGCGTCTCATGCGGGTCGAACCACAGGCCTTGGCGGCGGCAGTATCCTTCGACCAGGGCGCAATGATCGGCGCTGCGCCCGGTCTGGCGCAGATAGACCACGGTCGCCGCATCCACGGGGAAGAAGCCCGTATTGGCCCCGAATTCCGGTGTCATGTTGGCGATCACCGCCCGGTCGCCCGCCGACAGGGTGGCGACCCCCGGCCCGAAGAACTCGACAAAGCGGTCGGCCAGATCGACGCGGCGCAGCCGTTCCGTCACCGTCAGCGCCAGGTCGGTCGCCGTCACGCCCTCGGGTAGTCGGCCGCTCAGGCGCACGCCGATCACGTCGGGGACGCGCAGCATCACGGGCATCCCGAAGAAGACGCTTTCGGCCTCGATCCCGCCGACGCCCCAGGCCAGCACGCCGATGCCGTTGATCATGGGCGTGTGGCTGTCGGTGCCGATCAGCGTGTCGGGCATGATCCAGCCGTCGCGCGCCGTCACCACGGTGGCCAGCCGTTCCAGGTTCAGCGTGTGCATGATGCCGGTGCCGGGCGGATGGACGCGGAAATTCGACAGCGCGTTCGTGGCCCATTTCATGAAGCGATACCGCTCGGCATTGCGGCGGTATTCGTTTTCGATGTTGCGGGCCATCGCGTCAGGGCGGGCATAGGCATCGACCGCCAGCGAATGGTCGGTCGAGACATCGACGGGCAGAACGGGGTTCAGAAGCGTGGCGTCATGCCCCGCCTCGGCCAGGGCCGACCGCATCGCCGCGATATCGACAAGCGCGGGACCGCAGGTCGTGTCGTGCATCAGCACGCGGCCCGGCTGAAAGGCGATCTCGGCCGTGCTGCGGCCCGCAGCCAGCCAGGCCAGGATCGCGGCACGCCCGGCCTGGGGGTCATTTCCCGCCCGCAGCACGTTTTCCAGAAGCAGGCGGTGGATATGCGGCAGGCGGCGCAGCGCATCCCCGGCCGCCTGGGGCAGGTCGATGATCGTTCGTCCGTCGAATGTTACCGCAAACTGCATGGCCATGCCCCCAAAACAGGGACAATATAGCATTACTTCGACATTAAATGCAATCAGGTGAACAGGGCTGACTTGATGTTCCCGGCTTCCCGGATGTGGCGGTAAAGGAAGGTGGCGGCGCCCTGCATGTCGCGGTCCTCGATCAGGTCGAGGATCTGCAGATGTTCGCGGCATTGCTGCGGCATCCGGCTGCGGTCATGGGTGATGCTGTATTCCATCAGCCGCCGGACGCGGTTGATCCGCCGGACCGCGTCCAGAAAGAAATCGTTGTTGGCGCAGGTCATCAGCATTTCATGGAATTCGATGTTGGTGCCAAAGACCTTTTCCCGCGACTCGCCGTCATAGCTTTGCAGAAGCTGCTGCTGATGGCGGCGGGCGGCGGCAAAGGCGTCCGGGTCGATGCGGAAGCTTGGCAGCAGCAGGGCCTGCATCTCGGTCGCGGCGCGGAACTGATAGGCGTCGGCATAGGCCTTGCGCGATGTCAGGATCTCGCGGAATTCCCAGCCATTGCCGGGAAGCCGCTCGATCCAGCCTTCGTCCGCGATCTGGCGCAGAACCCGCAGCAGCCGGCCGCGCGTGACGCCGTAAAGGCGCATCAGTTCGTTCTCGCTCAGCCGCTCGGGCAGGTGGCCGGCCAGGGTGTCGGCAGCGATGCGGTCATACAGGACGTCATCGCCCGCCGCGTCGCAGTCAAGGTCCGGGATCTCGTTGGCATCGCAGGCCAGGAAATAGCCGCGATTGGGCGCGGCTGCGACGATGCCCATCTGTTGCAGCTTCTTCAGCGCGCTGACGATGGGCTGGCGCGACACCTTGAAGCTGTCGGCCAGGGCCTGCGCGGGCAGGTGCTGGCCCGCCTTCATGTCGGTCTGCCGCACATGCTCGACGATCCGGGCCATGATCTGAGGCGAAAGACTGGCGCGTGCCATGGAACCCCCCTTGGAAACGGGCCGCGCGGTTCGCGACCGCGCCGCCCTGCAGGATCAGTCCTCGTCGTGGCGGAACCGCGCCAGGCCCTTGAAGACGAAGGGCGCCAGCAGGGCCACGGCGGCGATGGCGATCATGATGGCCGATCCCGGATGCTGCAGCAGGACCATCGGGTCGCCCAGGCTCATCTGCAGGGACCGGCGCAGGGCACTGTCGGCCATCGGTCCCAGGATCAGGCCCACGACCACCGGCGCGATGGGATAGTCGTATCGCCGCATGATGAAGCCCAGCACCCCGAAGGCCACCAGCATCATCAACTCCACCACCGACGGATTGGCGGCGATCGTGCCCATGCAGGCGAAGACCAGGATCCCCGCATAAAGCCAGGGCAGAGGGATCTTCAGCAGCCGCACCCAAAGCCCCACCAAAGGCAGGTTCAGGACCAGCAGCATCACGTTGGCGATGAACAGCGAGGCGACCAAGCCCCAGACAAGCGCCGGGTGCTGCACGAACAGCAGCGGGCCGGGTTGCAGGTTGTATTGCTGGAACCCCGCCAGCATCACCGCCGCCGTGGCCGACGTGGGCAGCCCCAGCGTCAACAGCGGCACAAGCGTGCCCGCGGCGGATGCGTTGTTCGCGGCCTCGGGTCCTGCCACGCCCTCGATGGCGCCCTGGCCGAATTCCTCGGGCTTTTCGGCCAGCTTGCGTTCGGTGGTATAGGACAGAAAGGTCGGGATTTCGGCACCGCCCGCGGGCAAGGCGCCGATCGGAAAGCCGATCGCGGTGCCGCGCAGCCAGGGTTTCCAAGACCGCTTCCAGTCCTGGCGCGACATCCAGATGGACCCCTTGATCGCGATGGGCTTTTCGTCGTTGAACAGGTGGCGGGACGCGACATGCAGCGCCTCGCCAATGGCGAACAGGCCCACGGCGAGGGTGGTGACCTCGACCCCGTCCAGCAGGTTCGGGACGCCGAAGGCCAGTCGCGCCTGTCCGGTCAGCTGGTCGATGCCGATCAGGCCCAGCCACAGCCCGATGGCAAGGCTGGTCAGCCCGCGCAGGGGCGAGGATCCAAAGGTCGCCGACACCGTCACGAAGGCGATCAGCATCAGCCCGAAGTAATCCCAAGGTCCGAACTGGATCGCGACCTTGACCAGCAGGGGCGCAAAGAAGGCCAGGCCCATCGTGGCGATCAGGGTGGCCACGAAAGACCCGATGGCGGCGGTGGCAAGCGCCGGGCCGCCCCGCCCGCGCCGGGCCATCTGGTTGCCTTCAAGCGCGGTGACGACGGATGCGCTTTCGCCGGGCGTGTTCAGCAGGATCGCCGTGGTCGATCCGCCATACATCCCGCCGTAATAGATGCCCGCGAACATGATCAGCGACCCGCCGGGATCCAGCTTGAAGGTGATGGGCAGCAGCAGCGCCACGGTTAGCGCAGGCCCGATGCCCGGCAGCACGCCCACCGCCGTGCCCAAGAGCACGCCGATGGCCGCGAAGGCCAGGTTCATCGGATCCAGCGCGGTGCCGAAGCCCTGCATCAGAAAGGTCAGCGATTCCATGGCCCGACCTCCTCAGAACAGCCGCTCGACCGGTCCCATCGGCAGGGACAGGGTCAGCAGCTTGTTGAACAGCAGGAAGATCCCGGTCGCCAGGATCAGGCCCAGGGCCAGGTCGGCCAGCCACGCCCGGCGCCCGAAGGCGCGGGCGGTAAAGACGAACAGCAGGGTGGATCCGATGATGAACCCCGCCCCGAACCACAGCGCGGCGATCAGGCTGCCCAGGCCAAGGGCCACCCAGCCCACGGCCTTCCAGTCGGTAGGGCCGGGATCGTCCTGCCAGCGAAAGGCGGCCACCAGATGGCCCGCCCCCATCAGCGCCAGGAACAGCGCCACGAAATAGGACGCGGCATCCGCGCCCATGCCATAGGTGGCGCGGATCTGCATGGCACTGGCGTCGCGCCAGGTGATGAAGGCCAGGGCGAACAAGGCCAGGCCGATGACAAGCGTTGGCCGGTGCAGGCCCCGTGCGGTCGGTGTGGTCACGGACGGTCCCCCAATGGGTCAAGGCAAACGGGGGCGCAAGGCCCCCGCTGCGGTCATTCGGCCAGGCCGATCGAGGTCAGGATGGACTTCACACGTTCGGATTCGGACGCGATGAAGGCCGCGAATTCCTCCGACGGCGCATAATAGTCGGACCAGCCACGCGCCTTCAGCAGTTCCTGCCATTCAGGCGATTGGACGGTCTGGGCGATGGCCTGTTCCAGCTTTGCCTTGTCCTCGTCGCTGATATTGGGTCCGGCGAAGATGCCGCGCCAGTTCACCAGTTCGATGTCGATGCCCTGCGCCTTCAGCGGCTGGGCCTCGATCCCCTCGATGGGTTCGGGATAGGAAATCGCAAGCGCGCGCAGGTCGCCCGATTCGATCTGGCCCTGCCATTCGCCATAGCCCGAGATGCCCGCCGTGACCTGCCCGCCCAGCATCGCGGCCAGGGCCTCGCCCCCGCCGGAATAGGCGACATAGTTCACCTTGGCCGGGTCCGCGCCCGCCGCCTGGGTGATCAGCGCCGACAGCATGTGGTCGGCGCCGCCCGCCGATCCGCCCGCCCAGATGGTGCGTTCGACATCCCCCTTGATGCCCTCCATCAGGTCGGCCATCGTCTGATAGGGCGAGGATGCAGGGACCACCACCACCAGGGGATCGCCGGTCAGCCGCGCCAGGGGGGTGACGGCGGTCAGGTCATAGGGCGCCTTGTTGGTGATGATCGCGCCGACCATGGTGATGCCGCCGACCAGAAGCTGGTTGGGGCTGCCCTCTGCGCTTTGTACGAACTGCGCCAGGCCGACCGTGCCGCCGGCACCGGGGACGTTGACCACCTGCACGCTGCGGGCGTTGCCGGTGGCCATCATCACCTCTTGCAGGGCACGCGCCGCCGAATCCCAACCGCCGCCGGCGCCCGCGGGGGCCATGATGGTCAATTCCAGATCCTGTGCCATGGCAGCAGGGGCGAAGGATGCGGCGCCAGCCGCGATCAGCCAGGCTGCGGCCAGCCGGGAACGAAAGAACGTCATTGTATCCTCCCTGATGTCGCATATGTGCGATCCGAACAAGGGTGCACAACTTCACAATAAAATGCAATTTATTTTTCAGGGGGGGGGAGAGCGTGGCCGCCGTTGTCCTGCATCGCGGCCTGTCGCCAGCATACCAGCGACGGCTGTGCTTTCCAGCGTTTATGCGTGTTCCGCGCTTTCGAACTTGCAAGAAATGACGCATCATGACGGGAAAGCGACCACGAAAGGCCTTTCCCATGCCCCATCCCTCCCGCCGTTCCCTGTTGAAGCTGTCACTGGCCGCAGGGCTGTTGCCTGCCATTCCCGGGATCCTGCGCCCGGCCCTGGCCGGTCCCGTCTATGCCCCGCAGGTGGGCGAATGGCGCGGCTTCGACCTGCGCACCCGCGTCACCCTGGCCCAGGGTGGCCCCGCGCAGGTGTGGCTGCCGGTGCCTTCGGTGCAGACCGACTGGCAGCGGTCGGTCGGGGACAGTTTCACCGGCAATGCCGCGCAGGCCGAGATCGTGACCGATCCCGGGACCGGCGCCCGGATGCTGCACGCCCGATTTGACGCGGACACCGTCCGGCCGACGGTCGAACTGACCAGCCGGGTCGAGACGCGTGGCCGCGCGACCGACTGGTCGGCGGCAGCCGAACCGCAGGAAGACCCCGCCGTCCTGCAGGCCGCGCTGCAAGGCACGGCGCTGAAGCCTCTGGACGGGGTGGTGGGCGACTTGGCCGCCCGCATTACCCAGGGTGCCAGGACCGATCGGGACAAGGTGGCCGCGATCTATGCCTGGATCGCCCGGACCTGCCACCGCGACATGGACGTGGCGGGATGCGGGTCGGGCGATATCCGGGCCACGGTGACGACGGCGAATTTCGGCGGCAAATGCGCCGACCTGAACGGGCTGTTCGTGGGGCTTGCGCGCGCCTCGGGGGTGCCTGCGCGCGACATCTATGGCGTGCGGGTGGCGCCGTCGGATTTCGGCTACAAGCAGTTGGGCGCAAACAGCCCCAGCGTGACGGCGGCGCAGCATTGCCGGGCCGAGGTCTGGCTGTCGGGCCTGGGCTGGGTGGCCATGGACCCGGCGGACGTGCTGAAGGTCATGCGCGCGGAAGCCGACACCTGGATCAAGGATCCCGCCGATCCGCTTGTCGCCCCGGTGAACGCCGCGCTGCAGGGCAGTTGGGAAGGCAACTGGGTGGCCTTCAACAGCGCCAGCGACCTGACCCTGCCCGGCGGGGCGGGCGGCACCCTGCCTTTCCTGATGTATCCGCAGGGCCAGGTCGGGTCGGACCGGCTGGACGAACTGGACGCCAAGTCCTTCGCCTATGAGATGACTGCCACCGCAGTCTGACCTTTTGTCCGGGGCGGGCATGCAACCCCGCCCCGGCGCCTCAGACCCGTTCCAGGGCGATGGCGATGCCCTGGCCCACGCCGATGCACATCGTGGACAATGACCGCCTGCCCCCGGTGCGGATCAGTTCAAGCGCCGCCGTTCCGGTGATGCGCGCGCCCGACATGCCCAGGGGATGCCCAAGCGCAATGGCCCCGCCGTTGGGGTTCACGCGCGGGTCGTCGTCGGCGATGCCAAGATCGCGCAACGTGGCAAGGCCCTGGCTGGCGAAAGCCTCGTTCAGTTCGATCACGTCAAAGTCTGCCTGGTCCAGGCCCAGCCGCGCCATCAGCTTTCTGGACGCAGGCGCCGGGCCGAAGCCCATGATGCGGGGCGCAACGCCTGCCGTGCCCCGCCCAGGACGCGCGCGATCGGCGTCAGCCCGTGCTTTCGTGCCGCCGCTTCCGAGGCCAGGATCAGCGCCGCCGCCCCGTCGTTCACGCCCGAGGCATTGCCCGCCGTCACCGTGCCGCCCTTGCGGAAGGGCGCCTTCAGCGCGGCAAGCGTCTCCAACGTCGTTTCGCGCGGGTGTTCGTCGCGGTCCACGATCTTCGGATCGCCCTTGCGCTGCGCGATCTCGACCGGGGTGATTTCCTGGGCCAGACGGCCATTGGCCTGGGCTGCCGCCGCCTTCTGCTGCGAGCGCAGGGCAAAGGCGTCCTGGTCTTCGCGGCTGATGGAAAAATCTTCCGCGACGTTCTCGGCCGTCTCGGGCATCGAGTCCACGCCGTATTGCGCCTCCATGAGCGGATTGACGAAGCGCCAGCCGATGGTGGTGTCGTAGACCGCGTTCGACCGCGAGAAGGCACTTTCCGCCTTGGGCATCACGAAGGGCGCGCGCGACATCGACTCGACCCCGCCCGCGATCATCAAATCGGCCTCGCCCGCCTTGATGGCGCGGGCGGCCCCGATCACCGCGTCCATGCCCGAGCCGCAAAGCCGGTTGATGGTGGTGCCGCCCACCTCGACCGGCAGGCCCGCCAGAAGCGAGGACATGCGCGCCACGTTGCGGTTGTCCTCGCCCGCCTGGTTGGCGCAACCGAAGATCACGTCATCGACCGCCGCCCAGTCCACGCCCGTGTTCCGCGCCATCAGCGCCCGCAGGGGAACCGCGCCCAGGTCGTCGGCTCGCACCATCGCCAGCGCACCCCCGAAGCGGCCGATCGGCGTGCGGATGTAGTCGCAGATGAAAACGTCGGTCATGTCACACCTCGGGACAGGTCAGGTCGGCCACGTCACCATCCAGGTGAAGGGCGGCGCCAGTCAGGGATTGCAGGTCGTCGAAGGACAGCGCGGCCAGCTTTTCGCGCAGCACGAAGCGGCCATCCACGATGTCCACCACGGCAAGGCTGGTATAGACACGGGTCACGCAACCCACCCCGGTCAGCGGCAGGGTGCAAGCCTCCAGCAGCTTCGGCTTGCCGTCCTTGGTGACATGATCGGTGATGACCGCCACGCGTTTTGCGCCATGGACCAGATCCATCGCGCCGCCCACGGCGGGCACGCCCTTCGGCCCCGTGGACCAGTTCGCCAGATCGCCGTTCTGCGCGACCTGATAGGCGCCCAGGATCGCCACGTCCAGATGCCCGCCCCGCACCATGGCAAAGCTGTCGGCATGGTGGAAGAAGGCGGTGCCGGGCTTGATCGTCACGGCCTTCTTGCCCGCGTTGATCAGGTCCCAGTCTTCCTCGCCCGGCGCGGGCGCCTCGCCAAAGCCGAGGATGCCGTTTTCCGTGTGAAAGATCGCCTGCCGTCCGGGCGGCTGGAAACGGGCGACCACTTCGGGAAAGCCGATCCCGAGGTTCACATAGGCGCCGTCCTGGATGTCCTGGGCCGCGCGCCAGGCGATCTGGGCGTTCGAAAGCTTGGCGGTCATGCCGTCACCTTTGGGTAATATGCGTTGGCGCGGTTCAGGTCTTCTTCCTGCGCTGGGTGGGGAACAGTCACGATGGCATCCACGAAGATGCCAGGGGTGACGACCGCCTCGGGGTCGATGCCGCCGGGTTCGACCACATGGCTGACCTGCACGACCGTGCGCGCCGCAGCCATGGCCATCAGGGGCGCAAAGTTCCGCGCGGCCATGCGATAGGTCAGGTTGCCCAGGTGGTCGCCGGTTTCCGCCTTGATCAGCGCGAAATCCGCCTTGAGCCAGCGTTCCTGGACATAGCTGCGTCCGTCGAACTCCGCGACCGGCTTGTCGTGGGCCAGATCCGTGCCAAAGCCCGTGGGGGTATAGAAGGCCGGGATCCCTGCCCCGCCCGCGCGGATGCGTTCGGCCAGCGTGCCTTGGGGAACCAGTTCCAGCTCGATCTCTCCGGCCAGGTATCTTTCCGTGAAGACGCGGGGATCGGCAGACCGGGGAAAGGAACAGACCATCTTTGCCACCATGCCCTGTTCGATCATCGCCGCGATGCCGACATGGCCATTGCCTGCGTTGTTGTTGATGACCGTCAGGTTCCGGGGGCTGCCGGTCGCCAGATATCGGTCGATCAGGGCGTGGATCAGTTCGATCGGCGCGCCCGATCCCCCGAAACCGCCGATCATGACCGATGCGCCGTCGGGAATCTCCGCCACGGCCTGGGCCAGGGTCGCAATGCGCTTGTCCATGGGTCCTCCTGCGTTTGGACCGCATTAGGGCTTCAAGGACACAACGGACAACCATTTTGTGCGCATCTTGACTTTTGTCCGCAATGCGCATGAACCTGTGCGCATGACGAACAAGGACACCATCGGATCGCTTGCCAAGGGCCTGCGCGTGATCGAGGCGTTCCGCGCCGAGAACCCCCGCATGTCGATTTCCGATATGTCGGATGCCACGGGACTGGACCGCGCCACGGCGCGGCGCTGCCTTCTGACCCTGCACCAGTTGGGCTATGCCGATTACGACGGCAAGTTCTTCACGCTGACCGCCCGCGTGCTGCGTCTGGGCATGGGGGCATTGGCCGCGATGCCGCTTGCGCAGATGGTGCAGCCCTGGCTGGACCAGTTGTCGGACCGGATCGGACAGTCCACCTCCGTGTCGATCCTGGACGGGACCGAGATCGTCTATCTGGCCCGCGCGGCGCAGCGGCGGGTCATGTCCATCGGCCTGATGCCGGGATCGCGCCTGCCCGCCCATTGCACGTCGATGGGCCGGGTGCTGCTGGCGGCCCTGCCCCCCGACCGGGCACGCGCCGTCATCGATGCCTCGGACCTGACGCCGCGCACCCCCCACAGCCTGACCGACCCTGCCGAGATCATGGCCCGCGTCGATGCCGCCCGCCGGGACGGATACGCGGTCATCGACCAGGAGGTCGAACTGGGCCTGCGGTCGATCGCGGTCCCGCTTCATTCCGTGCATGGCCGGGTGGTGGCCGCGCTGAACACCGGGGTGGCGGCGGTGCAGGCCGATGCGGGCGAACTGCCGCGCCTGTATCTGGAGCCGCTTCTGAAGGTGCAGGACGGGTTGCGGCGCGTGCTGCGCTAGTCGCCCCGGGTCAGGTTGTGGACCCGCCAAGATCCGCCGCCTGGTCAGAGGTCAGCCTGTTGGGTATGGCCGCACAGCAGCAGGGCCAAGAGGTCCATTGGGGCATCATGGACCTTAACGCATCTGCGGTCCGAGGGGCTCTGCCGCAAGCTTCATATGGATCTGCCGCGAATATCCATCGCATCGGCGGCGCTCTCTGTCACGCTCGCGTCACGAACGGTCCGCAGCATCCCGCGACAGAGGATCCATGGCACAGTCTTCTACCCCCCGGCGCTTCACCTTCCTGCTTCTGGACCGCTTTACCATGCTGCCCTTCGCTGCGGCCCTGGATGCGCTGCGTCTGGCCAACAAGATGGCCTGCGCCCGGCTTTACGACTGGCGTCTGATCGGGGCCGAAGGGGGGTTCGCCACCTGCTCCAACGGCTCGCAAATCCGGCTTGATGGCGGATTCGGCGATGATATCGCCCTGGGGCGCGACGACGCGGTGATCGTCTGCGGCGGCGATGCGATCACCGCACAGGCGACGCGGCCGGTGCTGGCCTGGCTGCGCAGACAGGCGCGGGCGGGGGTGACGCTGGGCGCCGTCTGCACGGGCGCGCATGTGCTGGCCAAGGCGGGGCTGCTGGATGGACGGTGTGCCACGATCCATTGGGAAAACCACGATTCCTTCACCGAAACCTTCCCCGAGGTGCGTCTGCACCGGCAGGTCTTCGTGGATGACGGTGCGCGGCTGACGGCGGGGGGCGGCACATCCTCGATCGACATGATGCTGCATGTGATCGGCCGGGCGCAGGGGGCGGATCTTGCGTCCCAGATCGCCGACCAGATGCTGCATACCACCATCCGCACCGGGCGCGATCACCAGCGGCTGTCCATCGCCACCCGCATCGGCATCCGCCATCCCCGCCTGGCCGCCGTGGTCGCCCGGATCGAGGCGAACCTGGAAAATCCCGTCAGCCCTTCGCAACTGGCGGCTGACGCCGGCATGTCCACCCGTCAGCTTGAACGGCTGTTCATGCGATATATGAACCGCAGCCCGAAACGCTATTATCTGGAAGCTCGCCTGACCCGCGCGCGCCAATTGCTGCTGAACACCGACCTGCCCCTGATCGAGATCGCCATTGCCTGCGGATTTTCCAGTTCCTCGCATTTCTCGAAATGCTACCGGGAACGTTATGGGACGTCGCCCTATCGCGAACGCGGGGTGCAGAAGGGGGCGGTGGTGGCAATGCCGGGCAGGGCCGAGGCGGGGCCGGTGCTGGCGTTGGCAAGCTAGATTCTACGGAACGGGCAAGCATCGGTAGGGTAGGGTTTCACCCCACCCTACCGATGCCGGCGGGCGCCAGCCTTCAAGCGGTTTCCCGCGCGCCTCTGCGCCATTGTTCCGGCGTCACGCCCATCATGTCGCGGAAGACGCGGATCAGGTGGGACGCGTCGCAGAAGCCCGTCTCGGCGGCGATCTGGCTGATGGTGCGGTCGGGACGCGCCAGCAGCATCCGCACCTGGGACAAGCGAATGCGCATGAAGGCCTCGGCGGGCGACATGGACAGGGATGCCGCGAAATGGCGCTCCAGCTTGCGGCGGCTGACCTGCAACTGGGCCGCGACATCGGCCACGGCGGGGGGCGAATCCATGCTTTGTTGCAGCATCAGCAGCGCGCGGCGGACCAGCGTGTCCTGGGTCTTCAGCTCCAGCGGCAGGCCAGGTTGGGGATCGTCGGCGGCCATCGCCTCGTCGATGATCATGATGTGCAGGCTTTTCTGCGCCGCAGCCCGGCCGATGTGCCGGTCGATCAAAAAGGCCGCCAGATGCGCGGAACTGGCCCCGCCGGAACAGGTCAGCCGGTCGCGGTCCACCACGAAGATGCGGTCGGATACGGGGCGCAGCCCGTCGAACTGTTCCAGGAAATCCTCGTGGTGGAACCAGCTGACGCAGCAGCGGTATCCGTTCATCAGCCCGGCGCGGTGCAGGATGAAGGCGCCGGTGCAGACGCCGACCAGCGGCACGCCTGCCTTGGCGGCGCGGTGCAGGAAGGCGGTGTATTCCGGCTCCAGCCGCTCGATCTCGTCGATCAGGCCGCCGACCACGACGATGTAGTCGAAGCGCGCCGGATCGCCCAGCTTTTCATCCGGGGTGACGCTGATGCCGCAGCTTGACTGCACCGGCTGGCCCGAGGTCGCCAGAACCCGCCATGAACAGCGGATCGGGCGGGATCGGTCGCCTTCATCCGCAGCCAGCCGCAGCACGTCCACGAAATTGGCGAAGGCCGACAGGGTGAAGCGCCGCGCCAGCAGAAAGCCGACGCGCAGCCGCAGGGAATCATGGGGGGCAGGAGTGTCGCGCATGACGCAAATGTAACACTGCACTGGCGCAGGGATCCAGTCGGCGAAGCGTCCTTTCTGGCATTTTCCAGGACATCCCGGAATCGCCCAGAAGGTTCGCCCCGCATGACCCATTTTTCCGCCTTCTCGCTGCTGAAACAGGCGCTCAACGGCCACAAGGGCTGGCGCGAACAATGGCCTGACAGCCAGCCCAAGGCCGAATACGACGTGGTGATCGTCGGTGCGGGCGGGCATGGGTTGGGCGCGGCCTATTACCTGGCCAAGGAACACGGCATCACCAATGTCGCGGTGATCGACAAGGGCTGGCTGGGCGGCGGCAACACGGGCCGCAACACCACGATCATCCGGTCGAACTATCTCTATGACGAAAGCGCCAAGCTCTACGACCACGCGCTGGACCTGTGGGACAACCTTTCGCAGGAGCTGAACTACAACATCATGTATTCCAAGCGCGGCGTGCTGATGCTGGCGCACAACGTCCATGACGTGCAGTCCTTCCAGCGCCACGTCCATTCGAACCGCCTGAACGGCGTGGACAACCGCTGGCTGACCGCGGCGGAATGCAAGGCCTTCTGCCCGCCGCTGAACATCAGCCCCGATGCCCGCTATCCGGTGATGGGCGGCGCGCTGCAGATGCGGGCGGGCACGGCGCGGCATGACGCGGTGGCCTGGGGCTATGCCCGCGCGGCGGCCGCCCGTGGCGTAGACATCATCCAGAACTGCGCGGTCAACGCGATCCGGCGCGGGCCGGACGGCGCGGTGATCGGCGTCGATACCGCCAAGGGCTTCATCCGGGCGAAGAAGGTCGCCGTGTCTGCCGCCGGGAACACCAGTGTCGTGATGGACAGCGCCGGGCTGCGGATGCCGCTTGAAAGCTTCCCGCTGCAGGCCCTAGTCAGCGAGCCCGTGAAGCCGATCTTCCCCTGCGTGGTCATGTCGAACACCGTCCACGCCTATATCAGCCAGTCCGACAAGGGCGAGCTGGTGATCGGATCGGGCACCGACCAGTACACCAGCTACAGCCAGCGCGGCGGGCTGCCGCTGATCGAGCATACCGTGGCCGCGATCTGCGAGGTCTTCCCGATCTTCACCCGGATGCGGATGCTGCGCAAATGGGGCGGCATCGTGGACGTGACGCCCGACCGAAGCGCCATCCTGGGCAAGACGCCGGTCAAGGGGCTTTACGTCAACTGCGGTTGGGGCACGGGCGGCTTCAAGGCCACGCCGGGGGCGGCGCATCTGCTGGCCTGGACGATTGCCAAGGACGAGCCGCACCCGCTGAACGCGCCCTTCACGCTGGAACGCTTCACCACCGGCTGTCTGATCGACGAAGCCGCCGCCGCTGCCGTCGCGCATTGAGGAACCCGCCATGCTGCTGATCCATTGCCCTTATTGCGAAGACACCCTGCCGGAACTGGAGTTCACCTATGCGGGCGAGGCGCATATCGCCCGGCCCGCCGACCCCTCGGCCCTGTCGGACGAGGAATGGCGCGACTTCCTGTTCATCCGCACCAACGCGCGCGGGCCGCATTACGAACGCTGGCGCCATGTCGGTTGCGGGCGCTTCTTCAACGCGCTGCGCGACACGGTCAGCGACCGCTTCCTGATGACCTACAAGGCGGGCGAAGCCCGTCCCACCCTGACCCAAGAGGCCGCCGAATGAGCCGCTATCGCATTCCGGGCAAGGGCCGCGTCGATCATTCCGCGCCCGTTTCCTTTACCTTCGACGGCAAGACCTATCGCGGGTTGCGCGGCGACTCGGTGGCATCCGCCCTGCTGGCCAATGGCGTCCACCTGATGGGCCGGTCCTTCAAGTATCACCGCCCGCGCGGCGCAGTCAGCGCCGGGTCCGAGGAGCCGAACGCGCTGATCGGCACCAGCCGCGGCGCAGGCCGGTTTGAGCCGAACACGCGCGCCACCGTCCAGGAACTGCGCGCGGGCCTGGTCACGGAAAGCCAGAACAAGTGGCCGAACCTGTCCTTCGACGTGGGCGCGATCAACGACCGGGCCTATATGCTGTTTTCGGCCGGGTTCTACTACAAGACCTTCATGTGGCCCAAGTCGTTCTGGGACAAGATCTATGAACCCGTGATCCGGGGCGCGGCGGGCCTTGGCAAGTCGCCGACCGAGCCCGATCCCGACCACTATGCCAGCCGCTACCTCCATACCGACGTGCTGATCGTCGGCGCGGGTCCGGCGGGGATCGCTGCGGCGCTGTCGGCGGCGCAGTCGGGCGCCGACGTGACGCTGGTCGATGAGAACCCCGAGATGGGCGGATCGCTGCTGTCCGATCCTGCCGTGCAGATCGATGGCAAGCCCGCCTGGGACTGGGTCGAGGGGCAACTGGGCCGCCTGCGCGCCGCCGGCGTGCGGCTGATGACGCGGACCACGGCGATCGGATACTATCACCAGAACATGGTGGGGCTGTGCCAGCGGCTGACGGATCACCTGGACAACCCGCCGAAGGGCGCGCCGCGCGAACGCATGTGGCGGGTGCGCGCGGGCCAGGTGGTGCTGGCGCAGGGCGCGCTGGAAAAGCCGCTGGTCTTTGACGGCAACGACCGCCCTGGCGTGATGCTGGCCAGTGCCGCGCAGACATATCTGCACAAGTATGGCGTCAAGGTCGGCAATAACCCGGCGGTTATCACCAGCCATGACAGCGCCTGGTATGCGGCCTTTGACCTGTCCGACAACGGCGCCAAGGTGGCGGCGATCATCGACACGCGCGACTCGGTGCGCCCCGACTTGGCTGAAGGCGCCCGCAAGCGCGGGATCGAGGTTCTGAACGGCCACACCGTCACCACGACCAAGGGCCGGTTGCGCGTGAAATCCGTCCGTGCCGCACCTGTGCGTGGCACCCATGTCGGCACCGGGCGTTCCATCCCGTGCGACTGCCTGCTGATGTCGGGCGGCTGGACGCCCTCGCTGCATCTGTTTTCCCACACCAAGGGCTCGCTGGCCTGGGACGGCGCAAGCAACACCTTCCTGCCCGACCGCAAGACCGAGGAATGCGAGATCGCGGGCGCGGGTCGCGGCCTTTGGGGTTATGAAGCGGTTCTGGCCGACGGCGCGGCGGCGGGGCTGCGTGCCCTTGAAGGGCTGGGTCGTGCGGGCCACGAGGGGCGCTTCACGGTGGCGAACGACCGCCCCGGCACCGGGGTCAGCCACACCGAACTGCCGACCGACGGCAATGCGGGCAAGGCGCGCGCCTTCATCGACTTCCAGAACGACGTGACCGCCAAGGACATCCGCCTGGCCGTGCGCGAAGGCATGCGCTCGATCGAGCATGTCAAGCGTTACACCACCAACGGCATGGCGACCGACCAGGGCAAGATGTCGAACATCAACGGGTTGATGATCGCCGCCGATGCGCTTGGGAAACAGCCGCCGCAGGTGGGCCTGACCACCTTCCGCCCGCCCTATACGCCGACCAGCTTCGGCGCCTTCTGCGGCTACCTGCGCGGCGAGACCTTCCAGCTGACCCGCAAGACCCCCATCGACCCTTGGGCCGAGGCGAACGGCGCGGTCTTCGAACCCGTCGCCCAATGGCGCCGCGCCTGGTATTTCCCGAAACCGGGCGAGGACATGCACGCCGCCGTGCTGCGCGAATGCAAGGCCACGCGGGCGTCGCTGGGCATCTTCGACGCCTCGACCCTGGGCAAGATCGAGGTCGCAGGCCCCGACGCGGTCGAATTCATGAACCGCATGTACACCAACCCCTGGACCAAGCTCGCGCCGGGCCGCTGCCGTTACGGGTTGCTGCTGGGCGAGGACGGCTTCATCCGCGACGACGGCGTGATCGGTCGGCTGTCACCCGACCTGTTCCACGTCACCACCACCACCGGCGGCGCGGCGCGCGTCCTGACGATGATGGAGGATTACCTCCAGACCGAATGGCCCGAGCTTGACGTCTGGCTGACCTCGACCACGGAACAGTGGGCGACGGTTGCGCTGAACGGGCCGAACGCGCTGACGATGCTGAAGCCGCTGGTGGAAGGCGTCAACTGGGACGACTTCCCGCACATGTCCTGTGCGGAATGCACCGTGGCGGGCCTGCCCGCGCGCCTGTTCCGCCTGTCCTTCACCGGCGAGGTCGGCTTCGAGGTCAACGTCCCCGCCCGCCACGGCCTGACCCTGTGGAAGGCGTTGATGGAGGCCGGCAAGCCCTATGACATCTGCCCCTATGGCACCGAGACGATGCACGTGTTGCGGGCCGAAAAGGGTTATATCATCGTGGGCCAGGACACCGATGGCACGGTGACGCCCGCCGATGCGGGACTGGAATGGGCCATCGGCAAGGCCAAGAAGGACTTCGTGGGCAAGCGGTCCTTGTCGCGTCCCGACATTGTCGCCAAGGGCCGCAAGCAGCTTGTGGGCCTGCTGACGGAAGACGGCAGCCTGTTGCAGGAAGGGGCGCAGATCGTGCTGGACCCGAACCAGCCAAAGCCGATGAAGATGGTGGGGCATGTCACCTCCTCCTACCAGTCCACCATGGGCCATCCCATCGCCATGGCGGTGATCGAGGGGGGCTTCGACAAGATGGGCGAGACGGTCTTCATCCCCATGCCGGACGGCGTGCGGAAGGCGAAGATCACCTCGACCGTGTTCTACGATCCCCAGAACGAACGGCTGAAGGCGTAAGGAGAGACAAGGATGACCAACCAGAAGCATCAGTTCGACGCCTCGCCCGTCCTGGTCGAGGATCTGGCCCCCGCCCCGCGCATGTCGCTGCGCGTCAAGCCCGCGCATCGGGCGACCCTGGGCCAGGCGCTTGGCCTGGACCTGCCCACCCGCGTCGGTGCCCGCGTGGCGGCGGGGGGAACCGAGGCGCTGTGCCTCGGCCCCGACGAATGGCTGATCGTGGCGCCCGAGGGCACCGATCTGGCGGCCCCCGCCCGCGCGGTTTACGCGGATGCGCCGCACAGCCTGGTGGACATCAGCGACCGCGAAATCACGCTGCGCCTGACCGGCCCTGCCGTGCTGGACCTGCTGGCAGCCTGCTGCCCGCGCAATGTCGCGGCCATGCCCGTGGGCAGCGCCGCGCGGACGGTGTTCGACAGCGCCACCGTGATCCTGTGGCGCGACGGCCCGACCGATTTCCGCATGGACATCTGGCGCAGCTTCGCCCCGCATGTCGGGTCGCTGCTGTCCCAGGTCCGGCAGGAAATCGCGGCGGGGCTTTAGGCCTGCGATCAGGACGGCGGAATTTCCACCATCTTGCCGCTTTGGGCCGGGGTGATCAGCGCGGACAGGTCGAACCCTTCGGCCCGCGCGGTCGCCAGGTAATCGTCGCGCACCGCCTGCGGCAGATCGCGGCTGCGCGACAGCAGCCACAGGTTCTTGCGGTCGGGCGTGCCCACCAGCGAAACACTGTAATCGTCGGCCAGGCGCAGGATCCAGTAATCGCCCTTGGTGAACGGGATCCAGCGCAGGTATTCCGGCAGGAAGCTGACCGTCAGGCGCGCATTGCTGTCATCGACGGGCTTGGCCTGGCCCAGGGCCTGCGTGGGCTTGCCTTCCTCGTCCAGGCAGCGGTTGTCCACGCGGATCGTGCCGTCGTCGTTCAGGCTGTAGGTCGCGGTGATGTCCCGCGCGCCGTCCGGTTCCCATTTCAGCGGCAGGCGGCAAATCTCGAACCAGGTGCCAAGATAGCGGTCCAGATCGACATGGGCGACGGTGTGGGGGGTTGCGGACATTGAAACCTCCTGTGCTTGTTGTCGGGTCAACCCGTCCCGTGCCGGCAGAGTTTCGCATGGCCCGTCCGGCGGGGGGACTTGACGCCCCTGCCCCGATGGATGCTGATCGGGGAAAGGCGGCAAGGGATGGGCGATGACCAGACAGCGACGGATCCTGCCGGAACGCATCCTTTTCGGGATCGCCGGGAATGTCTCGGGCGTGGGGCTGGTTCTGGGCGCGCTGTTCATGGCGGCGTCGCTGACCCCCAGCCTGATCCCGCGCGGCGAAGGGGTGCAGGGCGCGCTTGCCGGCGTCTGCTTTGCGGCAGGCTATGGGGTGGCGGTGCTGCTTCGGTGGATCTGGGTCACGCTGGATCTGCCGCTGATCGAGGGGCGCAGGGGCTGGTGGCTGCTCTGCGCGTCGGCGGCGATCGCGGCGCTGATCGTGGGATGGTTCCTGTGGCGGGCGACCGGCTGGCAGAACGGAATCCGCGCGGCCATGGGGATGGAGCTTGCGCCGCCCGGACTGCCGCTGATGATCGGCGCCATGGCCTTGGTGGTGGCTGCGGTGATCCTGATCCTGGGCAAGCTGGCGGCCCTGTTCGTCCGCCGCCTGATCGCCCGGATCGCCCGTGTGGTGCCGCGCCGGGCGGCGCATCTTCTGGGCCTGATCATCGGGGCCGTGCTGCTGTGGTCGCTGGCCAACGGCGTCCTGTTCAGCGGCTTCATCCGCACCGCGGACACATCCGCCCGCGCGCTTGACGCCGTGATCCCGCCCGACATCCAGCCGCCGACGGACCCGCTGCGGACAGGCAGCCCCGCATCCCTGATCGCGTGGGAGGATCTGGGCCGCGAAGGCCGCAACCATATCGCCACCACCCCCACGGCCGAGGCCATCGCCGCCGTCACCGGGGGCAGGACGATGCAGCCCCTGCGTGCCTATGTCGGTCTGAACGCCGCCAACACGGCCGAAGATCGCGCCGCATTGGCCGTTGCCGAGCTTGACCGCATCGGCGGGTTCGGGCGCAGCATCCTGGTCGTGGCGATGCCCACCGGCACCGGCTGGCTGGATCCGGCGGCGATGCTGACGCTGGAATACCTGCACCGGGGCGACGTGGCGACGGTCGCGATCCAGTATTCCTATCTGCAAAGCTGGATTTCGCTGCTGGTCGAGCCCGAATATTCGGCCGAGGCCGGGCGCGCGCTGTTCAACGCCGTCTATCGCCGCTGGCTGACCCTGCCCGAGGAGGAACGCCCCAGGCTGTATCTCTATGGTCTCAGCCTGGGGGCCTACAGCTCGCAGCAGTCGCTGCGCCTGTCCGAGATGATCGACCAGCCTTTCGCAGGCGCCCTGTGGGTCGGGCCGCCCTTCGTCAGCCCCCTGTGGCAGACGCTGGTGCGCGAACGCGACCCGGCATCCCCGGAATGGCTGCCCCGGATGGAGCAGGGGCAGACCGTGCGCTTCACCGACGGGCAACAGGGGCTGTCGGCCCGGGATGTCTGGGGCGGGATCCGCATCGTCTATCTGCAATATGCAAGCGACCCGATCGTGTTCTTCGATCCGCGATCCGCCTGGCACCGCCCCGACTGGATGGAACCGCCGCGTGGTCCCGACGTGTCGCCGGACCTGCGGTGGTATCCGATCGTCAGCTTTCTGCAACTGGCCTTCGACATGGCGGTGTCGCTGCATGTGCCGATGGGCCACGGCCATCTTTATGCCTATACCGACCATATCGAACCCTGGCTGGCCGTCACGCAGCCGCCTGGCTGGGACGCGGCGGGGCTGGACCGGCTGCGCCAGCATTTCCGCGACATGCAGGCGCAGGTGGGCGTGGACTGACCTGTCGCGGCCTGCGCCGCCGGTGATCTTTCCGGCCTGGAACCTGTGCTCTTGCCCGCCCCGAAATCGCTGCGGCATCCTGACACAGGGCGCCAGTTGCAACCCGGATCAGCGCAGAACGCACTTCTCTGACCCCTTAGCCGGGTCTAGCCTGCCGCTGAAATATGACGGAGGCCGAACATGCGGCGCATCGTGGTCGCGTTCTGGGCCGCCCTTGCGGTGATGGGCGCCCTCTGGCTGGCGGTGGACCCGCCTGCCCTGCCGCCCGAAACCTTCATCGCCCTGCGCGGCGCAATGGTCCAGCTGACGGGCATTCTTGCGATGACCTGCATGAGCCTGGCGATGATCCTGGCCCTGCGCCCCCGCTGGCCCGAGGGCTGGCTGGGGGGCCTCGACAAGATGTATCGCCTGCACAAGTGGTTCGGGATCGGTGCCCTGGTGCTGGCGGTCCTTCACTGGGCCTGGACGCAGTCGCCTGGCTGGGCGGTCAGCCTGGGCTGGCTTGAACCAGGCAGGCGGCCGCAGCGCGCGCCCGGCGGCAGCGCGGTCCAGCAGTGGCTGGGATCGCTGCGCGGCACCGCCGAGCAGCTGGGCAAATGGGCCTTCTACGCCGCCGTGCTGCTGATCGCGGTGGCGCTGATCGGGCGCATCCCTTACCGCCTGTTCCAGAAGACGCACCGCCTGATCGCGCTGGCCTATCTGGTGCTGGTGTTCCACGCCATTGTCCTGCTGAACTTCGCCTCCTGGCCCTCGGCCCTGGGCGCGACGCTGGCCGTGCTGATGGCCGCTGGCGGCTTCGCGGCCATCGTGGCGCTGTCGCGCCGGATCGGCGCGGACCGCAAGGTGCAGGGTAGCATCGCCCGGCTGCAATACCACCCCGACCTGCGCGTGATGGAGGGCGAAATCGACCTGCCCTGGGGCTGGCCGGGCCACGAGGCGGGGCAATTCGCCTTTGTCACGGCGGACCAGACCGAAGGCGCGCATCCCTATACCATCGCATCTGCCTGGGACGGGGCGCAGCCGCGCATCACCGTCATCGCCAAGGAACTGGGCGACTGGACGCGGCGCCTGCGCGAAACGCTGCGCGTGGGCCAGGCGGTGCAGGTCGAGGGGCCCTACGGCTGCTTCACCTTTGACGACGGGTGTCCCCGCCAGATCTGGATCGGCGGCGGCATCGGCATCACGCCCTTCATCGCCCGCATGAAGCACTTGGCCATGACCCCTGCTAAAGGTCCGCAGCAGATCGACCTGTTCCACACGACCACCGATTACGAGGAAGACGCCATCCGTCGCCTGAAGGCGGATGCGCAAGCGGCGGGCGTGACGCTGCATGTGCTTGTCGATGCCCGCGATGGCCGGCTGACGGGGGACCGGCTGCGAGCCATGGTGCCGGGCTGGCGCGAGGCAAGCGTCTGGTTCTGCGGACCGGCGGGCTTTGGCCACGCCCTGCGGGACGACCTGCGCGGCCACGGCCTGCCCGCTGGGCGCTTCCACCAGGAGTTCTTCGCCCTGCGCTGACGGCGCCCCGGGAAAACTGCACATCCTGCAAGCCGCCCCTTGTGGCCCGCCGCGCCGCGTCCTAACCAAGGGCATCCGACACAGACGGTTTCCCCTTATGCCCCACCCCAATCCGATGCAGGGGATCCTGCTGAAATGCGCCAGCGTGGCGGTCTTCACGGTGATGGCGGCCATGGTCAAGTCCACGTCGGAAACCGCCTCGGTCCCGGCGGGCCAGCAGGTGTTCTTCAGGTCGCTGTTCGCCATTCCCGTGATCCTGATCTGGCTGGCGCTTCGGGGCGAACTGGGCGTGGGCCTGCGCACCGTCCGGCCGATGGGCCATGTCTATCGCGGCATCGTGGGCACCGTCGCCATGGCGCTGAACTTCTGGGCCCTGGCGCTGCTGTCCTTCCCCGAGGCGACGGCCATCGGCTATGCCGCGCCGCTTCTGGTCGTGATCTTCGCGGCGATGTTTCTGGGCGAGGACGTGCGCCTGTTCCGTCTGTCGATGGTGGGGATCGGGCTGACCGGGGTGCTGATCGTCCTGTCCCCGCAACTGCGCCTGGACGCCGATGCCGACCCTTACCGGATGCTGGGCGCTGTCGTCGCCATGGGCGGCGCAGCCGGATCGGCCCTGGCGCAGATCTTCGTGCGCAAGCTGGTGCAGGAGGAACGCACCTCGGCCATCGTGTTCTGGTTTTCCTTCACTTCGACGATCCTGGGCCTTGCCACGCTGCCCTTCGGCTGGGTCTGGCCCGACGCCACGACCGCGATGCTGCTGGTCGGCAGCGGCATCCTGGGGGGCGTGGCGCAGATCCTGCTGACCTCGGCCTATCGCTTTGCCGATGCCTCGCTGGTGGCGCCCTTCGAATATGTCTCGATGCTGCTGGCGATCGCGATCGGCTGGTATGTCTTCGGCGAGGCGCCGGCCCGCGTGGTGCTGATCGGCGCGTCCCTGGTGATCCTGGCGGGCATCATGATCATCTGGCGCGAACGCCAGCTTGGACTGGAACGCAGCAGGCAGCGCAAGGCCATGACACCGCAAGGATAATCCGCCGGAACCCGGAATGGCCCGTCCGCGCTATATCTCCGGCGCCCCGCGAAAGGGGCAGACACAGGAGATTATCCATGGTCAGGACGATGCTTTCTGCGGCCTTTGTCGCCGCATCTTTGACCGCACCGGTCGCAGCCCAGGATCTGGGCGACATCGTGGGCGGCGTCGCCCGCGAATACCTGTCGATGGAACAGGATCGCGCCGCCTTCGAACAAGCCCAGAGCCAGGGCACGCTGCGCAGCTATCAAACCTATCTGCAGCAGTTTCCCAGAGGCCGCTATTCGCAACAGGCCCGCGACCAGATCGCCCGCCTGGGTGGAACGACCGCCACGCGCAACGATCCCTATCAGGGCGACACAAGCGGGCTGAGCCGGCAGCAGCGCGTCAGCATCCAGCGGCAACTGAACGCCCTTGGCTACAGCACCAATGGCGCGGACGGCAATTTCGGCCCCGGCACCCGCCGCGCCATCGCGCTGTGGCAGCGGGACCGGGGCTACTCGCAGACCGGGTCGCTCAGCACCGCGCAGGCCAACGAGATCCTGCGCGGCACAGGGGGCACCTCGGCGGGCACCCGCGTATTCGAGACCACCTCGGGCAGCGCGTCGGGCGTGGGCGCGGCCGGTGCCGAGGGCGACCTGGGGCTGAGCCGGTCGCAGCGTTCCGCCATCCAGGCCAGCTTGACCCGGCAGGGCTATGATACGCGCGGCATCGACGGCGTCTTCGGACGCGGCACCCGTGGCGCCATCGCCGCGTGGCAGCAGGCGAACGGGCTTCAGGCGACCGGCTATCTGACGGCATCGCAGGCAGACAGCCTGCTGCGCTGACCGCGCCAGGCCGCCGCCGTTCTGCCCTTGGTTGAAGTGCGGGTCGCGGTTTCCCCAAGACTCGCACCCTTTGCCGATCCGATGATCCCTGTTGCGGCGATTACGCCGCACGATTCGCAGGTTCAGGGGGTTACATGGGTATCAGATCATTCTTCGCGGCGGCAGCCATTGCAGTCGGGTTGGGGCAAGCCGCGGACGCGGCAACGTATGAGGGGCAGGACTTCAATGTCATGGTTCGTCTGACCGAAACGCTGATCTGCGAGGGGGGCGACTGCGACGGATTTCCATCCCGGGATTATGGTGGCGTGTTCTTTACCGCGCCAATCGGCACCATTCTGCGCGGAGTTCTTTCGTTCGGCGATTTCACAGGAACACCCGGCGATTATTTCAGCGGCATTCCCATCTGGTTCTCGTCTTACGCAGGTGATGCCGGATTTGGCGGCGACTATTTCGATACAAGAAATGGGATCGGCTATTACAGCAATCATGATCCGCAAGGCGACGATTACGATTTCCACATATCGTGGGATGGCACCACGGGGTCCGTTTACTATTACTATGATGAACAGGATCATGTCTGGGATCGCATGGTGACGGGCACGATCCAACTGGCCCCGGTTCCCTTGCCCGCCTCGGCTGCCTTGCTTCCGCTGGGCATCGGCGCGCTTGTCTTGGTCCGAAGGCGCCGTCGGACCGCCTGAACGGGACAGGACGTTCCGGCGACACGATTCGGATCCGGGGCATGTGGATATCGCCCTCCGTTTGCGCTAAACCTCCTCGGGTCGCAAAGCCCCGGCCCGGTCGGGACACCAGAGGGATGCCAGCCATGACCAAGCCGCAGATCCTGCGCCTGAACGACGCCGACAACATCGTGGTGGCGATAGCGGATCTGGCGTCCGGCACACCGGTCGAAGGGGCCGTCCGCACCCTTCGCCGGATTCCGCGCGGCCACAAGATTGCGTCCCACCCGATCGCGCAGGGCGCGCCCGTCCGCAAGTTCGGCCAGATCATCGGCTTTGCCGGCACCGACATCGCGCCCGGCGACTGGGTCCATGAACAGAACGTCACCATGGGCGGCGACTTCGAACGCGACTATGCCTTCGCCTCCGAGGCCCGCCCACACGAGGGCCTGCGCCAGGGCGAGGTTCCGGCGCATTTCCAGGGCTTCCGCCGGGGCGACGGGCGCGTGGGCACGCGCAATTACATCGGCATCCTGTCCAGCGTGAACTGTTCGGCCACCGTCGTGGATTACATCGCCGACCAGGCGGTGCGGTCGGGGATGCTGGACGATTACCCCGACATCGACGGCATCGTCGCCCTGCCCCACGGCCAGGGCTGCGGGATGGCCAGCAAGGGCGAAAGCTATGACCTGCTGGCGCGCACGCAATGGGGCTATGCCAGCCATCCGAACTTCGCCGCCGTGCTGCTGGTGGGCCTGGGATGCGAGGTATTCCAGATCGCCCGCCTGAAGGAAACCTATGGCATTGCCGAAGGGGACCACTTCCAGTCGCTGACCATCCAGGACACGGGCGGCACCCGCCGCACCATCGACGCGGGCGTGGAACGCCTGCGCGACATGCTGCCCGTGGCGGCGCGCGCGCGGCGTGAGGCGGTGCCGGCGTCCGAACTGACGCTGGCCCTGCAATGCGGGGGATCGGACGGCTATTCCGGCCTGACGGCCAATCCCGCCCTTGGCATCGCCGCCGACATGCTGGTGCGCCAGGGCGGCACCGCGATCCTGTCCGAGACGCCCGAGATCTTCGGGGCCGAACACCTGCTGACCCGCCGGGCAGAGACGCCCGAGATCGGGCGGAAGATCGTGGACCTGATCGACTGGTGGACGGACTATACCACCCGCAACGGGGGCGAGATGAACAACAACCCCTCGCCCGGCAACAAGGCGGGAGGGCTGACGACGATCCTGGAAAAGTCGCTGGGCGCGGTCGCCAAGGGCGGCACATCCACCCTGCGGGGCGTCTATCGCTATGCCGAACGGATCGACCGCAAGGGCTTCGTCTATATGGACACGCCGGGTTACGACCCGGTGGCCGCCACGGGCCAGGTGGCGGGGGGCGCAAACGTGCTGTGCTTCACCACCGGACGCGGTTCGGCCTATGGCTGCAAGCCGGTGCCGTCCATCAAGCTGGCGACGAACACGCCTCTGTTCCAGCGGATGCCGGATGACATGGACATCAACTGCGGCGATATCGTCGAGGGCGTGTCGCTGGAGGAAAAGGGCGCCGAAATCTTCGATGCCATCCTGGCCGTCGCCTCGGGGCAGAAGACGAAGTCCGAGGACTTGGGCTATGGCCGCAACGAATTCGTGCCCTGGCAGATCGGCGCGGTGATGTAGCGGTCGCGCCGGGTTCGGTGCTATGCTGCCCGGCGATATGATTGCAAAGGGGGTTGGCATGTCAGGAACCATCAGGACGACCACGGGTCGCGGCAGGCTTTACGACAGCATCCTGGACACCGTGGGCGACACGCCGGTGATCCGCGTCAACAACCTGGCCCCCGAAGGCGTGACCATTTACGTCAAGGCCGAGTTCTTCAACCCCGCCGCATCCGTCAAGGACCGTCTGGCCCTGAACATCATCGAGGCCGCCGAACGGTCCGGCGCCCTGAAGCCGGGGCAAACCGTGGTCGAGGCGACCAGCGGCAACACCGGCATCGGCCTTGCCATGGTCTGCGCGCAGAAGGGCTATCCCCTGGTGGTGACCATGGCCGAAAGCTTTTCCGTGGAACGGCGGCGGCTGATGCGGATGCTGGGCGCCAAGGTGGTGCTGACGCCCAAGGCGCAGAAGGGCACCGGCATGTACAACAAGGCGGTGGAACTGGCCGAAAAGCACGGCTGGTTCCTGGCCCGCCAGTTCGAAACCGATGCCAATGCCGACATCCACGAATCCACCACCGCGCAGGAAATCCTCGGCGACTTCGCGGGGCAGCGGCTGGATTACATCGTGACCGGATACGGCACCGGCGGCACCGTCAGCGGCTTGTCGCGCGTCTTGCGCCGCGAACGCCCCGAGGTGAAAATCATCCTGACCGAACCCGCCAACGCCGCCCTGGTCAGCAGCGGCACCCCGCAGGATCGCGGCGCGGACCACGCCCCCGCCGCCAGCCACCCCGCCTTCGAGCCGCATCCGATCCAGGGCTGGACCCCCGACTTCATCCCCTGGGTCCTGCAGGAAGCCCTGGACAACGGCGGCTATGACGACCTGATCCCCATTCCGGGGGCCGAGGGCATGGACTGGGCGCGCAAGCTGGCCGCGCGCGAAGGCATCCTGACCGGCGTGTCGGGCGGGTCCACCTTCGCCGTGGCCATGCGCATTGCGGAACAGGCCGAACCCGGCACCGTCATTCTGTCGATGATGCCCGATACCGGCGAACGCTATCTGTCCACCCCCCTGTTCGAACCCTTTGCCGAGGACATGGACGAGGAGGAACGCGCGCTTTCGGAATCCACCCCCGGATACCGGATGGGCTGACAGCCCTGCACCCCCTGCATGGCGGGTGTGCGCAGATGCCGCATTGCGGCAAGGCGGTCGCGGGACTATTTCTGTGCTGTCAACCAAGGACAGAAAGAGAGTTTGACCATGACCGCCCTCCGCAACGCCATGATCCGCATCCGCGCGTTTCTGGACGTGATGGATGCCGCGATTTCCGCCTCGGCCGCGGTGCGTTCGCACCATGCGCCCGCCGTGTCCGACCTGCGCCGCCTGGGGATCACGCCGACCCGGACCGCCATGGCCGCCCTGTCGCGCGCCTGAGAGCTGCGGCAATCCGATGACCCGGCCCGCCAATGGCGGGCCTTTTGTTTTTCCGGCCTTCCAACCGGCCGGCGATCCGGCCTATGGTCCGGCGGTTTGAAATCCGGGGGATTGAATGGCCAGCACCACCACGATTCCGGCAGAGCGGTCCGATTTTACCCAGGGGCTGATCTGGATGGCGCTGTCCATGACGGCCTTCATCGGCATGTCGGTCGGATCGCGGGAAATGGCGGAAACCCTGTCGATCCGGCAGGTGCTGTTCTTCCGCGCGCTTGTCGGCCTGTTCGTGATCCTGGCCCTGGGCCGCGCCCTGTTCCCCGAAGTGCGCCGCGCGGCCAAGCTGCGCCTGCACCTGGCGCGCAACGTGATCCATTTCACCGCGCAGTATTTCTGGACCATCGGCGTGGTGCTGCTGCCGCTGGCCTCGGTCTTTGCGCTGGAATTCACCATGCCGATCTGGGTGACGCTATTCGCCTGGCTGCTGCTGCGCGAAAGGCTGACCGGTCCGCGCCTGCTGGCGACGATCGGCGGGTTCATCGGCGTCATGGTGATCGTGCGCCCCGGCGTGGGCATGGTTGATCCGGCGGCTGTCCTGGTGCTGATCGCGGCCGCCGGATACGGGCTGTCGCTGATCCTGGTGAAACGCCTGACGCAGCATTGTTCGCCCGGCGCCATCGTGGTCTGGATGATCCTGATCCAGTTGCCCCTGGGCCTGATCGCCGCGCTGACCGACTGGCAGCCTGTGGCGATCACGGACGTGCCCTGGATGCTGGTCGCGGGCGTGGGCGCGCTTGGCGCGCATTACTGCCAGGCGCAGGCATTGAAGCGGCTGGACGCCTCGATCCTGATCCCCATCGACTTCCTGCGCGTGCCGATGGCGGCTGTCGTGGGGTATTACTTCTACGCGGAAGCCATCGACCTGTGGGTCTTCCTGGGCGGGGGCATCATCCTGTTGTCGAACTTCCAGGCGGTGATGGCCGAACGGCGCAAGTCCGCTGCGGTCGCGGCCCCCTGAGAGGGCCGCGTCCCGGTCCGATCAGAACGGGCTGTCGGGATAGTAATAGGTTTCGGCGTTTTCCGGCGTCACCAGAACCGATCCGATGATGAAATCGCCCGACACCGGCGCCTGGGACACCATGCCCACGGCCGTGATCTCGATGGCGGTGGCGATCATCGAGGGCGGATAGGTGACGTTGGCGGGGATCATCGCGTCGCCGTCCATGGTGCGCTTGATCATCTCCTTCATGCCCGCGCCGCCCAGGACGAACTTGATGTCGTCGCGGCCCGCCGCCTCGATGGCGCCCAGGACACCCACGGCCATGTCGTCGTCGGATGCCCAGACCGCATCGATCTGCGGGTGCTTGGACAGGAAGTCCTGCATGACCGTGAAGGCCTTGTCACGGTTCCAGTCGCCGTGTTCCATGCCCAGGATCTCGATGTTCTTGCCCTCGATGGCGGCCTGGAAGCCTTCGACGCGTTCATTGTCGATGGTGGTCGGGATGCCGCGCAGCACGACGATCTTGCCGCCTTCGGGCAGGGCGCTTGCCATGAACTCGCCAGAGACACGCCCGAAGCCGGGGTTGTCGCCCGCGACATACAGATCCTCGATCCCCTCCTGCGACAGGCCGCGGTCGACGACCGTGATCCAGGCGCCGGACGCCTTGACGTTCTGGACCGGGCCGGTCAGCGGCTCGGATTCGAAGGGCAGCACCACAAGCGCGTCGATATTGCGCGTGGCCACCATGTCCTCGATGTCGTTGACCTGCTTGGCGGGGTCGGAGGCCGTCGCCAGGACGAAATCAAGCTGCGGATAGGTTTCCTCCAGCCGGTCCACGGTGGCTTGCGCGAAATAGTTCATGCCCCCGGCCCAGCCATGGGTCGCTGCCGGGATCGACACGCCGATCACCTTGGTTTCCCCGTCCTGCGCCCAGGCAGGCGCGGCCAGTGCGGCGGCGATTGCCACTCCCGATACGAAATGCTTCATGTTTTCCCTCCCATATTGGCCCGGCTCAGCGGGCTTTGCCTTCGCGCTGCAACACCACAGCGAGAACGATGATGGCCCCCTGAATGGCACCGTTCAGATAGGGCGATACGAAATCCGTCAGGTTCAGCAGGTTGCCGATCAGCGTCAGGATCAGGACGCCGATGACAGTGCCCCAGACGCGCCCGAAGCCGCCCTTGAGCACGGTGCCGCCGATGATGACGGCGGCGATGGCCTCCAGTTCCCACAGCATCCCCGTGGCGGAGGAGGCCGAACCGAGGCGCGGCACATACATGATGGTGGCGATCCCAACCAGCAGGCCAAGCGCGGCATAGGTCATCAGCCGCACCCGGTCCACGCGGACGGACGAATACTTGGCGACCTGCTCGTTCGATCCGATGGCCGCGCAATAGCGGCCAAAGGCGGTCGAACGCATGACGATCTCTCCAATCACCACGACCACCGCAAAGACGATGATCGGCCAGGTGATGCCGAAGATGCCGCCGTAATAGACCGGCTGGTAAAGGCTGCGCAGCCCGAAATCCAGCGACAGGGTGCCCCCGTCGGCCAGCCAGGTGACAAGGCTGCGATAGATGCCCATGGACCCAAGGGTGACGATGAAAGCCTCGATCCCCAGGCGGGTGATGAGAATGCCGTTCAGCATCCCCGCCGCAAGGCCCGCCAGCAGCGCCACCGCCATGCCGACCAGGATCACGGGCACGCCGACGCCCATGCTTGGCACAAGGCTGTTCATCACCAGGATCATCAGCCCCGCGATGAAGGCCGCCATTGACCCGACCGACAGGTCCAGCCCGCCAGCCGTGATCACGAAGGTCATGCCCACGGCGATGATGCCGATAAAGGCCGACCGGGCCAGCACGTTGGTCACGTTGTCCCAGCCCAGGAAGTTGGGATTCATCAGCGCGCCCGCGATCACCAGCAGGACCAGGGCCAGGATCGGCCCGATCACGGTCATGCGGATGCGGCGGGGGGCGGCTGGTGCGGCGGCGTCGGTCATGCGGGTTCCCTTTCCGTGGCCACGCCCATGGCCAGCTTGACGATGGCATCCTCGGTCGCGTCTGCGCCCAACTCGCCGGTGATGCGACCGTGGCGCATGACCAGGATGCGGTCGGCAAGCCCGATCACCTCCTGCATTTCCGAGGATATGACGACGATGGCGCGACCCTCGGCGGCAAGGCGGCGGATCAGGACATACATCTGCTGCTTGGTGCCGATGTCGATGCCGCGTGTCGGCTCGTCGATGACGATGATCTGCGGATCGGCCAGCATGGTCTTGGCGAACAGCAGTTTCTGCTGGTTGCCGCCCGACAGGTTGCCGACCAGGGCATCCCGATGGCCGCGAATGTCGAAATCTGCGATAGCCTGATCCAAGGCGCGTTCCTCGGCCCCGGTATCCAGCAATCCCCGGTCGAACCGCGACAGCGCCTGCAGCGTCAGGTTTTCCCGCAGCCCCTTGCCCAGCAACAGGCCCCGGGTCTTGCGATCCTCGGTCAGGTAGCACAGACCAAGCGCCTGCGCCTGCCAGGGATGATCGATGCGGGCGGGCTGCCCGAAGACCCGCACCTCGCCCGTGGCAGGACGCAGGCCGCACAACCCCTCGAAGGTTTCGGTCCGGCCCGATCCGATCAGACCCGCGACACCCAGCACCTCGCCCCGGCACAGGGTGAAGCCGACATCGCGGGAAAAGCCCGGCACCGAGAGGTTCGCGACCTCCAAAGCGACCTCGCCGGGCGCGCTGACCTTGGCGGGGAACAGATCCGACATCTCGCGCCCGACCATGGCGTTGGCCATCGCGTGCTGGTTCATCAGCGACGCCTCACCGGTCCAGACCACGCGACCGTCGCGCATGATGGTCAGGTCGTCGGCGATTTCTTCCACCTCGTCCAGCTTGTGGGATGTGAACAGCACCGCCGTCCCCGCCTCGCGCAGCGCGCGGACCTGGCGCAGCAGGATCGCGGTTTCCGCGCGCGTCAGCACGGCCGTCGGCTCGTCCATCACCAGCACGCGGGTTTCGCGCAGCAGGGCCTTGGCGATCTCCACCATCTGCTTGTCGCTGTTGGACAGCGTGGACACCACCCGGTCGGGCGACACGCGGCATTCCAGCCGGTCCAGCAGTTCGCGCGTCCGCGCCCGCATCGCTGTCTTGTCAAGGAAGGGACCACGCTTCAGTTCGCGGCCCAGAAAGATGTTCTGTTCCACCGTCAACTGTTCGGCCAGGTTGAATTCCTGGTGGATCATCGAGATCCCCTGATCCTCGGCCGCACCCATGTTGGCGAAGCTGACCGGCTGGCCGTCCAGCAGCACCTGCCCCGATGACGGCGGCTGATAGCCGGTCATGATCTTCATGGTCGTGGACTTGCCCGCGCCGTTTTCGCCGATCAGCGCATGGACCCGGCCGGGGCGCAGGGCGATGTCCACGCCGTGCAGCACCTCGATCGGGCCGAAGCTGCGGCTGACATCGCGCAGGGCAAGCACGGTCACGGCGTCATCCAGGCCGCGTCGTCACGGGACGACCGGATGCAGGCGTCGATGAAGCGCATCCCCGCCAGCCCTTCCTCCAGCCCCGGCAGGATGTCCAGCACCGGATCGCGTTCGCCCCGCTGCGCCGCCCGGATCGCCCGCGCGGCACCGGCATAGATATTGGCGAAACCTTCCAGATAGCCTTCGGGATGGCCACCCGGCGTGCGGCTGACGGCGTTGGCCGCATCTGTCGCCCCCGCGCCCCGCCGCGTCAGCAGGCGCTTGGGTTCGCCGAAGGGCGTGAACCACAGATAGTTCGGATCCTCCTGCGCCCATTCCAGCCCGCCCTTTTCACCATAGACGCGCAGGCGCAGGGCGTTTTCATTGCCCGGCGCGATCTGCGAACACCACAGCATCCCCCGCGCGCCGCCGCCGAAACGCAGCATGACGTGGGCGTTGTCGTCCAGCCTGCGGCCCGGAACAAAGCTTTGCAGGTCGGCAGAGAGTTTTTCCACCGACAGCCCCGTCACGAAACAGGCGAGGTTATAGGCATGGGTGCCGATATCCCCGATGGAGCCGCCTCCGCCGCTGCGTTCGGGATCGGTGCGCCATTCGGCCTGCTTGTTGGTGCCGGTGGTTTCAGATGCCTCGGTCAGCCAATCCTGCGCGTATTCGACCTGAACCACGCGGACCTGTCCCAGATCGCCCGCCTCGATCATTGCGCGGGCCTGCCGGATCATCGGATAGCCGGTATAGTTGTGGGTCAGGATGAACAGCGCGTCCGACTGTCGGATCGCGGCTTCCAGCTCCTGCGCCTGCGCCATCGTGGCGGTCAGCGGCTTGTCGCAGATCACATGGATGCCGCGCCGCAGGAAGGCCGCGGCGGCAGGCCCATGGACGTGATTGGGGGTGACGATCGCCACGGCCTCGATCCCGCCTTCGCGGTTAGCCTCGGCCTCGGCCATCTCCTCGAAACTGCCATAGCAGCGGTCCGGGTCCAGCCCCAGGGCCGCGCCGCTGTCGCGCGACTTTTCCGGTGTCGAGGACAGCGCCCCGGCGACCAGATCGAATTCCCCGTCGATGCGGGCAGCGATGCGGTGGACCGCGCCAATGAAGGCATCCTTGCCGCCGCCGACCATGCCAAGCCTGATGCGCGCCATCACGAAATCCCCAGCATCCGGCGGTTCGCGGCATCGTCGGTGCCACCGTCCGCGAAATCGTCGAAGGCCTTTTCCGTCACGCGGATGATATGGCTGCGCACGAACTCGGCCCCTTCCCGCGCGCCGTCCTCGGGGTGCTTGAGGCAGCATTCCCACTCGACCACGGCCCAGCCGTCGAAATCGTTGGCCGCCATCTTGGAGAAGATAGCCCCGAAATCGACCTGTCCGTCGCCCAGCGACCGGAACCGGCCCGCGCGATCAACCCAGGGCTGGAAGCCGCCATAGACGCCCTTGCGCCCGGTCGGGTTGAACTCCGCATCCTTGACGTGGAACATGCGGATGCGGTCCTTGTAGATGTCGATATTGTCCAGGTAATCCAGGCATTGCAGGACATAATGCGACGGATCATACAGCATGTTCGCCCGCGCATGGCCGTTCACGCGGTCCAGGAACATCTCGAAGCTGTCGCCGTCGTGCAGATCCTCGCCCGGATGGATCTCGTAGCAGATATCGACGCCGCAGTCCTCGGCATGATCCAGGATCGGGCGCCAGCGGCGGGCGAGTTCATCGAAGGCGGCTTCCACCAAGCCCGCCGGGCGCTGCGGCCAGGGATAGACAAAGGGCCAGGCAAGCGCGCCGGAAAAACTGGCCATGGCCGTCATGCCCAGGTTGCGGCTGGCGGTCAGGGCCTTCTTCACCTGATCGACCGCCCATTCCTGCCGTGCCTTCGAATTGCCGCGCATCTCGGGCACGGTGAAGCCGTCGAAGGCCTCGTCATAGGCCGGGTGGACGGCGACAAGCTGGCCCTGCAGATGGGTGGACAGTTCGGTGATCTGCACGCCGTTCGCCGCGGCCACGCCCGCGATCTCGTCGCAGTAATCCTTGCTCTCGGCCGCGCGGCCCAGATCGAACAGCCGCCCGTCCCAGCTTGGCACCTGCACGCCGACATAGCCGCAATCGGCCGCCCATTTCGTGATGCCGTCCCAGGTATCGAACGGCGCCTGATCGCCCGCGAATTGTGCCAGGAACAGCGCCGGACCCTTGATGGTCTTCATGGTCTTCCCCCTTCAGACATACCGGTTGACCAGATTTTCCAGGATTTCCTGCCGACCCGAGACCGGCTGCGGATCCAGCCCCGCCGCCACCGCCCGGTCGGCGATATCATCCAGCGTCGCGCCGGGTGCGAGCATGGCTTGCGCTTCCTCGCGCTGCCATCCGGCATAGCGGTCGCGGCGCGCGGCCTCCAGCCGGTCGTCCTCCAGCATCCGCGCCGCGGCCTTCAGCCCCCGCGCGCAGACATCCATGGCCCCCGCATGGGCCATCACCAGATCCAGCGGGTCCAGCGACTGCCGCCGGATCTTGGCATCGAAATTGGTGCCGCCGGTGGTGAAGCCGCCACCCTTGAGGATCTCGTAATAGGCCAGTGTCACCTCGGCCACGTTGTTCGGGAACTGGTCCGTGTCCCAGCCCGACTGCTGGTCGTTGCGGTTCATGTCGATCGACCCGAAGATGCCAAGCGCGTTGGCAAGCGCGATCTCGTGTTCGAAGCTGTGGCCCGCCAGGATCGCATGGCCCTGTTCGATGTTGACCTTGACCTCGTTCTCGAGGCCATACCGCTTCAGGAAGCCGTAAACCGTCGCCACGTCGAAGTCATACTGGTGCTTTGTGGGTTCCTGCGGCTTGGGTTCGATCAGGATGGTCCCCCCGAAGCCGATCTTGTGCTTGTAATCGACCACCATCGACAGGAAGCGGCCCATCTGGTCCAGTTCGCGGCCCAGGTCGGTGTTCAGCAGGGTCTCATACCCCTCTCGCCCGCCCCACAACACATAGTTCTCGCCGCCAAGCCGGTGCGTCACGTCCATGCAGTCGCGCACGGTGGCCGCGGCATAGGCGAAGACGTCGGGGTCCGGGTTCGTGGCCGCCCCCGCCATGTAGCGGCGGTTGGAAAACAGGTTCGCCGTGCCCCACAGCAGGCGCGGCCCGCCCCCTTCCATCTTCGCGGCCATCAGGTCGGCGATGCGGTTCAACCGGTCGCGGCTTTTGGACAGGCTTGCGCCTTCGGGCCGCACGTCATGGTCGTGGAAGCAGAAGAAGGGCGCGCCCAGGATGCGGAAGAAGTCGAAGGCCGCATCCACGCGGGCCTCGGCCTGTTCCATCGTGTCGGCGGGAAACCACGGCCGGTCGAAGGTGCGCCCGCCGAAGGGATCGCCGCCCTCCCAGCCGAAGCTGTGCCAATAGGCCACGGCAAAGCGCAGCTGATCCTCGGCCCGCTTGCCCATGACCGTCTCGTTGGGGTCGTAATGGCGGAAGGCCGGACCATCGGCATCGGGATCAAGCGTCAGGGTCGGAATGGCGTCGAAATAGCCGGTCATGCAGGGACTCCGGGAAGGTTTTCCTTGAAGAAGATGGCGGGGGTGATGGTGACCGATCCGGGCGTCTCGCCATCGGCGATGGCCTTCATCACATCAAGCGCGCAGGCGACCTCCTCGGCCGGCTTCTGGTCGATCACCACGTCGATCAGGTCGTCCAGCAATCCCGCGCGGGAATGCGGCGTCAGTTCGTGCAGCACGACGAAGGGGCGGTTGCCGCCCATGTCGCGCATCAGGGGGATCAGCCCGCGATTGCCGGCGCCGATCGAATAGATGCCAGTGATGCCGGGATCGGCGCGCAGCGCCTGGCCCAGAAGGTCGCGCATCCGGTCGGGATTGTCCCGAACCTCGATCGGGGGCAGCAGGCTGTCCGCGCCCAGGATTTCCGCCATGCCGGCCAGGCGGTCGCGGTGATCGCGCAGGCTGGCCGAACCCATCACCGGCAGGACGCGCGCATGCCTGCCGCGATGCGCGATCCGGTGCAGCCGCCCGGCCGTGCGCCCGGCCGCTAGGTTGTCGATGCCGATATAGGCGCGAGCGCCGGGCATGTCGGTGACAAGCGCGACTACCGGCACATCGCCCGCGATCAGCGCGTCGATCCGTTCCTGCCCGGCCCCCGCCAGCACCGCGCAATCGCAATCGGCGGGGGGACCGTCCAGTTCGTCGCGCAGATCGACGGTGATCCGCTGACCGGCCCGCGCCTCGGCCTGGTCCAGGAAGGCGCGGCGGATGGCGGAAAAGAACCCGTGATCGCCGGGGGGGACATAGGCCGCAAAGCGATAGCTGCGCCGACGCGACAGATTGGCCGCCGTGATGTCGCGGCGATAGCCCAGATCCTCGATGGCCTGGCGGACCCGCTGGATCGACTTCATCGCGACCCCGCCGCGCCCGTTCAGGACACGGTCGGCGGTCGAATAGCTGACCCCAGCAGCCCGCGCCACATCATGCAGCGTCGGATTGCGCATTGTCCGATTGTCCTCCCGGACCCACCATCGGACGGCAAATGAAAGACGTCAATCATTTTCTTCGGCCCGCCGCGCGGCAGGCCGTTTGGTCACCCCATGACCTTTGTCAGCGCGGCGTCGATGGCGTCCGTGATGCGGTCGATATCGTCGGGCGTGGCGATCAGCGCGGGCGACAGGCACAGCGTGTTGTTCAGCCCCGGCAGGCTGCGGTTGGTGGCGCCGATGATCACGCCCTGGGCCAGGCATTCGGCCACCACGGCCTGCACGCGCTTTTCCTCCAGCGGCTCGCGGCTGTTGCGGTCGGCCACCAGTTCCGCCCCGCAGAACAGACCCTTGCCCCGCACCTGGCCGATCACCGGATGCTTGTCCTGCAAGGCGTGAAGGTTGGCCAACACCCGCTGGCCCATGGCGACGGTGTTGTCCAGCAGGCCCTCGTCCTCGATGATGCGCATGTTTTCCAGCGCCGCCACCGGTCCGGCCGTGCAGCCGCCGAAGGTCGAGATGTCGCGGAAATAGCCCATCGGGTCGCTCGCGTCGTCCTTGAACATCTCGAAGACGGCCTCGGTCGTCACCGTGCAGGAAATCGCCGCATAGCCCGAGGCCACGCCCTTGGCCATGGTCACGATGTCGGGCTGGATGCCGTAATGCTGGTATCCGAACCAGGTGCCGGTGCGACCCAGCCCGCAGACCACCTCGTCGATATGCAGCAGAACGCCATACTTGCGGCAGATCTCCTGGACGCGCGGCCAATATCCCTCGGGGGGCGTGATCACGCCGCCGCCCGCCGTGATCGGTTCCAGCACGATGGCGCCCACCGTGTCGGGACCTTCGCGCAGGATCACCTCCTCGATGGCATCAGCCGCGCGTTCGCCATAGTTTTCCACGTCCCACTGCGCCCGATATTCCAGGCAATGGGGCACACGGACGAAGCCGTCGGGATAGGGTCCGTATTGCGCCGCCCGCTGGTCCTGGCCCGAGGTCGCCAGCGTGCCGATGGTGGTGCCGTGATAATCGCGGTCGCGATACAGGATCTTCCACTTCCTGCCGCCATGCTGGCGCGCGGCGATCTGGCGGACCATCTTGTAGGCCTTCTCGTTGGCCTCGGACCCCGAATTCGAATAATAGACCCGGCTCATGCCCGGCATCTTGGCGATCAGGCGTTCGGCGAACAGCGCCGCCGGCACGGTCCCCGCCGCCCCCGCATAATAGTTCAGCTTGACCAGCTGGTCGCGCACGGCATTGGCGATGCTTTCCCGGCCGTAACCCACGTTGACCGTCCAGACCCCGCCCGACAGCCCGTCCAGATATTCGCGCCCGTTGGTGTCCCACAGGCGCATCCCCTTGCCCTCGACGAAGACGCGGGGGTCGGCGGTTTCATATTGCTTGTGCTGCGACAGGTGGTGCCAGACATGCGCCTTGTCAGCGGCGACGACATGGGACAGGTCGTTGACGGGATGATCGAGGGACATGGCAGACTCCGGTCTAAAGGGTCGCGCGCGGCGACTGTGGATCATCCGACTGTCGCGGGATAACGGCATTTGGGCAACGGCGATTTTTCGGAACAGGCCAGCTTGTTGATTTCACGAAGCTCTGTCACGATCCGCTTCGAATCCGAAGCACGAAAGCGATGGCCAGAAGCTGCGACGACAAGGAAGACCGGCTGGTCGCGATGCGGCTGCGCATCGTGCGGCGGTCCAAGGGGCTTTCCCAACGCGAACTGGCGCGGCGCGCGGGCGTGGGCAGCGGCACCATATCGCAGATCGAATCCATGGCGCTGAAACCCTCGGTCTCGGTCCTCAAGCGGATCCTGGACGGCGTGCCCATGGATCTGGCGACCTTCTTCAGCTTCGAGCTGTCGCAGGACCAAGCCCGCGTCTTCCGGCGGGGCGAGCATGTGGACATCGGCGCGCCGGGCATCAAATATCTGCTGCTGGGCGCGCAGCGGTCCGGGCGCAACATCCAGATGCTGCACGAATATTACGAACCCGGCGCCAGTTCCGGGCGCCACGCCCTGTCCCATGCCGGCGAGGAATGCGGCCTGGTCATCAGCGGCACCCTGGAGGTGACCATCGGCGACGAAGTGCATGTCCTGAATGCCGGGGACGGCTATTACTTCAGCAGCGCCCTGCCCCACCGGTTTCGCAACATCGGAACGTCCGTCTGCGAGGTCGTCAGCGCCTGCACGCCCCCCAGCTTCTAGTGCGACATCCTGAACCCGATTCCGCCGGGGGCGTTATTCCCGACAGCACCGGAGACTGCCATGCCGCAAGACGACGCCGATACGCTGGAACGCTTTGTCGAGGCGCAGGACGGCGTCCACGATGTCGCGCTGTCCGAACTGAAGCGCGGGCGCAAGGAAAGCCACTGGATGTGGTTCATCTTTCCCCAGTTGCGCGGGCTTGGACATTCGCCGATGTCGCACCATTACGGCATCGCAGACCTGGACGAGGCGCGCCAATACCTGGCCCATCCCGTGCTTGGCCCACGGCTGGTGGAATCGGCCAGGGCGGTCCTTGCGCATGACGCCCTTTCGGCCGAGGCGATCTTCGGGTCGGTCGATGCCGCCAAGCTGCGGTCCTCGGCCACGCTGTTCGCGGCGGTGCCGGATGCGCCCGATGTCTTCGACCGGATCCTGCGGACCTTCTTCGACGGACAGCCCTGCCGCCGGACCCAGGACCGCACCGGATGATCGCCCTTTGCGGCCAGGCGGTTCGGCCGTGACCCTTCGCACCCCCGACGGGCGCTATATCGTCGTGCGGGGCAGGCTGTGGCGCGCGGCCAATCCCCATCTGGACGATGCCGATCGCGCGCGGCTGGTCCGGCAGTTGATGGCAGCCCGCCGCGCAGTCGGGGCCGCCCTGGCGGCAGGCGATGCCGGGGCCGAGAAGGTGGCCCGCGACGGGGTCAACCAGGCCAAGATCGCCCTGGGCGAACGCGGTCCGGTCTGGTGGGATGACGGCGCGCCGGACCTGAACCGCAGGATGGCGAAGAACACCGTCTATGCGGACTGGTTCGAGGGGCTGGCACAGCCGGATCCCGATCCTGTCAGGCAGGCGGGGGATGCCCCAGGTCCCAGAAGATGCCCGCCATGATCGCCAGCCCCTCGCGCGCGATGCCGATGGGCAGGTGTTCGTCGGCGCCATGCTGGCCGCAGCCGGGATAGGAATGCGGCACCCAGATCGTCGGCAGGCCCAGCGTGTCCGTGAAGATCGTGTTGGGCAGCGAGCCGCCCAGGTTCGGCAGGATCACCGGCGGCCTGCCCAGCGTGCGCTGCATCGACGCCGCCACAAGGCGCACCCATTCGTTGTCCAGATCCGACCGGCTGGCGGGAAAGGCCGCCCCGGCGGGCACGATCCCGACACGGTGCAGTCCCGCATCGTCCAGCCTGCGCCGGACGGCGGGCAGCACGGCATCGGTATCGACCTCGACCGGATGGCGCAGTTGCAGCCGCGCCCGCGCCTGGGGCGGAATGGCATTGAGGGGACCCGCGATGTTGCCTGCCTCGATCTCCAGCACCTCGAGCGTGGACCAGCCATAGACGCGTTCGGCCTGGGTCAGGCCAGGGGCGCCCCACCAGGCGTCCAGGCCGGGATCGCCCGGCGCGGTCTGGATGGTGCAGCGCGACAGCGCCTGGCGCACGTCGTCGGGGATGGTGCCGGGGGTCAGTTCCGGGACCAGGCATTCGCCGGTCGGACCGATCAGGGCGGCGATGGCATGGGCCAGTTCCACGGCCGGATTGGCCAGCAAGCCGCCCCAGTTGCCCGAATGGTGATAGCCGTCGCGGGCCACGACCTCCAGGTGGAGGTCCATGCAGCCGCGCGCGCCCAAGAAGATCGTGGGCTGGTCCAGCCCGATGCGCGGCCCGTCGGATGCGATCAGCATGTCGGCGGCGAAAACCTGTGCCTCGTCGGCCACCAGGGCGGCCAGTCCGGGCGATCCGCATTCCTCGCCCATCTCGGTCAGCACCTTCAGGTTGAAGCCAAGCGCTCCGCCTTGGGCCAGGACCGCCTCGATCGCGGCAAGGTTCACCGAATGCTGGCCCTTGTTGTCGGCGGTGCCGCGGCCATACCAGCACCCGTCGCGTTCCGTCATCGCGAAGGGCGACAATCCGGGCGACCACTTTTCGGCCAGGCCCGTCACGACGTCGCCATGCCCATACATCAGCACGGTGGGCAGACCCGGCTCCTCGATCCGGCTGGCCAGCAGGAAGGCGCCGGGCGCATCGTCGCGGCGAAACACCCGGACCCCGAAGCCCAGGCGGTCGAAGACCGGGACCAGTTCCCGGTCGAGATAGGCTTGCAGGTCGGACCCGTGCGCCGCTTCGCGCGAGACGGTGGGCATCGCCACCCGGCGCGCCAGATCGGCCTCGAAGCGGCCCGAGTCCAGGATCCGAAGCGCGGCGGCGATGGCGCCCTCTCGGGTCGGGGCGGGATCACGGCTCATGCGGCACCTTCAGACAGTCCTGGCCGATCATAGCCACGCAGAACGAACGGCGGAAAGGGGCGTCGTCGGGGATCAGGCCTCGGCCTTGACGATTTCCAGCGACAGCCCTTCCAGCGGCGGGTTGGTGTTTTCGCGCGTCATATAGGCGAAGGCCTCGTCATGGCTGGCAAAGACCATCGGCGCCACGCTGGTGGAAAAATCGCGCCCGTCCCGGGTCAGGCGGAAATGCGGATTGTCGCGGCGGCAGATCCAGTATTCGTCCATGGCAGGGCTTTCCAGCGGCTTCTTCAGCCACCCTACCCGCTGGACCCGCCATTGGTTCCCTCCACGCCGTCGCGAGGGTTCAACCAGCCACAAGAAATTGCGGTTTTCCAAGGCCATGCCACAACCCGTGATTGCCCATGGCCTGCTTTTGTTCTAGGCTGCATGGTCCGGGCGGCACGCTGGCCCGTCCTCTTTCCCCCGAACGACCATGCGCCGTCTGATCTCGACCGCCTTCTATCTGTTCCGCTACGGCATCCTGTCGGCCACGCTGATCGTGATCGGCGGCTTCCTGATGGCGACCTTCGCGGCGGGCGCGGGGGCTGGCGAACCGATCCGGCAGCACGCGGCGGCGGGGATGGTGCTGGCGGCGCTGCTGCTGCCGGCGCTGCTGCTGCCCCGCGCCAAGACGCGGCGGCGGACCGCCAGCCGTAGGCGCAAGAAGCCCGGCCCCCGGCCCCGCCCGCGATCCAGTCCGCGTTCCAAGCCAAGCCCCGCTTCCTGCCCCCGCGACGGCCTGGCCTTCGAACAATGGGTCGCCGACAAGATGGAAGCGCATGGCTGGCGGGTCGATGTGACCGCCGGATCGGGCGATCAGGGGCTGGACATCATCGCCCGGCGCGACGGCCGCAAGATCGGCGTCCAGTGCAAGCGCTACGACGGCCCGGTCGGCAACAAGGCGGTGCAAGAGGCCTTTTCGGGCCGCGCCTTTCACCGGGTGGACGCGGCCGTGGTGATCACGACCGGCCATTACACGCCAAGCGCCAAGGCCCTGTCGCGCAAGACCGGGGTGCATCTGCTGCATGTCAAGGACATCCCCCGGATGCGCAGGCTGGTCTGACCTTACCCCGCGCCGCTGGTCCGGGGCCGTTCGGCTGCGATCCCGGCCACGATCGCCTCGAAGGCGGGACTGGCGGCGATCTGGTCGATGGTGGCCGCCAGCCGGGGGCGCCAGTTGGGATATTCCCCCGCGGTGCTGGGCAGGTTCACGGGCCGTCTGTCCTGGGCCAGATCCTCCAGCCGGGCGGCCATCAGGCGCGCGGGCGTGCGCGCGACATAGCGGTGAACCGCCACCATCAACTCCAGCGGCACGTCGTCGCTCTCGCCGATGTCATCGGCCTTCGCCAGCAACCCCGCCTCGCACAGCGCGCGGACCAGCTCCCGCCGCTCGGCCGGGCGGGCGTCGGCCTGCTCGCGGCCGGTTTCGGCGCCAATCAGCCCGAATTCCACGCGCAGGGCGATGTCCTTCCCGGCCCACCATCCCAGGAAGGTGGGCAGATCATGGGTGGACAGGCAGGCCAGGGCGGTTTCGGGATAATCCTCGGGGGCAAGGAAGGCCGCGCCGTCCCGTTCGAAGAACAGGATGCGGTATGACAGGATGCCCGCCTGCTCCATCATCTCGCGGAAACCGGGGGGGACGTTGCCCAGATCCTCGCCGATGACGATGGTCCGGCTGTCGTTCGAGGCCTGGGCAAGCGCCCGCAGCATGTCGTCCAGCGGATAACGGGCATAGGCGCCCGCATCCGCCCCCGCGCCCTCGGGGATCAGGAAAAGCTGCCACAGCCCCAGGGCGTGATCGATCCTGACCGCCCCTGCCCGGCGCATCACGCGGCCCATCAGCGTGCCCAGGGGCGCGGCGCGGCTGGCGGCCATGGCGGCGGGCGACAGCGGCGCCAGGCCCCAGTCCTGGCCCTGTTCGTTGAAGTAATCGGGCGGCGCGCCGATGCGCACGCTGGACAGCACGTCGGGATGGCCCCAGCTTCCCGACCCGTCCCCGGCCTCGCCCACGGCGACGTCGAGGTAAAGCCCGATCGCCATGCCCGCCGTCTTGCAGGCCTCCTGCGCGCGGGCAAGCTGGATATCGGCCTGCTCCTGAAGCCATCGGTAGAAGGCGACATCGCCCGCATGGTCCGCGGCGAAATCCGCAACCGCCTGGCCCTCGGGGTCGTGCCAGTCGTCGGGCCAGGCCCTCCATCCCGCGCCGTGCCCCTTCGCGGCCATATCGGCCGAGATCGCGTCGAACAGCGCGTGCCGGTCCAGGTCGGCCCCGCCCTGTCGCCTGAAATCCTCGGTGGCGTCAGGCCTGTCCAGGGCTTGCCAGACTGCCCGCAGCGCCGCCATCTTGACGCGGGCGACGCCGGGATAATCGACCAGTTCGGTCGCCCGCAGCCGGTCAAGCTCGGCAGCCTCGACCATGCCGGGATCAAAGCCGGGGATCCGGTCCACAGCCAGGTAAAGGGGGTTGAGAAACCGCCGGTTCGACGGCGAAAACGGGCTGCACCGCGCCGGATCGGCCAGGAACAGCGCGTGCAAGGGGTTGAGGCCGATGAAATCCGCGCCCCGTTCCGCCAGAACGGGGATCAGATCTTCCAGATCGGCGAAGTCGCCGATGCCCCAGTTGCGCGCCGACCGCAGCTGGTAAAGCTGCACGGCCACGCCCCAGCATCGTCCGGCGTCGGGCAGATGGCAGCGCACTCCCGGCGGGGCCTCCAACGCCTGGGGCCGCATCGCCGCAGCATCGTGCCCGAAGGCCTTGACCAGGCCCTCCAAGGTGCTGTCGGGAACCCGGTTGCGGGTTCCGCCCATCCCCTCGTATTCGGGCTGGATGCCCAGTTCGCGTGCCCGCTCCGCAATGTCCGCCATGCCGTCGTCCCCCTGCCCCGCCATTGCGGAAAAACGGGACTGGCGAGGGGATTGTTCCGCAGGAAACGCAGCCCCCCTGCCCGAAAGGACAGGTTCCCCCGGAAGCGATCGCCAGACATAAAAGCCTTATCAGCCTGGCGGCGCCTGTTGTCCTGTCGCCTTTTACCCGGTATCGCCGCCTGGCTGACATTTCCCCCCATTCCTTCCTGCCGGCCAGGCCTTCGCCCGGGGCCGGTGCCGTTCGGACCACGCCATGAACATCCCCCTGACCCACGCCCTGGCCCTGCCCTGGGCGGCCGAGACCACGCCGATCCTTGCGGGTTTTGAATGCGGCAGGCTGCACTGGAACGGGCACGACCTGCTGCATTCGACCGGCCACCTGCCCGATGCGGCCATGGCCCATCACTATGCGGTCGCCCGCGAGCAGGGGGTGGCGGGGGCGCGGGACGGGCTGTCCTGGCGCCACGACATCGCCGCGCGGGTGGGTGCCGCGCCGGCCGGATTTCCGGTGATCTGGGATCTCGTTCATTTCGACGCCCCGCCCCGGCCCGTGCAGCACGCCCTGGCCTGTTGCCAGGCGCTGCCGCCAGGATCCTGGGCGATCGCGGTCAACGAACCCTCGGTCGGGCGGCGCGTGTCGGGCATGACGCCCGGCCGGGCCACCGACATGGCGCTGCGGATCATGGCCGCCGCCGCCTGCCTTCCCGACCCGCCGCGCTTTGCGACCTGCGATCCCTTCCACCACCTGCATCCCAGGGTGTTCCGGGCCACCGACCGGCTGGTCGCCAGTGGCCATGTGCGGATGGTCGGCGTCAACTATTACCCCCACCACGCGGTCGAGCCGCTGCACCGGGTGCTGCGCGCCGTCGCGGACCGCTACCGCCTGCCGGTGATGATCACCGAGACCGGCTGGCACCAGGGCCTGCGCGCGGCGCACCGCCGCTTTCCCCATGTCCGCGACCGCTGGGACTGGCTGGCCCATGTGCAGGCGGAAATCGCGTTGTCGGGCGTGCCGGTGGCGGGGCTGTGCTGGTATCCCTGGCTGGACATGCCCGCCTGGGACAACCCCGCCCATGGCCGCTGGCCCTGCGGCTGGCCGGGGCGCCAGGCCTGACGGGTCAGCGGGCGGGCGCTATCCGCCAGATGGTGTTCGACAGGTCGTCCGCCACGATCAGCGCCCCGCGCGGATCCAGCGTGACGCCCACCGGGCGGCCGCGGGTGTTGTCCTCGTCTACCAGGAAGCCCGTCATGAAGTCCACCGGCTCGCCCGCCGGGCGTCCGTCGCGGAACGGCACGAACACCACCTTGTAGCCGACCGGCGGATTTCGGTTCCAGCTTCCGTGCATCCCCACGAAAACCCCTTCCGCGAATTCCGCGCCCATCACCGGGTCCGAGAACGCCACCCCAAGCGCCGCCACATGCGCACCCAGGGCATAGTCGGGCACGATCGCCTGCGCGACCTTTTCAGGGTCCTGCAGCTGCGCGCGCGGATCGACGGTCTGCCCCCAATAGCTGTAGGGCCAGCCGTAAAAGCCACCCTCCTGCACCTCGGTCAGATAGTCGGGCACCAGGTTCGGCCCGATCTCGTCGCGTTCGTTGACCACGGCCCACAGCCGGCCGGTGTCGGGCTGGATGGTCAGCGCGGTCGGATTGCGCAGGCCCGTGGCATAGGGACGGTGCATCCCGGTCCGGGCATCGATCTGCCAGATCATCGCCCGGTCCTCCTCGGCCTCCATCCCGCGTTCGGTGATGTTGCTGTTTGACCCGATCCCCACATACAGGAACCGCCCGTCCGCGCTTGCGGTCATGGCCTTGGTCCAGTGGTGGTTGATGACGGACGGCAGCTTGGTCAGCGTCACCGGAGGCCCCTCGGCCTGGGTCTGGCCATCGATATAGTCGAACCGGACCACGGCGTCCTGGTTGGCCACGAACAGCCCGCCGTCAATCAGCGCCAGACCATAGGGCGAATTCAGCCCCTCGGCAAAGACCCCTTGCGTTTCATAGGTGCTGTCGCCATCGGCATCGCGCAGCAGGGTCAGCCGGTTGCCGCCCTCCACCGGGCTTTTGCCCAGGGCCTTGATGAAGCCCGCGATCACGTCCTTGGGCCGCAGGGCCGGGGCGCCCTGCCCCTTGCCCTCGGCCACCAGGATGTCGCCATTGGGCAGCACCAGCGTCTGGCGGGGAATCTTCAGCCCGGTGGCGATGGCGGTGACGGTGAACCCATCGGGGACGGTGGGAAGGTCGTCGCCCCATTGCGCCGGGCGGGGAATCACCATCTCGGGCAGAAGCCCGCGTTGCGGTTCGGGCAATTCGGGTGTCGCCCCGGTCGCGGGGGATTGCGCGGCGGAACCCAGCGGCAGGACCGCCAGAACAGTCATCATCAGCAATCCGCGCATCACGCCCACTCCCGGAAACCAAGATAGCCGGTCCAGGACGCCAGCAGCGCCAGGACGGCGGCAATCGCCGACAGCCACAACCCCTCGGGCATCATGGCCCAGGCGTCCTTGGCATGGACCAGGGCATTCACCAGCCCAAAGCCCCAGGCCGCCAGCAGCAACAGGGCATGAACCAGCCGCCGCCGGTCGCCGCCCCGGTGGCGGATCAGCCCCGCCAGCGACCACAACAGCGCAAGGCCCCCCAGCAGCAGGCCCCCGGCATTCAGCCATTGCGCAAAATTCGCCCACTGGATCTGGAAGGTCCGGGCATAGGCCAGGTCGCTGGCCAGCGTCCCCAAAAACAGCGGGAACAGGAAGGCCAGAAGAATGGCGTGAAGCGGATGCAGCGGCCGGGGCGGCGCAACGCTTGATCGGGGGGCAGAGAGACTGGCCACGGGGGGTTCCTTCCTGTCGGGCGTCAACGGGCCAACGCCCCCCGGCGGCGATGGTTTCCCCCTGCCCTATTCCCCCTCGGTCTCGGCCATCAGTTCGGGCGACATGTCCTGCCAGAATGCCGCGATACGGGCGGCGTTCAGGGGCGACATCCATCCATGACGCTCGAAATCCTCGCGTAGTCGGGCATCGGCAAGCTGGCTCATGAACAGGCGCCGGTCGGCGTCGCGCTGCGTGGGGGTGCGCGCCTTCACCGCCGCAAGGATGCGGCGCAGCCGCTCGGCCCGGGGCGAGGATGGCGCGGGCGTTTCGGCCTTCTCGGCGGGTTTGCCGTCAAGCGCCGCCGTCAGATAGCCGATCTTGCTGCGCACCCCCTCCTTGCCCTCGACATAGGCCAGCTTGGCCATCACCTGCGCCTCGCCGTGCAGGTTCAGCCATTGGCGGGCCAGCCGGTCACTGACGCCCAGGGCGCGCAGCCGGGCATAGACCGGGCCGTGCCGCGCCCCTTCCCCGTCGTCCATGTCCAGGATCGCAAGCTGCGGGTTTTCCCGGATCAGGAAACGGATGTCGGTGACCGCGCGTCCGGTCTTCTTCGTCTCCGGCGTCAGGATGATGTTGCTGGTCCGGCTGACCTCGGCCACGGCGGGCTTGATGATCTTGGCGTTCAGGTGCTTGAACGTCTCGTAATAGGCGGACCCGTCCACCCCCATCAGGCGGCGGAACAGCTCGATCGGCCACCAGCCGGTCGATCCGGTCCTGACGAAGCGATAGCAGTTCTCGTACAGCGCCAGCGCATGGCCGCTGGTAAAGCGCCGCTGAATGTTCAGGTTGATCAGCGCAAAGACCTTGGGATCATGCAGCTTCTCGGCCAAGGCCGGGGAATAGGCGTATTCGCACACGCCCCCCTTCAGGCGCGCAAAGGACAACAGACTGCTGACGCCCCATTCCTGCTGGCCCTTCTCGTCCAGCATGTCCCATTCCGCGACCGTTTCGGCCAGGCCCCGCAGCGACTGCTTCAGCGTGTCGAGGTCGTTGGAATTGTATCCGATCATCAGGCACAGGGTCCGCGCGTCGATCTGGTGGCGCGTGCTGCTGATCAGCGTGTCATAGGCATTCAGCAGCAGGACATTCGACAGCTTGCGCTGCAACAGCGTCAGCTTGCCCGACACATGGATCGCCGCCACATGCTTCTTGACCGCGCCCCGGCGCAACGCGCCCGTCAACTGATCGCGGGGAATGTCCTGCATGGGCCTGTCCGGTTCGGATGTATCTTCCTGGCATTATGGCGCGAAGGGTGCCCGCCTGCAATGCCGTGACAGGCACCTTGGACGCGCCTTTGCACCGCACGCAGTGATCCCGGAAACGGGTGCCTGACTGTTTCGGGAGGCATCAAAGGCATCCGTTTGCAGGATGGAGAACCGGTCTCCACCCCGGTCAAAAAGGCGGTTCGGCAGTTTTTCCGGCGGAAAACGACGTTTCCTGCGAATCGGTGCCTCTCGCCCCGGAATCGGGCACCCTTGATCCCGGAATCGGGTGCCTTTTATCCCGGAAACAGGTTCCTTTTCATGTTTAATTGTTTGAATATGATAGGGAATGTGCGCCTGAAACCTCTTAAAGAGAGTCATAGAGCTTGAAAGCGAGGGGCGATTTCTTGAGGAAAGTCTTAGGGTTTCGCGGCGAAACGGGGGGCGATATGCGGAATTTACCCCTTCCATGTCACAAGCTTTACGGAAATACCTGCAACTACAGCACATCGTTGGAAACGTGACATGTCCTCTGGCAAAGATCCCTTGCCCCCTTACTTCAACATAGACCCTGCCAAAGCAGCGCGGCGGCTGTCCGATCCCATCGACACCGCCCGATTCGCCAAGGCCGCCGCCTTCGCCACCCGAGGCCGCCAGGATCTGGCGGAACGCGGCTATGCCCCCGACGGCCAGAAGCGCCTGCGCCGCTTCTCGACCTGGGAGGTCTGCCGATACCTGATCCCGGTGGCCCCCGCCCATTTCCGCCGGGTCTTGCGCAAGTTCCCCGACCTGCCCCAGGGCACCGGTGAAGGCAATTCGAAGTGGTTCACGTTGGAAGACGTGCTGCGCCTGCGCGACCATTTCGCGGCCGAGGGCGCGGCGGGCCGCGAATACCGCCCCTGGCGCCCCGAGGGGCTGCCCGCCAAGACGATCGCGGTGGCCAATTTCAAGGGCGGCGTCGGCAAGACCTCGACCGCGGCGCATCTGGCCATGTCGGCGGCGCTTGACGGATACAAGGTGCTGGTGATCGACCTCGACAGCCAGGGCAGCATGACGTCGATCATGGGCGGCAGGGTGGCCGACGAATGGTCCACGGCCTTTCCGCTGCTTGCCCGTGACTATGCCCTCGCCCTTCAGGACGAGAACCGCGTCCGCGAGGCTGCGGGCCACCCCCCCCTGCCCTTCGACGAGACCCTGACCGAGGCGCTGACCATCACGGCCCGCGACCTGATCCAGCCCACGCATTGGCCCAACATCGACCTGGTGGGGGCGCAGCTGAACCTCTACTGGGCGGAATTCCAGGTGCCGGTCTGGCGGATGGGCCTGCGCGGCTGGCCGTTGTGGGACGCGCTTGGCAATGCGCTGACCAAGGACCGGATCGTCAACGACTATGACATCATCATCCTGGATACGCCGCCGGCGCTTGGCTATCTGACCATCAATGCCTTGGCCGCGGCCGACATCCTGCTGGTGCCTCTGGGCGCGTCCTTCCTGGAGTTCGATTCGACAGGCCGCTTCTTCGACATGCTTTATTCCACCTTCGCCAGCGTCGAGGACGGAGAGAATGCCGCCCGCCGACGCGAGGGGTTGCCGGAAATCCGCTTCGAATGGGACGCCGTGCGCGCGATCATCACCCGCTTCGACGCCGCCCAGCAGACCGATCTGGCCAATGTGATCCAGGCCTATTTTGGCGATTTCATGACCACCTTCCGCCAGGAAGTCACCGCCATGATCGGCCAGGCGGGCGAGCAGGTGAACGGAATCTACGAGGCCGATTATCGCGAATTCAACCGCGACACCTATGTCCGGGGCCGGGAGACCTTCGACCGCACCTGGGCCGAGGTCAAGGAGCTGATCCTGGGGGCTTGGTGGCGCGATCTTCAGATGGAACAAGCCGAACAGGAGAAGGCAGATGGTTAAGCGCAGGCGCCTCGAAACCCCCAGCAGCGACGACCTGACCCGGATCGAAGAGGAGTTTCGCCGCGAAACCCATGGCCGCCCCTCGGTCGGGCCGGGGATCGCCCCGATCGCCCAGGTGGCGGCCGACAGCGCAGCGGTCGCGCCCACCGAAGGGGCCGATGCGCGTGCCGCGCGGGCGCGCGACCAGGCCGATGCCGAGCGGCTGCGGCACGCCGAAGGGCAGGGGCTGCTGATCGCCGAAATCCCGCTGGACCAGATCGACGAAGGCGCGATGATCCGCGACCGGATGGTCATGGGCGAGGACGAGATGATGGAACTGCGCCTGTCCATCGCCGCCAACGGACTGCGGCTTCCAATCGAGGTGTTCAGGCTGGAGGGATCGGACGGGCAGGGGGCGCCTTATGGGCTGTTGTCCGGCTATCGCCGCCTGCAGGCCTTTCGCGCCCTGCGTGACTTGGCGGGGTCGGAAAGATATGGCCGCATCCGCGCCCTGGTCCGCCCCCGGACCGAGGCCGACGCCGCCTTCGTCGCGATGGTCGAGGAGAACGAGGTTCGCGAGGAGCTGAGCCATTTCGAACGCGGCCGCATCGCCGTGATCGCTGCCAACCAGGGCGCTTTCGCCAATGTCGAGGACGCGGTGAACCGCCTTTACGCGACCGGGTCCAAGGCCAAGCGGTCGAAGGTCCGGTCCTTCGCGCTGATCTTCGAGGAACTGGGCGACATGCTGCGCTTCCCCGAGGCGCTGACCGAAAAGCGCGGCCTGCGCCTGTCTGCGGCCTTGCGCAACGGGTCCGAAGGCAAGCTGCGCCAGGCCCTGTCGTCGGGCGCCGCCGAGGATGCAGACCAGGAATGGCAGTTGCTGGAGCCCGTGATCTCGCAGGCGGAAGCGGCTCCGCGCAGTCCCTCGCGCGGCGGACGTCCTCGGTCAGGCCAACCTGCCCAGTATGGCTGGCTCGATGACCAGACCCTCCGCACCAGCAGCGGCGTCACCATCAGGCACGCCCGCGACGGCAAGGCCCATATCCTGCGCATCGAAGGGAGCATGATCGACAACGACCTGATGGAAAGCCTGATGCTGGAGATTCGCGCGCTTCTGGAACGGTAGGTTTCGCGGCGAAACCCCGAAGTTGACGTAAGGTCAAGGTTTACCGGCGGGCATCCATTGCCCATGTTGCCTGCCGAACAGAATCTGGAACCCCTGGCATTCCTGCGACAGGAACCGGGGGGCGCTTTCGGCGTTCCGGCTGGTCCTTTCGACCAGTCGGTCGGTTCGGGGAGAGAACGTGACGAAGACGAGAGACCTGGCGATCCTGTCCCTGATCGCCGTTTTGATATGTGCGGTGTTCATCCTTGACCTTTATGTCCGCCTGGGGACGGCGGTCTGGCTGATCTATATCATCCCGCTCGCACTCAGCTTTTCGACCGCCTTGCCCTGGGCGCCGGTCGCCGTTGCGGCGATATCCTGCGGGGCGATGGCGGCCGGATTCTTCCTGGACGGACAAGCCGGCATCGACCCGCGCATCGCCGCGGTCAACCGCACGATGGCCGGGATCGTCTATCTGATTCTGGGCAACATGGGCCGCATGCTGATCGGCAACCGCGAGGCCATGCACCGCGAGGCCTGGATCCGCGAGGGAGAGGGCCAGGTCGCGCAGGCGGTGCAGGGCGATCCCACGGCCGCGCAACTGGGCCGGGATGTGCTGCGGGTCCTGGCAGACCGGCTGGGCGCCCGTGCCGCCGTCGCCTATGCCGTGGACGGGCAGGGGGTGGAACGGCTGGCGGCTTGGGGCGTCGATGACGGGGACAACCCAGATCGGGACCGGGGCACGCCCGGCCACCTGACCCGCGCAATCGCCGAAGGTCGGGCGGTGCATCTGACGCTGGACCCTGGTCAGGCGCTTGGCTGGGGGTCGGGCCTGGCGCGGGGGCGCGCGGCCCATGCGCTGATCGTGCCCACGCGCGAAGGACGGCTGACCGACGGCGTGCTGGAATTCGGCTTCGACGCGCCGCCGCCGGGCAGGGCGATCGACCTGCTGGACCGGGTCGGCGAACGGGTGGCCCTGGCGCTGCGGTCGGTGGCCTATCGGCGGCGCCTGCAGGATCTGCTGGAGGAAACCCGCCACCAGGCCGAGGAACTGCGCAGCCATGCCGAGGAACTGGCCGCCACCAACGAGGAGCTTGAGGAGCAGAGCCGCGCCCTGCAGGACAGCCAGCGGCGGCTTGAGGAACAGCAGGTCGAACTGGAACAGCAGAACGGCCGGCTTGAAATCCAGACCCAGGAGCTTGAGGATCAGCGCGACGCCCTGGCCCGGTCGCGCCGCAGCCTGGAAGCCAAGACCATCGAGCTGGCGCGCGAAAGCCGCTACAAGTCGGAATTCGTGGCGAACATGTCGCATGAATTGCGCACGCCGCTGAACGCGCTGCTGATCATGTCGCGGCTTCTGGCCGAGAATCGCAGTCGCACCCTGACCGACGAACAGGTCCGCTGGGCCGAAACCATCGAAAGTTCCGGCAAGGATCTGCTGGTCCTGATCAACGACATCCTGGACCTGTCCAAGATCGAGGCGGGCAAGATGGAGGTCGCGCGCGAAACCGTCGATCCGGGCCAAGTCGCCAGGAAGCTGGTCCGCGCCTTCGAGGAACAGGCCCGCACCAAGGGGCTGGAACTGGGGTTTGAGCTGGCGCCGGGGCTGCGCTCGATCCAGACCGATCCCGCGCGGCTGGAACAGGTCTTGCGCAACTTCCTGTCGAACGCGTTGAAATTCACCGAACGCGGCCGGGTGACGCTGCGCATCGCGCCCGCGCCCGACGGCATCGCCTTTGCCGTCGCCGATACCGGCATCGGCATCGACCCCGACCAGCAGGACGCGGTGTTCGAGGCGTTCCGTCAGGCCGACGGCACGATTTCCCGCCGCTTTGGCGGCACCGGCCTGGGCTTGTCGATTTCGCGCGAACTGGCCGACCTTCTGGGCGGACGGATCGTGCTGGAAAGCCGGAAGGGGCAGGGCAGCACCTTCACCCTGATCCTGCCCGATGGGGCCGACAAGGCCGCGCCCGCGCCCCTGGCCCCGTCCCGGCCCGCGCCGGATGTCGCCGGGGCAGGGGAGGAGCCAGAGGAGGACAACGCACCCCTGGCCGCGCTGCCCGGCCTGTCGGACGATCGCGACCGGATCGAGCCGGGCGACCGGGTCATGCTGGTGGTCGAGGACGACGCGGCCTTCGCGGGGATCCTGTGCGATCTGGCGCGCGAACTGGGCTTCCGCTGCGTCTGCGTGGATCGGGCCGATGATGCGGTGCGCGCGGCGCGGCGCTTCATGCCCCATGCGATCGTGCTGGACATCCGCCTGCCCGATCATTCCGGCCTGTCGGCGCTTGACCGGCTGAAGCGCGACACGGCAACGCGCCATATCCCCGTGCATGTCATATCAGCCGAGGATTACATGCGCGAGGCGATGGCCCAGGGGGCGATCAGCTATATGCTGAAGCCGGTAGCGCGCGAACAGCTGGAAACCGCCATCCGCAACCTGGAACAGCGCCTGGAGGGCCGGCTGCGCCGCGTGCTGATCGTCGAGGACGATCCCGCCCAGATGGAGGGACTGCGCGCCCTTCTGGCCAGCGACGAGGTCGAGACCGTGGGCGCGGGCACCGCGGCGCAAGCCTTCGAGATCTGCCGCAGCCAGACCGTCGATTGCATCGTCCTGGACATGACGCTGCCCGACGCGTCCGGGTTCGATCTGCTGGAACGGCTGGACGGCGATGGCACCGCGTCCTTCCCGCCGGTGATCGTCTATACGGCCCGCGCGCTCGACGAGGTCGAGGAACAGCGGCTGCGGCGATACTCCAAGTCGATCATCATCAAGGGCGCGAAATCGCCCGAACGCCTGGTGAACGAGGTGACGCTGTTCCTGCACCAGGTGGTGTCGGAACTGCCCGAAAAGCAGCGGCAGATGCTGGCCGCGTCGCTCAATCGCGACGCGCAGCTTGAAGGACGGCGCATCCTGGTGGTCGAGGACGACATCCGCAACATCTATGCCCTGACCGGCGTGTTCGAACCGCACGGCGCCACCGTGCAGATCGCGCGGAACGGTCGCGAGGCGCTGGAGGCGCTTGGCCGGATCAACGACGGGGCCGCGCCCAAGGTCGATCTGGTCCTGATGGACGTGATGATGCCGGAAATGGACGGGCTGACCGCCACGCGCGAGATCCGCAAGATCGACCGCTGGAAGACGCTGCCCATCATCATGCTGACCGCCAAGGCCATGGCCGAGGACCAGAACCGCTGCATCGAGGCGGGGGCCAACGACTATCTGTCCAAGCCCCTGGACGTGGACAAGCTGTTGTCGCTGACCCGGGTCTGGATGCCGCGATGACGCTTGCCCCCGTCGCCGCCGATCCTGCGGATGTGGTGGAACTGGACCTGTTTCTCGAGGCGCTGCATCGCCGGTGGCACTACGACTTCCGGTCCTATTCCCGTGCCTCGCTGGTCCGGCGGGCGGATCTGGCGCGGCAGCGGCTGGGCTGCGCCAGCCTGTCGGAACTGCAGGGGCGGATCCTGCGCGACGCGGCCGTGCTGCCCGACGTGATCGACGCGATGACCGTGCAGGTCAGCGAACTGTTCCGCGACCCGACCTATTACCTGGCGCTGCGCCGCGAGGTGATCCCGCATCTGCGGACCTTTCCGTCGCTCAAGGTCTGGGTGGCGGGCTGCGCGGACGGAGAGGAGCTGTATTCCCTGGCCATCCTGTTCCGAGAGGAGGGATTGCTGGACCGGACGCTGTTCTATGCGACCGATCTGAACCGCCGCGCCCTGGCCCGGGCCGAGGCCGGCGTCTATCCGATTGACCGGCTGCCGGATTTTTCGCAGAATTATCAGCGTGCAGGCGGGGCGGGGACACTGGCGGATCATTACACGGCGGCTTATGGTCGGGTGGCCTTCGACCGTCGCCTGCGCGAGCGGACGGTCTTTACCGAACACAACCTGGCCGCCGACCAGGTCTTTTCCGAGGTGCATCTGGTGTCCTGCCGCAACGTGCTGATCTATTTCGACGCCTCGCTTCAGGACCGCGCCCTGGGCCTGTTCGCCGAAGGGCTGGCGCGCGGCGGCTTCCTGGGCCTTGGCTCGCACGAGACGCTGCGCTTTTCGGCCCATGCGCGGCACTTCGCGGCCTTCGACGAACCCGGCCGCATCTGGCGGCGCATCGCCAGCCCGGAAGACGCCCATGCCTGACAGACCCATCCGGTTCCTGATCGTGGACGACATCGCCGAGAACATCCAGGCGCTTGACGCGCTGCTGCGTCGCGACGGGCTGGTGATCGACCACGCCCAGACCGCCGCCGAGGCGCTGGAACTGATGCTGGTCCACGACTATGCCCTGGCGCTTCTGGACGTGCATCTGCCGGGGACCGACGGTTACGACCTGGCCGAACTGATGCGGTCCACCGAACGGACGCGGGGCGTGCCGATCATCTTCGTGACCGCCGCCGAACGCGACGAAACGCGCCGCTTCCGCGGATACGAGGCGGGCGCGGTGGACTACATCTTCAAGCCCATCGACCCGCTGGTGATGAAATCCAAGGCCGAGGTGTTCTTCCGCATCGGCAGGCAGGCCCGCGACCTGCAACGCCAGCACGACGAGATGGAGCGCATCGCCCATGACCGCGACCGCGCGGCCAGCCTGCTGCGCGCCCATACCGACAATTCGCCCCTGGCCTTCGTGACGCTGGACCAGGATCTGGTGATCCGCGCCTGGTCGAAGGGGGCCGAACGGATGTTCCGCCGCGATGCCGCCGACCTTCTGGGCCGGCCCGCGACCGAGACCGGCTGGCTGGATAAGGCGGGGGCAGAGGTGCTGGCGGGCTGGCTGTCGCCCGGCGATCTGGCGCCGCGCCATTCGGCGGAACTGCCCCTGGGCCATGCCGACCGGGGCGCGATCCCCTGCGAGATCCATGGCTCGATCCTGACGGGCGGCAACCGGCGCACCCTGTCGCTGCAGATCCTGGACATCACCGAACGCCGGCGCGCCGAGGAGGTGCGGTCCCTGCTGGTGGGCGAGTTGAACCACCGGATCAAGAACACGCTGGCCAATGTCCAGGCGATCGCGCGGCAGGGTCTGCGCCGGTCGGGCAACCTGGCCGAATTCGAACAGGGTTTCGTCGGCCGCCTTCAGGCCCTGTCGCGCGCTCATTCGATCCTGTCGGATTCGACCTGGTCCAGTGCGCCCCTGGACCAGTTGATCGACGACCTGATCCGGGCGGGCACGCTGGACGCCGACCGGCTGCGCCGCAGCGGGCCTGCGGTGCAACTGACCCCCGACACCATGCTGCGAATGGCGCTGACCCTGCACGAACTGGCCACGAACGCCGCCAAATACGGCGCGTTGTCGGTTCCGCAAGGGGCGGTGCATCTGGACTGGGCGGTGCGGGACGGCGGCCTTGTGCTGACCTGGCGGGAAAGCGGCGGACCTGCCGTCACGCCGCCCGACCACACGGGTTTCGGATCGGACCTGATCGCCGCCGTGACCGGGGGCGACAACGATTCCGTCCATGCGGACTGGCGCCCCGAAGGCGTCGTCTGGACCCTTCGCCTGTCCGAGGGCGTCAGCCCGCTGGTCAGCAAAGCCGCCGCCGTCGAGGCGCCGCCAAGCGCGGTGCCGGGCCGGGCGACGATCCTGCGCGGCCGCAACATCCTGGTGGTCGAGGACGAGCCGCTGGTGGCGATGGATATCCAGGCCGAACTGGAACATGCCGGCGCGGGCCAGGTCCATGTCGCCCGCACCGTGGACATGGCCCTGTCAGCCCTGGCCGAGGTGCGGTTCGATCTGGCGCTGCTGGACGGGAACCTGAAGGGGCAGCCCGTCGATCAGGTGGCCGACCGGCTGCGCCGCGAGGCCGTGCCGTTCTGCTTCGTGTCCGGCTATGGCCGCGAACACCTGCCGCCCGGCTTTGACGAGGCGCCGCTGATCCAGAAGCCCTTTCCCCCCGCCTCGCTGCACCAGACCCTCAGCGAGCTTCTCTACGCCCGCGCCGCCCGCGCCGCCGAGTGATCCTCCTAGGCGCGGCGCATCGATGGGCGCCGCAGGGATCGGCGCCTCGCTGGTCCTGGGCCGGATGAGAAAGGCGCTGCATTTCCGCAAGGCCGCCCATCTGCAAAACCCGTGTTCCGGCCTTTGCTGCGGTCTCTGATCGCTCGAAATTCCTGTGATCGACAAGGGTAAGGCCCTGCGCCCGCTAGCCGGACCGGCCAAGGATTTCCTCGATCTCCTGCATGGGATGCGATTCATTCGGAACGCGTAATGGGTGTGCTTTTTGATCTAAAGCAAAGACGCGGTCCCGGCCGCAACCTATTCAGACCGCATGGAACGCGCCACATATCCATATAATCTGCGGCTTTTGCTGCTGATTCTGCCGGTGTTTCTGCTTTTGGCGGGAACATGGGGGCAGGGCTTCGCCTATGCGGCCGAGCCGATGACCGTGGTCCTGTGCAGCGACGGCGTGATGAAGACCGTCACGCTTGATCCCGAGGATACCGGCCACGATCCGCAGGACTGCCGCGATTGCCCGGCCTGCGCGCCGCCGCTTCCCGCAGCCCTTGCCCCGGCCGCCCCGGCTCCGCGCCCTGCGGACCGGGGATCCGCCATCCATCCAGGCGGGACCGATGCCGCCGTCCTGACCCGCAGCGCCTGTGGTCCCCTGTCGCGCGGTCCTCCACGTCAATCTCCCTGGTTCCGCGCATGATGTCCTTCCGCCTGTCCCCGCATCGCCTGCTGCTGTCGGCCATCGTGGCGCTGACCTGGCTTGTGTTGTCGGTCCCGCTGCCTGCCGCCGCCCAGACGGTGCTGGCCCAGCTTCTTCCCGACCAGATCGCATCCGACCTGGTGCCCGGCGCCGAGGGCTTCGGCCCGCTGCGCGAGGACCTGGCCGTGGCCCCCGTCCTGAAGGGGGGCGAGACGGTGGCCTGGGCCTTCGTCACCTCGGATTTCGTGGGGACGACGGGCTATTCCGGCAAGCCCATCCATACGCTGGTGGCCGTGGACCCTGACGCCAGGATCGCGGGCGTCCGGCTGGTCAAGCATTCCGAACCCATCGTCCTGATCGGCATTCCCGAAGCCAAGGTCCGCGCCCTGGTCGAGGGCTACAAGGGCCTCGACCTGGTGGCCGAGGCGCAGTCGGGCGGCACCACGCACGAGGTGGACATCATATCCGGCGCCACGGTGACGGTGATGGTGATCGACGATTCCATCGTGCGGTCGGGCCTGAAGGTCGCGCGCGCCCTGGGCCTGGGCGGCCTGGCCCCCGAGGCTGCCGCGACCGGCCCGCGATACGAGATCGACATGACCGCCCCGGCCCCCGCCGACTGGGCCACGATGGAGGGCGACGGCACCCTGCGCCGCCTGTCGCTGGATGTCGGCCAGGTGAACGGGGCCTTTGCGGCCAATCCTGACACCCGCGCGGGCCAGCGTGCCCTGACCGAGGCACCCGAGACCACCTTCATCGACATGCAGGTGGCGCTTGTGTCCGTCCCCGCCATCGGCCGCGCGATCCTGGGCGAGGCGGCGGATGCGAACCTGCGCGGCTGGCTGGCCGAGGGTGATCAGGCCATCGCGGTCTTTGGCGACGGTCTCTACAGCTTCAAGGGGTCGGGCTATGTGCGCGGGGGCATCTTTGACCGGATCGTGCTGATCCAGGACGACGTGTCGGTGCGTTTCCGCGACCGCGATCACCGCCGCATCAACGGCATCGCCGCCGAAGGCGCCCCCGGTTTCGCCGAGATGGACCTGTTCCGCATCCCGGCGGGCACCGGCTTCGATCCGACCAAACCCTTCCGCATCCAGTTGCTGGTGCATCGAGAGGTCGGGCCGATCGAGAAGGTCTTCCACACCTTCGATCTGGGCTATGAACTGCCGCCGCAATACCTGCGCCAGATCGCAGCCCCCGCGCCCGTTGCCGCGCCTGCCGCCGCCACCCCGGCCGCGACCGAGGAAACCCAGGCCCAGGCCGAATTGTGGAAGCGCATCTGGCTGGACGCGCAGGGCAAGATCGCCGTGCTGGGGGTCATGCTGGCGGTGCTGACGGGCGTGTTCTTCTTCCAGCATTACGTGGTCAGGAACGAACGGCACTTCTACATCTTCCGCATGGCCTATCTGGCGGTGACGCTGGTGGTGCTGGGCTGGATGTTCAACGCGCAACTGTCGGTCGTGAACCTGATGGCGCTGTTCGGCGCGCTGACAACCGGCTTCAGCTGGCAGGCCTTCCTGCTGGACCCGCTGACCTTCATCCTGTGGTTCGCGGTCGCCGCCGCCCTGCTGTTCTGGGGGCGCGGCGCCTATTGCGGCTGGCTGTGCCCGTTCGGCGCGCTTCAGGAACTGACCAACCAGGTCGCGCGCAAGCTGCGCATCCCGCAATGGACCCTGCCCTGGGGCCTGCACGAACGGCTTTGGCCCTTGAAATACATGATCTTCCTGGGCCTGTTCGGCGTCAGCCTGATGAGCGTCGAGCAAGCCGAGCGCCTGGCCGAGGTCGAGCCGTTCAAGACCGCGATCATCCTGAAATTCGTGCGCGCCTGGCCTTTTGTCGCCTATGCGGTGGCGCTGCTGGTGGCGGGGCTGTTCGTCGAACGGTTCTATTGCCGGTATCTGTGCCCGCTGGGTGCGGCCCTGGCGATCCCGGCGCGGATCCGCATGTTCGACTGGCTGAAGCGCTATCACGAATGCGGCAATCCCTGCCAGATCTGCGCCCATGAATGCCCCGTGCAGGCGATCCATCCGACCGGAGAGATCAATCCGAACGAATGCGTCAACTGCCTGCATTGCCAGGTGCTCTATCACTCGCCCAAGGTCTGTCCCGTCGTCATCAAGAAGATGAAGCGGCGCGACAAGCTGGCGGCAAGCGCGATCCCCGACCTGGGACGGCCCCCTGCGGGCCACCCGAACGCGGCGCGCGTCACCGAACCCTCTCTCTAAGACAACAACAGGAGACAACCATGGAGATCAACGAAAGACGGGGCCTCAGCCGGCGGATGCTGCTGGGCGCGACGGCCGGGGGTGCTGCGGCCGCCACGGCCTTCGGCGGGCGGCTGGCGCTTGGCCTGGGCGGGGCTGCGGGCGTGACCGCGGCAACCGCAGGCGCGGCAGCTGCGGCCACCGGGGCGGACGGCAGCATCGCGCCGGGCCAGTTGGACACCTATTACGGCTTCTGGTCGTCCGGCCAGACCGGGGAAATGCGCATTCTGGGCATCCCGTCCATGCGCGAACTGATGCGGGTGCCGGTGTTCAACCGCTGTTCCGCGACCGGCTGGGGGCAGACGAACGAATCGCTGCGCGTCCTGGAACGGTCGATGACCGAGAAGACGAAAAAGATCCTGGCCGCCAACAACAAGCGCATCCCCGACAACGGCGACTTGCACCACGTCCACATGTCCTTCACCGAGGGCAAGTATGACGGCCGCTATCTGTTCATGAACGACAAGGCCAACACCCGCGTGGCCCGCGTGCGCTGCGATGTGATGAAGGCCGACGCGATCCTGGAGATCCCGAACGCGAAAAGCATCCACGGGTTGCGCCCGCAGAAATGGCCGCGCTCGAACTATGTCTTCTGCAATGGCGAGGACGAGGCGCCGCTGATCAACGACGGCTCGACCATGACGGACGTGTCCACCTATGTGAACATCTTCACCGCCGTCGATGCCGACAAGTGGGACGTGGCCTGGCAGGTGCAGGTGTCGGGCAACCTGGACAACTGCGACGCGGATTACGACGGCAAATACGCCTTCTCGACCTCCTACAACTCGGAAATGGGGATGACCCTGGCCGAGATGACGGAATCCGAGATGGACCATGTCGTCGTCTTCAACATCGCGGAAATCGAAAAGGCCGTGGCCGAGGGCCGTTATCAGGAAGTGAACGGCGTCAAGGTTCTGGACGGCCGCAAGGAAGCCAACAGCCAGTTCACCCGATACATCCCGGTGGCAAACAACCCGCATGGCTGCAACATGGCCCCTGACAGGAAGCACCTGTGCATCGGCGGCAAGCTGTCGCCCACGGTGACGGTGCTGGACGTGACGAAATTCGACGCCCTGTTCACCGAAAACGCCGATCCGCGCAGCGCGGTGGTGGCCGAACCGGAACTGGGCCTCGGGCCGCTTCACACCGCCTTTGACGGGCGCGGCAACGCCTATACCTCGCTGTTTTTGGACAGCCAGGTCGTCAAGTGGAACATCGCCGACGCCATCCGCGCCTATGGGGGCGAACAGGTCGATCCGATCAAGGACAAGCTGGACGTGCAATACCAGCCGGGCCACCTGAAGATCGTCATGGGCGAGACGCTGGACGCGCAGAACGACTGGCTGGTCTGCCTGTGCAAGTTCTCGAAGGACCGCTTCCTGAACGTGGGTCCCTTGAAGCCCGAGAACGACCAGCTGATCGACATCTCGGGCGACAAGATGGTGCTGGTCCATGACGGCCCGACCTTCGCCGAACCCCATGACGCGATCGCCGTCGATCCGGCGATCCTGTCGGGGATCAAGTCGGTCTGGGACCGTCAGGATCCGATGTGGGCCGAGACCCGCAAGCAGGCCGAGGCGGACGGCGTCAACATCGACGACTGGACCGACACGGTGATCCGCGACGGCAACAAGGTCCGCGTCTACATGACCAGCGTGGCGCCGAACTTCAGCCTGGAAAGCTTCACGGTGAAGGAAGGCGACGAGGTGACGGTCATCATCACCAACATGGACGAGATCGACGACCTGACCCACGGCTTCACCATGGGCAACCACAGCGTCGCGATGGAGATCGGGCCGCAGCAGACCAGCTCGGTCACCTTCGTGGCGGGCGCGCCCGGCGTTTACTGGTATTACTGCCAGTGGTTCTGCCACGCGCTCCACATGGAGATGCGCGGCCGCATGTTCGTCGAACCGAAAGCCGCCTGACCATGCGCCTGCTTGTCCTGATCCTTGGCCTGCTGAGCGCCCTGCCTGCCCTTGGGGCAGAGCAGGACGTGGCGCCCGGACCGGGCAGGCTGGCCGCTGCCATCGCCGGGGCAGCCCCCGGCGATGTGCTGGTGCTGACCGACGGGGCCTATCCCGGCCCCGTCACCATCGACCGCCCCCTGACGATCACCGGCCCCGAAGGCGCGGTGGTGGACGGGCAGCGCCAGGGGACGGTCATCACCATCGACGCGCCCGACGTGGTGCTGCGCGGCTTCACCGTCACCGGGTCCGGCGGCAAGAACGAGGATCTGGACGCGGGCGTGAAGATCCTGAAGGGCGCCGACCGCGCGGTGATCGACCGGCTGGTTTTGACCGACAACATGCACGGCATCGACGTGCATGGCGGACGCGACGCCCAGGTGACGGGAAACCGCATCACCGGACGTCAGGACCTGCACATGAACAAGCGCGGCAACGGCATCTATGTCTGGAACAGCCCCGGCACGCTGCTGGACGGCAACGTGATCCGATACGGCCGCGACGGCATCTTTTCCAACGCAAGCGCCTCCAGCATCTATCGCAACAATGTCATGCGCGACCTGCGCTTTGCCGTGCATTTCATGTATACCCGCAACACGGAAGTGTCGGGCAACATCAGCATCGGCAACCACCTGGGCTTCGCCATCATGTTTTCCGACCGGGCGAAGATTCTCAACAACCTCAGCCTGGGAGATCGGGAACACGGCTTGATGCTGAACTATGCCAACAATGCCGACGTGACCGGGAACCTGATCCGGGGCGGGACCAAGAAATGCCTGTTCATCTATAACGCCCACAAGAACCTGATCTGGGACAACCGCTTCGAAGGTTGCGGCATCGGCATCCACTTCACCGCCGGTTCGGAAAAGAACGTGCTGACCGGCAATGCCTTTGTGGGCAACCGCGAACAGGTGAAATACGTCGGCACCCGCTTCATGGAATGGAGCCACGAGGGGCGCGGCAACTTCTGGTCCGACCACCCGGCCTATGACCTGAACGGCGACGGGGTGGCCGACGGCACCTATCGCCCGAACGACCTGATCGACCATATCCTGTGGTCGCAACCGGCGGCGGCCCTTCTGACCGGATCGCCCGCCGTGCAGCTTGTCCGCTGGAGCCAGTCGAGCTTTCCCGCCACGCTGCCGGGCGGCGTCACCGACAGCCATCCGCTGATGCGCCCCCTGACCATCCCCGTCGCCCCAGACATCCAGGCCTTCGAGGCCGAGGTCGCCGGACGCTGGGCCAAAGGAAATTACGATGACATCGACCCTGACGATATCGCATCTCACTAAACGCTTCGCGGGGGTCGAGGCGCTGCGCGACGTGTCGCTGACGGTGGAAGCCGGGCAGCGGGTGGCGCTGCTGGGCCATAACGGCGCGGGCAAGTCCACGATGATGAAGATCATCCTGGGCCTGATCCCCTTTGACGAAGGCGCGGTCACGGTCTGCGGCGCGGCCCCCGGGTCTGCTGCGGCGCGCGCGCAGGTGGCCTATCTGCCGGAAAACGCGGCCTTCCACCCGGCCCTGACGGGCGAGGAGCAGATCCGCCATTACCTGTCCCTGCGCGGCGAACGCCCGGCGCAGGCCCTGGACCTGCTGGCCCGCGTGGGGCTGGAGGGTGCCGCGAAACGGCGCATCGGCACCTATTCCAAGGGGATGCGGCAGCGCGTGGGCCTGGCGCAGGCGCTGATCGGCAGGCCGCGCCTGCTGGTCCTGGACGAACCCACCTCGGGGCTTGATCCGGTGTCGCGGCGCGATTTCTATGCGCTGCTGGACGATCTGGCGGCGGGGGGCACGGCGATCCTGCTGTCATCGCACGCCCTGACCGAGGTCGAGGCGCGGACCGACCGTATCCTGATTCTGTCGGGGGGGCGGTTGATGGCCGAAGGGTCACTGGCCGACCTGCGCCGCAAGGCCGCCCTGCCGGTCGCAATCAGCGTGGCGCCCGCACAGGGCCAGAAGGCGGCGCTGTCCGCCGCGCTGCCGATGGCGCGGGCCAATGGCGACGGGCGGCTGCACCTGGACATCGCCCAAGGCGACAAGCTGGCGATCCTGGCGCGCATCACCGGCCTGCCGCAGGTCGAGGATCTGGAGGTGATCCCGCCCAGCCTGGAAGACATCTATTCCCATTTCAGCAGAAGGGACGGGCAATGAACCGGATCCTGTCCACCGCCGGTGTCGAATTCCGCATCGCGCTGCGCAACCGCTGGGTCGCCATCGCCGTCCTGCTGATGGTGGTCTTCGCCCTGGTCCTGGCCGCCGCAGGGGCCGCGCCCACGGGCGACATCGGCGCCGACCGGCTGTCGGTCATCGTGGCCTCGCTGACCTCGCTGGCGGTCTATCTGGTGCCGCTGATCGCGCTTCTGATGAGCTTTGATGCCATCGCGGGCGAGGTGGAACGCGGCACCCTGCCGCTGCTGCTGACCTATCCCGTTTCGCGGGCGCAGGTCCTGGCGGGCAAGCTGCTGGCGCATCTGGCGATCCTGACGCTGGCGGTTTGTGCCGGCTATGGCGCGGCGGCGGGGGCGGCCTTCTGGATGGATCCGGCATCGGTGGCCGGCCTGCCCGCGCTGCTGCGGCTGGTGGCCAGTTCCGTCCTGCTGGGCGCGACCTTCCTGGGGGCGGGCTATGCGCTGTCGGCCCTGGCGCGCCGCCCGTCCGGCGCGGCGGGGCTGGCGGTCGGGCTGTGGCTGGGGGCGGTGGTCCTTTACGACCTGGTGCTGCTGGCGCTGATCGTGTCGGATGGGGGCGGCGCGCTGACGACCCAAGGCCTGCCCTTCGCGCTGCTGGCCAATCCTGCCGATGCCTTCCGCCTGTTCAACCTGGCCGCGGCAGAAGCCAGTGCCGCCGCGGGCGGGATGGGCGGCGCGGCGGCGGCCATTCCCCTGTGGCAATCGGCACTGTCCATCGCCCTTTGGCCGCTGCTGGCCCTGATGCTGGCCGTGGCCGCCTTCCGAAAGGTCACGCCATGAGACCCGCCCTGATCCTGGCCCTGTGCCTGTCCCTCGCCGCCTGCCGCGAGGAGGTCGCGCAGGACACCACACCCGTCGAACTGACCGCCGAGACGCTGGGCCATTTCTGCCAGATGAACCTTCTGGAACATCCCGGCCCCAAGGCGCAGGTGCATCTGGAAGGGATGCCCGGCACGCCCCTGTTCTTCAGCCAGGTCCGGGACGCCATCGCCTATGCCCGCCTGCCCGAACAAAGCCACCCCATTCTGGCAATGCAGGTCAACGACATGGGCGCGGCCGGCGCGACCTGGGACGATCCGGGCCGAGGCAACTGGATCGATGCCGATGACGCCTTCTTCGTCCTGGGTTCCGCGCGGACCGGCGGCATGGGTGCGCCCGAGGCCGTGCCCTTTGGCACCAATGACGCAGCCCAGGCCTTTGCCGCGCAGGAAGGCGGCACAGTGATGCGCCTGGGGGACATCCCCGATGATCTGGTCCTGACGCCCGAGGAAACCGCCCCCGAGGAAACCGCCGACGATGCCGATTTCGAGAACCGCCTGCGCGCCTTGTCGCGCGAGCCGAGGGGATAAGCCATGACCCTGACCCGCCGCCGCTTCCTGGCCATTTCCGCCACCGCAGCCTGCCTGCCTGGCGCGCTTGCCGCCGCGCCCCGGTATTGGTCGGGGCAGGCGCTTGGCGCGCGCGCCTCGATCCGGCTGGACCACCCGGACGCGCCCGCGATCACCGCCCGCTGCCTGGCCGAGATCGACAGGCTGGAAAACATCCTGTCGCTTTACCGCGCAGACAGCGCCCTGTCGCAGTTGAACCGGACGGGGCGGCTGGACAATCCGCCGTTCGAGCTGCTGGACTGCCTGTCGCAGGCGGGCGCGGTGCATCGCGCCAGCGGCGGGGCGTTCGACGTGACGGTGCAACCGCTGTGGGCCGTGTGGGCCGAAGCCGCTGTGCAGGGCCGCCGCCCGACACCCGCCGAACGCGAAGCGGCCCTGGAACGGGGCGGCTGGGACGGGGTGCGGATGTCGCCCGAGGCGATCATCCTGCGCCCCGGCCAGGCGCTGACCCTGAACGGCAGCGGCCAGGGCTATGTCGCCGACCGCGTGGCGGCGCTGCTGGAAGCGCAGGGGCTGACCGACATCCTGATAGACACGGGCGAGTTGCGCGCCTTGGGCCAGCGGTCCTGGCCGGTGCGCACAGCCCAGGGCGGCAGCGTCCCGCTGTCGGCGCGTGCCCTGGCGAGTTCAGCGCCTCTGGGCACCTGCTTCGACGCGGGCGGGCGGGACGGGCACATCCTGGATCCGCGCACGGGCGGGCCGGTGGCTTCACCCTGGGAAGCCATCACGATTTCCGCGCCAAGCGCCGCGCTTGCCGATGCGCTGTCCACCGCCGCCTGTCTGATGCGGAACCGGGACGAACTGGACGGGCTGATGGCGGCCTTCCCGGCCGCCCGGCTGGAGGAGGCGCGCCCCGCCTGAGCGGTTACAGGCCTGACAGCACCCGGCTGGCGTGGTCCGCCATCTGCTGCCAGCCCGGCAACGCCGCGCCTGCGGCCATGGCGGCATCTGCCATCGCCTGCCGCCTGCCCCTGTCCCGAAGGAGGCCGCGCAGGGCATCGGCAAAGGCCGCCGCGTCCCCCGGCGGGACCAGCAGGCCCGCCGCCGGCGGCACGGTGTCCGGGACCGCGCCCGCGTGGCAGCTGACGATGGGCAAGCCCCGGACCAGGGCCTCGTCGAAGACGATGCCGTGGCCTTCATACCAGGTCGCCAAGGCAAAGACCGAGGCGCGCGAATAAAGCGTCTCAAGCTCATCCGCCGAAACACGGCCCGCCAGGCGGATCCGGGGGGTGACGGGACTTGCCGCCCGCTGGCGTTCCAGGGCTGCGGCATGGTCGCGGTTCCAGGGATTGCCCACGATCACCGCCTGCCAGTCCAGATCCGCCAGCCGGGACAGCGCGTCGATCAGCACGTCATGGCCCTTGCGCGGGTGCAGGATCCCGACCGACAGGATCAGCGGCGGGGTGGAGGGGGCAGGGGGCAGCGTCGGGCGATCGACGCCGGGGCGCAGGACGGTGATGGCATCGGGAACCACGCCATAGCGGTCGGTCAGGATGCGGCGGGTATGCGGGCTGGGCACCAGCACATGCCGGACCAGCCGCAGATTGTCCCGCTCGGTGCGGAACAACTGGTCGCGGCGCGCGGGCGAAAGCCCGGTTTCCAGGGCCAGCGGATGATGGATCATCGCCACCAGCGGCGCACGGACCTGTGCCAGCCCGGCCGTATCAATCGCGCCGAAGACCAGCCCGTCCAGGATCAAGGGCCGGTCGGGGGGAACCTCTGCCAAGGCCGCGACCGCCGCCGCCGTGTCGGTATCCGAGGGGTCGGGAAAGCTGGCGGGCAGCACCAGGTGCCGCACGTCATGGCCCGCCTGCCGCAGCCCCATCAGCAGGCGGCGTTCATAGATGAAGCCCCCGGTCAGGGTGGCGATGTCGCCCGGAATGGCAAAGGCCAGCGGGCGCGTCACGGGCGCACCTGTTCGGGGGCCATGACCGACAGCACCCGCCGTTCCGCCCAGGCGATGCCCCCATAGATCGTCGCCGAGATCAGCGTCACCGCCACCATCGCCAGCCACAGCATGGTATAATCCGACACCGAGGCCGACAGCGCCATCAGGTTGCCCAGGCCCCGCCCGGTCGCCAGCCATTCGGCGACGGTCGCGGCCAGGATGGCGGCGGGCACGCTCATCCTGGCGGATGCGAACAGGGCGGGCAGCATGGCGGGGATGCGGACATGCAGCATCTGTCGCCAAGGCCCGCTTGCATGGCTGCGGAACAGATCCAGGATCGGGCCGGGCGCCTGGCGCAAGCCCTGCTGGCAGGCGACGAAGGTGGGAAAGAACACCATCACCGCGACCAGCGTTACCGTTCCCGCTGCGCCCCGCCCCAGCAGCAACACGATCAACGGCGCGGTCGTCACGATCGGAATGGACCGCAGCGCCACGGCAAGCGGCACCGTCAATCCCGCAAGGCCCGGCCGCAGCGACAGAAGCACCGCAAGCCCGGCCCCCAGGGCCAGCCCGGCCAGGTATCCGGGAACCGCCAGTGCCAGGGTCTTCGCCGCAGCGTCAAGCAGGGCCGCCCGCGTGTCGGGCGATCCGAAAAAGGCCGCCGCGACATCGGGCGGGCGCTTGGCAAGGAAGGGGTTCAGGTCCAGAAGCTCTACCCCCGCCCACCACAGCGTCAGGGCAGCGGCGGTCAGCAGGGCGGTGTCTGCCAGCCTGCGGGCGGGCGATCCGCGGATCAGGCGCGGGGGTGCCAGGATCACCGGCGGCGCGCCGGGCAAGGCCCTGCGCCCGGCCCAGCCAATCGCGGCATAGACGGCGATCGACAACCCCGCCGCGACGACCGCCATCGACCACAGCGCGGCAATGTCCAGGTCGCGGGTAAAGCGGATCGTCAGGACGCCCAGGCCTCGTTCAGCCCCCGTGAACTCGCCCACCATGGCGCCCAGGATCGCAGCGGGGGCCGAGATTTGCAGCCCCGCCAGCAGATAGGGCAGCGAGGCGCGGGCGCGGACATGGGCCAGTTCGGCCCATCGGCCCCGGCCATAGCTTTGCACCAGATCCAGCCAGGCAGACGGGATCGCCCGCAGCCCCGCCAGCATCGGGATCAGCGTGGTGTAATACACGGCAAGTGCCGCCAGCACGATCTGCGGTCCGTCGCCCGGTCCCATCAACACGCGCAGGATCGGCCCGGTGGCGATCAGGGGCAGGCAGAAGACCACAAGCGCCAGCCCCGCCACCAGGTTCTGCGCGCGCGGCCACAGCGCGGCGATCACGGCAAGGCCGAGGGCGGCCGCGTTGCCCAGCACGAAGCCCCAGGCGGCATTCGCCAGCGTGACCGCCACGGCGCGGCCCGTCAGGCCGGGGTTCGACCACAGCCAGCCGGCCACCTCCAGCGGTCCGGCCAGCGGCCAGCCGCCGCCGGCAAGCGCCAGCCCCTGCCACAAGGCCAGAAGCGCGGCCAATCCTGTCCAGCGGGCCGCAGGCGTCATTGCGCCGCCAGCGACTGCGCCATCTCGCCGCCGCGCGCCAGCTGGGCCAGGACCTCGCCCACGATCCGCCGGAAGGCCGGCGATTCAGGGTTGCGCGGCTGCGGCAGGGGAACGGCGATGTCGGCCACCACCCGTGCCGGGCGCGGGGACAGGATGACGATGCGATGGGCCAGCATCACCGCCTCGTCCACCGAATGGGTCACAAGCAGCGTGGTCGCCGCCTGGTCCTGCCACAGGGGCGGCAGATCCTGGGCCAGTTGCCTGCGCGTCAGGGCGTCGAGCGCGCCGAAGGGTTCGTCCAGCAACAGGACGCGCGGCCGGGTGATCAGGGCGCGGGCGATGGCCGCCCGCTGCCGCATCCCGCCCGACAGGGATGCGGGCCGGGCGTTCTGGAACCCGCCAAGGCCCACCAGATTGATGATCTGGTCGACCCCCTGCGGGTCGGGGGCCTGCCGCGCCAGCTTGCGCCCAAGCGCCACGTTCCGCGCCACCGTCAACCAGGGCAGCAGGCAGGGATCCTGAAACGCGATGGACAGCCCCCCTTGGCGGCACAGGGCGGCGGGGGGCTCGCCCGCGATGCGGACCTGACCTGTGGTCGGCTCCTCCAGTCCTGCGATCAGGCGCAGCAGGGTGGACTTGCCGCAGCCCGACGGTCCCAGCAGTGCCGTGGTGCGGCCCGCGGCGAAGGTGATGTCGATGCCGTCCACGGCCAGGATGCTGCCGTCGAACAGGCGCGACAGGCCGGTGCATTCGATGGAGGCGGGCGGCCCCGGCTTATCCATGGATGGCTTCAAGGATCGAACGGTCCCACAGGTCGGGCGTCACCGTCCGGTCCATCAGGGACAGGGTGCGGATCGTCGCCTCGACGGACTCCTCGCTCCACCAGCCGAAGCCGTGGGCGTCGGTCAGGTCGGAAAACATCAGCGGGACCTGGCGGCGGGCCTGCAGCTTCTGGGTTTCCAGATCCAGTCCGGCATCGGGGAACATCCTGACGGTCAGCTCCGCCGCCGCGTCGGTGTCGGCGCGATAGGCGTCCCAGCCCCGGGCCTCTCCGCCCAGAAGGGCGATCAACTCGTCACGGCGATTGGCAAGGCTGTCGTCGGTGGCGATATAGGTCTGGGAATGCAGGACATAGCCGTGATCGGCCAGCAGCATGGTCTGGGCCTGAATGCCTTCCATCTCCATCGCGACGGGCAGGTCGGTTTCCCAGCACAGCAGGCAATCGACCTCGCCCGCCAGCAGGGGTTGGGCGGAATACTGGGTGGGCACGATCTGGATATCGCCAATCTCGATGCCGTTCAGGGTGCAAAGCGCCTGCAGGACGGGGGTGTTCGCCACCGCCATGCCGATGCGCTTGCCGGGCAGGTCGGCTGGTGTGCGGACCGGATTTTCGGGCAGCGAGGCGATGGCAAAGGGGTTTTTCTGCATCGCCACGCCGATGATCCTGAAGGGTGCGCCCTGCGCGACCGCCGCCGCGGTATAGTCGGCGGCCGAAATGCCGATCAGCGCCGTTCCCGCCACCACCGGCGGTTCCACCGGCGCGTTCGGACCCCCTTGCAGCAGCGTGACATCCAGGCCCGCGTCGTGCCACCATCCCCGGTCCTTGGCGATATAGCTGCCCGCGAACTGGACCGAATGCAGCCAGGACAGTTGCAGCGCGACGGGCGTCTGCGCGGCTGCCGGCCGCATCAGGCCCATTCCCCCCAGGGCCAGCCCCGCCGCCCCGGCCTGGATCATGGCGCGTCGTGTCAGGGGGATGGAGGGCATCGGCGAACTCCGTTCAGGGGAAAGGCGTCACCTGCATCATGGGACGGCCGCAGGGCATCAGGCAAGCCCGTCATGATTGCGGCATCTTGCCGCCGAAGCCGCGCAGGATCAGGTCGCGCATCCGGTCCATGGGCAGGGCCTGTTGTTCCGAAGGCGGGATCAGACCGGGCGCGAAGCCCCAGTCCGCCGCCCGGTCCACCAGATGGGCGGGGCCGATCAGGTGGATGGCCGTATCGGGTCCATCGTCCTGCGCGACCCAGGGCACGGCCTGGTGATCGCCCAGGACGATCAGAAGCGGGGGGTCGTCCGCGTGCCGCAGGGCATAGTCCATGACCGTGGCCAAGCTGTAATCCACCGCGTCGCGATAGGCCGCGCGCACCCGGTTGCGGTCTTGCCAGACCACCTCGGGCGGGTCGCCGGTCTGGGCCATGGCATCGAAGACGGTCCCGTCGCCCATCCGGTCCCAGTCCAGAAGACGCGGCACCGGCACCCATGGCGCGTGCGACGAAATCAGCGCCACCTGCGCGAACAGATGCGGCCCGCCCGTGCCGCGCAGCAGTCGGTCGGTGGCCGCCAGGGTGAACTGGTCGGGCATCGTCACCCAGTTGAAGGGCTGCCCGCGATAGCCCAGGTCGCCCGCCGCAAGGATGCGGTCGAAGCCCATGGTGTCGCCTTCGGGCCAAGGCCGGGTGATGGCGGGCATCACCGCCGCCGTGCGGAATCCGGCCCGCCGCGCATGATGGAACAGCCCCTGCCGCCCGCTGGCCAGGACCGCGCCATAGCGCGTCTGGTCCGCGATCCACAAGCCGTTGGCGAAGGTCGCGTGCGACAGCCAGCTTTGCCCGCCCTGGGTCGGCGCGGTCAGGAACCCCGACCGCATCGCCAGCCCAGCCTCTGCCAGCCGCCCTTGCGCCCGGCGCAGCGTTTCAAGATGCCTTTTGGCGTGATAGGGCGCATCGAAACTGGCGCGGCCATAGCTTTCGACAAAGATCACCAGCACGTCGCGGTCGATCTCCGCCAGCAGGCCGGTCGCCCCGGCCAGATCGTCCCGCGCGGCAAGCGTCCTGATCTGGCGCAGATCCTGCGCGGTCTGGCGCAGAAGCTCGACCCGGGTCAGGGTATAGGGGGCGTTGCCGGTCCACCCCAGGCCCATCCCCGCCAGGACAATCGACAGGGCCGCCACGGACACCAGGGCCAGCCGCCCGGCGGGCCGCCATGCCAGGCGCGACCAGGTGCCCGTGGCCCACCACAGCGCCGCCCCGGCGGCAAGGACTGCAACCGCCAGTGCCGCCGATCCCGCCAGAAGCCGCGCCATGCCCAGCGTTTGGGCCAAAAGGTCCGCCCCCGCGCCGATCAGCGCCATGTCGGCCAGGACGTTGAACGGCCGCCCCAGGGCCGCGGTCATCGCAAGATCGGCGATCTTCTGCACCGCCAGCACCGACAGCGCCAGAAAGACCGCCGCCCGCCCCACCCGGCCCAGCAGGGGCAGCGCCAGCAGGATCAGCGGCAGTTCCGGCGCGATCCGCAGCAGCGCCTGACCCACGGGCATGGGCGCGGCGGGCAGGATCAGCACAAGATGGATGACGCAGGCCGCCGCCAGCAGCCGCAGGCCCGTCATGGCCGCCGCATCCACAGCCAGCGGATGTCGGTTGCGAAGGACGCGACGACCAGCAAGGCGGCGATCCGGGCCAGCCAGATCGCCTGGTCGGGCGTCAGGACCGGCAGTTGCAACAGGATCAGCGCGGCGATCTGGACCACGCAGATCACCTTGCGCCAGCGGCGATCGGGCAGATCCGCCCGCATCCAGGGCAGGACCGTCCCCGCCAGCACGAAGCCATAGCGGGCAAGCCCCAGCACCAGGATCTCGGGGCCGACGACGGTTCCGGCGATGACATGCAGGGACAGGACCAGGGCGAGCGCCGCGTCCACCTCCATGTCGAAGCGGGCGCCGAAGCGGGACACGAAGCCGCTTTTCCGCGCCAGGTGACCGTCCACCCCGTCAAGGACCAGGGCCGTGCCCGCCACCCCTGCCACGGCCCAGCCCGCCGTCTGTCCCGTCACCAGCGGCGCCAGCAGCGCGCAGGTCAGCGCCGCCCGCAGCAGCGTCACCGCATTGCAGCCGCCGATCCGGTGGTGGGGATAGCTGCGCCCCATCAGCGCCGCCACGGCCCCGCAGACCAGAAGATAGGCCGCGATCCCCGCCATCACCCCGGCCGCATCGCCCGCAAGCACCGTCCCCGATGCGGCGATCAGCAGGGCGCCCCCTGCGGCGGTCAGGGCGATCTGCGCGGGAATGACGCCGCCGGGGCGGAGCGGTCGGATCGGCCGGATCTGGGGGGCGTCGCGCATGTCGGAAGCCTATGCGAAGCCCGAAATCCGTCAAGCGCATCGGCTGTGCCAAATCCGCATTTTCTGCTAGGCTGTCCCCGGAAAGGAGCCGCCATGGCCGACCACCCGCCCAGGTATCGCCCGCCCGCCCGATGGTTCCACTGGACCGTCGCGGTCGCCGTGCTGCTGATGATCCCCGCCGGCCTGATCATGACGCGCGAGGGTCTGGCCCGTCCGGTGCAGGATGCGCTGTATCTGTTCCACAAGAACATCGGCGTCCTGCTGGTCCCGGTGATCCTGGCGCGCATCGCCTATCGCCTGACCCACAGGCCGCCGCCGCTGCCCGCCTCGATCCCCGGCTGGCAGCGCGGCGCGGCGCGCCTGTCCCACGCGCTGCTTTATGTCCTGCTGGTCGTGATGCCGATCAGCGGCTTCATCCGCGTCCGGGCAGGGGGGTTTCCCATCGAGCTTCTGGACCGCCTGGGCGTGGGACCGTGGCTGGCGAAGTCCGAACGGGTCGCGGACATCGCCCAGGGGATCCATGCCGTCGGCGCCTTTACCCTGATCGCGGTTCTGGCGATCCATGTGGCTGCGGCGGCGCAGCACGCGCTGATCCGGCGAGACGGTGTCTGGTCGCGCATGTGGCCCGTCCGCGGCGGCTGACGAACCCCATCAGTCGGCCCCCCGTTCACGGCTGTGCTGGCAGCACGGTTCCTGTGCAGGGGCCGAAGCCGATCCTGTATCCGTCGCCCTGGGCTGTCGCGAACAGCGCCACCTCGTCGCCGTCCTCGAGGAAGGTGCGGGCCTGGCCGTTCACCGTGACCGGCGTCTTGCCGCCCTGGGTCATCTCCAGCAGGGCGCCGGTCTGGTCGGGGGCTGGGCCGCTGATCGTGCCCGATCCCAGCAGGTCGCCCACCCGCATCGGGCAGCCCGAAGAGGTGTGATGCGCCAGTTGCTGGGCCGAGGAGTAATACATCACGTTGTAGTTCGTGCGCGCCATGACCTGCCCGTTCAGGCTCCAGCCGATCTCCAGGTCGTAAAGGCCAGGACGGCTTTCCTGCAGATAGGGCAGAAGCGGGTTCGCCCGTTCGGCGCCCTTGCTGCGGAACGGTTCCAGCGCGGCCTGGGTGACGATCCAGGGACCGATGGTGGTGCCCAGGGCCTTGGACTGGAACGGCCCCAGCGGCTGGTATTCCCAGGCCTGCACATCACGCGCCGACCAGTCGTTCAGCAGCACATAGCCGAAGATCATGCCTTCGGCCTCCTCCACGCTGACGCGGCAGCCCATGGTGCTTGGCTGGCCGACCACCGCGCCCAGTTCCAGTTCCAGGTCCAGCCGCGCGCAGGGCGCCCAGACCGGGCCGCTGTCGCCCTTCAGCTGGCCCATGGGCCGCCGGATCGGCGTGCCCGAGACCACGACCGAGGAAGCCCGGCCGTTATAGCCGATGGGCATGTGCGTCCATTGCGGCGGCAGGGCGTTCTCGGGTCCGCGGAACAGCAGGCCCACGTTGAAGGCGTGGTTCCGGGAGGCATAGAAGTCGGTGTATTCCGTCACCCGGATCGGCAGGTGCAGGGTGGCATCCGCCATGGGCACCAGCGGCAGGGCGCGGTCGCCATCCTCGGCCAGCAGTTCGGTCAGCCGCGCCCGCACCGCGTCCCACCTGGCCCGGCCAAGCGCCATGAAGCCGTTCAACTGCCCCTGCGCGAAGGTGCCGCCCGCATCCAGCAGCCCCTGCGCCTCGGCAGCGGCCAGATCCACGATCCTGTCGCCGATGGCCGCCCCGCAGCGCGGCGCATCGCCCCCCACCGAGAAGACGCCATAAGGCAGGTTGTTCAGGGAAAAGGGGCAGCCCGCCCGATTGGCGCTGTCCACCCAGGACCGGATCAGCGGCATCCTGTTCTCATCTTCTGTGCTGAAATATTCTCGGGGGTCCGGGGGCAGACAGCCCCCGGCTTGTCACTTCGGCCCTGGCGTGCCGTCGAATTTCTTTTCAAGCCGGTTCCAGACCTCCATGTATTCAGGCTGCATCGGCGCCTCGCGGGCGGCGTATTCGGTCAGGTGCTGGGGAAAGCGCGTTTCGAACATGAAGGACATGGTGTTGTCCAGCTTCTGGGGCTTCAGGTCGGCATTGCTGGCGCCCTCGAAGGCGTCGCGGTCGGGGCCGTGGGGCAACATGCAGTTGTGCAGGCTGATGCCGCCGGGCGCGAAACCCTGCGGCTTGGCGTCGTAGATACCGTAGATGTTGCCCATCAGTTCGGACATGATGTTCTTGTGATACCAGGGCGGGCGGAAGGAATGCTCGGCCACCATCCAGCGCTCGCGGAACAGCACGAAGTCGATGTTCGCGGTGCAGTCAAAGCGGGATCGATGTCTGGAACTTGATCCGCCGCAAGACGAATTTCGAGGATGAATTCGCAATGGCGTCGTGGTTCAGGATGCCACGCATCAGCACCCTCTCGTAATCCTTCATGTCGCGCGCGACGATATGCAGAAGGTAATCCCAGTCGCCGCTGATCGAGTAGCAGGCAACGACATCCTCCTGCAGGGCGATGAAATCCTCGAAGGCGGAGCGGCTTTCCCGATTTTGCGATTTCATGCGGATCTCGCAAAAGACATCCAGCCCCCGGCCAAGAAGAGCAGGATCGACCAGGCGCACGGCGGGACCAAGCACGCCTGCCTCCCGCAGGGCCTTGACCCGGCGCCAGCAGGAGGCCGCGGAGGAGCCGACCCGTTCAGCCAGTTCCTGATTGGACAATTCCGCATCAACCTGAAGTTCCTTCAGGATCTCGCGGTCGATTCTATCCAGTTGGATCACGGTGTTCATCTAGGCCCTGAAGGTGAAATATGGATTTCATACTGACCACATTTCGTGGGAAGATTGAAACCCAATTTCATTCCTCCCGGACGATACTTCCTGGATTGTTGCTGGAGGAGAAAAGCCGTGGCGAAACAGCAAGCGGCCGCTGCGCTTCGGAACGCGCCGGATGTGAATGTCGACTGGACAACAGTGCTGCGCCACATGGCGCTGAGCCGCGCCCTGGACGAGATGGAAGAAACGCGTCTCGTTCCCGAGAAAAAAGTCCTCTACCAGTTTTCCGCGCGCGGCCACGACATGGCCCAGATCCTGCTTGGAATGCAGTTGAACGGGCGGCACGATGCCGTCTGCGGGTATTATCGTTCGCGGCCCCTGCTGATCGCGTTGGGCGTGGATCCAGAGGATGCGCTGGCTTCGGCCATGGGCCGGGCCGGCGGCTATTCGGACGGGCGCGACATCGGTGTGGTCTTCAATCATCCCAATCGGAACGGCACCGTGGCCCTGCCCATGTGCGGCGGCGTCGGTGCGCAGTACACGCCGACCGCCGGCTGGGCACAGGCCCTGGACTATCATGCGAAGGTGCTGGAGTCCGATGCCCATGGCCGCTCGATCGCGGTCGTGCTTGGCGGCGATGGATCGGTCGCCTCCAACGGCTTCTGGTCGGCGTTGACAATCGCCACGACGCAAAAGCTGCCGATGCTGTTCTATGTCGAGGACAACGGCTTTGGCATTTCCGTCGCCTCCACCATGCAGACGCCGGGTGGCAATATCGCGGCCAACCTCGGCTCGTGGCCGGGCTTGCGCATCTTCTCGGGCGACGGAACCGAACCCGGGGAAGCGGCGCAGCTTGTCGCGGAAGCCGTCGCCCATGTGCGCGAGGAGCGTGGGCCCGCGATGCTGCGGCTGACCGTGCCGCGCCTGCAGGGGCACAGCTTCCAGGACACCCAGGCCTACAAGTCAGCAAAGGTCGTTGCGGCAGAACGTGCCCGCGACCCCTGGGGGAAACTTCATTCCTACATGGTTCCTCATGTGGTGACCCAGGCGGACTGGGACAATGCGGTGAAGACTGCCGCCGATCGTGCCGAAGCCGCCCGCAAGGCGGCCGAAGCGCGGCCTGTCGGCGACCCCTCCTCGGTTCTGCGCCACGTCTTCTATGAAGGGGAGATGCAGCAGGTCGGCGGGCTGATGACACATGGCTGGACGCCGCCGCCCGCCACCGATCAGCCCCAGCCCGAGGGTCAGCGCATCAACATGGTGACGGCCATCCGCCGCGTCCTGGATCAGGAACTGGCGTCGAACCCACGCATGGTGATCTTCGGCGAGGATATTGGTCCCAAGGGCGGCGTGCACGCCGTTACTCTTGGCCTTCAGGAGAAGTATGGCATCGACAGGGTCTTCGACACCTCCCTGTCCGAGGAGGGGATCATCGGTCGTGCCGTGGGCATGGCCTTGGCCGGGCTTCTGCCCGTTCCCGAGATCCAGTTCCGCAAATATGCCGAACCTGCGACGGAACAACTGAACGACTGCGGGTCTATGCGTTGGCGGACGAACAACCGCTTTGCGGCGCCCATGGTGGTGCGCATGCCGGTGGGTTTCTTCAAATGCGGCGACCCGTGGCACAGCCAGACCAACGAGGTAGCCTTTATCCACAGCCCCGGCTGGCAGGTCGTCTCGCCGTCGAATGCCGAAGATGCGGTGGGCCTGTTGCGGACTGCGCTCCGGGGCAACGATCCGGTGATCTTCCTCGAACATCGGGCGATGCTTGACCATTCCTGGGCGCGGCGGCCGTGGCCGGGCAACGACTTCGCCATTCCCTTTGGCAAGGCGCGGCTGGTCGCCGAGGGGACGCAGGCCACGATCGTGACCTGGGGTGGGCTTGTCGATCGGTGTCAGGAAGCAGCGGCGGGCATGTCGGTGGATGTCATCGACCTGCGGACACTGGTGCCTTGGGACCGCACGGCCGTCTTGGCCTCGGTCGCGAAGACGCATCGCTGCCTGATCGTCCACGAGGACCTGCAAACCGCCGGTTTCGGGGCCGAGATCGCTGCCGTCGTGGCATCCGAGGCATTCACGGACCTGGACGCGCCGGTCGAGCGGCTGACGATGCCGGACATCCCAAGCCCTCACAATCCCGTCTATCTGGAGTGGGCAGTCCCATCGGTGTCGGCAATCCGCGCCAGGCTCAACGATCTGGTGGAGTTCTGAGATGGTCGATGTTCTGGTTCCGCTTGAACAGGAAGGCACCGAGGCCGTCGTGTCGTCCTGGCTGCGAGCAGTCGGCGATCTTGTGATAAAGGATGATCCCCTGCTTGAACTGGAAACCGACAAGGTTTCCGTCGAGGTTCCGGCGCCTTCCTCGGGTCGGCTTGCCGAAATCCTGATCGATGCCGGGCAGAAGGCCCTGCCGGGTGCTGTCCTTGCCCGGATCGAAGCGGCCGATCCGAACCCCGCCAACCTGACCGAGCCTGCTCCTGCTGCAGAGGCCGCCTTTTCCCCCGAGGCTTCGCGCACCTGTTCGACAGGCCGCGACATGACCGCCTGGCATTCGCCGTCCGTGCGGAAAGCCCTGGCCGAAACAGGCATCGACCCGAAGCAGGTGGAAGGCAGCGGGCGCAACGGACGCCTGACACGCGCCGATGTGGATGCCGCCGCCGCCAGACTGCGCGAGCGGAATCCGGCCCTCCACCCCGAGCCTGAGGCTGTTGCCCAGCCGAAAGTGCCGCCACCCCCCACGGCAACGCCGGCGAGTGGATCGCGTCTGGCAGGAACTTCCGTTCCGCACGACCAGATGCGACTGGCCATCGCCCGCAATATGGTCAAGTCGGTCACGGAGGCACCCCAGGTCACCGCCGTCTTCGAGGCGGATTTCAGCGCCATCATGGCGCACCGGAACCGGAACAAGGATGCCTTCGCCGCCGACGGGATATCGCTTTCCTATACCGCCTACATCATCCTGGCCGCCGCCCGCGCGATGGAGGCGATGCCGCAGGTCAACAGCCGCTGGCATTCGGACCGGTTGGAAATCTTCGGGGACGTGAATATCGGCATCGGCACTGCCCTGGGGGACAAGGGGTTGATCGTGCCCGTCATCCGCCGCGTGCAGGATCTGTCGCTCAAGGGAGTTGCGTCCCGCTTGCAGGATGTCACGCAGCGCGCACGGAACGGCAAGCTTGTCGCCGAGGATATGCGCGATGGCACATTCACCATTTCGAACCACGGCGTCTCGGGATCGCTGTTCGCCTCTCCGATCATCATCAACCAGCCACAGTCGGCCATACTGGGCATCGGCAAGCTGGAAAAGCGTGTCGTTGTTCGAGAGGTCGGAGGAGTCGATACAATACAGGTCCGTCCGATGGCCTACGTTTCCCTGACGATCGATCACCGGGTTCTTGACGGCCACCAGACGAATGGCTGGTTGACAGCCTTTGTGGCGGCTCTTGAGGGCTGGAAGGACTAGAAGCCTCAAGGTCGAACCGGCACGAGCGAGCTAGGCCGGCCTGAACAACTCCAATGCGGCCTCGGTCGTCGGAAGGGTTTCTCGGATCCGTGGCCGCGTCCGGGCGGACTGGCTTTGCCACCTCTGCAGGCGTCTTAAAGCCGGGGCAGCTGCGGGGCGTGGCATTGAGGCTTGCGCAGGTCTTCCTGCGACAGGGTTGTTCGGATCGGTGTCGAAGCCTGGCCATTGTCGCCATTGCCTGTTGGCATTCTCGGGCGCATCTTTCTGCCACGCCGGCTGGGCCTCGCAGAGCCATGTCGGCGTGCAACCCCGGCCTGCAGATGGAAGCGATCGACACATCCGGCGCCCCGATCGAAGCTGATGGTTTGACAGGCATGCCGGGGCAGGGGCGATCTGCGCCGTGACCGGCTTGGTGCGTTTCTCCGCGTTCTTCAGCGCCACCAGGAAGCGGCTGGCGCGCAGGGTCATGAAGGTCCCGGCCTGCCGCCGCTTACAGGTCTTCGCGATCCGCCCCGCCGCCGGTCGCGCAGGGTGTCCGGGCAAGGCCGGTGCAGGACACCACGATGATCGTGTCGATGAAGGTCTGCGTCATCGACGCAAGCCCCTGCCGCACCGGATGCGTCGTCTGGGCCAAGGCCGCCGCGATGGCCGATCCCAGGAACCCACCCACGGCCGAAGTGGCGGTGAAGGCCTAGAAAAACACCTGGGCAAAGGCTGCGGGCACGTCGCCGATATTGGTGCCCAGGATATACAGCGCCCCCGGCACGTAGAGCAGGATCATTGCCGGCACGAAGCCTGCCGTGATGCGGCCGATGGACTTGATGCCACCCACCAGCACCACCAGCGTCAGGCCCGCCAGCACCGCCCCCGTGACCCAGGTCGGCACGGCGAAGCTGCGTCCCAGGTTCGAGGCGATGGAATTGCCCTGCGTCATGTTGCCGATGTCGAACGACGCGCGGACCGCGAAGATCGCGAAGGACAGCGCCAGGATGCGGCCCAAGCCGCCTGGAATGCCGCGTTCCAGGTAGTATTGCGGACCGCCCGACTTCTCGCCCGCCGTGTCGGTGGTGCGGAAGCGGACGCCCAGAAAGGCATCGGAATACTTGGACGCCATGCCCAAGAGCGCCGTCACCCATATCCAGAACAGCGCGCCAGGGCTCCCGATGCCGATGGCGGTGGCGACGCCCACGATGTTGCCCGTGCCGACCGTGGCGGCCATCGCCGTGGTCAGTGCCTGAAACTGCGAGATGTCGCCTTCGGCATTGTTGTCCTTGCGTCTGATCAGGCCAACCGCAACGCGGCGCCTAGCCGCAGGAACTGGATCCCGCCCCGCCGCCAGAAGCAGAGGGATCAGCGGGAACGGACCCTAGACGACGCCGCCCACGGTCCCTAGAAAGGTTTCGATTTTGTCCATTTGGCCAGGGTCCCTGTTTTGCGCGCAACACAAGGGCGCGGCCCTGAATTCTCAACCCATCCGTCCCGGACAGAGATCGTGGGCGAACATGGCCGCCACTGCAAGGCAATCACACCCGGCGGGCATAGGCAGGATCCTGCCGGCACGCGCGGGGACGTCTTTCGCAGGGCATGCGCTTCGTGGGAAATGCCCCCTTCAACAAGAGCGGCGCGACTCGAGTCGCGATCCGCCAGAGCAGGAGCAGAGTGTTCGACGTGTCAGATGGATACGCCCGTGCCAGGCCCGTCGCGCCGCCGGCAAAGACGGCCGCATTTCAGGTGCGGGGCCGATTCCTGACCGTTCTGACGCTTCGCATCGACAGTGGGATCGCGGATGACCGTTTCCACGCGCAGCTGGAGGAGCAGCTGGGCCGGACGCCACAGTTCTTTTCCGGCGCCCCGGTGGTTCTGGATCTGGGGCAGGCGCCTGGCCTGCATGACACCAGCCGCATCCGGACCCTGGTGGACAAACTGCGCCAGCAGGAATTGCAGGTCTTCGGCGTGCAGAACGCCGCAGGTTTCGACCCGGCGGCGCTGCGGGATCTGGGCCTGATCGCCGTGAACACGGGGCGCGACGCCCCTCTGCCCCGCCAAAGCGATCCGGTCCAGGCCGCTGCCCCCCCCCGCCCGGCCGAAACCAAGGTCATCCGCTCGCCCGTACGGTCGGGCCAGATGATCGTGGCCGAACAGGGCGACCTGACGGTGATCGGGTCGGTGGCCTCGGGGGCGGAACTGATCGCGGCGGGCAACATCCACGTCTATGGCATCCTGCGCGGCCGGGCCATGGCGGGCTGCCACGGCAACGAGAACGCGCATATCTTCTGTCAAAGCCTGGACGCCGAACTGGTGGCCATTGCGGGTCTTTATCAGACCAGCGAGTCGCTGGACGACGCCGCGCGCCAACGCTGCACCCACATTTACCTGGAGAACGAGAAACTTCGCATGGAGGTAATCGCATGACAACGGAAGCCAAGAAGGACGCGCCCCTGGGGCGGGTCATCGTGATCACCTCGGGCAAGGGGGGCGTGGGCAAGACGACCTCGTCCGCCGCGATCTCGGCCGGGCTTGCCAAGCAGGGCTTCAAGACGGTCGTGATCGACTTCGACGTGGGTCTGCGCAACCTGGACATGATCATGGGCTGCGAGCGCCGCGTGGTCTTCGACTTCATCAACGTCATCCAGGGCGACGCCAAGCTCAAGCAGGCGCTGATCAAGGACAAGCGGCTGGAAACGCTGTTCATCCTGCCCACCTCGCAGACCCGCGACAAGGACGCCCTGACCAAGGAGGGCGTCGAGCAGATCCTGGCCGAGCTGAAGGCCGAGTTCGACTATATCGTCTGCGACAGCCCGGCGGGCATCGAGCGCGGCGCCCAGATGGCGATGTATTACGCCGACGAGGCCGTGGTCGTCACCAACCCCGAGGTGTCGTCCGTGCGCGACAGCGACCGCGTCCTTGGCCTGCTGAGCAGCCAGACCAAGCGCGCCGAGACCGAGGGCGCCGAGCCGATCAAGGCCCAGGTCCTGCTGACCCGCTATGACCAGGCGCGTGTCGACAGCGGAGAGATGATGACGGTCGAGGACGTGCTGGAAATCCTGGCGGTGCCGCTGCTGGGCGTGATCCCGGAAAGCAAGGCGATCCTCAAGGCCTCGAACGTGGGCACGCCGGTCGTGCTGGACGAACCCTCGGCCGCGTCGCGCGCCTACGAGGATGCCGTGTCCCGGCTGACCGGCACCCAGGTCGAGATGCGCATCCAGGGCGAACGCCGCCCCGGCCTGTTCCAGCGTCTGTTCAAGCGTGCGTCATGAACCTGTTCAGCTTTGTCCGCAAGCCGCGCCCGACCCAGACAGCCCAGACCGCAAAGGACCGGCTGCAAATCCTTCTTGCGCATGAACGCAGCAGCGGCACCGCCGAGGCGGATTACCTGCCGATGCTGCAACGCGACATCATCGCGGCGATCCGCAAGTATGTCCCGATCGGGGAACAGGATGTCGATGTCCGCATGGAGCGCGGCGACCAGATGTCCAGTCTCGAGATCAACATCGAACTGCACGGCGCGGCCCCCCCGCGCAAACCGGTTTGACGCCCAAGGCCTTGCCGCGTGATGGCGGCAGGGCTGCCCTGCCTCGGCAGGCTTTCGAAGAATTGCCGGATTGAAAGTTGGCGCCTGTCAACGGGACGCAGCAACCGCATCGCGGTTTCGCAGCACCTAAGAAAATCGTGTTTCCTGGGCGTGTCCCATCATCCAATCGCGCCATGTGCCGTAAGGCCGCCCCACCGTGATTAGACCAATTTTCGCGCATGCGATGCTGGCAACAATCTGGCAAGCAACAGTGAAGTAGGCCTCTGAGAACGGCGGTGAAAAACTAGTCCACGGAAGCGGCGGCATGGAGCTGCTGCGGGCAGCGTGGAACTATATCTCAGGATCGGCCAGGCCTGCGCGGCGGGTATGAGCCAGCGTCAGGCGGCGAGGGCCTTCAACATCTCCCGCGATACGGTTGCGAAGATGATGACGTTCTCGGTGCCGCCGGATTACCGGCGGGCGGCCGAGGTCAGGCGACAGAAGCTTGATCCCCTCATCCCGATCATCGAGGCCTGGCTTGAGGCGGACCGCTCCATGTCGTGGAAGCAGCGACATACGGCTAAACGGGTGTTCGACCGGCTGCGTGACGCATGCAGTTTCACCGGCGGCTACACGATCATCAAGGATTACATCCGGGAGCGGGAACGGCGGGGCCAAGAAGTCTTCATGCCGCTTGCGCATCCACCGGGCCATGCGCAGGCTGGCTGCGCGGCCTCGGCTGCCACCCGCACGGTGTGAGTCGCTTAATCCGTGTCATGGCAGTCTCTTCGGATACAAGCGCCCCACATGCCTGGATAATACTCGCCTTGGTTGCCGGGTGGGAGGAAACATCACTTTATAGGCTTAAAATCCTGTATTTATTGGCAGGTCGCCAACGTGCAAGCAACGGGCAACAATCAATTCGGATGCTGATCTGTTAAGCACCCCGTTTGTCGTAACGAGGATCATGCAGATGTTCGCGAAACTGCGCATGTGCTTCGGCGCCCTGATAGTGTCGGCTTCTTGGATAACCGTGCCTGCCTGGGGCGCTACCGTGACCACGCTCCCTGATGGGCCTGCAGGCGGCACTGCCATCGACCTGAAGGTCGACGACTTCGAACGTCTCGGCAACTGCGGAGGCGGCGGGTCCGTCGTCAACGATGGTTGCTCGGTCGTGACGAAGGCGGACCCTGCCGCGCCCCACGCCTTTGGCCGCTTTGATCCGCCGCCCTCGACCTACTGGATCGACAGCCAGGACATCGACAAGCTGAAGTGGACCGTCATGGCCCCGGTAAGCTTTTCGTCCATGACCTTTGCCCTAACCGACGCACATGATCAGAAAGACAGCCATTTCGTCATGTCTTTCCTCGAAGACGGCACTTGGACGCCCATCTGGGAAATCGCAACCGAGCAGCAGAACGGCAATCTCTTCTGGCTGACCGTGGACTTTGGCAAGGCCATCACAGCGGCTGAGTTCATGTTTTCGACCAAGTCCGAGCCGGGTTATGACGGTTACGGCATCTCGCAAGTGACCGTAGCCCCTGCGCCCGTTCCGGTGCCTGCTGCGGCCGTGCTTCTGGCAAGTGGGTTGGCCCTCATGGCGGGTTTTCGGCGGCGCACCCGACGCTGAGGTTGTAACAGACATCCCACCCGCTTGGCTGCCGATCCATCGGCGCCCTTGGGCCTGTGGCAAGCCTATGCCCTTCCGCGGCTTCAACGGAGAAACAAGTTATTACCCTGCAAGGCCTAGCCGCGGAACGGCGAGCAGTGCCGGGATCGCCGTTGCATAGTCTGACGTGGCCACGACTTGGCGCGGGCGCAGCTTGCCCGGTTCCGCCAAGCCGTCAAGCAGGGTTGCGACCGGCGTGCTGCGGCCCAGATCGGCGAGGCTTCCCGCCGCAGAAAGCAATGCGTAGCGCGATCTTGGTGCAGGGCGACTGTCCTTTGGCTGTCTTGCGGCAGCTGGCTTACAGTGTCCGGTAGTGATTTATCGCCAAGGTCTCGCTGGGACGACACACGGCGCGAATTTCCGCGTTTTGGCGGCTGACAGACCTGCCCCAACGCCGCTTGGCAACCACGGTGTCGGGTATCACTCTGTGAACGGCCCCAAAACGCATAACTTCCAAGTTCCAGTGCCAGTCTTCGTAGCCATAGCCCAGGTCTGGTTTGCGTGCTTGGTAAGGAACACGCAGCGCAAACGACCTGGGACAAATGCACATCATATCCCAATAATTGTTGAAATAAAGGTATGCCTTTGAATAAAGGGGATCGAGCTGGTCGATGAGGGAAAAGACATTGGCGTCTTCGTCGAAGATCCAGTTTAATTCCGGATGAGCAATTTCCAAGCTGTCGGCTGGACGTTTCTGAAGGAAACGGACCGCTGCGATCAACCAGTTCTCGGATATCAGATCATCGCCATCAAGCCAGGCCAGCCATTTGCCGGACGATTGACGCACCAGCCTGTTCCGCAGGATATAGGGATCCCTGAAATCGTAGTGTTCGACGCGCCAGTTCCTGACGATATCCGGCTGGGCAAAAAACTGCGCAGTTTCAAAGGTTGGCGCATCAAGGCCCACCAGCCTTTCCACTGTCAACCCGCCAGCTTCGGCTGCTGCAATCGCTCGTTCGGCGCTTTGCAAGGATGGTCCAGCCAGGTGAGCCTCGTTGTGAGCTGTGACCAGGACCGAGATATCCGCACTTTTGCCTATCATGAATCATGTCCTTGATCCGTGTAGTCTCCGGCGTCAATGATCGCATTCAAGGCGTCTGAATAGTGGCTCGGGGTTCGCAGGCCCAGCGTTCTCTTGCGAAGCAAATCAGCACGCTGCTGCGCGGCCCGAGGGTCATCCAGAATGGATCGAATGGCGGCGATGTAATCATTGATGTTTTCGACATCGTATACCGGAATTGCAGCATCGGCGGTTGCAATTTCACCCGTGCCGCCGACAACAGAACTGACCAAAGGCAATCCGATCGTAGCGACTTCGATGAGCATGTTGGGCACGCCGTCCCAGCCCGATGTATAGAGCCAGACGTCGCAATCCTGAAGAGGGATTTCGGTGATGTTGCGATAGCTGCCGTTCAGAATAAGATTGCTCGGCTTTTCCATTGGCCAATTTGAACCGCCCCAAACTTGAAAATCGACCTCCGGCATGTTCTTGGCGATCTTGGTCAGGATGTCGATCCGCTTCTGTGGTGCAAAGCGGCCTCCCCAGAAGACATTCGGACGCTGATTTTCCTTGCGACCCCTGACTTTCACCTGCGGCAGGTCGGGATCGGTTGGCGTGTCGAGAACATGGATCCTCGAAAGAGCCTTGCTTGAAAGATGATAACGGCCGGACAGTTCGTTTTTCAACGCTTGGCTATCCACAAGAACTGCATCGATATAGGGCAAGCTCCGGTGATAGAACTCGATCGGGTATCCATACCAATGCCCGCGCACGTTCTTTTCCGGGCAGAATAGGTAGACGAAAATCTTGCACAAGTTACCCAGAGGCTGCCCGTATTTCACGACCATGTCCCAGCACAGTGCCGAATTGATGTTCAGCATGATCGCCGGACGCAAGGCACGAACATATTCGAACAGAACGCGCGGCCGATCGTCGCGCGCGACCTCTTTCAGCACTGCGTGAAGGTCGATAATGCGAACACCTTCGGGAAACCGTTGATCGTAATCGAACTCGGACGTGTCCGTATGGATGATCACGACGTTCTCGGCGCCATATCGATCGACCAGGACCTGACAGGCAACGCCCGCGATCTTTGACGATCCGCCCATATGGACCCATGGCAGCACGATCGCGGCTTGCGCGGGTCGCCAATTGGCGGCGTTCATTGCCTGCAGCATCGCGCTCATGCAGGACAGGTGATTGCTCGACCGATATGGCGAAAACTGGAATTGCAGGGCAGCGTCATAGGACGACATGATAAGGGGATCAACGTCCGCAAGCATCGCCACCTGCTTGCCCAACTCTCCGTGCAAGAGGCGATCAACAATCGATTGCCGCCGTTCATCTATCTCTTTTTCGACGGTTTCAGGTTGCCAGCCATGCAACCGGCAGAACTGATCGAACGGCGCGGCACCGGTGGAAAAACATGACTTTGGCAATCCTTGCCGCTTGCCGAACTTCATATAGTGGATGAAATCAGGCAGGTCGGCATGGTTATCCCTCGGACGTATGCTGTTATAGAACGACGCATCGAACCAAAGGTTGGGGGCCCGTCCTTCGGCAGCTCCGTGTTTCAGGTAATGCTCCACTGGGTCCACGCCGGCCAACGCGATGTCAACGTTTCGGGCGTAATAATAGCTTTTGTCTATCGAGTTTCGAAGGTCTGGGTTGTCTATCGGATCCTGATCGGACTGGACCTCCGTCTGATCGCTGTTGGTAACATAGTGAAACAGCGGGTTATCTCCGTTGGCAGCAACACTGGGATTTCTCAGAAGATAATCCTTCGTATTGAAATAGAAGCTGGGATTCCGGCCTTCGCGCCATCCGTAATCGACATAATGAGCAACCGCCCCTCCCGGATATTCCCGAGTGTCCGGGTTGTGAGAGAAATAATAATCCTCATCCACATGCGGCCGGATGAACTCAAGGATTTGGTCGCGCAGCAGGGCGGCATGTTTTGCCGCAGCGGCATCCGCACTTTCACCTTCGTGTGTGTCGTAGCCGATCAAGCCGTTAAGGACACAGTGCAGTAGCGGGTTGATTTCCGCAGCAGCGACATCAGGATTGTTCATCAGGTACTTTTTCGTGTCGAACTTGCTGTTGGGATTCCGACCCTCTTTCCAGCCATAGTCGATAAAATGGCTGACTGCCCCACCCTTGTATTCCTTGGTGTCGGGATAGGTTTGGAAGTAGTAATCCTGATCAACGTGCGGGTTGATGATCTCGTATTCGCTGTTGTTTTTCACGATCATTCCACCGTAACGGATTTTGCGAAGTTGCGGGACTGGTTCACGTCGGCGCCCTTGGCCACCGCCGTATGATAAGCCAGATACTGCATCGTGATCGCATAAAGGATCGGCTGGAAGACCCCACCGCCCGACGGCATCCGCAGCGTAGCCTGCACCCCGTGGCTGGCTGCGGAAAGCCTGTCTTCGTCCGAGACAAGCAGGATCGGACCGTGTCGGGCCTTGACCTCCTGCATGTTCAATGCGGTCTTTTCGAACAATGCGTCATGCGGCGCCAGCACGATTACCGGCACATCGCGGTCGATCAGCAGGATCGGGCCGTGCGTCAGTTCGCCCTAGGCATAGCCCTCGGCATGGATATAGCTCAGTTCCCTTAGCTTCAGCGCCCCTTCCAGGGTCACCCGATACAGCGTAGCGCGACCCAGGAACAGCAGGTCGCGAGCCTGCGACAGCCATTCCGACGAGGCCCGGCAATCGTCCAACAGGTCCACAACCTGCCGCATCAGGCCAGGGATCGACCGCAGGTCGGACGGATCTGGTTCTCGACAGGGTTGGCGTCCAGTTCAAGCGTGCCATTACCGAGGAAGCGGATCAGGCCGGGCCAGTGTGCAAGGGTGGCGGGGTATGGGTTCAGTCAGCACAGGCCAATCTTGTCAGGTGTCGGGCAGATAGTTGCGCGGCGCCGTGGGTATTCTCCTGACCTCAGTCCCGAAGACATCCACAGGCCTCAAGGCTGTAGCTGCAAGATGCCGATCAGTTAACGCAGGATCCGCAGAAACCTCCCCCTCTACTTGCACAGAATGTGGCGCAGGTCGCTTGCTTCCGGCACCGTGTCGAAGACCAGTTGCGCCTCGATATGGCGCAGATGCGCTTCAAGCAGGTCGCTGGCCCTTGCGCCGTCGCTCTTGCGGATGGCCGAGGCGATCTCGCCATGTTCTTCGTCCTGGCAAAGGACGTGGCTCGAGCCCGCGAACAGCCCGATGATAAGGGAACTGCGCATGATGAGCTCGTGCAGGAACTCGGCCAGGACGTCGTTCTGCCCGATCTTGGCCAGAATCATGTGAAACTCGCCCGACAGGCGGATTGCCTGGGCGCGGTCACCGTTCTGGCGGGCCAGAATCTCGGCCTGCACGACGTGGTCCAGTTCCGCAAGATCGGTCCCCGTCGCGTGCTGCGCCGCGTTTCGCGCCAGCGTCTTTTCGATGGCCCGCCGGGCTTGGAAGACGTTATGCGCCTCGGGTTGGGTAGGAACGCGCACGAATGCGCCGCGGTTTGGCCGCAGCTCGACCGTCTTGCGAGTCGCCAGGATGACAAGCGCGCGGCGCACATCAGTCCGGCCACAATCATAGATCTCGCACAGCTCCGGCTCGCTTAGCTTGGTGCCGGGGCGCAGGCGCCGTTCAAGAATGGCCTCGACCACCCCGTCGACGATCCGGCTTTCTGCATTCAGTGCCATGGGTCTGCGTTTCTCCTGCCTGCCGGAGGGAAACTATGCCGCCGATCCGGACAGCACAAGAAGCCTGCAATGCTTCAAAGATGAATCGTTGACACATCATGTGCGAATCGTCGACGATTGGGAAGCAGAAGCAAGCCGGAGGCGCTCATGAAAATCCTTCTCGTCAACCCCAACGCGACGGCCTCGATGACCGACAAGATCGCTGAAAGTGCCCGGCGTGTGGCAGGCCCGGGGGTCGAGATCCTTGCCCGGACGGGCGAAGGATCGCCCGCCAGCATCGAGGGCCACTATGACGAGGCGATGTCGGTGCCCGCCCTGCTGCGCCATGTCCGCGAGGCCGAGCAGCAGGGCGTTGCCGGCGTCGTGGTGGCCTGTTTCGACGATCCGGGCATCGGCGCCTGCCGGGAACTGGCAAGCGGGCCGGTCATCGGCATCGCCGAGGCCGCGATGAAGGCCGCAACCATGCTGGCCACCAGCTTCTCGGTCGTCACCACCCTGCCGCGGTCGGTCCCGGTGATCGAGGAACTGGCGCGGCGCTATGGCGTGGACCACCAGTGCCGCAAGGTCCGCTCTGCCAGCATTCCCGTCCTTGCGCTTGAAGAGGAAGGTTCAGGCGCGCGTGAAAAGGTGCGCGACGAAATCCTCCGCGCCATCCGCGAGGACAATTGCGAGGCAATCGTCCTGGGCTGCGCCGGCATGGCCGACCTGACCGACTGGCTGTCGCGGGAAACCGGGGTGCCGGTCATCGACGGCGTCACCGTCGCCGTCAAGTTCGTGGAAGGGCTGGCGGCCGTCGGCCTCGGGACCAGCAAAATCTGCGCCTATGCGCAGCCGAACCAGAAATAAAACCAAGATCAACAACAGGGAAGGACAAGGAGATGTCGTCGATAGAAAACCTGGCCGGCGGCCAGATTATAGAAACCGATCACAAGAAAGTAGGCGAGGAAACGCTTGCCCCGCAACGTCACCGGATCATGGATCCCTGGTCCTATCTGTTTGCCTGGCTGGGTGGCTGCGTATCCATCGGGACGTTCACCGTCGGTTCCGGCCTGGCGGGCACGCTGAACCTTTTGCAGGTGTTCCTGGCCATCGCCATCGGCTGCACGGTGATCGGGGTGGCCCTGGCGATCAACGGCGCGGCGGGCCATAAATACGGTATCCCTTTTATGGTGCAGGCGCGGTCGTCCTTCGGCTTTGCGGGCACGCGCCTTCCGGCCCTTGTCCGGTCGGTGCCCGCGATCGTCTGGTTCGGCTTCCAAAGCTGGATCGGCGCGGGCGCGCTGAACCTGGTGTCGGTGACGCTGTTCGGATTCGACAGCATCGTCTTCTGGTTCATCGCTTTCCAGTTCCTGCAGATCGGCCTGTCGGTCCTGGGCTTCAGCGGCATCAAGTGGCTGGAGAACATCGGCTCGGTCTTCATCATCGGCGCGCTGATCTACATGTTCTTCAGCGTGATCGGCAAATACGGCGACCAGATCTCGGCGAACCTGCTGCAGGCAGAGGGCACCTGGGGCGCGCCGTTCTGGGCCGCCACGATGCTGTTCCTGGGCGTTTACAGCACGATGATGCTGAACGTGTCGGACTATTCACGCGAGTTGAAGGAAAGCGTCTCGCCGCTGCGGCAGGTGGTGATCTATGCGAATTCGACCCTGCCGGCCACGCTGTTCATGGGCCTGATCGGACTCATGGTGTCCAGTGCCACGGGCGAGGTCGATCCGATCAAGGTGTTTTCCAGCGCCGTGGACAACAAGATCCTGCTGATCATCACGCTTCTGTTCATCGTCTTCGCCCAGGTCACGACCAACGTGCTGAACAACGTGATCCCGCCTGCCTATGCGCTGATGGACATCTTCAAGCTGAACTTCAAGACCTCGGCGGTCCTGGTGGGGCTGCTGGCCTTCGCGACCTTCCCCTGGGAACTGGTCAAGGACGAATCCGCCGCCGGGCTGAACCTGTTCATCCAGACCTATTCGGCCTTCCTGGGACCGATCTTCGCGGTGCTGGTGGTGGACTACTATGTGCTGCGCAAGCGTCAGTTGAACCTGGACCTGCTCTATGACGAGAACGGACCCTACAAGGGTGTCAACTGGGCGGCGTTCATCGCTACGGCAGTCGGCATCGTCTTCGCGCTGATCTTTTCCGGCATTTCCTGGTACGCCAGCCTGATCCCCGCAGGCGTGACCTATTACGTGCTGATGAAGACCCTGCCCTCGGCCCGCCGGTTCCTGTCGAACTGACCCAGGATCAGACGTCCGGCCTGTCATAGGGGGCCGGACGATCACCCTTCCAGCACTTCGCTTCACCCGTTACAAGGATCGGGCCATGTCCCGGACAGACCAGCTCCGCGCGGCCGCCGCCGGATCCTGCCGCATCTCGTATGCCGCCGTTGCAGTGCTTTGCCTTGCCGGAGGCAACGTGGCCGCCGCCGAAATGCCACCGCCACCGAAAGCATGACGGCGCTTGCCCAAGAAGCTGCTGGTGAAAAGGCTTGGATCCTGGGACGGACAAACGACGCTGCTCCACGGCTTCTGACCACCTCTGAAGATATGGTCCAGGCCGCCAAAGAGGTTGTCAGATCGGCCGGCAGGCGGCTGAGAGCGAAGGCTCCGCTGCATTCATCGTTTCCGCCTTCAGCGATCCCGGTCTTGCCGAGTCGCGCAAGGCGTTGCCGGATGCCGTTGTCGTGGGCATCGGCAAGGGGGTGTTCCACGAAGCGGCTCGTGACGGACGCTCGTTTGCCATCGTGACGATCACCCGGATCCCGCGTTGATAGCGTCATTCCAGGCCAGAGCAGGGGATCTTGGCTACGCAGATCAGTGCCAGGGTGTCCGCGTCACACCCGGCGATCCAAAAGAGCTTGTCGAGAAGCCCGAGCAACTCGATGCAGCCTTCGACGGTCCGCTTGTCGTTGCCGTGACGGCCGCCACAAATGCCGCGTTGAAGAAGATAGCCAGGTAGCTACCTCCACAACTTGAGCGGACACAAGATTTCTCGACAGGTGCCTGTCAACTGCGACTGGCAACAGTAATCGCCCCTTTCCTGAGAACATCATTGGACCAATCATGCAGGACTTTACTTGATCGGATTTGCAGCACCGGACAGAGAGTCGTCCCCAGGGAGATCAGGCGTCCTCTGAACCGTTTCCTTGCGGACGCTGCCAAAAAGGTTTTGGAGCAATGAGCCATGGACCTGAGAGAGGTGTCTCTATGTGGACGAAGCTGACGTTCGCTGGATCAATCCCACCTTGGTCAGCTTTTCAGGGTTCCAGGTAACGTAGATACTGGCGATCTGCCCGGCTTCTGTTTCCAGAGCGGTAGCTTGAAGTTCGCCTCTGATCTTCTTGACTTTGATCAAGGCCATCAAGCGCCGGGTCAGCCATGAACCGGTTCTATCCAACCTTGCAACGGCAAAGGGACAACATCATGGCCAAGACTGTCTTGATCACTGGCGCAGGTTCCGGCATGGGACTGGCCACCGCGCTGCTGCTGGCCGAAGGCGGCTATCGCGTTTTTGCGGGCATTCGCGGCAATGATGCGGATCTGATGGCGCAGGCACGGGGCAGGGGGGTCCAAATCACGCCGGTCCGGCTGGATGTCCAGGACACCGCTTCAATCCGCGATGCCGTGGCCCAGGTGATATCGGACGCGGGCCGGATCGACGTGCTGGTCAACAATGCCGGCTTTGGCCTGCTGGCCACGGTCGAGGACGGCACGGACGAGGAAATGATGTGGCAGTTCGACGTCAATGTCTTCGGCCTTCTGCGCACCACCCGCGAGGTCCTGCCGCATATGCGCAACGCGGGGGGCGGCGTTATAATCAACATCTCGTCCTTTCTGGGGCGCATGGGCCTGCCGCTGCTGACCCATTACAACGCCAGCAAATATGCGGTCGAGGGGATCACGGATTCGCTGCGCTTCGAAGTCGGACCCTTTGGCATCCGCGTGCATTCCATCCTTGCAGGGCTGTTCGGAACCAACTTCGTCAAGAAGGGGCTGGTGGCGAATGCCGCAACCACAAGCGAGGCATCGCCCTATCGCGACCTGGTCAGCCATTTCGTGCCAATCGTCGCCCAGGCGATCAATGAAGGTCCCTCGCCCGAGCCAATCGCCAGGGCGGTCCAGGCCATCATCGAGGATGAAGGCAGCGACATTGCCGTCATGGTCGGCACCGAGGCCGAGCAATTCGTCCCCTTGCGCCGAAGCCTGCCTGACAAGGACTTCGAGGCCCAGGTGATCGGGACATTCGGTCTGCCACCCGCTGATCGACAGAGCGCCACCGAAAGTAATCGATAATTCACCCGCAAGTGGTGGCCACCGGTTGCATGGCATGGTTATCTTTCCTCTCGTGGCAATCGCAACCGCACGCAATTTCAGGATGCCATGCTCAAGCATCCTGCCCTACCTGCTGTGAAAGGAGCCGCTGCATCTGTGCGGATGGCGGCACTGACGAGCTGCGTCAGCTTGTAGCGATCCGCGTCTTCCGGTCCTACGAACCCCGGCAGACCATCCTCATGGACGGCGACATGGTGGATTTCGTCGGGACCGTTCTCGGCGGAATGGTGTCCCTGACAAAGATCATGCCGGATGAAGGAACCCAGGTGGTTGCCCTGCCCGGGACAAAGGCTTCTGGAGCAATCCTCCAAAAAGCTCGATGCGGCGCGGGAATGGATGAGCTGCTGCCGGTTTCGTGGACAGCAGATTAAGCTCGCCTGGAGCGTCCCTCGAACTCTACTGGGCTGACGTAGCCCAGTTTCGAATGGCGGCGCCGCGGGTTACAGAGGCGCTTGGATGCAGTCGAAGATATTGGCGCTAGCATTATTTCGGGTGCGATACACTTTGCGGGCGGTCCGTTCGATCTTCAGCGTCAAGAAGAAGCTTTCCGTCGCAGAATCGTCCCAGACCTTGCCCGCTCTGCTCATTGAGCATGTGATCCCTTTGTCCGCCAGCAGGCGCCATTGCAGCACCGGCTCGTCCTCGTCACAGTGACGCTTATTCGAACAGGGCGAGGAACGAATGCAGCTGATCCTTTATTCCGACCTGAACCCGACCCCCTGGAAGAACGGCGGCGGGGAAACGCGCGAAATCGCGACGTTTCCTCCAGGCGCGGAATTCAACGACTTTGACTGGCGCCTGTCGATCGCCACCATTGCCGAGGATGGGGCATTCTCGGCCTTTCCGGGCATCGACCGCACGCTGATCCTGATGTCGGGCAACGGTGTCACCCTGCGCTTGGATAACAGGGCAGAGCATGTCTTGAAGGCAGGCGATCTTCTGACATTCGCTGGCGAACAGGCCGTCTATTCCACGCTTCTGGACGGCACTGTGCAGGATCTGAACGTCATGCTGCGGAGGGGGCGGTTCCTTGCGCGGATCGACAGGGTGTTGTTGCGTGACAAGGCAGCGCTTGATCCAGGGATTAGCGGTGCGGCCGTCGTTGTGCGGGAAGGGCAAGCAAGCCTGTCCGACGGGTTGATCTTGGGGCCAGGCGACACGATCTTGTGCAATCCCACAGATTCGGGAACGATTACGTTGACGGGTGAGGCCGATCTTGTCTTGGTTCGCTTTCGTCCAGTGGATCAGCCAGCTACAGGGTAACCAGCAGATTTCCCATCGGCTCGACGCAGACATGCAGAAAAGCGGCTGTCGCAGCGTTCGGGGCAGAGTCGCGGCGCGCGCGATGGCGACGCGCTTCGAGGGCAGGCGATCGGTCAGCGCCAACCCCCCACGTGCCCGCAATCATAGGCCAGATCATGCAGAAGGTCGGTCGCCCGAGCTGGCCCGCGCCCAGACCGTTGGCGACCATGGCGCCCAGCATCTCTATGGAGGCGGTTGCAACGGCCATGAGGGGCGTCACCCCTGACATCTGGAACAGCGACAGGAAATAGCTTCGCCTATGGGGCAGGTTGATCAGCACCACCGGATCGGCGGCCAGGTCGGCCAGAGATACTGGGTTGCCTTCGCCAAGCGGTGGATGGGCGGAACGCATCGCCGCCGCGCGCACCGGGATCGGGCTGACGCTGCTGCCGGTCCACTATCAGTTCGGCGGCTGCGACGGCCGTCCGCTGGGTCCGGGGCAGGTTCGCTTCGGCACCGATCCCGACCAGTTCGTGCGGCTTCTGGACGCGGCCGAAGGCGCGCTGCGCCACCTGCCCCCGGACGCGGGGATCGGGGTCGCCCCCCATTCGCTGCGCGCCGTCAGCCCGGATGCGCTGCGCCTTTGCGCCGCCCTGCGGCCCGGCCGCCCGCTGCACATGCACCTGGCCGAACAGATCCCCGAGGTCGAGGAGGTCCTGGCCGCGCGCGGGCTGCGCCCGGTCGAATGGGTGCTGGAACACTGCGCCCCCGACAGCCGCTGGACCCTGATCCACCTGACCCACATGACCGCCGATGAAACCTGCCGCCTGGCCGCGAAATCGGAACCCGGGACTAGGCGTCGTACTCAATAGGGGGTTCCGGTTTGGCATGTGTCGTGCTTCACCTTTGCTCAGAGCAGGACGGGGTCATGCCGCGATACGATCCAAGCGACGCGGAATGGCGGCTTGTCGAGCCGGTGCTTCCGCGGCCCGGGAAGGGCAAGCCCCTGGTGGACGACGGCCGGGTGGTGAACGGCATTTTCCATGTGTTGCGGACCGGGGCACCGTGCGCGATCTGCCCGAACGTGTTTGTCCTTGCACCACGGTCTGCAACCGGTTCAGCCGCTGGGCCAAACGTGACCTCTGGTTGAAGATGTTTGAGACATTGGCGCAGCGATCACCGCAGTCGCTGCAGTTGATCGACAGTGCAGCCCGAAACTGGGGCACAGCGTCACCACCCGGTCGCTTGGACGCAGCACCGCGCGGAAGATTGCGCCGATCAGATCCTCGGATCCGTTGCCCAGGATGACGCAATCGGGATCGGTGCCGGAACGCTCGGCGATGGCTTGGCGCAGTCTGCTGTCGGTGGCATCGGGATAGCGCCCGATCCCGGCTGCGGCATCGCGCATCGCGGCAATGGCAGCGGGCGAGGGACCAAGCGGAGATTCGTTGCTGTCCAGCTTGGCCCGGGCGTCGATGCCGTAAACCTCGCGGAAGCGGTCCAGGGCCAGGCCCGCGTTGTAATCGGGCAAGCCCGCCACTTCGGGGCGGATGATGTCGTATGTCGGTGCCATGTGATCGCCTTATGTATCGAAAATCTTGCCGGGGTTCATGATCCCTTTGGGATCGACGGCCTGCTTCAGCCGCCGCATCAGACCCAAAGCCGGGCCATGTTCGGCGGCCATGTAGGATTTCTTATCCAGGCCGACGCCATGCTCCCCCGTCGATGTGCCATCCAGGGACAAGGCCATCTCGACCAGCCGCTGGCTGATCCGGCGTCCGGTGGCGGTTTCATCGGGATCGGTCGGGTCGAACAGCAGCACCAGATGGAAGTTGCCGTCGCCCACATGGCCGACCAGCGGGGCCAGAAGATCGGTTTGCGCTATCTCTGCCTTGATGGCGGAAATGCATTCCGCCAGTCGAGAGATCGGGACACAGACATCGGTGGACAGACCCTTGATCCCCGGCCGCAACGCACGCGCGGCGTAAAGCGCGTCATGGCGGATCCGCCACAGCCGCTTGGCGTCGTCAGGCGACTGTGCCAGTTCGATGCGGCTGGCGCCGCCGTCCCGCATCAGTTCGGTCAGCAGGTCGAGGTCATGGGCAACCGCCGCTTCCGATCCCGCAAGTTCGATCCACAGCGTTGGAACTTCGGGCAGATCGGCCTGGCGATAGGAGTTGATGGCCCGCATCTGCAAATCGTCCGCCAGATCGATCCGCTGCAAACCCAGTCCCATCTGCAGGGCCGCTGCGACGCAGGCGGTTGCTGATCCAGCAGCGGAAAGCTGGCCAAGACGGTCCGGGTAGCGGCGGGAATGCCAGCCAGCCGCAGGCCCTTGGCTGGCCGAACCCCGTCCATTTGGGCTGGCTTGCCGCCTTTGCGGTATTGCAGGTCCTGCGGCTCTGGGTGCTTCTCAGCCTCGGGTCGCGCTGGACCACGCGGATCATCGTTCTGGACGAGCCGCTGGTCGCGCGCGGTCCCTATCGCTGGGTCTCGCATCCCAACTACCTGGTCGTGATCGCCGAGATCGCCGTGGCCCCGATGGTGCTGGGCCTGTGGCCGGTGGCCGCGGTCTTCACGATCCTGAATGCCCTGGTCCTGCGCGTCAGGATCCGTGAGGAAGCCCGCGCCCTCGGCCTGCGCCCGTGACGCCTGCATGGCGCGTGGTGCAATCATCGCGTGCGAGAATCGCCGAAATGTGCTAGGCTTCCCGGGACGGATCGGCCCTGGAACGGGGCAGAGGCCGGGCCTCCGGCGGACACCTCTGGCCGACCCCCTGCACGGGGAGGATGCAGCCATGACCGACAAAACGATTGGCAACCCGCTGAGCTGGAGCGCGCAGAAGCTGGCCGGCATGGGCCGGGGCGTCGGGCAGGCGATCGACGGGATCGGCAGCCACCAGATCACCCGGCCACAGGTCAACCGGATCGATCTTGCCGATCTTCGCATGGCCCTGAGGGAAGGCGCCCGCGACTTTGCCGCCTTGCGATCGGACGTCATCGTCCTGGTGGCGCTTTATCCGGTGATCGGCTTCATCCTGGCCGTCTGGGTCCTGAATGCCGGTCAGGTTCACCTGCTGTTTCCCCTGGTCGCCGGCTTTCCGCTGATCGGCCCGGCCGCGGCCATCGGCCTTTACGAGATGAGCCGCCGCCGGGAGGCAGGCTTGCCGGCCGACTGGGGCGCGGCACTCTCGGCCCTGAGCGGGCGGGTGCTTGGGCCGGTGCTGATGCTTGGCCTGCTTCTTCTGGTGGTCTTCGTGCTGTGGCTGAACGCCGCCCATGCGATCTGGGCCGCGACACTGGGACCGCAGACCTATGACAGCCTTCTGGTCTTGCTGCGCGACTGCCTGACGACCCAGCCCGGCCGCGAAATGCTGCTCCTCGGGGTCGCCACCGGCTTTCTGTTCGCCGTTCTGGTCCTTTCCATCGGCATGGTCTCGTTCCCGATGCTGATCGACCGGCCCGTCGGCGTCCCGCTGGCCCTTGCGACCTCGCTGGCAGTGGCAAGAACAAATCCCGGCGCCACGGCCGCCTGGGGGATGATCGTATCCGCTGCGCTGTTGGGAGGGATGATCCCGTTCTTTGCCGGGTTGATCGTGGTCCTGCCAATCCTGGGCCATGCCACCTGGCACCTTTATCGCCGCGCGGTGACCTTCCCAGAACCGGCCGCCGGAAGATCGCCCGCCGTGTGAGGCGGCGACCGCGCCCAGCGGCGGATAAGGACGACAACACAGCCCGGTTCTGTCGCACACCCCTGATGAAGCGATGGTCCTGTTCAACCGGATTGTTGAGACATTTGATCCCCACCCTCTCGATTGGGATCGGGCTACCAAACCGTTTCGGCATTCGGTTGGCGTCCCTGATGACGTGGGTATTGGCCGCACTCTGGTCGATGACGATCTTCCGCGGCGGGCCGCTGGCATCCATTGCTATGGCCAAGAACTAGATGGCTGCCGGCTTGTTTCGGCGCTTCGACAGCATGAAGTCCAGGGTCTCCGGCGTGCAGGATGATGTCTTTGAGGAAAATGAGCACCCTTGAATGACACGGTCATCGCCCATCCCCCAACGTCCGTCCTCAAGTCGAGCATAGCCTGCTGTCACTGACCTGACAAAGTTGCGACAGAGCCGGTCTTCATGAGCCCGAGCATGACATCGCGGGCCTGACGGCCAGCGGCGCCTTCGGGGCCGAGGCCATGGCCCTGGGCTTCGACGCCGATGTCGAAGACCCGCTGAGCCTGGTCAGGGTCACGACCGAGGCTTTCTGCTCTGCCGGGGTGGCATCGCCGGGGCAGGTATTCCCGTCCTCGTCATCCAGGAAGGGGGCTATCAGGTGGCCGTCATCGGCGACTGCCTCCAACGGTTCCTGCAAGGGCTGCATTCCGCGCCGTGACGGCCCCTGCCCTCGGGTTCGACGTCTGGCAGGTTGGCGGCGCCGCATTCCCACGGGTGCTTGCCATGTCCAAGCCCAGGTGCGCGACCGGATCGCGCCGGGGCTATCCTTCCTGTAATGCGGGTACCTTTCCCTTCGTCCTGTCGGAGGCGCCGGATCGGACTGGATCATCAAGCCTGATTTCCAGATATGATCCTGTTTTCGCCGACTGCCTGACGAACTGCGTCCCGACGCCCTGCCCCATGACGGCAAGCGCGTCCGCCAGTTCTTTCTCCGTCACCGGACGGCTTTGGAAATTCGTCAGGGTGTTGTCGGTCATGATCGGGAAAAGCCGCAGCGATGTTCCGTTTCCGCCTTTCTTGCCGTGGAAGACGATTGCGGCGACCAGGCTATAGGGTCGGGCGCCGAACTTGCTGTAGTGGCCCGGCGCATTCCAGATGAAATTGCCAAGACCGAAGACGACCGGTCGGCCGGCCACCATCTCGACGGCCTGGGCGGCATGCGTGCCGTGCCCGACGATCAGATCGACGCCAGCCTCGATCAGCCCCGCAGCCTGTTCGCGCTGTGCGTTGTTCACGTCGGCATAATGCTCGCCCCAATGTGGATAGGCGACGAAGATCGGCGCGGGCAGGCAATCGCGCAGGACCGCGATGCTTGTCGCGATGCGTTCGGGGGAAGGCTGGCTGACGCCGGGCGCCTGTGGCCGCGCATACCACCGGAAGCGGCTCTCATAGCGGTCGCGATGCTCGAAGCCGCCAAACACGACCAGGCTTCGTTCCTGCCCGCCCACCGTGAAGCGTCGGATAAGCGGCTGGTCGGCCGCCGCAAGGTCCGGCCCCGCGCCGAAACTGGCGATGCCGGCCTCTTTCAGGCGGGCGATCGTTTCCGCAAGGCCACTTGCACCGCAATCGAGCGAGTGGTTGTTCGCCAGCGAAAGCGCGCCGATTCCTGCCTGAGAGAGGGCCGTCACCGTCCGGTCGGGATTTGACCAGCCGAGATTCTTCTTGCGGCCGCGCAACGCAGTGTCGGGATGCGAGGAGAGCGGAACCTCGAGGTTGCCGATCACCAGATCCGCCGATGACAACAATCCCTGCAGCCCTGCCAGCGAATAGCCGTAGCCCTGTTCATCAAGCAGGCGCAGCAGACCTGCCGCCCTGGGCAGGTGCAGGTAAGGCTCGCCAAAGCCGATGTCGCCGACCATCAGGACCGTGGCATTTGCAGAACTGCGCCGGGGCGTGACACCGGGTGGGGGAGGCGCGACCGGGTCGGCCGCAACGGCAGGCCGGGGTGCAGGCTGCCTTTCCGCTTCTGCGGGTGCGGGCAGGGTTTCAGCGCGTGCCTTTCCGGCCTTGCCCGCCTTGGGCAGGCCCAGTGCCGCCATCATCCGCTTGCGCGCCGCAGGGTCGTCTGGCCGAAGGACGCGGTTGCCGGACAGCCGCGCCAGTGCAGTGCGCGCCGCAGCCAGGGTCGCGTCGCCCTCTGGTGCCTTCAGGATCGCAAGGTCGATCCGGTCCAGCCCCAGGCCACGCTCGGCCACGTCGCGGGCGGACGCCCGGACCAGGATCGCGTCGACTTCCTTGTTCCACCCGATTGCGGCCACGTCTCCGAGATGACGCGTCGCCGGGGCAAGGTTGCCGGCCTTTCCCGGTTCCGTCACGACCCCCAGGATGCGCCCGGCCCTGTCCGCCGCCTTTTCCGCCAACTGCAGCAACCTGTCCGTCTCGGCATCCGTTCCGACAAGGACAACCACCGGGCAGCGGCTTGGAGTGCCCTTGGGAAACAGCATGTCAAGCACGTTGCCCGCGACATTGCGCGCCTTCCCTTCCGAAACCCCGTAATGCAGCTTGAGGCCGGGGCGGGTGTTGACCTCGCAGATCGCAGCCCCGGTTTCCTGTGCGGGCTTGCCGATATCGGTGGTGATGAAGTCGATGCCGCAGACATCCAGCCCCAGAACCGTCGCGGCGCGTTCCGCCATGGCGCGGACCGAGGGATGCACGTCATCTGTCGCGTCCACCGTGTCACCCCCCAGGGCATGGTTGGATTGACGGCGCAGCAACACCATGGCGCCCGGTTCGGGTACCGCGTCCGGGGTCAGGCCCTGTTCGGTCAGAAGCGCCAAGGCTTCCTCGTCAAGGGCAATCGGCACTAGCGATGTCGCCCGGCCAGCCAGCCGCCGGTCGCGTTCGGGCCGCGCGTTCTCTCGCTCGATCAGGGCGCGGATCGTGCTGGCGCCGTCTCCGCGCACCTGCGCCGGCCGCCGGTGCGTGGCAGCGGCAAACCGCCCGCCCACGACAAGAATGCGGTATTCGTGCCCTGGAACGAAGGATTCAATGATCGCTTCGGGTGAAATCGCCTGCGTCCGCCTGAATGCAAGCAGGGTGCCGGATTCGTCCGCGACATCCACGGACACGGCCCGGCCCTTGTGACTTGCGGCCGGCTTGACGACCAGGGGAAAGCCGATGGCGCGGGCGGCATCAAGTGCCTCTTCCTCGGATCGGACGACCCTTTGCCGCGGCACTGGAAGCCCGGCATTGGCCAGTATCCCGGCGGTGACATGCTTGGCGGCCGACAGCTTGATGCCGATGGACAGGGATCTGGACGTTTCGGAACCCGCGACCAGTTGGGCAAACCGGCCCAGGCCCAGCCTCAGGATGTTCGACCCTTCGACCACAGACCAGGATATGCCCCGGAGGGTCGCCTCGCGCGCGATCTCCAGCCCGTCCACATGGGGCCTTTCATGCACCGTCTCTTGCCGCAGCTGGTGCATGTGCTGCAACAACATCGCCTGAAGCTCGTCAGGACTCTCGCCGTCAAGCAGCGCCGAGACAAGCGCAAGCGCCACCCTGGACGCGATGCGTCCGGTTGTTGGCGTGGCGATCTCGAACACGGCAAGGCCCGGATCCCGGGCCGGTTGTGCGGGCGGTGCGGATGGCACCCGGCCCACGGGTGACAGGCCGCCGCCCGTTTGCGAGGGTTGCCAGGAACAAAAGCGCACGGGCCAACCGGCATAGCGTTGCACGGCGACGGCCAGAACCTCGACAAGGGCGGCGACCGGCACCGGTTCGGTGGAAGTCGTGACCCGCCGCCAGCCGCCAAATTCCGGGACCCGTCCCGACAGCGGCGGAAGGATGGCGCTGACCATCTGCGCAAGGGTGGCCGGGACCACGATCTCTGCGCCGCCGATGATGGGAAGCTCGATCACGGGGCGACGCGCATGGATGTTGCCCGCCTTGAAAAGCCGGGGCTCCTCGGCGCGCAGGCGTCCGCTCCGCGCGCGCCTCACGTCTCCGTCGCTGCGCGGTTGCAAGGGGGCGGCCTTGACCGGGTGCTGGATGGCGGCCTTCGGCAGTGCCTTGGGTGCCGCCGCCTTCCCCTTGGGGCCTTTCGCCGGGACGACCTTGGCCGGCTCGATCAAGCCCTTGGGGCTGCGCAGCTTGCGGCCCAGGGCCAGGGCCTCGTAGCTTCTTCGCGCAAGGTCGGGGTCATCAAGCGCCAGGACCCGGTTCCGTGCCGCCCGTTCCAGGATGCGGCGCGCGCGGCGCGCAAGGTTGCTTCCCGCCTCTCCGGCCGGGACGACCGCAAGATCCACCGCTTCGTAGCCAAGGCCCCAATCGAGAAGCTGGCGCGGCGACAGGACGACGATGCCAAGGTCCGCTTCGGGATCAAGGTCCAAGGCCCGCAGGCGTTCCTCGAAGGCGGCCTGAGGGCTGGCACCGGACCTGTCGTCCGGCCCGGCCAAGGCCGACGCGATCGCCACCTTGTAGCCGCGACCTTCCCATTCGGCCCGCAGCGCGGCTTCCGCGTCGCTGTCCGCCTCGTCCCGAAGAACCGCGATCACGGGGAATCCCCATCCCTTGCCGGGCGGATAGATCAGGTCAAGCACGGCATCGGCAGCGTCCCGGGGCGTCCCCCCTATGACCTTGAGATGGACGCCCAGGTCGGGGAAGGTGTTGACCTCGCAGATGGCGCCGCCGGTTTCCTGATAGGGGCGGCTGATGTCGGTGGCGACGAAGTCGATCGCCAGAACATGAATGCCCATGACGGCGGCGACGCGTTCGGCCATGGCGCGGACCGTCGGATGGACAAGATCGGTGACGTCGGTCTTGTCGCCATAGGGCGGGTTGGGCACCCGGCGCAGCAGCACCCAGCGACCCGCTTCGGGCACGTCCTGGGGCGAAAGACCCTGCTCTGCAAGCAGTTCCAGCATCTCCTCGTCCAGGATGATCGGCTTCATGCTGGCGATATAGATGGGCTGGCGCTCGGGGTTCCTGTTCTCCTCGGCGATCAGTTCGGCAACCGTGCGGCTGCCGTCGCCCCGGACGCGCGGCGGGTGCCGTTCAACGACGCCGAACAGGCGTCCGCCGATCACCGTCAGGCGGAAGGTCGGCCCCTTGATCATCGATTCGATCACCACGGCCGGGGAAATTCTGGCCGCCACTTCGAAGGCGCGGGCGACCTCCTCATCCGTCTTGAGATCCACCGACACCCCCTGCCCGCCATTGCCGTCCCGTGGCTTCACGACGACCGGAAACCCGATCTCGTGTGCCCCGGCGATGGCGCGCGCAAGGCTGCGGGCATAGCGTTGCTCGGCAATGGGCAGACCAGCCGCCCTGAGCAGGCCGCTGGCAATTTCCTTGCGCTTGGCAAAGCCCGCGGCGATGCAGGGGGTAAGGCTGGTGTCGAGGCCCCGCAGCAATTCGGCCTGCCGCCCCCGGCCCAGCCGCAGAAACGCCTGGCCGGGCAAGGCAGTCCACGGAATGCCCCGCCGCATGGCCCGGGACGCCATCCACAACGCAAACCGGTGGGGCGTCGTTGCTGCTGTCCGGCGCCGGAAGGTGTCGAATGCCTCGGCAAGGATGGCGTCGATCGTGTCCTCGGCTGCCCGCACCAGCCTGTCGCAGAGATCGAGGGCGAGCCGGCCCGCCAGAAGCCCGGCAGCCTTCTGCCTTGTCTCGAACACGGCCACCAGTCGCTCATCTGTTGGCTGGGCGGGGGATGCGCCTGAACGCTGGTCTGAACGGATTGCTGCCTGGGAACTGGCCATGAACGTGACGGGCCAGCCCATCGACCGTTGCAGCAGAAGCGCAAAAAGTTCGATGGCGGTGACGATCGGAATGGGCGCCTGGGCCTCGCGGGCAAGCTGCCAGTCGGGAAAATCCAGAACAGCCGGCGGCAGGATCGGAAGGCCCTGCGTCACCTTCTGCCACCACTCGGGGGGCAGGCCCGCAGCGTGGCCGGCGTCCAGGCGGATTTCCATGCGGATCACCGGCTTGCGTGAATATGTGTTGCCGGCGGCCAGCATCCGGGACCTGGTCGGCCTGGCGGGGATTCTGTCCCGCGAGGCGGCGTGATCGTCAGAATTCGAGGTGGGGCCTGCAATATCCATATCAACTCTCCCGCAAAGCGAAACTGAGACTGCGGACAATCGGCGCGGACAGGTAGTCCCAGACCGTGCGCGCGCCCGTCTTGATCATGACATCCGCGCTCATGCCCGCCTGCAACGGCACGGCAGAGCGTTCCACCGCCGCCGCCTCCATCTCGACGCGCGCGAGATAGTAGGGAAGGCCCGTGCGGGGGTCGGTCAGGCGGTCGGCCGAAACCGTCTGCACCCGTCCCTCGATCCCCGTTTGCGTGCGCCGGTTCAGCGCGGACAGCCAGATCGTCGCCGGCAGCCCTTCGGTGACCTGGTCGATGTCCAGCGGGTCGATGGTCGCCTGAACCACCAGCTTGTCGTTCAGCGGCACCACGTCCAGCAGCGGCTGCCCTGCCCCGATGACACCCCCGACCGTGTGGACACCAAGCCCGACCACGGTACCCGCAATGGGCGAACGGATCGTCGTGCGATCCAGGACGTCCTGCGCCGCCGCAAGCCGCTGGCCCAGTTCATAGGCGCGCGTCCGCATTTCGCGCAGCTGTTCCTCGACCTCGTTGGCCATCGAGGTCCTGAGTTCCGCCATGCGCAGCAGGGCTTCCTCGGACCGCTGCTGCGCAACGCCGATCGCCGCCCGGTGCTGGCTGATCGTGCCCTCCAGCTCTGCCTGGGTCCGGCGAAGCGCAAGCACGCGCGGGGCCTCCGTCAACCCCCGGTCCAGCAGGCTGCTGGCGGTTGCCAGTTCCTCCTCGATCAGGGCCAGTTGCCGCTCGGCCGATCCGATCTGGCCTTCAAGCCCCTTGACCTCGTTGGTCAGGGCGCTTTGCGTGCGTTCCAGGATGTCAAGCCGGTCGCGCAGAAGCGAGCGGCGGCTGGCGAAGATGCTTTCCTGGCCTGCCATCGCGGACTGCACGGCCTGGTCCCCGACCTTGTCCCGAAGCTCGGCAGGAAAATCGATCCGGTCCAGCCCGTCGCGTTCGGCGATCAGCCGCGCCTCGGTGGCGCGGGCTTCGAAATACTGCGCCTGCATCTCGTTGAGGGTGGCGGTCGGGTGCGTGCTGCCAAGCCGGATCAGGATATCCCCGGCCTCCACGGTATCACCCTCTTGGACCAGGATTTCCTGCACGATCCCCCCTTCAAGGTGCTGGACCGTGCGCACATTGCTTTCGACCGCAAGAACGCCCGGCGCCACCACCCCGCCCTCGATCGGGGCCAGCATGGACCAGGCCGCGAAGGCGCCGCAGAAAAGGGCGACGATTGCGAAGCCGCACAGGGTAAGGCCGACGCCGAACGGCGGGCCGACACCGGCGTCTGCCGGGGATGCTTCGCCTGGCGCGGTCATGTCACGCTCCTCAGGCCGCTGGTGTCCTCGGACGCGGTGTCGTTCTTGGCCGACTGCGCCTCTGTCACCTCCATGCTCTTGCCTCCCAGGATCAGGAACTTGTCCGCGAGGCGGCTGAGCGGTGTCGAATGAACCGCCTGGGTCGCGATGATGGTGCAACCGTCGGCCTTCAGCTGTTTCAGCGCCGACCCCAGGGCCCGTCTTGTGGAATCATCCAGGTTGGCCATCGGCTCGTCCAGCACAATAAGGCGCGGCTTGCCGACAAAGGCGCGCGCAAGCGCGATCCGCTTGCGCTCGCTTCCCGACAGCCCCGTCAGGTCAGGACCGATGGGGGTATCATAGCCCTGTGGCAGCGCCACGATGCGGTCGTGAATTTCCGCCAGCCGCGCCGCCGCGACGACCTCGCCAAACGGCAGATCGCCCATGCGCGCGATGTTTTCGCGGACCGTGCCGCTGAAGATTTCGGTGTGCTGGGGAAGATAGCCTATCAGCCGCGACCGGAGTTCGGCCGGGATCCGGGAAACTTCCACGTCGCCAAGCCTGACCTGCCCGTAGCGCGGTTCGATCAGGCCCACGACAAGCCGCGACAGGGTGGTCTTGCCGGTGCCAGCCGTGCCGGTGACAAGCAGGCCCTCCCCCGCGGTCAGGGTCAGAGAAAGACGCTTGATCACATCGTCGCGCTGTCCCTGATGCCGGAAGGATACCTTGTCCAGCACGAGAGGCGCTTGTTCCGTATCGGGCAGGACCGACGTCTCGGCCCCGTTTTCCTCGGCCAGCCGCTGCTTGAGGTTGACATAGGCCACGCGCGCTTCGCGCAGGGACCGCCAGTTGCGCGCAGCGCGTTCGGCCAGCGTATAGCCGAAGCCCGCCATGACGCGCGCCGCAAAGATGCCGCCAAGCGTCATGCCCCCTGTGACGGCCAGCCACAGGCCAAAGGCGATCATGCCGATGCGCAGGATTTCCCCCAGGCCCCTGATCATCGTCTGAAAGAAATTCTGGCGGGCCTCGATGCGTTCGCGTTCCGCCAGCCGTCCGCCCGCGCTGCGCTGCCACCTGTCGGTCAGGGCCGACGACATGGACAGCCCGGCCACGCTTTCCCGGTTCCGCTCGGCATCCGTCATCAGGCTGCCCGCCTCGCGCGAGGCGTCGTTCTGCACGCGCCGGGCCTCGCGGGTGGTGTATTCCTGCAGGATAGCCAGAACGACCAGAAGAGCCGTGGCCGCAACCGCCACCGCACCCAGGACCGGATGGATCAGATAGGTGCCCAGCAGGAACAGCGGCGTCCAGACCACGTCCAGCCAGGATGCGGCCCCCCGCGTCACGAAGGACCGGACCCTGCCCAGGTCGCCAAGCGCGGTGTTCAGATCCGGGGAAGTGCGCGGTCCCGGCCTTGACAGTTCCTGCCGGACAAGGCGCGGCCCGAACCGACGTTCGATCCAGGTGCCCCAGCGGGTCAGCATCCGACGGCGAACCACATCCAGGGCCATGCCCGCCGCCACTGCCGCCAGGACCATGACGGTCAGCATCACCAGCGTTTCGATGCTGCGGCTGACCGGGATGCGGTCAAGCACCTGAAGAAGATAAAGGGGCGTCGCGAACCTGAGAAGGTTGATGAAGGCCGTGAACAGGACAAGGGCGACGATTCCCCCGCGCGAAGCCCGCCACGCCGCCATGATCGCGGTGTCGTCCCCAGCCTTGCGTCGTCTGGCCACTTGTGACCGCCTTCAGTGAGGTGGGGCCATGGCCAGGACATTGACTCCGGCCGTGGCCTCGGCGATCGAGGGTTCTCTGGCAATCTCGTCGGCGAAGCCCGGATCCTCCTCGTCTTCCACATCGGATTGGTCGGGGTTGGCCTCTTCGTCTTCCGGCCAGAGATTGCGGGACTGGAAGACGCTGCCGTTGATGGGCTGGGCCGGGTCGGACCCTTGCCCATCCACGACCGGCAGGGCCGGCTTTCCCAGCAGGGTCATCAGGCTGGCAACGATCGGCGCGGCATCGGCACGATTGATACCCGGTCCGCCCACCGACGTCAGAACGTCCTGAAGCGCCTCTTCGCAAGCGGCTGCATCGGCGGCGTGCAGCACAGCCTCGACCTGGGCTGGCGCAATCTTGGCGCCCAGAAACGAAGGGGTATAGTATCCGTGCCGCAGCCGCGGGACCCGAAGCTCGATGTTTCCCAGGTTGCTGGCCCACCGCAGCCGCCGAAAGCCGTTGCGGCGGTTGGTGCGGCAGGGGGCATGGGCTTCGTCAGGGCGCATCCCGCAATGGGTCGCCACCTCAAGGTTCATCAGGTGTTTGGCCACCGTGGCCAGGATCTCTCTGGCCTGCTGCGCGGAAGCCCCGGAAAGTGGCTGGGAAGCCGCCTGATCCTCGCGGCCCGTGCCATCTGCGGCCTCCATCGGGTCATGCGACATCGCCTCCCGCGTCAGCGCCAGCAACGAGTGACGCTGGAACCGCGAGGCGGCAAACACCTGAACCGCACGGCGCCTGATCTGCGGCACAAGCGCACTGTTTTGCAGATCCCAGGGCGAATAGAAGCGCAAGCCGGTGGCTGCTTCGGCTTCCCTGACGGCAAGCGGGGACAGCCCCAGCCGACCGCTGATGCCAAAGACCGTGTGGCCCGCCTCGGCCAGTTCGTGACATCCGCCGATTGCCCCCATCGCGTCATAGGCCGCGAAGGTGCAGCCCAGCGACAGGGCGCAAAGGGCATCGTTGCGGATAAGCTGTGCGGTTTCCTTCTGTTGCAGACCGTCGGCGATTTCGATCACCGCGACCTGGCAGCCGGACTGGGCGGCGGCGTTTATCAGGCAGAAGGCGCCCTTCACGATATCGTCCACGGGGGTCAGGTAGGTGCTGGCGAATCCGGCGTCGGTAAAGTCAAGCGCGACATCCGCGCCGGCGTCGCGCACGATCCACATATCCCCGCCGGCACCAGTGCCGGTGATCTTAAGGGCCGCGACCCGCAGCCCCAGACGCTTGAACCCCCGCACGAGCGAGGTCGAAGTCAGCGTCTTGCCGGCATTCATGGATGTCCCCAGCGACAGGACCACCGGCATGTCCGGGGTCCTGTCCGAAGCGTCGATGCGAAACTGCGCCAGGTTGAGGCGCCTTCCCATTGCATCGCCGATCAGGCCGACCGGGGTAATTCTGGTTGGCGGCAGCATCCGCGCATGGCGCGACAGTTCCACCCCCGCGACGCCGCCTGCTGCGACCAGGTCGCAGGGCGCCAGATCGTCGCCGACGATCGCCTCGAACTGGTCCGGCGCATACCGGTTGCCATAGCTCACGATGATCTCGTCGTCTGGAAACATGTGGGCGCGGCGGCCGTCCGTCAGTTCCAGCTTGGTTTGTTTCCCAAGGACATCCACCCGGGCCAGGACAAGGTCGCCCGCGACCGGGCGGACATTGCCGCTGATCAGGGTGGCCATGGCGTCAGGCGGAACGCGGCGCGTGCTGAAAGCGCGCTTTGCCTTGTTTATGCGATTATGCGTTAACTGGTTAATAGACACGGCCTTCCCCCCTCATGGACTGGCTGTCGTCCTATCGCGCAGATTCGGAAATCTGCCGCACATCAAGCGTTAACCAAGATTAACAGGGCTATCCGAAAAGAAAGCAAGTATAAATAAGATGTGTCACTTCGAGTGATAAAGAACGTTCATAACTGTTTTAGCTTCTCTAATTATTAGTTGTGTAAAATAAAAATAATCATCTTCTGGATGAATTAGCCTTTGACCACGAATTTAAGACCCCGCAGCTTACCGTCCCGCCGCACGTTTAATTTCCAATCCTTAGCGCATTCAGCATCTCTGGCGATCGCATCATCTGTCCGCCGGCGTGGCCGATGCCCTCGGCCGTCACAAGGCGCCAGTTGAAGGGCAAGTCCCTGGCCTGCGCGACACGGCGGGCGGTCTCGAAGACGCGCAGGCCGCGTTCCAGTCGATTGGCGCCCTGGCGTTGCGCGGGTTCGTTGGTGACAAGATCCTCGTCGCCCGTATCTGTGGTTCCCAGGAACACCGTCACAGGCGCCGCAAGATAGGCGCGAAGCAATTCTTCCTCGGTTGCGCCGTCGTCGAGGCGGTCGAAACCGTAAGGCGCGTCTTCCTCTGTATCGGGCCAGACATAGGTCGAAGGGTTGGCGATGATGATGCGCCTGGCTTCGGATGGCGGATCATAGGCGGCCACGCGCGACAGGAACTGCCCCCCTGCGGAATGACCGAACAGATAGGCATCCGCGTCAGGACGCCCCTCTTGTTCCTGCGCCCAGTCGATCAGGTCGTCCACAAGCCCGACGGTCCAGCTTTCCTGCGGCTGGACCTCTCCCTCGCGAACGACCCCGCCCCTTTGATAACGCCAGTTCGGAAAGCGGTCCCTGTCGAAAAGGGGTGCATAGATCGTCAGGCACGCCTTGTCAGCCAGCGGACGCGCGGCGTCGCGATAGGACTCGGCCGTGCGCCCGCTGCCATGGAAGACCAGAAGAATGGACGGCATCGCGCAACCAGAGGGGCGATAGGTGAAGACCTTGATGTTCTGGCCGTCGATCCGGGCAGTCGCCTGTCCTTCCCCCAAGGCAGGCGAAGCTGCCTGCGACGGCACGGTTCCGCAGAACAGGATGCCCAGCAGCGCGATCACGACAGGTGCCAAAATTCTCATGTCCTGTTCACCTTGCTGGCCGATCATGGTTTCGGCGGAAATCGCTGGCCGCGGTCGATACGGCGATGACAGCGGCGTCGGTCACAGGGGCAGGGAGCTGCCTTTGGAACCCCTCCTCGCCTCCTGCGCCTTATAGATGCTGTGCATTTCCACCGGTCGGAACCGCTGTTTCATCTCTCGCAGGCCAGGGCGGTTGTTGTCCGTTGAGTCGTTGAAATAGCTCAGGTCCGGGAAGTTCTTCATCATCTGGTGGCGCAGCGCATAGGCCAGACCCGGAAAGTCATGATCCGCGACGGTCAGGAAAACACAGCCATAGACCGAATTGATCGGGCCACCGAAGGAATAGGCACGAACGGTGCCGTCCACTTCAAAAACTTCGCCTTGCATCCGGGACGCCGGAAGCCGCACCGCGTCCTTGAGGCAGTTGGCCATGGCAGCAAGGCCCTTCGGTTCGATCCCCTTTTCCTTGAGCTGCGTACGGAACTTCCGATAAAGCGCCATGCATCCTGCCTCGTCGGCAGGGGTAAAGCTGCGGACCACCAGCTCATCGTATTTCTTCAGGCTCGCCAGGTATCGTCGGACCCTGGCGAATTGCGACCCCTGCAATGCGACGACTGCTGCGCGATCATAGATGAATTCCTGTTCGCGCAGACTGGCCAGAAAGCCATGGCCTTCGATCAGCGGGATGTCTTTTTCCTGCACCCATTCGATCTGGCCCCCGCGCCCCCGGTTGAAGTCGCGCATCCTGTCCTGGGCCCATTGCAGCGCTTGGGTCTGGAACGGAAAGGGCGGCACATACAGGTTCAGACCAAGGCCCGACTCCCTCTGATGCAGGCTATAGAGAAGAACCGATCCCGAAACCTGTTCAAACAGAAGAAGGCGCCGCTCTCTCTGACCGCTGAAAAGCAGGCGCGGAAAATAGTAGTGATGAGATCTGATGTCGGCCTGTTCCATGGCCGCCTGAAAGCAGTCGTGGTCCTCGGCCCGGATGATGGAAAGGCCAAGGCACGCAGCGGGAACATCCATAACCTTCATGATCTTACCCTTGGGCAACATCCTGACACGCGAAACGCATAATGGCCGAGCATATTACGTTCACAAGCAAAAAATAGTCCCGTCGTCACCACGGGAAGGCCGGGTCCAGTGTGGACTTGGTCATGCGACAGACGGTCGGCGTTGACGGACGCCGGATCCGGCCTCGATCCCCCGGGGCCGCCCCGGATGCACGACCGAAGGTCACGTTTGCTTCATCACGGGCCGGCTGGGGCGGCATCGTCGGATCCCTGCCGATTGGCGGGACAGGGTCGGCATCAAACTGCCGGCCCGCAGGGCGGCGGGTTGTCATCATGGGGCTCATGGTAAATAGCGTTCAGGCGACCGCGCAGACAGTCGTGAAAAATCGCTGTTGGCCGATTGCAATATCAAGTGCTTCGGCAATGCCGGAGTCACGCGCGTGATTATTGGTCCGCCATTTCCTTGGCGTCACCCGTGCAAACAAAAGGTCTTGTGAAAACCCGGAAATACCGCAGCAAGCCTGAAACGCCGGAGTAACACAACTTTAGGTTGAGTTGTCCGGGCAATGGTGTAATACATGGACCCGCTTTCAAAAAAAGGCGTGGCTTCATTCGCAATGGGCAGGACAAGACAAAACATCCCTGCTCGACAAACTTGAGGGACTATCCAGACATGACGTTGAATTTGCCTGCCGCCCCCTTGGGCAAACAGGAATTGTCCGTCAATTACGGCGGCACCACCCTGAGGACTTTCACCTATCGCCCCGAGGGAGAGATCAAGGGGATTCTGCTGAACTTTCACGGCGCGGGACGCAATGCCGAAGGGGCGCGCGACACCGCCATCAAGGTCGCAAACGAACGTGGGCTGTATGTGGTGGCACCGATGTTCGAGGAAGACGATTTCTCGTCCTCGGACTACAACAGGGGCGGGATGCTTTCCTCTGACGGGAAGCTTCTGCCAAAGGAAGACTGGACCGTCTCGCTTGTCGATGACATCGCTGAATGGGCACATGCGAAGGTAGGCAACCTTCCCGGTATCGAGACCATCGCCTTTGGCCATTCCGCTGGCGGTCAGTTCATGAGCCGTGTCGCGGCGTTCGGTCCCGATATCTTCGACAAGATGATCATCGCCAATCCGTCCACGCATGTCCGCGCCAGCCTGACAGAGGACATGCCTTACGGTTTCGACGGCAGCTTGACGGCGACCGAACAGGAAGCCTATCTCAGGGACTATCTTGCCGATCCGATAACGATCTATGCAGGTTCGGCGGACAACGATCCGAACGCGCCGGAGCTGTCGGGCGGATCAGCCGCCATGCGGCAGGGCGACGACCGCCTTGAACGCGCCCATTTCGTGTACAACGAAGCCAAGGAACTGGCCGAAGAAAAGGGGTGGGAGTTCAACTGGGAACTGGTCGTCGCCAAGGGTGTCGGGCATTCCGAACGCGGTATGCTCCACGCACCCGAATTCCAGCAAGCCTTCGATGGACGCACGGACACTGCCCCAGCGGCGATCCTGGCCCCCGCGAACAAGGTTTTCGGATTTGAAACGTCATCGGACTGGCACGGTTCGGTCATCAAGAACTATGTCGACGGCGACGTGTTCGACTTTCGCGACATAGATGCCAACGTCCGGCAAAGCGGCGATCAGGCGTTCGATTTCCTGGGCGTCGCAGGCACGAAGGCCTTTACCACCGACGGCGCCCAGATCCGGCTGCGATACCATGACGGCGATACCTATATCTATCTCAACACCGATGGCGATGCCTACTACGAGGCCAAGGGACGGATCGAAGGCCTCCACCAGCTGAGCGAGGACGACTTTCTGCTCTGACCGCATCGGCCCGATGAAGCCGCGCCAGGGGCATCGACGCTCTGGCCAGGCGTTGGCGGGCCCTGACGGAAGCTTGGTTCAGTGCGGCAGGCGGCGGCTAGGCTGCTTCTTGCCACCGGTCTCGGGCCCGTGCATCGCGACCCCGAGGCCGCCGCGCTTCTGGCCTCAGTCGAGGCGGGGCGCTGCTGCGCGGCGCCGGTGAAGGAATGCCGGCGACAACGGCCAGGCCGGAAGGACATGCGCCCCGTCACGCGGTGATGTGGCGCTGAGGCCCGGCCCGGTCAGCCCTTGGCGTTCTTTCGGGCTGTCAGCGCCGCCACATGGCGCGGCAGGTCGCTGCGGGAATGCAGGATGTCCACGATGATGACCTCCTCCGGGCGATCCAGATAGACAAGAAAATGCTCTCCTGCCCGGACAAAGCGCAGGTCGTCGGCGTCATCCACCAGAACGGCGCAGCTTCTGCTGTGGGCCTGTGCGTTCAGGACAGCCCGGCAGCGGTCCAGAAGCTCGGCCTCGTACAGGTCGGCCTGGGCGCGCCCGAAGGTCTGGCTTGTCCATCTGGCGATCTCGACAAGGCTTGCTTCGGCCCGACGCGTCAGCCGCAGGGATCGCGTCACAAGGGGGTCCGGGCGCGCCGGAATGCCCGGCGGATCGCATCCTCGCCGCTGCCTTCCGCCAGATCGCCCGCTTTTGCCTGCGCCAGCCCTTCCAGAAGCCCCTGCCGGATCCCAGCAAGCTGCGCTTCCTCCTGCTCAAGCAGCCTCAGACCCGCGCGCATCGCCTCGCTTGCGTTCTGATACCGCCCCGAGGCCACCAGGGCCTGCACCAGCTTGTCCTGGGTTTCGGTCAGGACGACATTGCGTGTCACCATGTCTCAGGCTCTCCTTTGATGGCAATATATGCCAATGCATCGCACCGATCAACGCCTTGCACGCTTGACCCGCCCTCACCCGAAGCCTTCTGTTACACGAAACGCCACGGCCCCCGTTTTCCTTCCCCCTCCAAGGAGCGACCAGACCCATGACGCGCCCCATCCTGGTCTTCGACGTGAACGAGACCCTTCTTGACCTGAACCACCTCGAGCCACTGTTCGACCGACTGTTCGGGGACCCGGGGGTGATGCGACAATGGTTCGCGCAACTGATCCTTTATTCCCAGGCCATGACGCTCAGCGGGTTGCGGGGGGACTTTGCCAGTCTTGCCGGGTCTGTCCTGCGCATGACGGCCGCGATCCGAGGGCGCGAGGTGACGGACCAGGACATCGCGGCCCTTGGTCAGCACATGAGGTCCCTGCCCGCCCATCCCAATGCCGCAGCCGCACTTGGGATGCTGCGCGATGGCGGGTTCCGAATGGTCACGCTGACGAACTCTCCCCTCTCCTCCGCCGGACCCTCGGCCCTGGACCGGGCGGGGCTGGGCGGTTATTTCGAGAGGCAGTTCAGCGTGGCGCCGACCGGGGTCTTCAAGCCTGCGCCCGCGACCTATCATCATGTTGCCGACAGCCTGGGGGTGGCGCCTTCCGCGATGTGCCTGGTGGCCTGCCATGTCTGGGATACGATGGGCTTGCAGGCCCTAGGCGGACGCGGCGCCCTGGTCACGCACGGTGTCAACGCCCCCCTGCCCCACGAGGCGGTCCCGCAGCCCGACCTGGTGGCCGCGACCCTGACGGAACTGGCCGGGCAGATCATTGATCAATGGGGCGGCAGCCAAAGGGCGTGACCGCGGACAGCCGTGCCAAGCCCGCGGGTTTCCTGTACCATCGAACGCGCCGTCGGCATAATGACCCGAACGGCTGACCATCCTGCCCGCAAAGGAAGCCCGTTGAAGAAGCCCCTGCTGTTCGCGCTTCTGGCCGTCCTGGTCATCCTGTCGGCCTGGCTGCTGTCCGGCCGGGACCTGGGACCACGGACAGTGGCCGTTTTGCAGGCAGGCATCGACACGCATCCCCTTACCACCATGCTGCTGTTCTTCGTCAGCTATGTGGCGGTGACGGCCCTGTCGCTTCCGATTGCCACGCTGCTGACGCTGCTGGGGGGTGCCCTATTCGGCTTCTGGCAGGGGCTGCTGATGGCGTCCTTCGCGTCGGCCATCGGGGCGACGCTGGCCCTGCTGGCAGCACGCTACATGCTGCGGGACTGGGTGCGCGTGAAGCTGGGCGCGAGAGTCCGCACGATCCAGGCCGAACTGGACCAGGACGGCGCGTATTACCTGTTTTCCCTGCGCCTGATCCCCGTCGTGCCCTTCTTCGCGGTGAACCTGCTGATGGGCCTGACCGCGATCCGGGTGCAGACCTTCTACTGGGTCAGCCAGCTGGGGATGCTGCCCGGAACGGCGGTCTATGCAAATGCGGGGACGCAGCTTGGCCAAGTGGACGACCTGTCGGAAATCGTGGGCGCGCCCATCGTGATCTCGCTTGCGGCATTGGCGGCTTTTCCCTGGGTCGCACGGGCGGTCCTGGGCGCGGCCCGGCGACGCAGGGTCTATCGCGGATGGACCCGGCCCGCGCGGTTCGACCGCAATCTTGTGGTGATCGGCGCAGGCTCGGCCGGGCTTGTCGCGGCCTATGTCGCGGCGGCGGCCAAAGCCCGCGTCACCCTGGTCGAGGCGGGCGAGATGGGCGGCGACTGCCTGAACACCGGTTGCGTCCCCTCGAAGACGCTCATTCGCAGCGCGACGGTGGCCTGGCAGATGCGCAACGCCGCCCGCTGGGGCCTGCGCGATACCCCGCCGGCGGTGCCCTTTCGCGCGGTGATGGCGCGGGTCCATGAGGCCATCGCGCGCGTCGCGCCCCATGACAGCGTCGAACGCTATACCGGCCTTGGGGTCGAGGTGCTGCGCGGCCATGCCCGGCTGGTAGATCCCTGGACGGTGCAGGTGACGGACCCGCAGGGCGCGACACGGCGCCTGACCACGCGCGCGGTGATCGTGGCGACGGGCGCGCGTCCGACATTGCCACCGCTGCCCGGTCTGGATCTGGTCGATCCGCTGACCTCCGAAACCCTGTGGACGCGGCTGGCCGACCGGGACGAGGCCCCGCGCCGCCTTGTCGTGCTGGGCGGCGGCCCCGTCGGCTGCGAACTGGCCCAAGCCTTCGCGCGGCTTGGATCGACCGTCACCCAGATCGAGGCCGCCCCCCGTTTGTTGCAGCGCGAGGACTCCGAGGTGTCCGACCTGGTCGCCGCGGCCTTGCGGGACGACGGCGTCACCGTGCTGACCGGCCACCGCGCCCTGGCCTGCGGCCAGGACGGCGACCGCTGGATCGACGTCGCCGGTGACGACACCACCACGCGCATCGCCTTTGACCAGATCATCGTGGCGGTGGGCCGCAGCGCCCGCCTGCAAGGCTTCGGCCTTGAAGACCTGGGCATCGCCACCGGCTGCACCATCGAGGTCAACGACTTCCTGGAAACCCGCTTTCCGAACATCCTTGCGGCCGGGGACGTGGCCGGGCCGTTCCAGTTCACCCATTTCGCCGCGGACCAGGCCTGGTTTGCCAGCGTGAACGCGCTGTTCGGCGGTCTTGCACGCATGAAGGCCAGCGACCGGATCGTCCCCTGGGCGATCTTCACGGACCCCGAGGTGGCCCGCGTCGGCCTGTCGGAAGCCGAAGCGCGCCAGCAGGGCATTGCCGTCGAGGTGACGCGCCTGGATCTGGCAGGCCTGGACCGGGCGGTCACAGACGGTGCGACGCGGGGCTTCGTCAAGGTGCTGACGCCTCCGGGGCGCGACCGCATCCTGGGGGTGACCGTGGTGGGGCATCACGCAGGCGACACCATCGCGGAATTCGTGCTGGCGATGCGCCACGGGCTTGGCCTTGGGAAGATCCTCTCCACGATCCACATCTATCCGACCTGGTCAGAAGCTGCCAAATCCACCTCCGGCGCATGGCGCCGCGCCCACATGAACCCTCGCGTCCTTTCCCTGCTGGAACGTTTCCACGGCTGGAGGCGCGGATGATTGACGCCCGCATCCTGCCCCTGCAGCGCGCCGCCCTGCGGCCCGTGGCGCGCATCCTGGCCGGCCGGGGCATCCGCGCCGACGCGGTCAGCATCGCGGGCTTTGCTGCGGGCCTTCTGGCCGTTCCTGCCTTGGCCCTTGGCCATTTCTGGGCGGCCCTGGCGCTGATTGGACTGAACCGCCTCCTGGACGGTCTGGACGGAGAGATCGCGCGGCTGACCCGACCGACCGACCGGGGGGCGTTCCTGGACATCTCGCTGGATTTCGTCTTCTACGCGCTGATCCCGGTCGGCTTCGCGCTGCATGACCCGGGGGCGAATGCCCTATCGGCCGCCGTCCTGATCGCGGCTTTCGTGGGCACCGGGTCGTCCTTCCTTGCCTTCGCGTCGATCGCTGCCAAGCGCGGGCAGACGGCGCGGGCCTTTCCGCAAAAGGGCATCTATTACCTGGGCGGCCTGACAGAAGGCTTTGAAACCCTGGTCGTCTTCCTGCTGATGTGCCTGGTTCCGGCGTGGTTTCCAACGCTGGCCTGGGCCTTTGCCGCGGCCTGCGCGCTTACCACCGTGCTTCGCTGGCGCATGGGCTGGATCGCCTTCTCCGACCTCGACAACGCCTCGCAACCAGGAAACAGATAACGGGGTTTCCCGCCCTTTTTGTTTTCGACAAGTTAGAAGTAACCGTCATAGAAACCCTGTCCGACACCTCCTGCTGGAGTGGAGTGACAAGCACGGGCTGTCCAGCCTTTCCGGTCCTTCAGGTGCCACAGCAGGCCTGCAATGTGACGCCTTGCCATTCCGCCAGTGCCATCGTGTCCCCCAATGAGATGATCTTGAGATAGTTCTTCTGCGGCAGATAACGGGCAAGCGGCTGTCCCCGATGCAGCGCGATCAGATTGCGCGCAAGAACAGGCGCCTGCCGGACGGCAAAGACCCCGGCCTTCGGACGTGGCGCATCCGTCATGGCGGCGCAGTCACCGACCGCTAACAGGAACGGATGCCCGTCGACCTGGAGGCTTGGTCCGACGCGCAGGAAACCGTCTGGATCGACAGGCAGATCATGGCGCACCCGGTCATGTGCCGGGATCCGGCGATGCCGATGGTCAGGTCACTTGGAACGTGCTGCCCGTCCGCCAGAGCCACCGCCCTGCCCGTTACCTACGTTATGGTCGCCCTCGTCAGGACCGCCACGCCCGCCCGCGCCAAGGCGTACTGTCTCTATTGGGGGAGTGTCTTTTTTGTTGGCGCTATGCTGAAGAGGAAAGCGCCCGACGCCTGGAAAGCTCAGCCAATCCCCGGCTGGGTCTAGCGCAGGCGGTCCGGGCCCGACAGACGTGGGTCCCATCGGGCGAGGTGGCGGTAGGTGCAACCCTCCTCGTCAGCCTGGGCCAATGCCGCCCGGGCCATGTCGCGGTGGCCCAAGGCGAGTTGCACAGCGGCAACGAACGATGGGACAGGGCCGAGATCCCCTTGTTTGGCCAGGCGATCGAGCGTCGCACGGGCCTCATCGGGGCGCCCCGCGCGCGCCAACGCATCGGCGAGGACGACCGATAGGCTCGAGGCACCCTCCGACAGCTCCTCGGTGGCCCGGCCATGTGCCAAGGCCTCCTCATGGAGGCCCAGCCAACTTGCCACCTCGGTGAAGACGGCGTGGACGGTCGTCGTCAGCGGCAGGATCGGTGTCGCCTCGCGGAGGAGGGTCAGGGCCTCCTGCGTGCGGCGGGCGCAGAAGAGCACGTGCCCGAAGGCTCCTCCGACCAGGCCGGGGTTCATCGGGCTCAGGCGCAGGCCCTCCTCCATGTCGGCCACGGCCTCGTCGAAGCGCCCGAGGCCGCCCAGCGCCCAGCCCCGATAGAACCGGATGATCCAGCCTTCGGGCTCGTGCTGGACGGCCTCGTTGAGAAGCGCGACCCCGTTGACCTCCCCCTCGACGACCGTTCGCACGAAGCCCAGGACCGCCTTCGCGCCGGCGGCCTCCGGGAAGCGCTCGAGGGTATCGGACGCAACCGCCGCGGCGCGCGCCCCCGCGTGCCGTGGCAGCTCGTAGCGGCGCATCGCGCAGGTGACGTGCAGGTCCGCCATCGCGGTCAGGGCCGGAAGGTAGTTGGGATCCACCTCAATGGCCTTGCCCAGCCGCTCCCTCGCCATTGAGACCTCGATCCGGCTGCGCCGCCCAATCAGCTGCTGGGCTTGGAGCAACAGCTCCTCGGCCTGCCGGAACGGGGTTTGCCGGATCGGCTGAAGGACGCCGGTAGGCTCTACCGCGTAATGCTTCACGGGCAGGACGAGGCGATAGCCGCGGCGGTGGAACGTCTCGATCACGGGCTCGGGCGTGAGGCGGGCCAACTGGGCGCGCAGCATGGACATGCAGCGGGTCAGGCTTTCCGGCCCGACGGGCTCGTCGCCCCACACGCGATCAAGGAGCAGATGCACGGGCACGATGGCGCCCGAGGCCTCGACGAGGCAGGCGAGCATCCGGGTTTCCTTGGGCGGCAGGCGCACGACCCCGCCCTTGTGGCGAAGAAGGCCGTTCGTCAGGGTGAAGTCCCCGAACACGGCAACCGTTCCAAACGGCGGAGGGCCGTCGCCCTCTTCGACCGAGCCCTTCCCTTCGCGGGCCAAACCACGTGCGGCCATGTCGAGTCCCTCCGAGGGCCAACCCTGTGGGACGCGCTGGAAGGGCGTGCAATTCCGATGCCCATCGACGTCTCGGGCAGGCTCTTGAAAGGAACTTAGGTGGTCAGGCGGAATGGCTCAACAATCCATTTCGAATCTATCGGCAATAACTCGGCCGCCGACCGTAAGGGTTCCGTAAGGTCTTGCTCCGGCATCCTTGGCAGAATGCCTCCATCAGCCGAGGAGACATCCTGATGGACAGGCACGATGAAACGTCTTTCTGGACGCGCCGGGACGTGATGGGCGGAGCCGCCGCCCTGGCGGCTCTCGCCGTTCTTCCCACGACGGCAATGGCGGCGACATCGCCCTCCGCGCCTTCCGGCGAGGACCTGTGCTTCACGTCCGCGACGGCATTGGCCGAAATGATCCGCGCCAAGTCCCTTTCGCCAGTGGAGTTGATGGACGCCGTGCTCGCGCGGACCGAGCGGATCAATCCGATCCTGCGGTCCTTCCTTCATGTCGATCCCGACGGGGCCCGCGCGGCGGCCCGGGAAGCCGAGGCCGCGGTGATGCGGGGCGACAGCCTCGGGCCGCTGCACGGGATCCCGGTCAGCATCAAGGATTCGCACAACGTCAAGGGGATGCCCACGACCAACGGGAGCCTCATCACCGGCGGCAGTCCTGCCATGCAGGATGTCGAACTCGTGGCCAACACGCGGGCGGCGGGCGGGATCGTCTTCGCCAAGTCGAACCTCCCGGCACTCGCGCACATCGACGTCACCGAGAACCTGCTGGGGCCGCCCTGCCAAAATCCGTGGAAGCTGGGCTGCAACACCGGCGGATCGAGCGGCGGTGCCGGCGCGGCCTGTGCGGCGGGACTGGGGCCGTTGCACCACGGCACCGACGGCGGCGGCTCCATCCGCATCCCGGCCGATCGGTGCGGGGTCTTCGGGCTGAAGCCGTCGGTGGGCCGGATCGGGCACCGCGGAGCTCTCGGGGCCGCGATCGGGACCGGTCATGACGGCCCGATGACGCGAACCGTGGCCGATGCCGCGCTGCTGCTGAATGTCTGGGCCGGGCCTCTCGACGCCGATTACCTGTCCATTCCCACGCCGCCCGAGGACTATGTCGCGGCCGTCGCGGCCTGGGAGTCCGCCCTGAAGGGCAAGCGCGTCGGCGTCACGTTCGACTATGGCTGGGTCAAGGCCATCGACCCGGAAGTTCGGCAACTCGTGGGAGCGGCGGCGCAACGGTTTGCCGAACTCGGCTGCCGGGTCGAGGAGGTCAATCCCTCCTGGCCGAATCCCCTGCGGGCATTCGAGGCGCTGTGGTACACGACCGCGGCGGGCAAGCGCGCGCTGTTCGACGGGCACGAGGCCTGGCTGGACGAAAGCCTCCGCCTGATGATGGAGGAGGGCGCGCAGATCTCCGGCGTCGAGCTTGCCCAGGCGGTCGAGACCAAGGACAAGATGTTCCAGTTGGCGCAGGCCTTCTTCGCCGACCACGACCTGCTTCTGTCGCCGGTCTGCGCCGTTCCGGCCTGGGCCACCGGGCAGGACGTGCCGATGATCGATGGGGTGGACGCCTCCTACATCGGAACCCGCCTTCCAACCTTCGCCCGCATGCCCTTTACGCCGACCTTCAACCTGACGGGCCATCCCGCAGCAAGCGTGCCCTGCGGCTTCACGGCAGACGGCGTGCCGGTCGGCCTCCAGATCGTCGGCCCGAGACATGCCGACGCCCTGGTCCTGCAAGCCGCCGCCGGCTTCGAGGCGATCCAGCCATGGGCCGACAGGCGTCCGCCGATCGCCTGACCGCATTCGTCCGGCGCGCGCGCCGCGCGCCGGGAACAGATCAACCATCTCTGGTGAGGTTCGACATGCTCCACAAATTCTCGGCCGAGTTCTTCGGCACCTTCTGGTTGGTCTTCGGCGGTTGCGGCAGCGCCGTGCTTGCCGCGGGCTTCCCCGACCTGGGGATCGGCTTCGTAGGAGTCTCGCTGGCCTTCGGGCTGACCGTGATGACCATGGCCTATGCGGTGGGCCAGATCTCCGGCGGGCACTTCAACCCTGCCGTCACCTTGGGCCTCGCAGTGGCGGGCCGCATCTCCTGGTCGGACCTGCCGGGCTACTGGGCCGCGCAGGTGACCGGGGGACTCGTCGGCGCCATCGTGCTCTACGTGATCGCCTCGGGGGCCCCCGGCTGGACGCCGGGCGGCTTCGCCTCCAACGGCTATGGCACACTGTCGCCGGGGTCCTACGGCCTGGTCTCGGCGTTTCTGGTCGAGGTCGTGCTGACCGCAGCCTTCCTGATCATCATCCTGGGCGCAACCTCGGCGCGCGCGCCCCTGGGCTTCGCCCCGATCGCGATTGGCCTCGGGCTCACGCTCATCCACCTCATCTCCATTCCGGTCACCAACACCTCGGTGACGCCGCGAGCGATCCACGGCCGTGGCCTTTTTCGCGTCGACCGGGGCGGTGGGGCAGCTATGGATGTTCTGGGTGGCGCCGCTCCTGGGGGCGGCGGCGGGCGCGGCGATCTGGAACGCGCTGCTGTCGGACCGGCACCTGGACACCGTGGGGCCGCGGGCCGCCACGCCGCGCCAGCCGGCGGAGTGAGGCCCGGCCTCACCGGAACGGGACGCCCAGCCGCGGGACAGGTGGCCGGGCCATCGACCAAGGCGCCTCGACGGAGGCGCGCAATGACCCTGCAAGCGGGTCGCGACGACATCAACGGGAGAATGACCACATGAGACGGAGAGAGTTTCTCGCGACCCTGGCGGCGGCGACGGCCATCCCGGGGCTGGGGGCCTGGGCTCAAGGCGCGGCCGAGGGCTCGGCCGCCATCTATCACGGCGGCGACATCCTGACGATGGCGGGGGACAACCCTGCCTATGTCGAGGCCGTGCTCGTGCAGGATGCCCGGATCGCCGCGACCGGCTCCCTGGCGGAGGTGAGAGCGGCTGCACCGGCTTTCGCGGTCGAGGTGGACCTTGGCGGTCGAACCATGCTGCCGGGCTTCATCGACGCCCATGGGCACCTGCCGAACTATGTGACGTCCTGGGGCCAGCCCAACCTGAGCCCCCCGCCAGTGGGAAAGGTGTCGAACATCGCCACCCTCCTGGACCAGCTTCGCAAGGCGCTCGCCCGCGAGACGCTCAAGCCCGGCGCCGCCCTCATCGGCTCGGGCTACGACGACAGCCTGCTCGCCGAGGGACGTCACCCGACGCGTGCCGAGCTCGACTCGGTCTCGGCGGAGGTTCCGATCATCGCGCGCCACGCCTCGGGGCACCTCATGGTCGTCAATTCGGCGGCGCTGGCCCTGGCCGGGATCACCAGGGACACGCCGGACCCGGACGGTGGCGTCATGCGCCGCGACACGGCCGGAGAGCTGACGGGGGTCGTGGAAGAGAACGCCATGCTGCCCTTCCTCAACATGCTGGCGCGGCCCAGCCACGAGGACTGGGTGGCGCGCCTGGACGAGATCCAGACCATGTACGCGGGCTACGGCCTGACCACGGCGGCGGACCACCTGAGCAGGCCCGACACGCTGGCCGAGATCCGGCGCGTCAACGCCGAGGGCGTGCTGCGCCTCGACCTGATCTCCTACGTGCTCTACGTCGACTTCGACAAGGTGCTCGACGGCGAGCAGACGCTGTCGGGGATCGAGTATTTCGCTCCGGGTTCGGCGCTGTCGAACATGGGGCGCCCCACGCCGCCTGACCCGCTGCCCGCCGAGGTGAGCCTGAAGGACCCGGCCACGGGTCGTCTGCCGGTCGGCGTCTATGTGGGCCACAGCAAGATCGCGGGGATCAAGATCGCGCTCGACGGCTCGCCGCAGGGCAAGACCGCCTACCTGTCGGAGCCTTACCTCATCCCTCCCGAGGGATCCCCGGCCGACTACCGGGGCTATCCCACGCTCACGCAGGAACGGCTGGACGCCTGGATGGACGCGGCCTTCCGCAACAAGGTCCAGCTCGTCATCCATTGCAATGGGGACGCCGCGAGCGCGATGATGATCGACTCCGTGCGCAAGGCGCGCGCGACCTACGGGGACCTCGACCTGCGGCCCGTCATGATCCACAGCCAGACTGCCCGGCCCGACCAGCTCGCCGAGATGAAGGAGCTCGGCATCATTCCCAGCTTCTTCTCGGCCCATACGTTCTACTGGGGCGACTGGCACCGCGACTCGGTCCTGGGGCCCGAGCGCGCGGCGCGGATCAGCGCCATGGCCACGGCGGACCGGCTCGGCCTCAAGGCCACCAACCACACCGACAGCCCGATCGTGCCGCCGGACATGATGTTCCTGGTCTGGACGGCGGTGAACCGGGTGACGCGAAGCGGACAGGTTCTGGGCCCGGAGGAGCGGGTCTCTCCTTATGTCGCCCTCAAGGCCATCACCGACCACGCGGCCTGGCAGTACTTCGAGGAGGGCCGAAAGGGCACGATCGAGCCAGGCAAGGTTGCGGATCTCGTCATCCTCGACCGCAATCCGTTGAAGGTCGATCCCATGGAGATCAAGGACATCCGTGTCGAGCAGACGCTGAAGGACGGCGAGACGGTGTTCTCGGCGGCGAGCGAGCAGGGCTGGCTGGAGGGGTCCGACGCGCCGATGCAGCACGCCCATCTGGACCCCCCGGCTGACGAGGGCCACGGCGCCCTGCTACGGGAGGCCCGGGCGATGCGGGCACTGGACCAGTTGGCGTCCAACTAGCGGGACAGCTTGCCGCACTCCGCATCCAAGAGTGTCGAGCCCCCTGGGCCGACCGTCAGCAGGAGCCGTGATGCGCCCCATTGTGGCCTGCGGAGGTCCCCAAAGGGGCTCCAATGCGGAGCGGCCGGATCTGGGGGGTCAGCCGGTCGCATCGTCCGGGCCGGGCGGGAAGATGTGCACGGCCTCTCGCCAGTCCTGGACAAGGTGGCGCTGCGCTTCGCCGGAGGGCCGAGGCAGGTCGCCGACCGCCGTCCCGGCGGGGCCTTGCCGTGGCCTCCGGGGATGTCGAGGACATAGGTCGGCTGGCACAGGCCCGAGAGGCGGTCCCGAAGCGCGCCGCAGGGGGCAAGGTTGGGGGGCTTCACCCTCGCCTCCACGAGGGCGCGCAGGAGCGCCTCCACCGCTGGACGAGCCAGTTGAAGGCATCTAGCTTCGCGGATGACGCCGCGCTGCTGTCGCCATCTGGCGCCCTGGCCGTCGACATCCTCAGGCGGGACCCGGGCGGACCAGGCATGGCTGGCCGATTTCACCTACCCTGCAACTGTCCATCCGACAGGGGCCTTGCCGAACCTTTGCGCCGCATCGACTGGACCTTGGTTCGATCCAAAAGGAAACGCGCAGTGCTCTAATGCAAGGGTGTTTAGCGGCCATGGGGCCGGTCAATGAAGAGGACACGTTCATGCGACTGCAAACATCATTCCGGCACCGTCCGGCAAGATCGCAATTGATGGTGCTGCTGCTGGCCGGGGCGGCGATCGCCGCGCCTGTTACGATCGACTTGGCGCCCGGCAAGGCACCGACGCTGTCGCCTGCCTTTGCCCAGGCTCGGGGCGGCGACGACGGCGGTGGCCATGATGGCGGCGGCGGCCGGGGCGGCAGCGATAACGGAGGAGGCGGCGACCGAGGGGGCGACGATGGCGGCGGACGCGGTCGCGGAGGTGATGACGGCAGCGGCCACGGCGGCGGTCATGGCCGGGGCGGCGATGACAACGGCGGGCGGGGACGTGGTGGCGACGACGGTCCCGGCGATGACAACGGCGGACGTGGGCGGGGCAGCGATGACGGTCCCGGCGATGACCACGGCGGACGTGGCCGCGGTGCGGACGACCGCGGGAAGGACGACCATGGCCGCCGGTCCGCGGGTCGTGGCGGATCGGTCGGCACCCCCCCTGACGCAACTCCTGCGCGCTATGAACGCTCGGACCGGGGCATCGAGGTGACCTATTCCGACGGCTGGCGCGAGGAGTTGGAGAACGGCCGGTACGAACTGAAGGATGCGCAAAACCGCACGGTGGTCGAGCGTCCTGCCACCCGACAGGACTATGACCGCCTTGGTGCCATCGTTCGCTGAGCAGCGGCGCGAACGATGGACGGTGGGGCGATGGCGTCAGCCGTCGCCCCATCTGCGCTGTGCCAGGATCGCCGCTTCGGTGCGGTTGCGCAGGTGCAGCTTCTGCAGGATCTGGGTCATGTGGTGCTTGATGGTGCGTTCCTGCAGGTCCAGCCGACGCGCAACCTCCTTGTTCGACAGACCCGCCGAGACAAGGCGCAGGATCTCCTCCTCGCGCGCTGTCAGCGTTGAAAGCGGATCGGGCGGGGTTGCCTGCGGCTTGTGCATCCGGGTCAGCATCCGCGCCGCCAAGGCGGGGGCGACATGGCTTTCGCCAGCCATCAGGCGCTCGAGGATCGCGACAAGTTCGGTTCCGCCGATCCCCTTGAGAAGATAGCCCCTGGCCCCCCCCTCGAGCGCGGCAAAGACGGCTTCGCTGTCTTCCGATACGGTCAGCATGACGGCCACGGGCGCAGGTTCAAGCCGCGCAATCCGTTCCAAAGCCCACAATCCGCCCTGCGGCATCGATAGGTCCAGAAGCACTAGATCCGGCGCCAGACGCGCGGCCTGCTCGACCGCTTCGGCGCCCGACGCGGCTGTGCCCGCCACCTCGAACAAGGGGCTTTCCGCCAGGGTCCGCGCGACGCCTTCGCGAAACAGCGGGTGGTCGTCGGCCACCAGAACCCGGTGCCTTGTCATATCTCCACCTCCATCCACAGTTCCGTCCTTCCGTTCTTGCGTTCAAGGCCGAAATGTCCGCCCAGGGCCTCGACCCGGTCGCGAAGGCCGCTGAGTCCAAGGCCGGGCGCACTGTCGGACGCCAATCCCGGCCCGGTATCCTGCACGACCAGCCTCAGGCTGGACGGCCCTCGGGACAGAACCACCGCCAGATCCGCACCGGGGGCGTGGCGGGCGGCGTTGTTCAAGCCTTCCTGGGTGAACCGGAACAGGCAGACCTGCAGTGCAGGACTCATGGGCACTGCACCGCCCTGATCGAGCGTCAGGTCCACTGCCTGCCCATGGCGGGCCTGGTGCGCCGCGACCGCAAGCTGGACGATCTGCGGGGCCGACATGTCGGCGATGTCGGGCAGCACCAGCCCGCGCGAGATGGAGCGGATTTCCGACATGGCTTGTGTCAGGGCATCGCGCAACTCGTCCAGTTCTGGCGCCGGCGGTTCGATCGCGCGGCCCAGGGCATCCACGCGCAGGCTGGCATAGGCCAGGTACTGGGCCGGGCCGTCATGAAGATCCGCGCCGATGCGACGCAAGCCCTGCTCGGCCGTGATTGCCGCACGGGCCGCGGCCTCCTGCACGCGCCGACGCAATGCTCCGTTGTGCGACGAAAGCCTGTGCAGGTCTGCCAACTGACGGTCTAGATCGCGACGCTGCGCCTCGATGGTTCGGCTGCCACCATAGACGATGGCGTAGAGCAGCAATCCAAGCGCCAGTCCCGCCCCCCCGACCCCGAGCAGCGCCTTGTTCCGCGCCGCCACAAGATCGGCCTTCAAGGCCGGGTCGGCGACATAGACCTCGGCCACTGCGATGATCTCGCCGGTCCAGTCGGCGCGGATCGGGCTGTATATCTCCAGAAGCGGCAGCCCGAGCGCATGTTCGGCCTCGTCCTCCTCCTCGGCATCGTCCTCGAATGTCGCGGCGATCTGGCCGGCCCATGCCTGCCGCAACTCGTCCGACGGCGGGAAGGTCTTTCCGATCAGGTCGGCGTCCGAGGCTTCGATGACCAGCCCTCCAGGCCGCCATATCTTGTAGGACAGGACACGGTCGCCCATCGAGGTGGCGGGCAGCACCTCCTGCAACGCGCGCCGGATGGCAGGAGAGGGAGCCTCGTCGCCGATATAGCCCTCGACCAGCGGATGCAGAAAGCTCTCCATGTAGAAGGCTGCGGCGGTTGCCGTGTTGCGGACGACGACCCGCTGGATCTGCTGGACGATCAGGCCACCCGCCAGAAGCGAAAAGACCAGCAGGACCACCCCGCCCGCCAGCCCGAAGCGGGTGGCGAGCGATGCCCTGTTCCATGCCGTGCAAACCAGTTCCTGTCCTCGCATGAGCCATCATTCCCCGGGAGCATGGTCGGGGAAACTGGACTGAAGTCCAGTCGGATCCCGATGCAGGACGCGAAACACGGCCCGGCAGACCTCTCGCGCGGGGTGCCGGCGGCATGGAGGCGACATCGTTGCGCGGCCGGAACTCATGGAAGAGGCGGCCACATCCTTCAGGGAAGGACGCCACCCTGCCCTAGATCACCGGCCCTGCCGCCTGGGCGGGCGCGGGCCGGGACGCCGGATTCAACACGGCCAGTTCCGTCCTGTTACGCACCTCGAGCTTGCGGAAGATCGTGGTCATGTAGTGCTTCACGGTCTTTTCGCTGATGTCCAGATGCTTGGCGATGTCCTTGTTGCAGCAGCCCTGACGGACAAGCCTGACGATCTCGGCCTCGCGCCTGCTCAGGCAGTCATCGGCACGGACCGAAGGACGGCTCAGGTCGGACAGCATGCGCGCAGCCAGTTCGGGCGAGACATAGCGTTCGGAACGATGCACGCGCCGGATGATGTCCTTCAGGTCGGAACCTCGGATGCCCTTCAGGATGTAACCGCTGACGCCGTGACGCAGCGCCTCCATGACATCGCCGCTGTCTTCCGAAGCAGTCAGGACGATCACCCTGGTCTGGAACTGCATTCTGGCCATTTCCTCGAGCGCGACAAGGCCCAGCCCGGGAATGCTGAGGTCGAGCAGCAGAATGTCCGGGGCAAGCGTTCTGACAAGTTCGACAGCCTCGGCGGCCGTGGCACCTTCGCCCACCACGGTGATGTCTTCGGCAGAGGCGCCGATGGCATGAATGATCCCCTCCCGCACAAGGGGATGATCATCGACGACGGCGACCCTTATCGGATGGAGCATTGGACACCTCAGACATCTGTTGGGAAATAGCCGGTCAAGGTGACGCCCTTGCCCGGAACGCTGTCGACGGAAAGACTTCCGCCAAGGCTGATGATGCGATTGCGCAGGCCTGTCAGCCCCAGTTGCTGCATGTCGTTGCTGACGGCATGGGGCTGCATGCCCGGACCTTCGTCGCTTATGGTCACGACCACGAACCCCCCTTCCCCGCGAACGGTGACGGACTGCCCCTTGCCGCCCGCGTGCTTGTAGGCATTGTTCAGCCCCTCTTGCACCATCCGGCAGATCGCCAGCTTCACGGGATTGCTGACTTCGTTCAGGTCCGGCTCGATCATGCAGTCAACGGTGGTCGATGTGCGGTGCCGGTGCTTCAGGATGACCAGACCGATCGCATCGGTCAATCCCTTCTCCATCATGTGGGGAAGCGACAGTCCCGACACCATGGCCCGCACTTCGCCCATGGCCTCCTCCAGCATTTCGCGCAGAATGACATAGTCGCGGCTTCTGGCCTGATCCCCAGGGAAAAGCTGGTCCAGCTTCAAAAGGGAAATCGTCAGCAGCTGGCCGATTCCGTCATGAAGATCGGCCCCGATCCGGCGAAGATGAAGCTCCGCATTCTCGGCGCTGAGCGAGGAGGCCTTCTGGATACGAAGCCGCAAGGCCTTGTTGTGCTCAAGAAGCTGCGTCAGCCTTTCGACCTTCTCCTTCAGTTCCGCCCTCTGGCGGTCGATCACGTTGTCGCCCTGTGCGACGATCGGGTAAATGCCCAGGGCAACCACGGCAAGGACCACCGCATCGATCATCCATGTCAGCCGCCGGGTCCCCTGGAACGTCGCCAGAAGCGATGTCCTGTCATAGTAAAGTTCGGCGACGGCAAGAACGGGACCATCGGCATGTCGGCGAAGCGGGACATAGACCTCGAGCGTCTTCTGACCCGGATAGTTCCCATGATCGCCCGATCCGTTCTCGAATTCGACGGCCACCGTGCCGCCGACCGCCTTGGCCAGACCCTCGGTCACGGGAAACTGTCTCGAGATCAGACTTGGGTCGGTATCAAAAAGAATTCGACCGTCCGTGGTCCAGATCTTGGCGGCGATCAGGTTCAAGTCCTCGGCCAAGGCATCGATTTCCTGACCGATCGCCTGTGTCGTCGCCGCCGAGAAGCTGTCGCTGCGTTCCAGTTCAGAAAGATAATCCGCGAAAAAATACCTGAAATAGACACTGTTGCGGTTGCCGATATCTTCCTTGACCGCCGCTTCGACTCGAAACAGTGTCCACTGCCCCATCAGCCCGATGCTCGGCATCAAAAGAACTGCACATAATACATAGAATTGTCGGGAAAGACTTAGTGACGACCACCAGAGGACTGCACTGGAACTGCCCATAAATCGACCAACATTCACTTACGAACTTCTGACTGGGACAATAAGACAAGCGCAGCTCAACGCCAAATCAAAAAATATAGTCAAAAAGGCGGCTTAAGACGAAAAAATCGTACCATTTGCTTTATATTAATTTCTCTTGCAAGTTGCAAAGAAGGATTTCTTTTCTTTTAACAGGAGATTCAGCATATTTCGGCAGAAGCCAATTACTTAATAATGTCAGCGCATTGGAAGAATAGACCGTTTTTCACCTGTCGTTTCGGCCCAGTGGATTAGGACCAAAGTCTGCAGCTTCCCGGGCCTCCAGTCGTCATTGTCACGCGACCTTGATGATTTCTAACCTTCTCGCCAGGGAAGAACACTTCATCAACATCACGGAAAAATACGGTCCGAAACGACCGTCCAGATGGTGCTTTCGGGCGCCATGGGCTTGCGCCTGATGACGGAATGACCGGTCCCTGCTGCTGTCCTGAAGTGCTTTCCAACTCGGTTCAGGGAAGGAAAAGCCATGTCAACGAGTTTCCATGTCAATGTTCACGACCTTCAGTTCATCCTGAAGCAGATCAAGGTTGCCGAGCTTCATTCCGGGGGCATGACGACGGTCGAGGCCATCCAGCAGGTTTATGACGTGTCCGCCCAGGACGCCGCCCTGATGCCTGCCGGTCTTCGGACAGTCGATGGCCGCGACAACAATCTGCTGCCGGGGCAAAACGACCTGGGAGCGAGCGAAACCCCGTTTCCGCGCCTGACCGATCCCGTCTATGGCAACGATCAGGACGACAGCATCGAGATGGGCGGGCCGGGTGGCCCGGTCTTGACGAATACCGATTACAGCCAGCCCGGCAGTGTCGTCGATGCGGATCCGCGCATCATCTCGAACCTGATCGTGGACCAGACGGCCGGCAACCCGGCGGCGGTCTATGCGGCGCTGAAGCTCCTGGGCATCACCGGGACCGCAGCCACCGATGCCGTGAACGAGATCACCGAGGCCCATGCAGCGACCGTCGGCCATACAACGCTGGAAGGCTATCAACAGGCCCAGGCGCACCTCGAAGAAGTATTGAGCAGTCACAAGCTGGAAATCGGACCAGAAGGGGGCATCCGCATCGAGAACGTCTCGCCGGATATCGGCCTGACGCCCTCGTTCAACAACCTGTTCACCATCTTCGGCCAGTTCTTCGACCACGGGCTGGATCTGGTCACCAAGGGCGGCAACGGGACGGTGTACATCCCGCTTCAGGACGACGACCCGCTGATCGCGGGCGCCGACAAGGTGATTGGTACCGAGGATGACCTGCCAACCCATCTTCGGTTCATGGCGCTGACCCGCGCCACGCCGGACGGCACGTCGCATACCAACATGACCACGTCCTTCGTGGACCAGAACCAGACCTACACATCGCACGCCTCGCATCAGGTGTTCCTGCGCGAACAGGTGCGGCTGAACCTGGATCTGAATGGCGACGGTGTCGACGACGGATTCAAGGCCTATTCCACCGGGCGGCTTCTGGACGGTGCCCTGCATGGCACCATCGGCACCTGGGCGGATGTCAAGAAACAGGCTCTGGACGTCCTGGGCATCCGGCTGGAGGACCATGACGTCCATCGTGTGCCGGAGCTGCTGACAGACCCGTACGGCAACCTGATCCTGGGGCCGAACGGCTATGCCCAGATGGTCATGAAGCCGCTGACCCCCGGCGGGGCCGTCTGGTATAAGGAAGGCACCTTCGACGGCATCACGACCGAGGGCAGCGTGGCGGCAGGCCCGGCCTTCCTGGACGACATCGCGCATCACGCGGCGCCGGGCAGCTATGATTCCGACGGAGACCATCGTCCCGACACGCCGCAGCGCCCGGATGACGATGATACCCTGGGCGATGACGGCGACCCGGAGACCTATGACGACGAGATGCTGGATTCGCACTTCATCACCGGCGACGGCCGGGGGAACGAGAATTTCGGCCTGTCCGCTGTCCATTCGGTGTTCCACGCCGAACACAACCGCATCGTCGAGGAAAACAAGCACACCATCCTGGAAAGCGGCGACCTGGAATTCATCAACGAATGGCTGCTGGTGGACATCGACACGCTTCCCACCCCGGACCAGATCGCCGACCTGCAATGGGACGGCGCCCGGATGTTCCAGGCGGCCCGCTTCTCGACCGAGATGCAATATCAGCACATGGTGTTCGAGGAATTCGCCCGGCGCATCCAACCCGCCGTCGATCCCTTCGTGTTCACCAACACCGCCGACATCGATCCCTCGATCGTGGCGGAATTCGCCCACGCGATCTATCGCTTCGGCCATTCGATGCTGACCGACACGGTGGACCGGATCGACAACGACCTGAACCCGATCAACGGCCCGGACGGCGAACAGTTCTCGCTGATCGAGGCGTTCCTGAACCCGCAGGCCTACATGGGGACGGCGGACAACTTCAACGACATCCAGGGCGCCATCCTGCGCGGCCTGTCCGAGGACGTGGGCTCCGAGATCGATGAATTCATCGTCCCGGCGCTTCGCAGCAACCTTCTGGGGCTGCCGCTGGATCTGGCGGCACTGAACATGGCCCGGGCGCGCGAAACCGGCGTCCCGTCGCTGAACCAGACACGCGATCAACTCTACAACGACTTCGGCGTCGCGGACCTGAAACCCTATGAAAGCTGGAGCGATTTTGCCCAGAATCTCAAGAACCCGGTGTCGCTGATCAACTTCGTGGCGGCCTATGGCACGCACGAAACGATCACCGATGCCGCCACGATGGAGGCCAAGCGCGCCGCGGCCACCCTGCTGGTGCTGGGCGGCACTGGGGCGCCATCGGATCGGCTGGACTTCCTGAACGCAACCGGCGCCTATGCCGGGTCGGCGTCAGCGGCCAATGGCCGGGGCGGGCTGAACGCGGTCGATCTGTGGATCGGCGGACTGGCGGAAAAGCTGAACGAATTCGGCGGGATGCTGGGTTCGACGTTCAACTTCATCTTCGAATACCAGATGGAGCAGCTTCAGAACGGCGACCGGTTCTATTACCTGTCGCGCGTTCAGGGCCTGAACCTTCTGGACGCGCTGGAAGCCAACAGCTTCGCCGACATCATCATGCGCAATTCGTCCATGGGCGACAAATATGCGCCGCACATGTACGGCCACGCCTTCCTGACGCCCGACATGATCCTGGAACTGGATCGCGCCATCGCGCAGCGCGACTACAACGGCAGCGGAACGGAAGGCAAGGACCCGATCTGGGACGATCCGTTGCTGCAGAACATCGACCCCAAGGTCATTCGCCACTACAACGGTGCGACCACCGTAGAGGAGGGAGGCAAGACGCATGATGTCGGCGGCACCCTGATCTTCCGGGGCGGCGAACATGTGGTGCTTGGCGGGACCGAAGGCAACGACACCCTCAGGGGCGATCTGGGCATCGACGCCCTGTGGGGCGACGGCGGCAACGACTATCTCAACGCCGGGCAGGAATCCGACCAGGTCTTCGGCGGCGACGGCGACGACATTATTGAGGATCCCTTCGGCGACAACTTCCTGCGCGGCGAACGCGGCAATGACGTGGTCTCGGCGGCGCGCGGCATCAACCTCCTGTTCGGCGGGCAGGGCAAGGACGCCCTCATGATCGGCCAGGATGGCTCCGAGGCCTTCGGCGGCGAGGGCAACGACTTCATCCTTGGCGGCTCGGGTGCGGACAACCTTCTGGGCAACGAGGGCGACGACTGGATCGAAGGCGGCGAGGGCTTCGACGTCATTTCGGGCGACAACTCCGAATTGTTCTTCAACTCGACCATCATCGGCCATGACGTGGCCTGGGGACAGGGCAACGACCAGGACTATGACCTTGAATCGGGTGACGACATCGCCTTTTCGGGGATCGGCGTGCAGCGGTTCGAAGGCATGTTCGGCTTCGACTGGGCGATCGCGAAATACGACGTGGCAGGCGTGAACTGGGATGCCACCATCCCGATCTTCACCTCGGTTCCTGCCGACATCCTGCGCGACCGCTTCGACCTGATGGAAGGCTTCTCGGGGTGGAAGTTCAACGATACGATCCGGGGCGACAACCGGGGAACCGCCGCCGGTGACCTGGATCCCGGCCTGGACTTCGGCGAACATGTCCTGGACGCGGCGGGTCTTGCCCGGATTGCCGGCATGACCGCGTGGTTCGGAGGGTTGCGCAGTACGCTGGCGGAACTCAGCCCCGATGTCTACACCGATGCCGACGTGATGTTCCGGGACGGCAACATGCTGCTGGGCGGCGCCGGATCGGACCTGATCCAGGGCCGGGGCGGGTTCGATGTGATCGACGGCGATGCCTGGCTCAATGTGCGAATCAAGATTGAAATCAAGGACCCTGTGACCGGTGAAGTCGTCGCGGTGTATTCGGCGGAATCGCTGAACAGCTCGACCGCAGCGGGCGGCGCGTTCGCCGGCAAGGTCTGGCAGACGGACAGCGCGGGCATTCCGCAGTTCCACCTGCCCCCGGCGTTCGGGGGACGGTCGCTGCAGTCGCTGCTGCTGGACCGCACGATCAAGCCTGGCGACATGTCCATTGTCCGTGAACTGCTTCACGACCAGGCGACGGATGCGTTGGACAGGGCGGTGTTCAGCGGTAACCAGACCGACTATGTCATCGAGGGCCGGGGCCAGCGGATCGACTTCAACGAAGACGGCGACCTGAACGACGCGGGTGAAAACATCATCCAGTCGGCCTATGACGTGAACGGAGACGGCTTCATCTCGGTCACCGACACGCTGACGACCCGGGGGGTGTTGTTCGACGACACCGACTTCCTGAAGAATATCGAGCTGCTGCAGTTCGCGGACGGGACCATCGACCTGAGGACTCCGATCGGTGTGTTGCTTCGGGCGGACCTGTCCCTGCGGCCATTGGCCTTGCCTGCCGCCACGGCCCTGCCCGGCAACGGCGCGACCATCGGCCAGCTGACCAGCGACACGGGCGAAGGCGAATTCACGCTTCAGGCGGGCAGCAGTCCGCTGGTCGCCGTCAACCTGGATGGGCTCATGACGCTGAATGGCGCCCTGGGCCAGGGCCAGACCCATACGATCAATCTGCGCTTCACCGCACCGGGGGGTGCGTTCCAGAACGAAACCATGGTGCTTCGTTCGGGCACCACCGGATCCAACGCCATCCTTGGCGGAAACCTCGACGACATCGTCTATGCACATTCGGGCAATGACAGCGTTACCGGGGGCGACGGCGACGACGTTCTGTATGGGCAGGCAGGCGCCGACACCCTGGTCGGCGGTGCGGGTGCCGATATTCTGGTCGGGGGTGCCGCCAACGACACCATCCAGGGCGGGGACGGCGCCGACCTGATCCGCTTTGCCTGGGGCGACGGCACCGACGCGGTCGATGGCGGGGCGGGCGTCGACGTCATCCGCTATGACGGAAACGCCGCAGCCAACGCGGTCACCGTCAACTGGAACGGGTCGTCCCTGGTGTCGATGACCGGGATTGCCAGCATCGCAGGCGTTGAAAGCATTCTGCTGGATCTTGGCGACGGCACAGACACGCTCAGCTATGGCTCCAGCGCGGGAGGCGTGGTGGTGAACCTGAACACCGGCTCCGCGTCGGGCTTCACCTCGGTTCTTGGAGTCGATAACGTCACAGGCGGCAATGGTGCCGACAACCTGACCGGCAACAGCGAGGCCAATGCGCTGTCGGGCGGCGCAGGAACGGATATGCTTGTCGCAACGGTCGATGACTTCCGCGATGTCTATAACGGCGGCGCCGGGGTCGATACGATCGACTACAGCGCCTATGGCACGGGCCTGACGATCGATCTTGCCCTGGTAACCGCCACCGTTTCCGGCAGCGGCTCGACAGCTCTCACGTCGGACACGGTCACGGCGGTCGACAACATCATCGGAGGCACGGGCAACGATACCTTCTTCGGCAGCAATGCCGTCAACAGTCTTTCCGGTGGCGACGGCAGCGACACGATCAGCGGCAACGGCGGCAACGACCTTCTGTTCGGCGGTGCCGGAAATGATGTGCTGATCGGCGGGACGGGTGTTGACCAACTGACGGGGGACGATGGCGATGACGTCTTTGTCTTCGCCACTGCGGCCGCGACCACCGTGACTGCCAGCGACACCATCCTGGAATTCGAAGGTGGCGGCGATACCGGAGGCGACCTGATCGACGTCAGGGGTCTTGCCGCCCTGCCCTTCACCTTCATCGGGACAGGGGCGTTCGCTCCGGGATCGACGAACCAGGTCCGCTATACCTTCGATGGGACAGACACCTTCGTGTGGATCGACACCGACACCGACACGGCCGCAGAGGCCCGCATCCGCATCACGGGCCAGGTAGAGCTTATCGCGAGCGACTTCCTGTTCTGAACGCCTTCTGCCTGTCTTGAAGAACGGGTGCGCCCTGAAAGGGGCGCACCCCCGGCTTTCAGCCTCATCGTTCGAAACGACCCGCCAGGGGGTCCTCGGAGATGCCCTCTGAAAAGTCCGATCAGCGAAGGCGATGACCTGCCTTGTCAAAGTGGAACAATCGCGCGGGATCGAAGGTGATGCCCAACTCGCTGCCCACTGTGCGGTCATGTTCGCCGAACAGCCGCGCGGTCAGAAGGCCATGGTCCGCGGTGTGGACATAGACCAGCGTTTCTCCTCCCAGCCGTTCGACATGGCTGACCCTGCCGCTGATCTGGCCGGCTCCATCTGTCAGTTGCACCTGTTCGGGCCGGATGCCCGCGCTGTGCGACGACAGGCCCAAGACGCCCGACTTCAGGAAGTTCATCTGCGGCGAGCCGATGAAGCCCGCCACGAAGGTATTGGCGGGGTCGTTGTAAAGCTGCATGGGCGCGCCGGTCTGTTCCACCCTGCCCGCCCGCAGCACCACGATCTTGTCGGCGAGCGTCATCGCCTCGACCTGGTCATGGGTGACATAGACCATCGTCGCGCCCAGGTCGCGGTGCAGCCTGGCGATCTCGATCCGGGTCTGGACGCGCAGTGCGGCATCCAGGTTCGACAGCGGCTCGTCGAACAGGAACAGCTTGGGACGGCGCACGATGGCGCGGCCGATGGCGACCCGCTGGCGCTGACCGCCCGACAGTTCGGCCGGGCGGCGGTCCAGCAGCGCGTCCAGCGACAGCATGGTGGCGGCGCGGTCGATGGCGGCGCGGATCTCGGCCCTCGGATGGCCCGCCTGCTTCAGCGCCAGGCCCATGTTGTCGCGCACGGTCAGATGCGGATAAAGCGCATAGGACTGGAACACCATCGCGATCTCGCGCCGTGCCGGGGGCAGGTTGGTGATGTCGCGCCCGTCCAGCGTCACGGTTCCGCCGCTGACATCCTCCAGCCCTGCGATCATCCGCAGAAGCGTGGATTTCCCGCAGCCGGACGGGCCGACGAAGACGCAGAACTCTCCGTCCGCGACCTCAAGGTCCACGCCCTTGATGACCTCGACGGGTCCGAAGCTCTTCGTCACGCCGGAAAGACTTAGCTGGCCCATTCGCCGTCCCTTACAGTTTCACGATCTTGCCGGTCCGCACGCTTTCATCCGCCGCAAGGCAGATGGCCAGCGACCGCACGGCGTCCTGCATGTGGCGCGTCAGGTCCAGATCATGTGCGATGGCGCGGGCCATGAAGGCCTGTTCCCGGTCGCACAATTCCTGGTGGCCCGGCTCGTCCGCCATGGACAGGTCCTCGTGCCCCTGCCCCACGCGATGCACCCGCAGGGTCGAGGTGCGGGTATGGGTGTCGATGTCGTCCGACCGCGCGCTTTCCGGCATCCTGATCGAGACCGCGCCTTGCGGGCTGACCACATCCTTCACGAAGAAGGCGGTGTCCGACATCATCGGCCCCCATCCCGCCTCGTACCAACCCAGGGATCCGTCGGCGAACAGCACCTGGAAATGGCCGTAGTTGTACATGTCCGGCGCGATATCATCGGCCAGGCGCAGGCCCATGCCGCGCACCTCGACCGGATCGGCATCGGTGATCTGCAGCATCACATCGACATAATGGACGCCGCAGTCGACGATGGGCGGCGTTGTCTGCATCAGCGCCTTGTGCACCTCCCATGTCGGGCCGGAGCTTTGCTGGTTGAGGTTCAGGCGGAAGACGTAAGGCCCGCCAAGGGCCCGCGCTTCGGCGATCAGGCGCTGCCAGCTTGGGTGATGGCGCAGGATATAGCCGACGACCAGCTTGCGGCCCAGGCGGGCGGCGGTATCGACCACGCGCTGCGCATCCGCGACGGTGGTGGCAAGGGGCTTTTCCACGAAGACATCGGCACCCGCCTCCATCGCCGCCACGGCATAGTCGGCGTGGCTGTCGGAATAGGTGGCGACGCAGACCAGGTCGGGTTTCGTGGCGGCCAGGGCCTGGGCGTAATCCTTGAAGAAGGGATAGGCCTCCAACCCGGGGGCCAGCGGGCGCGGGGTGCGGTTGACCAGGCCGACGATCTGATAATCCGAGTTGTTGTGATAGGAAAGCGCGTGGCTTTGGCCCATGTTGCCAAGGCCTGCGACAAGGGCACGGATCATTTGACGGCTCCTGCGGTGATGCCCCGGATCAGTTGCCGGGAAAAGATCAGGTAAAGGACCAGCACCGGCAGGATCGCCAGCGACAGCGCGGCCAGGACGGCGTTCCAGTTCGACACGAACTGGCCCAGGAAGACCTGGCTGCCCAGGGTGATGGTCTTGGTTTCCTCGGACGGGGCAAGGATCAGCGGGAACCATAGGTCGTTCCAGATGGGGATCATGGTGAAGACCGCAACCGTGGCCATCGCGGGCCGGACCAGCGGCAGGACCAGCCGGAAGAAGATGCGGTATTCCGACAGTCCGTCGATCCGGCCTGCGTTCTTCAGGTCGTCCGACACGTTCCGCATAAATTCGGACAGGATGAACACCGCCAGCGGCAGGCCTTGCGCGGTATAGACCAGCACCAGGGCCGTCAGCGTGTTGACCAGCCCGGTCGCCACCATCATCTGCAGGATCGCCACCGTGCCCAGCCGGATCGGGATCATGATGCCAAGGGCCAGGTAAAGCCCCATCAGCGTGTTGCCCCGGAACCGGTATTCCGACAGCGCGAATGCCGCCATCGCCCCGAACAGCAGCACGAAGAACAGGCTGAGGCAGGTCACCACCAGCGAGTTCTGGAAATAGGCCACGAAATCGCCCTGTCTGGCCACAGTCTGATAACCGACAAGGTCGAAGCTGTCCGGCCCCGGCAGGGCCAGGGGCTGGGTGAAGATCGCCCGTTTCGACTTGAAGCTGTTCACGACCGTCACGAAGACCGGGAACAGCGCGATCAGCGTCCACAGGATCAGCACCGCGTGCGCGGCAATGCTGCGGGCGGGGGACTGGCGGGGCTGGCTCATGGTTCCGCCCTCAGAACTGATAGCGGCGCAACCGCGTCTGGATCAGGAACAGATAGATGCAGACCCCGACCAGGATGATGGCGAACATCGCGGTGGCGATGGCCGCGCCCATATGCGGGTCGCCCAGTTGCAACTGGAAGCCGAAGAAGGTGCGATACAGGAACGTCCCCAGGATATCGGTGGCGAAATTCGGGCCCGCAAGCGCCCCCTGGCTGACATAGATCAGGTCAAAGGCGTTGAAGTTGCCCACGAAGGTCAGGATCGAGATGATGCCGATCGCAGGCAGGATCAGCGGCAGCTTGATGCGCCAGAACTGCGACCAGCCGGTGATGCCGTCCATCTCGGCCGCCTCGATGATGTCGTCGGGGATCGACAGAAGGGCCGCATAGATCAGCATCATCGGAATGCCCACGAACTGCCAGACCGAGATCAGCGCCAGCGTCGTCAGGGCGTATTCCTCTTTCCCCAGCCAGGGCGCGAACAGGCTTTTCAGACCCACCATGTCCAGCATGTTCGGGGCGATCCCCCACAAGGGCGACAGGATCAGCTTCCAGATGAAGCCCACGACCACGAAGCTGAGGATGGTCGGGATGAAGATCGCCGTGCGGTAGAATGCCGAAAACCGCAGACGGGGCGACGACAGCAGCGCGGCCAGCAGGATGCCGATGGGGTTCTGCACCAGCATGTGGACGGCAAAGAACCACAGGTTGTTGCCAAGCGCGTTCCAGAAGGCCGCCGACCAGCGGGGATCGCCGAACAGGGTGCGGAAGTTGTCCAGACCCACGAAGGCGGTGCCGCCCTCGGTCCGGGTGAACAGCGACAGGTTCAGCGTGCTGAACAGGGGCAGGATCATGATCGCGCTGTAGACCAGCACCGCCGGTGCCAGAAACACCGCGATATGCCAGCGGATCGGCCGTCCCTTCGCCATGATCGCGTCCCCTTGCCTGGTGTCTGCGGCAGAAGGCCGGGACGGTCAGCCCCGGCCTGCCGAACTGTCGGGCGCCTTACTGCGCCTGCTGCGGTTCATACCACGAGGCCAGGCCTTCCTGCAGGCGCTTGGCCGCATCTTCCGGCGTCTCGGACCCGCGGATCACGTTGGCGGATGCGTTCCAGGTCTCGTTTTCCAGGTTCGGCGTGCCGCGCGACAGGATCTGATAGGTGGACCGGATCGTCGGCTCGCATTTCTCGCGCCAGGACACGAATTCCTTGGCCAGCGGATCCTCCATCTCGACCGCCGTGGAATTGAGCGAGAAGAAGCCCGGCAGCGCATTTGCGTAAAGCGCGGCGAATTCGGGCGAGCCGACCCATTCGAGGAATGTCTTGGCTTCCTCGGGATGGGCGGTCTTGGCGTTCATGCCAAGCGCGATGTCGGTATGGTCCGAGATATAGCAGGTATCCCCCGCATTCGGCACCGGAGGCGGGAAGGCGCCCATGGTGAAGGACACCTGCGGATTGAAGACGCCGATCTCCCACGACCCCGTCGGATAGATCGCGGCGCGGCCCAGGGTGAACAGGTTCTGGCTGTCGGGATAGGTCTGCGCCTCGAATCCGTCGCCCAGATAGTCCTTCCATTTCGCAAGCTGGACGAAGGGCGCGACCCAGGGTTCGTCGGTCAGCTTCTGCGTGCCTTCGATCAGCGCCTTGCGGCCTTCCTCGCCTTTCCAGTAGTTCGGGCCGATGTTCTGATAGCCCATCGTCGCGGCTTCCCACTGGTCCTGGGTGCCCATTGCCATGGGGACATAGGTGCCGTCCTCCTTGATCTTGTCCAGGACGGCGAAGAACTCCTCCTCGGTCGTGGGCGGGGTCAGGCCCAGTTCCTCGAAGGCATCGGCGTTATACAGGAAGCCGTGGATCACCGAGGCCATCGGCACGCAGAAGGTGGCCGTGCCGTCATCCGTCTGCCAGGCCGACTTCGCCACGTCCGAGAAGTTCGCCATGGATGCAAGCGAGGTCAGGTCGGCCAGCTGGCCCTTGTTGTAAAGCTCCAGCGAGGCGTCGAAGGGGCGGCAGGTGATCAGGTCGCCCGCCGATCCCGCGTCCAGCTTCGAGTTCAGGACGGCGTTGTAATCCGCCGGGGCCGAGGGCGAGAAAACAACCTTGATGCCGGGATTGGCGGCCTCGAAGGCGGGGATCAGGGTGTCCTGCCAGATGGTGATGTCGTCGTTGCGCCAGCTTTCGATGGTCAGCGTGACATCCTGGCCCCAGGCAGTCCCGCCCAGCATCGTGCCCGCCAGAAGGGCCGTTCCGAGGGTCTTTATCATCGTCGTCTCCCTGTGAAAGGCGCCATTGCGCGCCTATTGGTTATCGTCCCGTTGCTGTCAGCAAAGGCGCCAGATGCCCGCCGCTTTGCCGCAGCGCCTGTTCCGCATCCCCGGGCGAGCGGCCCCGCGCGACCAGGATCGCCGCCTTCACCGCGCCGCCGGTCTGCGCCAGGGCGTCCTTGGCCGCCGCGTCGTCCACGCGGGCCACGTTCGCCACGATCCGGGCGGCCCGTCCTATCAGCTTGGCGTTGTCTGCCTGGACATTGACCATGAAGCCGTCATGAACATGGCCCAGTTCGATGCCCAGCAGCACCGACATCAGGTTCAGCGCGGCCTTTTGCGCGGTCGCCGCGCCCAGCCGGGTCGATCCCGCCACCAGTTCCGGCGGGGTCGCCAGATAGACCCCGATATCGGCCCGTTCCAGAAGGGCCGAGGGCGCGACATTGGCGATGCCCACGACGGTCACGCCAGCGGCCCTGGCAGCCTGCGCGACCGTCAGCGCATAGGGCGTGCTGCCCGAGGCCGAGACGACGACCAGCACATCACCCTGTGACAGCCCGCTGCGACGGAAATCATGGGCTGCGGTCTCGGCGTCATCCTCGACATCGCCGCGCATGTGCAGCAGCGCAGGCGCGCCGCCCGCGAACAGGACGGGCGTGCGGTCGGGCGGGATGCCGAAGGTGCCGGCCAGTTCCAGGGCATCGGCAAGCGCCATCAGGCCCGAACTGCCCGCACCGGCATAGCCCAGACTGCCGCCCCGCCGCAGCGCCGCCGCAGCGGCCCGGGCCGCGGCCTCGATCGCCGGAATGGCTGCGGACAGGCTGTCGATCGCATCGGCCTGCGCCTGGATGAAAAGCGCGCCGATATCGGGCGCCGGGCGCAGATGCAGCCCGTCTGCCTGGGGGTGGCGCTGTTCTGTCGGACGAGAGTCCATATGATTCCTCCGCCGGCTAGGAGATGCCAAACGAATACCACCTGTAAAGTACGATCAGCAGCACTCGTTGACAATTTGCGATAATCCCCGGCTCACGAGAATTCTTCTTCCGATTGGCATTGCGTTGGTATTACAGTTCTCCAAGGGAGAATCTGATGACGTTTTGTCGGGGAACAGGCGGGAATGGCACGCGATGTCGCGCGGTTCTTGCCGTGAACCCTTTCCTTGGATCTGCGCGCGTGCCATGACGCAAGGCCCGTTCGACCGCGAAGGGTTCGAGCCGGGCCGTGGCCCGCTTTACCTGCAATTCCAGCGCCGCATTGCCGACGCCATCGCCTCGGGGCGGCTTGCCCCCGGTGACAGCCTGCCCCCGGAACGAGAGATGGCGGTCCTGACCGGCTTGTCACGGGTGACGGTGCGCCGCGCCGTGCAGGAATTGGTGGCCTTGGGACAGCTTGTGCAGCGGCGCGGTTCGGGAACCTTCGTGGCGCGCAAGGTGGAACGGCTGGAACAGGCGCTGTCGCTGTTGACGTCCTTCACCGAGGACATGGCCCGGCGCGGCCGTTCGGTCGAAAGCCGCTGGATCCGTCGCGGCCTTTTCGCGCCCACCCCGCAGGAAGTCATGGCGCTTGGCCTCGGGTCTTCCGACGGTGTCGCACGGCTGGAGCGCGTGCGCCTGTCCGATGGAGTTCCCCTGGCGATCGAACGGGCGTCGCTGCCGCGGCATGTCCTGCCACACCCGGAAGCCGTGGAAAGCTCGCTTTATACCGTGCTGGCGGAACAGGGCCTGCGTCCGGTGCGCGCCGTGCAGCGCATATCCGCCACCAATCTGACCGAGGAAGATGCGGCTCTTCTGCATGTCTCGCCAGGTGTCGCGGGCCTGGCGATCGAACGCATCTCCTATCTGCCTTCGGGACAGGTGATCGAATTCACAAGGTCGCTTTATCGCGGCGACGCCTATGATTTCGCGGTGGAACTGAAATCGGCGCCCGACACGGACAGGAGGTTCCCATGACACAAAGCCATATGGCACGCGAAGTCGCCGAAATCCCCGACGCCGCCCGCCGCTTTCTGGGGGGCAGCCGTGCCGCTGTCCAGGCGGCGGCAGCGGCGTTGCGGGAACGGCAGCCCGCAGTGGTGACGACCGTCGCGCGCGGGTCATCGGACCATGCCGCCACCTATCTGAAATATGCCATCGAACTGGAACAAGGCATCCCGGTCGCCTCTCTGGGACCGTCCATCGCCTCGATCTACCGGCGGCCGCTGCATCTGGCGCAGGCGGCCTGTATCAGCATCTCGCAATCCGGCCAAAGCCCCGACATCGTCCAGATGCTTCGCATGGCCACCCATGGCGGTGCGCTGTCGATCGCCGTCACGAATGCCCCCGACAGCCCGCTGGCCCAGGCCGCGGCCCATGTTCTGCCGTTGCAGGCCGGGGTCGAACAAAGCGTGGCCGCCACCAAGACCTTTGTCACAAGCGTCCTGGCGGGATTGGCGCTGTTGGGTGAATGGCGCCAGGATGCCACGCTGTGCAAGGCGGTGGCCGATCTGCCCCAGGCTTTAGCCATGGCCCTGGACTGCGACTGGTCCCCGCTTGCGGCCCGCCTGTCGCACGCCAGTTCCGCCTATGTCCTGGGACGCGGCCCCGCCCTGGCCATCGCCGGAGAAGCTGCGCTGAAGTTGAAGGAAACCTCGGGGCTTCATGCCGAAGGCTTCAGCGCCGCCGAAGTCCTGCATGGCCCCGCGGCCATCGTGCAGCCGGGCTTTCCGGTGCTGCTTCTGGGGGTGGAGGATGCGGCGCTGCCGCAGCTTGTCGCCACGGCCGAGCGCCTGGCAAGGCAAGGTGCCGACGTTTTCCTGACCGGCGCCCAGGTCGGCGGCGCGGTAACGCTGCCGTCGGTGCCCGGTCTGCATCCGCTGGTCGCGCCCCTGGTGCTTGCGGTGTCGTTCTATGCCTGCGTCGAAGGGCTGGCGCGGCAGCGGGGCTTCGATCCCGACGTGCCGCCGCATCTGCGCAAGGTCACCGAAACGATCTAGCGTCTTCCACAGCCAGCGGTGCCGGAACCTTCGGCGTCGGCCATGCGCCCTGTGACCATCACGCGCCGTCACGCCAGCCACCCCGGACAGAGTCCGTCCTGAATTGAAGGCGTCAGTAGAGGCCGTCGATCTCGACGGGAAGACGGCGCACGGGCTTGGGTTCGGTCAGCAGACTGCGTTGCTCGGGGTTCTCGGCCTCGATGGCGCGCAGCCTCTGGAACCGGTTGCCCGAGACGGCCGAAACGTCTCCGCGCGTGCGCAGGATCGTCGGCCGCAGGAAGACGAACAAGGTCTGCCGTCGCGCCGATTCCTGCGTTGATCTGAACAGGCCGCCGACCACCGGCAGACGGCTGAGGCCCGGCACGCCGGTGCGGTTCGTCTGCCGGTCGTCCGAGATCAGCCCGCCCAGCACGATGGTGCCCCCGTTGTCCGCCAGGACGGTCGTCTTGATGACCCGGGTGTTCGTGATGATGTCGGCGGCGCCCTGCACGGCGGCCTGCGCCAGCGACGACACCTCTTGCGTGATGTCCAGCTGAACCACGTCGCCCTGGTTGACGCGCGGGACCACGCGCATCGTGATGCCGACATCGCGCCGCTCGATGGTGCTCTGGGTGCTGCCTTCGCTTGTGAAGGACCCCGTTCGGAAGGGCACGTTCTGGCCGACGACGATTTCGGCCGGCTCGTTGTCGAGCGTGGTGATCGAGGGATTGGACAGCAGGTTGGCCTTGGTCGAGGTTCCCAATGCCTGAAGCAGCAGGCCGAACTGGTCCTCGCGCGACAGCCCGATCGACAAGCCCTGCGGCGAAATCCCCGGCGTGACCGGCGCGTCCAGCAGGTTCAGGATGTTGCGCAGCGTGGGTCCCTGCGGCGAGAACGAAGTGGCGGCAAATCCCGCAGGTGGCGCAGCAGAGCCAAAGCCCAGCTGAACCCCCAGTGCTTCCGCGATGTCGCCGGACACTTCGACGATGGCGGCCTCGATCAGGACCTGGGGACGACGCTGATCCAGTTGACCGATCAAGGCTGCCAGGTCTGCCTGCACCTCTTCGCGGGCACGCACGATGATCGCGTTGGACGCCACGACTGCCTGGATCGAGATGTTCTCCTCGATGGGCGAGGCGAGAGGTTCGATCGGCGCCACGGTCTCGAGTTGACCCAAGGTGGCATCCACGACCTCACCGCTGAAGAAGTCGGGTTCGGGCAATGCCTCGGTGACAGGGTTCGTGGCGATGCCGCCGGAACCCACCAGGCCCTGCAGAACCTCTGCCATGGATGCCGCATCGGCGAAGCGCAGGTTATAGACCCGCGTCACAGGCAGGTTCGACGGCGCCGGCGGACCCGGTATGTCCAGGTTCGCGGCAATGTCGCGGGCTATGGAAAAGGTCTGGGGATCGGCGTTCACAAGGATCGTGTTGGATCGCGGATCGACGGTGATCCTGGGGACCAGGGCGTTGCCGGGCGCGCCTTCGACCGGGGTTCCCAAGGCCCCTCTCAGGGCCTCGGCCACCTGGGTGGCGTCCGCGTTGCGCAGACGGACCGAATAGACCTGCTGCCCGTTATCGACATCAAGGGTGCGGACAATGTCCTCGATCCGGCGCACGTTCTCGGCGGTGTCGGTGATGACCAAGGTGTTGGTATCCACGACCGCCTCGATATAGCCGTAGCTGGCGACAAGGGGACGCAGGGCCGCCACGGCGGTGGTCGCCGGGAAGTTCTGCAGGGGGATCAGTTCGGTGATCACGTCCAGGCGGCCGGGATTGGGCGTTTCCTGCGGCGTCGTGCCGCCTTCGCGGATCGTGTCCTGGGGCACGATCCGCCACAGGTTGCCCGACGGCAGCGCGACATAGCCCTGGACCGCCAGGACCGACTGGAACAGTTCCCACACGCCCGAGGCGGTCAGCGGATTCGCCGATATGACGGTGACCACCCCCGAGACGTTCGGATCGAGAACCAGGGTCCGGTCGGTGATTTCCGACACCTGTTCGGACAGCGAACGGATATCGGCATCGCGCAGGTTGATGACAAAGGTCGCCTCGGTATCGGGCAAGGGCGTGGCAGGCGCCGGAACCGACGCCGCCGGCGGCACGGCCACGACCGGCGGCGTGATCGAGCCATCGGGGGCGGCCTGCTCCTCCAGCGGGGGCACCTGCGGTTCCGATGGCTCGGGCACCGCCGGGTCCGGTTCGGGCGTTATGCTGTCCTGGGGGGTGGATATGGCGCCTTCCTGTGCCAGTGCGGAAATGCCCGAAGCAAACAGGGCCATCAGGAAGATGGCGGAAAGCAGGCTGGATCGGGCTGTCACATGCATGGCGATCATCGCAGAAGAAATGACATGGCAATCACCTGCCCGTCACGCTGCAATTCGATTCGAAGCTGGCCCGACGCGACGACACCGTCGAAATGTTGCCTGTCGGCATCAATGTCGCCAAGCCGGCGGCCATTGACCGAGACGATGACGTCCCCGGGCAGGAACCCGGCCTGCGCCAGTTCCGGCGCGGGGTTGTCGCCGACCTGATACCCCCCCTCGACCGAGGTCAGTCCAAGCCCGTCCAGCAACCCCGCCGGGTCGGTGTCAAGGGCCTGGCCGTACCGGGCGATCGCCTCGTCAAGGGGACTGGCGGGGTCGGGCGCAGCGTCCCGGGTTGGAACGGCGGGAGGCGCGCCGCGGCGATCATCGCGAGCAGCGCGGGCATCTGGCGCCTCTGCCTGCGAACGCTTCGAGAAGGACAGCGTTTCAAGCTGCCCGTTGACGCGCAGCACGACGTGATCGGCGTTCACCTCGGCCAGATCCGCATTGGCCGTGATGCGCGCCCCGATGGGATAGCTGGCGACCGGAGTGTCCCCGCCGGAAATGATCGCCCGCGACACTGAGGCCGGATTGCCCATCGTCACCCCAAGCAGGACAAGGCCAAGGCTGGTTTCGCCCGCCGCCTGCGGCTGGGGGGCGGGCGTGTTGTCCTGCCCGAAGGGTCCGAACGCAAGGATGGGCTCCAGATCGACCTGCATGGCAGGTTCGTCCGGGGCCGCCGACGGGACGGGGATGATCTGCCCGCTTTCACCCTGCAGGCGCCAGATCACCGGGGCCGCCGCCCAACCCAGGCTGACGGCGCAGAGTGCTGCCCCGCACCACAGGGCCGCCCGCCCCAGCACGCCGGGAATGCGCCTGCCCTCGAACGCCTCCAGGCCGATCACTCCCGGACCTCCCGCAGGACGAATCCTGTCAAACGAGCATAGACCTGCCCGTCGGCCATGTCCGTCGCCGCAAGATCGACCTGTTCCAGGCCCGGATCGCTGGTGGGGCGGCGGGTTTCCGTCACGCGAACGGAATGCCCCATCATGGCTACGGGACCAGCCTGCGGCGCGGCGCCGACGACCAGTTCCGCCAGATGATTTTCCGCCGCCCATTGCGCAGCCGCCCGGGCCTCCAACGCGGCGATGTTGCGGATATGGGCCTCGGTGGCGCCCAGAAGCGCCATGGCCGCCATGGCAAGAACAGCCATCGCAACCAGCGTCTCGATCAAGGTGAAGCCGGCATCGCCGCCCCGCTTCATGTCGGCCCCCGTGGAACCGCCAGGGCGCTGAAGCCGTCGAATTCGACACGCCAGGGCGATCCGCTGCCATAGAAATCGAACGCGCGGGCAGGCCCGCTGCCGCTGGCGGCGATCATCACGGCATCCCCGTTTCCCGAAACCGTCATGTGCAGCGGATTGCGAAGGTCGTGACGGACAGCCAGCAATGGCACTGCGGCCGGCTGCCATTCCGCATCGTCGCCCTGCCATTGCACGAAGGCATAGCCGCCTTCGTCCCAAAGCAACTGCAAGGGCATTCCCGATACAAGCGCCTCGTCCACGGCAAGCGACAGATGCCGGGCCAGGCGCAGGGCTTCGGCTTGGGCGCGATCGCCGCGCCCGGCACCGTTCAGGCCCATCATGGCTGCGCCCGTCGCGATGCCGATCACCACAATGACGATCAGCGTTTCGATCAGCGTCAGCCCCGCCTGGCAATCACGCCGCGCCGTCCGGCCAGGCAGCCGCGGCGGAATCATCCCCCTGCGCCTGCCGAGGCGGTGCCGGGTCCATAGCGGATATCCGCATCGACCCCCTCGCCGCCCGGCGCGCTGTCCGCCCCAAGCGACATCAGTTCATAAGGGCCGTTCTGCCCAGGCGACTGATAAACATAGGGGTTTCCCCAGGGATCGGCGGGAACCTGCGGAAGATAACCTCCCGGCGCCCAGTTGACCGGCAGGGGCGCCTGGGCCGGCGGTGCCGCAAGCGCGGAAAGCCCCTGCGCCGTCGTGGGATAGGTGCGATTGTCCAGGCGATACATCTCGAGGCTCGAGGCGATCGTGCGCATGTCCGCGCCCGCGACGGCGACCCGCGCCTGGTCTGGACGCCCCATCACCTGCGGCACGACCAGCGACGCCACGATCCCGATGATGACCAGCACGACCATCATCTCGATCAGGGTGACGCCGCTGTCGGAATGCCGCCTGACCCGCCCGGGACCAGCCAAGACCGACCGGCCGGGAATGACGGACCTGCGCAGCTTTTGCATCGAAGCCATTGACCCGACTTTCACGCGGTTTTGGCAGGCCCAGGGTCATATTCCTTGAAACCTGACGGGGTTTCCCGTTCTACTTCCAGAATGGAGAAATCCGCTCGTCTTAGCAAGGCTGCTGGCACGACATGAACGAGCCTGCCATCACCGCCGCGGCACCGTCGCACGCCGGTATGCGCATTCCCTTGATCGCCAGTCGATCGGCCCACGGACCGGACGGCGCTACGTCCGCCACGGCTTCGGACATGACCTTCATCCCGGGCGAGGATGTCCTGCTGCTGTCCGTCGAGTTGCCAGCCATGTCCCCTGCGCAACGCCGGGCGGCCATAGGCTTTGCCGTCGAGGACAGCTTGGCCCAGCCGCTGGACCAAGTCCATGTGGCCCTGGGACCGCAACTGGCGTCCGGGTCCTGGCTGGTGGGGGTGGCAAGCCGCGACCTGCTGGCGGGGATCGCTGTCCCCCAAGGCCATCGCCTGGTGCCGGATACCCTTGTCGTGCCGGCCCCGGATACGGGTTGGGCGGTGCTGGGCCAGGACGGGCGCGTTCTGGTGCGGCTGCCCGACGGCTCGGGGTTTGCCGCCGATCCGATGTGGACCGCGCAGCTTTGGCAGTTCGCGGGAATGCCGCCGATCCTGTCCTATGGCGGGCCGCTGCCCCAGGACATGACCGTCACGGAAACAGCAAGACTGCCTCAGGCCCCGGACGAGGTGCTGGCCCAGTTCGACCTGCGGGCCGGGTTGAGCATGGCCGAGGGGTTCCGCCTGTCGCGGGGATGGGCGATGCCGATCGGGATCCTTTCGGCCTTTGTCCTGGGGCACCTGATGATCGCCGCGGTGGACCTTCTGGCCCTGAACCGCATCGAGGCGGACCGCGCCGAACAGTTGCGCACGCTGCTGGCGGCCTCGGGCATCTCGGCGGACGATGACCTGTCGGACGCCGTGTCGCGCGCCCTGGTTGCCCAGCAGCCGTCCGCACAGGGGACGTTCCTGGATCTTTCGAGCGAGATCTTCGCGGCGATATCGGATCATGCCGGTGACGTTGCGCTTCGCGAGCTTCGATACACGTCCTCGCAGGACAGCATCGTCATGGCAATCGAGGCTGCCAGTCTGGAGGCGCTTCAGGATGTCGAGAACACCCTTCTGTCTGCGGGCCTTGCAGTGCAAACCGGCGCCGCCACCACGGCCGAGGACAAGGCCGAGGTGCAGATGACCGTGGGCAGGAGCGCACCATGATGGCGGCGATACGCCAGGGGGCCGGGCGGTGGCTCAAGGAATCCACGGCGCGGGAACGCTGGCTGCTGATCCTGGGCGGCGTTGCGGTGCTGATCTGGCTTGCCTTTACCTATGCCTGGCAACCGCTCCAGGAACGTCGCGAAGCCCTTGGCCGCCAGATCGCCTTGTACGAGCGCGCCATCGTGGCGCTGCAGGCCGCCCCTGTCCGGGCGACAGCCGCCCCTTCCGATCCCCGGTCGCTGAACGCCATCGTTGCCGATTCGGCGCGGGAATTCGGCCTGTCGATCCGCCGCCTGGAACCCGAAGGCAACCGCATTCGGGTGACCCTGGAAGACGCTGCATTCCAGTCCGTGATCCTCTGGTTGAAAGCCATGCAGGAGGATTCCGGCTTGCGCGCCAGCGAACTGGACATGACCCGCCGCCCTGCCCCCGCCGTGGTCAACGCGACCCTTGTGCTGGAGAGATGAGCATGTCTCCTGACGACAGGCTGCCCTATGCCTTTGCCCGCCAGCACGGCGTCCTGCTGGAACATGGGCCGCAGGGACCCGTCTGTCTGGCCCGCCCCGCCGCCCCCCTTGGCGCCCTGGCCGAGGTGCGCCGGCTGGCAGGCCGGTCCGTGCGGCTGGAACAGGTGACCCCGGCCCATTTTGCCGCGCGTCTGTCGCAGATTTACCGGGACGATGCGGTTTCGGCGTCGGCTGCGGCGTCTGATGCGGCGGGGGAAGGGGGCGGGCTTGGCGTTCTTGCGGACCGGGCGGCGGTGGTGGACGATCTTCTGGACCACTCGGGCGATGCGCCGGTGGTGCGGCTGATCAACGCGCTGCTGCTCGAGGCGATCCGCGAGCGCGCCTCGGACATCCACATCGAGACCGAGGAAAAGCGCCTGGTGGTGCGGCTGCGCATCGACGGCATCCTGCGCCCGGTGCTGGAGCCCAGGCGCGCGCTCGCGCCCCTGCTGGTCAGCCGCATCAAGGTGATGGCGCGCCTCGACATCGCCGAAAAGCGCCAGCCCCAGGACGGCCGGGTGTCGCTGCGGGTCGGCCCCCACGAGATCGACGTGCGGGTGTCCACCATTCCCTCGCAGTTCGGCGAACGCGTGGTGCTGCGGCTTCTGGACCGCGAGCAGGCCCGGCTGGGGCTGGACCGGCTGGGCATGAGCGCGCGCGACAGCGCGGCCTTCGCCCGCCTGCTGGCGCGCCCCAGCGGCATGCTGCTGGTGACCGGCCCCACCGGCTCGGGCAAGACCACCACGCTTTACGCGGCCCTCGAGCGGCTCAACGACCGGACCCGCAACATCATGACGGTCGAGGACCCCATCGAGTATTCGCTGGACGGCATCGGCCAGGTGCAGGTCAACCCGCAGACCGACCTGAGCTTCGCGCGCGGGCTGCGCGCCATCCTGCGCCAGGACCCCGACGTGATCATGGTGGGCGAGATCCGCGACCGCGACACCGCCCAGATCGCGGCCGAGGCGGCCATGACGGGCCATCTGGTGCTGTCCACGCTGCACACCAACACCGCCATCGGCGCGGTGTCGCGGCTGATCGACCTGGGGGTCGAGCGCTTCCTGCTGGCGCCCATGCTGGTGGGCCTGGTGGCCCAGCGGCTGGTGCGCAGGCTGTGTCCCCAGTGCCGGCGGCCCGACGCGGCCGGCCCCGCGGACGCCGCCCTGCTCGAGGGCCTGGCCGTGGGCGAGCGGGTGTTCCGCGCCGCCGGCTGCCCGGCCTGCCAGGGCCAGGGCTACGCGGGCCGCCTGGCCCTCTACGAGGTGATCGCCGTCACCCGCGACCTCGAGGCGCTGATCCACGGCGGCGCCGCCGAGGCCGAGCTGGCCCGCACAGCCCGCACCCACGGCCCCGGCCTGCTGGCCGACGGGTTGCGCAACATCCGAGACGCAAACACAACCGTCGAAGACGTCGCCCGCGTCTTCCAGGAGGAATGAGGCGTGCCTGCCTTCCACTTCAAGGCCATCAATGCAGGCGGCAAGGTGACAAGCGGCATGCTGGAGGCTGCCAGTTCGGCCGCAGCCCGCCAGAGCCTGCGCAGCCAGGGCCTGCTGCCGCTGGAGGTGGCGGACGCGGCGCCTGAAAAAGCTGCGCGCAGGCCGGCGGACCGGACCTTTGCCGCCTTCCGCGGCAGCCGTGCCGTGCGCATCCCGCTTGCGGCTCTGACGCTGATCACCCGGCAGATGGCCACCCTGCTGGCAGCGGGACTGCGCGTCGAGGACGCCTTGTCGGCCATTGCCCTTGGTCAGCCGCCGAAGATCGCGGGCATCCTGCTGACCGTGCGCGGCACGGTCCTGGAGGGGAGGTCCTTCGCGGCGGCGCTGGCTGACTATCCGCAGGTGTTTTCCGAACTGTATCGCGCGTCGGTCCGGGCGGGCGAGCAATCGGGCCAGCTGGACCAGGTGATGTCCCATCTGGCCAGCTTCGTCGAGAACCGCGCCCGCAACCGCCAGACCGTCCAGTTGGCACTGCTTTATCCGATGCTGCTGGCCGTTGTCAGCCTGACCATCATCGTCATGCTGATGGTCTTCGTGATCCCCGACATCATGCGGGTGTTCAGCGCACGCGGCGCCGACCTGCCCTTCCTGACACGGGCGCTGATTGCGGGGTCGGATCTGGTCCGCGATTACGGGGCGATTGTGCTGGGGGTGACGGTGCTTGGCATCGCGGGATTTCGCCGTTGGCTGGCAACGGGCGAGAACCGGCTGCAATGGCATCGGATGCTTGCGACCTGGCGGCCGACCGCGCGGGTGGTGCAGCGCATGAATTCGGCCCAGTTCGCGGGCACGCTGGCCACCCTGGTGCAAAGCCGCGTGCCGTTGATCGAAGCCTTGCAGGCCGCATCCGATGTCACGCAGAACCTGTTCGTGCGCGCGCGCGTCGCCGATGCGACGGAAAAGGTGCGGCGGGGCAGCAGCCTCAAGCGCGCAATGGAGGAGGCCGGGGTATTTCCCGCCATGCTGATCGCCATGGTCGCCAGCGGCGAAGCCGGCGGCCACCTTGGCGATGCGCTGGACCGGGCTGCGACCGACCAGCAACGTGACCTGGACGCCTGGGTGCGCGCGCTTGTAGCCCTGGTCGAGCCTGCGATCCTGCTGGTCATGGGGGGGGTCGTGATGATCATGGTCTTGGCAATCCTGTTGCCGATCGTGTCCATGAACAATCTGGCCGGAATGTGATCTTGATCACCGCATCAGCGCGGACAGGGGCAGCTCGATCTCGTGTTCGGAACTGGCGGATACGCCCGGCACCAGCCGCGCGCCCGCCGCATGCAGTTGCAGGATCAGCCGGTCCTGGTCGGTCAGCGTGGCCGTCGCCAATGCGGTGTCGGGGGCATCCTGTGCCGCCAGAGCTGCCTTTATGCCATCTTCCGTCGTGGTCAGCTGGGCGACAAGGGCGGGCATGGGAATGCCGGCGACCATATCTCCGGCGCGGGCGCAGGTTCCCGGACTGCTGCGCACCGCACCCCATGCGCGCCGTGTCCGGCCGTTCTGGCTGAGCGACAGCTCATCGACGCTGGCGGTCAGGTCGCAGGTCATCCCGGGATCACGCACCAGCAGCGGCACGACGGCCCAGGACAGCGTTCCCCTTGCGTCGCGCAAGGCGTATCGGCCGGGCAAGATCGAAACCCGGCCGGACAGATCCACGCCTGCCCCTGTCCCGGTGACATCGAAGGTCGGGGACAGGGCCAGCAGGCTGCGCCAGCCGTTGAGCCGCCAGACGATCCGGTAGCCATGCGGCAAGTGCGCCGCGCCATGGACAACGCGACCCGAGACCATCGCTGCGTCCAAAGCAGGATTTGCCTGATGCATGAAGATCCGTGCTGGCATATACCAAAGAAGACCGATCGCCAGTGCGGCTATTCCGAGGAGGGCCACCAATGACGACAAAGCCAGGATTCGCAGGCGCGATGAGCCGGAGGACATTGTGTCGATCGCTTCTGGCATCCTGGTCGCTTCCCCTGGTGGCACCGCTGGCGGCTTGCGGAGGAGGCTCGCTCCTCCCGCGTCCCGGATCGGGGGCCGGCGGGCGCAACGCGGCGCTGCTGCTGCCGCTGTCCGGTTCGCAGGCGGCCGTCGGTCAGAATATGGCCCGCGCTGCCTCGCTTGTCACGCAGGGTCTTGATCCTTCCGCCGCCCCGGCGGTTCTCGATACGGCCGATACCGTGGAAGGGGCCGCCGCCGCCGCGCGCCAGGCGATTGCAGGCGGCGCACGGATGCTGATGGGTCCGTTGCGCGCCGACCAGACGCCCGCCGTCCTGGAGGTCGCGGGCAGGGTGCCGGTGGTGACCTTCTCGAACGACGACCGGCTGGGTGCCCAGGGCGCCTTCGTGATGGGCGTGACGCCTGCCCAGTCCGTCGCCACGATGTTCAGCTATGCCCGCGCGCAGGGCCTGACCCGGATCGCCGTCGTGGCGCGGGACTCTCCGCTGGGCACGGCCTCGATTGCGGCGGCGCGGGGCATCGCGCAAGCGGGCGGGATCACCCTGACGGCCACGCTGCTGCGCGACCCCGCAGCCGAGGGGCTGGTGGGCGCCATTCGGAACGCCAGCGGCGGAACCCTGCCGCAGGCGGTCTACCTGCCGGATGGCGGCACCACGCTGACCGCCTTCGCGCGCAGCCTCCAGGGCAGCGGGATGCAGGTGATGGGCTCGGTTCAATGGGGCGTGGCGGATGCCGCAGCCGATCCCAACCTTGCAGGTGCCTGGTTCGCCGCGGCCCCTCCTGACCTGTTCCAGCCTTTCTCGGACCGGTTCCAGGCATCCTTCGGCGAGGCGCCGGGCATCATTGCGGCCCTGGGTCACGATGCGGCCCTGATCGCCATCGGGATGGGAAATGCGGGCGAACTGAACCGCCAGGGGTTGCTGCGAAAGGCAGGCTTTACCGGGGTCCTGGGCAATTTCCGCTTCCTCGAGGACGGCCGCTGCCAGCGTGACCTGACGGTGCTTGGCATCTCGGGAGGCGGCATTGAACCCCTGGCCGAGATTGCCGGGGCCTGAGCCCGGCCGCCGGTCCGGTCGGATACGCTCTGCCACGGCGGGCGTCACGCTGGTCGAGATGCTGGTGGCCCTTGTCCTGTTCGCCTTGATCGGCGCCGCAGGGTTCGGTGTGCTGGACCAGATCCTGCGCACGCAATCGGCCACCGAGGGCCGGCTTGAACGGCTGGCCCGGATTCAGCGCGGGATGTATCTGCTGACCACGGATTTTTCCCAGGCCCGCCCCGCCACCGTGACCTATGAGACAGGCGACCGGGGTCCGGTCCTGTCGCTGGAGCGCAGCGCCGCCGAGACAGGGGCGGGCCGGATCGCCCTGACTTATCGGCTTCGGGACAGCATCCTGCTGCGCGACGTAAGCGACGCCGCAGGCCAGCCGGTGGCCCGCCAGCCGCTGCTGGATGGCGTGACGGACATCGCCTGGCAATTCTATGACGCAGACCTGGGCTGGGTGGATGAATGGCCACCCCTTGGCCAAGGCTCGGCCCAGGCAGAGCGCCCATCCAACCCGGTGGCGATTTCGGCCGTCATTCTGCTGGAGGATGCGCAGCAGTTGCGCCGGGTGGCCACCTTGCCATCCGAACCGCGCTGATGGGGCGCCGCGACACGCAATCTGGCGTGGTGCTGATCAACGTGCTTGTCACGCTGGCCCTGGCCTCGACCGTGCTTTACGCGATGATCAGCCTGTCCGAACTTTCGATCGCGCGCAGCCAGCGTTATAGCGAGGCGGGACAGGCGCAGGCGCTGATCGCGGCCGCCGAAGCCAGCCTGATCAGCGCCCTGTCCCGCGACATGGCCGAGGCGCCCGGATCGGACAATCTGACCGAAGGATGGGCGCAGATCGCGCAACAGCCGGTCAGCATCGCAGGGGGCAGCTTCGCCCTGGTCGTCGAGGATGCCCAGTCGCGCATCAACCTGAACAGCGAGGCGATGCGGGGCGCACAGGGCGCCCAGACCCTGCGGCGGATCGGCGAGGCGCTTGACCTGCCCGCCGATGTGACGGATCGCATCCGGGCGCGCCTGGCGCAGCGCAAGCCACTGGAGAGGCTGGACGACCTGATTGCGGACGCCGGTCTGTCACCTGCCGAACTGGTGGCGCTGCGGCCGTTCCTGACGGTCCTGCCCAGGTCCACCGACGTGAACCTGAACACCGCGTCCGAGGAGGTCATCGGCGTCCTGACCGGCAATCTGGCGCAGACGGCCTCTCTGGTCGCGATCCGCGCCCGCAATGGCAGCCTTGCCCCCCAGGATGTCGAAAGGGCGCAGATGATCCCGCCACCGGGGATCGGCTTCACCTCTGCCTGGTTCCGGGCGATTGCCACCGTTCGGGTCGGCACGACAACCCAGCAGGTCAGTTCGCTGATCCAGCGCAGTGCCAGTGCGGACGGGCAGAGGCATGTGGGGGTCGTTGCCCGCGAAACACCGTTCCGCGGCAGTGTCCAAGGCCCGTGAACGCGGTTGACATGAAACGCGGCTGGCCGTTTGTGACAAGGGTCGCAAGGCAGCGGAACGGCGTCCGGTAACGCGCTTGCCCAACATGGATGACAAGGCTTGATGATCACGGGGATGGGCCTTTTCGCGGCATTGGTCGCCATTTCCGTGATCGACATTCGGACCCGGAGAATCCCAGATCTTCTGTCGCTTTCGCTCATGTGTGCCGGTCTGATCCAGGCTGCGTGGGCAGTGCAGCGGGGGGCAGCACCGACTGTTCTGACCGACAGCATCATCGGAGCCGCTTCGGGTTATCTGGTTTTCGCGGCAATCGGCGCGGCCTTCTTCAGGATGCGCGGCCAGGAAGGATTGGGCCTGGGGGACGCCAAACTGCTGGCGGCGGCAGGCGCATGGCTGGGGTGGCAAATGCTGCCCGCCGTCGTCCTGATCGCGGCGCTTGGGGGGTTGGCGCAAATGGCGGTTGCGGGACGGCTTTGGCCGGCTCGTGCAGCGGATCGGTCGCTGGCCTTCGGTCCCTGGCTGGCCTTGGCGTTCTTCAGCCTTTGGATACTGACCGCGCGATGATCAGGGGCATTCCTTTGCGGTCGCTGCGGATGTCGCGGCGCGTCGGGGGTGCAGGATGACGGGCATCAGTTCAAGACCCCATCACTGGACGACGCGACCGGTGCGGCATCGCCCTGACCGTTGACCTGGTCGAAGATGGCCTGGCGCATGGCGTCGAGATCGCCGGTCGCCCCGGCGCTGCGCGCCACTCTGTCCGATCCGGCCAGGGCCGGCGGACGGGTGTCAGTCAGCGAGAGTATTTCTTTCTGATCACCCGCTTCCAGCAGGACATGATCGCTTCGGATCTCGACCAGTCGCCGGCCACCCGCAAGTTCGTCGCCGACGACAAAGCTTCGTGCCGGCTCCTTTCCGACGGAAAGGATTGCGCTGGACCGGGATACCGGATCGGCGCGCACCACGCCGTGCAGCGTAAGGCGAAGATCCGCTGCCGGCACGGTGGATGATGTCTGGCCGCCGATCGGCTGTCCGAAGGGCATCAGGGCAAGAATGCTGTCCAGGTCGATGCGTGGCTCCACCACCTCCGCCTGGTCGCGCTGGACCACCGGCCCTGGCTCCCGCTCCGCCAACAGCCGGACCACGCGACCGGCATGAAGGCCAAGCGAAACAATCATCGCGGCCACGGCGATCCATATGATCCAGTCATGCCGAGCCTTCGACACCATATCAGACTTTCCAGACAAGGCGCCGTTTGAAAAGTGCCCGCGCCATCGCTCCATAACCTCTCGACCCAGCCCAGGACCCAAGGATAACAGAATGGCAGGGTTGGCCAGAAGGGGCCGTTTTGTCGTTTTCCCCTCATGAGGCCATTACAACCTGGGCGTGCAGCCTCAGTTCAGGTGATAAAGACATGAAATCCAAGCGGAACTTTGCCTAGCCGGCGATTTAGATATGGTTCTTGGGCTGGTGATGGCGTGTTCCCACCCTGTTCAAATCGCTCAGTCGGCCTTTGCCAGACTGGGTTCCACCTCAGCTTGAACAGTAATGCACTATGCTCAGGCTGATTTTCCTGACAGGAAAACCCAACACCTGCTGCCGATTCAACCTTTCGACAGTCTCGAAGCAGCCAAGTGATTCGCTGAAAAAGGACATACAAAAAAGGATTGAAGAAGCGTTTAACGACGGCGCCAAGATCGGCAAATCCTTGCCTGCATAAAAAATGGGCATTTTTCTGCCTGATTGGAGCACGGCGAGGCGGCTGACAGAAGTATTCTAGTTCGACGTTTTTTTGTTCTCGCCGGGATTCTTCATACCTGCGCAGATGGAATTGCAACTCAAGATAGTTATTCAAGTCTGCTCATTTTCTACACGATTCCCCGCCTAAAATAATTTTCGAGCAAAACCCGGGTATTGCTTCATAACAAATATTCTTGCTTTTTCTGAAAAACGCCCGGAACCCAACATAATCACAACCTGGACGATACTGCCGCTGCGGCGTCCTGCTACAGCCTGGTTGAAAAAAAACTACCAAAATGCGTGAAACTCGCCTGTAACTTTGGGTAACGCGCTTTGTGATGATTAGTTCGGGGATGGTTATGTTTTTTCTACCTGAAGATGCGTCTCGGGCCAGGATACGCGAAGCGGAGGCCGCCCGAAAGAACAGGATCGAAATCGTCCAGGCTCTTTCGACGGGGCAGGTGTCCCGGCGGGAACTGTTCAAGTGGGGCATATTCACGGCAGGGGGAGCGTTGGCTTGCATAAACGGCCTCAGCCCCTATGCGCCCAGTGCCTATGCCGCCACCTTGCCGACGGGTATTCCCAGAAGCCCCCTTTTCGGCGCCCAGCCTTTCACGCAACCGTTGAGGCGGCTGAACGTGCAGACCCCTTTGCCGTTGACGCCACGAATGGAAAACGGCGAAACGGTTCTGGATTTCCCGTCCGGCGGCGAATTGCCGGCTCGCCGGTTGTCCTATCACACGGAATTCACCGAAAGCGGCGGTGAAATGAATACCAATCCGTGGAACGACTATGGGCCGCTGGAGGGCCGCCCGCCCGGAGAATACTTTGCGCACCAGCGGTGGGACGAGTTCCTGCCCAAGGTGGCATACATAATGTCGCTTGCGCCGGTCCGAAGCAACATATCGTTCCACGACAACTTCCCCGAGCAGGAGGAAAACAAGGTCTGGTCCTTCGGCGAGGGAAGAACCGGACAATCGCTGCTTCCGCCGCCGCTGATCAAGATGCGCTATGGAGAGCCTGCGATAGTCAGAAGCTATAACATGCTTCCCATGAACCCGAAGGACAATGGCGGCTTCGGGTCGAACAGCCAGGCGACACATAATCATAATGGACATAATGCGTCCGGCAGCGATGGCGCTTCGAATGCCCATCATTACCCGGGACAGTTCTACGATTACCACTGGACGACCTGTCTGGCCCGGGCCGACATGACCAACACTTCGGCGTCAGACAACAGGGCGTCAGGACCGGACGGCAATGGCGGCCTGTTGAACGTGGCCGGCGACTATCGCGAGTTGCAGGGGTCGATGTGGTTCCATGACCACCGTTTCTTCTACACCGCCGAAAACGTCTACAAGGGACATCTGGGCGCCCTGAACTACTATAGCGGGCCGGATCGCGGGAACGAGGTGATCAACGACGGCGTGAACCTGCGCCTGCCGAGCGGCACGGAACTGGACTGGGGGAATGTCGATTTCGACGTGAACCTTGTCGTGTCGGATGCGGCGCTTGACCAGGACGGTCAGTACCAGTTCGACATCTTCAACACCATCGGGTTCATTGCCGACCAAGTTCTGGTGAACTTCACCTACAAGCCGTTCTTCGAGGTTCTGCCCCGCAAGTACAGGTTCCGGATCCTGGCGGCCAGCATGTCGCGGTTCTGGAAGTTCGCCCTGGTCAACGGCGCGAACAAGCTGGTGCCGATGACCGTGATCGCCACGGATGGCAACTTCCTTCCCGCCCCGGTCACGGTGACGTCGCTGGATTGGCAGAGCGTGGGCGAGCGGTTCGACGTCATCGTGGACTTCTCGGCCTTCCCGATCTCCAGCAGGCTGCGCATGATCAACATGCTCGAACACGAGGACGGCAACCGACCCAAGGAACAGCTCAGCCTTGCCGATACGCTGGCGCGCAAGTCGAATGACCCGGCCATCGGGGACGTGATGCAGTTCCGCGTCGTGGGACAGGTCGAAAGCGTGGACGCGCCCGGCAAGATCCACCGGGCCTCGGACATCGACCGCAGCGTCGTTCCGGCGAAACTGACGGATGTCATCCCGATCCAGCAGCCGGTCCGCGAACGTGTCATCGAGTTCAAGGGCGCGGACGGAGAACTCGACAAGCTGACGGGCGAATGCTTCCCCGATTGCGGCGACAAGGAACGGTTCGGCTATACGCTGAAGATCAACGGCGAATCGAACCATTTCCTGAACGCCAACCGGATTTCGATGCTGATCCCCCGGCCCGGAGAGGTGGAGCATTGGACCATCATCAATGCCGGCGGCGGATGGGATCACCCGATGCACCTGCATTTCGAGGAGGGCAGGACCATCAGCCGGGGCAGCAAGGCCCTGACCGCCCTGGAACGGAACTCGCGCAAGGATGTCTGGCGGCTTGGGGTGAACGGCAAGCTCAAGATCCAGGTGCGCTTTGGCGAGTTCGGCGGCGCCTATGTGACACATTGCCACAATACCGTCCACGAGGACTGGGCCATGGTGATGCGCTATGACATCCTGACCGACCAGAAGAACGACAAGGTTTCCCAGACCCACCGGTCGATCATCCCGACGCCCAACCCGTCGCCGAACGGGGTCACATATGTGACGCCTGAAATCCTGCCAGAGGGGAACCCCTTCTCCCGATCCTTCCGTCCGTTTCCAAGCGGCCGGATCTAGGCCGGGCGCGTGCCCCGATGCGCCGACAAGACAGCCGGACCGCCACCCGTGTCAGACGGCGGTCCGGCTGCCTTCTCGATACAGGACAACAGCGCGAGGTTTCAGTCGCTGGCCGCTTGAAGGAACATGTCATGCCAGTCACAGGTCGATCCGTTTGGAACCATGTCGGTCAGATGCGCCGCCATCTGCTTGCCTTGGCCTGCGCCGCGACATTGTCGGCGACCGCAATCGGCCCTGCCCAAGCGGAATGGGACGAGTCCTACTTTCCGAATGTGGAACTGGTAAACCAGGATGGCGTGCCGCTTCGTTTCTGGGACGACCTTTTGCGCGACAAGATCGTGGTCGTGAACTTCGTCTATACCGATTGCCCGGACATCTGCGGGTTATCGACGGCGCGAATGGCCCAGGTCGCCGATTGGCTTGGCGAAAGGATCGGCAAGGACATCTTCGTCTATTCGATCTCGCTCGACCCCGAAACCGACACGCCGCAGCGGCTCAGGGATTATGCCGACGCGTTCGACGCCCCTGACGGCTGGATGTTCCTGACAGGCAGCCCCGAGAACGTGGACATCGTCCGCTTCAAGATGGGAGAGCGCAGCGAAAGCCTGAGCCAGCATCGCTCTGACATGGTCATCGGCAATGCTGCAACGGGGGAATGGCGTCGCGCTTCGCTGATGGGCAGCCTTGTCGTCCTGACCGAGGAGATCCTTTCGCTGGATCCCGCCTGGTCGCGGCCACCCGCCATAGCTTCCATGGCGGCGATCCCCCCAGGGCAACTGGTCATCAAGGACACGCTTGGAGAAGGGCTGTTTCTCGGCGCCTGCGCGGCATGTCACACCGTCGGCGAAGGCATCCGCGTCGGACCCGACCTGTCCGGCGTGACATTGCGCAGGGATCGGGAATGGCTGAAAGCCTATCTCATGGACCCTGCCCGGATGCTTGCCCGGAAGGATCCGGTGGCAGTGGAACTCGACAGTGCATTTCCGGCCGTCCGCATGCCGAACCTGCAACTCAACGACACCGATGTCGAGGACCTGATCCACTACCTGACCGTCCAGACGGAGTTGTTGGGCCAGCCGCAAGAGGTCGCCGAGGCATCGCCCCATGACCATGCGGGTCATTCCGGTCACGATCATTCCGGCCACACCCATGCGGATGGGCAGCACGACCATTCCCACTGAAGGAATCCAGATACCCGTCGGTCAAAAGTGAGGGGGCCAGGGGTAACCTGCCGCCTCATTCCTCCTGGAAGACGCGGGCGACGTCTTCGACGGTTGTGTTTGCGTCTCGGATGTTGCGCAACCCGTCGGCCAGCAGGCCGGGGCCGTGG
>NZ_JAVCWH010000007.1 GCF_030846195.1 Paracoccus yibinensis
GCCGCACAATGAGGCCTGAAAGAAGACCGCACTCGATCACACGCTAACAAGGTCACAAGCCTCTTGCATTACGGGCGGCAACCAAAGAAGCGGCCTGGATCTAGCTGAAGTATCCGCCGTCCGAATCGTCGCCCGATTCCTCGACCAGGCGGTTGAAGTCGGGCAGGATGATGGCGCGCTTGCCCTGAAGCTCGATCACGCCGTCGCGCTTCAGCGCGCTGATCTGGCGGCTGACGGTTTCCAGGGTCAGGCCCAGGTAATCGGCCATCGCCTCGCGCGTCAGGGGCAGCTCGATCTGCATCCGGCCGCCCGGATCGCGCTTGTGCAGCGCGGCTTCGCGGCGCGCGATGATGGCGATGAAGGACGCGATCTTTTCCCGCGCGGTCTTGCGGCCAAGAAGCAGCATCCATTCGCGCGCCGCGTCCAGTTCGTCCAGCGTCATTTCCAGCAACCTGTGCGCGACATGGGGCGTCGTGCGCATCATCTGTTCGAACGGCTTGCGGCGGAAGCAGCACAGCACGACCTTGGTGGCCGCAGTGGCATTATACGCGGCGATCTCGCGGTTGGGGCGGCCCAGGAAATCGCTGGGCAGCAACAGGCCCACCATCTGCGTGCGCCCATCCTCCAGCGTCTGCGTCAGCGCGGCGACGCCGGTGACGACCGATCCCACGAAGTCCATGCGGTCGCCTTCCCAGACGATCGGCTGGCCGGGTTCGAAGACACGATAGAACTTCATGTCTTCCAGCAGCGCCAGCTCGTCCGTTTCGCAATGCGCGCAAACGGCGCGATAGCGGATCGGGCAGTCGCCACAACGTTCCGAGCCATCATGGCTTGCGGATTTCTGATTGATCTGGGTCAAGGCATTCTCGCGCGTTATCACGTAATCCTACCGGCATGAGCAATGTTTCGCAACTAAAGCGGCTGGGTCTGTTCGATTCGCGCGTCCCGCGCTACACGAGCTATCCCCCCGCGACACAATTTAAAACTGGCGTGAACGCCAATATGGTCCTGGGTTGGCTGGATTCCATACCCGAGGGCGCGGCGATTTCGCTTTATCTGCATGTGCCGTTTTGCCGCAGGCTGTGCTGGTTCTGCGCTTGCCGCACGCAGGGCACCAAGACGCTGGATCCGGTCATTGCCTATGTGGACACGGTCCTGGCGGAACTGGACCTGCTGCGCCGGCACCTGCCGCGCGGCGTGCGGCTGTCGCGCCTGCATTGGGGCGGGGGCACGCCCACGCTGCTGCCGCCCGACCAGATGCGGCGCGTGGCGGATGCGATCTTCGACGTGGTGCCGATGGCCGAGGGCGCCGAGTTCTCGGTCGAGATCGACCCGTCAGAGATCGACGCCCCCCGCATGGCGGCGCTTGCGGCATCGGGGATGAACCGCGCATCCATCGGGGTGCAGGATTTCGATCCAAAGATTCAGGACGCCATCGGCCGCCAGCAATCGTTCGAGCTGACCGGCCAGGCGGTTGACCTGATCCGCAGCCACGACATCGCCAGCCTGAACGCCGACATCCTGTATGGCCTGCCGCACCAGGACCGGAACCGGATTTCGGAAACGGTGCAGAAGCTCTTGGCCCTGTCGCCGGACCGGGTGGCGCTTTACGGCTATGCCCATGTGCCCTGGATGTCCAAGCGCCAGGTGATGATCCCCGAAGACGCCCTTCCCGGCAACGAGGACCGGCTGACCCTGTTCAACACCGCGCGCGACCTGTTCGTGGCCGACGGTTATGCCGAAATCGGCATCGACCATTTCGCACGCCCGGGCGACGGTCTGGCGATGGCGCAAAAGGCGGGCCGGCTGCGGCGGAACTTCCAGGGCTATACCGACGACGGGGCGCAGGTGTTGCTGGGACTTGGCGCATCCTCGATCTCGCGGTTCCCGCAGGGCTATGCGCAGAACGCCCCGGCAACCGGCGCCTATACCGCCCATGTCCGCGAAGGCCGCCTGCCCCATACCAAGGGCCATGCCTTCACGCCCGAGGACCATTGGCGCGGCCGGATGATCGAACAGTTGATGTGCGATTTCGCCGTGGACGCGGCCGAGATGGTTCTGGACCATGGCCTGACGCCAGCCCAGTTGCAGCAGGTCTTCGACCCGGTGGTGGCGCAGTTCGGCAACATGGTCCAGGTCGGTCCCTGGGGCCTGCGCATCACGCCCGAAGGCCGTCCGCTGGCGCGCATGGTCGCCAACATGCTGGACGCCTATATGGCCGCGCCGACCAGCCATTCCTCGGCGGTGTAGCGCCACACGGTGCGTGCAAGCACGCACCCTACACGGCTGACAGGCAAAGCTAGACCGCAGGGTGCGTGCTTGCACGCACCGCACCTCACGCGTGATCATGCGCCTTGTGATCGGCGCAGCCTTCGGGCGGCTCGATCTCGATGGTGGCATGGGCCACGCCATGGTCATGGGCCAGCATTTCCTTGGCCGCGCGGGTGATGGCGAAGGGGTCGCCCTGGCTGACGACCAGATGCACCGAGGCCGCCGCGCGTCTTTCGTCGATCTGCCACAGGTGCAGGTGATGGGCATCGCTGACGCCCGGCAGCGCGCGCAGGGCTGACAGCACGGCGCCGGGGTCGCTGCCCGGCGGCGCGGCCAGCATCAGCATGCGGAAGACCGGGCCGATCTCCATCCCGATATGCCACAGGATCACGACCGAGATCGCCAGCGTCAGGATCGGGTCGGCCAGGTTCCAGCCAAAGGCCCAGATCAGCGCCCCGCCCAGGATGACTCCGACCGACACGCCCGCATCCGCGAGGTTGTGCAGGAAGGCCGCGCGGATGTTGGCGCTGTCCTTGGCAGCCCGCCAGACAAGCGCGGCGGTCGCCAGATCCACGACCAGGGCGAAAGCCGCCAATCCCATCACCAGCCCGCCCGCAACCTGCGGTGGATCGGACAGGCGGCCCAGTGCCTCGGCAGCCAGCCAGATGGAAATCGCGATCAGCGCCAGATAGTTGACGAAGGCTGCGACGATTTCTGCCCGGCCCCAGCCATAGGACCAGTCGGGCGTGGCGGCCCGCCGCGACAGGCGGCGCGCGCCGAAGGCTAGCACAAGCGCCAGGGCATCGGACAGGTTGTGGATCCCGTCCGCGATCAGCGCCGTCGAATCGGCGGCATATCCGCCGATGATCTGCGCGGCCGTCAGCGCCAGGTTGACGACGACCGCCCAGCCGATGGCCGCGTCGCCATGATGGTGGTGGTGATGGCCGTGCCCGTGCGCATGGGTGTGGCCCATCAATGCGCCTCGGCCCAGTTCGCGCCGTGTCCGGCATCCACGACCAGCGGCACCGACAGCCGGACGGCGGGTTCTGCGGCGTTTTCCATGATGTCGCGGGCAACCGCGATCAGGTCGTCCACGGCATCCTCGCGCACCTCGAAGACCAGTTCGTCATGGACCTGCAACAGCATCCGCGCGGGCAGGTGGGCGATGGCGGCCGGCATGCGGATCATGGCGCGGCGGATGATGTCGGCGGCAGCCCCCTGGATCGGCGCGTTGATGGCCGCGCGCCGCGCCCCGCCCGCCGCCGGGCCGGACTGGTTGATGCCGGGCGTGTTGATGCGCCGTCCGAACAGGGTGCGGACGCTGCCGTCGGCCTTTGCATCCGCCAAGGTCCGGTCCATGTAGGCACGGATTTCCGGGAAGCGCTGGAAATAGGTGTCGATGAAATCCTGCGCCTCGGCGCGCGGGATGCGCAGGTTGCGCGACAGCCCGAAGGAGGAAATGCCATAGATCACGCCGAAGTTGATCGCCTTGGCGCGGCGGCGGATCATCGGGTCGATCCCTTCGACCGGGACGCCGAACATCTGGCTGGCGGTCATGGCATGGATGTCGATGCCCTCGCGGAAGGCCTGCTTCAACGCCGGGATGTCGGCCACATGGGCCAGGATCCGCAACTCGATCTGACTGTAATCCAGGCTGACCAGCCGATGCCCTTCGGCCGCGATGAAGGCTTCGCGGATGCGGCGGCCTTCCTCGGTCCTGACGGGGATGTTTTGCAGGTTCGGGTCGGTGGATGCCAGCCGCCCTGTCTGCGCCCCCGCGATGGAATAGCTGGTGTGGACGCGTCCCGTATCCGGGTTCACGAAGGTCGGCAGGGCGTCGGTATAGGTCGATTTCAGCTTGCTGATCTGCCGCCAGTCCAAAATCCGGGACGGCAGGTCATGGCCCTCGGCGGCCAGATCCTCCAGCACGTCGGCGCTGGTGGAAAAGGCCCCGGTCTTGCCGGTCTTGCCGCCGGTCATGCCCATCTTGTCGAACAGGATCTCGCCCAGTTGCTTGGGGCTGCCGATGGTGAATTTCTGGCCTGCCAGGGCGTAGATTTCGTCCTCAAGCGCCGCCATCTTCTGCGCGAAGGCCCCCGACATGCGGCGCAGCACCTCGGCGTCGATGCGGATGCCGGCCATCTCCATCTCGGCCAGGACGGGGACGATGGGGCGTTCGGTCATCTCGTAGACGGTGGTCACGCGTTCGACGGGCAGAAGCGGCGCGAAATGCTGGTACAGGCGCAGCGTGACATCGGCGTCTTCGGCAGCATAGGGCGCCGCCTTGTCGATGGGCACCTGCCCGAAGTTGATCTGCGACTTGCCCGAGCCGATCAGGTCCTTGATGGGGATGCACTTGTGGGCCAGATACCGCTCGGCCAGTTCGTCCATGCCGTGATTATGGGTGCCCGCGTTCAGCGCATAGGACATCAGCATCGTGTCGGCCAGCGGCGTCATGCGGATGCCGTGGCGGGCCAGCATCTTCCAGTCGTATTTCAGGTTCTGGCCGATCTTCAGGATCGCCGGATCCTCCAGCAGCGGCTTCAGGGCCGCCAGCACATCGGCCAGCGGCAACTGGCCGGGGATCAGGGCCGACTGCCCGAACAGGTCGTCGCCTCCCGCCATGTGGCCCACAGGGACATAGCAGGCGCGGCCCGGCGCCACGGCCAGGCAGATGCCCACCAGATCGGCCTGCATCTCGTCCAGGCCGGTGGTTTCGGTGTCGATGGCGACTTGGCCCGTGTCGCGGATCAGCTGCACCCAGCGGTCCAGGGCGTCGCGGTCGGTCACGGTTTCATAGGCCGCGCGGTCGATGGGGGCCAGATCGGGCGCAGCGGGCGCGTCGCGCACCGGCGCAGAGACGACGGCGGGCGCCTCGGCCCCCAGTCGTTCGGCTACGCGGGCGGTCAGGGTGCGAAACTCCATTTCCGACAGGAAGGTCAGCAGTTGAGCCGCATCCGGTGCCTTCACCTCCAGGCTTTCCAGGGTGAAGTCCAGCGGCGTGTTGCAGTCCAGTTCCACCAGCCGCTTGGAAATGCGGATCTGCTCGGCGTGGTCGATCAGGGTCTGGCGGCGCTTGGGCTGCTTGATCTCCTCGGCCCGCGCCAGCAGGGTTTCCAGGTCGCCGAATTCGGTGATGAGCTGGGCCGCGGTCTTGATGCCGATGCCCGGCGCGCCCGGCACGTTGTCGATGGAATCGCCCGCCAGTGCCTGCACGTCCACCACGCGGTCGGGCCAGACGCCGAACTTCTCGAACACCTCGTCGCGGTCGATGGGCTTGCCCTTGATCGGGTCCAGCATCTGCACGCCGTCTCCCACAAGCTGCATCAGATCCTTGTCGCTGCTGATGATCGTCACGGTGCCGCCCGCATCCCGCGCCTTGCAGGACAGCGCGGCGATGATGTCGTCGGCCTCATAGCCCTCGGTCTCGATGCAGGCGATGTTGAAGGCGCGAGTGGCGTCGCGGGTCAGCGGGAACTGCGGGCGCAGATCCTCGGGCGGTTCGGGGCGGTTGGCCTTGTAGGCGTTGTAAATCTCGTTGCGGAAGGTCTTCGAGGAATAGTCGAAGATCACCGCCGCATGGGTCGGCGCGTCGTGGCCCCGTTCGTCGGTGACGTATTTCCACAGCATGTTGCAAAAGCCCGCGACCGCGCCCACGGGCAGGCCATCGGATTTGCGCGTCAGTGGCGGCAGGGCGTGATAGGCCCGGAAGATGAAGGCCGATCCGTCGATCAGGTGCAAGTGGTGGCCCTTGCCGAAGCTGTCCATGAAAGCGGTCCTTGTGCCGAGTCGTTCCGGTCTTTCTGGCAGAAACTCGGGCGGGGCGCAAAGCCGTGAGGACAAGGACCGGGGCGCTGCCCCGGACCCCGGGATATTTAAGCCAAAATGAAAGAGCGCTTGCCGCCCGTCAGTGATCGTCGTGCGCGTGTTCGCGGTCGATCACGAAGCGCTTGTCGCAGTAGCCGCAATCGACAAAGCCGGTTTCGGGCGAGATCGCCAGCCAGACGCGCGGATGGCCAAGCCCGCCGGCATCGTCGCCGTCGCAGGCGACCTTCCAGGTGGTCACCGTCTGGGTCACGGGCGGGGGCAGGCGCAGTTCGGACAGATCCGTCTGTTCGGTGGACAGCGAGTTTTCCGGCGGGATGTATTGCGTCATGGCTGGCCTTCTTGTGGCGGCGGGCGGCATCTGGTCTAAGGCCTGATACCGCAGCGCCGCCTGCCTTCGCAAGCCGTCCGGGGATCAGACCATGCCGAATGCCATTGAAATCGCCGGGCTGCGCAAGACCTATGCCGCCCAAGGGTCCGCCCCCGCGAAGGAGGCGTTGAAGGGCATCGACCTGACCATCCCCGCAGGCAGCATCTTCGGCCTTCTGGGACCGAACGGCGCGGGCAAGTCCACCATGATCAACATCCTGGCCGGGCTGGTCAACAAGACGGCGGGCCGCGTCACGATCTGGGGCTTCGACCAGGACGTGAACCCGCGCCAGTCGCGCGCGGCCATCGGGGTGATGCCGCAGGAACTGAACATGGATCCGTTCTTCACCCCCCGCGCCAGCCTGGAGGTGCAGGCGGGCCTGTATGGCGTGCCAAAGCGCGAACGCTGGACGGATGAGCTGCTGGAGCTGGTGGGACTGACCCACCAGGCCAATGCCTATGCCCGCAACCTGTCGGGCGGGATGCGGCGGCGCCTGCTGCTGGCCAAGGCGCTGGTCCACCGCCCGCAGATCCTGGTGCTGGACGAACCGACGGCGGGCGTGGACATCACCCTGCGCGACATGCTGTGGCAAAATGTGCGAGCACTGAACCGGCAGGGCATGACCATCATCCTGACCACCCATTACCTTGAGGAAGCCGAGCAGATGTGCGACGAGATCGCCATCATCAACCACGGCGAACTGGTGGTGCGGCAGGACACCCGCAGCCTTCTGTCGCGCGCCGACGGCAAGACGCTGGTGCTGGACACGGGCGGGCGCGTCCCCTTGCCGCCCCTGCCGCAGGGGGCGCATCCCGAATGGCGGGGCGACGGACTGCTGGCGATCAGCTATCCCCCGTCGCGGATCCGCGCCGATCAGTTGCTGGATGCGTTGCGCGGCGCCGACATCCCCATCCTGGATGTCGCGACCGAGCAGCCGGATCTGGAGGATGTGTTCGTGGAAATGACGCGGGGCTGATCCCGCGAGGAGGAAAAGGATGGACCCTGAGACACGGCAAGGCGGCTGCCGCTGCGGCCGGGTGCGGTTCGCCGTCACCGGCGCGCCCCTGGTCACGATGGCCTGCCATTGCGACGGCTGCCGCAGGATGACCGCCAGCGCCTATTCCGTCAGCGGTCTTTATCCGGGTGCGGCCTTTCGGATCACGCAGGGCGAAACGGTTCTGGGAGGGCTGAAGGGCGATCTGCAGCACCATTTCTGCGGCTTCTGCCTCAGCTGGCTGTTCACGGCAGGTCCCATGCTGGGCGATATGGTCAATGTCCGCATCACCCTGCTGGACGACCCCCTGCCCGAGCCGCCCTTCATCGAATGCTGGACCGAAACCGCGCTGCCCTGGGCGCGGACCGGGGCAAGCCGGCGCTTCCCGCGCTTTCCCGATCCGGCCGAGTTTCCGTCGCTGGTCGCGGCCTATGCCGGGCGGCAGGCACCCTAGCCCTGGCGCGGCAGCATCGGTCCCATCACCCGCCCGCCCAGGATGTGCAGGTGGTAATGCGGCACCTCTTGCACGCCATGCGCGCCCGTGTTGGCGATGGCGCGGAAGCCCTGGTTGCCGCCGTCCAGGCCGACGCCTTCCGATACGCAGACCTGCGCGCAAAGCCGCGTGAAATCCACGATTTCCGCATCCGAGGCATTGGCCGCGAAATCGTCGAAGCTGACATAGCGGCCCTTGGGGATCACCAGCACATGCACCGGCGCCTGAGGGCGGATGTCGCGGAAGGCCAGGGCGTGATCGCTTTCCGCGACCTTGTCGCAGGGGATTTCCCCCCGCAGGATCCGGGCGAAGATGTTGGTGTCGTCGTAATCAAAGGCCATGGGCATTCCTCAGTCGGTGAACAGATGTGGCGTCCGGGCCAGATCATGCGCGACCTCGGGCGAAACATCCAGAAACCGCGCGATGGCATGGGCATTCGCCTCGGACGTTGCGTCGGGCGCAATGGCGGCAAACCGGGCAAAGTCCATGTCGCGCAAACGCTCGACCTCGTGGGCAAGGTCGCCTGCGACGATCGGCAGCAATTGGTCGATCACCGTGTCAGGCGTGCCGTCCCCTGCCAGGCCGGTGCGGCGCATGTGGCCGCGCAGATAGGCGTCGTCAAAGCTGGTGTCGATGAACAGGATCCGCGTCTCGGCCTTGTCGGACGCGAAGTCGGCGATCAGCGGCAAGGCCGAGGGATCCAGGCACAGGACCAGCCTGCGCGACCCGAAATCGTCGAAAAGCAGCCGGACCAGGGCGCGGCGATGCCGTTCCCGCTTGGCCACCGTCGAGGCGATCCCCCCCAGGTCGGGCAACCCGGCATCGCGTTCGTTGAAGATGTAATCGACCGCCGGAATGTCTGTCAGCGCCCGGATGGCAACCGTCAGGCGCTTGGCGACATGCCATTTCTTCGCCACGATCAGGCACAGGACATGGTTGCGCGACGCGCCCTGATCTTCCCAGAAGCGGGGGGCAAAGCGTCGGCCTACCCGGCCGCGGCCTGTCAGGAAACGGAACAGGCGGGGCGCCTCGTTCGTGATGGCGAAGCTGACGCCCTCGGCCTGCCACAGCGCGCCCAGCCTGGCGCGCAGATCCTGCGCCTCGGCACTGATCTTGCGGGCGAACAGGTAATCCTGGCGGATGAGCAGATCGTAGTGGTCGTTATGGAAGGTCACCGGCATTCCGTAGTCGGTGAACATCAGGCAGGTGGGCGAGCGGCGGCGGATCTGTGTCCTGGGCACCAGATGGGCAACCAGGGTCTGGAAGAAGGTCTCGTCCGGGATCCAGGTGGTGCGGAAAAAGCGCGGCAGGTCGGGCCGTTCCGCGATCAGCGTCAGCAGCGCCTCGACCGTCTGGCGGCGCAGGCACCACCATTGCGACCCGATCATGACCTGGATGCCCCGGGGCAGTGGCCGTTCAAGGCCAAGCCATTGCTGCGCCCTCAGGCTGGCATAGAACAGGCGCTTCGACCTTCGTTCGTTGAACCAGTGGCGATAAGCCAGCCGTTCGCCCTTGAGGCCGGTCTTGATCCAGTCGCTGTCGAAGAAGTCGAAGGCTTCGATATAGTCGCATTCGTCCCGATCCAGGAAGGCGCGGGCATATTCGGCCGACTTGATGGGCATGCAGTCGCCCGACAGCATGTAGAAATGCGTGGCCTGGGGAAAACGGCGTTCCGCTTCGCGCAGCGCCGACAGGGTGGCAGCGACCAGCGACCATTCGCCCCAGCCGCATCGGAACCGCCGGGGCGCGAAGCCGACGCCCGGCGCGTCCGCCAGCGCCTGCCGGATCCGGCGGTAATCGCCGGCCGGCGCATTGCGGTCATAATGGATGACGACATGATCGCCGCTTGCCGTCAGGCGCCGCGCCTGGTCCACCACGCCTTGCGGATCCTTGTGGGTCAGAAGGATGAAGGCGATGCGGGCCATGAATACGAAGTCTTAAGAATGCTGCGGTAAGGAAAGGCGACAATGCTTGCACGCTTCCCGGTTTCTGTGTGTAAACGCCTTTGACGCGCGCCGACAAGCCGGGTTGCAATCTGAAGAAGTGGGGGACGATGGGCTTTCCAGGGGTCTGGATGACCGAAAGCGAAAGCATGATCTATCGGGTGGTGCCGAAATGCGCCTGCTCGACCATCGGGCAGATCATGTTCTATTCCGACCATGGGCGTTTCTTCGACGGCGACATCCACGATGCGTCCGAAGGCCTGCACAAATGGTCCCAGGACCACAGCAAGCCCCTGATCGAAGCCGCCGTCGCCCGGCACAAGGGCGTCACCTTCACCTGCGTGCGCAATCCCTATGCGCGGATCCTGTCGTCCTTCTTCGACAAGATCGCCGGAATCCAGCGGAACGGGCGGCGCTATCGCGGCAATCTGGTCCCGCAACTGGCGCAGCAATATGGCATCGACGTGGGCGGGCCGGAAAACGGCTTCGACTTCGACCAAATCGCCAGCTTCCGCCGCTTCCTGCTGTTCGCGCGCGACACGATCCGCTTCCGTCGCCCGATGGAGCCTGACATCCACTGGTCAGCCATCTCGGGCCATGTCGGCACCTTCATCGCCAATGGCGGCCGCTACGACCGTATTTTCTTCACCGAGACCTTCAACGACGGCATGGCGCAGATCCTGGATGCGGCCACGACCCCGGTACCGGTCGATCCGGCCGCGGTGCCCCGCTTCAACGAATCCGAAGGGCACGGGCCGAAGCGGGCGCATAGGGTCAGCGATTACTTCGACGACCTGTCACGGCACCTGGTCTGGGAAATCTACAAGGACGATTTCCAGCTGTTCCGATACGATTTCGACAATCCCGACAACAAGCTGCCCTTGGGCGAAATCGACCTGGACGAGGTTCACGCGAAGCTGGGCCGCTAAGGCGCCATCACTCCAGATGGCTTTCCAGGAACCACAGGTCCTTGTCGGCGCTGCGCGACGCGGCCGTAAGGATATCGGCGGTATCGGCATCGCCCGCCTCGTCCGTGGCGTCGATGGCGGTGCGCAGCTTTTCCCCGTGATCGCGGTAACGGGTGCACAGGGCACGGATGTGGTCCTCGGCCTTGGTCAGATCGGTCGGGTATTCGGTCAGGGTCGTGCTGGCGGATACCTTCTCGGCCGTGCCAAGCGCCACGCCGTCCAGCTGCTGCACGCGCTCGGCGATGACATCGATCTGTTCGCGCAGGTTGTTGTGCAGCATGTCAAGCAATTCATGCACGGCAATGAAGTTGCGCCCCTTCACGTTCCAATGCGCCTGCTTGACCGCCAGCGCCAGGGCGATGGAATCGGCCAGCCGCCCGTTCAGCTCCGAAATCGCGGTCTTGCGGGCGTTGTCGGTAAGGCCCCTCAGTTCGACAGCCATGATCTGCTCCTTCCATGTTGCGCGGCCCCAACGGCGCGCGGCTGTGCGCGGTTCCGGCAAGGCCGCCATGCGCCAATGGAAAACGGCGTCCCTGCTGGTGCAGGAACGCCGTCTGGAGGGTGCCGGTGATCGGCAGGTGCGGATCAGACCGCGCCCTTGATGAAGGTCACGGCGTCGCCCACGGTCTGGATGGTTTCGGCGGCATCATCGGGGATCTCGATCCCGAATTCTTCCTCGAACGCCATGACCAGCTCGACGGTGTCGAGGCTGTCGGCACCCAGGTCGTCGATGAAAGACGCGGATTCGACCACCTTGTCCTCCTCGACGCCCAGATGCTCGACCACGATCTTCTTCACGCGATCAGCGATATCGCTCATGTCACATCCTCATTCTCGCGGGCATCCGCCCAATTTTATACGCGAATGTATAATTCGCCTTGGCACAGGGCGGTTTCCCTGCTGCTCAAGCCGGGGATATAGCACCCGTGAAGTCTCTTGCAACCGCTTTTGCGTGGCTGGCCTGCGTCAGACCATCGCCATGCCGCCATTGACGTGCAGCGTGGCGCCGGTGACATAACCCGCCTCGGGACTGGCAAGATACAGCACCGCCGCCGCGATCTCATCGGGGGCGCCCATGCGTCCGGCGGGGATCTGGGACAGGATCTTGCCCTTCTGGTCATCGGTCAGCTTGTCGGTCATCGCGGTCTCGATAAAGCCGGGCGCCACGCAGTTCACGGTGATGCCGCGCGACGCGACCTCATAGGCCAGCGACTTCGACATGCCCACCAGTCCCGCCTTGGCGGCGGCATAGTTGCCCTGCCCCGGATTGCCCGTGGCCCCCACGACCGAGGTGATGTTGACGATCCGCCCCCAGCGGGCCTTCATCATCCCGCGCAGCGCGGCGCGCGACAGCCGGAACACGCCCGTCAGGTTCACGTCCATGACCTGCTGCCATTCGTCGTCCGACATGCGCATGAACAGGTTGTCGCGCGTGATCCCGGCATTGTTGACCAGGATATCGACCGATCCCATGGCGGCGGCCGCATCCTTGATCAGCCCCGCGGCGGCTTCCGCATCCGACAGGTTCGCGGGCACCACATGCGCCCGCCCCCCCAGGGCCTGGGCCAGATCGTTCAGCGGCCCCTCGCGCGTGCCGGACAGGGCGACCGTGGCCCCCGCCGCGTGCAGCGCCTGGGCAATGGCGCCGCCAATGCCGCCCGATGCGCCGGTCACCAGGGCCGTCTTGCCTGTCAGATCGAACATGGCTGATCCTTCTTCTTCATGAAAATATCCCGGGGTCCGGGGCAGCGCCCCGGTCCGCCCTCAGCCCTTCAGCGCCACGATATCCGCAGGGGCGCCCACATTGCGCACCACCGCGTCCTTGGCGATGCGCTTGATCATGCCCGACAGGGCCTTGCCCGCGCCGATTTCCCAAAACTCGATGACGCCGGCCTCGGCCATGTTGGCGATGGATTCGCGCCAGCGCACGGTGCCCGTCACCTGTTCGATCAGCAGGCGGCGGATCGCGCCGGGTTCCGTCACCGCCTCGGCCCGGACATTGGCGATCAGGGGGACGGCGGGGGGATGGATGTCCACGCCCGCCAGCGCGTTGGCCATCACCGCCGCCGCAGGCTGCATCAGCACCGAATGGAAGGGCGCGGAAACCGGCAGCATCAGCGCCCGCTTGGCGCCCGCCGCCTTCATCGCGTCCGCCGCGCGCTCCACCGCCCCCTTGTGCCCGGAAATCACCACTTGCGCCGGATCGTTGTCGTTGGCGGCCTGCACCACCTCGTCGCCCGCCACCTCGCGCGCGATGTGATCGACGGTGGCGAAGTCCAGCCCCAGGATCGCCGCCATGGCCCCCTGCCCGACCGGCACCGCTTCCTGCATCGCCTGCCCGCGCAGGCGCAAAAGCCGCGCCGCATCCTCCAGCGTCAGCGCCCCGGCCGCGCACAGCGCCGAGTATTCCCCCAGTGAATGACCCGCAACGAAATTGGCGTCCTGGATGCCGAAGCCTTCCGATTCCAGCGCTCGGAACGCCGCCATCGAGGTCGCCATCAGCGCCGGCTGCGCGTTCTGCGTCAGCGTCAGCGTGTCGATGTCGCCGTTCCAGACCAGATCCGACAGCCTCTCGCCCAAGGCGTCGTCCACCCGTTCGAACACCTCGCGCGCGGCGGGATAGACCTCGGCCAGTTCGCGCCCCATGCCGACGGTCTGCGCCCCCTGGCCGGGAAAGACGAATGCGCGCATGGGTTCCTCCTGCATGGGTTGGGTCACACGGGGATAGCGCGGATGGGGGTGGGGGCGCAACGGGGGGTCATTCGTCAGGTGCAGGGTCCCACGGCCCCCGTCCCTCAGATATTCATCTGCTGCCCCAGTTCCACGACCCGGTTCGACGGCAGGCGGTAATAGTTCGTCGGCTCGGATGCCGACCGATAAAGCGTCACGAACACCCGCGCCATCCAATAGGGCATCAAGTTGCCCCGGCCCGCGCGCAGGGTGCGGCGGTTCAGGAAATAGGACGTGGACATGATGTCGAACTTCTGTCCGACATGCCGGGCTTGGGCCAGGGCGCGGGGCACGTTCGGCTGCTCCATATAGCCGAAGACCAGGCGGGCGCGCCAGAAACCGGGGGCGATGTCCTGAAGGTGCAGACGGGCATCCTCGGGGACGCGGGGGGTGGTGGCGCTTTCGACCTTCACGATGAAGTTGCGCTGATGCAGCACGCGGTTGTGCTTCAGGTTGTGCAGCAGCGCCGGTGGCGCAACGGCCGGATCGGCGGTCAGGAAGACCGCCGTGCCCGGCACGATCACCGGCGGCGACTTGGAAAGCTTGGCCGCAAAGACATCAAGGGGCACGCTGTCCTGCGCCAGCCGTTCCTGAAGCCGCCTCATCCCCTCGATCCAGATCACCATGAGCGCGATGGCCCCGGCCGCAAACAGAAGCGGGATATAGCCCCCGTCCAGCAGCTTCAGCAGGTTGGCCGAGAAGAAGATCAGTTCGATCCCCAGCACCGGGACCATCACGGCGGCGATCAGCGGCCAGCGCCAGTTCCAGGCCCAGCGGAACACCACCACCGCCAGGACCGAGGTGATGACCATGTCCCCGGTCACGGCGATGCCATAGGCGCTTGCCAGCCGGGCCGAGGATCCGAAGGACAGCACCAGCGCCACGACGCCGAACATCAGGATGGAGTTGACCTTGGGCAAGAAGATCTGGCCCGCCTGCCGGTCCGAGGTGTGGTTGATGTGCAGGCGCGGCAGGATGCCCATCTGCACCGCCTGCGCAGCCACCGAGAACGCGCCCGAGATCACCGCCTGCGACGCGATCACCGTCGCTGCCGTGGCCAGGATGACCAGCGGCGCCAGAAACCAGGACGGCGCCATCAGGAAGAACGGGTTCGACACGGTTTCCGGATGCGCCAGAACCATCGCCCCCTGTCCCAGATAGCTGAGCGCGAGGGCCGGGAAGACCAGCACGCTCCATGCGATGCGAATCGCGCTGCGGCCGAAATGGCCCATGTCGGCATAAAGCGCTTCGGCCCCGGTCACGGCCAGGAAGACCGACCCCAGGACCGGCATGGCAGCCATCCCGTATTCGGTCAGGAACGCCGCCCCCCGCAGGGGATTGAGCGCCTGCAGGATCCGGGCGTCATCCGCGATATGGCTGGCGCCCAGGATCGCCATGGTGGAAAACCAGACCAGCATCACCGGCCCGAAAAGCCGCGCGATCCGGTCGGTGCCGCCGCGCTGCACCCAGAACAGGATGATCACGATTGCCAGCGTGACGGGCACCACCCAGGCCTGAAAGCCCGGCTCGATCAGCGCCAGCCCCTCGACCGCGGACAGGACGGAAATCGCGGGCGTGATCATGCTGTCGCCGAAGAACAGCGACACGCCCACGATCCCCAGCAGCATCAGCAGGCGGCGGCTTTTCGACCGCGGCCCCTTCTTCAGCGCGCCCTGGGCCTTGGCAACCAGTGACAGGGTTCCGCCTTCGCCGTTGTTATCGGCGCGCAGGATCAGGACCACATACTTGATCGTCACGATCAGGACGACCGTCCAGAACAGCAGGGACACGATGCCGATGACCGAGCTTTCGGGCAGGCCCTCCTCGTGCGCGTGAACCAGGGATTCGCGCAGCGCATAGAGCGGCGAGGTGCCGATGTCACCATAGACGACGCCAAGGCAGGCCAGCACGAGCGCGGGACCGGTCTTGGAATGGGAATGATCTTCAGACACTGGGTCTGCCGCGGAATGCTCGCGCGCGGCGCCGTCGCTTGCCATATGGTACCCCGTCAGGGAATTTGCGCCGGTATGCGCCTGCCAGGATCACCGTTCAAGGAAAATGTCGCCCCGGCCTGCCGCCGATAAGAAAGGGACCGCGATGGCCCCTTTCCCTTGCATCCTGGCGTCTAGACGCTCAGCCGACCAGTTCAAGGCCCGAGAAGAAGAACGCGATCTCCTCCTTGGCCGTTTCCGGGGCGTCGGAACCATGGACCGAGTTCTCGCCAACCGACAGCGCGAATTCCTTGCGGATGGTGCCTTCGTCGGCCTGGGCCGGGTTGGTCGCGCCCATCACTTCGCGGTTCTTGGCAATGGCGTTCTCGCCTTCCAAAACCTGCACCACGACGGGTTCGGAAGCCATGAACTCGACCAGTTCGCCATAGAAGGGGCGGTCCTTGTGGACTTCGTAGAACTTGCCCGCCTGTTCCGGCGACAGCTTGATGCGCTTTTGCGCGACGATGCGCAGGCCCGCGTCCTCGAACTTGGCATTGATCTTGCCGGTCAGGTTGCGGCGGGTCGCGTCGGGCTTGATGATGGAAAGCGTGCGTTCGATGGCCATGGGGCATCCCTTTGCTGTGGCAGGCGGGCCAGCCCCGCCCGGTCATGAAATCCGCGCCCGGTTATCAGGGATGGTATCTGCCGGCAAGCCGGGGGCATGATGCACGCGAACCCGACGAAAGGCCCGACCCATGACCGACCGTCCAGCCGCCCCCGCCCCGCAGCCGCGCCTGCATCCCGGTCCCATCGCCATGGCCTTTGCGACGGCGATCCTGCTGGCCGCCGCCTGGATGTGGTCGAACATGCTGTTGCTGGGTTTCGGCGCGGTCCTGATCGCCATCGCGCTGCGGGCAGGGGCGACGTTCCTGCACCAGCGCACGGGCATCGGCATCAAGCCCGGCGTGCTGCTGTCGGCCCTGGCAGCCATTTTGGTCATTGCCGGGGTCGTGGCCTGGGCGGGACCGGCGATCTCGGACCAGTTCCGGCAGCTGATCGGCAGCCTGCCCGCCGCCTGGGAACAGGTGAACGACTGGCTTGGCGGCAGTTCGTTCGGGCAGTTCCTGGAACGGCAGATGGAGGATGCCTCGACCGGCGGCGAGGTGTCGCCCTCGGGCTTGCCCTCGATGTTCAGCTATGTGACCGGGACGCTGACCACGGTCTTTGGCGGAGTGGCGAACCTGGTGCTGCTGGTGACGGTGGCGATCTTCCTGGCGCTGGATGCGGGGATGTATCGGCGCGGAGCCTTGCGCCTGGTGCCGCCGTCCTATCGTCCCCGCGCGGGCGGGATCGCGGACGAACTGGCCCGCGCCCTGGCCCGCTGGATGGGGGGACAGGCGCTGGACATGGTTCTGGTGGCCCTGGTGACGGGGCTTGGCCTGTGGCTGCTGGGCGTGCCGCTGGCCCTGGTCCTGGGCCTGATCGCCGGGCTGACCAACATCATCCCGGTGGTCGGGCCGTTCCTGTCGGGGGTGCCGGCGGTGCTGTTCGCGCTGACCCAGGGCCTTGACATGGCGGTCTATGTCGCGTTGCTGTTCCTGGTGGTCCAGCAGGTCGAAGGCAACCTGCTGATGCCCCTGATCCAGAGATTCGCGGCCGACCTGCCGCCCGCGTTGACGGTGCTGGCGATCCTGGCCTTCGGCAGCCTGTTCGGGTTTGCGGGGGTCATCCTGGCCACGCCGCTGCTTCTGGTCGGCATCATCCTGGTCAAGCGCATCTATGTCGAGGACATCCTGGGCGACCGGCAGGACGATTGAATCTTCGCAATTCGGTCACGACATCGCGTTATGATGGTTGCCGCTGACCAGGGGGCGACACATGCAATCCTTGCGCAAGGGCCGATACCTGGCCCGGCTGGCCCGGACACCCGATGACCTGCGCGCGGCGCAGCGTCTGCGCTGGCTGTGCTTTGTCGCACGCGACGGCGCGTCGGCCGAAGGTCTGGATGCCGACGGGCTGGACGCCGCCTGCCGCCACATGCTGGTCGAGGATACATCGACCGGCCGCCTTGTCTGCTGCTTCCGCTTTCTGCCGCTGATGGACGGAGGCGATATCGCCCGCAGCTATTCGGCGCAATTCTATGACCTGTCGGCGCTAGGATCCTTCGACGCCCCGCTGTTGGAGGTCGGGCGCTTCTGCGTCCATCCGGGCACGCAGGACCCCGACATCATCCGCACGGCCTGGGCCGCCCTGTCGCGCATCGTCGAGGACGGCGGGGTCAGGATGCTGTTCGGCTGTTCCAGCTTCATGGGAACCGAACCGGCCCTTCATGCCGAGGCTTTCGCCATGCTGCGCGCCCGCCACTTGGCCCCGCGCCACTGGCTGCCGCGCGTGAAGGCGCCGAACGTCTTCCGCTTTGCCCGCGCGCGGCCTTCGGGCCGGCCAGATCCGAAGCGGGCCATGGCGGCGATGCCGCCCCTGCTGCGCAGCTACCTGGCAATGGGCGGCTGGGTCAGCGACCATGCCGTCGTGGATCCCGTGCTGCGCACCATGCATGTCTTCACGGGGGTCGAGGTCGGCGCGATCCCCCCTGCGCGCCGCCGTTTGCTGCAAAGGGCGGCATCCTGATTTCAGGATTGCCCGACGCCTGGGCGGAGCGCCCATCGAATGGGCAGTGGCCCCAGATCACGCAGGAACGGGGCGCCGCCACCTGCAGCGCCGGATTGACCTTTCGGCTGGCTGGACGCCCCCTCGGGCCATGTTCGACGCGACCGACCCCATGCCCCTTCTTCAGCGCAGCACCGGCGCCGCGCAGGTGGTCATGGGTCCGCGCGGGCTTGTCGATCTGGCTCAGTCGGGATCAGCCAAGGCCATGCTGCCCCGCGTGTCCGAGGGTCCGCCGCAGATCGTGTTCCTGAACACCTCGGGCGGGCTGGCTTCGGGCGACCGGCTGTCCTTTGCCGTGATCCTGCGGCCCGGCGCCCGGGTGCTGGCGACCACCCAGACCGCCGAACGCGCCTATCGCGCCGAAGGTGCCCCCGCCCAGGCCGACCTGCGCTTGCAGGTGGGCCAGGACTGCTGGCTTGACTGGCTGCCCCAGGAAACCATCCTGTTCGACGGCGCGCGGCTGGAACGCAGGACAGTCGTGGACCTTGCCCCCGGCGCGGGCTGCGTGCTTCTGGAGATGATCGTGCTGGGCCGTCTTGCCAGGGGCGAACAGCCCCGCCGCCTGCATCTGCGCGACTACCGGATCGTGCGGCGGGCGGGCCGGATCGTCCATCACGACGCCCTGGCCCTGGACGACGCCGCGCTGCTTCGGCGGAACGGACCCGCCCTGCTGGGCGACGCCCGCGCCCTTGCGACGCTGGCGGTGGTCGCGCCCCATGCGCCCGACCTTCTGGCCCGCGCCCGCGCCGCCCTGGACGAACCCGGCGTCGCCGGCGCGGCAAGCGCCCCGACGGGGCGGCTGGTGATCCGCTGCCTGGCCCGCGACGATTGGCCCCTTCGGCGGCAGGTCGTCCGCCTTCTGGCCGCGCTGCGGCCCGACCCCCTTCCCCGCATCTGGCAGGTCTGACGATGAACCTTACCCCCCGCGAGCGTGAAAAGCTGCTGGTATCCGTTGCGGCGATGGTGGCGCGCGGCCGCCTGGCGCGCGGCGTCAAGCTGAACCACCCTGAGGCCATCGCGCTCATCACCGATTTCGTGGTCGAGGGCGCGCGCGACGGCCGCAGCGTGGCCAACCTGATGCAGGCGGGCGCGCATGTCATCACCGCCGATCAATGCATGGAGGGCGTTCCCGCCATGATCGAGTCCGTCCAGGTCGAGGCCACCTTTCCCGACGGGACCAAGCTGGTCACCGTCCACCACCCGATCCGCCACGAGGCTTGAATGAAAAGGATTTCGATTGCCGCCGCCCTTCTGCTGCCGCAGGCCGCCCTGGCCCATGTCGGCCATCACGACCAGGGCCAGTTCCTGTCGGGCCTGAGCCATCCCTTGGGCGGCGCGGATCACCTGCTGGCGATGGTGGCGCTTGGCCTGCTGGCGGCTCAGATGGGGAGCCGGGCGCTTTGGGCGCTGCCCTTGGCCTTCGTCGGCAGCATGATCGCAGGCGGTTTCGCGAGCTTTGGCGGGCTGCCCTTTCCGGGGGTCGAGCCGATGATCCTGGCCTCGGTCGTGATCCTGGGCGCGCTTGTCGCGATGGCCGCGTGCCTGCCGCTGGCGGCGATGGTCCCCGGCGTGGCGCTGTTCGGCATGGCGCATGGCTGGGCGCATGGCGCGGAAGGCCCGGCGGCGGGACTGGCCGCCTATGCGGCGGGCTTTGCGGTGGCAACACTTGCGCTGCATGGGGCGGGCATCGGCGCGGCGCGGATACTGGAACGCGGCACGGCCCTGCGGGCCTTGGGCGGCGGGACGGCGGCGGCGGGCCTGGCCCTGGCGATGGTGGGTTGAATGACCCGCACGATTGTTCCGGGCGAAATCCTGCCCGCATCCGGCGAGATCACCCTGAACCAGGGGCGCGATCCGGTCACCGTCATGGTCGCCAATACCGGCGACCGCCCGATCCAGGTCGGCAGCCATTACCACTTTGCCGAAACCAACCCGGCGCTGGATTTCGACCGCGAAGCTGCGCGCGGGATGCGCCTGTCGATCCCCGCCGGCACCGCCGTCCGGTTCGAGCCCGGCCAGTCCCGCGAAGTCCGCCTGATCCCCTATGCGGGCGACCGTGTGGTCCAGGGCTTCCGCAAAGACGTGATGGGGCCGCTATGACCCGCCTGTCCCGCGCCGATTACGCCGCGCTTTACGGTCCCACCACGGGCGACCGGATCCGGCTGGCCGATACCGAGCTGCTGATCGAGGTCGAGCGCGACCTGACCATCGCGGGCGAGGAGGTGAAGTTCGGCGGCGGCAAGGTCGTCCGCGACGGCATGGGCCAGTCCCAGGTCACGCGCGCGGGCGGCGCGATGGACACGGTCATCACCGGCGTCGTCGTCTTCGACCACCAGGGCATCACCAAGGCCGACGTGGGCCTGCGCGACGGCCGCATCGCCGGGATCGGCAAGGCGGGCAACCCCGACACCCAGCCGGGCGTGACCCTCATCATCGGTCCCGGCACCGAGATCATCGCGGGCGAGGGGCGCATCCTGACGCCGGGCGGCTTCGACTGCCACATCCACTACATCTGCCCGCAGCAGGTCGACCATGCGCTGCATTCCGGGGTCACGACGCTTCTGGGCGGCGGCACCGGCCCCGCGCATGGCACGCTTGCCACCACCTGCACCCCCGGCCCCTGGCACATCGCCCGGATGATGGAGGCCTGCGCGGATCTGCCGGTCAACATCGGCATTGCGGGCAAGGGCAACGCCAGCGTTCCCGCGCCGCTGGAGGAACAGATCCGCGCAGGCGCCTGCGCGCTGAAGCTGCACGAGGACTGGGGCACCACCCCCGCCGCCATCGACAATTGCCTGTCTGTCGCCGACGCCATGGACGTGCAGGTGATGATCCACACCGACACGCTGAACGAATCGGGCTTTGTCGAGGACACGATGGCCGCCATCGCGGGCCGCACCATCCACGCCTATCACACCGAGGGCGCGGGCGGCGGCCACGCCCCCGACATCATCCGCATGGTCGGCATGGGCAATGTCCTGCCCTCGTCCACCAACCCGACGCGGCCCTATACCGCCAACACCGTCGAGGAACATCTCGACATGCTGATGGTCTGCCACCACCTAGACCGCCGCGTGCCCGAGGACGTGGCCTTCGCCGAATCCCGCATCCGCCGCGAGACCATCGCAGCCGAGGATATCCTGCACGACCTGGGCGCGTTCAGCGTCATTTCCTCGGACAGCCAGGCCATGGGCAGGATCGGGGAAGTCATCATCCGCACCTGGCAGACCGCAGACAAGATGCGCCGCCAGCGCGGACGGTTGCCCGAGGAGCAGGGCCAGAACGACAACCTGCGCGCCCGCCGCTATATCGCCAAATACACGATCAACCCGGCCATCGCGCATGGCGTCAGCCAGCATATCGGCAGCATCACCCCCGGCAAGCGCGCCGACCTGGTGCTGTGGTCGCCTGCCTTCTTCGGCGTGAAGCCGGAAATGGTGCTGGTCGGCGGGCAGATCAGCGTGGCGCAGATGGGCGATCCGAACGGCTCGATCCCCGTGCAGCCGATCTTCAGCCGTCCGATGTGGGGGCATACGGGCCGCGCGTCCGCCCTGTTCGTGTCGAAGGCGGGCCTTGAAAACGGCGCGGGCGACAGCCTGCACAAGACCCTGATCGCGGTCGAGAACACGCGGGCCATCGGCAAGGCCGACATGGTCCTGAACGCCGCCATGCCCGCCATCGAGGTCGATCCCGAGACCTATGAAGTCCGCGCCGACGAGCAGTTGCTGACCTGCGAGCCAGCGACGGAACTGCCCATGGCCCAACGCTATTTCCTGTTCTGAGCGAGGATACCCCATGATCACCGCCACCAGCATCATCCGCAACGCCCCCGCCCCCTTCGACGGAGAGGTCTGGCTGGACTACGAAGGCCGCCTTCTGCGCCGCAAGAAGCTGTCCTGCCAGGCCGATTTCGGCAGCTGCGATTTCCTGGTCGATCTGCCCGAGGTCACCAGCCTGGAAGACGGCGACGCCTTTGAACTCTCGGACGGCCGCCAGATCGTCGTGCGCGCCCGGCCCGAACCCGTGATGGTCATCCGCGGCCACCTGGCGCGCCTTGCCTGGCACATCGGCAACCGCCACACCCCCTGCCGGATCGAGGCCGACCGCCTGGTCATCCGCCAGGACCATGTGCTGGAGGCCATGCTGCGCAAGCTGGGCGCCGACATCTGCCACAAGGACCTGCCCTTCCGCCCCGAAGGCGGCGCCTATGGACATGGCCGGACCTTCGGGCATGACCACGCCTCGTCGCACGACCATTCGAATGAACATCATCATAACGACAAGGGCCAAGGTCATCCCCACGACCATCACCACGCCTGAGGCCGCGCGCCTGCATCTGGCCCAGATCCTGTCGCCCGCCTTTCCGGTGGGCGGCTTTGCCTGGTCGCAGGGGCTGGAATGGGCCATGGACAGCGGCATCGTCACGCGCGAAACGCTGCCGCAATGGCTGGCCGACTGGCTAGACTTTGGTGCGGGCTGGACCGACGCGGTGCTGGTCGCGCTGTCGCTGCGCGCCACGGATTACGCGGCCCTGGACGATCTGGCCCGCGCGGCCTGCCTTTCCTCGCAGCGCCTGACCGAGACCGTCGAACAGGGCACTGCCCTGTCCACCAACATCGCCGCGCTGACCGGGCTGCCGCAGCCCGCCGCCGCGCTGCCGATAGCTTTTGGCCGGGCCTGCGCCACCATGCCCTTGCCGCATCCCGAAATCATCGCGGCCTTCCTGCAAGCCCAGGCCGCAGCTTTGGTTTCCGCCGCCGTCCGCTTCATGCCGCTGGGTCCGGTCGAAGGCCAGAAGATGCTGGCCGCGCTTCAGCCCGCGATCCTTGCCGCCGCCCTGCGCGGCGCATCGGCAACCGAAGACGACCTAGCCGTCGCAAGCTGGGGCGCGGATATCGCCGCCATGCGGCATGAAACCATGACAGTCAGGATATTCCGATCATGAGCCAGAATGGTCCCCTTCGCGTCGGCATCGGCGGCCCCGTCGGCGCGGGCAAGACCACGCTGACCGAACAGCTGGCCCGCGCGCTGGCCCCGCGCCTGTCCATGGCCGTGATCACCAACGACATCTACACCCGCGAGGATGCCGAGGCCCTGATGCGCGCCCAGGTCCTGCCGCGGGACCGCATCCGGGGCGTGGAAACCGGCGGCTGCCCCCATACCGCCATCCGCGAGGACGCGAGCATCAACCTGGCCGCCATCGCGGATCTGAACGCGGCCTTTCCCGACCTGGACCTGGTGCTGATCGAATCGGGCGGCGACAACCTGGCCGCGACCTTTTCGCCGGAACTGGCGGATCTGACCATCTATGTCATCGACACGACGGCAGGCCAGGACATCCCCCGCAAGCGCGGGCCGGGACTGGCGCGGTCCGACCTGCTGGTCGTGAACAAGACGGATCTGGCCCCCCATGTGGGCGTGGACGCCGCGCTGCTGGAATCCGATGCGCGCGCCGCGCGGGGTGCCCGCCCGGTGGTCATGGCGCAGCTGCGCCACGGCAAGGGCGTGCAGGACATCGTCGATTTCCTGATCGACCAAGGCGGCTTGCAGCCCCGCGCGGCCTGATCCTGCCTGCGGCGCGGGCAATTGCCTGCGGGATTGCCCGGTGGCCGCCCAGTTGCCGCATTCCCCGCCCGAAACCTGCCCAAGGCCTGTTCAGCCTTCCCAAAACCCGGCTTGCTGCACCTGCGAAGGCCCCACGCCTTCACAAAAACAACAGGGACACAGGGCCGAACGGCCGGGGAAGGTGATGATGAACAAACTGTCCGCGATGCTGGCGCTGACCACCGCCATGGCATTGGCAACGGGCGCGATGGCGCAGGAAGGCGAGCCGATCAAGATCGGCGTGCTGCATTCGCTGTCGGGCACCATGGCGATCTCGGAAACGACGCTGAAGGACACGGTCCTGATGATGGTCGAACAGCAGAACGCCAAGGGTGGGCTTCTGGGCCGCCCGATCGAGGCCGTGGTGGTGGACCCCGCATCCGACTGGCCGCTGTTTGCCGAAAAGGCCCGCGAACTGCTGACCGTCAGCGACGTGGACGCGATCTTCGGCTGCTGGACCTCGGTGTCGCGGAAATCCGTCCTGCCGGTGATCGAGGAACTGAACGGGCTGCTGTTCTATCCCGTCCAGTACGAAGGCGAGGAGTCGTCCAAGAACGTGATCTATACCGGCGCCGCGCCGAACCAGCAGGCGATCCCGGCGGTGGATTACATGGCCGAGGAACTGGGCGTCGAGAAATGGGCGCTGCTGGGCACGGATTACGTCTATCCGCGCACCACGAACAACATCCTAGACGCCTATCTCAAGGGCAAGGGCGTGGCGGAAGGCGACATCTTCGTCAACTACACCCCCTTCGGCCATTCGGACTGGTCCAAGATCGTGGCGGATGTCGTGGCGCTTGGCGCGGACGGCAAGAAGGTCGGCGTGGTTTCCACCATCAACGGCGACGCCAATGTGGGCTTCTACAAGGAACTGGCGGCGGCGGGCGTTTCGGCCGACGACATCCCGGTCATGGCGTTTTCCGTGGGTGAAGAAGAACTGGCGGGCCTGGACACGACCAACCTGGTCGGCCACCTGGCTGCCTGGAACTATTTCCAGACCGCCGAATCCGACGCCAACACCGCCTTCATCGAGGAATGGAAGAAGTTCATCGGCAATGATGAACGCGTGACCAACGATCCGATGGAGGCCACCGTGATCGGCTTCAACGCCTGGGTCGCCGCCGTCGAAAAGGCCGGCACCACCGATGTCGATCCCGTGCTGGACGCCATCGTCGGGGTCGAGGTTCCGAACCTGACCGGCGGCACCGCCACGGTCCTGCCGAACCACCACCTGACCAAGCCGGTCCTGATCGGCGAGATCCGCGAGGACGGCCAGTTCGACATCGTCAGCCAGACCGAACCCGTGCCGGGCGATGCCTGGACCGACTTCCTGCCGGAATCGGCCAAGCTGGAGGCCGACTGGCCGGGCAAGGACTGCGGCATGTTCAACACGGAAACCAACGCCTGCGTGCAGGTCCAGTCGAACTATTGACGCCTGCGGGGGCGGTTGCGCCGCCCCCCTGCCAAGGAACGCGCCCATGATCCGCCCAATGATCGCCCTGGTCCTGACGCTGCTTCTGGCCCTGCCCGCCAGCGCGAACCCCGCGCTTGAGGCCGTCATTGCCGACAACCTGGACCAGATCGAAAAGCCCTCGCGCCGCACGGTGGAACCCCTGGTCGCGCAGATCGCCGCCACCGGCCCCGAAGGGCTGGCGCTGCTGTCCGCCTGGGCCAACCGTTCGCTGGGCGTGACCGATGACGGGCGGCTGCTGATCGTGGACGGCGGCACCGCCACAGACGCCGCGACCGGCCAGCCCGTCCCCGGCGCCGACCCCAGGATGCTGCGCCCCAATTCCGGTGTGCGCGGCGTCATCGAATCCGCCCTTGTCGCGGGAGAGATTGCCAGCCCCGACCCCGCCCGCCGCGCCGCCGCGCTTGCCAGTATCGCTCGCGACGGCACGGCCGAACACCTGGCCGCCCTGCGCGCCGCCCCGGCTGAAGCCGATCCCGCCCTGGCCCGGCAGCGCGAGCGTGTCACCAACCTGCTGGCGATCCGCTTCGACGCTGACCCCGCCGCCCGCGTCGCGGCCATCGAGGGAATGGCAGGCGATGTGGGCCTCGATTTCCGCGCCGCGCTGAACCCGCTGCTGGCGACCAGTCGCGTCGCCGCGCCGGGTGAACCGGCGGACGCAAACATCGCCCGCGAGCTGACCGTCGGCGACACCGAGTTCCCGCGAGAGGCCGCCATCGCCCTGCTGACCAGCCAGGGCGTCCTGCCACCCCGTCTGACCCCCGCCGATCAGCGCAACGCGCTTGCCGCCAACATCCTGGACGGCAGCGTGGGCGGCGTCCCGGTGGCCGAACTTTCGGATCCCGCCGCCCGCGACCGCGCCTACGAGGCGCTCGAGGCCGCAGGCGCCGTTCCCCCCGCCGCGACCGAGGCCGAGGTCGAGGCAGCCATAGACGCCCACCGTTTCTTCGAAATCTACGCTGAACCGAACAGCGACGTGACCGACGCCGCCCGCGCGGCGCAGACCGGCGCGCAGGTGCGTCTGGCGGCGATGACCGGCATCGACCTGGGGCTGGACGCGCTGTCCTTGGCCTCGATCTATTTCCTGGCGGCCATCGGTCTTGCCGTCACCTTCGGGGTGATGCGCGTCATCAACATGGCGCATGGCGAGTTCATCATGATGGGCGCCTATACGAGCTATGTCGTCCAGACCCTGATCGCCAACCGCACCCTGTCGCTGGTCGTGGCCCTGCCGCTGGCCTTCGCCGTGACCTTCGGCGCGGGGGTGATCCTTTACCGGCTGGTGATCCGGCACCTGGCGAACCGTCCGCTGGAAACGCTGCTGGCGACCTTTGGCGTGTCCATCGCCTTGCAGCAATTGGCAAAGAACATCTTCGGCACGCAGGCCCGCCCGCTGACCGCCCCCGCCTGGCTAGAAGGGGCGATCACCATTAACGACGTGATTTCGATCTCCTCCATCCGGGTGGCGATCTTCGTGCTGGCGCTGCTGTTCCTGGGCCTGTTCCTGTTCATCATGAAGCGCACCCGCCTGGGACTGGAGGTCCGCGCCGTGACCCAGAACCCCGGCATGGCGGCGTCCATGGGCATCAATCCCGACCGCATCGCCATGATGACCTTTGGCCTTGGGTCGGGCATCGCGGGCATCGCGGGCGTGGCCATCGGGCTGTTCGCGCAGGTCACGTCGGAACTGGGCCAGCAATACATCGTGCAAAGCTTCATGACCGTGGTCGTGGGCGGCGTCGGCACCATCTGGGGCACGCTGGCGGGCGCGGGGCTGATCGGCGGGCTGTCCAAGGTGATCGAGGCCCTGAACCCCGCCAATACGCTTGCCGCGCAGACCTTCATGATCCTGTTCATCATCATCTTCATCCAGTTCCGCCCGCGCGGCATCATCCCGCAGCGCGGCCGTGCGGCAGAGGCGTGACCCCATGACCGAAAAGATGACCCGGCAATCCTTCCTCCTGCGGAACCCCTCGATCCTGGTCGTGCTGGCGCTGCTGGCGGTCTTTACCGTCGCCGTCACCCTGCTGAGCCAGGCCTATGGCAGCGGCGCGATCCCCACCTCCATGGTCAAGGTGCTGGGCAAGACGCTGTGCCTGGCGCTTGCGGCGGTGGCGATGGATCTGGTCTGGGGATACCTTGGCATCCTGTCGCTGGGGCAGATGGCCTTCTTCGCCCTCGGCGGATACCTGATCGGGCAATGGCTGATGTATGCGCGCACCGAAGGCATCGTCGCCGCGTCCCTGGCCCAGAACCCGATCCCCCCGACGCCCGCCGAATTGCAGGAAGGCGTCGCCAACCAGATCTTCGGCGTTGTGGGATCATCCGACCTGCCGCTGGCCTGGTCCTTCGCCCATTCCCTGCCGCTGCAACTGCTGCTGGTTCTGGCGGTGCCCGGCCTGCTGGCCTTGGTCTTCGGCTGGCTGGCCTTCCGGTCCCGCGTGAACGGGGTCTACCTGTCGATCCTGACCCAAGCAATGACGCTGGCCCTGGCCTTGTGGCTGTTCCAGAACGACAGCGGCTTTCGCGGCAACAACGGGTTGTCAGGCTTGCAGAACATCCCCGGCCTGGACGCCGTGGATCAGGCCACCCTGTCGGTCTGGTTCCTTTGGGCCTCTGCCGCAGCCCTGGCGCTAGCCTATGTCCTAGCGGCCTGGCTGGTCAGCGGCAAGTTCGGCAGCGTGGTCCGCGCCATCCGCGACGACGAGACCCGCGTGCGCTTCCTCGGCTACCCGGTCGAGGGCTTCAAGCTGGTGGTCTTCACCCTGGCCGCGATGATCACCGCCATTGCAGGCGCGCTCTATTACCCGCAGGCGGGGATCATCAACCCGGCGGAGCTGATGCCCATCGCCTCGATCTACCTGGCCGTCTGGGTCGCCATCGGCGGGCGCGGCAGGCTTTATGGCGCGATCATCGGTGCGGTTGTGGTGTCGCTTCTGTCCAGCTGGTTCACCGGCGGGCGGGCGCCCGCGATCCACCTGCCGGGCTATGTGGTCAACTGGGTGGACTGGTGGCAGGTGGCGCTTGGCCTCGGCTTTGTGCTGGTCACGCTGTTCGCGCCCAAGGGCATCGCGGGCCTCTTCGACCGGCTGGGCGGCATCCTGCCCCCGCAGCGGCATGGCCGCGACCTCGGCCCTGACGGGGGCGCCTTGCAGGAACAAGAGGCCAAGGCATGACCGCGCTTCTGGAAGTGGACAGCATCTCGGTCAGCTTCGACGGGTTCAAGGCGATCAACAACCTGTCCTTCAACATCGGTCCTGCCGAGTTGCGCGCCGTGATCGGTCCCAACGGCGCGGGCAAGACCACCTTCATGGACATCGTCACCGGCAAGACCCGGCCGGATAGCGGCGACGTGAAATGGGGCACGCCGCCGAAATCCCTGCTGCGCATGAACGAGGCGCAGATCGCCCGCGAAGGCGTGGGCCGCAAGTTCCAGCGCCCCACCGTCTTCGAGGACCAGACGGTTTCCGAGAACCTGACCATGGCGCTGAAGGCGGGCCGCAATCCGTTCTCGGTCCTGGGCTGGCGTCCGTCGCGCGCCTCGGCGGCGCGGGTCGCGGACTTGGCATCCGAAGTGGGCCTCGCCGCCCAGATCACCCGCAAGGCGGGCGAGCTGTCGCATGGCCAGAAGCAATGGCTGGAGATCGGTATGCTGCTGGCGCAGGAGCCGCGCCTGCTGCTGGTCGATGAGCCCGCCGCCGGCATGACCCTGGCCGAACGAGAGCAGACCACCGCGCTGCTGGTCCGGCTGGCCGAAACCCGCGCCGTGGTGGTGGTCGAACACGACATGGACTTCGTGCGCCGCCTCAACTGCAAGGTGACGGTGCTGCACCAGGGGTCCGTTCTGGCGGAAGGCAGCCTGGACCATGTGACCCGCAATCCTGACGTGATCGAAGTCTATCTGGGACGCTGAAGATGCTGGAAGCCACCAACCTCACCCTGCATTACGGCGGCAGCCAGATCCTGCACGGCATTGACATCGCCGCCCGCCCCGGATCGGTCACCTGCGTGATGGGCAACAACGGCGTGGGCAAGACATCCCTGATGAACCTGCTGGCCGGGCGGCATCCGCGATCTGGCGGGACCATCCGCTTCGATGGGCGTGAGTTGGGCCGGATCAGCGCACAGCAGATGGCCCGCATGGGCGTGGGCTATGTCCCGCAGGGCCGGGCGATCTTTCCCATGCTGACCGTGCGCGAGAACATGGAGACGGGCTTCGCCTGCCTGCCCCGCGCCGACCGCCGCATCCCGGACGAGATCTTCGACAGCTTCCCCGTCTTGGCCGAGATGGCGCACAGGCGCGGCGGCGACCTGTCGGGCGGTCAGCAGCAGCAGCTTGCCATCGCCCGCGCGCTGATCACCCGGCCGCGCGTCCTGCTGCTGGACGAGCCGACCGAAGGGATCCAGCCCAACATCATCAGCCAGATCGGCCGCGTCATCGCCGCCCTGCGCGACCGGGGCGACATGGCCATCGTCCTGGTGGAACAGTTCTTCGACTTCGCCTGGGATCTGGGCGACGATTTCCTCGTGCTGGAACGGGGCCGCGCGGTGATGCAGGGAACGAAGGCAAGCCTGCGCCGCGCCGACCTGCACGCAAGGCTGGCCGGTCACGCGGCAGCGTGATCACATTCCGGCTTTGCCCGGCCACCATCCGCGATATACCGGACTGGCCCGCAACCGGAGACCGCCATGGAACGCCTCATCGAGCGCAGCCTTTTCGCAAGCCGCTGGATGATGGCGCCCATGTATCTGGGCCTGGCGGGCACGCTTGTGCTGCTGGTCGTGGTCTTTCTGGTCGAGCTTTGGAAATTCGTCCTGTCCATCCCCGTCATCACGGGCAATGATGCGATCCTGGGGGCGCTGACGCTGATCGACCTCAGCCTGACGGCGAACCTTCTGCTGATCGTGATCTTCTCGGGATACGAGAATTTCGTCAGCCGCATGGATCTGCACGGCGAAAAGGATCGCCCCGAATGGCAGGGCGATGTCGATTTCTCGGCGCTGAAACTGAAGCTGATCGCCTCGATCGTTGCGATTTCAGGGATCCATCTGCTGAAGATCTTCATGAAGATAGACGCCTATTCCCCCGACCAGATCCGCTGGATGGTGGTGATCCATCTGGTTTTCGTGGTTTCGGGTGTGCTTCTGGCCGCCATGGATTGGCTGTCCGATCATGCCAAGGCCCGCAAGAAGGCTAGGGCCATGCCGGACTAGGCCGCAACCCGCCCCGTCCGCAGCAGATCGACCGCCACAAAGAAGGCGAGGCTTACCCCCAGCACCGGCAGCGCCCAGCCAAGGCCCACCGCCAGGGCCGCCCACAGCACACGCTGGCCCACGGGCAGGCGGCGCCAGCTGGCCCACAGCGGCTCGCCTGCCGCGGGGCGGCGCGCCCACCACATCCGATAGCCATAGACGATCATCACCATCAGACCGATTGCCAGACCCGCCATCAGGATTTGGTTCGCCACCCCGAACAGCACGCCCATATGCGCGTCGATGCCCCAGCGGACCAGTTTAGGGATCAGGGTGAAGCCGGCGAAATCGGCGCGGCTGGTGATCTGCATGGTGTCGGGATGGATCGCCACTGTATCCACCTGAGTGGGCCAGCTGCGGTCGTATTCGCGCACCACCCAGGCCTGTTCCGGCTTGGGCAGGCGGATCTCGAACAGCGGGGAATTGATCCCGCCCGCACGGGCGGCGGCGGCCACGGTGTCAAGTTGATCCAGGCGATCCTCTCGGACCGCGATGCCGTGCCCTGCGTGATCGCCATGGTCCGACGCGGGCACCGCAGGCCCCTCAAGCGCCGTGCTGGCCGAGGGCGTGACCCAGCCCAGTCCGGCCCGCAGCGCGTCGATCCGCGCGCCGCCCTGTTGCGACCAGGTCAGCCCGGTCAGCGACACGAACAGCAGCGCCAGCGACAGGACCAGCCCGATGGTGGAATGCAGCCAGCGGCGGCGCTGCGGGGCGGGCATCCCGGCGACCGCCCGGCGTCGGCGTGGCCCCGTGGCCCACAGCGCAACCCCGCCCAGAACCGCGACCCACAGCCAGCTTGCGGCCAGTTCGCTGTAATATCGGCCAAGGCTGCCCAGCATCATGTTGCGATGCAGATAATCCAGCGCGATGCGGAAGGGCAGGATTCCGGTGGTGCCATAGGTGATCAGTTCGCCCCGGACCTCAAGCGTGACGGGATCGACGAACAGCGTCCGGTTCTCGGATTCGCCAAGCGAGGGGTCGGAAAACATGATCCGCGTGGTGGTTCCGGGCGCGGTCGCGGGGCGCACGGCGGATACGGCAAGCCCCGTGCCCAGGGCTGTGCGCGCGGCCAGAGCCTGATCGGCCAGACTGCGGGCGGGACCGGTGCTGTCGGTGTAAAGCGCATCCCGGTACAGCCAGGATTCGATCTGCGGCGTCAGGACGTAAAGCAGGCCGGTCAGGGCCGCGACGAAGATGAAAGGGCTGACGAACAGCCCGATATAGAAATGCATCCGCAACAGAAAGGGACGCAGGGACGTGCGGGCGGCAATGGCCCGCGGAGAATCGATGATATGGGACATGGACAACACCTGGATGACAAGAGCATGTGCCACCCTGTCGGGCGGCGCGGCTTTGATTCAGATCAGGTGGGGCGGGCCGCGTTTGGGAATGGCGGGATCGCGCGCATGACCCGCCGCCCGGCGGACCTGCGGCAGCACGACCCGGGCCAGGATGCGCTGTTCGGCATCCAGCAGGGACGGCGCGACCACTGGCAGGCCCGATGGCGCCGGCAGGTTGCACAATGGGCAGTGCCCGTCGCCGTGGCCGCGATTGCCGTCACCGTGGTCTTCGCAAAGGATCTCGTCCAGATCGGCGCCCGCCATGGCCCAGGCCTGAAGCCGCAGGTCCATCTCGGTGGGAACGGGACGCGCCGACAGCCCCGCCGCCAGGGCAAGGATCAGCAAGGCCAGAAAGGCCATGCCGAAAAGCCGGGGGGACAAGCTGCGCCACATGGGCGCGGCGATGCCAGATCAGGACCCGACACCGCAAGTGCCATCTTGACGCAGCCCTAGCGTTTGCGTTCCCAGCGGCCCGATTCCTCGGACCAGTATTCCGCCGCCACCCCTGCGCCGGTCAGCACCCGCCACTGGTCGCGCGCCCGCGCCGTGGCCGCCGCGTCGCCGCCGTCGAAGATGATGCAGGTGCGGGTCAGTGCCTGGCATTCGGCGGGCGCCACCTCGGCCCCGTCAAGCGCCATCAGGCAAGCGGGGCTGTTTGCGGCATCCTGCCCGACCAGTGTCAGCAGGACAGGCTGGCGCGCGTCATGCGGCCCGCCCGCAAGCCCGTGCGGCAGGAAACCGTCGCCCTGCCACAGGTGCAGATCCAGCCGCTCCAACCGCGCGGGATCGGTGCCGCGCAGTTCCACATGCCATCCCGCCGCCAGCGACTTGCCGATCAGAACCGGAAGCAGGCTTTCGGCGGGCGAGCGGGTCAGGTGATAGAACAGCGCATTGCCCATGGGGTCCTATTTCGCCTCGTAGGCGTCGCGGATCAGGCGGTCGAGCGTCATGACTCCCCAGCCGGTCGCGCCCTTCGGCGCCAGGTCCGTCGCGGCGGGCGGCAGGGTCACGCCCGCGATGTCGATATGCGCCCAAGGAGTGCCCTTGCGGATGAAGCGTTGCAGGAACTGCGCCGCCGTGATCGACCCCGCCGCGCGGCCGCCGGTGTTCTTCATGTCGGCCAGACGCGACTTGATGAGGTTGTCATAGGGCTGCCCCAGCGGCAGGCGCCAGGCGCCCTCGCCCTCGGCCTGCGCGGCGGCCAGGATGGTGTCGGCAAGCGTGTCGTCATTGGAAAACACGCCCGCGTTGTCGTGCCCAAGCGCGATGATGACCGCGCCGGTCAGCGTCGCCAGGTCGATCACGGCCGAGGGGTTGAAGCGCGTCTGCGCATACCACAGCACGTCGGCCAGGACCAGGCGGCCCTCGGCATCGGTGTTGATCACCTCGATCGTGTCGCCCTTCATGGATTTAACAATGTCGCCCGGGCGCTGGGCCTTGCCGTCGGGCATGTTTTCCACCAGCCCGACCAAGCCCACGACATTGGCTTTCGCGCGCCGCAGGGCCAACGTGCGCATGACGCCCGCGACGACGCCCGCGCCCCCCATGTCCATGGTCATCTCCTCCATGCCCGCCGCAGGCTTGATCGAGATGCCGCCGGTGTCAAAAACCACGCCCTTGCCGACCAGCGCCAGCGGCGCCTGATCGCCGCCTCCGTTCCAGTGCATCACCACGACCTTGGAGGGGCTTTCCGACCCCTGCCCCACGCCCAGCAGCGCGCGCATGCCCAGTTCAGCCAGTTGATCTTCCTCCAGCACCTCGACGGTCAGGCCGATCTCCTCCATCGCCTTGAGGCGGTCCGCGAAATCGCTGGTGGTCAGGACATTGGCCGGTTCGTTGACCAGGTCGCGGGTGAAGAACACGCCCTCGGCCACTGCGGCCGCGTCCTGGGCGGTCTTGGCCAAGGTTTCGGGATCGGCTGCCATGAAGGTCACGCGGGCCTTTTCCGAAACCGGCTCATCCGGGGTTTCCGGGGCGCTGTCGGCCTGGGCATCGGCAAGGACGGCCGTCTCGGCCTCGTGGGTGATGCTTTGCGGGATGGGATCCGCGCCCGCATCCCCGTTCCCTTCGGCGGGCTTGGTCTGATAGACCGAGAAGTCGTATCCCCGCAGCGCGATGCCAAGCGCGATCTCGTTCGCCAGCGGATGCGCGCCCGCCAGCACCAGCGTATGCGTCTTCCCCAGCTTGGCGCCGATGGCGGCGCCCGCCTTGCGCGCCTGCGCCACCGTCGCGTCACCCGGCAGCGCGACCAGCATCAGCGCATCCGCCGCCATGCCCGCCGGAAAGGCCAGTTCCAGCGCTGCGCCGGGTTTCAGCGCCTTGCCCGCCTTCGAGTCCAGCGCCCGCCGCGCCGCCTGATGGGCGGCCTCGGGCAGGCCCGGCGGCAGATCACCCCCCGGCGCGACGATCATCGCCACCCGTCCCTGATGGCCGGCCAGACGGTCGGTTGCGGTTTCGGTAAAGGTGATCTCGACAGGGTGGGTCATGGCGTCCTCATCATTCTGCGCAAGAAAGCCTAGTCGCCCCGCGCACCCTTTTCCAGAGCCGCCCTTGCCGCTAAGCAAGTATGTGACCGCCGCCCAAGGACATCCAGCCGACATGCCCCGGATCGACCGCTATATCCTCAGCCAGTTGCTGACGCTGTTCGGCTTCTTCGCGCTGGTGCTGGTGTCGGTCTATTGGATCAACCGCGCGGTCAGCCTGTTCGACGACCTTCTCAGCGACGGGCAGACCGCGCTTGTGGTGGTGGAATTCACCGCGCTGACCCTGCCCCTGGTGATCTCGGTCGTGCTGCCGGTGGCGGCCTTCGCGGCCACGGCCTATGGCACGAACCGCATGGCCGGCGAATCCGAACTGGTGGCGATGCAGGCGGCGGGACTGTCGCCCTGGCGGCTGGCGCGGCCGGTGCTGGTCTTCGGGATCTTCGTGGGGCTGATGGTCGCCGTTCTGGTGCATGGGCTGGTGCCGCTGGCCCGTGCGCGGCTGGCGGACCGGCAGGCCGAACTGGCCCAGGACGCGACCGAGCGGTTCCTGCGGCCCGGCAGCTTCCAGTATCCGGCAGAGGGCATCACCCTGTTCATCCGCGACATCGCCAGCGATGGCCGCCTGCTGGACCTGTTCATCGAGGATGCGCGCGATCCTGCCAACCAGGTGATCTACACCTCGGAAGAAGCCCTGGTCGTGCGCGCGGAAACCGGGCCGGTGCTGATCCTGCTCAGCGGCATGTCGCAGAACCTGCGGCAGACCGGGGATCGGCAGTCGCTTGCCGTCACGCGCTTTGCGGAATTCAGTTATGATGTGGGGGCGATGTTGTCCGGCGGGGCGCGAAAGGGCCGCGATCTGCGCGACTACGGCACCTTGCAGTTGCTGAACCCCGACGCCGCGCTGCTTGCCGCGACCGGCGCCACGGCCCCCGACGCCCGGCGCGAGGCGCATGAGAGGATCGCCCAGCCCCTGCTTTCGCCCGTTGCGGCGATGATCGGCTTTGCCACGCTGCTGATCGGCGGCTATTCGCGCTTTGGCGTCTGGCGGCAGGTCCTGTGGGCGATCCTGGGGCTGATCCTGGTGCAGTTGCTGACCAATGCGGCGGCAAACCAGGTCGGGCGCGACCCGTCGCTGTGGCCCCTGCTCTATGGCCCGGCGGCGGTGGGCGCGGCGATGTGCGGCGCCCTGCTGTGGTGGGCGGGCAAGCCGCGGCGGCTCAGGCAGGGGGGTGTCCCTGCATGATCCTGGCCCGCTATGTCGCGCGCCGCTTTCTGCGGTCCTTCGTCACCATCACCGGTGTCTTCCTGCTGATCCTGCTGCTGATCGACATGATCGAGATGATCCGCCGCTTTTCGGACCGCGACATCGGCCTGGGCGGCGCCCTGGGGCTGGCGGCGCTGAATGTCGCGTCCAGCTTCTATTCGATCCTGCCGCTTCTGACGGTGCTGGCGGGAATCGCGCTGTTTCTGAATCTGGCGCGCACCTCGGAAATGGTGGCGATCCGGGCATCGGGGCGTTCGGCGCTGAAGGTCGTGACCGCGCCCGCCGTCACGGCAGTCCTGGTCGGCGCGCTGACGGTGGCCGTTCTGAACCCCCTGGTCGCCGTCACCGGCGCACGCTTCGACGAGGCCGTGGCCGAGATCGACCGGAACAGCCGCCAGACCGTATCCGTGGGCGACAGCGCCGTCTGGCTGCGCCAAGCCGTGGCCGAGGGCACGGACGAAGCGGGCCAGATCGTCATCCGCGCCCGCCGCGCCAGCCCGGATGCCACGACGCTTTACGACGCGACCTTCCTGGTCTTCGACGAGGCGCGCGGCCCTGTCCGCCGGATCGAGGCCAGGGAAGCCCGCCTTGCGCCCGGCCGGTGGGAATTGTCCGATGTCCGCGCCTATCCCCTGTCCGAAACCAATCCCGAGGCCGCTGCCACATCGGCCGACCGGATGGAGCTGGCCTCCGACCTGACCGCGCAGCGCATCCGCGAAGGCTTTGGCCGCCCCGAGGCGGTGCCGGTCTGGAACCTGCCGGGCTTCATCGCGGGCCTTGAACGGGCAGGCTTTTCCGCCGCCCGCCACAAGGTCTGGCTGCACATGGAACTGGCGCGCCCCTTCCTGATGGCCGCGATGGTGCTGATCGCCGCCGCCTTCACCATGCAGCATGTGCGCGGCCGCAACACCGGCGGCGCGGTCCTGCTGGCGTTCGGGGCCGGGATCGGGCTGTTCTTCCTGCGCAATCTGGCGCAGGTTCTGGGCGACAACGGACAGGTGCCGCCGTGGCTTTCCGGGTGGACGCCGCCGCTGGTCGGGGGTCTGCTGGCGCTGACGCTGATCCTGACGCGGGAGGATGGATGAAAGCGCGCGTGCTGACATGGGTGATTCGGGGGGGCGTGCTGCTGATGGCGCCGTCCCTGGCGCTTGGCCAGACGATGCTGAGCCGGGATCCGGGCCTTGGCGCGGGCAGCCTGGGCGGGGCAGGCAGCTTTCGCTGGAACGACGAGGCTGCCCTGGCCCCTACGGCCGATCCCCTGGGCAACGCCATCCTGGGCGACCGCACCCCCGATGCCGCAAGGTTGCAGTCCGCAGCACCCGACGCCGACGTGACCCTGCCCGCCCGCGACCCCGGCGGGGCCAGGGACGATGCCGCCACGGTCCTGGCCGACAGCATGGTCCTGCAAGGCGATCGGACGCTGATCGCGGCGGGGGGCGTCGTCGTCTGGTATCAGGGCGCGCGGCTGGTGGCATCACGCATCGTCGTGGACGGGGCGACGGGAACCCTGACCATCGAAGGCCCGATCCACCTGTCCCGCCCCGGCGCCGCCGACCCGGACGCCGAGGCCGTGCTGATCGCAGACAGCGGCCAGCTTGACCGCGAATTGCAGGACGGCATCATCCGCGGCGCGCGCCTGGTACTGGCCCGCGAATTGCAGCTTGCCGCAACCGAGGCGACGCGGACCGGCAATGGCCGGACGACCACCCTGCGCCAGGTGGTGGCCTCCTCGTGCCAGATCTGCGCCAGCGACCCAACACCCCTGTGGGAAATCCGCGCCCGCAGCATAACTCATGACGCGGAAACGCGGCTGCTGACCTTCGATCGCCCGCAGTTCCGCGCCTTCGGCATTCCGCTGGCCGCCGTGCCCTTCACCGTGACCGCGCCGGATCCGACAGTCGAACGCGCGACCGGCTTCCTGCAACCTCAGTTCCGCACCACCTCCAGCCTGGGCTTCGGGGTCAAGGTCCCCTATTTCGTCACCCTGGGCGATCATGCCGATGTGACGGTGACGCCCTATGTTTCGGCAAACAGCACAAGGACGCTGGAACTGCGTTATCGCCAGGCCTGGACGACGGGGGTTACCGAATGGAACGGCGCGATCACTCGCGACGACATCCAGCCGAACGAGACGCGGGGATACCTGTTCGGCAATGCCCTGTTCGACCTGCCCCGCGGCTATCGGCTGGGGGTGCAGGTGCAGGCCGTATCAGAGCGCGCCTATCTGCTGGACTATGACATCACCAATGCCGACCGCCTCTGGAGCGGTTTCACGCTGGAACGCGTGACCCGCGAAAGGCTGTTCTTTGGCCGCGTCGGCAACTATCGCTCGCTGCGCGAGGACGAGGACAACAGCACCTCTCCCGCGCAGGTGGCGGACGTGATCTGGCAGCGCAGCTTCACGCCGCGCCATATCGGCGGGCAGGCGCTTCTGGAATGGTCGCTTCACGCGCATCGGCGGCCCTCGGACCAGGACCAGGTGGGCCGCGACATGGCCCGCGCCTCGGTCGGGCTGGACTGGCGGCGCAGCGAGATCCTGCCCGGCGGCGTGGTCGGCGCGGCCCTGGCAGGCCTGGACGCCGACATCTATCGCATCGCGCAGGACAGCAGCTATGACGACCTGGAGGCTCGCGCCGATCCCATGCTGGGTGTCGAATTGCGCTGGCCCCTGATCGGCGGCAGCGACGGTGCGACGCATATGGTCGAACCGGTGGCGCAGATCCTGTATTCCCCCCCCGGAGGAGACGAGGATATCCCGAACGAGGACAGCCGCCTGATCGAATTCGACGAGGGCAACCTGTTTTCCGAGAACCGCTTTCCGGGCTGGGACGCACGCGAAAGCGGCCTGCGCGCCAACCTGGGCGTGACCTGGACGCGCCTCGATCCGACCGGCTGGTCGCTGGCCCTGACCGGCGGGCGCGTCTTCCGCGCCGAAGCCGACCCGGACTTTCCCCCGACCTCCGCCTTGTCGGGAACCAGTTCCGACTGGCTGGTCTCGGCCCAGTACGACAGCGGCACGGGCCTTGCCATCGCCAATCGGGCGCTGTTCGACGACGATCTGGACATGTCGCGCAACGAATTGCGGCTGGGCTGGCTGCGCGATGACCTTCAGCTTTCGGCGGGCCACCTGTGGCTGGACGGCTATGCCCAGGACGATACCGCCGTTCCCGACATCAGCGAACTGGTCGCCAATGTCGGCTGGCAAATCCGCGAGGGCTGGTGGGGCAGCGCCGAAACCCGTTACGATTTCGTGGCCGACCAGGCGCAGCGCGCGTCCCTGGACGTCACCTATCGTAACGAATGCTTGACCGTCGAGATGGGCGTGTCCCGCCGCTTTACCAGTTCGGACAACGTAAACCCCGAAACCAGCGTCGGATTCTCGGTCCAGTTGGGCGGCTTCGGGATGCAGGAAGATCTGCCGGGCACGGTGGCGCGCCGGTCCTGCATACGCTAAGCTTCGCGCCAAGAAACGAACACGCCAACAAAAGACACGGGGGCCAGCAGATGCGGCATTTCCTTTCCGGCTTCGCCCTGGCGGCGGCGCTTGTGGCAGCGGCGCCGGCCTTGGCGCAGAACCCGTTCGAGCCGGTGGTCTATATCAACAGCGCCGCCATCACCCGCTATGAGGTGGAACAACGCCAGCGCTTCATGCAGATCCTTGGCGCCCCCGGCACCACTGCCGAGGAAGCGCAGCAGGCGCTGATCGACGACCGGCTGCGCAACCACGCCGCCCGGCAGCTTGGCATCGTGCCGACCGACGAAGGCCTTCAGAACGGGCTCGAGGAATTCGCCAGCCGCGCGGGCCTGTCGGCCGCCGAATTCACCGCCGCCCTGGAGAACGCAGGGGTGGAACCCCAGGCCTATCGTGATTTCGTCAGTGCGGGCCTCGTCTGGCGCTCGGTGATCCGCGAACGCGTGGTCCCGCGGATCGAGGTGTCCGAAGCCGAGGTGGACCAGGAACTGCGCCGCGTGGTCGAAACGCCGATCCTGTCGCGGGTGCTGATTTCCGAACTGATCATCCCCGCCCCGCCGGGCCAGGAACAGCAGGCCCTGAACCTTGCACGCCAGATCGCCGGCGCGGGCCTTTCGTCCGACGAATTCGAGGCAGCGGCACGGCAGTATTCCGCAGCCGATTCGGCCCGGTCGGGCGGGCGTCTGGCCTGGGTGAACATCGACAATCTGCCCCCCAGCCTGCGCCCCGTCATCACCGCCCTTCAGCCCGGCCAGACCACCCAGCCTCTGACCGTCGAGGGCGCGGTGGTGTTGTTCCACCTGCGCGACAGCCAAGGCACCCTGCGTCCCGGCGCCACCGAACAGGTGATCGACTATGCTACCCTGCGCCTGCCCACGGCCGCGGATGCGGCCACCCTGGGCGCACGGACGCGGTCCTGCGACGACCTCTATGTCCAGGCGGGTGCCCAGGCCGGCCAGGTCCAGCGCCAGACCGTTCCGCAGGGCGCCGTCCCCACGCTGATTGCGCAACGCCTGGCGACGATGGACGCGGATGAATCGGGCGTGGTCGATTACGGCAATGGCGCGGATCTGGTGATGCTGTGTTCCCGCCAGCCTGCCCTGGTGGCCGACCTGGCCGATGATGTCGCCACCACCGCCCTGCCCGACGACGGGGTCGAGGCCGCGATTCCCGACGCCGATGCCCTGCCCAGCCGCGAAGCCGTCCGGGACGAGATCTTCAACCGCAAGGCCAATGCCGCAGCCGAGGCCTATCTGGCCGAATTGCGCGCCGACGCCCTGATCCGTCGTCCGTGACGGCCCTATGATCCCGGGCCGCATCATCCTGACCTGCGGCGAACCGGCAGGCGTCGGGCCGGAACTGGCCCCGCAGGCGCTTGCCTCGGGCGTCGATTTCGCCTGGCTGGGCGATCCGCGCCACCTGCCCGCGGGCACGGCCTTTTCCGAGATTGCCCTGCCTGACGACCCGGTTCCCGCAGGCCACCTGCCCGTCCTGCGCCACGACTTCGCCGCCCCTGCGGTTCCGGGCCGTCCCGATCCCGCGAATGCGGCGGGCGTGATCCAGGTGATCGCCCGCGCGGTCGATCTGGTGATGCGGGGCCAGGCCGCAGGCATCTGCACCCTGCCGATCAGCAAGCAGGCGCTGAAGGAAGGCGCGGGCTTTGCCTTTCCCGGCCATACCGAATACCTCGCGCATCTCGCGGGCGACGTGCCGGTGGCGATGATGCTGGCCTCGACCACCGTGGATCCGCCCTGCCGCGTGGTGCCCGCGACGATCCACATCCCGCTGGAAGACGTACCCGCCGCCCTGACCGAGCAGGTCCTGGAACAGGCGATCCGCATCACCCATGCCGCGATGATCCGCGATTTCGGCATCCCGTCTCCGCGCCTGGCCGTGGCCGGCCTGAACCCCCATGCCGGCGAGGGGGGAACGATGGGCCGCCAGGAAACCGACTGGATCGCCCCGCGGCTGGTCCGACTGCGGGCGGAGGGCCTCGACCTTTCCGGTCCCCTTCCCGCCGACACGATGTTCCACCCCCCCGCCCGCGCCCGATACGACGCGGCGATCTGTGCGTATCACGACCAGGCGCTGATCCCGATCAAGACGCTGGACTTCGCCGGCGGCGTGAACGTGACCTTGGGCCTGCCCTTCATCCGCACCTCGCCCGACCACGGCACGGCCTTCGACATCGCAGGCAAGGGGATTGCCGACGCCCGGTCCACCATTGCCGCCCTGCGCATGGCCCGTGACATGGCGGCAAGCCGGCGGCAATGAGTCTTCTTCACACAAATATCCCACGGGGGCCCGGGGGTGTGAAACCCCCGGCTTTGCCGCAATGAGCACCATCGACAACCTGCCCCCCCTGCGCGAGGTGATCGCCCGCCACGACCTGCGCGCGAAGAAGCAACTTGGCCAGAACTTCCTGCTGGACCTGAACCTGACCGCCAAGATCGCGCGGCAGGCGGGCGACATGACGCAATGCGACCTGCTGGAAATCGGCCCCGGACCCGGTGGGCTGACGCGGGGCCTGCTGGCCGAGGGCGCGCGTCATGTCCTTGCCATCGAAAAGGATGTCCGCGCCCTGCCTGCCCTGCAGGAAATCGCCGACCGCTATCCGGGCCGCCTGACCGTGATCCACGGCGACGCCTTGCAGGTCGATCCGCTGGCGCATCTGACACCGCCGATCCGCGTGGCCGCGAACCTGCCCTACAATGTCGGGACCGAGCTGCTGATCCGCTGGCTGACGCCACCGGACTGGCCGCCCTTCTGGCAGTCGCTGACGCTGATGTTCCAGAAGGAGGTCGCGGAACGCATCGTCGCGGCGCCGGGCAGCAAGGCCTATGGCCGCCTTGCCCTGCTGGCGCAATGGCGGGCGGATGCGCGCATCGTGATGACCCTGCCGCCCGAGGCCTTCGTGCCCGCCCCCAAGGTCCATTCGGCGGTGGTCCAACTGACCGCCCTGCCCCAGCCCCGCTATCCCGCCGATCCGGCAGTCCTGTCGCAGGTCACGGCGGCGGCTTTCAACCAGCGGCGCAAGATGCTTCGCGCGTCCTTGCGGGGCCTGCACCCGCAGATCGAATCGCTGCTGGAACAGGCGGATATCTCGCCGACCGCACGGGCCGAGGAGATCGACCTTGAACGGTTCTGCGCCTTGGCCCGCGCATTGCAGGCAGCCCGGCAAGGACAATGAAAAGGGCCGCTGACAGTATCGTCGCGGCCCTTTGGATTTATTCTTCGCTGGCAGGGCTTTCCTGGGTCGCGGGTTCGCCCTCGGGCGACTTGCGACGGCCGCGCGGGGTGCGTGGCGCCGCAGGCTTGTCGCCGCGCGGCGCACGGGGGCCGCGGCTTCGGGCCGGCTTGGCTGCCGCCTCGGGCGTCTCGACCGGTCCTGCGGCCTCGTCCTCGGACGTGGTCACCACGTCCGGCAGGCCCTCGGGCCGGGGTTCCGCTGCCTCGACGGGATCGGGCTGACGCAGGGACGGCTGGTCGTCCTCGCGGCTTTCGGGCTGGATTTCCGCTCGAGGCTGCTCGCGATGACCCTGGTCCTGGATATTCTGGTCGCGGGGGGCATGATCCCGGCCCGCAGGTTCGCGGCCACCCTGTTCGCGTGGATCGCGCTGCTGGTCGCGATGGCCATTGTCGCGCCCGCCATTCTCGCGCCGGCCATGGTCGCGGGGATTGCCATTGTCGCGGCCGCCTTCTTCGCGCCCGCCCTGATGGCTGCCAATGCCATTCGGCTGGATGTCGCGCCCCTCATCCCCATCCTGACGGGGTTGGTGGAACTGCTGGCGCTCGGCCATTTCCTTCTGCGCCTCGCCCAGCATCCGGGTATAATGCTCGGCATGTTGCAGGAAGGCCTGCTCGGCCACGCGGTCCCCCGACAACTGCGCATCGCGGGCCAGTGTCAGGTATTTCTCGATGATCTGCTGGGGCGTGCCACGGACCTTGCCCTCGGGGCCGGAACTGTCGAAGACGCGGTTGACGATATTGCCCAGCGAACGCTGGCGGTTCGACTTGTTGCGCGAACGGGATTTCGATGATCTCATCAGTCTGTCTGTCGTGATTCCAGGTTGATCTGGGGTTCCAGGGATCTGGACGGCGTCGCGGGCGGGCACCGGCGGCACACTGCGCGCTTCGCCGTTCAGCCCGAGGCTTTCGCCCGAACGAACGCAACCGGCGCTCATCAGGGAATCGGCTTTTGCAGGCTGACCCGTGCGTTGGCATCGCTGCCCCCTGCACAGGGGCGACTAACCACGCCCGTTGCAGAGTGACAAGCGAAATCGTCATGAAGGCCCCGGATTCCGGGTTTTCAGGCCGGAAAGCGCGCCAGAACGACCCGATCCCGTCCGTCAAGATCGCGGATCACGCGGGTTTCGGCCCCCATATTGCGGAACAGGGCATCGACCGCCTTGCCCTGTGCGCAGCCGATTTCGACCAGAACATGCCCGCCGGGCGCCAGGTGATCCGCAGCCCCCGCCGCAATGGCGCGATAGGCCGTCAGCCCGTCGGCGCCGTCGGTCAGGGCCGAATGGGGTTCCCAATCCCGCACATCGGCGGAAAGGCCGGCCATCTCGTCCAGGGCGATATAGGGCGGATTCGACACGATCAGATCGAAGCGGCCCGTCACGCCGCCATACCAGTCGGACAAGGCGAAATCCGCCCGGACCCCGATCCTGGCCGCGTTCCCCCGCGCCACCTCGAGCGCCGCGGCCGAGATATCCGTCCCCAGCCCCCGCGCCCCCGGACGCGCCGCCAGCAGAGAGATCAGGATCGCCCCGGTTCCCGTCCCCAGGTCCAGAACGCTTTCCCAGGGCAGGCCAAGCGCCTGATCCACCAGCACCTCGGTTTCCGGGCGCGGGTCCAGGGTGTCGGGGGTGACCCGGAAGCGATGGGCATAGAAATCGCGAAAGCCGACGATCTGCGCGACCGGCTGCCGCGCGCTGCGGGCGGCCAGGCCCCGGTCCAGCCGGTCCATCTCGTCAACCGTCAGGTCGCGGTCGTCCAGCAGCCGCAGCCGTCCCGGCTCGATCCCCAAGGCTGCGGCCAGGATCCGGTCGGCGTCGCGGGCCGCACCCTCGATCCCCGCCGCCACCAGCCGCCGGGCAGCCTCGCGCCGGGCCTCAGACAGCCTCATCCCTGGGCGGCCAGCCGCGCCGCCTGGTCATGGGCGGTCAGCGCGTCGATGACTTCCCCCAGATCGCCTGCCATGATCCGGTCCAGCGCATAAAGCGTCAGGTTGATGCGGTGGTCGGTCATCCGCCCCTGCGGGAAGTTGTAGGTGCGGATCCGCTCGCTGCGATCGCCAGACCCGACCTGGGACTTTCGGTCGGCGGCTCGTTCGGCATCGGCGCGGCTGCGCTCCATGTCGTAAAGACGGGCGCGCAGCACGGCCATGGCATTGGCGCGGTTCTGGTGCTGTGACTTCTCGCTGCTGGTGACGACGATGCCGGTGGGCAGATGGGTGATGCGCACGGCCGAATCGGTGGTGTTCACATGCTGGCCGCCTGCGCCGCTGGCGCGCATCGTGTCGATGCGGATGTCGCCGGCAGGAATGTCGATATCGACCTCCTCGGCCTCGGGCAGGACGGCCACGGTCGCGGCGCTGGTATGGATACGCCCGCCGGATTCCGTTTCGGGCACCCGCTGGACGCGGTGGACGCCCGATTCGTATTTCAGCCGGGCGAAGACTCCCTCGCCTTCGACCCGCGCCACGGCCTCCTTGACGCCTCCCAGTTCCGTTTCGGTCAAATCCAGCAGCTGGAAGGTCCAGCCCTGTTGTTCGGCATGGCGGCGATACATCGACAGAAGGTCGCCCGCGAACAGCGCGGCCTCGTCCCCGCCGGTGCCGGGGCGGATCTCGATGATGGCCGGGCGCGCATCCGCCGCGTCCCTGGGCAGCAGCGCGATGCGCAGCGCCTGTTCCAGCGCGGGCATTTCCTCGCGCAGCCGCACAAGCTCCTCGGCCGCCAGATCCCGCATCTCGGGATCGGCCAGCATCCCCTCGGCCTCGGCCAGGCTGGCACGGGCGGCACGCCAGCGGGCGGCCTGTTCCACGACAGGCTTCAGTTCGGCATATTCGCGGCTGATGCGGGCGATCTGGTCGGGCGCCGTGCCGGCATTCAGCTGCGCTTCGAGAAACTCGAACCGCTGGACGATCTGGGACAGGCGATCTTCGGGTAACATGGCGGCGAATTACCCGTCCGCCTGTAGACGGGCAAGGACTTCTTCTTCACGCAAATATCCTCGGGGGTCCGGGGGGCGAAGCGCCCCCGGCCAACGCGGGACGCAATCAGCGCCGGGTCCAGCCGTAAAGCGCGATCAGCTCCATCGCCACATGCGCCCCCGCGATCGCGGTGGCCCCGGTCGTGTCATAGGGGGGCGAGACCTCGACCACGTCCCCGCCGATCAGGTCGATCCCCGCCAGCCCGCGCAGCAGGGCCGCCGCCTGCCAGCTTGCCAGCCCGCCCCAGACCGGCGTGCCGGTGCCGGGCGCAAAGGCCGGGTCCAGCGCGTCGATGTCGAAGGTCACATAGACCGGGCGGTCGCCCACCACCGCGCGGATCCGGGCCAGCGTGGCGTCCACGCCGTCGCGATGCACGCCCGCCGCGTCCAGGATGGTCACGCCCATCGTGTCGGGATTGTCGGTCCTGATCCCGATGCTGACGCTGGCCGCCGGATCCACCACCCCTTCGCGAATCGCCTTGTAAAGGAACGTCCCGTGGTCGATCCGGGCCGGATCGTCGTCCACCCAGGTGTCCGAATGGGCGTCGAACTGGATCAGCGCCACGGGGCCGCGCCGGGCGGCCACCGCCCGCAGGATCGGCAGGGTGATGGAATGATCGCCCCCCAGCGTCACCGGCGCCGCGCCCGCGTCCAGGATGGCGCCGATATGCGCCTCGATCCGCGCCGGCACTTCGGCCACATGGGCGTAATCGAAGGCCATGTCGCCGTAATCCACGACCGTCAGCGCCGACAGCGGGTCATAGCCCCAGCCATAGGGCGCATCAAAGGCTTGCAGCGTGGAGGCTTCGCGGATGGCGCGGGGACCAAAGCGGGTGCCGGGCCGGTGCGTCACGGCCTGGTCGAAGGGAATGCCCGTCACGGCCATGTCCACCCCCGCCAGATCCTTGCTATAGCGCCGCCGCAGGAAGCTGGTCGCCCCGCCGAAGGCGTTCTCGAAGGACAGCCCGCGCGGATCGGACCGCGTAAAGGCCTGATCCACCTGTTTCTTCGCATCCTCCAATGCCATCGCTCCCTCCATGTCGCCTCGGGTCGCGGCAGAGTGGCGCGCCCGGCCCCGCGGCGCAAGATCACCGCGCCATGTCGGTTCCGCCCACCGTTTGATCTGTATCAGGGCAGCGGCGCAATTCGCGGGATACCCTTCGCCACGGGCGCGCGAGACCTGAAACGAGAGACAGCCATGAAGACATCCCTTCTTGCTATCGCTGCGCTTGGCGCTTTGGCCCAACCGAGCCTGGCCCAGACCGAACTGCCCTCTGACGCCGACCTGCGCCGGGCCGCCCTGGAATGGTTCCAGCCCATCCCGGACACGCCCCAGGCCCCGCCGGGCAACATGCTGACCCCCGAGCGGGTCGAACTGGGCACGATGCTGTTCTTCGATCCCCGCATGTCGCTGTCGGGGCTGTTTTCCTGCCAGTCCTGCCACAACGTGGGGCTGGGCGGCGTGGACGGGCTGACCACCTCGATCGGTCATGGCTGGCAGCAGGGGCCGCGCAACTCTCCGACCATGCTGAACGCGATCTTCAACATCGCGCAGTTCTGGGACGGCCGCGCGCCCGACCTTGCCGAACAGGCCAAGGGCCCCGTCCAGGCCGGGGTCGAGATGAACAACACCCCCGAGAACCTCATCGGGACGCTGAAGTCGATGCCCGGCTATGTCGAGGCTTTCGAGGCGGCCTTCCCCGACGAGGCGACGCCCGTCAGCTTCGACAACTTCGCACGCGCGATCGAGGCTTTCGAGGCGACCTTGATCACCCCCGACAGCGCCTTCGACCGCTATCTGAAGGGCGACGATGCGGCGATGTCCGACCAGGAAAAGCGCGGCCTTGCGGCCTTCATGGACACGGGCTGCACCGCCTGCCATTCCGGCGTGAACGTGGGCGGCCAGGATTACTATCCCTTCGGCGTGGTCGAACGGCCGGGCGGGTCGGTCCTGCCGGAAGGCGACCGGGGCCGCTTCACCGTGACGCAGACGGCCAGCGACGACTATGTCTTCCGCGCCGCGCCCCTGCGCAACGTCGCCCTGACCGCGCCCTATTTCCACTCGGGCGCCGTCTGGGATCTGCGCGAGGCGGTGCAGATCATGTCCTCGTCGCAGCTGGGCACCGAACTGGCCGAACCCCAGGTCGAGGAGATCGTGGCCTTCCTGGGCACCCTGACCGGCAAGCAGCCCCAGATCGTGCATCCGATCCTGCCGGTGCGCGCGGCTGACAGCCCCTTGCCGCAGCCGATGCTGAAATGATCCATCGCCCGGTCCGATCGGTCGGGCCGGGCACCCCCGAATCACCTTGCATCCCCTGCAATCGCCGCTATAAAGCCGCATCCTTCCGACCGGATCTTGCAACCGGCGCAGCCTCTCGTGACGGGTGCGGAAGGGATGGCCCGTCGATGAAATGCGCCTGAAACTGAAAGGGATGCCATGCCTCTGTACGAGCATGTGCTGATCGCCCGCCAGGACCTGTCGAACACGCAGGCCGAAGGGCTGATCGAACATTTCGGGACCGTGCTGGCCGACAACGGCGGCCGCGTCATCGAAAACGAATACTGGGGTGTCCGCACCCTCGCCTACAAGATCAACAAGAACCGCAAGGGCCACTATGCTTTCCTGCGTTCGGACGCGCCCTCGGCCGCCGTGCAGGAAATGGAACGCCTTGCCCGCCTGCATGACGACGTGATGCGCGTCATGACCGTGCGCGTGGACAAGCACGAGGAAGGCCCCTCGGTCCAGATGCAGAAGCGCGAAGAGCGCGGCGAGCGTGGTGACCGCGGCGATCGCGGCGACCGTCCCCGGGGCGATCGCGACCGTGGCGACCGCGATCGCGGTGGTGATCGTGGTGACCGCGGCGAACGCCGCGAGCGGACTGAAAGGATCTGATCATGGCGAACAAACCGTTCTTCCGCCGCCGCAAGGTCTGCCCGTTCTCGGGCGAGAATGCGCCGGCGATCGACTACAAGGACACGCGCCTGCTGCAGCGTTACATTTCCGAACGCGGCAAGATCGTGCCCTCGCGCATCACCGCCGTCTCGGCCAAGAAGCAGCGTGAGCTGGCCCGTGCCATCAAGCGCGCCCGCTTCCTGGCCCTGCTGCCCTATGTCGTGAAGTAAGGAGACGGGGACATGCAAGTCATCCTGCTGGAACGCGTGGCCAAGCTTGGCCAGATGGGCGAAGTCGTCCGCGTCAAAGAAGGCTATGCCCGCAACTTCCTGCTGCCGCAGGGCAAGGCGCTGCGCGCATCGGACGCCAACATCAAGGCCTTCGAAGGCCGCAAGGTGCAACTGGAAGCGCAGAACGCCGAAACCAAGGCCGAGGCGCAGAAGATCGCCGACAAGCTGGACGGCCAGACCTTCGTGGTCATCCGTTCCGCGTCGGACGCCGGCGCGCTTTACGGTTCCGTGACCACCCGCGACGCGGCCGAGGCCGCGACCGAGGCCGGCTTCACGCTGGACCGCAAGCAGGTCGTCCTGAACAACCCGATCAAGGAACTGGGCCTGCACGAAGTCAACGTCGTGCTGCACCCCGAGGTCGAGGCGACCATCCTGCTGAACGTCGCGCGTTCGCCCGAGGAAGCCGAACTTCAGGCCCAGGGCAAGTCGATCCAGGATCTGGCCGCCGAGGCCGATGCCGCGGCCGAGTTCGAGATCGCGGAACTGTTCGACGACATCGGCGGCGCGTCGGACGACAGCGACGACGACCGCTAACAGGTCCTTTGGACACGCAAAGTTCAGGACCGCGCCGGGAAACCGGCGCGGTCCTTTTTTCGTTCCGATCCAAATTGTTTCCCGCCGGAACCAGACGTATCATGGACTTGATGATTGGCAGCCGTCCCCGGACGGATTTTTCGCATTATCCCGCAGGACATCCGATGCCGGACCCTCTTTCCCAGCTTCTTGCCAGCCGCGACTGGCTGATGGCCGACGGGGCGACGGGGACGAACCTGTTCAACATGGGTCTGCCGTCGAATGTCGCGCCGGAACTGTGGAATGCCGACCGCCCCGATGCGGTGCGGCGCCTGTACCAGGATGCGGTGGATGCCGGGGCCGACCTGTTCCTGACCAATACCTTCGGCGGCAATGCCAGCCGTCTTCGCCTGCAGGGCGCAGCGCATCGGGTGCGCGAACTGAACCTGACAGGCGCCGCCATGGCGCGAGAGATCGCCGATGCGTCAGACCGCAAGGTCGTGGTGGCAGGCAATATCGGCCCCACGGGCGAAATCATGGCGCCCATCGGCAATCTGTCCCACGCCCGCGCGGTCGAGATGTTCCACGAACAGGCCGAGGCGCTGAAGGAAGGCGGCGCCGATATCCTGTGGGTGGAGACCATCAGTTCCGAACAGGAATTCCGCGCCGCCGCCGAGGCCGCCCGCTTGGCCGACATGCCCTGGTGCGGCATGATGAGCTTTGACACCGCCGGCCGCACGATCATGGGCGTGACCTCGGCGCAATTGTCGGCCCTGGTGGAACGGCTGCCCAACCCGCCCGTTGCCTATGGTGCGAATTGCGGCGTGGGCGCGGCGGATCTGCTGCGGACGGTGCGCGACTTCGTGGCCTCGGGGAACGAACGGCCGATCATCGCCAAGGGCAATGCCGGGATACCGCATCTGGAAGCCGGGCACCTGCATTATGACGGCACGCCCGAAATCATGGCGGATTACGCCTGCCTTGCCCGCGACCTGGGGGTGCGGATCATCGGCGGCTGCTGCGGCACCACGCGCGACCATCTGCGCGCCATGCGCGACGTCCTGGAATCGCGTCCCGCAGGCCCGCGCCCTTCTTTGGAGGAAATCGCCGGGCGGCTTGGCGGATTCAGTTCCATCCAGACCATCTGACGGGCGGCGCCCATGCCACAGCATGAAAAAAGGGCCGAAAGCGTTCGGCCCTTTTCCATTCCATCCTGCAGATCAGGCGGTGCGCTGTCTCCGACGGCTCAGGACGGCCAGCCCACCCAGGGCGCCCAGCATCAGCATGCCGGCGGCAGGCAGCGGCACGGGCGCGATCTTGACCGCCCCAAGGGCGGCATCGGGCCGGCCGATATTGTCGTTTCCATTCGGATCCACGAAGAACGAGAAGGTGGTCCCGATCAGCCGGAAGCCCTCTGCCTTGCGATAGCCGTTCCCGCCCGGATAAACCTTGTCGGCGACCACCGTCACATCGGGAACGCCGCCAGGGGTTCCTGACGTGATATAGGCAATCTCGGCATTGCTGCCGTCGCGGGCCACGAACAGGTCCAGAAACCAGGTCGCGACCAAGGCCACGCTGCGCGAGAAGACGATCTGGATATAGTTTGCGGGATTGCCCTCGATCTCGGACCCGGAAATGCCCAGGCCGTCGTTCACGCAAGCCAGTTCCGGCACCGGAGAGGTGCAGGCCTCGGGGGCACGAATCTCGCCGCGAGAGGATGTCAGCGTCCAGTCGATAGACCCCACGCTGCCCGTCAATGTTCCAGAGGTTCCAACGGGATAGGCCGTGAAATCGATCATCGCAGCCTTCGCAGGCTCTCCGACAGCCGCCAGAGCCAATGCTGCAACGGCTATACCTTTGACATTTCTAACCATTTATCGATTCCCGTTCCCAAGCATGTGGTAGAGAAGTTCTGGCAGACAGACATCATTCAACCGCAGTATAACGCATATCGGGTATTTTGTTCCCTATCATTTTCATAAATTTTTGTTTGTTGCGCCAATATGATCAAATAGATGAATATGTCTGCCAATAGAGGTCGAGATCCGCGTTGCGGATATTCTCTCTGCTTCCTATCTTCGTTTCTTCCGACAAGTCCCACGTCGCCCGGCTTGGCGTCAGGCAGTCGATACGGATCCCAGCAGCCAGGACCGCGACCATGACCGAGAAACGCGACAGCAAGACATCCGTCCTTCGGGGGCTGATGAACAAATGCCCCAATTGCGGAGAAGGCCGGTTACTGCGGGGATATCTGGCGGTGCCCGCCCAGTGCGAGGTCTGCCATGCGCCCCTCGGCCGCTATCCGGCGGCGGACGGACCGGCCTTCTTTGCCATGACCATCATGCTGTTGCTGCTGATCCCGCTGATCGGATTTACCTGGGTGCTGTTCCGGCCCAGCCCGGTCATGCTGCTGGTCATCACCGGGGTCATCACGACGGTGCTGACCCTGATCCTGCTGCGCTTCGTGAAGGGGGCGTTCATCGGCTATCTCTGGGCCAAGAACGAACAGGACCGGGGCGCCTAGAACAGCGAAAGCTGTTCGCCCGGCTTGGGCGGCGGGCCGAAGCGGCTGCAATCCAGGGTCGCCCCCCCGGTGCGATAGCCCAATCGCCTGCGCGCCAGCCGGAACCGCTGCAAGGCCAGTTCCGCAAAGGTCCCCTGACCCTGGAAGCGATGGCCGAAGCGGGGATCGTTGTCCTTGCCGCCACGCATGGCCTGCACCCGGTTCATCACATGCGCCGCCATGCCGGGCCGATGGCGGACCAGCCAGTCGCGAAACAGCGGCGCCACCTCATGCGGCAGGCGCAGGGGAATCATGCTGGCGGTCGTCGCCCCTGCTTCCCTTGCGGCGGTCAGGATGGCCTCGATCTCGGGTTCGGTCAGGACCGGGATGACCGGCGCCACCATGACCCGCACCGGCACCCCTTCCCCGGCCAGCCTGCGGATCATCCGCAGACGTGTCGCGGGGGCAGGTGCGCGAGGCTCCATCGCGCGGGCCAGATCGGCGTCCAGCGTCGTGATGCTGATCCCGACCGCCGCCATCCGCTTGGCCGCCAGTTCCGCCCACAAGGCCAGGTCGCGCAGCACGGTCTGGCCGCGCGTGACCAGCGTCGCCGGATGGTTCCAGTCCGACAGCACGCGCAGGATTCCCGGCATGATCGCCAGCTTTGATTCGATGGGCTGGTATGGATCGGTATTGGTCCCAAGCGCGATCGGCGCCGGACGATAGCCGGGCCGCCCCAGTTCACGCGACAGCAGCACGGCCGCATCGGGCTTGGCGGTAATCCGCGTCTCGAAATCCAGGCCCGGCGACAGGCCAAGATATGCGTGGGTAGGCCGGGCATAGCAGTAGATGCAGCCATGTTCGCAGCCGCGATAGGGATTGATGGACCGGTCGAAGGATATGTCGGGCGAGGTGTTGCGCGTGATGATGCTGCGCGGGCGTTCGATAGTGACTTCGGTGCGCAGCAGGTGGTCGTCTTCCGGGATCTCCCAGCCATCCGCCTCCCGTATCCGCCGATGCGCTTCGAACCGCCCTTCGGGACGGGTATCCGTCCCGCGGGCCTTCAGGCGTTCATCGGGGTTCCGGGGCGGCAGCATGACCCCAGCCTAGAACAATCCAGGAACACTTGCCAGCATTTTGATGGGTTGATGTTCCCCTGTCCCGCGCCCATCCTGCCCTCGAACCATGTCCAGGAGGTGTCATGACCGACGACTATACCCCGCCGAAGGTGTGGAAGCAGACCGGCCAGAACGGCGGCCAGTTCGCCAACATCAACCGCCCCGTGGCAGGCCCGACGCATGACAAGGACCTGCCGGTCGGCAAGCATCCCTTGCAGCTTTACTCGCTGGCCACGCCCAACGGACAGAAGGTCACCATCATGCTGGAGGAGCTGCTGGAGGCGGGCCATGATGCCGAATACGACGCCTGGCTGATCCGCATCAGCGACGGCGACCAGTTCGGCAGCGGCTTCGTGGCCGCCAACCCCAATTCCAAGATCCCCGCGATGATGGACCATTCGGTGACGCCGCCGCGCCGGGTCTTCGAATCCGGGTCGATCCTGGTCTATCTGGCCGAAAAGTTCGGCGCCTTTCTGCCCACCGATCCCACCGCGCGGACCGAGACGATGAACTGGCTGTTCTGGCAGATGGGATCGGCGCCCTTCCTGGGCGGCGGCTTCGGGCATTTCTATGCCTATGCCCCGACAAAGATCGAATATGCCATCGACCGCTATACCATGGAAGCCAAGCGCCAGCTTGACGTTCTGAACCGCCACCTGGCGCAGAACCACTTCATGGCGGGCGACGAATATTCCATCGCCGACATGGCGATCTGGCCCTGGTACGGGCAGGTCGTTGCGGGCAAGCTGTATGGCGACGCGGCGACCTTCCTGGACGCGGGCATCTACGGCAATGTCCGCCGCTGGCATGACGAGATCGCCGCACGACCCGCCGTGCAGCGCGGGATCATGGTCAACAAGACCTCGGGCGATCCGTCCCAGCAACTGTGGGAACGCCACGATGCGTCGGATTTCCAGACCCGGACGCAGGACAAGCTGCAAGTGTGAAAACAAGGGGGCGCTGCCCCCCGTCCTTCGGACTCCCCCCGGGATATTTTTCCACAGAAGATAAGGTTTATTCATCTTCTGTGCTCAAATATCCTCGGGGGTCCGGGGGTGGAAACCCCCGGCTTTCTGTGGGGTCAGTTCCGCGCGCGGTCCACCATCTTGCCCTTGGAGATCCAGGGCATCATCTCGCGCAGCTTCGCGCCGACCTTCTCGATCTGGTGTTCGTCATTGGCGCGGCGCGAAGCCTTCAACGTCGGCTGGCCGATGCTGTTTTCCAGCATGAAGTCGCGCACGAACTTGCCGCGCTGGATATCCTCCAGCACCGCCTTCATGCGGGCCTTGGTTTCCTCGTAGGGGAGGATGCGCGGGCCGGTGACATACTGGCCATATTCCGCCGTGTTCGAGATCGAGTAGTCCATGTTGGCGATGCCGCCTTCATAGATCAGGTCCACGATCAACTTCACCTCGTGCAGGCATTCGAAATAGGCCATTTCGGGTTCATAGCCCGCCTCGACCAGGGTTTCGAAGCCGCAGCGGATCAGCTCGACCAACCCGCCGCACAGGACCGCCTGCTCGCCGAAGAGGTCGGTCTCGCATTCCTCGCGGAAGTTGGTTTCGATGATCCCGGACCGCCCGCCGCCAATGGCCGAGCAATAGGACAGCGCCAGATCCAGCGCCTTGCCGGTCGCGTCGTTGTGGACCGCCACCAGGCAGGGCACGCCGCCGCCCTTAGTGTATTCGCCGCGGACCGTGTGGCCGGGACCCTTGGGGGCCATCATGATGACATCGACGCCAGGCTTCGGCTCGATCAGGCCGAAATGCACGTTCAGGCCATGGGCGAAGGCGATCGCCGCGCCTTCGCGCAGGTTGTCGTGGACGTATTTCCTGTAGGTGTCGGCCTGCAACTCGTCCGGCATGGTGAACATGATCAGGTCGGCCCAGGCGGCAGCCTCGGCGATGCCCATGACCTTCAGCCCCTCGCCTTCGGCCTTCTTGGCCGAGGGGGAACCCTCGCGCAGGGCGACGACCAGGTTCTTGGCGCCCGAATCGCGCAGGTTCAGCGCATGGGCATGGCCTTGCGACCCATAGCCCAGGATCGCAACCTTCTTGTCCTTGATCAGGTTAACGTCGCAATCGCGGTCATAGTAAACGCGCATGTGGATGGTCCTTTCATTCTGCTGGTGCCGTTCTAGCGCCCTTGCCGCGATGATGCCTGCACGGCGGATGCAAGAAACTGCCATGCTTGCGAAAAGATCATGCCGTGATATGCGGCTTTGCATGGATTTCATGCCTGATAGCACTGACCGTCGCATCCTGCGCCAGCTTATGGCCGAGCCCGAGGCCGCGAATGGCGTTCTGGCCGAACGGGCGGGCATTACGACTGCCGCGCTGTGGCGGCGGCTGGAACGGATGCGCGAGGCGGGCGTCCTGAAGGGCGTGCAGGCGCGCATCGACTGGCGCGCGATGGGCTGGGCGGTCGAGGTGTCGCTGCGCTTCACCCTGGACAAGACCAACCCCCGCGCCTTCGACGAATTCCTGGCGGCCCTGCGCCAGGTGCCCGAGGTGATCGAGATCCAGTCCTTCCTGGGCAGGGTGGACTGGCGGGCGTCCGTCATCGCGCGCGACATGGCCCATTGGCAGCAGGTCTATCGCGACCGGATCCTGACCCTGCCCCATATTGCGGAACTGGACGCCTTGATGCTGGTCGCGACCATCAAGGACAGCGGGGAACTGGCGCTGTGACCGATGTGGATGCAACGGACCTGGCGATTCTGCGCATGCTGGCCGCCGACGCCACGCGCAGCGCCGCCGATGTGGGGCGCGCGGTCGGCATCGGCCAGCCCGCCGCCTGGCGGCGCATCAAGCGGCTGACGGACCAGGGCGTCATCGCGGGGCGGCGGGTGGTGCTGGACCAGGCCGCGCTTGGCTTTGGCGTCACGGTCTTTCTGGGCATCAAGCTGGCCGCCAAGGGCCGCACCGGCCTTGAAGATTTCGAACGCGCCGTCACCGCCATCCCCGAGGTGCAGCTGGTCCAGCACGTCCTGGGCCAGTTCGATTATCGCCTGCGCATCACCGCCCGCGACATCTCCGATTTCGAACGGATCCTGCGCCGTCGCATCATGACCCTGCCCGGCGTGGGCCAGGTCGAGGCGAATGTGATGCTGTCCGAGGAACGGCGCCCGGGGCCATTGGGCGGGGCGGACACCTGAAACCTTTCGGCGCCGGGCCTGTTGGGCAATACCCGGAAGGAGCACCGCCATGAGCTATTCCCGCTTTCTCGGCACCATCGCCGTATCGACCCTCGTGATGTTCATGATGATGTATCTGAACACCTGGGACATCTCGCATGTCTGGTTCAGCCAGACGCGCGCCTGGATGGCGCTTTACATGGGCGGGGGCATGGCGATCGTCATGCTGGTCGCGATGTGGTCGATGTTTCCCGGCCGGGGGCGGAACATTGCCGTCCTTGGGGTTGCGGCCCTGGCCTTTGCCCTGGGCCTGTTCATGGTGCGCAGCCAGGCCACGGTGGACCAGGTGTCCTGGATGAGGGCGATGATCCCGCATCATTCCATCGCGATCCTGACCAGTTCGCGCGCCGATATCCAGGACCCGCGCGTCCGCGACCTTGCCGACCAGATCATCGAAACGCAGCGCCGCGAGATCGCCGAGATGGAGGCGCTGATCGCCGACCTGCAGGGCGGCCCTGCGGCGACTGCCGAAGTGGACGGCAGATGACGGGGATTTGGCTGGCCCGTCCTGCGCCGACAGGCTAAGGCTGTTCCATGCAAAAGATCACGCTTCCCGAACGGCCCGACTGGCGCGACACCGCGCGCGAGGCGGGATTCACCTTTGCCGACATGCATGGCGAACCCTATTGGGACGAAAGTTCGGCTTACCAGTTCACGCTGCGCCAGATCGAGGATGACATCGAGGAACCCTCGACCGACCTGCACGCGATGTGCCGCGACGCCGTGGCCGAGATCGTCACCAGTCAGGAAATGATGGACCGGATGGGCATCCCGCCCCAGCATCGCGACCTGGTGGCCGACAGTTGGCGCCGCAACGAACCCGAGATCTATGGCCGCCTGGACCTGGCCTATGACGGCAAGGGTCCGGCCAAGCTGCTGGAATACAACGCTGATACGCCGACATCGCTTTACGAAAGCGCGGCCTTCCAATGGCAATGGCTGGAAGATCAACTGGCGGCGGGCGTGCTGCCGCAGGGCGCGGACCAGTTCAACGGCATCCACGAGGCGCTGGTCGAACGCTTCCGCGCGCTGTTCGACCGCAACACCGACATCCACTTCACCGCGATGGCCGACAACCCCGAGGATTACGCCACCGTCGAGGCCATGGCCTGGGCCGCGCGCGAAGCCGGGATGGGCGCGCATTACAGCGACCTGGACAAGCTGGGCGTCACCAGACAGGGCCAGTTCGTCGATGCCGAGGATCGGGTGATCGGCACGCTGTTCAAGCTGTATCCCTGGGAAGACCTGCTGCGCGACGATTACGCGCGCCATATCGCGGGGTCTGGCTGCCTGTTCCTGGAACCGGCCTGGAAGGCGCTGGTGTCGAACAAGGGCATCCTGCCGGTGCTGTGGCAGATGTTCGAGGGTCATCCCAACCTGCTGCCCGCCTTTTTCGCCGACGACGTGGCCGACGCGCTTGTCGCCGGGGGCCGCCCGGTTCCTGCCGTGGCCGCGGCCTTCGACAAGGTGGCGGACCAGTTCAAGCGCGGCCATGTCGTCAAGCCGATCTTTTCGCGCGAAGGCGCGGGCGTCAGCATCGTCGAGGCTGGCGATGTGACCGAGGCGTCCCCAAATACCGATTATGACCAGCATCCGCGCATCGTGCAGGCCTATGCACCCTTGCCCGACTTCGACGGCTTCAAGCCGATCGTCGGCGCCTGGATCGTGGGCGACGCCTGCGCGGGCATGGGCCTGCGAGAGGACCGGGCGCGCATCACCCAGGATCTGTCGCGCTTCAAGCCGCACTTCATCGCGGACTAAAGGGGGAAAGACATGAGGAAACGTTCCAGAGCCGTTGCCCTGACCATCCTTGGCGCCGCCAGCTTCGCCATTGCCGGCTGCCGCGAGGAACAGGTGGACGCCCAGGCCTTCCCCGACCTGAACGCCTGCCTTGCCGCGGCGGACGAAGGCGGGCTGTTCACCGCCGACGAATGCCGCCAGTCCTTTGCCGAAGCCGAACAGCTTCATGTCGAATCCGCCCCCCGTTACGACAGCCTGCAGGTCTGCGAGGAACAGCACGGCGTCGGCAATTGCGGGTCCGAGGACCAGCAGGTCTCGAACGGCGGATCGGGCAGCATCTTCATGCCGCTTCTGGCGGGTTACCTGATCGGGTCGATGCTGGGGGGCGGCGGGCTGTCGCGGTCCCAGCCGATGTATCGCACCCCCCAGGGCGGCTATACCAATGCGGCGCGCACCAGCACGTTTTCCAGCAATACGGGCCGCGCCGCGCTGAACAGCAGCCAGTTCGCCCGGCCCGCCGCGACCGTCGGCCAGCCGCCAATGTCGCGGGCCACGGCGGCGTCGCGCGGGGGCTTTGGTTCAAGCGCGGGCAGCCGCAGCTTTGGCGGTTGACCCCTCGCGGATTTGAGTGAACCTTGACCGGGTCGGGCGTTCCGCCCTGTTCCCATTGTCCAGGAGTTCCAGCATGTCCCGTCTTGCCCCGCTTGCCGTCACCCTGCTGATGGCGGCGACGCCCCTTGCCGCGCAGGATATCGTCGTGTCCTCGAAGATCGACACCGAGGGCGGGCTGCTGGGCAACATGATCCTGCTGGCGCTGCAGGACGCCGGTCTGCCGGTGCAGGACCGGCTGCAACTGGGCGGCACGCCGATCATGCGTGACGCCATCGTGGCGGGCCAGATCGACATCTATCCCGAATACACCGCCAACGGCGCCTTCTTCTTCAACGAGGCCGACAGCGAAGTCTGGAAGGATGCGGCCCAGGGCTATGCCCGCGTGGCCGAACTGGACAAGGAACAGAACGACATCGTCTGGCTGACGCCGTCCCCGGCCAACAACACTTGGGCCATCGCCCTGCGCCAGGATGTGGCCAAGCAGAACGGCCTGGCCACCATGACCCAGATGGGCGAATGGATCGCGGGCGGGGGTCCGATCAAGCTGGCGGCCTCGACCGAGTTCGTGACCTCGCCCGCAGCCCTGCCGGCCTTCCAGGAGACCTATGGCTTCACCCTGACGCCCGACCAGCTTGTTCAGCTTGCAGGCGGCGACACGGCGGCGACCATTGCAGCGGCGGCGCAGCAGACCTCGGGCGTGAACGCGGCCATGGTCTATGGCACCGACGGCGCCATTGCCGAGGCAGGCCTGGTGGTGATGGAGGACGACAAGGCGGTCCAACCCGTCTATCAGCCCGCGCCCATCGTCCGGGCCGAGGTGCTGCAGGCCCATCCCCGGATCGCCGAGGTGCTGGAGCCGATCTTCACGTCCCTGACCTTGCAGACGCTTCAGACGCTGAACGGCCGGATCCAGATCGGCGGCGAACCTGCGGCGGCGGTCGCCGAGGATTACCTGACCCAGGCGGGCTTTCTGGACTGACCGGTGCCCCGGCTGTCGCCCCCCGCCGTCCTGTTCGCCCTGATCGGGCTGGCCGGACTGGCGCTGCCGCTGGTGCAATTCAAGGCGAACCGGATCGTGGCGGGCGAGGGGGTGGGATTGGCGGACCTGCCCCATGGTCCCTGGGTCTTGCCGGCGCTGGGCGCCATTCTGGTCCTGGCCTGCCCCGCCCGCTCGCCTGCCGCGGCGCGGCTGGCGTCGGCGGTCGCGGGGCTGGTTGCGGCAACGCTGATGCTGGGGACTGCGGCGTCCCATCTGCCGCCACCGGGCAACAGCTTGGCACGGGTCGCCCCGGCATCGGGCTTCTGGCTTCTGGCCCTTGCCTTCGGGTTGATGCTGGCCGATGCGGTGAACCGGCTTCGCCCCTCGCTGGCGCTGCGATGGGTGATGCTGGCGGGGGCAGTGGCGCTGACGGCGGGGATCCTGGTATCCGGCGTTCTGGATGGCGTATCGGTGATGCGCGAATATGCCACCCGGCGGGACCTGTTCCTGCGCGAGGGGCAGGCCCATCTTGCCCTGGCCTTCGGATCGCTGGGCCTGGCGCTGCTTGCCGGTATCCCCTTGGGCATCGTGATCTTTCAGGCGCGGCGCTGGCGCGGCCCGGTCCTGGGGGCGCTGAACATCCTGCAGACCATTCCGTCGCTGGCGCTGTTCGGGATCATGATCCCGGTTCTGGGCTGGGTTGCGGCCACCATTCCCGGCGCGGCGCAGGCGGGCGTATCGGGCATCGGCACCTTCCCTGCGCTGGTCGCGCTGTTTCTCTATTCGCTGTTGCCGGTGGTGTCGAACACGCTGTCCGGGCTGTCGGGCGTGCCCGCCCCCACTCAAGAGGCTGCGGTGGGCCTGGGCATGACCCGTGCGCAGGTCATGGCGCAGGTGCTGGTGCCGCTGGCCCTGCCCGTGCTGCTGGCTGCGGTGCGGATCGTGCTGGTCCAGAACATCGGCCTTGCGGTCATCGCCGGGCTGATCGGCGGGGGCGGCTTCGGCACCTTCGTCTTCCAGGGATTGAACCAGACCGCGATGGATCTGGTGCTGCTGGGCGCCTTGCCCACCATTGCCTTGGCGCTGGTGGCGGGAATCGCGCTGGATCTGCTGGTGCAGGGAACGCGCCGGGGGGCGGCATGATCGAAATCCGGCACCTCACGCGGGTCTATGACGGGGTCCCGGTCGTGAACGACGTCAGCCTGACGGTCGAAACTGGGGAACTGGCGGTGCTGGTCGGCACCTCGGGGTCGGGCAAGACGACGCTGCTGCGGATGATCAACCGGCTGGTCCAGCCGACGTCGGGCCAGGTCCTGGTCGAGGGCGTGGACACCGCCACCCTGCCCGCCCATCTGCTGCGCCGCCGCATCGGCTATGCCATCCAGGGCCACGGGCTGTTCCCGCACCGCACGGTCGCGCAGAACATCGCCACGGTGCCGCGCCTGCTGGGTTGGCCGCGTGCGCAGATCGACGCCCGCGTGGACGAGCTGCTGGTCCTGTTCCAGCTGGACCCGGCCACCTTTCGGGACAGGATGCCGCATCAGTTGTCGGGAGGTCAGGCGCAGCGCGTGGGCGTGGCCCGCGCCCTTGCCGCCAAGCCGGACCTGCTGCTGATGGACGAACCCTTCGGCGCGCTCGACCCGCTGATCCGCGCCAAGGCCCAGGCGGATCTGCGCGCGATTCAGCGGAGGCTCGGCACGACGCTGATCCTTGTCACCCACGACATGCGAGAGGCCGTGGATCTGGGCGACCGGATCGCCGTCATGGACGGGGGGCGGCTGCTGCAATACGACCACCCTGCCCGGATCCTGACCCAGCCGGCCGTGCCCTTCGTCCGCGACCTGATCGGCGCGACCGATCGGCCGCTGCGACTGCTGTCGTTGAAGACGGTGGGCGATCTGGCGCAGCCCGGCGATGCGGAAGGCCCCACCATCCCGCCCGAGGCGACCCTGCGCGATGCCCTTGCCGAATGCCTGTGGAGCGGGCGCACTGCCGTCCCGGTCCAGGGCGGCGGGATCGTGACGCTGGACGCGCTGCGCGCCGAGGCAAGGCCGCAATGACCCGTCGCATCCTGCCGGCCTTGGCAGGCCTGGCGCTGCTGGCATTCTTGATCGCGCCAGGCAGCTTTGCCCCGCTTTTTCAGCCCTTCACCCGCAACAATGCACCCGCCATCTATACCCAGACCAGCCTGCTGTCGCTGACCCTGTCGCATCTGGCGATCGTGGCCGTGGCGGTCGCGGCCTCGACCATCGCGGGGCTGGTGCTTGCGATCCTGGTGACGCGCGGCGCGGGGCGCGAATTCCTGCCCCTGGCGCGCACCGTCACCGCCGTGGGCCAGACCTTTCCGCCGGTCGCGGTGCTGGCGCTGGCGGTGCCGGTGCTGGGCTTTGGAACCGGCCCGACGCTGGTGGCGCTGTTTCTTTACGGGCTGCTGCCGGTATTTGAAAACGCGCTCGCCGGGCTGTCGGGCCAGCCCGCGCCGGTGGCCGAGGCGGCGCGGGCGATGGGCCTGACGCCCCGCCAGCGGCTGTGGCAGATCGACCTGCCGCTGGCCTTGCCGCTGCTGCTGGCGGGAATGCGGCTGACGGCCGTGATCTCGCTGGGGACGGCGACCATCGGATCGACGGTGGCGGCGCGCACCCTGGGCGAGGTGATCATCGCCGGGCTTTTGTCATCGAACACCGCCTTCGTGCTGCAGGGCGGGATGGTCGTGGGCATCCTGGCGGTGCTGATCCATCACGCGTTCCAGGCGGCCGAGATTCGGGCCAGGCGGCGGATCGGTCTGGACTAGCCCCCAGGCACGGCCGCAGGCCCAGGAACGCCGGACGAGGTTCCTGGGACGACATCATTCCGGTTGGCCGTCGGAAAACGCGATGCGCTTCCAGCTTCTGCCGCCCGGCCGCCTGCCTAGATCGCCACCGGCAGCACATTCCAGATGTCGGCCATGTATCCCCGGATCGTGCGGTCGGATGAAAAGAAACCCGACCGCGCGATGTTCAGGCAAGCCATCCGGTCCCAGGTTCCGCTGTCGCGATAGGCGGCGTCGATGCGGCGTTGCATGGCGAAGTAATCGTCGAAATCGCTGGCAACCAGGAAGGGGTCGTCGTTCCAGGTCCGGTCCAGCAGGCTGTAATAGGACTCGGCCCGGCCGAACCGGCCTTCCGATATCAGATGCAGCGCATCCTTCAGGTCCTGGCTTCTTTCGATGGCGCGGCGGGCATGGCCGGGGGTCGCAGCCTCTTGCGCGGCTTCGTCCGTCCTCAGGCCGAACAGGAAGAAGTTCTCAGGCCCGACCAGGTCGCGGATTTCCACATTCGCGCCGTCCAGGGTGCCGATGGTCAGCGCGCCGTTCATGGTGAACTTCATGTTGCCGGTGCCCGAGGCCTCTTTCCCCGCCGTGCTGATCTGTTCGGACAGATCGGCCGCCGGGATCAGATCCTCGGCCATCGAGACGTTGTAGTTCGGCGGATAGGCGATCTGCAGATAGCGCCGGGTCACCGGGTCGTTGTTGATGGTTGCCGCCACGTCGTTGATCAGGTGGATGACCGACTTGGCCAGCCAGTATCCCGGCGCGGCCTTGCCGCCGAAGATCTTGACCCGAGGCGTCCAGTCGCCGTTCGGATCGTCATGGATCCGCTTCCACAGGGCAATGGCTTCCAGGATGTTCAGAAGCTGGCGCTTGTATTCGTGGATGCGCTTGACCTGGATGTCGAAGATCGCATCCGGGTCGGCCTTGACGCCCAGATCCGCCAGCAGACCGTCGGCAAGCCAGACCTTATTGGCGCGCTTGACCTGGCCCAGGGCCTCGCGGAAGGCGCCATCCTGGGCATGGGGTTCAAGCCCGCGCAACTGCTCCAGGTCGGTGGTCCAGCCGTCACCGATCGTGTCGTCCAGAAGCCGGGCCAGGCCGGGGTTCGACATGCGCAACCAGCGACGCGGGGTGACGCCGTTGGTCTGGTTCACGATGCGGTCGGGGTGCAGGCGGTGCAGGTCGGCAAAGACCGTGTCCTTGACCAGATCGGTATGCAGCGCCGACACGCCGTTCACCTTGCCCGCCATGATGAAGGCCAGTTCGCCCATCCGCACCTGATCGTGCTGGACGATGCCGACATGGGCAGGCCGTCCGGTGGAGGCACGGTGGTCGTCGTCGATCATCTGGATGATCTGCATGTGGCGCGGCAGCACGCCGCCCAGCAGCCAGGTGGACCAGCGTTCCAGTGCCTCGGGCATGAGGGTGTGGTTGGTATAGTTCAGCGTTCCGCGCGCCAGATCCTGCGCCTCGCCGAAGGGCAGGCCGTGGTCGTCCATCAGGATGCGGATCAGCTCCGGTCCGGCGATCGCGGGATGGGTGTCGTTCAGCTGCATCGCGACCTTGTCGGGCAGCAGCCGCAGATCGCCATGTTCCTGCATGAAGCGCCGCAGGATGTCCTGCAAGGACGCCGAGGTCAGGAAATATTCCTGCTTCAGCCGCAGTTCCTTGCCCGCGTCGGTCGTGTCGTCGGGATAAAGCACGCGCGACAGGGTGCGCGCCAGCGCCTCGGGTTCCGCCGCCGCCGTGTGGTCGCCCGCGTTGAAGCGGTGCAGGTCCAGAAGCGTGGTCGGATGCGCCCCCCACAGGCGCAGCGTGTTGGCCCAGGTGCCGCCCCATCCCACGACCGGCGTGTCATAGGCACGTGCGATCACGCTTTCGCCTGGATGCCAGACGGCGCGGCCATCCACGATTTCGACATGGCCCTTGAAGCCGACCGTATAGCTGTAGTCGATCTTGACGAATTCCCAGGGGTGGGGCTGGTTCAGCCAATCCTCGGGCGTTTCGACCTGCTGGCCGCCTTCGAACCGCTGCCGGAACAGCCCGTGTTCATAGCGGATGCCATAGCCGAAGGCCGGGCAGTTGAGCGAGGACAGCGATTCCATGAAGCAGGCGGCAAGCCGCCCCAGCCCGCCGTTGCCAAGCGCCGCGTCCGGTTCGTTGTCCAGGATCTGCTGCTGGTCCAGGCCCAGCATCGCCAGCGCCTCCTCCATGGGCTTCTCCAGGCGCAGGTTGATGATCGCATCGCCCAGCATCCGCCCGATCAGGAATTCCATCGACAGATAGCAGACCCGCTTGACCCCCTGGTCGCGCGCGGCGCGGAAGGCATCGACCCAGGTTCCCGCCATCAGGTCGCGCACGGCATAGCTGACCGCCATCCGCCAGTCGAAGGTCGTGGCGAATTCTGCCCCGCGCCCTTGGCTGTGGGTCAGGTGATGAAGAATCTGATCGCGCAGGGCCAGGGCCGTAGGAGGGTTTTTCAAGATCGAACCTCGCAAGGGAGGGAAAGGGAATCGCATGTCACGCCGTCAAAGCGCAGAATAACCGCCGTGGGTTGATTTTCTGTTGCCAGCTTTCCGACGGGTTGAAAAGGGCCAGAGGCGCAAACCGCGCCCTGTTCACGGTATTGCCTGGAACATGGGCCGTAACGTCACATTCATATCAGGTCGCACAACACAAAGGCCGCGACGCTTTCCGCCGCGATCCGTTCCACCTGCCCCGCCCGTTCATCGGGGGGACCGTTCCGCGCGGTATCAAGGCGTCTGCGCCAGTGGCCGCCCCGGTTCGCATCGGGCAGGCGCACCGACGCATCGGGGCCGTTGTTGAAAACCAGAAACACCGCCCCCGGCAGCGCGGCATAGGCGGGCGTCCCGGATGCCATGCGCATTTCCGCCGCCAGCAGGCGCAGGTCCGGGTCGGACCAGTCCGCAAGGGTCATGGGCGTCCCGTCGGCGCGGCGCCAGAACAGGTCGGGCAGCCCGTCCTGTTCGCGCGGCTGGCTGTGCAGGAACCGCCGCTGGCGCAGGATCGGATTGGCCTTTCGGAACGCGATCACCTCGCGGCAGAAATCCAGGAACGCACCGTCCGCGCCCTGCCACCGGACCCAGCCGATCGGGTTGTCCTGGCAATAGGCGTTGTTGTTGCCGCCCTGGGAATTGCCAAGCTCGTCCCCCGCCAGGATCATCGGCGTGCCCTGGCTCAGCATGAGGGTGGCCATCAGGTTGCGGCGGCGGCGATCGCGACGGGCAAGAATCCCGGGATCGTCGGTCGGGCCTTCGGCGCCCATGTTGTCGGACATGTTGTGGTCGTGGCCGTCGCGGTTCCCCTCGCCATTGGCCTCGTTGTGCTTGTGGCTGTAACTGACGGTATCCATCAGCGTGAAGCCGTCATGGGCGGCGGTGAAGTTGACGCTGGATGTGGCCGCGCGGCCGTCATGATCGAACCGCGCCGCCGATCCGGCGATGCGTTTCGCCAGCTTGCCGACCTTCCCGGCATCGCCGCGCCAGAAGCTGCGCACCTGGTCGCGGAACCGGTCGTTCCATTCGCAGAAGGGTGCGGGATAGGCGCCCAGCTGATAGCCCCCCTCGCCCAAATCCCATGGCTCGGCGATCAGCTTCACGCGGTTCAGGACCGGATCCTGGCGGACGGCGCGAAAGAACGGCCCGTCGCGGTCGAAGACCCCGCGCGTCCGGCCCAGCACCGAACACAGGTCGAACCGGAAACCATCGACATGCATTGTCTCGACCCAATATCGCAGGCTGTCCAGGACCAGCCGCAGCGCGAAGGGATTGTCCAGATCCAGGACATTCCCCGTCCCCGCGTCGTTCACATAGAAGCGCCGGTCTTCGGACAGCCGGTAATAGGCGGCGTTGTCGATGCCACGGAAGCACAGGGTGGGGCCAAGCTCGTCCCCCTCGGCGGTGTGGTTATAGACCACGTCCAGGATCACCTCGATCCCGGCCCCGTGGAACCGCGCGACCATCTGCTGGAACTCGGCGATATGGCCCGCTTGCAGGTAACGCGGATCGGGCGCGAAGAAGCCATAGGACATGTAGCCCCAGTAATTCGACAGTCCCCGTTCGGTCAGGAAGCGGTCGTCCGAGAAGGCATGGACCGGCAGCAGTTCGATGGCCGTGACGCCCAGCCGGTTCAGATGATCCAGGATCGGGTCCGAGGCCATGGCCAGGAAGCTGCCGGGCCGGTCGATGCCCGGATGCAGCATGGTCAAACCCTTCACATGCGCCTCGTAGATCACGGTATCGGCCAGGGGGGTGCGCAGGGGGCGGTCCTCGCCCCAGCTGAAGGCCGGATCCACCACCACGCAGCGCGGCATGAAGGCGGCGCTGTCGCGGCGGTCGAAGGACAGGTCCGCATCCGCGTGCCCGGTCCGGTATCCGAACAGCGCGTCATGGATGCGCGGCGGCTTGGTCAGGCTTTTGGCGTAAGGGTCGATCAGCAGCTTGTTGGGGTTGAAGCGATGCCCGTCACGGGGGCGATAAGGGCCGTGGACGCGGTATCCGTATCGCTGGCCCGGCAACAGGCCCGCGATGTATCCGTGCCAGATGTGGCCTTCGCGTTCCGGCAGGGGGATGCGGGTTTCCCGGTCCCGATCGTCGAACAGGCACAGGACGACCTGTTCGGCGTGCTGGGAAAAGATGGCGAAGTTGACACCGCCTCCATCGAAACAGGCGCCAAGCGGGAAGGGATGCCCCGCCGTGATCGAATAGGTCATCGGTTCGTCGCAAGCCTGGCGTAAAGGGCGGCATAGGCGCGGGCCGACTGGTCCCAGCCCACGGGATGAGCCATCGCGTTCTGCTGAAGGCGGGTCCAGGTTTCGGTGTCCTGGTAAAGCAGGCAAAGCCGGGTCAGCGCGCTGCGCAGCGCATCCGCCGTCACCGGGGAAAACTGCAGGCCCGTCGCCGCGTCCCGCGCCAGGGCGGCAGGCGATGCGTTGATGACCGTATCCGCCAGCCCCCCCGTCAGCCCCACCACCGGCACGGTGCCATAGCGCAGCCCATACATCTGCGTCAGCCCGCAGGGTTCGAACCGCGACGGAACCAGGATCGCGTCGCCCCCGGCAATCAGGCGGTGGGACAGCGCCTCGTCATAGCCGATGCGGACGGCGACCTGCGGGTTCTGATCGCCTGCCATGCGGAAGGCGTGTTCCAGCCCGGGATCGCCCGATCCCAGCACCGCCAGTTGCCCGCCATGGTCCAGCAAGGCGGGCAGCGCCTGAAGCACCAGATCAAGCCCCTTCTGATGCGTCATCCGCGACACGATCACGCAAAGGGGGCCGTCCGCATCGGGCAAACCCATCTCGGCCCGCAGGGCGGCCTTGTTGGCGGCCTTGCCTTCGGGGCTGTCATAGGGCTGGATCGCCGGATCGGTGGCAGGATTCCAGGCCTCGGTGTCGATGCCGTTCAGGATGCCCGACAGGGCCTCGCGGCGGTGTCGCATCACGCCGTCCAGGCCCATGCCGAATTCGGGGGTCATCAGCTCCTCGGCATAGGTCGGGGACACCGTGGTCAGGGCATCGGCACCCATCAGCCCGGCCTTCAGCGCCGAAACGCCGCCATAGAATTCATAGGCATTCATGTGGAAGCGCCAGGGGTCCAGGCGCAGCGAACCGATCCGCCCGGGGTCGGTCGCGCCGGTAAAGGCGATGTTGTGGATGGTCAGCACCGTGGCCGGGCCGCCGCCCATCTGGCGCAGGTATTCGGTGACAAAGCCCGCCTGCCAGTCATGGCCGTGCAGCACCTGCGGATGCCAGCCAAGCGCGCCATGCACCCCCAGATGCGCGCCGACCCAGGACAGCGCGGCAAAGCGTTCGGGATTGTCCGGCCAGTCGCGCCCGTCCGGGGCCATGTATGGGCTGCCCGTCCGGGCGAACAGATGGGGTGCGTCGATCGCCAGCAGATCCAGCCCCGCCGCCCAGCCGGCCAGCACACGGGCCGGCGCGCCGAACAGGTCGTGGAAATAGTAAACCTCGGACACGTCCCGCAGTGCATCCATCACGGCGGGATAGCCGGGCAGCAGGGTCCGCATCTGCACCCCCTGCGCCCACAAGGCGGCGGGCAGCGCGCCCGCCACATCGGCCAGCCCGCCCGTCTTGACCAGCGGTGCGCATTCCGAAGCGATCGACAGCACCCGAATCACAGGCTTGCCGCCCGGTGGTCCAGCATGTCCTGGGTGATCAAGGTGATGCCTCCTTCGCTGACGCGGAACCACTTGGCGTCTTCCTGCGGATCCTCGCCCACGACAAGGCCCTCGGGAATGACCACGCCCCGGTCGATTACCGCACGGGTCAGCCGCGCACGCCGCTGCACCGTGACATAGGGCAGCGCCACAACATGGTCCAGCGACGCATAGCTGTTGGTATGGACCTGCGTGAACAGCAGCGAATTGCGGATCTCGGTCCCCGAAATGATGCAGCCCCCCGACACCATGGACGACACGGCGATGCCACGGCGGTCCTTTTCGTCATGGATGAACTTCGCCGGCGGTGCGCTTTCGGAGTAGGTCCAGATCGGCCAGTCGCGATCCCACAGGTTCAGTTCGGGGGTGAAGTCGGTCAGGTCGATATTGGCTTTCCAGAAGGCATCGACCGTGCCCACGTCCTTCCAATAGGGGGGCGCGCCCGGATCGCGCACGCAGGACACGTCGAAGCGGTGGGCCATGGCCTTGCCGTTCCTGACGATGCCGGGGATCAGGTCGTGGCCGAAATCGTGGCTGGAGTTCGGATCCTCGGCATCCTTCAGCAACAGGTCGCGCAGGAAGGGCCAGCTGAAGACATAGATGCCCATCGATGCCAGCGCGCTGTCGGGATCGTCGGGCATCCCCGGCGGATCGGCAGGCTTTTCCAGGAACGAGGTGATGCGCCCGGTCTCGTCCACGGCCATGACGCCAAAGGCCGTGGCCTCCATCCGCGGCACGGTCAGGCAGCCGATGGTCACGTCCGCCTGGCTTTCGCAATGCTCGCGCAGCATGATCTCGTAGTCCATCTTGTAGATGTGGTCGCCCGCAAGGATGATGATGTAATCGACGTCATAGCTGTCCACGATGTCGATGTTCTGGGTCACGGCGTCTGCCGTCCCGCGATACCAGTGATACTCGGACATGCGCTGGCTGGCGGGCAGGATGTCCATGAATTCGTTGCGTTCGGCGCGGAAGAAGTTCCAGCCGCGCTGCACATGGCGGATCAGGCTGTGCGCCTTGTATTGCGTCGCGACCGCGATCTTGCGGATGCCCGAATTCATCGCATTCGACAGCGCAAAGTCGATGATGCGGGTCTTGCCGCCAAAATAAACCGCCGGTTTCACCCGGCGGTCGGTCAGTTCCCTCAAACGGCTTCCTCGCCCCCCGGCCAGGACAAAGGCCATCGCGCGGCGGGTCAATCTCAGCTCACTCATGAAACATCCTCCCCTTTATCACCTTTGCCTTCCACAAAGATCACCACCGACAAGGGCGGCAGCGTCACCGCCATCGATGCGGGCTGACCGTCCTGCGGCTTGTCCGTGGCGTTGACCCCGCCCAGGTTGCCCATGCCGCTGCCGCCATAGACCTGGGCGTCGGTGTTGATCGCCTCGCGCCAATGCCCCGCCTGCGGCACGCCGATGCGGAAGCCGGGTCGCGGAACGGGCGTGAAATTGCAGGCGACGACCACCGGGGGGTCGCCCGCCTCGCCCCGGCGGATCCAGGCATAGGTCGATTGCGCCGGGTCGGTCGCGATCCACTGGAACCCGTCGGGGTCCGCATCCTTGCGGTAAAGCGCGGGCGTCGTGCGATAAAGGTGGTTCAGGTCGCGCACCAGCGCCTGCACCCCTTGGTGCATGGGCAGGGCGGCAACGGGCCAGTTCAGTTCGCCATTGTGGTTCCATTCCTCGGGCTGGCCCCATTCGCAGCCCATGAACAGCAGCTTCTTGCCGGGATGGCCCCACATGAAGCCGTAGAAGGCGCGCAGGTTGGCGAATTGCTGCCATTCGTCGCCGGGCATCTTGCGCAGCATCGATCCCTTGCCGTGGACGACCTCGTCATGGCTGATCGGCAGGATGAAGTTTTCGGAAAACGCATACATCAGCCCGAAGGTCATCAGGTCGTGGTGGTATCTGCGATGCACCGGATCGCGGCTCATGTAGCGCAGGGCGTCGTTCATCCAGCCCATGTTCCACTTGAAGCCGAAGCCAAGCCCACCCGCCTCCACGGGGGCGGAGACCTTGGGAAAGGACGTGCTTTCCTCGGCCACGGTCATGATGCCGGGGTGGTCGCGATAGGCGGCCACATTCATGTCGCGCAGGAAGTCAATCGCCTCCAGGTTCTCGCGCCCGCCATGCCTGTTGGGGATCCACTGGCCTTCGCGTCGGGAATAGTCGCGATACAGCATGGATGCCACCGCGTCCACGCGCAGCCCGTCGATGTGATATTCCTCCAGCCAGTACAGGGCGTTGGAGATGAGGTAATTGCGCACCTCGGTCCGGCCATAGTTGTAGATCAGCGTGTTCCAGTCCTGGTGGAACCCTTCTCGCGGATCGGCATGTTCGTAAAGCGCGGTGCCGTCAAACCGCGCCAGCCCGTGCGCGTCAGTCGGGAAATGGCCGGGCACCCAGTCCAGCAGCACGCCCAGGCCCGCCTGATGCGCGGCCTCGACCAGGTCGCGAAATTCATGCGGCGGGCCGAAGCGGATGGTGGGCGCATAAAGCCCGACCGGCTGGTATCCCCAGGAGCCGTCGAAGGGAAATTCGCTGACCGGCAGCAGCTCCAGATGGGTGAAGCCCATGTCGGCCGCATAGGCCACCAGATCGCGCGCCAGTTCCTTGTAGGACAGGGGCCGCCCGCCCTGGTCCAGGCGACGGCGCCAGGAACCCAGATGCACCTCGTAGATGCTGATGGGGGCGCGGCGGTCCTGCGCATGGGCACGGTTTGCCATCCAGTCCGCATCGGTCCAGCCGTAACCGGAGATGTCGCGCACCACGCTGGCCTTTTCCGGCGGGTGCTGGCTGCCGAAGCCCACGGGATCGGCCTTCATCAACAGCCCGCCATGGGCATCGAGGATTTCGTATTTGTAAAGCGCCCCCTCGGCCACGCCGGGCAGGAAGATCTCCCACACCCCGCTGCCGCCGACGCGGCGCATCGGATGGCGCCGTCCGTCCCAGGCATTGAACGGCCCGACCACCGACACGCGCCGGGCATTGGGCGCCCAGACGGCGAAATGCGTCCCCGCCACGCCTTCATGCACCATCACATGGGCGCCAAGCGCCTGCCACAGCCGGTGATGCGTCCCCTCGCCCAGCAGGTGCAGGTCGATGTCCCCCAGAACGGGACCGAAGCGATAGGGATCGTCGAACAGCCATTCGGCCCCGCCCGCCGACCAGGCCTTCAGGCGATAGCTGCCGCTGACCCGCCCCCGGAACAGATCGCCGAAGACCCGCTCCAGCGGCAGGGTGCCCGCATCGGTCACGGCCTCCAGCGCGGCAATGTCGGGGTGATGGACGGTCAGCCAGCCGTCATGCGGTCCCAGGATGTCGAACGGCCGGTCGCAACGCCCGCCGGACAGCGCGGCGATATCGTCATTCGTCAGCCGTGACACCTCTGGCACCTGTCCCATGCACCCACCTTAACCGGCCCCCGCAGCAGGGCAATCCGTCACCTAACGCCGAAACCGCCCTTCCGGTCCTACGTTAGTCGTGTTCTATCGCACCAAACCTTGCAGGAGACCCTTATGACCGAATGGTGGCGCGACGCAGTGATCTATCAGATCTATCCCCGCAGCTTTCAGGACAGCGACGGCGACGGCATCGGCGATCTGCCCGGCATCACCCGAAGGCTTGACCATGTCGCATCGCTTGGCGTGGACGCGATCTGGCTGTCGCCCATCTTCACCTCGCCCATGAAGGACATGGGCTATGACGTCAGCGATTACTGCGACATCGACCCGCTGTTCGGCACCCTGGCCGATTTCGACGCGCTTGTGGCGCGCGCGCATGAGCTGGGGCTGAAGGTCATCATCGACCAGGTCCTCAGCCATTCCAGCGACCGCCACCCGTGGTTCGCCGAAAGCCGCACCAGCCGAGACAACGACAAGGCCGACTGGTATGTGTGGGCCGATCCGAACCCGGACGGCACGCCGCCGAACAACTGGCCATCCGTCTTCGGCGGCCCGGCCTGGGAATGGGAGCCGCAGCGGCGGCAGTACTACCTGCACAACTTCCTGATCGAGCAGCCCGACCTGAACCTGTGGAACCGCGATGTGCAGGACGCGCTTCTGGGCACCATGCGCTTCTGGCTGGACCGGGGCGTGGACGGCTTCCGGCTGGACACGGTGAACTTCTATTTCCACGACGCCCGGCTGCGGAACAACCCGCCCAATCCCGACAGCACGGCGCCCGACACCTATAACATGCAGCGCCACCTCTATTCGAAGAACCGGCCGGAGAACATCGCCTTCCTGAAGCGGATGCGCAAGCTGACCGACGAATACGACGCCCGCATGATGGTGGGCGAGGTGGGCGAAGGTGGCGACACCTCGATCCGCATCATGGCCGAATACACGGCGGGCAGCGACCGGCTGCACATGTGCTACAGCTTCGAGATGCTGAGCCACGACTTCACGGCCCGCCATTTCCGCCACACCATCGAGGGTGTCCATAACAGCGCGCCCGACACCCATGCCTGCTGGTCGTTTTCAAACCATGACGTGTTCCGCCATGTCACCCGCTGGCTGCCCTATGCCGAATCGCCCCAGGCCCTCGCGCGGCAGGCGGCGGCGATGCTCTTGTCCTTTCCCGGCACCATCTGCCTTTACCAGGGCGAGGAACTGGGCCAGACGGAAACGGAACTGGTCTATGACGAACTGACCGACCCCCCCGCCTTGCGCTTCTGGCCCGAGATCAAGGGCCGCGACGGCTGCCGCACGCCGATGGTCTGGGACGACAGCCCAAACGCGGGTTTCTCCGTCGCAAAGCCGTGGCTGCCGGTCAAGGAACACCAGGCCGCGCGACACGTGGCGGGCCAGAAGGGCGACAATGACAGCGTGCTGTCGGCCTATCGCGCGACGCTGGCCTTCCGCAAGGCGCAGATGCCGCTGCGGCGGGGCGAGACCTCGTTCCTGGATCTGCCCGAACCGATCCTGGCCTTCCATCGCGGCATCGGGGGCGAGGCGCTGACCTGCGTCTTCAACCTGTCGCCCGACGCCGCGACGCTGACCCTGTCGGACAAGGCGGCGCTTGTCGGGCCGTCGCGGGCATCGCTGTCAGGCACGGTGCTGGACCTGCCGCCGAACGGCTTCGCCTGGCTGGACCGGGCGGTGGACCTGCTGGCCTGATCAGTCGGGCTTGCGGCGCACGAACAGTTCGAACGCCAGATAAAGGCCGGCAGCCCCCGACAGAAGCGCCCAGAAGGGGCTGCCGGTGTAAAGTTCGACCCCTGCCCAAGCCAGCGGCACGGCCACACACAGGATCCGCACCCACAGGGGCCGGAAAAACGGGGCATTGGGGTCAACCAGCATCTGACGGCTCCTGCTTTTGCCTTGGTTCAAATATCCCGGGGTCCGGGGCAGCGCCCCGGCCTTGCCTACAATCCCTCAAGCCAGGGCGGCGTCCCGGCAAAGGCCTCCGCCACATGATCGACAAAGGCCCGCGTCTTGCGGGGCATCGGCCGGACCGGCGGCCAGACCAGGCTGACCGGCAGGGGACGCTGCGGCAGATGCGGCAACAACCGCACCAGCCGCCCGTCGCGCAAGGCGTCATGAACGATGAACATCGGCAGCAGCGCAAGCCCCAGCCCGCCGATCGCCATGTCGCGGATGGCATCGCCATTATTGGCGGTGATGGGACCAAGGGGCGGCGGGACCACATCCGCAAAGGGCCACAGATCGCCCATGCGCGCGTTCAGATAGCCGATGGCATGGTGGCCCGCCAGGTCCTCCGGCGCTTCGATGGCGCCATGCACCGCCAGATAGTCGGGGCTGGCGACCAAGGCACGCGGATCGGCGCAGACGCGGCGGGCCATCAGGCTGCTGTCCTTCAGGTCGCCGATGCGCAGCCCCACGTCGAAGCCCGCGCGGCCAAGGTCGGCCAACTGGTCGTCGTAGTCCAGCACGATCTCCAGCCCCGGATGGGCGCGGGCGAAGCCGGCGATGACCGGCCCCAGGTGGCGGATGCCAAAGCTCATGGGCGCGGCGATGGCCAGGCGGCCGCGCAACTCGGCCTGCCCGCCCACGCTTTCGGTGGCCGCGACCAGTTCCGCCAGTGCCGGGCGCAGCCTCTCGGCAAGGGCCAGGGCGGCATCGGTGGGCGCAATGCGCCCCGCGTGGCGGGTGAACAGCGCCACGCCGATGGCCGACTCGAAATCGCTGATCCGCTTGCTGACCACGGACTTCGACAGATCCGCCCGCGCGGCGGCAGCGGATATGCTGCCCGCGTCCAGCACCGCCAGAAATGTCCGAATATCGCTGATCGACCAATCCATCCGGCGCAGCATAGCCCGCAGGTAGCTGTTCGCAAGAACCGAACGCCGCATTCCCCGCAAGACGGCTGTCACGAACGCCCTTGCTACGTCATATTGGCATCAAGCAAAGACAGGGAACCGCATCATGCAACTGACCGGCATCCACCACCTGACCGCGATCACGGCGGACGCGGCAGGCAACAACCGCTTCTATACCGACACCCTGGGTCTGCGCCGGGTGAAGAAGACCGTGAACCAGGACGACACCTCGGCCTATCACCTGTTCTTCGCCGATGGCGCGGGCACGCCGGGCACGGACATCACCTTCTTCGACTGGCCCGCCCCGCGCGAACGGCGCGGGACCCATTCGATCAGCCGCACCGGGCTGCGGGTGGCCGAAGACAGCCTGGACTGGTGGGCCACGCGCCTGTCGGATCTGGGCGTCACGACCGGCAAGCTCACCATGCTGGACGGCCGTGCCAGCCTGGATGTCGAGGATCCCGAAGGCCAGCGGCTGCGCCTTGTGGCCGCCCCCGACCCGGCGGGCCAGCCCTGGGACCAAAGCCCCGTCCCGGCCCCGCACCAGATCCAGGGCTTGGGGCCGATCACCATATCCGTCCCCAACCTGGCCCCGACCCAGGCGGTGCTGACGCAGGTGATGAACATGACCCTTGTGCGCGACTATCCCAGCCCCGACGGTCAGGGACAGGTCCATGTGTTCCAGATGGGCGATGGCGGGGCGGCCGCCGAACTGCATGTCGCGGTCCAGCCCGGCCTGCCCACGGCCCAGCAGGGCGCGGGCGGCGTCCACCATGTCGCCTTCCGGGTTCCCGACACCGCGGCGCTGACCGGATGGGCCGACCGCGTCCGGGGCTTCCGCGTCCCCAATTCAGGCGAGGTCGAGCGGTATTACTTCCGCTCGCTTTACTTCCGCGAACCGGGCGGAAACCTGTTCGAGCTGGCGACCGACGGCCCCGGCTTCGACGTGGACGAACCGCGCGAGACGATGGGCCAGGGCCTGTCCCTGCCGCCCTTCCTGGAAGGCAGGCGCGCCGCCATCGAGGCCGGGCTGAAGCCGCTGGACTGACCGCAGGAAAGGACAACCAACATGACCACCATCCTTGGCCTGTCGGGCAGCCTGCGCCGCGCCTCGCTGAACAGCGGATTGCTGCGGGCGGCCCGCGACGCGGCGCCCCAGGGCACGCGGATCGTGATCGGCGACATCTCGGGCGTGCCGCTGTATGATGGCGACGACGAGGCCGCGAACGGCACGCCCCCTGCCGTCGCCGCGCTGAACCGTCAGCTTGCACAGGCCGACGGGCTGCTGCTGGTGACGCCGGAATACAACAACGGCATTCCCGGCGTCTTCAAGAACGTCATCGACTGGATGTCGCGCGGCGACGGGCTGGCGCTGTTTGCGGGCAAGCCGGTCGCGGTGATGGGCGCATCGCCCGGCGGCTTCGGCACCACGCAGGCGCAGACGCATTGGTGGCCGGTGCTGCGGACGCTGAAGACCCGGCCCTGGTGGGACGGGCGGCTGATGGTGTCGCGCGCGGGCGGGCTGTTCGACGCAGACGGCAACTTGACCGACGACAAGACCCGCCAGCAGCTTGCCGATTTCATCGCGGGCTTCGTGGCCAGCCTGACGGCGGAAAGGACCGCATCATGACCCCTGCCATCGACCATGTCGCGCTGACGGTGCGCGACCTGCCTGCCATGACGGCATTCTATCGAGACACACTTGGCTTGGCCGAACTGGGCGGCGACGGCGAAACCGCGCGGCTTGGCGCCGGGGACCGCACCCTGCTGGAACTGCGCCGCGACGGCGCCGCGCGCCCACGCGACCCGCGCCAGGCGGGGCTGTTCCACACCGCCTTCCTGCTGCCCGACCGCCGCGCGCTTGCCCGGTGGCTGCGCCATGCCGCGGACAGCGGCATCCGCCTGACCGGCGCCAGCGACCATGGCGTCAGCGAAGCGATCTATCTGGACGACCCCGAAGGCAACGGCATCGAGATCTATCGCGACCGGCCGGAAGCGGACTGGACCCGCGACGGCGACCGGATCGAGATGTTCACCCGCCGCCTGGACCTGGACGGCCTGCTGGCGGCTGCCGATGCCCCCTGGAAGGGCGCGCCTGACGGAAGCACCGTCGGCCATGTCCATCTGCAGGTCGGCGATCTGGACAGGGCGGATGATTACTTCGCGGTCGACTTGGGCCTGACCCGGACCTTCGACGCGCAGGGCGGCGCATGGTATGGCTGGAACGGCTATCACCACCACCTTGCCGGAAATACCTGGAACAGCCATGGGGCGGGGCCGCGTGACGCAGGGATGACGGGCTTGGCCGAGGTCGTCATCGGGGATCCCCAACGCGCGGGGCAGGCGGTTGCGGACCCTTGGGGGACTCCGTTCCGCTTCGTGTGAAGCTGCATCGGTGCTTGCAAGCACGCACCCTACGCCTTCGCGCATCCCTACGGGCGTTCCTCCGGCGCGGTGGCGAAGACGTCGGCCCATTCCGGGTTCTTCGCCAAACGATCCGCGACATAGGAACACAGCGGCACGATGCGGAAACCCTGCCTGCGCGCATCCGCCACCATGGCATCCACCAGGGCCGCCGCCGCGCCGGTGCCGCGCAGCGCCTCGGGCGCGCCGGTATGGTCGGCGCTGACCTGGCCCTTGCCGCGCCGGGTGAAGGTCAGTTCAGCCTCGGCGTCGATGCCCGCGATCCGGGCGACATAGCGGCCGTGGCGCGCATCGGTATCCTCGCGGGTGATGGTCAGGTCAGGCATCGGTTTCCCCTTTCATCCAGTCCGTCGCGGCTGCCAGGTCGTCGGCCACGACATCATGGCCCGCCTGCACGACGCGCGCGTCCAGCGTCGCGCCCCGCGCCGCCAGCCAGTCGTTCAGGCGCGGCGCATGGACGCCATAAGGATCGCGCGCCCCGGTCAGGGTCAGCACGGACAGGCCGGTCAGATCCACCTGGGGCAGGTCGTCAAGCACGGCCATCGGGCGCATCAGGATCGCCCGGCGGATCAGGCCGGGATGCAGGCCCATCACCGCGCCTGCGAAATTTGCGCCGTTGCTGTATCCCATCACCGTGATCCGGGCCGGATCCAGGCCGTAAGCCGCCAGGGCGCCGGTCCAGAAGGCCGCGAAAGCCTCGGCCTCGGCGCGGATGTCGTCCTGGTCGAAGCTGGTCATCGCGGTGCGGCGGAAATACCGCGCCACCCCTTCCTCGGTCGAACGGCCGCGCACGCCCAGCAGCGTGGCATGGGGCGCGATCCGGTGGGCCAGCGGCATCAGGTCGGCTTCGGATCCGCCGGTGCCGTGCAGCAGCAGCATGGCCGATCCGTCCGGCTGGTCGGGCTGGCGCAGGCGGTGGACAAAGGGAAGCTCTCTCATCACGGTCCTTTCCTCGCCCGGACGGGCGAATTGCGGCAGGCGCAGGCGCAAGTCGCCAGTGTTTCCGGCATGGGGCGGAAACATCAAGGTGCGGCCCAGGTCATCGGCGGCTTCGTCCACCGCCATGCCCGGCCCGTCGGTTGCCAGTTCGACCAGCGTATCGCCCGGCTCGCGGACGTAAAGCGAGGTGAAATACGTGCGGTCGTGAACCGTCACCTCGCTGGCATTGCGCGCCCGCAAGGTGTCGTGATGGGTCTGCAATGCCGCAAGATCGGGCACCCGCAGCGCCACATGATCGATGACGCCGGTTCCCGGAATGCCCGGCACGAAACCCGATGCGTCGCGGATGTCGATGGCATCGCTGTCGGACACCAGCCGCGTCAGCCCGCCCTCGGCCCCGCCCTCGCGATAGCCGAAGGGGCGCAGGAAGGCAGCGGTCCGTTCGGGCAGGGCCGACCAGATCGTCACCGCCCGGAGCCGGCCGGGGGCGGCGGGCCAGCCCCGGTCGGGCATGTCCGTGCCCACCAGCTTGACGATGATGCCGTCGGGATCCCTCAGCCGCAGCAGGGGTTCGCCCCATTCGCGGGTCGGGCCCTCGATGCGCAATCCGCGCTGCATGGCACGGGTCAGCCAGTCGCCGATCCGCGCGCGCGGAATGGCCAGGGCGATTTCCGCCACGCGGCCATGGCCCACCCGTCCCGGCGCGCCATCCTGCCAGACCAGGAAGCTGACCAGGCTGCCGGGGCTGCCGGCGGGATCGCCATAGAACAGGTGCAACTGCTCGGCATCCTCGAACCCCGCTGTCTGCTTGACCAGGGACAGACCCAGAAAGCCCATCCAGAAATCGACATTCGCCTGAACGTCGCGGGTGATCGCCGTCACATGATGGATACCGCTGGTCATCGCGCACCTTTGCCGCAAGAAACATTCGCGCCGAAGATGCGGTTCCGGCACGGCCGGCGCCAGTCGGGACCGGACCAATCCGGCGTTCGCGTCCGGCGAACGGCTTTGTCCTTCCCGTTCTGCCGCAGCGGACCTATCCTGATGGGCGACACAGGAGGAACCGTCATGAGCTGGAACCCCGCCCTGACCCCCGGCTGCCCCGACGAAATCGGCCCGGACGCCATCGAGACCCTGATCATCCCCCGCGCCCGCGACCTTGGCGGCTTCGAGGTGCGCCGCGCCCTGCCCGCGCCCAAGCGCCAGATGGTCGGCCCCTTCATCTTCTTCGACCAGATGGGTCCGGCCGAGTTCCTGACGAACCAGGGCATCGACGTGCGACCTCATCCCCATATCGGTCTGGGCACCGTCACCTACCTGTATCGCGGCAGCTTCCAGCATCGCGACAGCACCGGCGCCGACCAGATCATCACGCCCGGCGCGCTGAACTGGATGGTCGCCGGGCGCGGCGTCACCCATTCCGAGCGCAGCCCCGAGGCCGCGCGCCAGGGGCCCAGCAGTCTTCTGGGCATCCAGACCTGGATCGCCCTGCCCGACAGCCACGAGGACATGGCACCCGCTTTCGAACACCACGGCCAGGACGCGCTGCCGGTGATCCGCGACGCGGGCGTCGAGGCGCGGCTGATCCTGGGGCGCGCCTATGGCAAGACCGCACCCGCGACGATGTATTCCGACACCTTCTATCTGGATGTGACGCTGGACCCCCGCGCCCGCTTTCCCATGCCCGTCGATCACGAAGACCGCGGCCTTTACGTCACCGAAGGGAGCATCAGCGTCGCAGGCCAGGACTTCGAGGCCGGGCAGATGATGGTCTTCCGCCCCGGCGACGCGATCACCGTGCAGGCGGGCGAGCGGGGCGCGCGGCTGATGGCCCTGGGGGGCGAGACGCTGAACGGGCCGCGCCATATCTGGTGGAACTTCGTGGCCTCCTCGCGCGAGCGCATCGAGGAAGCGAAACGCCAATGGCAGGCGGAACGTTGGGGCCAGGGATTGTTCGACCTGCCGCCCACCGACCGGGCCGAGCACATCCCCCTGCCGGAAAGGAACTGACCCATGACGATCAAGACCGCCCAGGACGTGCTGGACTTCTGGTTTTCCGAGGACATGGAGCCGTATTGGTTCGCCAAGTCGGACGAGATCGACGACCGCATCCGCGACGGCTTCGCCGACACTTATCGCGCGGCGCATCACCGGGACCTGGACCCTTGGGCCGCGACGCCCGACGGCGCCCTGGCGCTGGTGATCCTTCTGGACCAGTTTCCGCGCAACATGTTCCGGGGCACCGGGCGCGCCTTCGAATCCGATGACATCGCGCTGGAACACGCCCGCGCCGCCGTGGAGGCGGGTTTTGACCAGCAGGTCGATGCGCGGCGGCGGATGTTTCTTTACCTGCCCTTCGAACACAGCGAGGATCTGCCCGACCAGACCCGATCGGTCGAACTGTTCGAGGCCCTGGGCGATCCTGGCTATCTGGACTATGCCATCCAGCACCGCGACATCATCGAACGCTTCGGCCGCTTTCCGCATCGCAACGCCCTGCTGGACCGACGCAATACCCCCGCCGAGGACGATTTCCTGAAAGACCACAAGGGTTTCTGACCGGCTGGACTGCGGCAAGGGGCCAGATTATCTATAATCCATGACACAGGAACCCCTTGCCCACCGCATCAGCCGCGAACTGACCGCGCGCATCGTTTCCGGCCAGATCGCGCCCGGCGAACGGCTGCGGCAGGATCACGTCGCCGCCGAATTCGGCGCAAGCCATGTCCCCGTGCGGGAAGCCTTCCGCCACCTGGAAAGCCGCGGCCTTGCTGTCAGCGAACCCCGGCGAGGCTTTCGCGTGGCGGGCTTTTCCCTGGCCGAGGTGCGCGAGGTGGCCGAGATGCGCGCCGCGCTCGAGGTGCTGGCCCTGCGTCACGCCGCGCCGCACCTGACGCCCGCCATCCTGGACCGGGCCGAGGAGGCGACGCGGGCAGGCGATCACGCGAGCGATGTCGAAACCTGGGAAGAGGCCAACCGCCAGTTCCACCGTCTGATTCTGGACCCCTGCGGGATGCCCCGCCTGCTGAAGTCCATCGCGGATCTGCACACCGCAAGCGCTCGCTTCCTGTTTTCCGGCTGGCGCGCGGAATGGGAGGCGCCGACGGATCGTGACCATCGTGCCATCCTGCACGCGCTGCGGTCGGGCGATCTGGACCGCGCCTGCGCCGTGCTGGCGCGGCATGTCCAGTTCAGCGGCCAGCGGCCCCGAACGCGGCGCTGACCAATCCCCCCTTGATCCGATAGATAATCCGTGGACTATCCTGGCACGACGAATCCATAATTATCTATAATTCAGGATAGGGACGATCAATGACGCCAACTCCAGCCTTCAGCCCCGTGGACCTGCACAGCCGGTCCCTGCCTGTCCGCCTGCTGGCGGTCGCCTTTGGCACGATCCTGCTGGCCATCTCCTCGCGGATCGAGGTGCCGATGGTGCCGGTCCCGGTCACCATGCAGACCTTTACCGTGGCGATGATCGGCGCGCTTTACGGCTGGCGCCTGGGGGCGCTGACGGTGCTGGCCTGGCTGGGACAGGCGGCTTTGGGCCTGCCGGTTCTGGCGGGCGGCGCGGGGGGCCTTGCGCATTTCGCGGGACCGACCGGCGGCTATCTGGTGGCCTTCGCGGTCATGGCCGCGCAGATCGGCTGGCTAGCGGAACGCGGCTGGAACGGCGACCGGGCCGGGCTGGCCTTCCTGTCGATGCTGGCGGGCAACCTGATCTGCCTGGCCGTGGGCGCGGCCTGGCTGTCGCGCGGCATCGGCTGGGATGCGGCGATCGTCCACGGCGTCACGCCCTTTCTGGTCGGCGCGGTGCTGAAATCCGCCGTCGGCGCGCTTGCGCTGCGTCAGTTGGGCCGTCCGCGCCGCGCATGACGATCCGCCTGCGCGCGCATCACCTGCTTTGCCTGCTGACCTGGGCAGGCAAGGGCTACAGCCCCGCCTTCACGGCGGGGTTCACCGCCATCGCGGGCCGCATCGCGGCGGGCGAGGCGGTGATGATGGTCAATGGTCCCGACGATATCTGCGCGCCGATGCTGGCCGATCCCGGCTGCCATTGCCGGGGCGGCAGCGTCGCCCGTCGCGACGCGCAGGCCGCGCGCGACCTGACCGCCCTGCTGGGACGCCCGCTGACGGCCGGGCAGCGGCTGGTGCTGGACCCCGCCACCCTGGCCCGGATGCGCCACGCCTTCGCGGGCGGCGCGATCCGGGACGCCTGCGCGGGCTGCGAATGGTCCGGCCTGTGCCGCGACATCGCCGATGACGGCTTTGCCGGGACGGTGCTGCCCGCCCCTCAGCCGGACAGGCTGCGGGCCTGATCGCGCAGCACGAACTTCTGGATCTTGCCGGTCGAGGTCTTGGGCAACGGTCCGAACACCACCGTCTTCGGCGCCTTGTAATGGGCCATGTGGTCGCGGCAGAAGGCGATGATATCGGCCTCGGACGCGTCCTTCCCCGGGCGCAGGTCCACGAAGGCGCAGGGGGTTTCGCCCCATTTGGCATCGGGACGCCCCACCACCGCCGCTTCGTTCACCGCCGGGTGGCGGTACAGCACGTCCTCGATTTCCACGGACGAGATGTTCTCGCCGCCCGAGATGATGATGTCCTTGCTGCGGTCCTTGATTTCCACATAGCCGTCGGAATGCATCACGCCCAGATCGCCCGTGGCGAACCAGCCGCCGCGAAAGGCCTTGGCGGTGGCATCGGGGTTCTTGAGGTAGCCGCGCATCACGTTGTTGCCGCGCATGAAGATCTCGCCCAGCGTTTCCCCGTCATGGGGAACGGGGGCCAGCGTCTCGGGATCGGCCACCATCAGCCCGCCAAGCGCCGCGTTGCGCACGCCCTGCCGGGCCTTCAGCCGCGCCCTTCGATCTGGTGGCAACTCGTTCCATTCCGGCTTCCAGACGCAGACGACCGAGGGGCCATAAACCTCGGTCAACCCATAGACATGAGTCACCTCGACGCCCATGTCCTCCATCGCCTGGATCACGGCGGCGGGGGGCGAGGCACCGGCGGTCATCACCTTCACCGGATGGTCGAAGCGTTTCAGATGCGCGTTCTGCGCCAGCATGTTCAGCACGATGGGCGCGCCGCAGAAATGGGTAATGCCTTCGCCTGCGATCAGGTCGAAGATCGGCTCGGCCCGGACCGCGCGCAGGCAGACCGAGGTTCCGGCATTGGCGGCCATCGCCCAAGGGAAGCACCAGCCGTTGCAGTGAAACATCGGCAGCGTCCACAGATAGACCGAATGCGCGTGCATCCCCCAGTCCTGCAACTGCGAGATCGCGTTCAGCGCAGCCCCCCGGTGGTGATAGACCACGCCCTTGGGATTGCCCGTCGTTCCCGAGGTATAGTTCAGCGCGATCGCGTCCCATTCGTCGGCGGGCGGCTGCCAGTCGAATGCGGGATCGCCCTCGGCCAGCAGGGCCTCGTAATCCAGGTGGCCGATGGTATCGCCGTGCGAAACGGTCGGGTCCAGGATGTCCACGACCAGCCCGATGTCGCAGCCCTTCAACGCCTCTCGTGCAAGGGGGGCGAACTCGCTGTCCACCAGCAGGGCCTTGGCCTCTCCGTGCTGCAGGATGAAGCGCACGGTGTCCGCGTCCAGCCGGGTGTTGATCGCGTTCAGCACCGCGCCCAGCATGGGGATGCCGAAATGGGCCTCGTAAAGCTCGGGGATGTTGGGGGCGATCACCGCCACCGTGTCGCCCCGCCCGACCCCGCGCGCGGACAGCGCGCTTGCCAGGCGGCGGCAGCGGTCGTGGGTCTGGCCCCAGGTCCGGCGGACGGGGCCGTGGACCACGGCCAGCCGGTCGGGATGGATCGCCGCCGTGCGGGCCAGGAAGTCCAAGGGCGTCAGTTGCGCGAAATTGGCCGCGCAGGCGTCCAGGCCCTGGTCGTAGATCGTGTTGGTCATGTCCCCCTCCCCTTTTCGCGATCAGCCGGCCCGGCCGATATGCTGGATCGCGGTGAAGCCTTCGAAGCGGGGACCGCCTTCATACAGCTTCTTCGTCTCGCCCGCCCGCGCATGGGCGTCGCGGAACTGCTGGCTGCGGGTCCAGCCGATGAAATGCTCCTCGCTCTCCCATACCGTATGCGAGGCATAAAGCCGCCGCCCGTCCTCCTCGGGGCCTTTCAGCATGTGAAATTCGACAAAGCCCGGCAGGGTGTCCAGCTTGCTGTCGCGCGACAGCCACAGGGCTTCGAATTCGTCCGCGTTCTCGACGGGAACGGTGAAACGGTTCATGGCGATGAACATGGCGCAACTCCTCTTTGCCGGCGATCCTGCCGATCTTGCCGACATGGATAAGCCCCGGCCAGCCGCCTGTCACGCGCTTGTGACGGGGGTTGGGGGCGTTCCGGGTTACGCTTCCCGCGATCTTTCCGGGGGGATGACCATGCGCCTTGCCCTTGCCACCGCCGTGATCGCCGTTCTGCCGCTGGCCGCGCAGGGCCAGGAACGCAGGCCCAGCCATTGCATCGCCATCGCGGGCGGACCCGAACGCATCCAGCAGGCCGCCTGGTCCGATCCGGTGCCGGAACGGTCGGTCAGGCTGTCCTTTCTGGGACACGCGATGTTCCTGATCCAGACGCCGGGGGGCCTTGACATCGTCACCGACTTCAACGGCAACCTGCATCCCGACGCGCCGGTGCCGGACGTGGTGACGATGAACCGGGCGCATTCCAGCCACTGGACCGACCGGGTGGACGGAATCCCCCACGTCCTGCGCGGCTGGTCGGACCAGTTCGGGGTGGCGGCCGACCATTACCTGACGCTGGGCGACGCGCTGATCCGCAACGTGCCGACCGACATCCGGTCCTGGGGCACGGTCGAGGAGGGCGGCAACTCCATCTTCGTCTTCGAGGCGGGGGGCCTTTGCATCGCGCATCTGGGCCACCTGCACCACGAACCCACGGACGAGGATTACGCCCGCCTGGGCCGCGTGGACGTGCTGCTGGTCCCGGTCGACGGCAGCTACACGATGGAGCAGGCGGCGATGATGCGCGTCGTCAGCCGCCTGAACAGTTCGGTGGTGATCCCCATGCACTGGTTCGGCCCCGCCCGGCTGGAGGCCTTCCTGACCGGCATGTCGGGCCAGTTCGACATCCAGCGGCCAGGGGGCAGCGAATACCTGGCGTCCTTGCGCGGGCTGCCGGACCGGCCGACCGTGGTGGTGCTGGAACCGGCCTCCATGGGGCGAAGCTGGCCTTGACGGGGCATTGCGGGCGCGGGACAGTCCGCCGCAACCCAGCGAAAGCCCCCTCCCATGTCCGACTTCGTCATTCCGCCCGCTGCCCTTCCGTCCCTGCCCGTGGCGGGCGACAGCCGCCGCTTTCCGGTCCGCCGCATCTATTGCGTCGGCCGCAACTATGCCGACCACGCGCGAGAGATGGGGCATGACCCCGACCGCGAACCCCCGTTCTTCTTCTCGAAACCCGCGGATACGCTGCTGGTGGGGGACGCCGACCTGCCCTATCCCCCGCAGACCGGCGATCTGCATTTCGAGGCCGAACTGGTCGTGGCGCTTGGCGCAGGCGGGGTGGACATCGCGCCTGACGGCGCGCAGGGGCTGATCTGGGGCTATGCCACCGGCAACGACTTCACCCGCCGCGACTTGCAGGCGGTGGCGAAGAAGGCGGGGCGGCCCTGGGATCTGGCCAAGGGCTTCGATCTGTCGGCGGCCTGCGGTCTGCTGCATCCGGTCAGCCAGACCGGCCCGCTGAACGCAGGCCGGATTGCGCTGACGGTCGATGGTGCGTTGCGCCAGGAATCGGACCTGTCGCAGATGATCTGGCCGGTGGCCGACGTCATCGCCCAGCTGTCGCAGTCGGTGCGGCTTCAGCCGGGCGACCTGATCTTCACGGGAACCCCCGCAGGGGTTGGCGCGGTCACGCGGGGCCAGGTCGTGACGGTCGAGATCGAGGGACTTACACCGCTGGTGACGCGGATCGTCTGACAGGCGGGCGCAAGGTGCGTGCAAGCACGCACCCTACGGTCGGGGCGGCGTAGGGTGCGTGTTCACACGCACCATTATCTATCTCGATCCTGCACCCGTGGCGATTTGCAAGGTTGCCCATTCCTTGGCAGCAGCATTCCGGGCCTGTGCGGCGGCAAGGCGGGCGCTTGCGCGGGACCGGTCAGCCTCCAGCAGGTCGACCAATGCCAGGGCGCCTGCCTCGAAGTTCTGGCGGGCCAGCGTATAGGCGCGGTCGTATGACGCCGCCGCCTCTTCCAGCGTGGCGGCCCGCTGGCGGAAGCGGCGCAGGTTCGACTGGGCGGTCTGCACATCCTCGACCGCCGCGACGATGGCGGACTTCCAGGCGATCTCGGCCTCGCGCGCCTCGGACAACCGGCGGGACCGGGCGGCTTGCAGCGCGCCCTGGTTCAGGACCGGCAGCGACAGGCCGGGACCGAAACCCCAGGCGGTGGCCCCGCCCCGGTCCGTGACCGTGCCCGTCAGCGAAATCGCGGGCAGCAGGTCGGCCGTCGCCACCCCCACCGCCGCAAGCGCGGCCGCATAGTCGGCCTGCGCCGCGCGGATGTCGGGGCGCGAGCGCAGCAGGTCGGCGGGAACGCCGGTTCCGGGACCGGGCGGCGTGCGCAACTGGGCCGATCCGCCGCGCATCTGCCCCATCAGCGGCGCGGATTGCAGGTTCAGCAGCGTGGACAGGCGATAAACCTGGGCGTTGAACTGCGCGTCATAATTCGGCAGGTCGGCGCGGGCGGTCTGCAACAGCGCCTCGGTCTGGGCGACGTCGTATTCGGTGGCGATGCCCACGGACTGGCTGTTGCGCGTCACCTCCAGCGTGCCTTCACGCGTGCGGATCGTGTCGCGGGTCAGGGCCAGGGCCTGCTGAAAGAAGCGCGCGTCGGCATAGGCGGCGATCACCTCGGCCAGCCAGGCCAGGCGGACGGTCTGCGCTTCGGCTTGGGCCGATTGCAAGGCGGCCGCTGCGCCTTGGCGGGCGCGGCGGGCGCCGCCGAACAGGTCGAAGACGAAGCTGGCCGACAGGGCGGCGGTATTGGCGGTGCCGGCGGCGACGGCATCGCCGCCCGCCCGTTCCCGCCCCGCCGTGGTCGTGCCGCCGATCTGGGACGCCCAGGGCCGGGCCGCCCGCACATCGGCCTGGGCCGCGCGGATGCGTTCGTTGGCGGCCATGATGTCGAAGCTTTGGTCCATGCCCTGCCCGATCAGGCGGTTCAGGGTGGCGTCGTTATAGCCCGACCAGAAGGCCGCCTGCGGGGGCGTGGCCCTCCCCTCGCCCTCGTTGAAACCGGCGGGGACGGCGGGGGTGGGCAGCGCGGTGGGATCGGGGCCGACGGCGGCGCAGGCCCCAAGCGCCAGGACGGAACCAAGCATCGCGCGGCGGTGCAGTGCGAAAGTCATGCGGGTTTACCCCTTCTTTTCGTGACAAGCTCGACCGCCTTCAGCACGGCCACATAGAAGACCGGAACCAGGAAGATCCCGATCACGGCCGACGAGGCCATGCCGCCCAGAACCCCGATCCCGATCGAGTTCTGCGCCCCCGCCCCCGCGCCGCTGGCGATGGCAAGCGGCAGCACGCCCAGCATGAAGGCGAAGGTGGTCATCAGGATCGGGCGCAGGCGCATCTTGGAGGCCTCGATTGCGGCTTCCAGAAGCGGACGGCCCTGCGCCACCAGCGATTGCGCGAATTCCACGATCAGGATGGCGTTCCGCGCAGCCAGGCCGATGGTCGTCAGCAGGCCCACCTTGAAATAGACGTCATTGGTCTGGTCGAAGAACAGCGCGGCAGCCAGGGCGCCCAGGATGCCCACCGGCACGGTCATCATCACCGCCAGGGGCACCGTCCAGCTTTCGTAAAGGGCGGCAAGCGCCAGAAACACCACCAGGGCCGACAGCGTGAACAACAAGGGCGCCTGGTTGCCCGACAGGCGTTCCTGATAGGACAGGCCCGTCCAGGCCGTGCCGTATCCGCCGGGCATGTCGGCCACCATCTCCTCCATCGCGTCCATCGCCGCACCCGACGACAGGCCCTGGGCGGCCGCGCCCGACAGTTCCAAGGCGCGGGTGCCGCCATAACGGGCAAGCGCCTGCGGTTCCTGGTCCCAGACGCGGGTGGTGAAGGCGCCGAAATTGACCATGTCGCCATCGGCATTGCGGGCAAACCAGCGGTCGATATCCTCGGGCTGGGACCGGGCCTCGGCCTCGCCCTGGACGATCACCGGGCGCAGTTCCGTGCCCAGGGCAAAGTCGTTCACGTCGCGCCCCGAGAAGATCACCGACAGCATCGCGTTCACTTCCGCGATCGACAGCCCGAAGGCCGCGGCCTTCTGCTGGTCGATGTCCAGCCGCAGCGAGGTCTCGAACGGCGCCTCGTTGCCGCGCAGGTTGGTGACGCGGCCGTCTTCCTGCGCCGTCGCGACAAGTTGGTCGGCGGCGGCCGTCAGCGCCTCTTGCCCCCGGCCCGACTGGTCCACGAGATACATCGAGAAGCCCGAGGACGCGCCCATGCCGGGGATCGCCGGCGGTTGCAGGAAATAGGCCTGGCCCGCCCGATTGTTCATGAAGAAATAGCCATTGGCGCGCGTGACCAGGGACGCCACGTCCAGGCCGGGCCGCTCCTCGTAGTCGCGCAGCTTGGCGAACAGCAGCGCCTGGTTCTGGCCCGATCCCCCGAAGCTGAACCCCAGGACCGAGAAGGTGGATTCCACCGTATCGGCTTCCTGCACGCGCAGGTATTCCTCGACCTTCTCGACCAAAGCCTGGGTCTGGGCGGTGGTCGATCCGTCAGGCGTCTCGATCATCACCATCATCACGCCCTGATCCTCGTCCGGCAGGAACGATCCGGGCAGGCGTTCATACAGCGCGGCGGCGCCGAAGCCGATCGCCACCAGCACGATCAACATGCGAAACGGACGCCGCACCAAGCGGGCCACGGCCTTGCCATAGCCGTTGGTGGCACGGTCCAGGTTGCGGTTGAACCAGCGGGCGGGCGCGATCCCCTCGCCATGCTTGCGGGGCTTCAGAAGGCTTGCACACATGGCAGGTGTCAGGATCACGGCCACGCCCAGCGACAGCACCATGGCCGTGATGATCGTCAGCGAGAACTGGCGATAGATCACCCCGGTCGCGCCCGACATGAAGGCCATGGGCAAAAACACCGCCGACAGCACCATCACGATGCCCACCAGGGCCGAGGTGATCTCCTCCATGCTTTTTTGCGTGGCCTCGACAGGGCCGAGGCCCTCTTCCTCCATCACGCGTTCCACGTTTTCGACGACCACGATGGCGTCATCGACCAGCAGGCCGATGGCCAGCACCAGGGCGAACATGGTCAGCGTGTTGATGGAAAAGCCCGCCACCGCCAGCACGCCGAAAGTGCCCAGCAACACCACGGGGATGGCGATCACCGGGATGATCGTGGCGCGCCAGCTTTGCAGGAAAGCCAGGATCACCAGGAAGACCAGCACCACGGCCTCGGCCAGGGTCTTGTAGACCTGGTGGATCGACTTTTCGACAAAAGGCGCGGTGTCATAGGGATAGACGACCTCGACCCCCTGGGGCAGCGAAGGCGCGATGCCGTCGATGACCTCGCGCACGGCATGGGCGGTATCCACGGCATTGGCCCCCGTCGCCAGGTTCACGCCGAAGCCCGCCGCCGGATTGCCGTTGTAGCGCGCGGCACCGCCATAGGATTCCTGCCCGATCTCGACCCTTGCCACGTCGCCCAGGAAGACCGTCGATCCGTCCGGGTCCACGCGCAGCAGGATCCGCTCGAACTCCCGGGCGGAGGAAAGCTGCGACTGCGCCGACAGGGTCAGGGTCAGCCGCTGGCCTTCGGCCGAGGGTTCGGCGCCCAGGTCGCCCACGGTGACGTTGGTGTTCTGTTCGGACACTGCGGCGGTCACGTCGGCGGGCGTGACCTGGTATTGCGCCATCTTCATCGGGTCCAGCCAGATGCGCATCGCATAGCCCGACCCGAAGGTGTTGATGGATCCGACGCCGGGGGTCCGCTTGACCGGATCCTCGATCATCTGGGACACCAGGTCGCCCAGTTCGACCGTGGAATAGCTGCCGTCGCTGCTGGTCAGCGCCCCCACCAGCAGGATCGAGGAGGTGGAGCGCGAGACGTTCACCCCCTGCTGCTGCACGATGTCGGGAAGCTGGCTTGTCACCAGTTGCAGCTTGTTCTGGACCTGCACCTGCGCGATGTCGGCATCGACCGTGTCGTCGAATGTCAGCGACACCGAGGCCGAGCCGGGCGTCGAGTTCGAGGTCATGTAGATCAGCCCGTCGATCCCGGTCATCGCGTCCTCGATCACGGTGGTGACCGAGTTCTCGACGATCTCGGCGGATGCGCCGGTATAGGTCGCGCTGATGCGGACGGTGGTGGGGGCGATCTGGGGATATTGCTCGATCGCCAGGGTCTGCAGGCCAAGGCCGCCGACCAGCATGGTCACGAAGGCCAGAACCCAGGCGAAGACGGGGCGGTGGATGAAGAAACGGGCCATGGGATCACTCGGCCGGAGCAGTGGCTGCGGCGTCTGCGGGGGCGGCGGCAGGCTCGCCCTCGGGGGCGGGCTGTTCGCGCACGACGCCGTTCTCGTCCAGGGTGACGGGGACGGTCGTGACCTCGGCCCCCTCGGTCAGGGCGGCGAAATTGTCCACGATCAGGCTGTCGCCGGGCTGAAGCCCGTTTGTCACGATCCAGTGGTTCTGGTAGCTGCCGTCATCGGCCAGATCCACCTGCGTGGCCTTGCCGTCGCGCACGACCCAAGCCGACAATTGCCCGGTCTTGTCGCGGGTTGCGGCGTTCTGCGTGACCAGAAAGGCCTCGGTCGTGCCCAGGTTGACCTGGCCGCGCAGGAACATGCCGGGCAGGATCAGCCGGCGCGGGTTTTCAAAGCGGAACCGCGTGTCCACCGCCCCGGTCGAGGTCGAGACGGTATAGCCCGGCGCCACCAGTTCACCGGTCGCCGCATAGGTTTCGCCGGTTTCCAGCGTCAGGGTGGCCTGGATCCTGTCGTTCAGCCGCAACCGCCCTTCGCTGATGTCGTCGCGCAGGGACAAGAGCCGGGCCGAGGGTTCGAACATGTCCACCTCGATCGGATCCAGTTGCGTCACCGTCGCCAGGGCATCTGCCTGGTTCGCCGTCACCAGATCGCCCACCGACACTGCCGGGACGCTGGCCATGCCGTCGATCGGGCTGGCGATGGTGGTCCATTCCAGTTCCGCCTGCGCCAGTGACAGCGCGGCCTCGGCTGCCTGCAGGGCCGACCGCGCCTGTTCCAGCGTGGCGCGCGAGGCATCGACCTGCGCCTGGGTCGTGCCCGATCCCAGCAGCTGTTCGGTGCGGCCGAACGAGGTTTCGGCCTCGGTCAGGGCGGCGCGCGCGGATGCGACCTGCGCCTCGGCACTGGTCAGGTTTGCCTGATAGATGGTCGGGTCGATGCGGAACATCGGCGCGCCCGCCTCCAGCGCCGTGCCGGGCTGATAAAGAACCTCGGTGACCAGCCCGCCGACGCGGGGACGGATCGCCGCCTGCGACTGGGCCACGGCGCGCCCCGGCAGCGTCAGGATGCGCGGAACCGGCTGGGGCTGGACCGTGACCACGCCCACCTGCGGCGGCGGCATCTGGGCCTCTTGGGCCGCGGCAGGCACGGACAGGAACCACAGGGCGATCAGGCCGGCACAGGCCATCGGGTGAAACAGGGACATCGGATCATTCCTTCCAGCGGGCGGACCAGCATTCGGAAAGGCTTGTTGCACGTTGATGCACAGTATGCAATATTTGCCTGGGGTGAATTTCTAAGGGAATGGCATCATGGCGGCGAAATCGACGCTTCGTGATCGACGGCGGCAGCAGACAGCACGCGACATCCAGCGCGCCGCGCTGACGCTGGCGCTGCGGCTGGGATATGATTCGGTGACGACGGAACAGATCGCGGCCGAGGCGGGGATCAGCCAGCGGACCTTCTTCAACTATTACCTGAACAAGGATGCGGCGATCATCGGGACGGCGCCCAGCTTTGCCGACGACACTGTGGCCTGGTTCCGCGAATCCTCCGGCCCGTTGCTGGGCGACCTGTTGAAGGCGCTGCGGCATCTCTTGTGCCATGCCGACCTGGACCGGGGCATGTCGCAACTGATCAACCGGCTGCTGGACGAAGCGCCCGAACTGCTGCCGATCTTCTATGGATCACTGAAACGGCTGGGGGATCAGATCGCCGATCTGGCCGTAACCCGCCTGGGCGAGGACGCGCGCCCCGATGCGGAACTGCTGGCGCAGGCGATCTCTCATGCCCTGGCGGACACGTTCCGCATCTGGGCCAACGACGATGCGATGTCCGAAGGCAGCATCGTCGATGTCACCGCGGCCAAGCTGCAGACCCTGCGTGGTTTTCTGGAACAGGTCTAGGATATCCGCTGCGCCATGACGACAGGGGACCGGCGCCATCCGCATTGGGCCAGGAAGGCCGTCGGAGCGGGAGCCGGGATCATGGGCACCCTTCGGATCAGATCAGCACAGCGGCAAGCAGCGCAAGAGCCGACAGGTTCATCACGATCAGGATGACGCAGACGGCGCCGCTGTCGTCACCCTGTGGGTCGCGCGCCGTGCGGCGCAGATGCAGTTCGGTCTGCATGTCGAACATGGCAGGGACTCCGAAATCGACAATGGGGACGGATTCGGCGGGGACAGGTTCGGCGAGGCGATGAAAGCTGCGGCCGGGCATCGTCACGCCCCCGTCAGGCGCGGCCGCGCCTGGGCTGCCTGACCAAGCCACCGGCGCAGGACCGAGGGGCGTTCGGTCCGGTCCAGCAGGCGGTCGCGGATCACCTTGCCGCCGGGCCAGGGACCAAAGCCGGCTGCCACGTTGACATGGCCCGCCTGGCCCAGGTCGATCAGGTCGGCGCCAAGCGTGTCGGCCAGATCGCGGCTGCGGTCGAAGGTCATCCAGGGGTCGTTGCGGCTGGCCACCAGCACGGCAGGCACGTCCAGGGCCATATCGGGCAGGGGACCGAAACGACGGATACGCTGGCAGCCATCTGTCCCTGCCAGCGGATCGGCGGGGGCAACCAGCACCGCACCGCGCACCCGCAGCCCCGACCAGCGGGCCAGCATCTGCGCGATCAGCACCGAACCCAGCGAATGGCCGACCAGGATGCTGTTGGGGTGCCGCAGGATCACCACCGCCAAGGCAGCCTCCCAAGCCTCGCGCACGGGGCGGCGGGGATCGGGCAGATCGACGATCATCGCATTGGGATCGGTGCGCGCCCACCAGTCCTGCCAATGGGGACCGGGCGATCCGTCAAGGCCGGGAACGATCAGGGTCTTGGACATGGTGCAGTTTCTCCCTCTAACTCCCGGTAACTCTACTTTGTTTGTCGTGATTTTGTTTCCAAAGATCGGCCGGGAAAGGGAACAGGGATCTAGCGGTCGCGGGTGTTGACGGGATAGGCGGTGGTATGGCGCAACCGCTCCATGGCGAAATGCGAGGTCAGGTTCTTGATCGGCACGGCATCCGTCAGCCGTCGATAGAAATCGTCATAGGCCGCCATGTCGGGCACCGCGACCTGCAGCAGGTAGTCCATCTCTCCGGCCATGCGATAGGCTTCCATGACCTCGGGGAACTTCTTGATGGCCGCCAGGAAGGCGTCGCGCCAAGCGGCGCCATGATCGACGGCCTCGATTCCCACAAAGACGGTAAGGCCGAAGCCCAGCTTTGCCGGATCGGCCAGGGCCACGCGCCCGATCAGAACGCCCGTCGATTCCAGTTTCTGAATCCGCTTCCAGCAAGGGGTCTGCGACAGTCCCACACGGTCGGCGATCTGGGCGATGGGTTGGGTCGCGTCCTGCATCAGGGCGGCGACGATCTTGCGGTCGATCAGGTCCAGGCCGGTCATATGCTCCTCGGCAAGCCGTTTCGCAGGCCAGAGTGCCACAAAAATATCAAATGTCTAGCGTCTTAATCGTATATCTGGTTGCATCATGTTGCCTGAAATCTCGACCTTGATGCGGGTATTTTATCGCCGTAATGTGGGCCATGATCACGCAGAAGATGAAATACGCGCTGAAGGCGATGCTGGTTCTGGGGGACGAGGCCGCCCAGCCCGCGCCCGAGGCGCTGACCATCGAAAAGATCGCCCGCAGGTCCGACACGCCCAAGCGGTTCCTGGAACAGATCCTGCTGGAACTGCGCAATGCGGGCATGGTCAGCTCCATCCGCGGCCGGTCGGGCGGCTATCTGCTGATCAAGCGGCCCGGCGACATTTCCATATCCGAGCTTCTGCGCCTGATCGACGGGCCGATCGCCCCCCTGCCCTGCCTGTCGCGCCGCGCCTATCAGCGCTGCGAGGATTGCCGGGACGAGGCGTCCTGCCGTATCCGCAAGGTCTTTGCCGAAATCTTCTGGTCCTATCTGATCCTGATCGAGTCGCTGACGCTGGAGGACATGCTGCGGTCCGAACAGGTGGCCGAACAGGTGATCGGGGCCTAGAACGGCGCGGGCTGGCTGAAGCTGACCTGCACGCCGCTGTCGGGATGACGCAGGCGCAGGCTTTCTGCGTGCAGCATCAGGCGCGGGTGATCAGCCGCAGTGCCCGTCGCGTAAAGCGGATCGCCCAGGATCGGGTGGCCGGTTTCGGCCATGTGGACGCGCAACTGGTGACTGCGCCCGGTCAGCGGGAACAGCCGGACGCGGGTTTCGGCATCGCTCGCGCGGATCACCCGCCATTCGGTCAGCGCGGGCCGTCCTTGGTCGTGATCGACCTTCTGGCGCGGGCGGTTCGGCCAATCGACGATCAGCGGCAGATCGACGGTGCCGGTCTTCGGCTCCAGCCGCCCGGACAGGCGCGCGACATAGGTCTTCTTGACCTTGCGTTCCTCGAACTGCTTGGCCAGGGTGCGCTGCGCATGGGGGGTCAGGCCGAAGACCATCACGCCCGAGGTGTCCTGATCCAGCCGATGGACCAGCAGCACGGTCGGGAACGCCCCGCGCAACCGGTTGATCAGGCAGTCGTCCTTGCCTTCGCCCCGTCCAGGGACCGACAGAAGGCCCGCAGGCTTGCCCACCACCAGGATCTCGTGATCGGCATGGATCACCTGGGGCGCATCGGGCGGCGGGGCATAGGTGAAGGCGGTCACTTCGTGACCAGCCGGATGGCCAGGCCCGCGAACATCACGGCCGCGATCTTGTTGATCAGGCCCAGCCGCCTGCCGATCACATGGCCCGCATAGCCCGCGACGATGCCGTAACCCATTGTGACCAGCGTGCCGGTAAAGGCGAAGATCAGTCCCAGGCCCAGGATCTGCTGCCAGACCGGACCCCAGGCAGGGTTGGTGAACTGCGGCAGGAAGGCCAGCAGGAACAGGACTGGCTTGGGGTTCAGCGCGTTCGACAGGAAGCCGCGCCGGATGATGTTCCAGGGCCTGACGCTGCCGCGCGCCGAAGGATCGGCCGGCCCGGCCCGCCAGCTTTTCCACGCCAGCCACAAGAGATAGGCCGCGCCCGCGTATTTGACGGCCAGCAACGCCTCGGGATGGGCGGCGACGATGGCGCCCAGGCCAACAGTGGCCAGCGTCACATGCATCAGCACGCCCAGGCCCACCCCGAAGCCGGCCAGCGCGCCCGCGCGCGGCCCGCCCTGGATGCCGCAGGCGCTGGCGAAGAACACGTCCTGACCGGGCGCGACGTTCAGCATCAGCCCGCCCGCGACAAAGGCGGTCAGCTGCGCCAGGGGGATGGCGGCGACGGTGTCCCAGATCATCCTTGCGATTCCTGCGGCAGGCCGTCCGCGATGTCGTAATAATCGCCCTTGTCGGCGACATAGATATGGCCCTGCAACCGCTGCCCCGTGGGGTTGTCCACGGCGCCCGGCGCGACCTCGACCCCGCTGCCGTCCAGTTGGCGCCAGAACAGGCTGCTGCCGCATTGGGGGCAAAAGCCCCGCTCGGCCTGGTCCGAGGACCGGAACCACTTGACCGCGCCCCGGATCGTCAGATCGGCTGTCCCGGCAGCGGCCCAGACATGCCCTGACCAGCGGCGGCACTGGCTGCAATGGCAGGCCCGCAGCGGATCGCCGCCCCAGGTGCCGCTGAAGGTGACGGCGCCGCACAGACAGCGTCCGGTGAAATCAGACATGGCCGAAAACCTCCTCCAGGATGGCGGCCAGGCGCGTTGCGTCTTCGGGGGTGAAGGCGTCCGGCCGGTCGCTGTCGATGTCCAGAACGCCGATCAGGCGGCCACCGTTGCCAAGAACCGGCAGGACGATTTCGGACCGGGTGGAACTGGCGCAGGCGATATGGCCGGGAAAGGCGTCCACGTCGGGAACAAGCTGGATCTGCCGCGTGCGCGCCGCAGCCCCGCAGACCCCGCGCGAGAACGGGATCACCAGGCAGCCGTGCCCCCCTTGGTAAGGGCCGATCTTCAGCAATTCGGGCGCGACCACGCGATAGAATCCGGTCCAGTCGAAGCGATCGTCCGAATGGTGGATTTCGCAGGCAAGCGTCGCCATCAGCGCAACCTCGTCGGTTTCGCCATGGGCAAGGGCGCGGATGCGCGCGGAAAGGGCGTCGTAATCTGTCATGGCCCCCTTTTATGCCGCGCAAGGCGGCACGAAAAGCCGCGATTGCGCCATGGACGACCTTGCGCCGATTGGCCAATCTGCGGGACATGACCCGCCTGTCCCTGACGCGACGCATCTTCCTGGTGATCCTGGCCGTTCAGGCGGCGCTGTTCGCGGCCCTGGCCGTGGCGAGCCTGGAAGGCGCGCGGCGCGACATCGCCACAGAAACCCGGCTGGCGGTGGAAACCGCGCGTGCCCTGGTTCTGGCCACCGTGGGAACCATGCACGGCGCGGTGCCGCCCGACCGGATCATGCAGCTTCTTCCCGAACGGCTGGTGGTGCCGCGCCATGTGACGCTGGGAACCGTCGATATCCTGGACGGAGTGGTGCGCCGCGCATCCGTGCCCGTGCAGGTCCATGGCCAGGCGCCGCAATGGTTCGCGTCCATGGTCGCACCCGACCTGCTGGAAACCCGCCTGCCGGTGGTGATCGGCGGGCGACCGCGCGGCTATGTCTTCATCGCCACCGATCCGGGGGCGGAAATCGCCCTGGCTTGGCGCAACCTGTCGGCCTTCCTGGGACTGGCGGCCCTTGCGGCGGTGGTCCAGGGGCTGCTGATCCTGTGGGCCACTCGCCAGGCCCTTCATCCGGTGGCGGTCATCGCCAGCCGCCTGACGGATCTGCGCCGGGGCGATCTGTCGGCCCGGGTGGGACCGGTTGCGCAGCGCGACCTGGCGCCCATTGCCGCAGGCGTGGACGACCTGGCCCAGGCGTTGCAGCAGGCGCAGGCCGACCGCGCGCGGCTGCAACGCCGCGTCGTCACCCGCGGCGACGAGGAACGCAAGGCCATCGCCCGCGACCTGCATGACGAGATGGGTCCCTGCCTGTTCGGCCTGCGGGTCGAGGCCGACGCCCTGCACGAGGCTGCCCCCACCCCCGCCATCGCAGGCCATGCGGCGGCCATTTTCCAGATCGCCGAGGAAATCGCCCGCGTGAACCGCGCCCTGCTGGGCGATCTGCGCCCTGCCGCCATCGGGCAGTTGCCGCTGGCAGCGGTCCTGTCGGATTATCTGTCCGATCTGGGGCGGCGCTTCCCCGACCTTGACATCGACCTGGATCTGCCCCCCGGCCTGCCCGAACCCGATGAGGCGACCGCCCTGACCCTGTTCCGCATCGTGCAGGAAGGCACGACGAACGCGCTGCGCCATGCGGGGGCGTCGCGCGTGACGGTGCGGCTGTGGACCGATCCCGCGCACTGGCGGATCGAACTGTCGGACGACGGGCAAGGCATGGCGCCTGGCACGCGCGAAGGCACCGGCTTGACCGGGATGCGCGAACGCATCACCTTGCTGGGCGGCGATTTGTCCTTGTCCTCGGGGGCGGGGGGGACCACCATCAGCGCCAGCCTGCCCTTGCAGCAGTCGGAATGAAGGCCACAGATGAAATCCGCGCTTGTCATCGACGATCACCCGATCACCCACCTGGGCGCCAACCGCCTGCTGCGCGACCTGGGATACGAGCGGATCGGCCAGGCCATGTCGGGCGAGGATGCGCTGGCGCAACTGGAAGCGGGAGAGGCGCCGGACCTGATCGTGCTGGACATCAGCCTGCCGGGCGCGGGCGGCCTGGATCTGGTGGCGCCGCTGCGCAATGTCGCCCCCGCCGCGCGCATCCTGGTCTTTTCGATGAACGACCAGACGGGCTTTGCCGCCCGCGCCCTGCAAGCGGGCGCGCAGGGGTTCCTGTCGAAGAACGCGCCCCCCGCAGATTTCCGCGAGGCGGTGCGAATGCTGGAGTCGGGCGAATTCTATCTGTCGCCCAAGCACGCGATGGCCTTGGCGACGCTGCGGGCGGGGGCCTCGGCCGATCCGCTGGGGGCGCTGTCGGACCGCGAACGGCAGGTTCTGGCGCTGATCGGCCGCGGGCTTGGCCTGCAGGCCATCGCGGACGAACTTGATGTCAGCTACAAGACGGCGGCGAACACATCCTCGGCCCTGAAGAAGAAGCTGGGCGTGGACGGCATCAACGGACTGATGAAATTCGCCCTGGACAGCGGAGTATGAGACCGATGCTGGGATGGTTCAGCCTGGACGACGACGCCCCTCCGGGAGAGGCCGACCGCATCCTGGCCCGGCTGTGTTCGGGCTTGGCGGACGCGGGATTGCGGTTGGCGGGCGCCGTTCAGCAGAACACCGACCGCGGCGCGGATTGCGCCTGCGACATGGACGTGCTGGTCCTGGGCGAGGAAGACGCGCCGATCCGCATTTCCCAGTCCCTGGGCGGCGGCTCCAGCGGCTGCCGCCTGGATCCCGGCGCCTTGGAGATGGCGGCGGCGCGGGTCTCGGCCAGGCTTGCGGGCGCGGAACTGCTGATCGTGCCGAAGTTCGGCCGCCAAGAGGCGATCGGCCGGGGCTTTCGCAGCGTGATCGCCCAAGCCATCGCCCAGGATGTGCCGGTCCTGCTGCATGTGCCCCCGGAACAGCGTGCGGCCTTTGCGGAGTTCTGCGACGGCATGGGCGAGCCTGTCCCGCCGGCGGGCTTGGTCGAATGGTGCCTGGACCAGGTTACGGGCGTGCAGTGACCGAAGCCCCGGTCATCGACGCGCGCGGGCTGCTGTGTCCGTTGCCGGTCCTGCGGCTGCGCAAGGTTCTGCTGGACCAGCCGGCGGGCGCGCGGGTGCGGTTGTGGGCGACCGATGCGATGGCCCTGATCGACGTGCCGCATTTCTGCGACAGTGCAGGGCATCGGCTGGTCGGGCAAGGGCAGGTGGCGGACGGTGTGCATGAATTCACCGTAGAAAGGGGGCTGTCTGCCCCCTCGGCCGCAAGCGGCCTCATCCCCGAGGATATTTGAATAAAGAAGAAGCATGCTGGCGGTCTTTCTGAAAACCCTGCCCTTCTTCGGGCTGATCGGCCTGGGCTGGCTGGCCGCGCGGACGCGGTTCTTTCCGCAGGAAGGCGCGGCCTGGTTGACGAAGTTCGTCTTCTATTTCGCGCTGTCGGCCATGCTGTTCCGGTTTGCGGCGGGGCTGGATCTGGCGGCGCTGTTCGACGGGCGATTCGTCCTGGCCTATCTGGCGGGGTCGCTGGCCGTCTGGATGATCGGCATGGCAGCGGCGCGGGCGCGCGGCCTGCCCGTGGCCGAGGCGGCGATGGAGGCGCAGTGCTGCATGATCGGCAACACGGGCTTTCTGGGCGTGCCCATGCTGGTGGTGCTGCTGGGCGAACGGGCCGTGGGTCCGGTGCTGATGGTGCTGACCATCGACATGCTGGTCTTTTCCACGCTGATCACGCTGATCATCCATGCCGGGCGCAGCGGCGGGCTGCGCCCGGCCACGGTGGTTCCGATCCTGCGCGGCATCGTCGCCAACCCGATGATCCTGTCGATGGTGGCGGGCCTGGCCTGGGCGCAGATGCGCCTGCCCCTGCCCGGTCCGCTGGACGAGTTCCTGGCGATGCTGGGCGCCGCCGCCACGCCCGGGGCGCTGTTCGCCATCGGCGCCAGCCTGGCGGGACGGCGGATCGGACGGCTTGCGGCCTCCGGTTGGCTGAGCGCGGCCAAGCTGGTGCTGCATCCGCTGGCGGTGGGACTGGCGGCCTGGGCCTTGCGGGTCGATCCCGTCGCGGCAGGTGTCATGGTCGCGGCGGCTGCCCTGCCGGTCGCAGGCAACGTCTATATCTTGGCGCAGTATTTCGGCGTGGCGCAGCAGCGGGTGTCGGCCGCGATCCTGATATCGACCGCCGCCAGCATCGTGACGATACCGCTGGTGATGCTGCTGATCGGGCAGGCCTAATGTGATTTCGGGAAAAATGGTCGGAGCGAGAGGATTCGAACCTCCGACCCCCTGCTCCCGAAGCAGGTGCGCTACCAGGCTGCGCTACGCTCCGACCGTGCTGGGGCAGGTAGCGCGGGGCGCGCGGCAATGCAAGCCCCGTCAGGGGCGAGGCGGCCATATTCTTTGCAAAAGCGACGTGCGCGGCGCCGTGACCGTTTCCGCCCGGATGCGCGAGGCGATCACCGGGCGGTTGGCGGAATTGCCGCCCCGCCCCTCGCGCCAGACGATATAGATGCCCGATGCGATGATGATGGTCGCGCCAAGGAAGGTAGGCAGGTCCAGGACCTCGTTGAAGAAGATCCAGCCATAGGCGGTGGCCCAGAGGATCTGGGAATACTGCATCGGCGCGACGATCGCGGCCTCTCCGGCGCGATAGGCCAGGATCAGCAGGAAGCCCGCAACCAGGCCCAGGCAGGCGATCACCCCGGCAAGGGCCAGGTGCGGCAGCTCCATCGGGCGATAGTCGATGGCCAGCGAGGCGCCGGTGGCCAGGAAGTTGCCCAGCATCGGCCACATCAACAGCACCAGCGGGCGTTCCGACCGGCCCAGCTTGCGCAGGATCACCGCCGTCGTGGCCGAGGCGATGGCCGAAGCGAGCGCCGCGAGATGCCCCCAGCCCAGGGACTGCGCGCCCGGGCGCAGCACGACCAGCACCCCCAGAAGGCCGATCACCACGGCCGCCCAGCGATGCAGGCCGACCTTCTCGCCCAGAAGCGGGATCGACAGGATCGTGACCAGCAGCGGCGCGGCGAACAGGATCGAATAGACCTGCGCCAGGGGCAGTTGCGAGAAGGCGAAGAAGCTGCCCATCCCGGCGATCACCCCCACCACCGTGCGGACCGCGACCCAGCCGGGATTGGCCGGGCGCAGCGTGCCCGGCGTCGGGTCGCGCATGATGATGACCATCACCAGCGGAAAGGACAGCAGGGACGAGAAGAACAGCACCTGCAGCGCAGGATACTGCGCCCCAAGCACCTTGATGACCGCGTCATGCGTCGCATAGATGCCCATCGCCAGCAGGGCGAGGGCCGCGCCGCGGACGTTGGACGCGGCTTCCATCAGGCTTGCGACAGGGCCGCGACGATCCGGTCGCCCATCTCGGCGGTGGATACCGGCGTGCCGCCTTCGGGACCCATCAGGTCTGCCGTGCGCACGCCGTCGGCCAGCACCTTTTCCACCGCCCGTTCCAGGTCGGATGCGGCCTGTCCTTCGTCAAAGGAGTAGCGCAGCGCCATGGCGAAGGACAGGACGCAGGCGATGGGGTTGGCCTTGCCCTGCCCCGCGATGTCGGGCGCCGATCCGTGGACGGGTTCGTACATCGCCTTGGGCCGGCCATTCGCCATCGGCGCCCCCAGGCTGGCCGAGGGCAGCATCCCCAGGCTGCCGGTCAGCATCGCGGCGGCATCCGACAGAAGGTCGCCGAACAGGTTGTCCGTCACGATCACGTCGAACTGGCGCGGGTTGCGCACCAACTGCATCGCGCCGTTGTCAGCATACATGTGGGTCAGGTCCACATCGGGATATTCGTTGTCATGGACCCACTGCACCTCCTCGCGCCAGAGGATGCCGGATTCCATGACGTTGGCCTTCTCCATCGAGCAGACCTTGTTGTTGCGGCGCCGCGCGAGCTCAAAGGCCGAACGGGCCACGCGGCGGATCTCTCCGCTGGTGTAACGCTGGGTGTTGATGCCGACGCGGCCGCCCTCGTTGTCGGGATTGTTGCCGTCGGCATGGATGCCGCGCGGTTCGCCGAAATAAACGCCCGAGGTCAGTTCACGCACGATCAGGATGTCGAGGCCCGCCACCACCTCGCGCTTGAGGCTGCTGAAATCGGCCAGGGCATCGAAGCACTGCGCCGGCCGCAGGTTGGCGTAAAGGTCCATCTCCTTGCGCAGGCGCAACAGGCCGCGTTCCGGTTTCACGCTGAAATCCAGCACGTCGTATTTGGGACCGCCCACCGCGCCCAGCAGCACCGCATCGACCGCCTGGGCCTGGGCCATCGTCTCATCCGTCAGGGGCGTGCCATGCGCATCATACGAGGCGCCGCCGACCAGCCCGTGCCGGATGTCGAAGGACATGCCGCGATTGGACCCGAACCAGTCGATCACCTTCACGACCTCGGCCATGACCTCAGGGCCGATCCCGTCGCCGGGCAGGATGAGAAGCGAATAGCTGTCGGACATGGTTCCTCCGGGTCATGGGGCGGCATCGCGTCCGGTGCTAGCCCCCCGGCATGGGCTGGTCAAGTTGACGCAAGGCGGCGAATTGCACATCTTGCACCTTCCTTGCCCATGGCCCAGCCTGCAGCCCGAACCGCAAGCAAGGAACGCCGCGAATGCCAGCCCTGTCCATCGGCATCGTCAGCCTGGTGCTGGCTTATGTCCTTTCCCAGTTCTACCGGGCCTTCCTGGCGGTGCTGACGCCGGTCCTGGGCGCGGAACTGGGGGCCAGGCCGGGGGATCTGGCGCTGTCATCGGGGCTGTGGTTCGCGGCCTTCGCCTTGATGCAGATCCCGGTCGGGCGGATGCTGGACCGGATCGGGCCACGCCTGACGGTGGCCTTGCTGCTGGGCGGCGCGGGCGGCGTGGGGGCTGCGATTTTCGCCCTGGCCCAGGCACCGTGGCATCTGCATCTGGCCATGGCGTTGCTGGGTGTGGGCTGCGCGCCGGCGCTGATGGGTTCATATTATATCATCGCCCGCAAATATCCGGCTGCGGCATTCGGGGGGATGGCCGGGATGATCGTGGGCTTCGGCTCGCTGGGCAACATCATGGGGGCGACACCGCTGGTCTGGGCAATCGAGGCGCTTGGCTGGCGCGCGACCATGGCGGGCCTTGGCGTGGCGACCGTGGCGGTGGCGCTGCTGATCGCGGGCACCGTGCGCGATCCGGCGCGGCTGGGCGCAGGCCACCCCCAGGGATCGCTGGCCGAGGTGCTGCGCATCCGCGCGCTGTGGTTCATCCTGCCCCTGTTCTTCGTGAACTATGCCGCATCCGGTGCGATCCGGGGGCTGTGGGCCGCGCCCTATCTGGAGCGGGTCTTCGAGGCGGATGCCGTGCTGATCGGGCGGGCGACGCTGGCGATGGGGCTGGCGATGATCGCGGGCAACTTCCTGGTGGCCCCTGCCGTGCGGCTGGTGGGCAGCCTGCGCCGGACGGTGCTGATCTTCACCGGCTGCACGCTGGCCGTGATGGGGTTCCTGGTGCTGAACCCCGATCCGGGCCTGTCGGCCGCGGTGGTGCTGCTGGCGCTGATCGGGCTGTCGGGGGCAGGCTATGTGCTGCTGATGGCGCATGGCAGGTCCTTCCTGCCGGATCATCTGGTGGGTCGGGGGGTGACCTTTCTCAACATGATCTCGATCGGCGGCGTCGGCGTCATGCAGTTCGCCTCGCGCCCGGTGTTCCAGGCGGCGGCTGCGGCCTATGCCCCGCCGCAGGCCTTCGCTATGCTGTTCGGGTTCTTCGCGGTCCCGCTTGCAATCGGGTTCGCCCTGTATTTCCTGACGCCCGAGGCCCGGAATGCCTGATCCGAGGACGGACCCGCTGGTCATCGCCCCCAACCTCAAGCGCCGCTTGTCGGGCGTCACCGCGACCGTGGTCCGGCTGATCCCGGTGCAGGCGCGGATGATCGCGATCCGCGCCACCGGCCCCGGCCTGCCGCCCGAGGTGCCGCATATCCCGCTGTGGCGCGCGGCTCTGATGCCGCGCAACCGCTGGCGCGTCTGGCACGCCCGGCGCAACACGGAAATGGCGCTGGGGCTGATCCTGCGGCGCGTGCTTCGGCGCAAATACCGGCTGATGTTCACATCCGCCGCGCAGCGCCGCCATACCGGGTTCACGAAATGGCTGATCCGCCAGCAGGACGCGCTTGTCGCCACATCGGACAAGGCAGCCAGCTATCTGGACCGGCCCGCCACTGTGGTGATGCACGGGGTCGATACCGACATTTTCCAGCCGCCCGCCGACAAGGCGGCGCTGCGGCGCGCGTTGGACCTTGACCCCCATGCCGTCCTGATCGGCTGCTTTGGCCGGGTGCGCGCGCAGAAGGGTGTCGATCTGCTGATCCGGGCCGGGCTGCGGCTGCTGCCGGACCGCCCGCGCGCGCAGATCGTCTTTACCGGCCGCATCACGCCGGACAACCGCGCCTTTGCCGACGAACTGCTGGGGGAAATCCGCGCGGCGGGGCTGGAAGGCCGCATCCGCTTCCTGGGCGAACTACCCTGGGACCAAGTGGTGCGCCATTATCAGGCGCTCGACCTGTTCGCGGCCCCTGCACGGTGGGAGGGCTTCGGCCTGACGCCCCTGGAGGCGATGGCCTGCGGGGTGCCCTCGGTCGCGGCCCGCGTCGGCGCCTATGAAACGCTGATCCGCGACGGCGTGACCGGCAGCCTGGTGCCGCCCGACGATCTGGATGCGTTGACCGATGCTCTGCGGCATTGGCTGGACGATGACGCGGCTCGCGCCGCCGCTGGCCGCGCCGCCCGCGACCATGTCGCCACGAGCCATGCCATCGAAGGCGAGGCCCGCGCCCTGGTTGCGATCTACAACGACTTGCTGGCCCGGCCATGAACAAGCTGTCCTTTTATTCCGCCCGCGTGATGCGCGACGAAGCCGCCCTGCAGTCCCTGTCCGTCCCGCAAGGCAACCTGCTGGCGGATCTGGAAGGCAAAAGCGTCGCGCTGATCGGCAATGCGCGGTCTTTGGCCCAGGCCCGGCATGGCGCGGCCATCGACGCCGCCGGCCTGGTGATCCGCATCAACCGGGCGCCGATGCCCAGCCCTGACAGCCACGGCACCCGGACCGATTGGCTGGCCCTGGCGGTCCGCCTGGCGGATGAGGATCGTGCCCGCCTGCACCCGTCGCGCCTGTTGTGGATGTCGCCCAAGCGCAAGCGGCTGGGCTGGCGGGTCGCCAGCAGCCCCGGCTTCTATCTGCATCCCCTGCCCGATTATCACGCGCTGAAGGACCGGCTGGCCGCGCCGCCGACCACGGGGGCGATGATGATCGACCTGCTGCTGCGGTCGTCGCTGGCAAGCCTGACCCTTTACGGCTTCGATTTCTTCGCCAGCCAAAGCCTGTCCGGCCGCCGCACCGCCGACCAGGTGCCTCACGACTTCGGCGCGGAAGCCTCATGGGTCGCGGATCTGCGCCGCAGCGATGCCCGCCTGACGCTGGCCTAAAGAAACCCGATCCAGCGGCCCGCCAGCAGCACCGACAGCCATAGCAGCGCCGAGGCCGCGGCAAGCATCCGCGTGGCCGTGTCAGCAACCCCGGTGGCTATGACCCGGTGCCAGCCCAGCCGGTGCAGCAGGACGACATTGCTAAGCGCGGTTGCCAGCAAAACCATCTTCCACCGGAAGGCCGCGTTGCCCAGGTATTCGGTCGCGCTGACCGACCACAGGCAGAACCCCGTCAGCATCGCCAGGCCCAGCCCCGCGCCCGCCATGCGCGACAGGAAGGGGCCGATCACCTGCAAGGGCGGTCCGCGCAGAACCCCCAGGATCCGCAGATCCAGCGGCAGGATCGCGCCCAGCAGCAGCCCGATTGTCAGGATATGCGTGGCATTCAGGACCATGTACAGGCTGCCCGACCCGCGCAGCACCCGCGCCAGGCTTGATGCCTCGATCCAGGCCGCAAACTCCACCACCCGTCAGTCGGACTGGATGCGTTCGGGATACATGTCATAGTTCCGCCCGTCGATCACGATGCGCACAGCCTTCATGTGCGCCTCGCCCGGGTCGCGGTCGCGATTGCCGATCACCGTCACCAGGTCGCCCACTTCGGCCGTGTCCGCCCCAAAGCCTGACCGTGCGGTCCGGCCCGGATTGCCCAGTTCGACAAACCAGACCGTCCCGTCCGCCGCCCGGACGCGCAGGCTGGGATGGGGCGGGGCCATGGAAATGTCCTCGATCACGCCTTCCAGCCGGACCTGACCCTCCTCTGCCCAGGACCAGCCGTGATGTGCGCTTGCAGGCGCGGCCAGCGTCAGCGCAAGGCCAAGCAGGGCGATCATGGAACGAATGGCGTTGAACATCGGTCTTCCCCGTCCTGTCCTGCGGGGCAGGATAGCCTGCCTTGCGCCCGGGCCGGATGACATTGGCGTGACCCCTTTTCCCTTCCCCTGCGCCCTTGCTTGCGCTAAACGCACCCGACCGCCAGAAAAGGAGTCCCAAGGAGATGGGCTACAAAGTCGTCGTCGCAGGCGCCACGGGCAATGTGGGCCGCGAAATGCTGAACATCCTGGACGAACGCATGTTTCCGGTGGATGAGATTGCCGCACTGGCCTCGCGCCGGTCGCAGGGCACCGAGGTCAGCTTTGGCGACAAGGCCATCAAGGTGAAGGATATCGAGCAGTTCGACTTCACCGGCTGGGACATCGCGCTGTTCGCGATCGGATCGGACGCGACCAAGATCCATGCCCCCCGCGCCGCCGCGGCGGGCTGCGTGGTGATCGACAACTCCTCGCTTTACCGCTACGACCCCGAGATCCCGCTGATCGTGCCCGAGGTGAACCCCGAGGCGGTGAATGACTACAAGAACAAGATGATCATCGCGAACCCCAACTGTTCCACCGCGCAGATGGTGGTGGCGCTGAAGCCGCTGCATGACCGCGCGCGCATCAAGCGGGTCGTCGTGTCCACCTACCAGTCCGTCTCGGGCGCCGGCAAGGAAGGCATGGACGAGTTGTGGGACCAGACCAAGGGCATGTATGTGCCGGGTCAGGAAAAGGAACCCAAGAAGTTCCAGAAGCAGATCGCCTTCAACGTGATCCCGCAGATCGACGTCTTCCTGGACAGCGGCGACACCAAGGAAGAATGGAAGATGACGGCCGAGACGAAGAAGATCCTCGACCCGTCGATCAAGGTCACGGCGACCTGCGTGCGCGTCCCGGTCTTCGTGGGCCATTCGGAATCGATCAACATCGAGTTCGAGGATTTCCTGGACGAGGACGAGGCCCGCGACATCCTGCGCGAGGCGCCGGGCATCCTGGTCGTCGACAAGCGCGAACCGGGCGGCTACACCACGCCGGTCGAATGCGTGGGCGACTTCGCGACCTTCGTCAGCCGCATCCGCCAGGATGTGACGGTGGAAAACGGGTTGAACCTGTGGTGCGTCAGCGACAACCTGCGCAAGGGCGCGGCGCTGAACGCGGTGCAGATCGCCGAACTGCTGGGCAACCGCGTCCTGAAGAAGGGCTGAGCGGGTGTTCGACTGGATCGCCGGATTTCTGGATAGCGGCGGTGCGCTTGCCATCGCCGCGCTGATGCTGCTGGAAAACGTCTTTCCACCGATCCCGTCGGAACTGATCATGCCGCTGGCGGGCTTCAACGCCGCGCGCGGCGGCACGCCCCTGTGGCTGGCGATCCTGGCCGGCGGCCTGGGGTCGCTGGCCGGGGCCTGGCTGTGGTATCTGGTCGGGCGCGCCTTTGGCGCCCACCGGATGCGCCGCCTGATTGTCCGCCACGGACGCTGGCTGACCCTGACCCTGTCCGAATTCGAAGCCGCTGAAGGCTGGTTCGACCGCCACGGCCGCGCGGTCATCTTTTTTGGCCGCTTCATCCCGACGGTGCGCACGCTGATCTCGATCCCCGCCGGGATCGAGCGGATGCCGCAGGGTCAGTTCCTGCTTTATACCGCGCTTGGCAGCTTCATCTGGTCGGGCGGGCTGGCGCTTGCGGGATATCTGCTGGAAGACCAGTATGAAAATGTCGAACACTGGATTGACCCGCTGTCCACGGCGGTCGTGGTGGGGATCGTCGCGCTTTATCTTTGGCGCGTGATCCGCTGGAAGCCCGACGCCTGAGGGCACCGGGCATCCCCTGTTCCTGGATCAGACTTCCACCCAGCTGCGGCCGCCTTCGACGGCCTGGACCAGGGTGCCTTCGCTGATGTCGTGGACAAGTCCGTGGATCGACATCTGCCCCGATTCAACGGCCGCCTTCACGAAGGGGAAGGTCATCAGGTTCTCGATCGACACCAGCACGGCCTCGCGTTCCAGGGCGGCGACCTGCTGGTCCTCGGGCAGGTCCTTCACCCGGTCATAGCCGGGGCGCAGCACGTCCATCCAGCGGCCGACGAAGCTGGTCTTTTCCTCCAGCTCGGGGGCGCGGCCCGAACACATCGCATGACAGCCCGCGACACCGCCGCAGCTGGTATGGCCCACGATGATCAGATGGGCCACCTTCAGCGCGGTCACCGCGTATTCCACCGCGGCCGAGGTGCCGTGCTGCAGCCCGTCCGGCGCATAGGGCGGCACCAGGTTGGCGATGTTGCGATGGATGAAGAATTCGCCCGAATCCGCGCCGAAGATGCTGGTGACGTGGACCCGCGAATCGCAGCAGGAAATCACCATCGCGCGCGGACGCTGCCCGTCGGTCGCCAGACGGCGATACCAGGCGCTGTTTTCGGAATAGGATGTGGCCCGCCAGCCATGGAAACGGCCGACCAGATAGTGCGGCAGGGGGCGGATGTTGTGCATGTCTCACCTCTCTTGTCACGCTGCTTGATAGGCGGTGATTGAAACAAATTCGAGAGGTTTCTTTTGCCGCCATCAAGCCTTTCTTCATGGCAAGGCCCCATGTTGCGGGGACCGGACGCACAAGAAGATGAAGGTAAGGCAGATGGCACAAATCATGGCGCTGGCCGTATCGGAACCCGTTCGGGTCGATTCCCGGCGCGTCGGCGATATCGTCACCGAACTGGGCGAAACGGCGGCCCAGAATGTCATCGGCCTGGCCCTTGAACAACTGGCGGGCGCGCTGACCTCTGCCGATGGGGCTGTGCGCGCGGGCGATCTGCCCGAGGTTGCGCGCCAATCCGACCTTTTGGCCCGGCTTGCCTGGCAGATCGGGCTTTTGTCGCTGGCAGGCGTGGCCATGGATCTGGGCGGCTGCGCGGAACGGCGCGACCGGGTCGCCCTGCCCGCCGTCCACGCCCGGCTGATGCGGGTCGGCAACCGGTCGCTGACGGCCATCTGGGACAGGTCCGGGCTTGGCTAGGCTTGCGGGCCGGGACGCAGGCTGTAATGTCGCGTCCGACAGACAAGGACCGCCCCATGATCCCAGATTTTGCGCCCGACACCGCCGACGCCCTGCCGCTGTGGGCCGTCTGGAAAGGGGACCCGCTGCCCGACCAGGCCGGACCCTGGCCCGCCTCCAGCGGATTCACGGCGAAGCTGGGGGAAATCTGCCTGCTGCCCGATGCCTCGGGCGGGCTGGCGGGCGCTTTCCTGGGCCTGGGCGACCGGGCGCGGGCGAACCGCACCCGTTTCGCACTGGCCCATGCCACGGCCCTGTCGAAGGGCGTCTGGCGCCCTGCCTTGCCCGAGGGGGTGGACCCGGACGAGGCTGCCCTGGCGCTGCTTCTGGGGCAGTATCGTTTCACCCGCTACAAGGGGACGGCCTATGACGGGCCGCAATTCCTCTGCCCCCAAGGCGTCGATGCCGCCCGGATCCGTGCCCAGGCAGCGGGAGAGTTTCTGACGCGCGACCTGATCAACACCCCCGCCAACGACATGGGACCGGATGATCTGGAAGCCGCGGCCCGCACCCTGGCGGATGAGGTCGGGGCATCTGTGACGGTCACTGCGGGACCGGATCTGCTGGATGCCAACCTGCCGATGATCCACGCGGTCGGGCGCGCCGCCGAACAGGCCCCGCGTCTGATCGACATCCGCCTGGGTAACGATGGTCCGTGCCTGACGATCGTGGGCAAGGGCGTCTGCTTCGACACCGGCGGGCTGGACCTCAAGCCGTCGGCCTCGATGCTGCTGATGAAGAAGGACATGGGCGGGGCGGCGACCGCGCTAGGCCTTTTGAAGATGCTGGCGCTGACCGGCGCGGCCGACCGGATGCGGATCCGCGTCCTGCTGCCGGTGGTGGAAAACAGCGTCTCGGCGGCGTCCTTCCGTCCCGGCGACGTGCTGACCAGCCGCAAGGGCCTGACGGTCGAGGTGAACAACACCGATGCCGAGGGCCGCCTGATCCTGGCCGATGCGCTGGCCCTGGGGGCCGAGGAATCGCCCGACCTGATGATCTCGCTTGCGACGTTGACGGGGGCGGCGCGGGTTGCGCTTGGTCCAGACCTGCCGCCCTTCTATTGCGACGACGATGCCACGGCGGACGCGCTGTCCCGCGCCGCCATGGTCGTGCGCGATCCCCTGTGGCGGATGCCCTTCTGGGACGGCTACGAATCGCAGATCGAACCGCCGATCGCGGATCTGGACAACGCGCCCGCCGGCGGAATGGCCGGGTCGGTCACGGCGGCGCTGTTCCTGCGCCGCTTTGCCGAAGGGTCAGGGCGTTACGTTCACATGGACATCTATGGCTGGCAGCAGGTCGCGGCGCCGGGCCGCCCCAAGGGCGGCGTGGGCCAAGGCGCGCGGGCGATCCTGGCAGCCCTTCCCGCGATCCTGCCCCGGACCGTATCGTGACACTGGACCGGCGACTGACCCCCGCCACCGATCGCGTGGCCCTGGAAAGCCTGGCGGGGGTGATCGAACGTCCCGCCTATACCCCCGGCCACCCCGCGCGGCTGGCGGTGCCTTTGGCCGACCTGATGACCGCCCCCGACGGTCGGCGCGACCGCCAGGTGAATTTCGGCGCCGATGTCACGGTGATCGAGGCGCGCGGCGACTGGTGCTTCGTCCAGGCGGCGCTTGACGGCTATTGCGGCTGGCTGCCCGCCGCCGGACTTGGCACCGACCTTCCGCCCATCACGCATCGGGTGGCGGCGCCCGCAACGCATGTCTATCCCGCCCCCGACATGAAGCAGCGAGAGACCGCCAGCCTGTCGATCGGCGCGCGCCTGTCTGTCGCGGGGGTCGAGGGGCGGTTTGCCCGGCTGGCGACCGGCGGTTTCGTTCCCATCCAGCATATCGGCGACCGGCCCGCCCCGGATCCGGTGCCCGTCGCAGAAAGCCTGCTGGGCACGCCTTATCTGTGGGGCGGCAACAGCCGCTGGGGCATCGACTGTTCCGGCCTGGTCCAGGCCGCACTGACCGCCTGCGACATCCCCTGCCCCGGCGACAGCGACCTGCAACGCGCAGCCTTCCCGGCGGCCGACGACATCCAGCGCGGCGACCTGCTGTTCTGGCCTGGCCATGTCGCTCTGGCGATAGGACCGGACCGCATGATCCACGCCACCGCCTTTGCCATGTCCGTGATCATCGAATCCATCCCTGACGCGCTGGGCCGGATCGACGCCGCGGGCGACGGCCCCTTTCTGGGCATCCGCCGCCCCGCTCTGGCGCAGCCTGCCGCTTTGGCCTAGACGCCCGCCAAAGGAGGCCCGGCCCATGTTCACCGTCTCGCTGATCGCATCGCCCCTGCGCGCCAACCTGTCCGACGATGTGGCGCAAGCCCTGTCACGCCGCTGGGGCGGCGGCCCGATCCGCTGGCTGAACCCCCGCGTCGCGGCCGAGTTCGACGTGCCGGCCGAACCCGCCGATTTCCAGGACGTCTGGGCCGAACTGCAGCAACAGACGCTGGATCTGGCGATCCAGCCCGCCGCGGGGCGGCGCAAGGCGATCCTGCTGGCCGACATGGATTCGACCATGATCGGGCAGGAATGCATCGACGAACTGGCCGACATGGCGGGGGTGGGTCCCCGCGTGGCCGACATCACGGCCCGCGCCATGAACGGAGAGCTGGATTTCGACGGCGCCCTGACCGAACGGGTGAGCCTGCTGACCGGGTTGAAGGACAGCGTGATCGCCGATGTCTTGGCCTCGCGCATCACCATGGCGGCGGGCGGGGCGGAACTGGTGGCGACGATGCGCGCGAACGGCGCCTATACGGCGCTTGTGTCGGGCGGCTTCACCGCCTTTACCCAGGCCGTGGCCGACCGGCTGGGGTTCGACGAACACCGCGCCAACACCCTGCTGGCTGACGGCGGGCTGCTGACCGGCCGGGTCGCACTGCCGATCCTGGGGCGCGAGGCGAAGGTCGAAGCCTTGGTCCAGATCGCCGCCGCGCGCGGGCTGACCCCCGCTGATGCGATTGCCGTGGGCGACGGCGCGAACGACCTGGGCATGATCCAGATGGCCGGAACAGGCGTGGCCCTGCACGCCAAGCCGTCCGTGGCCGCGCAGGCCCCCATCCGCATCAATCACGGCGACCTGACGGCGCTGCTTTACCTGCAGGGCTATGCCGCGCGGGATTTCGTCACGGGCTGATCGCCCGAACCGTGTCGGCCGCAGGCCGCGCGACGCTGGCAGCCGCGCCCGTTCCCGCCCAGAACGCCCCGTATCCGGCATTCCCCCGCGCCATGGCGGCGGCATGCAGCGCCTTGCCGATGTCATAAGCCACGGGATAATCCGCCGCCCCCGTATCGTCGATGCTTGTGAAAGCATTGGCCAGACATCGTGCCGGACGGCCGGAAATCGCGCGGGTCATCACCGTCTGCCCGCCCGACAGCGCCGCGCGATGCGCGGGCGGGGTCGCCGCCTCGGGCGCGCGCAGAAAGGCGGTTCCGCATTGCACGGCAGCCGCGCCCGCCGTCATGGCCGCCCGTGCCGCCGCACGGTCCATGATCGCCCCCGCCGCCACGACCGGCAGGCCGAGCGGCAGCAGCGCCCGCACAAGCGCCAGATGATCCAGCCGCCCGTCGGAACCATCCGGGTCAAAGATGCCGCGGTGGCCACCCGCCTCGTGGCCCTGGGCCACGATCGCATCGAAACCCGCATCGCGAATCGCCTGCCCTTCGGCGACCGAGGTCGCGGTGGCCCACAGCTTGCACCCCGCCCCCTTCAACGCGGCGATCTGGTCAGGCTTGGGAAGGCCGAAATGACATCCGACGATGGCCGGCGCCTCGGCCAGCAGCACCGACAGCATCGCGTCGTTGCCGCGAAAGCTGGGATAGATTTCGGACAGCGCCGTGGGCGGGCTGGCTCCGAATCGCTGGAACTCCGGGCGCAGGGTGTCGATCCATGCCGCTTCTTGCGCAGGGTCGCGACGGGCGGGCGCATGGCAGAACAGGTTCACGCCGAAGGCCCGGCCCGTTTTCCGTCGCACCGCCTGGATCGCCTTGCGCGCGCCCTCTGCATCCAGGGCGCCAAGCGCCACGAAGCCCAACCCACCCGCTTCGCACACCGCCACGGCAAGTTCCGGGGTTGAAGTGCCCGCCATCGGCGCCTGCACCACCCGGTGCGTCAACTGGTCAAACATGCGAATCCCCTGCCCTTTGCCTTGGTGCAAATATCCCACGGGGGTCCGGGGGTGTGAAACCCCCGGTCTTCCTGGCCTTTACAAACCAGAACCAAAGGCACATGGCGCCTCCATGCTGGAACTCTCCCTTGAACTGCTCCTGATCCTTGCCGCCGCTGGCTTCGCGGCGGGCTTCATCGATTCGATCGCCGGGGGCGGCGGGCTGATCACCCTGCCCGCGCTGATGCTGGCGGGAATTCCGCCCGCCCAGGCGCTTGCCACGAACAAGGTGCAGGGGGTTTTCGGCGCCGCGACCGCCGCCATCAGCTATGCCGCGCGAGGCCTCGTCGATCTGCGCAGCCAGGGGCGATCCGCGCTGATCGCCGGTGTGGCGGGCGCGCTGGGGGCGGTTCTGGTCAGCTATCTGCCGACCGACAAGCTGCGGCTGGTCCTTCCGGTGATCCTGATCGGCATCGCGGTCTTCTTCGCGCTGAAGCCGGGCCTGAACGATCTGGACCGGGTAGAGCGGGTGGCGCCAGCGGCCTTCGCGCTGACGGCGGTGCCGCTGGTGGGGTTCTATGACGGGCTGATCGGGCCGGGGGCGGGATCGTTCTACATGATCGCCTTCGTTACCCTGGCGGGATACGGCGTGCTGAAGGCCACCGCGCATACCAAGCTGCTGAATTTCGCATCGAACCTGGGCGGGCTTGGGGCATTCGCACTGTTCGGCCAGCCCTTGTGGCTGGTGGGGATCGTGATGGGCGTGGCGCAGATCGCCGGGGCCATGCTTGGCACGCGGCTGGCCAGCCGCATCGGCGCGCGGCTGATCAAGCCGCTGCTGGTCGTGACCTCGACCGCGCTGGCGCTGCGGCTGATCTGGCAGATGATCTAGGCGGGAAAGCCGGGGGCGGTCCGCATGTCCCCCGTAACCAGGCCGCGCCAGTTGCGGATGGGGTCGGTCAGGAAGCGGCCAACGGCCGGGTCGTTTTCGGGCAGCACGCCCAGATGGACAAGCAGGGCGGTGATCGCGGCTTCCGCCGCGCGGGTCGTGCCATCCGTCACCTTCAAGGCCACCCCCAGCCCCTGATCGGGCAGGATGGCGACGAAGACCGCCTCGGCTCCGGTCTTGGCGGCAACGCGCCCGCCCATGGCGCGCATCAGGATCGTGCAGGCCCGCCCCTCGCCCGCCACCATTTCGGGATGCGCGCGCATGGCGTCCACCAGCCGACGCATGGCCCGGCCCCGCAGATCGTCGGGCGGATCGGCAAAGAGCGCCATGGCATGGCCCAGCCCCGCCAGCGAGCAGGACCAGTTCGGGGCCGAGCAGCCGTCGATGCCGAAGCCGGGGCTGACCTCGCCCGTCACCTCCTCGAAGGCGGCCTTCACCGCCTGCTGGACAGGGTGGTCGGGGTCCACGTATTCGGCCCCGCCCCCCAGGTGCCGGTTCAGCGTCAAAAAGCCCGCGTGCTTGCCGGAACAGTTGTTGTGAAGCTGGCAGGGGCTTTCGTCGCCGCAGGTCAGGCGGCGGTTTTCATCCTTGTCCTGCGGCATGTGGCAGCCGCAGCGCAGGTCGGCCTCGCCCATGCCCAGTCCGCGCAGCCATTGGTCCACCGCATCGACATGCATCCGCGCGCCGTTGTGGCTGGCGCAGGCCAGGGCCAACTGGCGGTCGGTCAGACCCGCCGCATCCGCCGCGCCGCTTTCGATCAGGGGCAGCGCCTGGATCATCTTGCAGGACGATCGGGGAAAGACGATCTGGCCGGGGCGGCCCCAGGCCTCGACAACGCCCCTGGTGTCGCAGATGACGGCATCGCCGCAATGGCTGCTTTCACGCTGTCCGCCGCGCCACAGCTCGATCAATTCCGCTGACCGCATCGCATGCCCCCTGACAATTGCGCGATTTCCTGCCTTGCGCTCTTTCTCGCGCAATGATTTTGGCTATCGTGACCGGGGACGGTTGAAAAGACCACAGCAATCGGGAAAAACCCCAAAAAGATGTGGCGAGATATGGCAGGAGGCCAGAGCATGACCAATACCACGCTGCGCGGCATGACCGCCGCCCTTGTCCTGATGGCCGGACTGGGGACCGCCGCGGCGCAGGAATCCACCAATGTCGTCGCGACCGAGGGCGACTGGACTGTCTTCGCGGCGGAAAACCCCAAGGAGTGCTGGGCCGTGTCCCCGCCCAAGGCGACGCAGAACACCGATGCGAACGGCGCCCCGCGCGAGGTGACGCGCGGGGATATCCGTTTGTATGTGGCCTATCGCCCTGGCCAGAACGGCGAGGTCAGCTTCACCGGCGGCTATCCCTTCGCCCCCGACAGCACGGTTGAGGTCGATATCGGCGGCACCAAGTTCAACCTGTTCACCGAAGGCGAAAGCGCCTGGACCGGCAGCGCGGCCGAGGACGAGAAGCTGATCGGCGCCCTGCGCGGCGGGTCGAACGCGGTCATCACCGGGCGGTCGTCGCGCGGGACGGTGACAAAGGACACCTTCAGCCTGGCAGGGATCACGGCGGCGACCAACACGGCGCGGTCGCGCTGCGAGTAAGGGTTAAGCGGGGGACTTCACGTCCCCCGAACCCCCTGTGGGATATTTGGACCAAGGCAAAGACGAGGCCGGTTGATTTTCGGCCTCGTTTCGCTTATCTGCGGGTCTTCGCACAACATCGGTAGACCTATGAACGCGCCCATCACGCAGGATGTCCTGACCCTTCCCCGCAAGCTGCCGGACAGCGGGCGGGTGAACATCATCGGGCTGACGCGCGATCAGCTGCGCGAGGCACTGATAGACGCGGGCACGCCGGAAAAGCAGGCCAGGATGCGTGTGGGCCAGGTCTGGCAATGGGTCTATCACTGGGGCGTGCGCGACTTCGCGCAGATGTCAAACCTGGCGAAGGACTATCGCGCCCTTCTGGCCGAGAAGTTCGAGATCGTGCTGCCCGAGATCGTCACCCGCCAGATCAGCAGCGACGGCACCCGCAAATACCTGGTCCGCATCGCCGGGGGCCATGAGGTCGAGACGGTCTATATCCCCGAGGAAGGGCGCGGCACGCTTTGCGTCTCCAGCCAGGTCGGCTGCACGCTGACCTGTTCCTTCTGCCACACGGGCACGCAGAAGCTGGTGCGCAACCTGACCGCGGGCGAGATCGTCGGCCAGCTGATGCTGGCGCGCGACGACTTGGGCGAATGGCCGATCCCCGGCGCCCCGAAGGATGAAACCCGCCTGGTCAGCAACATCGTACTAATGGGCATGGGCGAGCCCTTGTACAACTTCGACGCCGTGCGCGACGCCATGAAGGTGGTGATGGACAACGAGGGCCTGTCGCTGTCGCGCCGCCGCATCACGCTCTCCACCAGCGGCGTGGTCCCCGAGATCGCCCGCACCGCCGAGGAGATCGGCTGCCAGCTGGCGGTCAGCTTCCACGCCACCACCGACGAGGTCCGCAACGTCCTGGTGCCGATCAACAAGCGCTGGAACATCGCTACCCTGCTTGAGGCGCTGCGCGAGTATCCGCGGCTGTCGAATAGCGAGCGGATCACCTTCGAATATGTGATGCTGGCGGGCGTGAACGACAGCGACGAGGACGCGCATCGGCTGGTCGAGCTGATCCGCGGCATCCCCGCCAAGATCAACCTGATCCCCTTCAACGAATGGCCCGGCGCGCCCTACAAGCGGTCCAGCAACAACCGCATCCATGCCTTTGCCGACATCATCTACAAGGCGGGCTATGCCAGCCCGATCCGCACCCCGCGCGGCGAGGACATCATGGCCGCCTGCGGGCAGTTGAAGTCGGCGACGGAACGGGGCCGGAAGTCGCGGGCGGAGATTGCGGCGGAGGTAGGGTGAAGCCTTTGTTACGGCTTGCGATAAGCGGCTAGCCTTGGGCGGCTTAAGTGTCGTCATGTCCACTTTGCGGGACGGAGCAGACGGTCACCCCACCTGCCTCACTTGGACTAATCAGAGGGTGCTTCATCATCCAGAGGCGTGAAGGTGCATTGTCCCTCTGCACTCTCCGCCGTCACACCTCCGTAGAAAACATGGTGCTGTGTCAAGGCGAACTCGCCGGTCGAGCGGAACGTCAGCATCGAATTGTAGCAGCAATCAACACCTCTGTTTTGTCCTTCCGCAGCCATTCCGGTAGTTTCAGGCCCAAACCAGAAGCTCACAAAAGCTTCTGCATCGTTGTTGAGTTGCCGCAAGAATTTCTTGCCGTCGTGAATCCAGTTCATTTCAGCAACGGCAGCTCGGCGGTCCCACATCAGCGTGAGTGGCTCTGCGCCAAAATTTTCATCAGGGGGCATCCTGGTCTCTGGCACACAAACTGCGTGCCACCTGGCAGCCCGCGTGAAATCCACCTGATTAGCTGCCGCAGGAATAGCGCAAAGCAATAATATCGCTGCTAGTGCCGTCCTCATTGACCACTCCATACCCATGTCAGCTTACAAGGCCTATGACCGGCAGCAAAGGAATCAAAGCGCCTCTTACATCTTCCCCCACCCATCAATAACCCCCACCGCCTCCTCCGCGGTCTCGACATAATGGATCAGCCCCAGATCCTCCTCCGAGATCGTCCCGGCCTCGGCCAGTCCCTTCCAGTTGATGATCCCCTCCCAGAACTCGCGCCCGAACATCAGGAAGGGCACACGGGCCATGCGGCCGGTCTGGATCAGGGTCAGGGCCTCGAAGGTCTCGTCCAGGGTGCCGAAGCCGCCGGGGAAGATGGTGATCGCCCGCGCGCGCATCAGGAAATGCATCTTGCGGATCGCGAAATAATGGAAGTTGAAGCACAGTTCGGGCGTCACATAGACATTGGGCGCCTGCTCGTGCGGCAGCACGATGCCCAGGCCGATGGACTTGCCGCCGACCTCGTGCGCGCCCAGGTTGCCCGCCTCCATGACGCCCGGCCCGCCGCCGGTGGTGATGACGAATTCGCGCCCGCCGGTTTCCAGGCTGCGGCGGGTCATTTTCTGGGCGAACAGCCGCGCCTGTTCGTAATAGGCCGACAGCTTTGCCAGCGTCGGCGTGCGCGCAAGGCCCGCGTTTTCGGGCGACGGAATGCGCGCCCCGCCGAACATCACCACGGTCGATTCCACCCCGGCCTCGTCCAGCAGCATCTGCGGCTTCAGCAGTTCCAGTTGCAGGCGGACGGGGCGCAGTTCTTCCCGCAACAGAAAGTCGCGGTCGGTGAAGGCCAGTTGATAGGCGGGCGAGCGCGTCTGCGGGGTATCCGGGATATGCCGGGCGCGGGCCGCATCCTCGTCGCTGTGGGGAAAGGGATAGGCGCGGTCCTCAGTGGTCTTGGCGGCGTCGTTCATCGGATCCTCGGATTGCACGGGGCTTGCCCCAGGCTTATAGCCCGGCGGTGACAGTTTCCACCCGCCGCAGCGACCCAGGAGAGGCCCATGACCCAAGCACTTGAGACCGCCATCGAAGCCGCGTGGGAAGCCCGCGCCGATATCGATGCGCGCACCACCGGCTTCGTGCGCGAGGCGGTGGACGAGGTTCTGGCCCAGCTGGACAGCGGCGCCCTGCGCGTGGCCGAAAGGCGCGGCAACGACTGGCACGTGAACCAGTGGGCGAAAAAGGCCGTGCTGCTGTCCTTCCGCCTGAACGACATGAAGGAGATGTCGGGCGGCCCGCAGGGGTCGAACTGGTGGGACAAGGTGCCCTCGAAGTTCGAAGGTTGGGCCGAGGCCGACTGGCGCGATGCGGGCTTTCGCGCCGTGCCCGGCGCCATCGTGCGGCGGTCGGCCTTTATCGGCAAGGGCGCGGTGCTGATGCCTTCTTTCGTGAACCTGGGCGCCCATGTGGGCGAGGGCACGATGGTCGATACCTGGGCCACGGTGGGTTCCTGCGCACAGATCGGGAAAAACGTCCACCTGTCGGGCGGGGTGGGCATCGGCGGCGTGCTGGAACCGCTGCAGGCAGGCCCGACGATCATCGAAGATGACTGCTTCATCGGCGCCCGCTCCGAGGTGGTCGAGGGCTGCATTGTCCGTGAAGGCTCGGTCCTGGGGATGGGCGTCTTCATCGGCCAGTCCACCAAGATCGTGGACCGCGAGACAGGGCAGGTCATGTATGGCGAGGTTCCGGCCGGGTCCGTTGTGGTCGCAGGGTCGATGCCGTCGAAGAACGGCGTGAACCTTTATTGCGCGGTGATCGTCAAGCGGGTGGATGCGAAGACGCGCTCCAAGACATCGATCAACGAACTGCTGCGCGACTAGGGCAAGATCGGGTGGCCACGCTTTACATCGACGCCGACGCCTGCCCAGTCAAGGCCGAGGCAGAACGTGTCGCGACGCGCCTGAAGGTGCCGATGGTGCTGGTCTGCAATGGCGGGCTGCGGCCTCCGGCCAATCCGCTGGTCAGCCTGCGGATCGTGGCCGAGGGACCGGACGAGGCCGACAAGTGGATCGCCGACCAGTGCGGGCCGGGTGACGTGGTCGTCACCGCCGACCTGCCGCTGGCCGACCGCTGCCTCAAGGCAGGGGCGCGGGTGATCACCCATGACGGCGAGGTGCTGAGCATCGCCAATATCGGCCCGCGGCTGGCGACGCGCGACCTGATGGCGGATCTGCGCGCGTCCAACCCCTTCATGCAAGGCGGTGGCGCCGCATTTTCCAAGGCGGACAAGTCGCGATTCCTGCAAGTCCTTGACCGGGAACTGGGCGCCGCGCTGCGCGGCTGATCACCGGTTCCGCCGAACCCTCTGCGGCCGGGATGCGTTGGCCCCGAAGCATGCAGGAAGGCGGAACGGTGCAGGACAAGGAAACGATACAGCCCTTGCTGGACGCGGCGGGCAATGCCTCGGACGACAGGAAGACCTCGGTCGGGCAGATCGTGGAATCGCTGGGCGAAAACTCCCTGACGCCGAACCTGATCTTCGTGGCGCTTGCGGTCGTGTCGCCCTTGTCAGGGGTTCCCCTGTTCTCCTCCATCTGCGGTATCACCATCGCGCTGATTTCGGCACAGATGCTGGTCGGGCGCAATCATATCTGGCTGCCTGGTTTCGTGATGTCGCGCCAGATCGACAGCGACAAGCTGGACCGCGCCCTGAAAGCGCTGCGTCGCCCGGCCCGCTGGCTGGATCGCATCACCAGGCCTCGACTGACATTCCTTGTTCGCGGTCCGGTACGCAAGCTGACCCAGGCTCTGTGCATGATCTGCGGCCTTGCGATGCCGCTTCTGGAAATCGTGCCCTTCACCTCATCGATTCTGGGGACCGTGGTCAGCCTGCTGGCCTTTGGCATGCTGGCGCGTGACGGACTGTTTACGTTGCTGGGACTGGCCTTTCTGCTGGCATTGGGCGGCGGGGTTCTCTGGTTCCTGCAATAAGCGGGCGAAAGCCCCCTGTCTCACCTTGCGATCCGACCGCGCATGGCTATAACCCCGGACGATTTGTCAGCCGCCAGCGCCAGGGAACCACCATGCCGAAAAGAACCGATATCAAGTCGATCCTGATCATCGGCGCAGGCCCCATCGTGATCGGCCAGGCCTGCGAGTTCGACTATTCCGGCGCCCAGGCCTGCAAGGCCCTGCGCGAGGAAGGCTATCGGGTGATCCTGGTCAATTCGAACCCCGCGACGATCATGACCGACCCGGAAATGGCCGACGCGACCTATATCGAGCCGATTACCCCCGAGATCGTCGAAAAGATCATCGCCAAGGAACGCCCCGACGCGCTGCTGCCGACCATGGGCGGGCAGACGGGCCTCAACACAGCTTTGGCGCTGGCCGACATGGGCGTCCTGAACCGCTACGGCGTGGAACTGATCGGTGCGCAGCGCTCCGCCATCGAGATGGCCGAGGACCGCAAGCTGTTCCGCGAGGCGATGGACCGGATCGGCCTGGAAAACCCCAAGGCCACCATCGTCGCCGCGCCGAAGATGCCGAGTGGCAAATACGACATCAACGCGGGCGTCCAGCAGGCGATGGAAGCCCTTGAGGAAATCGGCCTACCCGCCATCATCCGCCCTGCCTTCACCCTGGGCGGCACCGGCGGAGGCGTGGCCTATAACCGCGACGACTATGAACGGATCGTGCGGTCCGGGCTTGATGCGTCCCCCGTGGCGCAGGTTCTGGTCGATGAAAGCCTGCTGGGCTGGAAGGAATACGAGATGGAGGTCGTGCGGGATCGCAACGACAACGCCATCATTGTCTGCTCGATCGAGAACGTCGATCCGATGGGCGTCCACACGGGCGATTCGATGACCGTGGCCCCTGCCCTGACGCTGACCGACCGCGAATACCAGATCATGCGCAACGGCTCCATCGCCGTGCTGCGCGAGATCGGCGTGGAAACCGGCGGCTCGAACGTGCAATGGGCGATCAACCCGGCCGACGGCCGCATGGTCGTGATCGAGATGAACCCGCGCGTGTCGCGGTCGTCCGCCCTGGCGTCGAAGGCCACCGGCTTCCCCATCGCCAAGATCGCGGCCAAGCTGGCGGTCGGCTATACGCTGGACGAGCTGGACAACGACATCACCAAGGTTACGCCCGCGTCGTTCGAGCCGTCCATCGACTATGTCGTCACCAAGATCCCGCGCTTCGCCTTCGAGAAGTTCCCCGGCAGCAAGCCCGAACTGACCACCGCGATGAAGTCGGTGGGCGAGGTCATGGCCATTGGCCGCAGCTTCCACGAATCGCTGCAAAAGGCGCTGGCGTCCATGGAGAACGGCCTGACCGGCCTGGACGAGATCGCCATCGAGGGCGCGTCCGAGCAGGGCAAGCCTGCCTTCATCGCCGCCCTGTCCCGCGCCACGCCCGACCGCATCCGCGTCATTGCCGAAGCGATGCGCTTCGGCATGACCAATGACGAAATCCAGCGCATCACCAGCTTCGACCCGTGGTTCCTGGCACGCATCCGCGAAATCGTGGACGCCGAACACAAGGTCCGTCACGAGGGCCTGCCCTCCGACCCCGAAGGTCTGCGCGCGCTCAAGATGATGGGCTTCACCGACGCCCGGCTGGCCCACCTGACCGGCCGGGACGAAGCCGACATCCGCCGCGCCCGTCGCAATGCGGGCATCTTGCCGGTCTTCAAGCGCATCGACACCTGCGCCGCCGAGTTCGAGGCCCAGACCCCCTATATGTATTCCACCTATGAGGCCCCGGCGATGGGCGACGTGGAATGCGAATCCCGTCCCACGAACGCGAAAAAGGTCGTGATCCTGGGCGGCGGCCCGAACCGGATCGGCCAGGGGATCGAGTTCGACTATTGCTGCTGCCATGCCTGCTTCGCGCTGACGGATGCGGGCTATGAAACGATCATGATCAACTGCAACCCGGAAACGGTGTCCACCGACTATGACACCAGCGACCGGTTGTATTTCGAACCGCTGACGCTGGAACACGTCTTGGAAATCCTGCGCGTCGAGCAGGAAAACGGCACCCTGCACGGCGTGATCGTCCAGTTCGGCGGCCAGACGCCGCTGAAGCTTGCCAACGCGCTGGAGGCCGAGGGCATCCCGATCCTGGGCACCACCCCCGACGCCATCGACCTGGCCGAAGACCGCGAACGCTTCCAGAAGCTGCTGAACGATCTGGATCTGCGCCAGCCGATCAACGGCATCGCAAGCAGCGACGACCAAGCCATTGCCATCGCCGAACGCATCGGCTTCCCGCTGGTGATCCGCCCCTCCTATGTCCTCGGCGGCCGCGCGATGGAGATCGTGCGCGACATGGACCACCTGAAGCGCTACATCACCGAGGCCGTCACCGTGTCCGGCAAGAACCCGGTCCTGCTCGACAGCTATCTGTCCGGCGCGATCGAGGTCGATGTGGACGCCCTGTCGGACGGCGAGAATGTCCATGTCGCGGGCATCATGGAACATATCGAGGAAGCGGGCGTCCATTCGGGTGACAGCGCCTGCTGCCTGCCCCCGCACACGCTGGACGCCGCCACCATCGATGAACTGAAGCGCCAGACCGTTGCCATGGCCCGCGCTCTGCGCGTGAAGGGCCTGATGAACGTGCAGTTCGCGATCAAGGACGGCGCGATCTATGTGCTCGAGGTGAACCCCCGCGCGTCCCGCACCGTGCCCTTCGTGGCCAAGGCCACCGACAGCGCCATCGCCTCGATCGCCGCGCGGCTGATGGCGGGCGAGCCGATGTCGAACTTCCCCCTGCGCGATCCCTATCCCGCAGGCGTCGGCCCCGAGGACGACCTGCCCTTCGCCGACCCCTTGACGCTGGCCGACCCGATCACGCCCTGGTTCTCGGTCAAGGAGGCCGTGCTGCCCTTCGCCCGCTTCCCCGGCGTCGATACGCTGCTTGGCCCCGAGATGCGTTCGACAGGCGAGGTGATGGGCTGGGACCGCAACTTCGCCCGCGCCTTCCTCAAGGCGCAGATGGGCGCGGGCACGCATCTGCCGCACGAGGGGCGCGTCTTCCTGTCCGTCAAGGACGCCGACAAGACGCCTGCCCTGGCGGCGGCGGCGCGCGATCTGGTGTCCATGGGCTTCTCGCTGGTCGCCACCGCCGGCACCGCCGAGTTCCTGGCGGCCGAGGGCGTCGAATCCACCCGCGTCAACAAGGTCTATGAGGGCCGCCCGAACATCGTGGACCGCCTGAAGAACGACGACATCGCCATGGTCCTGAACACGACCGAGGGCGTCCAGGCCATCGCCGACAGCCGCGAGATCCGGGCGGTCGCGCTCTATGACAAGATCCCGTATTTCACCACGGCCGCGGGGAGCATCGCGGCGGTGGCGGCGATCAAGTCGCGCGGGGAAGGGGAAGTTGGGGTAAGGTCGCTGCAGGCTTAGAAAGGGTTAACCGATGGCAGGAGTGCAGCAGGAACTTGTAGTTCGTGGAGAGCAGATTGAACGGGTCTTCATTAACTACAATGACCGGAAATACATCGTAAATCGCAGGTACCAGAGAAAGCTGATTTGGACGATTGAGGAAAAGCAGAGCTTCATCGACTCAATCCTTCGCGGCTATCCGGTCCCGATTGTTCTTTTGGCCGAACCAGCCGAGAGGCGAGACGGTGCCTATGAGATCATCGATGGGATGCAGAGAATGAATGCTATTACTTCATTCATTGCGAACGATTTTCCAGTCGAGGGCGAGTACTTCGATCTTAACACGTTTGCAACTGCTAAAGCCCTAATGGATGAGGGTCTCCTGCAGCAGCATACACCTGTGATGGACCGTGCTAAGTGTCTTGCTATTTCAGCCTATCCTCTACCGCTCTCAATATATGAATTTGCTGATGGTGAGTCGGTCGACGAGGTCTTTCGTCGAATAAATTCAGGCGGACGTCAACTATCACGACAAGAACTAAGGTCTGCAGGCGCAACTAATCAATTTGCAACAACTGTTCGTCTGATTTCATCTAAGGTTAGGGGAGACTCCTCTAGCACTGATACTTTGCTTCTCAATGATATGAAAAAGATTAGTATAACGAACAGAGAACTGGATTACGGAATAAATGTAGAAGACGTTTTCTGGGTGAAGCAAGGCATCTTGAGCAGAGATAATCTGAGACAGAGCCGAGATGAAGAAATGGTCGCTGATTTGGTGGCCTATATGGTTTCAGACGCAGCTATTCCTTCTAGAAGTGAACTGATAGACGCTTATTTTGCGGACCCTCGCGAATTGGAAGGATCAAATCTAGAAAGGTCACAGGCAATTGATCAAGCAGTTCGCCGCCGTACTGCCGAGCTAGTAGAGTACGATTTTCTGAGGGTTCATGACGCAATCACGCTCCTACTAGCGCGTGCGGATGTGCCATTTGTAAATCTCATTTTCCCGGATGGGCATGGTGGGAATCCAGTTCCCCGCTATTATCAGGCCGTTTTCCTAGCCTTCCACCACCTCATTGTACGTAACGCTCAAGTGGTTGCGAACGTAGCCGCCATAATTGATCGGCTGCGGAATAGTGGACGTAACATCACGATTCAAGAAGGTGGTCGCTGGGGCGCTGACAGTCGTCAAGCGGCTGTGGACTCGGTGGTTGGTTGGATCCAAGGTGCCTTTGAAAACGATCGAAACCCCGATCCCGCCAAGGTCCACTGGGTAAGCCGCCTTCAGAACCTCCTCATCAACTCTACTACAGAGCAGCCTGCTTATGATTTGAAACAGGGGTTCTTTTCGCTCAGTGACAACCCCGCTTTCGACGAACTCTCGTTCGAGAAAATACTGGTAACCTGCAGCGCAATTGCAAACATTCGACCAGGACATCGGGGATATGTTATCGTAGGCGTTGCTGAGACTGCAGCAACTGCAGCGCGTGTTCACGAGCTATTTGGCGTATCACCATCGTCCTATGAAGGCTTTTATATCACTGGGGTGGAGCATGAAGCTCAGGCTCTTGGAAAAAATTTGGACCAACTTTTCCAAGATCTAGCTAATCGCATTGAGCGGTCGGAACTCAGCGAGCCATTGAAGTCCTACATGACAAGTCACCTAAAAATGGTGCGATACTACGATAAACATGTTGTTGTCCTAGAAGTTGAAGGACAGGCCGAGCCCTCTCTGTTTGATGGTAAGTTCTTTGAGCGGCGGGGCGCACAAGTTTTTGAAGTTCCCGCCGCATCTCTATCTGGCCTTTTCGCTCGCTTTCGCTAGTGGTAAGTTTAGTGGGGAGCACATCCCTCACATCCCGTTCCGCCATTATCTTTTCCAAAAGCGCCCTCTTCCCCTTCTCGCTGATCCAAGGCACCCCCGCCCCAAGACTCGGCAGGGAACGCAGCGGCTCCTTGCGCGCGCGCGTAACGTCTTAGCAACCGCAATCCCACCTCGCGCAACCAACCCGCCCCCTCAGCGTTGAAGCAGGCCCACCCGCTCTGGATCCGCACCCATGCCCAAGGACGGCCCCGTCATTCCCGACCCGCAGGATGCCGCGCGCGAGGCGGGGTTGGTCTATGTCAACGACGACATGCCGGGAATCACCCGCCAGCGGTCCGGCAAGGGGTTCAGCTATCGCGGTCCCGACGGGAAGGCCATCACCGACAAGGCGGAACGCAAGCGGCTGGCCTCGCTGGGGATTCCGCCCGCCTATACGGATGTCTGGATCTGCCCCGATCCGCGCGGCCATATCCAGGCCACGGGGCGCGATGCGAAGGGGCGCAAGCAATACCGCTATCACCCCGATTTCCGTGCTGTCCGCGACAGCGCCAAATACGAACACATGGTCGAATTCGCCCATGCCCTGCCCCATATCCGCGCCCAGGTCGATCAGGACATGTCGCGGCGCGGAATGCCGGCGGAAAAGGTCGTGGCGACGGTAGTCTACCTGCTGGAAAACACCATGATCCGGGTCGGCAACGCCGACTATGCCAAGCAGAACAAGTCCCACGGGCTGACCACGCTGCGCGACCGGCATGTGACCTTTGACGGCAACCGGATGCGGTTCCGCTTCAAGGGCAAGTCCGGCAAGGAATGGGATCTGGGTCTGCGCGACCGCCGCGTGGCCCGGATCGTCCGCGCGGCGCAGGAGATTCCGGGCCAGCATCTGTTCCAGTATATCGACGACGATGGCCAGCGGCAGAAAGTCACCTCGACCGAGGTGAACGCCTATCTGCGCGAGATCTCGGGCCAGAACGTCACCGCCAAGGATTTCCGCACCTGGACCGGAACCGTCCTAGCCGCCCTGGCCCTGGCGGAATACGAGGCCTGCGACAGCGAGGCCGCCGCCAAGCGCAACATCCGCGAGGCGATCGAGCGCGTGGCGGCCCGCCTGGGCAACACGCCGACCATCTGCCGGAAATGCTATGTCCACCCGCAGGTGATCGACGCCTATCTTGCCGACGAGTTGAAGCTGGAATTGCGCGAGGAAATCGACGACGATCTGCAACAGCCCGGCCTGCGTCCCGAGGAACGGCAGGTGCTGGAATTCCTGAAGAAAAGGTTGAAGGCATGAGCACAGTCACAGCCACCCCCGCCGCCCTGGACCTGATCGCCGAGATCGTAGCCGACCATGGTCCCGTCCTGTTCCACCAGTCAGGCGGCTGCTGCGACGGATCCTCGCCCATGTGCTATCCGCAGGGCGATTTCCGCGTCGGCGACCGCGACGTGAAGCTGGGCGAGATCGGCGGCGCGCCCTTCTATATCAGCGCCTCTCAGGCCGAAGCCTGGGCGCATACCGACCTGGTCATCGACGTGGTGCCCGGCCGCGGCGGCATGTTCAGCCTGGATAACGGGCGCGAGAAGCGGTTCCTGACCCGGTCGGAAATCTGTCGGATCTGATTGGCAGGACTGCCGCCGTCCCCTATAACGCCCGGACATTTTCCAGGGGGCGGACCATGGCATACAGCGTTTTCATCGACGGCGAGGCAGGCACCACGGGTCTGCAAATCCGCGAGCGGCTGGAAACGCGCGACGACATCCGCCTGATCGCCATCGACCCCGACCGCCGCAAGGATGCCAGCGCCCGGCGCAAGGCCTTCGAACGGGCCGATGTCGCCATCCTCTGCCTGCCGGACGAGGCCGCGCGCCAAGCCGTGGAACTGGCGCAGGACCTGGATACGCGGATCATCGACGCTTCGACCGCGCATCGGGTGGATGAACGCTGGGCCTTCGGTTTTGCCGAACTGGGCGCAGGCGCGCGCGACCGGATCGCGGCGGCGCGGCTGGTCAGCAATCCGGGCTGCTATTCCACCGGGTCCATCGCCATCATCGCACCCCTGGTCGCAGCCGGGCTTATCGCCCCGGACGAGCCGCTCTCGATCAATGCCGTCAGCGGCTATACCGGGGGCGGCAAGGCGCTGATTGCGGAATACGACGATGGCACGGCGCCCGCGCATTTCGTCTATGGCCTGAACCAGCGGCACAAGCATATCCCGGAGATCATGGCCCATGCCGGGCTGTCGCGGCAGCCGATCTTCGCGCCCTCGGTGGGCAACTTCGCGCAGGGCATGGCGGTGCAGCTGCCGCTGTTCCTGGACGAACGCCGCACGTTGGACAGCCTGACGCAGGCCCTGACCGACCACTATGCCGGGCAGCGCTTCATCGAGGTCGCGCAAGGTGCAGGGTCGCGCATCGTGCCCACGGATCTGAACAACACCAACATGCTGCGCATCACCGTCCAGGGCGACGCCCAGAACGGCTGCGCGACGGTGGTGGCCGTTCTGGACAACCTGGGCAAGGGCGCGTCCGGGGCTGCGGTCCAGAACCTCAACATCATGCTGGGGGTGGACGAAGGCATCAGCCTTTAGGGCGCAAGACACCGGCCAAAGCCGGTGCCTGCCGTTTTATTCCGCCGCCTCGGCATAGCTTTCCAAGGGCGGGCAGGTGCAGATCAGGTTGCGGTCGCCATAGGCGTTGTCCACCCGGCCCACCGGCGGCCAGTACTTGTCCACGCGGAAGGCGCCCGCCGGGAAGCAGCCCTGTTCGCGCGAATAGGGACGGTCCCAATCGGCCACCAGATCCTCGACCGTATGCGGCGCGTGGCGCAACGGGCTTTGATCGGCGGCAATACGGCCTTCGGCCACGTCCATGATCTCGTCCCGGATCGCCAGCAGGGCGGTGACGAAGCGGTCGATCTCGGCCTTGGTCTCCGACTCGGTCGGCTCCACCATCAGCGTGCCGGCGACAGGCCAGCTCATCGTCGGCGCATGGAAGCCGTTGTCGATCAGGCGCTTGGCAATGTCGTCCACCGTCACGCCATGATCGGCAAAGGGGCGCGTGTCGATGATGCATTCATGCGCGACCCGGCCCCGATTGCCCATGAACAGGATCGGATAGGCCCCGGCCAACCGCGAGGCGATATAGTTCGCGTTCAGGATCGCCACCCGCGTGGCCTGCGTCAGCCCCGCGCCGCCCATCATCAGGCAATAGGCCCAGGAGATCAGCAGGATCGAGGCCGATCCATAGGGCGCCGCCGACACCGCGCCTTCGCCCGTCTGCGGATCGCCCGGCAGGAAGGGCGCCAGATGCGCCTTGACCCCGATCGGCCCCATGCCCGGACCGCCGCCGCCATGGGGGATGGCGAAGGTCTTGTGCAGGTTCAGGTGGCTCACGTCGCCGCCGATCTCGCCCGGCTTAACCAGCCCGACAAGCGCGTTCATGTTGGCCCCGTCGATATAGACCTGGCCGCCATGCCGGTGGGTGATTTCGCAAACCTCGCGCACGGTGTCCTCGAAAACGCCGTGGGTGGAGGGATAGGTGATCATCACCGCGGCCAGCCTGTCACCCGCCTTTGCGGCCTTGTCTGCGAAATCCTCAAGGTCGATGTCGCCGTTGGGCGCCGATTTCACCACCACGACCTTCATCCCGCACATCTGCGCGGATGCCGGGTTCGTGCCATGCGCGCTGACCGGGATCAGACAGACATCCCGATCCTGGCCGCGCGACTTGTGATAGGCGGCGATGGTCAGCAGCCCCGCATATTCCCCCTGCGCGCCGCTGTTGGGCTGCATGGAAAACGCGTCATAGCCGGTGATCTGGCACAGCTTTTCCGTCAGGTCGCCAATCGCCTCGGCATAGCCCGCAGCCTGGTCGGCAGGGGCAAAGGGATGCAGCGCGCCGAATTCGGGCCAGGTGATCGGCATCATCTCGGCCGCGGCGTTCAGCTTCATGGTGCAGCTGCCCAGCGGGATCATCGCCCGGTCCAGCGCCAGGTCCCGGTCCGACAGGCGGCGCATATAGCGCATCATCTCGGATTCGGCGCGGTTCATGTGGAAGACCGGATGGGTCAGGTAGTCGCTGTCCCGCAGCAGCGCGTCGGGGATCGCCGGACCGGTTGCCGCTTCTGCCGCATCGGTGATGCCGAAGGCGTCCAGCAGGCGTGTGATCACGCCCAAGTCGGTGGTCTCATCGACACTGATGCCCACCCGGTCGCGCCCGACCTTGCGCAGGTTGATGCCGCGATGGCGGGCGGCGGCCATGATGCCTTGCTGGCCGACGCCAACCTTGACGGTGATCGTGTCGAAGAACGCATCGGGCGCCACCTCGGCCCCGGCGGCGCGCAGGGCGTCGGCGATGGTGACGGCGTGCAGATGCACCCGCTGGGCAATGGCGCGCAGTCCTTCGGGACCGTGGAACACGGCATAGAAGGAGGCCATCACCGCCAGCAGCGCCTGCGCGGTGCAGACGTTGGAGGTCGCCTTCTCGCGCCGGATATGCTGCTCGCGGGTTTGCAGCGACAGGCGATAAGCCTTGTTGCCCTTGGCGTCGATGGAAACGCCGACGATGCGCCCCGGCATGGCCCGCTTCAAATCGTCCCGGCAGGACATGTAGGCGGCATGCGGCCCGCCATAGCCCATCGGCACGCCGAACCGCTGCGCCGATCCGACGGCAATGTCGGCGCCCATCGCGCCTGGCTCGCGCAAAAGGCACAGCGCCAGCAGGTCGGTCGCCACCACGGCCAGCGCACCTGCGGCATGCAGGGCCTCGATCTCGGGCGTAAGGTCGCGAATATGGCCATAGGTGCCCGGATACTGGAAGATCGCGCCGAAGACCTGATCCGCTTGCAGATCGTCGATCGAGGCCTTGACGATGCGAATGCCGAGTGGCGCGGCCCGCGTCTCGATCACGGCGATGGTCTGGGGATGCAGGTCATGGGCCACGAAGAAGGCGTCGGCCTTGGACTTCGACTGCCGGCGCGCCATGGCCATGGCCTCGGCCGCGGCCGTCGCCTCGTCCAGCAGGGATGCGTTGGCGACCGGCAGCCCGGTCAGGTCGGCCACCATGGTCTGGAAGTTCAGAAGTGCTTCAAGCCGCCCTTGGGCGATCTCGGGCTGATAGGGGGTATAGGCCGTGTACCAAGCGGGATTTTCCAGGATGTTGCGCTGGATCGCGGGCGGCGTGACGGTGCCGTAATAGCCTTGGCCGATGAGGCTGGTCATCACCGTGTTCCTGGCCGCGACCCGCCGCATCCGGTCCAGAAGCGCGGCTTCGGACAGCGCGGGCCAGTCCAGCGGCGTGTCCTGCCGGATTGCCTGCGGCACGGTCTGGTCGATCAGCGCATCCAGGCTGTCGGCACCCACGACCTTCAGCATCGCCTCCATCTCGGCGGGCGAGGGACCGATGTGGCGGCGGTTCGCGAAATCGTCGGGGTTGTAGTCGGTCAGGGTCCAGCGGGTCATGATCGCCTTCTTTCCAAAGCGGTTTTGCCTTGGCTCAAATATCCTCGGGGGTCCGGGGGCAGACAGCCCCCGGGCGACATCAGCCGATCAACGCCTGATAGGCGGCGTCGTCCATGAAGCGGTCCATGGCGCCCGCATCGGATGGCTTGATGCGGAAGAACCAGGCGGACAAGGCATCGTCGTTCACGCTGCCCGGCGCGTCCGCCAGGGCCGTGTTCACCGCCGTGATCACCCCCGCCACCGGGGCCGCGATGTCCGACGCCGCCTTGACCGATTCGATCACCACGACCTCGTCGCCCGCCTGGACCTCACGGCCCTTCTCGGGCAGTTCGATGAAAACGACATCGCCCAGTTGTTCGCTGGCATGAGGGGTGATGCCGACGACGATCTCGTCCCCTTCGGCGCGCAGCCATTCATGGTCTTCGGTGTATTTCAGCATGGGTCAGGCTCCTCAGCGTTTGTAGGACGGGGTGACGAAAGGCAGGGGGGTGATGGCGACAGGGATGCGCTTGCCGCGCAGTTCGGCGTAGACCGTCGCGCCATCCGGCAGTTCCGCAGGCAGCCGGGCCATGGCCACGGGGCCGCCGACCGACGGCCCGAACCCGCCCGAGGACACATGACCGATCGCCTCCCCGCCCTCGGCCTGGTCGAAGATCGCCACGCCCTCGCGGATCGGTGCCCGTTCCTCGGGGCGAAGGCCGCGCCGCACCGACGCCGCGCCATCGGCCAGTTCGGGCAGAATGATCCCTGCCCCCGGAAAACCGCCCGCCCGCGCGCCATTCGTCCGGCGAACCTTGGGGATCGACCAGCCAAGCGCCGCCTGCGCGGGCGTCACACCGCCGTCCATGTCATGCCCGTAAAGCGGCATTCCCGCCTCGAGCCGCAGACTGTCGCGCGCGCCAAGGCCGATGGGCGCGACTTCGGGCTGATCCAGCAGCGCTTGCGCGAAATCGCGCAAGCATGCGCGGGGGACCGAGATCTCGAACCCGTCCTCGCCCGTATAGCCTGACCGCGAAACCCACAGCTCCACGCCATCCCGGTCGAGGATCTGGCTGTCCATGAAGCGCATTTCGGCAACGGCCGGGACCAGCCGGGCCAGCACTTCGGCCGCAAGCGGACCCTGCAGGGCCAGCAGCCCGCGGTCGGTGACCGGCGTGACCGTTACCCCGTCCAGCGTTTGCAGATGCGCGATGTCCTGTTCGGCGCAGGCGGCGTTGACCACCAGCAGGAAGTGATCGCCCCGATTGGCGAACATCAGGTCATCCAGGATTCCGCCAGCGTCGTTCGTGAACAGCCCATAACGCTGCCGGCCTGGCGCAAGGCCCAGCACATCTGCCGGGATCAGGCTTTCCAGCGTCAGCGCCGCGGCCGCCATGTGGCCGCCCTGCGGCGTGACCAGGACCTGCCCCATGTGGCTGACATCGAACAGCCCGACCCGCGCGCGGGTATGCAGGTGTTCCGCCATCACACCCATGGGATACTGGACCGGCATTTCCCATCCGGCAAAGGGCACCATCCGGGCGCCCAGCGACAGGTGCAGGTCGTGAAGCGGGGTCCGGCGCGGGTCGTTGGTCATGTGACCTCCCTCTCTCAAACAGCCGGACAGCCGGCATCGGTTGCGGGGCTTCCCCCGTTGACGATGCCCCCTCTGTCCTTGCCCGCCCGGACCTGCCGGGTTGGGCGCCTGAGATCGTTATCCCTTCGGCGGGCCGGAACGGCCACTCTCCAGAGCTTCTGGCGGAAAACGGTCCTTCTGCCTGAGAGTTCGCCGGGGCGGCTGCTCCTTCGGCACTGGCGCGGGCCAGCTTCTCCCGAGTTCCGATGGCTGACAGCTAGCCGGGCGGCAAGTCCAAGGCAAGCCTTTTGTCGTAGCCGTCCGATTGACAGCATTCCCGCATCGACCCAAGGTTGCGCGGCATCGGGCAGGGGGCGGCGTGGCGCGCAAATTCTTCCAGATCGGCTTCAACAAGTGCGGCACGACCTTCATCGCCAGGCTGTTTCAGATGAACGGCTATCCGGCCGTCCACTGGGCCGAAGGCGCTCTGGCCGAGGATATCGCCTGGTCAAAGCTGACGGGCGCGAAGCCCTTGCAGCCCTGGGGCGACACGGTGGCCTTCACCGACATGGAATCGGTGCGCTATCTGAACATGCCCATCGTCGAGGCTTTCAAGGAGTTCCGCTTTCTTGACGACAGCCATCCCGGTTCGGTCTTCCTGCTGAACACCCGGCGGGTCGAGGACTGGGTCATCAGCCGCTACATGCACCGGGGCGGCAGCTATGCCCGTGCCCATGCCCAGATCCGGGGCGTCGCCGTCGCCGATCTGGCCGACCTGTGGGCGGCTGAATGGGACGCTCATCTGGCCGATTGCCGCGCTTATTTCGCGAACCGGGCCGAGTTCGTGGAGATCGACATCGACCACGCCACCCCAGGCGATTACCGCGATGCCCTGGCCCCGTGGTTCGACCTGCGGACCTGCCCGCACCGCCCCGGCGCGGGCGTCAGGTCGCGCCGCGAAGGCTATCTGGCCGGTCTGTCGCGGATGCTGGCGATGCCGCAGTCCAACGATGCGCCGGACAGCCGGTCCGTGACGGCAGATATCGTGCGCACCGCCCTTCCGGCCCGGGTTGCAAAGGAAGGAACGACCCCACCCGCCGGGGCCTTGATTGATCTGGACCGGGGCGAGGTCCGCGACGGCCAGGGCGGGATGCTGCCCATCCGGCGCGCGCCGGACGGGTTCTTCTATGCCGCGCCCGGATCGCCCCGCCTGCTCCGCATCGCGACGACGGCCAACGACATGGCCCAGGCAGCGGATCGCGGCAGCTATTTCGTCGAGACGCAGCCGGGATTTCCCGGCGGAACCGGTCCGGTCCTGGCCCCCAGCCGCCGGGCGGGGGCCGCCAATGTGTTCCTGTGGCCGATGCCCTGGATCCACCGGCTTGGCAACGACGGCTATCTGGGCCGGCCCGACCGCATAGACCCGCCCTGGGCCGAAAAGCTGGACCGCGCGGTCTTTCGCGGCGATCTGTCGGGCCATGTGATCACAAGGGACGGCCGGCCGGTGCGCCCTCTGCATCGGGTAGTGACGGATGTGCTGGCAGGCGGGTCGGAGGCCGACCTGACGGGCGCGACGCGCGTGGCCTTGGCGCTGCGTCATCTGGGATCGACCGATGTCGACGCGGGCCTGACGCCCGATGCGCGGGGGGCGCGTGCCCTGGATCGCGTGGGGCTGGCGCATCTGATTGCAGTGCGGAAGGGCGACGACTTCCTGCTGTCCCACCGCTATCTGATCTGCCTGGGCGCGACCTCGGGGTCCGAGGATTTCCTGCCCCTCGCCAACAGCAATTCGGTCGTGCTGCTCGAGGAGGACGGCTGGGAAACCTTCGCGCGGGCCATCTTCCAGCCTTGGCAGCACTATATCCCGCTTCGTCCTGGCGCGGGCGACCTGGCCGGGAAGCTGGCCTGGGCGCGTGCCCATCCCGACTCCTGCCAGCAGATCTCGGCCCGCGCCCGAGCCCTGTGCGCGCTGCTGGCCGACCCCCAGGCGCGCCGGCAGCAGCTTGGGCTGATCCTGCGCGACTATCGCTTGATGACCGGGCAGCGGGCCTAGATCGTCACGTTCAGCGCGCCGCCGTCCAGAAGGATGTTCTGTCCCACGATGAAGCGTGCCTGCTGGCTGCACAGGAACGCGCAGGTCGCGCCGAAATCCTCGGGCGTGCCATAGGTGCCGGTGGGGATGGTCGCCTGCCGCTGGCGGCGCGCCTCCTCCAGGCTGATGCCCTGCCTGTCGCTGACGCCCTTGTCCAGGCTGACGGCCCGGTCGGTCGCGTGGATGCCGGGCAGGATGTTGTTCACGCAGACCCCATGCCCCGCCACCTGCCGCGACATGCCAGCGACGAACCCGGTCAGCCCGGCGCGCGCCGTGTTCGACAGGCCCAGCACCGCAATGGGCGAGCGCACGGACTGCGAGGTGATGTTGACGACGCGGCCCCATCCCCGCTCCATCATGCCGGGGACTAGCGCCTGCATCAGCGCAATGGCCGACAGCATGTTGGCGTCGATGGCGCGGATGAAGTCATCGCGGCTCCAGTCGCGCCAGTCGCCCGGCGGCGGGCCGCCCGCGTTCGTGACCAGGATGTCGGCTTGGCCCACGGCCTCCAGCACCCTGGCGCGGCCTTCGTCGGTGGCGATGTCGGCGGCGACGGGCGTGACGCTGACGCCGTGTTTCGCGGCGATTTCTTCGGCGGTCCGGGTGATGTCCGATTCGGTCCGGCTGTTGATGACCAGATCCACGCCCGCCTCGGCCAGCGCCTCGGCGCAGCCGCGTCCCAAACCCTTCGACGCCGCGCAGACCAGCCCGCGCTTTCCCCTGATGCCCAGATCCATCGTCATCTCCTGCGTTTCCTTGGCGGAAGGAAACGCAGAGGGGGTCGGATTGTCAAACGGCTTCGGCAAGCCCCCGGGCCGCCTCGCGGATGGCGCGGATGTTGTTGCCATAGACCCCCGGCTGGCCGACCGAGCCGCCCTTGAAGACCGCCGAGCCCGCGACCAGCACATCCGCCCCGGCCTTGGCCACAACAGGCGCGGTCTTGGGATCGACGCCGCCGTCCACCTGGATGTGGATCGGCCGGTCGCCGATCATCCCGCGCAACCGGGCGATCTTGTCAATCTGGGAATGGATGAACTTCTGCCCGCCGAAGCCGGGGTTCACGGTCATCACCAACACCATGTCGGCCAGATCCAGCAGGTATTCCACCGCCTCGACCGGGGTGCCTGGGTTCAGCGCGATCCCAGCCTTTTTTCCCGTGGCCCGGATCGCCTGGAGGGTGCGGTGCGGGTGCGGCCCGGCCTCGACATGGGCGGTGATCATGTCTGCGCCTGCCTCGGCATAGGCCTCGATATAGGGGTCCACCGGGGCGATCATCAGGTGGACGTCCATGAAGGTCCGCACATGCGGGCGGAAGGCCTTCACGGCGGGGGGGCCGAAAGTCAGGTTCGGCACGAAATGCCCGTCCATCACATCGACATGGACCCAGTCGGCGCCCTGGTCCTCGATCGCCCGGATCTCGCGCCCGAAATCGGCGAAGTCGGCGGACAGGATGGACGGCGCGATCTTGATGCTGCGGTCAAAGGTCATGGCGGAGTTCCTATTGGGCGGCCTGCTGGATGGCCTGCCCGGTCCGGCGGTCCCCGTCAAGCCTGTCCACCGCAAGCCCGCGCCCTGGAAGACGCGGCTGGCGTGCAGGTCGGGTTCGGTAATGGCGGACAGCGTGTCGGCGCCCAGCGGGCCCTTCGCCTTGTCGAACAGCCGGTTCGCCTGGCGCAGGCGCGCGGTCCAGCGCGTTCCTGACCGACCGGGCATCGGCAAAATGCGGCTGGTGGCTGCGCGCGGCAATGTATTCGCCCATGGCGACCCGCGCGCCGTCGTCGAGGCGAGAGTTCTGCGCGGCCAGCATCCGTTCCGCGACATGCAGCAGTTCTGGGCCCGTATGATCGGAATTCGATGTGATGGGCGATGCGCGAGCGGAAGCCAGGGTTCGAGGCGAAGAAGCGGTCCATTCGGTCGGCATAGCCCGCCATGATCACCGCCCGGTCGTCGCGCCTGCTCTCCATCACCTGGAGCAGGATCTCGATACCCTCGTTCTGCACCTCTCTGGTCTTGGGGCGGTGTGCCGATATAGGGGCCGACCAGGTCGTCGCGCATTACCGTCACCAAATGCCCCTTGCGGACATAGCCAAAGCGGTGCAGCAGGTCGGCCATCTTCAGCGCCACCGTGGTCTTGCCTATGCCCGGGTTGCCGGTGAAGGACATGTGCAGCGCAGGCGTTTTCGTGGCCAGCCCTATCGGCGCCGCGCCCTGTCCACCAGCAGCAGGGCGGCAATCTGGCGGATAAGGGAGTTGACGGTTTCAACGCCGATCAGGGTCTTGTCCAGCTCGCGCAGCAAATCGCGCATGCCGCTGTCCCCGAAGGAGCGGGCCAGATCGACATGGATGGGGTGCGGGATTGTCCATGGAAGCAGGTCGTCGGTATGTTCCACGCATACCGCCCAGCCGTTGTGGATGGCGTTTGGCCCTGCACGCGACTGTCGTCATCTGAAGATCGGGAAGAAAGCCGAACTGCCCTTGGCGCAGTTTCATGAGGATCTTCTGTGCGGTCGGGGACGGTGCGTGAAGGCGCTCACCCTACGGATGCCATCGAAGGTCGCGGGCTGCGTGTTCACACGCACCGCTGCGATCACATCAAGACTTCGGGCTTCGGCGCTAGGTCGGGCATGTCGGTGGAAGCATAGTTGAAGGACACGTCCTTCCACGCAGCCAGCGCCTGCTTCAGCGGCGTGCAGGTCTTGGCCGCATCGCGCAGGATGTCCTCGTCCTCGTTCCAGATGTCGCGGCCGGCTTTGCGGGCGAAGACCATCGCCTCCAGGACCAGGCGGTTGGCGGCCGCGCCCGCTGGATGCCGTGGGGGTGGCCGATGGTACCGCCGCCGAACTTCAGCACGACATCATCGCCCACATAGGTCAGCAGCTGGTGCATCTGGCCCGCATGAATCCCGCCCGAGGCGACGGGCGCCGGGATGGCCGGATTTCGCGGTCTCGGCCGCGTCCATGGCAAGCGCACGCATGGCATGGGCCATCTTGTTTCCAGCGCAGGGTCGATGCGGGTCATCTGGTTCATCGCGCATCCCCTTCAGGCGCGCTTGGCGCCGTCGATCAGGCGCAGGCCCCGTCCGGCTGCATTGCCAAGGCGCATCCTGCCCCTCGCGGGCATGCCATCGCAGGTTTGCCTCGCCCAGCGCATTGCGGAACAGCGCATCGGCCGGGATGTCCAGCCGCTCTTGCACGTCGCCGTCGCTGTTGGTGCCAACTTCGGCCGACAGGCCTCCGTCGCCGCGACGGATGACCCCCGCCAGTGTCGCGCCACCGCTCCAAGGACAACATCAATGACTGGAATTGCGGCGGCAGATGGGTGGTTAATCGATGCTGTGCGCCGTTATCATCTCCTCCCTGTCGCCCGACAGGAGGAGATCGACGGGCAGAGATTTTCTGGGCAATCTGATAATCTGGAAGCCGAACCGGATAGGAACGGCTGCGCCAGTTGCGCTACCTTCGGGCGGTAGCCGACAGCGACAGCCTGACGGGTGCGGCAGGCCTGCTGAGGCTGACCACGCCCGCGATCCGCAGCCAGTTGCGGGGGCTGGAGGATCTGGCGGGCTGCCCCTTGGTCCAGAAGGCCGGCCACGGTGCCTTTCGCCCGACCCCTGCGGGCATGGCGCTTCTGCTGGCCGAATCGCAGGTCGCCACCGCCCTTGCTGTGCCGGATGCGACATCAGCGCCTTGCAGCAGGGCTGTGTGGGAAACGTGGTTCTGGACGTCGTTTCCCCCGGCAAGTATTTCGCGCCCGGCCTGATTGCCTGCCTGCTGCGACTTTTGCCGCAGATCGAGGCGACGCTGCGCATCGGCAACCGCGATACGCAGCTTTAGTCCGTGCCGCGCAGCGCCTCGATATCGCTGGCAAGCGCCGACCCGCCGCCCTCGAAAATCAGTTCGATGCCTCGGTTGCCAAGTTCCGCCTCGGCCACGCGAACATAGGCGCCAACCGCATCCTCCGAGATCACCTCGCCCGCGCGGCTGCTTTCGACCACAAAGGAATAGCGTCCGTCGGCCAGCTTTTCGCCCATCTCGTCGCGGCCAAACCAGTCGATCTGCCCCTCGCCCGGTCCGATTTCCTCGCGCGAAACCTCGGACCCCGATTCGTTCAACACGACAAGCGTCACGCTGTCGGCCCTGCTGTCGGGCGCGATGTCCAGCGTCAGTGCCTTGTCCCCGAACCAGACGGGCTCGGTGGTGCGCACCTCCCTCCCGATCCAATCCGCCAGCTGCCCCAGGCTGCCGCCCGATTGCATCAGCATCATTTCCAGAAGCTTGTTGGTCTGCGCCTGCTGCTCGACACCCGAGAATGTCGCAAGCTGGACCGCAAAGTCGCTGCCCTCCATCGGGTTCAGCGGATCCTGGTTCTTCAGCTGGGTGGTCAGCATTCTCAGGAAAGTGTCGAAATTCGTCGATCCGGCTGCTGTGGCGCCTGCCGTCACTGGTGTGGCAGCCCCGGACGAGGCGATCGTGCTGGCGGTGATTGCGGAAACCAAGCGATTCTCCTTTCAGATGCGAATGTCCAGCCGGGCCGGAATCACCAAAGGCGTCCAGGCCAGGGGGACAGAAACCGATTCGGGCATGTCGAATCCTTGCTGAAGCGCGTCGGGCAGGGATTGCCTGCCCCCCGATCCGCCCGAACCGTTGCCCTGGAATTCGAAGGACGCACCGGCCATCCCGGCATCACCGAAACATTCCTGCAGGAACGAGGCATTGCGGCGCAGTTGATCAAGCACTTCGGGCCGTTCGGCCCAGATCAGCACTTGCGGATTGTGTTCGGGTCCGGACATGACCATGCGGATCCGGCCCAGCTCCTCGGGCGCCAGGACCACCTCGATCCGATCCTCGCGTGCCGTCACCACGGCCTCGGCAATCTGCTGCGAAATGGAGGCGACAGGAATTTTCGGCGGCGAAGGATGCGACGGAGCGGGCGCGCCTTCTTTCCCTCCGACCATCGCAGGCGGCGGCGAATCGGCCAAGAGAACATCGACGAAAGAGGCGTCAGCCAATGCAGCACCGAGCGGGGAGGCCCCACCATCGGCCTGCACCACCGCCTCGGGGGCCGACAAGGATTCCGGGGAGGCGTCGGCAAGGATTTGCACATCCCGTGCGCGAATGTCGGGCGCCTTCTGCGCAGAAACAGTCGTCTCGGCTTCGGCCGGCGGGGCTTCTCGCAGGGCGCTCGTGATTCCCGACAAATCCTCTATCAGCATCTGCAGCAGGTCCTGCGGCGGCATGTCGGCCGGCGATGCATCCGCGGCCTCCGTATCGGCGGCAAGCTCCTCCAGCGGGGCTTCATCGACTGTAAAGGCGGCTTCTGACGAAAGCTCTCCCTCGATCTGGGCTTCGACGGGCGCGGCAGATGCCGCAGGCGCGGCGATCGGAAGGATCGCAGCGACGGGTAAAATGGAACACTCGGACATGGGTTGATCCCTGAACTGACCTTCCCAGGGATAAGGCCGAGTCCTTACGATTTATTTACTGCAAGAGGCTAGTCCTGAAAAATATCCGCAATCAGGAAGCTTCACATGCAGGTAAACCAGGCTTTGACATCCCCGTTCCCCGTGCCGACACAGCGCCCGCCATCGGAACAGCTGGAACAGGCTTTTCTCGAGGAAATGCTGAAATACTGTGGCCCGAAATCCAATACTGGCGCATTTGGCGGGGGAATCGGCGAGGATCAGTTTTCCAGCTTCCTGATCCAGGAACAGGCGGCCGTCCTGGCCAAACAGCTTGATTTCGGCTTTGCAAGGGAATTGGCACAATGAAGCCCAAGCATCGCCAGCTTCTGGACGGGGTGGAGCAGGCCATCATCCAGGGCAACGGGGCGCTGGCGCTTGACCGAATCGAAGCGCTTGCCCGGCAATTCGAACGCGATGGCCTGGACAGCGCGTCGAAAGCAAGGATCGAACAAACCTTGCAGCACTTGCTGCGCCTGGCCGAGGCTTCGGCGCGCGGCACGCAGCGGGCAATCGACCAGATCCGGGATATCGTGAAAAATGCCCGCAGCCTGCAAACCTATGACCACACTGGTCAGCGCCACAACACGCCGACCCGGGCCATCCTGGCCCAAAGGTTTTAAGTAAAATCCTTCGTTTTCAACCTTTGAGAGAGTGGGGCAAATTCACTATCCATCAATCACCGGCTGCTAGCAATGCGGTCATGCCCAAAGCGGCACAGGGATAAACGCCCAAGGTCAGAAGGCCAATCGTCGAAACCAAGGATGCAAAGCATCCCTTATATCTGAGGATAACATGTCCAGTATTCTGACCAACAACGGCGCCATCGTTGCACTGCAGACCCTGAAGAACGTGAACGGCAACCTGAACAAGGCGCAGTCGGAAATTGCGACCGGCCTTCGCGTCGCAACCGCCAAGGACAACAGTTCGGCTTGGGCCATTGCCTCGACGATGAATTCCGACATTCAGTCCATGAAGACGCTCAGCAACTCTCTGACCTCGGCCGGTGCCATGGTCAGCACCGCCCGCGATGCGGCCGAGCAGATCAGCGAGAAGCTGAAAGAGATCCAGACGAAGATCGTTCAAGCAGAAAACCCTGATGCCGACACCGCCAAGCTGCAGGCTGAGGTGACTGCGCTGACCGACACGATCGTGTCGATCGCGACAAGCGCGCAGTACAACGGCATCAACCTGACAAGCGCCGCTGCAACGGACCAGAACGTCACGGTGTCCATCCAGCGCGACGACGCCGGCGCTTTGACAGCAGAGGAACTTACGGTAACCGCCTTTGACCTGGAAGCCTTGGGCGCTGCCCTGACGGTAGGCACGGCGACGCTCGATGATATCGATACTCTGCTGGATACGGCCAACGAGGCAGCCGCGTCTTTTGGTGCTGCTCAGGCTCGAATCGAGGCTCAGGCCGGCTTTCTCAACAAACAAGCCGACTCACTGAAGATGGGCGTCAGCGCGCTTGTTGATGCCGACATGGAGGAGGCCTCGGCCCGCCTGCAGGCGCTGCAAACCCAGCAGCAGCTGGGCATCCAGGCCCTGTCGATCGCCAACCAGGCGCCCTCGGCCGTCCTGAGCCTGTTCCGCTGATGATCTTTGGCGGAGTGGGGGGGCATAATTGGCCCTCCACTCCCCGCCCTCACCATGTTTTCTGGTAGAAATCGGGATTGATGACCTTGAACGCGGTTACGCCAATGCAAGCCCATGTCGGTTATGCCTCGAACGCCGTTCGGACTGACAAGGACAACGAATACACGATTTTCGCGCGTATCACGCACATGCTGCGTCGCGCGCGGGAAGATGTGCCCACGCCCGAGCGGTTGATGGCCGTCCACAAGAACAACGATCTGTGGACGATCCTTGCGGCAGACCTTTCGCATCCTGGAAACTCTCTTCCAGATCGGTTGAAGGCTGACCTCTTGTCGTTGGCCATCTTCAGCATCCGTCACGGCCATGCCGTCATGAGCGGAAGTGCCACAGTCGATCCGCTGATCGACATCAACATGGCCATGATGCGCGGCCTGCGCCAGGAGGCACCGGCATGAGCGGCCTTGTCCTGAAGCTTGCCCCGAACGAACGGGTGCTGATCAACGGTGCCGTCATCGAAAACGGCGACCGCCGGTCCAAGATCGCGATCCGCACGCCGAATGCGCATGTTCTTCGTCTGAAGGACGCCATTCATCCCGACCGCGCCAATACCCCTGTCGGCCGGGCATGCTACATCGCGCAACTGATCCTGTCGGGCGACGCCGAACCGGCCGAAGGCAAGCGCCAATTGCTTTTGGCGGTCACGCAGCTTGCCTTGGTCTTCGACGATGACAACAGCCAAGCCATCCTGCACGAGGCGCGGGCCAGCATCGAAGCCGGCGCCATCTATCCGGCCCTGCGCCGGTTGCGTGATCTGTTGCCCCAGGAAGACCGCCTTATTCAGATCCGCCGCCAGTGAGGGTGCCATGACTGCGATCACTGTGGGATTGGGCGGCCTGGCAGGGTGGCGGGTTCTGCAAAGGATGGAAAGCCGACAGGTCGAGGCAACGGCCAAGGATCCCGTGGTCCAGCGCGCTGCCGCGTATTTCAAGGGCAACCTGTCCACCACGACCACGGCGGACGATCTAGTCGGTGATTACAAGATGTTGCAGGTGGCGCTTGGCGCCTTTGGCCTGGACACCGACATCGCCAACAAGGCCTTCATCCGCAAGGTTCTTGAATCGGATCTGGGTGATCGCTCTTCTCTGGCCAACAGGCTGGGCGACAAGCGTTATTTAAGATTTGCCGAGGCCTTCGGGAATATCGGCGACGCTGCGGCGACCGGCCAGACGATCACGGACGCCTATGTCCAACGGCAGTTCGAAAAACGTGTCGGCGAAGGGAACGAAAGCTATCGCCTGGCCCTGAATGCGCGCAACGAAATGAAGGCCTTTGCCACGCGCACCTCCAGCGATAAGACGATGTGGTACGAAGTCATGGGCAGCAAGGCGCTGCGAACGGTTTTCGAAGGCGCCTTAGGGATGAACAGTTCGATCGCCAACCTGCCCGTCGACCGGCAGTTGGAATTGTTCATGTCCGCGTCCGAACGTGTGCTTGGCAGCAGCAGCTTTTCCGAAATCGGCACCAGCGAAAAGATCGACAAGCTGGTTACACGCTATCTTGCGCTGTCGCAGGTCCAGACCAATACGACCAGCAGCCGTTATACCGCAGCTCTCAACCTGCTGTCGCAGCGATGACGGGATAGAGGGTTGAGGCAAGGACAAGGAAGGACAGACTGGTCGGGACAGTGCACCGGTGCTTCGATGCTTGCTGCTGATCCGCTATGATCAGACAATGCATGATTGCTCCAGCCAACGCATCAGGTTCTTCGAGCCTGAAGGGGCAACGGTCGTCCTCGCCGCTTTAGGCGGGGTGCGTCCTTGGAGTTTACGCGGCCATTCTCAGCTTCATGGCAGGGGGTAATCCCGCCGATGCCCATTTTGGGGCGTTCGTTGTTGCAGGTCCACAGTCATTCGGTGGCGATCTGCTGCACCTCCTCGATGGTTTCAAAGAGGTGGAGGTTCAGCCATTCATGACGGAGCGTCCGGTTCTATCCGTTCGACGCAGGCGTCTTGCCATGGCTGCCGGGCTGGATGCAGGTCAGGGTGATGCCCTGCTTCTCGGCCCAGGTCGTCAGCGTCGAACTGCCATATTCCGGCCTGTTGTCGGCCCTGATCGCCAGAGGCTTGCCGCGCCATTCGGTGATCTGGACGACCCGTTCGACCGGCAGCGAGAAATCCACTTTGGTCCCCAGTTCTTCGCGGTTGAAGTCATCCAGCACGTTCAGAAGTCGGACCTGCCGTCCGTCGGCCAGGCGATCGGCCATGAGCCGAAGATCCGCGAAGCAAGTTGCATGGACCAGGTGATGTTCGGCGCTTTCGGCCTAGACAATGCTTCCGGCTTCTCGCGTTTCAGCCGTTGTCGCGGTTTGATCCGCAGGTTCAGGTCCAGCGCGCAACAGATCCGGCGCACGCGCTTCGTCTCATCGGGCAAGACCGTTTCCGGGTCATCTTCGTCACGGTGCCTCCATTGCGTTGTCGTCTTCTATGTCAACTGTTCAGGCCTGCCTCACAATGGCGCCATGCTTGAAGGTCTCTCGATGTGATACACGCTGTCAGCGCCAGTCCTAAGACGTGCAGCAAAGCGAGTCTCGAGATCACTTTGGCCAGATCCGGGGATATGCCTGGCATTCCTTGGTCCTGAATTATGCTGCGAGGCTCCGGTTTTAGAACATCGAATTCGTTTTCCGTATTGTCAGCAGCTTGCGTGCCAGCGCAACACGGGCCTTCCCGCTTTCGGAGTGGGCGCTCAGCCGCAGCCCCCATTGCCTCAACGCGATCAAAGGCAATGTCCGATACAGGATCGCCGTCGCTGCCTCGAACAAAAGTTTGCGGGTCAACCGATCTCCTGCCTTGGAGAGGCGGCCGCCGATGTTCACGTCACCCGGCTGATATCGCTTCGGCGTCAGCCCAGGATAGGCGCCGACATCGCAGGCGGTTTGGAACCGGGCCGGGTCGTCGACAGTCGTCACAAAGGCGATCACTGTAGCAGTGCCGACACCAGGGGCGCTTGAGACAATCCGGCAGGCCGCGTCTTCCCGTGCGAAGCGGGCAAGTTGCCGGTCAGGCGCACCGCAGATCCTTGAGGCGGGACAGCACCGCCAGCAGCCTTTCGAACAGATCGCGCAGGGCAACATCATCTGGCACGCCCGACGAACGGACCGGTCGAAGGCCTGCCCTTTGCCCTCCGCCAATGTCGGACCGAATGTCTTGGCCAGACCGGGGCTCTGGCTGATCATCGTCGTGCACATCCGAACGATGCACTCGCGTGCCGTCAGCACTGCACGCATACCCCAAAACCCTCTTTTATTTTGGCGCAATCCTCCGATGAAGCGCCGAGTATCTGAGCCGGCGCTCACACACAGGGTCCCTGGGTTTCGGTGTAGCCATGACGCGGCTGGCCACCACACCCAGAAAACCTGGACAATCCTGGGCAGCTTCATCGCCCCAGCAATTGTAAAAGGGCCGAGACCGGCCCTTCCATCCTCCCCATGCGGTGCCTCGGGCCTACAGCCCGAAATACCGCGGCAGCCACATGGTCAATGCCGGGACATAGCTCACCACCAGCAAGATCGCCACCAGCAGCAGATAGAACGGACCAAGCGCGCGGATGCAGGTCTCGACCTTGACCCGCGCCACGCCCGCGCCGACGAACAAGCCGGTGCCGACCGGGGGCGTGATCGTGCCGATGGCCAAGTTGAAGATCATCACCACGCCGAAATGCACCGGATCATAGCCCACCTTCTGCGCGATCGGCAGCAGGATCGGCGTGAAGATCAGGATCGCCGGACCCATGTCCATGAAGCAGCCGACCACCAGCAGGACGATGTTGATGATCAGCATGACGACGATCGGATCGTCTGAAATGGCGAGGATCAGCGAGGTCACGGCTGCCGGGATTCCCGTGAAGGCCATCGCGAAGGACAGCGCGGCGGATGCGGCCAGCAGCAGCATGATGGTGCCGGTCATGTGGACCGTTTCCATCAGAAAGCGCGGCAATTCGCTGATGGGCTTGGTGCGGTGGATCACGAAGGCCAGCAGCATCGTGTAGATGACGGCGATGCCCGAAGCTTCCACTGCCGTCACAACGCCCAGGACGATGCCGCCAATGATCAGGACGATCATCATCAGGCTTGGCACGGCCCGCCAAATCACCCGCAGCGCCTCTGAGATGCCAACGCGCCCCGCCACCGGCCAGGCGCGCCTGCGCGCGACAAAGGCCGTCAGGATCATCATGCCCAGGCCCCACAGCACACCTGCCACGGCCCCACCCAGGAACAGCGCCCCGATCGAGGCCCCGCCCGCCACCAGCGAATAGATGATGAAGGCGGTCGACGGCGGGATCAGCATCCCCGTCGGCGCCGAGGCGATGTTGACGGCCGCGGCAAAGCCAGGGTCATAGCCCTCACGCTTCTGCATCGGCACCATCACCCCCCCGATCGAGGTCGAGGCGGCGATGGCCGACCCCGAGATGGACCCGAACAGCATGTTGCCCGCGATATTCGTCTGGGCCAGCGATCCGGGCACGCGGCCTGCGATCAGCTTGGCGAAATCGACCAGACGCACGGCAATCCCGCCCGAGTTCATGATGACCCCCGACAGGATGAAGAAGGGCACCGCCAGCAGCGAGAAGCTGTCGAGGCTGGCCATCATCTTCTGGGCCGAGGTGAACAGCGCCATGTCCATCGGCACGACCAGCAGCACGGCGGCAAAGGCCGCGGCGGTGATCGCCAGGGCCAGGGGAATGCCGATCAGGGTCATGACCCCGAAAACCCCGATCAGGATCAGGCTTGCGGTTCCGGCCATGGCTTATTCCCCCACCATGTCTGCGTCCTCCAGATCGACATGGTGGGTCACGCCCCGGCCCAGATCGATCAGGTTCAGGATGCTGTAAAGGACCATCAGCGCGCCGCTGACCGGCAGCGACAGGTAGATCCAGCTCATGGGGAGCTGCATCACCGCGCTTGTCTGGCGCGCGGCGATGGTGACGGCCCGCATTCCCCCATAGATCAGCACGCCGCCGGCGAAGATCACGAAGGCGACCGCGATCAGCGCATCCAGCCGCATGCGGCCGGTCTGCGCCAGCCGGTCACGCAGCATGTCAACCGACAGGTGGCTGCCTTGCCCCACCGCATAGGCCGCACCCAGCATCGACATCCAGATCACGCCGTAACGCAGTATCTCCTCGGTCATCGAGGACGGCTCGTTCAGCGCGTATCGGCTGACGACCTGCCAAGCCAGCACGACCACCAGCCCGGCAAGCAAGGCGCAGCAGACGAAGCCCAGCAGGAAATCCAGCCCGCGACGCAGGGCGGTCATCACTGCGCCCCGCCAGCGTCGCGGATCTTCTGGACCAGGGCCTTGGCCTCGTCCGTCTGTTCGTCATAGATCGGGGCCACGGCCTTGCGGAAGGGCGCGACGTCGGGTTCGTAGAACTGCACGCCGAACTCCTCGGCGGCCTTCTTGCGCTCGGCCTCGACGGCTGCGTCCCACAGGTTCTTGTGGTGTTCGGTCGACTCGCGCGCAGCCTCCTGGACGGCGGTGCGCTGTTCGGGGGTCAGCCGGTCCAGCGTGGCGGTGCCGATCAGCAGGATGTCAGGGATGCGGGTGTGGCCGTCATAGCTATAGTGCTTGGCGACCTCGGCATGGCGGGCGACGGTCAGGGCGAATTCGTTGTTCTCGGCCCCGTCCAGAACCCCCTGCTGGAGCGAGGTGTAAACCTCGGCCTGGCCCATGGCGACGGGGGTGGCGCCCAGCAGTTCGATGGTGCGGATCGCGGTCGGGCTTTGCAGCACGCGGATCTTCAGGCCTTTCAGATCCTCGACCGACTGGACCGGCGTGTCCACGGTATAGAAGTTGCGCGCCCCGGAATTGTAGTAGGTCAGACCCACGAAGCCCGTGTCGCGGGTGGCGTCGTAGACCGGCCCCATCACCTCGGCGCTGTCCATCGCCGCATAGAAATGGTCCTGGTCGTTGAACAGATAAGGCAGCGGGAAGACGCCATAGATCGGATTGAAGCTTTCCAGAAGTCCCGCCGACACCTTGGTCATGTCAAGCGCGCCGCCCTGCATCATCTCGATCATCTCGCGTTCGCCGCCCAACTGGCCGTCGGGAAAGAACTGGACCGTCACCTCGCCGCCGGTTTTCTCGGCGACAAGTTCTCCGAACTTCTGCATCGCCTCGACGGTGGGCGTGGCGTTCTGGGCATAGCCGAACCGCAGGGTTTCGGCCTGGGTTGTGCCCGCCATCAGGATCAGGGCAAGGGCTGTCAGCGGCATGGTGCGGGTCATCGGGTCTCCTCCTCCAGGAACCGGTCGGGTCAGATATAGCTGCGCAGGTATTCGGCCAAGGCGAACATCGCCATCGCCTGTCCGTAGGGCATCGAGGTCAGCTTGACCTGGCGGTAATAGTCCAGATCGCTGCCCAGGGCGGTGCCGAAGGATACGTTCTGCAATTCGCCCTGTTGGTTGATGTTGTCGATGACGGCCTTGATGGCGCGTTCGGCCACGGGCGCATAGTCGGCGGGCAGATAGCGTTTGCGAACGCCCTTCAGCAGGCCATAGGCAAAGCCTGCCGTTGCGGACGCTTCCAGATAGCTGGTCCTGTCGTCCAGAAGCGTGTGCCACAGCCCGCTGTCGTCCTGCATCTCGCGCAGCGCGGCGGCCTGGCGGGAAAACAGCGACAGCAGGTGCCGGCGGACCGGATCGCCTTCGGGCAGATCCAGAAGCTCGACAAACTCGGGTATCACGATGGTGATCCAGCTGTTCCCCCGCGCCCACAGCGCGCGGGCGAAGTTGTGGTTGCCGTCGAAGGTCCAGCCGTGGAACCACAGCCCGGAATGGGTGTCGGCCAGATACTGGGCGTGCAGCAGGAACTGGTACTTCGCCTCGTCGATATAATGGGGCCGGTTCAGCACCAGGCCGATCTTGGCCAGCGGCATGACCGACATCATCAACGTGTCGTCCCACATCTGCTGGTCGTTCACGCTGTTGTAGACAATGTGCTGGAGACCGCCTTCGCGGGTGCGCGGCATTTCCGCCATCACCCATTCGGCCCAGGTGTCCAGATAGGGTTCCCAGACCGGGTTGCGGTCGCGTTCGTAAAGATGCGCCAAGGTCAGGAAGGGGGCGACGGTGTTGATGTTCTTCGTCGGCGTGCCTTCCGCCAGCCGGGCGTCGAACCAGTCGCGGATGATCCCCATGGCCTTGTCGCTGCCGGTCAGTTGCCAGTACTTCAGCAGGCCATAAAGTCCGATGCCGTGGGTCCATTCCCATCCGGCCCAGCCCTTGGTGTCGATCACCCGCCCGTCGTCCAGCCGCAGCAGGAATTCACCCGTTTCGTCGGTGATGTTGATCAGGTTGTCGGCCAGACGCTCGATCAGGCTGGCCACATCCTGCCTGGCAATAAAGCGTTCCTTTTGCCGCAGAAGCGGATGCATCGTGATTCTCCCTGTTCCGTATTCGGAACGTCATTCCGAAAAACAAAGAACCACAGTCCAGATCGCTAATCAAGCTGTCTTGACACTGAATACCGATTTTTTCAGAATGGCGTTCCGAAAACAGTGGACGGTGCCATGGCTGAAAAGATCCAGAAGACTGAAAACGCTGCCGCCGTCCTGAAGGTCTTTGCGGTGCTGGAATCCCTGGCCGATGAGCGGCGGGCCAGCCTGGCCGACATTGCGCAACGCGCGGTGACGTCGAAGACGACGGCGCATCGCCTGCTGCAGACCATGGTGGATCTGGGCTATGTCGAGCAGGAGCCCGAAACCGAGAAATACGGCCTGACGCTGAAGCTGTTCGGCCTTGGCGCGCGCAGCCTGCGCGGTCAAGAGGATCTGCTGCGCATCTGCGACCGGGAAATGGGCAAGCTGTCCCGCGCCACCGGGGAATCGATCAACCTGGGCGTTCTGGACGACTTCGATCAGCGCGTCGCCTATATCCACAAGTACGATTCGATCTACAGTCTGTCGATGCAGTCCACGCTGGGCAAGCGGAACCCGCTGCATTCGACGTCGCTTGGCAAGGCGCTTCTGGCCTTTCGCAGCGACGAGGAGATCCGCGAACGCCTTGCCAGGATGGAATTGCGCAAGCTGGCCCCCCGCACCATCACCGACCCCGATGCGCTTCTGGAAAACCTGATGCAGACCCGCGCCCGCGGCTATGCCGAAGAGATCGAGGAAAGCGAGGCCGGCGTGCGTTGCCTTGCCACGCCCGTGCTGGATCACGTGGGCAAGTCGGTTGCCGCAATCAGCGTTGCCTTTCCGCTGATCCGCTTCGATGAAACGCGAAAGCCGGAATATGTCAGGCTGCTGACCGATGCCGGTCGCGCCGCCTCCGAGGCCTTGGGTTACAACCGACATCAGACCCGCGCGGACCAGACCTGGGCATAGGCCTGCAACGCCGCCGCGTGCGCCGGGATCTGCCAGACCCGCGTATCCGGCGCCCTTCCGGCACCAAGGCACAAGAGCGCCGCCCCGACCGAGGTGCCGGTGGCTGATGCCGCGACCTCGACCCCCTCAGGGCGCAGGGCGGCCAGCATGTCCAGATAGTCGGGATTGCGGGCGAAAGGCCCTTCGGTGATGGCCGGGCCTCTTGCGCCGATCAGGTTCAAGCAGGTGTGGGTCATCAGGGCCAGATACCAGGACAAGGCAGCCATGCGCTGCCCGTCATCCGCCGGCTGGGTGGTCCAGCACATTTGCTGCCCCTGAAACGGACCTGATCCCGGCTCGACTGCGGGCAGGATCATCACCTGGCCGTCAAGTACCGTCCGCCGGTCGGCATCGCTGGGCGCGGCATCGCTGCCCCCCCGGATCACCTCGTATTCCCGCCCGCCCATGAAGCGGGCCGAGGGCACAGGCTGGCCAAGCGCATTCACGTTCACCAGCACGTCGCGCGCCGGGTCGAGGGCGACCGGATCGCCGCCCATTGCCATCGCCACCACCCATGTCCCGGTCGAAACCACCGCGAAAGGCGCCTTTCGACCCAGGACATAGGGGTAAAGCGAGGCATTGCTGTCATGGATCCCCACCGCGACCGGCGTGCCCGCTGGGATGCCGGTCGCGGCGGCGACCTGTGCCGTCAGCCCGCCCAGAACCTCGTCTGCCCGCCGGGCAGGGGCAATTCGGCCGTTCAGTCCAAGGCGGTCAACCAGGTCCGAGAACCGCCCCTGCCACGGATCCCACAGGTCGGTATGGCAGCCAAGCGAGGTCACGTCGCTGGCCAGTTCCCCGGTCAGCCGCCAGCCCCAGTATTGCGGATAGGCGACGACATGGGCGATGCGGTCCCGCAGCCGGGGATCGGTTTCCAGCAACCAGTGCAGTTGCGCCCCCAGGTTCAGCCCGCAGGGCAGGCGCGGCGATCCGGTGCGCGCGAAATCCGGCCGCAGCGCGTCATAGGCGGCGGTCAAGGCATCGGGGCCGGGATCTTCGTAATCCAGCATGGGCGCGGCCAGGTTCCCCTGCGCGTCCAGCAGCACCGCCGCCGCGCCGTGGGTGGTGACCGAGATCGCGTCGATCCGGTGCCGGGCATGGAACTCCGCCAGATGGTGCAGAAAGAAGCGCCAATGCCCCTCCAGATCCGCATGAGGCCAGGGCGGGCCGGGCAGCGGGCGGTTCGGGCGGGTGACGACGGCGATCTCGGCCAGGGTTTCCCCGTTGACCAGCGCCAGCTTGGCGTTGGTCTTGCCGATGTCGATGACGGCGACGTTTGTCATGGCAGGTGGAACATCGGCACCAGCGGCACCGCCACGGGTTCGTTGTCGGGGTGCGTCGCCATGATGTCGGCCATGTGCGCCCACCACCGCTGCATGACCGGATGGCTGGGCAGGTCGTCCATGCCGTGATCGTCGGGGCGGCTCAGCATCCCGAACAGCGCGTTCGTCTCGGGGTCGAGGTGGATCGAGTAGTCCTGCACCCCGGCCTCCTTCAGCAGGGCCACCAGTTCGGGCCAGATCGCGTCGTGGCGGCGGCGGTATTCGTCCGCCATGCCGGGGTTCAGCATCATGCGGAAGGCGTATTTCTGCATCATCTTTTCCCTGATTTCGCTCGGGCCATGGTCCACAGGCGCGGCACCGCGATCACCGCGATCAGCAGCGCGCCCACGACGATGGACATCACGATCCCCGGCACGTTCAACAGCCCCAGGCCGAAGGTCACCAGCCCCATGACGAAGGCCGCCAGCACCACACCGACGATGCTGCCCGACCCGCCAAGGATGCTGACCCCCCCCAGGACGACGATGGTCACGACTTCCAGTTCAAAGCCCGACGCAATCGACGGCCGCGTCGAGCCAAGGCGAGAGGTCAGGCAGATCGCGGCGATCCCGCTCATCAGCCCGGTCAGCAGGAACAGGATGAAGCGGACACGGTCCACGCGGATGCCGGAAAACCGCGCGGCGGTCGCGTTGTTGCCGATGGCATAAACGGTGCGGCCAAAGCTGGTGCGGTGCAGCAGCACGCCGAAGACCAGGGCCGCCAGCGTGAAGATCACCAGTTCCACCGTAATGACCCAGAAGACATAGCCCTGCCCGAACCAGGCGAAGCTGTCGGGGTAGCCGGTGAAGGCCCCGTCGCCCAGCACGATATAGCTGATGCCGCGAAACAGGCTCATGGTGCCGATGGTCACGACGATCGAGGGCAGGCCGAAGCGCGCGACCAGCAGCCCGTTGAAGGCACCGCACAGTAGGCCGGTCCCCAACCCCAGCAGCACCAGCACCGGCGTGGGCGCCCCCGCCGTCATCGCCAGCCCCATCACGGTCGAGGCCAGGGCGATGATCGCGCCCACGGACAGGTCGATCTCTCCGGCGATGATCAGCATCGCCATGGCGAATGCGATCATCGCCTTTTCGGTGAAGTTGAAGCTCGCGTCCGACAGGTTCCACGGATCCAGGAAATAGGGCGAGGCCCAGGCGTTCAGCAGGAAGATCGCGACGGCCACGACAGCCAGCAGCGCCTCCCAGCTTTTCAGGGCGCGGGCCGCCGGGCGGGTCAGCCGGTCGGGGATCTGGCGCTGCGTGTGAAGGACGGCACTCATTCGGCGGCCTCGGCTTTTTTCAAGATGATGCGGCCCCCGTCCCGCTGGCTCAGCGTGTTGAAGGCAATGGCCAGCAGGATGGCGCTGCCGGAAATCGCCATCTGCCAGAAAGGAGAGATGCCCACGACCGGCAGGGCGTTCTTGATGATGCCCAAAAACAGCGCGCCCATCACCGCGCCCGCCACCGTGCCCGAGCCGCCCGCGATGGCGATGCCGCCGATCACGCAGGCCGCGACCACGTCCAGCTCAAAACCCCCGGCGATGTCCACATAGGCCACCGCATAGCGCGCGACCCACAGGTATCCCACCAGCCCCGCCAGCGCACCCGACAGCACGAAGGCCGCGAATTGCGTGCGGCCCACGGAAATGCCCGCATAGACCGCCGCATGGGGATTGCCGCCGACCGCATAGAAGGCGCGGCCCAAGGGCGTGCGGGTCAGCAGCAGCGCCATGGCCGCGATCCCCGCGATGCCGATCCAGGCCATGACGGGCAGGCCCAGGATCACGGCGCGGGGAAAGGCCTTGAAGCCCTCGCTCATCTGGTGGGCGTTGATCCAGGCGCCGCCGGTCATCAGGAAGATCGTGCCGCGATAGATGGTCATCGTTCCCAGCGTCACGACGATGGACGGGATGCCCAGCTTCCAGACCAGCAACCCGTTCACCGCGCCCAGCATCGCGCCAAGCGCGATTACCGCCAGCAGGATCAGGGGCAGCGGCACCCCGGCCCCGTTCATCAGCGCCGCGACCATGCCGCACAGCGCCAGGTTCGCCGCCACCGAGAGGTCGATGCACTTGGTCAGGATCACCGCCATCTGCCCAAGCGCCAGCAGGATCAGGGGCGAGGTGTCGGTGAAGACGCGGGCCAGGTTGGCCGGGGCGACAAAGCCCGGAAAGCGGCTGGCGACCGCCGCCAGCAGGGCCAGGATGGCAAGCGCCAGGATGGTTTCGCGCGATTTCAGGATGCTCATGCGGCTTGTCCCCGTGGCTGGCCGATGCCCGCAGCGGCGCGGACGAGGTTTTCGGGCGTCATCGCCTCGCCTTCAAATTCGGCGGCGATGCGGCCTTCGCGCATGACGATGACGCGGTCGGACATGCCCAGGACCTCGGGGATCTCGCTGCTGACCATGATGACGGCCAGGCCCTCGGCGGCGAGTTCGGACATGAAGTCGTGGACGGCGGCCTTGGACCCGATGTCGATGCCCTTGGTGGGTTCGTCCAGGATGATGACGCGGGGTTTCGTCGCCAGCCACTTGGCGATGACGACCTTCTGCTGGTTGCCCCCCGACAGCAGGCCCACGTCCTGGTCAAGGCTTGCCGCGCGCAGGTCCAGACGGCGGGTGTATTCGCGGGCCAGCGCGAACTCCTCGGCCAGGCGCAGGAAGCCGTTGCGGCTGGTCCGGGACAGCGACGGCAGGGTGACGTTCTGGAAGATCGGCAGGCCCTTGACGGCGCCCTGCCTGCCGCGATCCTCGGGGACATAGACGATGCCCGCATCGACCGCCTGCGCGGTGGACCGGATCGCCAGCACGCGGTTGTCGATGCGGCAGGCGCCCTTGGAGGGCCGGGTGATGCCGAACAGGGCCTGCATCACTTCGCTGCGCCCGGCGCCGATCAGGCCGTAGAAGCCCAGGATCTCGCCCCGGCGCAGGGTGAAGGTGATGTCCTCGAACTCGGTCGGGTGGCAGTAGCCAGCGACGGTCAGGACGGGATCGCCAATGCGGGCCGGGCGCTTGGGATAGATCTGATCGACGGACCGGCCGACCATCATCTGCACCAGCTGCCCCTCGGTCACGTCGGCCATGCGGCCCTCGCCCACGAACTGGCCGTCGCGGAAGACGGTCCAGCGATCGGCAATGCGGAAGATTTCGTCGAACTTGTGGCTGATGAACAGGATCGCCTTGCCCTGGCGCTTCAGCGTGTCCACCAACTCGTAAAGCTCGGCGATTTCCTTGTGGGACAGGGCGGCGGTCGGTTCGTCCATGATGACCACGCGGGCGTCGATGGACAGTGCGCGCGCGATGGCGACCAGGTGCTTGCTGGCAATGCCCAGGTCGCGCAGGCGCGTCGCGGGGTTCAGGTCGGCACCGATGCCTTGCAGGATGGCGCGGGCTTTCTCGCGCATGGCGCGGCGGTCGATCAGGCCCCAACGCCCGCGCGGGGCATGGCCGATGAAGATGTTCTCGGCCACCGTCATGTCGTCGAACAGCACGGTTTCCTGGTGGATCGCGGTCACGCCCGCATCGCCCGCCGCCTGCGCGGTCGGAAAGCGGATCGGCTGGCCGTCCACCAGGATCTCGCCTTCGTCGGGCTGGTAGATGCCGGTCAGCACCTTGACGATGGTGGACTTGCCCGCGCCGTTCTCTCCGATCAGGGCCGTCACCTGGCCCGGATAAAGATCCAGCCGGACGCCGCCAAGCGCGCGCACGCCGGGGAAAGTCTTGACGATGCCGCGCAGCGACAGCACCGGGGCCGCGCCGTCCTGCGGCTGGAGGTCAGCCTGCATGGGTCATGTCCTTGAGAGAGGTGCCGCCCCGAATGCCGGGGCGGCGGGCCGGTCAGAAGATCGAGCTGAACTGGTCGATGTTGCTGGCGTCATAGGTGAACGGGTCGGCCATGGCGGCCGTGTTGTTCTCGTCCAGCGTAACCTCGCCCATGCGGCCGATGGGGATGGTGGCGCCGGGTTCGGCCTTGGCCTCTCCCTTGGCCAGGTGATGGGCCAGCATGGTCGCGGAATAGCCGAGGTCGATGGGGTTCCAGATCGCGAAGGACTTGGAGGCGCCAGACTTCACATGGCCCGCCATTTCCGAAGGCAGCCCCAGGCCGGTCACGTTGACCTGGCCGATCTTGCCCGCATCCGTCACCGCCTGCGCGGCGGCCACAATGCCCACCGAGGTCGGCGCGATGATCGCCTTGAGGTTCGGATAGGTCTGCATCAGCCCTTGCGCCTCGCGGTACGACTTGTCGGCCAGGTCATCGCCATAAACCGTGCCCACGACCTTGACGTTGGGATAGTTGCCCGCGACCTTGTTCATCTCCTCGATCCAGGTGTTCTGGTTGGTCGAGGTGGTGGTGGCCGACAGGACCGCGACCTCGCCGCCTTCGGGCAGGTGGTCGGCGGCCAGCTTGATGATGGTGTTGCCGATCAGCGGGGCCGAGGACGGATCCAGGTGCATCATCCGCCCTTCGGGGGCCACGCCCGAATCCCAGGAGATCACGGTGATGCCGCGGTCCATGGCCTTTTTCAGCGTCGGCACCAAGGCATCGGTGTCGTTGGCCGACACGGCGATGGCGTCCACGCGCTGCGCGATCAGGCTGTTGATGACCTCGATCTGGCCTTCGGCGGTGGTGTCGGTCGGGCCGGTATAGATGATCTCGACATCGCCCAGTTCCTTGGCCGCTTCCTCGGCGCCCTTGTTGGCGGCCTCGAAGAAGCCGATGCCAAGCGCCTTCACCACCAGGGCGATGCGCATGGTTTCCGCCTGGGCGGTCCCTGCCATCAGGGCGCTTGCGACCGCGGCGGTCGTCAGGATGTTGCGAAGAATGCTCATGTTTCCTCCCCTTATGAGCAGATGCGCCTTATTCCTCGGCGCGTTTTCGTCGGTCCGATGCGGGTTCGACCACGATCAGCCGGATCTCGGCGGCCTCCAGCATCTGGGCCGCGCGGTCATCGATGCCGTTGTCGGTGATGACGGTGTGGATGCGGGCCAGCGGGCACAAAAGCAGGCTCGATCGTTCGCGGAACTTGGAGCTGTCGGCCAGCACGACCAACTCGTCCGCCTGGTCGATCAGCTTCTGTTCGGCCTGGATCAGCAGCGGATCGCCCTCCATCAGCCCCAGCGGGCCAAGGCCCCGGCAGCCCATGAACATGCGGCTGGCATAGAAATGGCTGCTGCCGTCCTCATCAAAAGGCGACAGGATGATGTTCTGTTCGCGATAGATCGCCCCCGCCGGGACCAGAACGGTGTTCTTCGACTGCTTCAGCAGATGTTCGGCGATGGGAAAACTGTTGGTGAAGACCTGCAGCCGCTTGGTCGTCAGCGGATGCACCATCTGGAAGGTCGTCGTGCCGCCGTTGATGATGATCGCATCGCCATCGGCGCAAAGGTCCACCGCCGCCTGGGCGATGGCGCGTTTCTGCGCGATGTTGATCGTCTGCGTGACGGCAAAGGGCTTGGCGTTGATGCCCGCGAAGGGAGTCGGATTGATCGCCTCGGCCCCGCCGCGCACCCGGCGCAGCTTCTTGGCCAGGTGAAGCTGGGCGATGTCGCGGCGCACCGTGGCCTCGGACGCGCCGGTCAGGGCGCAAAGGTCCGAAACCGTCACCACCGGGCGTTCGCCCACGGCCGACAGGATGATGCGATGGCGTTCCGTTTCCAGCATGTGTTCCCCCTTGCCGTCACCATTCTTTCAACTTCGCGCATTGTCAATCATCTTTGCGCAGAGGCACGGTTTCTGCACCTGCATAATGATCGCTTATGATCGATAATGATTGACTTTGATGCGTTCCGCTGCCTATTCCTGGGGACAGCACGGCGCTTTTGCCGCTCTTGGGAGGGGATCCGATGACAGACAGCCTGACCGCCAACCGCCTGGAAAGCCTGTGGGACGATGCCAAGGCGTCCTCCATGACCGAATCGCAGAAGCTGCTCTACCGCTCAAACCTCCTGGGGTCGGACAAGCGGGTGACGAATTATGGCGGCGGCAACACCTCGGCCAAGGTGATGGAAACCGATCCGCTGACGGGTGATCCGGTCGAGGTTCTGTGGGTCAAGGGCTCGGGCGGCGACATCGGGTCGATGGGCATGGACGGCTTCGCCACGCTCTACATGGACGCATTGCGCGCGCTGAAGAGCAAGTATCGCGGTGTTGCGCGTGAGGATGAGATGGTAGGCTATCTGCCCTATTGCACCTTCGGGTTGAACCCGCGCGCGGCCAGCATCGACACGCCGCTGCACGCCTATGTGCCCCGCCGCCATGTCGATCACGTCCATTCTGACGCGATCATCGCCATCGCGGCCTCGGTCAATTCGCGCGACCTGACGCGGCAGATCTTTGGCGATGAGATCGGCTGGCTGCCCTGGAAGAAGCCCGGCTATGAGCTGGGCCTGTGGTTGGAAAAGTTCGCCACCGAGAACCCGCAGGCCAAGGGCTGCGTGCTGGAAAGCCACGGGCTGTTCACCTGGGCGGATGATGCCAAGGACTGCTACCTGACGACGCTGGCGATCATCAACAAGGCCGCCGAATGGCTGGACCGCGCCGCAGGCGGCAAGCCCGCCTTCGGGGGCGCGGCCCGTCCCACGCTGCCGCCCGCGCAGCGCCGCGACATCGCCGCGCGGCTGATGCCCGCGATCCGGGGGCTGATCTCGAAGGACCGCCACAAGGTCGGCCATTTCGACGACGGGGCTGCGGTGCTGGACTTCGTCGGCTCGAAGATGCTGGAGACGCTGGCGCCGCTGGGCACGTCCTGCCCCGACCACTTCCTGCGCACCAAGATCCGCCCGCTACTGGTCGATTTCGACCCGGCTAACCCTGACCTGGACGCCACGATTGCCGGTCTGGAGAAGGCCGTGGCCGATTACCGCGACGACTACGCGGCCTATTACGACCGCTGCAAGCATCCCGACAGCCCGGCCCTGCGCGACCCGAACGCGGTGGTCTATCTGGTGCCCGGCGTCGGGATGATCACCTTTGCGCTGGACAAGGCGACGGCGCGGATCTCGGGCGAGTTCTACGTCAACGCCATAAACGTGATGCGCGGGGCCAGCGCGGTTTCCACCTATCAGGGCCTGCCGGAACAGGAAGCCTTCGACATCGAATACTGGCTGCTGGAGGAAGCGAAGCTTCAGCGGATGCCCAAGCCGAAATCGCTGGCGGGCCGCGTGGCCCTGGTCACCGGCGGCGCGGGCGGCATCGGCGCGGCCACGGCGGAACGCTTCCTGCGCGAAGGCGCCTGCGCGATGCTGGCCGATATTGATGAGGGCGCCTTGAAGACCGCCCATGACGGTCTTGCGGGGCGGTTCGGCCGCGACGTGGTGCGGTCCGTGCAGATGAACGTCACCGACGAAAACCAGGTCGCCCGCGCCTATGCGGAAATGGCGGTGGAGTTCGGCGGCATCGACATCCTGGTGTCGAACGCAGGCATCGCCTCCTCGGCCCCGGTCGAGGACACCTCGCTGGCCTTGTGGAACAAGAACATGGACATCCTGTCCACCGGCTATTTCCTTGTCTCGCGCGAGGCCTTCCGCACCTTCCGCGCCCAAGGGATCGGCGGGTCGGTGATCTTCGTGGCCTCCAAGAACGGCCTTGCCGCCTCGCCCAACGCATCCGCCTATTGCACCGCCAAGGCCGCCGAGATCCACCTGGCCCGCTGCCTGGCCCTGGAAGGGGCCGAGGGCGGCATCCGCGTCAATGTCGTGAACCCCGACGCCGTGCTGCGCGGATCGCGCATCTGGGAAGGCGAATGGCTGGACCAGCGCGCCAGCACATACGGCACCGACAAGGAAGGGCTGGAGGAGATGTATCGCAAGCGCTCCATGCTCAAGCGGTCGGTCCTGCCGGAAGACATCGCCGAAGGCGTCTATTTCTTCGCTTCCGACCTGTCGGCCAAATCGACGGGCAACATCCTCAACGTGGACGCGGGCAACGTCCAGGCCTTCACGCGGTGACGGCCATGATCGACAAATCCCTGATCGACTCCGAAAACGCCGTCCGCACCGCTGACCTGATTGCCGATTACGACACCCTGGGCGCGCGGCTGGCGCGGCGAGGCGTGGATATCGAAACGCTGACCGCCCGCGCCATGACCTTCGGCGTGGCCGTCCCCAGCTGGGGCACCGGCACCGGCGGCACGCGTTTCGCGCGCTTTCCCGGCGCGGGCGAACCGGCGGGCATCATGGACAAGCTGGACGATTGCAGCGTGATCCACGCGCTGACCGCCGCCACGCCGCGCGTCAGCCTGCACATCCCCTGGGACAAGGCCGATCCCGCCCTTCTGCGAGAGAAGGCCGAGGAACTGGGTCTTGGCTTCGACGCCATGAACTCCAACACCTTCCAGGACCAGCCGGACCAGGGACGCTCCTACAAGTTCGGATCGCTGTCCCATACCGACGCCGCGACCCGCCGGCAGGCCATCGAGCACAACCTGGAATGCATCGAGATCGGCCAGGCCATCGGGTCGCGCGCCCTGACGGTCTGGATCGGCGACGGATCGAACTTTCCGGGCCAGACCAGCTTGTCGCGGCAGTTCGACCGCTATCTGGACTCGATGAAGGCGATCTATGCCGGGCTGCCGGAGGATTGGCGGATCTTTTCGGAACACAAGATCTATGAGCCCGCCTTCTATTCGACCGTGGTGCAGGACTGGGGCACCAGCCTGCTGACCGCGCAGGAGCTTGGCCCCAAGGCGCAATGCCTGGTGGACCTGGGCCATCACGCGCCCAACGTGAACATCGAGATGATCGTCTCCCGCCTGGTCCGCGCGGGCAAGCTGGGCGGCTTCCACTTCAACGACAGCAAATACGGCGACGACGACCTGGACAGCGGCACCATCGAGCCCTTCCGCCTGTTCCTGGTCTGGAACGAACTGGTCGAACTGGAGGACACCCCAGGCCTGGATCTGGCGCACATGATCGACCAGAGCCACAACGTCACCGATCCCATCGAAAGCCTGATCGTCTCGGCCGTCGAGATCCAGCGCGTCTTTGTCCAGGCCAGCCTGGTGGACCGCGCGGCGCTTGCCGGGTTCCAGCAGGACAACGACGTGCTGATGGCGGCGGCGACCCTGCGCGCGGCGTTCCGCACGGATGTGGAGCCGATCCTGCAAATGGCGCGGCTGCGCGCGGGGGCGGCCATCGACCCTATCGCCGCCTATCGCGCGTCCGGTTGGCGGGCACAGGCGGCAAGAACCCGGCCGCGCGTGACCGGCGGCGGCGGCGGCATCGTGTGAACGTCACCCCCTGCCGCGACGATTTTCTGTGAAAGGCCCTGCCATGACCCATGTCGACACCCGCCACGCGATCCATCCCGATCATGCCAAACGCATGGAC
>NZ_JAVCWH010000008.1 GCF_030846195.1 Paracoccus yibinensis
CGGGCCATGGCGGATTTCTTCGCATCGGCGTCGATCTTGCCGCGGGTGACCTGGCGTTCCAGGTTGCGCTCGATCAGCGACAGGGCCTTGTCCATGGCATCCTGGCTGATGTCGGTCAGCAGCACGTCATAGCCGGCAAGCGCAAACACATGCGCGATCCCGTTGCCCATCTGGCCCGCACCGATCACACCAACCGTCTCAATCGTCATGGCGCGACATCCTCGGCAAACGCCCATTGCCCATCCCCCAAGGCCGGCGCGGCGCGGTCATGGGTCAGCGTGCTGCGGCCGAAGCGGATGGGGGTGCGCAGCCCCGCGATGCCTTCGGGTGCGACCCGCAGACCGCGCGCGGCGATCTGCGGTTCGGACAGCGCCTCGGCCACGTCGTTGACCGGGCCTGCAGGCACCCCCGCGGCTTCCATCGCGGCGATCAGGTCGGCGCGGGTTCGGCGCAGGGTGGCAGCCGACAGCATCGGCACCAGCCTGTCCCGATGGGCCACGCGGGCCGGGTTGGTGGCAAAGTCGGGATCCGTAGGCAGGTCCGACAGGTCCAGCACACGGCACAATGCCGCGAATTGCCGGTCGTTGCCGCAGGCCACGATCAGATGGCCGTCGGATGCGGGGAACAGCTGGTAGGGCACGATGTTGGGATGCGCGTTGCCCAGCCGATGCGGCACCGTTCCGCCCAGCAGGAAGTTCGTGGCCTGGTTCGCCAGCACCGCCACCCCGCAATCCAGCAGCGACACATCCAGATGCTGCCCGCGCCCGGACCGTTCCCGTTCGGCAAGCGCCGCCTGCACGGCGATCACGCCGTAAAGCCCGGTGAAGATGTCGATCCAGGCCACGCCGACCTTCTGCGGCTCGCCATCAGGCGCCCCGGTCAGGTCCATGATCCCCGACATGCCCTGGATCAGGAAGTCGTATCCCGGCTGCGTCGCGCGCGGCCCGTCCTGCCCGAACCCGGTTATCGAGGCATAAACCAGCCTTGGATTGCGCACTGACAGCGTACCGTAGTCCAGCCCGAAGCGGCGCAAGCCCCCGACCTTAAAATTCTCGACCACCACATCGGCATCGTCAATCAGGGCGCGCAGCCGGTCCAGGTCATCCGCATCGTTGAAGTCGCAGACCACCGACGTCTTGCCCCGGTTCGCGGCGTGGAAATAGGCGGCCACCCGTTCGGTCGTGCCGTCCGCACGGGGGCGGTCGATGAAGGGCGGGCCCCAGCGGCGGGTGTCGTCGCCTTCGGGCGATTCAACCTTGATCACCTCGGCCCCCAGATCGGCCAGGGTCTGGCCGATCCACGGCCCGGCCAGGATCCGCGCCAGTTCGACGACGCGCAGCCCCTTCAGCGGCGCCTCAGCCAAAGGCCTGGATCCCTGTCTGCGCGCGGCCCAGGATCAGCGCGTGGACATCATGCGTGCCTTCATAGGTGTTCACGGTTTCAAGGTTCTGCGCGTGGCGGATGACGTGGTATTCGCTGGAAATGCCGTTGCCACCGTGCATGTCGCGGGCCATGCGCGCGATATCAAGCGCCTTGCCGCAGTTGTTGCGCTTGACGATGGAAATCATCTCGGGCGCAAAGCGGCCCTCGTCGAACAGGCGGCCGACGCGCAAGGACGCCTGCAGGCCAAGCGCGATTTCGGTCTGCATGTCGGCCAGCTTCTTCTGGAACAGCTGCGTCGCGGCCAGAGGGCGGTTGAACTGGTGGCGGTCAAGCCCGTACTGCCGGGCGCGGAACCAGCAATCCTCGGCAGCCCCCATCGCACCCCAGGAAATGCCATAGCGCGCGCGGTTGAGGCAGCCGAAGGGGCCGCCCATGCCTTCGATGTTGGGCAGCAGCGCGTCTTCGCCGACCTCGACATCCTCCATCACGATTTCCCCGGTGACGGAGGCGCGCAAGGACAGCTTGCCCTCGATCTTGGGTGCGGACAGGCCCTTCATGCCCTTTTCCAGCACGAAGCCGCGGACCTTGCCGCCATGCACGTCGGACTTCGCCCAGACGACGAAGACATCGGCGATGGGGCTGTTCGAGATCCACATCTTCGCGCCATTCAGGACATAGCCGCCGTCGGTCTTCCTGGCGCGGGTCTTCATGCCCGCCGGGTCGGAACCCGCATCCGGTTCGGTCAGGCCGAAGCAGCCGATGTATTCGCCGCTTGCAAGTTTCGGCAGATATCGCTGCTTCTGCTCCTCGCTGCCATAGGCCTCGATCGGGAACATCACCAGCGAACTCTGCACCGAGGCCATGGACCGATAGCCGCTGTCGATCCGCTCGATCTCTCGCGCGACCAGGCCGTATGCCACATAGGACGCCCCCACACCGCCATAGGCGTCGTCCACCGTCACGCCCAGCAGGCCCGCCGCGCCCATCTCGCGAAAGATCTCGGGGTCGGTGGTCTCGTTCAGATAGGCGTCCTTGATGCGCGGGGCCAGCCGGTCGGCGGCAAAGGCTGCGGCGCTGTCGCGGATCATCCGTTCTTCTTCGCTCAGTTGATCGTTCAGAAGGAACGGGTCCGCCCAGTCGAACGCCGCGCCTTTGTGGGATTTGGTGGACATCGGAAGCTCCTGACTTGTTGACCCCAGGGTATCCAATTGTCAGCCACATCAAAAATGATAAATTTCCATGAGATCATGTATAGGATGAATGATCATGCGGATCAGGCGATACCTGCCGAACCTCAGCCTGCTTCTGGCCTTTGACGGGGTCATGCGGCACGGGTCGGTGACCGCGGCGGCGCAAGAGATGGGCCTGACGCAAAGCACCGTCAGCCGCCTGGTCCAGACGCTGGAGGAACAGATGGGCCAGCCGCTGTTCTCGCGCCGCCGCCGCCGCCTGATCCCGACCGAAGCGGCCACGCGCTATCATGCCGACATCTCGGCCGCGCTGGATCTGATCCAGCGGGGCGGCATGTCGCTGATCGCCAATCCCGAAGGCGGCAGCATCAATCTGGCGGTGCTGCCGACCTTTGGCACCCGCTGGCTGGCCCCGCGCCTGCCCGGCTTCATGACCCGGCATCCGGGGATCATGGTGAACCTGACCACGCGCTTCCAGCCGGTATCCTTCAGCGACGAACCGTTCGATGCCGCGATCATCTATCACCAGGGCGAAACCGCCCCCGACGACAGCCTGCTTCTGTTCGGGGAAAGCCTGACGGCCTGTGCAAGTTCGGCCTTCCTTGCAGCCCACCCGATCACGGAACCGGGAGACATGGCAGGGTTGGTCCTGCTTTATCTGCAAACCCGGCCTGATGCCTGGACCGACTGGTTCCGTGGACAAGGGGCGCAGGCGGTTCCTTCCGGCGGGATGGTGATGGACCAGTTTTCGATGATGATCCAGGCCGCCATATCAGGCCTGGGGGTGGCCCTTCTGCCCGACTATCTGGCCCGCCAGGAGATCGCCGAAGGCCACCTGCGGCCCGTCCTTCGACCCGCAGTTCCCGGCCGCGGGGCCTATCGCCTGGTATGGCCCCGGACGCGGGCCGAATCGCGCCCGCTGATCCATTTCCGCGACTGGCTGGCGGCCGAGGTCGCCTGATGCGCGATCAGATCGGATCGCGGTCCAGTTCGTCTGCGATGGCCGCGTCCACGGGCGTGTCATAGGTCGTCAGGATACCGCCCAGCACGACATAGAAGCCCACCGTTGCGATCAGGTCAAAGACCGCCGTCCGCCCGATGGCGGCGGCCAGTTCCGCCTCAAGCGCGGGCGGGATCCTGTGCTGATCGAACAGCGCATCGACTGCGCGGACGATCAGGCCATCCTCGCCTTCCGGCATGGCGGCGATGGCGCGGATCCGGTCGTCGGAGAAGCCAAGCTTCCGGGCGCGGCTGACATGATGCGCCCATTCATAGGCCGATCCCATCCTGTGCCCCGTGCGCAGGATGACCACTTCGGACCGGTCCGGGCCAAGGGCGCTGTCCTTGACGACATGCTGGCGCAGGGGCGCCCAGGCCCTGACCAAGGCCGGATGATGCGCCATGGTGCGATAGACGTTCAGCTGACCGGCAAACCCGCCCCGCAGATCGGCCAGGGATTCGGGCCATTCGGCATCCGTCAGGGGTGGGCAAGGCGATCGAGGCATGGGCGTTTTCCGGCTCCTCAAAGACTGCCGCTGGGCGGACGGCCAGCGATTCACGCACGGACTGTCGCACCTGCTGGCCAAGACATCAACCCTGGCACGAAGCACTCATTCGTTTGAAACCATAGCGGAATTTTTTCTTTACAAATGGCATAAAGAGATAACAATAAATGAAAAGCGGCTGTGGATCAGGCATGGAGGTGGCGACCCGATGGGTTAGCCGAAGCCAGATCCCCAGACGCAGCAGAGGAGGTCCATGAATGGAAACGTCGTCGCTAACGGCCCGGCAGATTTATGAACATGCCAAGGCCAATCCCACCCGGCGCCGCTTTGGCTTTGGCAGGAAGCCGATGCTGATCAACATCGACCTGCAGCGGGCCTATACCGGCGTCGGAGAGTTCGCGACGGCTTACGAAACCGACCCCAGGCAGCTGGACTATGTGAACCAGCTGGCCGACCTGGCCCGCGCCAAGGGCCTGCCGATCACCTGGACCTATGTCGCCTATATGCAGTCTGGCGAGGATTGCGGCGTCTGGGGCACGCGGACCGATACGCCGGATTCGCTGCAGAACATCAAGGTGGGGTCCCGCCGCGCCGAATTCGACCCGCGCCTGAAGATCGACCATGTCAAGGATATCATCATCAACAAGCGCATGGCGTCTCCTTTCCACGAAACGAACCTGCAATCGCTAATGGTCTGGCACGGGTGCGACACGGTGGTGCTGACGGGGGGTTCCACCTCGGGCTGCGTGCGGGCCTGCGTGGTGGACGCGATCTCTCGCGGCTATCGGGTCATCGTCCCCGAGGAATGCGTGGCCGACAAGCACGAAAGCCCGCATTTCGCGAACCTTTACGACATTTCGGTCAAGTATGGCGACGTGATCCCGGTGGCCGATGCACTCGCCTGGTATGACGCCTATCAGCCCGAGGCACGCTGAAATGGGCGCGGAACCGATGCAGTCGGACTTGGGGCTTTACGATTACCTGCCTTGGCCGGGGCGGCCCAAAATCACCTGGCCTGGCGGCAAGAAGCTGGCCGTCTGGATCGCGCCCAATATCGAGTTCTACGAATACGATCCGCCGAACAACCCGACCCGCACCCCCTGGGGCCGCCCCAATCCCGACGTGCTGCAATATTCGCACCGCGACTATGGCAACCGCGCAGGATGGCAGCGGATGATGGCGGCGATGGACCGGGCGGGCTTTCGCGGGTCGGTGTCGCTGAACGTCGCGCTGTGCGACCACCACCCGGAAATCATCCGCGCCTGCGCCGACCGGGGGTGGGAGTTCTTTTCCCACGGCATCTACAACACCCGTTATGTCTACAACATGACGGTGGACCAGGAACGCGAGATTATCCGCGACGCCTTTGATACGGTCAGGAAGCATACCGGGCAGGAACTGGCGGGCTGGCTGTCGCCCGCGCTGTCGAACAATCTGTGGACCATGGACATCCTGGCCGAGGCGGGCATCCAATACACCTGCGACATGTTCCACGACGACCAGCCGATGCCGGTCAAGGTCAGGTCGGGCAAGCTGATCTCGATGCCCTACTCGCTCGAGATGAACGACGTAATCGTCTACAACAGCCAGAAGGTCACGCCCCGCCATTACGGCGAAATCATCCGCCGCCAGTTCGACCAGCTTTACAAGGAATCGGACGACAGCGGCATGGTCATGTGCATCCCGCTGCATCCCTACCTGGTCGGCCAACCCCACCGCATCGACGCCTTTGCCGAGGCCATCGATTACATCGCCAGCCACGACGGCGTCTGGCAGGCCACGGGCCGAGAGATCGCCGAGGCATACCACGCCAGCGGCGCCTATGACGCGATGACCGCCGCCGCAGCCAAGCACGCGCAGGGGGACCGCTGATGTCGCTTCCCGAGAATTACCTGGACTATCCCGCCCGCCGCTACGGCATGGACCACGACCGATACGACTGGTCCGACATGTTCGCGCGCAAGCCGATCGCCTGGCCGAACGGGGCGCGGATTGCGCTGTCGATCGTGACCCATGTCCAGCATTTCCCGCTGGACATGCCCGCTAAGCCCTTCAAGGCACCTGGCGCGCTGTCGATGCCCTATCCCGACTTCCGCCATTTCACCAACCGCGACTATGGCAACCGCATCGGCGTGTTCCGCATCCTGCGGCTGCTGGCGGAAAAGGGACTTCGCACCAGCTTTGCCATCAACGGCTGCATCGCCACGCGCTATCCCGCGCTGCTGGACGCCGTGGCGGCGGGCGGGCACGAGGTCGTGGCCCATGGTCTGGACATGGGCAAGGTCCACCATTCGGGCCTGTCCGTTGACGATGAGAACGCCATCATCGCCGACACCCTGCGCCTTTTGCGCGGGGCGACCGGCCAGCCGGTCGAAGGCTGGCTGTCGCCCGGCCGCGCGCAGGGCTTCAACACGCCCGAACTGCTGGTCCGCAACGGCATTCGCTGGAATCTGGACTGGGCGAACGACGACCTGCCCTATCCAATGCTGACCAAGGGAGGCCCGCTGCTGGCGATGCCGCTGGCCTATGAGACCGACGACCGGGTGGTCGCCAACGAATATTTCCAGTCCGAACCCGAATGGGTCCAGCAGGTCAAGGACCGCTTCGACGTGCTGTATCGCGAAAGCGCGGATTACGGCGGCCGGGTGATGAGCCTGCCGCTGCATTCCTGGGTGTCGGGGATGCCCTATCGCGTCGAATACCTGCGCGAGGTGCTGGACTATATTCTGGGCCATGACGGCGTCTGGACTGCCCCGGTGGGCCAGATCGCTGCGGCCGCCGAAAGCCAGGTCTGACGGCCTGCATGGACAAGGAACGGATCGCCATGACGCCAGCATCCGACACCACGCCGCGAACCCTGTTCGGCAAGATCTGGGATGCGCACGAGATCCTGCGCCATCCATCCGGGCAATCGCTTCTGTATATCGACCGCGACCTGATTCACGAGGGCAGCTTCCACGCCTTCGCCGACCTCAAGCGCCGGAACCTGCGCCCGCGCCGCCCCCAGCAGATCTTCGGAATCGCCGACCATTACGTGCCCACCCTGGGGCGCAGCGCCGACGACGCCGCCAGCCCCGCCATCGCCCGGATGATCCGCACCTTCGACGAGAACATGGAATGGGGCGGATTGCGCCATTTCGGCATCGCCAGCCGCGAACAGGGGATTGTCCATGTTGTCGCGCCCGAACAGGGCATCACCCTGCCCGGCCTGACCATCGTCTGCTCGGACAGCCACACCTCGACGCAAGGCGCGCTAGGTGCCATCGCCTTCGGCATCGGGCAGTCGGAAAACGCCCATGTGCTGGCCACCCAGACCCTGTGGCAGATGCGCCCCAAGACGATGCGGGTGACGGTGAACGGGCGGCTGGGCCAGGGCGTCACCGCCAAGGATGTGATGCTGGCGCTGATCGCGCGGATCGGGGCTGCGGGCGCAGGCGGGCACGCCATCGAATATGCGGGCCAGGTGGTGCGCGACATGTCGATCGAGGCGCGGCTGACCATGTGCAACCTGTCGATCGAGGCTGCGGCCCGCCTAGGCATGGTCGCCCCGGACGAGACCACCTTCCGCTATGTCGCCGGACGCCATTACGCGCCCACGGATCAGGAATGGGATCTGGCCATGGCACAATGGCAGGCGCTGCCGACCGACGACGGAGCGGCCTTCGACCGCGAGGTGGAACTGGACGGCGCGGCCATCGCCCCCATGGTGACCTGGGGCACAAGCCCCGAGGATGCCGTCCCGATCACCGGCCGCATCCCCGATCCCGCCAGCTTTGCCAGCGCGGATAAGCGCAAGGCCGCCGCCAAGTCGCTGGAATACATGGACCTGGCGCCGGGCACCGAACTGGATGGGCTGCCCATCGACCGGGTCTTCATCGGATCCTGCACCAATAGCCGGATCGAGGATCTGCGCGCCGCCGCCGCCATCCTGAAGGACCGCAAGGCCGCCGTCCCCGCCATCGTCGTCCCCGGCTCAACCCAGGTCCGCGAACAGGCCGAGGCCGAGGGCCTGGCCCGCATCTTCCGCGAGGCGGGCTTCGAATGGCGCCAGTCGGGCTGTTCGATGTGCGCGGCGATGAACGGCGACGTGGTGGGGCCGGGCGAACGCTGCGCCTCGACCTCGAACCGGAACTTCGTGGGGCGGCAGGGACCGGGCGCGCGCACCCATCTGGTCAGCCCAGCCATGGCCGCCGCCGCCGCCATCACCGGGCGGCTGACCGATGTCCGCCGGCTGTAAGGAAAATGCGATGAAAGCCTTCACCCGCGAAACCTCGACCGTTGCCTACGTCCCCGGCGTCAACTGCGATACCGACCAGATCATCCCGGGCCGCTTCCTCAAGGCCGACCGGGCCGAGGGTTACGACAAGTTCCTGTTCCACGACATCCGCCGCGACGCGGACGGCAATCTGGACCCCGCCTTCCCGCTGAACCGCCCCGGCGCACAACAGGCCAGGATCCTGCTGGTCGAGGACAACTTCGGCTGCGGGTCGTCCCGCGAGGGCGCGGTCTATGCCCTGGCCGACGCGGGCATCCGCGCGCTGCTGGCGCCCAGCTTCGGCGACATCTTCTTCAACAACGCGCTGAAGAACGGTATCGTCCCGGTCCGCCTGCCCGTGCCTGTCTGCGAAGCCTTGGCGGACCACCTGGCCGCCGACCCGCAAGCCACCGTCACCGTGGACCTGGAAGCCGCGCAGGTGATCCTGCCCGGCGGTCTGGGCGACCATGCGATCACCATCGACGCCTTCGCTCGCGACTGCCTTCTGCAGGGCCTGGACGAGATCGAGATGACCTTCACCTACTTGGACCGGATCGCGGCCTTCGAGGCCGACAGGATGGCCCACAACCCTTGGCTGGCGCGCTGACCGCGCGCCCGGCCGACGCCTTTACCAAGTCACACGAATAACAAGCAGGGAGACGACAATGACATTCACACTCAATCGCCGCGGCTTGCTGAAGGCCACGGGCGCGGCAGCCCTTGTCAGCGGGCTGTCCATGCCTTCGATCCTGCGGGCGCAGGCGCAGACCGTGAAGATCGGCGTGCTGGAGCCGCTGACCGGCAACCTGGCCTACAACGGCACGCAATGCGCAGCCGGTGCGAAATTCGCGGCCGACGCGATCAACGCCGCCGGCGGCATCAAGAGCATGGGCGGCGCGCAGATTGAACTGGTCGTGGTCGATGCCCAGAGCCGCCCCGAGATCGCCGCGTCCGCCGTCGATACGCTGGCCGAGGCTGGCGTGGTGGCCTTCACCGGCGCAAGCGCCTCGGCCTTGGGGCTGGCATCGTCGCAGGCGGCGGCGAAATACGACCTGGCGCAGGTCTTCTCCATCGGCACCGCCGAGACGATCGTGGAACGCGGGCTGCCCAACGTCTTCCGCTTCACCCCCGGCGTGAACAAATGCACCAGCGTCGCGCTTGAGAACCTCAAGCAGTTGAACGCGGCCGCGGGCAACCCGGTCAAGACCGCCGCCATTGTCCATGAGGATGGCCCCTTTGGATCGAACATGGCCAAGATCATGGCCGAGCAGCTTCCCCAGCAGGGCATCGAGGTGGTCGAGACGATTTCCCACCCCACCCCGCACCGCGATTTCAACAACATCGCGCTGCGGGTGAAGGCGTCTGGCGCGAACATCCTGATCCCGTCGAACTATCTGAACGAATACACCCTGATGGCCCGCGCCCTGCGCCAGCAGCGGGCCGAGCTGATGGCGATCTACTCGATCCTGGGCGGTGCCGCGTCCAACATCAAGTTCGTTCGCGAAAATAACGACGTGGCGCAGTATGTCATGGACTGCAACCATTGGTACGATCCCAACAAGCCTGAATCCCAGGCGCTTGCCGCCAGCGTGGCCGAGGCCGGTCTGGACCTGACCTATGACGTGATGGTGTCCTATGCCACGATCCAGGTGATCGCCGATGCATTGGAACGCGGCGCCTCGACAGACCGCAAGGCCATGATCGAAACGCTGGCGGCAAGCACCTTTGACGGCTCGATCATGCCGTATGGCCCGACCAAGTTCGTCAACGGGGACAACGTGAACTCTCAGCCGGTGAACACCCAGATCCGGGGCGACAAGATCGAACTGGTCTTCCCCGAGGAATACGCCACCGCCGAGCCCGTCTTCCCTGTCCCGCAGGAAGGCTGATCCGACAGGGCCCCCGCCTGCCGGCGGGGGCCACCGGCCGATCCTTGACAAGCGAGTGTCCATGTCCAGTCTGATCCTGCCCGCCGTGCTCAGCGGCCTGACAATGGGGGCCGTCTATGCGCTTGTGGCGCTTGGCCTGACCCTGATCTATGGCGTTTTGCACATCATCAACTTCGCCCATGGCAGCCTGCTGATGCTGGCGCTGTATGCGGCCTATTTCCTGTTCGTCCACCTGGGCGTGGATCCCTATCTGGCGATCCCGATCCTGCTGCCGGTGTTCTTCTGCCTGGGCTATGCCCTGCAACGCTGGCTAATCGCCCCCATGAGCAGCGGGTCCGAACAGAACGTCCTGCTGGTGACGCTGGCGCTTGCCCTGATCATCGACAACCTGGCGCTTTACTTCTGGACGTCGAACACGCGGAGCGTGGACATTCCCTATGCCTACAACACCGTGGAATTCCTGGGCGCCTATCTGCCGCTGGGCCGCGTCATCGCCTTCTTCGCCGCCCTTGCCGCCGCGCCCCTCTTGTGGCTGTTCATGACCCGCACCCGCACCGGGTCCGCCATCCGCGCCGTCGCCATCGAGAAGCGCGGGGCCGAGATCGTGGGCATCGACGTGAACCACACCTATGCCATCTGCTTCGGCATCGGCACGGCCTGCGTGGCGCTTGCCGCCTGCCTGTTGCTGCCGACCTTCTATGTCACGCCGCAGGTGGGTTACACCTTCGTCCTCGTGGCCTTTACCACGGTCGTCCTGGGCGGCATGGGCAGCCTTCCCGGCGCGCTGATCGCGGGGCTGCTGCTGGGGGTGATCGAATCCCTCTGCGGGCTGTTCCTGGGCGAAAGCCTGGGCCAGATCGGGATCTTCATCGCCTTCATCCTGATCCTGCTGTTCAAGCCATCGGGTCTTCTGGGCAGGAGGGCCGCGTGATGAAACCGCAATCCATGGGTCAGGCGGTCCTGATCGCCCTGGCGCTGATCTATCTGGCCAGCCTCTACTTCATGTCCTCGCCGGTCTGGATGGGCTTCACCATCAACGCGCTGATCGTCGCCGTCGTGGCGCTTGCCTGGAACATCACCGGAGGCTTCGGGGGCATGGCGTCCTTCGGCCATGCGGCGATGTACGGGACCGGGGCCTATGCCTCGGCGATCCTGCAGGTGCAGTATGGCATCAATGCCTGGATCGCCTTCGGGGCCGGAATCGTGGCGGGCGCGGCCATGGGCGCCTTCATCGGTGCGCTTGCCTTCCGCTATGGCCTGAAGGGATCGTATTTCGCCCTTGTCACGCTGGCCTTCGCCGAGGTGCTGCGGATCTGCGCATCGTCCTTTGCCATCACCGGTGGGGGCAGCGGCCTGCAACTGCGGCTGGAACCGGGGCTGTCCACGTTGCAGTTCAACGACCGCGCCGTGGTCTATACGATCCTGCTGGTGATCGTGGCCCTGGTCATGGCCCTGACCGCCTGGCTGAAATATTCGCGCTTCGGCGCCTATCTGATCGCCGTGCGGGAAAACGAGGACGCAGCCCGCGCCCTTGGCATCGACACCTATCGCATCAAGGTCAAGGCCATGGCGATTTCGGGCGCCTTCGCGGGTCTGGCGGGGGTGCTTTACCTGCAAGTCTGGCTGTTCATCGACAGCGCCGTCGTCTATGGCAGCGCCGTCTCGATCGAGGCGCTGATCGGCCCGATCATCGGCGGCGCGGGCACCGTCTGGGGACCACTGATCGGCACGCTGGGCCTGCACCTGCTGGGCGAAGGTGCCAAGCACCTGCTGCACAACGCGCCGGGACTGAACTTCGTTCTTTACGCGGTGGTCCTGATCTGCGCGCTGCGTTTCCTGCCGCAGGGCCTGATGGGGCTTGCCGCGCGCATCGGCACCTTCCGCAAGAAGGAAAACGACAATGCTTGAGGTCCGCAACCTGTCCAAAAGCTTCGGCGGCCTGAAGGCGGTCGACAACGCATCCCTGGACGTGCCGGAAGGCGGCATCGTCGGCCTGCTGGGGCCGAACGGCGCGGGCAAGACCACCTGCTTCACCATGATCGCGGGTTTCACCAAGCCGAACAAGGGCACGGTGCGCTTCATGGGCCGGGATGTCACCGGCCTGCCTCCGCACCGCATCTGCGAGATGGGGATGATCCGCACCTTCCAGATCGTGCAGCCCTTCGCGGGCCTGACGGTCCAGGAAAACATCGCCGTCGGCGCATACCTGCACCACCATGACCGGGCCGAGGCGATGGCCGTGGCGCGCCAGATCGGCAAGCGGCTGGGCATGGGCGCGATGCTGGACCGCCCCGCCTCGTCCCTGACCATCGCGGGGCGCAAGCGGCTGGAACTGGCCCGCGCGCTTGCGACCGGCGCAAAGCTTCTGCTGCTGGACGAGGTGATGGCGGGCCTGATCCCGTCCGAAGTGTCGGAAATCGTCGGCATCATCCGCCAGATCCGCGACGAGGGGCATACCTTCCTGATGATCGAACATGTGATGCAGGCCGTGATGAGCCTGGCCGAGACCGCCTATGTGCTGAACCACGGCAAGATGATCGCCCATGGCACGCCCAGGGAACTGGTCCAGGATCCCGGCGTGGTCGAGGCCTATCTGGGCCATGGCGCCGCCGCCCGCCTGCAGGAGGGACACCATGCTTGAGATTTCCGGCATCCGCGCGGGCTATGGCTCCATGGCCGTGCTGCAGGGCATCGACATGCGCGTCGAAGCGGGCGAGATCGTGGCCCTGCTGGGGTCGAACGGCGTGGGCAAGACCACGCTGAACAACGTCATCTCGGGCTTCATCCGCCCCACGGCGGGCGAGGTCCGCTTTGACGGCACGCGCATCACTGGCCTGAAGCCCCGCGACATCGTGGCGCTTGGCGTCGCCCAGGTCCCCGAAGGGCGCAAGATTTTCCCCAACCTGTCGGTCGCGGAAAACCTGGAACTCGGCGCCTTCCGCCGCGCCACCGCCAACCGCAGGCAGAACTTCGACCGCATCTGCACGATCTTTCCGCGCCTGCGCGAACGGCTGGACCAGTTGGCGGGCACGCTGTCGGGGGGCGAACAGCAGATGCTGGCGATCGGGCGCGGCATGATGTCCGAACCCAAGCTGCTGATCCTGGACGAACCCTCGCTGGGCCTGTCGCCCCTGATGGTCGAGGAAATGTTCGGCCTGATCGGGCGCATCAACGACGAAGGCTGCGCGGTGCTGCTGGTGGAACAGAACGTGATGCAGTCGCTGAACGTCGCAAGCCGGGCCTATGTGATCGAACAGGGCCATCTGGTGATGCAGGGGGACGCGGCCGGGATGCTGGCCGATCCGCAGCTTCGCCAGGCCTATCTGGGTCTCTGACGGCCCGACCCGCCGGGCGCGCGCCGCCCGGCGGCACAACAGACGCAAACGGAGAACGAAGAAATGTCGCTGACACGCACGCGCCGCCTGCGCCAGGCTCTGGCAGGCGAACGGGCCGTCATGGCCCCAGGGGTGGTGGACGCCATGTATGCCCGCCTTGTCGCCGAGGCAGGCTTCGAGGCCATGTACATGACCGGGGCGGGCACCTCGGCCACGCGGCTGGGCTATCCCGACGTGGGCCTGCTGACCATGACCGAGATGGTGGACAACGCCACCCGCATCGCCGACGCATCCGACCTGCCGTTGATCGCCGACGCCGACAACGGCTTCGGCGGGCCGCTGAACGTGCGCCGGGCGATCCAGCTTTACGAACGCGGCGGGGTCGCGGCGGTCCACCTTGAGGATCAGGTGCTGCCCAAGCGCTGCGGCCACCTGTCGGGCAAACAACTGATCAGCGCGGAAGACATGGTCGCCAAGGTCAAGGCCGCCGTGGACGCCCGCGTGGATCCCGACTTCGTGGTCATCGCCCGCACCGACGCCCTGGCGCTGCACGGCCGCAACGCCGCCTTCGACCGGGCCGAGATGTATCGCGAGGCGGGCGCCGACGTGATCTTCGTCGAAAGCCCCCTGCCCGACGACCTGCCGCACATCGCGCCGCGCTTTCCGGGCATCCCGCTCCTCTACAACATGGCGACATCCGGCAAGACGCCGTTCCTGACACGGTCCGAAATCGAGGCGCTCGGCTTCAAGCTGATCATCTATCCCAACTGGCTGCTGCTGTCGGCCTGCGAGGCCGCGCGCCAGACGCTCGAGGTGCTGAAGCGCGAGGAAACCATCGCCTCGGTCGCCCCCCATGTGATGAGCTTCAAGCAGTTCTTCGACACCGCCCGCATGGCCGAGGTGCAGGAACTGGAAGCCCGCTACGGCACGCCGGAAAACAGCCGCACCGATTATTGACCAACGAAGGAAAGATCTGATGGCCGTTCTGTCCGCCGCTGGCGTGGATTTCGATTTCGAGGTGCCGGTCGTGGTCGTCGGCGCGGGCGCCTGCGGCCTGGTCGCGGCGCTTGCCGCCCGCGACGCGGGCCAGGAGGTGATGATCCTGGAACGCGACGACAACCCGCAGGGTTCGACCTCGCTGTCCGCCGGACTGATCCCCGCGGCGGGCACGCGGTTGCAGCGCGAGGCCGGGATTGACGACGACCCCGCCCTGTTCGCCGCCGACATCTTGTCCAAGACGCACGGCCATGCGCCGCAGGACATGGCGCTGCTGGCGGCGCGGACCTCGGGGCCGATGATCGACTGGCTGATGGACAGCCATGGCGTGGGCTTCCGGCTGGTGACGGGCTTCCTGTATCCCGGCCATTCGCGGATGCGGATGCACGGGCCGGACAGCCGCACCGGGGCCGATCTGGAACAGGCGCTCTTGTCGGCGGTGTCGCGGGCAGGCATCGACCTGCTGACCGGGGCATCGGTCGAGGATCTGTTCGTGGACGGCACCGGCCGGGTCACCGGCGTCCGCTTCCGCCGCCCGGACGGCGCGATGGAAACGCTGGGCTGCAAGTCCCTGGTCCTGGCCTGCTGCGGCTTCGCGGGCGATGCTGACATGGTGCGCCGCCATATCCCGGACATCGCCGATGCCGAATGCTGCGGGCATCTGTCGAACACGGGCGATGCGGTGAAATGGGGCGCCGAGTTGGGCGCGCAGCTGGCCGACATGGGCGCATATCAGGGCCACGGATCGGTCGCCCATCCGCACGGGCTGCCGCTGACTTGGGCGGTGGTGACGCAGGGCGGCATCCTGGTCAACACGAACGGCCGCCGCTTTTCCAACGAGATGCGCGGCTATTCCGAACACGGGGCCGAGGTTGCGGCGCAGCCCGGCCATGTCGCCTGGGACATCTTCGATGCCCGCTGCGAAAAAGCCGCGCTGGATTTCCACGACTATCGCGAGATCCGCAAGCTGGGCGCAGTGAAGTCCGCCGACACGGTCGAGGATCTGGCCGCAGCGACCAGCCTGCCGCTGGAGGCGCTGCGGGCGGAACTCGACGGGATCTCCGCCGCCGCAGCCAGCGGCACGCCCGACCGGCTGGGACGCAGCTTCGCGCCCGACCAGATGCTGGCCCCGCCCTTCCGCGCGGTCAGGGTGAACGGCGCGCTGTTCCACACCCAGGGCGGGCTGGTCATCGACCACGACGCGCGGGTTTTGCGAACCGACGGCACGCCGCTGCCGAACCTGATGGCAGGGGGCGGCGCGGCACGCGGCCTGTCTGGCGATTCCAACTATGGCTATCTGTCCGGCAACGGGCTGCTGTCGGCCACGGCCTTCGGGCGCCTGGCCGGCATCACCGCCGCGCGCATCGCGGCAGGGGGCTGACGCGAATGGAGAAGACGATGAAGAAAGTCTTGGTGATCGTTCCCTTCCCAATGGGCGACGAGGATCTGGCCCGGCGGCAGGCGCAGATGGGCGCCGTGGACCTGGGTCCGGGGATCGAGTTCCATTATCGCCCGGTGCGCGTCGGACCGAAGAACTATTCCAGCCAGCACGACATGGCGCTTGCCGATTTCTCGATCCTCGACGCGGGACTGGATGCGCAGGCCGATGGCTATGACGCGGTGTGCATCGACACCATGTCCGACAGCGGCATGGCGATGCTGCGGTCGGTGCTGGACATTCCGGTGATCGCGCCGGGACGGCATTCGATGCTGGTCGCGCAGATGCTGGGCGAGAAATTCTCGATCCTGATGATGTGGGACCGCTGGAGAATGCTTTACACCAAGACCCTGGGCGAGTTGGGGATGGAGCACAAATGCGCATCCATGCGGTCGATCGGCGTCACGCCCGACAACAAGGCGCTGCTTTCCGGGAAAGAGGATCAGGTCTTTCCCCTGCTGCTTGATGCCGCGCGCCGCTGCATCGACGAAGACGGCGCGCAGGTGCTGATCCTGGGATCGACCACGATGCACGAGGCGCATGGCTGGCTGGCAAGCCGCGTGGACGTGCCGGTCATCAATCCCGGCCCGCTGACCTACAAGCTGGCCTCGGTCGCGCTTGACCTGCGGCTGACCCATTCCAAGGCCACATGGCCCGCGCCCTTGGCCCCCAAGCACGACATGATCCGCGCCATCGGCGCCGCCGGGGCCGCCTTCCTGGAGGACCGCGCATGACCCGTATCCTTGTCATCGTCCCCTTCGCGCTTGATGCAGAAGGCGTCCGCAACCGCGAGGCGCAGTCGGGTTACGTCCCCCTGCCCGCCGGCTGGAAACTGACCTATCGCCCTGTCACCTGCGGACCGACCTCTTTCATGTCACCCCACGACTGGGGACTGATGGACATGGCCATCTTCGAGGCGGGCTGCACCGCCGAAGCCGAAGGCTTCGACGCGGTCTGCATCGATACCATGTCGGACAGCGGCATGGTCATGCTGCGGTCTGTGCTGGACATTCCCGTGATCGGCGCGGGCAAGGCGTCGATGCTCTATGCGCTGACCTTGGGCGGGCGGTTTTCTGTCCTGGCGCAATGGGAACCAGCCCTGCCGCGATATCGCAAGGCAATCCGCGAATACGGCTTCGACCGTCAATGTGCGTCCGTCCGCAGCTTCGATCAGCCGCCCGATTTCGCGAACCTGCTGGGCGGGAAAGAGGATCAGGTTTTCCCCCGAATGCGCGACGTGGCCATGCGCTGCATCCATGAGGACGGGGCCGAGGTGATCTGCCTCGGCTCGACCACGATGCACCAGGCGGGCGAATACCTGGCCGTGAACCTGCCCGTCCCGGTCGTGAACCCCGGTCCCCTGACCTACAAGCTGGTCGAGACCTTCCTCGCGCTTGGCCTGCGCCACGGCCGCGCCGCCTATCCCGCGCCGGTCGAGCCGCGCCTGGACATGCTGCGGACCATGATGAAGGCGGGCGCCCAGGCGGAAGCGCAGGCCAAGGGCTAAAATGGCAGAGGCCGCGCGCATCCTGTCGCTTGCTGCCGCCCGCAGCGACTTCGGCGCCCTGCCTGTCGAGGAGCAGGCAGTCTGGCGCGACTTCATCCTCGACACCCTTGCCGTCATGGCGGCGGGGTCGGCACATCCCTCGGTCAGCGCGGCCCGGAGCGTCATGACGGAAGCAGGCGGCGCAGGGCCGGCCTCCGTCATGGGCTTCGTGCGGGGTGCGTCGGCAGGAACAGCGGCACTGGTCAACGGCATGGCGATGACGGTCTTGCAGCTTCAGGACGGCCACCGCCGCGCCCGGGGCCACCCGATGAGCCATGTCCTGCCCAAAGCCCTTGCCCTTGCCGAGGAAACGGGTGCCCCGACCGGCGATTTCCTGAATGCCGTCGTGGCAGGTTACGAGGTTTCGGCCCGCATCGGCACGGCGCTTGGCGGGATGCAGCCGCTGCTGCACGACACGGGCACCTTCGGCTGCATCGGCGCGGCTGTTGCCGCCGCCTTTCTTCTGGGACGAGGCCTTGAACATCCCGCACGCGCCCTGCTGATCGAAGCCGCCATCGGCAATGCCGCCACCGTGGCGCTGTTTCCTTTTCGCGACACCTGCATGGAGGGCGCGGGGGTGCATCATCTGTTCGTCGGCCTCGGCGCGCAGAACGGCATCACCGCCGCGCGCGCAGCCCTTGCCGGTCTGTCGCCGTCCCCCGTCACCTTGGAACGCTTCTTCGGCCCGCGCGCCGGGGAAGGCTTCGACCCTGCGCTGCTGACGCAAGGCATCAGCCCGGACGGGTGCTGGTCGCGGTCCGAGATCCTGGCGGCCTATCTGAAATGGCATCCGGTCTGCGCGCATCTTGGCCCGATGCTCGACTGCCTCGAGGCGTTGCGGGACAGGCCCGGAGAGATCCACCCTGACCGCATCTCGGCCGTCACGGTCCACGTGTATTCCACGGCGCTGCAATACGATTCCCCCGACCCCCGGACCGATCTTGCGGCGCGGTTCAGCTTTCGCCACGCGGCGGCGCTGTCCTTGTGCCTGGGACCGCTGCGCCATGACGGCTTTTCACCTGACCGCCTTGGCCGCCCGGATGTGCAGGCCATGGCGGGGCGCGTCCGGCTGGCCGCCGATCCCCGGCTGGACGCGCTTTATCCCGAGAACCGGCCGGCCCGCGTTACGCTTGACCTGACTGACGGCAGCCAGGTGCAGGCCGAGGTCATGGCCCCCAAGGGAGACAGTTCCCGCCCGCTGTCCCGATCCGAGGTGTGGGCCAAGGCCGCGGGGCTGATGCGGGCGGCCTGGGGCGACGACGATCCGTTCCACCAGGCGTGCCACTTGCTGGACGACGCCGGCCCCGATCTTGCGCAGCAGCTTGGAAATGTTCTGCGCCGAGAGTTGGCGCCTCAGCTCGGCTGAGAACCGTCCAAAAGGAAATCCTTGCCCTGTTCGCGCTTCAGCGAGACGCGGTATTCATAGCGGTCGGCGCAGTACAGGATCTCGGCGGCATAGAACGGCACCATCCGGTCGTTGAAGAAAAAGCGGTTGACCCGCATCAGCGGCGCGCCGATGGGCACGTGCAAAAGCTCGGCCGCGTATTCGTCGGCCAGTGTCGCGGTCAGCACCTGTTCGACCTGTTCGACCACGGCGCCTTCGCGCTGCACCAGGTCGATCATGTTGGTCGTTGCCAGATCCTCGCGCGTCAGGCCCGCGCCCACATCGGGCAGCAGATAGGCCATCGACAGCGAATAGGGCCGCTTGTCCAGGTCGCGAACCCGGACCGACCGGACCAGTTCGGTCGTGGGGGCGATCCCCATCTGCGCGCAGATCCGCGGCGGCGCCTCGCCTCGGTCCAGGCTGACGACCTTCAGCCGCGTGCTTTGGCCCACGGTATTGAGATAGCTGAACAAACCGTTGATGTTCGACACCACCGCCCGGTTCAAGGCCGATTTCTGCGCCCGGTCGGTGACAAAGGTGCCGCGCCCGCGCATCCGTGTGATCAGCCCTTCTGCCGACAACATCTCCATCGCCTTGCGGATGGTGATGCGGCTGACGCCGAAGCTGTCCGACAGTTCCGCCTCGCTGGGAACGGGCACGTCGTCGGGGTAATAGCCGTTTACGATCCGCTCTCTCATCACCGCATAGACCCGGTGGTAAAGGGGTGTCGGAGAATTGGTCCTGGTCATGTCGGCGTCACCTTGCTTTGGTCCGGGACTGCAGGCTGTTCCGGCAAGCCATCCCCCTGTTTCTTCGATGAAGGCACTGGCGGGTCAGGGCCGTTTGTCCTTCAAGGCCCGCTGGACTGCAATCAGACCCGCGTCGCGCAGGGCTTCCAGCGTGGCGATGTCGCGGCCCCCGGCCTCGGCCGCGATGCCTTCGACCAGCCTGGCGCAGTTTGCCGCGTCAAGGCGAGGCTGCCCCAGATCCTGCCAGCGTCTTTCCTGGCTGGGACCAAGATGGGACAGGTAATGTCCGATGCCCCCTGCCCCGCCGCCCAGGTGATAGGCCATGTGCGCCCCCACCACCGACCACCGCAGGCCGGGACCATGGACAAGGGCCGCGTCGATCTGGTCCACGTCGGCGATGCCTTCGGCGACCATGTTCACCGCCTCTCGCCACAGGGCCGAGGACAGGCGGTTGGCGATATGGCCCACGGCCTCGCGCCGAAGAAAGACCGGGTGGCGGTCCAGGCTGCGATAGAAGGCAGCGGCCGCCTGGACGCGCCCCGCATCAGGACCGTAAAGTTCGACCAGGGGCATCAGGTGGGGCGGATTGAAGGGATGGGCGGTGATCAGCCGCGACGGGTCGGCCATCTCTGCCGACAACTCGGACCAGACCAGCGACGATGTGCTGGAGGCGATGGTGATGCCTCCTGGCGCCGCGGCCTCGATCGCGGCATAGATCGCCCGCTTCAGGGGAACCTTCTCGGGGACGTTTTCCTGGACCCAGGCAGCGTCCCGGACCGCTTCGTCAAGGCTGGCCGCAAGATGCAATCGCCCCGGCGCAGGAAGACCGGACGCCAGTTCCGCGATCTGGCCGATCGGCCCCGCGACCGCCTGGGGGATTGCCCGGCGCGACGCCTCATCCGGCTCGAACAGGGTGACGTCATGTCCCCAGGCCAGGAACAGCGCCGCCCAGCTGGTCCCGATCAGCCCGCCGCCGATCACCGCGATCCTGTCGCCCGCTTCCATCTGCCCTCCCGTTTGCATTCGAACGCCCCCTCTCCGACATATCTCCATGCCGATAAGGGGCAAGGTTCAATGATTTAAGATCATACTTTTATGATAATCAAGCCGCGCCACAGCCACCTTGCCCTGCAACCGGGTTGCGGGACCACGGCAGCAGTCGGCACGACATGCCCCCGCGTGAAGCGGAACCTGCGCCATGGCAGACGGATTGAGGCAGACGACGCGGGCAGATCCCCTGACCGAAGTTATGATCAGAGGTGCAGATGTCCGACCCCCTTCCCCCCTGCGTCGAGGCGCTGACCCTTCTGCGCGCGATTGGACCCGCGGACCGCATCCTGCATGTGGCCCGGGACGAAAGAGCGGCCGAGGCTCTGGCCGCCTTCCTGGCGGGTGCGCTGCCGGACCGCCGGGTGCTGTTCCTGCCGCCGTGGGATTGTCTGCCCTTCGACGGCGCGTCGCCCACCCCCGATGCCATGGGCCGCCGCATGACCGTCCTGCATCGGCTGCGGGATCCGCAGCCGGGCGACATCGTGGTGGCCCCCCTGTCCGTCCTGCTGCAACGCCTTCCGCCCCCCGAGGCCCTGCGCAGCTTTTCCGTCCGGCCGGGCGATCGCCTGGAAACGGTCGCCCTGGAGGCCTTTGCCCGGGGCGCCGGATATGTCACCGATGATCGCATCGACGAACCGGGCGAGATTGCCCTGCGCGGCAGCACGATCGAGGTCTTCGCCGCCGGCGACGCCCTTCCCTGCCGGATCGAGCTGTCGGACGGGATCGTGACGGCGCTGCGCTGCTTCGATCCCGTGACACAGCGGTCCACAGCCGAGATCGACCGGCTGGACATCGTGCCGGTGACGGAACTGCCCCCCGCCGATGAGCCGTGGGCGCGCGGGGCAGAACATCGCCTGCCCAAGGCCTGGCCGACCCTCTCGACCCTGCCCGACCACCTGCCGGATGCGCGCATCCTGGCGCTGCCCGCAACCCTGGCCCTGGCGGAACGGCGGCTTGCGCGGCTGGAGGAAGCGCGCGCCGAGGCCGATGGCGCCCATCCCCTGCCGGTCGATGCGCTGTATCTGGGACCGTCGGAATGGGCGGAGCTGGCATCCCGGATCGAGGCGCCGTCGCCGGGGGACTGGTCCCCCGTTCCTGCCTTTGCCGCCGCCGCCCGTCCGCGAACCCGGCTGGCGCAGTTCCTGGACAGCGACGCGGTGGCGGGACGCCGGGTGGTCTTTGTCGCAGGCTCGGATCGGGAACAGGCCCGCATCGCACGCATGGCGACGCAGGCGGGCGGACAGCCCCCTGCGCCCGTGGCAAGCTGGGCCGAGGCCCAGAGCCATGACCGGGCGGGTCTTCTGGCCGATCTGGCGGAAGGGGCTGTGGCGGAAGACGTGGCGGTCATCACCGCCCAGGATCTGCTGGGCAGCCGCGCCTGGTCGGGCGGCCGGATGACCGCCCTGCAGGTTCTGCCTTCGACGGGCCTGGATCTGGGCGACATCGTCGTCCACGAGGACCACGGCCTTGCGCGGCTGGAGGGGCTGGAACCCCTGGACCCGGACAATCCGGGCAGCGAGGCCATCCGCCTGACCTTCGCCCGCGACGAGCGGCTGATGGTGCCGACCCATGACGCGGGCCGGATCTGGCGCTATGGCACGGCCGAGGCGGGGGTGACGCCGGACCGGCTGCGCGGGACGGCCTGGCCCAAGCGCCGCAAGGCCACGGCCGATGCCCTGGCAAGGCTGGCCGATCATCTTGTGGCGCTTGCCCGCGCGCGCGACGCGGCAAAGGCGCCGGAACTGGTGCCCCCCGCGCGCGACTATGAACGGTTCATCGCCCGCTTTCCCTTCCAGCCCACCCCGGACCAGGCGGCGGCAGTGCGTGCGGTTCTGTCCGACATGGCCTCGGGTCGGCCGATGGACCGGCTGGTGATCGGCGACGTGGGCTTCGGCAAGACCGAGATCGCCCTGCGCGCCGCAGCGGCGGCGGCGCTGAGCGGGCGACAGGTTGCCGTCTGCGCCCCCACCACGGTCCTTGCACGGCAGCATTACGACACCTTCCGCCGCCGCTTCGCCCCCTTCGGGATCACCGTCGGCCACCTGTCGCGTCTGGTCACCGGAAAACCCGCCGCCGCCCTGCGCGCGGGGCTTGCCGACGGGTCCGTCCGCATCGTGGTCGGAACCCATGCGCTGCTGGGCAAGAACGTCAGCTTCGCCGATCTTGGCCTGCTGGTGATCGACGAGGAACAGCGATTTGGCGCGGCCCACAAGGAAAGGCTGCGCGAACTGGGACAGGGCCTGCATGTCCTGTCGATGAGCGCGACACCGATCCCCCGCACCCTGCAGACGGCCATGGTGGGCCTCCAGGATCTCAGCGTTCTTCACACGCCCCCGGCCCGCCGCCGCCCGATCCGCACCCTGCTTGCCGATGACGGCGACACGACGCTGCGCCAGGCCTTGCTGCGCGAACACCGGCGCGGCGGGCAAAGCTTCGTCGTCGTGCCCCGGGTCGAGGATATTGCGCCCATTGCGGAACGCCTGGAACGCCTGCTTCCCGGCCTGCGGCTGCGCGTGGCCCATGGCAGCCTTTCCGCGCGCGAGATCGACGAGGTGATGGTGGGCTTTGCCGGGGGCGACGGCGATGTCCTGCTGGCCACGGCGATCATCGAAAGCGGCCTGGACGTGGCGCGCGCGAATACCATGGTGATCCTTCGCCCCGCGCTGTTCGGCCTGGCGCAGTTGCACCAGTTGCGCGGGCGCGTCGGGCGCGGCCCGGTCCAAGCCTATTGCCATCTTCTGACGAGTGAAGGCGAGGACCTGTCCGAAGATGCGCAAAAGCGGCTGGGAACGCTGCAGGCGATGGACCGGCTGGGTGCGGGCATGGCCATCAGCGCCGCAGACCTCGACCGGCGCGGCGCGGGCGATCTGCTGGGAGACCGGCAGGCGGGCCATGTGCAGCGAGTGGGGCTTGGCCTTTACCAGCAGATGCTGGCACAAGCCCTGCGCCGCGCCAAGGGAGAGGCAGAGGTTCCACCGCCCCCGCAGGTGCCGGGCGAACCCGGCCATATCCCCGCCGATTATGTCCCCGAGCCGGAAAACCGCCTTGACCTGTATCACCGGATCGCCCGCGCCTCGGGCGCGGACGAGGTGGCGCGCCTGGCCGAGGAGATCGCGGATCGCTTTGGCCCCCCGCCCCAGCCGGTGGAGACGCTGCTGCGCGCGGCAGGCTTGCGTGCGCTTGGAGCGGTGCTGGGGGTCGAAACGCTGAGCCTTGGTCCCGAAGGGGTTTCCCTGTGTTTCCGCGAGGGGGTCAGCATGGATGACCGCGCACCGCTGGCGTCCGGCCTGGAAGGACTCGCGGTCGAGGACCGGCGCCTGACGCTGCGCCACCCCGGCCCCGAGGATCGGCTGGACGTGGCAGGCGACCTGCTGGAACGGCTGGCCTGACGGGCGCGGTCCGCGGCCCTAGCACTGGGTCCAGGCCGGGGACCGGCAGGGATGGTCCAGCAGCGAGACCAGCTCGTCGTCCAGATGCAGCGCGGTGATCGACACCCCGGCCATGTCCAGCGAGGTATAGTAATGGCCGATCAGCGTGCGATGCACCTCGACCCCGCGCGCGCGCAGCCGCTGCCGAACGCGGCGGTTCAGGATATACAGTTCCATCTGCGGGGTGCTGCCCAGCGAATTGACCAGAAGCGCCACGCGGTCGCCCTCGGCTGGCTGCATCTCATCCAGGATGCGGTCCAGGATCAGGTCGGCCGCCGCATCGGCCGAGGCAAGCCGGACGCGGGCGATGCCGCGTTCCCCATGTACGCCGACGCCGATCTCCATGTCGCCCGGACCAAGCTGGAAGCTGGGCCTGCGCGAATCCAGAAGCGCGCCCGGTTCCAGGGCGATGCCCATCGAATAGCATCGCTGGCTGGCCCGCCGGGCAATGTCCGCGCAGGCGTCCAGCGGCATCATCCGGTCGCAGGCAGCGCCCGCCACCTTGAAGACGAAGACGTTGCCCGCAACGCCGCGCCGCGCCGCCCGCGTATCGGCGGGGGCCGAGGCGATGTCGTCGGTCGTCACCACCGCACGCACCGGAACGCCCCTTGCCGCCGCCATCTCGGCGGCCATCTCGAAGTTCAGAAGATCGCCCGAGAAGTTGCCGAAGATGTGCAGCACCCCCGCACCCCCGTCCGCCGCCAGCGTGGCGGCAAGTATCGGGTCCGGCGGCGGCGCGGCAAAGACGTTGCCGATGGCGACCGCATCGGCCAGACCCTCGCCGACATAGCCGAAGAAGCCCGGCTCATGCCCCGCGCCGCCGCCGATCACCAGCCCCACCTTGCCCGGCCGTGGCCCGCGGACGGCCCGCAGCGCCCGGGGCGCGCCCTCGACGGCGGCAAGCACGCCTTCATGCGCCAGCAAGGCCCCCGCAACGGTTTCGTTGACGGCGTCTTGCGGACGGTTCAGGAATTTCTTGACGCCCGTTCGTTCCGGCAGGGGCGGCCGCTCTCCCTCGCGCCGGCTGCCCGGCACCTCGTCATAGCCTTCGGATGCCAGGATCGCGCGCGCCGTGTCGGCATCCGTCACCATGACATTGACGTAACCGCCCCGCAGCGCGGCCAGGATCGCCTGCACCTTGTCCATGCCGCCCGCAACGCCGATCCGACAGGGAATGGCCTTCAGATGCGACAGCTCGATCCCGATGGTCCGGCCGTCGAGCGGCCCGTCCACCGGCTCTCCTCGGGCCGAGATCAGGCGCCCGGCGATGCTGCCCACCGCCGCGTGGTAATGCGAATGCATCGCCACGTCGTCAAAGAAGCCGCTGGTGTGGATCGTGCTTTCAGGCCGCAGCGAAGAAATGCCCAGCACGATCCGGTTGGCCTGGGCCAGCACCTGCATCTGCTCGGCCACCACGGCTTCCGACAGCAAAAGGCCGCGCATCTCGGGGGCGGACACGATCGCCGGGGCCGAGATGGGGATGCAGCGCGCGCCAAGCGCCTCGGCCAGGCGGGTCGCGCAGGCCTCGGGGGTCCAGGGGATCTTGGCGGTGGTGCCGCCGGTGGCCTGGACCACGCGCAGATCCTGCAACCCGCTGCGGTCAAGCTGCTGGGCCAGGGCCAAAACGCTGCGCCCCCAGGTCACGGCGATGGTGTCGCCCGACTGGGCCAGGCGCGACAGCGCCTGCGCGCCCGCCGCACCCAGCCGATCGATCAAGGGCCGCTCGCCCGCCCCGGACGGGATCACCAGGCAATCCTGAAGTCCGAAATGGTCGCGCAGGGCCTGGGCGATGCTCAGCGCGCGATAACGGTCGGGGTCGATCTCGATCGAGACGATGTTGCGGGTCCGCGCATCGGCCAGATAGGCGTTCACCGACGCGCGGGATATGCCCATCTGTGCCGCGATCTCGTTCTGGGTCAGCCCGTCCACATAGTAAAGCCAGGCCGCCCAAAGCAGCGCGTCTTCGCCGAACCGCAGGGGGATCAAGGGGGGCGGGGTCCGCTGAGCCTGGTTCTGCGCCATCAGCCCCTCCTTCCAACGGTTGTTTCAGCCCAGCCGGCCAGACTGTCCAGCAAAGCCGCCGCCGAGGCCGCCCCTGGATCCAGGTGGCCGATGCTGCGCGGACCCAGCCGGGCGGCGCGTCCCCGGGCGGCCATCATGGCGCGGGTGGCCTCGGCCCCCTCGGCTGCGGCAAGGGCCGCAGCGCGCAGGATCGCGGCCGTGTCTCCGCCGCGCCTTTGCCCGTCCTGGACCGCGTGGACGGCGGGCAGCCAGGCATCCACCATCGTCTTGTCGCCCGGCTTGCCCCGGCCACGATCGATGATGCCGCCTGCCATGGCGGGAATCAGGTCGGCAAGCCGGGCGAAGGGCACCGCCTGATGCGGCCCGAAAGCTTGCGCGGCACGCAGAAGAGCACTGGCGTAAAGCGGCCCCGTGGTCGCCCCCACCGCGTTCAGAAGCGTTGTCGCCGCAAGGCTCAGCCCATCCGCCAGGGTCTGGCCATCGGCCTCGCCCTCGATCAGGGCGCGCGAGGCGGCGGCAAAGCCCTCGGCCATGGCGACGCCGTGGTCGGCATCGCCGATCTCGCCGTCCAGTTCGGCCAGCCTGTCCTGTTCCGCCGCCATGCGCGCGGCCAGGCTGCGGAACAGGTCGGAAAGGTCGGTGCGCGTGAACATCAGCATCAGACCCTCTTGGCATGTTGTCCGGCGCAGTGGCAAGCGACGACGCCGGGACCGTGCTCAGCCGTCTTGCAGCCGACGCGCCACGCTGTCGCCAAGCGTCGTCAGGATCAGGCAGCAGGAGGTGGCCCCCGCATCCAGGACCCCGCGCGACCGTTCGCCCAGCCGGCTGGCACGCCCCAGCCGGGCCACCATGTCCACGGTGCTGTCGCGCCCCTGCCGGGCGGCCTCGGCCATGGCTGCCAACGCCGGGGCAAAGCCCTGCGCGCGGTTCGCGTCAAAAGCCTCGACAGCGGGGATGAGGCAGTCCATCAGGGTCTTGTCGCCGACCTGGGCCGATCCCGTCTTGCGCACGCCCGCCAGTCCCGCGTTCAGCATGACCGAAAAGCCCTCGGCGTCGATGGCCGTGCGGCCCTCGACCGCTTGGGCCATATTGCCGAACAGGAAGCCATAGAGCGGCCCCATCGACCCGCCGATTTCCGACATCAGCACGTCCGACAGCACGCTCAGCGCCTGGTCCAGCGGCTGATCCCGACCCTCCAGACGCTCGGCCGCGCGGCCAAAGCCCTTGGCCATGTTGATGCCGTGGTCGCCGTCGCCGATCAACCCGTCAATCTCGGACAGATAGGCGCGGTTCGCGACGATGACCGATGCCAGTTCCCGCACGATCCCCGACCCGTCCGACAGCGGCAGTTGCGGCGAACCCACGGCCTGGGGCGCGCGAGGGGTGTCGTCGCCGGCACTCGCGCCCCGCGCAGCACGACGCGCGGCAGCAGCGACCTGCGCCATCGGTGCGACCGACGTTCCCAGCACCGTCAGGCCGGGCGAGGCGCATTCCACATCCAGCAGCGTCTTCAGTTCGTCATCAAGCACCATCACCGTCAGCGTCGCCCCCACCATCTCGAGCGAGGTGAAATAGTTGCCGACAAAGGCGCGGTGGACCTTCAGCCCCGCTTTTTCCAGCCCGACCTCGATGCGGTCGTAAAGCACGTAAAGCTCGTTCACCGGGGTCGCCCCCAGGCCCGAGACAAGCACCGCGACCTCGGCCCCCGGCGCCAGGCCATGATCCTCCAGCACGATGTTCAGCATGTCGTCGGCCACCTGATCCGCGCTTTTCAGGGGCTCGACCCGGGCCCCCGGCTCGCCGTGGTGGCCGATGCCGACCTCCATCGTGCCGGGTTCGATCAAGAAGTTGGGATGGCCCACGGCCGGCAGCGTGCAGGGTCCGAGACCCACGCCCACAGACCGGCAGGCATCGATCGCCCGCTGCGCCGCGGCCTGGACCTCGGCCAAGGTGCCGCCTTGCGCGGCCTTGGCCCCGCCGATCTTCCACATGAAGATCTCGCCCGCTACGCCGCGGCGCCGGTCGCGTTCGGACAGGGGCGCGGAACAGACGTCGTCGTTGGCAACGACGGTCGCGACCTCGATCCCCTCGGCCGCGACCATTTCCGAGGCCATGCGGACGTTCATGTTGTCGCCGGCATAGTTGCCGTAAAGCACCGCCACCCCTGCCCCGCCATCGGCGGCCCGGATCGCATCGGCAAAGCTTTTCGCCGTGGGCGACGAGAACAGTTCGCCAATAGCCACCGCATCGACCAGGTTGCGCCCGGTATAGCCGATGAAGGCAGGCTCATGCCCAGACCCGCCGCCCGTGACGATCCCCACGCGCCCCTCTTGCGGGGCCTGGCGCGAGACGACCACGCGCGGGTTCATGGGGTCCCGGCGGACCAGATCCGCATGAGCCTTGATAAAGCCCGCAACCGTTTCATCGACCAGATCGTCCGGGTCGTTCACAAACCGCTGCATGGCCCGTTTTCCTGACATCACGTCCATCGGATCGTCCCTCATTTCACTGTATAGCCGCCATCGACCAGCAGGTCGGCGCCGTTGATCATCGCTGCTGCGTCCGAAGCCAGGAACACTGCCGCCGCGGCGATCTCCTCGGGTTCGGCAAAGCGGCCCGTGGGGATCTGGGCCTTCATCGCCTCGCCCTTGGGGCCTTCCCAGGCCTTGCGGCCCAGGTCGGTCATCACCACCGTGGGAGAGATCGAGTTGACCGTGATGCCGTGGCGACCCCATTCAAGCGCCAGGGTCTTGGTCACGCCGATGATGCCGAACTTCGACGCGCAATAAGCGACATGGCCGTCGATCGCGACCGATCCCGCCTGGCTGGCCAGGTTGATGATGCGTCCGCCCTTCCCGGCCTGGATCATCCTGCGGCCCACCGCCTGGGCCATGGCGAAGCTGCCGGTCAGGTTGATGTCTATGGTGCGCCGCCAGGCGGTGTCCGACAGATCCTCGGCAGGGGCGAGGTCAACGATCCCGGCAGAGTTCACCAGGATGTCGATGCTCCCGAAAGCCGCGACGACGCCATCGACCGCCGCCGCGATGCTGCCGCTGTCGGAAACGTCGCAAGCAAAGGCCCGGGCGTTGTTCCCCAGCGTTTCAGCGTGGCGGGTCGCCGCGTCGGCGTTCATGTCCAGCAGCGCGACCGCCGCGCCCTTGGCGGCGAAGGCCTGCGCAATGGCCAGGCCGATACCCGACGCGGCGCCGGTCACGACGGCGGTCTTGCCCGCCAGGGAAAAATCAAGGGATGCTGGCATGGAAAAGGCTCCTTGCAAAAGGGCGTGCGGGATCGCGGCGACAACCCCGGCGGCACAGAGGCCGCCGGGGGGCGACGTTTACTGGCGTGCCGCCAGCAGGTCGTCCACGTTTTCGGCGGTCACGGGGGTCCAGGGCACGTTGTATTCCGCGTCCGTTCCGCCGTTCCACGGCATGTCGGGATACTGGGTCCAGATCTCGGACATCGGCTCATAGTCGGGCTTGACGGCCTTGATCGCCACGTCGATGGCCCCCTGGGCCTGGGCCGCGCCATCTTGCAGGATCGACGCCATCTGCCCCGCCTTCACCGCGTTCAGCGCGTCGGTCACGCCGTCCACACCCGCGATCGCGAAGTCGGACACGTCCATGCCTGCGGCCTTGATCGCCTCGATCGCGCCAAGCGCCATTTCGTCGTTCTGCGCGATCACGCCCTTGATGTTCTCGCCATGCGAGGTCAGCCAGTTTTCCATCAGGCTCTGGGCCTCGGCGCGCGACCAGTTCGCGGTCTGCTGTTCCAGCACCGTCACCTCGGGACATTCGGCCAAGGCCTTCTCGTTGCCCTCGCCCCTTTGAATCTGGGCGGATTGGCCGATCGGACCTTCGATCACGACGACCGCCCCGGTGCAGCCCATCTTGTCCAGCACGGCCTTTGCCTCAAGATAGCCCGCCTGGACGTCGTCGGACCCCACATAGGATGTCAGAAGGTCGCTGTTCACCCGCGTGTTCGACCCGACCACGGGGATCCCCGCGTCATGGGCCAGCTGGACGGCGGTCGCCCCGGCCTCGACATCGATCGGCGCGAAGACGATCGCATCGAAGCCCTGGGTGATCATCGTCTCGAACTGGTCCTGCTGGACCAGGGCGTCATAGCGGCCGTCGAACACCGTCAGTTCCACCAGTCCCGACGTGACGGCGGGGTGCTGTTCGGCGGCGTTGGTCCACAGCTGCATGAACTCGGCGTTCAGGCCATAGGGGGCAAGACCGATCTTGATCGTGTCCTGCGCGGCCGCAGCGGTGCCAAGTGCAAGCGCAAGGGCGCTTGCCGTCATCATCGTCGTCCGTGCTTTCATCTGGATTTCCTCCCTCAGTGACAAGCTAAACGGTTCGGATCGCGACCCCTGCGGGCCGGATTTACTCCTCGGTCCTGCGGGACCGGTCCAGCATCACGGCGGCCACGATCAGCCCGCCCTTGATGACCTGCTGGTAGTAGGATTCGACCCCAAGCAGATCGAGGCCGTTGTTCATCACCCCGATCAGCAGCGCGCCGATCACGGTGCCGCTGACCCGGCCGATCCCGCCCGCCAGGCTGGTGCCGCCGATCACCACGGCGGCGATCGCGTCCAGCTCATAGGCCACGCCCGCCTGCGGCAGCGCCGATCCGGTCCGCGCCGTCAGGATCATGCCCGCGATCGCCGCCAGCGCGCCCGAGATGACATAGACCAGGAAGCGGATGCGCCGAACCGGCAGGCCGGACACCTTGGCCGCATGCGGGTTGCCCCCCACCGCATAGACATGGCGGCCAAAGCGGGTGCGGGTCAGCACGAAATGGGACAGCGCAAAGACCAGGCCGAACAGGATGATCGGCACGGGAATGCCCGCGATGTCGCCCGTGCCGATCCAGCGATAGCCGTCCGTCAGCGCCGGGATGGGACGCCCCCCCGAATAGATCAGCGTCAGGCCGCGTGCCGCCGACAGCATCCCCAGCGTGGCGACGAAGGCCGGCACGGCAAAGCGCGCCACGGCAAGGCCCGACAGCGCGCCAAGGGCGATCCCGGTCAGCACCCCCACGGCCAGTGGCACCGCTGCGACATAGGGTGCGCCGGGAATGAAGCCCGCAGCCGAAGTGGTCGCGAAGCTGGCTGACACCACCCCCGCCATGGCGACCACGGATCCCACCGAAAGGTCGATCCCGCGCGTCAGGATGACAAAGGTCATGCCGATGGCCAGGATGCCGTTGATCGAGGTCTGGCGCAGCACGTTGATGATGTTGCGCGAGGTCAGGAAGTTGTCGCTGACGATCGACAGCGCCACGCACAGCACCGCAAGCGCGATCAGGATGCCGTAACGCTGCGCCATCGGTCCGATCCGCGACGACAGGGTGCGGGGCTGTTCCGTCCCGGCCCCGGCGGGCACGGCCGCCTTGATCTGGTTTTCCACGTCCATCCTCCCTCTTGCGCGTCCCGCGCCTCCCCGATGCCCGCTGGCGGGCCGGTCAGGCTGCCAGATGCAGCAATCCCTCGGCCGACAGCTCGGCCCGATCCAGTTGTCCGGCAACACCGCCGTCACGCATGACCACCACCCGGTCGGCCATGCCCAGAACCTCGTCCGTTTCGGACGAGATCATGATCACCGAACCCCCTGCCTGCGCGAAATCCGACATCAGGCGATAGATCTCGCGCTTGGCGCCCACATCGACACCGCGCGTCGGTTCGTCCAGCAGCAGGATCCGGGGTTCCGTCAGGAACCATTTGCCCAAGACCACCTTCTGCTGGTTGCCGCCCGACAGACTGGACACGTTCAGCCGGTCAGAGGCGGTCTTGATCTTCAACGCGTCGATCATCCGCTGGGCCGCGCCGCGTTCCGCCCGCCCGTTCATCACCGGTCCTGCGGAAAGGCGCCCCAGGGTGGCGAGGCACAGGTTCGACCGCACGTCGCCGGTCAGCACCAGCCCCGAACCCTTCCGATCCTCGGTCACATAGGCCAGCCCCGCCCGGATCGCATCCTGGGGCGAGCGGATGGCGACAGGCGCGCCGTCGATCTCGATCCGGCCATCTATCTGCTTTGACAAACCGAACAGACGGTCGAAGATTTCGCTGCGCCCCGATCCCATCAGGCCGTAAAGCGCCAGGATCTCTCCGCGCCTGAGGTCGAAGGTCACATCGCGGACGCCGTGATCGGCAGCAAGGCCCCGGACCGACAGCACGGGGACCGGCGCGGGCGTATTTTCCTTGATGAATTCCTCGGTCAGGGGGCGGCCCACGACCAGCTGGATCAAATGGTCCTTGGTGATGTCGGCCAAGGCCCCGGCCTCGACAAAGGCGCCGTCGCGAAAGACCGTATAGGTGTCGCAGATCGCGAAGATCTCGGACAGGCGGTGGCTGACATAGATCACGCCCTTGCCGCGCGCCTTCAGCGTGGCCACGGCGGCGAACAGCTGGTCCGCCTCGGCCTCGCCCAGGGCCGAGGTCGGCTCGTCCATGATGATAACCTCGGCGTCATAGCTGAGCGCCTTGGCGATCTCGACAAGCTGTGTCTGGGCGACGGTCAGGTCCATCATCAGGCTGTCGGCGCGGATACCGAAGTGAAAGCTGTCCAGCAGCGCCTGGGCCTTGCGGTTCATTTCGGCGAAGCGGATGCGGCCCAGAAAGCCCACGGGCTCACGGCCCAGGTAGATGTTCTCGGCAACGGTCATGGCGGGAACCGGGCTCAGTTCCTGCTCGATGATCGAGATGCCGCTGGCAAGCGCCTGCGAGGGGTTGTCGAACGAAACCTCCCGACCGTTGCGCAGCAGCGTCCCGGCGTCGCGGTGGTGGATGCCCATCAGGATCTTCAGGAAGGTCGATTTCCCCGCGCCGTTCCCGCCGCACAGCGCATGGACCGAACCGGGCATCAGCGTGAACTGCCCATCCCTCAGGGCGGGCACGCCGCTGAACGACTTTCGGAAGCCCGAAGCTTGCAACAGTGGCCTGTCAGTTTGTGATGTCATTGCCGCCTCACTACAGCACCAAGACCAAATTCAGACGCTACCTGACATTTGTAAAACCAGATTCGTGACTTCTGTCAAGTCTGCGCTGAAAAACGTCATGATGACCGGTCACCTCCTGACGGAGCCGGTGGAAGCTGACGAAGGGGAATGGTTTGGCGCCTTACTCAGGCGAGATCACGTCCAGCGACGGGAAATAGGTGCTGTAGCGACCCTGATCGCGGGTCAGCAGCCGATAGCCCCGAATGGCGGCATGGGCGCCGATATAGAAATCCGGCAACGGAGAGCGGCGCGCGCCGCCCCGGCGGCGATAGGCAAGAAAGGCCTTGCCCGCCAGGAAGGCTGCGGGCCAAGGCAGGGGTTCGCGGTGGAAGACATCTTCGGGAAGCAGCGCCTCGAGCGTCTCGATCCGGCTGTGGGCGACCGAAAGTTCGGAATAGATCAGCGGGTTGATGACAAGACGGGCATCGCGCCCCGCCTGCATCAGGGCATCCGCCGACCATTCCGCCCATTCGGGGTCGCCGGTCGAGATATCGATCAGGACATTGGCATCGACCAGGACCGGCGTCATTCGCGGGTCAGCGCCATGATCTCGTCCGTGGATAGTCCGGTATCCGCACTGCCGCGCAGTTGGTCGATGACCGATTGCAGGCGGCTTGCCTTGTGACGCACCCCCTGCCCTGCCGGCAGAACCCGGACCACGCCATCGTCGCCAATGACGAAATCGACCTCGTCCCCTGGACGAAGTCCGGCGAAGTCACGCACGCTTTGAGGAATGGTGACCTGACCTTTTGTGGTGATGCGCATGGCCCGTCCTTTGCGATATAGGGTAATACCCGAAGTAATACCACAGGGAATCGGGGAAGGGCAAGCAAGGCTGGCGGGGTGAGAACGCCCACTTCCGGGACGCTGATACGAGAGGTTCAGCATCTGCCCGACAGCCCACGCCTAGAGAGGATGCCACGCTCCGTTCGCCCGGCTGGACCGGATGCACGCCGAGACGAAGCGCATTCCGTCAAGGCCGTCCTGGATTCCCGGCAGGCCCGGCGGCACCTGCCCCGCTTGAATGGCGTCGGCCGCATCGGTGTAGATCGAGGCGAAGGCTTCGAGGTATCCTTCGGCATGGCCCGAAGGCAAGCGCGCGCTGCCCATGAATTCGGGGCCGCCGCGGGTCAGAGTCTGCGACGGCTCGCCCAGACGGGTCAGGCGCAGGCGGTTGGGATCGGCATGGGTCCAGTCCAGCCCCGCCTTGTCGCCCATGACGCGCAGCCTCACCTCGTTGTCGGATCCCGCCGCGACCTGGCTGGTCCACAGCATCCCCCGCGCGCCTTGCGAAAAGCGCAGCATCGCATGGCCGTTGTCGTCGATCTGCCGGCCGGGAAGGAAGGCGGTCAGTTCGGCCGCGACCGCCTTGATCGGCAGGCCCGAAACGAACGTGGCCAGATGCGCCGCATGGGTGCCGATGTCGGCAATCGCGCCCCCTTCTCCGCCAAGGGCGGGATCGGCGCGCCAACCCTGCTGTTCGGCGCGGCCCGGCCGGGCCAGCCAGTCCGAGACGAACTCGGCATGGACCAGCCGGATGCGGCCCAACTGCCCCTCGGCCACAAGCCGCCGCGCCTCTCGGATCATCGGATAGCCGGAATAGCTGTAGGTCAGGATCAGCAGCGCCCTGCTGGCCACGGATATGCGGGCCAGATCCTCGGCCTCGGGCAGGGTCGCGGTCAGGGGCTTGTCCAGGATCACGTGGATGCCCGCTTCCAGAAAGGCGCGGGCGACCGGCAGGTGCAGGTGGTTGGGCGTCACGACCGACACGGCGCGGATGCCGTCGGGCCGCGCGGCCTCGGCCCGTGCCATCTCGCGCCAGTCGTGATAGCTGCGCTGAAGCCCGATGGCCTCGGCCGAGGCCGCCGCGCGGCCGGCGTCCGAGGACAGCGCCCCGGCCACCAGCGTGAAGCGGTCGTCGATGCGCGCCGCGATGCGGTGGACGGCGCCGATAAAGGCGCCCTGCCCACCGCCCACCATGCCCAGGGGGATGCGCTGCACGTCAGCCCAGCCCCAGCATCGCCCGCAACGCGGCCCGGTCGGGTGCCTGGCCGCCGGCAAAGTCGTCGAAGGCGGTTTCGGTCGGCTGGATCAGATGCGCCTCGATGAAAGGGGCGCCCTCGGCCGCGCCCTGGGCCGCCGACTTGACGCAGCATTCCCATTCCAGCACCGCCCAACCGCGATAACCGGCCAGCGTCAGCCGCGAGAAGACGCCCGCGAAATCCACCTGCCCGTCGCCCAGGCTGCGGAAGCGGCCTGCCCGGTCCGTCCAGCCGGAAAAGCCGGAATAGACCCCTTGCCGGGCCGAGGGCAGGAACTCGGCATCCTTGACGTGGAAGGCGCGGATGCGGCTGGCGTAGTGGTCGATGAAGCCCAGGTAATCCAGCTGCTGCAGCACGAAATGCGACGGGTCATAGTTGATGGCCGCGCGGGGGTGGTTGCCGCTGGCCTCCAGGAACCGCTCGAAGCTGGTGCCGTCCATCAGATCCTCGCCCGGGTGCAGCTCATAGGCGTAATCGACGCCCTGCTCCTCGTGCGCGTCCAGGATCGGCTTCCAGCGGCGGGCGAGTTCCGCAAAGGCTTCCTCGACCAGGCCCGCCGGGCGCTGCGGCCAGGGATAGAGATACGGCCAGGCAAGCGCGCCGGAAAAGCCCACCTGCACGTCCAGACCCAGGTGGCGGGACGCGCGGGCGGCCTTGATGACCTGCCCCGCCGCCCATTCCGACTGCTCGCGCGGCTTGCCGCGCAGCGCCTTTGGCGCGAAGCCGTCGAACTGCGCGGCATAGGCCGGATGGACCGCGACAAGCTGGCCCTGCATATGGGTCGAAAGCTCGGTGATCTCGACCCCCGCCTCGCGGCAGGTGCCCGCGATCTCGTCGCAATAGTCCTTGGATTCGGCCGCGCGGTCCAGGTCGATGAAGCGCGGATCGACCGGCACCTGGATGCCGCGATAGCCAAGGTCCGCCGCCCATTTCGCGATGCTGGGCAGGCTGTCGAAGGGCGCGGCGTCGCCCGCGAACTGCGCCAGGAAGATCGCGGGGCCCTTGATGCCCCGCTGCGTGTCACTTGCCATGATGGCTCCTTTTCTCGGGCCGGGTTTCAGGCCGGGACGGTCTGGCTTGCCAGAAGCTGCGCCGCGGCCGCGGGATCCAGGGCCTCGGGGCGGGCGCAGGTGGTGGTCATGGGCACGAAGCGACCTTCCTCGCCCGATTGCAGGATCGCGGTCATCACCTCGACCACGTGCAGCGCCAGTTCGTCGTTGCAGCGGTGCGGGCGGCCTTCGGCGATGGCAAGCGCCATGTCCGCAAGGCCCGACGCGCGATAGTCGGCAACGCTGTTGCCGTTGTTCGTCTCGCGGTTCGGCGGTCCCAGCGGGTGGTCCCATGCGGGCAGGTCCGCCGCCTCGGCACGGCGCGTCACGCGGACCTCGCCGTCAAAGAAGTTCGGGTCGGGGATGTGCAGCGTGCCTTCCGTGCCGTAAAGCGCCATCGGCTTCAGGTCGTGCTGGTGGACGTCCCAGCTGGACTGGAAGCTGATGACCGCGCCGGATTTGAACTCCAGCAGGGAATGGATCGTGGTCGGCGTCTCGACCGGGATCTGCTCGCCTTTGCGGGCGGCCGATCCGATGGTCCGCGTCGGGCTGGGGGTGGACGCAAGCGCCGCGACGCGGGCCACCGGCCCCAGAAGCTGCACCAGGTTCGAGATGTAGTAGGGCCCCAGATCCAGCACCGGCCCGCCGCCCTTCAGGAAGAAGAAGTCGGGGTTCGGGTGCCAGCCTTCCATGCCGCTGGACATGACCGCGCAGGTGCCCGAGGTGACGCGGCCGATGGCGCCGCTGTCGACGATATGCCGGGCAAGCTGGTGGCTGGTGCCCAGGAAGGTATCGGGGGCCGATCCGATCCGCAGCCCGCGTTCGGCGGCGATCCGGGCCAGTTCGCGCCCTTCCTCCAACGTTAGCACATAGGGCTTTTCGGAATAGACATGCTTGCCCGCCTCAAGCGCGCGTTTCGAGATGTCGAAATGCGCGGCCGGGATGGTCAGGTTCACGATCAGGTCGATGTCGGGGCTTGCCAGCAGCGCGTCCACGCTGCGCGCCTCGATCCCGTATTCGGTGGCCCGCGCCTCGGCCGCAGCATGGTTCATGTCGGCCACGGCGACAAAGCGGATGCCCGCGAAATGCGGCGCCCGGCCCAGATAGGATGCCGAGATGTTGCCGGCCCCGATCAGGCCCAGTCTAAGATCGCTCATGGTGTCAGCCTTTCAGGGTCTGCCAGGCCTTCGCGGCCTGGGTCGCAAAACGGTCGAAGTCCGAGGGCTTGTCATGTTCGGCCACCAGAACCTCGACGCGGGCCTGGGCGCGCAGGGCATCCAGGATCGCGGGCCAGTCCATCGTGCCGGTGCCGGGATCGGCCCAGCCGTCCTCGTCGGTCTTCTCGCCCGCAGGCGCGATGTCCTTGAAATGGGCGGCGGTGATGCGCGGCCCGTATTGGGCGATCCAGTCCAGCGGGTCGCCGGCGCCGCGCACGATCCAGGCGATGTCGGCTTCCCAGTCGATCATCGGCGCCTCGTCCAGGATGATCTTCATGGGCGTCCGGCCGTCGGGCAGGGCATGGAACTCGAAGTCGTGGTTGTGCCAGCCGAAGGTCAGGCCGCGTTGGGCCATCTCCCCATGCGCGGCGGCAAGGCGGGCGGCGAAGGCCTGCCATCCCGCGGCATCCGCGGGACGCTGGTCGGGGCCAATGTGGGGGGCGAAGATCATCGTGGCGCCGACCTGGCCCGCGATCTGGGCCACGCGGTCGGGGTTTTCCTCGATCAGGTCCAGCGAGACGTGCAGCGACGGCATGGTCATGCCTGCGGCGGACAGGGCCTCGGCGATGGCGGGCAGGTCGTCGAAGACGCCGCCATAGCCCTCGGCCGCGTCATAGCCAAGCGCGCCGAGACGGCGGATCACGTCGGCATAGGGCGTGGCGAAGCGGGCCGAATAGAGTTGCAAGGACAGTTTCATCATCTTCTCCGTAGGAAAGTCTCAGATCCGCGTTTCGGTTGCGGCGTCGAACAGCGACAGGCTGGCGGGGTCGAAGCCGATGGACAGCACCTGGCCCGCGCGCACGCGGTCCTCGCCGTCCAGGCGGACGCGGAAGGGGGTGTCGCCAAGCCGCGTCCAGACCAGGGTGTCGGCGCCCATCGGCTCGACCACCTCGACAAGGGCCTGGGCCTGGATGGGCAGGGCGGCGGCCGCCTCGCCGGTGCGGACATGTTCGGGGCGGATGCCCAGCACGGCCTCGGCCCCGCGCGGGCGGGTGGTGAAGTCATAGCCGGTGACATCGGCCACCAGCGGGCCGTGGAAGATGTTGCCTTCCAGCCGGCCCGGCAGCAGGTTCATGGGCGGCGATCCGATGAAGCCCGCCACGTAAAGATTCGCGGGGCGGCGATAGATGTCGTCGGGCGTGGCAAGCTGCTGGATCTTGCCGCCGCGCATGATGGCGATGCGGTCGGCCAGGGTCATCGCCTCGATCTGGTCATGGGTGACATAGATCATGGTGTTGCCCAGGCTCTGGTGCAGACGCTTCAGTTCGACCCGCAGTTCCGCCCGCAGCTTGGCATCCAGGTTCGACAAGGGTTCGTCGAACAGGAACACGTCCACGTCGCGCACCAGGGCGCGGCCGATGGCCACCCGCTGGCGCTGACCGCCCGACAGGGCCGCGGGCTTGCGCTTCAGCAGCGGTTCAAGCTGCAACGTGGACGCGGCGCGGGCGATGCGGCGCGCGATCTCGCCCTTGGGCACGCGGGCGTTCTTCAGGCCGAAGGACAGGTTCCCCTCGACCGTCATCTGCGGGTAGAGCGCATAGGACTGGAACACCATCCCAATGCCGCGTTCCGACGGCTCGGCCCAGGTGACGTTCTTCCCCGAGATGAAGATCTGCCCCTCGGTCGCCGGTTGCAGGCCGGCGATGCAGTTCAGCAGCGTGGACTTGCCGCAGCCCGAGGCGCCCAGCAGCACCAGGAACTCGCCGTCGTTCACGTCCAGGTTCAGATCGCCCAGCACCTCGACCGCGCCATAGGACAGGCTGAGGTCGCGGATCGAGACGGAGACGCCGTCCAGTTCGGATCGGGGATCGGCGCGGAGTGCTTGTGCCATGGGTCAGCCTTTCACGGCGCCTGCGGCGATGCCGCGGACGAAAAGTTTGCCAGAGAGGAAGTAGATCGTCAGCGGAACAAGGCCGGTCAGCAGGGTCGCGGCCATGTTGACGTTGTATTCGCGCACGCCCTGGACCGAGTTGACGATGTTGTTCAGCTGCACCGTCATCGGATAGCTTTCGGGCCGGGTATAGATCACGCCGAACAGGAAGTCGTTCCAGATCCCCGTGACCTGCAGGATCACCGCCACCGTGAAGATCGGCAGCGACATCGGCACCAGCACGCGCAGGAAGATGCCCCAGAAGCCCGCGCCGTCCACCCGCGCAGCCTTGAACAGCTCGGGCGGCAGCGAGGAGAAGTAGTTGCGGAACAGAAGCGTGATGATCGGCATCCCGAAGACCACATGGACCAGCACCAGGCCCCAGACCGACCCCATCAGCCCGATTTCGCGCAGGATGATGACGATGGGATAGATCATCACCTGGTATGGGATGAAGGCGCCGAAGATCAGGATGGTGAAGAACACCTCGGACCCCTTGAAGCGCCAGTTGACCAGGGCATAGCCGTTCACCGCCGCCACCGCGATCGACAGGATCGTCGCCGGTATGACGATCGCGACCGAGTTCCAGAAGCCGCGCGACAGCCCGTCGCAGTTCAGCCCGGTGCAGGCGGACGACCAGGCCTTGACCCAGGGCTCGAAGGTGATCTCGACCGGCGGGGCGAAGATGTTGCCCATGCGGATCTCGGGCATCCCCTTCAGCGAGGTCATGACCATCACCCACAGCGGCAGCAGGTAATAGGCCGAAAAGATCAGAAGCCCGCCATAGATCATGATGCGCTTGCCCGACAGGCGGCGCGTGGGGGCAAGGCCTGCGGGTCCGTCCAGCAGCCGGCCGCGCGGGGCGGCGCTGCGGGGCGGCGCGGCGGCGGCCGCGGGATATGCCGCGTCAGACATGGCGTTTCCTTCCCATGCGGAACAGCGCGAAGGGGATGATGATCGCCAGCACCGCGGCCAGCATCATGGTCGAGGCCGCGAAGCCCTGCCCCAGGTTCTGGTTGCCGAACATGTAGTCATAGACGTATTTCGCGGGCACTTCGGACGCGATGCCCGGCCCCCCGCGCGTCAGCGCGACGACAAGGTCGTAAAGCTTGATGATCCCGGCCGAGATCAGGACGACGCAGGTCGCGAAGACCGGCTTCATCATCGGCAGGATGATGAACAGATAGGTCTTCAAGGCGGGGATGCCGTCCACCCGGCTGGCCTTCCAGACGTCCTCGTCGATGCCGCGCAGGCCGGCCAGCATGATGACCGTGGTCAGCCCCGCACCCTGCCAGATGCCCGCCGCCAGAAGCGCCAGGATCACCAGGCCGGAATCGTTCAGCGGATCGAAGGTGAAGCCGGAAAAGCCCATGCTGCGGACGATGTGCTGCAACCCGAAGTCGGGGTTCAGGATCCACTGCCAGACGACGCCCGTGACGATGAAGCTGAGGGCATAGGGGAACAGGATGATGGTGCGGAACCCGTCCTCAAACCGGATCTTCTGGTCCAGAAGCACGGCCAGCAGAAAGCCGATCGCCAGCGTTAGCACCAGGGCCAGGATGCCATAGATCGCCAGGTTCTCGATGGACACCTGCCAGCGGGGCGTGGACCACAGCCGCTCGTATTGCGCCAGGCCCACGAAATCCAGCCGGGGCAGCAGGCGCGAATTGGTGAAGGAATGGACCACCGTCCACAGCGAGCAGCCGATGAAGACCACAAGGGCGGTCAGGATCATCGGCGTGGCTGCCAGCTTGGCCGGCCAGTTCTGGAGCAATCGGATGGGAGGGCCGGATCGGGCCATGAGGGTGCCTCCGGTCAGGGGAAAAACCCGGCCCCCTGGGGGCCGGGCGCGGGCGTCACATCGCGGACTGGACGATTTCGACGAAGCGCGCGTGCGCGTCCTCGGCGGAAAGGTCCGATCCGAAGAACTCGGCCGTCAGATCCTCGATCTGCCCGCGCGAATCCGACGACATCACCAGGTCGATGGTCGGGATGGTGTTGCCGGCCTTCAGCGTTTCAAGCCCGGCCTTGGTGCATTCGTTCACTTCGGCCAGGTCGATGTCGCCGCGCACCGGCAGCGAACCCTTGGCGGCGTTGAAGGCGACCTGCGCTTCCTCGGACAGGATCACCTGGGCCAGGGCGCGCTGCGCCTCGGTCACGGCCTCGTCGTCGTTCACCGGGAAATAGATCGCGTCGCCGCCCGTGGCGATGACGGGTTCGCCCCCAAGGCCGATATGGCAACCGTAATCCGTGCCCGCGGACTTGCCCGCCAGGGCGAATTCGCCCTGCGCCCAGTCCCCCATGACCTGGGCCGCGGCCGTGCCCTCGATGATGCGGTTGGTGGCCATGTTCCAGTCGCTGAGATTGCCGCCCGAGGCCAGATCGCGGGCAATGGCATATTCGGCGAAGATGTTCTTCAGCGTGTCGCTGTTCAGCGCGTCCTCGTTCCGCTCGGCGAACACCTGGTTGTAGAAGTCGGCCCCGCCGATCCCCGAGATCATCGCGTAAAGCAGCAGCGCCGTCTGCCAGCCCTGCATCCCCTGCGCCAGGGGCAGGATGCCCGCCTCGCGCAGCGCGGGGGCGGCGGCCTTCAGTTCTTCCCAGTTGGTCGCAGGCTCGACGCCCGCCTTTTCAAAGGCCGACAGCGAGGTCCACATCCATTGCGGCGAATGGATGTTCAAGGGCGCGCAATAGACGCGGCCCTCGAAGGTGCAGGCGTCCAGCAGCGAGACCGGGTTGATCGTGTCGCGCCAGCCGTTCGCCTCGGCCACCTCGGTCAGGTCCTGCATCAGCCCGGCCTCGACCAGTTCCTGCGCCTGCAACCCATGGTTGAATTGCGTGGCCCCCATCGGGTCGCCGCCGATGATGCGCGACACCATGATCGGCCGCGCGGTCGATCCCGATCCGGCGATGGCGCCGTCGACCCAGCCATGCTCGGTCTGCTCCTCGAAGATGCGGGCCAGTTCCTGCACGGCCGCGGCCTCGCCGCCCGAAGTCCACCAATGCGTCACCTCCAGGTCGGCCGCCATGGCTCCGGCAGGCAAAATTGTCACGGCAGCGCCCGCCAGCAGGCGGCGCATCGAAATCTTCTGCATTGTCATCCTCCCGTTGATCCGGCGCGACGGTCGCGCGGGCAGCGATCGGCTCGACCTCTCCCAGGTCGATGTAAACGATTGCTATGCGATTCCATCTCATGACCATTGCCTTTGCGTCAAGAAAAAATGTAATCCTTTACATGAAGACCTATCGGCGGGGCACCATGGCTATCGGAATCAAGGACATCGCTCGGCTGGCGGGTGTTTCGACGGCGACGGTCAGCCGCGCGCTGTCCCATCCGGGCCGCGTCTCGCCCGAAACGCGGGCGCAGGTCATGGCGGTGGTGGAAGAACACGACTATCGCGTGAACTCCTTTGCGCGCTCGCTGCGGGTGCGTCGGGCCGATGCAGTGCTGGCCATGGTGCCAAACCTGGGCAACCCGTTCTTTTCCGAAATCATCGCCGGCATCCAGGACGGCCTGACCCCTGCGGGCCTGGATCTGCTGGTGACCGACAGCCTGTCCCAGCAAGCGCGGCGGCAATCGCCCGTCACCCATCTGCAGGCCGCGCGGGCGGACGGGCTGATATGCCTGGACGGCGCCCTGCCGGCCGGCATCCTGGACGATCTTGCGGCAGGCGATGTGGCGGGCCGCGTGGTCTTTGCCTGCGAATGGCCCGAAGGGCGCGGCTTTCCGGTCGTGCGCAGCGATAACCGCGCGGGCATGGCCCTGGCCGTGCAGCACCTGGTCGGACTGGGCCATCGCGACTTCGCGCTGCTGACCGGACCCGAAGGCAACGTGCTGACCCGCGAACGGCGCGAGGGGGCCGAGGCTGCCTTGGCGCAGGCGGGGCTGTCCCTTCCCCCTTCGCGCATCGCCGGCGGCAGCTTCGAGATCCGCGACGGCTTTCGCGCGGCCGGCGACCTGATGCGGATGCCGTCCCGGCCCACGGCGATCCTGTGCAGTTCGGACCAGTTGGCAATCGGCTGCATTTCCGGCCTGTCGGAACTGGGTGTCCGTGTCCCGCAGGACGTGTCGGTGGTGGGCTTCGACGACATCGCGCTTGCCGCCTATTCCTGCCCTCCGCTGACAACGATCCGCCAGGACCGCCGCCGCCTGGGCCGCATCGCGGCCGAGCGGCTGCTGTCCAGCCTGTCGGGCAAGCCGCCTGCCGAGACGTTGACCACCCTGCCGGTCGAGATCGTGGTGCGCCGCTCGACCGCGGCGGCATCAAAGGCGGTGAAATAGGCTTCGCCCGGCGGGTCGGACCTGAAAACCATTGGCAGGCGGCTGCTTTGCCAAGCCGAATCCCCATGGGATTTATGCGCCTGCCTGGTTTGTTCCGAGCGGGACGATAACGGGGAATCAGCTTACACGCCTGCCATTCAGATGCCCGAATCGGTTGCGTGGGCTGAAAGCGTCTGTCCGGCGACATCATTCGGGCGCTCCAGCATGGTTCGGTTTTTGACGTCACCGTCAAAACACCCTTAAGTCCAAGTGTCCGAACCATATTTTTCTGATAGTCTGCCTTTCGTCCCGGCAGGAGAGAGACTGGGATGATCTGGTCACCGGAGGAGATGCCATGGAAAATACACAGGCCGTCCTTATTCACCCTGCAGTCGATGGCGGCATAAAGCGAGCCAGGCCGGATTTCACCGGCGGCACCCTGACCTGCAAATGCGCGACCAATCCGGTCAGGGTCCGGGTCGGCGCACAGACGGCGCACAACCACGTCTGCGGCTGCACCAAGTGCTGGAAGCCCGAGGGCGCGATCTTCAGCCAGGTCGCGGTCGTGTCGCGCGACGCGGTCGAGGTTCTGGAAAACGGCGACAAGCTGCAGATCGTCAACAAGGACGCGCCGATCCAGCGGTATGCCTGCACGGGCTGCGGCGTTCACATGTATGGCCGGATCGAGAACAAGGACCATCCCTTCTATGGCCTGGACTTCGTCCATACCGAACTGTCCAAGGAAGACGGCTGGGCCGCGCCCGAATTCGCGGCCTTCGTCAGTTCGGTGATCGAATCCGGTGTGGCGCCGTCCCGGATGGACGGCATCCGGGCGCGGCTGCGCGAACTGGGGCTGACCCCCTATGACACGCTGTCGCCGCCCCTGATGGACGCCATCGCCACCCATGTCGCCAAGCGCGAGGGGAAACTGCCCTCTGCCCCTGCCAGCAAGAGCGCCGAGACAGCGCCGGCCCAGCCAAAGCCGGCCACGTCCTCGGCGCCGCATCGTCCTGCCGCGTCGCCGCAGCCCGCCGTCGAAAGCGGATCGGTCTTCAGCCGCTTGCTGAACAAGCTGTTCGGCGGCCGGGGGTGATGTGACGTCTGGCCGGACGGTGATGCGGGACCATGCCCTGCAAGGCCGCCGGTCCCGTCGGTGCCTGGCGATCTTCGGCGCCAGGCACGTCTTTCCACGGGCAAGCCCCGGCAAGGGCGTCCTGATGCGGCTTCAGCTGGCGACCGCCAGAGCCCCGGCAGCGGCCCCGGCAACGCCAAAAGGATCACGCGGAACCGGCGATCCCCGTCAGGCCGGGCAAATCCTTACTCCTTCCCCTCATGCTTCGGCCATTGCGCGAACCGCGAAGTCCAGAAAGGCCGAGGCGGTTGCGGTCGGCGGCAGGGCCGCGGCGCGGGCCAGGGCGATGCGGCTGGGGGGCAGCGGGTCGGTCAGGGCCAGGCGCACCACCCTGCCGCCGTCATAGGCCAGATCATGCGGCAGGTCCGTCGCAAGAAGCCCGACGCCCATGCCGTTGGCGACCATGGCGCGCAGCATCTCGATGGATCGGGTTTCGGCGGCGATGCGCGGCGCGAGGCCCGCGATCTGGAACAGCGACAGGAAATAGCCGCGGCTGTGCGGCAGGTTGATCAGGATCACCGGATCCTCTGCCAGATCTCGCAGCGACACGGCCCCGGCACCGGCCAGCCGGTGATCGGGCGGCACAAGCGCATGGGGCGGGACCGCCTGCAAGGGCGTCAGCGCCAGATCCGCCGGCAGCCCCGCGTCATAGACCAGGGCAAGGTCGATGCGCCCGCTGCGCAGGCCCTGCGCCAGTTCGGCAAGATCGCCCTCGACCAGGGTGATCCTCGCGGCAGGATGGCGGGCGGTGAAGCCGCGCACCAGCCGGGGGGCGTGTCGCGGGCCAAGCGTCGAATAGACGCCCAGCGACATCTCGCCCTCCGGCCCCGCGGCGGGGGCCAGGACCGCCCGAGCCTGGGCCAAGAGGGATTCGAGCGCGGCCAGCTTTTGCCGCCCGAAGGGGGTGGGCCGCATCCCCTGCCCCGGCAAGCGCAGGAACAAAGGCTGGCCGAAATGCGCCTCGACCTGGGCCACGGCCTGCGACACCGATGGCTGCGACACGTTTGCAGTCCGCGCTGCAGCGGCGGTGGACCCGCTTTCCGCCACAGCCAACAGATAGATGATCTGGCGCAGGCCAATAGGTATCGGTTTCACTGATTTCTAACATTGGAAAAGATTGTTTCTACCTATAGCCTGCTCTGTCCTATCCTGTCCCGCGAAAAAGCATGGGGACTGTCATGGACGAAGACCGAAGACCGCTGGCTGGGATCAGGGTGGTGGATTTCACACGGGTTCTGGCCGGGCCTTACGCCACGGCACTGATGGCCGACCTGGGCGCTGACGTCATCAAGATCGAAGGACCCGGCGGCGACGAATACCGCCATGTCGGCCCCTTTCGCGACGGTGAAAGCGCGCTGTTCCAGACCGCCAATCGCGGAAAGCGGTCCATCGTCTTGGATCTGCGGTCGCCCGGCGACCTGGCGACGGCGCGCGGTCTGGCCGCACGCGCCGACGTTCTGGTCGAGAATTTCCGGCCCGGCGTGATGGCCCGGCTGGGACTGGACGCGGCCAGCCTTCAGGCGGTCAATCCGGGGCTGGTCTATGCCTCGGTTTCGGGCTTCGGGCAAAACGGGCCGCATGCGGCGCGGCCCGCCTATGACATCATCGTGCAGGCCATGTCGGGCCTGATGGACCTGACCGGCGATCCGGCAGGCGCGCCGACGATGGTGGGCGAGGCGATGGCGGATGTGGCGGGTGGCCTGTTCGCGGCCTGGGGGATCATGGTGGCGCTGTTCGACCGCAGCCGCACCGGGCGGGGCCGGGTGGTCGATCTGGCGCTGTTCGATGCGCTGTTGTCGATGATGCCTTCGGCCGCGGCGCGGGTGCTGGTGTGCGACGGGGACCCCCTGCGCACCGGGAACCGCCACGCGCTGTCCGCGCCCTTCGGGGTGTATCCGGCGGGGCAAGGGCATTTCGCGGTGGCCGTGCTGAACGACAAGCTGTTCTCGGCCTTCTGCGACGTGATCGGCCAGCCGGCTCTGCGGGACGACCCGCGCATGGCCAGCGACGAAAGCCGCCGCGCGCATGAGCCGGTCCTGGCCGGCGCGATTGCTGCCTGGGCGTCCGGCCTGACGCCGGCACAGGCGGTGGCGGCGCTGTCGGCGGCGGGGGTTCCCGCGTCGGAACTGGCCTCGGCCCGCGACGCCTGGCTGTCGGATCAGGCGCAGGCGCGGGGGCTGGCGACCCCGGTCGCCCATCCCGTGCTGGGACAGGTCAGCCTGCCGGAACAGCCGGTGCATTTTTCGGGCAGTCCGCGCGGCGCGCGCCGTGCCGCGCCCGCCCTGGATGAACATGGCGCCGCGATCCGCGCCGAACTGGAGACGGAACGATGACCGATTGGAGCGATGACGAAGCGGCCGTGCTGGACCAGATCGCCCGCTTTGCCGAAGCGGTGCTGGCGCCCCGCGCGGCCAACCTGGATGAAACGGCGACCTTTGCCACCTGCCACCTGCCCGCCATGGCCGAACTGGGCCTGATGGGCCTGAACCTGCCCGAGGAGGACGGCGGCCTTGGCCTGTCCGGCCCCGCCCTTTACCGCGCGGTGGAGCTGGTCGCGGGGGCCTGCGGATCGACCGCCTCGCTGCTGACGGCGCATTATCTGGCGACAGATTCGCTGCATCTGGGGGCGGATGCGGCGCTGCGGGCGCGGTTCCTGCCGCAGGCGGCGGCGGGCAGCCTGGGCGCATTCGCCCTGACCGAACCGCAGGCCGGGTCGAACCCCGCCGACATGCGCACCGTGGCGCGGCGCGACGGCGCGGGATACCGGCTGCGCGGGGCAAAGTGCTTCATTTCCAACGCAGGCGCGGCCGATTTCATGGTGGTCTATGCCAAGAGCGACCCTGACGCGGGCGCGCGGGGCGTGTCGGCCTTCGTGGTCGAACCGAAGGTGACGCCGGGCATCGTCGTCGCCCCGGCGGAACGCACCATGGGCTTGCGCGGCGGCCATGTCTTTGGCGTCACCTTCGACGACTGCTTCGTCCCGGAAGAAAACCGCATCGGTGCCGAGGGCACGGGCTTCCGCACTGCCATGAAGGTTCTGGACAACGGCCGGATCGAGGTCGCGGCCCAGGCCACCGGCATCGCCGCCGTGGCCCTGGACGCGGCCGTCGCCTATGCCAAGGAACGGCAGGTGGGCGGCCATCCCATCGCGGATTTCCAGGGGCTGCAATGGATGCTGGCCGACAGCGCCAACGACCTTGCCGCCGCCCGCGCCCTGGGGCTGGCTGCGGCGCGGCTGCGGGGGACCGGCGCGCGCTATTCCACCGAAAGCGCCCATGCCAAGCTGTTCGCGTCCGAGGCCGCCTGGCGCATCGCCGACCGCGCCCTGCAGATTCACGGCGGATACGGCTATTGCCGCGATTTCCCGCTGGAACGCTATCTGCGCGACCTGCGGATCTTCCGCATCTACGAGGGCAGTTCAGAGGTTCAGCGCAGCATCATCGCGCGCGGCCTGCTGGCCTGAACGGCGTCCCCGGCCCTGCGGCCGGGGATCGCTCAGAAGCTGTTGCGCTCGTGATAGGTGCGCAGGAAGGACTGGATGCGCGGATCCTGCGGCTGATGCAGGATCCGGTCGGGCGTGTCGGCGGCGACCAGTTCGCCGCGTTCCATGAAGGCCACGCGGTCGGCCACATGGGCGGCAAAGCCCATCTCATGCGTGACGACCACCATGGTCATCCCTTCGGAGGCCAGGGTCTTCATGACCGTCAGCACCTCGCCCACCAGTTCGGGATCAAGTGCCGAGGTGGGTTCGTCGAACAGCATCAGCCGCGGCTCCATGGCGATGGCGCGGGCGATGGCCACGCGCTGCTGCTGGCCGCCCGACAGGCGCGAGGGATGGTTGTCCATCTTGTCGGCCAGTCCCACCTTGGCAAGCGCGTCGGCCGCGCGGGCAGACGCCTCGGCCTTGGGCAGGCCGCGCACGCGCAGCAGCCCCTCGGCCACGTTCTCGCGCGCGCTCATGTGCGGCCACAGGTTGAACTGCTGGAAGACCATGCCGATCGACCGGCGCATCTCGCGCAGCGCGCGGCCCCCCATCTTGCGGCCCGGCGCGTCATAGCCGATCAGCCGACCGTCGATGCGGATCTCGCCCGAGTCGTATTCCTCGAGAAAGTTCATGCAGCGCAGCAGCGTGGACTTGCCCGATCCCGACGGCCCGATCAGGCAGGTGACCTTGCCCGCGGGAACCGACAGGTCCACGTCCTTCAGCGCATGGAACGGGCCGTAGTACTTGTTGACCTTCTGGATCTCGACGGCAGAGGCCTGCATCGTCATGTCCTTTCGATGAGGTGTTTCGTGACGCGCGCCTCGAACCGGCGGCCCAGGCGGGAAATGGTCTCGACCAGGCCCCAGAAGAACAGGGCCAAGACCAGGTTCGCCTCGACATAGCGGAAGGTTTCCGCCGACATGCGGCTGACCTGATACATCAGTTCGGGCACGGTGATGATGGACAGGATCACCGTTTCCTTGGTCAGGATGATCGAGAAGTTGATCAGCGCCGGCAGCGCCGACACCATCGACAAGGGCAGCAGGATCCGGCGCACGATGGAGGCTTCGGTCATGCCGATGGCGCGCGCGGCCTCCAGTTGCCCCAGGGGCACGGCACGGAAGCCCGCGCGGAAGATTTCCGCGAAATAGGGACTGCCGTAAATGGTCAGGCCCAGAAGCCCGGCGGGCAGCGCGTCCAGCCGCAACCCGATCAGCGGGCCGCCGTAATACAGCACGAACAGCTGCACCAGGAAGGGCGTGCCGCGGATTACCTCAATATAGACCTGCAGGATCCAGCACAGCCAGCGGGGACCGTAATGGCGCAGCAGCGCGATCAGCAGCCCCAGGCCCATGCCGAAGATCGTGCCGAGCGCCCAGCACAGGACGGTAAAGCCGAAGCCGCGCAGCAGGGCGGGGCCGTATTGTTGCAGCAGGTCCATCACACGGCCGTCCTGTGTTCAAGCCAGCGTCCCAGACCCGCAAGGCAGAGGTTGATGACCAGATAGATGCAGGCCGCCGCCAGATAGACCTCGAGCGGGCGGAAGGTGGTCGCGGCCTGCGCCTGGCTGGCGCGGGTGATCTCCAGGATGCCCACCACCGACACCAGCGAGGATGCCTTGACCAGCAGGATCAGCTCGTTGATCAGCGCGGGCAGCGACATGGTGACCGCCTGCGGCAGGATCACCCGTCGCCAGACGTCGGCGGGGGTCATGCCGATGGCCACGGCCGCCTCGGCCTGGCCGCGCGGCAGGGCGTTGATCGCGCCCCGCCAGATTTCCGAGATATAGGCACTGGCGCAGACACCCACGGTGAAGACGGCGGCGACCATGGCCGGCACGTCCACCCCGATCAGCGGCAGCGAGTAATAGAAGACCAGAAGCTGCACCAGAAGCGGGACGCCCCGCAGGAAGCTGACCCAAACCGCGCCAAAGCGGCGCAGGGAGCGCGAGGGCGACAGCCGCGCCGCGCAGATCAGCGTGCCGATCACCAGCCCCAGGGCGATCCCCCCGACCGAGATCAACAGCGTGTATCGCGCGGCCCAGAACAGCGGCACGAGGCTTTCCAGGAAAACCGGGATCGAGAACATGGCACCTCTGTCTGACGGGTCGCGGGCAGGTCGGGCGAAGCGCGCCGGGCGGGCCGTGCCGCCCGGCGCGAGGTCGGATCAGTTGGTGGGCACTTCGCGCGGCAGTTCCGAATAGGTGCCCAGCCACTTTTCATGGATGGCCTTGACGCGGCCGTCATCGGTCATCTTCAGCATCGCGTCGTTGATGGCCTGGGCCAGGGATTCGCTGGCTTCCTCCTTGCGCAGCACCCAGGCGAAGTATTTCGGTTCGCCGAACTGGGCAGGCTCGAACAGGGCGAAGGTTTCCGGGCGCGACTTGACCAGATAGGTCAGGTTGGGAAGCGAACCCGCCACGGCGTCCAGACGTCCGGCGGCAAGGTCGGCATAGGCTTCGTCGGTGGTGCCGTATTCCTTGATGGTGATGCCGCCCAGGGTTTCGCCGTAAGCTTCAAGCTGCTTGAACTGCGCGGTTCCCTGCTGGACGCCGACGGTCTTGCCCTTGATGTCCTCGGGCTTGGTCATGTCGTCGTTGCCCGCAGCCTTGACCAGCGACACGGTGGCGTCGGCGATGGGCAGGGTGAAGGTGTAACGCTCCAGCCGTTCGGGGGTGATGGTGACGGGGGCGATCACGATGTCGAACTTGCCCACCTCCAGGCCCGGAAGCTCGGCCGTCCAGGGGATGTCCTGATAGACCGGCTCGACGCCAAGTTCCTTGGCGACCTCGTCGAACAGGTCCTTGGTGATGCCTTCGTAGGTGCCGTTGTTCAGCATGTCGAAGGGGGCATAGTGCATGTCGGTGGCGGTGACGATCTTGCCGGCCGCCTTGATGTCGGCCAGCTGGTCGGCCGTGGCGGCGGTGCCCAGGCCCAGGGCGGCAAGGCCCAGAAGCGCGGCGCGCAAGGTGTTGTGGATGGTCATCGTTTTACTCCTTGTTGGTCAGGTTGGTGGGCGCCGCACGCGGTGCTGCGGCGCCTCTGTTATCAGAGGATCGCGGGAAGGTTCAGCCCATGTTCGCGCGCGCAATCAAGGGCGATGTCATAGCCCGCGTCGGCGTGGCGCATGACGCCGGTGGCCGGGTCGTTCCACAGCACGCGCTCGATCCGGCGGTCAGCGTCCTCGGACCCGTCGCAGCAGATCACCATGCCGGAATGCTGGGAAAAGCCCATGCCGACGCCGCCGCCGTGGTGCAGCGACACCCAGGTCGCCCCGGATGCCGTGTTCAGCAGCGCGTTCAGCAGCGGCCAGTCGCTGACCGCGTCCGACCCGTCCTTCATCGCCTCGGTTTCCCGGTTGGGGCTGGCGACGCTGCCCGAATCGAGGTGGTCGCGGCCGATCACCACAGGGGCCTTCAATTCGCCGTTGCGCACCATCTCGTTGATCGCCAGCCCCGCCCGGTGCCGGTCGCCCAGGCCGATCCACATGATCCGGGCGGGCAGACCCTGGAAGGCGATGCGGTCGCGCGCCATGTCCAGCCAGTTGTGCAGGTGGGCGTTGTCGGGGAACAGCTCCTTCATCCGCCGGTCGGTCTTGTAGATGTCCTCGGGATCACCCGACAGCGCGGCCCAGCGGAAGGGGCCGATACCCCGGCAGAACAGCGGGCGGATATAGGCGGGCACGAAGCCCGGGAAGGCGAAGGCGTTTTCCAACCCTTCTTCCTTGGCCACCTGGCGGATGTTGTTGCCATAATCCAGCGTCGGCACGCCTGCGTTCCAGAAATCGACCATGGCCGCGACATGGGCCTTCATGCTGGCGCGGGCGGCCTGTTCGACGGCCTTGGGGTCGCTGTCCTGGCGCGCGCGCCATTCGGCCACGGACCAGCCCAGCGGCAGATAGCCGTGGATCGGGTCATGGGCGCTTGTCTGGTCGGTGACGATGTCGGGACGCGGGCCGCCCGCCTTCATGCGGCGCACCAGTTCGGGAAAGACCTCGGCCGCATTGCCGATCAGGGCCACGGACTTGGCCTCTCCGGCCTTGGTCCAGCGGTCGATCATCGCCAGGGCCTCATCCAGGGTATGGGCCTTCTCGTCGCAATAGCGGGTGCGGATGCGGAAGTCGGCGCGGGTTTCGTCGCATTCGACGGCCAGGCAGCAGGCCCCGGCCATCACCGCGGCCAGCGGCTGCGCGCCGCCCATCCCGCCCAAGCCTGCGGTCAGGATCCACTTGCCGCTCAGGTTGCCGCCGTAATGCTGGCGCCCGGCCTCGGCGAAGGTTTCATAGGTGCCCTGCACGATGCCCTGGGTGCCGATATAGATCCAGGACCCGGCGGTCATCTGGCCGTACATCGCCAGGCCCTTCTTGTCCAAGTCGTTGAAATGGTCCCAGGTGGCCCAGTGCGGCACCAGGTTCGAATTGGCGATCAGCACGCGCGGCGCGTCCTTGTGGGTGCGGAAGACGCCGACGGGCTTGCCCGATTGGACCAGTAGGGTCTGGTCCTCGTCCAGGTCGCGCAGGCTGGCGACGATCTTGTCGAAATCGGCCCAGGTCCGGGCGGCGCGGCCGATGCCGCCATAGACGACCAGTTCGTGCGGATTTTCCGCCACGTCGGGATGGAGGTTGTTCATCAGCATCCGCAAGGGCGCCTCGGTCATCCAGCTTTTCGCGGTCAGTTCCGTGCCGGTGGCCGGAAAGACGTCGCGGATGTTGTGACGGGGATTGGTCATGGTCAGCCTTTCAGATCGGGGGCCAGATCGGCAAGCGTTGCAAGGATGTGCTGCAGGGTGTCGCGCAGCGGCGCGGCCTTCGCGGGATCAAAGGCGAAGGGCGGGGTCTCGGTCGCCAGATGGGTGGACTGGGCCAGTTCCATCTGGATGGCGTGGACGCCATCGGCGGGGCGGCCGTAATGGCGCGTGGTCCAGCCGCCCTTGAAGCGGCCGTTGACCGCCATGGTCCGTCCCGTTGCGCGGCAGATCGCCTCGACCGCGGACTGGATGCGCGGGTCGCAGGTCGTGCCCCCGGCGGTGCCGATGTTGAAATCGGGCAGCGTGCCGTCGAACAGGAACGGGATCCGCGACCGGATCGAGTGGCAGTCGTAAAGGATCGCCACCCCGTGCCGGGCCCGCACGCGCTCGATCTCGGCCGATAGGGCGGCGTGATAGGGCGCATGGAAACGGGCGGTGCGGTCGGCCAAGTCCTGGGCGGTGGGCTCCTGCGTCCAGATCGGCTGGCCGTCGAAATCGGTCAGTGGCACCAGCCCGGTGGTGTTCTGGCCGGGATAAAGGCTTTCATTGTCCGGCCCGCGATTGGCGTCGATCACATAGCGGTGGAAGGTCGCGCGCACCACCGTCGCCCCCGGCAGCAGCCCGGCATACAGCCGTTCCACATGCCAGTCGGTATCGGCCAGCAGCCTTCCCCGGTCGTTCAGGCGGGCCGCGACGTCGTCCGGCAGCCAGGTCCCGACATGGGGCAGGCCCAGGATGACGGGGCCGTCGCCCGGTTCGACGATGACGGGATCGGGGATCACAGCGCCACCCCGTCGATGCCCGCCGCCCGGATCAGCGTGCCGTCGCGCACCATCGCGGCGGCGGCTTCCAGATCCGGGGCAAGATAGCGGTCCTCGGCAATCGCCGGGACCTTGGCGCGCAGCGCATCCATCACCGCGCGCAGCCGGGCCGAGGTTTGCAGCGGCGCGCGGAAATCGATGCCCTGGGCGGCGCAGATCGCCTCGACCCCCAGGATCACCGACAGGTTCGCGTTCATCCGCCCCAGCCGCCGCGCGCCATGCGCGGCCATCGACACATGATCCTCCTGATTGGCCGAGGTCGGCGTGGAGTCGGTCGAGCAGGGATTGGCCAGGTGCTTGTTCTCGCTCATCAGGGCGGCGGTGGTGACCTCGGCGATCATCAGGCCGGAATTCAGGCCCGGCGCCGGGGTCAGGAAGGGCGGTAGGTCGTGGGACAGCGTGGGGTCCACCATCAGCGCCACGCGGCGCTGCGCGATGGCGCCGATCTCGGCCAAGGCCAGGGCGATCTGGTCGGCGGCGAAGGCCACGGGCTCGGCGTGGAAGTTGCCGCCCGACACGATCCGACCCTCGCCCAGGACCAGGGGATTGTCGGTCACGGCATTGGCTTCGATCTGCAAGGTGCGGCCGGCAAAGCGCAGCACGTCCACCGCCGCACCCGCGACCTGGGGCTGGCAGCGGATGCAATAGGGATCCTGGACGCGGCTGTCGCCCTCGCGATGGCTTTCGCGGATTTCCGACCCTTCCATCAGGGCGCGCATCTGCCGGGCCACCTCGATCTGGCCGGGATGGCCGCGCAGGTCGTGGATTTCCGGCTGAAGGGGCGCGGTCGATCCCATGATGGCGTCGGTGGACAGCGCCGCCGTCACCATGCAGGTCGCCGCGTTGCGCCAGCCTTCGAAGAGGCCGATCAGCGCCAAGGCAGTGGAGAACTGCGTGCCGTTGATCAGCGCCAGCCCTTCCTTCGGGCCCAGCACCACCGGCGTCAGGCCCGCCCGCGACAGCGCCTCGGCCCCCGGCAGGCGGTGGCCGTCGAACCAGGCCTCGCCATGGCCGATCATGGCGGCGGTCATGTGCGCCAGCGGGGCCAGGTCGCCGGATGCCCCGACCGATCCTTGCGCGGGCACGACGGGGGTGACGCCGCGGGCCAGCATCTCCTCGATCAGGGCCACGACCTCCCACCGGACGCCGGACGCGCCGCGCCCCAGGCTCAGCAGCTTCAGGGCCATCATCAGGCGGGTCGCGGGGATGTCCAGGGCCTCGCCCACGCCGCAGCAATGGGACAGGATCAGGTTGCGCTGCAAGGTCGCCGTGTCCTCGGCCGCGATCTTGACCGAGGCCAGCTTGCCGAAGCCGGTATTGACGCCATAAACGGCCGCCGCCCCACTGGCCGCCGCCGCGATCTGCGCCGCCGCCGCCTCGATCCCCGGCCGGGCGGCGGGGTCCAGCCGCACGGCATGGCCGCCGCGCCAGACGGTTTCCAATTGCGCAAGCGTCGCCGCGCCGGGTTCAAGGATCAGGTCAGACAAAATCGCCTCCGACGATGCGGGCATGAAGGGGGTTGAAGCCGATGCGATAGGACAGTTCGGCCGGGTGGGCGATGTCCCACACCGCCAGGTCCGCGCGCAGGCCGGGCCGGATCGCGCCACGGTCCTCCAGGCCAAGTGCGCGGGCCGCGTGCAGGGTCACGCCCGCCAGGCATTCCGAGGGCGTCATGCGGAACAGCGTGGCACCCATGTTCATCGCCATCAGCAGCGAGGTCAGCGGAGAGGTGCCGGGGTTGCAGTCCGTCGCAAGCGCGATCGGCACGCCCGCCCGGCGCAGCGCCGCGACCGGCGGCAGCCTGGTTTCGCGCAGGGTGTAGAAGGCGCCTGGCAGCAGCACCGCGACGGTGCCGGACGCGGCCATCGCGGCGATGCCGTCGTCGCCCAGGTATTCCAGATGGTCGGCCGAGATCGCGCCATGCCGCGCCGCCAAGGCTGCGCCGCCCAGGTCCGACAGCTGTTCCGCGTGCAGCTTGACCGGCAGGCCCAAGGTCGCGGCGTGGTCGAAGACCAGGCCCATCTCCTCGGGCGAAAAGGCGATACCTTCGCAGAAGCCGTCAACCGCATCGGCCAGACCTTCGGCATGGGCGCGGTCCAGCCCGGCCATCACCACATCGCGCAGATAGGCGGCGCGGTCAGCGGCGTATTCGGGGGACAGCGCGTGGGCCGCAAGCCAGGTGGTGCGCACCGTCACCGGCCGGACCTGCCCGATCCGGCGGGCGACGCGCAGCATCTTCAGTTCGGCTTCGACATCCAGGCCATAGCCCGACTTGATCTCGATGGTGGTGACGCCCTCGGCCAGCAGGGCATCGACGCGGGGCAGCGCCTGGGCCAGCAGGTCGTCCTCGGACGCGGCGCGGGTGTCGCGGACGCTGGACAGGATCCCGCCGCCGGCGCGAGCGATGTCCTCGTAGCTGGCGCCTTCCAGCCGCATCTCGAATTCGCGGGCGCGGTCTCCGCCAAAGACGACATGGGTGTGGCAGTCGATCAGGCCGGGCGTGACGACCCGCCCGCCCAGGTCCCGGCGGGGGGCGCCTGCATATTCATCCGGCAGGTTGGCGGCGTTGCCGGTCCAGGCGATTCGGGGTCCTTCGGTCACGATGACAGAAGGACCGGACAACGTGGATTGGCCCGATTCGGCGGCAATGCCGGCTATTCTGACGTTGCTGAGGATCTGCATCGGACCGCCGCCTTCATTTGCGCTTGCTGTTTCTATGTTTAAACATATATTCTATCTATGTCTAAACTTATTTTTGCGTCAAACGAAATCGATGCAGGCGGGGAGCTGGATGACGGTGCTGTGGGCGGAACGGGCTTTGCTGCCCGAAGGTTGGGCGGAAAAGGTCAGGGTTGAGATCGGCCCCGACGGCCGGATCGGGCAGGTGCGCGCGGGCGCCGAACCCGAAGGCCGGCGGGTCGGGTTACTGCTGCCGGCGATGGCGAACCTGCATTCCCACGCCTTCCAGCGGGCCATGGCCGGCCTGTCCGAGGCGCGCGGCCCCCACCCGCGCGACACCTTCTGGACCTGGCGGCAGATCATGTTCCGCTTCCTGGACCACCTGACCCCCGAGGATGTCGAAGCCATCGCCGCCCTTGTGCAGATGGAGATGCTGGAAGCGGGCTTTGCCACCAATGTCGAGTTCCATTACCTGCACCACCAGCCGGGCGGCACGCCTTACGCGAATCTGGCCGAGATGGCCGAACGCATCGCCGCCGCCGCCGCGCGCACCGGGATCGGACTGACGCTGCTGCCGGTCCATTACCAGTTCGGCGGCTGCGACGGCCGTCCGCTGGGTCCGGGGCAGGTTCGCTTCGGCACCGATCCCGACCTGTTCGTGCGGCTTCTGGACGCGGCCGAAGGCGCGCTGCGCCACCTGCCCCCGGACGCGGGGATCGGGATCGCCCCCCATTCGCTGCGCGCCGTCAGCCCGGATGCGCTGCGCCTTTGCGCCGCCCTGCGGCCCGGCCGCCCGCTGCACATGCACCTGGCCGAACAGATCCCCGAGGTCGAGGAGGTCCTGGCCGCGCGCGGGCGGCGCCCGGTCGAATGGGTGCTGGAACACTGCGCCCCCGACAGCCGCTGGACCCTGATCCACCTGACCCACATGACCGACGACGAAACCCGCCGCCTGGCCGCCACCGGCGCTGTCGCGGGCCTTTGCCCCATCACCGAGGCCAGCCTGGGCGACGGCATCTTCAACGGCGCCCTTTGGCGCAACGCGGGCGGCCGGCTTGGCTTCGGATCCGACAGCAACATCCGCATTTCCCTGGTCGAGGAGTTGCGCGGCCTGGAATACAGCCAGCGTCTGCGCGACACCGCCCGCGCGATCCTGGCCGAACCGCCGCGTTCCACGGGGCGGGTGCTCTACGACGCGGGACTAGAGGGCGGAGCGGCTGCCGCGGGCCGCGACAGCGGTGCGATCCGCGAGGGGCTGTGGGCCGACCTGTGCGCCCTGGACCTGGGCACGCCGGTGCTGGCGGGGCGGCGGGACGACCAGATGCTCGATAGCCTGGTCTTTGCCGGGGGCGACGGGCTGGTGCGCGACGTCTGGGCCGCCGGACGCCATGTCGTGCGCGATGGCCGCCATCTGGACCGCGACCGGATCGTCGCCGATTATGTGGCCTGCATCACCAGCCTGCAGGAGCGGATGTGAACATCAAGCCAGCCGACAGGCCGACGGCCCAGACCATGCCCAAGGCGCAGCTGATCGTGTCCGAGGTCCGCCGCCGGATCCTCGACCGCGAATGGCGCCAGGGCGACCGCATCCCGGACGAGGCCGATCTGGCCGTCGAATTCGGCGCGGCGCGGGCCACGGTGAACAAGGCGCTGCAACTGCTGGCGGACGAGGGGCTGCTGGACCGCCGCCGCCGCGCCGGCACCCGCGTCGCGGTCGATCCGGTCCGCAAGGCCACGCTGTCGATCCCCATCGTGCGCGAACAGATCGAAAGCGCGGGCATGGCCTATAGCCACCGCATCATCGCACATCGCCGCAGCCCCCTGCCCGACGCCCTGGCCCTGCGCCTGGCCGCGCCTGCCGGGATGCCGATGATCCATCTGCGCGCGGTCCATTACGGCGACGGCATCCCCTTCCAATACGAGGACCGCTGGATCAACCCCCAGGCGGTCCAGGGGATGGATGCCGTCGATTTCCGCCATGTGAACGCCAACGAATGGCTGGTGCGCAACGCCCCCTATCTGCGCGCCGACGTGACCTTCTCGGCCGCGAATGCCGACGCGCGGGACGCCCGGATGCTGCAAACCCGGCCCGGCCAGGCGCTGCTGGTCTTGCACCGCAGCACCTGGAACGACGACCACCTTATCACCACCGTCCGCATCGCCTGCCGCCCCGGCCACGAGATCGGCACCCGGGGCTAGGTTTCCGTCGTCACAGCCCGTATTGTTCCCGTGCGTACTGCCCCAGCCCCACGGCATCCAGCTTCGCCAACGGCGCCAGGAAGGTCACCTGGATTACGCCCGGCGCGCGCCCGATCTCGATCGCGCCGTTGATGGTGGCGCGGTTGCGCACCTCGGGGACGGTCATGCCCAGCAGGGTCGCGGCGCGTTCCAGGCCGTTCTCGATGGCGGCGTTCAGGTTCGGGGCGGTTCCGATCACGCTGATCGGGGCCAGCGGCTCGATCTCGCCCACGCCCCATTTCGCGGCAAGACGCTGGCCCTTGGCGACCTCGGCGGCGGTGAAGGGGCGGGCCAGGGGCGGCAGGTCCTCGGCTAGCGGGAACAGGACCGGACCGTCGATGGGATAGTCCTTCACCACCTCGACCTGCAGCGTCACGCTGCCCGCCACGTCCATCGTGTGCCCGGCGATCTCTCCGTCGCCTTGGCCCGCGTGCATGTCGCCCATATAGACGCCCGCGCCCGGCACCTTGACCGGGCAGACGATGATCGCGCCCGCGCGCACCGCGTCGATATCCATGTGGCCGTCGGTCTTGTGCCGTGCCAGATCCTCGGCGCTGATGGCATAGTCATGGGGCGCACCGACCAGGAAGGCGCCGAAATCGCCCGCGTTGTGGCTGTCGGGCATTGCGGTCGAAGGGCAGGTCCCAAGCTGTCCCAGGAAGGGCCGCATCCGCACCAGCGTCCCCGGCATGTCCGAGGGCGCATAGGTCAGGATCGAGTGCTGCCGGCTGCCGTCGGGCAGGGCCGCATAATGATCCGCATCCCGCGCGATGGTTTCGGCGGCCCCCGCGGGCAGGGTCAGGCCGACGCTGCGGGTCTCGTCGAAGGTGACGGTATAGCCGTGGACGATGCGAAAGGGCGTGACCGGGTTGCCGCAGCGGTCGCATTTCACCGCATCCTGTCCGATCCCCTCGACATGGGTTTCGGGCCAGACGGTGTCGCAGACCGGGCAGCGCGCGGCGACATAGGGATCGCCCAGGCAGAACCCCTCGGGCGAACTGTCATGCCCCGAGGCTGTGGCGGTCGAGGTCACGGTGATGTCGCGGATACGGATCGCCACCCCGTCGCCCACCTCGGCTCCGTTGATCAGGACGGGCGTCGTGACCTCGTGGCCGCCGCGCAGGCGGGGCGTGATCATCGGACCCCAGCAGCCGGGGGCGGTATTGGCGATGATGGTGCCGCCATTCTCGACCGGGCCAAGCATGGCTGCTGCGGGGTCGAGGACACTGTTGGTAAACTCGGTGACGACGACGCTGCGGCGCGACGGCGCGATGCTGCCATCCGGCATGGAAACCCCCAATGTTCACTGTGAAGACCCGCTGAAGGTTAGCGGGTCGGGTTCCATAAGCAAGTCCTGCAAAGGTCCGGGATCCTAGGGGCGGCGCGGAAGGTTGTTCGCCTCGAGCCAGGCGGGATTTTCGGCATACATGTCCCCGATCAGCTTCCTGACCAGTCCCAGATAGCGCGAATTGTCGCCAGCCCGGTGGTTCAGGATGACGGGGGACAACGCCTCGGGGTCGCCGATCAGTCGGTATTCCACATCCGAGCGCATCTGCCGGGCCGACGAAGGAATGATGCAGATCCCCGATTCGGCCGCGACAAGGCCAAGCGCGGTCTGGATTTCGCGCACCTCCAGCACCTCTGCAGGCTGCACCAGCCGGTCCTGCAACAGCGCCAGCACCTGGTCGGCATAGCTGGGGCGCGGTTCCTTGGGATAGACGATCAGCTTCTGCCCCGTCAGATCCGCCAGCGTCAGCGGCCCCGTTTCCCGGGCAAGCGCAGTGTCACGGGGCAGTGCCGTCACCAGGCGTTCTTCCCGCAGGACGGTGCTGGTGACATTGGGGTCGTTGTGCAGCAAGCGCCCGAAGCCGATGTCGATCCGCCCTTCCTTCAGCGCGGGGATCTGCTGGATCGACAGCATCTCCAGCAACTGGATATCCAGTTCAGGCGCGTTCTGGCGCAGCTTTCGGACCAGCAGCGGCAACCCGCCATACAGGGTCGAGGCCACGAAGCCGATGGACAGAAGCCGGTTGCGGTTCGCCCCCACCCGTCGCGTGGCGTCCTTCATCTGGTCCACTCGCCCCAGCACCTGCAGCGCCTGTTCATAGAACAGCCGCCCCGCATCGGTCAGCCTGATCGGCCGGCTGCTGCGGATGATCAGCGCCACCCCCAGCTCCTCCTCCAGCAGCTGGATCTGGCGGCTGAGAGGGGGCTGCGCGATGTTCAGAATCTGGGCCGCGCGGGTGAAGTTCCGTTCCCGCGCGACGGCGGCGAAGTAACGCAATTGGCGCAGATCCACAGCTTTTCTCCGGTTCTGAGGCAACAAAATTCAGACCGTTCCGGGTATCTTGGGGCGGACAAAGGGCCTGATCCTCAACAGTTTAGCATCAACTATACCTTTCAGGTATGGTTTCAAACCCAAATGGTGTTGGACGCAGGGCAGCGGGACCATGCACATTTGGCCCATGAACCAGCCATACGCCCCCCTTTCCGCATCCCTCGCCGCCCCGGTCGTCACGGGGGTCGAGACGGTGATTGTCGATCTTCCGACGATCCGCCCGCACAAGCTGTCGGTCGCGACCATGAACGGCCAGGTGCTGACCCTGGTGCGCATCCACTGCAGCGATGGCGTCACCGGCATCGGCGAATGCACCACCATCGGCGGACTGGCCTATGGCGGCGAAAGCCCCGAAAGCATGAAGGTGAACATCGACACCTGGTTCGCGCCGGTGATGACGGGCCAGGACGCGACGCGGGTGCAGGCGCTGATGGCGCGGGTCGGCAAGATGGTAAAGGACAACCGTTTCGCCAAGTCCGCTATCGAGACCGCGCTGCTGGATGCGCATGGCAAGCGTCTGGGCCTGCCGGTCAGCGAGCTTCTGGGCGGGCGCCGCCGCGACCGGCTGCCGGTGGCCTGGACGCTGGCCTCGGGCGATACGGCCCGCGACATCGCGGAAGCGGAACGGATGCTGGATCTGCGCCGCCACCGGGTCTTCAAGCTGAAGATCGGCGCCCGCGACATCCGTGATGACATTGCCCATGTAGGCGCCATCAAGGCGGCGCTTGGCGACCGGGGCGCTGTGCGCGTCGATGTCAACATGGCCTGGTCCGAGGGTGACGCGGCCTTCGGGATGGCCGCGCTTGCCGATGCGGGCTGCGAACTGGTCGAACAGCCGGTCGCATCGACCGCCGCGCTTTCCCGGCTGGTTCGTCGCTTCCCCGTCGCGCTGATGGCCGACGAATCCCTGACCGGCCCCGAAAGCGCCTTCGAGATCGCGCGCAACCAGGGTGCCGACGTCTTCGCCGTGAAACTGGAACAAAGCGGCGGCGCCTTCAACGCGCTGCGCGTCGCGGCCATCGCGGATGCGGCCGGGATCGGGCTTTACGGCGGTACCATGCTGGAAGGCGCGGTAGGCACGGCCATTTCCGCCCATGCCTTCGCCTGCTTTGCCAACCTTCAATGGGGCACTGAACTGTTCGGCCCCTTGCTGCTGACCGAGGAAATCCTGGCCCAGCCGCTGGATTACAGCGATTTCGAACTGACCGTGCCCAGCGGTCCTGGCCTCGGCTTGACGCTGGACGAGGATCGCGTGGCCTTCTTCGCCCGCAACGGCATCCGCAAGACCATCAGCCTGCCCGGAAAGGCCTGACCATGCTGTTTCATGTGACCATGGACGTGACCATCCCCCGCGACCTGCCCGCCCAGGAACGCGCCGACATCCTGGCGCGCGAGAAGGCCTATTCCCAGGACCTGCAGCGCCGGGGCAAATGGCGCCACATCTGGCGGGTGGCCGGGCAGTACGCGAATGTCAGCATCTTCGATGTCCAGGACAACGCCGAACTGCACGACATCCTGTCGGGCCTGCCCCTGTTCCCGTTCATGGACATCGCCGTGACGCCGCTGCTGCGCCACCCGTCCGCGATCAGGGACGACGACACCTGAAGCCATCCCCAAACGGGACGGAGAGAGGGCCGTCCCGCCCAGTTTCCCAGCGAATCCAGGAGGAGAGAAGAATGACCGTCAAGATATTCGACCGTCCCGACGTGCAAGAGTTCCTGAAGGAACTCAGCGGCATGAACACCAACGATGGCAATTCGCGCATGAAGCAGATCGTCCACCGGCTGATGTCGGACCTGTTCCGCGCCATCGACGATCTGGACATTACCCCCGACGAATACTGGACCGGCGTGGCCTGGCTGAACGACCTGGGCGCCGCCGGTCAGGCGGGCCTGATCTCGCCGGGATTGGGGATCGACCATTTCCTGGACGAGCGTCTGGACGCCATCGACGCCGACCTGGGCATCGAGAACCCGACCCCGCGGACCATCGAAGGCCCGCTTTACGTCGCAGGCGCACCGGAATCGGTAGGCTTCGCGCGTCTGGACGATGGCACCGACGCCGACGGCCACACCCTGATCATGCACGGCACGGTCCATGGGTCCGACGGCCAGCCGCTGGCCGGCGCCAAGGTCGAGGTCTGGCACTGCGACACGCGCGGCTTCTATTCCCACTTCGATCCCACCGGCAAGCAGGCGCCCTTCAACATGCGCCGCACGATCATCACGGACGAGAATGGCCGGTATAAATTCCAGAGCATCCTGCCCTCGGGCTATGGCGTGCCCCCCGGCAGCCCGACCGAGAGGGTCCTGACCGCCCTTGGCCGCCACGGCCAGCGTCCGGCGCATATCCACTTCTTCGTCAGCGCGGACGATCACCGCAAGCTGACCACCCAGATCAACATCGAGGGCGACCCGCTTATCGACGACGACTTCGCCTATGCCACCCGCGAAGGGCTGGTCCCGCACGTGATCGAGCGGACGGACGAAGACAGCATCCACGCGAACGGCCTCAACGGTCCCTTCGCCGAGATCAGCTTCGACATCCACCTGACCGCGCTGATCGACGGCGTGGACAACCAGATCAACGAACAGCGCCGCCGCGCCGCCGCCTGACGCGGCACCGGGCGGCCCGGAGGGAGGGCCGCCAACCCCACCCCATCTTTTCATCACCGACATCGGCAGGGCCGCGCCACGCGTCCCTGGGGAGGAGAACTCATGTCCGCGATCATCGAAAAGGCCCGCGACCTGGACCAGCTTCTGGCAGTCGCCGTGCAGGACGACAAGGAGGCGGGGCTGTTCCGCTGCCGCCGCGACATCTTCACCAACGAAGACCTGTTCGCGCTGGAAATGAAGCACATCTTCGAAGGCAACTGGGTCTATCTGGCGCATGAAAGCCAGATCCCGGAAATCAACGACTACTACACCACCTGGATCGGCCGCCAGCCGGTGGTGATCACCCGCGACAAGACCGGGACGCTGAACGCCGTCATCAACGCCTGTGCCCACAAGGGCGCGATGCTGTGCCGCCGCAAGCAGGGCAACAAGAGCAGCTTCACCTGTCCCTTCCACGGCTGGACCTTTTCCAACACCGGCAAGTTGCTGAAGGTAAAGGACGCCAAGACCACGCAATATCCCGACCAGTTCAACCAGGACGGCTCGCACGACCTGACCCGCGTGGCGCGGTTCGAAAGCTATCGCGGCTTCCTGTTCGGCAGCCTGAACCCCGATGTCGCGCCGCTGAAGGAGTTCCTGGGCCAAACCACCATCATCATCGACCAGATCGTCGATCAGGCCCCCGAGGGACTGGAGGTCCTGCGCGGCAACTCCTCCTACATCTATGACGGCAACTGGAAGCTGCAGATGGAGAACGGCTGCGACGGTTATCACGTCAGCTCCGTCCACTGGAACTATGCCACCACCATGGAACGCCGCAGCGAGACCGGCACCAAGGCGGTGGATGCCAACAGCTGGTCCAAGTCCGTCGCAGGCGTATATGGCTTTGACAACGGCCATATCCTGCTGTGGACCAACACCAAGAACCCCGAGGTCCGGCCCGTCTGGAACCGCCGCGACGACCTGATCGCCCGCCTGGGCGAAGAGAAGGCCGGCTTCATCGTCAACCAGACGCGCAACCTGGGCATCTATCCGAACGTGTTCCTGATGGACCAGTTCAGCACCCAGATCCGCGTGGTCCGCCCGCTGTCGGTGGACAAGACCGAAGTCACCATCTTCTGCTTCGCGCCCAAGGGCGAAAGCGCGGTGGACCGCGCCACCCGCATCCGCCAGTACGAGGATTTCTTCAACGTGTCCGGGATGGGCACCTCGGACGACTTGGAAGAATTCCGCGCCTGCCAGACCGCCTATGCCGCGCCCCTGTGGAACGACATGTCGCGCGGTGCGCCGCTGTGGGTCCACGGTCCCGACGAAAACGCCCGCCGCATGGGTCTGAACCCCCTTCTGTCCGGCGAACGCAGCGAGGACGAGGGCCTGTTCGTCTGCCAGCACGAATACTGGGCCAAGACGATGCGCGACGCCCTTGCCACCGAAAAAGCAGGAGAAGCAGCATGAGCCTGGATCACAGCATCACCGCAACCAGCATCGGCTATGACGCCATCTGCGCCTTCCTCTATCGCGAGGCGCGCCTGCTGGACGACCGTCAGTGGGACGAATGGCTGACCTGCTATGCGCCCGACGCCTCGTACTGGATGCCGGCCTGGGACGACAACGACCAGACGACCGAGGATCCGCATTCCCAGATCTCGCTGATGTATTATCCCAACCGCGAGGGGCTGGAAGATCGGGTGTTCCGCATCAAGACCGAACGGTCCGGCGCATCCACGCCCGAACCCCGCACCAGCCACACGGTCAGCAATGTCGAAGTGGTCGCGGACCGGGGGGCCGAGGTGGACGTGCGCTACAACTTCCACACGCTGAACCACCGCTACAAGACCACGGACCAGTTCTTCGGGACCATGTTCGTGACCCTGCGCCGCGACGGCGACGGCCTGGTGATCGCCGCCAAGAAGATCGTCCTGAAGAACGACTACATTCGGCAGGTCATCGACGTCTATCACGTCTGACCGCCGACCCCGCACAACCGCAAGGAGGAGGCGACCATGTGCTATACGATCGCGCTGAACTTCGAGGACGGGGTGACCCGCTTCATCGACTGCAAGAAGGGCGAAAAGGTCCTTGATGCGGCCTTCCGCAACAAGATCAACCTGCCGATGGACTGTTCGGACGGCGTCTGCGGCACCTGCAAGTGCCGCGCCGAAAGCGGCGCCTATGACCTGGGCGAGGATTACATCGACGACGCCTTGACCGAGGACGAGGCCGCTGAAGGCCTGGTCCTGACCTGCCAGATGGTGCCGTCGTCCGATTGCGTCCTGTCGGTGCCGGTGACGGCTGCGTCCTGCAAGACCGGCCAGCAGAAGATCGGGGCCACCGTCGCCCGGATCGAACCGCATCAGGACGCCGCCGTCGTGCTGGAGCTTCAGATCGAGGAGGGCGCGGTTCTCCCCGCTTTCCTGCCCGGCCAGTATGTCAACATCGGCGTGCCGGGCAGCACCGCCAGCCGGTCTTATTCCTTCAGCTCGGCCCCGGCCGAAGGGCGGATGGAATTCCTGATCAAGAAGCTCCCTGGCGGTCTGATGAGCAACTGGCTGGCCCGCGCCACCCCCGGCGACAAGCTGGACCTGACCGGGCCGATGGGCAGCTTCTATCTGCGCGACGCGGGCCGTCCGCTGCTGTTTCTGGCCGGCGGCACCGGGCTGGCCCCCTTCCTGTCGATGCTGGAGGTTCTGGCCCGGGCCGGGTCGCGCCAGCAGATCCACCTGATCTATGGCGTGACGCGCGACGGGGATCTGGTGCTGGTGGACCGGATCGCAGCCTTCGCCCGGCGCCTGCCGAACTTCACCTTCGCCACGGTGGTCGCGGACGAAGGCTCGCCCCATCCGGGCAAGGGCTGGGTGACCCAGCACATGCCCGAGGACATGCTGGCCGCCGGAGAGGTGGACGTCTATCTGTGCGGTCCCCCGCCGATGGTGGACGCGGTGCGTCATTACCTGGACCAGAACGACATCCGCCCCGCCAGTTTCCATTACGAGAAGTTCACCCCCAACGCGCCCCTGAAGGCCAGCGCATGACCGGGGCTGTCTTCGCAGGACGCTTTGCGGGCAAGGTGCTGGTCGTGACCGGCGCCGCGCAGGGCATCGGCCGCGCCGTGGCCCTGCGCGCGGCGGCCGAGGGCGGCCGGGTGCTGTTGGTGGATCGCGCCGACTTTGTGGCCGATGTCGCGGCGGAAGCAGGGGCGGACACCAAGGGCTTCGTGGCCGACCTGGAAACCTGGGACGGCGCGGACGCCGCCATGCGCCATGCAGCGGAAACCTTCGGCGGCATCGACATCCTGATCAACAACGTCGGCGGCGCGATCCGTATGCGCCCTTTCGCCGAATTCGAACCGCGCCAGATCGACGCCGAGATCCGCCGGTCCCTGATGCCCACGCTGTATTGCTGCCATGCGGTGCTGCCGCATCTGCTGGCGCGGGGCGGCGGCACCATCGTCAACGTGTCGTCCAATGCAACCCGCGGCATCCACCGGGTGCCCTATTCGGCGGCCAAGGGCGGGGTGAACGCGATCACGCAATCGCTGGCGATGGAGATGGCGGGCCAGAACATCCGCGTCGTCGCCACCGCCCCCGGCGGGACCGAGGCCCCGCCCCGCCGCGTCCCCCGCAACGCCGACGGCGACAGCCCGGAGGAACAGGCCTGGATGGCGCAGGTCGTTACCCAAGTGAAGCAATCGGCCTTCATGCGCCGCTATGCCACCATCGAGGAACAGGCCGCGCCGATCCTGTTCCTGGCCTCGGACGAGGCGTCCTACATCACCGGTTCGGTCCTGCCCGTCGCGGGAGGCGACACGGGCTGACGGCGATTCCAACAACAAGGGAGGAAACAAGGAATGCGCAATATCGACGTAAGCGAGGCCATAGATAAGGGCCCGTTCGGAAGTTTTCAGTGGATGGTGGTCGCGCTGTGCGGCACGCTGCTGGTGGTGGACGGATACGACGTGTTCGTCGCGGGCACCGTGCTGCCAACGCTGATCGCGGAATGGGGCCTGACCAAGCCCCAGGCGGGTGCGTTGCAGGCCTGGGCGCTGTTCGGCATGATGTTCGGCGCGCTGATCCTGGGGCCGATGGCCGACCGGATCGGGCGCAAGAAGGGCATCGCCATCAGCTTCGTGCTGTTCACCTCGGCCACGGTGCTGACGGGATTTGCCACCTCGCCCGAGCAGTTCAAGATCTTCCGCTTCATCGCCGGCCTGGGCTGCGGCGGGCTGATGCCGAATGCCGTGGCCCTGATGAACGAATACGCGCCCAAGCGCCTGCGCGGCACCATGGTCGCGCTGATGTTCTCGGGCTATTCGGTGGGCGGCATGGTCGCGGCGGGCCTGGGCATCGGGATCATTCCCGGCTTTGGCTGGCAGCCGATGTTCTTCATCGCCGCGCTGCCCTTGGCGCTGCTGCCGCTGATCCTGTGGAAGCTGCCTGAATCGCTGGGCTTCCTGATCCGCCAGGGCAAGCAGGACGAGGCCAGGCGCATCTTCGCCCGCATCAACCCGACCGTGCCGCTGGCCGCCGATGACCAGCTGATGTTTACCGAAGCCAAGGGCGCCAAGGCTTCCATCGCCGAACTGTTCCGCCATGGCCGCGCCCTGCGCACGCTGATGCTGTGGCTGTCCTTCTTCTGCTGCCTGCTGCTGGTGTATCTGTTGTCCTCCTGGCTGCCCAAGGTCCTGCAAGAGGCGGGCTATGCCGAACGCGCCAGCCTGTTGTCGCTGTTCAGCCTGAACTTCGGCGGAATGGCGGGGGCGATCCTGGGCGGGCGGATGGGCGACCGCTTCGGTCTGCCCAAGGTCGTGGTGGGCTTCTTTGCCGCAGCCGCCCTGTCCATCGCAATGATCGGCATGAACCCTGCGCCGGGCCTGCTGTTCGCCCTGGTCTTCGTGGCGGGCGCCACCACCATCGGCACGCAGATCCTGCTTTATGCAAGCGTGGCCCAGCTCTACAACCTTTCGGTCCGCGGGGCTGGCCTGGGTTGGGCATCGGGGGTGGGACGCATCGGCGCCATTGTCGGGCCGACCCTGGGCGGTGTGCTGCTGGCGCGCGAACTGCCGCTGGGCCAGAATTTCCTGATCTTCGCGGTTCCCGCGGCGGTCTCGGCGGTGGCGATGCTGGTCTTCGCCCTTGCCAACCACCGGGTCCGGGAAAACGCGCAGCTTGCCGCGGCCTGATCCGCACAGAACAATGGCGCGCGGCCCTGCTGGCCGCGCGTCCTTTGCCATTTGAAAGCCTGCCATGCCCTATCTGGACCTGCCCACCCACCGGCTTCACTACCGCATCGACGGGACAGGCGACGACCGGCCCTGGCTGACCTTCTGCAATTCGCTGGGCACCGACCTGCACATGTGGGATGCCCAGGTCGCCGGGCTGGCGCAGCATTTTCGCATCCTGCGCTATGACCGGCGCGGGCATGGGGGATCGGGGACGCCGCCGCCGCCCTATGCCCTGGCGGATCTGGGCGGGGACGTGGTGGCGCTGTGGGACGCGCTGTCCATCGAGCGCAGCCATTTCTGCGGCTTGTCCATTGGCGGCCTGACCGGGCAATGGCTGGGCATACACGCCGGCGCGCGGCTGGACCGCCTTGCGGTCTGCGCCACCGCGGCCCGCATCGGCACACCTGATGGCTGGACTGCCCGCATGACCGATGTGCGCGCCAACGGCCTTGCCGGGCTTGTCCCCGCCACCGCCGACCGCTGGTTCACCCCCGCGTTCCGCACGGCCCGGCCTGGAGAGGTGGAGGCCATCCTTTCGACCTTTGCCGCAACCTCGGCCGAGGGTTATGCCGGATGCTGCGCTGCCCTGGCGGAATCGGATCTGCGGGACGATCTGTCGCGGATCACCGTTCCCGTCCTGAGCGTGTCGGGCGACGATGACCCGGTCTGCCCCCCATCGGATCTTCAGGCGATCGCCCGAAGCGTCGCTGATGGCCGGCATCGCAGCCTGCCTGGGCGACATCTGGTCAATGTCGAATCCCCGGCACCCTTCAACGCGCTTCTTCGGGACTTCCTGACGGCGCCGACACGGGCTTAGAACAGAATGCTTGATGCTTCGGCCTTCGTCTTCCATTATGGCGCACCAACCCAAGACCGCTGACGCTGGATCGCAGACATGCCCGGCCAAAGGCCGCCGCGCCTGACATGGAACCAACGAGAGGCCCCGATGCTGAAAAGCAAGACCCGCCAGACCAGTTGGCGCCTGGCCAATCCGGCCAAGTATTCGGCGCATCTTGCCGTCCAGCAGGCCGTCGCCACGGGCAAGCTTGAAAAGCAGGCCTGCGAGGTCTGCGGCCGTGAAAAGGTTGATGCGCATCACGACCGCTATGACCAGCCGCTGGAGGTCAGGTGGCTGTGCAGGCGTCACCACATGAAGCTGCACCATTACGGCGAGGACATGTTTCCGGTCGGCGGCGGATCGCGCGAATCCTGATCCCGGCCCGTCAGGTCAGTTCGTTTTCCAGAGGCACGATCGCCAGTTCCTGGACGGCGGGGTCATCCCGGATTGCCCGCGCCAGGCGCTCGACATCCGGGGTATTCTGATAGGCAGAAGCCAGCAGCGTATAGCAGCGCAGGCCGCTTGCCCGGGTCTCGTCGATGGATGCCGGCCCTGCCCGCAGCCCGCCCGAGGCAAGAATGGCGGTCAGCCGGGCACTGTCATAGGAACTGCCGGCATCCACGACGACCCGGATCCGAAGGACCGGCTGTGGCGGGGACATCCGGCGCAAGGCCCGCTGAAAGACCAGAACGACCAGGGCGATCGCCGTGGCGATGGTGGCAAGTTCCAGCAGCCCTGCGCCGAAGATGATGCCCAGGGACGCCGTCAGCCACAGCGATGCGGCCGTCGTCAGGCCATGGACCGAAAGGCCCGACCGGAAGATCACCCCCGCCCCCAGAAAGCCGATCCCGGTCAGGATGGCATGGGGCATCCGCGCCATGTCCGAAACGATCTGCGTGCCTTCGGGAAAGACCACCGTCCATTCCCCCATGCGCAGCCCCAAGAGCGTCATCAGTGCCGAAGCGAAGCAGACAAGGATATGCGTGCGCAGGCCCGCTGGCTTGCCCAGGAATTCACGGTCTGCGCCGATCAGGGCGCCCGCGACGACGCTGCCCAGAAGCGGCGGGACGGTATCCGCGTCCAGCATTGCGGAAACAAGACTGTCGAATGTCATCATGCCCCCATGGCTGTCGGACCGCCATGTGACAGGGGACAACTGCCTCGCGCAACAGGGATCTTTCGACGTCGGCGGCCGTCAGTTCCCCTTGTCCGCCGGATCCGCCCGCAGCCAAAGGCTGCCATAGCCCGGCAAATCGAGGCTTGCGGTACCATCGGCGTCCAGGTCAAGGCGCCCCTGCCCCTGGATGCGGGTCAGGCGGCCCAAGGCCTCGGCCCCTTCCAGACGGGATCGGGACGTGCAGGCGCGCTTGCCCAGGTTGTGCAGAAGCAGGGCCGTGCGGTCCCCCCAGTCATACCGCAGCGCGAAGATCGCGGCATCGGGAAAGGGAATGAAGCTCCACTCGCCAAAGGCGATCTCGGGCATCTCGCGGCGGCGTCGGATCAGGCCTTCCATCCAGTTGAGCAGGGAACCCGGATCATGATCCTGCGCCTCGACATTGACGCCCTTCGGTCCCCAACGGGATCCCGACACCACGGGCCGCGACACCTGGTCCTCGGGCGCGGAGGAGAATCCGCCGTTCGGCCCGTCTGTCCACTGCATAGGGCTGCGAACGCTCTGCCTGCCGGGAATGTCCAGGTTCTCGGCCATGCCGATCTCCTCGCCATAGAACAGGACGGGCGCGCCAGGCAGTGCGAAGACGATGCTGTAGACCAGGCGGATGCGGTCCTCGTTTCCCTTCAGCATCGTGGGGATCCGGCGGCGCAACCCGCGGCCAAAAAGCTGCATCTCCTCGTCGGGGCCGAAAGCGCGAAACACCTGCTGGCGCTCGGCCTCGGTCAGCTTGTCCAGGGACCATTCGTCGTGGTTGCGCGCGAAATGCGCCCAGCCGTCGTCCGGGTGCAGGTCGGGCATGGCGCGCAGGGAATGGACCAGCGGCCCCGCATCCTCGCGCACCAGGGCAAGGGCCAGGGCCTGGTTCATGTTGAAGTCGAGGGACATGTTCAGCTCTCCCCCGTCCTCGTCGCCATAGAAGCGCCGGACGTCCTGATAGGGCAGGTTCACCTCGCCCAGAAGGACTGCATCGCCGCAACGGCGCTGAACGAAGCTGCGCAGGTCGCGCAACCAGTCATGCATGTCCAGTTCAGGCGGCGATGCAAGCCCCTGCGTTTCCAGAAGGAAGGGTACAGCATCGACCCGAAAGCCCGCCAAGCCCAGCTGCAGCCAGAAGCCCACGATCCTGTGGATCTCTTCGCGGACCTTCGGATTGCCGATATTCAGGTCAGGCTGGTGGTGGTAGAAGCGGTGCAGGTAATACTGGCCGGTTTCCTCGTGCCATTCCCAGTTGCTGTGCTCCTTGTCGGGAAAGACAAGATCCGAGGGACCGTCCGGCGGGATGTCGTCGCGCCAGACATACCAGTCGCGATAGGGCGAGTTGCGGTCGGATGCCGCCGAGATGAACCACGGATGCCGGTCCGAGGTGTGGTTCACCACCAGATCCGCGATCACCCGGATGCCGCGGTCCTTGGCCATGCGCAGAAAGACGGCCAGATCGCCCAGCGTCCCCAGCCGAGGATCGACCCCGTAATAATCGGTGATGTCATAGCCGTCGTCCTGGTTCGCCGTGGGATAGAAGGGCATCAGCCAGATGCAGGTCACGCCCAGACGGGCCAGGTGGTCGATGCGCCGCGTCAGCCCCGCGAAATCGCCGATGCCGTCGCCGTTGCTGTCCTGGAAGGTCTCGACATCGAGGCAGTAGAAGACGGCGTTCTTCCACCAGACATCGCCGGTGCGGCTGATATCCATGCAGGGCTCCTTTCCGTAGGGCGGCCATGGGCGCGGTATCGGCGCGCGGCCTTGCCGGTCGAACGCCAGGGCACCTGCATCGGTTCACGCAAGAGCGCGGGCGCGCGGATGGGGCGAACCCGTGCCCCGCCCGCGCGTTGAGACGCAGCGCAGGAAAAGGAGAAGGGCATGGCGGATATCGGCGGGACGCCGCGCGTCGCAGTGATCACGGGCGCCTCGGCCGGGGTCGGCAGGGCAGTGGCGCAGGAATTCGCGGCCCATGGCTGGCGCCTGGGGCTGATCGCGCGGGGCCGGGCGGGACTGGAGGGGGCGCGGGCCGATGTGGACGCAGCGGGCGGCGCGGCCCTGGTCCTGCCCGCCGATGTCGCGGATGCGGCCGCGCTTGAGGATGCGGCCCAGACGGTCGTGGACAGGTGGGGTCGCATCGACCTGTGGATCAACGCCGCCATGGCGACGGTCCTGGCCCCCGTGTCCCAGGTCACGCCCGACGAATTCCGCCGCGTGACCGAGGTGACCTATCTGGGCCAGGTCTTCGGCACCCAGGCCGCCCTGCGTCACATGCGCCCCCAGGGGCAGGGCACCATCGTCAGCATCGGGTCCGCCCTGGCCTATCGCGGCATCCCGCTGCAGGCGCCCTATTGCGCGGCCAAGTTCGCCACGCGCGGTTTCATGGATTCCCTGCGGACCGAGCTTCTGCACGAGAACAGCCCGATCCGCCTGACCGAGATTCACCTGCCCGCCGTCAATACGCCCCAGTTCGACTGGGCGCGCAACAAGATGCCGCACAAGGCCCAGCCCGTGCCGCCGATCCACAGCCCCGAGGCGATCGCACGCGCGGTCTATCGCGCGGCGCTTGATGCGCCCAGAGAGGTCTGGCTGGCCGGTTCGGCGGTCAAGGCGATCCTGGGCGATGCCGCGGCCCCTGCCCTGGTGGACCGCATCCTGTCCAGCCAGGGATATTCCGGCCAGCAGACCGAGGAAGCGGCAAGCCCGCGCCCGGACAACCTGTTCGCGCCGATGGACGAGGATCGGGATCACGGCGCCTCGGGCCGGTTTGGCGACGATGCGCGGCCCACGGTCTCGGCCTATCGCCCGGCCCGGCTGCGCGCGGGCGCCGCAGTCATCGCCTGCGCGGCGGGTTACGGTATCCTTCGGACCCTGCTAGATCGTAGGGATCGGTCCTGAATACAGCGACTTCCCATGGAGGAAGGGCGGCACGACGTGAAGGCTTCAGATCGCAGGCGCGCGCGCGATACAGTCGGTCGCGGCCTCGTATTCCCGGCCCAGGTTCAGGATTACGGCATCCCGGCCGCGATGCCCGATCAGTTGCAGGCCCATGGGCGAAGGACCGAAGCCCGCCGGGACCGACAACGCCGGCAGCCCGGTCAGGGACGCAGGCACCACCACCTCCATCCATCGGTGATAGCTGTCCATGGCCGTCCCGGCGATGTCCTTGGGCCAGTGCCAGTCGGCATCGAAGGCGAAAAGCTGCGCGGATGGCAGGGCCAGCACATCAACCTCCATCTCGGCCGTGCGGCGGAACCAGTCGGATCGGATAGTGCTGGCGCGGCGGATCTCGGCGGCTGACAGGGACAGGCCGCGTTCGATCTCCCACCGCAGCTCGGGCTTGACCTTGTCGGGCGCGCTGCGCAGCAGGGGTTCAAGGTTGCCGGCGATGGTCCAGCTTCGCAGCGTGGTCCAGGCTTGCCACAGCGCCTCGGCGGGGAACGGCGGTGCGAGGGGCGTCACCTCGTGGCCCAGATGCACGAAGACGCGCAGCGCGGATTCACACAGGTCAAGGACGCCCGGCTCCATCGCATAGGCGCCGCCCCAATCGCCCAGCCAGCCGATCCGCAGCTTGCGGGCCGGCGGCTGCGGGCGGTAAGGCCCGCTGGAATGGGGATGGCGCGGGTCGTGTTCGGACTGGATGGCCAGCAGCAGTTCCAGGTCGCGGACCGACCGCGCCATGGGACCGTCGGTGGACAATTGCGCAAGGAACAGATCGCCCGGCCCACCCCCCGCCACAAGGCCATAGCTGGGACGGAAGCCTAGCACGTTGTTCCAGCCCGCCGGGTTTCGCAGCGATCCCATCATGTCCGACCCATCGGCAAGCGCCACCATCCGGGCCGCAAGCGCCGCGCCCGCGCCGCCGCTGGATCCGCCCGCCGAGCGCGCGAGGTCATAGGGGTTGCGCGTCACGCCATAAACGGGGTTGTAGCTGTGCGATCCCAGTCCGAATTCGGGCGTGTTGGTCTTGCCGATGACGACCGCCCCTGCCCTGCGCAGCCGCGCGACCATCGGGCTGTCCACCGCCGGCACATGGTCGCGAAATGCAGGGGATCCATAGGTGGTCGCGATCCCCGCCGTGTCCGCCAGATCCTTGATCGCCATCGGCAGGCCCTGCAGCGGGCCGGGCGGCGCGGTCTCGGCTTCGGCCAGAAGCGTGTCGCGGTCGCGCAGCGCCACGACGGCGTTGACGGCGGGGTTCACCCGCTCGATCCGGTCCAGCGTTTCCGCCATCAGCTCGCGAGGGGTGATGTCGCCTGCACGCAGGGCGGCAATTTGATGTGTCGCGTCATGTTCGATCATGCGCAGCATTCATCGCTGCCGCGCCAGCGGGGTCAAGGTGTCGCGCCGCCTGGGCGCCCGCCGGCTGGAAACGGCCCTTGTGGGAACGCGCCGCATCACCGTGCCACCGTACGGAAAACCCCTGTCATGGCGCCGTTCCTGCCCGTATCATCCCCCTCGACAGCTTGGAGAAAGACATGGAATTCATCGCAAGGGCGACTGCGGTGGTGGGCGGCGCGGTCGCGCTGTTTCGCCGGATCGGGGCACCGGGACATCAGGCCATGGGGCCAAGCCCGCAGATCCCCGAGGCCAAGGCGCAGGGGATCATGACCCTGAAGATGCCCGTGGCGCGGGGCTGGAAGGACGGGCACGTCCCCACCTGCGCGCCGGGCCTTTCGGTCAACGCCTTTGCCACCGGCCTCGACCATCCCCGCTGGATCGAGGTTCTGCCGAACGGCGACGTGCTTGTGGCGGAATCCAAGGAACAGGCGGGCCCGCCCAGGACGCTGATGGACCATGCCGCGCAGGCTACCATGCGCCGGGCCAAGGCCATCGGGGACAGCGCCAACCGCGTGTCCCTGCTGCGCGACGCCAATGGCGACGGGGTGGCCGAAGTGCGCGAGGTGTTCGTGCAGGACCAGAACCAGCCCTTCGGCATGGCGCTGATCGGAAACCGCTTCTACCTGGGCAATACCGACGGCATCGTGGTCTTTGACTACACGCCCGGCGCGACCTCGCTGTCGGGGGCGGGCCGGAAGCTGGTCAGCTTCAAGCCGCACGGGCACTGGACGCGCAGCCTGATCGTCTCGCCGGACGGGAGCAAGGTCTATGCGGGCGTGGGATCGCTGTCCAATATCGGCGACATGGGCATGGAAGCCGAGGAAGGCCGCGCAGCGATCTGGGAACTGGACGTGGCCAGCGAGAAAGCACGCATCTTCGCGTCGGGTCTGCGCAATGCCGTGGGCATGGCATGGGAGCCGTCAACCGGCACGCTGTGGACGGTGGTCAACGAACGCGATGGCCTGGGCGACGAGACGCCGCCGGACTACCTGACCTCGGTCCGGGAGGGCGGCTTCTACGGCTGGCCCTATTCCTATTGGGGCGGCACAGTGGACGACCGGGTCTCGCAGGACCCGTCCCTGGTCGCGCGCGCGATCACGCCCGATTATGCCCTGGGCGGGCATACCGCGTCCCTGGGCCTGTGCTGGATGCCTGCAGGAACGCTGCCGGGCTTTGGCGACGGCATGGTGATCGGGCAGCACGGGTCCTGGAACCGGTCCAAGCTCAGCGGCTACAGGCTGATCTTCGTGCCCTTCGCCAATGGCGCGCCCAGCGGCCCGCCGCGCGACATCCTGACCGGCTTTCTGTCCGAGGACGAGAAGATCGCCTATGGCCGGCCGGTCGGCGTGGCGATTGGCCCCGACGGCAGATCGCTGCTGATGGCGGACGATGTGGGCGACGTGATCTGGCGGGTGACGGGGGCCTGACCCCGCAGCCCCGTGCAGGGGAATGAAACAAATCCCGCTGCCAGTCGTTCCTTCCGACGAACAGGAGGAACATCATGTCCCAGCGACTTCCACCCGTCCCGCCCGCGAACCGCAGCAACAAGGGTACCGGCGATCCCGGCGGTCCTGTCCAGAAGGACGCCGACATCCCCGATCAGCGCCAGCGGAACCTGGCCGAGCAAGGACGGCAGGGCAACGTCAAGCAGAACACGACCAACCAGGGTCACCAGCAGGACAGGTAAAGCGATGTCCACATCCGACAAGACCGAAGCCGCGAACCGCCATCATGGCGGCCCCGGCAGCAGCCATCAGCGCAGCGACCTGCCCGACCCGACCAAAGGCCGCGGGCCGAAACCGGGCGAGCCTACCAACGGCCCGGATTCGGACGTCTCGGGCGGAGGCGGCGTGCGCGACAGCCACCACACACACGATCCCAAGACCAAGGGCGGCCGCTAGGCGGCAGCCCCGCCGGGCGGCCTGCCATGGCAGCCCGGTCCTTACATCGCCGCCTCGAACAGGGCGCGGGTGTTTTCCGTCGTCATGGCGACGGGGTTGCCGCCACAGGACGGATCCTCCAGAGCCATGGCGGTCAGTTCGTCCAGCCGGTCGGCCTGAACGCCCATCGCGGCCAGGCCCTTGGGGATGCCCAGGTCCCTGCGCAGCGCCACGATCCGGTCGCGGAAGCCGTCGAAGCCGCCGGCGATGCCCAGATAGGCGGCGGCGGCGTTGATCCGATCCTCGATGGCGGGACGGTTGAAATCCAGCACGGCGGGCATCACCACCGCATTGGTGGTGCCGTGATGGGTGCCATAGACGGCGCCGACCGGGTGGGACAGCGAATGGATCGCGCCCAGCCCCTTCTGGAAGGCCACCGCGCCCATCAAGGCCGCGCTCATCATGTGGGCGCGGGCCATGAGATTGTCCGGCTGGCGATAGACGACCGGCAGGTTCTCGAAGACCAGACGCATCCCTTCCAGCGCGATGCCCTGGCTCATCGGGTGATAGTGGGGCGATGAATAGGCTTCCAGGCAATGCGCCAGGGCGTCCATGCCGGTGCCGGCGGTGATGAAGGCGGGCATTCCGACCGTCAGTTCGGGATCGCAGATGGTCACCGCGGGCATCAGCCGGGGATGGAAGATGATCTTCTTGCGATGGGTTTCGGGATTGGTCAGCACGCCCGCGCGCCCCACCTCGCTGCCCGTGCCCGCCGTGGTGGGCACGGCGACGATGGGCGCGATGGCACCCGCATCGGCGCGGGTGAACCAGTCGTCCACGTCCTCCAGGTCCCAGACGGACAGGTCGGGCCGCTGCGCGGCCATCAGCGCGATCATCTTGCCCAGGTCCAGGGCCGATCCGCCGCCGAAGCAGATCACCCCGTCATGCCCGCCCGACTTGTAGGCGGCAATGCCCGCCTGCATGTTCGCCTCGGTCGGGTTGGGGTCCACGTCGGAAAAAACCGCGCGGCCAAGCCCCGCGTCGTCCAGGGCGGACAGCGCGGCGGCGGTGATGGGCAGCGAGGCCAAGGCCCTGTCGGTGACCAGCAGCGGACGGGTGATGCCCGCTGCCCTGGCATGGTCGGCCAGTTCGGCGATCCGGCCCGCGCCGAACTTGATGGCGGTCGGATAGGACCAGTTGCGGTTGGGGACATCAAGGCTCATGTCACGCCCTTTTCAGGTGATAGGATTTCGGCCGGGTCACGGAAAGGTAACCCAGATAGGACAGGCTGCCGCCGCGCCCGGTATCCTTGCAGCCGGTCCAGCAGAGCGCGGGGTCCAGATAGTCGGCGCGGTTCATGAAGACGGTGCCCGTCTGGATCCGCGCGCCGATGCTGGCCGCCGCATCGTCGTCGCGCGTCCAGATGCTGGCAGTCAGGCCATAGGGGCTGTCGTTCATCAGCCGGATCGCCTCGTCATCCCCTGACACGCGCATGATGCCCACGACCGGGCCGAAGCTTTCCTCGACCATCACGCGCATGGAATGATCCACATCCACCAGCACCTGCGGGGCCAGATAGGCGCCGCCGTCGTCCTGCGGGAAGGCTGTCGGGTCGATCAGCGCGCGGGCGCCCTGCCCCACGGCCTCGGCCACCTGGTCGCGGACGGTCTGGGCAAAGCGGACATGGGCCATCGGTCCCAGCGTCGTGGCCGGGTCCAGCGGATCGCCCAGCGTCAAGGCATTGACCCAGGCCACCGCCTTTTCGACAAAGGCGTCATACAGGCTGTCATGGACATAGATCCGCTCGATTCCGCAGCAGCACTGACCGGAATTGAACATCGCGCCGTCCATCAGGCCTTCCACCGCCGCGTCCAGATCGGCGTCGACGCGGACATAGCCCGGATCCTTGCCGCCCAGTTCCAAGCCCAGCGGGGTAAAGGTGCCCGCCGCAGCGCGCTCAATCGCGCGCCCGCCCGCGACCGAGCCGGTGAAGTTCACGAAATCAAAGGCCCGCGCGGCGATCAGGCTTTCGGTCGTCGCATGATCCAGGACGACGTTCTGGAAAACATCGGTCGGCACGCCGCCTTCGTGGAAGGCCTGCGCCAGCCTTTCGCCCGCCAGCAAGGTCTGGCTGGCGTGCTTCAGCACCACGGCGTTGCCCGCGATCAGGGCAGGGACGATGGTGTTGATCGCCGTCAGATAGGGATAGTTCCAGGGCGCGATGACAAAGACCACGCCCAGCGGTTCCCGCGCCAGGACGCGGCGGAAGCTGGCGCTGTCCTCGATCACCTTCGGGGCCAGCGTCTCGGCGGCGATCTGCGCCATGTAGTCGGTGCGGGCATTCACGCCGCCCATCTCGCCCGCGCCGAAGCGGACCGGGCGGCCCATCTGCCGGGCGAGTTCGGTGGCGATGTCGTCCTTCATCGCGGTCAGCGCGGCGACGCCCGACTTGACCAGGGCGATGCGGTCGTCCAGCGGGCGTGCGGCCCATTCGGCCTGCGCGGCACGCGCGCGGGCCACAGCCGCCTGGGCGGCGTCACGGTCCAGCGGCGTGCGCCGGGCCAGCACCGATCCGTCGATGGGGGAAATCAGGGTGATGTCTTTCATGATCGGTCCTGTTAGGCGCGTTCCAGCAATCGGCGCAGGTCATGGTCGGTGACGACGCGGTCGGTTTCGGCGATCTCCCATTCCGCGGCGTGGTGATAGTGATCGACCACATCGTCGCCAAAGGCCCGCCTGTAAAGGTCCGATGCCTTCAGCCGTTCGGCGGCCTCGCGCAGGGTCTTGGGAACCTCTCGCACATCGCCCGCCCGGTAAAGATCGCCGCGCAGTTCCGGCTCCAACTCCAGCTTGCGCTCGATCCCGTCCAGCCCTGCTGCCAGCAGCGCGGCGCAGGCCAGATAGGGGTTGGCATCGGCGCCGGGAATGCGGCATTCGACGCGGACGCCCCCCGTCCCCTCGCCGCAGACGCGAAAGCCTGCAGTGCGGTTGTCGCAGGACCAGACGGCCTTGGTGGGCGCGAACAGTCCCGTGCAGAACCGCTTGTAGCTGTTCACGTAAGGCGCCAGGAAGACCATCATCTGGTCCGCCCCGGCCAGTTGACCCGCCAGGAAATGCTTCATCGTGGCCGACATGCCGTGGTCGCCTTCTGGGTCGTGGAAGGCGGGCTTGCCGTCCCGGAACAGAGACTGGTGCACATGGGCAGCCGACCCGGCCTTGGCCGTATCGTATTTCGCCATGAAGGTCACCGATTTGCCACGCGACCAGGCGATTTCCTTGACCCCCTGCTTGATGATCGTGTGGTTGTCGGCCGTGTCGAGCGCGTCTGAATAGCGATAGTTCACCTCGATCTGGCCCGCGTCGGCCTCGCCCTTGGTGCTTTCGACGGGGATGCCCGCGCCGTAAAGATGGTTGCGCACGGCGCGCATCACGTCTTCCTCTCGGGTGGTCTGGAAGATGTGGTAATCCTCGTTGTAGCCCGAGGACGGGACCAGCCCGGCGATGCCGCCGCGCAGGCTTTCATAGCTGTTGTCGAACAGGTAGAACTCAAGCTCGGTCGCCATCATGGCGTCAAAGCCCATCTCGCGGGCGCGGGCGACCTGGCGTTTCAGGATCGCGCGCGGGGATACCGCGACCTCGTCATGCGTGTGGTGGTCCAGCAGGTCGCAGATCACCATGGCGGTGCCGGGCAGCCAGGGCAGGCGGCGCAGCGTCGAAAGATCGGGGCGCATGACGTAATCGCCATAGCCCTGTTCCCATCCCGCGCTGCGATAGCCCGGCACCGTGTTCATTTCCATGTCGAGCGCGAGCAGATAGTTGCAGCAATGGGTTTCCTTGTGGCCGCCGTCCAGGAAGAAGCCGGCGTGGAAACGCTTGCCCATCAGGCGGCCCTGCATGTCGGGAAAGACCACCAGGACGGTGTCGATCTCTCCGGCGTCAAAGGCCGTCTTCAGGCTGTCGAGTGTCAGGTTTGCAGGCATGATCGTCCAATCCCAGGGATCATGCCGCCGGGCATGGGCGCCCGGCGGCAGGCTGCATCAGCTATAGCGATAGGGCCGGCCCGCCTTGGCCATCACGTCGTTGTACCTTTTGAAGATCTCGACCACGCGGGCTTTGGTCTCGGATTCGGCGGCGATCTCGTCCCAGAAGGCGCGGGCGCGTTCCTCGACCGTGGCCCATTCCTCGTCGGGGATCGAGGTCAGTTGCAGCTTGGGTCCGTTCACGCGCAGATCAGCCTCTCCGCCCCAATACCACCACTGGCGATAGTAATGGGACTGCTCGAAGCAGACCTCCATCAGCATCTTCAGCCGGTCGGGCACCTCGGCCCAGCGGTCGGCATTGGCGAAGAAATGCCCGATCCAGGCGCCTGAGATGTTGTTGGTCAGGAAGTAGTTGGTCACGTCGGCCCAGCCGACGGTGTAATCCTCGGTGATGCCGGACCAGGCGATGCCGTCCAGTTCTCCGGTCTGCAGGGCGACCTGGATATCCTCCCACGGAAGCTGCATGGGCACGACGCCGAACTGCGACAGGAATCGGCCTGCGGTGGGGAAGGTGAAGACCCGCTTGCCTTCCAGGTCGGCCAGGCTGTTGATCGGTTCCTTGGTCGCGAAATGGCACGGATCCCATGCCCCGGCCGAGATGTGCTTGACCCCCACCGCCGCATATTCCTGGTCCCAGATTTCCTTCAGGCCATACTGGTTGAACAGCACCGGCACATCCAGGCTGTAGCGGCTGGCAAAGGGGAAATAGCCGCCGAAGACCGTCACCTCGGTCGGCGACTGCATGGAGTCGTCGTCGGACTGCACCGCGTCGATGGTGCCGTTCTGCATGGCGCGGAACAGTTCCGACGTGGGGACAAGCTGGTCGGCATAGTAAAGCTCGATCTGCATCTGCCCGTCGGCGATGGCGTTGAACTTGTCGATGGCGGGCTTGACCACATGTTCGCCCAGGGCGGCCCCGGCATAGGTCTGCATCCGCCAGCGGATCGGTGCGCCTTGGGCATAGACGGCGGGCGCGGCCAGGGCGGCCCCTGCGGCCAGGGGGGCGGTCGTCAGAAACTTGCGTCTTGTCGTCATCTGAACCTCCGTTGTGTTGGGAAACGGGGCGGTTCACCGCCCTCTGTCATTGTCCATAGACCTGCCCCGGCAGCCACAGCGCGATCTGTGGGAAGGCCATGATGATCGCCAGCGTCAGGATCATGATGCCGACGATGGGCACGATGGACCGATAGATGTCGCCCAGCGTCACATGGTCCGGGGCAAGCGCCCGCATCAGGAACAGGTTATAGCCGAAGGGCGGCGTGATATAGGCGATCTGGCAGGTGATCGTGTAAAGGATCCCGTACCAGATCAGGTCGAATTCCAGGGCGCGCACCAGCGGGATATACAAGGGCGCGACGATCACCAGCATGGCGGTGTCGTCCAGGAACATCCCCAGCAGCAGGAAGGACACCTGCATCAGGATGATGACTTGCCACCGGGTCAGGCCCAGATCTTCCAGGAAGAAGGCCTCGATCGCGCGCACCGCGCCAAGCCCGTCGAAGACCGCGCCGAAGGCGAGCGCCGCCAGCAGGATCCACATGAACATGCAGGTCACGTTCAGCGTGCCGCGCAGGCAGGTTTCCCAGATGGTTCGCGTCCAGCGGCCCTTGGCCACCGCCACCAGCGAGGCGATGACCGCCCCGATGACCGAAGATTCGACAAGGCTGACATAGCCGGTGACAAACGGTCCCATCATCGCGCCGAATATGACCAGCGGCGTGATGCCCGCGCGCAGCAATCGAAGCCTTTCGCCCCAAGTGATCTGGGCCAGTTCGCCAGCTGACAGACGCGGGGCCAAGCGCGGGTTCAGCCCGCAGCGGATCAGGACATAGACGATGAACAGCCCCGCCATCAGCAGGCCCGGAAAGACGCCGGCCAGCCACAGATGCCCGACCGGTTGGCGCGCGATCATGGCGTACAGCACCAGGACGATCGACGGCGGCACCAGGATGCCCAGGGACGACCCGCCCTGGATGATGCCCGTGACCATCACCTTGTCATAGCCCCGGCGTAGCATTTCCGGCAGGGCGATGGTTGCGCCGATGGCCAGGCCCGCGACCGACAGCCCGTTCATGGCCGAGACCAGCACCATCAGCAGGATGGTTCCCACGGCAAGTCCGCCCGGCACGGGGCCGAACCAGACATGGAACATCCGGTACAGGTCGTCCGCCATGCGGGTTTCCGACATGACGAAGCCCATCCAGACGAACATCGGCAGCGTCAGCATCGGAAACCAGTTCATCAACTTGATGGCACTGGTGAAGGCCAGGTCATGCCCGCCCCGATCCCCCCACAGCGCGATCGCCGCGATCACGGCTATAAAGCCGATGCCGGCGAAGACCCGTTGGCCGGTCATCAGCAGGCCCATCATGCCCAGGAACATCGAGATGGCGATCAACTCATAGGACATCAGCCCTGCGCCTCGGGGATGGGGGTGCCGCGCAGGGTGGCGATGTCGCGGATCAGGAAGACCAGTGATTGCAGCAGCATCAGGAAGGTGCCCAGGCAGATCACGATCTTGATCGGCGCCATGTAGGGCCGCCAGACGGTGCGCGACCGCTCGCCGATCTCAAGCGCATAGATGGTGCTTTCGATCCCGCCCCACAGGATCACCCCCAGGAACACGATCAGGGCAAGAACCGTCACGCAATCCACGGCGGCGCGCGTTCGGACCGACCAGCGGGAATACAGCAGGTCCATCCGCACATGGGCGCCCCCCATCAGCGAATAGGCCCCCCCCAGCACGACATAGGCGATCATCGTGAACTGCGCCATTTCCTGCGTCCACAGGGCGGGCCGGAAAAAGGCCTTGGCGATGACCGACCAGGCCAGCACCCCCGCCAGTACGAACAGCAGATACAGCGCCATGCGCCCGACCCGGCGGTTGACCGCCTCGACCACGCGCACGAAGCCAAGCGCCAGGGCCGGCATCAGCGGCCCCCTTCCGGCAACAGGACATCGGGCGCGGAAACGCGCTGAAATGGCGGCAAGGCCACGATTCTTCTCCCTGTTTTTTGGTCCAGCGTCCTCCCGGTGCTTGCGTTCTGTCAAGAATTTTTCTTTTCATTCTGTTCTGGTAGGATCATTTCAGAACAGGAGGGCGTCGTGACGATCGAACAGCGGATGCGCGCCAGCCTTGGGTCGCTGACCCGTGCCGAACGGCAGGCGGCGACCCATATCCTGTCGCATTTCCCGATGTCGGCCCTGGGGTCGATCACCATGCTGGCAAGCGCCGCCGAGGTGTCGGCGCCCACCATCGTCCGATTGGTGCAGAAGCTGGGCTTCAAGGGCTATGCCGACTACCAGACCGCGCTGCGGGCCGAGGTGGGGCGCCTGCTGGCCGCCCCCCTGGCCCTGCCCGACCAAGAGCCACGCCGCCACCCCATGCAGTCCTTCGCCGCGCAGGCGATCGCGAACATCCACGCCACGCTGGACCAGATCGCCACGGGGGAATTCGACGCGGCGGCGGCGCTTCTGGCCGATCCGGCGCGGCATGTCGCGGTCATGGGCGGGCGGCTGACCCATGCCCATGCCGATTACATGGCCACCTTGCTGCGGGTGATCCGGCCGGGCGTCACCTATGTCTCGGACCACCTGACGGACTGGCAGCAGGCGCTGCTGGACCTGCGGCCGGGCGACGTGGTGGTGATCTTCGACATCCGCCGATACGAGTCGAACGCCGTGCATATGGCCGAACTGGCGGCGGATCTGGGCGCGCGGATCATCCTGGTGACCGATCACTGGCTGTCCCCTGCGGCGGGGCACGCCCACCACACCCTGCCCTGCCGCATCGACATGCCTGCGGCCTGGGATTCGACGGTCGCGATCCTGTTGCTGGTCGAGGCGCTGCTCGGCCGCGTTCAGGGCCATTGCACCGATCAGGTGCAGGATCGGCTGAACCGGCTCGAAGACGTGTTTGCCAGAACGCGGATCTTCCGGGCGCCCAAGGTGGGACGATAGGATCTGGCGTGCGGGACCGATGACGGGTCTAGCCCGCCTCGACACGCACGTCGCGCACGCGCGCGTCACAGCGGCCGACGGCAATCCGCAGGCGGTCGATCAGATGAGTGCGCAGATAGGTGGCGTGGAATCGGCTGGGCGCGATCAAGGTCAGGCAGCCGTTTTCGGTCCCCCCATCCGACAGGCCGGCGAACCAGACATCGAACAGCGCCCGGTCCTCGGCCGCCAGTCGTGCACGCGCCGCGCCCCACAACCCGTCTGCGGGCGCGACATCGGGTCGGCGGAAGGGTACCACGGTCCGATCGGGTTCCCCGCCCTCGCCCGCAGCACCGCCCCCCATCCGGGACACGTAATCGGGACCGATATTGGCCCAGGCCGGCCGCGTATCCAGCAGGATCCGATCCAGGTCCAGACCCAGCACCGACACCCTGCCCCGCGCACCCTGGCGCTTGACGGTGATCCAGCCCATGCCGCGCAATCGCGCCATGTCGCGCTTGACAGTCCGTTCATCGACGCACCACAGCCGCGCAATCTCGCGCTGACCGATGGACAACTCGTCGGCCTGCCAGTTATAGCGGGTGGTAATCAGCGCCATAAGCCGGAGGACCAGCCGCTGCGCCTGCGGATCGCCAGCCAGAGCATGCGCCATCATGGCCGACAGGATGTCGTATTTCTTTGCCGCCGCTTCTCGGCCGACGGCCCGAATCCTTTCCATCTCGTGGCCCGCCCTGTGCTGCGCCGTCTGTTCGAAACTGCCCCTGCGACGGTCCGTCCCTGTTTACCGGGACTGCAATAGAACGCTTTTCCCCATCGCAACGCCATTAGCGTCCTGCTTGGCGATTTTGTCAAGAGATTCGGTTCCAGCTGCACGGGAAGCCAGCTTTCGCTCCAGGCAAAAGGGGTAACATTGGTATAGCGGGACGTCCTGAGTGTCCCCTTATTGGGGCAGAATGTCCCGCAGTATGTTGCGGCAGCAGGCGCCGCGTCCCCTATTTCTTGCGTTCCCTCCGAAGCAATCTTCTTGCTGCATGATCCGTCGATTCGCGCAGCAGAGGCTGCCTTTCAGCTCTTCCCGGCTTCAACTAAACTTGCCTTTTGCCAAATGAGCAAATCCGGCGTAAAAGCGGAAGTGACGGTGATTTGCGTCCATCGATACAAGGCCCATGATGTATACACACCAAGACCTCGCTCGCTTGCAGGCTCAATCGCTCAAGATGCAAGGCTGGATTCGGCGACAGACATTCAGTCCCGACAATGAAAAGACCCTGCGCCGTTTCTCCAGCTGGGAGGTGGCCGAGCTGATCTTCCGCATGAACCAGTCCACCTTCCGGGGCAAGCTGGCTGCCGATCCCAACCTTCCCCTTGGGGAAGTCGAGGAGGACGGCCGCCAGCGGTGGTTCTCGCTGGACGAGATCAACGAACTTCGTCGGCGAATTCGGATCAACAAGAAGTCCCTGATGCCGCCGCGCCCTGCGAACCGCCGCGCCTTCCGTGCGGCCATCGCCAATTTCAAGGGAGGAGCAGGCAAGTCGACGGTTGCGCTGCACTTTGCCCATGCCGCAGCCCTCGATGGCTATCGCGTGCTGGTGGTCGATTTCGATCCGCAGGCAACGCTGTCTCATTCCATGGGCCTGAACGACGTGGGTGAGGATCACACCGTCTGGGGCATCATGGCCCGCGACCTAGAACGTGAAACCGACCGCATGAACGCCGCCGCCGCAGGGGCCGAAACGGGCACGGCTCATCCGCAGCGAAAGCTGCCCTCGTCCATCCGTGACATGGGGCTTGGATCGCTGCGCCCCGGCGACTTCATCAAGCCAACTGCTTGGCCCACCATCGACATCGTCCCCAGCTGCGCCAATGCAGCCTTTGTTGAATTCGCCAGCGCCCAGTATCGACACCTGAATCCTGAATGGACCTTTTTCGGTGCAGTGTCGCGGTTCTTGGACGCCTTGCCGGACGATGCCTATGACCTGATCCTGTTCGACTGCCCGCCCGCTATCGGATATCAGTCGATGAATGCGGTCTTTGCGGCGGACATGCTCTATATTCCTTCCGGCCCCGGGTATTGGGAGTATGACTCGACCACGAGTTTCATTGGCCAGTTGGCCGAGGCTCTTGAGGATCTGTCTCATGGCTTTGAAAACTTCCCCACGGGGAAGATTGCCTTGCCTAAAGCCTTTGCAGACATCCGTTTCCTGATGACCCGCTTCGAACCCGCCAACGAACTGCACCAAGCCATGCTGGGGGCCTTCCGTCAGGTCTTCGGCGACCGCATGGCCCAGCATCCGATCGAACTGACCCGGGCCGTGGAGCAGTCCGGACGCTTTCTCAGTTCGGTTTATGAAATCGACTATCGAGAGATGACGCGAGGAACATGGCGGCGCGCGCGCGCCACGTTCGATCAGGCGTATGAGGAATTCCGGGCACATGTGCTGGCGGCCTGGAGCAAGCTGGAGGAAGAGGCATGAGCCGCAAGCGCCGCATGTTCGATATCGAGGTTCCGGTCGAGGAGCCTGAAACCTTCCCGGCGGGGAAGGAGGACGACAAGCCGCAGCGTCGCGGCCCAATGGCCACCGCAATTGCCGAAACAGTCGGATCCACTCGTGACCGTGCCCGGCTGGAAGCAGAAATACGCGCCGAAAATGATGCCTTGGCGCAGGAGCATGTCAGGTTGAAGCGGGCCGGTCTGATCGTGGACCTGATCCCACTGGACGTCATCGACACGCAGAAGCTGGTCCGCGACAGGGCGCCTGCCGCGGACTTCGAACTGGCCGAACTGGTGCAATCCATCCGCGATATCGGACTGTCCAATCCGATCCGGGTCGAGCCGGGGAGGGAAGGGCGCTTCGAGCTGATCCAGGGCTGGCGCCGGCTTTCGGCCTATCGGCAGCTGCTTGAGGAAACAGGCGATGCGGAAACGTGGGGCCGCATTCCTGCCGGCATCGCTGCGCGGGGTGACGCCCTGGAGCAGCTTTACCGACGCATGGTCGATGAAAACATGGTTCGCAAGGACATCTCCTTTGCGGAAATGGCGCAGCTTGCCCTGCATTATGCAATGGATCCGCATACGGCCGAAAACGACCCGGACCGCGCAGTCGCAATCCTTTTCAAGTCGGCGGGCTATCAAAAGCGCAGTTATATCCGCAACTTCATTCCCATGGTTCAGGCTTTGGGCGAGGTGCTGATCTATCCTCAGGAGATCCCGCGCGCCCTGGGATTGACCTTGGCGCAGCGGCTGGCCGAGATGCCGGGCCTTGCGGCCGCGATCACCGCCGAACTGAAGAACTGGGACAGCCGGACGGCCAAGGACGAACTGAACGTCCTGCGTCGCTTCGCGGGGCAGGGGGCGGATACCTCCAACGACGCTCCGCCTCTCAAGGCTTCTCGCCCGGCCGCGCCTGCCGGCCGCGCCAAGACCACTTTCCAGATCCCCAGGCCGCAGGGCAACGCAAAATGCATTGCCGCCAATGGCCGTCTGGAAATCCGCCTGCCGCGCGATTTCTCGGCGGTCGATCGCCGTAAGCTGGAAGCGGCGGTTGCCGCGCTCTTGGACCAGATCGGGTAAGCGCATGCCCTATCCGGGAGTTTTTCTTGAAGGCCACCTGGTCGCCTTTTTCTTGCCTTATCCGCTTAATTGTCGCTATACGCGGATAACCCCCCTGGGCTGATTGAATGGTGGCGTATACGGACCTTCCTTGTGCGAGCCGCAACTTTCGCGGCAGGGATGCGCGCTGTTTTCGGTCATGCAGCCGATGATCATGAAGTCGCAAAGCCTGCGAAGTGCACCCGACCTGGCTCTGTCGCAAACCACTGGACAGGACATGTAGGGTCCGCGATGTTTATGAGGTTCAGGCAGCCAGCCGACAAAACTGCTGAAACGGACTCAGGTCGGACCTGAACTGGCCCTTGCGGATCATGTTTACCAGCTCGACGCCGGCAATGGTTGATGCGGCCGAGGTGAAGCTCTGAAGCCGAGCATGGGCCTGACCCGACGTTTGATGAAACGGTGGTCCTGTTCCACCAGATTGTTGAGATACTTCACCCGCACCATCGCGATCGGGATTGGGCAGCCGAAGCGCTTCAGCATCCGGTTAATGTCCTTGATGCCTTGGGTGTTGGCAGCACTCTTGTCGATGACGATCTTGCGTGGAAGGCCGTTGACCTCCATTGCCCGGGCGAAGAACTTGATGGCTGCCGGCTTGTTCCGGCGCTTTGACAGCATGAAGTCCAGGGTTTTTCCGAACTTGTCCACAGCCCGGTAGAGATAAACCCACTGTCCCTTCACCCGGATGTAAGTCTCGTCCTTCCGCCAGGATCTATCGGTCGGCTGCTTGCGGCGTCGCGCATCCTCTGCAACCTGCCCGGCATAGCGCTCCACCCATCTGTTCAGCGTGGCATGATCGACCCTGACGCCTCGCTCAGCCATGATCTCCTCGAGATCGCGGTATGACACGTTGTAGCGCAGATAGAAGAAGACAGCGTGCAGGATGAGGTCTCTGGGGAAATGAGCGCCCTTGAATGATACGGCCATAGCTCATCCTCCAACGTCAGTGCTCAGGCCGATCTTACCCTCTTGCCGCTGACCTGCCAAAGTTTTGCGACAGAGCCCTTGCGGGCGTGGGGCGGGGTGATGTCGAAGTCGGAATACTGCGCAGCCCTCGTGGCATAGCTGCCGTCTTCCATGATGCCGGCCAGGCCCTCGTTCACGGTCAGCGTCTTCCCCACCCGGACGAACCCCTCGCCCTCGGGCTGCTTCAGGAGGGCGTCGCCCGGAATGATCGAGGACCCAAAGGCGACGTCGCCCGCCCGCCCGCCGGTTTCAGATAAACCGCGGCCCGTGGTCCGACGCCAAGATGCGGCTGTCAGCGCAGGTGGTTTCCATATACTGGGCGGGGGCTGTTGCGCAGCACGATGATCGTCTTGCCAGCCAACTCCTCGGGGCTGTAGCCTTGGAAGGCGCCCTCGGCCGCGATGAAGTGCAAAGGGACGTCGGAATAGGGCCGGAAAAATCCACCACTTTCCTGCGTTCGTCCGGGATCGTCATCGGAAAAAAGCCCTGGCCGATCCTGACACCGCCACGGCGGGCGTCTGACCTGCTGGGCCGCGTGCGTCATGTCTGGATCAAGGTTTTGGCCTTTCCGGCCATCTCGAACGCGCCAAGCGGCTGGCTGCCAGCATGGCCGCCTATCTGTCCAACCAAGGCTGAGCGGGTCCGAGCAAGTCGATCAGCGTCAGGTGCATCCGACCGTTGGAAGGGGCAAGCCGTCTAGGCGATCACGCCTGCTCCATAAAGAACAAGGCCAAGTCCCGCCGCCCCTGTCAGCACCGTCGCCATCCCCAGCTTCAGCCGGAACACGGCGATCAGGGCAAGCACGGACAGCGCGGCCGCGATCCAGTCGATGCTGGGCAGGACCGGCAGTTCCAGTGACAGGGGTCCGGCTTCGATGCGCTGCACCTCGCGCCAGATGACATGGATGGCAAACCAGATCGCCAGGTTCAGGATCACGCCCACGACCGAAGCGGTAACGGCAGTAAGGGCAGCCGACAGCGCCCGGTTGGCCCGCAGCCGCTCCATGTAGGGGGCGCCCAGGAAGATGAAGGCAAAGCAGGGGGCGAAGGTGACCCAGGTGGTCAGCAATCCCCCCAGCGTGCCTGCCAGAAGCGCGTTGTCCCAGCCTGACTCGCGGAACGCCCCCAGGAAGCCCACGAACTGCAACACCATGATCAGGGGTCCGGGCGTGGTCTCGGCCATGCCGAGCCCGTCCAGCATCTCGCCGGGGCGGAGCCAGCCATAGGTTCCCACCGCCTCCTGCGCGACATAGGCCAGGACCGCATAGGCCCCGCCGAAGGTCACGACCGCCATTTTCGAGAAGAAGACGGCGATCTCGGCAAAGACATTCCCATCCCCCAGTGCCACGACCAGAAGCACCACGGGCATCAGCCAGAGGATCAGCGCCACACCGCCCGCCCGGATCGCGCCGCGCCGCGCCGCAGGGGGCATCTCGGCCATTTCCGTGCCCAGAAGCGTCTCGGCATCATCGACATGGGTGCCGCGGACGGCTCCGTGCCCTCCGCCCGGGGCGAAGGCGCGTAGGCCGCCGCGCGCGCCAAGATAGCCGATCAGGGCGGCCGTCAGCACGATCAGCGGAAAAGGTGCGTCGAAGGCGAAGATCGCCACGAAGGACAGCACCGCCAGCAGGCGCATCGCGTTGTTCTTCAAGGCCCGCCGCCCGATGCGGACCACGGCTTGAAGCACGATGGCCAGGATGGCGGCCTTGAGGCCGAAGAACAGCGCCTCGACGACGCCGACATCCCCATAAAGGGCATAAAGCCAGCTGAGGGCCATGATCGCCACCACGCCGGGCAGCACGAACAGCACCCCCGCGATCAGACCGCCGCGCGTGCCGTGCATCAGCCAGCCGATATAGGTGGCAAGCTGCTGCGCCTCGGGTCCGGGCAGAAGCATGCAGAAGTTGAGCGCATGCAGGAAGCGCCCGTCGCCGAGCCACCGCTTTTCCTCGACCAGGATGCGGTGCATGACGGCGATCTGGCCAGCCGGGCCGCCAAAGGACAACAGCGCGATGCGTGCCCAGGTGCGGGTCGCCTCGGCTAGCGAGGGATAGACGGGCGGCAAGGTGGTGTCGGTCCGATCGCCGCACTGGCCTTTTTCCGTCGGACTTCCTGCATCGGTCATGGCGCGGCTCCTGCCCTGGCACTGGGCCAGTTGTGTGTCTCGTGCGTGGCGTCCCATGCCCGGCGATGAAGGGCGTCATGGATCAGCATTCTGGCCTTCGACTGTTCCAGATCGTCGCCATACAGGCGCGACAGGCCCCGGGACACCGCCAGCAACCCTGCACCTTCGGGCGCAAAAGCCAGGCGTGCGGCGTCCGCGCACCGCACGATGGCCGCCAGCCGGTCCAAGGCCGGAAGGGAAAGGCCGAACCCGGCCAGCATCGCGTCGAAACTGCACAACTCGCCGCGAGGGCTGAAGAACACGCCCTCCGTGCCGAACGGCGCAACACGGTGACGCTCGTCCACGTCTTTCGGATATTCCGCAGGCCGTCCGCCCGAAGCCAGGCGGCTGCGCCCTGGCACAGCACGACCGCCGGACCAAGGGGCAGCGGCGGCAAGCTTGTCCGCTGTTGTCGCATCGGGTGGCGGCACGGGCGTTCCTTTCCTGAAAAAGGCCGCTCATGATCGATCCCGCCCATGCCGACGTCAAGCCGTCACGGATCATCGGGCTTTCCTCGCGTCCTGTGCCGGTTGCCGGTTGCCCCTCGGAAAGCCTGGGGGCGAGGCTCATCCGCAGGTGTCTCGGGTCCGGTCGGAGACCGTGTTGGAGACTCCGAACGATGGAAAAGGCGTCGCGCCCGGTTCGGTCGCAACGCCTGATCCGTCCTGGAGACTGCATCGGACGGAGGTCATTCCACCCGCGTAACGTCGCCCACTACCGTAGCAGAGGGCGCGCTTTAGCAGTCGCCTTCCTCTGGCAGGCATGGGCGGCGGTCGTCAGGCTGCAAAGGCTCATCCCGCGTTTTTCAGAACTTGTAGCCCGCAAGGCGCGGCAACATGTCGCCAGGTCGGGGACGGCCATGATGACCAGCATTCCGCCGATCATCAACGGCACGAAGGGTGCCGTTCCCCGGATTACGGTGGACAGGGGGCTGGCGGTGATCCCTTGATGACGAACAGGTTCATGCCGATGGGGGCGTGATCATCGCCAGTTCCAGGTTGATCATCAGCAGGACCCCATACCAGATCAGGTCGGTGTCAAGCGCGATCAGTGCCGGCAAAAGGACGGCGTGGTGATCAGGATGATCGCGATGCTTTCCAGGAACATGCCCATCACGAAGATCATCGCCATGACCACCAGCATGAAGACCAGCGGCGTCAGGATCATCGCGACGATCAGTTCGGACACTTGGTTCGGCAGCCGGATGATGGTGATCGCATTGCCGAAGACCGCCGCCCCTGCGGTGATGGCGAAGACCCATCAGCGAGGTCAGGACGGTATTCTTCAGGCAAGCCGCCAGGGGACTGGTGGCCTCAGGTTGCGATAGACAAGCGCGCTGACCAGAAGCGCGTAAAGACAGCCGACGGGCGCGGCCTCGGTCGCCGTGAAGATGCCGAAGTAGATGCCTCCCATGACCACGGGCGGCATCAGCAGCGCCCAGACCGACTTGTTCATCGCGCCAAGGACCACCCGCCAGCCGGGAAAGGACGCGCGCTCGATCCCGCCGGAACCCCGCGCTGACCAGACAGAAGACGGCAAAGACCAGGGCCATCATCATGCCGGATGATGCCCGCCAGGAACAACGCGCCGATCATGGCATTGGCGACGACCGCACAAAGGATCATCGGACCCGAGGGCGGGATCAGGATGCCCAGCGTGCCGCCTGCCGCCATCAGGCCCAGTGCGCTGCGCTCGGGAAAGCCGTATTGCTTCATCTGCGGGATGGCCGTCTGGCCGATGGACACGGCGGTGGCGACGGACGAGCCGGAAATCGCCGCGAAATCGTGCAGCTGAGGATGGTCGCAACCCCGATCCCGCCCTTGACGTGCCCGATCAGCGCATTGGCCATCTGGAACAGGTCGTCCACCGCGCCCGATCGGATCATCAACTGCGCCATCAGGATGAACAGCGGAATGGTCGGCAGGACGGGCGAGTTGAGATGCGCCAATACCATATCGGCCACGCTTTCGACCGATCCTTCGGCAAGGAACAGCACGGCCGATCCAGTCAGCAGAAGGGCTGCGAAAATCGGAATGCCCGACAGAAGCAGCGCGATCAGCCCGATGACGATCAGGATTTACGGCGCGCAGCATGGCGGCAAGGCCCAGAACGATGCCGGCCGGCACCATCGGCGCCTGCACCCACCATACTGGAACCTTGAGGGGACCGGTGGAATAGGTGCCGAAGTCGCGGTTGAACATGACGCTGTGCCAGGCGGACCACCTCAGGATGGCGGCGCAGGCCATCACGCAAGGCGCGACCCAGATCCCGAAGCCCCGCCCGGCGCGGGGACCGGCCGAGGCGGTGAGGATGTCCCCCCGTTCATCGGCGCGCCCAGCAGATAGTGGTAGAAGAGCGCCACCACCACGACGCCAAAGCCCACGGCCACCGGGGCCGCCGAGACGATTGCAAGGGCGTGGATCGGCGAGGCCAGCAGGGTCAAGATCGGTCCAAGCTGGTCCGCTGCAACCTTGTGGCCTTGGGACGGATGGATCATCGTCATTGCACCATCCCGTCGACCAGCTTCAGCAGTTCGGTGACGTCCTTGCCGCCCTCCTCGATAAAGGACTGGTCGAAGGCAGGTTGCATGACGGCCCGCATCGCCTCGATTTTCGCGTCTGTCGCGACATGCAGCGTCACGCCCTCGGCATTGAACTGGCCGGGGGCTGCCTCTTCGGCGGCAAGCCCGGCCTCGACCGCCCGGACCGCGGCCTTCCTGCCAGCCTCTTCCAGGGCGGCCTTCCGTGCGTCAGACCCTCATGGAAGGCCGGATCATATAGCCGTTGAAGAAGACCGAGATGACCGGTGTCACCGTCATGTGGTCATGGACCTCGTGGTACTTGCGGGAATAGGCTGCGGCCACGTCGGTGATGGCTGCGTCTATGACGCCGTGGACAGCGCCTGATTAACCTCGGATCCCGTCATAGTCGCGGCCTCCATCGCGGTCAGGCTGGTATCGAAGGCCGGGTTCAGCCCGCGTATCTTGATGCCCTGGAAGTCGGCGGGCGCGGCCAATGGCCTTCCGTTCGAGGTGAAGACGCTCATCCGGGTCTGGAACAGCCAGGCGATGTTCTTCAGCCGTTTCTCCTCCATCAGCCCTTCAAGATAGGCGGCGGGTTCGGAAGCGGGCCATTTGCGCCAGCTCTCGGGTTGGCTGAAGGCATAGGGACGCAGGGTCACGTTCATGGCCGGCAGGGTCTTGCCCCACTGGAAATTGACCGAGAAGGCGCATTCGAAGCTGCCCTTGGCGACCGAGGGGATGTTTTCCTCGGGCTTGGCCAGGGCATTGGCGCCGAAAAGCTGGATGTCCAGTTCGCCGTTCGACAGCGTCTCGACCTCGGCCGCCCAGCCTTCGATGACCTGCGCCACCTCGTGCTGGGGCGGCAGTTGGTGGCTGCAGCGGATAGGCGTTTCCGACAGGGCCGGGATCACGGTCAGGGCGACCAGGGCCGTGTTGGCAAGGATCGTGCGTGCCTTCATGTGGGCTCCTCCTCCGCTCATGTGGATCAGGTCAGGCCGCCTTGGCCTGCCAGGTCATTCCCTTCGGCGGCCGGCCTGTGCCAAGGCACCGTGCAGGCTCTCGTCGGCATTTCGTGCGTCAGGATCTCGCGAATGGCGAGGGCCTCCTCCATGTCGATGCCGGTACCGAGCCCGCGGTTTCGAACAGATAGACCAGGTCTTCAAACACGACATTGCCGGTTGCCCCCGGTGCAAAGGGGCATAGCCGAAGATCATGCCTTCGGCCTCCTCCACGCTGACGCGGCAGCCCATGGTGCTTGGCTGGCCGACCACCGCGCCCAGTTCCAGTTCCAG
>NZ_JAVCWH010000009.1 GCF_030846195.1 Paracoccus yibinensis
ACTTTGCCTCAGACCGCTACCGCCGACCGGTCGGATGATCGTGGAACAGCTGGTCGGATGTTGCTGGAATAAGCGGTCGGATACGGTGGAATACGCAGACAGGGCGGCCACGATAAAAGAACAAGGGTGCAAAGCGCGCCCCTGTCTTTGAATCGATGCGAGTTGGCTGTGGTGGCCGCACAGCCTCCCAAGCCCTCACAAGGCTGCCAACGACCTCATCCACCGGCTTGGTGAACGTCGAACCGGTCTTGTTGACGGGAACGTCGAGCAGACAGGTTCGAGCCTGGTCCGCCTCAGCTCCGTCATCGTGTTCGTCTGGTGACGTCTGCCAACGAATGCATCCGACTGGCAGACGCAAAATCTCGTTGCGGCGCAGTCCTGTGAACAACCAGACCACGGCCAGAGCCTTGACCAGGGCGATCGGGTAGAAGGTGCAGCTTCCGTCAGCATGAGGACGAAAGGCTTGCGGAAGATCGTCCTCCTCAAGATTGAGGCCTGCCCAGATCAGCTTGGCCCAGACATCATCGGCGATAATGCGTGGATCGGGACCGATCAGCGCCCGGATCGAGCGGGGTGTCGCCAGTGCCCGAGTGGGTTGCAGACGGACCGTTGCCCATCCCCATTCATGGCAGTCGGAAAGGAACGTGCGCATGGCCCGGAGCATCGCCTCCTTTGAGGCAGGCGCAAACGGTTCGCCCACCCGATCCTTGTTCGGGCCAACCGGGGTCGACCATCCGCCGATCGTGGCCCGATCAACTGCGGCAACAAACGCGGCAGCGACCTCGCGATCCCAGTCTGCAGGTCCACACACATCCGGCCTCTCCCGTGCGAGCCAGCGGCCGGCCTGAAGCAAGCGGTTGACTGTGCCTGCGCGGCTCGAAGGCTGAAGCGTCGACGTCGCGAACCAGCGATCACACCACTGGAACCATTCGGCTGACACGCCTTGGGTCGCGTGCCGGTGGTCAAGCCGCTTCAATCGCCAAGTCTGGCGTTCACGCCCAAGCGCCTCGCCAATAAGGCCACGTCGCACAAGGGCGTAGGAAAGGATCACGAGGCCACGCCGGGTGATCTTTGCCTCCGCCTCATGGAACAGGCGCATCAACGTCTCACGGCGCAGATCTTCGAGGCGTGGGCTGCGGTGCGCCAGCATCGCGCGGGCAAGTGCCGCTCGCAACCCGGTGACATTGCCCTTCTTGGTGTACCCCCAGCGTTGGAGATTGGCCTCCATCTCGGCGATGACCGGATTGACGATGTCGGCGCCGAACACCTTTTCCGCCAAGGCATGGAAGGCCAGACGTCCAAGCAGGTCGAGGCGGTCGAAGGCACAGAGCAGAAAGGCCACGGCAATCAATTGCTGCCGCGCGTTTGCCGTGACACCATGCTGATCGACATAGGCGTAGTAATCGCTGCCGAGCATCTCGGTCCACTGATCGTGGGTAAAAGCCCAGAACGAACAGTTGTGGCGATGCATCGCCTGGATCAAAAGGCAGATGACGGTGGTCCGCACCGTGTTGTTGCGCTTCTCGGTGGTTGTCGCGCCGAGATGGTCCAGCGTGTCGTGCAGCGGCAGAAGCAAGCGGGCGAGCGCGGGACGTGCCGTCTTGTGCCATCCACGGCCCCCGGCCGCGAAGCGTGTCACCAATCGGCTGATATGCTCTTGTTCCTTGGAGGACAGGTCCGGCGCCCGATCGTAAGACGACGGATCAACCGGCCACCTCCAAGGGGGCGTTGGTGGTATGGCGTCGGCGCTAGTCTTCATTGTGCGGCTCCCAGACATGCGCCGATCTCGATCATGCGCCGGCCATGTGCACAGGTGGCGCGGGCGAGCTTCGCCGAGAGGTCGCGACCACTGAGATGGATGTAGAGCAGGGTCGTGCTGGTGTTCCGGTGGCCGGCAAATTCGGCAATCTCGTGCAACTCCCAACCAGCGCGGGCCAAGTCGGTCAGGCACAGGTGCCGAAACGTATGAGTTGCAAGGCGGGGAAGATCTGCATGCCGCGCCAAGACCTGAACGACCTTTGACCAAGTCCAGACGGTTATGGGGACGCCGCGATTGCGGCGGGATTGAGAGATGAAAAGCGCCCCGCGGTCTCGCGTCAGTTTCCGCCGTTCATGGAGATAGGCTTCAAGGAGCATGCCAGTGGGCACGGAGTAGGGGACCAGGCGGGCACGACGCCCCTTTGTCGTCTCTGCACGGACATGCACCAGCCGGCGGGCAGGATCGAGATCACCGGTGGCAATCGAGCAGAGTTCTTCACGCCGCAGGCCCGCGTCATAAGCCAGTGCCAGCATGAGGCGGTTCCGAGGCGAGTTGGTTGCGGCGATGGTCAAGATGTGGTGCCACTCGTCTTCGTCCGGTATCCACGGCAAAAAGCTATAGCTCGGCAGAAGCGCATGCGAAGCCGGACCCCACATTGCGGTACGTGCCGTCGCTGTGTAACGCCCACGACCGACAGGGTTATGCGAGCGGACACCTTCTTCGATCAGGTAATCATAATATAGCCTTACGGCTGTGAGCCGCTGCCGGATTGTCGCGTTGGCGAGACCGCTTGGCGAGGTCTCCAATGCGACAGAGGCATGTGCCTGCTTGGGACGGTCCGTCATCGATCGGACATAAAGCGATAAGTGCTCTCGGGTAGCGTCGCAGACCGCAATTTGTCTTTGCCTGCAGAAGCTGAGGTAGTCGGCAAAGGCGTGCCGATAGGCCAGGACTGTGTTCCGAGCACGGCCAAGGTTCTCTTGGATCAAAAGCCAGCGCTCGACGCCCTCGTCCATCGCTACGCCTATCGTTTGGATGTGCTATTTTACCCCAAAAGCACCCTTACTCAGATTCCTTATAATCGTCAGACCGGGCCACCGCACATCCGTCATTGTTCGAGAGAACAATCACGGGGATGCCGTGCAGCTTCGTGTCGAAAAGCCGTTCGCAGGACACATAGAAGTTGTTGCAGTCAATCAGGGCTATTGGCTTGTCGGACGCCTCAAGCATCGCCCTATTCGACGGGCAGGCGGCGCACCACGCCCGCCACCACGCCCCATATCTCGGTGGTCTCGGTCACGGGGATAGTCTGGTAGTCGTCGCTGCGCGCGCGCGGGTCCAGGAACCATTGGCCGTCCCGCTTGGCGAGCTTCTTCACGGTGATCTGTCCATCGACCAGGGCCAGGACAATGCGCCCGCTGCGCCGCCGCCCGGCGCGGTCCACCGCGATCAGATCCCCGTCAAGGATACCCTCGGCCTCCAGGCTGTCGCCCGAGACACGCCACCAGAAGGTCGCGTGTTCATGGCGGACAACCCACTTGAAAGGATCAACCGTGTCCTCAAGATCATCAGCCGCAGGCGAGGGAAAACCGGCTGGCACCTGGATGGCGGCCAGCGGCATGTCGCGGTCGATCAGCGTGACGCTGAGAGGATGAAGATCAAGTGACATGGCCCAGAACAATCCGTGAACAGTGGCCATAGTTCCGATACGCCCCTGATCGTCAAGGACTACGGCTCACGACAGGGGCAGAAAGCTGGGGACAGGATGCCGATCCGGCACAAGCTGACCGCTGAAGCATGGCTTTGACTGGATCTTCCAGCCGGCGGCAAAGCACTCAGGAACATGAAAACAAGGTCGTCCAACGCATCTGGACAGACCTTGCGATGCAGCGGATGCGGATAAACTGATCCGCCCTATCTTTGTCCGAAGCTGCGTATCGTTGACTGGATGACATCCGCCCTGCTGGGTAATAGAGTATCCTCGAAGGATCGCTGCAGATGGTGGTGTGCCTCTGTTACCTCTTAGGGCGGACATGAGTTCATATCTTGAAATTGCGGAAAAAGTCCTAGCCAGTAAGCGGCGTCCAATGGGGCCTCACGCTATCTTGCGAGAAGCTTACCTTCTCGACTTGATGCCATCGCACCTGCATGGTGAAACGCAACACAAAACGCTGCAGGCTCGACTCAGCGAAGATATCCTTCACAGCAAGGATAGAAGTCGTTTTGTTAGAACAGAGCCAGGCAAGTTTTTCCTTCGCTCTCTGCTCTCAGATGAAAGTATTCCTGCCGAATTCCGTAAGACTATCAGAGCAAAACGCCGCAAGCGCGAATTAACGCCTGATCCAGTACTGTGCATTTCAAAGGAAAGCCTTCACAGGCTGAGGGTTCAAGGTGCTCAGGCTAGATGGGCTGCTATTTCAGGCATGCACCAGAGTGGCGAGCTTTCGTATTTTGGTTTCAAAGATCGTCCTGAGGGTCATGTTCCTCTATGGTGCTTTGTAATGTTGGTTCGAGAAGAAAGCGTTCTTTCCTATCGTGTCGGTAGGTATCGAATACAGAACGAGGATTTGACATCCAAGCGGACCGTCGGCTTCACTTCTCTCGTGACAGAAGACCAACAAACTTTATTCAATCACGAAAACCTTGGCATCATAGAGGCAGGTATAACCGCTTTATCCATAGACCTTGATTTTCCGTTGGATGTAGAGGTCTTGAAATCTGAGACTTCTTCCTCTGCTTCTGTTATTGAGGTCTCATCTGACAATGATATTGAAGCAGCCCTGCTGGTCATTGAAACGGGGTGTCCTTCTTGGTTCGAGCCAACAACCCGCCGTCTGTCGATGAACGACATGAAGTGGATACCTTTTCGGGTGCCTCCGAACCATCTGGATGATTTTGATCCTTGGACGCAGGCGGTCGTACGCCAAAGGTTTGCGTGTGATCAGTAAGGTTCATGTTTCATCGCTTCATTGATGATCTTTACGCCGAGTATCTCCTTGGTCAGATAGGCGGTGCTGATCCTGAACGTGCAAAGCGTGCTTTACAAGAAGTCTGCCTTCTGTATGCGCGCGGACTGCACTTCAAGCCTTTGTACTGCGGCTCTCTTGAAGTGGCCGCTGTAGGCCAACTAGAAGCCAATCGGTTCGAGCCTAAAGTGAGAAGATGGTGTCTCAATGTGCTTGCGCTAATCGGAACGCCAGAGCGAAGCCTGGATGCAATCCAGCGGGTCATTGAGCTACACCCCAATGACCCAGATACAATGGCTTCAGCCTTAACGGCTTATTTCAAGGTATTTCCAGACGCCTATCGAGATCTTTCTAAGCGTAGTTATGTCAGCCCTCAACAAATAGCCTTGGCAGCACATATTGGAAATTTTGGCATTCGCATCCGGTCCGATCGTACGACCATCGACATTGACAACGAAGCGGCACCTGTTCTTCGCAGTGCGTTGGTAGCTGTTGGGCTGCGCCGCGCACCTGATAATCTTTTTGATCCGCGGTTCGAAAACGGAGACCTTGTGCGGCAACTGTCAAAGCATGACGACATGGAAGTCATTCAATATGCTGTCTGGGCAATCAATGAGCACCCGGAGCTTGGTATTGACCACCTAGGCTTCGATGTGGCCGATGTAGAAAGATACCCAGCCAATATCCGTGGGTGGACGTATAGACTTTATGGCGAGGCAGATATCGATAATGGCGTCAAGCATGAGGTAGTTGCCGAGGGCTCTCAGGATTTCGACTCAGAAGTGCGAATGAACCTTGCTCGTGGGTTGAGGAACACATGGTATGACGGACTCGAAACTTTGACTTCGCCATGGTGGCACAATGAAAGTAAAGATGAAATCCGCGAGGAAATACTCGACCACATGGTGAGGCACGCAGGAGAATGTTCCGAGTACAGTCGGCTCGCAAAGGAGCAATTTGAAGTGTCGTCACCCTCCGGCCCTCTTGCCAAGCGAATGCTGGCGGCAGCCGCCGGCACTGCGATGTATGCTGAATTTAAACGATTGGAAATCAAAGGAAGCGGGGATCTTTTCGACTTCTCCCCACAAAACCAAGGAGGCCCTACGCACGTGACCAATAACACTATCAACATTGGAAGTATTCAAAGTGGAGCCGTGTCTATAACGGGAGATGCGACCCAACATGGGGAGGCCAACAATTCCTTAACGGGGAACCAGACTGTCCAGCTCAAAGCGGCACTGTCAGACCTTGCTAAAGAACTTGGCACATTGCCATATCAAACCCAAGAGCTGAAGGACGTCACTAAACTGGTCGTGGATGCCGCTGTTGACTTGGAGCCTTCAAAGCTCACTAAGGTCAAACAGGCACTTACAGGTCTTTTCTCAGGAACATCAAAGCTGGCGAAGTTTGGCGGAGATGCTGCCCAAATCGCTGCTTCTGTTGAGAAGGTTATAGGAATGCTTCCTCCTATGTAGGGGGAACAGACCACTCTCTGATGTCACCTGTAAATAGATCACGTGCGGTAATGATTTTGCCGCTCGCGTTTCGCCACTCCTGATCTAACCGGACATTTTGCGGAAGCTGAACAGGTTTCTTTTCATTAGTGGTCTGAAGAATTTCAAAAAGTCGCTCACCGTCTATAAGATCAACTTCAAGCTTAGCTTTTGCTTCTTTAGCGAATCTTGGAATCGCACGTGCAGGTTTTGTAAAGCGTGATGCTGTTGTTACATAAATTCCGCTGTCCGCGCCGGACAAAACCATAGCTCCAACAAAATTACGCACTTCCTCGACAGGTTCCACGTTTGATGTAATGCGGCGCTTCACCTGCACTGCACGTTTGACTGCGCCATCACTTCCAATGGTTAGATATAGATCGATACCGCCATCTGCTGCATTTGCGTTAGCCGTTGTTCGTATTACCTCTCCGCCATGATGCTCTTTAAGCACGGATGCGACCAGATCCTCTGCTTGCTGAGCGGAGATCAACTTTCGATCTTCCCATCGTCGTAATAGGTGCTTTTGGAGCGCCTCAATAGGAAGAGTGGTCTTTCCTATCTCTATTTCCGTCTGTAGAGCGTGAGTAAGTTCCCAGTTGGTTGAACGTTTATCTTCTTGGTCGTGTGACATATAGTCTTGGCGATAGTGCCACCACCCACAGGCTGGGCAAATTTCTAGGTGCAACCACCGAATCTGGCTAAATCCTGGACCGAGTTTTTTTGTTGGTAAATCATGCTCGAACGTTAGAAGCTGAATGTTACAGCACGGGCATTTTCCTGCACGTAGTGCTTTGGCGAAAAACACAGAGCCTGAATCTAAGTAAACGTGATCGTAGTTTTCAAGCCCTGTGTGAAGAAGGCGTTTGTGGCCGATTGTCACGCTTTAACTCTTATCTTTGTAATAATTATTACCTGAGCCTGTATTTTGAGGCTCACTGATAGGAAACATATCTTCGCCGTAATGATGGAGCTTGACGTGGTGGCTGCGGCAGAGCCATCGCACGTTCAGGGGTTCATCGTATCGATCGTGATGGGCATCGACCTTGGCCGCGCCGCACACCTCGCAGCCCTGCTTTTCCAGTGCGCCAGACATAAGCGCCCGCTGAACCGCGAGATGGGCCTGGTACTTCGGCAGGTTGGTGCGGCGCCAGTTCGTCTGACGGGTCTCGCTTTTCAGGGCCGGGGGGCGTGGCGGCTTTGAATCATCTGTCATCACGCCGCCGTCGCCGCCTGCCGATCCAAGGTGCGATACACGGTCGGTCGCGAGATCGAAAACACCTCTGCCAGGTCACTGATGGAATACTCGCCGGTGTCATACATGCGCCGCAGCTCCTGCTGCTGGCGATCCGACAGCTTCGGCTTCTTGCCCCGCAGCTTGCCCTTGGCTCGGGCCACAGCCATGCCCTCACGGGTCCGCATCCGGATCAGGTCGGCCTCGAACTCGGCAAAGGTGGCCAGGATGTTGAAAAACAGCTTGCCCATTGGGTCGGTCGGATCATGGATCGAGCTGCCAAGTTGAAGCTTGATCCCGCGCGCGGCTAGGTTGTCGGCTATGTCGCGGGCGTCGGGGGCGGAGCGTGCCAGGCGGTCCAGCTTCGGGACCACCAACGTGTCACCCTCCCGCAAGGCTGCAAGTGCCTGATCAAGACCAGGACGGGCGCGGTTCGTGCCGGTAAAGCCGTGGTCGGTGTAGATGCGATCGGCGGCGACTCCGAAGCTGGCTAGGATGCCCTTCTGCGCGGCAAGATCCTGTTTGTCGGTAGAACAGCGGGCGTAGCCTATCAAAATCTGTATCATGTCCTGATCTGTAACAGTAGCCGCCCCTTCAATGCAAAAAATATCGGACCACTCATCTGAGATTTCGTCCCGCCAGCATTTGTTGGCCTTCAACTGGCCTGTTCAGGGGCAAGCTTGCCGTCCTCTCAACGATCCCCATTCGGACGCTCAATTCAGCAACTGGTGGGCCACTGATCAGCAGACGGATGCTTGCAATAGGCCCCCGCGGGCTGTCTACGCATTCCTGAACCGCTTTCAGTCTCAACGCGCATCATCGCCTTCGTAACGTTCAGGGCCTACTCACGGTGAGAGTGCTGCAGATTGCAGTGCGACGTTCTGAGACGTTGCTGCAGGATGAGCAGTTTGGGATGTACATGTCACCTCGGGAGCGAGAGCTTCCACTGCATGATAATGCGACAGAAACACCTGGCCTGTCAGATGGTGGAGGAAGTCGCTGCGTTCCAGGCGGTCCATGACGGGACCCTTGACCTCGGACAGGTGCAGCGCAATGCCCGCGTCCGACAAGCGATGCATGACCAATTCCAGGCTTTCGAGCGCGCTTGCGTCGATGCTGTTGACGGCGGCGCAGTTCAGGACCACGTGGCGCAACTGTGGGCGGGCGGCGACCTCGTGCTGGATGACATTCTCGATGGCGCGTGCATTGGCGAAGAACAGGCTTTCATCGATGCGCAGGCCCAGCACCTCGGGCGTGCAGATGACGCTGTGGCGCAGGACGTTGCGGAAGTGCTGCGTGCCGGGCACCTGGCCGATCACTGCCACATGCGGGTGCGAACTGGCCCACAGGTGGAGCAGGACAGAGACCGCAATGCCCGCCATGATTCCAGTTTCGACCCCATCCAGCAGTGTCACCCCAAGTGTGGCAGCAAGAGCCGAGAAGTCCGCGCGGGAGTATTTCCACGTTCGCCGCAGGGCACCGAAGTCGGCCAGGCTCAGCACGGCCACGATGATGGTGGCTGCCAGGACAGCGATGGGCAGGTGATAAAGAAGCGGCGTCAGGAACAGCGAGGCAAGGGCGATGCCGATGGCGGTGAAGGCCCCGGCGGCAGGGGTCTGTGCGCCCGCGTCGAAATTGACAACCGACCGTGCAAAACCACCGGTGACGGGATAGCCTGAGGAAAGGGCCGCAGCGAGATTGGCCATGCCGAGGCCGATCAGTTCCTGGTCCGGGCTGATCGACTGGCGGCGTTTCGCGGCCAGCGTCTGCGCCACCGACACCGACTCCACAAAGCCGATCAGGGCAATCAGAAAAGCCGAGGGCAGCAGCGCGGTCCAAAGCGCCGGATCGATCACCGGCATCGACAGGGGCGGCAGCCCCTGTGGCACTTTCCCCACGACGGCAACCCCCGGTTCCAGCAGGATGACAGCGGCAATGGAAGCCGCAACCACCAGGACCGGCCCGGTGCGTGCAAGCAGGGCGGCCGCAGACAGAGGCACGCCCAGCCGGATCAGCATTGGCTTTAGAGAACGGCGCGACCAGAACAGGAAAGCCATCGCCAAAGCTCCGATCACCAGCGTGGGCCAATGGGTTGCAGGCAGGTTCTCGAATAGCGAGGCCAGCATCTCGGGCAGGGTGGCGCCCTCGGCCTTGATGCCTGCAATGTGCTTCAGCTGTCCGGTGGCGATCAGCAGGCTGGAGGCTGTGATAAAGCCCGAGATGACCGGGTGCGACAGCAGGTTCGCCACAAAGCCCAGTCGGAAGATGCCCATGCCGACCAGGATCAACCCCGACAGCAGCGCCAGAAGCAGAGCTGCCGCGACATATTCCGGGCTGCCGGGCACCGCCACGCCGGACGCGGCGGCGGCGGTCAGCAGCGATACGACCGCCACCGGACCCACCGACAGGGTGCGGCTGCTGCCGAACAGGGCATAGACCATCAGCGGCAGGATTGACGCATAAAGTCCGATCACCGGCGGCAGGCCGGCCAGCATCGCGTATGCCAGCGACTGCGGGATCAGCATGATCGTCACGATCACCGCCGCCACCGCGTCGCTGGTCAGGGCATGCCGGTCATAAGTGCGACCCCAGTGCAGGATCGGCAGATAGCGGCCCAGCCTGTCCATGGCTCAGGTCTCGACCGGAAGGCCTTTGGCCTTCCAGGCCTCGAACCCGCCCTCGATCACGCTGGCTTGGTAGCCCATGGCGCGCAGGGTGTCTGCCGCCAGGGTCGCCCGGGCGCCCGAGCCGCACAGGACATGGACGCAGCCGGTGTCGCGCAGGTCGGTCAATTGCGCTTCCGCCGTCTTCGCGGTGACGTCGGCACGGCTTTCCACCAGGCCGCGCGGAACATGCAGGGCGCCGGGAACGCGCCCGTGGGTCTCGAGTTCGCTCGGCTCACGCACATCAAGAACCAGAGCGGCCGAGCCGTCGCCCCGAGCCGCCTGCTCGGGCGGTACGGTTGCGACACGACTTTGCGCATCCGCCACAAGGTCCTTCATCGTCTTGGCCTTCTTCTGCGGTGCGGGAAAGCGGTTCACCGGGATCTTCAGGTAGCTGTTGCCGTCTGCCTCGGGTGAGGGCAGGCGCCCGCCGCGCAGGTTGATCTGCAGCGCGGCGAGGATCCGGTCAGGCAGGGCCAGGGTGGCATCGCGTTCGTTGCGCTTCCTGATCCAGTCCTCGCGCCGGGTGCCATCCTTCACGTGCTTGTTGCCCGCGCGATGCTGGGCCACGGTCGCCTCCCACTGAGGCTCGTCACGATCGTCGGTGCCATAGTCGTGGCCGACGAACAGGCGCGTGTCCTTTGGCAGGGCCAGGATCTCTTGGATCGAATCCCACAGCTGTTCGGTATCGCCGCCCGGAAAGTCGGCGCGCGAGGTGCCGACATCGGGCTGCATCAGCGTGTCATGGGTGAAGGCCGCGTCCCCGCAGACATAGGTGATCGAGCCCAACGTATGGCCGGGCGAGAGCATCACCCGCGCCTCCAGCTCACCGATGCGGAAGGTCTCGCCAGGGGCGAACAGGCGGTCGAAGTCGCGCGCCGGATCGAAAGCCTCGGGCAGGTTGTAGAGCCCGGCCCAGAGCCCTGCGATGTCATGGACCTTGTCGCCAATCGCCGTGGGTGCGCCGGTGCGCTCCTTCAGATGCGCCGAAGCCATCACATGGTCGGCATGGGGATGCGTGTCCAGCACCCATTCGACCGTCAGTCCGTTCTGCTGTACGACCTCCAGCACCTGATCCATGCTCTCGGTCGAGAAGCGGTAGTTCTTGGGGTCGAGGTTCCAGACCACGTCGATGAGCGCGGCCTTCTTCGTTGCAGGATCGGCGCAGATATACTGGATGGACCCGGTATCAGGCTCGTAGATGCCCCAGACATTGGGGCTGCCCGCGCCGGTCGAGGGCGAATGGCGGACCACCTTTTGCTTCAGTTTTGACTCACTCATGACGTTGCTCCTTTTCCTTGCAGTGAACCGCCTGCCTTGATCCGGGCGCCCAGCCACAGACCGGCCAGCATCGCGGGCAGAAAGATCAGCGTGCCCGGCGCCAGCAGGGGCAGGGCAGTGAAGGCCGGGCCGGGGCAGAAGCCGCCGATCCCCCAGCCGATCCCGAACAGCGCCGCCCCCACTAGCAGCGGCTTGTCGATGGCGCGGTTCTTCGGGATGTCGAAGGTCCGGTCCAGCACCGGCGCCTTGCGCCGCCAGACCAGACGGTAGCCCACGAAGGCGGTCAGGGTGGCCCCGACCATCACAAAGGCCAGGCTGGGGTCCCAGGTCCCGGCCAGGTCAAGGAAGTTGAGCACCTTGGCCGGGTTGGCCATGCCCGAGATCACCAGCCCCAGCCCGAAGACCAGACCCGACAGAAAGCCCCACCGCACCCGCATCACGCACCCCCCAGGATATGGCGCAGCACGAAAACGGTGGCAAAGCCCGCCGCCATGAACGTCACGACCGCCGCCAGCGACCGGCCCGAAAGCCGCGCCAGCCCGCAGACCCCGTGCCCCGAGGTGCAGCCCGAGCCGAGTGCCGTGCCCATGCCCACCAGAAGCCCCGCCACGGCCATGCCGGGCAGGTTCTCCGGCACCGTCTGCGCAACAGTCCCGCCAACAGCCATCACCGCCAGCGGCGCCAGAACCAGCCCCGCGAGGAAGGCCCATCGCCAGTCACGGTCCTTCGCCGCCCCGGGCAGCGCCAAGGCGCCCTGGGTGATGCCCGCGATCCCCGCGATGCGGCCGAAGAGCCCCATCACCATCACCGCGCTCAACCCGATCAGCATCCCGCCCAGCAAGGATGCCCAGGGCGTGAAGGCGGTTTCGATCCCAATCTCCATTGGTGTTCTCCTTCCTCAAAGCAGCTTGCCCCAGCCGCCGTTGTGGCTTATATATTATCCATGTCTAAATCAGTCAATGCTAATATAATGGATCTCCCTAAAGCGACCCGTGCCCTGCAGGAGCGCGCCGATCACGTGGCCGGGCGACTTGCGCTTGTCGCAAACGCCAAGCGCCTGCTGATCTTGTGCGAACTGACCAAGGGCGAACGCTCGGTCGGTGCGCTGCAGGAGGCCGTGGGCCTCAGCCAGTCGGCGCTGAGCCAGCACCTGGCCAAGCTGCGCGAGGCCCAGATGGTCGACACCCGCCGCGAAAGCCAGACCATCTTCTACCGCATCTCCGATCCGGACCTGGAAGTGCTCATGGCTGCGCTTTATGAAGCCTTCTGCAAGGATCTGTGATTCAGCGGGGCCTTTCGGCCCCGGCTGCGGGGCTGTCAGATGATCCGCACCTGAGTGCCGACTGGGCACAGGCCGAACAGTTCCTCGATCTTCTCGTTGTAAAGTCCGATGCAGCCGTCCGAGGACAGGCGCCCGATCTTGCGTGTGTCATGGGTGCCGTGGATCAGGTAGGCCGGCCAGGACAGATACATGGCGTGCGTGCCCAAAGGATTGTCCGGACCCGGGCCCACCGGGCGATAATGGGGAAAGCGTTCCATCATGGAGGCCGTAGGGGCCCAGCTCGGTCCCTCCTTCTTGCGCACGATCTCGGTGTAGCCGCGCTTGGTCAGTTCCTCGGAAATGGGCACCGAGGTCGGATAGGTCCGGTAGGTCTGTCCATCGCCCGACCAGAAATGCAGCGCGCGCGAGGTGGTGTCAGCGACAATCGCGCCCAGGCCCAGTTCCCCGAAGTGGTCCTGCCAGTGCTGCATGGCGAAGCTGCTCATGTTGCGGGCAGGCCCGGCTTGCGCCCGCACCAGGCTGGGGGCGGCAAGCCCTCCGAGAGCGATCAGGCCGAGGGTGCGGCGCGATATTTTGGTCATGGTCTGCTCCTTCTTGGGTGTGAACGGGGGATCAGGCGCTGCCGCGGGCCGCGGCAATGGCTGTGCGCAGGCGGTCGCGGTCGAGGGCGCCGGGCAGAAGATTTTGGCCGATGATGAAAGCGGGTGTGCCTTGCAACCCGAGCGCGGCGGCCTGCTGGCTGTTGTGGTCCATCAGCCCGTCCCACCGGTCGCGGTCCTGCCGGTAGGCGGCCAGCATTCCTGCGGGATCCTGCCCCGCGGCTGTCAGGGTGTCGCGGACCTCGTCTTCGGAGAGGCGTGCGGGCGTGGCCATCAGGGCCGCCTGCGCCGCAGCGTAGGCTCCTTCCTCCACCGCGCCCAGAACCAGCTGGGAGGCGAGGACCGAAGCCCCGCCAAAGATCGGCCAATCCTTCATCACCAAACGGAGATTGCCGTCGGCCTCCACCTCGGCCATCAGGTCGGCATGGCCGCGCTTGCAGAAGGGACACTGGTAGTCGAAGAACTCGACAACGGTCACGTCGCCTGCCGGATTGCCCAGCACCGGCTGATCGGGATCGTAAAGGACGTCATTGAGGGTCAGCTCGGTGCCATCGGCTGGCTGGCGCAACAGGGTCCAGGTCAGGCCGCCAAGGGTTGTCAGAACGGCGCCGAGGCCGGCGGAGGCCAGAAGGGCTCTGCGGTGAAGGATCATGCGGGGTCTCCGGAGGTCTGTTTGGCCTGAGCTGCCGCAGGCGGGGTAGTGCCTTGGCCCGACTGCGCCTTGGTCAGGACGACGACCTTGGTCATGCTGTCGGTGTTCCCGGCCAGGTGGATGATGTCCTGGTTGAAGAGGCGGATGCAGCCAGCCGAACTGGCCGTGCCGATCGACTGCGGATCGGGCGTGCCATGGATGCGGTAGAAGGTGTCGCCGCCGCTGTTGTGGATATAGAGGGCGCGGGCACCCATCGGGTTTGCCAGCCCGCCGTCCACGCCGCCCTTTGAGGGACCGTAGTATTCGGGGTTCTCGGCCAGCATGCTGTCGGTGGGGGTCCAGCGGGGCCAGTCGCGCTGATAGGGAATATGCGCCTCGCCGGTAAATCCGTATCCGGCGGCGCCCACGCCCACGGTATAGCGGATCGCCTTGTTGCCCGGCCGGACCTGGTAGAGCCGTTTGGCATGGGGATCGACAATGATCGTGCCGACCGGCTGGTCCGTCCAGTAATCCACCTCTTGCCGCGCCTTGTCTTCGGTCAGCAGATGCGCGGGAATGGCAGGGACCGTCAGATCCCCGTCGGGTTGGGCGGCATAAAGGGCTGCAGTTTCCGCACTGACCGGGGCAGGTGCCGGGGCAGGGGGTGGAGCCGCCGGGGCTGGTGGGGTAGTCTCGCAGGCCGCGAGCGCCAGCAAGGCGGAGCCAGCCAGAAGCGTTCTTACCAGATAGATCATTCTTGTTCCTTTGCGGTGTCGATCAGCGCGCGCAGGGCGGGCCCGGAGATCTCGCCCGTCTGAGCGGCGACGAGCGCGCTCTTGGCATCGAAGACGAGGGTCGAGGGCAGGCCCACGGCCCGCAGCCGGCCCATCAGGTGCCCCCGCGGGTCGCGCAGCATCCCATCCGCAGGCAGGCCCTCGGCAGCAAGGAAGGCCAGAATGCGATCCGCGCTTTCGCCCTGGTTGGCGAAGACGAAGGACACCTCGGGCATCTCGGCTGCCAGGGATGTCATCATCGGCATCTCGCGGCGGCAGGGCGGGCACCATGTCGCCCAGAGATTGACCACCGTCACCCGGTCCTGCCCGGCCAGTTGGACAGGGCTGCCGTCCAGGGCCAGAAGCTCCATCACCGGCAGGCGCATCTGCGGACGCGGCAGGGCCGCGGTGATCGCCTGATGAGCCATGGCCGTCAGGGCGGCGGCGACCAGCAAAGGCCGGAGAACCGCACCGCGCCCCTTGAGGAATGCGACCGCCAGGACCGCGCCCGCCGCAATCCAGCCGGCGCGGGCAGAAAAACCGCCCTGCCACAGCTTCAGCGCATCCAACGGCGCTGCTGCGAAGTCGTCCGCATGCGTGAGGACGAAGCCCAACCGTGCGCCGAGGATCCAGGCGAGGACCGCCCAGCCTGCCCAAGCCTCGATCGCGTGGGCGTGGCCTTTCTGGCGCTTGCGACGGGCCGCGATCTTGCTCACGGTCAGGAACAGCAGGACAGCCGCGATTGCTGCCAGGCGTGAGGCGTCGAAAACGAAAGGTCCAAGGGAGACCGCGTTCATGGAGCCACCTGCGCAATCGAGGTTAGCAGATCCGCTGTATCCACATCGCCGATCAGTCGGCTGCCCTGTGCCTCGGCCCCGGCAGCATCGACGAAGATCATGGTGGGGGGACCAGAAGCGGCGAGGGTCTTCATCACCGCCTGCGCCTCGGCATTGAAGTCGCTCACATCGACCTTGATGAGGGCCAGATCGCTGAGCGCGGCTGCCACCTCATGGTCCGACATGGGCCCTCGCTCGATCGAGCGGCAGGTCACACACCAGTCGGCGGTGACGTAGATCAGGGCGGGCTGTGTTCCATCCAGAGCAGTTTCCAAGGCCGTCCGGCTCGTCACGGTCTGGAACGGCACGGGTTCGGCGAGTGCTTGTGTCGTGCGTCCGGCCAGGGGTGCCAGGGGACGGGTCGGATCATCGGCACCCAAGGCGGCGCCGATGCCCTGGATCAGGCCGGCAAAAACCAGCAGCAGCCCGGTTCCGGCAGCGACGCGCATGGTGCGCGGCGCGCTTGGCGACAGACGGTCCAGGGCGCCCAAGGCCACGCCGCAGCCGGTCAGCAGCACCGACCACAGGAGCAGGATGATGGGTCCAGGCAGAATGCGTCCTGCCAGCCAGATGGCCATGGCGAGAAAGACGATACCGAAGGCCATCTTCACCCGCTCCATCCAGGCGCCACGGCGAGGCAGGATCTGCGGGCCGAAGACGCCCACGGCCAGCAGCGGCACGCCCTGCCCAAGGCCCAGGGCGAACAGCGCCGCCGCGCCCAAGGCCACATCCCCGGTCTGGGCAATATAGATGAGCGCTCCGGCCAGCGGCGCGGTCACGCACGGCCCCACGATCAGCGCCGAGCCGAAGCCAAGCACTGCCGCGCCGCCCAAGGAGCCTGTTGCACCCGTTCCCCGCGACAGCCGCGCCTGCCAGATGGCGGGCATCTGCAGTTCGAAGAGGCCGAACATCGACAACGCCAGCATCACGAAGATTGCCGCGATGACCCCGATCGCCGCTGGCGATTGCAGCACAGCCTGCAGGTTCGCGCCCGACCAGGCTGCCACGATGCCCAACAGGCCAAAGGCCGTGGCCATGGCGATTACATAAGCACCGGTGAGGGCCAGTCCGCGCCCTGCGGTCAGCCCCTGTCCCTGCCGGGTCAGCATCCCGGCCACGATCGGCACCATCGGCAGCACGCAAGGTGTCAGCGACAGCAGCAGGCCGAAGCCGAAGAAGCCTGCGAGGACCAGCAAAATGCCGCCGCGGCCTTCCAGGTCCGCGACAAGGCCACGGTCCTCCGCGATGGTCAGACCTGACTGCGGGGGTATGCTGGCGTCATCAGCCGACGAACCGGACGATTGCTCAGCACCGCCCTCGGCCTGCCAGGAGGCGAAGGGATCATCCTCGACAGCCTCCTGTGGCCGGATCGTGCCGTCGGCATCCAGCACCGCCTGCTGAGGGGCATAGCAGATGCCGTCCTGCTGGCAGCCCTGCCAGTGTAGCACCGTCAGCCCCTGGGGATCGGGGATGGTGATGGTTACCGGCGTTCGGTAAATCTCGTCGCGGCCCAGCCATGGGTCGTCGTAGATCTCCCCGTCGGGCAGGGTGAGGGGGAGGGAGGTGCCGTCCGGCGCCATGGCGGCAATCTTGCTGCGATAAAGGTAATAGCCCGGCTGCACGTCCCAGGAGACCTGCAGGTCCCCAGCGAGGGCGGGCGTGATCGTCAGAACGAAGGCTTCTGTCGGGTCGAGCGGGGGACCGGGCTCTGCACGTGCCGCCCCTGTCGCCATGGTCCATGCGGTGAGTGCCGCCAAGAGGATTCGTATCATCATGGTGTTGCGGCTAAGGAGGTCAGCTTAAGCCAGTCTTAAGCTTGCCCCGCCACACCCGGCCTCGAGGAACAGGAAAGGATGCCCATGCGGCTCTTGATCGTGGAAGATGACCCGGTGCTGTCCGAGGGCCTGGTGGTTGGCCTCGGCCTGTCGGGTTTTACCGTTGATGCTGTCGCGACACTTGCCGATGCGCGCGAAGCCCTGGCCCATAGCGAATTCGCTGGCATGGTGCTCGACATCATGCTGCCCGATGGCATGGGCACCGACCTCTTGGCCGAGATGCGGGCAGGCGGGAACATGCTGCCGGTGTTGCTGCTGACGGCGCGGGACCAGGTGCGCGACCGGGTCGCCGGGTTGGACACGGGTGCTGACGATTACCTGGGAAAGCCCTTCGACCTCGATGAACTGGCCGCACGGATCCGCGCGATGCTGCGCCGGCAGGGCGGCCGCGCCACACCCGTCCTCAACTGGAACGGGCTGGAACTGGACCCGGCCGCGATGACGGTGACACGAGATGGCCAGCTCCTGCGCCTGTCGCGGCGCGAGTTCGCCATCCTGCATGCCCTGGCAGAGCGTCCGGGGCGCATCCTCTCCCGCGCGCAACTCGAAGAACGGCTCTATGGCTGGCAGGAAGACGTCGAAAGCAACACGGTCGAGGTGCATATCCATCACTTGCGCGCCAAGCTCGGCCGCGAGGTGATCGAGACGGTGCGCGGTCTGGGTTACTGCATGCCGGTGTCTGGAACGAAGGCAGACTGATGTCGATCCGTCTTCGCCTCATCCTGATCCTGACGTTGGCCACCACTGCGGTCTGGCTGTCGGCGGTCCTCTGGATCAACATCTCGACCCGCGCTCAGGTCGAGCGTGTGCTGGATGCCCGCCTGTCCGAGGCAGCCAATATGGTCAGCTCGCTCATGGCCGACCGCCGGATTGCGCTGAACGACGCCGCAGCCGGGGCCACGATCGCCCTGCCAAGCGACGGCGGATACTCGCGCCAGCTGTCCTGCCAGATCTGGTCGCTGCAGGGCGACCTTCTGGGCGCGTCCTCGGGCGCGCCGGATGCAAGGCTTTCCGACGACGAGGGCTTTGCCACCACCCAGATCGACGGCGAGCCGTGGCGGGTCTTCACCGTGCTCAATCCCGACGTGGGGGTCCGCGTCATGGTCGGCGACCGGATGGAGGTGCGTGACCGTCTGGTGAGCGACGTGGTGCAAGGGCTTCTCTGGCCGCTGGCGGTGATCTTTCCCGCACTTGCCCTGCTGATCTGGATCAGCGTCGGGCGCGGCCTTGCACCGCTGGCGCATCTGGAAAGCGCCCTGCGCCAACGCCAGCCCGACGATTTGCGCCCCTTGCCGGAAGGCCGGGATCCGCGGGAGATCCGCCCCGTCCGCCGGGCGCTGAACAGCCTGTTCCATCGTCTCGAGAATGTCCGGCGCTCTGAGCGGGACTTCACCGCCTTTGCGGCCCATGAGCTGAAGACCCCTTTGGCCGGGTTGCGCACCCATGCGCAGATTGCCCGAATGGCCGTCGACCCGGCGGTGCGCGACCGTGCTCTGGCTTCCATCGCCACCTCGGTGGATCGCACCGACCGGATGGTGCGCCAGCTTCTGGACCTGACGGCCATTGATCAGGACGCGACGTCGGTCGAGCGTCTGGACATGGCGGAGTTGCTTGCCGATGTTGCCGATCAAGCCAAGGATCAGGCCGATGTCCGCCAGGTACGCCTGCTGATCGAGGCTGACAATCTTCCCCCGCTTTATGCGTCCCGCATCCTGGTTCACAGCGCCCTGCGCAATCTGGTCGAGAACGCGATCCAGCATTCCCCCGCCGGTGGGGTCGTCCGCCTGATCGCGACCTGCGACGGATCATCTGTGACCGTCCAGGTTCGCGACCAGGGACCCGGCATCCGGCCCGAGGACCGCGACCGCGTCACCGATCGGTTCTGGCGCGGTCCGGGCCGCGAGGTTCATGGCAGCGGCCTGGGACTTGCCATCGTTGCCGCCGCCGTTCAGCGCATGGGCGGACATCTGGAGGTGGGTAAAGGAACAGGAGGACAGCAGATGTCGATTGCCCTCCCGCTGTCGGATCTCGACGAAAGGTCCTGTTCTTAAGCTCCCCTTAAGCTTGGGGATCCAACCACCTTCCATGACGTGGCGCACCACATGGCGCCGTTTGGTTCAAGGATGATGCATGCACCGTCGAAACTTCCTCGTTGCCAGCACCGGTTTGCTGGTCTTGCCCACCGTCGCGCTTGCGCAACGGAACAATCCCATGCCCGAGGATCTGCGGAAGGCGCTCGAGCGTGATCCCACGGCGCCCGTCCTCGGAAATCCCAACGGCGACGTGACGCTGACCGAGTTCTTCGACTACAACTGCCCCTTCTGCCGCGAGATGGTCGACCCGATCCATCGCCTGATCCTGTCCGATCCGAACCTGCGGGTGGTCTTCCGCGAATGGCCGGTGTTCGGGCCGGACTCCGAGGACGCTGCTCGCGTCTCTCTCGCATCGCTGTCCCAAGGCCGCTACTGGCAGATGCACAAGGCCCTGTTCTCGATCAAGGGCAAGGCCAATGCCGATACCGCCCGGCAGGCGGCTGCAAAGGCTGGCGTTGACTGGGCCCGCCTGGAGCAGGACATCCAGTCCGAACGCGTGGAGCGCCACATCACCTACAGCTTCCTCTTGGCTGAACACATGGGCCTGATGGGCACGCCCTCCTTCATCGCGGGCGACGAGGGCGCCTTTGGGAAATATAGCCTGGACGACCTGAAGGGTCTGGTCCGGCGAGCACGGGAAACGATGGGGTAATCCTGAGACGCACAGATCAGCCGCGCATCTCTATAAGACCGGTCAATGAGAAGAAATCACAGCAGAGATGTGGGGACTGAATGAAGGTGCTGTTGGGCAGACGGCAATTTGCATTGTCTGGGCTGATCATGCTGGCCGCCTGCGCAGCACCTCTAAGCCGGCCGACCTTCAAGAAATACGCAGGCCCGCCGGTGACGGAAGTGAGAGTCTACAAAGCGCAACGACGCCTGCAGTTGCTCAGTGGGGACACCGTTCTGAAGTCCTACCAGGTCGGCCTTGGCAACGAGCCGATTGGTCACAAGCAATTCGAGGGGGACGGCAAGACGCCCGAAGGACTTTATTACCTTGACCGCTTCAACCCTCGAAGCAGCTATCATCTGTCTATTGGTATTTCCTATCCTGATAAGTGGGACAAAGCCCATGCCGCCGCCAGCAACCAAGATCCGGGCGGCGATATCATGATCCATGGCAGGGGACCGGACGGAAACAGGCTTGCGCCGCAAAACCGCGATTGGACCGCAGGATGCATTGCCGTCACGGACGACGAAATAGAAGACATCTATGCGATGCTTCAGCCGGGCACCCCCATAAGGATATTGCCCTGAGATCGACTATCATAAGGCTGCAATAGTCTGGGGGTGGCGTTGCCCGTCAATATCGGACGTATGGCGCGGCGGCCGACAAAAGAGGGCGCCCGCGGACGGCCTGAGACTGCCAAAAGACCCGTTGAATTGAACCAGCGAACACATGAGCAATAAAGGGTCCCATGGCAAACCGCCGACAACTTCTCGTCCTAGCTGGCGGACTGGCTGTCTGGGTCGGAGCGTTTCGTCTTGTCCCGCAGATAGCTGCCCAACTTGATGGATTTGAGTTCAGCCCGCTGCAGCAGGTTCCGGGCTTTCGCACCCTCTCATCCTCCGCCAGAACAAGTTCGCCAGGGAGCGGAAGCTTCGACTTCATGTCAGGACTTATGCCTGTCGAGCCTCTGCCAGCGGGACTGATGCAGCAGGTCAAAGCTGCGCCTGAAAGGTACTTGTTCAAAGCTATGGATGTCGGCAGGAGTACTACCCCCGTGGCATACTTCTTCGACTACTACTGCCCTTATTGCCGCGTGCTCTCAGCCCATCTGACGGAGCTTGCCGCTGCTTCGGAAATCGTCGTGACGCGTCAGCATTGGCCGATCTTCGGGGAAGCCTCCCTAGTGGCCGCCCGAGCCTCGCTGGCAGCAGAGATGCAGGGCGATACTGACAAGCTACACAGCAGGCTGCTGCGAACTCCAGGGCAGGTGACGCCGCAGTTCTTGCGTCGCATCGCGGAAGATGTAGGCCTGTCCTGGTCCTGGATGGAGCAGGACATGCAGGCAGATGCCGTCACGGCCTCGCTGGACCGCGCGCGCGCGCTTGCGCGACTTTTTTCCTTTGTCGGCACACCGAGCCTCGTGGTCGGTAGGACTGTTGCGGAGGGAGAAATATCACAGTCCCGCCTGCGCGACCTTGCCCGGCTGGAGCGTTCCGGACGCTAACGCTTGAAAGACCTGGCAGCAGGCTTGGCAAAAGGGCGCATCACATGCTCCTCGAAACTATCGTGTGATGCGTTCCAGATTGGAATGTGCCACTCATTGTTGAGCACAGAAAGTCGCATTTCAGGATAGCGCGTCCCCCGGTAGCCACTACCTATAGTGATAATGAAGATTATGAAGTTTTATCAGTATCTTGAATGATTTTCATGTTCCGATACCAAGCCAGCCTCTTGCACGCGGCTCAGTATGATCTGTCCGGGTACGGCGGGATCAACTCGTTAAGTCGCGCTAAGCCACCAGGAGTTGTCACGGCTTTGAGTTGCCCGCTAACCTTCTCTAGGTCACTCGCGTCTGAAATCCTCAGCGACCCGGCCGATCTGGTGCATGCGCTCATGCAGGACTGTCACAATGCCGATGTCGCCATTGGACAATCGGCACCAGTAGACGAAGTGGTGCTCGTAGCGGAAGAAGAAGCCGTTCACGCCGAACTCGGCCGGGATCGGGCGTGAGGCAACCCCATGAGCCTCGATCCGCTCGAACGCTTCGAAAAGCCCAACGAGATAATCATCGGCTGGCGGTTCGCCCCAGCGTTCACGGGTATAGCGATAGATGTCGTCCAACCGCAGTGATGCGGCCTCTTGAATGCGAACAGCGGCCATGATCAGCCCTTGTTGCGCGCGATCACCTCAGCTGCCGTCAGGGGTCCATAGCTGTTCTCAGGCGCGGCGAACGCCCGGGTGAGCTCGGTTTGCAAGCGCACAAAAGCTTCCGTCTCGACCCGCTCCTTGTCGCGGCGGATCAGGTCTCGGACATATTCACTGACATTCTCATAGGATCCATCCTTGCCGACATTGGTCGCAACGAAGTCACTCAGTACCGGGCCGAGCCGCACGGTCATGGTTGTGGTTTGAGCCATGGAAGGTCCTTTCTGATCACGTCTTCAATATGACCATTATTGAATACGAGGCAAGAAGTAGGTGCTTCTGGCTACTGCTTGCCTGTGTTCTAGAGGCGCAAGCGGACGCGTTGTTCAGGGGCCCCTGCTCTTCACACCAAATTCTCCTTTTACTCCCTTCGCGCTTTTCCAGACGGACGCTATCATCGGCTTCACTGCTGCTGGTCTGGTCACCACAGCATGTCCCAAATACCATTGGCGTCCGCTCAGCCATCCCCATTCGGACATTGCCGGGAAGGACTCGAAGCGGTGAGATGCGAAGCTGGGATACGTGTCGCTAAGCCGACTTTCCAATCATTCTTTGCACTTACGAAGATCGATGTGAGGATGCGAAAAGCCAGCCCTGTAGTGAAGGCGGCCCTGTCTTCACCACCTGCATGAAACAGATGCTTCAAGAATACCGGCATTCACAAAGCAGCCGCCCTCATTCCTCGCTCATCAATCGGCAGGCTCTGAAGCTTGGAGCCTGCCATCTGTATCTGTGATCAGGCGTAAATCATGACCGGAGTGCGAAGCTGCAGCATGGCATAAACATCTTCGATCTCGTCATCGGTGAGTGCGATACAGCCGGCCGTCCAATCCCGATTTTTGGGAGCCAGCTTTCTGCCCTCCGGACCGCGGCCATGGAACATGATGTCGCCCCCCGCATCGCGGCCAAACTGTGCGGCATAAGCCTTGTCCTGCTCATTCGGGTAGGAAATGCCCACTGACAGATGGTATCGGCTGCGCGGGTTGAAGCGGTCCACGAAATAAAGCCCTTCAGGTGTCTTTCCATCACCCTCGAACTGCTTATGGCCGACAGGCTGATTGCCCAGGCCAAAATCATAGGACTTCAGCACGGTCTGACCGCTGAGCAGGTGCATTCTCCGCTGCGCCTTCTGAACCACAATCTGTGTGACGGGAGGACCGAAGTAATGCTTGAACTCAGGAACATCGCCTGACCAGTTGCTCGATCCCGACCTCCCGCAGGCAGCAAGAGCGGCAATCAATCCAAGGGAAACATGGCGGCGGTTCAAGATGGACATGGAAACAGATTTTTCTTGAGAATGAGTGGGAAGAGCTATGCAGCGGGATAATGGGTGAAGACTTCGCTGGTGCCGTCCTTGCGAACCAACAGGACATCATAGGCATCCCGCTTGGTCTCGGGTCCCATGCCAGGGCTGCCATAAGGCATACCGGGCACTGTGATGCCGCGGGCATCGGGTCGTACCTGCAGAAGCTTGCGAATATCGGCTGCGGGAACATGACCCTCGATGAAGTAGCCGCCGACCGAGCCGGTGTGGCAGGACGAGAGTTCGATGGGCACACCCAAGTCCAACTTGTGCTGCATGAGAAGCGTGCCGAAGCGCTCCTCATGCGTCACCTCGAAACCGCTTTCCTGCAGGTAGCGGGTCCACTGCTTGCAGCACTCGCAGCCCGTCCCTTCGACCACATGGATGGTGGTCGCACTGCCAGAAAGGGCAAATTGCGGCACAGCACTCGCGGCCGCCGCACACAGCAGGGTGCGTCGTGTCAATCTTGTCATCGTCTATCCCTCTTGCTTCAGCGCCTGCCTGATCTTTGGCACGGCAGCTTGCGGATTTTCATGCAGGTCGATGATCCTCGCCAAGCGCCCATCCGCGCGGAACACGAGCACACCGGAAGTGTGGTCCATCGTGTAATCGCCGTCTTGCCGGAGGACGCGCCGGTATGTCGCGCCAAATGCCTCGGCAGCGCGGGCAATCTCGGCAGGCGTGCCGGTCAGGCCAGTGATGCGCGGATCAAAGTTTGACAGATAGTCTGCCAGGACCTCGGGATTGTCGCGCTCAGGATCGACCGTGACCAGATGACCGGCCAACCGATCGGCGTCAGGCCCCAACTCTTCCAGCCAGTCGCTGATGTTCAGAAGCGTCATCGGGCAGACGTCCGGGCACCAGGTGAAGCCGAAAAAGACCAGGTTCGCCTGTCCGAGCCAGTCCTGCGGCTCAACCTGCTCGCCCTCGTGGCTGGTGAGTTGCCACGTCATCGCGCTCGGATCGGCGGCGCGTATCCGGGCGGCGGACGCAGCCTTCTTTTCCTGCCACGGCAGATCACCGCTCTGCCACGCGCCGAGGGTCAGCATGAAGCCAAAGGCTGCAAGGAGGCCGGCACCGCCAAGGATCAGGGTGCGACGCCGCATGCCGCCTCTCGTGCCCGGATCGGCAAAACCTCAGTGTCGATCGAAACCTCGCCGGCCTTCTCGAACTGCAGCGTCACGGGGAAGCTTTCCCCTTCCTTCAACTCCGCTTCGAGGTTCATGAGCATGCCGTGATACCCGCCCGGTGCCAGACTGACGGTTTTTCCTGCGGGAATGTCGATGGCGTCCGCATGCGGCATGCTGGCGACACCGTCCTTCGTTACTGTTTCATGGAGCATGGGCATGCCTGCCACGCGCGTTTCGATCCCGGTCAGGCGGTCATCCGTGCTGCCGTTGTTCTGGATGGTGACGTAGAACACGGCCGGACGCGCGGTTCCGATGGTGGCGCGGGACCAAGCCGCACGGACCGAAAGGTCGCCTTGGGACACCTCGGCGCACTCGGCAAGCGCAAGAGCGGGCAGCACTGCGGCGAGCCCCAAACCCGCGATGATCGGCTTTATCATGTTACAGGCGTCCTTTGAGATCAGCAGTGATGTCGTCGGCGGGAGTTCCATATTCGAACTGGCGCAACCAATCGCCGCGAGGCCCGAGCAGGTAAAGGCTGGAGCTATGCGACATTGTGTAGCCCCCGGGCGCTGACGCCGCCTTTTCCGGATCGGCGAAGACCTTGAAGCTCTCCACGGCGGCACGGGTCGAGGCCTCGTCTCCGGCGAGCCCGAGGATGGCAGGATGGAAAGCAGCCAAATATTCGTCGAGGCCGCTCGCGCGGTCACGGGCCGGATCGACCGAGATGAACACGGGCTGCACCTTCTCGGCTTGTGGTCCCAGATCATCCATGACCTGGGCTACTTCCGACATGGTGGTCGGGCAGATGTCAGGGCAGTTGGTAAAGCCGAAGAAGACAAGAACATACTTGCCCTTGAACTCCTCGGTCGTGTGGATGGCACCCGTCTCATCCGGCAGGGAAAACGCCGGCCGAAAAGCAGCTGCTTGCTCTTGTCGATCAGCACGCCAGAGCAGCACGCCAACAACGACAAGGGAGACCGCCACGGCGATCCAAAGGGCAATCCTGATTGTCTTCAGCATAGTGATATTCCATCTTCGCAACCGCCGCGTAGCACCTCTAGCCACATGAGGTTCAAGCGGCTTCATGCGGCCTCACAGTTTTGTCAGATCATTGTTGTGTGGTGCGCCTTTCGATGGATCAGGATCGCAACCCGATCCAACGCGGCACTTGTGCGCTCCATCTGCGGTATGCCGCACCGTGAGCCGCAAGCAGGACGCGCTCCTCTGTCCGGATCTGCACCGAAGCTGATGTGATGAAAAGAAGAACTGCCAGTAGCCCCGGCAGGGATGGGATTGCCAAAGCTATGCCCATCAGCAGCATGGCTTGCCCCACAAAGGTCGGGTTGCGGCTGAAGCGGAAAAGCCCGCCTGTGACCAAGGCACCGCTTTCACCCTGTCTGACGCCGACTCGCCAGGATGCTCCCATGGACATCTGCGCTGCAAAGGCCAGCATCGCACCTGTCACGGCGAGAAGCACACCTGCAACTCCCATCACGTGATGCCGGCCTTCGGTCCAGAACGGGTCCAGCTTGTGCAACATTGGAAAGACCAGCCACAAAAGCGGTCCGAGGAGCGCCAGCACGAAGGCCAGGCGAAAGCCAAGCGCAGCAAGACGCTCGGTCCCTCGTGCCCGCCCGAACAGCCAAATCGGTCGTCGCGCGGCACGTGCGGCCTCAATCGTGCCCCAGGCAAAAAACGTCAGATAGAGCGCCATGATGCCGAGGGCGATCCATCCCGTCTCTCCCAGCATCTCAGGCCTCCTTTGTCGGATCGAAACCCAGCAGACGCAGGGCGTTGAGCGTGACCAGAACCGTGGCCCCGGTATCGGCCAGAATGGCGATCCAGAGGCCGGTGATGCCCAGCACCGAGGTCACGAGGAACACGGCTTTCAGCCCAAGCGCCAGCGTCACGTTCTGCCTGATGTTGCCCATGGTCGCGCGGGCCAGCCGGATCAGGGCAGGGGCGTCGGTCACCCGATCCCGCAGGATCGCGCCGTCAGCCGTTTCCAGCGCCACATCGGTGCCTGAACCCATTGCCACGCCAACCCGCGCTTCCTTCAAGGCAGGGGCGTCGTTGATGCCGTCGCCGATCATCATGACGCTGCCCTGGCGGTTCAGGTCGCGGATCGCAGTCAGCTTGTCCTCGGGCATCATCCCGGCGCGGAAGTCTAGCTCAAGGTTTTGGGCAATGGCCGCTGCCGTGCGAGGATTGTCGCCGGTCAGCATGGTGGCACTGACGCCCAAGGCGCGCAGTTGACGAACAGCCTCGGCCGCATCCTCGCGCGGCTCGTCCTGCATGGCGATCAGCCCAAGCGGCTGCCCGGCCCGGAACACGGCAACAACGGTCTTGCCTTCCTTTTCCAACATCGTCGCGCGATGCAGGGCAACTTCGCCGATCCCGCCGATATCTGCAGCATGGGACGGTGAGGACACCCAGGCTTTTGCCTCGCCAACGATGGCTTCGACGCCTCGTCCCGCGAGAACGCGTGCGTCACGCGCAGCCGGGACCGGCACCTCGACCGCCTTGGCCCGGCGCAGGATCGCCTGAGCGAGAGGATGGTTTGAGCCGGCCTCGACGCTGGCCGCAACGGCCAGGAGTTCGGCTTCGGCAACGCCGGGGGCAGGGATCAGGTCAGTCACAGCCGGTTTGCCGCGCGTCAGGGTGCCAGTCTTGTCTAAGGCGACATGGTTGGTCCTTGCTGCCGCCTCGATGACGGCGCCGCCCTTCATCAGCAGCCCGCGCTTCGCTCCCGAGGATAGCGCCGAGGCGATGGAAGCCGGGACCGAGATCACCAGCGCGCAAGGGCAGCCGATCAGCAGCAGCGCCAAGCCGCGATAGATCCAGGTGCTCCAGTCCTGACCGAAGGCCAGCGGCGGAACCAGAACAACCAGCGCCGACAGCGCAATAACGGCGGGCATGTAGATCCGCGAGAAGCGGTCGATGAACCGTTCCGTGGGGGCGCGGGCCTCTTCGGCCTCTTCCACCAGGCGGATAATGCGCGCGATGGTATTGTCACTCGGGTCTTTGGTGACTCGGATGCGCAGGGCCGCTTCGCTGTTGATGGAGCCGGCAAAGACGCTATCCCCCACGCTCCGGGTCACCGGCACGCTTTCACCGGTCACCGGACTTTCGTCGATGCCGCTTGTGCCCTCTATGATATCGCCGTCCGCAGGAATGCGATCACCGGGACGGACAAGAACGACTTGTCCGATCTCCAGACTGTCGGCCGGAACGGTTCGTGTCTGGCCGGCAGCTTCCAGCAAGGCAGTCTTCGGCACGAGGTTTGCCAAGGCCCGGATGCCTTGGCGTGCCTTGCCAGCCGCGACGCCTTCAAGAACCTCCCCTACGGCAAACAGGAAGATGACCAAAGCCGCTTCTTCCGCAGCGCCGATGAGCAGAGCGCCTCCGGCAGCGATGGTCATCAGGCTCTCGATGGTGAAGGGCTGCCCCATGCGCAGCGCCTCGAAGGCGCGCTTTGCCACTGGAACAACCCCGATCAGGCATGCAGCGACAAAGGCCCAGTAGCCTGCCTCGGCAGAGGACAGCAACTCGACCAACCATGCGATAGCCAGCAGGCTGCCAGTCAAAATGACAAGCCGACCCCTTCCTGTCTGATGCCAGGATTTGTCCCGCTCGATAGGGGCGGCTTGCGCGTGACCATGATCATGCTGCGCCGGAGCAACGGCTTTGACATCATCCATGTCCTCCGAGGTCTTTGCCTGAGAGACTGGCATAGCATCCGGCAACACGAATGCCTTCTTGCGCGGTGCCTCTTGTCCTTTGGGCGCGATCCCGAAGCCCATCTTGCGGATGGTGCCCTCGATAATCTCCGGCTCCGTCGTGCCGGGGGCCAGGTTCAGCGACAGCCGTTCTGCCATCAGCGCCACCTTGACATCGCTGACGCCTGGCAGCCGTTCCACTGCTCGCGTCACCTTTGTCGTGCAGGACGCGCAGTCCATGCCCGTCACGGTCCACTCACGCCGCTCTGTTGTTTCAACCGCCATGTTGCTTCTCGCTTGAAGTCTTTTCTTCATCGAGTCGGCAAGATAGGAGCTCTAGCAACTAGAGGTTCAAGAGGTTTCTCATGCTGAGCATCGGAAAACTGAGCGCGGCCACCGGCGTCAAGGTGCCGACCATCCGCTACTACGAGGAGATCGGTCTTTTGCCGGAGGCGGAGCGCAGCGCAGGCAACCAGCGGCTCTATGGCGTGAAGGAGCAGGAGCGGCTCGCCTTTATCCGCCACTCCCGTGAACTCGGCTTTCCGCTGGACGACATCCGGGAACTGCTCAGTCTTTCGGACCAGCCCGACATGTCTTGCGCTGCTGCCGATGTTATCGCCACGCGCCAGCTTGTCTCGGTCAAGGACCGCATTACGCGCCTTCAGGTCCTGCAGCAGGAACTGGAACGCATGCTGACGCAATGCGCCCAGGGCACGATCTCGGACTGCAAGGTCATCGAAGTGCTAAGCAACCACGAGAACTGCCTGCATGCACATCACGGAGAAGTCTGAGAGGCGTATGCTTGATTGACTATCATTCTCAGGTAGCTAGAGCCTGGATTACCCGGCATTCAGATACCTTGCCTCGTTTGCATTCTCTGACCATTCGGGATAGTTCATCCTGCAGAAGACGCAGAGGGGCAATGCGGCTTTCGACTGCCTCAAGCTGCTCTTGGGCAATGCGGCTCGCATCTTCACACGATGCTTCTGGCCGCTCTTGCAAGGCCAGCAGGATGCGGATGCTTGGCAGATCAAAGCCAAGCTCACGAGCATGGCGGATGAAGCCCAAACGTTCGGCATCGACGGGGCTGTAGGTGCGTCGTCCGTTCAGCTGGCGAGCAGGCTTTGGCAAAACCCCAATACGCTCATAATAGCGGATCGTCTCAATGTTCACGCCTGCCTGCCGGGATAAATCGCCGATCTGCATCTTTTTGCCTTGCTCCTGTAGTCGCTACAGGTTGTAGCAGGGCAAGGCTAGAGTTTCGAGGACCAACGAATGGCCGCTGCAACCGACACAATCCGCTATCACATCACGGGCATGGACTGTGCGTCCTGCGCCGCCAAGATCGAGGGCGCGGCTCGCAAGGTTGAAGGCGTTGGCGATGTGAAGGTATCGATTGCCTCGCAGATCATGACGCTCAATGTCGATGATCCACAGGCGCGGCTTCCTGTTGTTGAGCAGGCGGTAACAAGCCTGGGTTATCAGCTTGACCGCATTGGCCAGCCCAAGGTGGCCGGGGCGGAGGCTGATGAGGATGACGACAAGATCCCTGACCTGTCTCACGTTACCCCCGCCTACAAGCGCGCACTCTGGATCGTCGTCCTGCTTAATGTCGGCTATGGCGTGATCGAGATCATCGGTAGCTTTCTGTCGGGTTCGCAGGCCCTACAGGCGGACGCGCTCGATTTCGTAGGCGACGGCCTGATTTCCTTCCTCGGCCTTATCGCAGTGGGCTGGGGTCTCGCGGCTCGCGCCAAGGCGGCCCTGCTGCAAGGTGTGTTCCTGGGCCTTCTCGGGCTTGGCGTGATCGGCTCGACGCTCTACCGCGTCTTTGTCGAGCATCAGCCGGAAACCTTCCTGATGGGCGGCTTTGCAGTCGTGGCCTTCATCGTCAATGTGGCTGCCGCCCTGGTGCTGCTGCCGCACCGCAAGGGCGATGCCAATATGCGCGCTGTCTGGCTGTTCTCGCGCAACGATGCGATTGGCAACCTTGCTGTGGTCGTCGCGGCCGTCCTCGTCTGGGCGCTCGGCTCACCCTGGCCGGATCTTCTGGTGGCGTTCGCCGTGGCGGGCCTGTTCCTGCAATCGGCGTGGGCGATCATCCGGGATGCGCGCTCTGACCTCAAACAGGCGGGCCGTGCATGAAAATGGTTTGGCCTATACTCATCATTGCCTTTGGAGCCGCGCTTGATCTTGCAGCAAAGCTATGGGCGCGCGCCTCCCTCGAACCCTATGGCGCAGCGACCGAATTTCTGCCCTTTGTCGCGCTGCGTCTGACCTTCAACCATGGGGTTTCGTTCAGCCTGCTTTCGTTCGAGGGTGAAGCTGCGCGACTCACAGTGCTGCTCGCTACGGCCGCGCTGACAGCGGCTTTCGCGCTCTGGGCTTTTAGATCGGAAGGCTTAGAGCGCATCGCCGGCTCTTTCGTCGTGGCAGGGGCGCTTGCCAATGTCATTGACCGTGCAGTGTATGGAACAGTGACCGACTATCTCGATCTGCACTTTGGGGCATGGCACCCCTTTGTGTTCAATCTTGCAGATGTATGGATCACGGCCGGGGCCATCTTGCTGTTTTTCTGCCAATTCGGCCGGAAGCAAAGCAGCGTTGCCGTGAGGAACTGATCTAAAACCACGTAAATCGTGCCCTTAATGCTCTCGCCGTGCGGCCCGCTCCAACTCCCATTCGCGCGCTTATGCGGGACGTCGGCTAGCAAGATGTTCCATCATATGCAGTCTACCAGTGCTGCGGAATAGACTCATGCTCCTCAGGGGAACGTAGACAAGCGTCTGAGCTTTGGTCCAGGCCGCGAAGATCATCAGCAGTAGCAATGCAAGAGGGGTTAATCACAGCGCTTGTGGATTGCTGAGGAGCGGCTCCGCGTGCATTTGTTTGTCGGCACCCTCGGCTACTCGCGCCGAATGCATATCCGTCCGTCGCTCCGCGAGCGGCAGATGGACTGGTTCGAGGGTATGGAGGAGACCTTTCTGCGCTTTAGAGGTGTGCCGACCCAGATCCTGTTTGACAACGCCAAGGCCTTGGTTGAGCACCATGACGCGGCGACACGCGAGGTCCGGTTCAACGGCCGGCTTCACGCTTTTGCCCGCTACTGGGGCTTCAAGCCGAAGGCCTGCGCTCCCTATCGAGCCCGCACAAAGGGTAAGGATGAACGTGGCGTTGGTTATGTGAAGCACAATGCGATCGCCGGCCGGCGCTTCCCGTCCTGGGGCGCGTTTGTTGCCCATCTCGACCGGTGGAATCGAGAGGTTGCCGATCAGCGTGTGCATGGCACAACCGGCGAATTGCCGATCGTGCGGTTTGCCGATGAGGCCGGTGCGCTTCGCCCCTTGGGCGGCCGTGCTCCGTTCGGTCAGTTGCGCGACCTGATCCGCAAGGTTCGTCCCGACTGCGCAATCGACCTTGATACCAACAGCTACTCGGTGCCCTGGCGCCTGGTTGGCGAGACCGTGCAGGTCATGGTCCTTGCGGGCCGTGTGATCGTGCGCCACGCCGGCGATGTGGTGGCCGATCATCCGGTCTGCGAGAGCCGCCACCAGCGGATCACCGACAAGGCGCATCTGATCGGGCTGATTGGTGGCGGGCCAATCCAGGAGGAAGCGCCGAGTGTCCAGACACCTGCCTTGCTGCGCCCGCTTGCCGAATATGAAGCGGTTGTCGGAGGAGGCTGGTGATGACAGCGGTCGATCACGAAACGCTGGTGGCAATGCTCGACCGGCTCAAGCTCACGGCAATCCGGGACCAGCTTGATACCCTGCTGGATGAAGCTGCACGGTCTGACATGACCTTGCGTGAGGCCCTGGCCTTTCTGGTTCAGCGCGAGATCGCCCGGCGCGACGAGCGGCGCATCTCCATGGCAAGCAAGCTCGCCCAGTTTCCGTTCGTGCGTGAACTCGCGGGCTTTGAGTTTGAAGCGCAGCCTTCCTTGGATCCGGGACAGATCCGCGAACTCGCAACTTGCCGGTGGATCGCGCATGGCGACACGACACTGCTTCTGGGGCCACCGGGGACCGGGAAAACGCATCTGGCGGTCGCCCTGGGACGAGAAGCAATCCGGCAGAACCATTCGGTGCAGTTTGTGACTGCGGCCACCCTCGTGGCAATGTTGGCCAAGGGTCATGACGACGGCCTTCTTGAAAAGCAGCTGACGCAACTCAGCCGGCCCAAGCTCCTGATCATTGACGAGTTGGGCTATCTGCCCTTCGAGGCCAACGCCGCCCATCTGTTCTTCCAACTGGTATCGCGCCGTTACGAGAAAGGCTCGATCCTGATCACGTCGAACCGTTCCGTCGGCGAGTGGGGCAGTGTGTTTGGCGACCCTGTGGTTGCAACGGCAATCCTTGACAGGCTGCTGCATCATTCAACGGTGATCACCATCCGCGGTGACAGCTACCGACTTCGCGAAAAGCGCAGGTCTGGTCTCCTGCAGAAGGCCGGGCCTGCGTTTGAAACCGACAAGGCCAACTATTCATGAAAGGGGGTCAATTCTTCATTTCGCCAAAAGGGTCAAATCTTCAGTTCGTTTGACAGGCGGAATGCGTTTGCCGTGTGATGGCTAGTCTATGCACTGGTGGGAGTTCGCCCTGTCCCGAGTTGGGCCTTAGCCGCCACTCAAGTCTGCCTGGATAAAGCGTACCCGGTCACCTTTCTGACGTTGGGCAGTGCCTGCGGTTCAATTGAACCCCGGTCAGGCAAACCCCAATGTTGCTGCCGACAGAACAAGGTAGCGCCCAATCTTTGCCACGCTGACGAGGAGCAGGAACGCCAAGAAGGGCTCGCGCAGCACTCCTGCAACGATCGTTAGCGGGTCGCCGATAATCGGCATCCAAGCCAGCAGTAGCGACCATCTGCCGTAGTGGCGATACCAGCCCTCTGCTCGTGTCAAAGAGGCCGGGCTCACCGGAAACCAGCGTCGGGATCGCAACCGTTCGATCCCTCGTCCAAGAAACCAGTTGACTATAGAGCCCAGCACATTGCCGACGCTCGCAACGGTCAACACCAGCCATGGCGGGTGGTCGGTCAGCAGAAGGCCAACTACCAGGATTTCGGATTGCGCGGGGAGCAATGTTGCTGCGGTGAAGGCTGCCACAAACAGGCCACCATAAACGGCAAGATCAATCATGATCCCCCATCAGGCGCGCCGGGCCGACCACTGCCGATGCAGGTCGTCGATGGGGAGGCCGAACTCCATCGACATCACGTCGAAGCTGCACAGCTTGACGCATTGACTGAAGACCCCCCAATGTCGAAAGGGATCCCGTTGTAACGCTCCGCCATGCCCTCCACCTTGGAGGGGCAACGAACAGGATCACCGCCCGCAGATCGACAAGGCGGCGGATGAGCCAGGGACAGGCAATGCGGTCGATCTTTAGCCGGGTGCGCGTGACCCAGACCATGCGTCCCTGCGCATCTCTGGTTGGCAGGGTCACAGGCAGCCCCTTCTATCGTTCTTCCCCACTCAGGCGGCTCGCTCGACTTCGATCGTCAGATGTGAGAGGTCGTGGATATGCGAGAGCTTGGCGCGATAAGCAGCGGGCTCCAACGGCTCACTAGACCGGATTGCGACGATTGCGCCTTGGTGACCCGGGCCAAGTTGCCAGACATGCAGATCGGTCACCTGATCCGACCCTGTTTCCAATGCCGAGCGGATTTCTTCTGGTAAATCCTCTTCCTCCGGCACGTAGTCAAGCAGGACCCGGCCTGTGTCGCGGATCAGCCCCCAGGACCAGCGTGCGATCACTGCCGCGCCGACAATGCCCATCATGGGGTCCAGCCAGTTCCATCCATACATGCTGCCAAGTGTCAGTGCCGCGATCGCCAGCACAGAGGTCAAAGCATCGGCCAAGACGTGCAGATAGGCGGCACGCAGATTGTTGTCGGTCGCGTGACCATGGTGATGGCCATGCCCATGCTCATGATGCCCATGTCCATGATGGTGCCCGTGGCCATGATGGTGATGGCCGTGATCATCGCGCAGCAGCCAAGCGCAAAGAAGATTAACGAACAACCCAATCACCGCCACGGCAATGGCCTGCTGGAAGCTGATGGCAATCGGGCTGTAGAACCGCATCAGGCTTTCCCAGCCGATCAGCAGGGCGATCAGCGCCAGCACGACCGCACTCGCGAACCCCGCCAGATCCCCCATCTTGCCCGTGCCGAAGGTGAAGCGGGCATTGCGGGCGTTGCGCCGAGCATAGCGGTAAGCGAGCGCGGCAATCAGCATCGCTCCGGCATGGGTCGACATGTGCCAGCCGTCGGCAATCAGCGCCATCGAGCCAAAGATGCTGCCGGCGGTAATCTCGACCACCATCATCGCGGCCGTGATGGCAATGACCAGCCAGGTCCGGCGTTCGTTCCGCTCGTGATTGTCGCCGAGGTAGACATGCTCGTGCGGACTGTCCAGGCGCGATGGATGGATGTTCATTTGAGATAGGTCCTGATGATGTCGATCAATTCGCCTGCGGCCTCTCCGCGCACGGCATCCTCGTCCCGGTCCGGGTTCGAGACATGTTCGCGAATATGGTCCTCGATCAGCTCCGCCGTCAGGCCGCCGACCGCACCGCGGATGGAAGCAACCAGGTTCAGGACCTCGCCACAGGGCGCATCAGCCTCCAGGGATCGCTCGACAGCCTCAATTTGCCCTTTGAGGCGGCGGACGCGAGCCAGGAGTTTGGCTTTATGCTTTGCTGTATGACTCATACAATAGGGGGATACCCTATTTCAGGATGAGCGCAAGACTGTTTTCTGGGTTGCAGAAAGGCTTGGCGGTGTCGCAACGGCGAAACCTGGAGAGCGGATGGAATTTCCCCTGAGAAATCCTCTTTCGGACAGACCAACACCTCTACCAGTTGACGCGCCCATTCTTCCGGTGTCGGCGGGACTCGTTGAACCACCGCTTCTCGCTTGCCGATCATGAGGATCACGCTTTACCAGAAGGGCGATCTTCTTAAGCTTGGGAGAGCAGGCTGAAAAAGGTCAGCCCGCTTTCGTAAGACTTACTGCACTTCGTTTAGTGCGGCCTGGCAGGACTCGGCGCAGCGATTGCAGGACTTGGCACAGATGCGGCAGTGCTCGTGCATTTCCGCGTGCTGTTCGCACTCCTGAGCACATTTCTGACAAGCCAGCGCGCAGGCTTGGATGGCTGCCCGAAGAACCTCCACATTCGAGCCCGTGCGGCGCGAGGCCATGGCGCCGGTTGCGGCGCAGATATCGGCACAGTCAAGGTTCAGTCGAATGCACTGGCGAAGCTGATCGACCATCGGCTCGGCAAGGCAGGCGTCGGCGCAGGCTATGCAGGTCTGGGCGCAGCTGTAGCATTCCTCGATGCATTTCAGCAGGTTTTCCGCCGTGTTCCCCTGAACGTCAGGATGGGTACTGATCATGTCTCGAACATGCATGGTCTTTCTCCTTGCGGGTGGCAGGACCCTCCCAACATACAGGTGGGGGGTATTGTTCCCAGCTATTAGCGCGGCCGCGTAGCTACTCTTACCGACAAACCTTTCCGAAAACCTCGACAAGCTCTCGGAACTTCTGCCGCTGCACTTCCGTGTCTTGAGACATGATGGCTTCGTCTACACAGCCGTCTGCATGGTCCTGAAGGATCAGCAGTTCCACTTGCGAGAGCGCTGATCGGACCGCCATTGCCTGGTTCAAGATGTCGATGCAGTAGCGGTCTTCTTCAATCATGCGGGCTATGCCGCGAACCTGGCCTTCAAGACGAGCGAGCCGGTTGAGGGCTGCCTGCTTCCGATCCTTCATTCTCTCGCCATCCTTGCTGCTCTCACCCTGAACCTCAGGAATTTGGGAGAAGTTCCGACGGAACAATGGCCACAGCTTTTGGTTGGGGGGGCACAACCATACCCCCAAGGGTACCTCTCGAAGCCACTCGTCGCCCTCATGACCAGCAGAGCATGCACGAGGAGGACGCACATGAAGAAGCCGCTCGTTATCGGCCTGATCAGCGGGATCATCGGGACGATACTGCTGGCCATTATTGTCTGGCTGATCGTCGTTTACACGGGCACCTACAACGTGGCGGCCACAGATCCTCATCAGGATGCAGTCCGATGGAGCTTTGAGACGACGCTTCACCGCTCGGTGGCCCAGCGGGCTGAGGCCGTGGTGCTGCCCGAGGAAGTTTCGGAGGATCTCCTTTCTCAAGGTGCAAGCCACTATGCAGAAAGCTGTGCGCACTGCCATGGGGATCTCGGCCAGGAGCCTGCGGTCTGGTCTCAGGGAATGCGGCCCGAGCCGCCGCATTTGGTCGAGGCGGCAACCGAGTGGAGCACCGAAGAAATCCACTGGATCGTGACGAACGGCATCAAGATGTCCGGGATGCCGGCCTTTGGACCTCATCACACCCTGCAGGAGATCGCCGGCATCGCAGCCATCGTCAGCATGCTCCCCGGCCTGTCGGCGCAGGACTACCAGTCGCTAACCGGCAACCAGACGTCCGCCGACGAAGCTGCCGGCTCCGGACACCATTGACTTCAACAAGCAGGAGACGAACTTGTCCTATATTCGCTTCGGCCTGATGATCCTCACCTCGACGGTGGTGATGTTCATCCTGATGTATCTGAACACATACGCTTGGGAGCACGTCTTCTTTTCGGAAACGCGCACCTACATGGCGATTATGATGGGTGCCGCGATGGCGATCATCATGCTGGCCTACATGCTGGGGATGTATTCCAACAGGGCGCTCAACATCGCGATCTTCGCCGGATCGGTGATTGTCTTTGCGCTTTCCCTCTGGCTCGTTCGCAGCCAGGTCACCGTGTTGGGCACAAGCTACATGCGTGCAATGATCCCGCACCATTCGATCGCCATCATGACGTCGGAGCGCGCGCAGATCCGCGATCCGCGCGTCCGCAAGCTTGCCGATGAGATCATCGAGGCGCAGCGGCGCGAAATCGCGGAGATGCGGTACCTCATCGGGGAAGTGTCAGAGGGCAACACCGTGGAGAACATCTACCGCGACCCGCCGGCCGAGCCGGGCACCGTGGAGGATGCGCTGGCCAACACGCTGATCTCCACCCTTGATCTTGCGCCCATGCCGGAAGCCGAAGCCGACCGGGTGCTTACAGCCGCTGACCGCTGCACCTTCAACCGCAGTCCGGAAGCCGATCCCGTCCTATGGGCTGCCGAGGACGGCAGCGGGGCGGCCATGAAGCTGAACGGCGTGCTTGTCAGTCTGGAAGCAAACGGCGACCCGCAGTCCGGCGCTGTAGAATTCTCGGCACCGGGCACAACCATCTCGGTGCTGTCGCTCGGCAACGAGGCGGACTGGCGCCAGAATGCCGAACTCGTCTTCCGGCTCGATCAGGGGTTCGAGGTCGGCTACCGCGGCTTTTACAGGTGCGGAGCAAGCTGACGACTGGAAAACCCGAATAGTACAGGAACGACGCTCACCTTGGTATTGGACACGATAGACCGGGCGAGAAGGGAACACCTAATCAACAAAAGAGCGGGTGTTTTTGTCCTATCAACATGGGAGCGGTAGGATTTTCTCGTCCTTCGCAATCTGACGTAGCACCGAAAGAGGGATTGCACCATTCAAGACGGTCCGACCAATCACAAGGCCAGGTGTGCCGAGAAAGCCGAAGAGATCGGCCAAAGCACGCGTTTGATCAAGTTCGGCCTGAACCTCGGGTGAGGCCATATCCGTCGCAAGCTGTTCGACATCCAGGCCAAGGTCAGACGCCACACGCAATATCGAAGACTGGTTGGCGACGAGCGGCGTTCGCATGAAGCGGCGCCGTAGGTCCTGCTGCTTGCCTTGCCGTGCGGCCGCGACCGAAGCGCGGGCGGCAAGTTCAGATGCCGGCCCAAAAATTGGAAGCTCATGCTGCACCAGTCGATAGGCGGCGCGGTCATCAGCCAGTAAGTCATCCAGATCCTGTTCAAGCGCACGGCAGAAGGGGCAGCGAAACTCGCTGAAATAAGCAATCGGAACGACACCGCTCGGAAGGTCGGTGCCAAAGAGGGCGGGGCAGGGGTCTGCGCGCATGGCCTCCATCCGCGCATGGCGCGCCTCAGCATCATCCGAGGGTCCGTCAAGGCCAATCAGCGCAATGGATGCGGAGGACGTTTGCCCCTCGGACTTCAGGCGCCGGAAGGGCGGCACGTCTTCGATCTCGACATAAGCAAGGCCGCGGCCTGTCAACTGCTCCCAGGGAAGCGCACGCAATCCATAGATTGCAGCGACAATGCCCCCAAAAACGAATACATCACGTCGCCGGATCGTCATGTCACAGCCACCTGAACTCCGGGCAGGACCCGCTCGTCGATCCGGATAGCACAGTCGTTCAGCACCTCCATGCCGCCGTTATGCACCGGTCGCCTAATCGTCCAAGGCTCAAGCCCGCCATGGACGGGGCAATAGGAAACCCTTCCCGTCACGGCAGAGGCAAAGCGCCTGCGCCCCGAGCGGTTTTCCGGGACCAACGGGCACGTCATCGCTGAGCTGCCCATGGCGTTGAAGTCGACACCGGAACAGGTTGTGATGCGAAAGCATTCTATGATCCGCAGAAAATAACTATTCTGAGTCCCGCGTCGCCTAGCCATCATTTTTACTGGCTTGAATAGCCTGAATTCGCCTGGGCCAAGTTGACTTGATGAACGCAAGTATGGTGCCAATGTCGTCATCGCTCAGGATCGAGCCAAAAGCAGGCATGCCGGATGTCATGCTCACCCCCATGTCATCTATGACTGCCTGACCTCCCCGGCGGATATAATCTTCCAGCATAGCGTCGTCGTGATGCCAGGTATGGCCATACCTGTCGTGCGGCGGGGCAGGAAGAATGCCGTTTTCATCCGCAATCTGCCAGTCGGGCTGCCCTTCGAGCTGGGCACCGTGGCATACTGCACAGTGTTCGGAATAAAGTTGAGCCCCCCGTTGCAGATCGACTGTCTTGCCATAACCCCACACCACCCAACCGCCTCCGGTAGCAAAGCCGACGACAAGCAGGCATATCGCCCATTTTGGGATGGCAGGCAGATAGCTTCGTCTCATGCGTGTCAAATTGTGCCCATTTGCGCAAAGATCAACCTTGAAAGCTGTTGTTGGAACGCCGCCCTGAACCTCCGTGCGGGCAGTTCCCATCTTGTCAGACACCGGCAAGCTCAAGAGAGATCATGCGTTTTCACATTCCCAACACGAGCTGTGGCGGCTGTGCAAGGAGGCTTCTAGAACACCGTCACCTGCGTTCCGACTTCTGCCACCTCGTAGAGCCGAGTAATATGTTCATTATACAGGCCATAGCAGCCATTGGAGGATTTCCGACCGATTTTCCGCGTGTCATGAGTGCCATGAATCAAGTAGGCTGGCCATGATAGGTAAAGACCATACGGTCCTAAAGGATTGCTTGGATCTCCGCCTTCTACTCGCTGCGGCAGATTGGGATCCTTTTCCCGCATGCTAGGCGTTGGTGTCCAAGGCGGATTTTTTGCTTTTCTGACAATTTCAGTTTTGCCCCGGCGGGTTAGATCTTCAGTGACAGGGATAGAGCACGGGAAAGCCAGGTTGATTGATTCATCACCCGACCAGTAATGCACTGCACGCGAAGTCACATCTGCAAGGATCACTCCTTTACCCAAACTCGGGTAAAACTCGCTCCAGTGTCTCGCGCGAAACGACGACTGATTGCGCCGGGGATCCGCAGTTGGATCGACCTGATAGGCACTGAGATCGGGCGCACCACCGGATGGGCGCGCGCCATAGAGAGGCTGCCCAGTATTAGGGTCAGAACCCTGCGCCAGAAGGGCGCCGCCTGGCAGAACCGCCGCTGTGGCCAGAAGGCCACCTAGAAAACGGCGTCGGTCGCTACCTGTATCTTTCGGAATCATTTACTGCCTCGTTCTTTCTGATAATCTTATTCAGTAATTACAAAATGGTACCCGCTCCCGGGCATTTGGCCAAGGAGACGAAATGCCGCGTAGATCAAGATCATGTGCGTTCCAGCTGCGACCCCTGCTGTTGACAGCTGTCGAGCTTGTGCGCTGCGCTGTCGAGTGCAAGGAAGGCTCCAATAAGGCAAACCAGACAAGGAGACGTAAATGAAAAACAAATTCCTCATCATCTTGGCAGTGGTCCTGATCAATGCCGGTTGTACAGATATGACAGCCAGGACAGAGGTCGGATCCGATAATCTTCCCGCAGACCTCGTCGCACTGGTTGCCCCGGGGCAGGACGTTGCATCGGCCCGTCTTCTCCCAGAAGATAATTGCTATTGGTACGAGCATCATGGGCAGGTGGAAACAACACTTCTTCCGCTGACCACGACCGAGGGCCGTCCAATTTGCATGCAGTCGCAAACCTGAAGCTAGTCGGGTGTATGGCCAAGCCGCAATCAGCAAAGGTGTGGCCTAGCTCCGCGCAGTTACACTTTCCGCGACCGAATAGAGAAACGCAGTGGAGCCGATTTCCACCTTTGAATAGAGATCGTTGATATGCGCCATCACCATCCGCACGCAGCCAGAACTGGCGCTGGTGCCGATGCTTCTGGGAAAGGGGGTTCCGTGGATGCGTAAGTAAGTATCCTTGCGGCCGACATAGAGGTAGAGAGCTCGTGAGCCGAGGGCATTTTCGGGACCGGGCTCCATTCCCCCTTCGAACTGCGCATAGATCTCCGGCTCCCGATTGATCATGTTCTGCGTTGGCGTCCAATGAGGCCATTCGACCTTTCGCTCAATCGTATAAACCCCTGGTTCGTAGAGATCCCCTCGTCCGATGGCTACGCCATAGCGCATCGCAGTTCCCCCAGCCTCAATGTGGTAAAGATACTTCGCCACAGCATCCACATGGATGTCACCCGGTACCAAGCCGTCATTGGCCCTTACCCTTTGGGGTAAGAAACGTGGGTGCAAACCCCACGGATTGGACGTGCCCGGATTGTAACCGGCAGGCGTAATCTGTGCGTCCCAAGCAGCCTTTTGTTCTTCAGTCGGCCATGATGCCGCAAACGAAGGACCGGAGATAGTTGCCGAGAACAGCGCCATGCTTGTGGAAATGAAGTGTCGTCTTGTCAACATTTGTTACGCTCCTATTATTGTCTAGTGTCCTTCCGACCCATGCTTTCAACGCACCTGCTCAGCCCGCCATTCTGAAGTTTTGAGATCAAATCCGCTTGTGCTATCGCCAATGCGATTCAAGGTCGGCGGCCTGCCGCAGGCTATTGACTGACAGCACCAAGCTTCTTCGTACCAATGCCGTTTCGCTCAGGGGCAACGATGCGAACCAAGGAGACGTGAGCTGCAGGTGCAAAACTGTCACGCGCATTCGCAGAAAGCCATGAGCATAGTACGGCCGCAGCCCTGTATAACGGAACAGGGGCCGGGAGGGCTAATCTCGCTGTTTTGGTCATGCATAGATCATCACAGGAGTGCGGAGCTGCAGCATAGCGTAGACATCTTCGATCTCCTTATCGGTGAATGCGATACAGCCAACTGTCCAATCCCGATTTTTCGGCGCCAGCTTTCGGCCCTCTGGGCCACGGCCGTGGAACATGATGTCGCCGCCCGCATCGCGGCCGAACTGTGCGGCATAAGCCTTGTCCCGCTCATTTGGGTAGGAAATGCCCACAGACAGATGATAACGGCTGCGCGGGTTGAAGCGGTCCACAAAGTAAAGCCCTTCGGGAGTCTTCCCGTCCCCCTCGAACTGTTTGTGACCGACAGGCTGGATGCCCAGGCCAACATCATACGACTTCAGGACGGTCTTTCCGCTGAGCAGGTGCATTCTGCGTTGTGCCTTCTGGACCACCACCTGTGTAACAGGAGGGCCGAAGTAATGTTTGAACTCAGGAACGTCACCCGGGCGGTTGGACGATCCAGACCTTCCGCATGCGGCAAGAGCGGCAATCATCCCCAGGGAAAGGTGGCGGCGGCTAAAATTGGACATTGAGGTATATTCTTCAAAAGATTCAGAAAACTATGCAGCGGGGTAATGCGTGAAGACTTCGCTTGTCCCGTTCTTGCGAATAAGCACAACATCATAGGCCTCGCGTTCGCTTTCGGGTCCCATACCGGGTGAGCCGTATGGCATCCCAGGAACGGCTAGGCCGATGGCGTCAGGCCGGTCTTCCAGCAAGCGGCGGATGTCGGCCACCGGCACATGGCCTTCGAGCATGTAGCCCCCAATCCGTGCCGTATGGCAGGAAGCCATCGCCTCCGGGATGCCGTTGTCGGATTTGTAACGCATCAGCGCAGTTCCGGCGCTGAGCTCAATCGTGACCGCGAAACCTGCGGCTTCGACAATCTCGATCCAGGCCGCGCAGCACCCGCAGTTGGGGTCTTTCACCACAAGCATCTGATTGTCGATGCCGCGCGCTCTTGCCGGAAGGGCGGATAGGGCGAGCAACCCCGCGCCCGAAGTCAGGATTGTTCGGCGTGAAAGGTTCTCAAGGGTCATTTCATGTCCTTTCCAAGGTGGACGACTGGCTCAGAGCGCGACCCGCCTGAGCCGGAGGGCATTCGCGATGACGGAGACTGACGACAGGCTCATCGCCGCTGCTGCGATCATCGGCGACAGCAGCATGCCGGTCAGGGGATAAAGCAGTCCCGCCGCGATTGGCACACCGGCGGCGTTGTAGACGAACGCGAAGAACAGGTTCTGCTTGATGTTGCGTAGCGTGGCCTTGGCCAGGCGCCGGGCGCGGACTACGCCCATGAGATCCCCTCCGAGCAGCGTCAAGCCAGCGCTTTCGACCGCGACATCCGCCCCGGTGCCCATGGCGATGCCGACATCGGCGGCGGCAAGGGCAGGGGCGTCGTTTACGCCGTCGCCTGCCATGGCCACCACAGCACCATCCTTGCGCAAGGCATCGATGAGGTTCTTCTTGTCCTCGGGCAGGACGCCGGCGCGCACCTCATCGATGCCCAGCTTGGCGGCGACGGCCTCGGCGGTTCGCTGGTTGTCGCCCGTGGCCATGATGACACGCAGCCCAAGCTGGTGAAGGGTCCGGATCGCCTCGGCGGTCGAGGCCTTGATTGGGTCGGCAACGGCGACAATCCCGGCAAGCCGGCCGTCAACGGCAACGAACATGGCGGTCTTGCCTTCGCTGCGCAGTGCGTCGGCTCGTGCCTCGGCCAAGGCAGAGTCCAGTCCGAGGACCGCCATCATGGCCGCGTTCCCCAAGGCCGCGGTCCGCCCTTGGACTGTACCCTGCACCCCCTTGCCGGTAATGGCCTCGAAATCAGCGGCAGACTGCATCTTTACTCCACGCAACGCCGCGCCCTCGACAATGGCTTCGGCCAGCGGATGTTCAGACCCGCGCTCCAGGGCCGCAGCCACGGCAAGCAGTTCCTCTTCGCCCATGTCACCCAGGCTGATGACATCGGTGAGCTTTGGCCGCCCCTCGGTCAGGGTGCCGGTCTTGTCCACGATCAACGTATCGACCGCCGCCATACGCTCCAGAGCTTCCGCATCCTTGATCAGGACGCCCGCCTGTGCCCCGCGACCGGCCGCCGTGGTGATCGAGATCGGTGTGGCCAGACCAAGCGCGCAAGGGCAGGCGATGATCAGCACCGACACGGCGGCCGCGACCGCAAAGACCAGGGCTGGATCCGGTCCCCAGACCAGCCAAGCCACGAAGGACAGGACGGCAATGGCCACCACCGTTGGAACGAACACCGAGGACACCCTGTCGGCCAGTCCTTGGATCGGGGCGCGCGACCGCCGGGCGTTTGAAACCATCTCGACGATCTGCGCCAGGACGGTATCGGCGCCCACGCGCCGCGCCTCGATTACAAGGCTGCCGTTCTTGTTGATCGTGCCGCCCGTGACCGGATCGTCGGGGCCTTTCTCGACAGGAACCGGTTCACCGGTGATCATGCTTTCGTCCACGGAGGACCGACCGTCGATCACCGTGGCATCCACTGGCACACTGTCGCCGGGCCGCACGCGCAATCGGTCTCCTTCCATGACATTTTCCAGCGGGGCGTCGTATTCGGTCTCGTCGTCCAGAACCCGGCGCGCGGTCTTCGGGGCCAAGTCCAGAAGCGCCCGGATCGCATCGCCCGTGCGTTCGCGCGCCCGCAGTTCCAGCACCTGGCCCACGAAAATCAGCGCCACGATCACGACCGCGGCCTCGAAGTAGGTACCGACGCCGTGGCCCATCCGGTATTCTTCGGGGAAAAGCCCAGGTAGGAAGGTGGCGACGATGGAATACAGATAGGCCGCACCGACCCCGAGCGAGATCAGTGTCCACATGTTGGGCGAGCGGTTCTTGATCGACTCCCAGCCTCGTCGGAAAAACGGCGCGGCGGCCCATAGGACGATCGGCGTGGCCAGAGCGAACTCGATATAGGACGCCAGGCGATGTCCAATCCAATCCCGGACCGGAAGGTTGACCAGTTCGCCCATGGTGAGGACGATCAGGGGAATGGCCGCAGCGGCGCTGATCCACATCCGCCGGGTGAATTCCGCCAGTTCGGGGCTAGGGCCGCCGGTCGGCAGCATTGGCTCCAGGGCCATGCCGCAGATCGGGCAGTTTCCGGGGGCATCGCGGACGATCTGCGGATGCATCGGGCAGGTCCATGTCGTGCCGGTGGGCTGTGCGGCCTTGCGGCCCTGGGCGCGGCCACTGGCATAGAACCAGGGGTCCTCCTTGAAGGAAGCTTCGCATTTCGTCGAACAGAAGTGAAACGTCTTGCCGCCGAATTGGGCCTTGCGCGTCTCGGGGCCGACCGCGACGGTCATGCCGCAGACAGGGTCGATGGCGGTCAGCGCACCGTCCGGAATTGCCGCTGCGCTATGGTGCTGGTGTTCCATATCGGTCTTTCCTTGGTCTAGGGCGCGCGTTCCGGTCTCAATGTCATGGCGAAACCCTTGCGTGGTTCCCGCCTGGCAGGAACGGAAAATAGCAAGAAACGCCGGTGTGGCCGCGCGATCGGAACCGCGCGGCCGGCGCAATATCACTTGGCGTTTTCGCTGAGCCAGGTTGTCATCAGTTCAATTTCGCCAACCTGTGCCGTGATGATTTCTTCTGCAAGCGCGCGCATCTGCTCATTTTTCCCGTGTTCAAGCAGAACCTCGGCCATGTCGATGGCGCCCTGGTGATGAGCAATCATCCCACAGGCAAAGGCCACGTCGGCATCTTCATTCATCATGCCCTGGTGCATGGCCGGCATCGTGGCCATCATCTTGCGCATGTTGTCCTGAACATGCTCGGGCATGTCTTCCATTTTCATGCCCCCCATGCCCATCATCCCGGAGCCCATCCCATCGGCCTGATCGCTGGAGGCCATTGAGGAACCATGCATGCCGCTAGAGGGCATCTGGTCCGAACTAGTGGATGCAGCGCACTGTTCTGGGAGCTTAAATTCAGCTTCCTGTGCGAATAGGGGGTTCGAGACGGTGGTTACAGCGATCGCCAATGCGGCAAGCGTTTTAACGTAAGTCATGGGTCTTCTCCCAACTTAGATACGGGTTGTCAGGGTAAGCTGATATTCAGAAAACCGATACGTGCATGATCACGTCATCCGGCTTCAATCCTGCCCTGTTTAATTCCGTGTTGGACATGATCCGACCTGCAGGAACAGGAATTGTGTTTGTCAGGCTCGTCGAACTCGCAAAGGGCTCTGGTTTCTCCGCAGGATCATTTGCAGAAACACTCCTTTCCCCCCCTGTATCTGACTGAGAACCTCTCGTGCCGTGACTTGCTTCCTCCGCGTGAGCGAAACCTGCCACGATGCTGGCCACGGTCAGAGCGGCCACGAAGATATTTTTCATTTTGTTTGCCATAAGGTTAGAGGTCATTATTCGAGGATTTCGGTGATCGTCAGCTTGCCGTTCACGCGATCGGCAGCAAACTGGATGCTTTGGCCTTCGCTGAGCTTTTCAAGCATCTCCGGCTCTGCCACCTGAAACACCATTTTCATGGCCGGCATATCGAGGTTTTTCAGCTCCTCATGATCCACCGTCACCTTGTTCCATTTGGTGTCGATCTTGGTGACGGTTCCGTCCGTGATGTGGGTATCCGCGAAAGCGGCTCCAGCAGAAACAATCAAGGCAGCTGCGGTCAATTGGATCAGTTTCATGGTTTCGTCCTCGCTTTTTCAGGATTTGGTGACGTTCAAGGGGCCGTGCATGCCGGCCTCGTAATGGCCCAGCATCAGGCAGGCGAATTCGAATTCACCTGCATTCGTAAAGGTCCAGAGGATCTCTCCGGTCTCGCCCGGCTGCAGGCGGACTGCATTCGGGTCGTCGTGTTCCATTTCAGGAAACTTGGCCATCAGTTCCTTGTGCTCGGCATTGGCTTCGACCGTATCCATGACGAACTCATGCTCCAGTTCACCCTTGTTGGTGATGACCAGACGGACAGTCTCGCCAGCTGCGAATGACAGTTCCTTGGGTTCGAAGACCATGGCGCCATCATCGGTTTCCCGCATGGACACCTCGACGGTCTTCATCTCACCGTCGGTTGCCGGGGCGCCCGCAGCGTAGTCATGACCGCCTTCATGGGTTCCTGCCGCCAGTGCAAAGGACGGGAAGAGGGCAACAGCAGTTACCAGCATCAACGATTTCATCAGATTTTCCTTGATTGTTGCTCGATAGTGAGGGTCAGCCCAACCGATTGCCGCCACGGGGCGTCAGGATGGTTCGGGGGCTGTCGTTGCTGGCATGTTCGGGCAACTCACCCGTCCATTCCCAGGCCTGCGTACCGGGAGGGTTCTCATACCAACCCGGATCCGAGTAATCGTCGGGCGCGATCCCCTCGCGCACCTTAACGACAGAAAACATGCCCCCCATTTCCAGGGGCCCGAACGGACCCCAACCGGTCATCATCGGGATCGTGTTTTCAGGGATCTCCATGGACATCTCGCCCATGTCCGCCATGCCTGCGGTCCCCATTGGCATATAACCTGGCTGGTGCTTGCGGATCATCTCCGTCACACGGGCCTTGTTGGCACCAATGAAGGTGGGCAGTTCATGGCCCATGGCGTTCATGGTGTGGTGCGACTTGTGGCAATGGAATGCCCAATCACCCACATGATCGGCGTTGAACTCATAGGCCCGCATGGATCCTACCGGAATGTCGATGGTGACTTCCGGCCAACGGGCCTCGGGCCGAACCCATCCACCGTCCGTGCATGTCACCTCGAAATCATAGCCGTGCATATGGATGGGGTGATTGGTCATGGTCAGGTTGCCCACACGTACCCGCACCCGGTCTCCCTTGCTGACGACCAACGGATCAATGTCCGGGAAAATTCGGCTGTTGAACGTCCAGAGATTGAAGTCCGTCATCTCGGCGACACGCGGGATGTAGGTGCCCGGATCGATGTCATAGGCCGCCAGCAGGATCCCGAAATCGCGGTCCACCGGCATGAAGGCCGGATCACGCGGGTGCACGATGAAGAGCCCCATCATGCCCATGGCCATCTGGACCATCTCGTCGGCATGGGGGTGGTACATGAACGTGCCCGACTTCACCAAGTCGAATTCATAGACATAGGTCTTGCCGACCGGGATGGAGGGATGGCTCAAGTTCCCCACCCCGTCCATGCCGGATGGCAGGATCAGCCCATGCCAGTGAACCGAGGTGTGTTCGGGCAGGCGGTTGGTAACATAGATGCGGACCCGTTCGCCCTCGATGGCTTCGATCGTGGGGCCTGTGGACTGGCCGTTATAGCCCCAAAGGCGAGCCACCATCCCGTCGGCCATGATCCGTTCGACGGGTTCGGCGACAAGGTGGAATTCCTTGACGTTCCCGTTCATCCGGTAGGGCAGCGACCAGCCGTTCAGCGTGACGATGGGGTTGTATTCGATGCCTGTCGTCGGGCGCGGCGGTATCTGGGTATAGGGACTATCGGTACTCGCCGCTTCCGGCAGATCGCGAAACCGCGTTTGTGCCATCCCCGCACTTACGGTCAGTGCGGCCGCACCGGCACCGATCCCCGCGCCCAGCATTGCTCTGCGGTTCATCATTCCTCTTCCCCTTCCTCGCTTGCGCTTCCACCTGTCGCCCCGCCCCAAATCGCTGCGGTCGCATCGGCTTCGGCCAACCAGTAATTGCGCTTTGCCTCGGCAGCGCTCAGCTCCGACTCCAGCTGCTCACGAGCGTCGTTCAGCAATTCAAAGGTCGAGGTCAGCATGCCGTTGTAGCTGAGAAGCGCCTGTTCATTGATCTCGCGTCGCAGAGGCAGAACCTGGTCTCGCCAATGGCGGGCGATCTGATAGTTTCCGGTGACTGCAGTATGGGCTGCACGGGCCTCAGAGCGGGCATCAACAGCCGCCTGGGCCAGACTATTGGCGGATCGCATGTATTCCAGGCTGCCACGGCGCGAGAGCAGCCCGCCGGTGTCATAGACCGGGATCTGGAACTCAATATCCACCACGGGGGAGCGCTCAGATTCTCCGCCTTCGCGTTCGATTTCCACGCCGGTGGCAAACCCTGCATCCGTAATCATCCGGGTCTGCCCGTCCAGACGATAGCGGCTGGCAATGGCCTGCAGCTCCAGGCGTCCGGCAGCCAGATCGACGCGATTGGCCAGAGCCGATCGTTCGATGTCCGCTCGGCCCGGCGCCCCTCCGGGCAGTGCTGGCAGGCGATCAGGAACAAAGAAGTCGGTCCCGCTGCCCCACAGGCCCATCAGCCGGACCAGCTTTTCCTTGGCAAGCTGTGCTTCCAGCTTGGCTGCCGCTTGCTCTGCGGCCAGTTCGGCGGTGAAGGCATGCTCACGTGCCTGATCGGCGCGGCTCATCGCGCCTGTGGCTCCCAGTTCGGAGGCCAGTTCTGACGCCGCATTGGCGGTACTTTGAGACTGGCCAATCAAAGCTGCCGCTTCAAAGGCCCCGACGGCTTCGATCCAGCTGCGCCGCGTTTCATGTGCCAAGGCCAGGGTTTCGCCCGCTGCCGCCAATTGAGCCTGCCGGAAGCGAAGTTCGGCCGCCCTTGTCCGGGGCTTCTGGGTGGCAATGTCAAGGATCGACGAAATGAGCGTTGCCTCGATCGAGCGGGTAACATCGCCGCCCGCCAACCCGGACACCGAAAGTCCTACCGAAGGAACCGGACCACGAGCGGTTTCCCAAAGGTCGGCCGCTGACAGCCCCAGTTCGGCATATCGCGCCTGAAGTCCAGGGTTGTTCAACAGCGCGATCTGGACCGCCTGATCGGCACTCAGCGTCTTGCGGTGAGCCATGGCACGAACCCGCTGAGCATTCGCTTCCCGTTCAGCAGGGCTTTGCAACCACACCGCATCGGCACCTGCGGCGCGGCGAGAGAGATCGGAGACCGGAGCAAATCCGGCTCGCTGGTCGCTGGCCTTCTTCATTGTCGCGACATCGGCACAAGCCGACAGCATCAGAACGGCGGCCAGGGAGAAAAACACGAACTTTCTCATTCGCCACCCCCGGTCAGATCGGAGTTCAGGGTGGTCCAGTCCGCAGGTTCCCTGACCTGCCGCGCTGTATAATTGACCGTTGGTCCTACCGGAGCGATTGAAACGGGGCCTGCGGCATCTGCCGCGGGAGGAGAAGACATATCCAGGGGTGGAAGCGGCGCACACGCGGCTGCCAACAGCGGCAAAGCCGCCGTGAAGATCGGTTTCATGAGGTTTGGGTTCCGCTTGAGATCAGAATGATGGGGGCTGCGACCTGGTCAGGCCACAACAAGCATCGTTCGGATCAGCCTCGCGGAGGGCGGCGGAGACCTTCCGGGACCGTAAGTTCGACCAATGATTCCGGCTGGATCACGGCCAAGGTCTGCCCGACGTCAGTGGCCGGCATGACATTGTTGAAAGGGGGGAGCGCCGTCGAAGGACAGGCGTGCGCTTTGCAATGAGAAGCATGAGCGTCCTTGGACGCATCATTATCTTCAGCATGTCCTTGGTGCTGATGAGCGGCGCTTTCAGTGTCGGTCGCGATGTCATCATGACCAGGATTATCCTGGTTCAATGCGGCCAGCTGGTTGGTGAAGGTATCGGAAACTGCCCGTGCCGATGTAATCTCACATTCCAGTGCCATCGCCGCCTTGGCTGACGATATAGCGAAGCTGGCCGAGACAATCGTCACGACAAACACGGTAACAAGCTGGCGCAGCAAGCTCGACATTCTTACCCGAATAAATCCGCGGAGCCGTCGCAACAACAGAATTTTGGTTTGGCTGACAGGAACGTTATCGCTGATAGCCGGGAATGGGTCCGCCGGATGCAACGTGGTCGCGGCACTTTGTCGCTCCCATCTTCCACTTGACTGTCTTTGGCCTGATATGAGGAGTAGAAAGGGCGCAGCAACATGAGGCACAGGGTGCTGACCAACCACGATCAACTGCCGGGGGCGTCTGAAGGGTATCCATGCGCTCTTGTTCGCGGTCGTGCAGGGGGTTTGACACGAATGCCGGGCCCTGAAATCGGATTATCCTTATGAGTGCTGAGGCTGGATCTCTCAGGCTAAGCCTGCAGGACTGGCTGCGGAAGGCCGCCACTGCCATCCTGATGGTAGCCTTTGCCGTCCTGATCCTGCAGACAACGGCGCATGCCGGGATGGGCGCGCACATACGCCATGACCACTTGGCAATGGCGGCGGCAGATCACCATTGCCAACCTTCTGACGCGGCTGCGGGCGAGTTTGGACTTTCCTCCTCGGATCACTGCGGTGCCGATGCGGACAGGCTGGATGCCTATGGCGACAACTGCGACCAGCTCTGCACCCTCTCTATCGTTCTGCCTCGTCAAACGCTGACCGATCCGTTTGTCGGCGGAGACTTCCTGTTCAAAATCTGGTCGGACCCTCTCGGTCGGACAGGTTGGGGGCTCCTGCGGCCGCCGCGTTCCTTCGCGGCTGCATAAAGGCGCCGGCGGGACGCATGTCTCGCGGCTGCTTCAGCCCATCGGCTGAGATCGCTGTCCCCTGAAATCCAGATTTCGGAAGGAGCCGTGCGTCCATGCGTGACGCCGCTCCTCCAGAGCACAGGAATAAATCAATGAAACGAACTGCAATTGCCCTTTCCTTGGGTCTGGCAGCGGTGCTACCCGCTGCTGCCCTCGCCCAGGGCGAGCATGGAACTCACCATCCTGCCGAGCAGCAAGGGCAGGTTGCTGCGCCAACCGCACCGGCAATGCCGATGGAGAGCATGAACGGTCCATCCTCGACCATGATGCAGGGAATGTCTGCCGAATGCGTGACTGCCATGCAGAAGATGATGCAGGCCATTATGGCTACGTCTTCGCCTGTTGCGGCAACCCCGGTCAGCAAGGACGCCCCCGCTTTCACGCAGGCCTATATCGAGGCCATGGACGCGATGCATGCGCCCATGGCGCAGGGCGTCATGGCCGATGATCCGGACATCGCCTTTGTTCGCGGCATGATCCCGCATCATCAGGGTGCGATCGAGATGGCCCGCGTTGTGCAGCAGCACGGCGACGATCCGCAGACAAAGGTTTGGGCAGCCCAGGTTATCGAGGCCCAGGAGCGCGAGATTGCCGAAATGGAGAACTGGCTGTCCGAGAATGGCAGCTCGGCATCGTTCGATCTCGGTCGGACAGGCGGCACCGTCTATTCTGCCAACGAAGGCGGCAGCACGATCAGCGCCCTCGATCTGGCCACCGGAACCGTCAACGACGTAGCTATACCCGTGGCACCCCACAATGTGGACCTTACGCCTGACGGGAGCCTTCTTCTGGCGGTGGGTACGCCGGCCTCCGGCAATGATGACTCGGAGGGGCATGGGCACGACGGAGATGCGGCAGGTCTTCTGGTGATACTCGATTTGCGCGATCTGGCGAAACCGGCTACGACAGTCGAGATCGGCTCACATCCTGCCCATGTCGTGGCCGACCGGAATGGCCGCGCCTTTGCCTCGGTGTCGGGCAGCAACGAAATTGCGGTCGTTGACCTGGCACAAGGCAAGGTCGTTGCCCGCATCGGCACCGGCGCCTATCCGCATGGCCTTCGGCTCAGCCCTGACGGTGCCGAGCTTTACGTGGCCAATGTCGAGGATGGGTCGGTTTCGGTCATCGACACGCAAGGCCTCAACGAGGCGGCGCGTATTTCGGTCGGTGCGGCCCCGGTGCAGGTCGGCTTCACCCCTGACGGCACGCGCGCCTATGTCTCGCTGCGAGATGAAGATCGCGTGGCGGTGATTGATACCGCGTCGCGCGAGGTCGAAGGCAAGATCGACGTCGGACCGGGTCCGATCCAGCTCATGGCCACGCCGGACGGAAAGTATGTCTATGTTGCGAACCAGGGCTCTGAGGCAGCCCCGAATGATACCGTGTCGGTGATCAACACTGAGAGCGGCCAAGTCACGAAGACGGTGAAGACCGGCCTTGGCGCGCATGGCGTATGGGTATCGTCTGACGGAGCTTTCGTGTTCGTGACAAACATCAGCGATGACAGCGTCTCGATCATCGATGCCCAGCGGCAAGAGGTGGTGGCGACCGTGCCGGTCGGCGATGGCCCGAACGGCATCGTGCATGGACATTCACGCTAACGCCTTGCGGCAGGTGGCGCCGGAATTTCCGGCGCCACTGAGTTCTTCATCACGAGATCACCGCAGGAAATGACATGAGGACGTTCTGGATTGGGGCGGTTGCCGTTCTGGTCGCGGGTGGCGCCTGGTGGCTGTCGGATCGCCCCGACAGCCAGCCTTTGGCGGAAAACGGCCAAGCGCTTGCCGTCGTGACGATACCGGCCACCTTGTCGACCGAGGCCCGGGCCGGCCAGCAGGCGTTTGTGGAAAACTGCGCTTCCTGCCACGGCACCAACGCCGAAGGAAAGGCAGGGCTCGCGCCGCCGCTCATCCACAAGATCTACGAGCCTGGCCACCACAGCGACATGGCGTTTGTAATGGCTGCGCGCAGCGGCGTGCGCGCGCATCATTGGACCTTTGGAAACATGGCGCCGGTGCCGGATGTTACCGATGCGGAGCTGGCCCAGATCATCAGGTTCGTCCGGGAGGTTCAGGTGGCGAACGGCATCATGTGAAAAAAGGCATACTTGCGGCAGGCCCATCTCTGGGACTGCCTCCAGGAGGGCACTCAGCCACCACTCCGCTCTGTCTGGACAGCCTGTATCCGCGCAGGCCAGTTGGACTTGATAAAGGCGAGGATGGCGGCGATGTCGTCATCCTCCAGAACGGCGCCAAACGCCGGCATGCCGGATGTCATGCGAACGCCCATGTCATCCAGGACGGCTTGACCGCCCCGGCGGATATAGTCAGTCAGCATCGCGTCGTCGTGGTGCCAGGTGTGGCCCGTCTCGTCATGAGGTGGGGCGGGCAGAACCCCGTCTTCCCCCATGATCTGCCAGTCAGGTCGACCTTCCAGCTGAGTTCCGTGGCATGCCGCGCAATGTGCGGCATAAAGCTCGGACCCCCGCTGCAGCCCTTGATGTCTGCTGTAAGTCCATGCTGTCCAGACAGCCGCACAGACGAATGCCAAGGCAAGCAGCCATTTCACCCAAACAGCAAAAGCAGGCGAGGCGTTTATCGGCATCTCTGGAGAATTGCTCGCGTGTGATCAAAGGTCAACCTCCGCACCCGCCTCCATTGACGGCCAAAGAGATGCGAGGCGTTGACGAGCAGCATCGTAACCGAGCTTGGCAAGATGTTCCATGACACGCAGCTGCGCCTGATTGCCAAAGATGAAAGGCTTTCCGTTCGAGGTTCCATTAACGACGGGCTGATCAGGTCAAGTCTGCAGCATTCGGACTTGCGTTGTAGCTTAAATAGGGTATCCCCCTATACTATGAGTCATACAACAAAGCACAAGGCCAAGCTCCTGGCCCGCGTCCGCCGCCTTAAAGGACAAATTGAGGCCGTTGAGCGTTCCTTGGAAGCTGACGCTCCCTGCGGCGAGGTCCTGAACCTGGTCGCCTCCATCCGTGGCGCGGTCGGCGGCCTGACCGCAGAGCTGATCGAGGATCATATTCGCGTGCATGTCTCGAACCCGGATCGGGATGAGGACGTCGCACGCGGGCAGGCCGCCGGCGAACTGATCGACATCATCAGGACCTATCTCAAATGAACATTCAAGCCTCGCGCCTAGCGAGTCCGCACGAGCATGTTTACCTCGGTGACAATCACGAGCGTAACGAACGCCGGACCTGGCTGGTCATCATCATCACGGCCGCAATGATGGTGGTCGAGATCACTGCCTGCAGTATCTTCGGCTCGATGGCGCTGATCGCCGACGGCTGGCACATGTCAACCCATGCCGGGGCGATGCTGATTGCCGCACTCGCTTACCGCTATGCCCGTCGCAACGCCCGCAATCCCCGCTTCACCTTTGGCACGGGCAAGATGGGGGATCTGGCAGGCTTTGCGAGTGCGGTCGTGCTGGCACTGATCGCACTGCTGATCGGCTGGGAAAGCCTGATGCGGTTCTACAGCCCGATTGCCATCAGCTTCGGCCAAGCCATTGCCGTGGCCGTGATCGGACTGCTCGTTAACCTTCTTTGTGCTTGGTTGCTTCGCGATGATCATGGCCATCACCATCATGGACACAGGCACAGTCACGGCCATGCTCATGGGCACGGGCATGATCATCATGTCCATGAGCACGGCCATCAGCAGGGGCATGTGACCGACAACAATCTGCGGGCCGCCTATCTCCACGTTCTGGCCGACGCGCTGACCTCCGTGCTGGCCATTGCGGCGTTAACGCTGGGCAGCCTCTATGGCTGGAATTGGCTCGATCCGACCATGGGTATTGTCGGCGCCTTGGTGATCGCTCGCTGGTCCTGGGGGCTGATCCGCGATACCGGCCGGGTGCTGCTCGACTACATGCCCGACGACGAGGATTTGCCAGACGAGATCCGGGCTGCAATCGAGACGGGGACCGATCAGGTGACAGATCTGCATGTCTGGTAACTTGGTCCCGGTCATCACGGTGCGATTATTGCGCTCCGTTCCTCAGACCCGCAGGAACCCGCAGCTTACCGCGCTCGCCTGTCACATATCCACGATCTGTCGCACCTGACGATTGAAGTCGAGCGGGTAGCCTAAGAGAGAAAGCATGGTGAGGACCATAAGGGCCTCCCTTCGGCGCTCCAGTGTCCGCAGTATATGCTGCCGGTCGTCACCATCAGCCGCAGCGAACATGCGGCACACGTAGAGCGTTCTCAGGGATTTCCGAGTTTGCAGGGGTTCTCGGACGCGCCCGGACATGCGATTTTCAGGCTCAGGCTAGATGTGGCGGGGCATGAGAGAGACGCGCTACGCCTCGATGTTGACCAGGGACCAACTTATGCCTCGATCTCAATTATGTCGGCGGCCTGCGCAGCGTAATCGATCGCGTATGCCAGTTCGCCGGGCGTCTCCGCGTGGAGGTGGAGAAGCGGCTGTCCACTGTCCACCCGATCACCCAAGCCAACCTTCATGTGGATGCCGGCTGCCTTGGCTTCCGGTGCGCCTGCAAGCTTGGCAAGTCGGGAAAGCTTGCGGTTGTTGATTTGAACAACCCGTCCAGCATGTGGTGCTTCCAGCGGATGGACATGGACCGCCTTGGGTGGAATGCGCATCCCGCCCTGAGCCTCGCAGATCGCCTCGAACTTCTTCCAGGCACGTCCGTCGGCCAGTGTTTCGAGCGCGAGCGCCAAACCTTTCCCGGTCTCGGCTTTCCCGCCGATCTCGAGTGCTGCGCCTGCCAATATGGCGGCGCGCATGCGTAGATCATCCGGCGCGCCAGGCGCATCCTGCAGAACGGCCAGCACGTCGAACGCTTCGAGCGCGGGACCGATGCCTCTACCGACCGGCTGCGACCCATCGGTTTGCAGGCATTTCGCACTCACGCCGAACCGGGAGGCGATTGCCATAATCCGCGTGGAAAGGTGAGATGCCGCAGCTTCGCTGCGCACCTTGGCGGTGGGTCCAACGGGGATATCTATGACGACATGGGTGGCTCCCGCGGCGATTTTCTTGGAGAGGACGGAGGCAATGAGCTGGCCCTCCATATCGACGTCGAGTTCGCGTTCAACGCGTACGAAGATGTCGTCAGCCGGGCTAAGATGGACCGCTCCGCCCCAGACGATGCACCCTCCTTCGGCGTCGACCACGCGCTTCATGGCAGCGATGTCGAGGTCGACGGGAGCGAGGGCCTCCATCGTATCGGCGGTGCCTGCGGGCGAGGTGATGGCTCGTGATGATGTTTTTGGCATCACAAGCCCATTGGCTGCGACGATCGCCACGACGATGGGAGTAGTCCGGTTCCCCGGCAGGCCGCCTACACAATGTTTGTCGACGACAACAGGGGCATCCCATTGCAAGCGATCGCCGACCCCAATCATTGCCCCGGTTAGGTAGGCGGTCTCGTTCTCGTCGAGCGGCAAAGCCGCACTCGCCGTCAGGAACGCAGCCAGTTGAACATCCGTGTAACGGCCGGCGACCACGTCCTGCACGATCCCCGTGAAGGCAGCCGCGTCGAGCCGGTTGCCATAGATGCGTCGACGAACGCTTGCCAGCGACTCGAGCGCGGGTGCATGCGTGACTCGGGCCTCTGCGCCCTCGGCGATCCCCAGCATCTCCCAGGCCGTTTCGGAAAGCCCGACTTCATCGAGGGCCAGTTGCCCATCGCCCTCCACCTGGAAGAGCGTTGCCTGCAGTTCCCGGCCACCGCCGGAAACGAGGACCTGCGAGCGCGCAGAAAGCCCTTCTGCGCGGCAAACATGACAGTCGGTCCGCATGACGACAACCGGCTGGTGTTGGGTGTGCAATCGCAGACGCCGAACACGAAGCGTTGCCTGCTCTGGTCCGGGAGAAGAGTGGAGCGTGGTCATAGATCGAACACCTGATCCTGGCGGGACACAGTGGCATTCCAGCCGAGTTCGCGGTCGATCCGGATCCTCAGTGCCTCGGATGCCGTGTCCTCACCGTGAACGATGAAGACGCGTGACGGCTCGCGCCGAAACTCCAGAAGCCAGCGCATCAACTCGTTGCTGTCGGCATGGGCCGAGAGCACCGACAGATTTTTGACCTCCGCCCTGACCGGTATCCAATGACCGTGGATCTTGATCTCCTGCGCGCCCTGAACCATTGCGCGGCCCCGGGTTCCGGCAGACTGGAATCCGGAAAACAGGATCGTGTTTTTCGGATCGCCCGCGAAGGATTTAAGGTGATGAAGCACGCGGCCACCAGTCGCCATGCCGCTGGCAGAGATCACGACTTTGGGCCAGACGTTGGCAGTGATCGCCTTTGAGGCTTCGACGTCGCGGGTATAAGTGGCGACTGCACAGATCGCCGTGCATTCATCATGAGTCAAGCGATGATCCTCGCTGTGTGCGTGAAGCAGGTCCGTGGCGTTGATTGCCATCGGACTATCGAGATAGATCGGCACCGCCTGGAGCCTGCCTGCCGCGCGAAGCTTCCAGAGATGATAAAGGATAGATTGCGCACGACCCACTGCGAAGGCGGGGATGACTACAGTGCCCCCGCGGCCGGCAGTTCGCTCGATAACCTCGCCCAGCACTTCGGTTGTGTCGGCGGGATCGTGAATGCGGTTGCCGTAGGTTGATTCGACGACAATGTAGTCAGCGTCGGCTACGGGAGCCGGATCGGGCAGTACTGGATCGCCATACCGCCCGAGATCGCCCGAGAACGCGATGCGTCGGCCGCCCCATTCGATATCGGCGCTGGCCGCACCGAGAATGTGGCCGGCACGGCGGAACGTCAGGATCGCGCCAACGGGAAGCTGAAATGGCTGGTCGAATGGAACAACTGTAAAAAGTTCCATCGCCCGTTCCACATCTCCCACACCGTAAAGCGGTAGCGCCGGCTTGTGCTTGGAGAAGCCCTTGCGATTGGCGTATTCGGCATCCTTCTCGTTGAGAAATCCGCTATCCTTGAGGATCAACTCGGCCACGTCACGCGTCGCCGCGGTGGCATAGATCCGACCCTTGAATCCATCGCGCACCAGTCGCGGGAGATAGCCCGAATGGTCGAGGTGGGCATGGGTGAGCACCACGGCATCGATGCTGGACGGCGGCACTGACAGCGGCGTCCAGTTCAACTCGCGCAGGTTCTTGAGCCCCTGGAAGAGGCCGCAATCAATCAGGATGCGCTTGTCGCCGTTGGTGAGGAGGTGTTTGGAGCCAGTGACGGTACTTGCGCCGCCGAGAGAGGTTAGCGTCAGCATGATGACCTCAGATGTTGAATGCGGTGATGTTAGCGGGATCCCCGCGGCCTTCCACGGCGTCCTGTTCATCCGGAGCAAGGAGGTCATCCCTGCTCCAGCCGGTGAGTGGAACAGCGGCGTCGATCAGATGCGCCCAGGTGCAGCGATTGGCGAATAGCATCCCTGGCACGTCCAGTGTGCCGCCCCGGCTGATGTAGCCGCGCGCAGCCGTCGTCCGCGGGCCGGAATCCAGTCGCCGGAGCAAGCCGAGCATGGGTTCTGGCCGCGTATGGGAAACGATCAGGCGCGGAATGCCCGGTGGAAACAGGGCAGCCAGGTTCTCGTCGCTCGCTGTGAAAGCGGCCTCAATGGGATCACGGGGCGTGCGGAAGCGGCCTGGTTCAGAGATCGCCGTCACGAGCACGTGGCGACCATGGCCCCTGAGCCGATGGGCCGCCTTCAGGGCCTCCTCGAGCTGATAGGCGCCGATCGCCACGATTTGCAGCTCGGCTCCTTCCGTCTCGTCCTGCACATGGGCAGCACCATCAGTGACGAAACGGGTGGCGGCCTCAGCATCGAAGCGGTGCGGCATGTCGCGCTTGGAGACGATCAGGCACCCCACCTGACCGCGGCCCGCGTAGATGGATCGGAGCGCAGCCATGGCGCTGTTCGCATCCACCGGGAAAAGCACCCGCGAGGTGTCGGACATCTCGCCCAGCAGCGCCTCGCCAATGGTCGGGTCCTGGTGTGACTGTTCGTTCTTCGCGTTCTCCCAGGTATGGGAGGTGACGACCAGCGGCACCGAAATCCAGCCCGGCTTCTGGCCGGCTTCGCGCTGCCGCCGGGAAAAGACGATCTCCTGCCGCATACCACCAAGCATCTTCATGGCGAAGGCTTCGTAGCTGACGATCAGATTGATCCCACCCTTGTTGGCCAGCGCCGCGCCCGCAACCGCTTCCTCATTGAGTGCAGTGATGACCGCACCGTCGATGGCATCGGCAACGCCGGGCTCAGTGGTATTCACCCGGTGGCGCAACCGGTCGAGTGTTGCTCCCATGTGGTTGGAGCGCAGCTCGTCGGGATTGCCCACACGCGGGCGGAGTCCAGGGTTGGCGTTCACGACGCGGACAAACCAGCGGTCGAGCGCATGCATGGCGCAATCGGGCGGATCGCCTGAGACCATCCAGTCCGGCTCGGGCAGGTTCGGTGCAGCCGGGCTGCGCAATGCGAGCGCATGCCGGCTTTCCGGCTCTCGTCCCTGCTTGCGATAGACGGTGATTTCCGCGGCAGCGCTTTCGATTTCCTCGGCGGGAACGAACAGCGCTCGCGCCGCCTCGTTGAAGGCGTCTCTCGCCAGCTGGTCCTGTGCGGGATTGCCGCCGAGAGGTAGGTTGTGCGCCGCGTTGGTGTCGGCGCCTGGAAAGCCGAAGCCCTTGACCGTCTCGGCAATGACATAGGGAATAGGCGCCGGGTAGGTGCGGGCAGGATCGGACGCGAAACGTTCAAGTCGCCTTTCAGCCTCAATGATCGCACAGGCGAAGGCCGTAGGATCACGGCCATCGATGATGAAGGGATCGAAGCCGTTGAGCTTCAGGTGGTCGGTGAGCCAGTCCGCACCGCCCTGCTGCGCAATCTGGGCACGTTCCTCTATGCGCCGGCCGTTGAGGATCATGACTGGAATTGGGAGGCCAGAATCTTCAGCGCGCCACCACCGGGGCGTCCAGTCCGAGCCGCGCTGCTCTTCGAAGGCCCCGTCGCTCAGGAAGGCGACGAGGCTTTCGCCGGGCAGCGGCGCATGGACGTACTGAACTTCGGCGAAGCCGAGATAGCCACCCTCCGAGATGGCACCGGCGGTGTTCGGACCGGCATGACTGCCGAGCGGGACTGCCGCAGCGCCGTGGGCGTCGATGGCATAGGAGTAGAAATCGGCGGCAAGCTGCGAGAGACCCCTCTCGCTCCGATCATAGCGGCCCCTCTGCGCAGGAGAAACATCCCCCGTCAACGCGTTGACCGCCTCGATCGCGGCGACAGAATGGCCTTGTCCCATCATCCATGAACGGGTTTTCGCGCTGATCGCGTTGGCGGCGAGATAGCCCACGAAGGCCGGCACCATGTTCAGGGATCCGCCGGTGTGGCCCTCGGGCGTCTTCTTGAACGCGTCGGCAGGCAGCGGTGCGCCGGAAAGGTCGACACGTTGGGCATAGGTCATGTGGGCAACAGTCCACATTGCGGCGGAGGACAGGCGGTCGGCAGCCGCGAGCAGCCTGTAGAACGCATCGACGTCGGGTATCTGCCCGCATTCAACGAGCAGGTACCCGAGTTGCTGAGCACGTTCCCTAGTCTCCGGCGCGTGCCTGATCACACCGTAACCCTCTGCCCAGGCAACATAATCAGTTGATAGCTCACGGTTCATTGAAAGGACCTTCCCTGGAGATCGAATGTGCCGGGTTCCCGTACGGCGGAAACCCGGCGGGGACGGGGATTGGGAACCCCGCTGCCTAGAAAAACACCCTGTCGGCGAGCAGGATGCTCAATCCCACCAGCATGGCCCAGCACAGCCAGTAAAGCACCTTCATCCATGGTGCCTCCAGTCGGCCGAGATCCCGCTGGATGGCATGCTTGTCGTACATGCCCCAGCCATGCATCAGGACTCCTGCGAAAAGCACGGGCACGGCAAGGTCGGCCGCGTACGGCGCCGCCAGAACTCCCAGACCACCCCCAAGCAGGCCGGCCCCGAAGGACGATGCCAGTTCCGCCCGCTTGAGCCGGGATCCCGCTTTGGCCGTAACGTTGTGCTGTTCCATTGTACTGCTCCTGCGAGGGGGGCGCTTCACCGTCCGGCCGTCCACGGGCGTGGATCGCTGCCGGGAAAGAAGTCCGCCTATTCCACATCGTCTGGCGGTTCCGGCGGTCGTCGATGCCGAATGAGATCGGCCTCATCGCCGGACGCAGACGCAATCGCCCTGGCGACCAGGGAGGCGAGCCCGACGGCATTGCTTTCGTGGGGTACGGAGTCTGTCGAGACGATGCGGTCACAAAGGGTTGTGAGGCGTTGAAAGGAATCGTCCGCGAATATTCCATGCACCACAGCAACCATGGGCCGGACAAAGCCTTGCAGCGGAAGCATGCGGGCGGCCTCAATCAGTGTACGGCCTGACGACGCTATATCGTCGGCAAGCACCGGCTGCAGGCCGCGCCATTCGGAAAGGTCCGATAGCTCAACCTCAACATTGCGGTCGCCGTGGCGCACCTTGCGCAGCACAGCGTGCGGCGCACCGATGCGTGCCGCGATCGCCGAGACCCATTGTTCGCTTTCCTTGTCAGGGCCGATGATCAGGGGTTTGTCGACTTCGGCGGCGATCCAGTCCGCCAGCAGCGGCGCAGCATGCAGTGTATCTGTGGGGATCGTGTAGAGAGGCGACAACGCCGCATAGCGATGGAGATGCGGATCTACAGTCACCAACCGGTCGAAGCTCGCCGAGACAAGCCGCGCGAAGCTCCTGGATGTCACCGCCTCTCCCGGCTGAAAGCGACGATCCTGCCGCATGTAGGAAAGGTAGGGGGCGATCAGGTTGACCTGACGGGCGCCCAGATCTCGCGCTGCATCGGCCGCGAAGATCAACCGCAGAAATCCGTCGTCGGGACGCGCCAGTGTGCAAACCAGGTCGACTACCTTGTCCTTCACCTCAGAAAGGATGCGGACGTAAGTCTCGCCGTCAGGAAAACGCCGCGTTTCCAGCGCGCCCAGTTCCCATCCTCCTTCGTCAGCGAGACGGCGCGCGAAGGTTTCGTTACCCGGCAACGGAAGGATCACTCGCATGGCGGGAGCTTCCAGGTATGCGCTTCTTGTCGTCATGTGTGCCTCCTGTAAGAGCGCAGGAACTGAGCGTTGATGGCGACGATGATGGTGCTGGCCGACATGAATACGGCCGCAACAGCAGGGGTCATCATGAAGCCGGTCCCGAAGGTAATGCCGGCCGCCATCGGGATGGCGATCGCATTGTAGCCGGTCGCCCAAGCGAGGTTCTGAATCATTTTGCGATAGGTGGCCCGGGACAGACCGAGGATAGCGCCCACGTCGCGTGGGTCGCTGCGCACCAGAACCACATCGGCAGATTCGACGGCAACATCGGTGCCCGCGCCGATGGCGATCCCGAGATCGGCCACCACGAGCGCAGGCGCATCATTCACCCCGTCGCCGACCATGGCAACGGAGAGCCCTCGCGCTTGGAGCTCCTCGATCTTTTGGGATTTCTGATCCGGCAGCACTTCGGCGAAGTATTCGGTGATTCCGAGTTCCTCGGAGACCGTTTTTGCGACGCCCTCGGCGTCGCCGGTGAGCATGATCGAGCTGATCCCGAGGGATTTGAGTTCGGCAATGGCATCCTTCGATTCCGGGCGAACGATATCAGCCAGCGCAAAGAGTGCCCGCGGCGTACCGTCGCGGACGAGCACGACAACAGTCTTGCCCTGTCCTTCCAGATGCTTGAGGCTGTTATGGGCAATGGCGTTGCCCTGCCGTGCCAGGTGCCCAGGGCTGACGATACGCACATCTTGGCCGTCCACCTTGGCCACGATGCCTTCGCCGGTGATGTTGCTAACGTCAGTTGCCTTGGGAATGACCAGGCTTCGTTCCTTCGCCTCGGCCACGATGCCGTGAGCGATGGGGTGCTCGGACTGGCTCTCGGCGGCTGCGGCAAAGCTGAGTTCCTCGTTTTCATCGCCATCGGCGAGCAATACGATGTCGCTGACACCGAAACGACCCTCAGTTAATGTGCCGGTCTTGTCGAACACGACCGCGCTGAGATTGCGCGCCCGCTCAAAGGCTGCGCGGTCGCGGATCAGCAGCCCGTTGCCGGCCGACAGCGACGTGCTGACCGCGACCACCAACGGGACAGCAAGGCCGAGGGCGTGAGGGCAGGCAACGACCATGACCGTCACCATGCGTTCGATGGCAAATTCGAGGGGCGCGTCGAGGAAAAGCCACCAGACGAACAGCGTGCCGAATCCCACAATGAGTGCTATGTAGGTCAGCCAGGCGGCCGCACGGTTGGCGACATCCTGTGTCCGCGATCGCGTCGCCTGCGCCTTTTTTACCAGTTCGATGACCTGCGACAGATAGGTGGCGCCGCCTGTCGCCGTTACATTGATGGTAACGGCGCTGGCCCCGTTTATCGCACCGCCGATGGCGGCGGCACCGACCCCCTTGGTCACGGGCCGCGATTCGCCCGTGAGCATGGCCTCGTTGAAACCGGACGAACCCTCGATGATCTGGCCGTCCACTGGAACCTTTGCACCGGGCCGTACGATGACCTTGTCACCGGGCTGAAGGGTTGAGATTGGCACCTCCTCCGACGATCCGTCAGCCTTGATCCGCGTGGCTGAATCCGGAAGGAGCCGCACCAGTTCCTCGAGCGCGCGGGATGCTCCCATGACCGAACGCATCTCGATCCAGTGACCGAGCAGCATAATCGCGATGAGAGTCACCAGTTCCCAGTAAAGTTCTTGGCCCGGAAAGCCGAACGTGACGGTGACCGAAAAGAAATAGGCAGCCGAGATCGCAATCGAGATCAGGGTCATCATGCCGGGCTGGCGTTTGCGCAGCTCGGAGGTAAAGCCCGTCAGAAACGGCCATCCGCCATAAAGATACGCAATGGTTGAGAGCACGAAGATGACGTAGCGGTCGCCAGGGAACGCCAGAGTCTCTGCGATGCCAAGCCAATGCTGGATCATCGGCGAAAGCAACAGGATCGGCGGCGTCAGCGCCAGAACCAGCCAGAAGCGGCGCCGGTAGTTCGCCACCATCGCGCCGTGGTCGTGACCGCCGTGCCCGGCATGCTCGGAATGGCTGGAGCCGGTGGCGGCAATAATCTGCGAGTCGCCGCGTTGGCCTTCACCATCGCGAGGCGCGCTCGCATGCGCCTGATGGTTCTGATGGCCATGGTGGTGGGAGTGTGGAGAGCTCATCAGTTGCTCCTGTCCTTACTTGTGCGGCAGAGCCGCGAGATGACGTTGCTCTTGCGTATCAGTGTGATGCTGGCGGTGCGGCGACTGGCCGGGCCGTGTTGCCGCGAGCGATCCCAGGCCCTGAAACAGGTGCTATCCGGTTGAGGCCATCTCATCGTGAAGTACGCGATGCGCGTCCGCGACAGGAACGGGGCGAGGGCCGACATCGATCAGCCTCGCCCCAGTGCATCGGCTATCGCGCCGATGCCGAGCGAGCGGTCCGTGGCAGCGACCGAGCGCTCGGCGTGGCGCTCCTGCCCGGTCAGGGCGCGGATGGCGTCGATCGTTTCGGGGATTACGATCGCCTGGTTGTCGACCATGTAGGCGTAGAAGAGCTCGTCGCCTTCGACCCTCAGCATGTCAGCCCAGAGCGCCACCTCGTAGAGGTTGTCGTGGGGGCGCCCGAGGTCGGCCATCATCTCCTTGACGGCGTTGATCGCCGAAAGGCCGTCGCCGATCTCGACGAGCGCGATCCGCGAGGAGGCGCGGAACGAGTTGAGCACCTCGTCCTTGCTCGCGGCGCGGGTCAGCTGCACGGTCCAGTAGTGCAGATGCGCCAGCGTTTGCGGCACCTTCACCGCCATCGTCAGGACGTCCAGCTCGGGGTCGACGCTTTGCGCGTCAGGTCCTTGATGGCTCGGGATTTCGGGTTCGGGCACCAGCGTGTTCATGATGCCGCCGAGATGGCTCTCCCACGGGTCGGTGGCCCGCCGCAGCAAAGTCCCGCGGGCCTTCCGGAGCAGCCCGGCGCGCTTGAGCGCCGTCAGCGTTCGGACCGTCGATGTCGTGTTGCACGAGACGACGCGGGTACAGTCGCGGCCGATCGCGCTCTCATAGTTCGCGTCAGCGACGAAGGAATGGCCGGTGACCTCGTGCTTCTCGCCGCCCTGGAGGATGAACTTGGCGTTCTTCTGCCGGTAGACTGCAACATTCCTTGCGGCCACGTTTTTCGGCGTGCAGTCGACGACCACGTCTGCGGTTTCCAGCAGATCGCCAAGAGCGCCCGCGAGGTCGAGCCCCGCCTTTCGCATCGGATCAAGCCGTTCTTCCGTGGCGGCGAAGATGGCGTAGCCCTTGGCCCCTGCCACTCGAATGCGCCAGTCGGATGCGATATCGGCGATGCCGGCCAGCTCCATATCGTCTTGGAGGGCAATTGCGTCAGCGACCCGTTTGCCAATCACTCCGTAGCCGTTGACAGCGACGCGCGTTCTCGCTTGCTGGGTCATGATCTTTACTCCTTTGCTCTGTTGGTTCGCCGCGCCCGGCTTCGCGGACAGGCTCTGGGGACGGCGTGGGGCGAAAGGCCCGAATGTTCCGCGGCCGGACGGTGGTTTGCTGTAAGAGGATGCCGTTGGACGGAACGATAGCAGTCGCGATCTCTCCGAGCCCGAAGCCGGGAAGGCCGGCGCCGAATGCAAAATCGACACGCTCGCTCGCGTGAGGGGCCGGCGGCAGGAGATCGGCGTGGCCCCTCATGTCCGCTCCATCCGGCGCCGACGCGGCACAAACGCCGGCACCGTCGCGGCGTAACGCCGCCAGGCGGCGCCGAACTCCACCTCTGCCTGCTGTTCCTCACTGCGGGCCAGGCGCACGTACATCGCGACCAGGACCGGGAACATGGCGAGGGTCAGCAGCGTCGGCCATTGCAGCAGGAAGCCGAGCAGGACGAGGACGAAGCCCGCGTATTGCGGATGCCGGATGTGCCCATAGGGGCCGCCGGTGGCGAGCGTGCCGGACCGCTGCGCCGTGTAGAGGACGCGCCACGCTGCCCCGATCAGCATGAAGCCCGCCCCGATCAACACGAAACTCATAAGGTGGAAGGGTCCGAAGTGCGGGTTGGCCTTCCAGCCGAACAGCATCTCGAGCAGGTGTCCGGCGTCATGCGACAGCCAGTCGACGCCGGGATAGCGGGTCTGAAGCCAACCGGAGAGCAGATAGAGCGTCAGCGGAAAGCCGTACATCTCCGTGAAGAGCGCGACAATGAACGCGCTGAACGCGCCGAACGAGCGCCAGTCGCGCGCGGTCTGCGGCTTGAAGAAGCTGAACGCGAACAGGACGAAGATCGCCGAGTTGACGATGACGAGTACCCACAGGCCGTAGGCAGAACCTGTTTCGGTCATTTCTCGTCTCCGCGGCCTGACCCGCCGCCATGACCGTGACCGCCGCGATGCATGAACAGATGCATCACAAAACAACCGACGAGCAGCAGAACGAGGCTCGCATTGCCGGCGAACAGGTGGATCCGATGCTCGTACGCGAGCAAAAACGCCGCCACTGCGAGGAATGCGACGAGGGTGAAGCCGGTTCGGCTTCTCCAGAAGCTGCCGCTCGGCTGCGGCTCATGTTTGCCATGATTATCCATCGCGGCTTTCCCCTTTTGGGTCCGTATTTCGGCAGCCGGAGTGGCTGCCATATCCTTGCATCGCGTTCGAGCGGCTTCGCGTTGATGCATAGGCGCCTTGCGACATCAGCATGCTTGTGCCTCCTTCTTGCCCATGTCAGGACGCCGAGGATCCGGCGTCCTCTGCCGTCGCCTGACCTATGCGCCGACCACGAATTCGGTCATCATTCCCGTCGCAAGATGCGGCATGTGGTGGCAATGAAGCATCCAGCGCGCAGCCTCGCCGGCGTCGAGCGCGATATCGACCATCGACATCGGAGGCACGTAAACCGTATCCCGCCGCGGACCTGAGACCGCACGTCCATTCAGCCCAACGATCTGGAACACATGCCCGTGCAGATGCATCGGGTGGCCCATCATCGACATGTTGTGGAACGACAGAACGACCCGTTCGCCGCTTCGCCCGGCGACCGGCCGGTGCTGGCCCCAGACGGCGCCGTCGATCGTCCACACGTAGGGCTGCATTGAGCCCCCGAGCATGACCACCTGGCTGCGATCGACGGGCCGTTCCGGCAAGGCGTCGAGGGCGACCAGGCGTGATTCCTGGGCAAGGTCGGCGTCGAAGGCAGGTGCGTCGGTGTCTGCCAATCCGGGCATGCGCCGCACTTCTGCCCCTTGCGTGGCGAGGACAAGGCCGGTGCGCTCTCGTGCGCCTTCGCGCAAGGCGAGAATCGGCCAGGCGCCGCCCTTGTTCGGCAGATCGATTTCCAGATCCAGGCGTTGGCCCATGGCCAGCCCGAACCGGCTGCCCGAGATGGGCTGAACGGCATGTCCGTCTACCGCGACGAGCCGGCTCTTTGGTGTTCCGGTCTCGATCCAGAATACGGTGGCTGCGGCGGCATTGATGACCCGCAGTCGGATACGGCCGCCGCGCTCGACCTGCACCACCTCGGGGTCGGACAGGGTGCGGTCATTGGCGAGATAGGCGTCCCAATCATAGTCGTTGAGGTCCATGGCCATGCCGCCCATCGCCATGTTCCCCATCGGCATGCCTCCCGAGGCTCCGTGGTCCATGCCCGGCATCGCGCTCCTGTCTGCCATGGGCATGCTAGGTGCTGCGCCGTGCCCGCCGCCATGGCCGTCACTGATCTCGGCCAGAACCTCCTCGGGGTGCTTGAACGAAAAATCGTGCAGGAACAGCACGACCTCCTGCCGGTCGCCGATCAGGTCGTCCGGCGACCGAACGATCAGCGGCGCGGCAAGAAGCTGCATCTCCTGGATCGGCACATGGCTGTGCATCCAGAATGTGCCTGGCAGCGCCTCGAAATCGTAGGAACGGGTCTCGCCCGGCGCAAGAAGGGGCAACGGCATATCCGGCACGCCGTCCTGTGCGTTGGGCGGGATCTGGCCGTGCCAATGGATGATGGTACCCACGTCGAGATCGTTGGTCAGGTCGACCCGGAACCTCTGTCCGGGGTCGAGAACCAGACCCTGGCCGCGCGGCCCGGAAAGGCCGAGGACAGTGGCCGCGCGTCCGTCGATGTCGAGCGTGCGGGTTGCGGCAGACAAGGCAAGAGGCGCTGCCACCTGCGCCATGACGGCGCGAGGAAGATGAGCGGTGGCGAATGCCGCCGCACTTGCGGCAAGAAAGCCGCGTCGTGAAAGGGGGTTCATTGGTGTCTCCTCGGGACATTCCTGTCCCGCTCGTCAAAGGCAATGGAACGCGGCCGGCCTTGGCCGCGATGCAATCAGACGAGACGGAGTTCTGGAGGGCGTTCGTTCGTACCAGGCGCCAGGCTGGCAGGGATCGTCGTGGAAGGCAGGTCCTGGCTGGCAAACCCGTAGCCGCGTATGGCGTTCCCGCTGGGCGACGGCACGAAGACCGACAGACCCGCGCAAAGGATTTCACATGCTCCAGCATGGTCTGGTGCGCAGGGTTGTTCTTGCTCACAGGAAAGCTGGGTGTCCGCCGTCTGCATCAACTCACTGACACTAACAGCATGATGGGGCTCGGCGTCCAAACCAGCAGCTTGCGCGGAAGTCACCGTCGTCATGACGACGATCGCGAACATGGCAAGCATGGTGACGAGCCGGGCAAACATACCGTAAGTATAGATGCTGCTTTCGAAAATGTCCAGTGCCACCGGCAACTCGCTTCAGGTAGACCCCGAATCCAGCGTGAAGCCGACCGACGTTTCGTTGTCTGCGGAGATACAATTCTTGGGACCAAACTTTCGTAATCGCGTCCTGATCGCATCGCTCACTGGGGCTGCAATCTTGGAGGTTTTCGCTGGGTGACACAGTTTCAGACCTGCGTACACCGTCGCGGCGTCTCTAGATGTCATCGAAGAGGGCCGGCAACTCTACGCTGAACAGTGTGCGGCCTGCCACGGTGTACAGTTCGAGGGGCAACCGGTCTGGAAGACACCCCTTCGGTCCGGGCGTCTCCCTGCACCACCGCACGATGCAAGCGGCCACACGTGGCACCATCCCGACAACACCCTGTTGCGGATCGTGGAGGAAGGCACCGCCGCGATCGTGGGGAACGGCTACAAGAGCGACCTGCCAGGGTTTGCCGATGTCTTCGGCGATGCCGAGATCCGCGCCATGCTCGCCTATATCCAAAATACGTGGCCGGAGCACGAACGCACCTACCAGGAGAACGTATCGCAAGCACGCTGAGGCGGCCGTGTCGGTTTGGGGCACGTTCTGATCATATGATCCGCAGACCGAACTGGCATGAGCGTTGCAGTTTCCACTCCATAAGGCTCGCTCCACGACCGTCCAGGCCGCTTCCGCTGAAGCCCACAAGGGAAAAATGCAAACGAAGATCACCGCCGTTCTAGCTGTGATCGCGCCGCTGGCATCCGCTCGCACCGTCCATGCCCAGACGCAGGGAGGTGCCGCGGGCAAGTGGCACGGCTCCTGAATGTCCGCCGAAGCTGCCGACATGAGCAGCATAGGCAACATGGGCGACCATCGGGCAATGATGATGGAGGCATGAGGGCGCCGCACGGGTTCATGATGAACGAGGATCCTGACCTTGCCTTAGCTTGTGGCATGATCCTCCATCACCAGGGTGCAGTCAGCATGGCCAAGGCCGAACTCGAGCATGGGGACGACGAAGAGAAACGCGCCCTCGTCGAAGAGATCTTCGCGGCGCAGGAGCGTGAGACCGAACAGCTCACCACCTGAATAGAGGCTCAGCGCCAGTAACGTCAGGGGGGATGGCCGGCGACCGGGTCAATGGCTTAACTCACCACTCGAAAGGGGCCAGACACCCATACTGCGCGGAAACCTTGGTGTTCTCCGTTGAAGCTACCAAATAGAAGTGGGATACTGGGATCGGCATGATTGAAGAAGCCTTTGGGACCAATGTTGGTGGGATCGTCAATTGTTTACCTGGCGTGTGAAGCACGCCCGATCTTGGCGCTGCTTCGGGCAGTCCATTGATGAACGGTCCTGGCTCCAGATCCCCCGATCGAGTTCATGACATCACGGACCGACTCAACAGGAACTGCTTCTGCATTACATTGGACACTCCAACGCTGCGCGAAGCCCTGGACCAAGAGGCTGGAGACCCGGCGTTTTTCGAGACGTTTATCCGCCCCAAGGCGCACCTGTTCTCGCACGTGCCGGTGTTTCTTTCAGCCGCCACCGTGGACGAGATGCGCGAGATCGCAGTGGCTGTCGAGACCACCGCACAACTCGCGGCATATAAAGCCGCAGTCCTCTCCTGGGCGCCGGAAATCGCTCGGGTAGATCACGGCCCGCTTGGGGTGCTGATGGGCTACGACTTTCATCTTGGCGAAGACGGTCCCCGGTTGATCGAGATCAATACCAACGCCGGCGGAGCTTTTCTCAATGCCTTCCTTGCAAGGGCGCAGCGCGCATGCTGCGCCGAAATGGATTTCCCCGCCACGTCACAAAGCTTCGAGGATGCGGCCTTTGGCATGTTCCAGAACGAATGGATTCGGCAGCGGGGAACGGGCGCGCCACAACGCATCGCCATCGTCGATGACAGTCCACCGGAACAGTATCTCTACCCTGAGTTCCTCCTCGCGCGGCAAGTTTTAGTGGGACGAGGCATCGACGCGGTCATCGCCGACGCCGGCCATCTTCGCTATGAGGATGGTCGGCTCAGCGTCGATGGTAAGACAATCGATCTCGTTTACAACCGGGTCACCGATTTCGCCCTGGATCAGCCTGAGCACAAGGCATTGCAGGAAGCCTACCGTGATGGCGCGGTTGTCGTAACGCCGAACCCGCACAACCACGCGCTCCTTGCCGACAAGCGCAACCTTTCGCTTCTTTCGAACTCCTCGACAATTGATGCATGGGGAGTCGACCCGGGAATTCGGGCCGGGCTTGCAGCCGTTCCACGCACCGTCCTGGTGGATCCCGACAATGCTGATGCACTTTGGAAATCTCGCAAGGACCTGTTCTTCAAGCCAACCGGCGGACATGGCGGCAAGGCGGTATATCGGGGCGACAAGCTGACGAAAGGAGTCTGGGCGGAGATCGCAGGGGGCGAATACGTTGCCCAGACGCTGGTCCGCCCCAGCGAGCGCATGATCAAGATCGACGAGATTCAACAGACGCGCAAGATGGACGTGCGACTGTATACCTATGATGGCCAAGTGCTTCTGGTGGCCGCGCGCCTTTATCAGGGTCAGACCACGAACTTCAGGACGCCAGGGGGCGGGTTCGCGCCGGTGTTCGTGATCTAGGACTACAGTTGCCGCGCAAGGCAATTGGGACCAAAAGCAGGCAGGGCTCTTCGCGTCTGCGGCAGTAAGAGGCTGTCTTCATCAACCATGCCCCAAGGCCACCAACGCTGTGGTGTAGGTTCATGGTCCTCAGGGGGAACGCAGACTAACGTCCGCGCTTTAGCGTGGGCGGCAAGGATCATGATCAGTAGCAACGCAAGAGGGGTAATCACAGCACTTGCTCCGTGCGTCGCCGCTCGCTCAGGCCGATCAAGCTTCCCATCAAGTTGAGCTGGCCTTGCTGGAAAGCGCGGGTCATGCCCCGTAGGTAGCCTCCTGTTGCAACCAAGTTGAAATGTCCTCGGCTGCGCAAAGTAGGAGTGTCTCACCGAGGGTGGGCAAGCATGGCCGGGCAGGGCGGAGACATCCGCCATCGCAGCCCTGACCGGCCATGCGTTCAGAGCCGCAGCTTTCGACGTTCGTTTGGCGAGTAGAAGGCGCGCACGCCCTTCGTTTCGACCCGCTTCTCGAAATCCCGCCAGGCAAGACCATCGGCAAGATAGGGCGGGTTATCCGAAATCGTCAGGGTGCCGAACCTGTTCATGACCGACAGCACCCAGCCAGGATGGATCGAAGTCCGGTAGATCTCGACAGAGAACCGGTGACCGTCGATCAGCACGTCCTGTGTCAGATCCGAGAAGATGATCTCCGGCTCTGCGCTGTCTGCCATGTTCTTGCCCTGCGTGCCCGATCAAAGCGTAGGGTATCACCGCAGATGGGCTGAGGAAGCGTCATTCCAGGGGTGGAGCGGCACGCGCCTTCGCCTTGCGGGCTGCCGAGGAGTTCCAGCCGTTGTTGCGGCGCCCCGTGGGCGTGTAGCGGGTCCGTTGCTTGCCGACCCGGTGCACCTTCGGGGGAGCCTTGTCCTGCTCGGCCTTGATGTATTCCAGGACCGCGCTCAGATGCTTGTTCTCGGTGATGGCCGCATGGGTCACCCGCTGATCCTTGTCGAACACGGAGTAGGGCAGCGAGACACCCGTCCAGCGGAACTCCAGCCGGCCGTCCGCGAACTCATAGCTGTCCACGTATTTGCCCGGCAGATCGCGGGTGATCTCGTTCTCGGCCAGGATGATCCGCAGCCGGTCGTAGGAAAAGGCCAGCTGGCTGCTGACATAGCGTTCGTCGCGATAGCACAGAATGTCACGCAGCCGATCCGGTTCGACATTCAGTGGCCGATGCAGGTTGTCCGCACGGCGTGGCACCTTGGCAAACTGCGCGTTGTAGCGCGCCATGAAGCCGGGAAGAAAGGCATTGGCAGTCTCCATGTCGGAGATGCCGGCCAGCCGCAGTTCCTTGACCAGACGGTCCTGCAGGGTGCGGTTGGCGCGCTCGACGCGACCTTTTGCTTGCGAGGAGTTGGCGCACAGGATCTCGATGTTCAGTTCGTTCAAGGCCCGGCCGAACTGGGTCATCCCATAGCCTGTCCTGGCACCTTGCTTTGGCACCCGGAACACGGTGTGCTTGTCGGAGTAAAAGGCAACGGGCCGGCCATGCAGCGTCAGATACCGCTCCAGGGCTCCAAAATAGCTGAAGGTGCTCTCGGAACGGACGAACTCCAGGTGCATCAGGGTGCTGGTGGCGTCATCGATGAACACCAACAAGGTGCAGGCCGGCCCGCGATCCTCGAACCAGCGATGATCCGAGCCGTCGATCTGGATCAGCTCGCCAAGGCACTCGCGGCGCAGGCGCGGCTGGTGGAATGTTCGGCGCTGCTTGCGCGACAGCCACAAACCCGCATCCTGCATCCACTTGCGCAAGGTCTCGCGCGACACTGTCAGCCCGTGACACTCCGCCAGCTTCTCGGCCGCCAAGGTCGGGCCAAAGTCGGCATAGCGGTCCCGAACGAGCGACATGGCAGCCTCCCGGATCGTCGGGTCGATCCGGTTGTTCGATGCCCGTCCACGTGCCTGGTGCCGGATCGCCGCCGCGCCGTCAGCCCCGAACCGCTTCAGCAGCCGGTGAACCTGTCTGCGGCTCAGGTCCAGAACATCGGCCGCACTCACGGCTGACATCCCACCTTGCAGCACCTGGCTCAGAACCTCGACCCGGTTCAGTTCCCGCTCGCTCATCATCACCCATCCCATGCCTGGCTCCCAAGGATCGACACGATGCTCATCCAGGGGAGTGTGACATTCCTGAATTGCAGAGGTGAGACATTTTAACTTTGCGGCTATACCTCTGTGACTGATAACCAAGATTATGGAACTTATTCATTTAATATCAGTTGTTTAGGTGCTTATAACAGCACTCTTAGCATTGGAACGGATCAGCTTGTGCGACAGTCTTGATGTGCCGTGTGGCTTCCACAGGCTATGTTCATAGCCATGCACGGTTGCCGTCAAAGCTGACGGATCAGTTTGAGCGCGTTTGTGTCACGCTCTCGTTCTAGATGGCGACATAAGAATAAGAGGTAGACTGGGATTCAGTCCGCTTGGCAGACTCGCGTAAGTCCATGGCTTGGCCCATCTGTGCCAGTGCCCGTCCGAGTGGCGAGTCACCAAGCTGGAAACTGGCAAATGCCCCCAAATCGAGCGAGGACACATGCTCGGCCTCGATGGCCTTCCTGTCAGCCCGTGCAGCGGCATCATCATCCGGCAGGGAAGGACGGCCTGACCAGCGACCGAGAAGCGCCAGGGCACGCTTGGGAGCGAAAAGACGATAAGCGTTGCTGACCTGCCGGACCTGGGGGCCGCGGCCTTCATTCGGGGTTGGCTCGAACCGGCGCAGCCAGTCCAGAAAGCCGTGGTCGCGCAGCGCCTTCAAGGCGCGAACGACGGCGTCCCTCGACCGTTTCAACTTGTCCATGATCCAGTCCAGGGACGGGTCCAGGCGGCCGGTCTTGAAGCTGACCAGATTGCCGAACAGCGCCAGAACTTCCAGGGCGACGCTGCCAAGAGGTCCATTGCGCCTGCCGGGCTTGCGGCCGTGCAACTCGTATCGCTGCGCGGCTTTGATAATCTTCTGTACCTCCTGCCGGGACGTGCTGCGCCAGAACGTGGCTTCGCAGGTGCCAAGCCGGTGAGAGTTGCGGTGCAAGCGCGTCCGGCTTTGAGTGCGCGCGCCGGTGCAAGCCTGGGCCAAGACACCAAGGCATCGGAAAAAATCGCCGCTTGCTGCGGCTGCTACAGTCGTCAACTGCTGCTCCTTTGTCACAAGAAGCGCGGTGTCCGCAGGCAAAGCTCATCCGTTCGCACAGATGCGCTTTTTGCTCTTGATTTCCGGGAGCGGGAAGCTAACTATAGCAGGTGAAAACTCGTGCTAATCAGGTCGCCAAACCTGTGTTATCAACCCAAGCCCCCTCGTGCGGACCCCCGCGCGGGGGGTTTCCTTTTGGGCTGGTGGTCTATCTGATTCTGCTCGTCCCTCCCCTTTGGGGCATTTTGCCGAACAGCCTACGCCAGCAGGGGCTTAGCGGCAATTCTTTGTGTAACGATCGTGACATCAAAGGCATCAGTAGAGCACCCACTCGGTTGAGTAGGAACCCGTGTAATCCTGCATGCGCAGGACAATGCTTCGGAAGCCCCGGCCGTACTCGCCAAGGAACGTGCTGCCGGTTTTCTGCCGTATTTCGTCATCAAGCCATGCAGGCATCTCGCTGTATCGGGCGGGAAGGCGGACAAAGTCACCAGATGGTGCATATCCGTAGCGGGTCATGCCGACATAGACGTCTCGTCCTCCGCTACCGCTCGTCACATGCTTGGAAAGCTGCCACAGTTCGATGGTGTCACGATACTGGGCGACCTCGGGCGGCATGCTGTCAGATCCACCTCCACTTGGGAGGCCCACGTTGTGACCGCCCATCGGGCAGCGCCACAGTTGGAGGGGCGGTTCAACCGGCCAGGGTGTGATGCGGCGTATAAGCTCGGCCTTCGCTGCGCTGCACTCTGCCGAGGCAGGGAAACCGCCTGCCAGACAAAGCAGGATGGCGCAGTCTATAGGGTAGGCGCTAGCCTGCTTGGCTGAAGCAACGGCAGTCAGGCCTAGAACCGCTACACTGGCGAAGAAATTTCGAGTGCTCATCGTCGGCTGCCAGATCTGTTGCATGGGTCAACATACAAGTACATATATGCAACAATATTGCAATGTCATATGTGACCTAGCTTAGTCGGTTAGCCAAGGCTGGCTTCTCTTGAGGTCTGCCAGGCGTTGCGGCGAAGGGGGAACGATCCACATCATCTGCGTGTCGCCGTTGTCCCAGCGGTAGAGCCATCCGCTCGCATCGTGCAGGTCGATCTTCTGCATAGGTTCGGCATAGAGGCGTGGCATAGACATGGGCAAGGACCTGCTTGTAGTAAGTCCAGCCACCGTTAACTCTTGGTTAACCAGCGAAAAGCGGAAACTCTAGAAAGTAGCTTTTAAGATATACTCGTAGGCTACTTTAGTCATAATAGGCAAAAGCTCGCCGTTTTGTGTCAGATGAAGTGACGGGCCACGGCAATGGCGACAGCCTGGGTTCGAGTCTTTGCGCTAAGCTTGGAGCACGCCTTTTGAGCGCGCTGCGTCACAGTCGCTTCAGCGATGCCAAGCTTTTCTGCGATGGCCCGCTGCCCCAGTCCATCCCTCAGTCCCGCCAGAACATCAAGTTCCCCTGCCGTCAGGGAGGCCCGGTTCAGAACAAGGTCCGTCCAGTGATTAAACTTGGTGACAACCTTGATGATCTCCTCGTCAGCAAACTCCCTTGTCGGGTGCGAGAGAGTGAGAAACGAGCGTTTGAGGTCAGTCTTCCGTGAGATCGCAACTCCGAAGTTCAGGCCAAACTGCTGGGCGGCGTGCATGAACGGCATGTCGAAGGCAGACTTCTTCACGTCTGACCAGCGAATCCACCCTTCCTGCTCGATCGTCCAGCGGGCGACCGGGTCCGAGAAAAAGTAGTTCCGCTCCTGGTAGATGTCCCGCCACTTGTCAGGATAAGCGTTGTGTAGGTGCTCTGGGCCTTGATAGGTCAGGTTGAAGCCCATAATCCAACCTGACGGTGCCAAGCTGTGTAAGGCGTCGATTTCCTGGTCGAAGTGTGGGATCAAGTCTTGCAGCATGTGGTCCTCATGGTCTCACGCGACCTATGTAGCTTTTCAGATATATCCAAAAGCCACTTTTGCACTTTCGTGCGAGACATACCAAGTTCGAGTGGTTTTAGTAAGGCATTCACAACACGGAAGCTAGCTATGGTCTCGGCTTGGAAGAACAAAAAGATAGCTGACGCAGAGTTCAGCAAGGACATGGTTGAGACCATTCTTCAGTATTTCGAAACCTATGCCGATGAAGAAGGTGTCCTGACGGTGGAAGTCAGGGAGCATGGGCTATGGGTTCCGAACCCCGTCCGTGGCCTCCCGCCGCAGTTCATTGGCCTTGCCCGGTGGCCGGCAGGCGTTGCGAAGCAGTAAGGAGCGTTTTTGTGTCAGAAGAACGGCCCATTACCGTCGAGATTGTGACACTGCCCGGTCAGATTTCACGGTTTCACCTGGTCCATGCCTACATGCGGCTGCGCAAGGCGGTTTTCATTGATCGCATGTCTTGGCCACTTGGTCAGACTGACGGCATCGAGTTCGATCAATATGACACCTTCGACACGACCTATGTTGTCGCCCACAGGAACGGCGAAGTGCTGGGAGGAGCAAGGATCAAGCCTACAGATAAGCGCCAGGCCTGCGGAAACAGCATGTATGAGTACATGATCCGAGATGCCTATAGGGGGCTACTGCCCGGTATGCCGGTCGATCTTTGCAACGATGCGCCCCCGCTTTCGCCGGATGATTGGGAGCTGACCAGACTTGTGACCCTTCCTATCAAGGGAATTGCTGAGAAGATCCTTGAGGCAGCCAATGACTACCTGTTCCAAGTCGGAGCGAAGGGCTGTCTGTTCCTTGGGCCACCTGCGTTCTTGCGTATGGCAGAACGGCTAGGCTGGTCCCCGCAGAAGCTCGGCGATGTGGTTCAGAACGAGGATGGGAAGTTCCTGGCCTTTGCCTGTTCAGTTCGCGCACCACACTCCGCCGCAGCTAGCAACTGACAGGCTAGAGAACAAACTAGCAATCTTGAAGCGAAAACAGAAGCCATGCCAAGGAACCGTGTTCCTTGGCATTTTCGGCTTATCTGTATAGATTTGCGCCGCAGATAAGAAAGCAGCGCACATCAAGAATACCTCTTGATAACAGATATGCAATTTTGTATTAACCTTGTAGCATCGCTGCGAGGTTGTCCACTTGTGAAAGGCTGGCCAGCGGTGACGACCCCGATCAACTATGAAGAAGCACCGAATGTGGTCAGCGAAGAAGGTTGCAGGAAGCTCGTGGCTTCAGGATGGCAGTTACAGGTTTTCTGCGCGGGTTCAGCCGAGAAGAAACACCAGAACTACTTTGGGGCATGGGGCATCAGGATCATCTCGCCTGACGGCACCTATGAACGAACGCTTGTTACAGCCCGCAAGGACATGCAGATGCGGATGTTCAAGACGGTCAACGGCCTCATTGCCTTCCTGTATGACCTTAATGTCAAAGTTCCCAGTATCCCGCTGGAACAAGGAATGCGTGCCCTTCAGCCTGTCATCAGGGAAGAGGTCTCTCCAAGCTCGACCTAGCACGCGCCCCCAGACAGCGCTTTGCAAAATAAAGCTGGCTTTCCTTGTCGTGGCCGGTTTGCTGCCGCTTTCCACCCATGCGCAGCCCGCGCCTGTTCAGCAGGTGCCGGGACACTGCATCTACCCGTCTCAGCCGCTTCTTGATGAGGCAAGCCTGCACGCCCTGGATCTCACGATGGGCGAAGAACTGGCTCGTTTCATGAACGAGGCCCAGGCTTACAGCCAATGCCTCGACGCAACCAAGCAGCAGCTCAACAGCGAGGTCGATCAATACATGCAACAGTATCGAGAGGCGCATCCAAAGGTCGAAACAGAGTATTGACCACCAATGCAGAGTAGCGTGCAACCGTAAGCCGCCTGTGTCATGAGTCTTGCAGGACTCAGACAGTTTAGAGCGGCCAGAATGTATCGTTTGGAAAGTGGCGCGAGCGAAGCGGGCTTTAGAGAGTATCTGATCGGAAGCGGAAAGCTCCTGATCCTGTGCACCGAAGATGCGGTCCCCACGCGCGGCAATTTCCAAGGAGGCTGGCAATTCTACGCCCTCAACCCTCACACGGGGAAATGGGCCGTCCTCAATCTGTTCCGACCTCGCCGTGGGGTAACGCCCCCGCGCGTGGTGAAGACTGTCAACGGTGTTTGCAGTTTTATCAAGGACGTAGGGTTTCCAGCCGGGATAATTCCATTTGGAGTTGGGTCCGGTGTTGAAACAAGCAAGTCTGGCGATATGCGCTTCATTGGCAGCGTGGCCTTCGACTGAAGCAGCGGCGCAATCGGCCGGAAACGGAATGGTTCTGGTTCTGAACCACGCATCCGGCAGCTTTGAGAGGCAAAGATCAACGTCCTCCTTTGCCCGCCACTTCGGGCCGGGGGGCGTTCCGCTCCTGTCCGAAGTGCCTGAAGTAGACCTTCCGGCCGAACAGGTGATGCACCTGGCTCCTGTGCGGACGCCGCGCGTCATCCCAAGGCCGGAGGTTCTGGCCGCGATTGATGACGTCGGGATGCGCTATGCCGGTCATCCCTCGCTTCGTGCGGCGGGCATGAGCGTCACCGAATGGCTGTCCTTCTTCCGGGCGAACATCGAGATTGAAAGCGGCTATCGCCAAACTGCCGTCAGTTCGGTGGGCGCGATTGGCCTGGGCCAGCTCATGCCCGCCACAGCGGCCAAGCTTGGCGTCAATCCCAATGACATGCACCAGAACCTCGATGGCTCGGCACGCTACATGCTGATGCTGCTCGGCCGGTTTGGGTCCAAGGAACTTGCGCTTGCGGGCTACAATGCTGGTCCCGGCGCGGTCGAGAAATACGGGGGCATCCCCCCGTATCGGGAAACACAAGGTCACGTCCGCAAGGTCATGTCCGTGTTTCAAAAGCTGACTTTAGCAACCGCAGAATAGGAGTCTTCCATCATGACCTCTGCAATGCAGGCCATTTGGCCGGCACGATCTTCTATTGCCTGCGCTCAGGGTGTTCATGCCGCTCCGCGCGTGCTGGACACCTGGGCGAAGGTCTCGCTGGTGATGCTGATTGCTCTCGCCTTCACGCTCGCGTGGAGCGAACCGGCGGCGGCTCAGGCGATCAACCTCAACCCGATCCAGACCTTCCTGAACAGCATCGTCACGGCACTGACGGGCACCCTGGGCAAGACCATCGCCACGCTGGCGCTCGTCTGCGTCTTTATCGGCTGGTTCATGGGCTACATTGAAATGCGCACGGCGATCTATGTGCTTGTCGCCATCGTGTTCGTCGGTTCCGCCGCGACCATCGTGAACTCCCTCTGGGGCAAGTGAGCGGGGAATGACGGTGGAAAAAGATACGGTCTATCGGGGCCTTCTTCGTCCGGCCAAGCTGTTCGGCCTGCCTCTGACTTCCGCCGTCATTCTTCTTGTGACGGTGCTGCTCGGGTTCATGTGGGCGGAAAGCTTTTGGGCCTTGGCATCCATCATCGTCTTTTATCCAGCCCTTTACCGGCTGGCGAAATGGGACCCGAACTTCTTTGACGTCATCACCAGGACGCTGAAGAACTTCGGTCCCTCCAAAAATCGCAAAGTGTGGGGCGGAGACTCCTATGAGCCGTAACGAGAAAAAGCCGATGACGGAAGGCTTCAAGCGGCTGTTCAATTCCCGGCATGGCAAGGCGGTGTTCCCCCGCGCCATGAAGGACGAGTTGCAATTCGACGCGTTCCTGCCTTTCGTGTCCTTGCAGGCTGACGACAGAACGATCCTGACGCGCGGGGGCGAACTGATCCAGTGCATCCGCGTCGATGGCCTCAATTCGATGACGGCAAGCGACCGCGACATTTCCTTGTTGAAGGAAACCGTGGCCGAACTTCTCGCGCAGCAGGGCGAACGCTATGCGGTCTATGTCCACAAGATCAGCCGCCCCTTCAAGGCGACCCTCGCCCCTGTCGAGGCTGGCGGGTTCGCCCAGGAAGTCGATGCGGCCTGGACGCGGGTCGTTGCGGGCCGCACGCTGCGCGACAAGACCCTGACCATCAGCATCATCAACCGGCCCGCAGGCCTCTTTGGCAGTCTCTCGGCGGGCGACAAGCTCAAGGAAATCTTCTCGCGCAAGCGCAAGTCTGACGCGCTGCAAGCCTTCATCGCCAACAAGGCCGAACGGCTGACTGACCTTGATGAAACGGTAGGCGTGGTTCTCGCGACCCTCGCGCACCTCAAGGCGCGCGTCCTGACCGGGGCCTCGGGCGAGTTGGTGGGCTTTCTCGAAGGCATCGGCACCGGCATCGAGCTTCCGGCCTTCCCCAGCAATGACCTGGGCATCCTCGCCCGCAGCGTCTGCAACTACCGCGCCACCTTCCGGGGAACGCGGGTGCATGTGACGGGCGGCGTGGTCCCCAACCGCGTGGGCCATGTGTTCACGATCAAGAACTACCCGACCGGCACCTTCCCGGGCATGTTCGATGAACTGAACCTGCCGATCGACATGGTGATCACCAATTCCTTTGTGCCGATCAGCGATGACCGGGCCAGCGAATTGATCCGCCGCAACCTCGAACAGCGGCGCGGCTCGGGCGATGCGGCGGAAACCGACCAGCAGATGCTGCGCGAAGGCCGCAACAAGGTGGCCTCGGGCCTGGAAACGCTTGGCTCCCATCACATGACGGTTGCCATCTACGCCGAAGATGAAAAGACCCTCGCGCGGGCTGCGGCCGATGTGCGCCAGATCGCACAGGAAACCGGGACCAGGATCATCACCGAAGCCTTTGCCGGTCAGGGCCATTACTTCGCGCAATGGCCGGGCAACGCGACCTATCGGGCGCGCACCGGCCTTATCAGCAACCATGTCTTTGCAGGCATGGCGGCGCTGCACCGCACGCCGACCGGCCTCACGGGCGATCTTCTGCCCTGGGGCACGCCCTTGAGCGTGTTCCCTACCCCGGAAAAGAGCGGCTATCTGTTCTCCTTCCATCCGGCAAGCGAGGCGGACAAGGAACCGCCTGCGGGTCATACCGTGATCTTCGGGCCATCCAGCGGCGGCAAGTCGGTCCTGATCTCTTTCCTGATGACGCAAGCGCAGCGGGTGGGTGCGAGGGTCTTCGCCTTCGACTACCTGCGCGGGCTTGAAGTCCAGATCGAGGCCCTGGACGGCAGTTACACTACAATCTCGCCGCACTGGCCAACGGGGCTCAATCCGCTGTATGCGGAAACCGACATGGCCGGTCAGGCGTGGCTCAGCGAATGGCTGACCGCCCTTCTCAACCGCTCTGAGTGCCCGCTCTCGCCGGTCCAGACGCAGCAGCTTCATGATGCGGTCGTGGAAGCGGCAAAGGCCCCGGACCATCTGCGCAACTTCGACGGCTTCCCGTCGCTGTTCAGTCACCTCGACGACAACGGCGATCTGGAACAGCGGGTGCGGGAATGGGCACCGGGAGGCCGCTACGGATGGGTGTTCGGCGGCAACGCGGCCGACAACTTCGCCCTCGACCAGACTGTCATGGGCTTTGACATGACGGCGGTTCTCGACTCCGACAACGAGAAGGAACGCACCGCGATCCTGGGCTACATCTTCCAGCGTCTCGAACGGAAGTTGCAAGACCGCCAGCCCACGATCATCGTCATTGACGAAGCCTGGAACGCTCTCGCCACCGAATACTTTGCTGACAAGCTGGAAAAGTGGCTGGTCACGGCGCGAAAGCTCAATGCCGTGGTGGTCATGGTCACGCAGTTTCCCTCGCAGCTCGACAAGAGCCGCGCGGGCGCGGCCATCCTGCAGGGCGTCCAGACGCAGGTGCTGATCCCGAACCGCGCGGCCTCGACTGAGAACTATGCGGCGCTGCACCTGAATGACCGAGAAATGGGCATGGTCCTTGGCGCACCTCCGGGATCGCGCCTGGCGCTGATCCGCAATGCCTCGGCCTCGGTGGTCGTGGACGTGAACCTCTCCTCCTTGGGCGATCACCTGAAAATCCTCGGCGGCAGCAAGACAGGCCGTGCGGCCTTTGACGCCTACCGCGCCCGCCACCAGAAAAAGGAAGAAATCGCATGAAGTCCGTTCTCATGATCTGTGTTCTGGCCTTCACCGTCTCGGCCTGCGCCAGCACTCAACCGACCCGCTCGTCCTGCTTCATGAACGGCAAGCCGGTCTGCACCTTCACGCCCATTCAGGAACTGTGGGCCGAAGAATGATCGGGAGGGTGACACAGGCAAAGGCGCTTGCCGTTGCGGGCCTGTGCGCCAGCACGGTTCTCGCCTCGGCGCAGGGCGTTCCCATCATCGACGCGAACCTGCTGCGGCAGAACCTTGCCATCCTGGCCGAACAGGAACGCGACCTCGGCCGCCAGCAAGGCAGGCTGGCGCGGTCAAACGTCCTGTTGCAGATCGACGCGGACATTATCGCGGAACTGGACAAGCTGATCGAGGCTGGCGACCTGCCTGTTGGCCCGACCGGCGACATGATCCAGACCCTTGAGGATGGTGCAGGCGATCCGGCGGCATCCGCTGACAGTCTCTACAATCCCGACGACACGAACCCTGCCGCAGAACAGACTTTCGGGGATGCGGCAATGACGGTGGAAGACGTCATCATTGCCGGGGCCAAGGCCACCTACGGCCATGCCGGGGTGTCCAAGGCCGGGCTGTCGCAGGCCCAATGGCGGGCCTTGATCCAGGCGATGATCTGGCAGGAAAGCCGCTTCAACCCCCATGCCGGATCTCCGAAAGGGGCCTACGGCCTGACGCAGCTCATGCCCGGCACGGCCAAGGACCTCGGGGTGGACCCCGACTACCGGACCAACCCTTATTCGCAGGTCTATGGCGGGGCGACCTATCTGGCCCGGATGCTGTCGATGTTTGACGGCAACATCGTGATCGCGCTTGCCGCCTACAACGCGGGTCCGGGCAACGTCCAGAAATACGGCGGCGTGCCTCCCTTCAAGGAAACGCAGCACTACGTCCAGGTGATCCCAACCAAGTATAACGAGTATCTGGCAGCCATCGGCGGCGTTGACGCTCTTGGCACCATTGCCCCGGTCGATGCGGCAGGGGCCAACCTCGCCATGATGGGCGCCGGGGCTTCTGCCTATGGCGGCAACATGGCGCAGGAAATCGCCGCCATCGCGCATCGCCTCAAGGCGATCCTGAACCAGATGGAGCAGAACCAGAACCCCACGCAAGCCTGGGCGCTGAACAGCTACGCGCGCGCGGAAATGGCCCGGATCATGGCGCTGCGGGTCCGCGTGCTTGCGGCCAACACCAAGACGGTCAGCGCCGAGGCTTTGCAGCAAGCCGCGGCCCATGCCGAAGAACGCAATTACATGACATTCTCGAACGATTGAGGTTCAAGATGCTTTTCCAGAACATGGCTCGTATCGGAAAAACCGGCGCGGTGCTGGCGGCCCTGTTTACGGCCCCTGCCGCCTTGGCGCAGGGCGTCCCGACCCTCGACGGGCAGAACACCTTGCAGACCATCAAGCAGCTTGAAGCCATGCTGCGCGATGCCGGGGTGCAGTCCGACCTTCTGTCCAATGCCATGAAGCAGGTCGAACAGTTGCAGGCGCAGCTTTCGCAGTTGCAGGACATTTACGGGCAGTTCAACGGCACGCGCGACATTGTTGATCTGGCAATGGGTGGCGATCTCGACGGCCTCTTGAGCGGCAACATGACCGATGTGCTTGGCACGATCCAGGGCGGCATGACCGGCAACTGGGGTGGCTTCACACCGGCCAAGGGCGACAAGCTGACCAAGGGGGTGGAAACCGCGCTGACCACGGGCGGGCTGACGCAGGAAAAGGTGACAGACATGGCGTCCTCGGGCGTTCCTGGCGCGCAGCGGGTGGCGGCGCAAGCCTCTGGCGGCGCGGTTCTCGCCGCGACGGCCGAACAGACCTATGCGGAAACCTCGTCCTCGCTGGAACGGGTCAACACGATTGTCTCCATGACGCAAGGTAGCGGCGACATTAAGGAGTCCATCGACCTCAACACGCGGATGTTGGCCGAACTCTCGGTGCAGCTCGCCAAGTCGCTCGAACTGCAATCCATCGAGGCCGTCTACAACGGCCAGGCGGGTGTTCTCTCGGCCGCGACCATTGCCGAGGAACGCGCCTACATGACCTTCTCGAACGAGTGATCCAGCCATGAGCAACATCAAGGATGTGTTCGAGGAAGAACTGATCTACGGCGCGTGCGAGGAAGCCGCGATGTGGAAACGCATCGCCTTTGTTGAACCGCCCCGGGTTTACCGGAGAGTTTGTGGTTCAATGATTAGGCTGCTTTTTCGTCAGCGTTCAAGCTTGCGTAGAAGGCCTCCTCTGCTTCG